>NZ_BNCI01000001.1 GCF_014656395.1 Kordiimonas sediminis
GCCTGCCGCCAGCGTTCGTTCTGAGCCAGGATCAAACTCTCAAGTTGAATGTCAGGAAACCAATAATGGCTCCATAAAAAACCACTATTCCTTCACACAACCAGAAAATCTTCCAACATCTGTGCCAAAGCACAGAAGCTCAAGAATTAACTGACTGATATATGCGTGAACATATATCAAAATAACTTCACTCGCTTAAAAACAAGCGAAGCATGTTAGAGATAAGAAATAGTAGTCAAAACAGACTACCGTCCTCATCTCCCTTCCATATCTACTCTGTCAAAGATCAAAAACTTTCCTGAACCGGAACCCCAGTTTAAAACTGACTTTCTGCTATCAGGCTGTTGCCGGACCGGACTTTCGTCAGCGTGCGGCGGGGCGATCTGTATATGGTGATTAACACCACCATGTCAAGTTCAAATTTGAACTTTAGATCTAGTGTGACGAAGCAGCATTCTTGTCTGAGTAACAGTCAGTGACTGGTGTGTCAGGCAGAGCAGCGCGCCCCGTCGGTGAAGCGGTTTTTAGTGACAGGGCCGGGAAAACGCAAGCGCTTTTTTGCAAGAAAATGCATTTTTTTGCCCTGCGCCGCTAAAACCCTTGCAAACCCTAGGCTTTGCATCAAAGGGAATTGAACATGGTATCTGACGGATTATATTTGCATCCACGCGCAGTGGTATATATATAATGAATCTACACCGCCAGTACGGCCACTCAATAACTGAATCAGGGACCCAGAGTTTTGAGAATCGATCCTTCGAAAGATGCAATTCAGGCACACGAAAAATCTTCACATTCTTCACTGCTGTCTCTCATGCAGCCCAAAAAACTGTTAAAGACAGTTATTAAAGCGAGCGAGTCGCCCGCAGGGTTCGGTATTTTAGCACTTGTCGGCATCACAGCTGTTTTTCTGTATCAGACCGGCGCGTTTGAAGCGGCCTCTGAATCGCTCCAGAGTGAAACACCAGCCGCACCGATCATGGCAGAAACTGCACAGGCGTCGGAGATAGATAAGACGAAACCTGAAGAACCCTCCCTCCTCTCGCTAAGTCTACGTTCGGGTGAAACTCTTATAGAGGCACTATTACGTCAGGATGTGAATTCGCAGTCAGCTCACCGGGCAGTTGCAGAACTTTCCTCTGTTGCAGACATGAGACGCATCAGACCAGGCCAGGAAATACGAATCAAACTGTTGCAAGAAGCCAATACAGACGGGAAAACAATCGAAGAGCTACGTCTGCGCACAGCCTTTGATAAGGAAGCAACTGTCAAACGAACTGGTGAAGCCTATCAGCCTAGCGAAGAAGATATTAAAACGATCCAGCTGACAAACCTCGTTGAAGGCACCATTGAAGACAGTCTTTATATATCAGCACAAAAAGAGGGACTGCCAGCCCCTGTCATCGTGAATGCGATCCGCCTTCTAAGCTTTGATGTCGACTTTGAGCGCGAAATCAGAACCGGTGATACATATAGTGTCTATTATACCAGACGGTATGCACCAGAATTTGATGACATTGAAGAAGGGAAAATTCTGCGGATTAATCTGGGTATGCAGAAGCGAGAACTTGAAGGAACCCTTTATAGTGATTCTGAAGGCAGCGATTATTTTGATGCCGAAGGGAACAGCACACGGCGTGCCTTAATGAAAACGCCTGTGGACAAAGCTGTCATGACATCTTCATACGGCAAACGAAAGCATCCCGTTCTTGGCTACACCCGCATGCATAAGGGGGTGGACTTTCGTGCATACACAGGCACACCAATCATGGCAGCTGGCGACGGCGTGATCGAACGCGCCAACAGATACGGCAGTTACGGCAATTATATTCGTATTCGTCATAACGGTAACTATCAGACGGCCTACGCACATCTAAGCAAATTTGGCAAAGGCAGTAAAAAGGGTCGACGCGTCAAACAGGGTCAGATAATCGGCTACTCTGGTGCGACCGGACGGGTAACCGGCGCCCACCTGCACTATGAGGTGTATTATAATGGCAAGTCCGTCAATCCCATGAGCTTGAAACTGCCGTCAGGGCGCAAATTGCAAGGCGATGATTTGAATATCTTTCAGGCTCAGCGAGACACACTTATTGCGCAAATTGGTCAGACACGCGAAGCATACAGTATACTGGCGTCACTGGAGCCAGCAGGCCGAAGTACATCACGGACTGCAATCGGAGATAACTGATAAGCCGTGCATCATCCCGGGCAGAACTGCTGATTACAGGTGCTGCCCTGATTACATAATCTAAAAAATACATCAGCACAGCTGACTATAGAAACTGAAATCGTTGCTTGCCCGAGGGAGCCATTAAACAATGCAGATATTATCACGGTGCACCATCATAAATATGACTGCCTGCTTGGCCACAGTGTTCGCTGTATCCGCCACAGGTAACACCCAGGATAACGCAGCACCAAATCTAAAAGCATTTGAAATGTGCGTTAGCGTAGAAAGCGATTTGGAACGGCTGGCTTGTTTTGATGCTGCCGCAAAGACATTTGATTTCAAGAAGACCCAGAAGGTTCTTGATAATTCTGCACATATTCAAAAAGAGGCAGAACGTTTGCGAGCAGAAGCCAAAGCCGCGAGGGACGCTGAACAGCGACTGAAAGCAGAAGCTGAAGCAAAAGCCAAAGCACTTGAAGCACAAAAGAAAGAAGAATTTGGCAGAGCCGACGCAGAAGTTCGCACGGTCGACCTGATCGAAGACGAGATACTGCGCATTCACAAGCCTAAAGTTGGCGGCATCGTTCTTATGCTTAAGAACAGCCAGGTCTGGCAACAGGTGGACGGCAATCGTCCTGGACGAATCGTACCCGGCATGAAGGTCAAAATTAAAAAGACCCGCATGGGTGGATATTTAATGACAATTGAACTGTCCGGCAAAGTAATCCGGGTTAAACGGATTATCTAACCTATTCTGCATTTCTCTACCTAATTATGAAATACTGGTAAGAGCAGCCTTTAGGTTGCTCTTTTTTTATGTCTAAAGTTTATTAAAACACGCCTCATATCGGACAAATGTTATATTCTTTCACGCCATGCGTAACAAACTTGTGATATATTTCACACACCTTTGATTTAATGTGTTCGTTAGCTAATTTAAACCATTAATCTACCATTTCCCCTAACTGTTTAATTTGTTTAGAAATTCAGAACGGTATCAACGAACTAGTAAAAAAGTTCAGTACCGTACAACCTACTCTTTTGGTGTAGGGATTAACTTTTGGAAAGGAAATCAGAGTGACAAACACGAGCAAGAAACTCCGTCGTGCTGCCCTTATGGGAAGTACGGCTGCTGTTGCTGCTAGTTTCGCACTGGGACTGGGGGTAACGCCTGTTTCCGCGCAAGACGCCGACGAATCGACTGAGTTCGAGGAAGTTGTAGTAACAGGTTCTCGTATTAAAAATGCTAACATTTCTTCACCTAGCCCGGTGACGACAGTTGGCGCAGCAGAAATCGCAATCCGTGGTAACACGCAGATTGAAGACATGCTGACAACACTTCCACAGACAGTTGCGGCTGTTGGTGATGGTGACTTCTATGGTGACGGTACAGCAAAAGTTGACCTTCGTGGCCTCGGACCAGAAAGAACGCTTGTTCTTGTTGACGGTCGTCGTCTTCCATACGGTCAGGCGAACGCTACAGCAGCTGACCTGAACTCAATCCCATCAATGCTGGTTCAGCGCGTTGACATCCTGACTGGTGGTGCGTCCGCAGTTTACGGTGCTGATGCGGTTGCCGGCGTTGTTAACTTCATCATGAAGCGCGACTTTGAAGGTATCTCCATTGATGGTCAGATGAGCATCAACCAGGCTGATAACGATAGCGACCGTTTCAAGGCAATTCTAGAAGGTGGTGACCAGCCTGTTCCAGGTTCTAAATTTGACGGCTTCACTTGGTCTACAGATCTTATCTTGGGTGCTAACACTGCAGATGGTCGCGGTAACGTAACTGTTGCCTTTAACTATCGTGAAGCAAATGAAATTCGCCAAAGTGATCGTGACTACGCGGCTTGCGCGTTCGGCGGCGGTGATCCAGAGTACTACTGTCTGGGTTCTTCTACAACCAGCCCTGCGCGTTTCGCATCATTTGGTCTGGCAAACACTAACCAGTTTGACCTGATCCCATTTGACCCAACTACTGGCGAAAGCCGTAACTACCAGGGTTCTGGCTCACCAAACGATACATTTAACTTTGCAGCTACACAGCGTACACGTGCGCCATCTGAGCGCTTCGCACTGACAGTGTTCTCTCACTATGATTTGTCTGACAATGTTGAACTGTACCTGGACTTCTCATACACAAGCAACACGACACAGGGTCAGGTTGGTCCATCAGGTTCCTTCTTTAACCCAAGTCAGCTAAACTGTGACAACCCATTCCTTTCTGACCTGATGGTTGAAGAGATTTGTACAAAGAACGGTTTGAGCGGTGATGACATTGCAACTGCCTTTGTTGGTAAACGTAATGTTGAAGGCGGCCCTCGTCAAATGGACAACTACAATGATACATTCCGTATCACAGGTGGTTTCCGTGGTGACCTGAATGACGCCTGGACATATGATGTTAATGGTCAGTTTGCCAAAGTGAAAAACGGTCGCATGATGGGCAACGAGTTGATCGTACCACGTATGCAGAAAGCCCTTCTCGTTGGCACTGATCCTGTAACAGGCGAAGCAGTTTGTAAGTCTGTTCTGGACGGTTCTGACCCGCTTTGTGTGCCGTGGAATATTTTCCAGCCTGACGGAGTAACTCAGGAAGCTCTGAATTACATCTCTGTACCAACTTTCCGCGAAGGTCGTGTGGTTCAGAAAATCGTGAATGCTACTTTCACTGGCGATCTGGGTCAGTATGGCGTTTCACTTCCATGGGCAGAAGACGGCGTACAGTTTGTAGGTGGTCTGGAATATCGTAGCGATCACCTGGAACGTAATGCAGATGACTTCGTTCTGAACGATCTGATGTCAGGTTCCGGTGGTATCGAAGCAATTTCTGAAACTGTTACAGTGGCAGAATTCTTCGGTGAGCTTGCAATCCCTCTCATCCAGGGCGCAGAATTCGCAGAAGAGCTTTCTGCTACTGCAGCATTCCGTTGGTCTGATTACAACACTACTGGTACGTCCAATACTTGGGCTCTTGGTCTGACGTGGCAGCCAGTATCTGATGTTCGTATCCGTGCCCAGGTTCAGCAGGCAGTTCGTGCACCAAACATTTTCGAACTGTATTTGTCTCAGGACGAGTCACTGTTTGACCTGACTGATCCAGACGGCGATGGTGTATTTGACCCATGTGCGGGCTCAACCCCACAGTACACTCAGGCACAGTGTGCCCTTCAGGGTGTAACTGCATCTCAGTACGGTAACGTATCTGATAACCCAGCAGGTCAGTTCAACAGCATTACTGGTGGTAACCCAAATCTGGAAGTTGAGAAATCCAAGACTTATACTCTTGGCGCTGTCTTCACTCCATCCGCCATTGATGGCCTGAACATCTCTGTTGATTACTTTAACATTAAAGTTAAAGACTTCATCGGTACGATCCCTGCTAACCTGTCGCTCTCTAAGTGTTCTCTGGAAGGTGACCCATTCTATTGTTCACTTATCCAGCGTGACGCTGGTGGTGGCCTGTGGGTGAACGGCGACACGTCTTACGTACTTGCAACCAACATCAACACTGGTTCCATCAAGACAGACGGTCTTGACATTAACCTAGGTTACAACTTCGACCTTCCTGAGGGTTGGGGTACGATGAACCTGTCATATGTAGCAAGCTACATCATGAACTATAAAGTAGTAGCCCTGCCTGGTGAGCCTGCTTACCAGTGTGCTGGATACTATTCTGGTGAATGTCTAATTCCACGTCCAGAATACGGCCACCGTATGCTGGCAACTTGGACGACTGATGGCGGTATTGGCGTGAACTTCTCATGGCGTCAGATTGGCAAAACCAAACTATTTGGTGCGCCTGATGATTCCACAAGCCAGAATGCTGAGATGAAGACAATCAACTACTTCGACATTGCAGTGAATAAAGAAATCATGGAAGGCGTTAGCATCCGCGCTGGTATCAACAATATTCTTGGTACCCGTCCTCCTGTGACTTCATCACTTCCTGCGGGTCTTGGTACTGGTAACACATACCCAGGTCTGTATGACGTTGATATGCGCTATGCATTCGTAGGTTTCACTGCTGACTTCTAAGTCGACAGAGAATACTTAACGGTAAAAATATACGGCTACAGGCTTTCGGGCCTGTAGCTTTTTCTTTTGCAGCAACATAAACTTTTGTAAGCTACCACTATATTTGAGCCTTCTGATTAAACATGTGGGGAAATCATGAAAAAGACCATATACACCATCGCCTTAGTATCTTTTTGCACCACACTGTCTGTGAATGCTGCAGAACAAACTGGCCAAAACTTTGTTCAACAGTTTAATGCCTGTAAAGCTATCAAGGATCATGATGACCGTCTTGCCTGCTTTGACCAGTTGGAAGCACCTACATCTAATCTCTTTTCAGGAACGCAAGAATTAAGTCCCTCTTCCTCTAAAAAACCGACCCAACAAGAAAAAGAGGACGCCTTCGGTGTACAGAGCATTAAGAAAACTGAAGAGGTGAGGAAAAAAGAAGAGGAAGCCGAACTTAAGAAGATTTCCTCTACTATCGTAGAAGCTGGCAAGAACAGCACGGGTCAATACTTCTTCATTCTGGAAAACGGTCAGGTATGGCGACAATTACCAGCAGACACCGGTAGCGTAAGACTTCCCAAAAAACTCGATGGTGCAAAAGTCGAAATTACCCGCAAAATGCTTGGTAGTTTTTCCTTACGTGTCAAAGGACGGTCAGTACGTGTCTCAAGGCTAAAATAAACGAAGTATCATCATTTCATTATTATACTGGAAAAGTCATGCAACAAACTTCAGGTGCATATAATCCAAATGCTCTAGTTCAGGAGGGCATGAAAGCCTTACAAGATAAAAGGCCACAGGAAGCACATGCTGCTTTTAAAAAGCTGATAGATAACGGCACTGAAAATGCATCTATCTGGATGGCAATTGCATATGCATGTCGTGACATGGATGACAGAAGCGGATGTGCAGAAGCCGTTGATAAGTCTTTGGCACTGGAGCCTAGAAATCCTCGGGCATATGTTCTGAAAGCAGATTCTTTCTATAATGATGAAGACTTTCAGGCTGCCACTGCTTTTTATTTGAAAGCAATGAATGTAGCCCCTGATCCGAAAAACACATCTCCTGACCTGCAGGCCGAACTCGACCGCGCCCAAACACGCTTCACTGAGCTTACGACAGCTTTTGAAGACTATCTTGTGAACGGCATAAAGAAAAAGGCAGATGAAACAGGGGACGCAGGCAAGCGAATCTCCCGGTCCATCGAATATATGATTGGCAAAAAGCAGCCCTATTTCCAACAACCGAAAACCTATTTCTTTCCTGAACTCCCAAACAAAGAGTTTTATGAAGTTTCTGATTTTGATTGGGTATCTGAGCTGGAAGCGGCGACCACTGATATATTGCACGAGTTAGAAAATGCGATTGAGAACTCTGCTGACTTCAGCCCCTATCTGACAAGAAAAGACAATCGCCCGCAATCTGATCCCCACGGTCTTGCTGATAATGACGGATGGGCAGCCTTCTATCTTTATAAAGATGGCAATATCGTAGAGAAAAATGCCGCTTTGTGCCCCAAAACAATGGATGCCTTACAGAAGGTCCCCTTGCCAAAAATTACCGGCAGGGCACCAAATGTGTTGTTTTCCAGGCTGAGGCCTGGTGCCAAGATTCCGCCGCATACAGGCATGGTAAATACCAGGCTGATTGGCCACTTACCTCTAATCATCCCGCCAGAGTGCGGTTTCAGAGTTGGACATGACACGCGTGAATGGGAAGTCGGTAAGGTATGGTTATTCGATGACACGATCGACCATGAAGCATGGAATAATAGTTCTCAGGACAGGTATATTTTATTATTTGAAATCTGGAAACCGGAACTATCAACTACCGAAAGAGAACTGGTCTCCAAGCTTCTAATGAGTGTGGACGAGTATCATAATCACCGCCAAAACTGAACGTAACCCAAAAAGCACACCACTATGGAATCATCTATAAAATGAACTTTATTGACGACTCCGCCCCCCTGAACTTACTCTAAAGTTTAAAAATTGCACCTATGTCGCTTAAACATAGGCAGCTAAACAGTTTTTACTACTTATTAACTATAGTAGCAGCATAAACTTGTGACATATATCCCACACACCCGATGTAAATACTCATTCAGTAACAGCAGAAACTAAAAAGTTTACTGTTATCTTACAAATCAGTTCGGCAATGTCGGCTTAGCGAAAGAAAATTTCGCAAACGTACGGCAACGTCCGTGCATTCGAGTGCTTAGAACATATAAGATTAAGAAGAGGAAACGCAGAGTGTCTACACATTCTACTAGACTGCGTCGTGCAGCCCTATTGGGTAGTACGGCAACCCTCGTTGCCAGCTTCGCGCTGGGCCTGGGTGTCACTCCTGTATCAGCACAAGACGCTGATGAATCAACAGAGTTTGAAGAAGTAGTTGTAACCGGTTCACGCATTATGCGTCGTGACCTGACCGCTCCTTCACCAGTATCAACTGTTGGTGCTGAAGAGTTCCAGTTGACTGGTGCTCAGAACGTTGAGCAGGTTCTTGCAACACTGCCACAGACTATCCCTGGCTTCGGTGGTTCTTCAAACAACCCAGGTAACGGTACAGCAACTGTTAACCTGCGTGGCTTGGGTACACAGCGTACGCTGGTACTGGTAAACGGTCGTCGTTATCTCCAGTCAAACCAGTCGGGCGTAGTTGACCTGAACACCATTCCATCCACTCTCATCGAGCGTGTTGAAGTTGTGACCGGCGGTGCATCCGCAGTATATGGTTCCGACGCACTTTCAGGCGTTGTTAACTTCATCATGAAAGATGATTTTGAAGGTATGGAAGTTGGTGCACAGTATGACACTACGTCACACGGTGATGCTGAGAAATACAACATCGACATGACAATGGGCGGTAACTTTGCTGATGGCAAAGGTAATGCTACTTTGTATCTTGGTTACGTGAAACGTAAGCCACTGTTCCAAGGCGACCGCAAGTTCACTACTTTCGCTCTTGAAGACTGTGACAACGATGATCCGCGCAATGAATTCGGCGTTGGTGAAGGCCTTTGTGCCGGTGGTTCTTCTGGTGTTCCAGAAGCACACGTATTCGGCTCTGGCGTACTGAGCACAATCTTTGCACCAGACGGAAGCCTGATTCCATGGGTTAACTCTGGTCCAAACAACACACGCTTTAACTATGCACCAGACAACTATCTACAGCTTCCACAGGAACGCTGGATGGCGTCTTCGACGGCACATTATCAAATCAACGATAATGTACGCGCATATACTGAAGCAATGTTCGTGCACAACCGCGTGCCACAGGAACTCGCTCCTACGCCTGCCTTTACTACTGTTGAAGTAAACCCTGATTCACCATTCTTCGCGCCTGATGCGCAAGCTGCATTTGATGCAATCCGTTCTGATACAAACGGTGATGGTGTAGTCGACGGTGACGACAACGCTGTAGTATTTGTTGGCCGCCGCATGGTTGAAAACGGCCCGCGTCAGTCACTGGATACTCGTAATGGCTTCCGTGTTCTCGTTGGTTTTGACGGTGAAGTTGCAGAAGGTTGGAACTATGATGTTTCATATTCTTATGCACGCGTTGACTATACAAACCTGCTAAACAATGACGTTGCTGCATCTCGTTTCATCCAAGCGATTGCTGTGACTGATGATGGTACTGCGTGTCAGGACCCATCTGGTGGCTGTGTGCCTCTCAATATCTGGGGTGCCGGTAACATTTCTCAGGAAGCTATCGACTTCGTCAATGTTGGTGCTGCGAACGTAACTTCTATCACTACACAAAATGTGCAAGGTTTCGTTTCAGGCTCATTGGGTGACTGGACTGGTGCAGGTGATGTTGGTCTGGCACTTGGTGTTGAATACCGTACAGACAGCTCTGATAACCGTAACGACGAATTCCTGGCATCTGGTGATGTTCTTGGCTTTAACTCTGGCCAGAACACAGCTGGTAGCTATGACGTTTACGACATCTTTGGTGAGTTGGCTCTGCCACTTCTTAGCGATGTTGCCGGTGCGGAATCTCTTGAAGCATCTTTGGCTGCTCGTTACTCAGACTATTCCACTGCAGGTTCCGTATGGTCCTACGCAGCGGGTCTGACATGGGCTCCAATTGCTGATATTTCATTCCGTGCAAACTACCAGCGTGCGGTTCGTGCACCTAACGTGAACGAGCTCTTCGGTGGCCTGTCTAATGGCTTCCCTGGCGCGACTGACCCATGTGCGGTTACAAGCGAAGGCGTAGCTCCTGATGCATCATTGAAGTCACTTTGTGAAGCAACAGGTGTTGGCGCTGGTCTGTTTGGCGTATTCGGTCAGGCAAACGCACAGATCGAAGGTCTGTTCGGTGGTAACCCTGATCTTCAGGAAGAAACTTCTGATACCTGGACATTCGGTGCAGTATTCACTCCAGAAGCACTTCCAGGCTTCACTGCTACTATCGACTATTACAAAATCGACATCACTGATGCGATCTTTGTACTTGGTGGCGGCGTGAACAATGTACTGGACGTTTGCTACAATGTTGTTCAAGACGTTAACAGCCCGTTCTGTCAGGCGATCACTCGTCGTGCAGACGGTAACGTTGACAATGTAAAAGTTCTGAACGCTAACATAGGTGCTCTGAAAACTGAAGGTATCGACCTCCAGATGAACTATTCTACAGATGTAGAGTGGGGCTTCTTCGATGGCGGTTCAACACTTGACTTTAACTTCATCGGTACGCACGTGATGGAAAACTCCTTCATCGCTACTAATGAAGGCGAGCTCGCAGAAGATGTTGTTGAGTGTGGCAACACATTCGGTGAGACTTGTGGTGAACCAGATCCAGAGTTCCGCTTTAACCTGCGTTCTACAATGACGAATGGCCCAATGTCACTGTCATTGAACTGGCGCTGGATTGGCTCATCTAAAGTTGATGCAATCATCAACGGTGATGACCCAGCTGGCTATTCTATACCAAAACTGAAGTCCAAGTCATACTTTGACCTGTCTGGTACATATGATGTCAATGAGACACTTCAGCTGTACGGTGGTGTTCGTAACCTTCTGAACACTAAGCCACAGTTCCTTGGTACTGATCAGTCACAGGCGAACACATACCCAGAGACATACGATGCTATCGGCATGCGTATCTTCCTCGGCGGTAAAGTACGCTTCTAATCTGAAGTCAGATACAAAACACAGAAAGCGGGCTCATGTAGCCCGCTTTTTTTATTCACTGCAGGTCGTCAACCCCTTACAATATGATATATTTGACTGTTAGGCTTACGCGCCGGATGGCTTAAAGGCCGTAATGATCCAGAGCAGTCAAAAGGGGGACCAGTTCTGTTTGATAATGACGCCAACGCCCTATCCCCTTGACATTAATGGGTTGCCTGACCTGCAGTTCGCTGAAAGTGAAGCTGGTGTCATTTCTTGTGTGAAAATCAAGCATGCTATCAGACCATTCCAGGCCACAAAAAGCGACAATTCTGCGTGCCTCTTGTTCTGGATTTTTGGCAAGCTGTTCATATGAGACGTCCATAATGCGTGTTGGGCAGACCTCTTTCCAATGCTCCATCAAAAGAACACTTTGGTGATACATATGAGCAAGCCATTCCTGATCACAGGAGTAAGGATGACCATCCGGGAATTGACGGCTGAAGATAGACTGGCAAACATCCCGTGGGTCACGGCGCATATAGATAATAGGACTATCCGGAAATGTCTGTGAGATCAGGGCAGCATGTCGAAAGTTATGCGGCATTTTATCCGTTATAAACGGTGTGCTGCAGGGGATAGACGCCCGGTATTCTTTTGCCAGCACTGCCCAGTCCGCGGGATGCATTTGTCTTGGTTGCGGACGTTTCCCGCGTTCCACATCCCAAAAATAGCTGGCGGCAACCATTTCCATGGTTTCAAGCTCTCCCCCCATCGTGACCGCCTCATCGCCACCAAGAATTTTTTCAACAAGCGTAGTGCCTGATCGCGGCATCCCCAGGATAAAAATTGGCGTGAAAGTACGATCAGCTTGCCCCTTGCCATCACTGTCGGGCCTTGCCGCAGTGCTATAGTCGCCTATAGGCGGAAAATATCGCCGTAAGCGCTCGTAATATATCTCTGTCGCCTCTGGGTCATATACAACCCCTTTGGCGCTCAGATCCTCTTTTTGCAGGGCATTCGCCAGCAGAAAGGTCTTAGCCGCAGCCGTGTAATCCTTCTGCCGTTCCTGCATTCTCCCCAGAGAAAACGCCATTAATGATCTGTCGTATATCTGGCCCTGCCCTATAGAAAGCTGTTCGTCACAATCTTGAATCAGTGCTGATAAATCATCCTCGTCTGCCAGATCTGCCAAATATTGCCAAGCCTGGCCGTGGTACCTTTTCTGACACAACGCAGACCGCAGATACTGTTTTGCCAGCGCATAGTCGCCGCTTAGCCGTGCACACTTTGCTGCGATGGTGTAAGCAACTGCCGAGGTTTCTCCTTCTGCCAGCGCCTTTTCTATAGTCGCCGTTGCTTCGTGATGCATTCGCCCCATCAAATATAAATCAGCAAGCGCAAGCGTATCAGCGACATCATATGGTTTTAGCTTCATATAGGTATGAAAGGCTTCAACTGCTAAATCGTACTTTCGCAGATAGCCGGCTGCTTGGGCCAGTTCGCGCCAGACGGCGGGGTCATCTTTAATGTGTTTTGTCACGGCCATCAGGGCATCAAGTGCAGTTCCCCAGCTTCCAAGTGCCGCATGGGAACGGGCGAGATGAATGACCACCTTTGGATCAGATTGATCAAGGGATGCCACTGCCTGTATAGCCTTATGCGGTTCATGCAGTTTCAAAAGTTCTGTAGCCGCCATAAGGGTCAGTGCCGTATGCCCCCTTGCCAGCTCCACCGCTCTGGCAAAACCATCAATCGCCTGTTTTGTCAGTCCTAACTGTCGGTAGGCTGATGCAAGGTTGACCAAGATTTCGGGTGAATTTGGGGCCCCCGCCCTTGCCTTTTCCAGAAACGATTTTGCCGTGTCATATTCTTTGCGCTGCAACGCAATTGTGCCAAGACCGTACAGTGCATCAACATTTTCTGCCTGTTCGTGAAGAACGGCATCGTAAGCTATTTTGGCATCATCCAGTTTTCCTGCGTCATGAAACCTGAAAGCCTGCTCTAGATACTGCACATCAAATCCCCATAAATCTAATAACTACTTTTACATGCACCGCGTGTAAGTTACAAAAGAATATAGACTGAAATGGGGTAGAAACTTGGACCAACATTTTGCAATCAATCCTGAATTAAATGCTGCTGGGCTTGCCCCATCTTATGCAACAAGCAAGAGATTACAGATACAAAACTTCTTAACAGAAGAGTCCGCACAGCATTTGTACCACTGCCTTGCCAATCAAGTACCATGGGGTTTCGCCTATCAGGATGACGGCCCTAAATACAAACGTGCTGAAGAACTGACAAAAATGAGCCCCGCTGACCAGAATGTTCTGTTACAGCGACTGTATAAGGGGGCACAAAATGGCTTTCAGTATGCCTATAATTGTTACCCTATACTCGATGCTTACTTGCAAAAATGGGGACAAGTCCCCCTGCTTGATCGCTATCTGGAGTTTCTGAATGACCAACCGATGCTGGATTTCATCAGAACGCTGACAGGCAGAAAGGACATCACAAAAGGGGATAGTCAGGCAACCCGCTATGGCCCCGGGCAATTTCTGAAATATCACACAGACGATGTGGTAGAGGAAAAACGAGTAGCCGCCTTTGTTCTTAATCTAACCCCCAAATGGGATAAAGACTGGGGCGGGTATCTGCAGTTCTATGATAAAAGCGGCGATATTGAACAAGCCTTTTTGCCGCGGTTCAACACCCTCAATATCTTTACGGTCCCACAGGATCACAGCGTTAGCTATGTTGCCAACTATGCTACTGGTCAGCGATATGCCCTAACGGGGTGGTTCCGCTACGGTTAACTGTCTCTACGCCAGCGGGGATACATCGCACGGTGTCGTCATACGATATTCTTTGGATGTGAAGGGATATGTACCGTGCCATGTGTAAGACGGGAATAGAGCACACAAGCCCACCTCCGGGCAAACTGCCTTTGCTACATGTTGGCGTTCGTCACCCAAATCCAAACCGGTTTCGCCAAATTTGACCCATCCTGCCTTGTTTGGGTCATCCTTACGAATGACGGACGGCACCTCAATATAGGTCGGACCTGACAGCCAGCCTTGCGGGTGAACATGGTTCACATGAAACCCTTCGCTTTTCAGCCTGACAGACCAGCTACCTGTGAAACGGAATCCATCTGTCTTACGGGATAGAAACGGGTGCGTAGGATCATCCGGCAGTGAACGTATATACTCCTGGATACGCTTCTCAAGTACCTTTCGGTAATCCTGAATAACCTGAATATCCTGAAAAAGTAACCGCCCAGGCGTCTGTGTCCCACCTCGCAGGCTTTGATCCAGCGGGTTTCTTTCTGTTGTGTGCATTTGGACAAGCGCCGACCGAAGCTCGGACCAGAAATGGTCTGCACAGTCATAGCCTTCGGGCGTATCAAGAACCGATGCCTGTACAAAGGCATCATAATTATTTAACCATGCAGCCCTGTCATCCCCGGTAAATCGCCAGACCAGCCCCTTGAAGGCCCACATTTCCTGATCCAGCGGGTCAGCCATTTCCGCCACGGCGATATGGCTTTCCGCTTCCTTATAGTCTTCGCGCTCAATCAGATGGGCCGCCAGATCAAGTCGGTATCTGCCAACGTCAGGCTCCAGATCAATAGCCCGGCGGAAATGCTCCATGGCTAAATCTTTCTCGCCCTGACGCTCAGCAATAATTCCCAGCCCGTGATAAAACCCGGACGCATCACCAAGCTCGGCAATCGCAGTCTCAAGAACGGATTGTGCTTCTTCCCTGCGTTCCGCCATATTCAGCTGATTGGCGAAAGCAGTACGCAAATGGACATTCTTTGGGTCGGCCTTGATGCACATCTCATAAGACTTACCAAACTTTTCGTTCTGTCCGTGTTCCCAATATAGCTTATTCAGTGCTTCATGCGCCATCAGATACCCCGGGTTCAGGCCAATTGCTATACGCAGTTCTTCGTCAGCTTCCTCGGTTCGTCCTGCATCATACAGCGCACAGGCATTATTGAATCTCAGTTCCGGTATACGTTTTCCAGCATCAAGTATAGTTGTGTAACACTCCAGTGCAGCCTCGGTTTTTTGCAATAGCCGCAGCGTAACTCCTTTGTTATGCCAGGCACGAAAGTTAGACGGATCAAGCGCAATTGCCTGATCATAACAGGTCACAGCTTCTTCAAGACGGTCTACTGCCTTCAGCGACACACCCTTCGCTGTATAAAACTTAGGAAGCGACGGCGACAAAGCAATCGCGCGGTCAAATGACTGAATGGCAGCGGTATGATCGCTTTGAGCCTGCAATGCCAACCCCATATTGAACCATGCATCTACAAACTTTTCGTCCTGACGCACCGCTTCCTGATAAGAGTTCACAGCTTCGTCAAATCGGCTAAGTTCTTTCAAAAGGTTGCCAAGGTTATTTAAAACCTGCGGCTGGTGGGGGCTATGTCCCAGTGATTGCCGGAAAAGCTGCTCCGCTTCCAGGGGGCGGTTTTGCTGCTTTCTGACAAGCCCTAAAAAGTGCAAACCATTTGGTTCATCCGGCGCTTGTGACAGTGCGCTCAGAAAGGCTTTTTCTGCGACGACCAAGTTCCCCTGACGCAGGGCACCGACGCCCTGCTGCAAAACTGATTGTACCATCGCAGATGACATTTTACGGCATCACCATCCTAGAACAACAGCGTGTTTGGATCGTCAATTGGGCTGCGTTCATTGGCACGCAGAAAGCCTTTTATAATTCTGATAAGCTGCCACACAACCACGGCGAACAAGATCAAAAAACCAATGCCAACAATCATGGTAAGAACACCAACGATTGCACCAATAATACCGTACCAGAAAGTACGTATCTGATAGGACAGATGTGACTGGATAACACCGTCAACCTGACCGGACTTAAGATGCGCAATGATAACACCGACAAGGGCAAATAGCCCCCCTGTCAGAATGCCTAGCGCATACAGACCATAGACAATCATGACGATGTGCCACTGGCTTTTCAGTTCCTGATTTTCCATATTCGGTTCCTTCCCGCTAAATATCGAAAAATCATACAAAAAGGGAGCAGCGAATACTACTCCCTTTCTTTTGTCTTTTCTGACTTTTAGACGCAAGGTTACGCTACGGCTTCTTCCTTACCTGCCACAGATAAAAGAAGCTGACCGTCCCCGGCTGTGCTCTGGATATGATCTCCGGAAACAACCTCACCGCGCAAAATCATATCAGCCAACGGATCCTGCAAGTATTTTTGCACAGTCCGCTTCAGAGGCCGTGCACCGTAAACCGGATCATACCCCGCATCTGCCAGCCATGTTTTCGCACTCTCATCCAGATCAATGGTAATCTTGCGGTCGTCCAGGAGCTTCTGCAAACGTGCAACCTGAATATCGACGATACCTGTCATATGCGCCCGTGCAAGACGGTGGAACAGGATCACTTCATCAAGACGGTTCAGGAATTCGGGACGGAAAGCACCACGCACAACTTCCATAACACCGTCACGAACAGATTCCGTATCTGCCCCTTCTGGCATTTCCGCAAGCAGGTGTGACCCAAGATTTGACGTCAGAATGATCATAGTATTGGTGAAATCCACCGTTCTACCCTGACCATCTGTCAACCGGCCATCATCAAGAACCTGCAACAGCACGTTGAAGACATCCGGATGGGCTTTTTCCACCTCGTCAAACAGTATCACCTGATATGGGCGTCTGCGCACTGCCTCAGTTAGGACACCACCTTCCTCATAACCAACATAGCCTGGAGGCGCACCGATCAGACGGGCAACCGCATGTTTCTCCATAAACTCAGACATATCGATCCGCACCATCGCGGTATCATCATTAAAGAGAAACGCTGCAAGTGCCTTAGTGAGCTCGGTCTTACCTACACCGGTTGGTCCAAGAAACAGGAAGCTACCCAGTGGCCTGTTCGGGTCTTGCAGTCCTGCGCGCGCACGGCGTACAGAATGCGATACCGCAGTCAAAGCTTCTTCCTGACCGATAACGCGCTTGCCTAAAGCCTCTTCCATATTCAGAAGCTTTTCCCGTTCGCCTTCCAGCATTTTGTCAACCGGCACACCTGTCCAGCGAGAGACAACAGATGCAATATCCTGATCTGTCACTTCTTCCCGCAGCATGGATGATTGCTCCCCGTCTGCAGACAGGACATTTTCCAATTTTTGTTCCAGGTCCGGAATAACACCGTGCTGTAATTCGCCTGCACGCGTATAGTCCCCTTCACGCTGTGCTCGCTCCAGCTCAACGCGGGCAGCTTCCAGCTTTTCTTTCAGGGTTTTATCGCCTGCAATCTTGTCTTTTTCTGACTGCCAGCGAATAGTCAGTTCCGTTGATTTCTGCTCCAGATCGGCCAGTTCTTTTTCAAGGTCAGCCAACCGGGACTTAGACCCTTCATCCTTTTCCTTTTTCAGGGCTTCGCGTTCGATTTTCAGCTGTATGATACGGCGGTCCAGTTCATCAATCTCTTCCGGTTTGGATTCTGTCTCCATCCGCAGGCGACTGGCTGCCTCATCCATCAGATCAATTGCCTTATCCGGCAGGAACCTGTCCGTGATATAGCGGTTTGAAAGCGTTGCAGCTGCAACAATTGCGGCATCTGTAATCCGGACACCGTGGTGCAATTCATACTTTTCCTTCAACCCGCGAAGAATGGAAATGCTGTCCTCAACCGTTGGCTCCTGCACCATTACAGGCTGGAAACGGCGCTCCAGTGCAGCATCCTTTTCCACATACTTGCGGTATTCATTCAGCGTTGTTGCACCAATACAGTGCAGTTCCCCACGCGCAAGCGCTGGTTTCAGAAGGTTGGATGCATCCATCGCACCATCTGTTTTACCGGCCCCGACCAAGGTGTGCATTTCGTCAATAAAGAGGATGATATCCCCTTCACCGTGCGAGACTTCCTGCAGAACACCTTTAAGGCGCTCTTCAAATTCACCGCGGTATTTCGCACCAGCGATCAAAGCCCCCATATCAAGCGCCATAATCTTCTTGTTACGCAGACTATCCGGCACATCACCGTTCGCGATACGCAGTGCCAACCCTTCAGCAATGGCTGTCTTACCGACACCAGGCTCCCCAATCAAGACCGGGTTATTTTTAGTCCGGCGGCTTAGCACCTGAATCGTACGGCGGATTTCTTCATCCCGGCCAATGACAGGATCAAGTTTACCGTCAAGCGCACGCTGAGTCAGATCCTGTGCATAGCGTTTCAGCGCATCATACGCATCTTCGCTGGATGCGGTGTCCGCTGTACGGCCTTTTCTGACTTCGTTAATTGCTTTGTTCAGCGCTTCGGCTTTCAGGCCGGCTGATTTCAGAATGTCGCCAGACTTACAGTTAGACGTCAGCAAAAAGGCAAGCAGCAAACGCTCTGCGGTAACGTATTTGTCTTTCGCTTTGTCCGCTACTTCTTCCGCCTTGGCAAAAACCTGTGCGGTCACAGGATCAAGATGCAGTTGCCCTGCACCAGTCCCTTCCACTTTTGGAAGTTTGGCAAGGGCTGCTTCTGTTTCCCGAAGGGCAACATCCGGCTTTGCGCCAGCTTTTTTCATTAAATTTGCTGCCAGTCCTTCTTTATCATCAAGGATCACCTTCAAAAGGTGTTCTGGCGTAAAGCGCTGATGGCCCTCGCGCAGAGCGAGAGATTGTGCGCTTTGAATAAACCCGCGACTGCGGTCAGTGAAACGTTCAATATCCATGTGTTTAAAACCCCATGATTATATGGCCCTTATATGCAAGCGACCAATGTTTACAATATGATAGCACCCATATGTGGCATGCCATTATAAATTATGTGGTGACTCTTTCGTCTGACTGCAAGTACCCGGATGCAGAAATACAACATCAGGCATGACAGACAGTTTTCCATGGATTAGGCTCTTACGTGGGACGTAAGGCTATATCATCATTATCATGTTTGAGGGGGAGTTCAGAGAATGGAATATCAAGGGAAAAACGCCTTTATCACTGGCGCTGCATCCGGTATTGGCTTTGCCATTGCCGAGGCTTTCGCAAACCGCGGCACAAACATACTGCTGGCTGACATAGATGCAGAAGCTCTGGAAGCTGCGAAAAAGGCATTATCACCGCACGGCGTCCATCTCGATACATATGAATGCGATGTCGCAAAGCCTGAAAATCTGCAAAAAGCGGCTGACTATATGACCGATACATTTGGTCATATTCATTTTCTCGTCAACAATGCGGGGGTAGGCCTAAGTGGGGCGGTTGGTACAATTGATACAGAGGACTGGCGCTGGATTGTGGATATTAATCTTCTGGCGGTCACGCTCGGCTGTGAAATATTCCTGCCGCGCATGCAGGCTCACGGAGAATCTGGGTACATCATCAATACCGCTTCGATGGCAGGTCATTTAGGCGCGCCCGAGATGCCGCCTTATGTAGCAACCAAGTTCGCGGTCGTTGGGTATAGCGAATCTCTGCGCGGGCAATTATTAGATAGCACAATCGGGGTTAGCGTACTGTGTCCTGGCTGGGTCAATACCAATATTCACACAACGCAGGCCGGAAGCCCTTCCCGCAACCGCGCGGGCGCGCCCCCTGCGGCACCTTCCCCCGACGACATTGCCCGTTTCAAAGAAATGGAAGCTGTTATCCGAAGTGGCCTGGCACCAGAAAAACTGGCCAGATGGGTTCTGGAATGTATTGACCAAAACCGATTCTATATTTTTTCCGCCCCGGAAATGCGTGGTTTTCTTCAGGAACGTGCCCAACAAATTGACGAAGACTATGCAGCCTGTGACACCTGGTTTGCTAACAGCAGTTCTGATACCCCCTGATAAGGCGGCCTACTGCAGGCATGGTTACAGACATGAAAAAAGCGGCCACCATTTCTGTAGCCGCTTTTCACATAAACTGTATCTATTGGCAGATTAGGCTGCTGCCTCGTCAGAGCCGGGTGTATCACCGTCCCCGTCTCCCTCTGCTGGCTTAACCTTCCTCGGGCGCCCGCGACGTTTCGGCTTATCTTCATCAACCGGAACCGGCTTGCTCAGGAAAGGTAAATCAAGCTCAGGGTGTCCTTGCGCCTGAGTTTCTTCACTATCAACCTTATCCTTGGCCTTAGCCTTTGGTTTTTGACGCTCCTCTACCGCATCATCTTCTTCACCAGAAGTTACCTGATCGTCATCTTTCCTGGGTCGGCGCCCACGCGACGTAGAGCGACCACGGCCCCGTCCGCGCTGCGGTGCTTCACCGTCAGTATCAGCCCCTGCTTCCTCGGTATTTTCAACGTCATCAGCCGCTGTTTCATCAACCTGCCCGTTCTCGTCGTCATCAGCCCTGTTATCACTGCGATTACGATTACTCTGCGGCTGATTACGCTGCATTTCATTCACCAGGCGTTGATAGTGGTCAGCAAACTGAAAGTAATATTCCGCTGTTACACGATCACCAGATTGTAATGCTTCACGCGCTTGCGTCTTGTATTTTTCAAGATGCTGCTTCGGGTTACCCCTGACTTTAATATCGTTGCGATTATTACCCGCAGAGCCTTTAGAGTGTTTCCGCTGTGCATTGCGTGCACGGCCTTTTCGGGCGTTTTGTCCTTGCTTCATAGGATATCTGTACCAATTTTTTTCTGAAATCAGCCCCAAGCCCAACCCACCAGAGTCAGCTTATTATCCAAGCCAGTCATACCATTAAGGAGAGTGTCCTCTAAATCTTAATCAAAAGATTGCATTGCTTGGGACCTCTTGACACTAGCGGCATAGCCGGCAGTTTCCAAGCATTAATTTAATTTTTTGGACAAAAACCGCTCACAACACGGTCATTGCCGGCCAAATCCTTCATAACCTCAACCGATTGATAGTGATTTTGCACAAACATGGCACTAACAGCCTTTGCCTGTTCGAATCCAATTTCAACGGCTAGCAAACCACCGGGCCGCAGGTATGTGGCCGCCTGCGTGGTTAGTATACGGTACGGAGCCAATCCATCCGGCCCGCCGTGCAGTGCACCCGTCGGTTCAAAGTCGCGCACGTCTGGCATCAACCCTGTCATTTCATCGGTTGTAATGTACGGCGGGTTGGAAACAATACAGTCATATCCGTCTTCTAAAACAGGGACACCAGCAAACCAGTCTCCTTGAATGAAGTCTGCCATATCGGCAATCCCTAGTGCCGCAGCATTACCTGCCGCAACTTTTAGTGCCGCCTCGCTAATATCAATCCCGACACCGCTAAAACGACCACTTGTACTGCGTGCCTTCAATTCAGATAGCAGTGTCAATAGAATGCAGCCTGTGCCGGTGCCAAGATCAGCCAGCACGCCCCCCTTAGCTGGAAACTGTGCTCTCTTTAACGCCACATCAATCAAGGTTTCCGTGTCCGGGCGCGGAATTAGTGTTGCAGGCGTAACAGAAAAATCTCTGCCGTAAAACTCCTGCGACCCCAGTATATAGGCCATCGGCTCAAACTGGGCCCTGCGATCAACCACTTCAAAATACCGTGTGGTTTCTTCTGTTGAAAGCACATGGGTGCCTTCAAGAAAAACCTTATGCCTTGGCCAGTCCAGAATATGGACCATTAGAATTTCTGCCTCGTTGCGCGACCCTTCTATGCCTGCCGCTTTCAGACATTCGCCTGCTTTGCCAACCGCACTCCGAACCGTCCAATCAGACAAATTCCTCAAAAACCAGCCTCCATCGCAGATAGCTTCATTGCCTGATCTTCTGCAATGAGAGCATCCACAACTTCTTCCAGGCCCTCACCGGCTAACACTTGCTCCAGTTTATGCAGGGTCAGTCCAATGCGGTGATCTGTTACCCGGCCTTGCGGGAAATTATAGGTTCTGATCCGTTCTGACCTGTCCCCGGAACCAACTTGCGACTTACGGTCGTCTGCACGTTCCTTGGCCAGCTTCTCACGCTCCATGTCATAGAGGCGCGCCCGCAAAATCTGCATGGCTTTTTCCCGGTTCTTATGCTGGGACTTTTCGCTTTGTGTCACCACAACACCGGTCGGCAGGTGGGTAATACGCACCGCAGAGTCGGTGGTATTTACGTGCTGCCCCCCAGCTCCAGAAGACCGCATGGTATCAATTCTAATATCCTCATCGCGGATTTCGATATCAACATCTTCTGCTTCGGGCAGAACCGCGACGGTTGCCGCAGACGTATGAATGCGGCCACCGGATTCAGTGGTTGGCACGCGCTGCACCCGGTGTACGCCCGATTCAAACTTCATTTTCGCAAACACGCCTTTACCGGTGATATTGGCAACAACTTCTTTGAAGCCACCAACATCTGCGGCTGCACTTGAAATCATCTCTACTTTCCAGCCCTGGGACTGTGCATAGCGTTCATACATGCGGAACAGGTCGCCTGCAAAAAGAGCTGCTTCATCACCGCCAGTGCCCGCACGTATCTCAAGAATAGCTGACTTTTCATCCGCAGCATCCTTCGGCAATAACTTGATCGACAAAGCCTGCTCCATTTCGGGCAAACGTTCTTTCAGGTCATGATACTCAGACTGCGCCAATTCTTTCATCTCGGCGTCCTCAGCGCTTTGCACCATCTCCTGAAGGTCTATCAGTTCCTCTCTTGCTTCACGAAGGGCTTTCGCAGCTTCGACAACCGGACCAAGTTCGGAATATTCCTGGCTTAGCTTGACGAATTCCTGATTGGAAAACTCATCTGGCGTTGCAAGAGAATGCTCCAGATAATCATATCTTTCCAGAAGCTGGCGAATACGGTCTTCAGTGATCATTCAGCATCTCCTGACATGATGGGAGCAAGGACGGTTTTCAGCATATCAAGCGCAACATCGGTCTGCTCACCGCTGTCCAGATCTTTTACCTGTGCAACCCCTTGTTCCAGCTCATTATCCCCAAGGATAATGGCAACACGGGCATTATTTTTATTGGCCCGGTTCAGGCGTTTTTTCAGATTGCCCGAACGGTCCGCAACAACATCAAACCCGGCATCGCGCAATTCTTCTCCAATTGGAAACGCCTTTAATGTCGCGGCCTCACCCATCGGCAGCAAGACCACAGACCGCGCAACAGCCGGTGCTGCCTTCATCAGCATGGCAAGCCGTTCAATACCGCCCGCAAATCCTACACCTGGCGTGGGAGCCCCCCCAAGCTGGCTAACCAGACCATCAAATCTGCCACCTGCCAGAACTGTACCCTGCGCCCCAAGCGCGGTTGTGATAAATTCAAAAACCGTATGGTTATAGTAATCAAGTCCCCGTACCAGCTTGTCATCCATCACATACGGAATACCAAGGGCTGTTAATCCGTTTTGAACCGATGCGATAAAAGCCGCAGCTTCTTCGGTCATATGATCCTCAACACTTGGTGCATCCTTGATTATCTCACGGTCGCCTTCATTCTTGCTGTCTAATATTCTGAGCGGGTTCGTCTCCAAACGACGCTGGCTATCCTCAGACAGATTGTCTTTATGCTGGTTCAGATATTCCACTAGCGCCACTCTGTACTGTTGGCGACTTTCAGCATCCCCAAGGCTGTTTAGGTGCAATACAGTATCGTCGGCAATACCTAACTGTTTCATCATCCGCCATGCCAGCGCGATCAGATCCACATCTGTTTCCGGGCTGTCTGCGCCCAGAATTTCAGCGTCAATCTGGTGGAACTGGCGATACCGACCTTTTTGGGGACGTTCATACCGAAAGACCGGTCCCCATGCCATTAACCGTTGCGGCAAAGATTGCTGCATACCGTTGGAAATGAAGGCGCGACAAATCCCGGCCGTAAACTCAGGTCGCAGCGTTACTTCTTCACCACCCCGGTCTTCGAAGGAATACATTTCCTTGGAAACAATATCCGATGCCTCCCCAAGTGGGCGTTTAAACACCTCTGTAAACTCAAAGATTGGCGTCTGGATTTCTTCAAAACCATACTGAGTTGCAGTTGCTTTGAAACAGTCAACCACCGCAGCCATGCGGCGGGCGTCTTCCCCATATATATCGCGCGTACCCCGCGCTGGTTGGAGTTTGGACACAGATTTTTCCTTTTATCTTGCTAGGATGCCTGTGCGGCGTCTTCTGCCAATGCCGCAGCTTTTTCTTCAACAAGCTCTACAATATGATCAACAAGCTTGTCATCCGTGATTTTGTGATCCGTAACACCGGACAGATAAACCATATGATTACCATTGCCGCCACCCGTAAGACCAATGTCCGTTTCCCGTGCTTCACCCGGACCGTTGACCACACAGCCAATGATGGAAAGGCTCATCGGCGTATGAATATGTGCCAGACGCTCTTCCAGCACTTCAACCGTTTTAATGACCGGAAATGCCTGACGGGCACAGGATGGGCAGGACACAATACGAACGCCCCGGTGCCGCAAGCCAAGAGACTTCAGAATTTCAAAGCCTGCTTTGATTTCTTCGACCGGGTGCGCCGACAAGGATACACGGATTGTGTCGCCTATCCCCGCCCATAAAAGCGATCCAATACCAATCGACGACTTAACAGTGCCGCCACGCAGGCCGCCTGCCTCAGTAATTCCAAGGTGCAAAGGATAATCACAGACATCTGCCAACCCCTGATACGCCGCAACGGCAAGGAACAGGTCCGATGCCTTCACACTGATCTTGAAATTGGTGAAGTCATTGTCTTCAAGAATTTTTGCATGCTCAAGCGCACTTTCAACCAGTGCTTCGGGGCAAGGCTCTCCGTATTTTTCAAGCAGATGCTTTTCAAGCGAGCCTGCGTTCACACCAATCCGCATGGAACAGCCATTCGCCTTAGCCGCCTGCACCACTTCTCTTACCCGTGCTGCAGAACCAATATTCCCCGGATTAATACGCAAACAAGCCGCGCCTGCGTCGGCTGCTTCCAGCGCCCGTTTATAGTGAAAGTGAATATCGGCCACAATTGGCACAGCCGCTTCGCGACATATCTCGGACATGGCCGCTGTAGATTCTTCGTCCGGGCAGGATACACGTACAATGTCTGCGCCGGCTTCTTCCGCAAGGCGAATTTGATCGATAGTCGCGCCCGGGTCGCTGGTCAGCGTATTGGTCATGGTCTGTACGGTAATTGGGGCATCCCCACCAACGGGGACAGAGCCGACCATAATCTGCTTTGACTTGCGGCGAACAACATCTCTCCAGGGGCGGATGCTCATGACCTTATGCTTTCCTAAACGGTTCAACAATACCAGTTGATATGGGTTATACCCCTGCGCACAGGCGCGTCAAGCGCCGCACGCAGTTTCACCGATAAAAAGATAGGGAAGTCAGAGCGTGACGCGACAGGCATCACCCTCGAAATTGAACCTACATTGGTAGCTTGATTGTGTAATCTGTCAGAATTTCACCGCGGTTGCCAAGCGGACCACCCTCAACACTGCCCAGATTAACCTGAACGCCGCCTGCGTTACTGGTTGTCAAAACAATCGTTTCCGGCACCGCGGGACGATACAAATCCCCCTGACGCAGCACACCAGACCATATTTCAACACCGTCGCTATTTGCCAAACGGACCCAGCTGTCCTCTAACGCCTCGAGAACGATCTCTTTGCCAATCTTACCCTCAAAGCCATACTCTGTATCTGCGTAAGCCGCAGGGAAAAATGCACGGGCGGGCGTTTCTTCAGTAGGCGTGGAAGCAAGATGATCAGAAGCGAGATCCTGCCCCGGCGCCATAGGGTCACTCTTCTCTAAGAGTGCTGTACCGGCATCGCCGACGCTGGACGCATCCGCATATAGACTGCTCGAATCTGTCTGGGTTGATTCTGAAGCTACTGATTCTTGTCCCGCACTATCAGAGGACGTCTCTGTAGAGGCAGACGCTGCAACCATTTGCCCTGTTGCAACCAATCGCTCCGACTGATCGGCAACTTGATCAACCACCACGGGATCAGCCTGTATGTTATTTTGCATATCAGAAGTGGCAGAAACCAACGCTTGCTGCTGCACAGGCGTGTTCGAAGCAAGACTGGTCACGGTTGCCGTTGGTGCGGTCGGCATTGCGCCCACGACGAACCATGTTGCAATCATCCCAATCACGCCTGTCAGTCCGGCACCCCATGTTGCCAGCAGCGATTTTTTCGGTGGCGGTGCAATTTTTACGGATTTACAAGCTGCCTGATTACCTTGGCCAGACGGGCCCTCTTCACCGGATTGATGCGATAGTTCGGCTTTGAACAGTTCCACCACCTTGCAATCGTTAAGTCCCACAGCCTTTGCATAGGCTTTGACGAACCCATGGGCGAAGGCTTTTTCAGGCAATTTGTCATATTGCCCGGCCTCGATTGCTTCCAGGTAAAAAGAAGATACGCAAATATCCCGAGAGATATCTTTAATCGACACCCCTTTTGCGATACGTGCTTGTTTAATCAACGCTGCAACAGATTGCCTGTCTGTCGTCATAGTATTGTCCCTGTCCCACACCAGAGTAAGTATTTTCACTTTATCTCTGGCAACCATCAGAACGCAGGTACGGCGAGTAATTTTAAACCCGACACCCTGCTACAACTCTCCTGAACGTGGAAATGAAAAGCAATTTACACTTATGAGTCAAACAGTTTCCCAGAAAGACACCAATATGGCACATATTATCGCATATATTGTGTTTATTCCCGGAACAGTCACAACCTGATATTGTGATCCCGGGCAAAAAGTAAAAGCGAGTCGCGAATCGAATGCTCTGGTGATGTAATATTTTCCATCATGAACTGCCGCAGATTTTTCAAATCTACACTGCGGATCATTCTTTTGACCGGACCCATTGCGGACGGGGATATAGATAAACGCCTTAAACCAAGGGCAATCAATGCCATTGCTTCAAGTGGTCTCCCCCCCATTTCACCGCAAAGCGTTACCGGAACACCGGCCTGGTGACAGGCACGAACAACAGAATGCAGGAACGCAAGTACAGGAGGGGCCATTAAATCATAACGGTCCGCCAGTTTTGGATTACTGCGGTCACATGCAAAGAAAAATTGCATCAGATCATTTGTGCCAATCGACAAAAAGTCGATTTCCCGCAACAGAATATCCAACTGCCAGCTAAGAGAGGGTACTTCCAGCATCACACCGACCTTCACCGCCACAGGCTTGTCTTTGCCCAATCGGTCGAGACGGTCGATTTCTTTCTGCAGGATTTTTTTACAGCGCCGCAACTCTGCCACTTCGGCGATCATGGGGAACATAACATGCAGTGTTTTACCGGCCGCCGAATATAGAAGTGCCCGCAACTGGTAGCGCAATAACGCAGGCCGGTCGAGCGCGATACGGATCGCACGCCAACCCATCGCAGGGTTTTCCTCTGGCTCCCTTGGCAGGAAGGGTACAGGTTTGTCACCCCCGATATCAAGGGTCCGAAATACAACAGGTCTGTCACCAGCAGCCTCGATGGCTGCGGAATAAATCTTGGTCTGTTCATCGACACGCGGGAGCGCCGGTGAAACCATAAACTGGAATTCGGTTCTGAAAAGACCAATACCCTCCGCACCGGTTTCATCCAGACTTGGCAAATCCACCAACAACCCTGCGTTCATCAAGAGCGTAACATTCTCACCGTCTAGTGTGGTCGCGGGTAAATCCCGTTCTGCTGCATATTCCGCTAGCAGTTTGACCCGGAGTTCCATCGCATCGCGGTAAGATTCGATAATATCTTCGGTCGGACGCACATAGGCATGTTCATGATCGCTATCAACGACGATATATTCGCCGGATTCTACATGATTAAGAAGCCCGGTTACCTGCCCCAGAACCGGGATACCCATTGCACGTGCAATGATTGTCACATGGGCCGTGGTTGACCCTTCTTCCATAACAATGGCTTTTAGGAACGATCGGTCATAATCCATCAGTTCCGCCGGCCCGATGTTACGCGCCACCAGTACTGAATCTTCTTCCAGTTTTTCATGGCCGGGGTCAGTTTTACCCTGAATAATTCTAATAAGACGGGTCGCCAGGTCTTCGAAGTCGGCCAGCCTTTCCCGCAGATAAGGGTCCCGAATCTTTTTCATCCGGATTCGGTTTTCCTGCTGAACTTTATCAACAGCGGCTTCAGCCGTCAGACCCGACAGAACCGTTTCCCGCATTTTATCCTGCCAGCCCTGATCATAGGCGAACATCCGGTACGTCTCTAATACCTCTCTATGTTCGCCCCCATGCTCCAAATCTGGGTGGTCCAGCATATTTTCAAGCTGCAGGCGAAGTGTCGCGATCGCTTCTTCCAGCCGGATACTTTCTTCGTCGACATCATCTGCAACGGTTTTGGAGATCTGAACCTGTGGTTCATGGAAGACAGCTATCCCTGCGCCGATACCGGATGCCAGACGTTTTCCGTCTACCGTGATCGGGCCACCCGCGCGGCTTGAATCTTCACTCAGCTCTTCGGGGGCAATAACCTCTGTTGAACCGACAAGCTCGGAGATAACCATCGCAATGGTCTGCAGCGCTTCAATTTCTTCGGTCTTATAACGACGCGAGGCAACGTTCTGGACAACCAGCACCCCCGCCACACGGCTGCGACGCAGGATCGGCACCCCGAGAAAACTGTGATAAATATCTTCGCCTGTCTCCGGACGATAGGCAAATTTAGGGTGGGATGGGGCCTCTGATAAATTCAGCGGCATCCCGCGTTCTGCAACCAACCCAACAAGGCCTTCACCAAACCGCAAACGGGTCAGATGAACTGCTTCTTCCTTCAAGCCTTCGGTTGCGAATAATTCAAGGATGGACCCCGCACGCCGCAGATAGATAGAACATACCTCTGCGACCATATTCTGAGCGATAACCTGTACCACGCGCCTAAGTCGGTCTTCTGCTGAACCGCCGCTTGCCATTACACTGTGCAAACGTCTCAACAGTAATCTTGGCTGACTTACATGGTCAGGCAAGGATTTCCCCCTTATCTCTGTTGGTTACCGGATCGCAAACGACCTCGGTTCCCCTTTTATTCTTCCAGGTACGATGTAGCCTGAGCCACAAGTTCTTGAATGATATTTTCTGTCGTGTCTATCTTTTTTACCATGCCAACACTTTGACCTGCCATGACAGAACCAGACTTGACATCGCCGTCAATCACAGCACGTCGAAGCGCTCCACCCCAGAAATGCTCGATCTGCATCTGAGCATCATGCTGGTCCAGTTCACCCGACTGAAATTTGGTAACGACATCATGCTGCGTACGCATAAAGTCCTCTGTTGCATCATTCTTCAGGGCGCGAACAGGAATGACCGGAAAACGGCTATCTATCTGTACACTTGCAACGGCATCCCGGGCCTTGGCCTTGATAAACGCCTTCTTGAAGTTTTCGTGGGCGATACATTCTTCCGCGACCACAAACCGTGTCCCCAACTGTGCACCGGAAGCACCCAGTTCCAGATAGGAGGCAATGGTATCACCCCGACCAATGCCGCCCGCAATAAAGACAGGAACATCACGAATTTCGGGCAGAATTTCCTGTGCCAGGACGCTGGTAGAAACCGGACCGATATGTCCACCCGCTTCTGTGCCTTCGATGATAATTGCATCCACGCCTGACCGGATCAGTTTTTTACCAAAAACAACCGTCGGCGTGAAACACATTAACTTGGCACCAAAAGCCTTGATTCTGGCGATCGCATCCCCGGACGGCATGCCGCCCGCCAAAACAACATGGCTGACATTTTCATCACGGCATGCATCAATTAAACTATCCAGTTCGGGGTGCAGTGTAATCAGGTTAACACCAAATGGCTTGTCCGTCAGTGCACGGGTTGCCCGAATTTCCTGTTTAAGCTGCTCAGCATTCATGCCGCCACAGGCAATGACACCAAATCCACCAGCATTCGATATAGCAGACACAAGGTTTCTCTCTGAAACCCAGGACATTGCCCCACCCAAAATAGCATAGTTTGTGCCGAGAAAATCCGTACCACGCTTCCACAAACTATTTAGCCGATCAAGACCTGCTTGTGACATATACCCTCCTACGCTAGCAAGCTTCAGGACGCGGCACCGGATAAGACCGACACCGCCCCATCAGACAGCTTCATGCTCTATTCGGCTGCATCCAACCCATACGCTGTGTGCAGTGCACGCACAGCAAGTTCGGTGTAAGCTGCGTCAATAATTACGCTAACCTTGATTTCCGACGTGGAGATAACCTGAATGTTAATCCCTTTTTCCGCCAAAACATCAAACATCTTGCGGGCAACACCCGCATGGCTACGCATCCCAACACCAACAACGGATACTTTTACAACATCACCAGTATATTGCAATTCCTGGAAATTCAGTTGGTCTTTCGCTGCGTCCAATACTTTTACAGCGCGCTGCAGATCATCTTCCGGCACAGTAAAGGTAACATCGGTAGATTTGCCGTCGTCTGAAGCCGACTGAACAATCATATCAACATTGATATTTGCATCTGCTAGTGGCCCGAATACATGGCTTACCTGACCTGGCTGGTCTTCCAGTGCTACCAGCGTGATTTTTGCTTCACCGCGGGAATATGCAATCCCGCTGACAACTTCCTGTTCCACGATTTCTTCCTCATCAACAACCAGTGTTCCGGGGGTATCTTCAAATGACGAACGCACCTGCGTCCGCACCCCAAATTTCATTGCAAGGGCAACAGACCGTGTCTGCAGAACCTTTGCGCCAAGGGATGCCATTTCCAGCATCTCTTCATAGGTGATTTTATCCAATTTGCGCGCCTTGGGCACAATACGGGGGTCTGTTGTATAGACACCATCAACATCCGTATAGATGTCACAGCGGTCTGCTTTCACCGCTGCCGCAACCGCAACCGCAGACGTGTCGCTACCGCCACGCCCCAATGTCGCAATGCGGCCATCCTCGGCAACGCCCTGAAAACCTGCAATCACAGCAACACGGCCACCCTTAAAGCATTCTTCCAGCTTTTCTGTACCAATGTCTTCAATCCGAGCCGACCCGTGCACAGTATTTGTCTTGATCGGGATTTGCCACCCAAGGAATGAACGGGCAGGAACACCCATTTCCTGTAGGCAAATAGATAACAGACCAACGGTAATCTGCTCGCCTGCCGCGACAACGGTATCATATTCCCGCGCATCATGCAGCGGTGCAGCATCCCGACAGTACCCAACAAGCTGATTGGTGGTGCCGGACATAGCGGACACAACAACAGCCACTTCGTGACCTTCATCCACTGCCTTCTTAACCCGTGCCGCTACATTTCTGATACGATCGATATCACCGACCGATGTTCCCCCAAATTTCTTTACAATTCTGGCCATAAGAGTATGTCTTTCAAAATCCAGTCGTCACAATCCAGCGTAGCCACTGAACCGTATAAAAGTCCTGATAGTAAACAGGGCATGCAAATCTACCCCTGGCACAGGAGCATATTGATTTGCAACGCGTCCTATGTAATGTGTGACACTGAATGGTGCAAGCACCTTGACACAAAAGTTTCTGAGGCAAACACTTAGGTTAACTGGTAATGACGAACGTACATCCTGAACAAATTGCAACTGGTTCTACTGTCGATGCTGACGAGGTAGCCTTCTTTGCAGGCATTGCAGATAGCTGGTGGGACCCTAAGGGACCCTTTAAACCCTTGCATCAGTTAAATCCAACACGACTTGCCTACATTCGCCAAGAAGTATGTCGCCACTTTGACCTGAAAGACACCCTGCGCCCTTACGAGACCTTACGCTTTCTCGACATTGGATGTGGTGGCGGCCTGCTGTCCGAACCACTTAAACGGTTAGGCGCTGATCTTGTGTCCGTTGATGCATCAGAGAAAAACATTAAGGTTGCCAGCCTCCACGCCGAGCAGTCCGGTCTTGATATCGATTATAGAAACACCACGGCAGAAGCACTAGCAGACGCTGGCGAGACATTTGATGTGATCGTCAATATGGAAGTGATCGAACATGTCGCTGATGTCAGCGCATATCTGGAAGCGTGCCGGAAACTATTAAAACCTGGCGGCATTATGCTTCTCAGCACAATCAACCGCACATCAAAAGCCTATCTGTTCGCCATCATAGGTGCCGAAGTTATCCTGCGATGGCTCCCGCGCGGTGCACATGACTGGAATAAATTTCTTACACCAAAAGAACTCAGCGACGCTTTGGAAGCTGCAAGCTTCACGCCAAGTGCCCCGACAGGCTTTTCCTTCAATCCCCTCGGTGGACGGTGGTCATTAAGTGATCGGGATGTTGCTGTGAACTACGCCATGAGTGCTGCCGGATAGGCTGCATACCTTATCAAGCATCTGTCCGACGAGGCATCGGCATCGGAAGAATATCTATGCCTTCTTCAAGAAGTTCGCGCGTTTCTTCTGCGGTGCTTTCCCCGTAGATGCCGCGCTCTTCTGCTTCACCATAATGAATTTTACGCGCTTCTTCGGCAAAGTCTTTGCCGACGTTGTCACAGGACGCTTCCACAGCCGTTCGAAATTCCTGCAAAAGCATTGTGACTTTTTCAGCGACTACGGGGTCAACAGCAGGAGGTACCGCTACTGATTGGTGTCGTTCGGACTTTACTGCACCTGCACCCGTTTGCGGCTTCCCGGCTGTCTTTGCTTGCACGGACGATGGTGACTGCTCAATCTTCTGGTTGCCCTTGCGACCAACGTTCGGCGCCATAACAGCCTTTGTAACACTTCGGCTGCCACAAGAAGGGCATTCAAGTAAACCCGATGCTTTCTGGTCCTCATACGCAGATGATGATCCAAACCATGCTTCAAACACATGACCTTCGTCACATTTCAAATCAAATACAATCATATCGTATCCGTAACATGTATAGAAACATCCCGTGAATGTTTCAGGGACGGAATTCTTTGCCGTATTTTGGCTACCATTTCAAGATCAAGAACTGCATTGACGACCCCGGTATCTGTGCCTGCATCCACAAGAACTGCACCCCACGGATCTATGATCAAACTATGGCCGTAGGTTTCTCTGCCCGTTGCATGCAGCCCGGTCTGTGCTGCGGCCAAAACAAATGCACCGTTCTCAATAGCCCGTGCCCGCAACAGGGTATACCAGTGCGCTTCACCGGTGGGCTTTGTGAAGGCGGCTGGCACCGTCAGAATGTCTGCGCCTTTCTGGGCCATTTCCCGATACAAATAGGGAAACCGTAGATCGTAGCATATTGAGATGCCAATCGAGGCGTCTGGTGTTTTTACAAGCTGTCCCTGCGATCCATGATCATATAGTCTGCTCTCCCGGTAGCTTTCGCCACCATCCAGATCAACATCAAACAAATGCAGTTTGTCATAAGATGTTCTAAGGCAGCCATCAGGCCCAAACAGGAAGGCACGGTTCGCAAGTCTGTCTTCAGCGGTCTTGATGATCAAAGATCCAATATGAAGCCAGATGCCCAGTTCTTTCGCCAGCGCGGAAAAAGCCTGCACCCCTGGATCGTCTTCCTGTGCCCTGGCCTTCTCCAGAACGCTTTGCCGGTTCATTTCCATCAAATGCGTTGTCTCTGGGGTCTGGACATACCGCGCACCGGCTTTCGCTGCCTCCTTAATGAATGTGGATGCAGCTTCAATATTTTCTGCAACATCATTGCTTGATGTCATTTGAATCAGTGCTACGTGCATAATCCACTCTCTAGCCTGTAAGGCAGCTATCCAGCAGCCAACAGCGGATCAAGCTTTCCCGCGGAATCAAGGGCATATAAGTCGTCACAGCCGCCGACGTGAATATCATCAATGAAAATCTGCGGCACTGTATTAACACCGCCAGCGCGAGACCGCATTTCTGCACGAACCTGCGGCTTCATATCCACATTGATTTCTTCAAATGCTACCCCTTTGCTGGATAGCAAGCCTTTTGCACGGTAACAAAACCCACAAAGCTTGGAACTGTAAACAACAACTTTTGGCATGATAACTCCTGAATTCATATTCGCACTAGGCCTGATATAGCTTTATATCTGTAGTTTACCATAGGCGATTACAATAAATTAATACTTAACTTGTCTGATTGTTATCCTTGTTTGCAGCTTAAAGCCTTGCCGCCGCTACAGTATCAAGTTCCTGTGCCGGATTGCCGAACACCGATTGCTCGCGCAAACGTGACGGCCCCCACTTCTACAGCGCCTGCTTTCACCAGCGCCTTGGCACAGGCAGACAGCGTTGCCCCTGTCGTATAGACATCATCAACCAGCAGAATTGAATGACCGCTGATATCTGTCTGTCGCTCGGAAGGAACCGTGAACGCCCCTGCCACATTTCGAAAACGCTGTTTGCGCCCAAAACTGCCCTGCGATTCCGTATTTCGGTGTCGCACAAGCACGGCTGGCTTGCAGGGCACATCAAGACGACGTGCAATCGGCTTAGCAAGTAAATGCGATTGATTATAGCGTCGTTGCCGTAACCGCACTGTGTGCAGTGGTACAGGTACAACAATCAATCTGGTTGTCTCTACCTGACGCCGCAACAGACCAGGCAGCATCAGCGCAGCCATCGCCGGTGCCACATGCGTGTGCTGGCCATGTTTCAGTCGTAAAATTGCGTCACGCGCTACGCCGTCATAGCGAACTGCCGACTGCACCCAGTTAAAATGGGGCTTTACTGCTAAACATCCGGCGCACAGACTTTGTTCAGCCACCGAATATTCAAAAGGAAAACCACAACAGCTACATGCTGGTTCCCCAATGAAGGAAAATGTCTGCCAACAGGGTCCGCAAAACCGGTGTGCTTCCTGATGATGCGTTTTACACGCCGGACACACAGGTGGCAGTATCAAATCAAGTATTTTATTCCAAACCTGCAAAAGAAATCCCCCAACCTCTAGGGGCAGTGTATCACCAACCCGTGCCCCTACAATCATATTCTCTTGCAGCTATTCCTCATAAAAGTTAAAGCACTGTCATGAACACGAAAGCTGAATTATTTGATCGCTCCCTGCTGGCAGCACGCAGACGCCGTGGCCAGTCCATGGACCATGATGGCGACTTTCTTTGTCGTCATATTGCAGATGGCCTGCTTGAACGGCTTGATGAGATTAACCGGGATTTCACACTGGCACTGGATCACGGCGGAAATTTCACGCCTTTTGCCCAGTTGCCTGATGGTTGCACGCCAACGGTTCAATCGCCCGTTCGCCCCGATGCAGATATTCAGGAAGATGAAGAGTTTCTGCCGGTCGAACAAGGCAGCTTTGATTTAGTGCTTTCAAATCTGGTAATGCATTCTATCAATGACCTGCCGGGAACACTGATACAGATCAACCGTGCGCTAAAGCCTGACGGCCTGTTCCTTGGATCACTATTCGGCGGCGAAACGCTAACTGAACTCCGTCAATCATTTCTGCAAGCAGAGGCAAAAATAACAGGGGGTGCAGCACCGCGGGTAGCGCCATTTGGTGACATTCGCGACCTTGGTGCCCTTCTGCAGCGTGCTGGCTTTGCCCTTCCGGTGGCAGACAGTGAACGGCTAACCGTGACATATGACCATCCAGTCAAGTTACTGCATGACCTGCGCGCCATGGGAGAAACCAATATTTTATTTGATCGCAGCCGCAAACCGCTCCGGCGGGATGTCCTGATGGCAGCGTTTGATCACTATATCAAAAAGTACGCGCAACCCGATGGCCGCATTTTTGCAACGTTTGATATCGTCTACCTGACAGGGTGGCATCCCCACGAAAGCCAGCAAAAACCTTTAAAACCAGGTACTGGGAAAGTCAGTCTTGGCGATGCACTTTCGGGAAAAATCAGCCCAAAGACCAAGACATAAATACCCTTAATCAGGTTAGATAAAGTCACGAAGCATGGCGACAAGGGGTATGTCTGCGGGAGGCATATCATACGCGCCCAAATCAAGGGGCCTGACCCATTTAACTGCCTGCCCTTCCATGGGCCGGATCAAGCCTTCCCATTTTCGGCATAGATATAACGGCATAAGAAGATGAAAATCATCATATGTATGTGACGCAAATGCAAAAGGAGCAAGGCAGGAAGCCGAGACATCAATATCCAGTTCTTCTTTACACTCCCGAATAAGGGCTGCTTCAGGAATTTCGCCTGTCTCTACCTTTCCGCCGGGAAACTCCCACATACCTGCCATAGACTTTCCCTTGGGGCGCTGGGCAATAAGAACCCTGCCTTCCAGATCAATCAGGGCGATAGCAGAAACCAAAATAATCGGTAGCGCTGTGTCAATGCGAACTGTCGCTTGTGGGCAATCATTTTCCATACAGGAGGTGATACTGACTTAACTAAATTAAATCAACATCGAACTATCTCTTTACTTTTTAAGGTTAATTCTGAGATACTAAGCGCCAATTGGGTGCTAACTACTATAGGTGGGGTATAAATATGTTGAATTTTCTTAAATCGCTTAAGACAAGCGAAGAAGGTGCAACTGCTATTGAATATGGGCTTATCGTTGCCCTTATTGCTGTATTGTTGATTTTGTCATTAACAAGCATCGGGGAAAACATTGCAAGCACGTTTAATGACGTAAGCAGCGGTATCGAAAACGCAAACCCTGATGGATAGTACATACCTACTACCCTAAAAATGCATACTGTATTCTAAAGGCAGGAGTTTTATACTCTTGCCTCTTTATATTGGCGTGCTTGACGCTTCGGGGCATAATCAGCAGACCGTTTGAAAGAAGATTCTTCTTTTTTAGTGACCGCAATTTTGTTAGCGACAACAGCCTGGGCACGGTCGACTTCCCGCTTCATGTACTCAAGCTCGTTTTTCTTTGAAACATCCACATCATCATACTTGACCATAGCATCCGACAGGGCGCCTTCAAGCTGCTGCAGAAATTTAAGCTGTAACTCTAGATCAACTATTGGCATTTTCATCTCCGGTAAACTCTACACGTAACCGGGATAAAATATTCAATTTTCATGCCATCTATTTTATACAATATTTCAAGGAGTTACAATAATCTCACCGTCTTAAGGGAAGAAAATACCCGGCAAGTGATACTTACCGGGCATCAGAGTTTAAAAATTGCAGGTCCTTAAATCAGGACCGGTAATCCGCATTAATAGAGATATATTGATGTGTCAGGTCACATGTCCAGACCGTTGAGCACGCATCCCCCACGCCAACATTCAAGATCAAATCAATATGGGATCGTTTCATATAAGCTGCGCCGTCTTCCTCCTGGTATTTTGAGGAAACCTGCCCATCTGTTGCCACAAGAATGTCACCAAACCAGATAGACAAGGCACTTTGATTTGCCTTTTCACCACTTTTACCGACTGCCATAACCAGTCTGCCCCAGTTAGGGTCTTCCCCGGCGATGGCTGTTTTCACAAGCGGGCTGTTTGCAATTGACTTAGCGATAATACGCGCTGATTCGGTGCTTTCTGCGCCCTTGACGGTTACAGAAATAAGTTTAGTCGCCCCTTCACCGTCACAAACGATCTGTTTCGCCAAATCTTCCATAACGGCAGCGAACTTCGCCTTGAAGCCTTGCAAGCGCGGATCTGCCGGATCCGTGATACAGTTTTCATTCGCCGCTTCTCCGGTTGCGAATGCAAGTACCGTATCATTTGTAGACGTATCACTATCCACCGTTATCGAATTAAAACTTGCCGCATTGGTTTCCGCAAGGATTGCCTGCAGGCAGGCGCTACTGATGTTCGCGTTGGTAAACACAAACCCAAGCATCGTCGCCATATTTGGCTCAATCATGCCTGACCCTTTGGCAACACCTGTAATAGTTATCGCCTTGCCATCTATCTCACAAAGTGTGGAGGCTGCTTTCGCATAGGTATCAGTGGTACGTATTGCTTCGGCCGCATCACGCACAAGACTGGCGGACAGACCGTCAACAATCTTGGGCAGCGCTTTCTTAATTGGCGTTACATCCAGCGGCACGCCAATAACCCCGGTCGATGCCAATAATATTTCATCCGGGCTACACCCCAGAACCTCAGCCGCAGCATTTGCTGTACTTTGAACGGCAGCAACACCTGCCTTGCCCGTGAACGCATTTGCATTCCCTGCATTGACGACCAGTCCACGCCCCGTACCACCGCTATTTTTCAAAGCCTGACGGCACCATTCAACTGGGGCTGCAGGCATACTATTCTGTGTAAAAACACCCGCCACCTGCGTCCCCTGGCACAAACGAACCAGCAACAGATCAAGGCGTCCCTTATATCGCATCCCAGTTGCCATGGCGCCAAACTCGACGCCGGGTATATTATTAACCACAGGAAATGCTTCTGGGGCTAAAGGGGACACAGGAATATCGGCCATTTTATATCTCGCTAATCAGTTACTGGAGTGCGGCGCATGATGACGACATTTCAGCACTGCATCAAGAAATACTGTCTTTAATATGCAAAATATATGAAATGCTGGCTATCCGCTGGTTGACAGGGCTCCCAGAGGCTCTTATCTGTGCCTGACGTATTATTTTCATTAAAACTGCGCGACAGGCGACCAACCACTCCTGTCCGGATGCAGAAAACAGGGTCGGGAACACAGTATGCTAGGACTTGGCAAAATCGCAAAAAAAATATTTGGTAGTGCCAATGATCGCTATCTGGCTAAATTGCAGCCAAAAATTGAAGCAATTAACGCGCTTGAGCCAGAGTTTGAAGCACTCTCCGACGATGATCTGAAAGCAAAAACTGCCGAATTCCGTTCACGACTGGAAGCTGGTGAGACCACTGACGACCTTCTTGTTGAGGCATTTGCAACCGTCCGGGAAGCTGCCAAAAGAACCCTTGGCCAGCGACACTACGATGTCCAGCTTATTGGCGGCATGGTCCTGCATGACAATAGCATCGCGGAAATGCGAACAGGTGAAGGTAAAACACTTGTAGCCACACTCGCAGCTTATCTGAATGCCCTACCCGGCAAAGGCGTCCATGTTGTAACCGTAAACGACTATCTGGCAGAACGTGATTCAAGCTGGATGAGCCAGGTATATGGCTTCCTTGGCATGACAACAGGCGTCATCCTGCCCATCCTTGATGCGCAAGCCCGACAGGAAGCATACGCCGCAGATATTACATACGGTACTAACAACGAATTTGGTTTTGACTATCTGCGTGACAATATGAAATTCCACCGTCAAGAGATGGTACAACGCGAATTCGCGTTTGCCATTGTCGATGAGGTGGACAGCATTTTGATCGACGAGGCGCGAACCCCTCTGATTATCTCCGGACCAACCGAAGACAAATCCGAGCTTTATGTCACGATCAACGACATCATCGCCAATATCTCTGAAGAAGATTACGAGAAAGACGAAAAGTCCCGCCACGTAGCCTTGACGGATGATGGTATGGAAAAGGTCGAAGGCATTCTGCGTGATGGTGGTTTCATGGAAGGGGAAAGCCTCTATGACTATGAAAACACGGCACTGGTTCATCATGTTGATCAGGCACTGAAGGCCCACGTCCTGTTCGAACGTGACAAAGACTATATCGTCAAGGACAACAAAGTCATCATCATTGATGAATTCACAGGTCGGATGATGGATGGCCGACGCTACAGCGGTGGTCTGCATCAGGCTCTGGAAGCAAAAGAGAAAGTTGATATCCAGCCCGAGAACCAGACGCTGGCATCTGTAACGCTGCAGAATTATTTCCGCATGTATCCGAAACTATCCGGCATGACAGGTACTGCAGAAACAGAAGCAGAAGAATTTGCAGAAATTTACGGTCTTGGGGTTATCGAAATCCCCACCAATGTCGAAGTGCAGCGTAAAGATGAGCATGACGAGTTTTACCGGACAGAAACGGAAAAATATGAAGCAATCGTCCGCGACATTGCAGATGCCCAGGAACGTGGCCAGCCAGTTCTTGTCGGTACTGTTTCCATTGAAAAGTCTGAGGTTCTATCAGCCTTCCTGCACCAAAAGAAGGTAAAACACCAGGTTCTGAATGCACGCTATCATGAACAGGAAGCCTATATCATTGCACAGGCAGGCCGCCTTGGTGCTGTAACCATTGCAACGAATATGGCTGGCCGTGGTACTGACATCCAGCTTGGCGGCAATCTCGACATGATGATTGATCAGGCAACTCAGGGTATCGAAGATGCTGCAGAGATCGCAAAAATTACCAGTGAAATCAAAGCACAGGTAGAAGAAGAAAAAGCAAAGGCCCTTGAAGCGGGTGGCCTGTATGTCATGGGCACCGAACGCCATGAAAGCCGCCGTATTGATAACCAGCTTCGTGGTCGTTCCGGTCGTCAGGGTGACCCTGGCCGGTCTAAGTTCTACCTGTCTCTGCAGGATGACCTGATGCGCATCTTCGGACCTGAACGCATGGACGCCATGCTTGTTAGGCTCGGCATCGAAGAAGGCGAGGCAATTATCCATCCATGGATCAACAAAGCCATCGAGAAAGCACAGCAAAAAGTCGAAACACGCAACTACGACATCCGGAAAAATCTCGTTAAATATGATGATGTTATGAATGACCAGCGGAACGTTGTTTATGAGCAGCGCCGTGAAATCATGGATGCCGACGATGTGTCCGAGACAATCAAAGATATGCGTACAGATGTTGTCTATAATCTGGTTGATACCCGCATCCCGCCAAAGTCCTATCCTGAGCAGTGGGACATGGACGGCCTAGCAGAAGACTGTGTGAAAATCCTTGGCATGGATCTGCCTGTCAAAGAGTGGGCCGAGGAAGAAGGTATCAACGAAAAAACCATCATCGAACGCATTGAAAATGCTGTTGATCAGATGATGAGCGCCAAAGCAGTCAATTACGGAACGGAACTGTGGCGTTCAGTGGAGAAAAGTCTGCTGTTGCAGGTTGTCGATCAGGAGTGGAAAGACCACCTTGGTAATCTGGATCACTTACGTCAGGGCGTGGGCCTGCGCTCTTACGGTCAGCGTGACCCGCTTAATGAGTATAAAACAGAGGCATTTTCACTGTTTGAAAGCATGCTTTATCACACACGTGAAAGTGTAACGAGCCTGCTGGCACGCGTTGAACTGGCACCGCAGGTAGACCCTGCTGCGCTTGAGCCAGAAAGCCCAAGCGTATTCCAAGAGTCGCACGCAAATCCGACGACCGGTGAAAATGAGATGGCCGCTGGCTTTGACCCCAACGACACATCAACATGGCACAATGTACCGCGCAACGCACCCTGCCCGTGTGGATCAGGCGAGAAATTCAAGCATTGCCACGGAAACTTTTCTGACGGACAGCCCGGAGCCCTGAAAAATCCTTTTGAAGGGGTTGGCAGAAATGAACCCTGCCCCTGTGGCTCCGGCAAAAAGTTTAAGCATTGTCACGGTGCTGTATAACCGGCAACGCAAAGCGATACTCCCAAAAGGGTCCAGTCTCTGGGCCCTTTTTTTATGCCCGAAAAACCGCCCAGTGGCCTCAGGCTTTTCTTCAAATGAATATAATATGAATAAACGGCTCAGAGTTCGGTCAGTCATATCGCGCTAAGGTCACCTTGTAACAAGCAAGGAGATCAGACATGGCTAGCCCAACAGCACTTATGAAAACCCTGACAGCCAGCATACTGTTTGCTGGCACTATGACAATCATGTCAAATGGTGTAGCGGCATCACCAGCACCTGATCATCCCCAGTCTGGCTACGGTAGATATTATGATGAATATTACCGCCCGCTGACCGTTTATATTGATTTTGATGGCCCACAGCGTGAACGCCGCGAAGAACGTATTGAAAGAAGACTAGTAGATGCAATACAGCGCAGACTGGATAGACCTGTTCGGTTTACTGACAGTCGCCGCCGCGCTGATATGATTATCAAGGCACGTGAGCTTGATTATGATCTGTCGTTCCGCATTACAGATGTAGACCGAAAGGATAAAAGCTACGACAATCGCTACCGATACGGCCATGGCCGGTGTGGTAACCTTTATAAAGCGTATTATGACCGTATTGAGGAAAAAGGCACCGCATATTACCGCTACCAATTATCAGTTCGCCTGAAAGGTGAAATGCGGTTCAAAGATGAGTTCCGGGGACGTGCCAGAGAAGATTTTAAATACGGAAGAAATCTGCGCGCAGCAACCAATTGCGGGATCAGACCAACCGATATTTACCCATCTTCAAAGGTAGCGCGTTTGTTTGAAAAGGCTTCCCCCGGTTACAGACACACGGTTGCACGCGAAATACGCCGTGAAACTTTAGATGATCTGGGGCGGCAAATTGCTCGTATCATTAATAGGACGACAAAACAGATAGCAGATGCCTCTTGGTAAATGCTTGTATAGGCGCCCAGAGTTAGACCCCCGGGCGACAGGGTACCATACCCCATATGCAGCTGTTCCCTCGCTGAAGCTGTACCCTGTAGCCCCCTATGGCACCCGAACTATCGGGTGCCATTTTTTACCGCTTCCCAACCTAGATAAGCCCCAGTTTTTGCTTTGCCCGATTGATAAAGTCCTGATCGACATGAGGCGGTGTAATATCCACATCATGTGCGAGTGCATCTGTTATGCAGCGCAAAACAGCGATACGGGCATACCATTTTCTTTCCGCTGGAATCACATACCAGGGCGCTCGCACTGTGGAGGTATGGTCAAACATATCTTCAATGGCCTGCGTATACGCCGGTATTTGTTGATGATTTCGAATATCTTCATCCGTTAACTTCCACTGCTTGGCCGGGTCGTCAAGCCGTTGTTCAAACCTGCGAAGCTGTTCCTTGGGCGAGATATGCAAAAATATTTTCACTAAGCGGACACCGTCATCAAGCAGCATCGTCTCAAGCGCCTTGATTTCACCGTAGGCGCGCATCCAATCTTGCTGCGGGATCAAGCCGTCCACACGTTCAATAAGAACCCTACCGTACCAGGACCGGTCAAATACTGTTGTATGGCCCTCAGAAGGAAGATGTTTAAAAAAGCGCTTTAAATAATTCTCTGAGCGTTCAAGCGGTGTCGGGGCAGACACATTCACAACCGACACGCCGCGTGGGTCCAGCTTTTCTGTTACTCGCCGAATGGCACCGCCCTTGCCCGCCGCATCCCAGCCTTCGAAGATGATCACAGCCTTACGCTGTTGATGATAATAGGCCTGCTGAATATGCAGCATTTGCAGTTGCAGTGCATGCAGTTGACGGCTGTAGACACTTTTATTGGCAACAGAGAAAGCGCCCAGATCAATGGCAGATAATTTCTGCCCGCTCTGCGCTATATAGTGGTCTGATACCCGCTTGCCTGCCATAGTGTTTACCCGCACCAGTTTCGTACCAGTAAGACACTACCCCGTACGCACGCAGATATCTATATTCTCATATTCAGGAAACTCGGTTGTAAAAGCCTTTTTCAGGTAGCCTTCTACTTTTTCATCCATTTTAGTGCTTGTTTCCCCCACACGTATTTCCAGTTTCAAACTTTGTGTTTCCCAATCGGAATCGATCAGCAAGTGACGCGGTGCTGACCCGTCCACAGAGGCCATTGGTTTTTCTGCTATATTTTGATCAGAGACCAAAAGCCTATAATCCAAATCGTTCAACAGGGTATCTTCCAAACGGTCTCGGAAGAAAGTTATTAGCCGTTGGCTTTTACGTTTTTTCAGTACCGCAGAACACCGACGAAATCCCTCTTCAATCAACTCTGCTGCACGTGATTGAGGAATATTTAAGTTATAGAAGCTATCAGCACGCTGATGGAAATGACTTCGGTATTCGTTGTCTTCCGGGTTCAAAAGCCCAGATTTAAGGCAATAATCAAATATCGGTGTACCTGGAAGTGGCGTTAGAACACTAAGGGCCGGGTTGTCTGGCTCACACTCTTCCATGAAATCAAGAGTTTCCAATATATCTTCTTCCGTTTCCCACGGAAATCCAATGATAAAGAACATTGTCAGTGACAGACCCTCAGACCGTATAATCTCGGCTGCACGCCTGATACTTTCTAAACTGGATCCTTTTGCAACTTGCTTTAATGACCGCTGCGATCCGCTTTCTGCACCTATTGCAATAGCAACGCATCCAGCCTCTTTAAGGTTTCTAACCAGTTCCTGAGTAATGACATTAGGGTGGATTTCACACCACCACCGAAACTCCTCTCTGGGAAGAGATGCCAAACCAGCCTCTTTAAACTTGTTGCACATATCGATAGCAACCGACTGCTTCGTCACCAGACAATCATCCTGGAAAGAGAAAAAGTTAGTACCAAACTCGCGTTTGATCGCCCATATCTCCTCAACCAATCGGTCATGAGACATCCGTCTGACTTTACGGGTCCAGGTACCGCGACTGTCACAGAACGAACAACCGTATGGACACCCCCTAGAGGTAAAGAGTAGCCCAAAATCATTTGGTGACATCAAGTCTGCATTTAAAACTACATTTCGGGCAGGAAATGGAATGTCATCAATATTTTCGACATAGGGCCGCATGGGATTCGTGATCAGCTTACCATCAGAGAGATAGGATATGCCTTTCAGTGCCGAGTAATCACGGCCTTCCTCAATACACTTTACAAGTTCAACAAACGTGACCTCTCCCTCACCGCGCACGACAATATCTGGTTTCACAATACGCAGTACATCCTCGGGGCACGATGATGCATGGGGGCCACCCGCAACGATTACTGCCTGCGGGAATTCATTGCGAATACGCTCCACCAATATCTTGGAAATGAAGAATTTAGCAGTCCGAATAGAAATCCCGATAACATCCGGGGAATGTTCATTTAAGGTTTCAATCACATACTTATAGCAAAGGTCCTCTGCATCCTTAACCCTGCTTTCAAAAAGATGAAATTTCTGAACTTCATTGTGCCTGTCTTTGCCGCTAGGCGGTAGAAACTTACCAGGTACAATGTCCGCATTAAGAATATGCACATTTGAATATCCATGCGCCTGCAAGCTCCCCGCTAAGTAAGCCAACCCAAGCGGCAGTCCATTTTGACTTTCATCCAGAAACGAAAAAAAAGGTGGGTCAATAAGTACGACTGAAAAGTTTTTCATAGAGACACCCTTACATAGGTTAGTAGCTAAGCTTCACGTCTAAAGCTCGGCGACAAATGCCCCCAATTCAGTCTACGCTAACACACGCAACCACCATGAAAGAAATAAATATTACATTAATCACTTTTAAGGTGTATTCTATCTTGCAATGCGGATATTCTGTGTGAATTCACATAAAAAAGGCCGCCTACAGGCGACCTTTTTTCTTACTAGGTAGAGATACCGCGCTTTATTCGAACGCTTCGTCCCACGAGCCAGTTGTGGCAGCTTTAGAGTATTCCGTAGCCCGGTTTTCAAAGAAGTTTGTATGCTCAACCGCATTAAGCATGACATCAAGCCACGGCAGCGGATTCTTCTCCACATGATATATTTTGTCCAGACCCAGCTGGATCAGACGCCGGTCTGCAATATAGCGGATATACTGTTTAACCTCTTCAGCTGTCAGGCCTTCAATCGGCCCCATCCCAAACGCCAGATCGATGAAAGCGTCTTCATGCTCTACGATAGTTTTGCAGGCCTCGTACATCTGGTTGATCAAATCATCATCCAGAATTTCAGGGTTTTCAGACGTTAAAGTGTGGAAAAGCTTGATAACACTGTCACAGTGCAGGCTCTCGTCACGTACGGACCAGGTTACAATCTGGCCCATCCCCTTCATCTTATTAAAACGCGGGAAGTTGAGCAGCATCGCGAAACTTGCAAAAAGCTGCAACCCTTCCGTAAAGGCACCGAAAACAGCAAGCGTCAGAGCAGTCGACTTCAGATCATCTGAATTAAACTGCTGCATGTAATCATATTTATCCTTCATTTCCTTATACTTAAGGAATGCAGAATATTCAGCCTCAGGCATGCCAATTGTATCAAGAAGGTGCGAATAGGCTGCAATATGGATTGTCTCCATATTGGAAAAAGCACTTAGCATCATCTGGACTTCTGTTGGCTTGAACACCTGCGTATAATGCTTCATATAGCAGTTATTCACTTCGATATCGCTTTGCGTGAAGAAGCGGAAAATCTGGGTAAGCAGATTTTTCTCGCTTGGGCTAAGCGATCTGGCCCAGTCACGCACATCCTCTGCCAAAGGAACTTCCTCAGGCAACCAATGGATTTGCTGCTGTTTTAACCAGGCTTCATAAGCCCATGGATACCGAAAAGGTTTATAAACATGACGTTCTTCAAGAAGTGACATAGATCTCTTACCGTTCTAAATTTTGGTTATGCACCTTTAAACCGGAAGCAGGCTGGAACCCGCTCCATTCCAATATGCTCATAATAAGTGACAGCGCCCGGCGCTGAAACAAGATACAGTGTCGCAGCACCGATATATTTTTGTGTTTCGCGAATAAGTCCCTGCCCAATACCGGCTGCCTGACACGCAGTATCAACTGCCAGATCTGACAGATAACAACAATATGCGAAATCCGTTACAGAACGCGCAATCCCAACCAAAAGGCCAGTTTCGTCCCGTGCCGTTATGATCAGATCAGACCCGTCCAGCATGGCTTGCACGCGTTCCAAATCGTCAACTGGACGGCGTTCCGCCAATGTTGATCGGTGCAGTACAGCGCGAAACTCCTCAACACTGATGGACTGTTCCCGTGCAATTGTTATCGACATCCAACCACTCCTGCGCGGCAACCAATATCTGCATTTTCCAAGGGACTAAAACGCAGCCCCTTCACAGAGCTGCGTGTATATCTGCCCAAACTTTTTACTGGCAGGCCAGACACTCTTCATAATCACTGGTGTTACTGGCAGCTGCCAGATTAAGCTGTACTTCAGTCTGCTGGAGTTTTTTGCTCTCTGCCGCAGTAGAGACAACCTCTGCACGCTGGATTGATTTGGAACGACAGTAATACAGGCTTTTCAAGCCGCGCTTCCATGCCTGATAATGAATCTGGTGAAGATCCCGTTTATGCACGTTTGCCGGCAGGAAAATATTCACAGACTGTGCCTGACTAATAAACGGCGCACGATCCGCAGCCAGCTCCACGACCCAGCGCTGATCCAGTTCAAAGGCAGTCTTGAAGACATCCTTTTCATCCTGTGTCAGGAAGTCCAGATGCTGTACAGACCCTTCACTGACTGTGATAGAACTCCAGACCTCTTCTGTGTTCTGGCCTTTTTCTTCCAAAAGCTTGGTCAGGGCACGGTTACGCACATTGAAACTGCCTGAAAGGGTTTTCTGTGTGTAACTGTTCGCTGCAATCGGTTCAATACCAGGGCTTGCGCCACCACAAATCGTAGAAATTGACGCCGTTGGCGCAATCGCAGACTTGTTGGAAAAGCGCTCCATAATGCCGTAATCCGCAGCATCGGGACACGGCCCACGCTCAAGCGCAAGTTCTTCCGACGCACGATCGGCTTCCTGCTTGATGTGTGTGAAAATCTTCTTGTTCCACGCCTTCGCCATCGCGCTTTCAAATGGCACCATATTATCCTGCAGAAAACTGTGGAAGCCCATAACACCCAGACCTACCGAACGCTCCCGCATCGCACTGTAGCGTGCCTTGGCCATACTGTCCGGCGCACGGTCAATAAAGTCCTGCAAGACATTATCCAGGAACCGCATAACGTCTGGAATGAAATTAGCGTCATCTTTCCAGGCTTTGTAATATTCAAGATTGAGCGATGACAAACAGCATACCGCCGTCCGTTCGTTGCCGAGATGATCCAGACCTGTAGGCAATGTAATTTCTGCACACAGGTTGGATGTTTTCACGGTCAATCCAGCCAGTTTATGATGCTCTGGCATAGAGCTGTTCACTGTATCAGAATAAATAATGTATGGCTCGCCCGTCTCAACCCGTGCGGTCAGGAGACGTATCCACAAACCCCTAGCAGAAACTGTTGTCACCACATGACCGTCTTTTGGACTAAGGAGAGCCCAGTCTTCATTAGCTTCGACAGCGCGCATGAAAGCGTCTGACACCAACACACCGTGGTGCAGGTTTGGTGTCTTCCGGTTAGGGTCACCACCGGTTGGACGGCGCAGTTCAATAAACTCTTCAATTTCCGGGTGGCTGATCGGCAGATACACAGCCGCAGAACCACGGCGTAGCGACCCTTGAGAAATGGCAAGTGTCAAACTGTCCATAACACGTACAAACGGTACAATTCCGCTGGTTTTACCCACACCGCCGACCGTTTCACCGATAGACCGCAGATTACCCCAATAACTGCCAATGCCGCCGCCACGGGACGCCAGCCAGACATTCTCTGTCCACAAATCCACGATGGAATCTAGCTTGTCCTGCGCTTCGTTCAAAAAGCAGGAAATCGGCAAGCCACGGTTCGTACCACCATTTGACAAAACAGGTGTCGCCGGCATGAACCACAGATTCGAGATATAATTATAAAGGCGCTGAGAGTGCTCTTTATTGTCACCATAAAAACTGGCAACCCGTGCGAACAAATCCTGAAAAGATTCGCCCGGCAGCAAGTAGCGGTCCAGCAGAGTAGCTTTACCAAACTCTGTCAATTGATCATCCCGGCTGCGATCGATTTCGACCGCGCCGCCATGTTCGAAATGAGTAATTTCAAACATTGTGCCCATATCTCCCTTACCCGCATTCTTCACGGAGTCAGATTCCATCATTTCCACAAGAATAACCCTGTTTTTAATAGCCAGCGCACTCAAGTTCAAGAACAAAAGAGGAACATCTAACTTTTACATTTAATTTCAATGATTTACAAGAAGATGACCAACAACAAGCCCCCTTGAATTAGCCAATCCTCTCTTCACAAAACCAAGATAGAGTCGAAGGGGGTCCCGCGTCAAGATAGTGCGTAAAATAAATCCAAACCCCCTATATCTTGTGTAGTTTTTCGAAAATTTTTACGCAGAAGACAAGCTTCGTCATCAGCCTGCAATAGTATTGCAACCTGACAACGTCAGCATTACCGGCGAGTCGCCTGAGTTGAATGAATTTTACGTTGTCTGAAGGGAAAACCTAGAGACCGATTTCACCAATCGCGAGGAACTTTTCACGGCGGAGTTCCCGCAGCTTGTCAGGGCCCATGCCTGCCATTTCCCGCAATGACTGTTCAATCTGATCACCCAGCATATTCATGGCACGCTCTGGGTCACGGTGGGCACCGCCAAGTGGCTCTTCCACAATTCCATCAATGACTTTCAGCTTCATCAGGTCCTGTGCAGTAATTTTCAGCGCATTGGCAGCTTCTTCCGCTTTTTCGTTTGTGCGCCAGAGAATCGATGCACAGCCTTCCGGCGAGATAACGGAATAGATTGCATGCTCCATCATCAGAACCTTATTACCGGCCGCGATCGCCACTGCACCGCCAGAGCCCCCTTCACCAACGATGGTACAAACAAGGGGAACACGCAGGTTAAGACATGTATCCGTTGACCGGGCAATTGCTTCGGCCTGTCCGCGCTCTTCTGCCCCTACGCCTGGGTATGCACCAGGTGTGTCAACCATCGTCAAAATCGGCAATCCGAACCGGTCGGCCATTTCCATCAGACGAATAGCCTTACGGTATCCTTCTGGGCGTGCCATACCAAAATTATGTTTGATTCGAGACTGTGTGTCTGACCCTTTTTCATGGCCCATAACAACACACGCCTCCCCACGAAATCGCGCCATACCGCCGATGATTGCCTCATCTTCGCCAAATGCACGGTCACCCGCAAGCGGAACAAAGTCTTCAAAGAGATGATTTGCGATATCACTGAAATGAGGACGCTCAGGGTGACGCGCCACTTGCATCTTCTGTTTGGGCGACAAGTCAGCATAGGTATCTTTCAACAGCTTGCTCAGCTTCCCCTCAAGCTGAGAAACCTCCGCCGTTATGTCTACTTCCCCTTTTCCTGAACCTGGCGAGAAGCTCCGCAATTCACGGATCTTGCCTTCCAATTCAGCAATAGGTTTTTCAAACTCTAGAAACGTCATCATATACTGCCAATCCATTTGCGCCCCTTGCCCCAAACTTGATCATGACCCTATCATAGGGATTAATGCGCTCTCTGTCCAATTTGGCGCAACTTCACCAAGTTGGACCGCGCTGTCAAGTCCAGAACCATTCGGTCTATTAAATAGACCCTTTCTATCTAATCCTCTATATTTTTACTCAGAGGGTGTTTTTCAAGAACCAGTGACTTCATTCTTTCTTCCAGAACATGGGTATAAATCTGTGTTGTTGAAATATCAGCATGCCCCAGAATTTGCTGCAAAGACCGTAAATCAGCTCCGTGCGCCAATAAATGGGTTGCAAACGCATGCCTGAGTTTATGCGGACTTACCAGATCAGGTGCTATACCTGCACTGATTGCTATATCTTTCAATAACTGACCAACGCGGCGTCTTGTCAGGTGACCTTCCTTACCACGGGACGGGAACAAAAAATCAGACTCTGCATAGTCCCCAAGTTTGACAAGTACCCGGTACCGTTCAAGAGCTACACGGGCCTTGCTACCAATCGGAACAACCCGTTCGCGCCCGCCCTTTCCGCGCACCAATATCATGCGGGTATCCGGCCCAACAGCACGGGCAGGCAATGCCACCAGTTCACTAATCCTTAGCCCTGTTGCATACAGCATTTCCAAAAGGGCGTGCAGGCGCAGTGCAGACAGACTTTCGGGCTCCGCGTCCGCGCCGTCCTCTGCGGTCTGCAACAACCTGTCGACAAAGTCCTCAGACAAAACCTTTGGCAGCGGACGTTCAAGACGTGGTCCCTCGATCCCCTGCGCAGGATTATCGGACCGAAAGCCATCCCTATACAGAAACAGATAAAACTGCTTTAACGCAGATAACCGCCTGGATGCTGTGCTGGTGCTGAACCCGCGGGCATGTATCTCTGCCAGATACTGACGAACATCTTCCGTCCCCGCATTCAGGAGAGGTCCCGGAATAAACTCTGCAAAGTCCTGTAGATCACGCGTGTAAGCTTTCAGGCTGTTCTCTGCCCGCCCTTTTTCTGCGGACAGCATCTCTAGAAACAAATCAATATACTGCGTGTCCGACACGAAAAGCCCTTTCTGAAGGCCCTTACTACAGGCCCTGAGCCACCATCATCTCTACGGCAAGCTGACTGGCTTCTTCTTCCAGCCCCATGCGTCCCAGATACTGCAAAACTGACCCGGCTGTATCAGCAGACATATTGGATATACCCGTGGATGCCATCAGGCGAAGGGCGGCTGCAAGCGTTGCAGCACGATCACCTGAACGGGCGCTTTGAACCAGACGGCGCCACTGGGCTGTAGAGGCTGCAAGCTTGGGACCGGGCTTTCCGATCATTTCCATATGCTGCCACAGGCTTTCCGGCACGGACCTGCCAAATGCCTCAAGGAGCACAACAGGCATTTCAGTATCTATGCTTGATGTCGCCTGTCCTTGCCAGACTTTATAGGCCGACGAGGATACCTCTGTAGATTTGGTGTCCAAAATTGCGATATACGGCCATGCGCGCACCAACTGCACATCAAGGTCCGGGTTATCGCCTGCGACACGTGTTCGCAAATACTGCGCATATTCTGACGCAGCAGAGTAATCCTGCCGCAGAAGGGCAAACATCAACCGGGTATCCACGGATAAAAAGCGTTCATTGTCCCCTTCCACCAAAAGGGCCATAATGGTGTTCCATTCCAAAATACTACCGGTACGGCGCGCATAGGCTTGTAGGGCCTCTACAACAGGCATCAGGTCCGTTTGGCCCGTATCCTCCTCAGGCAGGGCAAGAGTTTTCGCTGCAGCCAGAATTTCGATAGCCGCTGGTAGGTAGGCGTCCCCTTCTACAGTGTCGTCCGATGCATCATTTTCTGTATCCGCCATATCAAGCGACATTAATTCCGAACCGTCAAAATCCGTAGAGCGGATATAGTCAGCCACTGTTTGCAGGGAGATATTATGCCCTTTCAGTCCAAGCATCACCAAATTGGCGCCCGCATCAGCGCCCAGTGTTGGCAGCGCCAAAAACACAGGAACCGCAACAGGATTAACATTATCCGTAGAAACTGATGTAATCGCCACCTGTGACAAACGTGCCATCGCGGCGTTGAGCGGGGTTACCTCCACAGGCCCGGCAAGCACAGTTCCTTCGGGTGCTGAGGGTGCCGTCGGGTTTTCTGCCTGAACCAAAACCTGTTCGATCAACTGGTAGAAAGTTTGCGGCAAGGAAGTTACTTCCTCCAGAACACCCAACTGAAAGTCAACGCCCATTCGGCTGCCGCGCGCTGCCTCGCAAAATGCCAGATACTTCAACCAGTAGGGCGAAGCATCCCTGCGGCGCTCTGTATCAGCAACGGCGCACCCTTCCAGCAGGTCGCCCGACAAAAGAGAGGCAACACTTAATTCATTTGAAAAAAGCGTCTTATCTGTGTCTGCGGGTAAGGCACCGATCAACCGGGCAAAGCCATCAGCATCACCAACAGACCGTATCAAATTCAAACGTGCTTTAATGTAATTGGCCACATCATCCGGACCAGCAGGCGCCGCGGGCATGGATGGGGAAAGAGCGACCCTGCGCAGCAAGTCACGCAGGGAAGGCGACGCATTCTTGGCACTATAAGCATGCAAATAATCAATCACATCTGAACGTGCATAGTCTGACCAAAAAACGGCTGGAAATGCCTGCGTTCCGTCCAACACCCCCACACCAGAAGGGTCTAGCGTTGATAGCTGCTCCCCGGCAAGCGGGTCACGCGGGGCGATCATAGTAGCCTCCGTCTGGCTATTATCTCCGCCCGAAGAAAGAGCTGCGCCTTCCAAGAGAGCTTCATCGCTCGTTACGGCATTACCAGCATCACTTCCCGGCGCGGCAACACCGCCTGACGGCTCGCCAGCCATGACGGCACCCTCCTCAGTGCCAGAATTAGTCCCAGCCTGTGCGGCATCAGACGGAGTTGCCTCTTGCACAGTTTCCTCTACGGGAAGGGCAACAGACCCAACGGGGACATAGGGTTTTGGTAATATCGAAACGGGTTGCCCGACAGATGGGCCTTTTTGGCGCTGAAGTTTCGGGCGGTCTCCGATGAAGAAGGTTACCCTGCTGTCATCAACTTCCTGCACAGCTGGTTTTTGATCCGCGGATGATGTCTCTTGCTCGGCTTCGGCCTGCTGGTCATCAGCAGACTGGCTATCCGTCTGATCTGATTGTTGTTGATCGGTTTCAGAAGTCTCGACCTCTTGCTGGGGTACTTCTGCATCCTGCGCAGAAAGCGGATAGAATACCCCCGCGGTTGAAGACAGCAAAAGAGCTACCATTAATGATTTAGAATATTTACCAGCCACGTCATCCACCCCGAATACTTCACCTACTTGGCATCTGCTTTGCCAACCCTGCTGTGCCCTCCGTCAGTCCAGTTATGGATCAGGATGGGAAGCGGTCATTATCCACTGTTTTTGATACTTTCTCGCTGGGAGCAGGAATATCCCAAGTCATTAAAAATAGTCCGCCGCCAACAATACCCAGAACAACCGCCAGGAAGAGAATTTTCTTTAAAGGTCCCATGTCAGATACAAGCCTCGATTAATCTTTTAAAAACATTAGATTGGTTATAGGGCCAGACGCTACGCAAGTCCAGTAACCAGACAGGGAAACACCAAAGCAGATTTTTTTGACTGAATTATGGTCTGTTGCGCCATAAAATGCTTGGAACAGTGCACAAACAGCGTGTAAACACCGAAACATGCAAAAGGAAACTGCCAAAAAGCGTCCCTTCAGACGCAGCCAAGCCCCCAAAGTCAACAAGTCGATCGTACTTGTCGGACTGATGGGTGCTGGCAAAACCACGGTAGGTCGCCGCCTTGCTAAAAAACTTGGTCTGGAATTTGTCGATTCTGACCATGAAATTGAACGGGCGGCGGACATGTCTGTATCAGATATATTTTCCAATTTTGGCGAAGAGGAGTTCCGTGCAGGAGAACGCCGGGTTATTGCCCGCTTGATGACTGGCAAACCCAAAGTAGTTGCAACCGGTGGCGGTGCATTTATCAACGAAGAAACCCGTGCCCTTATCAAGGAAAAGGCCCTGTCCGTCTGGCTGGATGCTGATATTGATATTTTGGTGGAACGAACGGGCCGTAGGGACACACGCCCGCTTTTGCGCGATGGCGATCCAAAAGAAATCCTGATGCGGTTAGCAGAAGAACGGGCACCAAAGTATGCCGAAGCCGACATTAAAGTACAGTCCTGCCTTGGCCCCCATGAAGATGTCGTGCGCGATATTGTCCGTGCAGTGAATAAAAAATTATCACGTCGCCATAACCGGCGCCGTTTCCATACTCGCTTTAAGAAAAATACCGATCAGACAGGCACTTGAATATGACCGCATCAAACGCCCCAACATTATTGGATACAGTCACCGTACCCCTTGGCGATCGGTCCTATGATATTCAGATCGGCAATGGGCTGATAGCAAATCTGGGAACCGTTATTGCACCTGTTCTGGATCAGAAGCGTACCGTCATTATAACGGACGAAAATGTTGCCCCGCTCTATCTGGAGACGGCACAAAATGCGCTAGAGGCAGCTGGTATCCAGACACAGGCCATCACGCTGAAGGCAGGGGAAACCACAAAATCCTTCCAGTCCTATCAGAATTTGATGGACCAGCTGCTGACGTTGGGAGTTGAGCGAAAAGATACACTGATAGCCCTCGGCGGCGGTGTTATTGGTGACCTTACCGGATTTGCCGCGGCGACCCTTAGGCGCGGTGTCAATTTCATTCAGGTACCGACAAGTCTGCTTGCCCAGGTAGATAGTAGCGTTGGTGGTAAAACTGGTATTAATACGCCGCACGGCAAAAACCTCGTCGGGGCCTTTTACCAGCCACGCATGGTTGTTGCCGACATATCCGTTCTGAACAGCCTGCCAAAACGGGAGCTGCAGGCAGGCTATGCCGAAGTTGTCAAATACGGCCTGATTGATGATCCTGACTTTTTCAATTGGTGCCTTGCAAATGGCAGTAATATCTTTAACGGGGATCACAGCGCACAGGCATATGCTATTGCTACCAGTTGCAGGTCCAAGGCCCGCATTGTCGCCGAAGATGAACGTGAAGGCGGGAAGAGAGCCTTATTAAATCTGGGGCATACATTTGGTCACGCACTGGAAGCAGAATGTGCCTACGACGGAACATTGCTGCACGGTGAAGCCGTCGCCATTGGCATGGTCATGGCGCTTGATCTGGCTGCCCGCCTTGGTACTGGCAGTGATACTGAAAAAGACCTGCTGACCACCCATTTGCGTGACGTCGGCATGAAAACCCGCCCGACCGAGATTGGCCGGAAGTTCACTTCCGACAAGCTGCTGCATCACATGGAACAGGATAAAAAGGTCGAAGCTGGAAAAATGGTTTTTATCGCAGGCGGCATTGGCAGAGCCGAGGTTCGCAAGGATGTTCCTGTTGATATGGTTCGGCAGGTACTGGATGCATCATTATGCAGCTAATGCAATAACTGGAGAGACTTAATTCGATGGAAACGCTTGTACCTGATTCATTCAGCTTTGGTTCTGTAGACACAGAAACCTGGATTACGTCCATCGTTATTATTGTGCTTTTGTTTCTGTCCGGCGTTTTCTCCGGCTCTGAAACTGCCTTGACCGCTGCATCCAAGGCCCATATGCATCATCTGTCAAAGGCTGGCAACCGGCGCGCGAAACAGGTCGGCAAACTGATAGACGATAAAGAGCGCATGATCGGCGCCATCCTTCTAGGCAACAATCTCGTTAATATTCTGGCGTCTGCTTTGGCCACAAGCCTGTTCCTGCAATTGGCAGGCGAAGCCGGTGTTGTTTACGCCACTTTGATTATGACAGCCCTGGTCCTGATTTTTGCCGAAGTCCTGCCAAAGTCATACGCCATTTCAAACCCGGAAAGACTGGCGCTGAATATCGCGCCATTCATCAGTATTATTGTCACTGTTTTTGCGCCAATTGTTACACTCGTGCAAAAAATTGTCCGGCTGACACTTAAACTTCTGCGCGTTGATATTACCTCGGATGAATTTACCCAGAAGGCACAGGATGAAATTCGCGGTACTATTGATTTGCACCGTCATGAAGGCAGCCTGATCAAAGAAGACCAGGCAATGATTGGGTCTATTCTTGATCTGGATGAAGTCACAGTAGAAGACGTGATGGTGCACCGAAAAAGCATGCAGACACTGAATATCGAAGATAGTGTAGACGACATCATCTCACAGGTCGTTCGCAGCCCGTATACACGCCTGCCCGTTTATGAAGGGGACGCAGAAAATATCGTCGGCGTACTGCATGCCAAAGATGTTCTGCGGTCGCTGCGCAAGACATCTGGCCAATCCAAACCTATCAACATCAAGCGGATTATGATTAAGCCCTGGTTTGTACCAGAGACATCCAGCCTGCGTGAGCAGTTGAATGCCTTCCTTGAGCGCAAAAGCCATTTCGCGCTTGTGGTTGACGAATACGGCACCATTCAGGGGCTGGTTACCCTTGAAGACATCCTTGAGGAAATCGTCGGTGACATTACGGACGAGCATGATTTTGACCTGCCCGGCGTACAGGTACTGGCGGACGGCAGCATCAGTGCCGAGGGCACTGTCACTATTCGTGATCTAAACCGCATGATGGACTGGAACCTGCCGGATGATGAAGCAACAACCATTGCAGGGTTGGTTCTATTTGAATCAGAGACAATCCCAATCGTAGGGCAAAGCTTCAATTTCCACGGTTACAAATTTGAAGTTACCAGTCGTCGCCGTAATCAGGTGACAGGCATCAAGGTGAAAAAGCAACATTAGAAGCGTCCAGCCGCGAAAGGCGATATACAAACATATACGCCACTGCCAGAAGCATAGGGCACACCCATTACCTAGATATAAAGAGCGTCCTCCAGCTCCTTCATAGCGTCGGGCTGTTCTTTTAAAGTTGCCCGGTCAATTATCCTCTCTTTTGGAAATCTTAGATAGGTTGTTGTCCCTATACCAACCTTGCTCTCGATCTGCAAAGTACCTTGATGCTGCTCCATCAATTGCTTCACCAGCGCAAGCCCAAGACCAGTTCCTTCATGATGACGCTGCAGGGAGTTATCAACCTGCCAAAACGGCTCAGTGATCTTCTCAAGGTTTTCTAAGGATATGCCTATGCCCGTGTCGGTTACAGCGAAAACCAACGTATCCCCCTCTATATATCCAGATAGGGTGACAGAGCCATTCTCCTCGGTGAACTTTACTGCATTGGACAGAAGGTTTGACAACATCTGCTTTAGCTCTGTCTCGCCACCGCGCAGATATTTAGTCTCCAATTCCAAGGTTTGTGACATTTTTATATTTTTGCTATCCGCCCTGTAGCGTACAAGCCTCATCGCGGCGTCACAGACATCCTCTGGTGCCAGCAAGGTTTCCTGAACTTCATATCTTCCAGCTTCGATTTTGGAAATATCGAGAATATTATTGATGATCGACAGCAGATGCTGGCCACTTTGATGAATATCCCGCGTATAATCCTTATAAACAGGGCTCCCCATCGTCCCCATCAATTCATTCTGCATGATATCCGAGAAACCAATGATAGCGTTCAGAGGGGTCCTCAATTCATGGCTCATATTTGCCAGAAATTCTGACTTGGCCCGGCTTGCAAGTTCCGCCCGCGCGCGCTCGGCCAACAGAGCCGCTTCCTGCTCTTTTTCGTAACTAATATCTCGCAAAGCAGCCGTGAAAAGTGTTTGTTCCCCAAAATCGACTTTCGCGATTGAACCAGCGGCCTGAAAAATTTCGCCATTACTGCGCCGCCCCTGAATATTGGCCCGCCCATTCATCAGGCGTGTTTGCTGCCCTCCTTTATCAAAGGAATTAACCTGCTGATGATGCATCGCACGAAACTGCTCAGGTAGCAGAATATTGATATTCTGCCCTATAATGTCTTTCGCGGCATAGCCAAACACTTCCTCAGCGTGGCGATTAAAAATACAGACCTTGTGATCCTTATCAATGGCGACAACAGCTTCCCCCATCAATTCCAGGATGCGAGAAAATTTTTGCTTTTCCTGCTCTAGCGCTTTTTCTGCTTCATTTCGTTTTTGAAGATAGGACCGAAAAATTGACAATGCGCGTGCAAGTGACCCAATCTCATCTGACCGCTTCAGATAATTGTCTACCTTTACGTCTTGGCCCCGTACCATTTTGCGCGTTGTCATGATCAACAGGTGCAGCGGTTTTGCCAATCGAAAATAGGTGAAGTACGTCACAATAATCAGGAGTACGCTAGCCACCAGCTGCCACTGAAACACGGATGCCCTGAAGACTTTTTCGGCCTCGCGTTTACGCATTGTCAGGGATGCATGCAATTGATCACCCAGCACACTTAGCCCAAGGTCTTTAACCTCGGAGACAGACTTTATACTAGCATTGATAGCCGTATTCAGCGCCTCCAGGCGCGGCAATTCCTTTGACAGAAAATACTGACGGGCTTCGTCTCTGCCACCTTTTGACACCACCATCGCCATTTCGGCGTGTCCTTCTGTAGCCGTTGCAGCAAGCTTCTCAACCTGGGCAATAGACTGCACGACACTGGGCCAGAGGTCATAGCGTATCTGGGTGAAAACAAATGCTTTTGAAGCCGGATCAAGCAAGCCGGCGGCAATGAATTCTTTCTCTAAATAATCTGCCATACCAACCAGATTATTTGCGCGCTTTACAAGACTATATCCGTCAGGCATTGCTACACTGTCTGCGGCTGTATCAGTCGGCCACAGAAGCGCATAATACCCATTTCTGATCTGATCCAGCTTTTCCGAGTAATCCGAGATTTCATTCTCTAGATCACTAATACCGTGGAACAAAACGACCTGTTTGGTACCTGTTTCTTCAATGACGGAATAAAAACGATCCCCGATATCCCCGAGGTCACGAAACGTACCAGACGACATATAAAGAAGGAGTGCAATCGGAAAAAAGGTCAGCACAAGAATCTGTGCGACAACACCTGTTAATGTTAAAAACAGTTTCTTCCAGAAAGGCAGTGATTCCAGATCATACTTTAGACGCTCATCTGTCATACACTCTTAACAACCCCGCAAATGCCTAGCAGACGTTCCAACCCAATATTCGATCACACAGGCAGCAGCCCCTTCCGGGAAAATGGCCGCTAAGTTATTGTCCTCTCTGACAGAGTTGACCTTGTGTGATCTCGGGTCGTCTTTTGCCTGATAGATACCCTACACCAAACCTTAAACTAACCAACGCACAACCTATGAGCGCAACTAAATTAAGGGTTGTATGATACCTTAAAGGAACGACCCCTAACAAAAAGTAAATTATAAGCAGAAATTTCAGAGTGAACTATAAATAAGCCCAGCGGTGCCCATAAGGTCAGTCACCTTCAGAGTCACCACTGGACATGCGTTTATTTCATAGTTTCAAGCATATGCATCATCTTTTGATGCAGCAGGTTCACAGCTTTAAGCGGACGCACCATGACCTTAAATTCAGTAATCTGACCGTCCTGATTGAAAGTCATCATATCAATGCCGTTGATAACAATGCCATCAATTTCAGTCCTAAACTCCAATACAGCACCAGTCTCGCTCTTGAATTCATTCACATATTCAAAACTGTCATTTGCCAACGTCAGAAACGCCGCCATCAGATACATCTTGGTAATGTCTTTTCCCTGTTGCGGTGTATGGACCACTGGGGACCAGAAAGTGACGTGATCTTCAAGGAGCGTATCCAGCCCCGATGGATCATTATTTTCAAGAATCTTGTGCCAGCTTTCCAGCCCAGCCTGAACATGCGAAACAGTCATACGAGGGCTCCGATGATAGCAACAAGCGACCAAACAAGAACAACGAACAAGGTAAGCATGTTAATGCCAAAACCAGGGCCGCGTTTTTCAGGTGTTGTCCAGTAAGTAACGGCATACATCAGGCGACCAACCACCCAAATGCCGCCCGCAATGCCGGCATACATGTCATCAACCATCACGGCGAACAACCACAACGCCGGCAGGAACAGCACCAATTGCTCAACCGTATTCTGCTGAACGCGAAATGCATTATTGAAAGCATCAGGGCCAGAAACAGACGGTGCCTGAACACCGTGTTTAACGCGCATCCGACCGACCTGAATAACTGTCATTAAAGCCACGATAAGAATAAGAACTGTTGCCAGCGCCGTATAAAGATAAGAAAAGCCCACAGTGGGCAATGAAAGATCCATCGAATTCTCCCCTCCTCAGTGATCAGAAGGAACGATAGCAGGCTTTATTCCCAAATAAAAGTGGGGAGCAAAGCCCCCCACGATTGATCATCTCAGCCGGATAAAAACTAGGCTGCAAGCCCTTTTGCCATTGCCGTTGACAACCGTTTTGCAAATGCTGTCGGGTCATCAAGCGTCTCCCCTTCCAGGATTTTAGCCTGATCAAAGACAAGAAGAATAATATCTTCCAGCGACTGCACGGCGCCAGTTTCTTTTGCTTTCTCGGTCAAGACTTTCATAAGTGGATGATCCGGATTAACCTCCAGCACCTTGGCAGCGATCTGGTCAAGCTGATTATGGGCTTTCAAAATACGTTCCAGGTGCATATCCATTGCATCATCGTCAGCAACCAGGCAGGCCGCCGTTTCCGTCAAACGGTCCGATGCACGCACATCCTTCACCTTATCGCCAAGAACTTCTTTCATCACGGTGGTCAACGTCGTTAGATCACCCTCCTTGACCGTATCATCAGAAGCGTCTTTTTTGTCTGAATCTAAATCTTTCAGATCGCTACTGCCGCGCGTGATGGACTTGAAAGGTTTCCCGTCAAAGTCTTGCACAACCTGCAGCCAGAATTCATCAACTGGGTCAGACAGCAAAAGAACCTCAACGCCCCGGGACTTGAAGCCTTCAAGCTGTGGGCTGCGCCGTGTCGTAGCTTCGTCCGGGCCAGTGACATAATAGATTGTCGACTGCTTATCTTTCATACGCTCAACATAGTCTGCAAGCGTAACCCAGTCGTCATCGGCTGTGGTTTTAAACCGTGCAAGTTTCAACAGAAGATCGCGACGTTCGAAATCTTCATAAATTCCTTCTTTCAAAACTGGGCCAAATGTCTCCCAAATCTTGAGGAATTTTTCCGTATCCTTGGTGGCTAGCTTCTCCAGTTCAGAGACAACACGCTTCGTAATTGCCTTAGACATACGGTTTAGTGTCGGATTGTTTTGCAGCATCTCCCGACTGATATTCAGCGGCAAATCCTGACTATCGATTACCCCGCGCATAAAGCGTAGCCATCCCGGCAGCATGTCCGTTGTGTCGTCTGTTATGAACACCCGTTTTACATACAATTTCACCCGGGACTTGCGGGCGGGGTCAAACAGATCAACCGGCCGGGTCGTCGGCACAAACAACAGCACTGTATATTCCTGCATACCTTCGGCCTTATAGTGCAGGGTCAATGCAGGGTCATCAAATGCATGGCCCGCATGGCGATAAAATTCTGTATACTGTTCTTCGGTTATGTCTGACTTGGCGCGTGTCCAGATTGCTGACCCCTCATTTACCACTTTCGGGTCTGCATCCGCTTCTTCGCCACCCTTTATTGCCAGCGTGATCGGTACGGCGATATGGTCACTGTAAGTAGTAACAATCTGCCGCAATCGGTGTTGCTCCAGGAACTCGGCAGCGTCTTCTTTCAAATGTAGAGTGATTTCAGTGCCGCGTGTGTCCTTCTCTGCGCCGCTAATGGTATATTCACCCTCGCCTGTGCTTTCCCATGCCCAGGCATCCGCATCCCCTGCACGGCGGGTTTTTACCACAACACTGTCCGCAACCATGAAGACACTGTAGAAACCGACACCAAACTGACCAATCAGCTGTACGTCTGTTTTTGCATCCCCGGTCAGCTTGTCCATAAATCCTGCGGTACCAGACCGGGCAATCGTACCAAGATTGGCCACCAGATCATCACGGTTCATACCGATACCATTATCCGACACCTGAATCGTTTTGGCAGCAGGATCAACCGTGATTGCAATACCGAAATCCGTATCACCGGCAAGCAGGCTATCATCACTTAAGCCTTCGTAGCGCAGCTTGTCACAGGCGTCAGACGCATTGGAAATCAGTTCACGCAAGAAAATTTCCCGATCTGAATAAACAGAGTGAACCATCATGTGAAGCAACTTGGAAACTTCTGCTTCAAATCCCAATTTTTCGGTTTTTACGTCGCTCATTGCTTACCTCATGTATAATTTTTACGATTGAGGGGCATGTCTGACAATAAACCGGTCAACACCAGCAGCCCCTGCCCCTTCGCGGTAGTGCTTGTTCCTCATTTAGGAAATGATAAACCGGCTTCAAGGGCCGGTTTATCAGTTTTATTATCAGGCTATGTATATTGGTCAGTTTTAATTCTGTTCCGGCGCTGCTGCTTCGACATACTCACTGCGGTCCCGCAGCAATACAACTGCATCAGCCGGTGACAATTTATATAGCCATCCTGCTGTATCCGCAGTCAGCTCAGCCGCTTCGGCGGCGCCGTCCTGTGGCGCACCGGGGAACTCTTGTGCCACTGTTTCTGCATCTACCGCGGCATCAGATACCGCATCAGACACACTTGCATCCTGCTCCAATTTGGCAGGGTCATAGCTTGGACGCACCTGCAGCCAGAAACTTTCTTCCAATTGATAGATTGCAAAATCAATATCAAGCCCATCAAAGGTAGTCAGCGCAATTGATGTTACCGGGTCGACAATTGGGTTCGACAGCTTTTGCACGTCTTCCACCTGCAGGCTCGTCAACACGCGGAGCGGCTCTGACACCTGATAGCCGGTTTTGGCTGTCTCACCTTGTGCAATCTCGCTGAGGATCATATCACCCGGCGTGTCAGCCCGCACCAGTGTATAGCGCCCAAAGTCAAGGGAAGCTACCCTGTCAGGATCGATTGCGTAAACATCTGGAACAATCCACCAAGCCGGATTTTCTGACAGTTCCGGAATGTCGGACACAAGCCAACTGCGGCTGTCTTCCTTTTTTAACACATAGGTCAGCGAACGCCCCGTCGCCCCTTCCTTGCGGGTGCCGATTTTAACAGTTGCAAGCGGTGTCTCCGCCGCAGCAAGCAACCTCACATCCAGGGCGCTTTCATCCAGTCCAATCCGGTCCATACGGTCCTGATTATCGGTTTTTGGCTCTCTCCGCGTTGACTGAAACAAACCACGCAGTATGTCCCGGACTTTCGCAGGATCTGCGGCATACCCGTTACGCTCCTGCACAGTCCAGCCAGTATCGCCGCTCAGCAAAGTGACTTTATCGTCCCCGCCCTGACCAATGCGAATAACAGACACCGTATCAATAGTTGCTTCCAGTTCAGGGAAAAGCTTCTCACCGCGCCCTCCCTGTTCCAGGGTCGGGTCTTCGCCAAACAACACCCATATGGCCGCCAGAAGGGCGATCAGGGTGGTGTATCCAAGAATATTTGTCAGTTTTTCAGACATAGAATTACTCTACTCTTTTTTATCTAGTACGGCGTCGAATAAAAGAACGACCCAGCGCAATAAGAATGATCAGGAAAGGCACCAGCGCGATGTTAATTATCGCCAGATTGGTGCCAAGGCTTTCAATTTCCTGACGCAGGCTTCGTTTCACTTCCCGCAGGGACTTCCGCGTTTTCAACAGTTCCTCACGGAATCTCTCTATCTCTGCTTCTGTCTCAGGCGTAACAATGGCAGCATCGTCACCCATTTGGGCTTCCAGTTCAGCCAAACGACTTTCTGTTGTTGCCATCTGATCCTGCAGGCGTTGTTCTTCAGCAAGAAATCTTGCTTCTGCTTCACGCCGCAAGTCCCCTACCACAGTAAAGGGCCGTTTGGAAACACCTCTGCCGCGCAAATCCAAAAGCGCTTCTGAACCAGAAATATGATCCGCCAAATTTAGGATGAAACTTCCGTTACCGGCAAGAGGAACAGTGATCCGTTGCCCCAGGAAGTTTTGCACCTGAACCCAGAAACGATCATCAAAGATATCTGTATCTGCCATCAGGACAATATTGATATCCCCATCAGACACACCTGGGTTCTCCACCGGGCCAGATATCTCAGCAACACGGTCAGGGAAGGCAGTCCCTGCTTGCCCCTGAATGCGGGCTGCAATGATATTGGTTTTCCCTTGCGGCTCCAGATCTCGCAGCAAGCCATCCGGGTCCGGCATACCAACTGCACGGTTACTGTCAAACAAGTCAGACACAGCACTGCTTGTCACAAGCGGTGTGACAGTTGTTGTAGCACCTTCTGCCACCTCAATAACGCCGGGTGTAGCAATATTCAAACTGTCTACCGCGACGGTTACGATGTCACCGGCTGCAAGGAACTCTTTTGTAATGCTTTGCCAGAAAACATAATCCTTAACACTGTCCGGGCCATAACCACCCATGGAAATACGCTGAGCCAGAGAGACATCGCCAATGATTTTATCCGTTGGCACGGAAACACCCCATGCAGGTAACAATGGCCCCAGTGTACTCATGGCCGGGACAGAGGCACGCGGGTTCATCGCCTCGGAATGCGGGTCGATGAAGAAGAGCGCCCGCCCGCCTTTCAACACATATTGATCAATGGCAAAAAGCTGATCGTCTGTCAGTTGCCAAGGCTGAGCAACCAATAGAACATCCGTCGCGTCCGGCAGACTGGTGAAATCCTGCTCAAGCGTCACAACATCAAAAAATTCCTGCAGTTGCTCATAAATGACATATGGCTGTGGTGGTTGACCAGACATCATAGCCTGGGCCCCGCCGGGTCCATACTCCATGGGCAAGCTGGTCACAAGTGCCAGTGTACGGCGACCTTCTTCTTCTAGCGAGGCAATCATCTTAACCAGATCATATTCCAGGAATGTTTCCCGCTCTTCTGACAGGAAAGGGATGGACCCTTCACCGTCCAGATCATTTCGCGCGGCGATACCCATATAAAGTGTTGAACCATCTCCGAGCGGGATGCCGCGGATACCCGCTGCGACCGCATCGTCTTCTTCTTCGGAGAAAGGCTCAGGATCAATAACATTCAAGAGAATCTTACCGCCAGCACGCCCTTCGAAAGATCGCAGCAAGTCTTCTACCCGTTTGCCGTAAGACAAAAGCTGGGCATACGGTGTTGCCAATTCGCGGGAGAAATAAAAATCAATCGTAACAGTGTCTTCCAGTGTGCCAAGCATGTCTTTGGTGCCTTCAGACAAAGTGTAAAGCTTGTCTTCTGTCAGATCGAGATTGATCCCACGCGTGAAGCGGTCAGCCAAGATAGTCACAGACAGGAACAAGAGTGTTGCAAGCCCTATCAGTACAGGAGTACGGGACATCAAAGATTTATTCTGTGTCATTAGCCTGCCTCCCTTTTAGAATCTACAATGATCCGCGTCACCCAAAGCCAAAACACCGTTACCGAACCGAAATAAATTATATCGGCCAGGCTTACGACCCCTTTTTGCAGACCGTCGAAATGAGTCAAAAATGACAGGTTTGCAATCGCAAGAAGCAGGGTCTCAGGTAGCCATGAGCTGAAGAAGTCCAGAACCATCGGCAAGCCCGACACAACAAAAAGAAAACAGGTGGTAACGGTCAAAATAAATGCAATGACCTGATTTTTTGTCATAGCCGACATAGCCGACCCGATCGCCAGATATGCAGCTGCCATCAGAAGTGAGCCCAAATACCCTGTCAGGATGACACCATTATCAGGATTACCCAGCCAATTAACCGTGATCCATATTGGAAAAGTAAGAAACAGCGCAAGGCCGACAAAGGCGATTGCCGCCAAAAATTTCCCTGCCACTATTGCTCCGACCGGCACAGGCAATGTCAATAGCAGTTCAATTGTGCCGCTTTTGCGCTCTTCCGCCCAAAGACGCATGGCAACCGCAGGCACCAGAAATAGATACAGCCAGGGGTGATAGGCGAAAAAGCTGGCAAGGTCAGCTTGCTCACGCTCGAAGAAGCCCCCAAGGTAGAAGGTAAACATGCCCTGAAGCACAAGGAAAATCACAAGAAATACATAGGCGAGTGGAGTGGCAAAATAGCTAGAAAACTCGCGTTTAAAAATAGTTCTAATCATTAGGCGCGCCCCCCGGCAGTCAATTGGCGGAAAACATCGTCAAGTCTGCCGGCATCAATGGCAAACTGGCTGATGTGCCATCCTTCTTTATCCGCAATGCCCGCAACTGCATCAGCAATCGCAACACCCCGTTTTGGAATGGCTGTTACGCGCACCCCCTGCCCCTCAGACGCGGTTTCAATATCCTGAATACCCGATATTGTTTTTAGTCCAGCCTGAATAATGGCGACTTCTTCTGCCTCCACCAGCATGGACACAGCCCCCGCATATCGGGACTTTTCCTTCAGTTTCGACGGCACATCATCGGCAACAATTCTACCTTTGTTGATGATGATCGCGCGGGTACACAAGGCCTCCACCTCTTCCAGAATGTGTGTCGAGATAATAATGGCCCGGTCTTTTGCCATTGCTTTGATCAGCCGGCGGACATCATGCTTCTGGTTTGGGTCCAGCCCGTCTGTTGGCTCGTCGAGTATTAATACATCCGGCGCATGCATGATGGCGGCAGCAAGGCCAACACGGCGTTTAAAGCCCTTGGACAGGGTTTCAATTTTCTGCCCCATCACACCTTCCAGATGCACTGCAACGCTTGCCTCTTCCACTCTTTCTGCGGCATCTTTGCCTTTAAGGCCATGTGTTTGTGCAACAAAAAGCAGAAAATCACGAGTTGTCATCTCGCCGTACAGCGGGGCGCCTTCGGGTAAATATCCAATATTCTTCCGGGCGTCCACGTTGCCAGTTGTCACCTGTTCGCCGCAAATGGATGCAGACCCAGAGGTCGGCGCCAGAAATCCGGTCAACATTTTCATCGTTGTGGTTTTACCCGCCCCGTTCGGGCCGAGAAAACCAAGTACCTCGCCCTGTTTGAGCTGAAGCGAGATTCCGTCAACTGCTCTCAGGCCACCAAAACTTTTATGTAAGTCTTGGGCCTCCAGAAGTAGGCTCATAAAAATATCCCCAGTTTATTGCTAATTACTGTTTCCCAGTGCTGCATCTAGATAATTTTTTCTGTGATAAAAAACAAGACCCGCAGGGACAACAAGTTTATCCGGAACGATGAACTGTTTTCGCTTTCCGACAATATCCGTCAAACAAATCCATCATACGACCAAACCAGCTATTCAAAATATCATCCTCTTCGAAAAGCTTGATGTCGCTAATTACTTGTGGCCACATCAGAGTTCCAAACACGGCATAGTCAAACCATGCAGGGGTTGGGCCGCACAAAAACGCATTATCCGCCAGCGCCTTACGAAGTGGCTGCAAAGACTGCCTGAACACCGGCAGTGCCTCTGGCCGCGTCGCTTGCGCATCTTCAAGCGTACAGCCAAGAAACTTTTCCCGACTAAGACGGAAATAGTCAGCACAGTCTTCTGTTTGCTCCTGCACAATATCAACGACGATCATCGGGAATAATGGCCTGACGACAGTGCGAGCAATCCAGTCATTAAGAAAATATGCCTGTGCTCTCGAACTTGCGCTGTCAAAAAGCGGGGCCTCCGGATAGGTGTCGTCCAGATAGTGCGCGATTACAAAGCTGTCGGCTACCCAGGTATCCCCATCCTTCAATACCGGCACTGTTTTGGAGCCTGACGGCGCATATTTTTCTTTTTCCAGAAAGCGCGTTGGAACTGATGTGTACGACAAGCCTTTATGCTGCAGGAACAAATGAACCCGCCAGGCAAATGGACTGAACACAGTATCCCTGTCTTTACCACATAATTCATATAACTGGATCATCCCTCTGCCTCCTTAATGTGGGTTGGTCGGTACGAGCCGTACTGCCATTACAGGCAAACTAAAGTGACGGTAGCAGATAGGGATGTCAAAATAAAAACTGGTCCAGTCTGGGGGTAACATGCGGATAAGGGGGCTAGGGTTATAGTACCGCATATAAAGACTGGACCAGTTGAGGCCAACAATGAAACTGTGGACCCCGACTTAGGCCGAGCCGTGGCTTAAATAAGGCGAGATTTGGGCAGGAGATACCCCCCTATTTGGGACAGAAAGAAAGCCCTAAAAAAAGCCCCATTCAGAAGAACAGGGCTTGCATACTTTTCTTATTACAGCCTTCAGACAGGTATTCCCAGAAGAAGGTTTGTGGGCCATTTTACCTGACCTCTACGTCCCCGGAACCGCGCACTTTGCTGGATACTTTATCAGGATCGCCGTGAACCGAGACATCGCCTGACCCCTGCAATAGCACATCTGCCATATCCGATGCATAAACGGTCACATCACCAGAGCCCTTTAAGGTCACATCCGCTGACTTACAGCGCATATCGCGTGCGTCAATATCACCTGACCCTGCTAGGTTTACAGTCACTGTATCACAGCTTCCACTGGCTACTATATCGCCGGACCCTTTAAGATTAATATCCAGGTCATCCACGTCCGCACTTTTCAACGTGATATCGCCGGAACCCCTAAGGCTCATACCGAAATCCTTGCGTTCAAGGCCTGTAATTTCCATGTCACCACTGCCGGTAAGGTCAACATCCGTTAAATCCGGTACTGTTACCTTCACAAGCATCTTTCGAATATTTCTGTATGAATGACCACGTTCCAGACCAATCACAAGCTCGTCACCTTCAACCTCTGTCTCAATCCGGTCAATAATATCACTGTCTGCGATAACGGTAACACTGCGTGCAGGACCAACTTTTATCTCTACATCCATGGAACCACGTAATTTCACCTGATCAAAGGAAGATACGGAACGTTCCTGTGTTGTGGTTGGTGTATCTGCCAGTGCAAAGGGACTATTTGTCATGACTGCGCCCACAACCAAGGCCGCACAGGCCGATGTCGCCAGTAGCTTATTCATCTGCTGTCTCCCATTTAGTATGTCAGAGCACTGTCTGCTTATTTGATAGAAATGGAACCAATACCACCGACAGACTTATTGACTTTGTCGGGGTTGCCGTAAACAGAGATTGACCCAACACCACTGACTGTCGCATCAACGGCATCTCTGGCATACACAGATGCGGACCCGGCACCTTTGACATGCACATCCACTTCGGCGCATTCAAAGTCGCGTGCATCAATGTCACCAGCACCTTTGACATCATAAATCGCACTGTCGCATGTACCTTCGATATCAAGGTCAGCTGCACCGCGCAGATCCAGTTCAAACGTGTCAGTTTTCAGATTTTTAATCCTGCCGTCGACTGCACCACTGATGTCCAGCTTTTTCAATGTCTCCATAGAAATAGTGACATCAACGTCAGTTTCATTCCAAAAGTCAGACCATTTGCGGGACGGGTTATCCATATCGATGACAAGCGTGCTGCCGTCCAGATAGGTTTTAACATTTTCCTGACGGTCCGCACGGGTTCTAACCTCAACCGACTGGTCTTCACCTGCGGTTACTATGACTTCAATCGCACCCTTTACCAGAATACCGTCAAACGTATCCAGATCACGTTTCTGGGTTACATACTGGTCATCCTGCGGCGCAGACAAACCGCTGACGCTGCCCGTGGACAAACCCACGACGCCTAATACGCCAACAATTGCTGCTGCTTTCCATGAAGAAGGTACACGTGTAGTGTAAATCATTTTAGTCTCCTCGCTATATGTCGTTTTTATAGTATCCGGCATTTTATTTTTTATGCGCCGAACCAGCCCTTTTTAGAGCTTTCACTTAATATGCGCTCATTTTTAGAAAAATCAACCCCCTGATTATCTGGGCTTGAATTCAGCCATTTTGTCCGGCATTCTTAATGCCGATGGAAAGTAATGCACTTATATATCTACACAGCGGTTCAGACACCTCCGCGCAGTCTCACAGCAAGACTGTCAACCGGGTCTATTTCCTGCGACAGGAACTGGGGAAAATCCTGAATGTATATGGCCGGATGGTCTCGGCGGGCATCTGGAAAGACTATGCCATTGACCAGTTAAAAGACGTTGCCATTTTCTCCATCCACCGACGTACAGGCGAAGTACCGCGATACAGCATTATCAAAGAACCTGCCCTTGCAGCCAAGCAGGGACAATGGCGCATAACCAGCATGAATGGCCAGATAGTCAAACGCGGCAAAAACCTTGATCACTTACTGCGGTACTTTGACAATAAGATCCTTAAAGACCTGAAATAAAACGATCTTTTCCTGACAATTACCGCTGTCCCGGGCAACAGGCGGTGCATTTTAGTCACACCCATAAACTTATTTATTAAAACTTCTGAGGTTCCTGCGGCTTGGCGTGTCTAAACCATAGGGCAATTAGACCGACCTATGGTCTAGGCCCTTTGGTGCGAAAGACACCACCTGTCCTGTTGGGGGGACACAACATTAAAAAATTGGAGGAAAGAATGTACGCAAGTTCTTACACGAAAGCTGGCCTGTATAGGTCGCTGATGTGCGGCGTGGCAATTGCCACGCTTATGCCTGCTGCATGGGCACAAACAGAATCTGATTCAGACGCAGTCACTGAAATCGAAGAAGTTTATGTAACCGCCCGAAAAAAACAGGAACTGATCGTAGAAGTTCCAATGAACATCGCAGCAGTAGGCGCGGAAGAAATTTCAAAAAGAAACCTGATTAACAAGGAAGATGTTTACCGCTCGATCGCCGGTGCCGCTGCTCCAGGCGTTGGGGATATCAGTGGACGGGGTCAGCTGATTTTACGGGGCCTCAGTGGCGGTAACGATGCTACACCGAACACAACAAGTACCTTCACAGATGGCATTCCGCTAAACTTCTCCGATCTGTATGATGTAGAGCGTGTAGAAGTCCTGCGCGGCCCACAAGGAACACTGTACGGGTCCAACGCCATCGGTGGTACGGTACGGATCATCACCAAAAAACCAGATTTGTCAGAAATGTCAGTGGGCGGATCAATTCTCTTTAAGACAGAGCATCACCGTCCTGGGACAGAAGTCCGCGGATACGGCATGATCAACGTGCCCATTATGGAAGACAAACTTGCCCTGCGCGTATCTGGCTCCAGCGGGTCCAAAGCGGGCAAGATTATCAACGTCTATAATGATCATAACGGCGAAGAAGAAGAAAAATTTATCCGGGCTCAGCTTATGTGGGCCCCGTCAGACACAACGCGCGTAAATCTTAGCTATGTCAATCAGGACTTTTATGACAGCACTTATCAAGCTGTAGATGTATCCACGCCGAGCTACTATTATGAAGCAATCCTGACGGCTAACCCTGATGCTCCTTACGGCTATGATGTTGCATTCGACTTTCCAAACTGCCCTACCGGAGCGTCCCGTCCTGAATGTAAGTCCGGTGGTAATATTATGGGTGACTACAACCCGGAATTTGCCGTCTGGAACTTGGTAGATAATTATACAGAATACAATATGGATGTCTTTGGCTTAACCGTCGACAAGGATAACCTGATCGACGGAATTGATATGTCGTATGCCGGGTCGTACCGTGACTTTACCACGTCTGGTCGCCAGGGCGGCTGGTCACGCTTTGATGCAAACGACATGTTCCGCACCTGGATTCTGGATCAGGATGCTTACGACCGCTGGACCCATGAAATTCGTTTTCAGTCTAATTCCGAAGGTCCGCTGGAATGGACAGTCGGTGCGTTCTATGACGAAATTGACTATGCACCAAGCGATTCCTGGCAGTGGCAGTATCACGCCAGTGACAATAAAAGCCGTGCAATTGCCGCTTATCTTTGGGGCGATTACTGGGGACTTGGTGATCCAACACAAATCGGCATAGATATGTATGGTGACCCAACCAAAAACTACAATGCTACACGGTTTGAGACCAACCTGAAGGAATTGGCACTATTTGGGGAAGCCAGCTACACCTTTGACCTGGGCGATAGTGGCAAGCTCGAAATCACAGGTGGCCTTCGCTATTATGACCTGAAAGATAAAATCCATACGGAAGTATCCGGCATCTGGGTCGGCGCTGAACCTAGTGTCACACGCACAGATGACGGGGAAAATGGTACCCGGAAGAAAGTCAGCGTCAACTGGATGCCAAATCAGGAATTTGCTGTCTTTGGTATTTATTCAGAAGGCTATCGTCAGGGTGGTAATAACGGCCCAACCGCACCAAATGACTGTGCCAATGATGAAAATATCGATTCGTATGTAGACCGATATTCATCAGACAAAATCAAAAACTACGAGCTAGGTATGAAGGGCTTCCTATTTGAACGGAAGTTCCAGTTCTCGTCAGCTGTGTATCAGATTGACTGGACCGATGTGCAGACAAGTGTCTACATGCCGTCTTGTGGCTTCAGCTATACTGCGAATGCAGCATCCGCTCGGTCACGTGGGCTGGAGTTTGAGAGCACAACCTCTCTGACCGATACGCTGAAATTCCTTGCTAACTTCTCCTATACAGATTCGAAAATGACATCTGATGTAGAAGCGCTTGGTGCGAAAGACGGCGATGATATGACCATGGTGCCAAAATATAACTTTTATGCAGCACTGGATAAGGAACTGGAAATTTGGGGACGGGAAGGCTCTGTCCGCATTGATGTATCCGGATACGGAAAATATAAATCACACTTCAATGTGAAGGATGAGGATATTTCCCCAGCTTATCAAATTGTCAATCTATCCGGCGGGATACAGGTCAATGAATATGCCCGTATCAGCCTGCATGTGAATAACATCTTTGATAAAAAGGCGGTCCGCTACGCGCGTTCTCGTAGTCGTAGTGACTGGTCCGGTAACACTTTGTCTGAATTTTACATTGACGAACGTACAGTCGCACTGCGCCTGGACTTTAACTTCTAGTAAATCCTTAAAAAATTGGTGGTCCTTTTGAGGTCCACCACCCTCTATGGTGTCTTAAGCTGATAATTATAGTAGATAATTTTACAGTCGGAATTTTGCCTATGTCAGCGCATCAAAGTTTTTATCAATCCGTTGCAACCCAGATCAAAATGGGAAGCACTGATGTCGCTATTCACCGATTGGATGCTTTTTTGCGAGATGAACCAAATGATCTGACAGCCCTGTCATTCATGGGATCTGCCTGTCTGGCATCAGGTGATCAGCATAAGGCTTTTTCTTATTTTGAGAAAGCAATCAAAATTGCGCCGAACTCCTATCAGGTTCATGCTGACCTTGCCTATGCCGCGATGCGGGCAAAACGACGGGAAAAGGCCGCCCAGCATTTTGAAATTGCCACCAAACTTAATCCTGATTTTTATCAGGCATGGGTCAATCTGTCTAAACTCTACTTTGAAATGGAACGCTTCACCGACGCAAGAAACAGTCTTGACCAGTCAGAAGCCTGTGATCCCATGGAAGCAGACTATCTGGATATTCATAGGGCCATGCAGGAAAAGGCCCACGGCAAAGCAGAGAAAATTGCCCGGTCCATGCTCGACAAAGTCCCGGGACATCCACGGGCGGCTTATGTTCTTGCCCATCTGGCAGGCACGGTTGGCGCCTACGAACAGGCAACCAAGATCCTGAAAAACACGCTTGATCTATACCCTGCCAACTATTGGACCAGGCAATCGCTTATTCAATATCTGGAGAAGATCGGTGCCTATATCCCTGCAATCATAGAAGCCAAAATACTGACGAAACTGCGTCCGGACAGTCATAGCTGGCTAATTCTTTCCCAAACCTATGAGCAAACTGGACAATATGAAGACGCCTTGAATGCCTTGGATAAAGCTGCCGAACTGATAGCGGAAACTCCGGAGCTACAAGCCACAATTGACCAAACACGCGGGCATCTTCTGAAAATTCATGGGCGCTACGGAGAAAGCGAACAAGCCTACCGTGCCTGTATCGCAAATTCCCCTGGAAATGGCGCAGGATGGTGGGGACTGGCTGACTTTGAAAACTTTCAATTTAGTGAAGATGACCAGACCAGCATGCTAATGCTGGCCGATGACTATAGTGCAGATCAAGATCAGCGTTGTCTGGCTGCTTTCGCACTGGCCAAGGCCTATGAGCAGGACCATGATTATGAAATGGCATTTCACTGGTTCCAAAAGGCAAATTCCCTTCGAACAGATATCTTCTTTGACCCCAATAAAAACCAGGAATTTTGCGACCTGCTGTGTGCAACCTTTACACCCGATATGTTGCAGGCTCAGGCCACCCCAGAGCCAGAAGGCCCAACACCAATATTCATTGTAGGCTTGCCGAGGGCTGGCTCAACCCTGCTTGAACAGATACTTGCAACACACAGCAAGATTGAAAGCACCACAGCGTTCACAACACTACCAAGTCTTGAACGGCGTATTACCATCAAAGGGAATGAATTTGGCGCCCGCTATCCTATGTCTCTTGAGTATTTCAGTGCAGCTGACCTGTCACGGTTTGGTCAATCCTATCTTGATGAGACCGCTGTCTACCGATCCGGAAAGCCCTATTTCATTGATAGACTACCACCAAACTTTGAGCGGATCGGATTGATTCATAAAATACTGCCGCAAGCCATCATTATTGATGTCCGAAGACACCCGCTTGATTGCGGGCTCAGCGCCTATACCCAGCATTTCGTAGCAGGACACGACTATAGCTATAATATGGACCATATCGGAGCATACTATAACGGATATCTACAAATTATGGATCACTGGGACGAGGTTATATCTGACAAGGTGATTTTGGTGCACTATGAACAGCTAATCAATAATCCAGCTGATACCATTCAAAACCTGTTTGAGTACATCGGCATCCCGTTTGAAGAAGAATGTCTGAACTTTCATACTAATCATCGCGCAGTCGGCACAGCTAGTTTAGAACAGGTCCCCGGGCCGCTTAATAAAAAAAGAATTGGTCGATGGCATAACTATGCCGATAATTTAACACCTCTTATGGATGCGCTTGGTGATACAACACTCGCCCGCTTTGACGATATTTAATCAGCCTGCCAGGCCATAAAAGCGGTAAGAGAGATATTACTCCGCAAAAGCGTAACATTTCTGTCACAATTCAGTTGTTATTATATCGTCAGGTGTAGATAATCCTGCACGCTTGGGATTGTTACAGAAAGAGTGTTGATGGTAAGTACGCGAAGAAACACAAACAAGACACAGGAAACATCTATTTCCAGCGCTTCAAATCGTGACGAAGTACCCTCTGCGTCTAATCTACGGATTGCTTTGTTTTCAGGAAACTACAACTATGTGAAAGACGGTGCCAATCAGGCGCTGAATAAACTGGTTGCCTTTCTTGAAGCGCAGGGCGCTGCTGTGCGTGTGTACTCACCAACCTCTTCTACCCCGGCTTTCAAACCGGCAGGCACCCTTATAAGCGTGCCGTCTATTCCAATTCCGCTAAGGGATGAATACCGTCTTGCCATTGGTCTGCCGCGCTCAATCATCCGCGACCTTGACCGGTTCAATCCCAATATTGTGCATATCTCTGCGCCGGACATACTGGGCCAAAAAGCCATTAGCTATGCCCGCAAACGCAGCCTGCCTGTTGTCGCAAGCGTGCATACACGCTTCGAAAAGTATCTGAGCTATTACCGGCTGGGCTGGTTAGAGAAATATTTAGAATCCAAGATCGCCAAAGTTTACAACAGCTGCGATGAAATTTTCATCCCTACCCCCTGCATGGAAGATATTCTGCGGGACACCGGGGTGATTGTGCCGATGAAAACATGGACACGCGGCATCGACCTTGATCTCTACAGCCCCACCAAACGGGATGAAAGCTGGCGGCAAAAACAAGGCTTTGCCAAAGATGATGTGGTTATCACTTTTGTCGGCCGTGTCGTATTGGAAAAAGGACTGGATACATTCGCTGATGCCCTTGATATCCTGATTGACCGCGGGGTAAAATTCAAAACCCTTGTGATCGGCGAAGGCCCCAAGCGTGAATGGTTCACAGAGCGTATGCCCCATGCCCAGTTCCTTGGCTTTCAAAGCGGCGAAGACCTGGCACGCGCATATGCGTCGTCTGATATTTTCTTCAACCCGTCCAATACAGAAACATTCGGCAATGTCACCCTGGAAGCGATGGCGTCCGGTGTAGCACAGGTCTGCGCGCAGGCGTGCGGTAGCCAGTTTCTGGTCGTGGACGGGGAAACAGGCTATCTGGCGCCCCATGATGATGCACCCGCGTTTGCTGAAAAACTCGAAATGTTGATCACCGACAAGGAAACCAGGCAGAAATTCTCAGAAGCGAGCATTGCCAGAGGGCTCAGCTTCAACTGGCGGTCTGTTCTTGGGCAAGTCATAAGCCACTATCAGGAACTGCTATCCCTGAAAGAAAGAGCCCACTAAGGCGGAATACGCCAATCCCTTACTTAAAGCCGTAGAAGATTAGCTATGCGGGGCTGTGTGCGGATAACAGGGGTGTACTTCTTCGTCCCATCTGGGGTAAAGGAAAGTTACATAACGACCCTGCTGGCAACACTAACAAGGAAAAGAACAGACAGTGCCCCTCGTACGCATGCGAAACCTGCTCGCGAGCATTGATCCTGATCTTTCGAAAAAGATTGGCGCTGTGCTACAGCTAACCCTGCTGGTTTTGCTTGTATGGTATCTGTTAGGGCGTCTGTCCGATCTGGGCTGGCGGGACGTGTTGGCTAACCTGCCAACCAATCCTCTGTTCTATGCTATTTTTCTTTTTAATTTTCTTTTATTCCCAACGAGCGAATTGCTGATCTACCGGCGTCACTGGCGACCCCATGCGCCGTCGGACAAAGCCCTGTTTTTTGCCTTTCTTCGTAAGCAGGCCCTGAATGATGCGGTATTAAGCTACAGCGGTGAAGCCTTCCTGTTTTTGTGGGGACGGCGAAACCTGACCCTAGGTGCGCATAAGATTTTCGCCATCGTCAAAGACAGCACCCTTTTGTCAGCCGCAGTGTCATCATCCGCAACCTTCTTCATTGTCTTGATTTTCTGGTACACAGGCGGGCTGGAGACTTTGCTGAACGGTATTCCAACCTCTCTGCCCTATATTGCCGCAGCCCTTACTGTCGGCATATTGGTTGTGCCAATACTATTGGTGTTTGGAAAACGCATTTTGCAGCATTCAAGGAAAGAGCTAAGACGCATTGCCGGGATGCACTTTCTTCGTATGATGCTGTTTGAAAGCCTGCTGATTGCACAGTGGTCCCTGATCCTGCCTGAAGTGCCACTGTTGACATGGGTCGGCTTTATCGCAGCCAAGCTTGTCCTGACCCGCATCCCCTTCATGCCCAACAAGGAACTGATTTTGCTGGGGCTGGCCGTAACGCTTGTCGCCTACATCCCAACACCAGAAGCAGCCCTTGCAGGGCTTTTTCTTGCAAACACGGCCCTTAGCCAAATATCCAATTTGCTGGTGATTATTGTTTTTGGCCTATTGGGGTTACGCAAGACACCCGGAGCCGCGCTGCCAGACGAGGCCCCTGTCACACCACCCGAAACAACTGAACAAGCGCACCCCGCACAGCAAGAAGCTAACAAGTCATAGACCTGATGCTAATCTCTCCTGTAGGGTATTTCCAAAGTGATAGAGAGAACAGCAGAAGGAAGGTTCCGTGCAAAATAATACACCCTTTGTATTGTATGAAATGTCAGGCCATGTTGTGTGGTTAACAATGAACCGCCCACAGGAACGCAATCCACTGTCATCAAAGATGATCCGCGCCCTGACGGAGGCAGTTGACAGGGCAACACACGACCCGGATGTCCGCGTCATCGTTCTGACTGGCGCCGGTCCAGTCTTCTCTGCCGGGCATGACCTGAAAGAAATGTCAGGCAAAACAGAAGGATGCGAACCCGATCCGGAAAAGCGCATATCTACAATTCTGGCAGACTGCGCCCACATGATGTTATCACTGGTACGGTCGCCCAAACCGGTCATAGCCTGTGTGCAGGGCACTGCCAGTGCAGCAGGCTGTCAACTGGTGTCGATGTGTGATCTGGCAATTGCGCAGAGCGAGGCAAAGTTTTGCGCGCCCGGCGTTAACATTGGCACATTCTGTACTACACCCCTTGTCGGCATTGGCCGCAATATGCACCGCAAACATGCTATGGAGTTGGCATTGACCGGCGATATGTTTAGCGCAGAAGACGCCTTCCGGTTCGGGTTAATCAACAGGGCCGTTGATGCGACTGCCCTTAGGGAAGAAGTGGAAAGCCTGGCCCAGAAAATTGCGGCCAAATCTGCAGTGGGTATCAGTAGTGGCAAGCGGGCCTTTTATCATCAAATAGAAGAAACCATGGAGCAGGCATATAAGATCGCCAGTCTTGACATGCTACAAGCCATGATGTCCGAGGAGTGCGATGAAGGCGTAGCTGCGTTTTTTGAAAAACGGGCGCCCCACTGGAAAGGGCTTTAACATGAACGATGCAGATATCGCGCACTGGCTGAAGAAAACAAAGACGATAGCACTGGTTGGTGCCAGCCCCAATGTATCCCGACCCAGTAATAGGGTTCTGAAGTTCCTTTTGCAGGAAGGCTATGATGTCTATCCAGTCAATCCGGGCCACGCTGGCAAATCGTTACATGGCCGCGAGATATTCCCGAATTTGCACGCCATACCAAAGCCTGTTGATATGGTGGATGTCTTCCGCCAGTCAGATGCACTGCCCGGCATCGTGGAAGACAGTATCGCCATCGGCGCACCGCTCGTGTGGACACAGTTAGGTGTTAAAAATGCCGACGCGGAACACATGGCGGCTAAGGCCGGGGTCACCATGATTATTGATCGCTGTCCCGCAATTGAAATTCCCCGCCTGCGTCGGCTGGGGCTTTTCTAATTTCTAAACCTAATAGGCTTCAAGTCAGGTTACCGTTTAACCTGCCGCAGGGAAATACTGGTGTGCACATGCTCAACCCCAGGCGCGCTGAATAATTCAGCATTCAGAAACAGTTCGTAATCCCGGATATTTCTCGCATGAATTTTTAAAAGATAATCTGCCTGCCCGGTGATGGAATGACACTCCAGAACCGCTTTCGATTGCTTTATCACGGTTTCAAACTTTCCCACATTGTCCTTGGAATGCCTGTTAAGGTTTACAAGCGCAAATGCGGTCAGCTCAAACCCCATTTTCTCGTCACTGACCCGAACCGTATATCCCTCGATAATACCCGCAGCTTCCAAAGCCTTGATTCTGCGCCATACTGACGCCTGCGAACTATTGACCTTTTCACCTATCTGCTGATGCGAAATTTTCGCATCTTCGATCAGGCAATCCAGAATGGCTTTATCAACATCATCAATCTGCATGTATTATTTATTCCATAATATAATTTATATGAATTATTCATTGCACAATTTCCCCTTACCTGTCGATATTTGATCAGATAATTCAGCAATTAGTGCTAAAATTACCCCCAAAGAGAGACGGAGCTGGATACAATGACCCCTTTGGATACACAGTATACGCTGAATGATCGCTACGACCGGACCACGGGCCGTATTTATATCACTGGAACACAGGCGCTTGTGCGCATCCTGTTGATGCAGGCCCAGATGGACAAACGGGATGGCATCAATTCTGCTGGTTTCATTAGTGGCTATCGCGGCTCGCCACTGGGAGCTGTGGATCAGGAACTGTGGCGTGCCAGCAAGCGTTTGGAGGCATCAGGCATTGAATTCCTGCCTGCAATTAACGAAGACCTGGCTGCAACAGCCGTTCTTGGAACGCAGCAAGTAGAAACGGACCCTGACCGTACCGTCGATGGTGTTTTTTCTATGTGGTACGGCAAAGGGCCAGGGGTTGACCGGGCTGGCGATGCGCTGAAACACGGCAATGCGTACGGTTCAAGCCAGCACGGCGGCGTTCTTGTTGTTGCCGGCGACGATCACGGCTGTGTTTCTTCATCCATGGCACACCAATCAGACGTGGCCTTTATGGACTGGTTCATGCCGACGCTTAACCCCGCTTCCATTTCAGAATATCTGGAATTTGGTCTGTATGGGTATGCCCTGTCTCGCTTCTCTGGCATGTGGGTGGGCTTCAAGGCCATTTCCGAAACCGTCGAAGGCGCAGGCTCTGTTGAACTTAAAGAACTGCCAACTTTCAAGAAGCCGGACGATTATGAAATTCCGCCCATGGGGCTGCATTACCGCTGGCCCGATCTGCCCGGACCGCAAATTGAAAACCGTATGGTGGTCAAAAAAGAAGCTGTGCTAGCATTCGCCCGCGCCAACCCGATCGATAAGACCATCTACGGCGTTAAAAACGCCCGTTTCGGTATCGTAACAACTGGCAAGGGGCACCTAGACCTGATGGAAGCGTTGCGCCTCCTTGGGCTGAACGAAGGCGCTTGTCGCGATCTCGGCATAGATATTTATAAAGTTGGCATGACATGGCCGCTTGAGATGCAGGGTCTGACGGACTTTATGCAAGGCAAGGAAGAGATACTTGTTGTCGAAGAAAAGCGCGGCATCATTGAAAGCGAAATCAAGGAATATTGCTTTGCAAACCAGACAGCACCGCAGCCGCGTGTCTACGGTAAAGAAGATGGCCACGGCAACGCCCTGCTGCCGTGGGTTGGGGAACTAAGCCCCGCACTGGTTGCAAAAGCCCTGACCGCCCGCCTGAAAGCCACCCTTGATCTGGACACATCAGATAAACTTAGCGCCCTCCAGCGTGCGGTTTCAAAAGTAGAGCCGGTCACAAACGTTAGTCGCCTGCCCTACTTCTGCTCTGGCTGCCCTCATAACCGATCAACCAAAGTCCCCGACGGTAGCAAGGCGCTTGCAGGCATCGGCTGTCACTTTATGGCAAGCTGGATGAACCGTGACACGGAAAGCCTGATCCAAATGGGTGGTGAAGGCATCAACTGGGTTGGTCGTTCCAAATTTACCGGTAATGGCCACATTTTCCAGAATTTAGGCGAAGGTACCTATTATCATTCTGGGTATATGGCAATCCGTCAGGCAGTCGCGGCCAAGACCAATATCACCTATAAAATCCTGTTTAATGACGCTGTTGCGATGACAGGCGGTCAACCCGTGGATGGCCCCATTTCTGTCCCGCAAATTGCAGCACAGGTGCGCGCCGAAGGGGTTGAGGCAATCTCTATCCTGACGGACGAGCCAGAAAAGTACCACGGCATCCCCCTGCCTAGCGGTGTAAAAGTCCATAATCGGGATGATCTTGATATGCTGCAACGACAGTACAGAGAAATCCCCGGGGTATCGGTTTTGATCTATGATCAGACATGTGCCGCTGAAAAACGCCGCCGCAGAAAACGGGGTACATTCCCGGACCCTGCCAAACGTGCTTTTATCAACAGCAGGGTTTGTGAAGGCTGCGGTGATTGTTCGGTCCAGAGTAACTGTCTCTCAATTGTTCCCAAGGAGACACTGGCAGGCCGCAAACGCCAGATTGATCAACATAGCTGTAACAAGGACTTTTCCTGCGTCAATGGTTTCTGCCCAAGCTTTGTCACCGTTGAAGGAGGCAGCCTGAAGCGCCCCGCAGTGACGCAGGCCGCAGGGTTTGACCAAGCCGCAGCGGCCTTGTCTGCACCGTCCCTGCCTACGATCGACGGTGCTTATGACTTACTGGTATCGGGCGTTGGCGGCACAGGTGTTGTGACCATTGGTGCCATTCTGACCATGGCCGGGCACCTAGAAGGCAAGGGCGCAAGTGTTCTGGACTTTATGGGCTTTGCGCAAAAAGGCGGGTCGGTCCTGTCTTTTGTTCGGTTTGCTCAGTCCCCGGACACGCTTAATCAGGTCAGAATTGAAAGTGCACAGGCCGATGCGGTTATCGCTTGTGATATGGTGGTCGCAACTGGCCCGGCTGCAATGCGGGTTCTGGGTACAGACACGACCAAGGTAACCCTGAATGACGAACAAATCCCGACCGGCGATTATGTCCTTAACCGTGATGCGGATATGAATATTGATTTGCGGACGGGCACTCTGGCACAGGTAGTTGGTAAAGAGAACCTGACAATTGTCCACGCAACTCATCTTGCACGTACGTTGATGGGCGACAGTGTCTTTTCCAACATGCTGATGGCTGGCTATGCCTGGCAGCAGGGATTAATACCGGTTTCTCTTGATGCAATCATGCGAGCCATTGAGCTTAACGGTGTGGCTATTGATAAAAACAAGGAGGCTTTCACCTGGGGCCGACTGTCTTTTGCAAATCCTGATTTTGTCAACGGCTGTGCGAAGCCGGAAGTTGCGCTTGATACCAGTCTGCCTGCCCTGATGGCCTATCATCAAGAATTCCTGACCGACTATCAGTCAGCAGACTATGCAAACGAATATCTGAAAGTCGTTGAGAGTGTCAAAGCTGCGGAGGCAAAAGTATCTTCATCATCCGACCTTACAGAGGCCGTCGCACGGGCCCTGTTCAAACTGATGGCTATTAAAGACGAATATGAAGTTGCACGCCTGTTCACGGATGGCAGTTTTGAAAAAGAACTGGCTGAAAACTTCGAAGGCGATTATGCGGTGAAATTCCATATGGCCCCACCAGTTTTTGGCGGCAAGCCCGGACCAGACGGACGTCCGAAAAAACGGGAGTTTGGTGCCTGGATGAAAGGTGCCCTGAAAATTATTGCCAAACTGCGCCCCATACGCGGCACCGCTTTCGATATTTTTGGATACGGGCAGGAACGCAAACACCAACGCCAACTGCTTGTGGACTATAAAGCACTAGTCGCTGACATCACCGATACTCTGACATCGGCGAACCACGATGCAGCAATTTCGCTGGCAAATGCCGTTCTGGAGGTTCGCGGGTATGGACCTGTGTTCGAAGACGCGCTAAGAGACTATCAACAAAATCTGCCGAACCTGAAAGCTGCCTTTAAAAAGGTGCAGGCTTCAGAAGCCGCATAAGGAGATCCGTATGTTTACCGCGTTGACCGAATTACCAACTGACCCGATCCTTGGCCTGATGGCAGCGTACCGCGCTGACACCCGCCCGGGAAAAATCGACCTTAGTGTCGGTGTCTACATGAACGAAGACGGGCATACGCCTATTTTTGACGCGGTCAAAAAGGCAGAAGCATACCGACTGCAGTCTGAAACGACCAAAGCCTATATCGGCATGGAAGGCACGCCGGGATTTAATACGTTGATGCAGCAGGAAGCGTTCGGCGCAGATCACAGTGTTTTAGCTGCTGGCCGTGTGGCAAGCGCACTGACCCCCGGTGGCTGCGGCGCCCTGCATCTGGCAGCACAACTGATCAAGGCCGCGAATGCAGATGCGACCGTTTGGGTCAGTGACCCAACCTGGGCAAACCATGTGCCACTGATCGGTGGCGTCGGGCTTAAACTGGAAACATATCCGTATTTTGACCGGGCCACTCACGGTGTAAACTTTGATGCCATGATGTCTGTTCTGAACGGCCTTGGACCTTCTGATGTTGTCCTTTTGCATGCCTGCTGCCACAACCCGACAGGGGCTGATCTACCCCCTGAACAGTGGGACCAAATTGCTGAAAGCGCGTCGATAAAAGGATGGATTCCGTTCCTCGACAGCGCCTATCAGGGGCTTGGAACAAGCCTGGACGCAGATGCTTACGGCATTCGCCGCATGGCAGATGCTGTTGATGAAATGTTGCTTGCCATGTCCTGCAGCAAGAACTTTGGACTGTACCGCGAACGCGTCGGCATGGTGGCTGCTGTCACACCTGCAGATAAACAGGCTGCAACGCTAAGCCATATCAAAACCATTGCCCGCGGCATTTACAGCATGCCACCTGCCCACGGCGGGGCGATCGTTGAACATATTCTCGGAACGCCAGAGCTGCGCACAAACTGGGAAAATGAACTGAAAGACATCTGCAGCAGCATCCAGACTAGCCGGGCCTTGTTGTCCCGTGCATTGACAGCGTCAGGTGCGCCGGGTTCCTTTGACTATCTGACAGAGAACAAAGGCATGTTCTCTTTCCTTGACCTCAGCAAGGAACAGATTGAAAAATTACGTACCGATCATGCCGTTTATATTGTAGGGTCTGGCAGAATCAATCTTGCCGGTGCCCATAAAAACAATGTGGACCGGATAGCAGAGGCAGTCAAAGCCGTTAGCTAAAGGCACTATGACAAACGATCAGGATATAGACCAACAATCTGAGCAAGCCGGTGTAGTGTCGGCGTCCGATAACAATACGTTTGGTAAATATCTAAAGTTCTGGCGTACCACCAAGAAAATCAGTCAGGAACAATTGGCATATGATCTCAATTGTTCCTCCAAACATATTAGCTTTTTGGAAAACGGCCATACGCGGCCCAGCCAGAACTTGATTCTGCGCATTTCAACCGCCCTGCAACTTGCCAAAAGCGACACCAACCACCTGTTGATCGCCGGGGGATTTCGCCCGCTGCATGATCTGCTTGAAGATGATGCCAAAGAGCGTGAGTTTTTAAATCAGTCTCTAAGCCTGTTGTTGCAAACAGTAGGCGCCGCACCTGCACTGATCCGTGACAGGATAGGCAATATCAAAATGATGAACAGGGCCTGTGTCGTTTTCTGGCAGGAATGGTTGGGCGACGCCATCTATGATCCGGACCTGATGAATATCTACCGCTTAGCGTTTAGCGAGCGGGGATGGCGCCCCTACCTGCTGAACTGGCCAGCACTTGCACAGAAATTCATGACAAACCTGAAACAGGAACTGCTTCTCGAATATGATCCAGAAGCCGAAGCCCTACTTGAAATTCTAGCAACACAAGTAGGCATAGAAGCGTCGACTACGCCAGATAATCTTGGTGATATCTATCTTACCAAACGGCCTTCCATCCTACTTGAACTGTATAACCCCGAAAAAGATCAGCGCATCTCTAGTCTGATTTGCACCAGTACCGTTGGCAGCCTGAGCCAGAATGTAAAATCCAGTCTGATCCTGGAGGTTCAGTGCCCGTATGATTATGACCCTCCTTTCAGCGCAGAGGAAATTGCTGCAATGGATGATGTGCGTCATCCACTTTTACCATACTAGACGGTCAAATTTCGTCCATTATTGCCCAAAAATGTCAAAATTTAATCCCTTCCATTGATTTTTTTACTAGCGTGAAACACGTAATTGATTGCATTAAATTTCACCTAATATCTAAAATATATTAAATATATCAAAAATTTAATGCCGTTTTATCGCAGGATATAATTTTTCAATTTTACCCGTTAAACGCGATATAAAATTGGACTAATGACCTATTTTGTTCATTTCGCCATCATTTTCGTATATAGTACATACGTCCTAGAAGAAGGGCGTATTACACAACAAAAAATAAAATAATAATATTTTGGAAACTCTGGAGGAAAATATGAACATTACGAGGTGCATTCCTGATTATCCGACTTCTCTGAAATCTATTCTTTCTACAACAACAGCCATCGGTCTTTCTTTGGTCGCTGCGGCACCTGCGATTGCCCAGGAAATGTTACTTGAAGAAATTCAGGTTACTGCGCAGAAACGGTCCCAAAGTGTACAGGATGTCGGTATCGCAATCACCGCGCTTTCGGGCGATCAGATGCGTGCGCTTGGCTATACCAACGCGCAGCAGGTTACTGCCCTGGCACCAGGTGTCAGCACGGTACAGCCCAACGGCGAAGCAAATTATGCTGTCGCTATTCGGGGCGTTGCCAACAGTGACTTCACAACCAATGTTGAAAGTCCCGTAGCGATCTATGTGGATGAGGTCTATATATCACAAATGTCTGGAACCGGGTTCCAGCTATTTGATATGGAACGGGTCGAGGTGCTTCGCGGACCGCAAGGAACTCTGTTTGGCCGTAATGCGACAGGCGGTCTGGTGCAATTTATCACTAAAAAGCCAACCGAAGAATTTGAAGGCTATGCATCTCTGTCATATGGTAGCTGGAACCGCGTTAAGGGCGAGGCAGCTATCAGCGGACCCGTCAGTGAAAATCTGTCTGCAAGGGTCAGCGTTACCGGGCATAAAGGCGGTGGCTACATTGAAAACCGTCTAAGCGACAAGGACCTGAATAACGTCAATGATTATGCGGGACGTCTTCAGCTTCTTTTCAAACCGACCGATACGATGGACATTCTACTGAATGTGCGTGGATCCAGTCAGGATATTCGTACTGGCTTCTTCGAGCATGCAACAGCGATCTATCCGGATTCGACACCAACCCCAGGAGTGCCGAACTCTAATCTCGACGGATATACGGATACAGATGGGGATGTCTATGCCGGCGACTATAACTTCCAGGGCTATAATGATCTGGAAACTATGGGGTATACGGCAACGATCTCATGGGATGTTTCAAGCAACATGACCCTGACAAGTCTGACCGATTATCAAACAGTGCAAAGAAATTATATTGAAGACTCAGATTCTTCCCCGTCTGACTATTTCAATTTCTTCCTGACGACCGATTCAAAACAGTTTTCTCAGGAACTGCGCCTGAACGGCACAACGGACAGAATGAAATGGGTCACCGGTTTCTATTATCTTGATCTGGACATTGATGACAGCAACGGCACAGTCGCCCGTGACTGGTTCAAGGATGCCCTGCCCGCACTGTTTGGCGGAACACAGGAAGAATTCGGTGGTCTGAATGGTATTTACAACCCATACAGCCTGCAATCTGAAAGCTGGTCCATCTTCGCGGATATTGAATATGACCTGACGGATACTTTGTCCCTGACAGGTGGTTTCCGCTGGATCGAAGAAGACAAAACCATGGAATACCGTGATATCGGCGTCCTCTTTACAGATAATGCTGAAGCAGCGCCCATTGAAAATTACACGGAACTGTTTGATCTGGTTATGCCCTATAGCGGCGAACGTGATGACGGCAACTGGTCTGCACGTGTGCAACTGAACTATAAGCCGAATTCTGACTTGCTGACATATCTTAGCTGGAACCGCGGCGTGAAATCAGGCAGCTTTAACGCGCCTGTTCTTCCAACCGATATTCTGGTCACCGATACATTCATGAACTATGAGCCAGAGAAACTGGATGCGTTTGAAGCAGGTTTTAAACTGGATATCCCAGACAGCAATCTCAGGATCAATGGTGCTGCCTATTATTACGACTATAAGAACTATCAGGGCTTTTCGATCGTAGGGCTGGATACTTTCACCCTGAACACTCAGGCTAAAAACAAAGGGTTTGAGCTGGAGGTCTTCTCCTCACCGGCACCGGGGCTGGATTTGATGGCAGGTGTTGGCTACATCGATTCTGAAGTAACCGACATTCCCGGCATGACCATTGATGTGGAAACACCAGCAGGTACCGCAGAAGCGTTTTTGCCCGGTGCAGTCCTGACGTCTGTTCAGACACCTAAATGGAATCTGAACGGTTTGGCGCGCTACGAATTTGCAGTCGGTGAAGGCAGCATGTCCGTCCAAACTGATTTCCAGTATCGCAGCAAGCACTATTTCTCGTTACTGCAGTCACCTGCATCAACAGAAAAAGGCTACGCAATTTTCAATGCATCAGCCGCATGGATGAATGCAGATGAAGACTGGGAGGTTCGTTTCTCTGTTGATAACCTGTTTAATGAGAAGTACCGCGTTCAGATATTCGATCTGTCGGGCAACATTGACAATGGCGGCCTGTTCTTTGGCATGATCGAAGAATATTACGGACGTCCACGGTCATGGCGTCTGAGCGTTACGCATAACTTCTAGAACCTAGGGACTAGATACGCACGGCCAAACATACAGTCTTTTTACTGCGTGTTTGGCCATTTAAATAGTGTCAGAATTAAAGGAAGCGCCACAGCACTCCTTAGGAGAATTTCAACATCGCGACACCGGAGACAATCAAAGCAACGCCAAAAAACCGGGCAAATGATGCAGGGTCTCCATACACCAGCACGCCAACCAAAAACGTTCCAGCCGCACCAATACCTGTCCACACTGCATATGCCGTACCCATCGGTATATGGCGCTGGGCCAACCACAAGAAAAAGCCACTTGCCACCATAAAGATCACGGCAAGACCAACGCCGAGCCAACGTGTGTCCGGAGCCTGTGCTATCTTAAGACCGACTGGCCAGCCAATTTCCAAAAAACCTGCAATCACCAAATATAACCAGCTCACGTATCCTGCTCCTTATTCAGCTACGGATAAAAACCGCACCACGTCATCCTTAAACTTTAGACTGTTCATACACCGGGTGCTTAACTGTATCAGGAAATACTGCCGGAAAAACGAATGTATGCGCATGCCTGCTATGCGCAATAGCACATCCGCACTCAAGTCCAAGATACAGAATCTGATCACAATAACTTGCAACTGCCGAATGATATTTGACCCACCGTTATACTTGATGCTAAATCCCGTTGAACTGGCTCAATCCAGACTATTCTTTAAATATTCAGGACACAGATTATGAAGAAGCTTCGCCTTCAAGGGCGTCACGATAAGGCAACATCCAAGAAAGGACGTGACCGCGTTCTGAAAATTTTGAATGCTGCCCGCGATCTCATCATCGATGAGGGCTTCCACCGCCTGTCTATGCGGCGTGTCGCAGAACGGTCAAAAATGACTGTCGGTAATCTGTCGTATTATTATTCCAGTAAATCTGACCTGCTTCATGATCTGGTAGAAAGTGTTTTGCAGGGGTATGAAGACGACTGGGACCGTTTCCTGGTTGATGAGCATCTGTCAGCAGAGGAAAAGCTTGCGTCTATCATCACGGCGATTATCGAAGATTTAGCAACTGTTGAAACGACACGTTTCTTCCCTGAATTGTGGGTTATGGCAACCCATGATCCGGTTGTGAAAGAATGTATGATTGATGTCTATTCTCAGGTCAGACTGATTATCGCGCGATTGATACAGGAAGTGAACCCAGCCCTTGATGAAACCTCCTGTTATGCGCTGGCATTATTCATTGTTTCATCTATCGAAGGGCATACCGTCTTTATTGGTGACGACAAATCCTGCACGCATCTTGCCCCTCACATCCTGAAAGTTGCTGTCCCTACGTTTTTGTCACTGGTAAAAAATGCCACGAACGATTCTGTTCAACCCCTTAGTGCATAATAAGTTTTCTTAAAAACCGCTGTTTCTTACCGCTTATGACATCAGAAATCTGATTTCTGATGCTTGACTCTATCTTTTTAATGGATAAGATTAGTACACATGTCCTATTAATGGGATTTCTTAAAGGGGAGACATCACCATGACGACACTGAAGTCACTAGTGGCAACAGCTTGTTTTTTTTGTACCGGCGCGCTTGCAGCCGATGACCTGCCAGTAGAACCAACGCCAAATGTTGTTACCCTGCCCTCGGAATATTCCAAGGACTGGATTTTTGCACAGGACCTGAATTTCGTGGAGCCCGTTGGCGGAAAAATTGTCGTCCTTGATGTCGCAGCCGATACCAGAAACTATAAAGGCGCGATGAATGCTTCCCTGTTCGCCAGTTTTACACAATCTACAACCCGCCCAGAACTATACAGTGCCCAGACATTCTATTCCCGCGGCACATACGGTGACCGTATTGATGTACTGGCTATCTATGATACTGCGACATTGTCGCCGGTAGATGAAATCATTCTGCCTGGCGGCAAGCGCGGTCAAACAATGTCTACCCGCAGCAACCTTGTTATGAGCGGTAATGACCGCTTTGCGTTCGTTTTCAATTTCACCCCTGCCGCATCGGTTCAGATTGTGGACATGGTTGAACGCAAACTGCTCGAAGAAATCCAAACCCCGGGGTGCTCTCAACTATATCCCACCGGGGATACGAACTTCGCGATGCAATGTGCTGCGGGTGGCATGTCCGTCTTTGAAATTGATGCATCTGGTGCCTTCCAGAAACGGCACGACACCGAGGCTTTCAACGACATTGATGACAATCCACTTTTTGTAAAATATGCGCGGATTAATGACGTTGCCTACTTCCCTACATTCCTTGGCGACATCCAGCCAATTGAACTGAAGGACGGTACGGCCAAGCCCCTTGAAAGCTGGTCAGTCTTAACCCCGGAAGAAAAAGCCCAGAACTGGCGCCCTGGCGGTTGGCAGGTGATCGACGGTGGTGACACTGATGGTCTTTTTTATATTCTGATGCATGCAGACGGCGTGGAAGGATCCCATAAAAATGGTGGATCAGAGGTTTGGGTGTTTGATCCGGAGACACGCACTAAAGTTCGTACCATACCGCTACCTAATTGGGGCATCACAATTGCGGTTACGCGCGGTGAAACACCGTATCTGACCGTGACCAACGGAAACTTTGAACTGGATGTGTTTAACGCCAAAACCGGTGAGCTTCTGCGCACGATCGGTGGCGGTGCTACCCAGCATGCATTCCAGCTATTCCCCGTTGAATAAAGGGTGCCGTCGTGATTGACCTTGGTATTCAGTTCGCAGTTTTAACATTTCTGGCAATCTTCTTTGCTGGTAGTGCCCTGCATAAACTTACACATTTTTCCAGCTTCCGGCTTGCCATAACCGGCTACGGAATTATGCCTGCCGCGCTTGTACCCACTGCGGCCGCTATCGCCGCAAGCGCGGAAGTACTGGTCGTTGTCTTAGCCCTACTGCCTGGATATCAGCCTGTTGCGGCCCTCCTTGGAGCCTCCTTGTTCCTTGGCTATGCCTGCCTGATGATGGTTGCTATTTTGCGCGGTAATGCCGGGGCAGATTGTGGCTGTAACTGGGGCAACAGTCGTCAGTCCACGCCTCTTGGCAGACCCCTTATCTACCGTAATCTGGTGCTTGCATTGATCACGTTGATCGCCGTTGCGACACCTGACATACGGTCACTTGTATGGCTTGACTGGGTAACCGCCCTTCTTGCATCCGCCGCGATCATTCTTCTTTATCAGGCATTTAACGCCCTGATCGCCACCCTTGCCTTTCAACAGGAGCATTCTTCATGACCACGGCCCTGATCATTTCACAAATCCTATCATGGGTTATTATTGTTGCACTGGCTTTGATGGTGCTGGCTCTGATGCGGCAAGTCGGTGTCCTGCATGAACGGATTGCGCCGGCAGGTGCCCTGTCTATGAACCAAAACTTAAAAAAGGGCGATACAGCCCCGACACTTGCAGCAAACCTGCTGGGTGGTGGCAAAGTTTCTATCGGCGGCGCGGAACGCAATGGCAAAAGCCAGCTTTTATTCTTCCTGTCGCCTGATTGCCCTGTTTGTAAAACACTGTTACCCGCGCTTGGTTCGATGAAAAAAGCCGAAGCAAAATGGCTGGACGTTATTCTGGCAAGCGACGGCGCAGAACCTAGCCACCGCGCTTTTATCAAAGAACGTGGGCTGGAACATTTCGATTATGTTGTCTCAGAACTGCTTGGCCGCTCATTCGGTGTCAGCAAACTACCTTATGCTGTGCTGATTGATGAAAACGGCAAAATCGCCTCGCTCGGCCTGATCAATTCACGCGAACATCTTGAAAGTTTGTTTGAAGCAAAAGAGCGGGATGTAGCTTCCATTCAGGACTATATGCAAAGCAGAACGGCAAGCTAAACACCAATAAGTATTCAAGAGGGTAGCCGGTAAGGCACCCAGTCAGAATTAGGGAAGTACGGAAGGAAAAATCGGTGAAATTTATTGACCAACTGACGGAAAAATTCTCCCGCCAAATAGCGATGAAAACATCACGTCGCAGTTTCTTGACGGGGCTTGGCGGTACATTGATCGGCGGTGCATCCATCCCGTTACTGCCTGTTGCTCGGGCTGCAGAAAATGGCTACCCAGGGGTTGCAACGCAAACAACCGGCAACATTCAGGACCCAGGCGACCCATCATCATGTGATTATTGGCGCTACTGTGCCATTGACGGTTTTCTCTGTAGTTGCTGCGGCGGCACGCAAAACGCCTGCCCACCGGGCACGGAAATGTCACCCATTACATGGATCGGTACTTGCCAAAACCCTGCTGACGGCAAAAATTACATCATTTCCTACAATGACTGTTGCGGCAAATCCGCTTGCGGACGTTGTCTATGCAACCGTAACGAAGGTGACCGCCCCATGGTTCGCCCACAGGCAAACAATGACACCAACTGGTGCCTAGGCACAGCCAGCACGTCCTACACGTGCTCTACGGCTGTTATCCTTGGCACGGCACTCGAATAGCAGAACCGCTATGAAATGGTCCGTGAAATCATCAGTTCGCAGTAGCTTCACAGCCGCTATAGTCGTAGGTCTTTTCTCTGCAATGCCAGTGTCTGCTCTCTCTGAAGTGTCTGCCCTATCTGGCACGAACGAAGCAGGTGCAAAAGCCTATAAACGCTGCGCTGCCTGTCATCTAGCCACTGGCAAAGGTGTCCCAGGCGCATTCCCGCCAATTGATAATCGCCTGACAGGATTAATGGCAACACCGGAAGGGCGCGACTATCTGGTCATGATTATATCTGCCGGTTTGATGGGGCCCATCGCGGTCGACGGCATGACATATCGCGGTATTATGCCAGCACAGGGCAACATCCTGAAGCACGACGGCATTGCAAATGCGCTAAACTATATCGCCACTGACCTGTCTGAGACACCAGAAGACTTTGCCCCGTTCACTGCGGAGGAAGTCAAGGAAATCACGGCACGCCACAAAGGCATGAACAGTCGCGGTACACACGGGCTCCGTCAGCCTGCCTGGGATTCGGTTAAAGAGTAAAGGGCACCCTATGCAGCAACGCAAATACCACACACAAACAGCATACGTGAAATCGGCGCTGATTGCCTGCGTGGGCATACTTCTTGGACTAAACGGCTCTGCCGCCACGGCATCTGACAGCACTACAAACAGTCTATCAAACAGCATGGCCCATGCCGCTGCTGAAATGCCGACACTGAATGCGCACCGTGCCATGATTAATTACATCATTCATTGTCAGGGCTGCCATCTCCGAAACGGCGAAGGATCTGAAGGCGGCGCTCCGTCAATGGTCGGTGTTGTTGCGAACTTTCTGAACGCCCCCGGCGGCCGGGAGTTTCTGTTGCGCGTACCGGGTGTTGCCACCACCGCGCTGGATGACGCTGCGACGGCAGAAGTGATGAACTGGCTAATTTTCGAATTTGACAAAGACCATATACCAGCAGATTTCAAGCCATTCACCCCGGATGAAGTGGGCCACATGCGCAAGAAACCATATGTGGAAGAAGCAGAGAAAATCCGCGCAGAACTGATTGACTATCTGAACAGTAATTAGGCCAACAACACAGGGCGTTTCACCCAGCGGCCCACAAGTATAGAGAGGATGCCCAGTGACACTTTTAAGCCATACCCAAGGTAAAACCGATATACCGCTGTGGGACTGTACGATCGGTCAGGCCCTTGATCAAACGTCAGAAAAGTTTGGTGACCGTGATGCGCTCATTAGTCTGCATCAGGGCATCCGTTGGTCTTATGCTGACTTTAATCAGAAAGTCGATGAACTGGCAGCAGGTTTTGTCGCGCTTGGCCTTGAGAAGGGTGACCGAGTAGGCATCTGGTCTCCGAATAATGCCGAGTGGGTTTTAACCCAGTTTGCCACAGCAAAGGCTGGTTTGATCCTGGTAACCATTAACCCTGCCTACCGAGTTTCCGAACTTGAATACGCTCTGAATAAGGTTGAATGTAAGGCGCTTGTACTTGCGCAGACCTTCAAGACATCCAATTACGTCGAAATGCTGCAGCGTCTGGCCCCTGAGATCAGCAACTGCGTGCCAGCAAGGCTTAAGGCTGCCAAGCTGCCACATCTGAAAATTGCCGCCGTTATTGCAGACACGGCACCAGACGGTTTTTTAACATTCAGCGACATCTCTGATCGTGCAACGGACACCGCGCGGCAAAACCTGAAAGAGGTACAAGCCAGTCTTTCCCCCGATGATGCCATCAATGTTCAGTTCACATCCGGGACAACAGGTTTCCCAAAAGGGGCGACCCTGTCCCACCGTAATATCCTGAATAATGGCTATTTCACAGGTCGCCGCCAGAATTTAACCGAGGCAGACCGTATGTGTATCCCGGTTCCTTTGTATCACTGTTTTGGAATGGTGCTTGGGACCTTGTGCTGCGTCTCTTTTGGTGCCGCCATGGTTTTCCCGGGTGAAGCCTATGACCCTGAAACAGTACTGAAGGCTGTCGAACAGGAAAAATGCACCAGCCTGTACGGGGTGCCAACCATGTTCATTGCGGAACTGTCGCACCCTGATTTTGATCAATATGACCTGTCATCCCTGCGCACAGGGGTTATGGCAGGATCCCCCTGCCCGATTGAAACAATGAAAAAAGTCATCGGCAAGATGCATATGTCAGAGGTCACAATTGGGTACGGTATGACGGAAACCAGCCCGATCAGCATGCAATCAAACCCCACAGACACGCTTGAAAAACGTGTCACAACCGTTGGCAACGTACACCCCCATGTTGAAGTCAAAATCATTGATGAAGACGGAAATATTGTTGAACGCGGCATACAGGGCGAATTTTGCACACGCGGATACAGCGTCATGAAAGGCTACTGGGGGGATGAAGAAAGAACCCGTGAATCCATTGATAAAGACGGCTGGATGCACTCCGGTGATCTCGCCACCATGGATGAAGACGGGTATGTCAATATCACGGGCCGCGTCAAAGACATGATTATCCGCGGCGGAGAAAATGTATACCCGAAGGAAATTGAAGAATTTCTCTACAGACATGAGAAAATACAGGATGTTCAGGTTTTTGGTGTACCAGACGACAAGTACGGCGAAGAAATCTGTGCCTGGATTCAACTGAAACCCGGACAGTCTGCGAATACACAGGAAATCAAAGACTTCTGCCGTGATCAGATCGCGCACTATAAGGTGCCGCGCTACATCAAATTTGTAGAAGAATTCCCAATGACCGTAACCGGCAAAATTCAGAAATTTGTCATGCGCGACATGATGAAAGAAGAACTGCATCTGCATACGCAGAAAACAGCCTAAAAATATCATTAGAATTGGAAGAGGGGATCGACGTGTCAGACTATAAATTATGGATTGATGGTAAAGCAACCGAAGGAGCGTCAAACCTTGATGTCGTAAATCCGGCGACAGAGAAGGTCTTTGCCTCCATCGCCAGATCAGACACCGCGCTTGCTGATAAGGCTATTGCATCGGCAAAGGCCGCACAAAAAATTTGGGCAAAAACGGCTATCGCAGACCGGCAGGTAGCACTGAATAAAATCGCAGATGCCCTGAACGCCAACGCAGACAAAATTGCTCGCGTCCTGACACAGGAACAAGGCAAACCAATCGCCGAAGCATCTGCAGAGGTCATGTATACCGAAGCCTTTATCCGGTATTTTGCGACCATGGACCTGCCTGTAGAGGTTCTTCAGGACGATGATGCCAAGCGTGTTGAATTATACCGTAAACCCCTCGGTGTTGTGGCCTGCATTATACCCTGGAACTTTCCCTTGCTGATCATTGCTTTTAAGGTTCCGCTGGCCCTTCTCGCCGGTAATAGCTGCGTGATCAAGCCGTCCCCGACCACGCCACTGACAGCTGCCCTGTTCGCTGAAATTTGCGCGGATATTCTGCCAGCGGGTGTCATAAACACCGTCAATGACGACAATGATCTGGGCGGCTATCTGACCCAACATGCTGATGTTGCCAAAGTCTCTTTCACTGGCTCGACCGAGACAGGTAAAAAAGTTATGGCGTCGGCGGCAAATACACTGAAACGACTGACCCTGGAACTTGGCGGCAATGACCCCGCCATTGTCCTGCCCGATGTGAATGTTGCAGAAACAGCCGCCAAAATGTACGGGGCAGCATTCATGAATTGTGGTCAGGTTTGTCTGGCGCTGAAGCGTGCCTATGTCCACGAAAGTATCTATGACGAAATGTGTGACGAACTTGCAAAACTGGCCAAGGCAGCCATTGTCGGAGACGGCCTTGAGCAGGGTACGCAAATCGGCCCGCTGAATAACAAAATGCAGTACGAGAAAGTCAAAGGCTTCCTCGAGAACGCCAAAAAAGCTGGCAAGGTTATCGCCGGTGGCGAATTGCCGGACGGTCCCGGCTATTTTATTCCGCCAACCATTGTCCGTGATGTGAAAGACGGCGATGAAATTGTCGATGAAGAACAGTTCGGCCCCATCATGCCTGTCATTAAATACACTGACAGCGATGATATTATCGGCAGCGCCAATGGCGTAGATGTCGGCCTTGGTGGCTCTGTCTGGTCAAAAGACATCGCCAAAGCCAAAGAAATCGCCCTGCAGGTGGAAAGTGGTACTGTATGGATCAACACCCATCTGGACTTTGGACCAAACATTCCCTTTGGCGGTGCAAAACAGTCTGGAATTGGCGTAGAGTTTGCGCAGGAAGGACTGAACGAGTTCACACAGGTTCAGGTTATTAATCAGGCGAAATAATCTCCCCCTACCCTCTGCGTCTGATTATACTTTTAGGGGAGCTCAATAGCTCCCCTTTTATCTGTAGCAACATTGATATAGCTGTCTGGCTAAACAAACACGTCCTCGGTCAGACCTTTCAGACCATCAATAAACATCTTGGTTATAATCGCTGCCAATTGCTCGGAGCTTACAGGCCCATCCGGTTTAAACCAGATATAGGTCCAGTTCACCATTCCCAGCATCAGCATGGAAATCGCCGTTTTTGCCTTATGCTTTTCAAAAGGAAGGGGTGATATTTCATTCGCTAAATCTGCAAATGCATGCACAACACTGTTTTGAAGGCCCACGACTTCTGCCTTTTGTTCAGCGGTCAGGGACTTCAGTTCATTGATCATCAGATGGTGCTGAGGCACTGTATTTTCATACACGATCAGATACCGACGGATAATCTTTTTCAGCCTTTCCTCGGCTGAAATATCCATCGCCATCACTTCCTGAGCCAGCTTGTCCAATTCAATCACATGATCCAGCATAGCGTGATACAGCATACTCTGCTTTGATTTAAAGTAATGATAAATCAAGGACTTGGACATGCCGCATGCATCAGCAATCTGGCTTATTGACGCCTTGTGGTAGCCCCCATCAGCAAATACTCTGGCGGCCGTATCCAGAATAGACTGCTTTCTTTCATCATAATCTTCGGCCTGTGGTCTAGCCATAATACCCCCTTGGAAACAAAAAGATGCTGCGTGCCTGTGATACGCCGTACACCCTTGGATGGTTGCCAGCTATATAAACGGATTTTCGATTCAAAATACACAGTAAATTGATCAGATTATTTAATTGACTGATTGGTCGGTTAATGTTTTACTCCCCACCTGCCCTTTCTGGGAGAGAATATGGGCACGCCCAAAAATCTATCACGCTGCTTTAAGGAGAGTTTCATGAAACTGCAGAGTTACGCTCTTGGTGAATGGTATACACCCCCACTTGACGGAAGCCCGATCAAGGACGCATCAACCGGCGAAACTATCGCTACAGTTTCAAGTGATGGACTGGATTTTAAAGCCATGCTGGAGTATGGCCGCACTGTGGGTGCCCCTGCACTGCGCAAAATGACATTCCATGAGCGTGCTATAATGCTAAAGAACGTTGGGTTAGCCCTGACGAAAGCAAAAGACGAACTGTACGAATTATCATACCAGACAGGCGCAACAAAGTCTGACACCTGGGTGGACGTAGACGGTGGTATCTCTACTTTCTTTGTCTATTCCTCCAAGGGTCGCCGGGAAATGCCAAACCAGCCATGGTATGTCGACGGTGATGTCGAGCAGCTCTCCAGAGGTGGCACATTCCTCGGCCAGCATATTATGGTGCCACGCCGGGGTGTTGCTGTTCATATCGATGCCTTCAACTTCCCTGTATGGGGCATGATGGAAAAGTTGGCGCCAACACTACTTGCTGGTATGCCGGCCATTGTGAAGCCTGCTTCCTCTACAGCGCATCTGACTGAAAAAGCCTTTAAATATATGATCGACAGCGGTGTCCTGCCGGAAGGTGCCATACAGCTTATCTGTGGCCGGACTGGCGATCTGTTTGATCATCTGACGTGCCAGGATGTTGTAACCTTCACAGGTTCTGCCAGCACCGCCCACTATCTGCAGAAACACCCAGCTTTCACCGAGAAGGCAGTCCCGTTTGTTGCAGAATGTGACAGCCTGAATGCCTCCATCCTTGGCCTTGATGTGACCAAGGACTCGCCTGAGTTTGATCTTTTCATCAAGGAAGTTGTCCGCGAGATGACTGCCAAAGCAGGCCAGAAATGTACTGCTATTCGCCGTACAATCGTACCGCGCAATCTGGTTGCAGACGTGAAAGACGCACTGATCGCGCGTCTTGGCAAAACCACCGTTGGTGACCCGCGCGCAGAAGGGGTCAGAATGGGCCCACTCGCCAGTCTTGACCAGCGTGAAGAAGTCATCAACCGTATTAATGACCTGAAAGAATACTGTGATGTAGTCCTGGACGGCACGACTGAATTTGACGTATCCGGTGGTGATTATAAGGCTGGCGCATTCCTGAAGCCTACACTTCTGTACTGTGATGCGCCGCTCGAAACTCCAGAGGTCCACAGCATCGAAGCCTTTGGCCCCGCATCAACAATTATGCCGTATGACACGACAGAAGATGCAATCACTCTGGCTAATATGGGTGAAGGTAGCCTTGTTGCGTCACTGTTTACCTATGACCCTGAGATTGTCTCAGACGTTGTGATGGGCATCGGTGCCTATCATGGCCGCCTTGTTGTCCTGGACCGTACCAGTGCAGGCGAAAGCACGGGCCACGGTTCTCCCCTGCCGCATATGAAGCATGGTGGACCAGGCCGCGCCGGTGGTGGTGAAGAACAGGGCGGTATCCGCGCCGTTAAACATTATATGCAGCGCATCGCTATTCAGGGCTCCCCTGATGTTTTGACGAAAGTAACAAACAAATGGGTTTCCGGCTCCAAAGAGCTTGAAATGGATGCGCACCCGTTCCGCAAAACTTTCGATGAGATTAAAATCGGCGATACACTCCACACCAAGGAGCGTACTGTCACACTGGAAGATGTTGAGCATTTTGCAAACTTCACCGGCGATACCTTCTACGCACACATGGACGAAGAAGCCGCAGCCGCAAACCCGATCTTTGGTGCCCGCGTGGCACACGGCTATTTGCTCCTGTCTTTCGCAGCGGGTTTGTTTGTCGACCCTGCACCGGGGCCAGTTCTGGCGAACGTCGGCCTTGAAGGGTTGAAGTTTACCAAGCCTGTGTATCCTGGTGACACCATCAAGGTTCGTCTGGTTTGTAAGCAGCGCACAGCCCGCATGAATGAAGACTTCGGCGAAGTCCGCTGGGATGTGACCGTTACCAACCAAGATGGTGACGAATGCGCAAATTATGAACTGCTGACGCACAACACACGCGTCCAGTAACACTGTATACCGGGAGAAAACCATGACGTACGAAACCATTCTTTTCCGTGTTGAAAACGGTGTTGCCTGGGTATCGCTAAACCGTCCTGACAGGCTGAACGCAATCAATGATCAGATGTTGAAGGAACTAACATCGGTCCTTGACGAGACAGAGAGCAACGATGCTATCCGCTGCTTGGTCCTAACCGGTGAAGGCAGAGCCTTCTGCCCCGGTCAGGATTTGAATGACCGGAACGTATCCGGCGGTGAACGTCCTGATTTGGGTGAAACGGTCGGCAACGGCTATAATCCTTTCCTGCGCCGTTTCTATAATCTGTCAGTTCCGACCATTGCAGCCGTAAACGGCGTCGCAGCTGGCGCTGGGGCCAACATTGCCCTGGCCTGTGATATTGTCATCGCTGCTGACACCGCCAAATTCATCCAGGTGTATTCCAATATTGGCCTGATTCCTGATGCAGGTGGCAGCTTTATCCTGCCAAGACTAATCGGCATGGCCAAAGCCAAGGAGCTGACCTTCACTGCACGACCGGTCAAAGCAGACGAAGCAGAAAGCATGGGCATGATTGCACGCTGTGTGGCCGCTGATGACCTGATTGCAACGGTAAAGGAAATGGCCGAAGGGTTCGCGGTAAAACCAACATTTGGACTGGCGAATACGAAAAAAGCTTTGCATGCCTCCTATTCCAATGACCTGGATACACAGCTCGATATGGAGCGGGACCTGATGCAAAAATGCGGATTTTCTGACGATTATAGCGAAGGTGTTTCTGCGTTTCTGGAAAAACGCACGCCTGTCTTTAAAGGGCGCTAGGATGACGGATACGCCGACCAACTGCCCAATTGATCTGATTACCTCTGTTTGGCACGATCGGGGGCTAGAGGGGTTACTTGGCGTTACCATAGACAGCATCGAAGACGGCAAAGCATCAGTGTCGATGGATCTGAAGCCAGAGCATCTGAACTTTGCAGGCACCGCCCACGGCGGCGTGCTGTTTTCTCTGGCCGATAGCGCCTTTGCGCTTGCCTGCAACACCCGGCACAATCTGAATGTCGCATCGGGCTGTTCGATAGAATTCATGCGTCCAGCGATGCCAGGGGATAAACTGACGGCCACAGCCCAGTGGGTGGATACAAGTGGAAGATCCTCTATTTACGACATTGTCGTTACCAACCAAAACAACGATACGATTGTCCTGTTCAAGGGGCGGTCTCACCAGACATCAAAATCACTAAGTGATCTAAAATAACGGAGAGTTTTCATGGCTGATGCCTTTATTTGTGACGGTATTCGTACCCCGATTGGCCGGTTTGGCGGTGCCCTTTCAAGTGTTCGCGCGGATGATCTGGCTGCCCTGCCTATCAAGGAACTAATGAAACGTAACCCTGGCCTTACGGCGGACGCGATTGAGGATTTGATCCTTGGCTGTGCAAACCAGGCAGGCGAAGACAACAGAAACGTTGCCCGGATGGCATCCCTTCTGGCGGATCTTGGTACACCCGTACCCGGAACAACGGTTAACCGCCTGTGCGGGTCTGGCATGGACGCGATTTCCATGGCCGCACGTGCGATCAAAGCCGACGAAGCCAACCTGATGATTGCTGGCGGCGTTGAAAGCATGAGCCGCGCGCCGTTTGTCATGCCCAAAGCCAGCAGCGCATTCTCCCGCAATGCTGAGATATATGACACCACCATCGGATGGCGTTTCGTTAACAAGAAGCTGAAAGCCGACTACGGCATCGACAGCATGCCTGAAACCGCAGAAAATGTTGCCGAAGAGTTTTCCATCAGCCGTGTCGATCAGGATATTTTCGCAGCTGCCTCCCAGGAAAAGTACCAAAAGGCAAAAGCAGACGGTTTCTTCGATGAAGAAATCATGCCGGTTGAAGTACGTGTCAGCCGTAAGGAAACAGCAACTATCACAGAGGATGAGCATCCACGTGCTGGTACTACGGCAGAAAGTCTTGGTAAACTGCCAACACCCTTCCGCGAAAACGGCACAGTAACAGCGGGTAACGCATCAGGCGTCAATGACGGAGCATGTGCGGTGATTGTTGCCTCAGCTGATGCAGCTAGAAAATACGGCCTGACACCAAAGGCACGGATTGTTGGTACAGCAGTTGCCGGACTACCGCCCCGCATTATGGGATTTGGTCCAGCGCCTGCCTCCAAACTGGTTCTGGAACGCACGGGTATTGCCCTTAGTGACATTGACGTTATCGAACTGAACGAAGCGTTCGCAGCACAGGGCCTAGCAGTAACACGTGATCTGGGTCTGGCCGATGATGACAGCCGGGTTAACCCGAACGGTGGTGCCATTGCAATTGGTCACCCACTTGGCATGAGCGGTGCGCGTCTGGTCTGGACCGCCGCGCGCGAGCTAGAACGCCGGGACGGCAAATATGCACTTTGCACCATGTGCATTGGGGTTGGTCAAGGTATCGCCATGATCATTGAACGCGTTTAAGGGATAGTCTGAATAAGGAAACTTGCAATGCATGTACATTTTGATGACACGATCATCCATATAGATCGTGACCGACTGAAAGAAATCCAGCTTCACCGGATGCAGAAATCAATCCGGCATGCCTACGATAATGTTGCACACTACCGCGCTACATTTAAAGAAGCTGGCGTCACACCAGACGACCTTCAGTCCCTTGATGATCTTGCCAAGTTTCCTTTTCTTACCAAACAGGACATGCGCAACAACTATCCTTACGGCCTGACAGCAGTTCCAATGGAAGATGTTGTGCGTACCCATGCTTCGTCCGGCACCACCGGGCAGGCAACTGTGGTTACCTATACCAAACGCGATATTGATATGTGGGCTGATGTTGTAGCCCGTTCTATCCGGGCGGCAGGCGGAAATTCAAGCGATACTGTGCATGTTGCGTACGGATACGGCCTTTTCACAGGCGGTCTGGGCGCCCATTACGGTGCCGAACGTGCTGGCTGTAACGTGATCCCTATGTCTGGCGGGGCTACTGCCCGACAGGTGGATTTGATCATGGATTTCAAACCCACCATTATCATGGTAACACCAAGCTATATGCTTGCACTGGCTGACGGTTTCCGCAAAGCCGGGATCGACCCGCGCGATACATCGCTGCGCATCGCTATTCACGGTGCAGAGCCGTGGACCGAGGAAATGCGCCGCGAAATCGAAGAAACTTTCGATCTTGATGCTGTTGACATTTATGGTCTCTCTGAAGTTATCGGACCGGGCGTAGGTCAGGAATTTGCCTCAACAAAAGACGGCCCTACTATTTGGGAGGATCATTTCTATCCTGAGATTATCAACCCGGAGACAGGTGAAGTCCTGCCGGACGGCGAAGAAGGCGAGCTTGTTTTCACCTCCCTTACCAAGGAAGCCTTCCCAATCATTCGGTACCGCACCCGTGACCTGACCCGTCTGTTGCCGCCAACAGCCTGTTCTATGCGTCGGATGGCGAAAATCACAGGTCGATCGGACGATATGATGATTATTCGCGGTGTAAATGTCTTCCCGATGCAGATCGAAGACCTGATCCTGAAAGATTCGCGCCTTGTGCCACATTATTACTGCGAGATCCGCCGGGAAGGTCCAATGGATACCTTAACCGTCGTCGGTGAAGCCGCTGAGCATGCTGCCGATGAAAATACCCGGATTGCCGCGAGCCAGCAACTGGCCCACGCTATCAAAGCTACAATCGGCGTTTCCTCGACTGTGGTTATCAAGGAACCAAACGCTATCCCGCGGTCTGAAGGCAAGGCAAAGCGGGTCCATGACCTGAGGAATAAATAATCGAATTAATTAATTGACCGAATGGTCAGTTAATTGTATAAACATGCATCACGCATTCAAAGGGGAGTGACAATGTATACGACCGACTTACGGACTGCGGAAGAGAAAGCCAAAGCTGCAAAGGACGAGATTAAGGTTGCAGAAGAAGGCATGGCTGAATTTCAGGCCCGCATCGACCGCGATGAGTTCATTGAACCAAAAGACTGGATGCCGGAAGGCTACCGCAAAACCCTGATCCGCCAGATGTCGCAGCATGCGCACTCTGAAATCGTGGGCATGCATCCTGAGGGCAACTGGGTAACTCGTGCGCCTACCCTCAAAAGAAAACTTATCCTGATCGCTAAAATTCAGGACGAGGCCGGGCACGGCTTGTATCTTTACAGTGCTGCTGAAACGCTGGGCGTTTCACGGGAAGAACTGGTACGCCAGCTGCACGCGGGCGAAGCCAAATATTCCACTATCTTCAATTACCCAACAATGAACTGGGCAGATGTCGGTGCCGTTGGCTGGCTTGTGGACGGTGCTGCAATTACCAACCAAATTCCGCTTTGTCGTTGTTCGTACGGCCCCTATGCCCGCGCCATGACCCGCGTCTGTAAGGAAGAAAGCTTCCACCAGCGTCAGGGCTATGAAGCGCTGCTGGAGATGATGAAAGGCACAGACGAACAGAAGAAAATGGTGCAGGACGCCTTCGACCGCCTGTTCTGGCCTGCCTTGATGATGTTTGGCCCACCAGACAGCGACAGTGCGCATTCAAGCCAAAATATGGCATGGAAGATCAAACGATTCTCCAATGATGAGCTGCGCCAGCGTTTTGTTGACGCCACAATTCCGCAAGCCGAATTCCTTGGCCTGAAGATTCCTGAGCAGATCAAATGGAATGAAGAAACTGGCCACTATGACTTTGGCGAGCTGGACTGGGATGAATTCTGGGACGTTGTTAAAGGAAACGGCATTTCCAATGATGACCGTATGAACGCGCGCAATGAGGCACTGGAAGACGGTGCATGGGTTCGCGAAGCGGCGGCTGCATATGCCGAGAAGCAACGCGCAAAGTCTAAAGCTGCATAACGAGGGAAGGATAAATCTATGCAAAACGATTGGGATCTTTACGAAGTATTCATCCGCTCCAAGCGCGGACTGTCTCACAAACACGTAGGTAGTGTGCATGCAGCTGATGGCCGCATGGCAATTGAAAACGCCCGTGATCTGTACACACGCAGAAGCGAAGGCGAGAGCATCTGGGTTATTCCAGCCAAGGAAATTGTGGCATCTGACCCGGCAGAAGGCGATGCGCTCTTTGGCCCTGCTCAGGACAAAGTGTACCGCCACCCTACATTCTACGACATCCCTAAAGAAGTCGGCAAAATGTAAGGAGCCAACGGATGACAAGCATCTATACAAACGGGGACAACCCCCATTTCCAATATGTTCTGGGACTTGGCGATGATGCGCTGATCCTGGGACACCGCTGGAGCGAATGGCTATCCAAAGGACCAAATCTGGAACTGGATATTGCTGCGTCTAACCTTGCACTTGATCTGATTGGTCAGGCTGATCTGTGGCTGTCCTATGCCGCCGAACTGCAGGGCGAAGGTAAATCGTCCGATGACTTGGCGTATCTGCGGGATACACATGACTTCCGCTGTCACTGGCTTACTGAACAGCCTAACACTGACTGGGGTCTGTCTACTGCCCGTATGCTGATGTTCAGCGTTTACCAGTATATCCGCTATGAGCGTCTGGTAAATTCTTCTGATGAACGGATTGCGGAGATCGCGAAAAAGGCACTGAAAGAGGTAACCTATCACCGCCGTTTTGCGACTGAGTGGACAATGCGCCTTGGTCTGGGTACCGATGAAAGCAATCGCCGTCTGCAAAAAGGGTTTGATACTCTGTGGCGTTTTGTGCCTGAACTGTTTGAAACAACTGCGTGGGAACAGGAACTGGCCGACAAGGGCATTGCTGTTGCTTCGAAGGACATCGAAGCAGAATGGACCGAAGTCATCAGCGCGATCCTTGCAGAAGCCGACATTACAATGGCTGACACTGCAGGAAAGCGTGTGATTGGCAGCCGCCATGATGGTCATCATACCGAGCATCTTGGCCACATTCTTGCAGAAATGCAGTTCCTGCAGCGTGCCTACCCAACAGCACAGGGTGCAACCTGGTAATGACACGCACGGCTGAGACAATGGAAATATGGAACACTCTGGATACAGTACTGGATCCAGAGGTTCCTGCCTTGTCAGTTACTGACCTTGGTATCATTCGAGATGTCAAACTGTCTGATGGCGGCAAAGTCGTGATTGATGTGACACCGACATACAGTGGCTGTCCGGCTACTGACCTGATCAGCGAAATCATCAAGGCAGCGGTTGTTTCATCTGGCCATGAAGATGTTACAATCAAAACAGTTCTTAGCCCTACATGGACAACCGACTGGATCACCGAAGACGGGCGAAAGAAACTGAAAGAATATGGCATCGCACCACCCGTGGGCGAAGCAGCCACTGGCAAGGCTGCGCTTCTGGGCATCAGCCCGGTAGTTCACTGTCCACGGTGCGATTCCACACAAACCGAACAAGTAAGTGAGTTCGGCTCAACCGCGTGCAAGGCAATGTATCGATGCACCTCCTGCCTTGAACCGTTTGAGTATTTTAAGTGTATTTAATGGGAAGCAACTATGCATCAACATCACGAACTTACCGTTTCCGGTGTCGAGAAAAACACACCGGAAACAATCGTCGTTACCTTTGACGTTCCAGAAGGCCTGCGCGACGCATACCAGTATAAACAAGGCCAGCATCTGACGCTGATCAAAGATCTGAACGGTGAAGAGCTTCGCCGTTCCTATTCCATTTGCAGCAGTGTTGGAGAATGCAAACTAACCGTCGCCATCCGAGAAGTGGAAAACGGTCGATTTTCAACTTATGCCAATGCAAATCTTGCGGTTGGTGACAAAATCGATGTTATGACGCCGACAGGCCATTTTTATGTTGATCTGGATGACACGTCATCCCGCACCTATGCCGCCTTTGCAGCGGGTAGTGGTATAACGCCCTTGATGTCGATCATCAAAACAACCCTCCAGACTGAGCCAAACGCACGCTTCCTGTTGTTTTACGGCAACCGCACAGGCCGGTCGACCATCTTCAGAAGCGAGATTTCCGATCTGAAAAACCGCTTTACCGACCGTTTTAGCTATTGGCATTTCCTCAGTCAGGAAGATCTTGAAATGGAATTTTTCAATGGTCGTCTGGACTGCAATAAAACTCAGGAAATCTTTAAACGCATCATCAGCGCCGACAAGATTGATCACGCCTTTGTATGCGGCCCCGACGCCATGATTGATGGCGTTATTGAAGGACTGAAGTCCAGTGGCTTTACTGACAAACAAATTCATAGCGAGAAATTCCTGAGCGAAGGCCAGCAGGCTGTGGCACCAGGCAGGGCCGCCGAAGTAGAAGGCGAAGCTGAAATGACACTGGTTATCGACGGCGACGAATTCTCGATCACCTCATCGCACAGTGTCGCCATTCTTGATGCTGCGATTGAAGGCGATCTGGATGTACCTTTTGCCTGTAAAGGCGGTGTTTGCTGTACCTGCCGCGCGAAAGTACTTGAAGGCGATGTGGAAATGGTCCTCAATCAGGGACTGGAGCCGGAAGAAGTGGCAGCCGGCTATGTACTGACATGCCAGTCGTATGCAGTCAGTGATAAAGTCGTCCTAAGCTTCGACGAATAAGCCTGCCCATCGCTGGCAATCGCTTCTTCAATTTAACACCAATTCCCCCTGCCCTTCTGGGCAGGGTTTTTTGCGCTTGCCACCCAGAAATCCACTTACTGCCATCACCAATAAATTGTGAATTGACCAATCAATAGCAATCATACTAAGAGTATATAAATTTACACCTTTAAGTATTTTTCCGCGCATTTCACTGAACAAGGAAACCAGGATTGGTTACTCAGACTTTAGTCCGCAAGCTATTTGCCTCCAAAAGGCCGAAGAAGCAGGAGCGTCATTATCTGGTGCTTCCACATCATAATATCGCCTACGCCCGGATTCCAAAAGCCGCCAATTCATCGGTAAAGCATGCTTTGCATGACTTTCTTTTTGGCCACGAGGCCACGATTGATGGTGGAAGACGAGACCGTTTCTGGTATCAACATCCTAGTGGTCTTGCCGATATGATGTCTTATGGTGCGCTAAAACAAAAGCATCCTGATGCGTTCATATTTTCTTTTGTACGAAACCCATACAGCCAGACGGTGTCCTGCTATCATGAAAAAATTGTCAAACGAAGGAAGTACGGTTTAATCAATTCTTTTCGGGATAGCGGCTTCACGCCTGAAATGACGTTCCGTGACTTTGTTGACCATATTGCAACCATTCCAGACGAAGTTGCAGACGTGCATTTCAAGTCTCAGGCCTCTATGCTGACTGTCAAAGGAAAAAGCACCTGCGATTTTATCGGCAAAACCGAGACAATGGATAAAGACTGGGCGCATCTGCAGGCGACAATTTCTGGCAAATCTGGACACCACCTACCAAACATACGGACCATTCACCAGCAAGCTGATAGACCAAAACCACGTGACCTGTATAACGACTATCTGATAACAAAAGTACGCGAAAGGTATGACAATGACTTTCGTCTCTTCTACCCAACCGACATCACGCCTTGATCCTTAATCAGGCTAAAGCCGCAACTGCTGGCCGGCATTCAGATAGATAGCTTAAATCAGGCCCATTTCATTGGCTTCGCGCGATAAATCCTCCCGAAACTCTGGCGCCGCAAGACTGATCAGTGCCTGCGCCCTGTCGCGCAAGGATAGTCCTTTCATATTGGCCATACCATGTTCGGTCACAACATAGTGGGTGTCCATCCGCGGATCTGTAACTGCCCCACCTTTCAGTCGGGGCACTATCTTACTGATAGTGCCGCCTTTGGCCGTAGAGTGCAGGGCAATAAAGCTTTTTCCGTTTTTGCCGTCATAAGCGCCGCGCACAAAATCCAATTGTCCGCCTGTTCCTGAAAATGGTCTGCCGTCAAGCTGCTCACTGTTGATTTGCCCGGTCAGGTCCACTTCAATCGCAGCATTTACACTGATCATATTACGATTTTTTCGAATAACACTCGGCGCGTTTACCCACGACACCGGATACCCAACAATTGATGGGTTATCGTCCATAAAATCGAACATGGCACGGTCCCCCAGTGCCAGCGTAAAGACATGCTTATACGGCAGAATTGATTTTTCCGCCCCAGTCAGAACCCCTTTCTTGATCAGGTCAACCATCGGCGGTGAAAACAGCTCTGAGTGCAGACCAAGGTCCTTATGGTTTTCCAGATTTGACAGAACGGCTGCCGGCACCCCGCCAACCCCCATTTGCAGCGTAGCACCATCCGGAATTTCCGAGGCTATCAAGTCCGCAATTGCTTTGTCAGTTTTACTGGGCGGCTTACCAACGGTTTCCATCAAATCGGCCGTATGCTCTACCACGGCATCCACATCACTGACATGAAGAAGACATTCCCCAAATACCCGCGGCATATTGGGGTTTACCTCAACGATGACATGTTTGGCCTTGCGTACAACCGTCGCGCCGTAGTCAGGATTAGTGCCTAGTGAAAAATATCCGTGCTTATCCATTGGGCTGACGGTAACCAGAAAATAGTCCGGGCTGATACTTTCGGTCAGTAAACGCCCCGCCTGGTGAAAGGCAGACGGCACAAAGTCCACATACGATTTTCCCACGTTGCGCCCCTTTGCAGCAAGCGCCCTGTCATGGCTACTCATAAACAGTGGCTTGGGCCGGATCACATCCATCAGGTCTTCGACAAGGAGTGTTTCCATAGCATCATGGGAAGCATGCATATAATATACATTCAAACTGCTAAAGGACCCTGCATATGCCCTGTCTGCAAGCGCTCTCATCAACGCTGGCGGCATGGCAACCCCCATCCCCAAAATAACATTGGAACGATCCTTGATAACTGACGCGGCATCAACCGGGCTCGTCAGTTTTTCTTGGTAGGCTGATTGTGGGTTCACTGCTCTCTCCCCTGTAAGGATCTGGCAGAAACACCAGACGGAAATTGCTACCGTATTTCTATAAGAAAATTATGAGACTGCAAAGCTTCCAGTCTTTCTCTTGTGGGTAAAATCAGCTAGGTTCAAACACATGGGTACAGAAACACTGCAAAAACATTTATGAACTCTTCGAGATCTGCATATCTTGAAACCAGGGCATACCTTTACGGATACTAAACACGATAATGACCGACTATGATGACATTTTGATTTCTATTCGCCGCATAACCCGCGCGATTGATCTTCAGTCCAAGCAATTGGTGAAACAAACGGGACTGACGGCACCGCAACTGGTTGTCATGCACGCCATCCGCAAGCAAGGCAGAATACCACCTAGTGCCGTCGCACGCGAAGTTGCGCTTAGTCAGGCAACAATTACATCAATTCTGGACCGCCTGGAAAAGGCTGGACTGGTAAGGCGCGAGCCAAGCGAAAAAGATAAACGGGTTGTTCACGCCTGCCTGACATCTGATGGCATGAGACGCCTGGAAGAATCGCCCGAACTGCTTCAGGCTGGTTTTCTGCGCCAGTTCCGAAAGCTAGAGGATTGGGAACGTTCAATGTTAATCAGTTCTCTGCAACGTGTTGCCGCCATGATGGATGCCGAAGGCCTGGATGCATCCCCTATCTTGGAGCTTGGTGATATTGTCAGCCCTAAATAAAGGCTGCAGCCTTCAGAATATATCGGTGCCCGTAACGCCTATACAGGCACCGAAAAACAGACTAGCCCGTTAACAGGCGACCGACTGTAAGGATTCTGTGGGAACATCCCAGGAAAGATGACTTTCTTTCAAGATCACCATATTTTTTGTTGTTATTACATCCGGCACCGCCGAATATCCTAACAGTTCTGCCGTGGACGATTCCGGGTGTCGCGCAAGAAGCAGCACTTCATCCGACGAGAAGTTGGTTAGCCCGCGCGCAATCTCCTGCCCTTGTTCATCATAAACATGCAGAATATCACCCTTTTGAAAGCTATCTGCCACGGAGATAATATCAGTGTGTTTGATAGGAGCGAGCTTGGATGTAAGCGCATCCGCAACATCCTGCTTGAGGATCAGGCTGCCTGCCACTTGCAAACGGTTCGTCAGCCATACTTTCCAAGCTGACTCTGGCGTCCCCTTGGCAACACATTCCGTATGACGGCGATTGCCTTCCAGGACCGACAAGATTGGGCGGTCGATAATGCCTTCTGCGATAATTGTACTGCAGCCAGCATGCTGGGCCATATTTGCGGCCTGCAATTTGGTATACATACCGCCGCTACCCAGTGCATTTGTGCCTGATGCAGCTTCCAAATATTCGCTTACATCATCCAGTTTCTCGATAAACTGGGCGCCTTCATCCCCCGGAGGTCGGTCATAAAGGCCATCAATGCTGGTCAATAATATAAGGTGGTCTGCCTGGATCATCTGTGCAACCTTGGCAGCCAGACGGTCATTATCACCAACACGCAGCTCCTCGGTCGTCACTGTGTCATTCTCATTAACGATAGGCATAATGCCATTATCAAACAATCGCTCGACCGTATTTTTAATATTGATGAAGCGGCGCCGCTCCTCCATATCGCCGATGGTCACCAGAATTTGGGCAATATCAAACCCGAACTCATGCGCGACTTGCTTATATGCGTTTAACAGTAGCGGCTGCCCGTATGCAGCAGCTGCCTGTTTATCAAGGATGCCGGCATCCTCTGGTGATTTATGAATTGCATTCAGGCCAAGAGCCACTGCCCCGGAGGACATGAGAACAACTTCTACGCCGCGCTCCTTCAATTTTGCGATGTCACTTAACAGCCCATGCATGAATGCGTAACGAAGCGTCAATTCCTGGCTATGAGCCAATAAGCTCGAGCCGATTTTGACTACAATACGCTTTGATTGAGACACGTGTATCCTCCTTGGTGTGTTATTCAACATGGCCCTGATATAAGCGGACCTCCGCCGCATTACCAGTTTTATTTCGCATTATAATTAAATTTACTCAGTTTATTTTTGCCGGAAATTAGTTTTTTGCACTATATTTCAATCGTTTAATAAATTTTTCCTTTCTGCGGTGCGACTAATTATTAATTTTTCCCTTGAAATATTGCTTCGTATTCTAATATTTAAGCAGCAACCCCGATGTGGGGTGCCTGTGGTTTCTTATTCCCGGACCATCACCCAGGACACAGGCAATAATTTTTTATTACGGATAAAAGGAGTTGTTGGATGGATATTCTAATGGTCGGTTGCGGCCGTATGGGCGGTGCTATGTTGGAACGCTGGACCACACAAAAGAATGCCATCTTTACAGTCGTTGACCCCGCCGCCACTGATCTTCCTGGTGGTGTTCGTGGCCTTAAACAGGCAGCGTCCCTTGGCTCTGATACATTTGACATGATCATCATTGCGGTTAAACCCCAGATGATCGAGGACGTTATGCCTGCCTATGATGGCCGTCTAAGGGATGGTGGATGCATGGTTTCCATCGCCGCTGGTTACAGTCTGGACAGCCTTACCAAAGCAGTCGGCGATGTGCCTATCATTCGCGTCATGCCTAATCTGCCAGCTTTGATCGGTAAGGGCGCGACCGGCTTGTATGCAAGCGAACACTGCAGCGATACCCACAAAGACGCAGTGTCAGATTTAATGGCGCACATTGGTCTGTCTGTCTGGGTTCCGTCCGAAGATCACCTGGACCGGCTGACAGCGGTATCCGGTAGTGGCCCTGGCTATGTTTTTCAGTTCATTGAAAGCTTCACAGAAGGCGCAAAAGCACTAGGATTCTCTGATACAGATGCCCAAACCTTAGTGCTGCAAACCGTACTGGGAGCAGCAGAAATGGCTGCAAGCACACGCCGCCCTGCCAGTGACCTGAGGGACAGTGTTACCAGCAAAGGCGGCACAACACAGGCTGGGCTTGATCAATTACGGACCGAACAAGCTCTGGACAAGTTGATGCAACAAACAACCCAGGCAGCTTACGAGCGCGCTGTTGAACTGCGCTAATCCTCCCCAATTTAAATTCAGAAAATGGAGCTATCCATGACCGCCCTCTCAAACGAGATTAAAGACTATATTTACGGCTTGGCAGAAAAAGCCAAAATAGCATCAAAACAGCTGGCAACAGCGTCGACCGAGCAGAAAAATCAGGCATTGCTCGAATCTGCTGGTGCCATCCGTAAGCATGCTAAACGCATCATTACTGAGAACGCCAAGGATGTGGAAAGCGCCCGCGCTGACGGCAAACCGGCATCTTTCATTGACCGCCTGACCCTGACATCAGAACGGGTCGAAGCTATGGCAGATGCAATCGAACAAGTCGCCAAGCTTCCAGATCCCGTTGGTCGACAACTTGCGTCCTTTGACAGACCAAATGGCCTCAGGGTGGAACGTGTCGCTGTGCCTATCGGGGTTATTGGAATGATCTTTGAATCCCGTCCGAATGTCGGTGCTGACGCTGGTTCCCTTTGCCTGAAATCGGGTAATGCCGTTATTCTGCGCGGCGGGTCAGAAAGTTATCATTCAACAACTGAAATCGTTTCCTGTCTGAAAACCGGACTGGCTGCCGCCAATCTACCGGAAGACAGCATCCAGGTGGTTGAGACCATCGACAGAGACGCGGTTAAATATCTCCTGAAATGTTCAGAATATATTGACCTGATCATCCCGAGAGGCGGCAAAGGTCTCGTCTCGCTGGTGAAAGAACAGGCAGAAGTACCAACACTGGAACACCTTGACGGCAACTGCCATACCTATATCCACGGTGCCGCAGATATGGACAAGGCAGTCTCCATTGTCCACAACGCTAAAATGCGCCGAACCGGTATCTGCGGGGCGACAGAAAGCCTGGTCATCGACGCTTCCATCGCCGCAAAGGTCCTTCCCAAAATCATTGACGCGATGCCGGACTGTGAATTTCGCGGAGATAACGGCGCCATCTCAGCAGATAGTCGTGTGCATGAAGCCTACGAAGAAGACTTTGGCACCGAATTTCTAGATGCTATTTTGTCCGTCAAAATTGTTGAGGATATTGACGAAGCTATTTCGTTTGTTGATGAACAGTCATCCCAGCATACAGACGCCATCATCACCGAAGATCAGGAAGCCGCAGATCTGTTCATGAACAAAATTGATTCTGCTGTGGTAATGCATAATGCATCAACACAATTTTCGGATGGCGGTGAATTTGGCATGGGTGCAGAAATTGGCATCGCAACGGGTAAAATGCATGCACGCGGCCCTGTAGGCCTTGAACAGTTGACAACCTTTAAATACAAGGTACACGGCTCGGGCCAAACCCGTTCTTAATCCGGACTACCTCAGAATATCCTTGCAGGCACCCCCGCAATAGTGGTTGGGTGCCTGTTTCATAGACAATTTGGACAATCTTTCAAAACACCGGGACACTATTTATGCAAACAGAAGTGATGATCTCCCTTGCTGGGTATTTTATCTTGATGATGGCCATCGGCCTGTATGCTTACCGTAAATCCACAAGCGATGTCTCCGGATACATGCTTGGCGGACGTCAACTCAGCCCTGCGGTTGCATCCCTGTCGGCTGGCGCATCTGACATGAGCGGCTGGATGCTTATGGGCCTGCCCGGCGCTGTGTATGTCACTGGTCTTAGTAGCGCATGGATTGCCGTTGGTCTGATGGTCGGAGCATTTCTTAATTATCTCTATGTTGCACCTAGATTGCGCGTTTACACTGAAATTGCGGATGATGCGATCACCATCCCTGATTTTTTTGAAAAACGCTTCCATGACACGTCTCATATCCTTCGGATTTTGTCATCCGTAGTAATAATTATATTCTTTACTCTCTATACGTCTGCTGGCGTTGTCTCGGGCGGCAAACTCTTTGAAGCATCCTTCGGCACCACTTACGAAGTAGGACTGTTTGCAACGGCCGGTGTTGTTGTGGCCTATACGCTTTTCGGTGGTTTTCTTGCCGTCAGCCTGACGGACTTTGTCCAGGGATGCATCATGTTTGTCGCGCTTGTCCTTGTGCCCGTTGTTGCCTTCTTTGATCTGGGCGGTGCGCCGGCTATTCAGGATACCTTATCCGGACTGGACAAAGATATGCTGAATATGGTCGAAGGACTGACAATTGCAGGCCTTGTGTCCAGTCTTGCCTGGGGTCTTGGGTATTTCGGCCAGCCTCATATCATCGTCCGTTTCATGGCCATCAGGTCCCTAAGCGATGTCAGTACGGCACGCAACATCGGCATGAGCTGGATGCTGATCACAGTAATTGGTGCCGTTGCAACGGGTACTGTTGGTCTTGCCTATATGATAAAGAATGATCTGGGACTTGAAGACCCTGAAACCATTTTCATTGTTCTGTCCGAAATCCTGTTCCATCCTTATATCGCAGGCTTCCTGCTAGCTGCCATTCTCGCCGCTATCATGAGCACCATCTCCAGCCAATTACTTGTCTCTTCAAGTTCACTGACAGAGGATTTTTACAAAACTTTCCTGCGCAAAAAGGCATCTCAGAAGGAGCTGGTTCTGGTAGGCCGTTTATCCGTTCTTCTGGTATCGTTGGTCGCTATTGCCCTTGCCTATGACCGGTCTAACACCATCCTGTCCCTTGTCAGTAATGCATGGGCTGGTTTCGGCGCAGCCTTTGGCCCCTTGATCCTTCTAAGCCTGCACTGGCGGCATATGACACGGGACGGCGCCATTGCCGGCATGATCGCCGGTGCGGTCACTGTCTTATTCTGGATTTATGCTCCAATAGGTGAAGGCGGTGCACCGCTTTCAGACACGCTATACGAAATGGTGCCCGGCTTTATTATAAGCACGCTAACGGCTGTCATTGTCAGCAAGTTCACCGAAGGTAGAGGCGAAGCCATCCGGTCCCAGCGTCTGTTCGCTGAAATGGAAGACGAAATGTCTGGCAACCCCGGGCCAACCCCATAAAACTGCAGACAGCATGACTTGAAAAACAAACACCCCCGGCAATACCGGGGGTGTTTTTATTTCTGGACAAATGGCCGGCAGGCATCAGGAGGGGTGTGACCTATCCAGCCAGGATACTATTTACATACGGTCCAGATTCATTACCTTGACCCAGGCATCCACGAAGTCACTGACAAATTTCTCTTTCGCACTGTCAGCAGCGTAGACCTGCGAGATTGCCCGCAGCTCAGAGTTAGAGCCAAAGATCAGATCAACGGGTGTTGCTGTCCATTTCACTGCGCCGCTCTCGCGGTCACGACCTTCATAAAGACCTTCGTTACTTTCTGATTTAGCCCACACGGTAGACATATCAAGAAGGTTGACAAAAAAGTCGTTATTCAGCGCACCCGGTGTATCCGTGAAGACACCGTGGGCAACACCGCCAGTGTTCGCGTTCATCGCACGCATACCACCAACAAGCACTGTTGTTTCAGGCACAGTCAGGTTCAGAAATGCTGCTTTTTCGATCAGCATTTCTGCGGGCGACCGCTTTATTCCGCCAGCGAAATAATTGCGGAAACCATCAGCATCAGACTTCAGGACTGCAAATGAGTCTACATCTGTTTGTTCCTGTGAAGCGTCTGTCCGGCCTGGCGTGAAAGGTACAGACACATCATACCCTGCGTCTGCGGCAGCCTTTTCAATTGCAGCCGCACCACCAAGAACAATCAGGTCAGCAAGGGAGATACGTTTGTCACCCTTTTGCGCATCATTAAAGTCAGACTGCACACCTTCCAGAACATCCAGTACTTTGGATAGCTCTGCCGGGTTATTAGCTTCCCACTCCTTCTGAGGCGCCAGACGTACACGGGCACCGTTGGCACCGCCACGCATATCTGTGCCGCGGAAAGAAGACGCAGACGCCCATGCAGTACGGACCAGTTCAGGGATAGTCAAACCACTATCGAGGATTACTGCCTTCAAGTCTGCGACATCGCCAGCGTCCACAAGCGCATGATCTACCGCTGGTACAGGGTCCTGCCAAATGAATGTCTCATCAGGCACCATGGAACCCAGATAGCGGGACTTTGGCCCCATATCGCGGTGCGTCAGCTTGAACCATGCCTTTGCAAAGGCCTTTTCAAACTCTTCTGGATTATCCAGAAAACGCTTGGAAATTTTCCGGTACTCTGGATCAAATTTCAGCGACAGGTCTGTTGTCAACATGATGGGAGCATGGAATTTATCCGGGTCATGGGCATCAGGCACCATTTGTGCCGCACTCTCATCAGACGGAATCCACTGGGTTGCACCCGCCGGGCTTTTAGTCTTCACCCAATCAAACATAAACAGGTTTTCGAGGAAATTGTGCGTCCACTGGGCAGGGCTTACCGTCCACGCACCTTCCAGACCGCTTGTGATGGTGTCACCGCCTTTGCCGCTTTTGTAGCTGTTTTTCCAGCCTAGACCCTGCTCTGACATGTCCGCAGCTTCAGGTTCTGCGCCAACATATTTGCCAGGGTTTGCCGCACCGTGCGTTTTACCAAACGTGTGACCGCCTGCAATCAGGGCCACTGTTTCTTCGTCATTCATTGCCATCCGGCCAAAGGTGCGACGTATGTCATGTGCCGCAAGAAGCGGATCAGGATTACCGTTCGGGCCTTCAGGATTGACGTAGATAAGGCCCATCTGCGTTGCACCAAGCGGACGTTCCAGGTCGCGGTCCCCACTGTGACGTTTATCACCCAGCCATTCGCCCTCGGGGCCCCAATATACTTCTTCAGGCTCCCACTCATCGACACGGCCACCGGCAAAACCAAGGGTCTTGAAACCCATGGATTCCATCGCAACCGTCCCTGCAAGTACCATCAGGTCAGCCCAGGAAATTTTCGCGCCGTACTTCTGCTTAATCGGCCATAAAAGGCGACGTGCTTTGTCAAGGTTGGCATTATCCGGCCAGCTATTGAGAGGCGCGAAACGCTGCATCCCGCCGTCTGCGCCACCACGACCATCACTGATCCGGTAGGTACCGGCGCTGTGCCACGCCATACGAATAAAGAGAGGACCGTAATGACCATAATCCGCTGGCCACCAGTCCTGTGACGTCGTCATAAGCTCTTCCAGGTCTTTTTTCACAGCATCCAGGTCAAGGCTCTCAAACTCTTTCGCATAGTCAAAGCCTGGTCCCATCGGATCAGATTTCGGTGAATTCAGCCGTAGTGGTGTCAGGTCAAGACGGTTTGGCCACCAGTAATCGTTGGAAACTGTTGTGCTGGACATAGACCCTTTCCTTTCAGGAACTGGTTTTTCTGCCGTCGCAGCAGGCGACAAAGCCAGGGTTGAAATACCCATTGCCAACACGGCGACAAAAGGCAAAGTACGCTTTTTCATAAGACTTTCTCCTGTAGGTTATCGGGACCCTAAAAATCCCGCACTTGTTTCACCTGGGAGCATAAAAGTCAGAGTATCCGGGCATTTTGTGCGTACTATACCAGCCACATTTGCACATGCCCTGACAGTCATGACAGTAATTTGGACCAAACTGATCTCCCTATCAGCCCGAAGAGTTATACCACCGCTGCACTTATCGGAGAAATTGAACTATATGATCACATATATCTACACAGACGATTAGTTTTGTAGCCTTTATGATTTTTGCATCTGTTTAATGCCAGGAATACGCGGTGACACGATTTCCCAAGACGCTTGAGAGCTGCACCACACTTTGATACATAAAGCACATGAAAAAGCAGGCTGAAAAGAAAAGCGAAACGATCGAAGTCCGGGTATCTCATAGCGAGAAGACTGCGTTTATGGACGCCTGTCAGGCAGCCGGGGTCACAGCCAGCCACGCCATCAGAGACTTTATCAGTGCCTCGCTCGACCCAAAGCAACAGCGTCCAAAATATCTTTTCCCTGTGGTTGGTATCCTTGGTGTTATTTTTGGCGCTGCACTTCTTATGTGGGGATATCAGACCAAGCAAGTCCCACAGCTGACGCCAGTTTCACAACTTGTGATGCAGCACTTTGACAAAAACGGTGATCAGTATTTATCAGTTTCAGATCTGGAAGGAACCAAGCCTTCTGACGAACCTTCCTTAACATGGCTGATCGACAGAGGGGACAAAAACGGGGACCGCATGCTTGATCAGAACGAGCTTGATGCCATTACACGCTTTTCCGTACAGATGCAGGCTGAACCTGATAAACTTGCACGCAACGCTCACAGTACCCTGCCCGAACAAAAAATTGTTCTTATCCCATCTGATTTATCCGCAGAGGAAAGAGCGGCTTATATGAAGGAGCACGGTCTCTCTCAGGACCTTTCCCCTGACGAGATGGCTCAACTTGAACAAATATTAGGGGCCCTCGCGGCGGAAGGCCCCAGACAAAACTAACGCCCACTTCTTTCGCGAGCGATGAACCATTGCTGAAAGCCCTTTTCTAGCGCATCAATTGTTGATGGCAACCCAAGCTCCTCTCCCTTCAGGTCCAGCCACTCATTGACTGTCTTCCCTTGCGTTATCGCGGCAGCAACTTCTGCAAAAATTTGGACATTGCCCGTTGTTTCAATCATATAGTCTGCAAACGCACGAGACTGGGAATAAAACATTACAGGGGCTGGGCCTTCCTCCGGCGGTGCCATGTCCGACTGGTTTAGGATAACAACACCGCCCATGCCTCCTGCATCTGCAGATTGACGACGCGCTTCCATGACTTTCCTTGCCTCGGCCAAAGCTGGGTGTCCCATGGTTAAATACTCTTCAAAGGACCAAATCTGTGTAAAGTCATTCTGCGTCTTTATACCCGTCATCCGTCCGTATCTGCTTTCAGTCAATACAGCATTCTCCAGAAGGACTGCAGACATTTCATCCATCCAGTCAGGCGCAGGACTTCCATATTCACTTGGCAAGGCTGGTGGCCCATCCCCCGCCTGCAAAAGGTTGGCATTCTGGTCCGGGTAATAGCTGCGCATGAAAAACATATGTCCCAATTCATGGGCCAAAATTCCATGATGAAGATCATCATCCTGTCTGCCACGTGCATTCAGGCTTGCCTCCACCGACTGGGCCACGACCTTTTCCAAAGCTTCATCCTTTAAGTCAGGGCGTGACGCTTGCACTTGTGCCCGCACACTGCGTTCAACCATCGCGCGGCGGTCATCAAGGGTCATCCAGGGCAGGACAACCGGAAACAATCTTAGTAAGTTAGTGCGAACTTCAGCGTCCCGCACCTCTCCAAGAACCAGCGCAGCCTTGGGAGCTTTTTTGCCAAAATATCTCTCAAACGCGGCAGCAGCCTCATCAATACTGTGGGCATAGGAAGCGGTTGCCCCTGCTTTGCCGATCACGGTCCCGGCTTCGCTTTCCAGACATTCAAAGCCGGGCCGGCTACAGATGTCCTCAATACTTAGGCCTTCGTCCGCGCTCTGTGGTAAAACACCCGCCAAAAGGGCACAGGTAAAAAGATAAACTTTCGACGTTTTCATAGAGTCCTCGCATAGTTATTTATTGGGAAATGTCTTGTTACGAAGACCGGGGCGTATCTCCAGACTTTTCGTGTCCGGACACTCCCTTTTGGAAGAGATATCTTGTCCGGACATCCTAATAAGCACCCTATAAGGCAGTCCCGTCACCATACTGGTGATGCGGGAACTGCCTCTTAATTTGTGCCTTTATCAAGCTGGTCAATAATGGCCTGTGCAACGGCTGCCGATGACAGGTGATTTTGTCCTGTGATAAGACGCCCATCAATCTCTACATGGGGGACATTTCTTTCTGCATGGCGAAAATCGCCGCCGTGGGCGCTGATGGTTTCAGTAATCTTAAATGGAAACGCCAAATAATATTCTGCGTCTTGCCGTTCAAATGCATCAGGGTAGCCACTAACACGCTTGCCGGATACAAGATACGAACCATCCTTTTCCTTTAGAAAGGCAATACCAGCCGTACCGTGACAGACCGAGGATATGATGCCCTTATTCTGTTCGTAAACATGCATGGCAATCTTTTGAATGTGCGCATTATCAGCCACCCCGTACATAGCGTTCCCGCCACCAACATAGTGCACTGCCTGATATTTACCCGCGTCAATTTGATCGGGGGACGCTGTATCGGACAGACGCGCCATCAAATCTTTGTCGTACAAATAGTCTTTTTGAATTGTCTCTGATGTATTGATGTAGGCCAGCGGAATGGCACCCCCCGTAGGCGTTACGAAATCAACAGCGTAACCTGCCTTTCGGAAAACATCATAAGCCTTCACTATCTCGGCAAAGCTGACGCCGGTCGGGCGGTTAGTATCGCCGTGATAATCCGCATTGGACATGATGAACAAGACCCGCCTGTCAGGAATAGTGCCTTCCAAAGCTGTCGCTGACTTACTGATGATTTTCCAGTCGCCCTCAATCTTCTTCAACAGGAACATATCAATATACTGTGTTCCCTGCGGAAATACGCTAATCGATGCCTTGGCCGTTGCAATATCATTCTCGATATCAATTGAGATCACATCCCCCACCCGGCGGCTGTCACCTGTGCGCGAGCTAAACCAGGATGCATAGTCCTCTGGTGCCACCAGCCAAACTGGCTTGTCATCACGCGCCAGATACAGGGTTGCCTCGGGGTGAAAGGCATCTTTGACCCGGTCAGGCTGATAGGTTGCAGTGCCTTCGATATAGTCGATCAAAGTTTCGCGGATCGCTGCCCGGTCATCACTTGCACTGATCGCCGGTGATAGAAATGCCAGCGCCGTTATGGCCACCATCCAGATTTTTTGTAACGTCATGATTAATTCCTCCTGTCGCATGTCGTTCGCGCAGACAGTGCCCATAGCAACGTTTGCCGACCATACGGCGGAGGATTTTCGGACTACGGTTTTATGATTTCGTAGTCAGGAAGGGCCTGTTTCCCGGAACGCGGCCGGGGTCATCCCTTTGTGCTTTTTAAACGCAGTATAGAATGTAGACAGCGAATTATAGCCACACGCTTCTGCGATAGTTTCAATGTTCTGGGCAGGTTGGCGATGCAGCATGTCGCAAGCCCGCCCAATCCGGTGTGCATTTATAAAATCATTAAAAGATGTCTGCCGGTGTTTATTCAGAAAACGCGATACTGTCGCTGAAGGCAGTCCAAGTTTTTTGGCGACCACCGTCAAACTGATGGTGGGCATGAGGAAAAAGTCAGTGTCTTTCTCCAACGCCTGTAATCTTGCCTCAATGTCAGCCGCTTCATCCGCAGACAAAGCAGAAGCTGCCGTGCCTTGCCCTAATGTCTGTTTGGGCTGCCTGGAGACCAGGAAACATAACAGGGTCAACACTAGCACCAGTGAAAAGCTCAGCGCCCCCATGATATAGGACGTATAGGACGCCGTGAAAAAGGCGGTCCAGATCAGCCAGTTGCCCAAAAGGGTAGCCAATGCAATTTGTTCATCTGCTGATGTCCAGGTCCTGTTACCTAAATACGCCCTGACCACACCGTACATGCGCTGGGAGGCAAGCACCAAATAGATCAACCAGACAATATTAACGACCTTATATATCAAGCCACCCCATAGGTCCGGGTATGTTTGATAGGGCCAAACAATACCCACAATCAGCACAAGGGCCAAATGAATGGATAGGTGCATACGCCATCCGCGCCACTGTTCCGGCGACTGATGCTGCACCGACATTATATAGGAATATAAAAAAGGACCGATCAAATAGCAGGCGGACAGCCCGACCTGCAACCAAACGCGAGAAAGGTCCGGGTCAAAATAAAACAGCACCGATTTGAAAATACGAAAGCCGAGCGCAATCAGCATGCCTGCCAGAAATTTCCGCGCAAAGTTGCCGTCGCTACGACAAAACAGCCATAGCGCTAAAAGTATCGCATTCAGCGCCCCCAGTGCACTGAAGGTAAATAAGAGATAACTGGAAAGCTCCATAACCCTGCTCGCATCACCGTGAATACCCCGCTACCAGATTAATCACTCAGATGGAAGTGCTGCAAGAGCTTCCTTCGTTTAGCTGTTACTTCAATAGTGAAAAGATATGATAAAATATGTCGGCCAAGTTTGGCGCAAATGGTTTGTCAGGACGCCCGTAATGACCAGTTATAGCGAATAGCAAGGGCGCGCACACTAAAGGCAAGCAGCACTGCAATCAATATACGCGTGGACGCTTCCAGTGTCTCTGGCATCAAAACAAAGGTACCCGCGCCGACAAGCGCCGCCGTGATATATATTTCCTTATGGAACAACACGGGAATTTCGTTGCAGATAATATCCCGCACAATCCCGCCAAAGGTTGCGCTCATGGCACCAAACAAGACTGCAATGAACGGGTGTGCGCCGTAATCAACAGCCTTCGATGCACCGAGAACTGCGAACAAGGCAAGCCCCACAGCATCTGCCCAGATCAGAAGCGACAAACGCTTCCCGACAAGAAACCTCGACAGAAGTACCGTAATAATGGCGGCTCCAATACAAATAAAAATATCAGTGGGTTTTGTCACCCAGCCAACAGGCGTTGCCCCCAACAAAAGATCTCGCATCGTACCGCCGCCAACACCTGTTACACAGGCGATGAAGGCCACACCAACAATATCCATTTCCCGCCGCATAGCCTGCAGCGCTCCGCTGATTGCAAATACAGCAGTCCCAAGAAGCGATAAGGTCAAAAATATCATACTGGATGTCATGGCCCGACATTACTCTGCGCTCTGCACCGCGTCCAGCGTGAACACTGTGTCCAGGTAAAAATAGAAATAAAAACTACCCCAGAGCAAACAATAGTGAATAGCCTGCCATCAGGCGGTGTACGTCCTACTCTACCAGCGACACAAAGCGGGCAACCAGTTCCTCATTTGTCCAGTCATCCAAGGCGTCCCCCACCTGTATTTCAAACCGGCTTGCATTCGCGCCCGCATTCACAATCCGATCAAACAACCAGACTTTTTCTTTCTCTGCGATGGCCAATGCTTTTTTCTCAAGCAAGTCTGCAGCAATCGGCAGTTCTACCTGAAATCCACTACACTGAATTCCTTCAGGTAAAGCGTTTTCCCCGAAGGCTTGCCGGATACTGGCTGACAGGCTCAAGGCACTCTGATGGAATTCAGGAATCCTTGGCAGATAGTGATCAAGCCCCCAAAGCGCCGTTAACACATACGGAAAAGCCGTGAATAAATCTCCGCCCAGTCTGGTACGCCACGGCACAAGACTGTCTATGAAATCAGCATCCCCCGCGACGATACCGCCCGCGGCAGCCCCAAGCGTTTTATAAAGTGAAACATAAACAGAATCCGCCATTGCTGCGACTTCATCATAGGACTTACCGTAATAACAAGATGCCTCAAAAAGCCGTGCCCCATCAAAATGAAGCGGGATATTGCTTGCTTTAGAGAAATGTTTGAGCTGTTCCAGCACCTGCCAGTCAGGAAGTTTGAACCCTGCACGTCTGGTTGGCAGTTCCACCACGATGGACGATAGATCAGTGGACAACGCGGCGATATCCGCTTCATCCACCGCGTATCCCTCTTTGCCGAACATCACGGCCTCCAACCCAAGCAGTTCGCTGTAGGCAAGGGCTTCATCCACCTGCATGTGGGACTGTGGGTGGACGGCAATCCTTTTCTTGCCTGACTGTCTCGACCGGGACAGTAGAACGCTATGCTGGCCTACCATATCCTTATGGAAAAACAGCGCCTTCTCCCGCCCTAAAATATCTGCCATTTTTTGGTCCAGAATAGCAATCGCATGCCCCTGGCCATAAAAGTCTATATCCAGATCAACCTCGGGCACCCCTTGCATTCTACTGATCCACTGGCTGTGACTAAGCGGCTTATGCCGTGTGACAAATTTTTCACACTTTGCCATCAATGGATGCCCCAACAATATGCCGTGATACACGTAATTATCTCCTGATGATCGTCTTTAGACTATTGGCTGGCGAAACGGCGCCATCTCTGCTGCGCATACCCTAAATATCATTCGGCAGATTTGCCACCAGTATCTAGGGATAAACAAACCAAGGCTTCGGAATGCATTGGCTCAGGAGCGTGCTGATGCCAGTGATGAATTGGCGAATGAGCTGCAAACACTTGCAGCGTTAAGTGCTACCAGCAGGGTGTCGGCAGAAGCGAAGGAAGCGCTGACAGGATATCAGTCTGTTTTGATCTAAGGTACTGAGCATCAAGCTAATGCTGAAAGAACCATAGTAGGCATGTTTTTGAGCTGAACTATTCTCCTTAGCCAAGTTTTGGACACCGCACGTGAGTAGCCTATACCACACCTTAAAAGACCGTATGCCAGTCAACCAATGTCGGATCATTTCAACTCAAGAGCCAAAGGTGCTGATTCCGCAAAAAAAGCACTCATTCCTCGGTTTTCGCTTTTTCTTAGAGGTTGGTGGAAAAATCATCCATTGCTACAGCAAGAAAACAGGGATCAATGAAACAAATCTTGATCCCTGCAATCTACTCAGCCCAATCAATTTTTACCTACGTTAAATCGCACGCCTTCAAACCGCATTCCCGGTGACTGGCTGGCGTCTTCTCAGCCACATTACCAGCGCTAACAGAACCGCACATACAGCGAGGTGTAGTATTTTCGGATTGATCGTCTGAAAATTGGCAAACAACAGAAACCATAATACCAAGAATACACCCACTGCTTTTTCGCCAATATCTTTATCTCGTAAAATTGCCACCGCACCAAAAACAAGAGCAGCCCCCATTATCCAAAGATAAAACAGGTATCCAGTAGAAGAAAATGCCACAATCGAACTATCCGATTTGTCCGACATGAATTGCGCAACTTCATCAAGTGGTCCCGCAAATATGTCGAAGGTATAGAGGCCAATTTCCTGGCCCAGTAACAGACTGCCTACGATAAGGCGCATGCCGCCGTATAGCAGGAACAACACTCCAATGATCAGTACACCCTTTTTAGTCATAATATCCTCGCTTCGGTTTATTGTTTTAATTTATCGATCACTATTATTAACTTCACAATAGCACTATTGTCAACTTATTACTAGTGAAGCCAATCAAGTGATGCTATCGTCATGCTTAGTTTTATTGATTGATGGATGTGGCGTGACGAAAAACAATACGAGCTCGGCTAACGCAGAAGAGACACTCGAGCTGCAGAATAAGAAATTCAGGAAGGAACTGAATGCTGGCACATCTGCACTTATCTTGCTTAGCTTGCTGCGCAAGGCTGGCAAGCCGCTTTATGGGTATGAGATTTCCAAGCTTCTTGAGAAAAACGCATCCGACAAACAAGGCGCCATTTACCCGGTCTTAAGAAACATGGTTTCAAAGGGTCTTTTAGAGGTAGATGTTAAACCGTCTGACAGTGGCCCTCCCCGAAAGTATTTCAGTATCTCCCCTCTTGGCAGGACGGTCTTGCAGGAATGGATTAAAATCTGGGCTGAAACAAAAAATATCGTTGATTTTTCAATATCTGAAACACCGATCAAAAGTGATCAAGGCAATGACTGATACCAATAAAAGCATCCAAAACTACCTGAATGAGCTAACGGCAGAGCTTGCCGGTCAAGATCCCGCACTAGTGCAGGATGCGCTATATGATGCCGAACAACACTTTATCGCCGCTCTGGGTGATCCGGCAAACGATCAAACCAGCATTTCAGACATCATTGAGAAATACGGGCCAGCTAAAGACATAGCGCAATACTACTGCGACATTGAAGCCTCGGTTGACTTTGCGCTCCACGGTGCGCGAGAGAGATCCCCCCAAAAAGATAGATTTGCGTTTTTCACGATCTTAAAGGATGCAAGCGCCTATCAAGCCATTGCATTCAGTATTCTATCCCTGCCACTGGGCATCCTCTATTTTGCATGGACCGTATGGGTCGGCGTTATCAGCCTGGGAGCCAGCCTGCTTATAGTGGGCATGCCATTCTTCCTGTTATATCTGAAATCCATGTCCTACTTTTCATTGTTCGAAGGCAGGTTAATTGAAAATATGCTTGGCGAACGCATGCCGCGAAGGCCATTTCTTACCCGGCACTATGAGGACAAGCCAATGAAAGAGCGGATTTCCCTTCTGATCAAGAATAGGCGTGTATGGTCATCAGCGCTGTATCTTGCCCTTAAGCTGCCACTGGGTATGGCTGTTTTCACGCTTGGGGCGATACCCGCCCTTATGTCATTCGCTCTTATTCTGTCACCGATCGTCGACCCATTGTTGCATTCGCTGGATCCGACATTCACGATCGACATTGATTTTTACTGGGCGCCCCTTAGCATACCTGCAGGCATTTTAGGACTGGTGGTCACTCTGCATCTGACCAAATTTCTGGCAAAGTTACAGGCAAATCTTGCGAAATCTATGCTGGTGTAGAACCTCGACGGACCACACTTTGAAACTTTATGAGCACTCTAGCGTGTTAATAAAATTATAGTGTTGTGAGGGGCATATGGTGGTCGGTATTGGGTTCGAACCAACGACCTCATCGATGTCAACGATGCGCTCTACCAACTGAGCTAACCGACCGTACCATATGGATGTGACCGCACATCTGCGCGATGAAAAGCTGTCTACACCGTCCCGCATTTGGGTTCAAGTCAAAAATACGCCTATTCACACTTGTATCATTTCGGGTCAAAAAAGAATAAGCGGTGACAAATTGTCGTAAAAAGTGTAGACAATTTTAATGGATAATTCGCAAAAAACAGGCTTTGCGCCAACGGCACTGCACAATGACCCGCAGGCAGAAGATACGGTTGATCCCTATATCGTCCGGCAATCGGTGAATAGCATAACACCTTTCCTGTTTACGGTCCCACACAGCGGCCGTCATTACCCGGCCAGGCTACTATCACGCAGTGCGCTTGGTGCCCATGACTTGCGGCGTAGCGAAGATGCCTTTGTTGACCTGCTCCTTGAAGATATTCCCAGCCTGGGCGGCCAGATGATCATCTCCAGGTATGCCCGCGCTTATGTTGACCTGAACCGGGCTGCGGACGAGCTGGACCCGACCATGTTTCATCCCCCCCTTGACGAAAAGACCAGCAACCGAACCATCCGCGTTCGTGGCGGTCTTGGCGTTATTCCGGCGATTGTCGCACAGGGTATCCATATTTATGATGACCCCCTACCCGCGCGGGAAGCGGACTATCGCCTGAATGAGATTTACCAGCCGTACCACAGTATGGTGGACACAACGCTGCAATCCCTGAAATCAAAATTTGGAAAAGCATACCTGATTGATTGTCATTCCATGCCGTCCGAAGCAACGGCCAAACGAAAATCCCGCGATACATGGTCCCCGATTGGTCGGGCAAGGTCAGGGCCCGACATTGTTCTGGGCGATGCATGGGGAGAAAGCTGTTCCCACCGTCTGTCCACCATAGCAGAGAATATGTTTGTGCAGGCTGGATTTAGCGTGCGGCGGAATATTCCGTATGCAGGCGGCTTTGCCACAAGAGTTTACGGCCAACCTCAAAAGGGCATTCATGCCTTGCAGATCGAGATCAATCGCAGCCTGTATATGAATGAAACCACGATCGAGCCTACACCGACTTTTCAGGAAGTACGGGCGCGCCTGACCAGTGTTTTAGCTGGCATTATGGGCACATTGGAAGCAGAACAACCCATCGCCGCAGAATAAGGCAATTGATAGGAACCAAACTCTCAAAAAAAAATGGCCACGCGGTTAAGCGTGGCCCAGGCTCAGGGAGGAAACGCCCACGGAGGGCATGATGAGAAGATCCCATCACAAAGTAACATAGAAGTTCACACCGTGAATTTCAAGATTACATTACTCACGATTCCTTGAAAAAACCTTAACCGTAGACGTTTTCAGCACCAAAAAACGCATTTTATGGTGTTTTTAGCACTGCACGTGATCAAGTACCCTTTGTTTGCCTGACGCGCCACTGGCAACCATGCATCATCCGGTTACACGCTCCTCGCCTCTAACAAATCTGTAATAAATCTCTCATGCCCTTGTCATGAAGCCCGGCAACACTCCCACCAGACGAAATACTGTGCCCCACTGGAAATACGGTGAGCACAGGACGGCGACCTTTAAGCAGAGCCAATTTATGACCAATATTTTCGCCAAAGAAGACTTCAGACCATTGTTGTCTTCCCTTACGGCAGACCCCGCGCAAAAATCACCACCCCCGAAGAAAGCGCGTAAAAGCAAACGCCACTACCGGGCGATATTTATTTCCGACACGCATTTAGGCACCAAAACCGCCCGCGCAGACTTGCTGCACGACTTTCTGAAGTCTGTTACCTGTGATCAGCTGTATCTGGTTGGGGATATCGTCGACGGATGGCGCCTGAAAAAAACCTGGTACTGGGACACTCTGCACAACGATATTATCAGACGCGTCCTGAAAATGGCCAAAACCGGGACAAAAGTAACTTATGTTCCCGGTAATCATGATGAAGGCCTGCGTGACTTCACAGGACACGACATGGCAGGCGTTATCCTTGAACGGGATGCAATTTATACTGACCTGGACGGCAAACAATATTGGGTGCTGCACGGGGACGAATTTGACGGCGTGGTGAAATATGCCAAATGGCTTGCCCATGTGGGTGACTGGGCCTACACGCTTTTGCTGAATCTGAACACAACCTTCAATGCTGTACGACGTGCACTTGGCTTGCCGTACTGGTCTCTTAGCGCCTACCTGAAACACAAAGTTAAAAATGCCGTGGAATATATCGGAAAGTTTGAAGAAGCGGTGGCAGATGAAGCACGCAGGCGCGGTATGGACGGGGTTATCTGCGGCCATATCCACCATGCAGAAATCCGGTCATTCGGCGGCATTACCTATATGAATGATGGCGACTGGGTCGAAAGCTGTACGGCATTGGTAGAACATTCACAAGGCGGCTTTGAAATCATTTATTATGCCAAAGAAGTCGCTCATGAAGAGGCTATCAGGGCGGAACGTAAAAAGCTGGCCAATGACAAAGAAAAACAGCGTATACGCGCACGCAAAAAAGCACCCATACCAAAGGCGACCATCACAGAGCCTGCAGAATAAACAGACTATGACAGGTGCAAGCGGTATGAAAATCTGCATTATCAGCGATGCCTGGCACCCACAGGTCAACGGCGTCGTCCGAACCCTGGACACCCTGCGTAAGAAATTACGCAAAGACGGACATAAAGTTCTGGTCATCTCCCCCGCTATGTTCAGAACCGTTCCCTGCCCTACCTACCCGGAAATCCGCCTGGCCATTGACTGTATCTGGAAGATGCCGGCCCTTCTAAAAAAATGGCAGCCAGATGCCATTCATATCGCTACAGAAGGCCCCTTAGGATGGTCTGCGCGTCGCTACTGCAGAAAAAGCCGCCTCCCTTTCACGACCGCATACCACACTGCCTTCCCCGAATATATTGAAGCCAGAACCCATCTCCCTGCCAAATTTTTCTATCCTGTATTCCGACGGTTTCATAATCAGGGCGCAGGTGTTCTGGTAGCTACACAAACAGTTCGGTCCCTTCTCGCCAGCAAAGGCTTTATCAATATAATCCCCTGGACCAGAGGGGTAGACACAGACCAGTTCAGGCCTACTGAGCAAGCACCCGCTGTACTGGACGATACTGCCGAAACTTCACCCCGTTCGTCTGCCCTTCTCCCCCGACTATTGTATGTTGGCCGGGTCGCCGTTGAGAAAAACATCGAAGCCTTTCTTGACGCCCCTGTCGAAGGTAAGAAAGTCGTTGTAGGTGATGGCCCCGCGCTGCACGCCCTTGCTAAAAAATATTCAGACGTAGAGTTTTTAGGCCCCTTATACGGCCATGACCTGTCGCGGGCATATTCTGCGGCAGATGTTTTTGTTTTTCCGTCCAAGACGGATACATTTGGACTTGTCATGATTGAAGCCTTAGCCTGCGGCACCCCTGTTGCAGCCTATCCTGTGCAGGGGCCACTGGATGTTGTTGGCTTCGACGGCACTGGGCCTTTCCCTGAGTGGGATAAGCCTGTTGCAGTACTGGATCATAATCTTGGAGCTGCGATTAAAACTGCACTGGCTATCCCGCGCCCGCACTGCACAGAGTTTGCCGCCCTCTATAGCTGGGATAACGTCAAGGATCAGTTTGTAGATGCCCTGCACCCAATTGCAGAACCACAAGAGTCCAGCAAAAAGGGCCGCCGCAGCGACCCTTTTCAGATCTCTCCGATTGAGTAGCTCTTACCAGATACGGACGCGGTCCTCTGGCTTCAGGTAAAGCTTATCACCTTCTTTCACGCCGAACGCTTCATACCATGCATCATGGTTCCGTACGGCCTGTGCACGGATCATGTCAGGCGCATGCGGGTCAGACTTCAGGCGCTGTAGTAGTGTTGCTTCCCGTACTTTTGACCGCCATACCTGCGCCCAGGACAGAAAGAAGCGCTGATCACCGGTCAGACCATTAATGACAGGTGCTTCCTTGCCGCCCAGACTAATTTTGTATGCGTGGTACGCCATCGCCAGGCCGCCGACATCACCGATATTCTCGCCCAGTGTGAAATTGCCGTCGACAAAATTCCCTTCAATGGGTTCATAAGCACTATACTGGTCAACCAGCATCTTGGTACGTTCCTCAAACCGGGCACGGTCTTCGTCTGTCCACCAGTTTGTCTGCACCCCCTTGGCATCAGATTTGGAACCCTGATCATCAAATCCGTGGCCCATTTCATGCCCGATAACGGCACCGATTGCCCCGTAATTGACCGCTGCATCAGCATTCGGATCAAAGAAAGGCGGTTTCAGGATAGCTGCCGGGAAAACAATCTCGTTAAACTGCGGGTTATAATAGGCATTCACAGTCTGCGGTGTCATGAACCATTCATCCCGGTCCGTTGGACGACCAAGTCGTGCAGCATCAACAGCATGAAAAAACTCCCGAACACGGGCACGGTTTCCAAACAGGTCGCCTGCCTTTATTTCCAACCCATCATAGCTGCGCCATTTATTCGGATAGGCAATTTTTGGATTGAAAGCCGCCAGTTTTTCCTGTGCTTTTTCCTTGGTTTCCGCGCCCATCCATTCCAGATCGTTGATACGCTGACCCAGTGCCAGACGCAGGTTTTCAACAAGCTCTTCCATCTGTGCTTTTGCTTCTGCCGGGAAATGCTGTTTGACATAAATCTGGCCCAGAGCCTCGCCCAGACTTTCTGTACCAGACAGCAGGCTTACACCGCGCTTCCAGCGCTCCCGTGGCTTGGGCTGTCCACCAAGTTCAGTACCGTAAAACTTGAAGTTGGCCGCATAAATTTCCTCTGACAATAGCGGCGCCGCATTGGAGATAGTGTGATATTTGACATAGGCTTTCCAGGTATCGAGGTCTTCTGAATTAATCAGCGCCACAATATCTTTCACTGCGCTGGGGTGCGAAACATTCAGTTCGTTTACCGCAAACCCTGAAGCAGCAAAAAAGGCGTTCCAGTCAAAACCTGCATATTCCTCTGCCATTTGATCCGCAGCAATTGGATTAAGGGTTTTATCGCGATTGCGACGATCTGCCCGTGGCCAGTGCGCCTCTGCAATCTTGGTTTCAAGCGCCAGAATTGCTTCTGCTTTTGCTGCTGCATCTGCCTCATCCGCAAAAGCCAGCATTTCAGCAATATGCGCCACATACGCCGCACGAATTTTCGTAAAACGTTCGGTGTCATCCAGATAATAATCCCGGTCCGGCAGGCCAAGACCAGCCGCGCTCATCGTATATTGATATTGGTCCGGGTTTAGGCGGTTAATCCCAATACCGCCGTAAAACGGGGATACAGTGTCTTCCAGAACTGAACGACCAAAAACCTCGGTCAGACCTGCCTTATCACTGATACCGTCAATCGCCTCCAGCGTTGGCATCAATGGCTTTATACCCAGCGCATTCAAAGTATCCGTATCCATGAAACTGGCATAATAATCACCGACCATTTGCTCGGCTGTACCGTCTGCGCCGCCAGCGGATGCAACCTCTTCAATGATTGCTTTTACCTGCTCCTGACTTTGATCATGAAGCTCATAGAATGAGCCATACACAGACTTGTCCTCTGGCATTTCGTAGGCGTCATACCATGTGCCGTTCGCATACATAAAAAAGTCATCGCCCGGGGTCACACTCTCGTTACGGTTCGAAAGTTCAATGCCAAAATCCCCTAAAACTGCTTTCTGAACAGATGCTTCCTGCATCTGCTCTGTTGCAGCTTTCTCTTCTGATACCGTTTCTGACGGGGTTCCGCACGCCGCAACCAACAGCGCCGATGCAGCAACAGACGCCTTCAACACGGATTTGATCATTTTAGTCCTCCCTATCCTGATCTCGTTTTTTTAATTGGATACAACTGAAACTATCGGATTAGAGAAAAATGTCAAAGGGGAACTAAATCCTTGCGTAGAGCCTGTTACAAGCGTATAAGCCCGGTCAAATTCAGAGATTATTCGGGCTTCGTTCAACCACGAAGCCTTTTATGTTAGGTAACACCATGTCAGACAGCCCCAAAACCTTAAGAAACGTTGCGATTATTGCGCACGTTGACCACGGCAAAACTACGCTCGTGGACAACCTTTTCAAACAAAGCGGAACCGTGCGTGACAATCAGCGCCTTGACGAACGTGCGATGGACAGCAACGACCTTGAGCGTGAACGCGGCATCACCATCCTGGCAAAATGTACCAGCGTTGTCTGGAACGATACCCGGATTAACATTGTTGACACCCCTGGCCACGCTGACTTTGGCGGTGAAGTAGAACGTATCCTGTCCATGGTCGACGGTGTTGTGTTGCTTGTTGACGCTGCAGAAGGCCCCATGCCGCAGACGAAGTTCGTCACCCAAAAGGCACTGGCACTGGGTCTGCGTCCGATCGTTGTTGTGAACAAAGTCGACAAACCGGACGGTAATCCGGATGCAGCAACCGACGCTTGTTTTGACCTGTTTGTCAATCTGGACGCCAGCGAAGACCAGCTTGATTTCCCAATTCTGTATGCTTCCGGTCGTGACGGCTGGTGCGTAGACAGCCTGGATGACCCGCGGGAGAACCTTAATCCGCTGTTCAGTAAAATTATTGAACACGTTCCTGCGCCAAAGCCTTTGGTCAATCAAGCAGAGGATAAGCCTTTCTCCATGCTGGCAACTCTGCTGGACCGCGACAATTTCATTGGCCGTGTTCTAACTGGCCGTATTGAGACGGGTCACATTAAAGTTGGCGACCCAATTCATGCACTGGGCATCACGGGCAAGGTTGTTGAAACCGGCCGTATTACAAAGCTCCTGTCCTTCCGTGGACTGGAGCGGGTGCCTGTTGAGGAAGCCCGTGCTGGCGACATCGTTGCGATTGCTGGCCTGCAGGTTGCCACCGTGGCTGATACAATCTGTGTACCTGAAGTAACAGTTCCTCTGAAGGCACAGCCAGTTGATCCGCCAACTCTTGCGATGACTTTCAGCGTAAATGACAGCCCACTGGCGGGCCGCGAAGGCAAGCATGTTACAAGCCGGGTTATCCGCGACCGTCTGCTTCGTGAAGCAGAAGGCAATGTGGCAATTAAAATCACAGAAACTGAAAACAAAGATGCCTTTGAAGTCGCAGGACGCGGCGAACTACAGCTTGGCGTTCTGATTGAAACCATGCGCCGGGAAGGCTTTGAACTTGCGATCTCCCGCCCACGCGTTCTGATGAAGCTGGACGAAAATTGCAAAAAACTTGAGCCTTATGAAACGGTTCAGGTTGATGTGGACGAAGCCTATCAGGGCACTGTTGTTGAGAAAATGTCCCTGCGCAAAGCGGAACTGACTGGCATGGTACCATCCGGTGGCGGCAAGGTTCGTCTGACCTTTGACGCGCCTGCACGCGGCCTGATCGGCTATCACGGTGAATTCCTGACAGACACACGCGGCACAGGCATTATGGCCCGTGTTTATGACCGCTACGACGCGTACAAAGGACCTATCACAGGTCGCCAGCGCGGCGTGTTGATCGCAACTGCACCGGGCAAGGCAGTTGCCTATGCACTGTTTAACCTTGAAGAGCGCGGCATCATCATGATCGAACCTGGTGATGAGGTTTACGAAGGCATGATCATCGGTGAAAACAGCCGTGACAATGATCTGGAAGTGAACGTACAGAAAGCGAAGCAGCTAACAAACATTCGCGCCGCCGGTAAAGACGATGCAGTCAAACTGACACCGCCACGCAAACTGCCACTGGAGGAAGCTCTGTCCTACATCAATGATGATGAACTGGTTGAAGTAACACCGGAGAGCATTCGCCTGCGTAAACGTTTCCTTCTGGCTCATGAGCGCAAAAAAGCAGCGCGTGCTGCAGAAGCATAAACCATAGAATAGTATCAGAGTAAAAAATTAAAGGCGCTGCATATTGTAGCGCCTTTTTCTTTAGGTGTATGGATTAAGCGCAAGCTGACGTAATTAGTCAGGAAGATCTAAAGCTTGATCCGCAAACGATTTTATACCGGTATCGACAACAGTTTCGTCCAAAACCAATACTTCTTCCTTATGCATCCCAACATACGTGCGTACAGCCTCCAGAATACGGGCCTGGCGTTCTTCTAGCGTGTCAGCTATCACGGTATTGATCACGGGCAGCCGAGATGCACATTCAGAATTTTTCCGGAACAGCATCCGCACATCAATCCCCGTTGTATCCGGTACAATAAGCTTGAATTTAATGCCCTGTGCGCCCGCTTCCATGTTGCGGGTATAGGAAGAAATATTATAGTCCCCAAACAATGCCATCAAAGCATCAAACTGGCCATTTGCCAGTTGGCGCAACCCCCGTTTGTAGGAGGCAACAAACACCACATCACCCGTTTCTCTCAGCTTCTCAATAGCCGTCTCGAATTCTTTAGCTGCCCTGATAATCGCTATCTTCTTACCAGACAGCCCTTCCGCTAAAATCCGGTCATAATCATCAGAGCGCACCAGATAAGAGAATGGCATTTCAAACCACGGCTCTGAATATAAATGTGTTTTCGCTCTATCCTCTGTCCAGACAGAATTGACAAGAATATCTACCTCACCGTTTTCAAACTGTGCGAGCAGACGGGGCCAGTATGTGTGATTTGCAAGCTGCGGCGCAATACCCGCTTGTGACAGCACTTCCATCCCTTCATCATAAATGATGCCTGTATGCATGCTACCGTCCTTGACACTGATACTATGCTCCCCCGGTGCAAACGCTACAACACAGGAAACAGTGCTGTCGTTCGCAAATGCGCTGGTCACGCTCAAAAAAGACAGACAGAATACAATTATGGATAGTTTATAGATTTGAATAGGACAAATAGAAGCCGGCACACTGTACCAGCTAGACTTCGATCGATCAGTGATCACATCGGTCTTCACTATCTGCGTCCCCAGAACAAGTTACCTATACATGTTCAATACACTATCTGCCCACCATTGATCTTGCAATCACTTCTTTCATGATCTCAGATGTGCCCGCATAAATTGTCTGCACCCGTGCATCCAGATAATAGCGAGAAATTGCATATTCCTTGGTATATCCATACCCCCCGAACAGCTGAAGACACTCATTCACTACTTCACACTGAATTTCCGTAGAGGTATATTTCAGGATAGCCGCCATTTCGGCGGTCATTTCATCTTTATCATAGGCCGCTTTACACTGATTATAATAGGCGCGGGCCAATTCCACCTTGGACTTCATATCTGCCAGCTTGAAACGCGTATTCTGGAAACTTGCGACTTTTGCGCCGAATGCCTTGCGCTCTGTGACGTATGCAATGGTTTCGGCCAGCGCACCATCGCACGCCCCAAGTGCAAGCGCTGCACACCCAAGGCGTTCGCGAGGCAGTTCATTCATCATATGGATAAAGCCCATACCCTCGGTTCCCAGAACACTATCCGCAGGCAACCGCACGTTCTCGAAGAACAGCTCGCAGGTATCGCTGGCATTCTGCCCGATCTTGTGAATGGCACCGCCGCGGGAAAAACCGGGCAAGGATGTATCCACAAGCATCAGGGAAATACCTTTTGCCCCTGCATTTCGGTCCGTTTTAGCCGCAACAAGCACCAGATCAGCGTGTAGTCCGTTGGTGATGAATATCTTGGAGCCATTTAAAACCCATTCATCACCGTCCCGGACCGCACTGGTCCGAATATTAGCCACATCACTGCCGGCACCCGGTTCTGTCATGGCGAGCGCGCCAACAACCTCACCTGTCCCCATCTTAGGGAGCCACGCGGCTTTCTGGGCATCTGTTCCCAAATTCATCAAGTAGGGCATAACAATGTTGGAATGGATATTATAGCTGGATGCAAATCCGCCGCAGTTCAGGCGCGACATTTCTTCAACGATCATCTGCGTCACTTCTGCGGGCGCACCTGATCCTCCATATTCTTCCAGGAGGTTCGCACCGAGAATACCTGCCTCTCCCAGCGTATTCCAAAGCTGGCGGTCAACAAGGCCCGCTTCTTCCCACGCTTCATAGAAAGGAAGAATCTCTTTTTCTATGACCTTAATGGTCATATCGCGAAACATGTCATAATCTTCTTGGGTAAACGTCATATCTGTAACCTTAACTCTGCAAACCAATCACATACCGAAGGGTCAAATTTCTATACTATTTTATACCATATTTCCATCTGAAACGTCATCCGCCTGCCCAACCCCCTATTAAACTTGAAATTACTTTGACGAATTCCCATCTTTTAAGCATAACAATAATTATGTGACATCGAGGAAACAGGAGACATCGATCATGCGCTTATTGCTCGCAATCTTTTTGCCCCCTTTGGTATTTTTTACAATTGGACGGCCATTTCAGGGTATTTTCTGTCTAATTCTAATGCTTACGCTTGTCGGATGGCCCGTTGCTGCCATCTGGGCAGTTTACAGCCTCAGCCAGTATAGAAACGATCAGCTACGTGACGAGCTGAGAGGCCGCTAATGCTTGCCGCCATCGTAACCGGAGGCCTTGCAGGCTTCCTTGCCGGGCATATTCTTCGCGGCAGGGGCTACGGCGTCATCGCTAATGTAGTTTTGGGTATTTTGGGCGGCGTTTTCGGCAACTTCCTGCTGGATTATGCTGGGGTTTCAACCACCGGCGTCATTGAAAGCATATATGCAGCCACATTTGGTGCAGTGCTAATCATCCTGATTTTCGGCAGCAGCAAAAAAAGCAATAATCAAGAAAATCAGCAATAACGAAAATGACACGCCTGATTAATCTGGGCGTGTCTTACCAATCTTTTCAACCGACCTTTCCCAGGCCCGGCATCTAAAACACTATGTCGCTGTAGCTTCTTACCCGTCAAAGACTGTAAACGGGTGTGTCCCGGCGCGGACCAAGGATAATTTCAGCCCCGGCTCGCAAAACACCGGCACGCGAAACCGCTGCATTCTGCCCAACATAGATTTGCTTATCGGGGCCTCGACGATATGAACCCAACATTTTCATGGGCTCTTTATCCTTTCTGAAAACCCCCGTCTCAGGGTCCGCTGTTGTCATCACACAGCGACTGCAGCCATACACAATGGTAATTTCAACATCCTCTGCACGGAAACTGGACCAATAATCCTCATCAAACGGAGAGGAAACACCAGACACATAGATGTTTGGCCGAAAATTCCGGACAGTGACCGGGCTATCAAGTCGGCTATTCATATCTTCAACCGATGCATCAGACAGAACAAGTAGCGGCATGGCGTCTGCATAGCTGGCCGGCACAAATGGATTGCCGTCCGATTGTCGGGAACTATTTTCAGCAAGTGTTTTCAGGCGTGCTTCCCTGCCAAGGAATTCACTGATCCAGTTGGCAGCGTCTTCACCACAGTCGCCCGACAAAATAGTATCATTCCAAACAGTAACAGGGACAGGTGCACTTTCATCTTCGCCGGGGTGTGCCGACACATGAAGCGTACCCGCAGGCCCTTTTATTTCCAGTCTATCAAAACCATCAACCCATCGCGGCTGAAGGGTTAAAAGCTTAGGATACTGTCTTGCGGTAATAAATTTGCCGTCTGGGCGCGTTACAACAAAACGGCGGTCTCCTTCTAAGCCGTTTTCATCGCAAAAGGCTGAAGGCACATCATATCCCGCCATCGACTTCACCGGATATAATGTTAGCTTTTCAATATGCATGTTATTGCCCCAACGTTTTTGCAGTTCCCGGAATACCGTTCACCTGACCGAATTGCTTTTTGTACAAGAATCTCTCAGGACTATAGCTGACTGCGTCCACACCAAAATCTGTCAAATCTTGAGGAAGTGGTGCCCCTTCCAACACAGCTGCCGCCGTTCTGGACCATGCTGGGCTGGTCTGTATTCCGAAACCACCTTGCCCGACGTTCCAGAAAAACGCTGGCATAGTAGTATCAAAACCAATAACCGGCTTTCGGTCCGGCGCAAAGGTTCGCAAGCCTGCCCATTTGTTTTCAATACGCTTTACAGGGATGCCCGTTGCTTCTTGAAAATGCTCGATACCTCTTGCCAGGTCTTCAATCTCGGGCTGAGCATCACAGGGTTGACTGGGTGTTTCATCGGCGGGTGATATCAAATATCCAATGCCTTCTGGCTTGAAATAAAAGGCCTCGTCAATATCAATGACAAGGGGCCAGTTCGGGTCAAACGGTAACCCACGGGGGCTGCCAACAACGGCAATCGACCGACGCATTGGCTGCAGACCAATCGCCGGAACGCCTGCACGCTCGGCAACAACATCGCCCCACGCGCCTGCTGCATTCACAAGTGTTTTCGCCTGCAGCGTATCCCCGTTAGTTTGTATGACCCAGTGGTCCCCAGTATACTCTGCTGACATAAACTGTGTACCGAACAGAAACGAAGCCCCCTTGCGGCGCACGTGACGGATATATCCCTGATGCAAGGATGCAACCTCAATGTCAGTGCAGTCATGGTCTAAAATGCCACCAATGATCCGTTCATTTTTCAAATGGGGGGCGCGTTTTTTTATTTCCTCGGCAGACAGCATCTGCGTCTCTGGCAAAACAGACTTAAGCTCTGCATAAAGGGAAGTCGCCTTGTCCTTCTGGTCGGCACCAAAAGGGTATAAGCAGCCGCGACGGTGCCCCAGAACCGGCCCAAAACCGTCAGGCGGGGAACGCAAAAACGATTTAGAAGCAGTGGTCAGAGGCTGGATCGCAACACCACCGTACGTTTCCGCATAAAATGCCGCACTGCGCCCGGTCGTATGGTATCCAGCCTGATCTTCCATATCGATCAAGGCAATTTTCGCAGAAGCCGGCAGGAAATATGCCAGTCCCGTTCCGGCAATGCCTGTTCCGATTATTAAATAGTCAAACATACTTTCATCCTTGCCCATTATGTGGTCTATAAAGCGCAAGATGGCAAGCCGGAATAAAGGGTGAATTTCATGACACAATTGCTAGATGTGAAAACTGCAGATGAATTGGCCGATTTTGCAGAAAAACTCGCGGATGCGGCATCAGACGTGACCATGAAATGGTTTCGCAAAAAAGTAGACATCGTCAATAAGGAAGATGAGCATTTTGACCCTGTGACTGTGGCTGACAGAGACGCTGAAACTGCCATTCGCGCCCTGATCGAGCAGCATTACCCTGATCACGGCATCATCGGGGAAGAACACGGTATAAAAGAAGCCAACAGCGCCTTCACATGGGTTCTTGATCCAGTGGACGGCACACGGGCTTTTATTTCTGGCCTGCCGACATGGGGCACACTTATTGCCCTTCTTTTTAACGGCATACCGGTTATTGGCGTCATTGAACAACCATACCTTCGGGAACGCTATGTGGGCAAGCCAGGCATTGCAACCCTGAACGGCGAGCCAATTACCACCAGACCATGCACCAGCCTGGCGGTGGCAACAATATCAACAACGGACCCGGCCCTGTTTCGCGGCAAAGATAAAGATGCTTTCATGCGCCTTTTGGACGCCTCCCGTCTGGTCCGCTACGGCATGGACTGTTACGCCTATGCCATCCTATCCTCTGGCTATATGGATGTGGTGGCGGAAACCGGACTCCAGATTTATGATATGATGGCGCTTATCCCGATTATTCGCGGTGCAGGCGGTATTGCTGTCAGCTGGACAGGAGCCGAAAACCCGGGCGAGGATGGCACTTTGCTTGCTTTAGGTGATTCTGCTTTATACCGTGACACCTTAGACCTTCTAAGGCATTAATAGAGCGAACGCCACTACAGACTCTTATCTAACTTGTAATATACTACCAGCGGGCATCGAATGACCGCATAATGTGCGCATCCTGTTTACAATCACAACCATGTCAGAGAAAATATGTGGGCGATTAGGTCGCTTATAATTAGGTAGGCATAGTTTATGCGCAGCATACTATCATTCATTGTTGGTTTCATTTTCCTTAGCCAAACCGCATGGGCCAATGATCTGCAAGTGATCGCCGTTGAATATCCGCCATATACTACTAGCAAGTCGCCATCAGGAGGCCTCAGCTTTGACCGGCTTAACAGCTTTATAACCAGCAAAGGTCTTCCAATACAGGTAGATGCCCTTATCCTGCCGCCTGGCCGCCTGCAGCTTTGTCAAGAACGGGGAGAATGGTGTGCAGCATTTTATCCCCCACCGGAAAATCAGCACGAAAACGTGCGACTTATCGAACTGGGGGAGAAAGTATTGCTGGGTCTGTATCGCCTGAAAGAGGAAACACCCTTTACCTGGCAACATCTAGAAGACCTGAAAGGTAAACATGTTGCCATTATGCGGCAGGATAAAAATAGTCGCTTTAATCAGGCATTACTGGAAGCCGGTATCCATTTAATGTCAGTGGAGTCAAATATGAACAGTTTCAGGCTGGTCCTAAATGGCAGGGCCGATTACGCATTCGGCGATAATCTCTCGCTTGAAAGCACCCCGCTATCATCTGATGACAAAGCGCGCTTGCAATTCTCAGAAACAAAGCTGATGGAAGTGAATATCGGCATGTTCATCAATTCAGAATGTCCTGAAATTGCCCCTTTCCTCCCTTATGCAACGAACACCAGTGAATATTGGACCCTTCGCCCGGAATAACTATAGAGTGTTCTATTGCTCGGGCCAAAAACGACCCTCCTGAAGAACTAAACACCCATCTCCACATCAAGCTCCATAAACGGTAGGATATAGGACCAGATTTCAGACCGTACCGCGTCTGTTTCCTTCAGCATTTCATGCTTTGCATTCGCAATGACCTGAAAGTCGCAGTGTGGTAGCCGTGCAGCAAAATTTGTCATTGCTTCATTGTCAACGATCTCGTCCTCTGCAGCCTGCAGCATCAAAACAGGTGTGTTAATCGCTTCGGCATACCCAGCTGCATTCAGCGTGTCTGTTGATGCAAGCGCCTCAACAATCCAGCGGTAGGTAGCCCCGCCCACCGCCAGGTTTCTGTCTTGGTTAAATATAAAATGATCTTCGTCCTTAAAGCGTTCGTCGTCATGGGTTAATTTCTTGCGCCACCCCCAACGCCCCGTCTTGAAAGCCGTGTGGCCAGGCACATAAGAATGCCCCCACCCAAGCTTCACCATCAGTGCCGGAAGCCCTCTGAACAACCAATCAGGTAAACCACCGCGTGCGATTCGCACCATCGGTGAGATGGTAACAGCACGGGCAACCATACTCCCGTGATCATGGAGAAAACGCAACGTCACATGACTGCCTGCCGAGTGTGCCATAAGGGTAAAGGGCTTTGGCATCCCTGCTGCGCTGAGAGCTTCAAGCACAGCTTTCACATCCTTAATATGCGGGTCGAAACTGGATAAATAATGCTTATCCCGGTCAGGGTCTTCGCGGTAACTTAATCCCTGACCACGCAGGTCAAGTCCTGCTACAGCAAACCCCAATTTATGCCATAAGTGCATGTCTTCATAGAATTTTTCAATAAATTCCGTGCGGCCGGGAAGAAATACAACAGTGCCTTTGGTTGCACTAGCTTGCCCCGCATACCCCATACGCAAATCGGCACCATCAAATGTTTTGATATACCGTGTGATAAATCCTTCGGGCGGTTGCAGGCGATTATCCTTAGCGTTCTGCATCCACTGTTTCATACCCATGCCCCGCACTCCCGACTACCGTTGAAAGATGGTTAAAATTTTATTCATCCATATACGAAATGACAAAGAATTTGCTATAGTCTATAGTACTTAGGCACATGTATCGAGTATTTGTTTGGCCAGCAAAAATATAGACATAGACGGGTCAAATCTGATGAAAAAAGAAATTTTATCTTCACTGTCACGACGAATCAAAGAAAATGATTCCGGAAGTATGATGACAATGACTGCATTTATAATGCCGGTTTTGATCGGCTTTATGGGTGTCGCTGTTGACATTAGTAACTGGTATTTGGAGAAGCGCGAAATGCAGTCTGTTACAGACATGGCAGCCATGGAAGCCGCGCACCTTCAGAATTATTATGACACGAATGAAGAAATCAAAACTGCTGTCAAGGCTTGGCTGGCAGATAAGGGGATTAATTCTGGCACTGATCAAGTAACCATCAACATCCCACCATCTTCTGGCAAATATAACGGCCTGAATGGTTTCGCCGAGATTCTAGTCGATAGAGATGAAGCGCTCTATTTTTCATCGGCCTTTTTTGCCCTGTTCAGTGGTGAAAACTTTGATGTTGAAGTTAGCACCCGTGCGGTAGCCGGAGGTATAGACCCAGGCGGGAATGCCTGTGTCGTCGCGTTCAATACAGCGGAACCTGGTGCCCTTGATTTTAGTGGTAATGCAGGCGTAGATGCCGAATGCGGCATCGCCACAAACAGCAACCACCTCCAGTCTATTGAGGTTGGTGGCACATCCGACGTCCTGGTTACTGACGTTTCCACTGCTGGCGATATTTACGAGTTCGGAAATGGCAATCTTTCCCTACATGATGAGCAAAGTGGTTCGGTCAGCACATTTGCACCAGATTTTGAAGACCCTTTTGAAGATTTACCCTTTCCGTCGAATCAGGGCTGTGATCATGCAGGAACAGTTTCCCCGCATAAAAACGGCAGCGTCGAAGACCGTACGCTGGAACCCGGTGTATACTGCGGTGGTATTGATATAGGGTCCGGTGTTGATATTCTACTGAAACCCGGCGTCTATTTTATTCAGGGAAGTGACCTGGAGATGCAGGGTAACATGTCAATCGACACAACGGGTTATACCGGCTCTGATCCAGGTGTATCTTTCATTTTCACACAGGATAGTGGCGGCAATGTTGGCACTATCAGCAAGTGGAATGCCCAAGCTTCAGTTAACCTGACAGCGAAAAATTCCGGCGATTATGCGGGACTAATTTTTGCGCAGGACCCGGCAGCAGGCGATAATGATGTTCACATCAATGGTGGGGCCAACACTATTATTGACGGTGCTTTGTATCTGCCCAAAGGCGACCTGAAATTCAATGGCAACTCCAGCAATGATGGATGTTTGCTGCTGTATGCCGACACCATTGAGTTTACTGGTACGAATGATGTCAATATTGATATGGACGAAACGTTTTGTGAAGATCTGGGACTAAGCTCCGCGATCATTGGCTTGTCAAACCCCCGCGTAATACATCTGGTGGAATAATGACATGATCACTCTTAATCACATCAGGAAAAACACCTCAGGCAGCATAACCGTAGAAACTGCTTTGATTCTGCCCATACTAATATTAATGTGTATGGGAACAGTTGACCTTGCTCTTGCCATCAATCAAAAGATGATGCTTTCCAATGCGGTGCGGGCGGGCATGCAATACGGTATCGTCCATAAACCCATTGATGGTGATTATTCTGAAATTCTCGCAGCTGTCCGTAACGCGCTGCCAGACTCAGCCAGAAACACTGTAGTCCTGACATCCTCAATGCACTGCAGTTGTCTTGATACAAATAACGCTATTGCATGCGTTAATTCATCTACAAACTCAGACACAATCTGTGATGACGGTTCCTTGCGCGCATCTTTTCTGAAAATTGAACTTAGAGCCACATACAATACACTTTTAAACTATCCTGGTGTTGTTGATGGCGGGCAGATTAATTTTCAGGAAGAAATTAATGTTCGTCTGAACGGAGGACACTAATGAATACAATTCTGAAAGATACACTTTCCGCTTTTCGCAGGGCCCGCAGCGCTGAAGATGGCGTGATGGCAGTTGAATTTTCAATATTAGCCCCAGTATTTATTGGCGTCATATACATGATAATCGAGGTTGCTTTTATGACATATAGTCTTTCAGCAACCAATTATGCTGCGGAACAAGCTACGAGGTACGCTGCTGTCAATTATAATGCTACACCTGCGGAAATATCTGCTGTCGCCAGTCGAAATTTGCTTGGCCTGCACTCAGACAATGTAGAATCAATTGTGGTTACAAACCCAGCCACAGGAAACACTAGAAGTGTAAGCGTAAGTATTACCTATCGTTACACACCCTTTTTACCTGTTCACAAATTATTCGGCCGTAAAATTGCGCAGGAAGGTTTCTCCATTACAAGTTCATCACGTGGGTTTACATCCTCTTTGGCCTCCAACCTCCCCGGCTCTGTTTCTGGGCCATCGTCATAAGGCGCAAATCAGCCCGGCTTCTAAAAATTAAGATTCTCTAGGCTTAAAATGCCTAGAGAATCGCTTCCCCCGCTCAATCCCCCCTCTAAACAATACTTTGTCATTATCAAACATTCTGGCTTACTATATTCCAGTCAAAAGGAAATACTTGAACTTTGACGCGTATTTCATGCCCTGACAAGTATGAAGTGTACACTCGCACAAGCAAAAAACCCACTCTAGGTTTCATTCCACGCGCCAAATAACCCTTATTTTTCAAGGAGTAAGGAATCTGGATAAATTTTTATCTATTTTTTAGACAAATATCTTGTAACCATATGTAATATATGTATTTTTTAAATGACTTAACTAATTGTTAAGCATTGGTGTACAATATCGTTGTCATCGAAACTTTGGTAGCTGGAGAAATAAAATGACCAAATTGTTGAAGAAACTACGTAAGAATGAAGAAGGCGCGACTGCAATCGAATACGGTTTGATCGCTGCTCTTATCGCTGTTGTAATCATCACTGCACTGACAAGCGTTGGCAGCAACCTGTCATCTACTTTCAGCAGCATTGCTAATGCGGTATCAAGTGCTAACAACGCTGGCACCAACTAATTTGGGCCGACTGATACTGATCAGAAATATATACTTCTGATTTTATAGCCGCTGGAAGTAAGCTTCCGGCGGCTTTATTATACCGAGACACTAAAAACACATATCAGGCACATTAATGAGTTTAGTATTCGGAAGCATCTATCTACTATCAGCAGGCTTACTGTTGGTGGCAGCATACACAGATTTTAAGGACCGTCTGATCCCAAACTGGATTTCAGTAGCCCTGATCTGCCTCTATGCGATTCTTGCTGGCATGCTGATATGGTTCGCCGATTCCTCAATCTTACCCACGCTTGTATATCCCTTTGGGGTTGCAGCCGCTGTGTTTGCTTTTGGTTTGTTTTTATTCGCCAAAAACATCATGGGCGGTGGGGACATTAAGCTTTTAACGGCGATGAGCCTGTTCGCGGGAACCCGATTCATAGGTAGTTTTCTTATTTATACTGCTATTATCGGGGGAATTATTGCTTTAGTTATGGTAATCTATAAACAAATAGTGCAAGATTCTGGTAAGAAAGCGTCGCAAGTACCTTATGGAATTGCGATTTCGCTTAGTGGGGTTTGGGTTTTGTATCAAAAATACATACAATTTGATCAATAATGCATACGAACCATTAACCTTGGTAGTGCCATAGTATTCGAACTGCTAGAGAATCAGGGAGTAGCAGGTCATGAACGGAAGAAATATAATTTTATTGATCGCAGCAATTGTTGGGGTCGTTTTGGTTGTTATTCTTACGCAGTCCTTCCTTGAAGGAGCACAGCGACAAGCAACGACCACCGCACAGCGTCCAGTTGTTGCGAATGAGCAAATCATGGTTGCTGCAAGGAAATTGCCGCGCGGTACAATTCTGACTATTAAAGACTTTAAATGGCAGGACTGGCCCAAAGACGCCATGAACCCAGCCTATCTACAGCGAAAAACCAGCAAAATGGAAGATCTGCAGGGCAAGGTGGTTTTGGATACTATTGCAGAAGCTGCACCCATTACCCAAACATCGCTTGTATCGATGGGCCAGCGTGGTTACATGGCGGCAATCCTGACCCCAGGAATGCGCGCTGTCACTATTAAACTGAATTCAATCGCAGGTGTTGCGGGTTTCATTTTCCCTGGTGACCGTGTTGATCTGCTGCTGACACAAAACATCCCTGACCCAAAAACCGGTATCGCTAAAAACATCACAGAGACAATTCTGGAGAATGTGCGCATACTGGGTATCGATACCAGAACAGAAAAAGCTGAAAATGTTGCACGTCCAGGCAAATCGGCAACCATTGAAGTGACACCAAAGATTGCGGAAAAGCTTGCAATCGTGCCCCGTCTTGGAAGCCTTTCTCTTGCCCTGCGCCCACTAGCACAAGAAGGCGAGCCCGATGACCAGATCATTGAAACGGCTGTGCTGGAACGTGCTTATACAGAATCAGCCGAGATTTCCCGTTTCCGGACGAAATTCAACGAAGAATCTGAAGAAGAAAAGAAGAAAAACACCTTGATTGTGCGTCGTGGTGGACGGATGCGTCAGATGGAAATTGATGCTGATAATGAGATCGATCGCGCAAGAGCACAGGGAGAGGCGATCGGGGAAGCATATGCCCGGGCGCAACAAGAATCAGCCACACCCGTAGAGGGCCAGGCAGGCGATGTTGATGATGAGGGGACGGATCCATGAGGAAAGCTCTTAGGCAAGCAGGGCTGATAACAGCAACAGGTTTACTACTTAGTGTTGCTACCCCTGCTCTTTCCAGTGACATTAATCAGGGGGCTGACATTATTCCCCCGGCTGAAACAATTCTTCCGCTTGAGGCAAGCAAAGGAAAGTTGATCAGACTAAGTCGCCCCGCAACAGAGGTTTTTGTTGTCGACGCGTCTGTAGCTGATGTTCAGGTTAAATCTAATCACCTGATCTATGTATTTGGTAAAACGCCGGGTGAGACCACCTTGTACGCCATGGACGAAAATGATCAGACCATTTACAGCACGACCGTGCAGGTTACGCGCAACCTGAATTCCCTGAATTCATCTTTCGCACAACTTCTGCCAGACCGTGACATCCGGGCACGCATGCTGGGCGGTGTTATTGTCATTGACGGTGCCGTTGCATCCCCCGAGGAGGCAGACACAGCAGAAAGCCTTGCCCGTGCAACTGTCGGTGAAGAAGGACAGGTTTTAAATAAACTCAAAATCACCCAACCAACACAGGTAAACCTGCGTGTTCGCGTTGCCGAAGTATCTCGCTCCGTCCTGAAAGAGCTTGGCTTTAACTGGGAAGGTGGTTTTTTCAAGTCTGGTTGGGGTATTGGCCTGGCACAGGGCCGGGATATTGTTGAAACAATTGCCGACCCTATAACCGGCCTGCCAACCAAAATTTTCACTTCTGGCGAAGCACCGAGCATATACGGTGATATCGTTGACATTGGATCTAACCATGTTCTGGACCTCAATTATGCCATTGATGCTCTCGACAACAACGGCATGATCACAGTACTTGCGGAACCTAATCTGACCGCAATGTCGGGGGAAAGCGCGAACTTCCTCGCGGGTGGTGAATTTCCGGTTCCTATCCCTAACAGGAACGGCAATATCGCCATCGAATATAAGCAATTTGGTGTTCGGTTGGACTTTAGCCCAACGGTTCTCAACACAGGTCGTATTTCCGTCCATGTTCGCCCTGAGGTTAGTGAACTTTCTTCAGCCGGCGCCATTGTAATTCAGGGGATTAGTGTTCCTGCGCTAAGTTCCAGAAAAGCGGAAACAACGGTTGAACTGGGATCCGGCGAATCATTTGCAATCGCGGGGCTTATTCAAAATACCACGACGCAAGCTGCGGATAAAATCCCGGGACTGGGTGATATTCCAATCCTTGGTGCACTCTTCAAGTCAGAGCAGTTTAAACGCAACGAATCAGAGCTGCTGATTGTCGTAACTCCGTATGTGGTACGACCGGTATCTGATCGCCAGCTAAGCCTGCCCACAGACGGTTTTGTGGCGCCGGGTGATATGGAACGCTATCTGAAAAACCGGCAGTGGAAACCAAATGTCGCTAACAAAGCTGGCAAAAGCGATGCTGCCCAAGGGCCATCCCGCAAGCAGCGCGCTGGCTTCCAGCTGAAGTAACAGGAGGAAATCATGCAAAAAGTACAGAAAGCTCTTCGTCTTCTCGTTCTTCCCGTTACTGCCCTCACGCTGGGTGCCTGTAATGGTCAGGACTATGGTCTTGCTAAGACAGCAGACAATGAAATACGTGGCAGCGTCCAGATGGTACGCTTGCCGTACCGCATAGCGGCGGAACCTGACGGCACAGATACACCGTCCCACGTAACCTATGCGGGGCTTGATAAATTCCTCGCCAGCATTGACGTTGGTTACGGCGATGTCTTGTTGCTTGACTCTGGCGCAGGCACTGCGCCTGGACGTGCAGACGCAATTGCCTCCTTCATCAAGGCCCGCGGACTTGAATATGGCGGTGTACAGGTTTTGGGTCCAAGTCCCCTGGACGGTGATTTAATCCTGTATGTTGAACGGCATATTTATGAGCCACCAGCCTGCGACAACTGGGAAGCAGAATTAACCGACGACCGCAGAAACAACCCGGCAGCTCGACATGGCTGTGCGAACGAACGCGCTCTTGGTCTGATGGTAGCGGACCCCCGGGACCTTGTAGGTGGTAAAAAGGGTGAAACCAGAACAGACCCTTCCGTCAAGGCCGTCGCAGCGGACCGTGCACGCGCAGCAAAAGCTGGTGCCTTCTCGACAACGAAGAACTAAGGGTAAGGTCTAGACACATGAGTGATAGGAAAAATACACCTGTGGGATCTCGCGAAACATTCGCAGCCTATATATGTGATGAACTAAGCAGCCAGCTAATCGCCCCGCATGCAAATGACCGGGGCTGGAACCCTGAAATGATATTCCAGGGTGGTATTGCAGCCGCCGTTAGGGCGCTGGGCGCCATGAGTTGCCCGGAAGTCTTAATCGTAGATATTTCTGACAGCCCCGACCCTCGGGAAGACATGCAGGCACTGGCCGAAGTATGTGAGGCCGATACTGTCGTGATCGTTCTTGGCACGATTAATGACGTGACTTTATACCGGGACCTGCTGCAGGCTGGTGTACTGGACTATATTGTCAAACCTCTCACGTCAGAGATCGTTCACGAAGTCCTGATGGCAGCAGAAGATGCACTTCATCTGGATGAAGACGCAGGTGATCAGGCGCAGGATCCCAACAGTCAAAAGCGCATTGTCTGTGTAGATGCTCGCGGCGGTTTGGGTTCGTCTACACTTGCCGCAAACCTGGCATGGATACGCTCCTCAGAGCTGCGAGAGCCGACAATCCTTCTGGATATGGATACATATTTTGGTACATCTTGCCTTCAGTTTGACATTGAGCCTGGTCGCGGCCTGGCTGATGCACTGGAAAACCCGGACCGGGTGGATACGCTTTTCCTGGAACGTGCCGTTGTAAAACCCAATGACAGGCTTTCTGTTCTAGCCGCAGAAGCCCCTATTGGGTCAATGGAACAACCACCAGCAGATGCGTTGGAACGCCTTATGGAAGCGTTAGGCGAAAATTATCAGACAGTCATTGCTGACATTCCGCGGAATATCATGGGCAGCAACCCAGATATTCTTACCGGTGCGACAGATGTTATTATTGTTACCGACCTTAGTCTTGCTGCTGCGCGCGACTGTATTCGCATCCGGACGCACATTTTGAATTATTCACCAGCTGCACGCATTCACCTTATTCAGGGAATGCAGGGCAGATCACCGGACGAAGTGAACAAGGTCGATTTTGAAAATTCCGTGGAAATGAAGATTGTCGCGGAGATTCCATTTGATTCAAAGGCAATGCTTACAGCGGCTCAAAAAGGCTCTGTCTTGGTTGATGCGGCACCATCATCCAGACTTTCAGGTGCTATTCATGATATTTCGTCTCTCTTCGGAGCGAATGAACGCGAATCATCTGCAAAACCAAAGTCATGGATGAAGAAAATTCTTTCGAGGTAAGGAAGATTACAGTTCGAAACACTGTGACTATAAGTAGTGGGTAGGGATATAAAACAATGAAGCCTCAGGCATTTGGCAAAAAACAGAAAGGCACACGACGTTCTTCGGGCGGCTTTGGGCGTGGATTAACCCCGTCTCCACAACAGTCAGAACCAAAAGAACTTGACCTTGATTCGCTCAGTTCCTCACCAGAGGCTGAGAAAATCCTTGCTGTTAGCCAAGACCTGGAGCCGACCTCAACTGCTGCTGCTGAGACAGTAGACATGCTTGCAGATCTTGCTGAAGAACGCTTGGGAACACAGTTCTCCAAGGCTGACATTCGCATGGCAACGCAGGCAGAAGTCCTGAATAAACTTGGCGCGCTTGTGGACGATATATCCTCGGCAAATGCTATTGTCCCGTCCGATCAGCAGCGGTCAGATATTATTACCTATCTCCTTAATGAACTGATCGATACCTACGGTGCTATTGGTGAACAAGCCAAGGCCGAAGACAAGCCGAAATCCAAGAAAGAAGCTGATAACAAGAAAACGCTGGAACAGGCTAAGGCTAAAATCCATCCCCTACTGATGGAACATATTGACCCGGCTGCCGCAGCGGAATTACCGCGCCCAGAACTTGCTGAACAGGTTGGTGAGGTTGTTGGAGAGCTTTTGGTTCAGGAAAAAATCAACCTGAACCTAAGCGAACAGCGCAATCTTGTATCGCTGCTTCTTGATGATATGCTTGGTCTTGGGCCGCTTGAACCGCTTCTCGCGGACCCGGAAGTCTCTGATATTATGGTCAATGGCCCTAATCAGGTGTATGTGGAACGTAAAGGCAAGCTAACCCTGACGGACGTTACTTTCCGTGACAATGGGCACCTTCTTAATATTGCCCAGCGTATTGTGTCCGCGGTTGGCCGACGTATTGATGAAAGCTCACCGATTTGTGATGCACGTCTTGCAGATGGTAGCCGTGTAAACGCCATTATCGGACCACTAGCAATTGATGGCGCTTCAATCTCTATTCGTAAATTTTCCCAGGATAAGATTACGCTCGACAAGATGCTGGACTTTGGCAGTATCTCACCACCACTTGCAAAGGTTCTGAAAATTGCAGGGGCTTGTCGATTAAACATTCTAATCTCTGGCGGTACCGGTTCTGGTAAAACTACCATGCTGAATGCGCTGTCTCGCATGATCGATGCAGGCGAACGTGTTGTCACCATTGAGGATGCGGCGGAACTACAACTGCAACAGCCGCATGTGGTTAGGCTGGAAACACGGCCAGCAAACCTCGAGGGCCAAGGCGAGATTACCATGCGTGATCTTGTGAAAAACGCCCTTCGGATGCGTCCTGACCGTATTATCCTGGGTGAGATCAGGGGCGGCGAGGCAATTGACATGCTCCAGGCGATGAACACCGGGCACGATGGCTCCATGGGTACTATTCACGCGAACCGCCCCCGGGAAGCCCTGACCCGACTGGAAAATATGGTCAATATGGCGGGTTTGAATTTGCCGCCAAAAGCAATCAGGGAGCAGATTGCAGGTTCCCTTGACATGATCGTTCAGGTTCAGCGTCTTCGGGACGGTAGCAGACGTACAATCTATGTAACCGAAGTCGTTGGCATGGAAGGCGACGTTATCACGACGCAGGATCTGTTTAAGTTCCAGTTCACAGGCGAAGACGAAAGCGGCAAGCTCATAGGTGAATTCCGGTCCACTGGCGTCCGTCCTCACTTCCTAACCAAAGCAGATTATTTTGGACTTGGTCGCGCACTAATGGAAGCAATGAGCGAGTAGAGGCATGCAATTTAGTAATACCGACATTATTCTACTTGCGTCCGGCTTAGGACTGCTGATTGTTCTTGGAGCCGTTTATTTCCTTATGGAAACGCTGAACGGTACGCGCAAACAAAACTCCCGCAAGCTGGAAATGTTCAAAGCCAAGTTTGGCAATATGCCTATGTCAGCCAAGGCGCGTTCTATTCGCGTCAAGTCTGATGAAGAAGGCCTGTCGGCAATGTTGGCTAAACTATTGCCCAACAAAGACATCATTGAACAGCGGTTGAAGAAAACCGGCAAAGATATTTCACTGCCACAATATGCTCTCTTCAATGCATTTGCTGCGATTGGAGCCTTCTTTGTCTTTATGGTCGTACTGCAACTTATGCCGATTTTGGCAATTGCACTATCAATCATCGTTGGTGTGGGTCTGCCGCACATGATCATTGGTAAAATGGTTAGCTCGCGCATGGAAAGATTCACTGCCCAGTTTCCAGAAGCACTTGACCTTATGGTCCGTGGTTTGAAGTCCGGTCTGCCTGTTAACGAGACTATCATTTCTGTGGCCGAAGAGGTAGAGGCCCCCACGGGCGCTGAGTTCCGCAAAATTGCTGATGCCATGCGCTTCGGCACACCTTTGGAACAAGCTCTGTGGGAAGCAAGTGACCGTCTTGATACAGCTGACTTTAAGTTTTTTGTTATTAGTCTGGTCGTGCAGAGGGAAACAGGGGGTAACCTTGGTGAAACCCTTGGTAACCTATCAAACATTCTTCGCGCCCGTCAGGCGATGAAGCTTAAAATCGCCGCTCTGTCATCAGAAGCCAAAGCATCTGCATGGATTGTCGGACTTCTGCCGTTTATCATGGCTGTCGTCCTGCTCATGCTCAATTATGATTATGCAATCATATTATATACCGATCCGCGTGCGCAGATGGTCGGCATTGGCGCTTTGCTCTGGATGGCTATCGGGGTCTTCATTATGGCGCGTATGATTGATTTCGATGTTTAGGGATTAAGGCACAGAAACGATGACTGAAATTTTTGGAATCCCAACGATTGATATTATCTCTTTTGCAGCAGGTGCCGTTGCCTTGCTGTTTTTGATTGTGATTTATCAGGCTTCTCTTGCTCGTGATCCAATGAAAGACAGAATCAAAGCACTGCAAGGCAGGCGGGATGAGCTGAAAGCTGGCTTAATTCGCACAAACCCGCGCAAATCCAGCATCAAAAAAACTGACAGTATTGATATGCTGCGCAGTATCGCAGACAAGCTGAAGCTGTTGCAGGATGAGAAGACCCAGCAGCTTACTATGTCACTGGCTCAAGCCGGATACCGTAGTAATGATGCATTGGTGATTTTTCAGATATCCCGTTTGGTGATGCCTGTCGTGATGGGTGTTACTGGTATCATCATGTTTTACGGCCTGAATGTAATGCCGGACCATGCCACGTATCATCCATTCTATGCAGCCGGTATGGTTTTTCTGGGCTTTAAAATGCCGGATATCTATGTCACCAATATGAAGCAGAAACGGTCTGATGCAATTCGTCTGGGCCTGCCTGATGCGCTTGACCTGTTGGTCGTCTGTGCCGAAGCAGGCTTAACTTTGGACTCTGGCTTGCACCGTGTTGCCTCGGAACTCGGGCGCGCCAGCCCAGAACTTGCTGAAGAGTTCTCACTGGCTGCAATTGAGCTGGGCTTCCTGCCTGAACGAAAACAAGCCCTTTTAAACCTGGCTAACAGGATTGACCTTCCGACCATTCGCGGGGTTGTTACAACGCTGATCCAGTCAGAAAAATATGGTACACCGCTTGCCACGTCCTTGCGCGTTCTGTCTGCCGAATTCCGGAATGAGCGGATGATGAGAGCGGAAGAGAAAGCAGCACGTCTACCTGCTATTTTGACGGTACCCTTGATCCTGTTTATCATGCCAACGCTGTTCGTTGTTCTGATGGGCCCTGCTGCCTGCAGTGTCAACGACAACCTAACGTAAGCTCGGCATAGGCACGAAACAATTGGCTCCGACATTATCCTATCTGGGTGATTCGGGGCTTTATTCTGCACAGTCCCAAAATGGACCAACTTCTAATCTAACGATTAAGCAGGTATGGTTAACAGGGCCATGCTACCCCGGTTTTCGATAACATTTCAGGTCAGAAAGCGTTATTTGTAAAGAGAATCGTTGACCCAAGCGCCCAAAAATGGTCTTTTAGGAATTGAGAGCGGACGCGACTCGACTGCGTCCACTCCTATTGTGATTACCTTTGTAATCACAATATCCTCGCTGTCGTGACTCGGGCCGGGTATTTACCCGGCCATTTTTTTGACCACATTCAATTCTGATGGTCGTCACCAGCATATACATGCACAGTATTCTCGATTTTAGAAAGAACCCCGCCACCCTTATATTTCTTGTCAAATGCATGTATCTATTTATTATTGCTATACACATTAAACTGACAAAATTAATCGAGCCACTGAATGAATTTTCCTCCGACCTTCAAGCAACTAAAATATTTGGTGATGCTCCATAAGACCTTGCACTTTGGCAAAGCTGCCGAGATGAGCCATGTCACACAGTCAACATTGAGTGCTGGCATTCAAGAGCTTGAGAACCTTCTTGGCCTGCAGCTTGTAGAACGCACCAAACGGTCGGTCATGTTTACTGATATTGGCAACAAAATTGTCAGCCGTGCACAAAATATTCTGAATGAGATTGAAGATCTGACGGACCTTGCAGCCACGGCTAAGAACCCTCTGTTCGGTACGCTCCGCATGGGGATTATCCCAACCATTGCACCATTCCTGCTACCGCGGATTATGCCTGCTTTAGGAAAGTCTCTGCCGAACCTGGAATTTCATCTGCGAGAGGATAAATCACAGACCCTGTGCGACATGATGCGTGCCGGAGAACTGGATGTAATTCTATTTGCACTGCCGTTTGATTGTGGCGATGTAAGCGAGATGCCTCTGTTTGAAGACCCCTTCTATGCGGCCTTCCCGCTTGGGGCAAACGCACCAGAGCATCTGACCTCCAGCAGGCTGGATAAAGAACGCCTGCTACTTCTGGAAGAAGGTCACTGCCTGCGGGACCATGCGCTGTCGGCCTGCCGTCTGGTTGGAAAGAACGCCAGAGAAGAATTATCAGGCACCAGCCTGCATACTATCATTCAAATGGTGGCTAACGGTGCCGGAGTTACCTTGCTGCCGGGCATGGCAGTCGACGCTGGGATTACGGCGGGCGTTGATGTAAAAATAGTACCATTTGAGGGCATAAGCCCCACCAGAACCATCGGACTTGTGTGGCGCAAGAGCTCCCCACGAGCAGAGACCTTCAAAGCCGTTGGAAACTGCATCAAAGACGTTATGGAACCTAATTAAGTACTTGCACCTTAAACGTCACCCCCCGAAGGTGCAGGCAAACGCCAGACCCACCCTTCCATCAATTCTGTTCGCCCTTTTGAACTGACAACATTTTCGCCCACTTCTGCAAAACCCAGTTTCTGCAATATCCGGCCGGAAGCAGGGTTATCCTTTGCAGTCCCGGCATATATATCGCCGGAGACACCATTAGCCCGGGCCAAGGCAATAATCGCGCGCGCTGCAGCTGTTGCCAGCCCCTTGCCCCGATACGCATGCCCTATCATATAGCCAATCTCTATTTCCCCGTCTTGATTGGTGAAATAGGAAACATGACCGCACAGTGCCCCGACACTGTCTAGTAGCCCCCTATGAACAGCACGACCAAGACTTTCTTCCGTTTCGTGCAGAGCCACCCAACCACGAACCCATTCAAGAGTTGGGTAAGGCGGAATGCTGGCCGCCATGGTCCACACGCTTTCATCACAGAGAAGCGTATACAGTGTCTGAATATTAGCTTCGGTAATTCTGGTCAGTGTAACAGTCATTTTTTCCAACGATCTGAGAGTCTCTTTGGACCCAATATAAAAAGGCCAGGATACTATCCCGGCCTTTCCATTTGTCTTCAAGCACTATTTAGCGATTGAATGCCGGCGATCTGGACGGTGCCATATAGCGGTCGCGCAGTTTTGTCTGCCGTGATACCAGTGGAATTTCTTCCCCCATGATCAACACGGCATCAGGACTGGAACTGATCTCAATCGGATCACCATCCCAGACCACTACATCTGCATCTTTACCCGCAGCCAGAGTGCCGTAACTATCTGCAATGCCGAAAATCTCAGCAGGGTTAGTTGTCATCGCTGCCATGGCATCTTCCCACGGCATGCCGTTAGCCACTGCATTTCCAGCAAATTGCGGCATCAGTCGAGCATTATTCGATCCGCTGCCAACAAAGCCAACCTTCACACCGGCCGCATTCAGGCGTACAGCATTCTTCATGGTTGCTCCGAGCGTATCAAACCCGCCAGGCAGGTTTGTCATAGCATTGACAATGACAGGAATGTTGGCGGCAGCCAGCTTGTCTGCGACCATCCATGCTTCTTCCGCACCCGATAGAATAACATCCACACCATGTTTTTCCTTCAACCGGATCATAGCCAGAATGTCTTCTTTACGAGATGCCTCGACATAAAGCGATGCATCCCCAGACAATACACGTTTTAAGGCGTCTTTTTCTGGGTCAGGCTTATCACTTTTCTTCTTGTCATCATCACCGGAAGGTTTTTCTTTAGCGCCTTCCAGTTTGGTATCCAGTGCTGTTAGGACAACCGCACGGCTGTCACCGGATTTAGCGATAGAACCTTGTGACAGGCTAACACCTACAAATGCCTTCCCACGCACAACAAGATCCTGGCCTTCGCCATTACCCAAATGGATCACAGCCCCCTGACCCAGCCAGAAGTCACTGGTGCTCTGGAAGCCCGTAACCGCACGGGTTACACCTTCGACACGTGTATTCGGGATAATCACACTATCCGCATTAAGGGCGGTGGTAGCATCCAGCGCAATTGTGCTTGGTGCCTTTTTCACAGTCGCATCATTCACGCCTGAATTTGACGGTACACCATCAAGTCCCAAAGCGCTTCCTGACACCATCAAACCAGTGGTGACCCACTTGCCAGTTGCATCAATAACCCGGTAGCCAGACGGCACTTCACCACCTGCCTGTACTGTTTTAATTTTGCCGTCAGACACAAGAACGGTGGCATTCTCTATTTTACCAGAACCACCATTTGTATAGGCCGTACCGCCAGTGATTGCGATATCCTCGGCTGATACACTAACCGACAACGCCAGTGTGGCTGTTGCCGCCAACAGGGATTTCAACTGTCTCATTTCGTGTCTCCTTCCCCAGGCATACCAAGTTCAAAATCGCTTACAGGGTTACTGTCAGGATTATTGCGGTCAAAAACCACAGCACCATCGACAAATGTAATCTCTGCCTGTGAATAGACACTGAACGGGTTACCTGACCACAAGACAACATCGGCATCTTTGCCAACGTCAAGTGTGCCTGTCTGCTCCTCAACCCCCAGAGACTTTGCAGGGTTCAGGCTGAGCCATGTCCATGCGGTTGCTTTCGATATGTTCAAGCCTGCCTTATTACCGTCTGCCAGCGCCTTGGCTGCTTCCTGATTAAGACGCTGGATACCGATATCATCATCCGAATGGACAATCGCACAGGCACCCGCATTATGAACCAGCGGAATATTTTCCTTGATACCGTCAAACGCTTCCATCTTGAAGCCGTACCAGTCTGCCCACATAGCAGAACACGTACCGGCATCACGCAACCGATCCGCAATTTTGTAACTTTCTACACCGTGGTGGAAGGTACCTATTTTAAAACCGAATTCCTTGGCAACATCCAACATTGTCCCCATGTCATCAGCACGGTAACAATGGTTATGGACGATGATCTCACCTTCCAGAATACCCGCGATTGTATCCATCTTCAGATCACGTTTCGGCGGAACAACATTTTTCCCCGCCTTATAATCCCGCTCATACTGTTCCCAGCGCTGAATATAATCCTGCCCATCAGCAAAAGCCTGACGGAACCCGGCAACATTGCCCATACGGGTGTGCGGACGCGCCAGTATCGGGTTATTCTTACCGCCGCCGTAAACACGCTTCGGGTTTTCACCACAGGCAAATTTAACACCGTATGGTGCACCTGGAAATTTCATATCCTGATTGGTACGTCCCGGCACATTCTTAATAGTAGCACTGCGGCCACCGATCAGGTTTGCGGAGCCTGGCAAAAGCTGCAGCGCCGTAACACCGCCTGCCGCTGCACGCATATATCCTGGATCCTGCGGCCAGTTACTGTGCTCTGCCCACACATCCGCTGTTACTGGCTCCCCTACTTCATTGCCATCAGAATGAGATCCCGTGCTTGGACTTGGATAAACCCCAAGGTGGCTATGAACATCAATGATGCCCGGCGTTACCCATTTACCGGTCCCGTCAATTACTTTAGCCCCGTCCGGCGCAGTCAGGTCCGTGCCTACGGCCTTAATCTTGCCGCCTTCCATCAGGATAGAGCCGCGCTCAATCTCGCCGCCCTTGCCGTCATACATGGAAACATTTGTAATGAAAGTGGTTTCGCTTGGTAGCGGTGTATAGGTGGATGCAAATGCATCGACATTGCGCTCGACAAATGCGCCTTGCTCAGCCTCCCCGCCACATGCGATCAGCGCAAATGACATGGTGCTGACCAGAAGCGCAGAACGCAGCGCTGTGCGATCTTTCTTCAGTCGTATCATACTTATTACCTCCCAGAGTTGGCCCCACTGGACTGACTATAGTCCAAAAGGGAAACCAGAACTGTAAGGGGCAACGAGAGAGTGTCAACCACCGGGTCAACAAAAGTTTGTTATAAAATCGCCAAAGCAATCACCACTTGGGGTTTTCGTGCTCCTCAAGCATATTTAGAGCGCATCGTAAATTTCATACTCACGCTTTAGCATACTGCGACAAAGCACCTGGTCTGCCGCACTGATTGCATCATCTATTTTAGGAGAAGTATTGTAATTAACCATTTCGAGTTGCTCGCCAACACGTTCACTAATAGCAGATACGCATTTTTCAATTTCTTCATACTTGAAAATAGACATATCGCCCAAACGGCCTTTCGCATCTGTCACAAAATTGCACTGATTGCCCACCCTTGCGAAGGGCGGACGATCATCAGAAAAATACGCGTCAAGAAACTCATGCCAAGTTATGTGTCCTGTATATTCCCAATGCCCAGGCTGCACTTCAGGCGAAATGGCGTGTCTTTGCCGAAATCTATACCAGCTAAAAAGCCAGTCTGTTGGCTCTCTGAACAAGCAAAAAACCTTATAATCAGACAGGTCTTCCTTGGTCATGAACTCAAGATAAGGTTCAACATATTTTTTATATTGTCTGTAATTTGTGTGACGTAAGCGATGGTCCACTTTTGCCGATAAGGCAGCAAAGGGTTCTAAAACATGCACCAACGAGGATGAAGCACATTTCCGATTAGAAAGAAAAACGAACTTATGTTTGGTAGAAATTATCATCGCACATTATGTCTTTAAAATTAATGTCAGGCCCAAGAGTGAGCCTGACATCTATATCCCTGAGGCATTGATCACAATAATAAAGTTAGTGAATGCCGTGCATATATTTTTTCATCAGCGGTGTCAGGATGAAAATAAACACACCAAGACCAATACTGATGAAGCCAATAGTGGTGTAAACTTCCATCGTGGCAGCAATATCCAGAGTGCCAGAGTCTGCACCGTGACCACCGCCACCCGTCAGACTACTGATCCAGCCCGCAACATTATTACCAAGCGCAGTGAACAGGAACCACGTCCCCATTACCATGCCAACAATCGTCTTCGGGCTCAGCTTGGTCACCATAGACAGACCAACCGGACTTAGGCACAGTTCCGCCACTGTCAAAGACAGATAGATCCACACCATCCACAACATGCTCTTGCTTGTGCTGTCATCAAGGCCCATACCCCAGCTAAAGATCACATACCCAAGACCGATCAACAGCATGGCAATACCGAACTTGCCTGGTGTTGATGGCTCGATCCCTTTACGGGAAAGCGCAACCCACATCCACGCAAAGACAGGTGCCAACAGGACAATAAAGCCAGGGTTCAGTGACTGAACGGTAGACGCCGGGATTTCAAATCCAAAGACAACACGGTCAAATTGCTGGTCTGCGAGAAGGGTCAGCGACGCTGCCTGCTGTTCAAACAGTGCCCAGAATACACTCTGCACCGCGATCAGGAAGCTTGCGACAATCAACCGGTTTCTGGCTTCTGCCTCGCATTTCATAAAGCCATACGCCAGCATAATGCCCAGCATAATAATACCGGTTACACCAAGAAGACTAAGAACCAGTTCATCATATTGCAGCATGATCCAGCTGATCAGAACCAGGACGAAACCAAACAGATACACAGCCCATTCTTTATTGATTGGACCAACTGCAGATTCTTTCAGCACCTCAGGCTTTGGTGGCTCTGCGCGACCTTCAAGCAGTTTCTGCCCGCCAAGGAAAACAAGAAGGCCAAACAGCATACCAATGCCTGCCAGACCAAAGCCGTAGTTCCAGCCGTATACTTCGCCGACGTATCCAACAAGGATGGTGGACAATACAGAGCCCACATTAATACCCATGTAGAAGATCGTGAAGCCACCATCGCGGCGTGGGTCATCCTTGCCGTACAGCGCCCCTACAATGGTGGAAATGTTTGCCTTCAGGAAGCCAACACCGCCAATGATAAGTGCCATGGCAAAGAAGAAAATATTGATATAAAAATCATTCCGTACAACGGCATCGCCGTCCATATAGGCTTGTGGCCCATGGAATGCCATCAGCGAGTGCCCTGCCACAAGCAAGAGCGCCCCGTAGGTCACAGCCTTACGGCTACCCAAATACCGGTCAGCCATATAGCCACCAATAATTGGCATCATATACACAAGGCCTGCATACGCCCCGTAAATCATGCTCGCTTTACCAGCAGAGAACAGATGATATTTCGTTAGATACAGAACCAAAATGGTACGCATGCCATAATAGGAAAAGCGTTCCCACATTTCTGTCAGGAAGCAAACCGTCAGCCCGATTGGATGGCCCATGAATTCCCGTTCCTGGGAACCAGCCTTCATCGCTTCCGGTGATAGTTTTGAATCAGTCATTTCTATCCCTTGGATTATAGTATTATAGACCTCGAAAGGTCAGTCCTCCCCACCGGGCTTATACCCGGCCAAAGCCCCGCGAAAACGAGGCAACAGGCTTTCTAAAAAACACAGCTTGCCGCCGGTGAAAAGTAAAATCGGTGTTAATCACCAAAATTCAGGGATTTTCGGGAGATTCATTCGTGTACTGGTTGAGAAAATCTAAAAGTTCCCCGAAATACACCCTGCGGTCCTGGGCGCGTATTAGTGTATGCCCGGCACCTTCAAGGGTTATGAAAGTATGATCCTTGTCGCGGCGGTTCAGGATATCCGCCATCAAACGCCCCTGAACATACGGAACATTCTGATCAAGCGTTGCATGCAACATCAAGACCGGCACCTTAATATCCTTTGCCACTGCGATGGGAGATAGATGCCGCAATTTGCGGTCACTGTTTTTGCCCCGGATACGCGGCAGTGTCTGCATGCTAAAACGGCCCGTTGCCAGATATTCAAGCAACAGTGGCACCGATGTCACCCCGTTATAACTGGCTGCACAGGTAATCAGATCACTGTCTACCGCAGCAGACATAAGCGCCGCATAGCCCCCATACGATCCACCCGCCACACAGAGACTATCCGTAGACGCATAGCCATTTTCGTGCATCCACATAAGGGCAATACGGACATCGCGCTGCATCCTGCCGCCCCATTCACCGTAACCGGCCCGGCGCCAACTTTCCCCATACCCGCTTGAGCCGATAAAATTCGGCTGCAAAACGGTATATCCGTTCAGCGCTAGCCAGCTAACCAAGGGGTTAAACTGCGACTGCACCCGTTTAACCGGCCCGCCATGGATCAGAACAACCGCCTTGTCCGACTTTTGGCCCGAGGCTGTCGTCAATATCGCCTGCATCGGTCGGCGCACCATATCCCCACGCTTACGACGTTCGGATACGGCGCGGTCAATCCAAACCTCGGTTTGCAAAATCGCATTCGCGGCCAAAAGCGGAGAAGTGTTTTGCTCATAGGGCCAGAAGGGGACGATCTCAAGCGTGCGACGGTTTAAACGGTAGTAGCGTGGGTGCGTATGAATTGGTTGTGTGCGGACAACCAGATACCTGCCGTCTCTCGACCCGCCGATGAACCTGATGCCCGGCTCCTTGATCGCGGCTTCTATTGCCGCCTGATATTGTTGCCACGCGGGCTGCCCTAATCGCTGCTCTGGACCAAAGGTTCTTAAATGTACCCCTGCATAAGCACCGCTGGCGGGGTCAATGATGGCGCCTGCTATGTCATAGGTCTGATCGCTCGCCAGCCGCGACAAATACTTGCCATTAGTCAGATCATACCGCCATAGCTCTGCCGTATCACTATCATGTGCGGACAAAACAATTGCTGTCTTACCGTCCGGGTTTACATGCTGCACTTCGAAATAGGGATCATCAAAAACATCCCATTCAACGAGCTTTCGCCAGCGCATCTCATCCGCAGCTGGCTTGAAGGATTGCCCCTCTAAAACGTCGGTATTGCCCCCAATGCCATCATCTCGAACGAACAGCATTTTCTTGCGGCCCGCTATACCGGTACCAAGCACAATATCGCCGTCCCGTGTGCCCCACCATATGAAAACTGGCTGGCGCGGCGTCTCCATCTCGGTTATCTCGCCTGAGGAAAGATCGACCCGGTACACTCCGGGATAGCTGGCTCGCGACCCTGATGACCACTGCATCAAAATTCTATCATTGTCATTTGCTACCGAAGAGACAAGGGAAACACCGGTTCTGTTTGCCTGATCAGCATCCAGCAGGGGACGCAAAACTGCCACCTGCGCATTAAAAGTCCAGATACTTTCATCCTGTCGGCAGATCAACAATACAGATGGCCCTACCCAGGACATCCAGCGAACATCCTCTCTGGTCAGCTCGGTAATGACGCCCAGGTCAATCCCCTCGTCCGGATTCCAAACGGCCAGGCGCTGGTCATCACCCTTGCGAACCAGTGCCGCGACGTACGTGCCATTATCGGATAAAGTGACAGAGCTGACAGGAGAGTGCGCCACCAATGCTTCCAACAGTGGTAAATTGGGCTGAGGTCTATCATCTACAGATGCGGCGGCGGCAAGTTCGGCCGCAGCGTGCCCAGACGGCTCCTCTGCCTGCCCCATTACGGAACCCGGCTGCGCTGAGACCCGCCCGAGGCCGGACAGGATTATCAAACATAACAAATATTGCTTCATGGCTTGATAATAGCAAAAGCGAACGACTTGTCAGCGATACATTTTTAAATTGCTACCAGTTAAACACTGATCGCACCCTTAGACAGCAAAAAGGCCGCTTACACGGCCTTTACATCTATACTATTGATCCTGCCTAGTAGGCAGTCTTGCGTGGACAGATATTAGCTGTCCTCAGACCGGCAACCATAAGAAATGCTGCCGCCTTCTTCTGTCTCGTCAATGACAAACGTTTCCATGTCGCGCGGACAACTGAATGTCACCCGGTCACCGTCCGGCAAGGTCAGGGTCATGCGGTTCTTATGCTTATAGTCGTCGTCATCGTAACGGGAGATGCCTTCGTCAGTTACGACAAATGCACAAGCGCTTAAACTTAGGGCAAGTATAGATAGACTGATGGCGTTAGATACCAGTTTCATAGTTTTTTCCTCGTGTCGTTTCCCGGACTATTGTGTCCGGATATTTTTATTAGACCCCTTCTTTACGAGGGAACGGACACGAGTTCAACTGTTTTTAAAAACCAACACGCAAACCAAGCATGATCCGCTGCCGCTGCGCCAGTGTTTCCAGGCCATCAGCAGAAAGCGCCGATACTACCTTGCTATCAAAGAGATTGGTGGCTGACACCTCTGCTTCTATTCCGCCAGCGATGCGGTACCGAACCGACGCATCAACTGTAACAATAGTATCAAGCCTGCGTTCGTTCAGAGCATCATCATACTGCGAAGACTGATACCGCAGCCCAAGAGTGGATGAAACCACGTCACCTTGATAGAGCGCCGTTACACTTGCCGAATGGCGGGGTGTCTGAACGGGACGCTTGCCGACAACCTCAGGATTATCATCAAACGCTGTCACCTTTGCCCGCGCATATTGGTATCGGCCAACTATAGAGAAACTGTTAGTCACAGATAGTCCTGCTTCAAGTTCTGCGCCGTCTGTAACCGACCGGTCCACATTTGCCCGTTGCCGCAGCACGCCGCCCTCCGGGACAAATCCGCCAAGTTCATAAAAGCCCGGACCATACCCGATGGTAACTGCGCTAACACCGTCTTCAAGCCACGCACGGTACAGCCCCGCATAGATATAACTGGTATCCGAATAGTCGTGCCTGATGCCTGCTTCGATGCCGTATAGTTTTTCAGGTTTCAGAAACGGATTAGCCTCGGTGATATCATTGCCCACACGGAAAGGACGGTAATATTCATTGATAGTTGGCAGACGCCATGTACGGTACATCGCCCCGGTAATCTGGGTGTCTGCATTTTGCTGTGCGCTCTCTGTCAGGGAATAGGAAAACCCAATCCGGCCAGATGGTATCCAGTCCGCTACATCCAGAATAGCGTCTTCCCGCAACAGGTCACCGGTTGCAATGTCTGTTTCTTCCCTTACGCCGTTATAGGTTTTATAGCGATCCAGCCTCGCACTAAAAGACACTTCAGAACGACCAAACTGCCGGGTCGTTTCCCCGTACAGGCCAACCGTCCACTGGTCGCCACCAGCCCGCCGGTTACGGGTAAATCCTGCACCTAGATTACGGAAATCTTCGTGCACTTCACCTGACAAACTGCGGCCATCCAGCCCGATTTCAGAGGTTCCAAACTGAAGGCGAGCCAGCAGCCCGATACCGCGACCGGGCACATCATACTGATTAAGCACCGCGCGTTCAGATGTTCGTTCATCGCGGGCCGCCGCGAAAGTATTTTCAAAATCCTGTGTGCGGTAATATGCCAACACTTCATAACGCATGTCCTGCCCACCACTTACCCGCAGGGAAGTATCAATCGTCTCGGTCGCGTTTGGAGCCGCCGCTAGTCCGTTGATACGGTTTTCTTGATACCAGCGCAGCGTAGTCACAATATCAGTTGTGCCAAAGCTCGTACCAGCCCGCGCAGAAATGTATCCCACATCACTGGACGCCGGTACATCAATGCTGCCGCGCTGATCCGGAGACAGCAGATAAAAACCGTCCGTTTCTTCGTACCCTGCTCCTAAGGTGACAAATCCTGCGTCACCCACCAAAGAATAATGCCCCGCCAGATCAACCGTCTCAAACGAACCAAACCGCCCATGGGCAGAACCGCCGCTTTCTCTTGGGCGCAGGCTTTCCAGTTCCACCACCCCTGACAAGGCCTGTGACCCGAATGCGCCGCTACTACCGCCGCTACGAACAGTGGCTGTTTCCAGTAAGTCGCCATCAATAGCAGACCAGTAAACCCAGCCGCCAAAGGCATCATTTTGCGGCACCCCGTCCAGGGTCACCAGAACACGTCCTGCGCCATTCGCGCCAACGCCGCGCATCGTCAGCCCCTGTGTCGTTGGGTGCGCCGAGTAACTGTCAGCCCGCCTGAATAATGAAATACCGGGGATAGTGGTCAGCATCTGGTCCACCCGCATCGGCGTTTCTGTCTGAATATCCAATTGGGTTTTCTTTTGTCCTGTGTCGACAAAGGACAAGCGCTGGCCAACAACTTCGATTGTCTCGAGAGACTCCGGCGCCGTTTCCGCAGACATTGCGCCAAAGGATACCCCAGTGATTACAACACCACTAAGAAGCGCTACACCCGATATTCCTGTCAGGCTTTTTCCTGTCACCTACTTTTCTCCCCGGTCAAAGATACTACATGGTATGTGTACGTACCCGAGTGCAACCGGATTTGGAAATGAAAACTATTCCTGCCGAAAATGCACCCGCTATAAATTTTGTCAGAAAGTAAGATTATAATGACTTTTAACACGCCCAACCCTGATGTTTACGATTTCCTGATGAACCGAAGATCGGTGAAAACACAGCAGATGGACGGCCCACCCGTTGACAAAGAAGATCTGACGAAAATTCTTGCTGCAGCGGCCCGCGTGCCGGACCACGGCAAACTGGCACCGTGGCGTTTCATCATCCTTGAAGGCGCAGACCAAGTCGCGTTCGGCCAGTTAATATCAAAGGCACTCCTCGAAGAAAATGAATGCAGCGAGAAAGTGGCCACCAAAATGCAAGGATATGCAACACAGGCACCTACGTTGATCGTTGCTGTCTCCAGCCCATCTGATGCACGCCCTATCCCCGAATGGGAACAGATATTATCCGCGGGCGCCGCCTGTCAGAATTTACTGATTGCCGCAACGGCGCTTGGATACGCTGGCCAGTGGTTAACTGGCTGGGCAAGCTACAGCGACACTGTAAAAAAAGGGCTGGGTCTGTCTGGGAAAGAAAAGATCGCGGGCTTCCTGTTTCTTGGAACAGCTAACGCAGTCCCCAGTGAACGTCCCCGTCCTGATCTGGCCGATATTGTCCAAGTCGGCATGCCAGCGGCGGCAAAGTCAGATTAATGCCCATAGCGCCGTCATATAGCCCCCAGTCCGCCTTTCTAAAGCTGGGCGAAGGATTTGCCGATCCCGTCACTGCCGCAAATTTTCCGAAGCATATCCTGCGCTTTAGAAATGACCGGGCAGCCCAAAGTGTTGGTCTTGATACCCTGACAGACGACGAATGGATTACATATTTCGGGCGGTTTCATCCTTTGCCGGATGCAATGGAGACACCGCTGGCGCAGCGGTATCATGGCCACCAGTTTCGCTCCTATAATCCAGACATTGGCGATGGACGCGGATTTTTGTTCGCACAGTTGCAGGACAATCACGGCCGCCTGATGGACCTGGGCACAAAAGGTAGCGGCCAGACACCGTACAGTCGGTTCGGCGATGGTCGCCTGACGCTTAAAGGCGGTGTGCGGGAAATCCTGGCAACAGAGCTTTTGGAGGCACTCGGAGCCAACACATCGAAAACATTCTCTATCATTGAAACCGGGGAACAGCTTGAACGCAATGATGAACCGTCCCCAACACGATCTGCCGTTATGGTCCGTTTGACACACGGTAATATTCGTATTGGCACCTTTCAGCGGCATGCGTATTTTTCTGACCAAGAACGAGTCCACAAGCTAACCCAATATTGTTTGGAGACATACTTCGCCCACTCCCTAAGCGGTAAACGGGAAGATGATGCGATTGCCTTCCTGTCACTTGTCGCTGAAAAAGTTGCTGAAAACGCAGCGCACCTTATGGCGGCCGGGTTTGTGCACGGGGTCCTTAATACGGACAACATCAACATCACCGGTGAAATATTTGATTTTGGCCCGTGGCGGTTCTTGCCTGAAATGGACTTGGGGTTCACCGCTGCGTATTTTGACCACAGTGGGCTGTATAGCTTTGGCCGTCAGGCAGACGCGATGCACTGGAACATCTACCAGCTAGGCGGGGCGCTGACAGAAATCGCCCCGGAAGAAGAACTGAAAAAAGTGCTGGAGACTTTTCCCAAACTCTATCTGACGGCACTGCGGACAGCACTATTAAACAGGATAGGTGTCAAACCAAAAGGCGACAAAGAGGACGACGAAGCCTTATCCCTGATCAATCACTTTATGATTAATAATAAAGTAGCCTACGAACAGTTTTTCTTTGACTGGTATGGCGGTCAGGCTGCGTCCTCGCACCTTGAACAAAGCGCAAGCCCACTTATCGCCCTATACCAGGAAGACCGTAATACAGATCTGGTTGCATGTCTCCGGTCCTATAGCCCGATCAAAAAGGGGATTAGAGACACAGCCTATTTTCTAAATGGTAGCCCCTGCACCCTATTGATTGATGAGGTTGAAAGCCTCTGGTCTGCCATTGCTGACAGGGATGACTGGACGCCGTTATACACTAAAATTGACGCCATCCGCACCATGGGCGCGGCGCTGGCACCGCTCTCCTGAAACTGCAAACGCCCGGCATCACAGAATACCGGGCGTTCAAAGAACAGACGATGGATCAACCTTAGTCCTGTGTAAGACGTTTCAGCCCTTCGCGAGCAATTGCCTTAACACGGCGGGGTTTACCCGACAGTACCATCGCGAATGAATTATCGCGACCATCCAGTATTTCCTGATAAATGGCTGCTGCCTGCTCACTGCGGCCCGTAGTACCGTAGAGGAACGCCAGATTTAATTTGGCATACACACTGTCCTGATCATCCAGTGAAGACTGCAGCAATTCAGCTTCTGCAGATGCCCAATCACCACTTTTCAAAGCCTCAGAAGCGGCATCAACGGGACGAACTTCATCAGCAAAATCGAAGGCAACATCCTGTGCTGTAACGCCTGCAGTCATAGTTACTGCCGTCAGCAACCCAATAATCTGTTTTTTCATATTCCCACTCCTACTCGCTAAAGGTTCGTAACATATCTCTGATAACTATAGTTACTAATATTGTTATTTATGTCAAATATGCGTCAGGAATGACCCTAATTTTATTACGAATATCATTAATTAGGGAAATTCCTATCCCTTTGTTTTACCTATGTTTTTTATTTTCTTTACGTGTTTGTTACAGGATTTTTACATGAATATTATTTTTTTATGACATCGGAAATTACAAATTTTTGCCCTAAAAACAGGCAGTTCGTAACATTTCTGTCGCATAAAGCTGCTTTAGTTCTGACACAAAAATGATCGAGTCTGCCTACGGCGTTCACTGCCTGACAGGCCAATACATGAACAGGGCTTTCGCTGTGCACGACTATAAAGCATTCATCTACCCCCGCGCATATCGGGATCAGCATATCGCCAAAATGATATTTTGCAGTGTAATCTTGCTAGCCCTACTAGCGTCGGCAGGCACCTATCCTGCCAATGCCGCTACAGCGAAAAACAGGGTTGCTGCTCCAAATCTGGGACATGCCCCCATCACGCAGGCTCCAATGCTTTTCACGGACGCTTCAGACGAGGCACCTCGTGCAACTGCACGCAGTTTTGTCCTGTCAGCGGGTCTATACCGCGGGATGAGCTTGATGATTCTGGATGATTTAAAAGTACATCCGGCTATCACAAATTATGTCAGCAGACACGGCATGAACCGTGTGCAGCCAATCGTTGTCCAACATATTAAAAGAGCCGTTGCTGCCCATACCTTTGAATGGGCTGACATGCTGGCCGACCTCCTTGCTGAAGAATTCTCCACTGAGGAATTGCGGTCCATTCGGGACCAGCAAACGGCCTCCCCCTATTTCGGCGCATTCGTCGCAAAACAGTCCGCACTGCAAACCCGCATCAGGGAACGCGGACAATCCATATTGCAGACCGCTACAGACGAAGTGCTTGCCGACGTAAGCGCCAGCTTTAGCAGCGTTTCTAATGCCCAGACCAGCCGGAGCGCGCTATCTGATTAGTGAGCAAGCGTCCGTACCCGCGCATCAGAATAACCGACACTAGTTTCAGCACTGCGGGTGCAACAGCATACAGCCCCAGTAACATGGCACTGTTTACTGATTGAACTTCATCAGGCGAGGCCCCCACAAACTCCATATCAAGCAAAGGGAAAGCAATTCCCACCGCCAGTGCCAATGTCAGTTTTGATGTAACACCCCAAACAGCAAAATACAGACCCGTACGACGTTTGCCCCGCTTCTGGGCATCCAGTTCGACCAGATCCGCCAACATAGAAGCAGGAAGTGCCAAGTCTGCGCCGGCCATCAACCCGGTCACCAGTGTAATCCCGACGAAAAGGGGCAATCCCAGTGTTGGTACAAATATGGTCAGTAAAAATACAGATGCCGCTACTATCATCCCCACCGACCAACAGGCTTCCTTAGGCCAATATTTTGTCAGCCGCACCCACAAAGGCACGCTAATCGCCGCGACAAGGAAATACAGCACCAGAAGCGGGCCAGCCATCTCCGGCCTTTTTAAAATATGCGCGGCAAACAAGATAAACACCGTCGCAGGAAAGGCATTTGCTGTGCCGTTCACCAACTGACTGATAATCAGAACATTAAACGCTGACCCCCGTCTAAATAGGGATTTCACATCGTCAAACCCAATCACCGCACCTGAATGCGCAGGAACAGTCCCAGGCAGGTTTCTAAGAAGAAGAAGGGCGACAATGAAAATAACGGCCGCCAACAGAATGTTGAAACGAATAACCTGTTCAAGCGGCGGCGCACCCCACAACAGGACAGGGATTGTCAAGGCCGCCACCGTCCCAGCCAGTCCAAAAACCACCCGCGATGCGGCAAAAACGCTGTGACCGTGATATGTGTCATCAATCTCGGCACCAAGCGCATAGTATGGTACCAGCATAACAGTGCCGCACACATACCAGAGCGTGCCCCAGAAAAACACGCCAACTGCCCCATAGTTTCCGTCCACCAGCATCCAGAACGACAGCAAGAAACCCGGCAGGCCGAATAAAATCCATAGTCTTCGGTCTCTGAAACGGCCAGAGGCGCGATCCAGCAGATATCCCACCACCGGGTCCGTGAAAGTATCAATCAACCGCGCCAGTAAAAAGACACTGCCGACAGCGGTCAGTGACAATATGCCCAAAGAAGCCAGATAAGACGGCATATAGACCTGCATCACCAAAAGGGAGATTGCAGCAGGGAAGGAAAAAACACCGTAATTGATTGCCAGTTTCATGCCGCTGTTCCGAGACTAATTGTTTTTACTAAAGTATTTCTACGAAACCCATGGTACCTTAGATCTGGAACACCTTTTAATCCGTACAATGTGTAGCGACTAACAAGGAGTGTTTCATAGTGTTGGCCTTACTTGCATCAACCTGTATCCTAACAGCCTCGACGGCCCCTACGCCGAAGCAGATAACAAATGATTGGGCGCTTGAAACGTACGGCCCCAAAATGGAGTTTCAGGTTCACCGGGACGGCAAAAAAATCGGCTCGCATCAAGTTACTTTTTCCGAGACGGAACAAGGGCATTTACAAGTGGAAGCCGAAACACGTCTGCGCGTGAAGTTTCTTTTCCTCACCGCTTATAAATTTGACTATAAAACAAAGTCAATTTGGCAGGATAGCACTCTCAAGCGTCTTGATGCCCGAACCCGGGACGGAGGCGATGTTACTGAATTTTCGGCAAACTTTGACATGTCTTCGGTTACAATCCAGATGGATGACAAACAGAAAACGCACGATATACAGAGCCCCCTTTTCCCGACAAACCACTGGAACCCTTCAGTCCTGGACCGGACAAGTGTTTTCAACACGATCACCGGACGGGTCAATGACATAGAAATCATTCCGCGGGACTGGGAAACAATTGATACGCCAAACGGTCCGATAAAGGCCAGACGCTATGATTATGCCGGCGACCTTCAGGATGTTTCCAGTTGGTATGATGAAAAAGGGCGCTGGGTTGGCCTAAGATTTAAGGGCCGTGACGGGTCCACCATTTCCTATGAATGTGTACAGTGCGGAGTTAGTGGATGACAGCCACCCACCAAAAGCCATGGGTGACTGCCTGGATTATCGGCGGCAGCAGTGGTCTTGGCGCAGAAACGGCCCGGCAATTAGCTACACAAGGATGTCGAACATATGTATCAGCACGTTCCGTTGGTGCGCTCACGGATTTATGCAAGGAAAATACAAACCTTGTGCCGCTGCCACTGGACATAACGGATAGGGCTGCCTGTAAAATTGCAGCCGATACCGTAGTGGCGGAGCTTGGGCACCTGCCAGACCTGATTATTCTAAACGCAGCAGTGTACACCCCGATGGGCGTGAAAGATTTCAGTGCTACCGCGATACAGACCATGGTGGATGTCAACTATATGGGGATCGTTCATATGTTTGATGCCCTGTTGCCTTTCAGAACGCAGAAACAGCGAACCGTTATTGCCTCGGTCACGTCCCCTAGCGGTTGGCGCGGCCTGCCAGGCGGTGTTGGTTATGCTCCGACCAAGGCAGCGCTGATAAATCTAGTCGAAGGGCTACGATGCGAACTGATCGACACCTCCCTGGATCTGCGGATAGTCAATCCCGGTTTCATTCGTACGCGTCTGACCGAAAAAAATAGTTTCTCCATGCCGCAACTGATGGAGCCTGCAGATGCAGCGCAGCGCATGTTGAAAGGTTTGTCTGGCGCCTCCTTCGAGACAGCTTTCCCGCGTCCTTTTGTGTCAGTACTGCGGCTCCTTAGCCGGCTGCCCTACTGGCTGTACTTTCGTCTTATGAAACAGAATCCAGACACATAAAAAGCTGCCCTAAGAGGCAGCTTTTGTAATCTTTATTCCACCAGAAAAACTATCCGATATCAGGGTTTGTAAAAACTGAGCGTAACACTGCCCACATTAAACCCCCATTTGGTCACATGTGCCCGGTTCAAAAGAACACCGTCTTCCTGCAGGAACATCCAATCATCGAACTTCAGCTTATAGCTGGTGTCATCCACAGGGAGATCAAAAACATATACCCAGTTAAACGCATTGCCGGACGCTTCGCCGCGGGCTATGCCAACTACACCGTCTGCTGACCCTTCATACGTACCGTCAGGCAATTTCCGGATTTTCCAGATACGTTTATCAACGCTGCCGTCCTTATAGAAAAAGTCTTCATCAAGCGTCAGGACGTTATCTTCGTATGTTCCGTTGATAACGACTTTGAATTGGCTTTTAACCTCCCCTGATCTGTTCTCAAAAACGCCATAAGCAATCGTTTCGCCAACGAAATATTCTTCGATTAACAGTGTTGGGGTCTGGTTGGTAAAATCACTAACTTTCATCGTACTGCATCCTGCGATAACAAAAGCAAAAAGCATCATTAAAATAGATCTGATCATTCATACGGCTCCTTTTCTGTGCACATTGTGGCTGCCGACAGTGCTCAGTCCTGATGACGCAAGCTAAACTGAACAACATCAATCGTGCCCGCATCAAATCCTGCTTCGCAATATTCAAGGTAATAGAGCCACATCCGGTAAAAACGGTCGTCAAATCCTTGCTGCTGCAAGCGTGGCCAGGACGTGATAAAACTCTCCCGCCACCGCCGTAATGTTTCGGCATAATCCGGACCAAAGGCAAAGCAGTCTGTTACCGTCAGACCCGCAGCATTTGCATGCTCTCTAAAAGCCTCTTTGCTGGGCAACATGCCGCCAGGAAAAATATATTTCTGGATAAAATCGACCTTGTCCCGGTATTTCAGAAAACGGTCATGATCAATCGTAATCACCTGAATGGAAGCTCTGCCGTTCTCAGCCAATCTTTCTTTCAATGTCTCGAAATATGTCGGCCAGTGGTTCTCTCCAACCGCCTCAAACATTTCAATGGAAACAATCTTGTCAAACTTCCCTTGTGTATCCCGGTAATCTTCAAACACCAGATCTGCTGACGGTTCGTTTTCCAGACGTTTTTGCGCGTATGCAAGCTGTTCGCGTGAAATGGTTATCCCTTTGTATTCGGCACCGTACCTACTGACCACATGCTCGGCAAACCCGCCCCAGCCGCAACCAATTTCCAAAACCCGGTCACCTGACTGGATATCTATCGCATCACAAATGCGGGCATACTTGGCATGCTGGGACTGTTCCAGACAGGTCGTCTTAGAAAAGTCACCCGATGAATAGCTCATCGTCGGATCAAGCCATTCCCGGTAAAAGTCATTACCAAGATCATAATGATAGGAGATGTTTTTCCGCGATCCACTGCGATTATTATTATTCAGAAATTTATGCGTGAAGCGGTTCCATAGCCCTGTTAGCCATGTTGCGGAAGGCGTATTTACAACAGCCTCTTCATTGGCCAGATACCAGGAAAACAAGTTGCCCGGGCTATCAATATTAAGATCTCCGCTGATAAAGGCATCCGCAAATCCCAACTCACCACTAGTCAAATACTTCCAGACTGCCCGCCAGTTGCAAATCTCGAGAGTGACCTTCGAGCCCGGATACATGCCGCGGTGGACTATTGGTGCCCTGCCTTTTACCACGACTGTAATTTCCCCAACTTGGGCATTCTTGAATAGCGCCTTAATATGGCGCGCCAGAAAGCCATTCTGCACTTGTTCACTTCTTGATCTCAGATAGTCGCTACCAACATCAATCACAGGATCAGAGAGAGTTTCAGGGTTCTTCATGCGGCGTCCTCCTGGTGCAACAATGTGGATTTTCGAGAAAGGGGTGGTGTCGTCTCTGATGACTGATAGTCATGCTTCTGACGGTGCGGAAATACTGTTATCCTCTTGACCCAAAGGCGGGCGGCTTCAAACAATATTCCTGCGAAAACTTTCAAGGTCATCAACGGCATCTGCGCACATAGTGTCGCAAGGTTCCTGTCAGTCAGAGAACATCTTTCGCCACAAAATGTAGCCGTCAAAAGCCGTGTACCCGTTTTCGAATAGTTGATGGCGACAGATAACTTCTCATCCGGTTCTGTCAGATTAAACCTGTACTGCCCGTCCATTTCAAAGAAGGGACTGACGTGAAAGACTTTTTCTGCGAAATGACTATCCGTCATACTGGCACCTTCCCGAAGCACATGAATATAGTTATGCCGCTCACCAAAAGTGTTACTGACTTCGTAGATCACGAAAAGGGGTTTACCGTCTGCACCGCAACAGTAAAAAACAGAAAGCGGGTTAAAAACATAGCCCAGTATGCGCGGATAGGTCAGCAGATAGACTTTCCGGACCGCTGCAGTGTCATGTCCTTCCCGGGACAGCATATCCAACATGCGCTGTTTCAGCGGCAGAGCGTCCGAGCTATCCCTGTCGCCGTGATCTTTTTCATAAAAACTGACAATATTAAAACGGTTCACGGAAAACAAGTTTAGCCCGCGGGCTGTCTCTGCCACCGTATCCAGATCTAGGAACAGGTTAAACACACGGTAAGTAAAGGCATGCACCTTCGGTCTATACCGTTTATGGAACACAGTTCCTGTATAGAGCCCGCTACCGGTCATACCGCTTCTGCCTTTACTGAGTGCAGGGGAGCCTGCGCAGTATTTTCAGCATCCAGCATAAGAATACGATTATTCATATCCGGGGTAATCCACGGCCTGCTGATATCGCCCATCTGTTCAGCAGCATGAAGCCCACTTTGAAGACCATCTTCGTGGAAGCCATACCCGAAATGAGCGCCTGCATACCAAATATTACGGTGTCCCATCAGTTCGCCCAGACGTAGCTGCGCTTCCAGTGTTTTCATATCAAAAATTGGATGCTCATAATCAGTGGTATAATGCACAAGCGCCGGATCTGGTTCGCTGGCCGGGTTTAAAGTGACAAACATCGGCTTATCTGTATCAAGCGGTTGCAGGCGGTTCATCCAGTAGGTTACAGACAGGCTGGACTGATCCTCATCTTTGCCGTGCAAATAATTCCAACTGGACCACGCTTTCCGCCGTTTAGGCATAAACTGCGTATCGCTGTGCAGAACTGCCTGATTGGGTGCATAGGAAAAGCTGCTTAAGATTTCTGTTTCCAGCGGGTCAGCATCCTCAAGAAGACGCAGGGCTGTGTTTGCATGTGTGGCAATCAGAATACGGTCATACTGCTGCACGTCATTGCCTGCGAAAACCAGCACACCGCTCTCTGTACGAATGATGCGGTTAACCGCAGTACTGGTCAGATACTGTGCGCCAGAATGCTCCTTCACTGCGTTTACGTAGGTACGACTCCCCCCGGGAACCGTGTACCACTGCGGGCGGTCAGACACCTGCAATAAGCCGTGATTTTGGCAAAACCGCAGAAAACTTTTCAGTGGGAAATCACCAACCTTTTCAGACGGCGTCGACCATACGGCAGCTGCCATCGGGAGGATATGATCACGCAGGAATGTCTCGTCATAGTTATGCTCGCGCAAATAATCCCGCAGACTAATCATACCAACCTGTTCAGGAGCAAGGCCATTTGTTGCCTTGTAAAAGCGCAACAGCTCCTTCAGCATCCGCCAGAACCGTGGCCGTAAAATATTACCCGGCTGGGCAAAAAGCTCGGAGAGCTTGTCACTGCCTGCATATTCAAAGCCGCCTCCGTCCATAGATACACCGAACGACATATCTGTTGCGTGAAGCGTGACACCTACGGCCTTCATCAGGGCTAGGAAGTTAGGATAATTACGGTCGTTACAGACAATAAATCCGGTATCAACAGGGATGGTTTTCCCGTCGTCTAATACATCTACGGTATTTGCATGCCCACCAAGATTGGGGCCTGCCTCATATACGGTAACGTTATGCTTCTGGGACAGTAACCAACTGGCCCCCATGCCAGAAATACCAGCACCGATAACTGCGATACGAAGAGGCGGTTGTGATAAATCCATGGAAAGAAGCCTTTGTAATTTCAATGATCTTCTTACGCCAAAGTGAGATCATTGGATTACAGCCATCCATCAGATTATGTGTTTTATCACAGCGCGCTGCAATTTACCGCATGGTGCCTATCTGCACATACCCCCACACTAACAGAAATAAGGCAATGTAGATGATGTCTAAGACTTACTCGGCATCAAAGGCCGCGATGGCCTGTGCGACAGCTACCAGTCTTTTTGCCTCTGCAACATGTAGATCCTCAATCATCTTTCCCTGATATGCCGCTACACCCTTCCCTGCTGCGAAGGCTTCCTCATAGGCTGCAATGATGGCATGTGCCTCTTCGACCTCTTCCTCTGCCGGGCTGAACACCCTATTTGCCGGTGCGATTTGGGCAGGATGCACCAGCGATTTACCATCAAAGCCCATTGTCAGTGCCTGTCTCGCTTCTGCGATGAAGCCCTCTTCATCCTTGATCGCATTATAGACAGCATCAAGAATTACAAGGCCGTGTGCCCGCGCGGCCAACAGCGCGAGCGTTAGGGCTGGCAGGATATTACTACGGTCAGGGATATGGCGCGCCCGCATATCCTTAATCAAATCATTACTGCCGATAATCATCCCTTTAAGACGCCCACCCGCACCAGCAATAGAGGCTGCGTTTAAAAAGGCAGCCGGTGTTTCCATCATGATCCAAAGCTGAAAAGTCTCCGGAGCGCCTGCCGCGTCCATCTGATCTTCGATCAGATTGACATCATCAATGCAATTGACTTTGGGCACCACAATTCCGTCTGCTTCGCTGCAGGCAATTGCACTTATGTCTGCCTGTCCCCACGGCGTATCAAGGCCGTTCGCCCGGATCAGAACAGATTTTCTGCCGTAGGCACCACTGTTTGCCGCCTCTACTGCCTGTTCGCGTGCGGCGGCTTTCGCATCGGGCCGAACTGCATCTTCCAGATCAAATATATACCCATCTGCCGGCAGTGACTTTGCCTTTTCAAGCGCACGATCATTTGATGCAGGCATATAGAGAAAACTGCGACAGGGCTGACTATCAGACATACAGAGTACTCTTACTTTTTCCTGGCAGAGCGCGGGGCCCGCTTTCCCATGATGAAATTGAAATCTTTGCGGTGGAACCGAAAATACAGCAAAACAAACCCCGAAATTACGAAGAATAATGCGGCAAATGCAGTGGTATACAGCAAGGGATTATTAAAATCGTCCCGCGTATCATAATCCATTATGTGCAACATCCACATAAAGTCATAAAACCGCCAAAGGTCTGTTCGGGTTGAAAGAAGCTGACCTGTTTCCGGATGGATATAAAGACTGGTATTCTGGCTATCAGAAAAATCAGCACGCCAGACAGGCAGGCTTCCCCTGTATTCCACTTCGGTCTCTTCCAAAAACTCCACAGAAGCAAGCGGCCCGTCCCCAACATAAAAGCCACTTGCAATCGCCCTGATCTCGTCTGCACCCAGCTGAGGCAGTGCGTGCCCGGTGGCAGCATCAAAATATACGACCTTGCCATCAGTTAGCGTAACCTTGAAAACCGGCTGCCCCATCAATTGATCCAGTGCAATCGATGTTGTTTCCTCTGCATACTCTGCAAGCTCTGCTTTAAGGGAGGGCAAACTATAATCCGCCACATCAATCCGACCAGGCGCTTCTATGCTAACGAGATGATCGCCGCGCACCTGGTTAATATGAAACCAGCTCATGACGAAACCACCAGATACCCAAAACAAGAGCTGAATACCAAGTATCAAGCCAATCCACTTATGGACTTTGCTCGCCAGAATATGAAACTTTTGCTTACTCACGCACACTGTTCCCTGCAAAATACTGCTGCTTCTTCAGGATGCCCACTGAATACAATCGGGTTATCCTTGCGGGATAACTGATAATCGTACATAGGATCATAATAGTTTAGCAGCAAATCCCTAATCCAGTCTTTATGACTGTGATTGTCCCCTTTTTCCTGCGCTAGTAAGGCGTCTTCAAGCAGGGTTGTCAAATGTTTATAATTGACACCGCCAAGTCTGTTTTTAATACGGGCGAAGGATTGCCGCATGAAATCCCCATAAGCTGCAAGCCCGCCGTCGCCAAAGTTCTGGATATATTCTTCTGTCAGTAAAACAACATAATCCCTGTGGATACGCTCAACCCGGCTTTCAAGCGGTTCATCAAGAATAACCAGTGGCCATTCTTTCATGCGGCTGACCAGTGACAGCGGCAATGTAATACCCCCAATCCGATTGCTTTCATCTTCTACAAGAATTGGCTTATCCGGATACCCATGCCTGATCTTCAGAAGCTTTATAGCAAGCGTATTTTCAAAATTAATCTGCGTAGGCTGGCCTGAAATTCGGCGCCCGAAGCTGGAGCCGCGGTGCTGCGCCAACCCTTCAAGATCAATTGCCGTTGGAAATGGCTGCAGAAAATCGGTTTTACCCACACCTGTCCGGCCAGCAATAATGAAAAATGCCTGCCTGGTTACAATTTCATCAATACTGTCAATAAGATAACGGCGAAGAGCTTTATAGCCTCCTTTCACCAGCGGATAAGGTAATCCCGCTTCTTTCATCCACTGCTGGCTTAATTGGGACCGCAGACCGCCTCGAAAACAATATAAATACCCTTCCGGATTTTCATCGATAAAAGCCTTCCAGGCGGCAAGCCGGTTTTCCTTGACCATTCCGGTAACAAGCGAGTGCCCTAAACGGATTGCCGCTTCCTGCCCGTGTTCCTTATATTCGATGCCCACACTTTCGCGTTCATCATCCAACATCAGCGGCAGGTTAACAGCGGTCGGAAAAGCCCCTTTGGCGAACTCAACCGGTGCCCGCAAATCAATAAGCGGCACATCCTTTAAAAATAAATCAAGATAAGCTGATGTATCGGGACGTTTCACCTACACCACCTGTACAAGTGCATTATCCGATGTGTGCGGCACCAATTCACCAATTGGCTCCAAGGAGAGTCCCGCATGGGCGGCACTGGCATAAAACGCCTCAAGACCAAATGGTTCGACTGCAACGAGCAACCCGCCGCTGGTCTGAGGATCACACAGTATCTGTTTCTGCCTGTCCGTCACCGGGCCAATCTTATGACCATAACTGTCAAAGTTCCGGTTCGTTCCGCCCGGGATACAGCCCAAATCAAGATACTCTTCCACAGGCGGCAAGACAGGTACTGACGCAAAATCAAGCACGGCACCCAGCCCGCTACCTTCGCAAATCTCCGCTAAATGCCCCAATAAGCCAAATCCGGTGATGTCAGTAAGTGCCGTTACTGATGGTAGTTTTGCAAAATCAGCCCCAACACTGTTCATCTGGCACATAATATCCCGCGCCAGATTTGCATGCTCTGATTTCAGTTTTTTCTGTTTGGTTGCCGTTGTTAGAACGCCGACACCTAGCGGTTTGGTTAGAAATAGTTTTGAACCTGCCGTTGCCTTGCTGTTTTCTTTCAGGTCTGCGATCTGGACTTCACCCGTGACAGCAAGTCCGAAGATAGGCTCCGGGGCATCAATGGAATGCCCACCTGCCAGTAAAATGCCAGCCTCGGCGCACGCCTGCCGCCCGCCATCAATAACCTTTGCTGCAACTTCTGGCGCCAGCACATTCACCGGCCATCCTAAAATAGCAATCGCCATCAAGGGTTTGCCGCCCATAGCGTAAATATCGCTGATTGCATTCGTCGCTGCGATACGCCCAAAATCAAATGGATCATCAACTATGGGCATGAAAAAATCGGTTGTACTGATAACCGCGCGGCCATCCCCCATATCATACACGGCTGCATCATCCCGGGTCGCGTTACCAACGAGAAGCTTTGGATCGTCCGCCGGGACAAAAGAGGACCGAAGGATCGTATCCAGTATTTTCGGCGAAATTTTACAGCCACAGCCCGCGCCGTGGCTATATTCAGTTAATTTAATATCCATGCTATTTCCCTTCGCTTGCTATGGCTATAGCAGGACTGGAAATGCAACTCAATTGGCTAGCGCCAACCATTAGGATTCTGCGGCATCAATCGCATAGCCTTCGCTGCGGACAGTACGGAATAAATCAGGTAGTCCGTGCATATTCAAAGCCATCCGCAAGCGCCTGATGGCAACATCCACAGTACGGTCTTCCACATACACATCATGACCCCACGCCAGATCCAGAAGCTGATTACGGCTAAACACCTTACCTGGGCGCGACAGGAACACCTTCAGAAGCCTGAATTCCGTTGGCCCCAGTTTGATGATCTTGCCTGCACGGGTGACCTTTTTGCTTTCAAGGTCCATGACGATATCGGCGTATGTCAGCAAACTTTGCTGCAAATCTGGACGCGACCGGCGCATGACCGCATTAATTCGGGCAACAAGTTCGCTGGGCAGATAGGGTTTAACCACAAAGTCATCAACGCCTACTTCAAACCCGCGCAGCCTGTCGTCTTCTTCACCGCGGGCCGTCAGCATAATAACTGGCAGGCCCTTGGATTCATCGCGCGCACGCAGCCACCGCATCAATTTGATGCCCGACATTTCCGGCATCATCCAGTCCAGCACCAGCAGATCAGGCTTTTCATCCTCAATCATCTGCGTAGCTGTTTCACCATCATTCGCGACCGATACACGGAAACCGGCATCTTCCAGATTATACTTCAGGATTTCCGCCTGACCAATTTCGTCCTCGGCGATAAGAATGTGTGACGTATCTTGCATAGTCTACTCTCGTTCCATCAAAGCTCGGCAACGATGGTTGCTGACTTATCTTTACTTTCGTGATGGTTGTCGAAGGTATCGCCTTCAACGATGAAATGAATTTGCTCTGCAATATTCGTCGCATGATCACCGATACGTTCGATGTTCTTCGCGATAAACAGAAAATGCGTACAAGCTGTGATATTACGAGGGTCTTCCATCATATAGGTCAGGATTTCCCGGAACAGTGATGTATGCAGGCGGTCAACGTCTTCATCACTGTAGATAACCTGATGGGCCTTGGCGACATCGCCCTGAATGTATGCATCCAGTACTTCACGGATCATGTCTTCCACCATTTTACTCATTCGCTCAACGGAACGGGAAATGCTGGACAAGATCGGCGACTGAGAGATGGTGATCACCCTTTTGGAGATATTCTTGGCATAGTCGCCCATCCGTTCGAGATCATTTGACAAGCGGATGGTCGCAATGACCTTGCGCAGATCCGCCGCCATTGGCTGACGCAGCGCCAGAAGCTTGGTCGCCCCTTCGACGATTTCCTGCTCGCACGCATCAATGCGCTTATCAGAGGCAATTGTCTGCTTCGCTAGCTCTACATCATAATTCACAACGCTGTTTGTAGCGTCAGACAGTAGTTTTTCAACCAGTCCACCCATTTCCGCGATTGTGCGGTCAAGGTCAGCAAGCTGATCGTCATAGGCTTTTACGATATGTTCCTGTGGCATAGTTTTCTTTCACTTTTTAAAATGCGTGGCCCAAAAGCCATGAAGCATTTATTAGCCAATACGCCCGGTAATGTAGGCTTCTGTTCTTTCGTCTTGCGGGTTGGTGAACATGTCTGCCGTTGCACCGGTTTCCACCAGATACCCCAGGTGGAAGAAAGCCGTCGTGTCCGACACTCGCGCAGCCTGCTGCATGGAATGCGTCACAATAACAATCGTGTAGCGCTGCTTCAGTTCGTTCATCAATTCTTCGATCTTGGCCGTCGCAATCGGATCAAGCGCAGAACACGGCTCATCCATCAGGATCACTTCTGGCTCAATCGCAATCGCGCGGGCAATACACAGACGCTGCTGCTGGCCACCTGAAAGACCTGTACCCTGACTATCCAGACGGTCATGTACTTCATCCCACAACCCCGCGCGGCGCAGGCTTTTCTCTACGATCGCATCAAGGTCAGCCTTCGTTTTTGCCAAACCGTGGATACGCGGCCCGTAGGCGACATTTTCATAAATTGACTTCGGGAACGGATTTGCCTTCTGGAAAACCATGCCGATACGGCGTCGCAGAACTTCGACATCGACACTTTTGTCGTAAATATCCTGTCCGTCCAGAGTGATCGTTCCCTCAACCTTACAGGTTGGTATCAGATCATTCATACGGTTCAGACACCGCAGGAATGTTGTCTTACCACATCCGGATGGGCCAATCAGTGCCGTCACCTTCTGGGGCGCTATTTCCAGATCAATGCCGAACAGAGTTTGGCGGTCACCGTAGGCAACATTCACATTTTTCGCCAGAATTTTAGGCTGCACCGCAGTATCCTCCGCTTTTACAAGTTTTTCTAAAACTGTCATTCGACTTACCATTTCTTTTCAAGTTTCTTCCGCAAAATGATCGCGGTCAAATTCATTACGAACAAAAAGAGCAGCAGAACAATAATCGCACCGGATGTTTTCTCTGCAAAAGCCCTCTCTGGACTATCGGCCCACAAATACACCTGGACTGGCAGCGCGGATGTCGGGTCCATAAAGCTGCTTGGAGGATCTGCAATAAAGGCAACCATACCAATCATCAAAAGGGGAGCCGTCTCGCCCAGCGCACGCGCCATACCCAGAATTGTTCCAGTCAACATACCCGGCAGTGCCAAAGGCAACACATGGTGGAACACTGCCTGAATGTGCGTAGCACCTAGCCCTAGCGCTGCTTCCCGAATGGATGGCGGCACAGACTGCAGCGCGACACGGCTGGCAATAATGATTGTCGGCAACGTCATCAGGGACAGAACCATACCGCCAACCAGAGCCGAAGAACGCGGCAAGCCAAAGGTGTTCAAAAAGACCGCAAGACCGAGCAAGCCGAAAATAATCGACGGCACTGTTGCGAGGTTATTGATGTTAACCTCAAGGAAAGCCGTAAGCTTATTTTTAGGCGCAAATTCCTCAAGATAGATTGCTGCAAGGATACCAATCACAAAGGATAGAACCAAACATACCACCAGTGTGAAGATAGAGCCCATCAGCGCACCCCCAATACCGGCACGCTCCGGGTCACGGCTATCACCGTTCACAAGGAAACCGGTATTGAAAGACATTCGAAGCCTGTCATCTGCGACCCATGTATCCAGCCACCCTTTCTGGCGGTCAGAAAAACTACCCAGCATATCCGGGGCAAAATCGCTTTTGTAAGCCATGTCGATATCATCGGACACAGGTATCCATACAGTTACTACAGCGGCTTGCGTCTGCTGATCCGCAATAGCCGATAGCAATTCGATATCTGAACCCTCGCCTGCCATCTTATAGGCTTCTCTGCGTGCGGAACGCCCTTTGGCATCCGGCAGATTATGCAACATGCTCTGCCGCAGCAAAGTAAAGCCGTCATCCCCATGCTCTGCAATCATCTCCTGTGGCACCTCCAGACGAACTTCCGTCTGAAAAAAGGCTCCGATACCCTGATAGACGATTGAGCCAATCAGGAAAGTCAGGAAAGCCAGGCTGAAGGCAACAGCCATTTTCCCAACAAGGTGGAAACGCCGTTCAGCACGGTACCGGCGATTAAGGCCTGGCAACGACTCCCGCGTCAGCGATGTTTTGTTAGTATCAGTCATATGCTTCTCTATACCGGTTCACAAACCAGTTCCCGACCATGTTGAACAATAGGGTTATGACAAAAAGCGCAAGGCCAAGGGCAAAAGCTGCCAGAGTTTTCGCACTGTCGAACTCCTGATCGCCTGTCAGCAGCATTACAATCTGCACAGTCACCGTCGTAACAGCTTCCAGAGGGTTTATTGTCAGGTTGGCGGCAAGACCCGCGGCCATAACCACGATCATTGTCTCGCCAACCGCGCGAGACGCTGCCAGCATCATACCGCCAGCAATGCCGGGCAATGCTGCGGGCAATACCACCTTACGAATTGTCTCTGACTTGGTCGCACCCAAACCGATAGACCCTTCGCGCAAGGATGCAGGCACGGCAGAAATCACGTCGTCTGAAATCGAGGATACAAGCGGAATGATCATCACGCCCATCACAAGACCGGCAGCCAGAGCAGACTCAGATGCAATCTCCAGCCCAATCGCAGCCCCTGCATCCCGTAATAATGGGGCAATGACAATCGCAGCGAAGAACCCGTAAACAACGGTCGGTACACCCGCGAGCACTTCAAGCGTTGGCTTCACGATAGCGCGACGTCTGGCTGACGCATATTCAGACAAATACACCGCCGAATAAATACCCAAGGGGCCTGCAACCAATAGCGCGATGGCACTGATTAAAATGGTTCCTGCCAACAAAGGCACGGCACCAAATGCCCCGGACGAGCCCACCTGATCCGAGCGCATTGCCGTTTGCGGGTTCCACTCAAGGCCGAACATGAAATCGAAAAAACTGACCTCAGAGAAAAAACGTACCGATTCCACGACGAGCGAGAAGACAATCCCGATTGTAACCAGAACCGCGATGCCGGATGAGGCTAACAGCCCAAGCTTGATCAGCCTCTCCGTCATCAGTTTTTTACCCTTGCTTGTGCCACGTAATGATGGACTTGCGGGCATATACCTGTCCTTCCAGACGATTGTTATTTACTAGGTACTACTTATTGAGCTGGCTAGTGATCTTTGAAAGAAACTCTGCTCTTTCTTCTTCACCCATCGGGATCAAACCCCGATCAGACAAATATCCTTCTTCGCCAGATGCAGCGTTACTGATGAATTCCTCGACAAACGGCTTCAGACTTTTTACCGACGTCAGGTGCTCACCCTTTACATAGAAATACAGCGGACGGGAAATTGGGTAGCTACCGTCTGCAATTGCTTCAAAGCTTACATCAACATCGTTGATTTTTGCAGCCTTAACCTTATCGCTATTCTGATCAAGGAAGCTGAAGCCAAAAATCCCAAGCGCATTTTCATTCGCATCCAGCTTTTGTACGATCAAGTTGTCATTTTCACCCGCATCAATGAAGGCACCATCTTCACGCATTGTATGACACACTGCTTTGTAAGCATTTTTGTCAGAAGACTTCAGCGCCTTGATGCTGTCAAACTGCTTGCAGCCTGCTTCCATCGCAAGCTCGAGGAACGCGTCGCGTGTACCTGATGTTGGTGGTGGGCCCAGAACTTCAATTTTTGTATTCGGCAGGGATGCATTCACATCAGACCAGGTAACATTGGTATTTTCAACCAGACTACCGTCGGCTGCAGGAATTTCTTTTGCGAGAGCAAGGAAAATATCCTTGGTTGATACAGAAAAGTCCCGTGCTGCATTAGAATTTGCCAGAACAATACCGTCATAACCAATTTTGACTTCGATGATATTCTGAACGCCGTTACCCGCACACATTTCAACTTCAGAGCTTTTGATCGCACGAGAGGCGTTGATAACGTCTACCGTATCTGAACCAACACCGGCACAGAAAAGCTTAAAACCGCCACCGGTTCCTGTGCTTTCCACGATTGGTGTTTTAAAACCGGATGTGCGGCCAAAACGTTCTGCAACAACTGTGGAAAAAGGATACACAGTGGACGAGCCAACGATGCGAACCTGATCTTCTGCATGAGCAGCAGAAGGGAGTGCAGCTGTACATGCCAGCGCGGCAGCAACCATTGCGGATTTTTTGATCTCAAACTTCATAATAAATTCTGTCTTTCATATCTATTTAAGAACGATGTTCACGGGACTCATCTCACCCGTTTGTGACAGAATTTATGACAGCTATGTTACAGTTATGTGACATTGGGAAATACTAGAGATTTCACCGGAAATAATGCCTATTTTTCAGGGAGATAGACAGTAAAAATTGTGCCACTTTCCTCGCTGCTTTCGACAGAAAGTCGCCCTTTGTGGCGACCAAGGATATGCTTTACGATGGCGAGTCCAAGACCCGTCCCCCCCAGATGACGGGACCGACTGCTATCCACGCGGTAGAAACGTTCCGTCAGTCTTGGGATATGGTCCGGGCTGATAACATTGCCAAAATTGGTAACAGAGACACCCTGCATGTTTTTAGCTGCATCGCGGAACAGGCGAATCTTCAGATCGGTAGACCGATCCCCATAGTTGATCGCATTATCGATCAAATTCTGGAACACCTGTGTCAATTGATCCGTTTCACCGGCAATCGCGGGCAAGTCAGAAGCAATATCTGCCTGAACTGTCATACCTTTTTGTGCAGCGCGTTCCCGCACCAGCTTGATGATGCTTTCCAAAATAGGTTTCAGGGAAACACGCTCGCTTGGCGTGATATGCTTACGGGCCTCAGTTGCGGATAGTGCCAGCAGGTCATTGACAATCCGGTGCATTCGCCCCGCTTCTGCCGCTGTCATATCAACAAAACGGTCCCGTGTTGCCTTGTCTTCGCCAGCACGGCCTTTTAACGTTTCAAGCGTCGCGATCATGGTCGTCAGTGGTGAACGCAGTTCATGGCTGACATCGGCCACAAATGTGGACCGCATCCGTTCTGACTCGTAGGCTTTGGTCGTTTCATACAGACTGATGATCAATAGATCGTCATACCCGACCAAGGGCTGGATATAGGATGTAAAATGACGTTCGGCCTGCCCCTTGGTACTGAAATTACTGGTCAGGCGTTCATTGGTATGCACCACACGGTCAATCGCATCCAGAAACCCTGGGTCCCGGATAACCATAGACATATCCAGTCCGACATTAGCTGACGGAAACATGTCTTCAAACTGGCGGTTAAAAGCAACAAGGTGACGGTCATACCCCACCAGCAAGGCAGGTAACGGCATCCAGTTCAGATCTGGTAAATATTCAGGTTTCAAAGGTGTCATGCCGTTTGATTACCGGATATATATTACAATTAAAAGACAATAATAAAGGCCCGCCAGCACCATGCCAGCAGGCCTTTGCAAAAATTGTAATGCCGCAGAAAAGCCTACAGACCAATGAAAGGCTGTACAAGCCGACCAATAAAACTATGCAGTTTGATAGGGGCTTCCGTCACCACAAGACAGATACAGTCTTCACCTTCATCAATCACCGGATGATGGTCTTTTGTGTCCGTATCAGCCAATTCGATCATGCCGGGTGTATAATGGGATGCACCCACCTGATAGCCGCCCTGCAGCACCAAAGTCATCTCCAGCCCGTTGTGATCATGAACCGGCATTTCGGTACCGCCGCGCGCTTTCAACAGCCACAACTTTTCACCCTTGGGGCCGTCCCACAAACGCACTTGCGACATACCGGGTCCCATCCTGCGCCATTTCAGACTGTTCAGGTCTTTATCTGCAATATATTGACTAAGCGAGGATGGCAAACTGGAAGCAGGCAATATATCTGTTCCCACCACAATCGGCGGAACAGTATCCTTCTGCTCAGTGTCCATGTGGACAGCACCAAACATGTCTTCCTCGAATGCAGTAATTTTTGCCATCACAGCATCAAAGGAATCGCTCTGCAGGCTGTCTGGCTCAGACACTTCCAAAAGTGCCCCACCAATATCTTCTGCATCCCGAAGCTTTGATTTCAAAGCCGGATGGTAATCAATGTGGGCCGCCACAACACAGGCATGGGCTTCACCAAGTGACCCTGCTGCGTAGGAAACCAGCCATTCATCCCCAATCAAGCCATGAGGCTTCATTCGTATTCTCCTAACTCTTTACGTAACGTCTTAAACGCCAACCGTATTCGTGACTTCACAGTTCCCAGCGGCAGCTGTAATCTTTCAGCAATTTCCGAATGGGACAATTCTTCAAAAAACGATAACTGGATGACTTCAACCTGCTCAGGCTTCAGGTGCTTCATTGCATTATTCACCCTGGCCGCAGTTTGTTTTTGTTCGAGAGGCTTTTCCGTTTTCTCATCGGCAACCATCTCCCCAAGGTGGTCATCGGCGTTTACCTCGGGATATTTTTGTTTCCGTACCTGATCGATATAACTGTTACGGGCAATGGTAAAAATCCAGGTCGATAACCGCGCTTTGGCCGGATTATATTGCCCTGCTTTGCGCCATACCTTGACCATAACGTCCTGCGCCAAATCTTCAGCCAGTCTGGGATCCATACTAAGCTTGACCAGATGTGCCTTGACCCGCGGCGCAAAATAAAGAAACAGCTCCTTAAAGGCTGCTTTGTCCTTATGTTCTGCAACGCGCATCACCAAGGATTCGTACTTTTCCCGCTCTGTTATCACACTGACCCCTGACCCTGTCGCAGCTTTACGTCGAATTGGCCGAGTATCCAACGCCCCGTGCACAGAAGTCAAGGACGGCGGAAGAATATCTTCCCGTCGAAGGGGACTCGGTCTTGCGACTGTCCGGCGTGTGTCTAACATCACTTGCATGTCTGTTATTACGCAGCCGATTTACGGCTGGATCAACAAAAAATACATCGACACCGGATACCCGTTTCGATGAGGGCCGCACAAACAAAAAGGGCGCTGCAACCGCAGCACCCTTAAGCCCCCATTCCCAGCTTTCCTGTCTTTGAGTAGGGAAAAGACAGGATATTGCCTATCTAGTCGACAAGACCGGGAAAACCTTCGCCTGTGTGGAGCCAAGCGGCATGTTTGGGCGCCTTTTTCGTTTGAGACCATTCTTCAATCATTGCCGGAGCAACTCTGTGAAGTTCTTCCATCGCACCTTCCGGGCAACAATTTGCTGCCAGTTCCAGTCGGTGCCCATTTGGGTCAAAGAAATAGATCGACTTGAAAATACCGTGGTCCGTTGGACCCAGCACATCAATACCGTGGGATTCAATCTGTTTCTTCGCTGCCATAAGGGCGTCCATATCTTCCAGCTCAAAGGCAATATGCTGTACCCATTCCGGAGTATTGTGATCCCGGTCCATTTCAGGGGAGTTAGGCAGTTCAAAGAACGCCAGAACGTTGCCCATTCCTGCATCCAGGAAGATATGCATATACGGGTCCGGCGCTTTGGTCGACGGCACCTGGTCTTCGGCAATCGCCAACACCAGGTCCATATCCATTACGTCCCGGTAAAAATCGACTGTTTCCTTCGCATCCCGGCACCGATAAGCCACATGGTGTATCTTTTTAATATCCACGACCTAGCTCCTATTCTGCAGCTGAATCGCCAATGACACCGCGAGACAGCTGATCCCGTTCAATACTTTCAAACAGCGCCTTGAAATTTCCTTCGCCAAAGCCCTCGTCGTCCTTACGCTGAATAAATTCAAAGAACACCGGACCTAACTGGGTTTCAGAGAAGATTTGCAACAACAATCGCGGCGCTTCCCCATCCGTCGTACCGTCCAGAAGAATACCACGAGACTGCAACTCGGACACTGGCTCGCCGTGACCTGGCAACCGCTCTTCCAGCATATCGTAATATGTTGCCGGAGGTGCCGTCATAAAGGGCATGCCCGCTGCCTTCAATTTATCCCAGCACGCAATCAGATCATCACAGGCAAAGGCGATATGCTGGATACCTTCGCCATTATACTGCATCAGGAACTCTTCAATCTGGCCGCCACCGCCAGCGGCTTCTTCATTTAGCGGAATACGGATTTTACCGTCCGGTGCTGTCATCGCCTTAGACAGAAGGCCCGTATATTCGCCCTTGATATCGAAATAACGGATTTCCCGGAAATTGAAGATTGTCTCATAATATTTCGCCCAGTGGTCCATCCGGCCCCGGTACACATTATGGGTCAGGTGATCAAGCGTATGGAAGCCAAAGCCTTTTGGATGCTTGTCAACACCTTCAATCCAGTGAAAATCAATATCATAAATGGTCTCGCCGTCTTTGTAGCGATCAATCAGATAAACCGTCGCACCGCCAATACCCTTGATCGCAGGCAGACGCAGTTCCATCGGACCAGTTTCAACTTCTACTGGCTGCGCCCCCATTTCCAGAGCACGGTCATAGGCTTTGTGCGCGTCCCGAACCCGAAACGCCATACCGCATGCCGACGGGCCATGCTCATCCGCATAGTAAGAGGCGTGGGATTTCTTCTCGTAATTAGTAATGAAGTTAATATCGCCCTGCCGCCAAAGGTTCACATCCTTGGACCGGTGAACAGCTACTTTGGTAAAACCCATCATTTCGAAAACCGGTTCAAGGATGCCCTTTTCCGGTGCGGTGAACTCAACAAATTCAAACCCGTCCAGCCCCATCGGATTTTCAAACAAATCAGCCATTACTGTCTCCCTAACAAAACTTTGGTGAATCAATTGGCGGCATTATACGCTGATAATCCATTAGTTTCAAGTGTAACTATTAGGGGCAGTACCTCATTCCATATACGGAATAAACTCTCTGCTTTTTCTTTGACGTTACAGATTTTCGGGCTGTATTATAGGGTTATGAAAAGGTTACTGGTTGCACTGATGGGGTCGACACTCATGCCGGTTATGGCAGATGCATCTATTGCTGCGCCCGAAGACCGGGCAGACAGCCCCGGTGAGATACCTGTCGCCAGCGATCGGGAAGTCCCGCAATCGTCAACACCCACAAGTGCAGAAGTCCCGGCCCAAGAGCCGGGGGGCTCCGCACCAGAAGAAGATTGCTCCATCTGTTCCATGTCCTTTCATATTGATCAGGACCTGTTTCTACCGATCCCCAACCTGAATGAAGACAGGGATTATACGATGGGATTTATGCTGTCGTGGAATGGTGACAAAACGAAGGGCTTTTCGCGTTTTGGCTATAAGCTGCTGGATGTCATCCATGCGCCGCTTCAGCCTTTGATGACAAATTTCCGCAACACCTATTATACAACATCTGTTGGGATCAGCGCCTTCACACCGGATGACCTGACGGCAGTAGACCCGATCACCGAAGACAGGCCTTATGCCTCTCTTCTCTATCTGACCACTAGCCAGGTTTATGCAAACCCAGGCAATGATGAAGCGTTCGAGACCAGCCTGACGCTTGGTGCACTTGGCCTACCGCTGGCAGAGTGGGGGCAAACTGGCTTCCACAAAGCATGGCGCGGGGTCACTGGGGACGAAGAACCCTTTGACCCGGAAGGCTGGCACAACCAGGTTTCCGACGGCGGTGAGCCCACCATGATGTATAGGGCAGCCTGGTACAGACGCGTCCCTACCGACCGGTTCAAATTTCTGGATATTGCCTATTCCGCAGAGGCCACACTTGGGTATATGACAAGCGCAAGTGCTGGCATCGTTATGCGCCTTGGCCAGATTGATAAATCCACCCCCGTCTGGAACGTGGTCAACGCCGCCAATTATCAAAGCAACACTAACCAATATGTAGCCGTCAGACAGCGCCAACACCAGGTCTATTTCCTTGCTGGACTAAGGGGCAGCCTTGTGGGTTATAATGCCTTATTGCAGTGTCAATTCCGAGACTCTGCCCACTGTCTGAGTAGTGACCAGGTGAAGGATTTTGTCTTTGACGTATCAGCAGGATTTGGCTGGACGTTCGGCAGGGACCAAAGCAAAAATCTGATCTTCACCTGCAACAGCCGCACCACAGAACATGTCCTGACCGAAAAACGTACCCATCACTGGTGTGGGTTTAACATTAGCTGGCGGCGCTAAACATCTTAAGCATCTAAAGTCCGACAAAAGGCTATACCAAGCTTATAGCAACTAGAAATGCCGCCATAGGCTTGCCATATGGGCTTTCATCTGGCACACGCTGATAGGCCAATGGTATTAGCAGCAAAGGATTTTCCCATGACAAACAGTTTTCATCCGCCGCAACGCACATTAATGGGACCAGGTCCGTCCGATGTCAGCCCCCGCGTTCTGGAGGCACTTGGCAGACCAACTATCGGCCATCTGGATCCTGCTTTTGTTGACCTGATGGACGACATCAAAGGGTTGCTGCAATATGCATTTCAAACTGAAAACGCCCTGACACTGCCTATATCGGCCCCAGGTTCCGCAGGGATGGAAGCCGCTTTTGTTAATCTTGTCAGCCCGGGCGACAAAGTTATTGTCTGCCAGAACGGTGTCTTTGGCGGCAGGATGAAAGAGAATGTCGAACGCTGCGGTGCGACAGCCATTATGGTAGAAGACACATGGGGCACCGCGATTGACCTGAACAAAGTCAAAGAGGCTTTCACCGCAAATCCGGATGCCAAAGTTCTTGCGTTCGTGCACGCTGAAACATCCACAGGTGTGGAAAGCGATGCCAAGGCACTCTGTGCCCTTGCCCGCGAGAATAATGCCCTGACTATCGTTGACGCCGTAACATCCCTTGGCGGCATACCGCTACTGGTAGACGCATGGGGTGCAGACGCTGTCTATTCCGGCAGTCAGAAATGCCTATCCTGTGTGCCTGGCATTTCTCCCGTCACTTTCAGTCAGCGGGCAGTGGATACAATCAACGCACGTAACACCAAGGTTCAAAGCTGGTTCCTCGACATGCAACTGGTCATGGGCTATTGGGGCGGGAACAGCAAACGCGCCTACCACCACACGGCACCTGTAAACGCCATGTATGCCCTGCACGAGTCGCTCGTAGCCTTAAAGGAAGAAGGTCTTGAAAATGCGTGGGCCAGACACAGCAAGCACCATGCGGCACTGGTGGCGGGCCTGGAAGCCATGGGCCTCGACATGCTGGTTGCCAAAGAACACCGCCTGCCCCAGTTAAATCTGGTAGCAATCCCAGACGGCGTTGATGATGCCGCTGTGCGCTCGGCCCTGCTGGCTGATTATAATCTGGAAATTGGGGCCGGTCTTGGTGACCTGGCTGGCAAAGCCTGGCGGATTGGCCTGATGGGCCATGCAGCGAGCAAGCAGAATGTGCTTTTGTGCTTGTCGGCGCTCGACAATATCCTGTCTGCTGCTAATGCGCCTATACAGTCAGGGCGCGCTGTTGCCGCAGCAAATGCCATCTACGGCGTCTAACTTCTAGCTACACTTAAAAAAACGGACCGGAGGGCAAGTGCCACGGTCCGTATTAGGCTAAGGCTGCTGTCTTAAATTCTATGCTGTCGCTGCAATGACTTCGGGACTTCCCAAATATTTACTAGGCGGCATGATATTTAATTCCTGCCGCACTTCCTCTAATGGGCGCGGCAGAATTTCCTCATACATTACAGCAGGCAGCCAAGCACTTTTTCTGCCGTTTCTGTAAGCCTGCCAAATCGCACTCCATATGCCATGACCCGGTACCTTTTTATTGAAATCGTATCCGCCCATCAAAGCAATGGCAGCAAAACCAAGACTTTTTGTCTGCGCATAACTAAAGGCAACCACGCAGGCCTCTCCAAAGCCATCACGACCATAGCCAGACAGAACATGCCACAGATCATGGACATCGCGCATACGCTCCAGATACAGGCGAAAATCCTCGCTTTCAACATCAATGGGTGACACCTCACTGGCTTCGACAAGACCATCAGCCGTCAGGTTTTCTTCTTCCATGAAACTGAGATACGTCCGCCCGACTGACCCCACTGGCAGGGATGCCAGATAGTCCCGGTCCATCAGAGTATTCAACAAAACAGGACGTTCCCGCAGAATGCGCTGGCCATTTTCGGTTTTCATGAAGCGCTGAAACTGACGGGACTGCGAACTACCTGACAAAGCCTTCATAATAATGAAAACCTGCTCGGTATCTTCTTTGTTTGCGATTAAATCTTTAAGCGCCTTCCAAGCCACCCGAAACTGCAATGGGTTATGCTTGAATGTAAAATCAGTTGCAATATCCGACACTTTTCCTCACCTCTGCCGTATCCACCAACTGCACTTTATATTAAATGGACTTACTAGTCCAGTTTTATTGCAGTGGGCAAACAGAGCTACGGCATTGCCTGTTTTATTGCCTTTGCTTCGCCGGATATATTCCTGCTATTCAGCGACAATAAAGGCTATATAACATCTTGATGATGGCATGGACTTCGGTGCTACTGATTTTATAGTAGATATTCTGCCCTTCGCGGTGTGACTGGACGATTCCCTGTTCACGCAATTTGGCAAGATGCTGGGAAACGGCAGACTGCGACAGGTCAACTGTCTCCACCAAGGCGCCTACCGTTTGCTCCCCTTCGTTCAGATGGCACAAAATCATCAATCTGCTGGGGTTTGATAATAATTTCATCATGGATGCCGCACGGTCTGCATTCGCGGACATGTTTTCAAAGGATGTTTCTTTTACTAAGGAATTTTTCATATTGAACGATATATTAGTAACTGCTAATAATTTCAAGTATTTTTACTCATAGAAAAGGAGCTATCCATGTCCAAGTCTTACCCGGAAATCATCAAACGTATTGGCACTGGTATGCGGACACTTCGCAAGGATATTCCCGACACCATGCAGGGTTTTTACGCCCTATCCCAGGCGGCGACCGCGGACGGTGCCCTTGACAAAAAGACCAAGGAACTGATTGCACTGGCCATTGGCGTTGCGACCCGGTGTGATGGCTGTATTGGTTTTCATACCAAAGCCCTGGTGGATTTGGGCGCAACCAAAGAAGAAATACAGGAAATGCTGGGGATGGCTGTTTACATGGGCGGCGGCCCGTCACTGATGTATGCGGCGGACACCATGCTGGCTTTCGAGCAGTTCACCGCTGAGAAATAAAAATCGTACATAAGTCTGGTTATATCTAAAACTCACCCTCTGCAGGAGTAGTGCCCCGTGAAATCAATAATCCTGATTGCCGCAATAATCTTGACACCCGCAGCTTTCGCCAGTGAAGAAAATCAAACGGCGCTGACCAATGAAGCCAGAGAGCTTGCAATGAATTTCGGGAAAACACTCAAGGCGCAGCTACTGACTGCTTTTGACGAAGGCGGTATTATGGCGGCCGTGTCTGTTTGTAATGCCCAAGCCCCGCAAATTGCCCAAGACTTTAAAAAAAGCACTGGCTGGACTGTCGGACGCACATCCCTCAAACCCAGGAACACTGCCAATGCGCCCTCCCAGTGGCAGGTAGAAATGCTGCAGATGTTCGAACAGCAGAAACTGGACGGCATGCCCCTGAAGGAGCTGGAATGGTCAGAAACGGCCGGTGGTACATTTCGGTATATGAAGGCCATACCTACTGGCGCGCTTTGCACTGCTTGTCACGGGACCGATATTGAACCTGAACTGCAAACGCACATAACCTCTATGTATCCTGACGACAAAGCCACAGGGTTTCAGACAGGCGACATTCGCGGCGCTTTTGTACTCACACGAGAAGTAATAGACGAATAGCATCACCCTCGCATTGAGGGGACCAAACCAGATAATATTGAAAATTAAGATCCTGTTAACTTTACACTTTAAATCAATAACTTAAGATGCCTCCTGAAATGGTAGCAAGTGCATACGGGATCTAAATATGAAATTAAAAGTGCTGGCAGTTACGGGTCTGATTAGTCTTCTGTACGGATGTGGTTCAAATGAAATAGACGTCGTTAAAAATGGGAGACTGCATGAAAAAGCGGCCTTTACCATCGGCGATATATTCGACAACAGAGCCCTGTGCAGTTCAACGTCATGGGACTACACAACCGACGACAAGGGCCGGGAAGTTGTTGAATATTCATGTACCCTGAACGGCAGCAAGGCACTCCTTGATCTGATGTACCATAGCTATGCAAATGCTCATGCTGCAAGCCTGAGTGGAGCGCTGCAATCCAGCCAGCAAAAACTTAACTCTTTGACAACCAGGATTGAGGAAAACAAAGAGAAGATAGCCAAATATGAGCGTGGAATTGTTTCCATCAAGGACACTATTCCTCAGCTGGAAGCGGGCATGGCGGAAGCTGTTTCAGATGTGGAACGGCAGAATTACAGCAGTACACTGACTTCCCGCAGAAATGAGATCCAGCAACTAGTCCGCGCCAAAGAATATGCGATGAATGAACTTGAAAAAAGCGAAGACAGTTATCAGACTTTAGCATCCCGTATCGAAGAAGAAATGAAAGCTCAAGGACCTGAAGTATCAGACATCCTTGATACTTTTAAAGACCGCTTTTATGCTGATGACCCTATATTCACAGAATATTATCAGTGGACCGTTCAAGACCAGTCTTACCATCTTGCCGCAGCAGGAATGCGCTTAGAAAGAGACGGAGAAGTTGAAAGTTTCGTCCCCTATGGCGATAGAGGCATTGAGGAAGCACTAGCCATTGCACACGGAAAACCGATCGAATTTTCCGCCATTGAGGATTCTAAATTCTATTTTTACAAAGCTGACTGGTTACTGGAGGAGTACAAAAAAAGCCCTTAATCGTCAGACTTGGCGGCGCAGTAATACCAGCAGTACCAGGAATTCCTGCTGGTCCAGAAGTAGAAGCCCTGACCGTCTTGTCAGGGCTTTATTGCCTGTCGGTAACTTCCTGGAAAACTGGCGATCTCTTTACTCAGCAGGCCTAAGGTCATACAAAACCTGCGCATCAACCCAGAAAATATCGACATTCTCATAACTATCTGACCCAACATTGCGGCTAAAGAACAAATATTTACCATCTGGTGTCACTGATGCTGATGCTTCCCAGGCATCTGTATTAATAGCATCGCCCAGATTAATGGCCTTGCCCCATGCCCCATTCTGTTTGCGGAAACTAACATAGATATCTGAATTGCCCTGTCCGTCGTCTCTTTTTGCATCCCACAAAATGTAAGATTCGTCAGGGGCAATGAAAGGATGACTTAGATAGGTTCCTGTATTGATCTCCGCGCTCAAGGGTTTTGGCGTTTCATACTTACCGTCTATCACCCGCGAATACCGGATTGGCGCGCTTTCATTGTCTTTATCATAGGTGTCAAAATAGTATGTGCCGTTGGCTGAGGCTGTCATACGCATAATCAATATATCACTGAAAGGCGCGTCCAACTGTTTGACATCCGACCAGCCTGCATCGGTGCGTTCCATATAGCGGCGACCAAGATGAAGAGTTTTGCCGTCTGGCGCAATAAAGGGCTGACCTTTTCTGGCAGAGATACGTGTCTCCTGCCATGTCTCGCCCTCCCTTTTAAACAGGATGAATGACGAGTCTGAATATTTTTCATTCTGGGCCAGAAAGTAAAATTCCTGCATGTCAGGGGAGAAGGTACCACCGTATTCCCAGCCGTTCGTAGAGACAAGACCCGGCGCAAACACTTCAGGGATCAAACCCGGCGGTTGCTGCCCCAGATAGGGCCCCGCCACTTTAGATTCACTACCGTCCGCCTGACTGACATTGCCACCAGAAGCCGCAGCAAGGAATGCCGCCGCAAGTACCGTAAAATACCTCATGAAAATTCTCGCCTTATCGTTACGTGAAACATTCTTATTAGTCAGTTTGTACCCGACGGATATCACGCCTAGCAGGCACCATTCGTTTTCCAAAGGTATCTACGATGAACCGTTTCCAGACGGCGACCAATGATCACAGTGGACTAAAAAAGCAAAAAGCCCCGACAGTACTGTCAGGGCTTTTTAGTGGTACCCACGGCCGGAATCGAACCGGCACTCCCGCGAGGGAACCGGATTTTGAATCCGGCGCGTCTACCAATTCCGCCACGTGGGCACGCTCGAATTGGTGGCCGCATCATACTCATGTTCCCTGCCCGGTCAAGCGCAGAAATGCGGCGCTTGCATTATTTTCACCAAAAGGTCAATTGCAACATGTGCCACAGCCTGATAGAGGATTTTCAGGGTGTGTCACGAAGGGGCGACGATGATTAAACCACTGTATGACTGGACGATGTCCAAAATTAACAATCCAGCGGGTGAACGGTGGCTTGGTATCCTGTCTTTTGCTGAATCCAGTTTCTTTCCCATTCCACCTGATGTCATGCTTATTCCTATGGTCCTTGCTGACCGCGCGAAAGCATGGCGTCTGGCAACTATAACGACGATTGCCTCTGTGCTTGGTGCCGTCCTTGGATACCTGATTGGTATGTTCCTGTTTGATTCTGTTGCCCAGCCTTTGCTGGACTTATACGGCTACGGCGAAAAATATCAGGCTTTTGCGGACTATTATGACGAATACGGCATCCTGATTGTCCTTGTTGCCGGTCTTACACCGATTCCGTTCAAGGTGATCACCATTGCAAGCGGCGTGGCCGGTCTGAACCCCTTTGTTTTTATACTGTCTGCCATCCCTGCACGCGGCCTGCGTTTTTATCTGGTCGCTGGTCTTCTGTGGAAATTTGGGGAGCCTATTCGCACTTTCATTGAAAAACGACTGACACTATTATTCATACTGGGCACCGTCCTGCTGATAGGCGGTTTCGTAGCCCTGAAGTTTTTAATACCTGCTAGCTAAGTAAAAACTGTTGCGCATTACCAAGCGACAAGCGAGATAGCCCGGAAAGAGAAACCATATGATCAACACGCTGAAAACTGCCATGAACGAGCAACCGGCCCTTTTCGCAGGGACCGCAGCTTTCTTGATCCTTGCCACCGCATTTGGCTTTCAATTCGCAGGGTACCCACCGTGTGAGATGTGCTGGTGGCAACGTTATCCGTACATGGCCGTTATCGCCGCAACAATCATTGCCCTGACTTCAGGCAATCACAAAAAGACATGGTTCCTCTTTTTGCTGGCCGCCCTGTTTTTAACGGATGCAGGCATCGCGGGTTTCCATGCTGGTGTGGAACAAAAATGGTGGGAGGGACCAACCACCTGTAGTCAGGCAGTAGATTTATCAGGCGATATCTCCACAGCCCTTGAAAACATTATGAATGCACCGCTTGTACGCTGCGACGAAATACCATGGTCCCTTTTCGGCATATCCATGGCAGGCTATAATTTCTTGCTTGCACTCGCACTTGGTCTATTTTGTCTGGTGAAAGGACGTACGAATGACTAAATCAGCTGACCAGCTTCCAAAACCTGTCTTGGAAAAACAAACCCCGGCCCGCGCGCTACCCGGCGACAAACCACTTTCTGATAAAGTGGAAAGCATGCTGCGGGTTGACCATGCAGGGGAATTTGGTGCGGTCCGCATTTATGCAGGCCAGCGGGCTGTTATGGGCGACACACACCCTAAAGCCGGCCTGTTGAAGCATATGTTTGAGCAGGAAGAAGTCCACCTAGACAAATTCAACAAAATGCTGACCGAGCGCGGTGTCCGTCCTACTGCAATGGGGCCGATCTGGCACGTTGCCGGGTTTGCTCTTGGCGCTGCGACTGCGTTCATGGGGGAAAAAGCTGCCATGGCCTGCACCGCCGCTGTGGAGGAAGTCATCGAAGATCACTATCAGGAACAGCTGGACTGCCTGGAGGCGGAAAATGCTGAACCGGAGCTGCAGGAAACCATCCGTGCTTTTCAGGCAGAAGAAGTAGAACACCGGGAAATTGCCTTGCAGCACGGGGCAGAGGAAACCCCTGGTTACCCTGTCTTGTCTGGCCTGATTAAACTGGGCTGTAAGGCAGCGATTGAAATCAGCAAACGCGTCTGAAGTTCGCCACTAGGGAAATCAACATCCCGTACAGGACTCACCGTTCCAGTTCGGTGTCCCAATAGAGAAAATCACGCCAGCTTTCATGCAGATAGTTGGGCGGGAAGGCCCTTCCCCGTTCATTCAGCTCAAATGTTGTAGGCTTATAGGGTTCTTGCAATAAATGCATCCCAGCCTGCGCCGGGGTGCGCCCACCTTTGCGCAGGTTACAGGGCGAACAGGCCGCGGAAATATTGGTCCAACTAGTTTTACCGCCAAGCCGACGCGGGGTCACATGATCAAATGTCAGGTCTTTGACCGACCGTGTTTTAGTCCCGCAATATTGGCAGGTAAATTGATCACGCAAAAAGAGGTTAAAGCGGGTAAAGGCCGGATAGCGCGCAGGCCGGACATATTTCTTCAGGGCAATTACGCTGGGCAGTTTCATGGTAAAGCTGGGGGAATGGACTTCCTCCTCATACTCACTCAGAATGCTGACACGTTCGAGAAAAACAGCCTTCAGCGCCGTCTGCCAATTCCAGATACTAAGAGGATAATATGTCAGCGGTCTGAAATCCGCATTCAAAACCAGTGCCGGACAATTACCCGGCCCACTACCATCTGGTGCAAAATTGACGCCCATTTCTTGCTCCCCCTTCATAAGTCGCGGGAACAGAACCGTTGCCCAGGCAGCTGGACACACCAGCCCCACCTGTCAGTGGATATAGAGGGCAACACGTCCCATATCCAGCATCGACATAATCAAGATACAGTGTTACAGAACAATGATAAAGCACAATATTTTGTGGTTCTGATAGTACCAATGAAAAATAGCACACCAAAGAAACAAACAGCTTCCATATCGCCAATCGGCCAGCCGTTTATTACCCGCTTTGCACCAAGCCCAACCGGTCATCTGCACAAAGGCCACGCCTATTCGGCACAGCTTGCCCATGACAGGGCGACAGCGGAGGGCGGTACATTCCTCTTGCGGATTGAGGATATTGACACCGTCCGATGTCGGCCTGAATACACTGAGAGTATTTTTGAGGATCTCCACTGGCTGGGCGTCTCATGGCCAGAGCCTGTCCGTGTTCAGTCGGAGCATTTCAGAACCTATGCAGAAGCCCTACAGAAACTTCGGGATGCGGGCTTGCTGTACCCCTGCTTCTGCACCCGGAAGGATATCATGGCAGCAGGCGACAAAACCATCACCGGACCTGATGGTCCGCTTTACCCTGGCACCTGCAGACACCTGCCCGCCCCTATTGGACAGGACAAGATCGCACGCGGTACCCCGCACGCCTGGCGACTGGATACATACAAGGCACTGGCATCCCTGCAAGCGCCCCTGCCTGACTGGATTGATGAAATCCACGGCAGACAAAAGACTGACCCACTGAAGTTTGGTGATGTCATTCTGGCCCGTAAGGATACACCGACAAGCTACCATATTTCTGTTGTTGTGGATGATGCACTGCAGAATGTCAGCCATGTAATCAGAGGTATGGACCTATTTGAAGCAACCCACATCCATGTCCTTCTGCAGACACTCCTGGGTCTGCCGACGCCTGTGTATCATCATCATCCCCTGCTGCTGGAAGACGACGGGAAAAAATTCTCTAAAAGCAATCGGTCTGTTACCTTGCGGTCGCTCAGGGAAGCGGGCTATGCCCCGGATGAAGTCCTAAAGACACAACCTTGATCGCGAAGGTGTGACAAGTTGCACCTTGTATGATGGTGTAATGCCCCTATAGTCGGGCAGGAATTTTCTTGATGAAACGGATACTAACATGAAGATATTACTGATTTTGGCTGTAATCTCGGCACTTGTCACACTGGGGACACTGGTGGCCGGTGTTACCACGATGGGCAAAGGCGGCGACGCAGAGAAAAAAGGCAACAAGCTGATGCAGATGCGCGTTTTCTTCCAGGCGCTGACAATCATTCTGGTTTTCCTGACAGCCGTAACAGCAGCCGCATAAAACGATGCACTGATACGTGGCTACACGGCATAAGAGACGCAAGACCTTAAAATGGAGACAGCACCGTGGTTAAACTGACAAAAATTTATACGCGCGGCGGTGACAAAGGCCAAACATCTTTGGCGGACGGCTCACGCCTGCCGAAACACCATGTCCGTATCAGTGCCTACGGTGCCGTGGACGAAGCCAATGCAGCGATTGGTATCGTACGCCTTCACACCGAAGGCCAGGCTGATGACATGCTGGCCCGTATTCAGAATGAAATGTTTGATCTGGGCGCTGATCTATCAACCCCGGGCGACGACTTCGCCCCAAGCGAGATGACACTACGTGTTACCGAAGCGCAGGTCGCACGGCTTGAAGAAGAAATAGACTCGATGAATGAAACACTGTCTCCACTGACCAGTTTCATCCTGCCGGGGGGAACGGCGGCGTCTACATATCTGCATCTTGCCCGCACAATCGTGCGCCGGGCAGAACGGGATGCGACCGAGGCAAGCCTTGAAGTCCCGATCAATCCAGTCGCCATCAAATACCTGAACAGATTATCTGATCATCTGTTCGTTCTTGGTCGGTATCTGAATAACGGCGGTAAAAGTGATGTTTTGTGGGTGCCTGGCTCTACCCGCTAAAACCTGTCAACTATCAGACTTGACGTTACGGCCTTCTAACACTGGAGCATACACGCCGATTAGCCGGAGCAATTTTTTGCACCTGCACCGAGCAAATACAACCACCACAGGCCGGAATGCTGCACTGCAATGCATTGACTCGGGAGTATGTTTCGTTTAACCCTTTCTTTCCCAGATTTCTAACGGCCTGCGATACAGGTTTTCTGTTCCGGGAGTACGATAATAACCGGGCTGAAAAAGCCCTCACAGCTATGGGAGTAAGTCAACCATGAAAGTTATGGTCCCCGTCAAGCGGGTCGTAGACTATAATGTTAAGGTTCGTGTTAAGTCGGACAATACCGGCGTCGAACTGGCAAATGTGAAAATGTCCATGAATCCTTTCGACGAGATTGCAGTTGAAGAAGCAATCCGCCTGAAAGAAGCTGGCAAAGTTGAAGAGATTGTTGTTGTGTCGATCGGCCCAAAAGCCGCGACAGAGACAATCCGCACTGGTCTTGCGATGGGTGCTGACCGCGGTATTCTCGTTGAACATGACGACGAAATTCACCCGCTGGCCGTTGCCAAAATTCTGAAAGGCATTGTTGGCGAAGAAAACCCTGACATCGTTCTTTTGGGTAAGCAGGCAATTGATGATGATTGCAACCAGACAGGCCAGATGCTGGCACAGCTTCTAGGCTGGGCACAGGGCACGTTTGCAAGCAAGGTTGAAGCCGAAGATGGCAGCCTGAATGTTACCCGTGAAGTTGATGGCGGTCTGGAGACAGTAAAACTGAACTTGCCAGCGATCGTTACAACAGACCTTCGCCTGAACGAGCCACGGTACGCAAGTCTGCCAAACATCATGAAAGCAAAACGCAAGCCGATTGATGAGAAAACAGCAGCGGATTACGGTGTGGATGCTACGCCTCGCCTGAAGACTCTGAAGGTTGAAGAGCCTGCAGCCCGTGAAGCTGGCATCAAGGTTGAAAGCGTTGATGAGCTTGTTGGCAAACTTAAAGAGAAGGGGCTGATCTAATGACTGCACTTGTTTTTGTAGAACACGATAACGCGGAAGTTAAAGACGCAACTTTGGCAACTGTTACTGCCGCAAAAACATTCGGCGATGTGCATCTTCTTGTCGCTGGCTCTGGTTGTGCATCTGTTGGTGACGCTGCAACGAAAATCGACGGTGTGTCCAAAGTACTGGTTGCGGACGACGCGCTGTATGAGCACGCTCTGGCTGAAGAACTTGCTAACCTCGTCATTGGTCTGGCAGACAGCTATGATGCCATTCTGGCGCCAGCAACAACAACCGGCAAAAACTTCTTGCCGCGGGTTGCTGCTGCTCTTGATATGGCACAGATCTCTGACATTATCGAAGTTGTCAGCGAAGACACATTCAAACGTCCTATCTATGCCGGTAACGCAATTGCAACGGTACAGTCATCTGACGCCAAGAAAATCATCACCGTACGTGCAACTGCTTTTGATAAAGCATCCGCCGAAGGTGGTTCTGCCGCTGTGGAGACAATCTCAGCAGCTGCTGGCTCCGGTGTGTCCTCATTTGTTGGCGCAGAACTCAGCAAGTCTGACCGTCCTGAGCTGACCAGTGCGAAGATCATCATTTCTGGTGGTCGCGGCATGGGCTCTGGCGAGAACTTTGCCCTTATTGATGCCGTTGCCGATAAACTTGGTGCTGCGGTTGGTGCGTCTCGTGCTGCCGTTGATGCCGGCTTTGTTCCAAACGACTATCAGGTTGGCCAGACGGGTAAAATCGTTGCACCTGAGCTGTATATCGCTGTTGGTATTTCTGGCGCGATCCAGCACCTTGCAGGCATGAAAGACAGTAAAGTGATCGTTGCGATCAACAAAGACGAAGAAGCACCAATTTTCCAGGTTGCTGATTATGGTCTGGTCGCTGATCTGTTTGACGCAGTACCGGAGCTCGAGAAGGCTCTCTAAAAAATATCGTAGGGGCAGTATTCCAGCGGACTGCTGCCTCTGCCAATAGATCGGGCAATATAAGCTCAAAAACAGTCTGGATAGAGTAAGTCATGGTAGAAAAAGTAGGTATAATCGGCGCAGGCCAAATGGGTAGCGGTATAGCCCATGTATGCGCACAGTCTGGTCTTCAGGTTGTTCTAAACGACCTTAGTCTGGAACGGGCAGAAGCAGGCCTGGAAGTTATCAAAGGCAACATGGCACGTCAGGTGTCAAAAGGAAAACTGTCCCAGGACGATATGGATGCCAGCATCGCGCGTATCGCTTTGGTTGACACAATTCCTGCGCTTTCCGACTGTGATCTTGTGATTGAGGCAGCGACCGAGAAAGAAGATGTGAAAACCTCTATCTTTCGCCAGCTTTGCGAAACATTAAAGCCGGATGCCCTGATCGCCTCTAATACATCCTCTATTTCCATCACGCGTCTTGCAGCCAGTACAGACCGTCCGGAACAATTCATGGGTGTACATTTCATGAACCCGGTTCCGGTAATGAAACTGGTTGAACTGATCCGTGGGATAGCTACAAGCGACGCAACCTTTGATCGTTTCCAGGCGTTTGTCGACGGCTTGAATAAAACCACTGCTGTATCAGAAGACTTCCCGGCTTTCATCGTAAACCGGATCCTGATGCCAATGATCAACGAGGCGATCTATACCCTCTATGAAGGTGTCGGTAATGTCGAAGCCATCGACAGTGCTATGCGTCTTGGCGCCAACCACCCAATGGGTCCGTTGACACTAGCTGACTTCATCGGGCTCGATACCTGTCTTTCTATCATGCAGGTTCTGTATGAAGGTCTGGGTGATAGCAAGTACCGCCCGTGTCCGCTTCTGGTAAAATATGTGGAAGCTGGCTGGCTGGGCCGCAAAACCAATCGTGGTTTTTACGATTATCGCGGCGAGGTTCCAACACCAACACGCTAGTATCTAAAAACTTCAGCTATTCACAGCACAAAGAAGCCCTGCCTTGACGTGGGGCTTTTTTCGTTTCTAATGACGCAGACAGAGAGGAAGGAAACAAAATGTCCCTAAAAATATATCTTGGCTCAAAAGCCTATTCCAGTTGGTCCCTGCGTGGGTGGCTAGCACTCAAACATTCCGGCCTGCCGTTCGAGGAAACAGTACTCCGACTTGATACACCTGAATTTTATCAAGGACTTGAAGGTATTAGCCCGACAAAATGCGTCCCTGCACTTGTCCACGATACAGTCACCGTATGGGATTCTCTTGCAATTATTGATTATATGGCGCGGATAGCACCGGAAAAATACTGGTGGCCAGAAGATGATGCCGCATATGGTCATGCCCGGTCCATTACGGCAGAAATGCACAGTGGCTTCATGGGGCTTAGGTCTCATGCACACATGAATATGAACCGCAGATTTTCCGGTCTTGAACTGGGGCCTTCGGTTCAGAAAGATGTAGACCGTGTTGTAGCATTATGGACAGATACACGGGAACGTTTTGGCCAAAACGGCGACTTCCTGTTCGGGGAATTCTCAGCGGCAGACATGATGTACGCCCCCGTTGCATCCCGGTTCAAAACATATGGCCTCCCCATTGACGGCATAGCGGCAGCCTACGCAGAGGCTCTCTACAGCCATCCCTTTATTACCGAATGGTATAATGACGCGATTGCGGATCCTTTTGTCGTTGAGAAAGATGAAGTAGGTCCAGGACTTACAAAACTCGGATAAGGCATGTTCTTCAAACAAAAAAGCCAGCAAAATTGCTGGCTTTTCATATAGAATCAGAGGGATTTTATTGTTTCTTGAGCGCGGTAAATAAATCAAGCGCCTCGGGTGCATCCCACTTAAGCGGCCCAAGGAAACTACCGCGCACCTTACCTGACTTATCAACAATCAAACTCATTGGCAGCGCTCCTTGCGCAAGATCGAACGCAATCTGCGCGGTAGGTTCCGCATAAAGCGGCAGGCCTTCAATTCCCCACTCTGCCAAAACATCGCGCGCCTGTGCAATGCCGCCGCGATCAACATTAATCGCCACAACCTCAAATGTGTCGTCACCAAGCTCCTTTTGCAGGTTAGCAAGTTCCGGCATCTCGGACTTACACGGCGCACACCAACTGGCCCATAAATTGATCAACATGACTTTCCCGGTCATATCCCGCAACTTGACTTTAGAGCCATCTTCACGGGTTACAACGTGTTCCGAAACCATGCCTGGAGCACCGTGAACACGGATTCTAGCCATTTCGCCGGTTAAATATTCAGAAAATCCGTCTTCTTTGATTGTTCTTGGCGCAAACTGACTATATGCTGCGACCGCGAAAAGTACGATAACCAGACCTGCAAGAATGGTCTCTTTTTTAAGCATGTAATTTAATCTCCGTAGGTACGCAATGAGTTCACAAAATACCCCCGACGCCCAGAATAACAAGCCCTCTTCCGCTTTGGAAAATACACAAAAAAGTGAAGGCGGGAAAGGAAACTCCATGTGGGGTGGTCGATTTGGTGATGGCCCGGGCGCTATCATGCAGGAAATCAATGCCTCCATCGACTTCGATAAGCGCCTGTACCGCGAAGATATCCGAGGCTCCAAGGCACATGCCAAAATGCTGGCGGCACAAAATATCATCACTGAAGCAGACCGGGATGCCATCCTGACGGGACTGGACCAGGTCGAAAAAGAGATCGAAGCCGGACAAATGACCTTCGACCCGGCACTGGAAGATATTCACATGCATGTGGAATCCCGCCTGCGGGAGATCGCTGGTGCAGCCGGTGCACGCCTTCACACAGGCCGGTCACGCAATGATCAGGTAGCGACCGATTTCCGTTTATGGACCCGCGATGCGTCCGACCGCATGATCGCGGCTTATGATGCGCTGCTCAGTGTCATTCTCAATCAGGCAGAGCGCTATGCAGACACGGTCATGCCAGGCTTTACCCATTTGCAAACAGCACAGCCAGTGACGCTTGGTCACCACCTGATGGCCTATTATGAGATGTTTGCGCGGGATCGGTCCCGTCTGCAGGACTGCCGGGCACGAATGAATGAATGCCCACTGGGTGCGGCTGCGCTTGCGGGTACCAGCTTCCCGCTTGACCGGGATATGACAGCAAGGGAACTTGGTTTTGACAGACCTATGGCAAACTCGCTTGATGCTGTATCCGCAAGGGATTTTGCGATGGAACTTCTGTCCGCGATGTCTATTGCAGCAGTGCATTTGTCACGCCTTGCTGACGAGATTGTCCTGTGGGCAACTGCGCCGTTCAAATTCATCACACTGTCTGATGCTTTTTCGACCGGATCCTCTATCATGCCGCAAAAACGCAACCCGGATGCCGCTGAGCTGGTCCGTGCCAAGGTTGGCCGCATCGTCGGTGCGCAAAACGGCCTGATGATTGTCATGAAGGGACTGCCTCTTGCCTATTCCAAGGATATGCAGGAAGACAAAGAGCCCGTTTTCAAGGCTGTAGACGATTTTGCGCTCTGTCTGGCTGCCATGACAGGTATGCTCGAAGACCTGCGCCCGAATGCGACTGCGATGGCTGCGGCCGCGGGTGGTGGCTTTTCAACGGCAACCGATCTGGCAGACTGGCTTGTCCGGGTACTTAAAATGCCGTTCCGTGATGCCCATCATGTTACCGGTACCATTGTAAAAATTGCAGAAGACCGCGGCGTTGACCTGTCTGACCTGTCCCTTGAAGACATGCAGGGTGTCCACGAAGCGATCACTGCAGATATTTTCACGGTCCTAAGTGTAGACGCATCTGTTGCCAGCCGGACCTGTTTTGGCGGCACTGCACCGGACAATGTCCGGAAAGCCGTACACGCAGCAAGAAAGGCACATAAATGATACGCCTTGTAAAAGTTATTTTCCCCGTGATTGCGGTCTGCCTTGGGCTTACCGCCTGTGGCAAGAAGGGAGAGTTGTTACCCCCGGACGCACCGGAAAAACAATCTCTGACAACACAGTTACCCAGTTAACGCCCTACTAAGGCTGCCTGACCATGGACCACTTTACTTACAAAAATGACATTCTGCATGCCGAGGATGTCGCTCTTACTACCATTGCACAAGCTGTGGGGACACCCGTGTATGTGTATTCCCATGCTACACTTACCCGTCATTACCGGGTCTTTCGGGATGCCTTCAAAGCACTGAACCCGTTGATTTGTTTCGCGGTAAAAGCAAATTCCAATCAGGCAGTTCTGGCTACTCTTGCACGAGAAGGGGCCGGCGCAGACGTTGTCTCCAAGGGCGAGTTGATGCGTGCCCTGCGTGCCGGCATACCCGCAGAAAAAATCGTCTTTTCCGGAGTTGGCAAGACTGCGGACGAAATGGAATATGCGCTTAAGGCAGGGATCAAACAATTCAACGTGGAGAGCGAGCCTGAGCTAGAGGTTTTGAGCGCTGTTGCCACAAGAATGGAGCAAACTGCCCCCGTATCCATCCGGGTAAATCCGGATGTGGATGCGAAAACGCACGCCAAAATCTCCACGGGTAAAGCCGAAAACAAATTCGGCATATCATGGACCCGCGTTGACGAAATCTATGCGAAAATTGCAGCCTTGCCTGGCCTTGTTGCCACTGGCGTTGACGTCCATATCGGTTCGCAGTTAACCGACCTGGCTCCATTCCGGGAAGCATTTATCCGGGTCGTTGACCTAGTAAAGCACCTTCGCGCCAATGGCCATGATATCCGTCACATTGATCTGGGTGGTGGTCTTGGTATTCCCTATGTTGCAGAAGAAAAAGCCCCGCCACTTCCGGCAGAATATGGGCAGATGGTTATTGATGTGCTCGGCGATCTGGACTGCGAACTGATTTTCGAACCAGGACGCCTGATCGCAGGCAATGCCGGTGTACTGTTAACCGAAGTCATCTACCGCAAAGAAGGCGAAGGCAAAACATTCTATATTGTCGATGCTGCGATGAACGATCTGGCACGTCCTGCCATGTATGATGCACATCACGATTTTTTCCCGGTTAAGCGTGATACCGATGCTGAAATGGACGTTGCTGATTTTGTCGGCCCCATATGCGAATCCGGCGATACCTTTGCAAAAGGCCGTAAGACACCGCGTCTTCAGGGCGGGGACCTGATGATCATGAAATCCTGTGGGGCTTACGGGGCAGTTATGTCGTCCACCTACAATACCAGACCCCTTGTGGCCGAAGTGATGGTCAAGGGTGATCAGTATGCCGTTATTCGCCCCCGTCAGTCGCTGGAAGAATTAATATCTCTGGACTGTTTACCCCACTGGGAGATCGTATCCTGAACCGAGGCAGTTGCGCTGATGGGTGACCCAAGGGCGGCACTCACAGCCGACAGCAGCTGATCCATGCCAAATGGTTTGGGAATAAGGCCCACGAACAGCGATGCAAGATTGTGCGCGCGCTGTTGCTCGTTCGCATAGCCTGTCATCAGGATAATCGGAACTGTGGGTCGCTCTGCTTTGATTTTCAGGGCAAGGGAAATGCCGTCCATCACCGGCATTGCGATATCGCTTAGACATAAATCAACGTCACGGCCTTGTATCATCGCAAGTGCGTCGGCACCGTCTTGCGCGGCCAACACTTCATGCCCATGCAAAGCCAATGTCCGCGCTACAAAGTCGCGAACAGCTCTTTCATCTTCAACCACTAAAATTCTGGCCATTGGTCACACATCCATCTTTCGCCTTTTGCGAAAATGCTGAAATTATTTTTTGTAACCGCTTACACTTCTTGCAGCCTGCTACAAATCCTCGGAACACACCAACGCTTGCGGGGTATTACGCCTGTCCCATTTTGCCGATGAATGGCAATTCCCGGTACCGGTATCCTACATCCATACCGTACCCGATTACAAAAACATCCGGACATTCAAAGCCAATAAAGTCGGGCTTGGCAAGTGTTTCCTTACCATTACTTTTATCCAGTAATACGACGCTTGTCACGCTTTCTGCACCTAGTGATAGAAAATTTTCCACCGCGAAAGACAAAGTAGCACCCGTATCAAAGATATCATCGATGATTAAAACGTCTCTTCCTTTGACATCCAGATTAGATGCAGCAAGGAGCTTCACTGTCTTTTCCCGTCTGTTTTTCTCCAGTTGGATAAAGTCCATTTCCATCACACAGCCGCGACTGGACATGGCGCGTGTCAGATCGGCTGCAAACATCATGGCACCGTTCATGATAACCTGGGCCACAGGTTCTGTGTCAAACCACCGGCACAGGCTTTTTGCCAGCTCCTCAATGCGTACCACAATTTCATCAGATGTTATGATAGGCTCTATACCGTGATGGGCGCTATGTGCTTCTTTCCAATCAAAAAAATAGTCCATGCCCCTAATTTTCCCGTTCGTCTGGATGGGTGCCAGGTCGCTCAGAATATTGACCTTCGACAACTTCAACGGTGGCACTGGACGCCCCGCGCGGAATAGGAAATCTGATTTCTTTAAACTTCAGTTTTTTACCGCGTGCAATCAACAAACCGGGCGGATCAAACTTCCAGCTATCAATAATTTTACCGTTACCGTCCAGAATATTGGCCTGTACTTTTGGCACTTTTGCACCCATACGGCCTTTGTTTTCGACATAGCCGTAAATCTCCAGCACCCGGCGTTTATCCTCAACAACAACTCTGGACCCTGTGACCAGCGCGACCACATTTGTTGGCTCCTCCACAACGGACGGAGACAGTGTTTCACCAGCTTCTTCGAACTCTTTTTTCAGCGACTCGGCGTCATTCATACCTTCAAAGTAGGCATAAATCATGCGGCTGGCAGGCCAGACCTCTTTGACTTGGTCCTTATAAAGCGCGAAAACCGCCCCAATACCAACCCACAGTGCGAGTAAAAGCAGCCCCAAAACGGACGCCAAAATACGTCTTCGGCGCAAACGTCCTCGTTCATGCAGGCGCCTTTGCTCGGCTCTACGCCTACTTAGAAAATCTTCTTCCTCCAGCGCGTCTTCATCAAAGTTGTCCAGCTCATCGCCGTCCTTCAGGGCCGCCCCTACGGAAATATCCTGTTCTGCATCGCCGCCGCTTGGGGCAGTGTCATCAGCACTGTCCGCGGAACTGTCAGATTGACCATGCTCCGCCCCTGATGCTTCACCCGGCGCTTCGTCCCCAGTATCTTCATGCTCTTCGCGGGTAAAAACGTCACCATTCTCAGATGACGTATTCGCATTTGATGCATCCCCAGAAGGTTTTTCGGCTTCAGCCAGCGGTGTGACTGTACCGGCAGCCATTTGCCCGTCTACTGGCTCGGCAGCGCCTTGCTCGTCACGCCCAAGAATCTCGCGGGCAGCTGCCGCTAATGCCTCATCGCGTTCTTCAACACTTTCAAGCACTGACAGTTTAGGCATAGGCGGAAGAAGGTCGTCCGGACGCGCATGCCAAACGTTGCTGCACATTGCGCAACGAACTTTGCGGCCCCGTTGGCCAACCGCATTTTTTGGCACTTGGAACTTAGCATCGCAAGAAGGACAAACTAGGATCATACTAATTCCATAATTGATAGGCCCAATCATTCCCGAACAAAGGGCGACTATTTAATAGTAACTGTATATGATATTCGGTAAAAAAAACAAGCAGATGCTATAGATTCTTATTCAGATAGAAGTTGGAGCACATCGGCCTCTGGACGAAAGAATGTTCATATGCAATGTTGCAAAGAAAATACGCGAGGATTTCAATGATCCGATTTGAAAATGTTGGCATGCGCTACGGAATGGGCTCAGAGGTACTGAAAGACATCAGTTTCACCCTTGAACGCGGGTCATTTCATTTCCTTGTTGGGCCTTCTGGCGCAGGAAAAACCTCGCTGTTGAAACTCCTGTATCTTGCACACCGTCCATCCCGCGGCCTTATACATTATTTCGGTAACGATACGACTGAGATGAGCCGGCTAGAACTACCCAAAATCAGGCGCCGTATTGGTGTTGTTTTTCAGGATTTCCGCCTGTTTGACCATCTGACGGCCTTTGAAAATGTCGCCATGCCGCTGCAGATAAACGGCGCCAAGAAAGCGCAAGTGGCCGGCCATGTTGAGGAACTTCTGGAATGGGTAGGGCTGAAAGACCGCATGCATGCCAAGCCGCCTACACTGTCCGGCGGGGAAAAACAGCGCGTTGCAATTGCCCGTGCCGTTATTAACAAACCTGATTTGCTGGTCGCGGATGAGCCAACCGGTAACGTTGACCCGGAAATTGCCAAACGTCTGATTCACTTATTCTCGGAACTGAATAAAACCGGCACCACAACGGTTGTTGCCACCCATGACGAATCGATCGTTGAGGCAGTGGGCGCCCCTGTCCTGCATCTGAACAAAGGCGAGCTGGAGAAACAGCGCGGCTTTAAATATCAGCCGTACGATAAAGCAGTTCACGCGGCTCAGGGAACAATAGACGGCCCAGCCGAACAGTCCCGCAGAGCAGCCATCCTTCAGGGAGGCAAGCAGGATGGTTAATATCTTTTACAGATCAGCGCGCTTTCTACCGGAAAGAGCCGCCGGAGAGGGCTTGCTGCCATGGGTGATAGGAGTGATGATATTCTTATGCACCTTGTCTTTCTCCCTGACTTCATCGCTGGGAGCTGGTCTTGAGAAATGGAGCGAATCGCTTACAAACAGTCTCGCCATCCAGATCGTGACAGAGAATGAAGCAGAACGAGATAGCCAGACAGATGCTGTCATGCGGATGCTTGAGGCAACACCAGGCATCAAAGGTGTCTCGGTCGCCGCACAGTCAGATGTTTTGGCGCTATTGGCGCCGTGGCTCGGCGATATCCCAATCGGATCAGGACTGCCTCTGCCTACTCTGATTGATGTGGAGCTCGAAGACGGCAATGCCCTGAATATCGAGGCGCTTAGAGAACGGCTTAAAGCCACCGCCCCAAACGCCAGCGTGGATGATCATCAGGAATGGATGAACCGTATCATTGAATTCGCAGCTGTACTGCGTATTGCCCTGACGGGTGTGATGTTTATGGTTATCCTATCCACCATCGCGATTGTTATTTTTGGTTGCCGGACCAGTTTGGCCACCCACCGCGAAAGTATCGAGATAATGCACCTGATTGGTGCAGAAGACAGCATGATCGCCCGTGCCTTCATGGACCGATATCTGGTACACGGCCTGCTTGGCGGGGTCGGCGGCGTCCTGCTGGCAGGTGGTCTTTTGCTGCTGCTTGCCAATATTGCCGAAGATATCGGCCAGGGGTTAATAAGCGCGTCTGTTCCGGACCTGTCCATCATAGGATGGCTTATCCTGATCCCGCTAATATCCGGAACATTGACGATGACAACCGCTTTTGTCACTGTCCGGCGTGCTTTAAGCAAAATGCTGTAAGACAGGAAATTTCATGGCACAAACCGTAAAAGGATTGAAATTTCTGCTCTGGAAAATACCGCTCTATCTACTGGTGATATGGGCGCTTGGCTTTATCCTATTCTATACAACAATTGATTCCGTTGAAGGGGAAAGCACAGAACGTGCCGACGCAATTTTGGTATGGACGGGGGGTGCCGGACGTATCACGACCGCCGTAAACCTTCTAAAGGCAGGCCGGGCAGAACGTCTGCTGGTGTCAGGTGTGCACCCGGACGTTGCCGACACGGACATCACGTCAATGACAAATACAGCACAAATCCTGTCCGAATGCTGTATTGATCTTGACCATACCGCCCGAAACACACTTGGCAATGCCCGAGAGTCAGCCGCCTGGGCCCGCAGCCACAATTTTGATACGCTTATTCTTGTGACAGCTGATTATCATATGCCGCGCAGTCTTATTCTTATGCGGCGCGCGATGCCCGAGGCAAAAATCATTCCTGACCGGGTCAAGAGTAATGCGTCACTACGCTATTTGGTGGTAGAATATAATAAATATCTGATCACCCTTCTTCGAATTGTATAGGGATACCCTTTGATGACTGAGCAAGAACCGACTGGACATAATGCGCCAACGACGGAGCAAAGCGCACAGCCTGCCAAGGAGAACAGTCTGATACGCAACTTCCGCAATGCTTCTTTTGTATTGATCACCGCGGTGCTTGTTTATAGCGGCGTGTGGTACACAACTGCTTTTGAAGCAAAAGAAGAAATCATCAAAGCACTGAATGCGGTTGAAGCAAAAGGGCACAAGGTAAAATATAAAGATGTGGAACTGGAAGGGTTTCCCTACCGGATCATCGTTACAATCCCGCAAGCAACCGTTATCAGCCGCAGCGGGAACATGAAATTTCAAACCCGCAATGTAACACTTATCAGCCATGTCTGGACGCCAACCCACTGGATGGCCGAAGCCAGCGATGTACAGGCGTCTCTGTTTGACCGGTCTCTTGAATTTACAGATGACAGAATGCGGGCCAGCTACCGGGTCATGTCAGATAAATCCACCATTATCGCGATTGATTCTTTCGGTGCTGATGATTTCACCCTAACCCGTGGTTTTGGGTTCCGCGGTGCATATACATTCAAAGACTGGCAACTCTTCTTCCGGCTACCCGACGTGGAAGCTGCATCCCCTTCAGACGCAAGTGGCCTTTATGGTACGCGGGCATTTGATTTTAAGGCAGTGATTGACAAAGGACTATGGTCATCAGAAATAACCGGTGGGCTAATTGGTGATATGCCGAAAGACTGGACAGAAAACAGTCTGGCAAACTGGCGCGATGAAGGTGGGCTGTTAATGCTGGATTCTGCATCCCTGACTTCAAGCGGCTCCGCCCTGAAGGGCAGTGCCAGTATCGCCCTTGATATGGAAATGCGTCCGCTGGGTAGTGCAAACTTCACAGTTAGAGGCGCTGACAGCCTGACCGCATTGTTAGCTGCTGCCACATCACTTGATGCACATTCCCTGGACAACGGCATCCAGAAAAATCAGGAAGACATCTCCCTTCTCATGCAGAATGGTACGGCATCCCTGAACGGCACCCCGGTCAAAAGGCTTAGCCCGATCATCGATTAAAGATACAGCGGAACCAGGCTGGCAAAACTGCCCTGCTAGTCTTCATGGGTGCGGCCAAAGTCAGCTGCATCTGTTTCCTGGCCTGCATCAATAATCCTGCGCCGGATTGTCCGCGTGCGGTCAAACAGATCATATAGAGCATCCCCGTCCCCCCAGCGAATTGCTCGCTGCAGCGCCGTAAGGTCTTCCGAGAAACGCCCCAACATTTCCAGAACAGCATCCTTATTATTCAGGAATACATCCCGCCACATGGTCGGGTCCGATGCAGCAATCCGGGTAAAGTCCCGAAAACCGCCCGCAGAATATTTAATCACTTCGCTGCGGGTCACTGTTTCCAGATCAGAGGCCGTACCCACAATATTGTACGCGATAAGGTGAGGAACATGGGATGTTATCGCCAGCACCAGATCATGATGCTCTGCATCCATAATTTCGACAGTACTGCCAATCGCTGTCCAGAACTCTGTCAGACGCTGTACGGCCGTCCGATCAGCCCCCTCTGGCGGGGTTAAAATACACCAGCGGCCATCAAACAGCCCCGCAAAACCTGCCTCCGGGCCAGACTTCTCCGTACCGGCCACAGGGTGTCCGGGTATCAAATGCACCCCTGAGGGGACCGACACTTGCAGTGCCTCAAGGACAGAAGCCTTAACACTACCCACATCCGTAACCGTGGCCCCGTTTTTCAGATAGGTGCCAATCTGACTACCGACGATACCAATCGCCCCCACGGGCACTGCCAGAATAACAAGATCGGCAGTTTCAACGGCGTAGCTGATATCCGTTTCAAAAACATCCGCCAGATTTAGCTCAAGCGCTTTTTCAAAGGCCTGCGGATCACTATCATACACCACCAGTTTGTCCGCCAGTTTCGCACGTTTGATTGCCCGCGCCAAACTGGATCCAATCAGACCGATTCCAATGATTGTTATCTGACTATACTGACCTGTATTCTGTTCACTCATATCACTTATCTAGCCCTGAAGTATCACGACAGTGCAGGATCACTATGGCCTGCACCGCTCATAAATGCTGTCAGTAATTCCACAACAGCCCGGTTTTGTTCCTCTGTACCAATCGACAGACGCAAGTGGTTCGGCAAAAATCCCAAATGCCGCAGGATATAGCCATTGTCCATCAAATATGCGTTGGCTTCTTTGGCAGTAAACGGGCTTTCATCAGGAAATTCAATTAGCAGAAAATTGGTTTCACTTTCCACCACATCAAGACCAAGGGCCATCAGACGGGCCCGCACCCAGTTGCGCCACTCCCGGTTAAACTCTACCGATGCCTTCAAGTGTGCCTGATCCTGCATCGCAGCAATGGCGGCATATTGACCAGGCAAGCACACATTAAACGGCATTCTGATTCTGTTCAGAATGTCCACTACTGCAGCAGGTGCATAGGCCCAGCCAACACGCAGACCAGCCAGTGCATACATTTTTGAAAATGTGCGGGTCATCACCACATTGTCAAACGCATCCACAAGCTCTTCGCCTGCCTTATAGTCCTCTGCCGTGACACATTCCGCATAAGCTGCATCCAAAACAAGCAACACATGTGCAGGCAGGCTACTGTGCAAACGCTTAATTTCGTCCCAGTTGAGATAGGCCCCTGTTGGATTGTTTGGGTTGTCGATAAACACCAGTGTCGTATTATCTGTGACTGCATCCAATATGCCGTCCACATCCGCCGCCCAGTTTTTATTCGGCACCGCAATACCTGTTGCGCCCACAGACTCTGTGACCAGCGGATAGACCATAAAACCATACTGGCTATAGATGACTTCCTTGCCGGGGCCTGCATAGGCATGGATTAAAAGCGTCAGCAAATCATCAGATCCGGCACCACAAACAATCCGGTCAGCGTCTAAGCTATGCACATCTGCAATCGCGTGCCGTAACGCATGGGAACCACCGTCAGGATACCGGCAGATATCGTCTGCTGCCGTGCGGGCCGCTTCCAGCGCCGCAGGGCTTGGACCAAACACAGATTCATTTGCAGAAAGCTTTACAACGGGACGCCCGTTATCAAGAGAAGCCTTACCCGGAACATATGGGTTCAGATTCATGATCCACGGGTGTGCCTGTGGTCCAGACTGTGACATAGAAAACTCCGTCATTATGCTGCAGACATAAGCCTGTTAAACTGGCACGGACACTAGCCCTGCGCGCCCCCAAAGGCAAAGGAAACTTTCCCTAAACCGCTTCGGAGATTGACATCCAGAGTCCAACCGGCTTTATGAAGGAATATTTTAGCAACGAAGGTACAACCGATGACGGCCGATACAGGTAAAACAGCAACCCTATTTCAGAAGACACCTCTGGAACTGGATAGTGGTGCGATGTTGTCCCCCGTCACGGTTGGTTATGAGACTTACGGATCGCTAAACGCTGCCTGCAATAATGCTATTCTGATCTGCCATGCCCTGACCGGTGATCAATATGTCGCCAGCAAACACCCCATAACTGGGAAACCGGGCTGGTGGGACCGACTTGTCGGCCCAGACAAGCTGATAGACACCAACAAATATTTTGTCATTTGCTCTAACGTGCTTGGCTCATGCCTTGGCACCACAGGCCCGTGGCAGGATAACCCAGCCACTGGCAAGCCCTGGGGCCTTGATTTCCCAGTCATTACAATCAGGGACATGGTTAAGGTTCAGGCGGCACTGCTGGATCATCTATCCGTCGAAAAACTGATGATGGTGATTGGTGGTTCAATGGGCGGCATGCAGGTGTTGGAGTGGCTCGCCACCTACCCGGAACGCTTGCACAGCGCCGTCGCCCTGGCAACCGCGGCCCGGCATACTGCACAGAATATTGCTTTCCACGAAGTCGGAAGACAGTCCATCATGGCAGACCCTAACTGGAACGAAGGTCGGTATTATGATACTGACGAACGCCCCAGAAAAGGGCTTTCGGTTGCCCGCATGACTGCGCATGTTACCTATCTGAGCGAAGATGCGCTGACACGGAAATTTGGCCGTAATCTGCAGGACCGGGACAAAATCACCTTTGGGTTTGATGCTGATTTTCAGGTAGAAAGCTATCTGCGCCATCAGGGCTTCAGCTTTGTCGACAGGTTCGATGCCAATAGCTACCTCTATATCACCCGGGCGCTTGACTATCTGGATATCGCAGGCAGACATGGCGGCCGACTATCAGACGCATTTAAAAACGCACGTCATGTCCGGTCTGCCGTAATTTCTTTCACCAGTGACTGGCTGTATCCAACATCAGAAAATAAAGCGATTGCCCACGCCCTGAATGCCGCAGGTGTGCCTGTCAGCTTTGCTGAGATCGAAGCAAGTCACGGCCATGACAGTTTCCTCCTGGATATCCCCGCCATGGACCAGATGCTACGGGGTCTTGTCACCGCAGCAGCCACATCGGGAGGAGTAGAATAATGACGACTATACTACGCCCCGATCTGAAACTGATTGCAAACATGGTCGAAGACGGCAGCAGTGTGCTGGACGTTGGTTGCGGTGAAGGCGATTTGCTTGACTATCTGGTAAAAGAAAAGTCCGTTGATGGACGCGGTATGGAGCTTAGCCAGGAAGGCGTGAATGTCTGTGTCTCCAAAGGCTTGTTTGTTATTCAGGGGGATGCCGACAATGATCTGGTCCATTACCCTGACAATAGTTTTGACTATGTCATTCTGTCGCGCACATTGCAGGCAGTTTACAAGCCGCGCGACGTACTTGTAGATCTGCTGCGCTTGGGCAAAAAAGCGATTGTGACAATCCCCAACTTTGGTCAGTGGCGCGTGCGTATGAGCCTACTGTTCAGTGGCCGTATGCCTGTCACCAAAAGCCTGGATCAAACATGGTACAATACTGAAAATATTCATTTCTGTACCATACTCGACCTGATTGACCTGATCGAGGCAGAAGGTTTTGTGATCCGGCAGTTCACGCCCTATATGCGCGACGGCACTGCCACCCGACCAAATCCGCGTCTGGCAAACCTGTTCGCTGATCAGGCATTGTTTCTCATTGAAAAATCCAGCGCGTAAAACCGAAAGCCCGCACGGGTGATGTTGACAAGGTACATCCGGGGAATATCCCCGGATGGTCACGTTAAAATTCGGGTCGGCTGGATGTCAGGACCACACCGTCAGCGTCTGCGGTAATCCAGTCTCCCGGATTGACAGTAACACCGGCAATCTCCAGCACAGCATCCAGTTGACCTTTGCCGAGTTTTTCCGTTTTACGCGGACAAGTGCCCAGCGCCTTTATCCCCACCGGCTCATCCTGTAACTCATGGCGGTCCCGAACACAGCCATACACAAGTATGCCTGCCCAGCCATTATCCGCAGCCATCTTGGCCAGGTTTCCGCCTACAAGCGCATGATCCGAACGGCCACCATTATCCACAACAAGGACCCGACCATTCCCGGCCGTACTGACCATCGTCCGAACATGGGTGTTGTCATTCTCTGCCAGTAAAGTCACGACAGGGCCAGCAAAGGCTGTTTTCCCGCCATAATCACGAAAATCAAGGGGCACCACGGTAGCCGCAGTGCCCAGATTGTCGCATACATCGCAGGTAGGCAGGTCCGGCGTTTCAAGCCGTGCCATATTTATTTATCCTGCTTGTGAATGATCGGTACCAGCATATCACCCCAGGCACCTTCTTCATTGTGATATCGGGAAGCCCGCATCAGTTCAACGGTCACACCTTTACCTACGGCACGGATAACGGCGTCATTCAAACGGTGCAAAGCGTTTGCTACGCTGCGGATTGCTGCTTCCTGATCTTCGTCCATTGGTTTATTTTCAGGTTGATCGCTCATAATACTCTCCAGATCAATAAAGGGGGTTTTCAGTATTTACAGTAATTTTATTATAACTTTGTCCCTTGTTTCGGCAACATTAATATAAAAAATGTCTTTGGCAAGGGGTAATTTGTATTTTTACTGCATTCAGCCCTAGGGCCCCATCACAACTGGAACCGTACGCGGAACCCGCCGTGATTTCACCACTGTACCATACATTTGTTTATCCGCATGGACCATCAAAGCGCCCCCCAGATTTTTACCAAGTATGCGTACAGGTGTTTCGACAAACCGCATGGATTTGGCAAAAAGCTTGATCCCGCATGGTGGCTGCATCAAAGCCGTTGACCACCCCAAAGGAGACAGCATCTGATCTTCCATTAAGGTGTAAAGCTGCCCCTTTGAATAGGGGCGACCATGCCCAAACGGCGTTGCTTCAAGGGCGGCCCACATGCGTCTGCGATTTGGCACAATTATCATGACCTTACCGCCCGGCACCAGCACACGCCAAATTTCCCGCAGAAACGCAGCGGGACGATTTGCATGTTCCAGTGCATGAACCGCAATAACCATATCAACAGACGAATCAGCCAAAGGCAAATCATACACATCAACCAGCGCAGACAGCGGACTTGCACTGTCTGGCCAGTGACATACGCCCTGTCTGGCCGGCATAAAAGCTACAGGCAACGCACCTTCTGCCATCAAACGTTCCAGATACGGCAGGCTGTACCCAAGCCCTACCACACGTTTACCGGATACATGAGGTGTATGGCGCATTACCATATCCCCGACAATGGACGCAGCAGCCGCGCCAAGCGGCCTTTGGTAGAAACGGTTATATGTCAATACATCAGGCTGCATATATCAAGCCTACCCTATCCTGTTACCCGTCCTGCGGCGGCATAGAGCCGCCTTGAAAAGCCTGCGAATGCGCACTGCAGTAAACCGACCCTGTCTATGCTTGCAGCCAATCTGCCAGTGGCTGCCACAACCCCGCTTCCGCTTTGCTGCCAACAACCATCCCGACATGACCCGCATTAGGCTCAAGAACAGTACAGTCCTGCATTCCCTGTGAAAATGCAAGCGCACTGGATGCTGGCACCAACCGATCCCCAGTGGGCGCTGCAACCAGTGTCGGAAAATCGAAATCTTGTGGTCTAACCGATTGATCACGAATAGCCCATTGCCCCTTAACAGGCTGATTGTCCTGATACCATTTTTGCAGACAGTCCCGTGCCGCCATCTGCGAAAGAGGGGCACCGCTATTGGCCCAGTGCTCCAGTGCCACGAAAAATTCAGCGGCAGGACTTTCAGTATCCATTGCACTGAAACGTCTGAATTTCCTATCTGTGAGCGTAGGATCAAGGCTGGTAAAAAACACCTGCAGCAAATCAATCGGAACCGGCATACTATCAGGTAATATATCCAGCAGTCGCGCCATCAACGGCAGAAAAGCACGGCCAGCCATAGGCTCCGCTGTGTTAAAGTCCCACGGAGATGCCAATAGCCCAAGACGACCAATCTGTTTCGGGCGCACCGCGGCCAACCCCGCAGCAAGTGTCCCCCCCATACAGTACCCAACCGTGGCAACTCGTTCTACCCCGACCACGGCCTGGATATATTCAAGCATGGGGGCAAGACACTTCAGGATATAGTCTGACAGTCCAAAACCACGCTCTTCTTCCGGTTCATTCCAGTTGACCAGAAAAACACGGAACCCAGCATTTTTTAAGTATGCTGCAAGGCTTCGCCCCGGCTTCAGGTCCAGGATATAATAGGGATTGATCAAGCTCGGGATCAGAAAAACCGGCTGCCCAATCCCGCCGTAGTCAAGAAGCTCCGCAGCTCCAACCTGCCGGACTGCCTGTGCCTGTGTCGCGGGCCTCTTGTAAGGGTGTTCCATATAAGAACGCATCCCGTGCAGAAAATCAGCCGCATATTGCTGCGCCTTTGCAGACACATCTGTCTGGAAGGCATGCCAGCCAGCGTCACCATCCCCAACCAGCTGTTTCAGTGCCGCGAAGTCATCTTGCAAACTATCATGGATAATAAGGCTATCCTGCGCGAACAGGCGCGCCGCAGATGATGCACTGCCCCACAAGCTAGCAGCATTCGCAAGATGAAGCGGTAGAGGTCTGGGCGCCTTACTCTCAGCCATCGGATGTATCACCCTTCCGACCGGATCCTGATTGCTGCAAAGTATGCTGCACCATTTGCTGCAACATTTCTTCCAGCCTTTCAGGCGTCATTTCCTGCTGGTCACGGCCAAATGCCTGAAGGTTTTTTGACCATAACTCCAGAAAAATAATAGATAAATCCTGCTTTTTATCATGTGACGCCATATGATGATCATACCGATTTTCTTCTTGATAAAAACTGAAAAATTACGCAACTGCACAATTTTCCTTGCGGCAGTGCGATATTCCCCCCTAGAGTATTACACAAGGGAAATCTGCAAATAAGGCGCGCATTTATACTGCGCAGCATAAAAGGGATACAGATGGCGAAGAAATCACATAAGAGCGGCGATCCAATCATCATCAAGAAATACGCAAACCGACGTTTGTATAATACAGCCACGTCCAGTTACGTTACCCTTGACCATCTTGCAGAACTGGTAAAATCAGATACTGACTTTGTTGTACGGGATGCCAAAACCGGCGAAGATATTACCCATAACGTGCTGACACAGATTATTTTTGAAAAAGAATCCAAGGCCGAAAATATGTTACCGCTGCCGTTTCTGCGCCAACTGATCAGCCTGTATGGGGACGGCTTGCAGGCAATGGTACCCGGATACCTGCAAAGCGCGATGGAAGCACTGAAGCAAAATCAGGATGAAGTACGCAATGCCTTCATGCAGGGCAAAGGCGCAGACACATATGTGTCTTTGTTTGAAGACATTACCAAAAGAAATATGGCCATGTTTCAGGAAACAATGTCCATGTTCTCAGCCCCTCAAAGTGCCGTGAGACCAAAGCCAGCACCAAAGGAAACACCAGAGGAACCAACCGACACCCCCGCTTCAACCGCATCACAAGACGACGAAATCGAAGCACTGCAGGCACAGCTCGCAGCTCTGAAAGACAAGGTAGACGCCCTGTCCAAATAAGCTGGCGTACAAATGTCCCGGTGCGGTCCTGCTTTGGCGGCTGGACAATCTTCGATCATTTGACAGGCGAGAACGGCGCACCAGGTATGATATACCACATTAGCGTTCCATATCTTACATGATACAGTCATACCTTTGCTGGCCCAGGTATGGTTTACGCCGTCTGACTACCACTTGAACCATACCAAGCGTAGTATAAACAGGCGGCCCCATGGGACCGCTCGACGAAAGCCCATCACATGTGCGGCAGGAGTATGTTGAATGCCCGTTATTCTTATCGCCGTTTTTATTGATCTGATTGGGTTTGGCCTGATCGTGCCGATCCTGCCATTTCTAACCCTGAAATATGGTGGCACCGCCTTAACCGGCGTGGGGCTGATCTCCATTTATGCGCTGATGAGCTTTCTGGCCGGTCCCCTATGGGGGCGTCTATCCGACAGGATAGGTCGTCGCCCTACCCTTATCCTGACATTCGCTGGCGCTGCCTGTTCCTATGTGGTGCTGGCAAATGCGGACAGCCTGATTATGCTGTATATCGCGCGGGCGCTTTCCGGTGCCATGGCGGGGAATGTTGGCATTGTAATGGCTGCCGTTGCAGACCTGACCACGGCGGAAAACCGCGGGCGCGCCCTTGGTTATGTCGGCGCTGTGTTTGGGCTAGGGTTTGCGGTAGGGCCAGGCCTGGGCGGCATACTCGGCAGTATTGGCGGGGAAGTCAGTATCTATTACCCCGGTATTGCCGCAGTATTTCTGTCGTCTTCAGCCATGCTTCTTGCATATTTTTTCATGCCGGAAACCAACATCCACAAAACGGAAATAACTGGATACTCGGACAGTGCCAGCAAACGTCAAAGCTGGACAAGCATACTCGGCGACACACGCAAAAAACTACTCTTCACCATGTTTGTTATCATTGCAGCGGGACAAAGTATTACTTTCTCTATCACGCCATTCTGGCTGGGTGCCGTGTTAGACTGGAACCAGAAAGAAGTGGGCTATTTACTGATGCTGGGCGGGCTTGCTGTTGCCTTTGTCCAGTCCATAGTCGTTGGCCCTTTGTTTAAGGCAATCGGAGAGGAAAAAGCGCTGATGGTCGGAGCATCCCTGTGCATCACGGGATGTCTGGTCCTGATCATGTCACCGCCAAGTATAATAATTGCTGTCTGCGCTTTCCCCATAATCATGAGCGGAACAACACTGGCCTTCCCGGCCATGAACAGCATTATATCCAACAGAACGGACCAGCAAACGCAAGGGGCAGCCCTTGGCCTGTCTAATGGCTTATCGTCACTGGGCAGGGTTATCGGCCCCTTAAGCGCCGGGGTGCTATTTACACCAGCCGCGCCGGATTCACCCTTTATTGTGGTTGCCTTCGTCGGCGGCGTTTGCATCCTCTGGTCACTTTTTGAACTACGTGCCCAGTCCAGGCCATAAAACCATAAATGCGCGGCACAATGCCAAACGGGTTCTAAGGCTATATACTGATACTAAGACGCAGGACAATTACCTAGTTGCGGGGCCAACCAGTCGGTCATGTCACTGCCTGCTGCTGCCATTGCGGCGTTAAAGCTGGCAACGATATCGTGCCGGTCTGTACCTGCAACAGTCTGTGATGCAGAAAAGTCGCGACGACCAAGTAGCTTGCTGTCCGTCAGGCGCACAAAAGACATTTCAATACGCACCAGCACTGTATCATCAGAAGATGCGTCAGAGCGCGGAACATAGTCAAAGGCACGCACCGTCAGGCCAACCCGGCAATTGGATGCAACATCCAGCGCCCCTTCACCAAGTGCCTGTGCGCTTGTTGCACCGGTAATGGCTTCTACCATATAGCCGCGGACCATATCACCAAGCGCAGTCGCCCACCGTGCTTCCTTCAGAAAGGTACGCTCGAAGCCCCCCAACTGAACCGCAACACGGCGGGTTCCAAGGTCCTGCGTCATAACAGGTTCGGAGACATACAAAACAGGACCTGCGGCATCATTTCGGGCAGGCCCTCTGTAATCGAGACTATAAATAGATGCAGGCTCATCAGATCCAAAAGAAACGATTGGTCCACAAGCAGACAAAGCGAGCAAAGAAAGAGCGCTACAAGCCTTTAAAAAGTTCTTTGCCATCAGGAATCGTCCTCTTTCTTACGTTTCTTAGGGTCATAGGGTTTTTCATCCGGGCCGAACAGAACCTCAGACGGGTTTTGCTCTATCCGGCTGACCACCCGTGACAAGTTACGCGCTGTACGCCGCAAATCCATTACCAGGCGCGTTACCTCAGGCAGTGTTCCACCAACAAACTGGGTAACAGCTTCCTCATTATTCCCGACGAGCGTGTCAAGCCGTGTTGCCAGCCCGCGTGCAGCTATCATTGTCTCGGATGCCTCTGCCATAAGGCGGCGTCCTTCATCTGACAGCAGTGTCTCCCCGGTGCCAGCAAGGCTTTCTACCGCGGTTGCTGCCTCCGTCACCGCAGACAGTGCAGCACGTAGATCCCGTACGAGCAAGTCCATTTCTTCCGTGCCTTTGGCGACATTAGCGGTCAACGAATCAATGTTTTTCAAGGTGCTGGAAACAGACGCCAGATTTTCATCATTCAGAACATCGGAAATACGACTGACAGCACGAATAGCCTCCTTCAGCAGATTCGGTGCCTGTAGATAAACTTCCTGCAGGGATGACGTTTCTGATGGAATAACCGGGAAATCCTGATCCTCGCGCGCCTGAATAAAAGGTTTTTGCGGATCGCCGCCATCAATTTCAATATAGGCAACCCCGGTTAGGCCCTGAAATTCCAGCCGCGCCATCGCGCCTTCATTCACGGGAACCTCTGCGTTCAGCCGTACTGTCACCCGCACTTTGCGCGGGTCGTTCGGCGCCAGCGTGATGTCGCGCACCTCACCGACGGGTATCCCCAAATAATAAACAGTGCCCCGCTTATAGAGGCCCGACACGGTGCCATCGAAATAAATGTCATAGTCGCTATATTCAGCATCCAGATCCACCTTGGCGATCCAGATAGTAAAGGCAACCAGTCCCCCTATAAGCGCAAGGACAAAGCCACCAACCAGAATATGTGACGCACGGGTTTCCACTGTTATACTTCCATTCCTGCTGCACGGGCACGTGGCCCTTTAAAATATTGTTGCACCCATGGATGATCAAATTCCATAACTTCCTTTAAGGGCGCATTGATCAGGATCTTCTTATCGCCCAAAACGGCAACACGGTCGCACACTGTCACCAGAGTATCAAGATCATGGGTAACAAGGAAGACCGTTAAGCCAAGGGAATCACGAAGCTCCTTGATCATCTGATCAAATGCGGAGGCGCCAATTGGGTCGAGCCCTGCGGTAGGTTCATCCAAAAACAGTATTTCCGGATCAAGCGCCAGTGACCGGGCAAGGGCTGCACGCTTTCGCATACCACCGGATAAATCCGAAGGGAATTTTTTTGCGGCGTCCAGGGGCAAACCAGCCATTGTAAGCTTGGAACAGGCCAGATCATCCATCAGACTTTGCGACATATTGAAGTGTTCCCGCAATGGCACCTGAACATTTTGCGCAACTGACAGGGATGAGAAAAGCGCCCCGTCCTGAAACAGCACGCCCCAATCACGGCGGCTTTCCATGTCTTCTCTTACCGACATGGTGGATCTGTCCCGGCCATTGACAAGAATACGGCCTGACCGTTCTTTCAAAAGCCCGATAATATGTTTCAAAAGCACAGACTTGCCAGTACCCGACCCGCCAACAACACCCAGAATTTCGCCGCGCTTAACCGTCAAATTCAAACCGTCGTGAATGACATTACTGCCAAATGCCGTTACCAGATTTTCTACTTCTATTGCAGCGTCCATCTTCCCTGCCCCTACAAATCAATTGCTGTGAAGAAGATGGCAAAAAGCGCATCCAACACGATTACAAGGAAAATTGCCTGCACCACGGCCTGGGTCGTATTAACGCCGAGCGACTCCGCGCTGCCCCTGACATTCAGACCGTTAAAACAACCGGTAATGGCGATCACAACCGCAAAAAACGGCGCCTTGATCAAACCGACAAAGAAATGATCTGCGCTTATAACCTCCTGAAAGTATACAAAAAAGTTCGCTGGCGTAATATTCAGCTGCACCCAGGCCATCAAAGCACCACCGAGAACCCCCATAATATCTGCGTAAAATGTCAGCAAAGGCAGAGCAATAACCAGCGCAACCAGCCGCGGCAACACCAATACATCAATTGGGTTCAGGCCAATTGTTTTCATTGCGTCCACTTCTTCATGCAATTTCATGGACCCGATTGCCGCCGTAAACGCGCTGCCGGAACGACCCGCAATAATGATGGCCGTCAGCAAAATTCCCAATTCACGCAGGTGCGCAATACCCAGCATATCAACAACGAAAATATCTGCGCCAAAACGTGCCAGCTGGATGGCACCCTGATTGACCATCACGGCACCAATCAAAAAGGCAATCAGGCCAACAATACCCATGCTTTTCAGACCAACTGCCTCGATCTGATGTATCAGCGCAGTCCAGCGAATGCGGCGTGGGTCTGTAAGGCTGCCAAATAATCTAACAAATACGAGCCCGATGAAATTCAGCTGCGCCCCGGTGATACGTGTCAGCTTGCGCGTAGCCAACCCTACATCTTCCAGAAACTGGAAATACCACGGCATCTCGTCTGGGCATGTTTGTGCAGGCGGCGGCTTACAACTTACAACTGCCATCAGTCCTTTATGCTGGGCCGTGACCCCCGTTAGAACAGCTCCAGTGTGGCTATCAAGCGCATCTGCATAGCGACGGATCAGCACCGCCCCTGTGGTATCCATTTTCCCGATATGACTACAATCAAGGACCGTCGCACCGCGTGAAGATTTGACACATACCCCCATCAGGCGGTCAATGGCTTCTGCAGTATCAATTGTCCAGTCCCCCGACAAGGCAACGATCTTGGTCGCGCCAAGATCTTCTATCTCAAAAAAGTCGGTTGTTACAGACATGGAGCACTCGCGTTATGCTGTCTTTTATTCTGGCAGCGATTTTTACATACCCACCTAAATTGTCAAATACTGAACCATTTCAAGTACAAAGGCAGGAAAAGATAGATAAATATATTCCTTATTTCTGTTAATTGGACTAGTTTATCGTCAAAGAAATAAAAAACTCAGCGACAAATCCTGAGGGACACTATGACAGACCCCAAGACGAATCCCCTACATCTTTATGCTAACTGGGCAGCAAATGTGCCTGCTGACTGGTCAGAATTGGCCATTTCACGAGCCCGCGACGCAGTCATTGACACGCTGGCGGTGACCATTCCCGGCGCCCAAGAAACCGTTTCCCAAAAAGTTGGCACCCTTGCCGTAAATTGGGGTGGTTCTGCCTGCAGCATTATCGGCCGCACCGAGAAAACATCACCCCCGATGGCTGCCATGGCAAATGGCACCGCTGCCCATGCGCTGGATTTTGACGATAATTTTGATCCTGCAAAAGCACATGCATCTGCGGTTCTGGTACCAGCGCTGCTGGCCCTTGCGGAAGACCGGGACAAAGACGGCACTGCTTTTCTGGATGCCTATATCGTTGGACTGCAGATACTTGGCCGCGTTGGGCAGGGGTTGAACCCCTTTCACCGCAGCAGGGGCTGGCACGCGACCGCAACCATTGGCACAGTTGGTACGGCGGCGGGCTGTGCCCGCCTGCTGGGATTGGACGCTGAAAAAACTGCACACGCCATTTCCCTGTCTACCAGTTTCGCGGGTGGTTTCATGAGCCAGTTTGGCACCATGACCAAGCCTTTGCACGCTGGGATCGCAGCGGCAGGGGCCGTGCAGGCCGCCCTGTTTGCAGAGGCAGGCATCACCGCGGGGGATCACACTCTGGAAGGCAAAAACGGCATGGGCACCCTGATGGTCGGCCCCGATGTGGACGACCTGCGTGCCATTATGAAAGACAAAGACGAATACGGACAAAAAGTCGACTTCCCAAAAGGGGACGTTGCTGACCCGTTGATGATTGAAAAGTACGGCCTTAAGGTCAAACGTTTCCCCAACTGTGGCAGTGTCCACCGTGCTCTTGACGGGCTTCTGCAATTACGGGAAAAACATGGCTTCAGCGCAGATAGTGTGACGCGCGTTTTTGTTCGTGCACCCGCTGCGCACCTGCGAAACCTGATGTATGACCGGCCCACAACGTCTGCCGAAGCAAAATTCAGTCTGGAATACGGGTTGGCGGTTGGCCTGCTTTACGGGGACGCAACCTTGGCAGACTATGAAGAATCAGCTATTTCCCGCCCAGAGGTACAGGCACTTTTACCTTTGATAGAAAAAGAATATGTCGAAAAACTTGAATCTGACTTTTTCACGCAGGTTTATGTTACACTGAAGTCAGGCGAGGAACTGTTTACCGAGGTCAACATGCCGGTTGGCAGCAGTGCTTCGCCCCTTAGTCACGATCAATTGATGGCAAAGTTTGACGCTTGTGCAGACGGCCACCTTGACGCCGTGAAACAAGAAGCTATTAAAGAGCAGCTTAACCAAATGAATGATAGTGTTGCTATCAAACATTTAATGAGCCAACTAAGTTAACTAATAAATACTGTGGCACCGCCACATCAGGGACCCGAACACCTTATGCCCTCCAACCAGAAAGTTACAGCCCTTATTCTTGCTGCCAGCCGCAGAGGCGCAGAGGATTCGGTCGCAAAAGTCCAGAATGTCAGCCACAAATGCCTCGTCACTATAGACGGCATGATTATGCTGGAACGCGTGGTCCGTGAAGTAAAGGCGGCGAAAGATGTTGGCGCGATTTATGTCTCTATTGAAAAAAGAGAACTGCTGGAACAGATACCGGCGCTGAATGAGATGCTAGAGAAAGGGGAAATTCACTTCACCCCCAGCGCTGATAATCTCTATCTTTCCGTTCGGGATGCCGTTGCCAATATAAATCCTGAATGGCCCCTGATAGTCACGACAGGGGATAATGCACTGCATACAGCTGAAATTATTAATTATTTCACCGATGCCCTTGCGAAGAGTGCACCGGATATCGGCGTGGCCATGACACCGGCCGATGTTATCCTAAATGCCTACCCCGACGGCAAAAGGGCATTTCACACCCTGAAAGACGGCGGATGGTCCAGCTGTAATCTGTATGCGATCAAAGGGCCTCATGCGCTTGAACCTGCCCGTGTTTTCGAAGGCGGTGGTCAGTTTGGTAAAAACCCGAACCGTATTTTGAAAGCCTTTGGCCTGATGTTCATGATTTTGTACCGCTGGAAGCTGACCACATCTACGCGCCTGTCAGAGATACTGTCCAAACGGTGGGGCCTGAAGGTTCAGATCATAAAAATGCCATTTGCTGACGCCCCCATTGACGTCGACAATCCAGGCGACCTTGAACGCACAGAACAGATTCTGATCGCGCGCAGAAATGGAACACCGGTAAAATGACCCTAAAAGGTTTTTAAACGGGACTGAGGGGTATTATAGGTCAGATGCCAACACCCATCGTGGCCTGATGACCACGCTGCCGACTACTTACATTTTATAACGAATTTGTTCGCCGCGGATAACAGCTTCGAACATTACACGTTGGCGTTCGATCGCATTTGCCAGAACCGACTCGACAATATCAACCTGCTCATACCCCAGTGATTTGGCAGATTGAATAATCGCCCTGTTGCTGCCCAGATTACAGCTCAGATTAAATTCAAGCGCCCAAACCTTGCCATTTGGTTCGATCCGGTAATCATACCGTCCATAATCAAAGGGCCAGATCATGCTGTTACTGGTTTTGGTGTAATCAATCAGTTCCGGGTATTTTGCTGCATCTTCAAATACTTCAATAGATGAACCACCCTGGAACCCACGCTTTTGTTCGTATGTCACAATGTTTAAATCGCCCTGGGACGGGTTTAACATCGGCGGCAATATCCACGGTTTTCCTGCACCAATTACCGGCACGGTGACATCCACACCGGGTACAAATTCTTCCACAATCACATCATGATTATCTTTAAGAAGTTCAATCACATGGGGTTTCAAATCATCCCAGTTTTCACTATGGGCAATTCCCCAGGATGCCGAGCTATTATTGGGTTTAACCACATATCGCTCTGCCTCGAAGGACGGTACCAGCGCTTCCAGAGAACTGGTTCTGTATATCTGCCAGCGCGGTGTCGGAATACCCTGATCGCGATACATCATTTTACTGAGATGTTTGTCATCAGCAAATCCCCGCATGCTTGGCGGTGCACCAAGATACGGTACGCTATGATATTCACATAAACAGGATGACAAAATCTCTGAATTTCGGAAACCGCCACGATTAAAAAGCGTGAAAATAAAATTGCTGTCCGGCGCCTTAAAGAGCGCTTCATACGTATTTGACAATTTCAGCCCGACACCCAGTCTTTCCAGACATGCCCGTATTTCGTCATGGTATACAGAATGCGACCCATCGTTTTTATCAAATGCACCACCAGACAAAGCATGTTTGGCAAGAAAGAGAACTTCCAGTCTCTTCTTATCTTCATCTTTCAGGCGCAGCGGTTGGCCTTCGCCAAACAACAAATGGTCTAGCTGTATCCCTGACAAAATAATTCCTTTCAGAAGACCTTATTGGTCGAAAACTATACTCTTTGCACTCTTGAAATCGGATGTCAATTGAATGCAATCACAACGATTCGGTGGGGGATATATCTTGCATTTGCCCATGTCAAGCATTAGGAACGCAGCATATTCCTTAGTAAATAATGCAACGAGTGTTCAAGAGTGAACGACAGACAATATACCGCCATAGTTCTTGCTGCCCAAAGACCGGGCATAGTCAATAGCGTCGCCGAACACTTCGGATACAGCCATAAATGTCTGGTTCCTATCGCTGGTCGCCCCATGATTGAAAGGGTTGTTACCACCCTGACCAAGTCCGAAAATGTAGGGCGCATTCAGATTGTGATTGAAGATGCTACCCTTCTGAAAGATCTTCCCGGCATTCAGGCTCTGATCACTGACGGCACTGTCACTTTTGTTAAAAGCGAAAAAACCCTATCGCAAAGTGTCATGGCTGCGATCCGGGCCGGTGGCTCAGATGGCCTACCGTATTTCATCACCACCGCAGACAACTGTCTGCATACGCCAGCCATTATTGACCATTTTCTGAACGAAGTGAGTTCTGAAAAAGCAGATGCCGCGTGGGCAATGACCAACGACAAACTGGTTCAGGAAACCTATCCCGGAACCGGTAAAATCACCGGGCAGCACAAGTTGACCGACGGCATATGGTCCAACTGCAATATTTACGCAGTCTGCAGCGAAGAAGCCTTCGCAGCGATCGAGCTATTTAAAGCCGGTGGCCAGTTTGGAAACAAGAAAAAACGCAAGGCCATGATCCCGATGATTGGGCTTTGGTCCTTCTTCCTGTACCGTTTTGGGCTTGTATCCCTGTCTGGTCTGGCAAAAAGAGCAAGCAAGCTTTTTGGCATTCATGCAGTTGCTGTGAAAATGCCCTTTGCCGATGCCCCGATTGATGCAGACGATCTGGTTTCCTATAATTTTATTGCCGACCGTCTTGCCGAACGGGAAAAATAGCCTGCATCCGGCGCGACACTATGTGACACCTTCAGCCGTACTGAAAGCTTGTGCCCCGTCATGTTGCCGAGTAGGCTAATAGCTAATAACAGTCAGGAAAAAAGATGCCAGCGGACGGCCCCCATTTTCAGAGAACGCTGTACCCAGCGATTGATCCCTATGCCACAGAGCATTTGGACGTTGGGAATGGTCACCATCTGTATCTGGAGCAGTCTGGCAATCCCAAAGGCATTCCAATTGTCTTCCTGCATGGCGGCCCGGGCGGCGGCACCAGCCCCATTCAGCGGCGCTTTTTTGACCCCAGAAAATTCAGGATACTTTTGTTTGACCAGCGAGGTTGCGGCAACAGTTTCCCCCATGCAAAGATCGAACATAATACCAGTTGGGATCTGGTCGAGGATATGGAGAAAATCCGCACCCATCTGGGCATAGATCAGTGGGCTTTGTTCGGCGGATCATGGGGCAGCACCCTTGCCCTACTATATGCAGAAACCCATCCATCGCGCGTAACGCATATGATCCTCCGGGGTGTTTTTCTGATGATGGAGCGTGAACTGGAATGGTTTTATGGGTCTGGCACACGCGCTATATTCCCCGAGGCATGGGAACGCTTCATCTCCCGCATACCAGTAGAAGAACAGCACGACTTGATTGCAGCGTACCATAAACGCCTGCTTCACCCAGACTATGCGGACGTGCAGCTAACTTATGCGAAAGAATGGAGTCTGTGGGAAGGCAGCACAGTTACCCTAATGCCGGACGAAGAACAAAAACTGCATTCGATGGACTCGATGTTTGCCAGTGCCTTTGCCCGCATTGAATGTCACTATTTTCACAATCGCGGCTTTCTTGAAGAAGATGGCCAGATTTTGCGTGATGCTTATAAATTGAAACACATACCAACCAAGATCATTCAGGGGCGCTATGACGCCATTTGCCCCCCATATTCTGCTTGGGAACTGGCGAAAAGAATGCCCTCTGCCACCTTAAAAATTGTCCCTGTTGCCGGCCATTCTGCTTTCGAGCCTGCAGTCAGACACGAATTGATCAAGGCTACAGATTCGCTGCTGCCATAAGTTTTGGTCATTGGATTTCCTCTAACACCCAACCATGAGATTGATTATGCAAATGTTCCTGAAAACTGCCCTTGCCGCCCTGATGATGCTATCTGGATTATGCACTGTGTCAGCACATGAAAGTGAAGATCATAATGCTGCACTTGATATTACTCAGGCATGGGCACGCACAACCGGCAACCGAACAGTATCCGGTGCTGCCTACTTCAACCTGCGCAATACTGGTAAAGAAGCTGTTGTAATCACCGGTGTAAAATCAGACGTCGCAGCCATGACAATGATCCACAAGTCCTATGAGGATGAAAACGGTGTCATGAAGATGGACCACCAGGAAACAGTATCAGTCGCACCGGGCGAAACGTTAGAGTTCAAACCAGGCGGCTTTCACATCATGATGATGCGTCTGCATGCCCCCTTCAAAGAAGGGGATGTATTTACTGTGACCCTGACATTTGAACACCGGGCCGACATTACATTGCCCGTGATTGTAACTGGCATGGCGGGACTAACCGACTAAGACCTGCGCCTATACCCAGCCCTGCAGCTCCTGGTCGGCTACTGATTTTAGCATCGTCATACCGACATCGCTATCATTCAGGCAGGGAATGAAATGAAAGTGGGTACCGCCCGCTTTCAGGAATGTTTCCCGCAGTTCCATATTGATTTCCTCAAGCGACTCGAGACAGTCTGACGCGAATGCCGGACTAAGCACCGCCAATTTGGTCACCCCACTTTCGACCAGTTCTTCTACCTTATTGTCCGTATAGGGACCAACCCATTCGGCCGGGCCCACACGCGACTGAAAACTGGTTTCCAGATACCCAGAATTCAGTCCAAGTTTTTCACTGAGCAAGCGCGATGTCTTCATACAGTGACACGGATACGGGTCACCTTTATCCCAATATGCCTTGGGTATTGAATGATACGATGCAAGAAGCTTCACCGGCTTCCAGGAAAGCTGATCCAGATCGGTTTGCACTGACGATGCCAATGCCGCGATATAGTCTGCATTATCATAGTAAGCTGGTACTGTGCGCACCGCCGGTTGCCAGCGAAGTTCTGCAAGCGCCTTAAACGCCTTATCGTACGCTGCCGCCGTGCTCGTGGCACTATACTGCGGGAACAGGGCGAACAAAACAATCCGGTTACAACCGGCTTCTTTCATCGCCTGGAGCTTTTCTTTCAAGCTGGGCGTGCCGTAGGTATAGGCCCAGTCGACCAGCACGTTGTCACCGTATTTCTCCGCCAGCTTTTCAGCCTGTGACCGGGTAATCGTCGTCAAGGGGCTTTCATTCTTCTCCCTGTTCCAGACCTTTGCATATGCCTTGGCAGAACGGGCAGGACGGAAAGTCAATATCGGCCCATACAGAATAGGTAACCACAGTGCGCGCGGTGTCTCAATAACCCGCGGATCGCCTAAAAACTCAGCCAGATACTTGCGAACCGCACCGTATGTCGGCGCTTCTGGTGTTCCAAGGTTTATGATCAGAAGACCGGTGCGCGGCGTTGCGATTTTTGGATGAGAAGCTGGCTTTTCCATATGTGATGCATTCCTGTTTAATAACAACTAGAGACATACCAAAATCCCTGAGAATTGAAAGGATTGAGTAATCGTGTCCTACGTATAAAAATAATTTATTGGCATTAAAGGCTTCTTACGCGCACAATACGCCCGCTGGATTACTGGAAATTTGAAGATGGAGGTAACCATGAAACAATCAACAGTCCACACCTATGCAAAAAGTCTGTATGAACAAATGGGCCCCAAGTCAGAGGCCTATGTAGCGCAGAAAATTGCTGCGCAACATGCAGACAAGGAAACGGGGGGCGAGTTAGATGCCGACACCATTAATTGGTCAAGGGTACGTGACGCCTTGCAGGTTATCAGGGCGTCAGAATAGTAAAAAACTCGACAACACCACTGATCACCCCATGGCGCACATTCAGACTTCTAACTGACCATAGTTTTCAGGGCCTATACTACAAGCTGGGTGCTTGCACCGTCCTTTCGCTGCTGACATGTAAGTCATAGATACTATTTAGTGAAGGATACGCACCAGCATGGTACCTGCTTCACGCAGGGGGTCGGTTGCGATAGCCAGTACATGCCCATCATGCGGTGCATAATAGCGCTGCAACTCGCGGCCAAACGGGTCCGCCATCGTCGCGATATGCTGCCCCTTCTTCACCGGGTCAAGAAGCCTGACATGCAGGCTGACAACACCACCTTTTTGCGCGGTGACATTGGTATAATTACTGCCAATAACAGGGGGGAGAAGTGGCTTCGTCACCGTACCAACCAACATTTCATGGCGGACCATCACATTCCGAATGCCCGCAACTGCGCGGTCGATCAACCGTTCCTGAAACTGTTTGGGGGCCCCAACTTCGAAAGTTACAGCGGGAATGCCTTCTTTTACAAATGTCGTCTCAAGTGCCCCTTTTTGTCCCTTATCCCGCTTGATAATATCGGGCATCAGGTCTTTGGCCATTTGCCAGACAACAGGCTTGCGAAAATCCGCGAACACAAAAAGCGGATAGGCAGTTCCGCGGGTCTGGGTATGCAGATCAATAGCCAGGTCCGCATTATCTTTCAGAATGTTATGCCACAAACCCCACACATAGCGTTCAGCCATAGAACCATGCCTGCGACTACCTGGCATAATACGGTTCAGGTCCACCATGGCACCACCGCCAGCCGCCATTTGAAAATGCCTGCTGCTTGCGACCATACCGGTTTGATTGATACCTGGAAGGGCGATTAAAGTGCCCAATATTGTCTCAGTCTCCAAAGACCGAATCAACTGGTGGATGACCCCAATGCCGTTCAATTCGTCCCCGTGTACCGCTGCGGTTAAAACCAGTCGCGGCCCCTCGCTTGCTCCCTTGACCACAATAATCGGCACAAAAATCGGATTGCCGGTTCCCTGTTCCCCGGCACGGTAATAGAAATAGTGTGTACCCAGCGCCAACGCACGCGTATCAAGTGCCGTGATAACAGGGACACCGTCCACGCGGTCACACGCATCTGCATTATCAAGCGCCCCCTCATCCGACCCGTCTGCAGAGCCGCCTGATACGTGCGCATCACAGTCCGTTTCGGTAACGTAACCATATGCGGGCGCTGCTACCATTTGCACCAACGTAATCGCACATGTTATTAGGATGACTTTAATACAGGAACCCACAATGCTACCCGTCTGAAAAGTTGATAAGTTTACTGTTGCGCTTTTTTAGCGCATCATGGCAAATATTAGTATTAAAAACGCAAAGGATCAAAGGTCATGAGTGCAGGATGTGGCTGCGATGACATCAAGTTTGATGGAATGGACCCCGCTTACAAACGGGCGTTGATCGCGGTTATTGTCATTAATGCCCTTATGTTCCTGATCGAAATGCCTATGGGCTTTGTCGGCAATAGCCAGGCACTGAAAGCAGATGCGCTCGACTTTCTGGGGGATACAGCTACATATTCCATTTCCCTGCTGGTGATTGGTGCATCGTTGAAAAAGCGGGCCTTTGTTGCCTTGATCAAAGGGGTCAGCCTAGGTCTGATGGGGCTTTGGGTACTAGGGAGCACGCTCTACAGCGTCTTTTACCTACAAGAGCCAGCAGCCGTCATCATGGGAAGTGTTGGCTTTGCTGCACTGGCGGCCAACCTCCTTAGTGTAGTGTTACTAATGCGTTTCAAAGACGGGGATGCCAACGTTCGGTCTGTATGGCTTTGTAGCCGTAACGATGCCATTGGCAATGTTATGGTAATTGTAGCCGCCTCCGGGGTTTGGCTTTCTGGAACGGGCTGGCCTGACTTGATCGTCGCGGGTATCATGGCCTCTATATTCCTGTCTGGTTCGTGGCAAATAATCCGGCAGGCACGGCACGAATTATCGCACACGCATGCGGCGGCGGAATAATCTTTGCTAAGGCTGGCGCACAGGCACCGATCAAGCGACAAAATAGTTGACCGCAACACTACGGCATTGCGGTTATGCCTGGGGGCTTTGGGGGACATAGAATGATTTTGAAACCACACCAGTTGATGGTATCTGGCCGGTTTTTACCTCTTTTTATCACGCAGTTTCTAGGGGCTTTTAACGACAACCTGTTTCGTTCCGCACTTATCATGCTGATTACTTTCCGACTGGCCGATCAGGTTGGGGTCAGTTCAGCTGTTTTAAATAATCTGGCAATTGGCCTGTTTATTCTTCCCTATTTTCTTTTCTCTGCACTGGCTGGCCAACTGGCCGACAAATATGAGAAAACGGGCCAGATAGTCTGGATCAAAATTTGGGAAATTGTTCTGGCCACAGCTGGTGCCATCGGTTTCTATTATGAAATCCTGCCGCTTCTTATGGCAGTGCTTGCGGGGCTAGGCCTTCAGTCAACTTTCTTTGGTCCGATTAAATATTCCATAATGCCGGACCTTGTGGACCGCCCTAACCTGCTGTCCGCAAACGCCCTTGTGGAAGCAGGCACCTTCATTGCCATACTTTTAGGCACCATTGTTGGTGGGCTAGTGGTTCTGTCCGACGGTGGGATTATGTCTATCGCGGGCCTGACCATCAGCATTGCCGTAATCGGTACCCTGTCCGGATCAAAGGTTGTCAAAACCGGACGGGCGGACCCGGACCTGATCATCTCCAGGAATATTTTCCAGTCCACTGGCCGCCTGTTGAAGCGCGCATGGGCTGACCCCGTCACCAGGCGTACCATTATTGGCATCAGCTGGATCTGGACGCTTGGGTCAATTTACCTCACTCAAATCCCTGTTATGGCCCGGGATATCCTTTATGGTGACGAAACTGTGGTCACTGCGATCCTGGCCATCTATTCGGTCGGCATTGGGGCAGGCTCGATTTTTGCCAGCAAAATACTGAAAGGCGACATCTCAGCCCGTCTGGCAACACCGGCCCTGCTCGGCCTTGCGCTGGTTGGCGGGCTTCTTTTTGTGTTACTGCAACTGCCCGGCATCCCGCCAGAAAACGGCGACTTTCATACTTTTAGCAGCTTCCTGAGTAAGCCTCTCTACTGGTGTATCCTTCTTGTATTATGCGCTACGTCCATTCTTGGCGGCATGGTTATTGTGCCGCTTTACACGATTTTACAGGATAAAAGTGAACGGCACACACGCTCCCAAATCATTGCCTCCAATAACATCATTAATAGTGGTTTTATGTTTACAGGTGCTGTCATTGCCGCAGGACTGCTTGCTGCGGGCCTTCAGACACAGGATTTGTTTTTGGTAGTTGGTGTGTTCAACCTGTTGATCATCCTTGCGGTGAAGCCACTGACTAAGCTTCTTTCCTAGGCTAATGAAAAGATTGTAATTTTCCCGCTTCATATTTGAAACAGACCCGGTATAGTCAGTGCAAAGAGAACGATGTGGGTCGGAGTTTTGCTGTTCTCTGTGCAAGACCGGGGGAAATGGGTCCTATGTTTCAGAAACAACACCATACAGCGCTGGAATTGGCTGGACAGCTGATTTTACTGCTTTCTGCTATTGTTGCCTTGATACACGGCTTAAAAATTTACCCGCCAGAATTGGTCTATGTCACTAAGACTACGCCTGTGGCCTTGCTGGCGCTACTTGCGCTTATCAACATAAAGTCTGTAGATCACGCGATCCTGTTTTTCGCACTCGCTATATCCGCGCTGGCAGACTATCTGATTGCCCAACCAACTGTTGACGCCTTCATGAACGGGCTTTTGACCTTTCTGGTTGTACAGATAATCTACATATTTCTGTTTCTGAAAAACCGGCTACCTGCCAAGGACGTTACCCCCATGCGGCTCAGGCTCGCCTCGCTTATGTGGGCGATGACCATCCTTGCCATTTTTGTTATGTATCCTGATCTGGACAGCGAAAGCTACAATGTCGTGATATATAGTTTCAGCCTGACTGCGATGGCAACAGCCGCACTGATCAGCCGCTTTCCTTTTACCATGGTCGGTGTTGGTGCAGTTCTTTTCTATATTTCTGACAGCCTGATTGGTGCACAACAATTTATGAATGCTCCGGACTATCTGGGATATATTGTCTGGGCAACATACTATGTCGCCCAGGTTTTAATTACCCTGGGCGTGTTGATCGGCAAGGGTCCAAACCGCGGTATCCGCTACTGAATTGACTAAAACCGTCCAAAAGTCTAAAAGCCGGACATACATGTGTTTAGATTAATGGAACCCTCAGGAAGATGATGTCGGTCAAAAGCGATCAATCCAAACTGCAACGCAAGGCAGCGATCCTTGTAGAAGCATTGCCGTATATGAAAAAATATAATGGCGAAACTTTCGTCATTAAATACGGCGGCAATGCAATGATCGACGAAAGTCTCAGCCAGCAATTTGCCGAAGATATTACCCTGTTGAAGCAGGTAGGCATCAATCCGGTTGTCGTCCATGGTGGCGGCCCCCAAATTGGCACTATGCTGAAAAAGCTGGATATCGAATCCGAATTTATTGATGGTCTGCGCGTCACCAGCAAGGATGCGGTCAGTGTCGCAGAAATGGTACTGTGTGGCGGGGTGAATAAAAACATCGTCGCAGATATTAACGCCAAAGGGGGGTGCGCAATCGGCCTGTCCGGTAAGGACAGTTCCTTGGTGACCGCTGAGAAAATCATCCGCAAACGCGCTGACGGCAGCGAAGTTGATCTTGGTTTTGTTGGCACGCCAAAAGCCGTTGATGCGACTTTCATCGAACAAAGCATCGCAAATGGCATCATCCCTGTGATTGCCCCGATCGCGATGGGCGAAGATGGACAGACCTACAACATCAATGCGGACACAATGGCTGGTGCGATTGCCGGTGCACTGAACGCACGCCGCTTCATCCTTTTGACCGATGTGTCGGGTGTTATGAACAAAGCCGGCGAAATCCTGACCGAACTGTCGTTCAGTGATGTCGATACCCTGATTAAAGACGGCACCATCACGGGCGGCATGCTGCCGAAAGTTGAAACCTGCGTTAATGCGGTGAAGGCCGGTGTAAACGGTGCCGTTATTCTGGATGGCCGTGTTCTGCACGCCATTCTTCTGGAAATCTTCACCGAGCGCGGCGCAGGTACCCTGATCCGGGAATAATTTCTCGGCCGCAAAAAATTGGTGGCAGCAGATCAGAGCACATTCCAGGCACTTGGAGGCTTGTAGATTTTGACAAGGCAGTCAGTTGCGGTCAGTCTTCCTGTTCAAGAAAATAGCTTAGGTGCCATTCCAGTTCATCTTCCCCAATCGGATATTTATCGCCGTCTTTACCCGGCAACAACTGGGCGGTTGGCACCAATGCAAACTTGGTTTGAATTTCGTACGCCGTTCGCATGACCAGCCCCGCCTTCCAGACAAGGGCTGTGACCGCACGCCCGCTTTTTGAATGAATAACACTGCGGACAGTCTTTGCATCAACATCTGCCAGAAGGGACAAACACTGGATAACAAGCTCCCGATTGTTGGATTCAATCATTTCCAGTAGATATTTGTCGGTAAGTTTGCCTGCGGCGAATAAATCACCTGCCTGCTTTGCCAGCATCTTTTCTTCGTCAGCACCGACACGTTCGGACGCCAACCTGTCGCGAACCCGGTCCAGAATATCGTCCGCGTCTTCCTCGTTCAGTTCAGAGTTTTCAGTCATTGCCAAAACAAGTGCCGAGGCAACAAAGCCCGCTATTCTCTTCATTGCCCGAATGGATAATTGTGGCCGCAATGCCAAGGGGCGGTGCAGGCTTTCAACTGTCTCGGCCTGAGAAATAATCTGATCCAGAGTTTCTTCTCTGATCTGTGCATTCTTGTTGGTCAACAAAGAGGCGACCGCAGGAATATCAAGACTTGCAGCAATGTCATCTGCCACAACCTCGCTGACCTCTTCACGGGACGCAATGGCAGACAGTACGGCAGAGCTTGCGCCCGCGGCGATTATCTCGCGCAGGTCGTCATCGTTCAACAGTGGTGAATAAGCCAGAATGGGTCCACAGACGATATCTTCCACGTCCCGTGCCAGCTTATCGACAATGGACTTTGGTACAGCGTCAGACCGCTTGATCTCCTCAGCAATAATCGCCCGTACTTTCGGCAATTGGTCAGCTGCCAGCTTTTCAAGGATGGCAATCGTTTTATCCCGCACGAGCTGCTGTTCGTCGCTAGGCATATTCGGAATCAGTCGGGCAATTTTTCGCGCCAGTTCGCTGCGGACTTCTTCGTCTTCATCCGCGGTTAGTTTTTCATCCGCCTGGATAGGTGTCGAAGGGTTTTGCGCAATGATTTTCCGAACCGAAGCCGATTGATCCTCAGCAAGATAATAGAGCACTTCCGGGCGGGCATCCTCTCGCGACGCAAGTTCCTTTTTCTCTGCGTCACTGCCGCTACTTAGTATCTGCTGCTCTTTTTCCGCTGTCAGCGTATCGGGTGCTTTCTTGTCAGAAGCGAACAGGCCCTTAAGTTTACTCAACATTATTCAAAGTATCCCCACACGTATCTTCGTCTTCTGCAAAAGCAATGGCCCCGCGCCCGGCACGTTTTACCATATATAGAGCGCGATCAGCTCGGTCACACAGAGCGGTGAAAGATTCACCAATACCAGACCGACTTTTACAAATTCCTACGGACATCGAAAGCTTTAAATCGTCCTTGTTTAACTGCATCCTGATCCCCGACATGGCATCAATCAGATGTCGTGCCCGTTCCTCGGCATCATTCCTGTCAATATTTTCAATCCAGATTACAAATTCATCGCCGCCGTAACGCCCGGCAATATCAATCGGCCTGATCAGGTCCCTGATATTGGACGCAACCAGACGCAAAGCCAAGTCCCCAATCTGGTGCCCCATTGTGTCATTGACCTCTTTAAAATGGTCCAGATCAATAAACATCAGACAACCAGACTGTCCTGTTCTATTCTGGTGCAGAAGCCGTTTGTTCACTTCGGCTTCAAAAGCGCGACGGTTCAACAACTGTGTAAGTTCATCCTGCCCCGACAGTCGGGATAGCTTATCAAACAGCGCAGCTTTTTTCTGCGCGGCAGCCAAAATGTCTCCGATTGCAACAAGCAGGGCTTTTTCCTGCCCTGACCAGGGGCTTACTGCGGTATCCCGACTAACCAGCACAACGCCTTCGCATACGTCACCCTTAACGAGGGGGACGATCATATGATCCCTGCCCTGCACATCCAGGAACACTATATCGTCAGGAAACTCGGTTGGCAGTTTCTCTGAAACGATATGGAAATCACATTCCAGCTCAGGGTCTTTTTCCGACGCGACCGGGATATATCCCCCATCATACAGCTTATAGATAAAAACCGCATCGGCGCGAAACAGGTCCTGCACCTCGGCAACAGCCCGGCCCAGAACCTCATCAGAACTTTCTGCTGTTACCAGAATACGGGTCAATCTTTCCTGCATTGCCAGACGCAGTTTTTCCTGCTTCACTGCTTGTTCGCGCCGCACCCGTTCTGTGATTATTCGCGCAGTGCCCCGGGTCCCGATACAAAATCCGCTGTCGTCCAGAACAGCTTTAATCGATATCGTCAGATATTCCCGCACACCATTTGCGTTTTCATACGGGACTTCCGAGAAGTCACTATCAGTACGCACCCCAAACGGATTTTTCTTGGGCGTTGCCTGCCCATCCCAGAAAACGGATGTTGCATCCTTGCCCACCCACGCGTCAGTGCTGCGCCCCAAAAAGTCAGCAGGCATGACAAATGTGATTATCCCCTTGTCATCCAGTTCAAAAGCAAGGTCAGCCGCACAGTCTAGCAAGTCCTTCATCAAGGCCCTACTGGTAATCAGGGCTTCTGTGACTTTATCAGGCAGTGTTGTATCGCGTGCGACAAGAAGAAAGCTCTCCTGCTCAGGCACGCAGACAAGCCACAAATTTTGTGCATAGTCAGCGCCGTCCATGCGCGCTTCAGACAAACAGCTCGTCTCTTGAACACGGTCTAGCAAACCCATGACAACCGGATCCCTCGCGGCAACCAAGTTTACAAGACTTTGTCCCGTTTGGGATACTTCCATAATCCCATAGTCCAGCCCCACGCGCACAGCCATCGCCGCCGATTGTTTAATCGGAACTTCCACCGGGTTTCTCGACAAAAAGTGCCTAGCTATCACATGATTATCCTTCGTTATCCTTTAACCTAAGCATATTCTCTGTTAAGCAGCAGTTAACTTTACCGCCCCCTGTGTAATTTTAGTGAAAGTCTATGCACCATGCCTCACAAAATTCGCGACAAAAAAGTTTGGGTCTTTGATCTGGACAACACTCTCTATCCCGCAGAATGCAATCTGTTTCAACAGATTGATGTACATATGGGGGAGTTTATTCAGCGATTACTGTCACTTGATCCGATCGAGGCCAGAAAAATTCAAAAAAAATATCTGGTGGAGTATGGCACCACGCTAAAAGGCCTGATGGCCAATCACGATGTTGATCCGCATGATTTTCTAGACAAGGTCCACAATATCGACTTTTCGCCCATACAAAAAGACGTACGGCTGCGCAGTGCACTTGAAAGGCTCGATGGCCGTAAGCTCGTGTTCACCAATGCCGACCTGCAGTATTCAGAACAAGTCTTGGACCGTCTGGGCATTGCTGACCAGTTTGAAGGGATCTTTGATATTCATGCAGCAGACCTGGAACCCAAGCCCAAGCTGGCATCCTATGAGAAATTCGCCCGCACATTCGAGATTGATCCGACACATGCCGTCATGTTCGAAGACATGGCACAAAACCTGATACCGGCCCACAGCCTGGGTATGTCGACGGTCTGGATTGATACCGGCAGCGAGTGGGGTGACCCAGGCCAAGATAAAGATCATATCCACTACGAAACAAACAGCCTGTCTTCCTGGCTGGACTCCTTTACAAAAGATAACAGTTGAAACCGTTGACTCTGGCGCGTTTCAAAGTATCTTCGCGCCAAACTCCCCCTGTCCCTTTTTACCGGATGAGAAACGACCATGACCATGACAGCTCTTGAAACCACGATTAACGATGCCTTTGATGCCCGCGACACCATCTCCACAAACACCACTGGTGCGGTGCGCGACGCTGTGAACGAAGCCTTGAACCTGCTGGATAGCGGCAAGGCACGCGTAGCAGAAAAAGGACCAGATGGATGGCACGTAAATCAGTGGCTAAAAAAAGCTGTTCTGCTGTCTTTTCGTTTGAACGATATGGAAGCCATCGCAGGCGGCCCCGGTGAAAACACCAATTGGTGGGACAAAGTGCCCTCCAAATTTGAAGGCTGGAACAAGGAAGAATTCTCTGCCGCGGGCTTTCGCGCTGTACCGGGTGCAATCGTGCGCCGCTCAGCCTTTATCGGCAAAGGCGTTGTATTAATGCCGTCATTTGTAAATCTGGGTGCCTATGTCGACGAAGGCACAATGGTGGACACATGGGCAACTGTCGGCAGTTGCGCGCAGATCGGCAAGAATGTTCACATCTCTGGCGGTGCTGGCATCGGTGGTGTTCTTGAACCTTTGCAGGCTGGCCCCGTAATCATTGAAGACAATTGCTTTATAGGCGCGCGCAGTGAAGTGGCTGAGGGTGTCGTCATCGAAGAAGGTGCCGTATTGTCCATGGGCGTCTTCATTGGTGCATCTACCAAGATCATTGACCGGGAAACTGGCGAAATCTTCATGGGCCGTGTCCCTGCGTACAGTGTGGTTGTACCCGGCACCCTGCCTGGCAAACCGCTTAAAGACGGCACACCTGGACCGAACCTTGCCTGTGCTGTGATCGTGAAACGTGTTGACGAACGTACCCGGTCAAAAACATCTGTGAACGAACTTCTCAGGGACTAGACACGTGACAATAATCAATCCCCTTGAACTGTCGCAGGCGCTGATCCGGCATGAAAGTGTCACCCCCGATCGGGGTGACGCACTGGACCTTTTGGCCGAAACGCTAACAGGCATGGGGTTCGACTGTCACAAACTTGTTTTCGAAGAAGAAGGCACTGATCCTGTTCCCAATCTGTATGCACGCCTTGGGACCAGCGCACCAAACTTCTGCTTTGCCGGGCATACGGATGTTGTGCCGGTCGGTGTCACAGATCACTGGCAGGACGACCCGTTTGCTGCCACAGTCCGCGACGGCAACCTATATGGGCGCGGAGCCAGCGATATGAAATCCGCCATTGCGGCGTTTGTAGCAGCCGTGTCCCGATATCTGGCCAACCAGCCTTCAGACATGAAAGGATCACTATCCTTTCTGATCACTGGCGATGAGGAAGGCCCCGCAGTAAACGGTACAAAGAAAGTCCTGAACTGGCTGCAGGAACGCGGCGAGGCACTTGATTACTGTCTGGTGGGCGAGCCTACAAACCCGCAGGAACTGGGACAGATGATTAAAATTGGTCGTCGTGGTAGCCTGCACGGTATGCTTTCCGTCAAGGGTATTCAGGGCCATGTCGCCTATCCTCATGTTGCAAAAAACCCTATCCCTGATCTGGTGAAAGTTCTGGACCAACTGGGGTTGGAGCCACTTGACAATGGCAACGAGCATTTCCAGCCGTCAAATCTGGAAATTGTGAATATTCATGTCGGCAATGACAGCCACAATGTTATCCCCGCAGAAGCAAAAGCGCGGTTTAACGTACGGTTCAACAATGAATACACACCCGAAGCCTTGCAGGCAGAACTGATAAAACGCATGGACCGTGCCGGTGTTGCCTACGATATCGACTGGTGGGTATCCGGTGACAGTTTCCTGACCCCTGTTTGTACCCTGACCCATGCAGTGCAGGACGCTGTGGAACATATAACAGGCCGCAAGCCAGAGCTTTCAACGACAGGCGGCACGTCTGATGCCCGTTTCATCAAGGATATGTGCGCTGTTGTCGAATTTGGTCTTGTTGGCGCGACCATGCATAAAGTGGACGAACATGTCGCGGTCACCGACATTGAAAAACTGACAGAAATTTATCTGGATGTTATTGGTCGCCTGTTAAAATAATATACTGGCGGGGGGATGATTAATCCTTCGTCCCCCGCAGGCCCTGAATATTATCTTCCCAATTTGCGCCGTCAAAATCACCGTAGGTGATATCGTCCACCGCCGTCTTATCAATACAATTGACATTCACTGACCAACCGTCCGGGTGGCTACGCGGAACATAAAATGCTTTGACCCCACAGGATTTGCAAAACAGATGTTTGGCAACACCCGTGTTAAATCGGTATTCGGTCAGATTGTCTGACCCTGCCGTGATCCGAAACTCGTCCTGTGTTGCAAAATAATGGACAAATCCGGTCATGGAACAAATGCTGCAACTGCACCGGATGGCCTTGATACTCCTTGGGGCATCAACCTCAAACTGTACCGCGCCGCAGTGGCAGCCCCCTTTGTGTGTGACCATTGTCATGTTACCACCCCGCGGGACCGCAGAGCAGCCGCAAGTGTTCCATCATCCAGATAATCAAGTTCCCCACCAACCGGCAGGCCGTGTGCAAGGGCGGTGACTTTGACGCCAGCGTCTTCCAGGCGTTCGGCCAAATAATGGCTTGTTGTTTGTCCGTCTACTGTAGCATTCAGCGCCAGAATAACCTCTGTCACGTCTTCCTGCGTTGCACGGCTGATCAGCTTTTCCACATTCAAATCGTCGGGGCCGACGCCGTCAAGCGCGGACAAGGTCCCACCAAGAACCTGATAAATGCCGCGGTACGTCTCTGACCGGTCAAGCGCCCATAAATCTGCGACGTCTTCAACCACACAGATTGTGGTCTGGTCCCGGCGGATATCGCCGCAGATATGGCACGGGTTGACGGTATCAAGGTTACCGCATTCGCTGCATATCTCGATACTGTCTGCAACATCATGAAGCGCATTGGCAAGCGGCACCATCACACTGTCCCGCTTTTTTAAAAGCTGCAGAGCCGACCGGCGGGCAGACCGCGGCCCAAGCCCCGGCAATTTCGCCAAAAGCTGGATCAGGGTGTCAATTTCAGAACCGTGGGAGCGAGGCATATGCAAAGGGACCAGACGTATATCTTAAAACGGCATTTTAAACCCATCAGGCAGTGGCAGACCGCCTGTCAGATCTTCCATCTGCTTTTGCATCATATCTGATGCCGCTGCCTTGGCTTGCGTGTGGGCTGCCATGATTAGATCTTCAACAACTTCTTTTTCCTCAGCACTAAAGAGGCTGGGATCGATGGACAGGGCTTTCATATCACCCTTGCCGTTCAACGTTACTTTCACAAGACCAGCGCCTGCAACACCTTCGACCGTCTGGTCTTCCATTTCGGCCTGCATTTCGGCCATTTTGGTCTGCATTTCCTGGGCTTTTTTCATCATTTGAGAAAGGTTTTTCATACCACTTACTCGCTATTCAAGTCTAAAAATCAAAATCGGACGTATCGTCCTCAGGGTCGATGAAGGACATATGGTCGCCTTCGCCAACCAGTGCAAGATCATCGTCTTCGTCGCGGTTTTCCCGTACTGCCAACAATTCTGCCCCCGGAAACGCCGAAAACAGGGCTGCTACGACCGGATCTTCCATCGCCTCGTCACGACGCTTTTGGTCACGGGCCACTTCCTGTTCACGAACAGAGGCATCCCCGCCTTCCTTCGTCAGGGTAATCACCCAGTCTTCTCCGGTCCAGGACTTCAGGCAGTTCTTCACCCGCATGATAAAGTCAGCCGGTAACCGGTTAGAGAGGTTCAGTGTCATTTTCCCCGGTGCATAGCTAACAAGCCGGGAGTTATCTTTAAGCCCCACAGCAAGGGACGCCTCTTTCTCCAGATGAAACAGATCAATCATCTTTTCAAAAGAAATCGGCATGGGGTGCGGCGCATGTCCCGTTGGCTCGCTTTGTCGCAAGGCAACAACCTGTGCCGTTGCCTGTGCCGTCATTGGCTGGCCGGGATTAGCTGCGGCACCCTGCATGGAAGCCTGCCCCTGCGTACCGCCACCTGCGGGGCCAGCGCCCCCCGCCTGCACGCCCGCAGCAGGTGCACCTGCATTTTGGAGTTTCTTCACCAATTCGGCTGGTCCCGGCAGGTCAGCTGCGTAAGCCAGTCTGATCAACACCATTTCCGCTGCAGAGATTGGGCTTGGTGAAACCCTAACTTCGCCAAGGCCTTTTAACAGCATCTGCCAGGCGCGTGTCAGTTGCGGCATAGACAGTGTCGTTGCCATCTTGCCGCCCTGCTCTTTCTCTGCCTCAGATACCAGCGAATCTGTCCCGGCATCCGGTGTCACTTTCAACCGGGTCAACCAGTGGGTTACATCCAGAAGATCATTTAAAACCACGCTTGGATCCGCGCCGCGGTCATACTGTGACCGTAGCGTTGCCAACGCCGCCTGAATATCGCCTTTCATAACCTGCTCATACAGATCAAGTACTTGCGCCCGGTCAGCCAGCCCAAGCATGGACCGGACCTGATCCTCCATGATATCACCGCCAGCATGGGCAATAGCCTGATCAAGCAGGGACAAACTATCCCGGACGGACCCTTCTGCTGCCCGCGCGATCATTTTCAGGGCACTTTCTTCAGCCTTACAGCCCTCTGCCTCAACAATGCCTGCAAGATGCGCAACAAGGGTGGCAGATTCGATCCGCTTCAAGTCAAACCGCTGGCAACGTGACAGAATAGTAATCGGCAGTTTGCGAATTTCCGTTGTCGCAAAAATGAATTTCACATGGGACGGTGGCTCTTCCAGTGTTTTCAAAAGCGCATTGAAAGCCTGCTTCGACAACATGTGCACTTCGTCGATGATATAGACTTTAAAGCGGGCAGAGACAGGGGAATACCGGACACTTTCGATAATTTCGCGCACATCATCGACACCTGTGCGGCTGGCCGCATCCATTTCAAGCACGTCAACATGCCGGGATTCAGCGATTGAGGTACAGGCTTCGCATGTCCCGCACGGATCAATTGTCGGACCATCATGGGCGGTACAATTCAGGGCCTTCGCAATAATTCTGGCCGTTGTGGTTTTACCCACACCCCGGACACCGGTTAGAACGAATGCATGCGCCAGACGACCAGCATCAATCGCGTTGGACAGCGTTCTGACCATTGCTTCCTGCCCGATCAGACTACTGAAATCAGATGGCCGATACTTTCTCGCGAGAACGCGATATTCCTGATTGGAGCCCTGTTCGCTCATGGTGTTATGGACCTCCCACACATCATACTGGATCGTTCACAGAGGAGTAGCAGCTAATGCCCCGCCATGAAAGAGGATATACACGAATTCTTCTGAATTTTTGGGGAGATTGTTTAGGGTGGAAGAACCAGACGACCCAAGCCAAACTCGTTACGGCTGCTTCCTTTCGGACCTGACCGGATTGGCGAGCGGATTGTCCGCCGGCTCTTCCGAAGCTGTATATGGCGATTCTTTCGGCCACTTGCAAGAGGTTTATTCTGCCTGTACCGTGGCGATGGTGAAAAAAGGTGTATTTATGACTTTATCTGCTATCCAAACAGTATTTTCCGGCAACCCTCTTGACCGCGCAGATACCTTAAGACCCGAGCCAACTTTACTAACCGATTGGGCTAACCGGGATGATGCCCGGTGTATGGTCTTCGCTGGCGACCGTATTCTTACGGGGCCTGATGTCGGGGAAATCATCTGGCTGACAGCATCACAGATGCGATTTCTACCGGTTGCCCTGAAAATCTTTTTGGGGCTGGACGGCGCAGCCCCGCGCTATGCAGCACGCCTTGCCGGATCAGCAGAAGATTTTGACGGCATGTTTGACCATAACAGATTTCGCGATGCACGCAGTATTGCGACAAAACGGGGCATGGCAGAACCCGAGCTAGGGATCATCGCACAGGCAAAATCCATTCTGGACTGGCATGTCAGCCACCGGCACTGTTCCAAATGCGGGCACGAATCTGCGCTTGTCAAAGGCGGCTACGAACGCGAATGCCCTGACTGCGGCGCCCAGCATTTTCCGCGCACCGATCCGGTCGTCATCATGCTGGCGCTTTCCAATGACAGAGCCCTGGTCGGACGAGGTTATCAGTGGCCCGAGGGACTGTATTCGGCACTGGCTGGCTATGTTGAGCCGGGGGAGACGATCGAAGAGGCCGTAGCACGGGAGTTGATGGAGGAAACAAACATCCACAGCTGCAATGTGCGTTACATTTGTAGTCAGCCGTGGCCGTGGCCTTCTTCCCTGATGATTGGCTGCATTGCGGATGCCACCACGACCGAGATAACCCGCGACGAAACGGAAATAGAAGATGCGCGCTGGGTAACCAAGCAGGAAGCCATAAAGGCGCTGCAAAAAGGCTCTGGCGATGAAACGGTGGACAGCGACATTTTCATGCCGCCCCCTGTGGCAATCGCACATACGCTCATTCGTCACTGGGTGGAGCATTATTAAGTTGCAAGCATGATTACGCGTTAAAAAACGCATCCATGGCGGCTGCCATATCCGTATCCCGGTGGCTTACACCTCCGACATCATGGGTCGTCAGATTAACATCAACCTTATTATAGACATTGAACCATTCAGGGTGGTGGTCCATTTTCTCTGCCAGCAAAGCGACGCGGCTCATAAACGCCCATGCGGCGCTAAAGCCTTTAAAAACATACCGTTTTTTCAGTGCCTTTGAGCCTGCGTCATAGTCCCAGCCAGACAGTGATTGCAGCGCTTCTGACCGCGCTGTATCTGTTAATTCATCAACCATCGTGTTCCTCTCCTCTGCGACAGGATTATCCTGCCGCTAAAATTTCCTCAACAAAGGCAGGTACCAAATCCCCTGCCCGGCCATGGCGACATTCTGCAAACATCGTCGCACCTTCACTGGGTTCCAGATTTATCTCGAGCGTATGCGCCCGCCCCAATCGCCGCACCGACGCCACAAATCCGGCAGCAGGGTAAACATTGCCGCTGGTGCCAATGGATACGAACAGATCACAGTCGGATAGTGCCATTTCTATATCATCCATATAAAAAGGCATTTCACCGAACCAGACAATATGCGGACGCAGCGAAGGAGCACCGCCACAGGCAGGACACGCTGTTTTCTGATCGCAGTCACCCTCCCAGAAATGCACGGTTTTACAGGACAAACAGCGCACTTTTTTCAGCTCTCCATGCATGTGGACTACAGAAGACGCGCCGCCCCGTTCATGCAGATCGTCAACATTTTGCGTGATCAAAGTAACAGTGCCGCGGTGTTGGCCCTGCAGTTTCGCCAAAGCCTTATGCGCGTTGTTCGGGTCAACAGTCCCAAGCTGGGCACGGCGCAAATTATAAAAATGCTGCACAAGGTCAGGATCACGCTGAAAGGCTTCCGGTGTTGCGACATCCTCTATCCTGTGCTGTTCCCACAGGCCGCCGTTATCACGGAATGTCGCCACACCTGATTCCGCAGAAATCCCTGCCCCTGTTAAAATGACTATGTTTTCATACATAGCAATTACACTTCCCCTTGTTACTGTCTCGGCGCTAGGGTACCAAGATTGACAACTGTTTCCAGCTTTTAGTGCGTCCTATCTTCTCTGTTTCAAAAAGGAAGTTTCCTAACCATGATCAAGGTCCTGTTTGTATGTATGGGAAATATCTGCAGATCCCCAATGGCAGAGGGAGCGTTCAGAAGCGCAGTCTCGGCTGCAGGACTACAGGATAGATTTCATATTGATAGTGCGGGGACAATTGGCTTCCATGCTGGTAACCCGCCAGACCGCCGCGCCATTCATACCGCACAGAAAAACGGTATCCAGATCAATAATCAGCGATCCCGCAAGGTCATGCCTGATGATTTCCGTGTGTTTGATTATATTCTGGCGATGGACCATGAAAATCTTGATGATCTGCTTGATCGCGCCCCAACTGAACACCAGCAGAAAATCAGCTTGTTCCTGCCTTATGCACCCCAATTGTCAATGTCGGAAATGCCTGACCCCTACTACGGCGCTGACAATCAGTTCGACCTGTGTTTTCGTGCGGCGACGATCGCAGCCGAAGAATTGCTGCACCATATTTCAGCGCAGCACAATCTGCCCATCAGTATTTAAAGTTTTTCACCCACGCGTTACCAAAGTGTCTTATTCGCTATCCAGTGACGTCAGATACGCCTGAACCACAGGGCCAACCTTACTGACAATAATGGTCACACCCTCTTTCGTTGGGTGAATGCCGTCAGGCTGATTTAATTCCGGGATAGCTGCGACGCCGTCCAGAAAAAATGGATAAAGCTCCACACCGTATTTCACAGACAAGTCTTTGTAGATGGAATCGAAAATTGCAGCATAATCAGGACCAAGATTTGGCGGTGCCAACATACCAAGCAGGAGAACAGGGATATCTCTGTCCGTCAGTGTTTTGACCATCGCGTCCATGTTGTCGCGGGTCACTGCCGGGTCAATGCCACGCAGCCCGTCATTACCGCCAAGACCCAAGATAACCAGATCAGGCTTGCCGTCTTTAAAGGGCGCCAAAGACCAGTCCAGACGGGACCGGCCGCCGCTTGTTGTATCGCCGGACACACCACCGTTCGTCACCTTAATCGTGGCGTCCGTCTTCATATTGCTGTTCAGCCAGACCTCTAACTGATCCGTGAAACCATCACCCGGCCCCAGGCCGTAACCGGCGGTCAGGCTGTCGCCAAAGGCCAGGATATTAACAGTTGCCGGCTCTTTTGCCCCATCTGTCGCCAAAGCAGCACTACCAAGCGCAAAAACAAGGACAAAAGCAGCAAAATTTGACCATAAAGCACGAATAAAAGCGAATGACATAATCGAACAGGCTCCTGATTGCGTATAAACTCTGGAATTCATATGGTTTTATACCTATCTAAAAGGACCATAAGTATAAATCTTGCCCTTAAAGTGGCAGCGGAGGATGTGAAAAACAATGGCTGATCGTAAATCTGTTATCAATTTGTCTGATGTGGAACTAACACTTGAAAGCGGCGCAGGCCCTGTCCACATCCTGAAAGGCCTGTCATTTGACATCAAGATTGGCGAAACAGTCGGCATTGTTGGCCCGTCCGGTTCCGGGAAATCCTCATTAATGAGCCTGATGACAGGGCTTGAACAGGCATCAAAAGGCACCGTTGATGTTGACGGCCTGATCCTGAATACCGCGGATGAAGACACGTTGGCGCGTCACCGTCTTAGCCGCATTGGTATTGTTATGCAGGCCTTCCATCTGATCCCGACGATGACAGCACTTGAAAATGTTGCCGTGCCACTAGAGCTTGCCGGTGTGGACGACGCCTTTGACCGCGCCGCACATGAACTGGAAGCCGTAGGTCTAGCCCACCGCATGGACCATTATCCTTCTCAATTGTCGGGCGGGGAGCAACAACGCGTAGCACTTGCACGCGCCCTGGCACCAGAGCCCGCGATCCTGTTTGGTGATGAGCCAACCGGTAATCTTGACTATAAAACCGGCCAATCCATCATCGAGTTGCTGTTTGACCTTGCCCGCAAACGTGGTTCCACACTGGTAATCGTGACGCACGACCCAAAACTGGCTGACCGCTGCGCGCGCGTGATTACCATGTCCGACGGCAAGATCGTCGATGACACAGGGGACACTGCCTCAATCACCGGGACGGAAACTGTCAGCAGCAAGGTAGCCAAATCATGATTACCCGCCACAGCCGGACCCCGGTTGCCCTGCGTTTTGCGCTACGCGAACTGCGGGGGAGCCTGAAGAATTTCCGTATTTTCATGGCCTGTCTGATTTTGGGCGTAGCGGCCATTGCAAGCGTCGCCTCCCTGACACAGGCGATTGAAGAAGGGCTGGCCCGTGAAGGGCAGAACATTCTGGGCGGGGACATTGAAATTCGCCTGTTCCAGCGCAAAGCAGACCCTTCGCTTGCTGACTTTGTCGCGGACAAAGGAACATTATCCAACAGCGCCCGCCTGCGAACCATGGCACGGGCACAAACCAGCGGCAAATCTACGCTGGTTGAGCTGCGCGGCGTGGACAGTTTTTATCCCTTGTACGGAGCACTGACAACAACACCCCAATTGGATAATGATGCGCTCTTTAAAAAGCGCGGGGAAACCTGGGGGGTGGCTATCGACCCACTGCTGGCACAGCGACTTGGTGTTGATGTTGGCGACCGACTGACATTTGGCGCGGTCACCACAGACATCCGGGCTTTAATCGACAATGAACCCGATAAAGCAAACCTCGGTTTCCAGCTTGGGCCAAGTGTTATGATCCGCATGGACGCTATAGAAGAAAGCGGCCTGATTACCGTCGGAAGCCTGGTGGATTATTACTATAAAGTGCGCCTGAATGACCCGTTAGCGGTTCAAGCGTTTCGTGATCAATTAGAAGAAGCATACCCAGAGGAAAGCTGGCGTGTGCGCGACCGCAGCCGCAGCGCCCCTGGCCTGCGCCGGTTTATCGACCAGATGGGCATGTTCCTGACGTTGGTTGGTCTGGCTGCCTTGATTGTTGGCGGCGTTGGGGTGGGTAATGCTGTGCGCGGCTATATGGACCGCAAGACAAAAACCATTGCCACTTTCAAGATTTTGGGCGCAGACGGCAATACGATTTTTGCCACATATTTCATTCAGGTCATGCTGATCGGGGTGATTGCGATCATCGCTGGGTTGACATTGGGTGCCATGCTGCCCGGCACGCTGGCGACGTTCCTGCCTGACACATTACCTGTCAAACCTGATCAGGGTGTCTATCCGCTGGCGCTCGCGCTTGCGGCAACATACGGTCTTTTGATCACGATTGCCTTTACTGTGTGGCCGCTGGGCGTCGCACGCGACTTGCCTGCGGTGCATTTATTCCGGTCCATTGTAACCGAAGATACACGCCGTCCACGCCGCATTTATCTTGCCATGATTGCGCTTGCTGCACTGTTCACTGGCCTGCTCGCCGTCTTGCTATCTGGCAACAAAATGCTGGCCGCCGGGTTTCTGGCAGGGGCCATAGGGGCGATTGCGCTTCTCAAGGTCACAAGTGCCCTAATTCAAAAGCTTGCCGCCCGGATCAAAGGCGTACGTAGTCCGCTGGTTCGGATGGCCATCGCCAATCTGCACAGACCGGGCGCCGCAACAGGCGCCGTTGTTATATCGCTAGGGCTTGGGCTGACGCTATTTGCAAGTCTTGCCCTGATCGAAGGCAATCTGGGGAAACAATTGCAGGAAGAAGTGCCAAGCGAAGCACCGGCCTTTTTCATCATTGATATTCAGCCTTGGCAGGTAGACGACTTTAAGAATGCTGCGGCATCCATTGACGGTGTCAGCGATATTATTATGGTGCCGTCGCTGCGTGGCCGTGTTGTCAAGATCAATGACACACCAGCCGCTGAATGGACAATACCAGACAGCCGGTTCCGCTGGATATTAAATGGGGATCGCGGTCTTAGCTATAATGCAGAATTGCCCCACGGCAGTTATGTTACTGATGGAGACTGGTGGCCAGAAGAGTATGCAGGCCCCCCCGAGATTAGTTTCGGCAAGGAAGAAGCCGAAGGGCTGGGCGTCAAAATTGGTGACACCATCACCGTAAGCGTCTTGGGCCGCGAAATCACGGCAACGATCCGGTCCCTGCGCCAGATTGAATGGGGCAGCATGGGCTTTAATTTTGTCATGCTGTTTGACCCGAACACGCTGAAAGCCGCGCCCCATACGTTTATGGCGACACTGAAAGCAGACACACAAACCGAAGAGATAGCCCACGCGGCCCTGACACAGCAGTTTGAGAATATTACCGCGATCCGGATGAAAGAAGTTCTGTCGACGGTGAATACCCTTCTGGAACAGATTGGCATAGCCGTTCGTGCAACTGCATTGGTTGCGATTATCGCTGGTGTATTTGTGCTTGCTGGTGCAATTGCCGCGGGCTTCCGCCAACGCGTCTATGAAAGCGTGATCCTGAAAGTAGTGGGTGCCGTGCGGTCGCAGATCCTACGGGCGTACCTGCTGGAATATATGATGATCGGATTGATCACGAGCGCGATTGCCATCGGGCTTGGCTGTCTTGCAGGGTATGTGGTTGTCGCACAGGTTATGGATATGACCTTCACCCTGCTGCCGGCACCGGTTGTCATCACCGTCTGTGTCAGCTTATTTGTGACAATCCTATTTGGTCTTGGTTCAAGCTTCCGGGCGCTTTCCGTCAAACCCAATGAGGCCCTGCGCAACGAATAAGGCCCTCATGCAGGACAAAAACTTAAGTACGACTGATACGGTCTATCACCGCGGCGGCAACAATCATAATGCCGCCGCCCAGTGCTGCAAAGGCACTGAAAGATGCAAGCAAACGGTCCAGATCCGGCGTTGATGCGGACTCCAGGAAAAAACTGGATACTGCAAGTAAGGGGGACAGAAGTATCAGTCCCGATCGAGCCAGCGTAATAAGTATATGCAAGGCCGCAAACCGTCCACGGTCTTCATCGGTGACGCGCAGGTCGTACGATCCCGCCAAAAATAGATTCAGCAGACATCCAAACAGAAAATATATATGGGCAGACCGGTAAAGCATCCTTGGGCCATCGGCCATGCCGGCAAGACCGTCCAGCCCCAGCGCCATATATTGTCCCGTTAAAGCGAAGGCAGTCAGGCCCACTATCCCAACCCAAAAATGCGACCGACACAGATATGGATATATCCCTAGCAACAGGGGCACCCTTCTCCGTGACTATGTTTCTTATATTTCTGCATTTTCTTGATCAGCATCTGACGTTTCACCGGCTTTAGATAATCGAGGAAAACCTTACCATCCAGATAATCAATTTCGTGCTGTAGTACCTGCGCGAACCATCCATCTGCCTTTAACGTCTGCGATATGCCATCCCGGTCGAGATAAGTGACAGTTATTTGTTTCGGGCGCGTAATTTCTGCCCGAATGCCGGGATAGGAAAGCGATGCTTCTGGGAAAGTTTGTGTTTCCTCTGACACCTCGGTAATTTCAGGGTTTACGAGTGCAAGGGGCGTGCTTTTACCGTCTTCCTGCATATCAACCACAACAATACGGTCCAGAATACCGACCATATTCGCGCCGATGCCTAGTCCCTTTTCCCGATACAGGACTTCGAACATCTGGTCGATCACTGCCCGGACTGTATCATCAACACTGGTAACTGCTGTTGCAGTTTTCTTAAAGATCGGATCAGGAGCCAAAATCAGGTCAAGAGACGCCATAGTTTCAATACTTTCAAAAGAGATTAGAAGGGTACAGGCGCAAAAAACTGGCACCGCTCTTCTGTAACAGGATGCGTAATTGTAAGGCGTTCAGCGTGCAGGAGCAACCTTTTAGACGCCGCTAGTGCCTCCCCTGTCGCATATAGCGCATCGCCCAGAATTGGGTGCCCAAGCGCGAGCATATGAACCCGCAATTGATGCGACCGTCCGGTTATCGGTGTCAGCTTTACCCGCGTGCGGTCGTCGTGTCTTTCAACCACCTGATACTGGGTCTGCGCAGACTTACCCAGTTCATGATCAATGATTTGCTTTGGCCTGTTTGGCCAATCACAGCGCATGGGCAGATCAATGGTGCCCCTATCCTGTTCTATGCGGCCAGCCACCACCGCCACATAGTCTTTATCCGTTTTTCTGTCCTGAAACTGTCGACTTAAGGCCCGGTGACTGTCTTTTGACTTGGCCATCACAATCACGCCAGACGTTTCCATATCAAGCCTATGGACGGTCAACGCTCCGCCCGTATGGTCCTGCGCCCGTAACTGCAGACTGTCTTTCCGGTCATCTGTACGGCCGGGAACGCTAAGAAGGCCAGACTGCTTATTAAGAACCAGCAGGCTGTCATCTTCAAACAGGATATCCAGATACGGATCCAGAGGCGGTGTGTAAACAGATGATATCACAGTGCAAATCCATTGCTTGCCAGGAACTACCGCCTCTTAGTCTGTTTTTGCGCTGCAGTCTATTTCCTAGACTGCATTCTTTTTCATTGATCGCCGCCCAAAGAGCATCAGAATGCCCCACAATGTGACTGCGCCGACGCCAAGTCCAACATACCAAGGAATTCCAAAGCCTGCCGGCAGTGTACCAAGGAGAATAGCAACCGCCCCGACAAGTAGTGCATAAGGCAACTGCGTCCGAACGTGTTCCACATGATTACAGCCAGACGCCATGGACGATAGAATGGTAGTATCGGAGATCGGGGAACAATGATCCCCCCATACTGCGCCCGCAAGAACGCAGGATATAGCAGAATAGACAACTGCCATATTCTCAGGATGCGGTGCATCACCGCCCCCGATAATTGCCCAGGCAAGCGGCACTACCAGTGGCATCAGAACAGCCATCGTGCCCCAGCTGGACCCTGTGCCCAATGCAGTCAGGCCAGCGATAATGAAGGTCAGCATCGGCAAGACTTCCATTGGCAAATCTTCTGCCAGCAAGGCGATCAGATAATCGGCGGTGCGAAGTTCACTTGTGATTTCTGCAAGCGACCAGGAAAGCGCCAGGATAACGATTGCCGGGGCAACACTGGTCATGCCTTCAAGCCAGGCATCAAACGCTTCTTCCAAATTCAACAAACGCTGTACAACAGTCAGCGCCACTGCAACTATACTGCCCAGAAGCGATGCCCACAAAAGCGATTTATACGAATCTGCCGTGCCCAGTATTTCCCGAATAGTCTCACCTTCACCGGTAATGATCAGCCCCGCAAACACCGTGACAATCACAACCAGAATTGGCAGCACCGCATTAATCGCCCGCGACGGCAACTCCATCGATACTGTGTCACTGCCAGAAAGGCTGTCCGGGATACCCTTACGTTCAAGGGGTGTCACATCATCCGCATCGGACAGCGAATCCAGCATATCATCCGCAGTGTCTGGCGCATCCACAGCACGCTGTTCGGCGCGCAGCATCGGGCCAAAATCGCGCCCCGTGAAACTGATCATCAATACAAAAAGGATCGCAAGTATGGGATAAAAACTATAGGCCAGTGTATTAAGAAAAATCAGATAGGCACTTTCCAAACCGCTGATGTTTTCAATGGCTTGGTCAATCAAGCCAACCTCGTAACCAATCCAGACCGAGATCAGGGAAATAGAGGCCACAGGCGCTGCCGTAGAATCGACAATATAGGCAAGCTTCTCACGCGATACTTTCAAACGGTCCGTCAAAGGCCGCATGGTGTTACCAACAACAAGCGTATTGGTATAATCGTCAAAGAAAATTGCCAGCCCCATAAAGGCGCTTCCCAGCTGGGCTTTTCTGCGGTTGGTGGCCCAGCGCGCCACTTTCTCAACCACACCCAGCATGCCGCCATTATTTGAAATAACGCCGACCATCCCACCGATCGTCAGCGAGAAAATTATAATAGCCACATGGTCTGCGTCGGCCAATGCCGTCACCGCGTAGGTATCAATGGTGCGAAATAGACTGGACCCCAGCCCCTCCAGCGTTAAGCCAGATACAATCCAGGCACCAGACCACAGGCCAAGAAAAAGTGCCGGGATAACCTGCCGGAACAAAAAAGCCGTAATGATGGCAATCGCAGGCGGAAAAATACTGAGGATTGTCGGATCAGAGGACCCTCCTCCATCAGCGGCGAGCGCAATACTGCTAAAAATCGAAACCGTTACAAGCGCACCAAGCATTTTCCGCTTACTGACCATAAAAGACCCTCCCATTCATTACCCACGTTGTACCCTAGCGGTTACTGAAATTTATGCAACAGATCCGAGATAATATCCTGCGCCCGTTCTGCGTGGTTTTTTTCTGTCTCAAGGATGCTGATATACAAGCGGCGCATAAAATCATCAATGTCGAAGTCTGGCGGCAATGCATCTGGCCCGGCTGCGTCGATGACAAAATCCACCAGCCTTTTTGCAGCGTGCAGTCGGCCCCACAGATAATCATTCTCCCGCGCCCGACGAGAAAAGAAAGCCCCGAAATTATTCAGCCTGTTGCCCATCAACACACCGGCCATATCCTGTCCCAGCATTTTGGGACAATCCTGCGGACTGATACGGTCGACACGAATTTCGTCATTTTCGATAACATCGGTCTGAACAGACAGGGGGAAGGTCACAACATCAAAGAAAGCAAACCCGACATAGGCACGAAACAGTTCCTGCCTAAGCCCCGTGTCCATAACTGTTTTCAGGATCTGCGCCAGTTCATAGTCAAGATTGTAATCCTGTTCTTCAAGGTTCATTGCCTCTTCCAGCACCTTTAAGACAGCATTCACACTCTCTGGATCGCCCGGCCTGATGGATGCCCAGTCAAAAGAAAATCCCATATACGGATCAGGCGTCAAATATGCGGTAAACCCTTCAAGGGCCGTATAGAGAACCTTTTTCAGGCGCGCGCCACCACGGGACACGGCCCCTTGCCCAGAACGCTGCACATAGCGGTTTATTTTCTTGATTACGAACCGTATGCGCCGGATCCGAAAATCAAGATCAAGCCCCCGGAACAGAAGGATACGCGCTTTAAAGGCTGTTCCTTCATCATAGGTAACAGCATCCATACTGGTGCCCGTAGGCAGAAGCCCGGTCACACTGGACCACCAGACGAGAGTATCCTGAATATCCTTGATGCTATCCTTGTCGCCGCTACGCTCTGCGACACATTTGGCAATATCCGCAATATGATCCAGAAGCTGAATGGCCTTGGTATGCGAATAGGCACCATAACTATAGCCAGCTTCGCTGTATGCCATTGTGTGGGCCTGCTCTCGCCAGGAAGCAAGAAGTGCCGTATCAATCATCCTGGATGCATCCAGTGACAGCAAACCGTCCACATGCTTGCGCACTTGCTTTTCTACCGTATCTGTCACCAGGTCATGGCGGCGAGCCAGTTTGTTTTGTCGGGCGATACCGCGTAGATCCTCATAGATAGGCTCCCGGCGTGGTATCTCAGCCAATGACGACAAAATGGTCCTGAAAAAACCGGGCGGCGCTGGTACCGCACCTGTGTCCGGCCCCTGCAGATCATCCGGCATTGGATCAACATAGATAATACGGCGGTCAACCTCGCGGTGGGCCGGGCGTTCATAAATGGCCTGAATTGCGGAAGCGAATGGTTTATTATTGGTCACCCCGCCATCAATAAACGACATATCAAACAATGTGTCTGTATCGTCCACAAACGCTGGAAAATTATGAGCGATAAATGTATCGCGTCCATCCCATGTTTGACCTCTTTCCTTCAGTGTTTCGGCCAGATCTTTCAACCGAACAGGCGGAAAGGCCCCAGGAAAAGACGAGGTCGCCCGTGCCACAAATCCAAGCCCCGCTATATGGTCATCATTCAGTTCTGACCATTCTGTACCATCTGCCTGCCGTCTGTAGGAAAACTTCGCCGTTAGACCGTGCTGGTGCTCTGTAACCTGATCAGGGTCATGCAGACTTAAAGATCGCCGTTGGCCAAAGAAATTTGTCAGACTGACAAAGAGATCAAGCTTATGACCAGGGGGCAACAAACTGTTGCAGGTTTCCGCTTTCCCCATGTTCGTACAGGCATCAAGCATCCACCCCAGCATAACCTTCCCTGAAAAAGGCGGCTGAAACCACCTCGACCGGACAAACCGCATCAGTTTGTTTTCCATCTCGGGATCACCCTGAGAAAGGGCATGGATACGACGCTTGAACAGATAAAACAGCGGATAGAGGTAAAACTTGCTCCATTTACCGGCCAACGTGTCCTGATCCATTAATTGTTCAATATCCCCCAAATTCAGCCACATATGGCGAAGGGGTGCCAACGAGAGATCGTGCGCGAGTGCCCGTGACAGGAATATGCCGTTAATGCCACCAGCTGATGCACCGGACACAACATCCACGATCACACGCAGCTTAACCTGTGGCGCCAATGCTTCCAGCAGTTCGGCATACAGGCGCTCTGTGTCAACTTCAGGATATTTCTGAAAGCGCTCTTCCGTGCCCATGTCAGAATCATGAAATGCCCGGGATGCCCGAACAAGCTTCAGTATTTCATTAGAAATACCATTCATGTAAACCGCAAGGGATGCACCGCCATAACAGACAAGTGCCAGCCTAAGTTCCAATTCGCGCATACTGCCTCTTCTGAAATTCTGCGTTTATAGTGCCACGAGTGATGACTGATTACCACCGGGAAAACACGCACTAAACTCAGACGGCGAGCAAGTCTTCACCCTTCATCAGGGACGGTTACGACCAAGTTTATCATGAGCATCCACCCAGTCACCTGCAACCACCGCGCTGGCAAGAGATATTTCACCGGCCAGCACCGTTGCCGCACAGATTTCGATAAATTTTTGGACCTTATCCGCACCGTAACACCCTAGCATTTCCAAGCATTCACGCTGTGTTGCAAGACCGGTACCGCCCCCATATGTCGCAACGATCAAAGACGGAATTGTGATGGACCAGTATATATCTCCGTTATCAAGAAGATCGGCATATGTGATCGCGGCATGAGATTCTGCGATATTGGCCGCGTCCTGCCCTGTTGCGATAAAAAGAGCAGTGAGCCCATTTGCCGAATGCATGCCGTTATTTGCCGTACCCGCCAACATACCGCCCGCGGACGACACAAGCCGTGCCCGAAACAGGGCAGCCGCCGTCGTGCCCATACGCTGTTCAATCAGCTCTTTTGGTATCACTGCTTCTGCGATAACACGCGCCCCGCGTGAATGCAGCATGTTCATATGGGAATGCTTTTTATCGGTATCTATGGCACCGGATAATGTATAGCGTGTTGGAAGGTCATACGTGCTTACAATCCATTCACAGGCAGCCTGGGTTGCCTTGCCACTCATATTCTGACCAGCAGCATCGCCGGTCGTATAATTGAAACGCAGGTACAGCATGCGTCCCACACACCACTGCTGAATTTTTACCAATTTGCCAACACTTGTGGTCGTCTCCGCCTGTGCCTTAATGGCATCAAACCGCGCCTCAATCCAGTTCCCCAGATTACGTGCGCCCCGGGCGTCTTCGCAGTGAAACACTGGCGCGCGCTGCATATATCTTTCGGCAATCGTTGTTTTCACACCGCCCATTTCAGACAACAGACGCATGCCGCGGTTATAACTGGCAACCAGTGTTCCTTCAGTTGTCGCAAGAGGAATGTAAAAATCGCCCTTCGCATACTCGCCCTCTATCCGCAGCGGGCCCGCCAAACCAATGGGAACCTGCGCAACGCCCATATAGTTTTCAATATTGCCAGGCAATGTTGCAGGGTCTACAGAACCGCTGCCAACATGGGATAGTTCAGCACCAGATACTTGCTGCATGAAGGACCGACGCTTTGCCGCCATATCGTTCGTGTAATCATTTTCCTTATCACGAGGAACCTTCGGAACTTCAGACACAACATCACCCGACATATCACCACCCACCTATTTTTAATGATTAACATTATATTGTTTTTTGGCAAATTCGGTGGAAATGACAAGGGTTTTCTTCAAACCATCTACTATTTAGTGTATAAAAATACCATAAGAAGGAAAGGACACCCGTATGACTGACTTTCTCCATGCGCTGGCCGAGGGGCTGCGTACCAAAGAAAAACTGCTTGAAGACCATAATGACCATCCGGCCTTTGACAGCCCGGAAGGCGCCTCTTTCAAACAGGAATATGATGACCTGCTACAACAGGTAAAAGAATTGAATGACCGCATTGATGCTGCACGCCGGGAAGGCAAAGACTATGACGAGCATTTCGAGCGTACAATCAATGACGACACCCAGAAAATTTCCGTGGCTATTGATAGCTGGTCCAAAAAAATAAAGCGGTAAGACCCGGTTTTCACATGAATAAGCCGCCCCTGACAAACAAATCAAGGGCGGCTTTTACTATTTAAATAATGTCCGCAATAAACGGCCTATTTAGAATCTAGCGCCTCAAGAATATCTGCGGAGAATTTTGCAATATCAAACCGCTGCCCCGTCGCGCTATCGTAGCCTCGTCTGATAATCACCAGATTTCGAGACGGAATGACCATCATAAATTGTCCTCTGTTGCCAGCGGATGTAAACGCATCGTCCGGCATTCCCGGGAAACGACTAGGATATAGCCAAAACTGGGCACCGTAGCCTGCGCGTGGTTTCCCGTCCTCTGTGTAATGAGGGGGCTGTACCGGTGCTTCGGTGCTGACATAGTCGCGCCAGCCTTCCGGCAGCAGACGTTCGCCCCGCCACACACCATCATTCAAATACAGGATACCCAGACGCGCCAAATCACGGGAAGTGGTCCAAACCTGACTGGACATAACAAAATTGCCCTGCCAGTCCGTTTCAGGTGCGGTGTTATACATCCCAATTTTCCAGAAAAGATTATCAAAAGGGAACCGCAGCATGGCATCTGTATCATCGCCCAGAGATGCCTTGATACTGCGAACAGCCAGCATTGTATCATTATTGGCATACTTCCAGCGCGTACCCGGCCGGGCTTCCAGCATCTTCTCTGTGGCATTGTCGGTTACCAGCCCGCCACCAAAATATACAAAACTAGTGCGGTTGCCTGCAACAGTGCTATCCAGTCCTGATGCCATATGCAGCAAGTGTTCCAGCGTAATCTGCCGGCGCGGGTCTGCGGGCGATGTCCATTCCGGAATGTTTGCAGGGGCTTTGACATCTGCAATACCCTTTTGGACCGCTATCCCAACAACCGTCGCCGCAATTGACTTTGCTGTTGACCATGTGCGCTGCGATGTAAAGGGGGTATAGCCTTCCTTATATTGTTCAATCAGCAACCGATCAGGCGTGGTAACCAGTGCAGCCGACATGACAGACGGATCTCCGTACCTATCTGTGGTAAAAGCAGCATTAATCACAGCTTTCAGCGCCTCACTTGCCCCCGTGCTGTCTGCTTCTGGAATACCATCGCCAAATGGCCACGGTTTTATATCCTTCGTGCGCATGCCAATTATACCGTCCGCGCCTGCGATCTGGTTCCGCATAGACAGATCAGCACCAGGCGGCAACTGACTGCACCCAAGACCAGGACGCCAAACGGCGTAACGGGGCGGCATATCGTCACTGTACCAGGCAGAAACATATTTTTCTTCCGCGTGGATTTCAGCGTCCGGTAATTCAGCAAAGATTTCGCGGTAATCAGGTCTGATGCCACTTAGCTCATCGGCATTGATCATTTCTACCGGCTTGCGGGCGTTAAAAGTTGCGCTGCACGTGAATGCAGCCTTGTAGCCTGCCACCTGTGATTTTAACGTTTCCGGCATCAGCTCGATGGCTGTAGCACTCTGGCTAACTGTGGCTAAAAGGCCCAGTCCGAATAAATATGCGGTGGATTTCATCTGTCCCTCCCTTTTAAAATCTATACAAGACCCCATAGTCAAAATGCAGGGCCAAGCTAGACAGGGCAGAACATTCTGATTAGGCCGAGGCCAATTCCTTCACCCGACATCGCAGACGTTCCAGATCAGCCTTCAGGGGTGCGGCTTCGATTTTCATATCATCGGCGACTTTTAAAAGCCGGTGACGCCAATCGAACCGTTCAAGCGCGATGCGATGTAACCGCATATGCAATGACGGGTCAAGTGCATCAAGTTCGGACCGCAGCACCGGTGCCAGTTCCTCAAGCGTAGCAGCGGGTGTTTCAATCAACCCTTCTTCTGGATACAGCTCTGCAAACTCCGGATCTTTCCAGGGCGGCATACCAAGAACCAGACACCCCGCAGCAAGCGCGTCTGTCCAACGGGCCGTCATATATTCCCGCGTAGCATGTGTATAAGTTGACGGCGCAAATACATTGTTATGAGCCACTGAAATTTTCGACCGGCAATAGGACTGCATCAGAGCTATATGCCTTTCCGAGGTTACAGACTGTCCATTCCCTTTCCCGGTTTTGCCTGGTGGAGGAGGCGGCATCTCCATCTGAAAGCCCCGATTAGAAAGTTGTTCCCGTGCCGTCTCTGCCTTACCCCAGCCCGCTGGCATACGCCCCAGGCATAAAAGATCTTTTTCCCTCTCACATGCTGCCGACCCAGTATCAAGCGCATCAGTTCCCCAGGGCAATACATCAACCGGACAGTCTGCCAAAGCGGAGAAATACGCACAGTCATCCCGTGAAGAAACGTAAATCTGATCAAAATTTCTAAAAACAGAATGCGGCATTTTGGAAGAATGCCAAAAACTATCAATGATCCAGACTGCAACGTGTCCAAGTGAACTGCGCCAATCCGGGATATCCGCCAATAAAGCTACATCCCCAATAGAGCGGGCAATGATTAAAGCCGGCCTGCCGTCATCAATGCGCTTCCGTGACAATAAACTTCGCAGTTTACGGGTCTGTTTTAAAAGACGGATTGTAGGTTCTCGAGAAAGAAGCAATTCAGCATCCAGCATACGCGCTGATAATGTCGCCAAATGAACAATTGGGCCCCATCCCCCGGATAGAGGATCAGCAGCAATCACATAAGGAGAATATTTTTTAGTTCCACCCCCCAACTCAAGCCCTACCATATTTAATGCTTCAAAATAATAAATTGCAGTTAAACAAGCATATATAACTATTTTAGGCAAATCCTTACCAAAATATTAACGATAAATATTCACAAAGCATACATGATATCAATGCTTTTGTGGCGGGCTTTTTGTTTTAGCCATCTTTCTCATATGGCCCAGCGGGCTCCAGACGTGATGATGCCACAGGAAGAGCATCCCGCATCTGGCGCGCGCTATCCAAAAGGCAGGTCTCTGTCTTTGCCAGTGGGCCTGAGGTAAAGGCAGAAGACTGCATGCCTTCCTGTACCCGAATAATCAGCTCTGTATCCTCCCGGTTTACCTCACGATTTATCCGCCAGTTCAAATAGCGCGCAGCTTTCACCTCCCGGCGGTCATCCGGTAGTCCATAAGGTATCTCCCGTATCATGGTTTCTGTGGCACTGATTGGGATAAACTGCATGAAATCAACCTGCTCAGGATAGATGTCAAATGCAAGAGCTGGCCACATCCGGTAATAAAGCCAGTGATGTTTCTTACTGTCTGGCAAATGGTCCATGTCAGGCAAAATTTCCCGGTACATTCTGACACTAGGCCCTTGCCCCCGTATGGTTCGAACATCCCCCCACATTTTATGCAAGCCGCCAACAACTTCCAGTCCGTAGCTGTTACCCATCAAACTGGTCAGCCCCGGGTGTGCAACAGGGATATGCAGTGCATCCACATAATTATCTGCCACCTGTTTCCAGTTTACTTGACGAGGCCGCATGGTTACCCGTCCAAGCGGCTGCAACTCTTCAAACCGGTAGGGCGCAAGATCCTCTAACGCGGGGACAAATTGATCCGCTACACTGGGGCCGTCCCCTTTTATGCGAATGAAAATGAAACCAAGAAATAGCTCTACCTCTACCGGCACCAAACCAAGCCGCGTTTCATCAAGCCCGACAAATTGATCTTTATAAGGAACAGCCTTCAAACAGCCATCCAAGCCATAGCCCCAGGCATGGTACGGACATGTTATCCTGCCTTTGGTATTACCTGACGGGCCATCCAGCAACCGGGCAGCACGGTGCCTGCAGACATTATGATACCCACTAATACTACCCTTATCATCCCGTATGACAAAGACATGCTCCCCCACAAAATCAAAGGTGAAATAGTCGCCAGCATTTGGGATATCTGACGTATGGCAAACCAGTTGCCAGTTTTTACGAAACAGTTCTTCTGCTTCCAGTTCGAAAAAATGCTGGCTGGTATATGTCCAGGCAGGCAGGCTTTCATACTTCAGAACATCATGCATTGTTACCTCCGCAGCAATGGACGCGTAAGACAGGTTGGACCGCCTTCGCCTTTCCTGCTGATTTCATCACCCTTATATATCATAACATCACAGCCCGCCGCTTCCAATCTGGCCTTCGTACGCGGCAATTCATCCAGCATAATTACCTTGCGCGGCGCAACAGCTAGGACATTACAGCCCATCGCAAGGAACTCATCATCTGGCACCTCAACAAAAAGGATGCCGCGATCCTGTAACCAGTCTGCAAACGCCTCTGTCAGCCAAGGCCTGTAAACCACAGCCAAGTCCTTATCCACAGGGGAGATAATAGACATCAAATGCAACACATCGTCGGGATGGTCCGGACTGGGCAGGTCAACCACATGCAGATCAACATCCTTGCCTAAAATATCAGCTAACTGTTTGATACCCTCATCATTCGTGCGGGGACCCCGCCCGACTGCTGCGGACCGTTCGTCAATCCAGATAAAATCACCACCTTCAAGCGTGCCGGGGGCCGTGATTTCGCCTGCAACCTGATAGCCATGTTTCTGAAGTGCTTCGGCATTTATCCTTGCTTCCGGGCGGCGACTTTTGCGTCCCATATTACAAACAATCAAGCCCTTCGGCGATACCAGGAGGGCGTCCCGTACATAAATGCTATCCAGTGTCAGATCTTCATCCGCCGGAAGCGATAGTAACTTTACACCCTGATTGCGAAGCTGATAGCGAAGCGCAGCATGCTCCTTGATAGCCTCATCCAGCATTGGCCTGCTGTGAAAGCGCAAAACCTCCCAATCCCGGTCCAGTCGCGCTTCATCCTTGAAGCTATCCTGACCATTACGGACCGCCATAACCTCTATCTGACTATATTCGTTAAACTTACTCATACTGAACCTTACTTTTCTTTTTCACCAGGACATACACTGGCATGGCCGACATCAGGAGCAGGAAACCATAAAAAACAGTTTCTTCCCCCGCTCCGTAAATTACCAAGAGGCTATAGAAAAATGCCAGCAAAGCAACCATACCGGCACGAAACCTTTTCCTGCTGCTTCCTTCTTCCTGCAAAAGCCTTAAATCTGCCACGGCTGCAAACGCCAAAGGGATTAAAGTCGTCAACGTCGACAAAAGCGCCATAAACACGAAAGCATCAACCAGTCCCTTGGTGTAATTCATCGCGGCCAGAATACTGGCAAGAGTCGCAGATATCAGAAGGGCATACACCGGCGTACCACGGCTGGAAAGCGCCCCGGCCTTTTTGGGAAACAACCCGTCCAGCGCCATCGCCCGCACAATCTGGCCCGAGAATAAAACCTGGGCATTTGTCGCGCCAAAAGTTGAAACAATTGCGCCCACGGCAATGATCGCAGCCCCTACAGGACCAAGCGCAATCAGGCCAGCATCCGCAAATGGCGAAGATGACGCGGCAAGGTCTTCGGCGGGCATCAAGAGCATCACGCCGACAAAGGACACCAGATAAACACCGAGAACCGTCAATGTCCCGGCGATCAATATTTTAGGGATGGTTTTGTCCGGTCCTTCCATATCGTCGGCGGGAACCGTACCCCCCTCCAGACCGACAAACGCCCACATCAACAGTGTAACACTGGTTGCCAGAACCGACACATAGGACCCACCACTAGGGTTGAAATCGGGCATATTATCTACCGATCCCATGCTAAACCCCATCACGGCGATCAACAACAAAGGTAAAATTTTCAGGATTGTCGTCAGAAGCTGTAACAAGCTTGCACCCTCAACCGACCACAAATTAAGGAAGGTCAATCCCCAAACAATCGCAAGGGTGGCGATCAGGCCAGCAAAAGGGTCGCTCGAAAGAACTGGTATGAAGAAACCAAGATACCCAACACACGCAATGGCAATGGCCGCCAACGCGGACCATAAGGATATCCAGTAGCCCCAGCCGACCCAGAATCCGATAAAATCACCGAACCCAGCACGTGCATACGCATAAGGCCCCCCAATTTTTGGAAGCCTGCTGGATAAATCAGCCAACATTAATGAAAGTAATAGTGCGCCGATACCGCACAGTATCCAGCCCCCCATCCCAAGAAGGCCATACGGCGCCATAACAGAAGGCAGCATAAATATACCAGACCCAATCGTGCCACCAACGACAAGGCCCCAGCCACCCCAAAACCCGATGGCCTTCTTAGCAGAAGAGTTTTCCATAGCTCCCCCTTTCCCCGAAAAGGAGCCTAACGGGGAAATTAAGGGAGAGCAAGCAGTCTATTAGGCGCCCATGGATCCAACTGGATCATCAAGGCTACCCGGTGGCGTTGTGAACCATTTCGGCCCCGTATCAGTCATATAGATACAGTCCTCCAGCCGCACGCCAAACTCACCAAAGATATAGATACCAGGCTCGTTAGAGAAACACATGCCCGTTGCCAGTTTTGTGGTTTCTCCGTGGACGAAATTCACACTTTCGTGGCCATCCATACCAATCCCGTGACCGGTACGGTGGCTTAGGCCCGGCGTCTTATAGCCCGGTCCGTATCCCAAAGTTTCATAATAGGCGCGAACGGCATCATCAACCTGGCCCGCCGGGGTTCCAATTTGCGCCTTCTCAAAGGCAATCTGCTGGCCTTTACGTACATTGTTCCAGACCTCACGCTGGCGTTTGGACGGCTCCCCATACACAAAAGTCCGGGAAATATCAGACTGATACCCATGGACGTTACAGCCACAGTCCATCAGGACAATCTGCCCATCCTTGATTTCCTGCGGTTGCGAAGTGCCGTGCGGATAGGCACTGGCTTCACCAAACAAAGCCATATTCCAGATACCCTGTCCTCCAAGCGCAGCTTGCGCCGACCGCATCAGGTCGTTCACGTCTGCCGGGGTCATCCCTTTATCCAGCTTGTCCCAAACTTCTCCGTACGCACGCAGCGTGATCTCGTTTGCTTTGCGCATCAAGGTCAATTCGTGGGCAGACTTAAACATCCGACACCCCAGCGTAATCGGTAAAGCAGACACGATAGAATGCCCAGGAGCATCTTTTTTCAGACCATCGACGACAAAATACCGCACGGTATCTTCAAGCCCAAGTTTGCCGTCGACAATCCCTCGATCTTTTAGAATGGAGGCGACCTGTTTGAAGGGACTTTCATGCTCATGCCAGGGCCGCACATCGTCCCCGAAAGTCATGCTTTCCCGGACACTCGGTTCCTCGAAAAAAGGCGTGACGACACCAATATCCCCCTCACGCGGGATAACAACAGCAGTCAACCGCTCTGACCGCCACCAGCGTATGCCGGTGAAATAGAGCATTGCTGATCCGGGTTCCAGAAGAATGGCATCAATGCCCTGCTGCTGCATCAGTGCCTGCGCCCGCGCAACACGGGCCAGCCTTTCCTCTCTGCTAATCGGGGAAACATCACCGGTAATATCAGTCAGCGTATCCTGCTCTGACGCGCTTGCACTCGCCGCTGATATGCTGCCAACAGCGGCAGCCCCAAGAGCGCTACCGGCAAGTTTAAACAAATCCCGTTTATTCAGATTCATAAATGATCCCATCTATTTTTTGTACACAACACCGTCTTTCATGACGAAAGACACTTTTTCAGTCAGCGTGATATCTTCAAGCGGATTGCCTTGCACCGCGACAATATCCGCAAAATTTCCTTCTTCGATGGATCCGAGGTCATCACTTTTCATCAAAGTCGCCGCATTAATGGTTGCCGCCTGCAAAGCCTGCATTTCTGTCATACCAAAACGGACCATACGCTCAAACTGTTCCGCATTACGACCATGTGGATAAATCGCCGCATCGGACCCAAAGACCATTTTGACACCTGCTTTTACAGCCGCAGAAAACCCGTCCCGCTGGATTTGTGCAATGGCAGCATCTTTTTGCAGATTTTCTTCGGGGACCCCATTCGCACGCCCCTGTGACTGCGTATATTCAGTATTATAAATGTCCATTGAGAAATACGTGCCGTGCTTCTTAGCCAGTTTAATTGTTTCGTCATCCAGAATGCTGGCATGTTCAATGCTGTCAACACCGGCCAGAATAGCCGTTTTGATACCTTCGGTGCCGTGCGCATGTGCCGCAACCACAAGATCGCGGTGATGCCCTTCTTGGACAATCGACTTCATTTCTTCAAGCGTATATTGAATTGCCCCCACTTTGGTACCGCGGGAAAAGACGCCGCCCGTTGCACAGAATTTTACAGCATTGGCACCATATTTAATGTTCTCGCGGATCTTGGCTTTGATCTCCCAGGGGCCGTTGGCAACACCTTCGCTTTCAAACTTCATCTCTGGCGGATAAAAGTTATTATCGCAGTGCCCCCCTGTAACGCCCAGAGCAGGCCCAGTAGCCCAGATGCGCGGTCCGTCAAGTTGCCCGTCATTGATAGCATTACGAACATTAATAACTGAATAGCCAGACGCACCCACATCCCGCACGGATGTAAAACCTGCCATCAAGGTGCGTTCTGCATTGGTTACGGCATTGATTGTTTGACGCGGAACAGAAAGCAGCATTTCCTCCAGGAACGGCACGCCTTCCATGGCAGACGATAGATGGACATGCATATCCATAAAGCCCGGCATAATAGTCTGACCATCAAGATTGATCGTCTCTGCCCCTTCCGGTGCAGACAAAGAACCTTTTGTGCCGACCTTTACAATCCGATTATCACGAATAAGCACTGCCGGATTATTGATCAACTTGCCATTAGCCGTATCAATCATGGCATCCGCGGTCAGCAATATGTCACCCGCCAGTGCGCCGCTTGCAAGAAGGGTGGATGCAGCAAGTGTTGCCGCCAGTTTCGCGTGAAGTTTTTTCATAATCTCTCTTCTCTATGCAGTTACAGACTGCTCAGCAGTCGCTTTTTCAAATTCTTCTGCGGCATGATGGAATTGGTACAAGGCCTTTTCCACATACATCAACACTTCGTCAACATAGCCGTCCGTTGAAGCCGACCAAACCCGGTTGATATACCGCTCCCCCGCAGCAAAGCTGGACATGATATCCGCATAATGCTGCAACCCAAACAGATGCTTCATACTTTCCCGTGCATCTGCAAAACGCATCAGATCCTCGCGGAAGATTTTGTCAATCTCAAACCGCATATCATAGGTGGGAACCTTGTCTTTCCTACCGTTCAGGTCTTCTAAATTCCGTACAATGTTACCCAGGCTTTCTTCCAGGTCCGTTCGGTGCTGGGTCAGCCTATCATCAGACCGGGCTGCCGCCCCTTCAAGCTTTTTCAGGAGCACAAGACCAATCACACCGGCTACCATCACCGGAATAAAGGCTTCCCAGGTCATACTATACTGATCCAGAGACGCCAGAAATGCCCCGCCAACAAAAGAGAGAACAACCAGCATGCGTGCAAAAAATATCATTGTCTGTCTCCCTTTATGAATTGGCTATCAGATAAACGGCAAAACCAACACCGACGAGCGCTTCCCCGACGATCAACCCTGCTGCGATTGGAATACCTTTATTGTCAGACCAGTTCTTCCCTTTTTTCCGGTCCGCAATTTCGCGGGCCAGTGTCCCAAGCGAATAGGTCAGCACAATATTGAACGGCAGATAAAAGCCTAGACCGACCGTGATACCAAGGCCGCCCTGCATTGCCGACAACAAACCGCCAAGCGCCGCGCCCGCCAGGTATTTTTCGACCGGTACATTACCGCCCAGAATACCATCGACCATGGACGCCAGAACCTTGCCTTGTGGTGCCGGTAATTTATCCGATCCCAGCACATAGGCATCGTGCAGAATATAAATAAGCCCGATAATCAGGATCGGCCCCAACCAAGCGCCAAAGAATTGGCCCATCTGCTGCATCCGCGGTGTTGCACCAACCAGATACCCGGTTTTCAGATCAAGCATCAGATCGGTCGCCTGGCTCATGGCAACGCATGTCGCCGCCCCAACAGTGATGGCCGCGACAATCGCCTGCGGCTTGTCCATACCGCCAAAGCTTTGTGTGATAATGATCAAAAGCGTTACCGCAACCAGTGTCATCCCGGAAAGCGGCGACCAATTGGTGCGACCAATGGCTTCGGACAGGATGATACCCGCCATCCATATCCACAGGGTACCCAGAACGCCCATCATGATACCGCGCGTCCAGCCAACCTGCTCAGCACTGGTAACAGCCATCATCATCAAAAGAAGGGTCGCCCCCGCAATCGCGAAATAGAGCATCTTGATCGGCAGTTCATCCCGGCTCATGCTACTGCCGGAACTGGAGGCAGACTGCATTGACCGGACCGCACTGGTGATTAGCGGGAAGGCAAATAAAACCCCCACAACAGCACCGCCGATTAGCATACCAATACCCACTGGCTGGAACAGCAGTTGACGCAGCGCCCCGGGACTTGTGACCGTCATCCCTTCTGCGGTAACAGGCAAGAGCGAGGTCAGATCAAGCATCGGTGCCAAAAACCAGTAACAGAGATAGCCGCCGATAATAAAGGCCAAGCCGCCCCGGCCAGCGATAAAGCCGACCCCTGCGGTCATTAACGACAAATACCAGACACCATTGAAATATTCCGGCATTCCTATCATCTCAAACAGTGGCAGATTATCATAGCCCGTCATCTGCGTGACCAGATGTACGGCCCCCGATATCACCATCGCGCCCAATAAAAGCTTCGCCTTTTCAACACCAGCCCCCGGTGATTTCAGGATCGACGCCACTGCGACACCGCCCGGGTACGTCAGGCGTTCATAATCAATCATCTGTTTACGAAGCGGGATGATAAAGGCAATCCCAAGGAAAGCCCCGGCAATGGCACCGAACGTCAGCACCACGGGATCAAAATCAGTCCCGTACCCAAGAATGAAGATGGCTGGCACCGAGAACATCATACCGGACGATGCACCATTCACCGCGCTGGCGACCGTTTGCGTGACATTGTTTTCCACGATCGACCGGCGTTTCAGAATACCGCGCAGGATGCCAAAACCCAAAATAGCAGCCAATTCCGACCCTTCGATAGAAAACCCGAGTGTCAAAGAAGCATAGCCAATTGACAATGCAATGATCGCCCCAAGGAAATATCCAACAACGACCGCATGCGGCGATAATTCCGGATATGGACCACGCACCAACGGCGCGGTTGATGATGATACTGAATCTGACAAAGTTTCCCCCCTCACAGATAGTATTTGTATAGCCATGCTTTTTGAGGCATGACAATTCACTGTATTTCATGGCAGGGCAATTGTCACCTGTCTACGTTTCACCAGAAGGCAACAACTGTGCAGTGGACCAAAGAAGAAAACCTGTCGCCGCGCTGGCTGGCTGAAAGGCTAACGCGCCATTTCAGTGAACTGGTGCGTCTTGCTGCACCGGCCGTCATGATGCGTATCGGCATTGTCACCATTGGTATGGTCGACACGGCGCTGGTTGGGCACTATGCGACCAAGCATCTGGCATGGCTGAACCTTGCGAACCAGTCGGTGATTATGTTTGCGCTGGTTGTTGGTCTTGGTTTGATGTCCAGTATTCTGGTGTATGCGGCGAATGCTTTCGGGGCTGACGACTTTGAAGAATGTGGCCGTGTCTGGCGCAGAAGCCTGCCATTCGCCATTTTGTTTGGTGTAGGGGCCATGATCATTGTCTGGCCAACCGAATTCTGGCTAACCCTGCTTGGCCAGCCCGAAGAAAATGTCCGCGAAGGGGGTAGGTTGATCCGCATCATGGCACTTGGCCTGCCCGGTCATATGTTGTTCATTGCCTGCACCATGTTCCTTGAAGGGGTCAAAAGAACCGACATTGGTTTCTATGTCATGATCGGCGCCAATATCGTGAACCTCATTTTGGACTATACCTTGATCTATGGTCATTTCGGTTTCACGGAAATGGGCGCGGCTGGTGCTGCATGGGCATCCACCGGCGTGCGCTGGTTTATGGCACTCGCTGCCATGGCCTATGTCTGGTGGGCACCGAGTTTGAGACAATTCCATGTCAGAAATCCGCACGGACAGAAATGGCGCGATTGGAAAGACCAGCGCATGATGGGATACGCGGCTGCTGTTTCCCTGGCGGCAGAAGTCCTTGCGTTTGGTGCACTGGCCGTTTTCGCGGGCTGGCTTGGCACCGTTACACTGGCCGGGCACGGTGTGGTGTATCAGGTGCTAGGGATACCGCTGATGATTGCAATCGGCATCGGTGTGGCAAGCAGTGTGCGTGTCGGCATCACCTTTTCCCGACGGGACCGCTGGGATACCATTCTTGCTGCCATGTCCGGTACGGTCCTGAATCTGCTGATAGCAGGGCTTTTTGCGGTAATTATCTATCTGTTCATGGAACCCGTGCTGGGCATTTTCACAGACGACGAACGGGTAATCGCCCTTCTTGTACCACTGGCAACCATTGTCACAATCGGCATGGTGTTTGACAGTGCCCAGATGGTTATCTCCAGCAGCCTGCGCGGCCTGCGGGAAACCTGGTGGCCTACGGCATTGCAGGCATTTTCCTTTGGTATTGTGATGCTACCGGTTTGCTATATTCTTGCCATTACCCTTGAATGGGGGATGACAGGACTAATGACAGGCATGCTGGTCGGAACGGCGGTATCCTGGGTATTACAAATGTGGCGTTTCTGGTGGCTTGTGCGCTAGCAACTACAGGCACCTGCCCGCCTATCCTGCGTCCTACATTATAAACAGCGCGTCTTTTCCTTGCAGAAACCTTAACGTCTCTGGACAATTTTAGGCATCCTTTTGCCGCACTTTTACCTTTTTCCTGCAAAATCATTGTCAGTGGGTTTCACGCAGGTTCACGGGCATCGCCGCTTCGGCGTCGAAAATGCGGGAAAAGGAAATGGGTAAGAAAAAACAGTCGCTATTGTACAGTGCGGGCATTGCTGCCCTGCTTTCAACCATCTGGTCGGTGGGAACTGCGCACGCAACCTCCCAGCCGATTGATATTAGTGACCGAGTTGAAAGCGCCGTAGAGGCAGTGCAGGAAGGCCTCGAAATTCTTTGGCCTGAAGGCTTCCCCAAAGAGGATTTTTCATTCCGGCTAGGCATTGGCACAGGATTTACGCCTGATTATGTCGGCTCGGATAATTACCGCCTGCGTTTTCTGCCAATCCTGGAAGTTAAATATAAAGACGTTTGGCGTCTTAACGGCACCAAGCTTTCCTACACCGCTATCAGCCGAGGCCATTTTGAAGCCGGCCCCCTTATTAATTACCGGTTTGGCCGCAGCGAGAGCCAGAATAAAGCCCTTCGCGGATTGGGTAACATCAGCGACACAGTCGAAGTGGGTGGTTTTATCCAGTACCGCACAAAAAAAATGTTGCTGAATGCTGACTTCCGGCAGGCACTGGGCGCAAGTCAAGGACAGACACTAAGACTAACAGTTGGCCACGGCATTTTGAAGAAAGGCCCCTTTTTCATGGGGGTCGGCGCACGTGCGAAAATCATGAATAAAAAAGGGATGCAGACCAATTTCGGCATTACACAACAACAATCAGACCAGTCTGAATACGGCTTCACTCCTTATGAGGCAAAAGCCGGTTTCTCCGAAGTCTCCGGAAACGTGGTCGCAGGCTATAGACTGAATGAAAATGCCCGGATCGTCAGCCTTTTATCAGTCGGCAGATTACTGAACGGGGCGAAAAACTCCCCGCTTGTAACATCGGGAACCGGGTCCAAATATCAGATCATTGCCGGGACAGCTATTACCTTCTCTTTCTAGATAGTCAAAAGCACCGCAAACATGCAGTGCTTTCATACCTATGAGTGCTGCCCAGCCCCTGTTTCATCAGAGCCAGGAGGATATTTCATCCAATGACTTTTTGGAAATAGGCGGTACCTTACAATTGTCAGCAGGCCGCCCCGTGACAATTAGCATGGTTGCTTTTTCATTTTTCGGACGCCCACAAATCTCACCAAGGAAATTCATCGGAGACGGCGTATGCGTAAGCGTAGCCAACCCTGCCTGATGCAAGCTGGCAAGAAGGAAACCACAAGCAATACCAACGCTTTCCGGCACATAATAATTATTGGTGCGGGAGCCATCATCCTCAGAAACACCGTACTGCTCGCGGAAAACCACGATCAGCCACGGGGCAATTTCGAGGAAAGGTTTATTGGCATCTGTCTCAAAAACCTCCAGATCCTTCAACCATGTCTCTGACGCACGACCACCGTAGAAAGCACGTTCTTCCTCCTCCGCCGCCTCGCGAATTTTCGACTTCATATCGGCGGACGATATCGCCGCAAAATGCCAAGGCTGTTTATTTGCACCTGAAGGTGCCCGTCCTGCGGTCAGGATAGCTTGTTCAATCACTTCCCGGCTAACAGGTGCATCAGAAAAATCGCGGACCGTACGACGACGTTTCATTGTTTCAAAAAAATCATGCGCACGACGCGCCATGTCTTCATCTGAAACCATCTCAAAGCCCTCTAGCGGCACGAAATTAGAAGTATTCATTCCCCCCTCCTTCCAGTACAAAGGAATTAAAGGCGGTCAGAAAACAGGAAAACACGAAAGGATGCAACAGGAAATGCGAAGATGGCTTCTTCAATTTTTACTGATATGCACCGGCGTCTTTTCCCTGCTGTTGACCTCGGCACATTTGATTACGCCCATGGCCCACGCACAATCAGTCGCCATTGACCCGATTGAAGCCCGACAAGCATTCAGTAGTATTCCAACCAGCAGCGTGTCCACGCAATCCGCTATTATCCTGATTAACGGTCAGTCGATAACCCCCCTGACACCACAAGACGAAGCCCATCCCGTCCCCATGGGGCACACTGGGCATCTGGTCTGGTCAATGATTGCACTGCGCCTTGCGGATGAAGGCATTCTGGACCTTGACGCACGCGTATCGACCCACGCCCCTGACCTGATAGCGGATGACCCTTTTGAGGTACCGGAACAGATCAAACATCTGCTCCTGTCTAATGCTGGCTTTGTTGTACCTGACTGGTACCGGGAAAACGGTCCTGCTCCCAGCCAAGACAAACCACACGTCTATATGACGAAGGCCCGTTCAGCGGGGCACATACCGTATGACGACCCTGCTGGCCGCGCACTGTTGGCCTATATACTATCCAACATTACCGGCAAATCCCCTCAGGACCTGATACAGGCAGAGCTGCTTGCACCGCTTGGTCTGGGGCCAGATGCGGTTCGGATAGACGGAGCAAACTACCCTGCCTTTCTCGCCCCTGCGGTTGGCCTGTACACCACAGAAGATGGTCTGGGCGCGCTTGCAACTGTCCTTGCAACGAACCGACTTCAAAATGGTAGCCGCTATCTGTCACGCGACCTATTTAAGACATTCATCACCACCCCGCAGTGGTTCATGCACCCAATGGGACGCCGCCAGACGTTTGCCGGGCAGCTTGAAACCATCAAAGGACATCCCGCTTTGCTGGTTGGTGATACTACTCATTGCCGCGGTCCCCTGATTTACGCGGCACCGAATGATGGCATAGGTTTTGTTTTCATCCCGTCCCGGCAAACCCAACAGCCGGCTATCTGCAACAACAATCAGTATAAAAACGAGGCTCGGAAATTGCTGGATTCCGTCTTTCCGGGTGCCACACAAAAAGACGGACAAAATGATGCAAACAAAATCACAAGCATCAGTCGCCTGTCTGGCATCTATGTTCGGGATGACAGCCCTTCACTGTGGCTGGGACAAAAATATCAGGCCGTCGCCAACACCGCCCTTGAAATAAAGATGCTTGGAGATGGCAGTCTTGAAGTGACAAGGCAAGGTCAGGAAGCCAAACGGTATTTTACGCAGGCACCGCTCTATTTCACATCAGAAGATGGCCAGACACTGATATTCAGTGTGCGTTTCTCAAACGGGTACATAGAACTCGACGGGCACATCTACCGCTATGCGGGTTTTCTTGGAAATACCCGTACACTGGTCAAACCAGCAGCCTGGATGCTGCTGCTTTTGTTAACCGCAGGAGTGTATGCCTTCTCACAAGATGGGCGCAGCTGGCGGTCACTTGGACGCTTTGGCCCCATTGGTGCTGTTTGCATTTCAACAGGCGTCTATCTGGAAGCAACATATCTGCCGCATATTCTGTATGAAACAAACGCAGACTATCTGATCATCCTCTGGCGTATCATGCTGAATGTGGGGATTATGCTAACATTGTCCGTGGCCTTTTTTGCACTGTCACTGACAAGACGGACCCCAAGCGCCCAAGGCGTGCTAAGACATCTGGTACCGCTACACTTGATTCTCCTGTGCGCTGCCGCCTTTTATACCGTCTATTTGACCATTGCCTGGGGACTGGCTGGCGAAATCCGCCCTTACTAATAAGGGAACTAGCTGCAATCGGACCTGATTGTGCATTTAAGTCTTGTCTGCACCTGAACGCCACATTATGGTCCGCGCCATGACATATTTGCATGCAAATACACTGTTGACAGCTTGTCGAATGTGGACGGGTCGAATGATCCGCCCGGTTCTCAATGGGGACCGGGGCACTTTTTCACACCCGCACGACATTCTGAAAACAGGAACTATGCATCATGGGCAGACAAGCCTTTCGTTATAATCACTTCATTCTTCTTGCCGAGGATAAACCCGGCACTTTAATTTCTGTGTTAAACCGTTTTGAAGCCACATGCAGCCAGTTGGTTTCCATCACGGCCAAACATGTTGCCGGTACGGACAGTCTTGCCATCCGTATCATTGATGACAAGCTGGACGACCTGGAGGCCAGATCAATTGTCAGTACGCTGAAAAGTGACAATGGTATCCGGTCCGCAGAACTGGAACAGGTCATAAAAGCTGCATAGGAGACAGGGCATGATCGATTTTTCATTAACATCCGAGGCCATCAAATCCCGTCTTGATGCGATTGCCGAAAATGACAAGCACATTCGGGCGGCCCTCGACCATGCTGGCTATCCTGTAGAAAGAAGAACCGACCACAGCTTTACGGCGCTACTGCGTATCATCGTCGGACAGCAACTGTCCGTCAAAGCAGCCGCCTCAATTTTTGACCGTGTCGCCACGCTTATGGAAGGCGACCCGGCACCAGACAAAATACCGGCCCTAAGTGACGAAACACTTCGCGGCGCGGGGCTTTCTTTTCAGAAGATTCGCTACGTTAGGTCCCTTGCCGAGGCGGTTGACGGTGGCCCGCTTGATCTGAAAGCTTTGCCACATATGGCGGACGAAGAGGCCATTGATGCGATCACAAGCGTCAAGGGGCTGGGCCGGTGGAGTGCACAAATGTATTTGATGTTCGCCTTGGGCCGCGAAGACATATGGCCGGTGGACGATCTGGCGGTACGGGTTGGTGCCGGACGCATTATCGGGCTGGAAGACAGGCCAAGCGCCAAAGAACTGGACCTGATAGGCGAAAAATGGCGACCACACCGAAGCGTGATCGCCTTATTGTCATGGCATTATTATTCTAATGCCCCGCTGTAATACTGCGGCTTAGAAGCGGCGGCCGAAACCTACACCGATAATCCATGGGTTGATGTCAACGTCAGCGTTAATGGCGCCGTTATTGATTGATACATCAGTTCCCAACCACAGTTTCTTCACATCAGCGTTGAAGAACCATTTGTCATTGATTTCAATGTCTGCACCAGCCTGCAGAGAGAAACCAAAGCTGTTGTCATAATCGATCTGAGTTACAACATCACCAGTAGCGTCCTGATCGTAGAACATAGTGTAGTTGATACCAGCACCGAAGTATGGGCTGAACTTTTCACCAGCCATTGGGTGGTACTGGAAATTCAGCGTTGGTGGCAGCAGACGAACAGAACCAAGTGGCACGTCGCCTGCAGCAGTGTCGATAGCAACAGGGCTATGCTTGGTAGTCGCAAGGATCAGCTCAACTGCAACTTTATCAGTTAGGAAATAGCTGATGTCCAGTTCAGGAACAGTCGCAGTATCAATAGACGCATCGCCACCGATCGCAGAAATTTCTGCACTTTCGCTAGGTGCTACATGGATCGCACGAAGACGCACGAGCCAATCACCAGCATCGGCCTGAACAGACGGCGCAGCCATGCCAGCAGCCAGCGCAACAAGCGAGATTGATTTAAGAAGTTTGTGCATAAATGCCTCCCAAAGTTTAAGCGCAACATATGTTGCCGTTTCTTTCTGACACCCTAATGCCAAAAAAGTTGCTGAATTAGTTTGAGATGCGTCAACATTTAATGCGATATTCGGTCGCACGGTAAAAATAATTGTTTTTTTGAGGGTCCAATGAGCCAATTCCGCAAGGTTACTGACACTATCTCTGTTTCACCCCAACTTGGGCCGGCTGATGTCCAACATGCAGCAGAGCTGGGTTTTAAGACAATCATCTGTAATCGCCCGGACGGCGAGGAGGCCGGACAACCGGATTCTGCCACTATCGCAAAAGCTGCCGCAGAGGCGGGCCTTGCCTGGCACTATGTGCCAATGGCTGGTGGCAATCTGACCCCTGATCTGATTTCAGAAACAGCGAATATTCTGGCATCAGCAGAAACGCCAATCCTTGCCTACTGCCGCAGCGGCACCCGGTCCTGTAATCTTTGGGCGATGGGATCAGCGGTGAACGGTACGGGCAACCCCGAAGAACTCGTCGCTATGGGCGGCGCTGCCGGTTACGATCTGAGCGGCATTCAGGGGCTTTTGGCGCAACTGCAGAACTCTGGCCAATAACACCCCCTGTATCTGGGAAGCGCGGGATCAATCCCGCGCCGGATCTGCCATTTCAAGATACCAAACATCGGCACCGTTCTCTTTATAGATATAGCGAACGTCCAGTCCTGTTTTCTCTAACACGCGTCGGCTGCCGGTATTGCCCACCGCAACAGACGCCATAATATGCTGACGCGGGAACCCCATCAGTGGCGGACAGTACTGCGCCACCGCACGCGTTGCCTCGGTCGCGACGCCCTGCCCCCAAACTTCTGTAAGGAACCAGTAGCCTATTTCCATACCCGTCCCGTCTTCAAGCGGCCGCATGATCTCTAAGCCGATCATCTCGGATGACTGGTCCGCGTCCGGGTTTTTCCAGAAAACTGCAAAGAAAAACTTAAAACGCTCTCCTTTTGCAAAGTCTGCCTCTATCTCGCGGAACAGTTCGTCTTTATCGGTTGCGACATCCACAGGTATAAACCGCATTACCTCTGGTGAAGACCGCATACGCCAGAATGCTTCTTTGTCATCAAACGAGATTGGCTGCAGGCGCAGCCGCTCCGTCTCAAATGCCTCGGAAGGCAGTGTCATATCGCTGCGACTGTAGGTACCTGCTGGTGCTGGACCATTCATACGCCGTCCATCCCATAACACATCAGGAGAAATGTATATTCTTCTGCAACTTCACGGTACCGGTCAAAACGGCCAGACTTCCCGCCGTGGCCAGCACCCATATTTATTTTCATCAATAGAAGGTTGTCATCGGTTTTCATGGCCCGCATTTTGGCCGTCCACTTAGCTGGCTCCCAGTAGGTAACGCGCGGGTCGTTCAGCCCGCCTGTGACCATCATTGGCGGATACTCTTTTGCCTCAATATTCGTATAAGGGCAGTAGGATTTGATATGATCAAAGGCATCCTTGTCCTTGATTGGGTTGCCCCACTCAGGCCATTCCAGCGGTGTTAGCGGCAAATCAGCGTTCAGCATCGTATTCAGGACATCAACGAAAGGCACATGCAGCATCGCACCACAAAATAATTCAGGCGCCTGATTAAGCACTGCCCCCATCAACTCACCCCCTGCGCTGCCGCCAGATATAGTAATCTCACCCGCTGCGACATATGCCTTGTCCGTTAGATACCGGGCAACATCGACAAAATCATTGAAGGTGTTAGTGCGGTCTTTCAGCTTCCCGGCTTCGTACCAGCCGTACCCCAATTCGTCTCCCCCGCGAATATGCGCGATAGCATAGGTAAAACCACGATCAAGAAGGCTTAATCGTGTTGCGGAAAAGGCTGGCGACATACCAAGACCGTACGCACCGTACCCATAAAGGTGCATGGGAAATGAACGCCTGTCTGCTTCTGCAGTCTTTTTATAAACAAGGCTGACAGGCACCTTAACCCCGTCCCGTGCCGGGACCAGCAGGCGTTCGGTCACATACTGTGTCTTATTGTAACCAGACGGGATTTCCTGTTCTTTACGGACGGTCAGGTTATCTGTCTCCAGGCTATAGTCAAACACACTGGGCGGTGTCACCATACTGGTGTAGCTTATCCGTATAAAGGATTGGTCAAACTCACTGTTGTTGCCAAGCTCCGCCTCGTACGCAGTTTCCGGGAAATCAACATGGCTGTGCTTGTCCCCTCGGATAATCCGTATCTGGTCAAGGCCACCAAACCGTTCCTGCACGGCGATAAAATCACGGAAACAGTGCATACCGCGAATGTATAAATTATCATCCCCAACGAGGACTGTGCCCCACGGCCCGTCCCCCTGGGGGCGATACAGGCCAAAATTCTTATGGTCGTGGTTAGACCGGATCAAAAACCCGTCCTTGTCATGATCCACATAATAGTCGTGCCCTGCCTGGCGGTGGGAAAGGCATGCGGGTGTTATAGAAAAATCATCTGCCGGGATAACCCAAACTTCTGCGGTAACATGGTCAGCGGTCCTGATACACAGCTGGTGCTTGTCACTGGTCAGACCGATATGGACAAAATAGCCGGTGTCCGCTTCCTCAAACAGCGCTGTTTCGCCCTCTTCCCCCAAAGCATGACAAACAACCAGATAAGGCCGCCATTCACGCGATACCTTAACCGCAGCCAGCGCCTGGCTGTCTGATTGCCAACAAATTTCCCCGGATGTTTCTTCAATCACATCATCCAGGAGCTTCCCTGTTTCGATGTTTTTAATGCGTATGGTGAAGCGTTCTGACCCGTTTGTGTCTGCGCTGTAGGCAACAAGACGGCCATCTGGGCTGACTTTCAGATCACCAAGCCGGAAGAATTCCTTGCCGTCAGCTTCTGCTGCTTCATCCAACAGGACTTGCCAAGGGTTATCTGAGTCTTTTTCTCTGCGGTACCAACACCTATATTGTGCCCCTTTTGCAAAAGCCCAGCGATATTCATACGCGCCTTCAATCCACGGAACACTTTCATCATCATCCTTGATACGGCCTTTGATTTCACTGAACAGTGTCTCGGTCAAAGCTTTTCTATCGTCCATTACAGCAGAAAAATATGCATTTTCTTCTTTCAGATAGTCCAGAATTTCTGACTGGGTAACCTCTGGATATGCCGGATCTTTCAACCACGCATAATTATCAGACAATTCTTCACCATGCCAAACGGCCGTGCTGGCATGTTTATTGGCAGTGGGGGGCAACGGTGACACAGGGGCAGAAAGACGAACCATGAATTTTCCTGAAATATGATTTAACGCAAAATATTCTTGTCTAAATTGCCTAGATAGGAAGCTGGAAGTCAACCAACAAGAAGTCAGTGGAGCGGAAAGATATGTCAATCTATCAGAAACGGCTGGATGCCCTGCGATCAGAGCTAAGAAAACAGTCTCTTGATGCATTCGTTATCCCTCTGACTGATGAACATATGAGCGAATATGTCGGCGACTATGCCAAACGCCTTGCATTTATCAGTGGCTTCACAGGTTCTGCCGGCAATGCAGTAGTGACCCTGTCTGCTGCGGCCATATTTGTTGATGGTCGTTATACTATACAGGTTGCAAATGAAGTGGACGGTACTCTTTTTGAAAGGCATCATTTTGAAGCACGTCCTTTGTTGCAGTGGCTTAGAGAGACCGTAAAAGAGGGCGGTCAGGTTGGCTACGACCCTGAACTTGCAACCCTGCCCTGGGTTGAAGAAGCCACAGATAAGCTTGCGCACAAAAATATTGCCCTTGTGGCAGTATCGCAAAACCCTGTTGATGCAATCTGGCATGATCAGCCTTCCGCCCCTCAAGCAAAGGCATACCCGCACCCGGATATCTATAGTGGTCAGTCAGCGGAGGAAAAGCGATCTGATCTGGGCCAGCTCATAAAACAGGCAGGCGCGGACAGCGCGGTTGTGACCATGCTGGACAGCGTTGCATGGGCCTTTAACATGCGCGGCGATGATGTCCGCAACACGCCAGTTACACAAAGTTTTGCGATCCTGAACAAGGATGAAACAGCCGACCTTTTTATCAGTTCTGAGAAAGTAGACGATACACTTCGGTCCCATCTGGGTAACCGTGTTCGCATCCGGGACCGTGCAGACTTTTATCCTGCCCTGCGAGAACTCGGAGAGGCCAATAAGTCGGTACTTTTTGACCCAAAAACAAATAACTCAGCCGTGCATCAAAGTCTGTGCGAAAGCGGTGCAACTATTCTAAAAGGGGATGACCCCTGCATCCTGATGAAAGCCAGAAAAAACCGAACAGAACAAATGGGGGCGCGCAGTGCTCATATTCGGGACGGTGCTGCTATTGCAGAGTTTCTGTGCTGGTTCGCCGAGGAAGCACCAAAAGAAACGCTCGACGAATTAAAAGCCGCACAGAAGTTGTGGGAGTTTCGCCAGAAGCGTGATCTGATCACTGGAATTAGTTTTGATACAATCTCTGCAGCTGGTCCAAACGGTGCCCTGTGTCATTATAGCGTGACCGAGAGAACAAACCGGCCCATCAGACTCGGAGAACTATTTCTAATTGATAGTGGCGGACAGTATCTTGACGGCACTACTGATATTACGCGTACGCTCGCGGTGGGGCATCCGTCCCGGGAGATGAAGAAAAACTTCACCCGTGTGCTGAAAGGGCATATCGCCCTGGCGACAACACGCTTCCCGATTGGCACACCGGGCATGGCGCTCGATGCAATTGCACGGCGCCCCTTATGGGATGCTGGTCTTGATTATGATCACGGGACCGGCCACGGCGTAGGGTCCTTCCTTGCCGTCCATGAAGGGCCACAGCGCATTGCCAAGTTTGGCACCTCTGTGCCGCTTGAAGCAGGTATGATTTTATCAAACGAACCCGGATATTATAAGGAAGGCAGTTACGGTATCAGAATTGAAAATCTGGTGCTTATTGTTGCATCGGACAATGTCGGAGAACGACCGATGCTGGAATTTGAAAATTTAACATGGGCCCCGATTGACCTGGCTCTTGTTGACCCGCTTATTATGACCCGATTGGAAATAGACTGGCTCAATGATTATCACCGGCTGGTATGGGAGAAAATCAGCCCTGAAGTAGACGGCAAAACCCGACAATGGCTGGAGGCTGCTACCAAGCCAATAACCCGCCCTCACTGATAAACTGCCAACAAAAAACGGCACCAGAGGGTCTGGTGCCGTCACCGAATGCAACTAAAATAGTTTCGGCTTATTTTTCAGCCTCAACAATCTCAAACTCAGTCGTGATTTCTGCAAGTGCTGCCAACTGTGCAGATGCAGAACAATATTTATCCATGGATAGCTGGATCGCGCGTTCAACATGACGCGGGTCAAGATCATGACCAACGACCGTAAATTTGGCGTGGACTTTATTAAAGTAGCGCGGCATTTCCTCACGGCGGTCAGCATCAAGATCAACCCAGGCATCAACCACTTTCTGACGCGCTTTTTTCAAGATCAGGATAACGTCAATACTGGCGCAGCCGCCCATACCAAGCAGCAGCATTTCCATGGGGCGTATGCCGTGATCCCGGCCACCATCAGCAGAACCTGAATCCATCACGACCGCATGCCCGCTTGGAGACTCGCCAATGAAAGTCATATCACCCGCCCATTTAACCCGCGCCAGTTTTTTATCGCTCATCATCTGTCCTTCTTTATTCAAAACATATTTGTAAAAGCCGCGCTGGGCGGCAGTATCATTGATCTTTTGGGAAATATTCAACCGGGCTGTCCGGCGTCCACTGATCATATTTGACCATAGCAGTAGCAAAAAGCTCGCTTGTTACAAAATCATTTAGCCATGCAACAACCCGTTGTTGGGGCATTTCGACAAACCACTTTGGCTCTGGCATAGAAAACTGTCTTACAAAGGGGGCAATCGCAACATCAACAAATCCCATTCGGTCACCCGCCAGGTAGGGCTGCGACATAAGAATATTTTCCAATCCTTGTAAATACATCTGCGCACTGTCTCTGTGCTCCATCGGATCAGCCCCATCGTGCCAGGAAGCATATTTATAGCGGTTCAGGTGATGCACAAACATGCTGTCATTGTCCCGGATCAAATTAAAGTGATCCTCTGAGAAGCACCTATGAACATCCAGTTCATTTTGACTATCACAAGTGTCCGCAGCAAATATCATGATCTCCAGACTTTCATCAATCACCTGCCCATCCGGCAGCTGCAGAACCGGCACGCTGCCTTTGGGAGAGATCTCCAGCATTTCTAAAGGCTTCTCTTTCAAGCGAACTTCACGAAGTTTCACCCTGATCCCTGCACAAAGAAGCGCCATACGCGCGCGCATGGCATAGGGGCAGCGGCGAAAACTATAGAGGATTGGAAGCTCTGTCTCTGACATGGAAATATCTGACCTGCTGATTTCGGTTTGCCCCATATAGAAGGTGTCACAAGTTGTGCGCAAGTGGATTTGATTTGTTCCCAAATACAGGTAAGATACTTTTCAGTCAGTTACAAAGCAGGAGAAGCATCATGAAGGGCGATAAAGTCGTTATCAAACATTTGAATATAGTTCTGAAAAATGAACTAACAGCCATCAATCAATATTTCCTGCATTCCCGCATGCTGAAAGACTGGGGCATGACCAAATTGGCCGAAAAGGAATATGAAGAGTCCATTGATGAAATGAAACATGCTGACGAACTGATCGAACGCATTTTATTTCTCGAAGGTCTCCCTAACCTGCAGGACCTGGGCAAACTATTGATCGGTGAAAATGTCGAAGAGATCTTGTCTTGTGACCTGAAAATCGAACAAACTGCCCATGAAGACCTGAAAGCTGCTATCGCATACTGTGAAGAAACGAAAGACTATGTCTCCCGCGATTTATTCAAGGATATTCTGTCTTCTGAAGAAGAGCACATAGACTATCTGGAAACACAGCTTGGCCTGATCGACAAAATGGGACTGCAAAATTACATTCAATTGCAGTCCGCTTCAGCCGACGAATAACTCATACGGTTTGGGAGTGGGAATACCCTGCTCCCTTTACTGATACGAATGGGAATACTATTCGGACTATTCTGCCGCCAACAGGACCTGCTCTGACAATTCTTCGCTCACCAGACCTTCCGCGCAATCACGGCACATGCCACAGCAAAAATTATTGCCCAGCGCCTTATAAGTTTCTTCGGCATTCTGAACGCCACCCGCGCGAACCGTCTGGCGGATGTCAGTATCAGTATATCCATTGCACATGCAAACGTACATAGCTTGTCCTATATCGAATCACTTATTGCGAATAGTTATCAGTTTCATTATCAAAAGAGAAAGAATGCGTCAAGACATTAGCGCACGGAAACATGACGATTTCAGATGAAAGCATACAGGAAGTATGGTTTAGTCTGCCTATGGTTTTAATGGTGCAGTCATGCACAAAAATTACAGACGGGGGATCTTATGTCTTTGACCAACAAACTTACTGCAGCTCTTTTTGCGACGGCACTGACCGCTGGCGCGGTAAACGCAGATGTAAAATTTCACCAAAAACCTGGGGACACATCTGGATATCCCTTCTCTGAATCGGTTGAAGTGAATGGTTTACTGTTCATGTCAGGGCAAATTGGCACCGGCCCGGACGGCCAGCTTGTAGAAGGCGGGATTGTCGCTGAAAGCAACCAAACCATGAAAAATATTCAGGAAGCTTTGGCACGTCGCGGTCTAGATACCAGCGACCTGGTGAAATGTACCGTTTTCCTGCAGGATATTAAAGAATGGGCATCCTTCAACACTGTTTACCGCCAGTACTTCAAGGGGAGCTTTCCGGCAAGAAGCGCATTGGCGGCAAGCGGACTGGCCCTTAATTCACGCGTCGAAGTAGAATGTATCGCTGCCTTGCGGTAGTACGCAGCAACAGCAATAAGCGGCCTTTACGCTACCGTGTGCTTCACTTCCAGTGACGACAAGCACTAGATAGAAAGAGTGAAACGACCCATTATGGCTGCCGTGCACCATCTCGGCGGCCATTATTATAAAAGTAGCATCACAATTCGCTATGCTGGTTCTCTATACTGTAATTAACACATCCAACGCCTGGGCAAAGTCGCGGGGCTTCATATGCTGAAACCGATCAAAAAGCTCACTTGCAATCTGTTCACAGTGACGCAGTTCATCAACAGAATTTACCCGATACTCACGCACAATGTCAGATGATGCCGAAGGACCGCGCCGCACCTGCGGTATCCCGTCTTTATCAATTAAACACATGCTTGGCATGTCTATTCCCTCCTGTGGGTTACACTCGCCTGAGATTCGATTAACCTGATTGTATTTTACCACCCGATTCGTGCCAAAATGAAACACTTTCAGGGCCTTATAGTGCCATTATAGGCAATTTTTACGACAAACTCAATCAAATCGAAGCAATTTGTTAACTTTTTGTTAATATTGATTGACTCACCCACCCCCCTCAGGTAGTTTAGCTTCAAATAAACGAATAAATCTATCGGGCGACGGGAACATTAATCTAGGCAGATTGCTCCCAACATAGTGTAGATAAACCGCGAATAACGGGAGGTTTTCATGCGGAAACTTATTTCAGCAGCAGTACTTGCACTTGGGTTTGCTATGCCATCTCAGGCTGCAGTTACATTTGACTTTATTAACGACGATCCAAACGGTGCGGACGCACCTGGCGCGTGGAACAACAAAAACGAACGTGCCGAAATGGACGGTACTATTCTTGAATTTGATGGCATTTATATCGAATTCAGTGCATCGTCCACCTACGGTGACGGCTATGCATACTTTGACTCTGGCAATGCCGGTCTTGGTGTTTGTAGCAACATTGGTGACCGTACAGACTTCTTCGGCAATGTTGTATCCAATCAGTGTGTTCCAGGCAGCGACGATAACCTGACACAGGGCGAAAATCTTACCCTTACTTTCTGGTATGATGCTGCTGGTACACAAGCAGCAGAATTGCAGCTATACGACATTGTATTCCGCAACGCAGCACACGAAGTTATAACTGATTATAACTTCAACGTGAACGGTTCTGACATGGCGATGGGTGGTTACGATTCAGGCTCAGTAAACCATAGCTATACTTTTGCATATGCAAATCAGAACGCTAACCAGTACTACATCAGCTCTATTAGTGCTATCAGCGCAGTGCCTGAGCCTGCCACTTGGCTGATGCTGATCCTTGGCTTTGGTATGGTTGGTGTTGCAACACGCCGCCGTAACAAAATCGCCCTTGCATAAGCAATAGCGACATAATTCTTCGATTAAGGCGGCTTTCACAGCCGCCTTTTTTGTGCCTACTACACTTTTAAAAAACCTCATTATACCAGCATAGATATTACCGCTTCCCGTGATGAGATAACCCCGTACTCTATTTGTTAATTGCCAAGGGTACCGCTTGCACCTATTCTTCAAAGTAGATACCATTCTACCTGACCTAACCGAAAAAACTGTAAGCAAAGGCAAATCTGCACCATTCGCAGCAGGACCCATATTTTGAAAAAACGATATCTATATCGATTTATAATATTACTCTTGTTATACGGCTTTGTGGCTGCATTTATCAGTTCAAGCATTGAAAAAAACAATGAAGCAGATCTCAGAGCTGAAACAAGCGATGCTGTCGCCGCCTACAGGGCACAGCTGGAACATGCGATAGCGACTAATCTGGCACTGACCGCCAGCCTGAAATCCTACATTGCTGTAAACCCAGATATCACTCAGGAAAGATACGCTACCTTTGCAGCAGACCTGCTGAGCTACCGGAACCACATTCGCAATATTGGTGCAGCGAAAGACCTGATAATAACGCATATGTATCCGGTTGAAGGCAATGAGCGTGCAATCGGCGTCGCTTATAAGGATATCCCTGATCAGTATCAAGCTGTCCAAGAAGCATTAGAAGCAAACCAAATCATTCTGGCTGGCCCGGTCAATCTGGTTCAGGGTGGGAACAGTATTATTGCCCGACTGCCAGTATATTATGCCGGAACAGATAAACCGTGGGGGGTTGTCTCTGTTGTCATCGATTCCGATGCCCTGTTCCGCGACATGACATATGATACGGACAGATGGAACATAGCGATAAAAGGCAAAGACGCTAAAGGCGCCGCTGGAGAGACCGTGCACGGTGATATGGAAGCCTTCACAGATGCCAGGGCCGTTACCTCTACCATGCTATTACCGTACGGCAGTTGGCAAATAGCTGGCGTCAGCCGAGAAGCCCCTTCCACCCTTTGGCACCGAACCGGGCTGTTCCTGGCGTTTCTGTTCGTGACTATGGTCACTTACATGTTTGTCCGCAATCAGGAGCGATACACACAAAACCTTCAGGCAGAGCGCGAACATGCACAGCAGGCTAATGAAGCCAAAAGCATCTTCCTGTCAAATATGACCCATGAACTGCGCACCCCGCTCACTGGGGTCATTGGTATGCTTGATCTGGTGACGCGGACAAACTTGACATCTGAACAAGAAAACATCCTAAGCACTGCCCGCCATAGCGCAACCCTGTTGATGAATATTATCAATGATATTCTGGATATTTCGAAGCTGGAGGCAGGCAAAAAAACGCTCGACTACTCTAGCGAGTCGCCCATAAAAGTAACCCAAAACGTACACGAAATATTATCCGCTTTCGCGCAAAAACATTCGGTCAAACTTATTCTTGATTTTGATGATTGTAGCCTAAGAGACAGTCAGCGCCTTAAACTACCGGTACAGGCCATAACGCAGATTTTGATGAATCTGGTCAATAATGCGATCAAATTCTCGCAAAATGGCACTGTCCGTATACGCTTAAGCTGCACTACTTTAGCGGATACGGGTGATGACATATCCCTTCAATGGCAAATCATTGACACCGGCATTGGCATCCCTTCCAAAGACCTTGATCGAATTTTTGACCGTTTCGAGCAGGAAGATGCAAGCACTACAAAGTCCATTCAGGGTACAGGGCTTGGACTGGCAATATGCAAACAGTTGACAGATCTTATCGGCGGGAGCCTGTCTGTTGAAAGCGTACATGGCCATGGATCAGTATTTATACTAAGCGCGGCTTTCAAACCCGCAGCAGGTGAACAGGCCCCGACCAATGATGCCCCAACAATCAATCCCGCCCCTCGGCTCAGACCGGCTATGGATTCCAAGCCGCTCGAAGGGTTAACAATTCTTTTTGCTGACGACAATCAAACCAACAGGTTTCTTGTCAAAACCCTGTTACAGCACAATGGGGCCAACTATTTTGAAGCGGAAAACGGTCAAGAGTGTATAGACGTTTGGCGCCATAACCGGGAGCATATTGATCTGATTCTGATGGATATAAGCATGCCAGTCATGAACGGCATCACTGCGACACAAAAAATCCAGGCAGAGGCAACATCACTAGGTGAAAAAGCACCGCCCATCTTGGCGCTGACAGCTAATTCACTCCAGTCCGATATCGATTCTTATCTTCAGAACGGGCTTGATGGCTATATTGGTAAACCCATTAATCCAGAACAAATGAACGAGACTATTCTCGCATTTCTCACTAAGAGCAATGACAACGGTTCAGCCCCCGAACGGCAGATTCCCCCTTATCAGGCCGACGTATCGCTATTGCAGGAACCGGTTAATGCTGAAACACTGGCAACACTCCGCCAAGTCGTTGGCACTGAATTTGGTACGATCATACGCAGCTACAAAACGTATATAGAAGAAAATACCCCCAAAATACTTACAGCGGGTCACGAAAAGGATACTGTTCAACTGGCTGAGTGTGCCCATTCATTCAAGTCCTGCAGTCTGCAGCTTGGTGCAGAACATCTGGCCGAACTTGCAGTTCAAATTGAACAGTATGCGAACGCCGGAGACCTGGACAAAACCATCCCCATTCTTTCAGAATTTGAGCAAGAAGCCCTGCGTGTCCAAGCCTATCTCAGGGAGCACTTTCCGACGGCCTGACGAAACAGCGAGAAGTCTTTGACGCAGCAATTCTTTCATTAATTGCAACACTTCATATTTTCTTTACTTATTATCGGGTAAGATCCCACCTGATAGGGGCCTAGTGGACTGATAAAGAACAATTTTATTCAAAAACTGTTAACTTTACTTCAAAAACCCCGTACAGAGTAATTGCATGTATGAAAACAACCTTAAGCTGGTTTTTACTTTAATGTTGGGGAGTCAATACCGATGTCATTTCTGCGTCAAAACCATCCAAACACAGAATCAAAAGAAATCTTAATAATTGCACATGATGTGGAAGACCAATCCGTTCTTCTTGACGGGTTAAAGGATGGCATAGCCGTGCATCACCTCGACCCTTCATCACCTGCGCTGGAGCAAATTGCCGCCGCTACAGCAAAATTCCCTGCGATTGAAACCCTGCATATTCTGTCCCACGGTGCTCCGGGCCAACTTAACATTGGCGACATGCCTGTTACTAACGACACTCTTCAACGGGCAGACGGCGCTATCTCAGCGATAAAATCCAATCTTGTCAGTGGCGCAAAAGTTGCCTTGTGGGCCTGTAATATCGCAGCAGAGAAATCCGGTGCGGTCTTTATTGATACACTAGAGCGCCTGCTCGGTGCCAATGTTTTTGCATCTAGCCAGCCTGTAGGGGCCGTAGCCCTGGGCGGTACATGGTCGACCGGGACATTGGTCCCTTTCAGCAAAGCATCCATAGATTCTTACCCACATACACTCGGGGTGTTCGATGGCGTTGGTGGCTTAGCGAACGCCACAGATTACACTGAAACCGACAGTGGAATCGACATGACAGTGACATTCAATAATGGCACTGCAAGTAATCTTGACGCGGGTGGCCTTGGTGGTTCTACAGACTTTGTGTGGACTGACGTCAGTGGGGGTTTTGTTTCTAGCGTCACTTTTACCTTTTCGGCTGGTATTGATATCTCTTCCTTTGTCTATTTTGAAACAGATACTGTATCACCCGGTGATTATGTATTCACCGTAACAAACGGGACTGGAACAACCCAAACTCTTACTGATGCCAGCTTCACAGGCAGCGGCGTTGTTGTAACTCCAGGTGACTGGACTAATGTGACTGAGTTTACAGTCACCACTACTGCGACTGACTTTGCTCCTGGATTTGATACTCTGAACTTTACTGCAACGGTTACAAATAATAACCCCACACAGACTGGGGTCATGCCTGTCGATCTCACGGTCACGGAAGACACAGCGTCCAATCTGGACCTGTCTGGCCTGACACTCGCAGACGCGGACGGCGACACCGGCGTCGTTCTGACCCTGACAGCATCCGCAGGCACCATGGCTGCCACGTCAGGCGGCGGTGTTACCATTGGCGGCTCCGGCACGGGCACCTGACCCTGACGGGCACGGCAGCAAACATTGACACCTACCTGAACACGGCGACAAACATACAATATACTGGTGCTGCAAACGTAAATGGGAATAATGCAGCGACACTCGATATTGATATCAATGATCAGGCTGGTTCCGGTGACATTGATCTGAATGCCACAGACACAAACATCGACATTACTGCGGTCAACGATGACCCAACACAATCTGGCATAATGCCAACCGATATCACGGTCACGGAAGACACGGCGTCCAATCTGGACCTGTCTGGCCTGACACTCGCAGATGTCGACGGTGATACTGGTGTCGTTCTGACCCTGACAGCATCTGCAGGCACCATGGCCGCAACGTCAGGCGGTAGTGTTACCATTGGCGGCTCCGGCACGGGCACTCTGACCCTGACGGGCACAGCAGCAAACATTGACACCTACCTGAACACGGTGACAAACATACAGTATACGGGTGCGGCAAATGCCAGCGGCGATAATGCAGCAACACTCGATATTGATATCAATGACCAGGCCGGTTCCGGTAACATTGATCTGAATGCCACAGACACAAACATCGACATTACTGCAGTCAACGATGACCCGACGGCTACAGGAATTCCAACCGACGTATCTTTTATTGAAGACACGCAAGGTGATCTAAACCTGTCTGCCATAACCTTTGCTGATATTGACAGCACTGGAAGCGTCACAGCGACACTAACCGCATCTGCAGGAACGCTCGTTGCTTCAAATGGTGGTGGAGTAACTATCAGTGGCTCTGGCACTGGAACACTGGCCCTAAGCGGCACAATTGCTGATATTAATACCTACCTGGATACTACCACAAACATCCAGTATACAGGTGCCGCGGACGTAAACGGAAATGACGCAGCGATAGTAACGGTTTCCATGAATGACGGCGATGGATCCGGAGATGTTACCCTTGGCACCGTCAATGTTGATCTGACCGCCGTCAATGACGAACCAACATTGACCGCAACCGGACAAAACCCAACATATATTGAAGGCGCAGCAGCTTCTGACCTGTTCTCTGGTGTAACGGCTTCTACGTCTGACACCGGCGAAGGCCAAACTTTCTCAGGCATGACACTAACGGTCACGAACCTTTCTGACGGCGCGAGTGAACTCCTGAACATCGACGGCACAGCGATATCACTGAACGATGGTGCCAGCGGTACGACCTCAACCAACAGCCTCAGCTTTGCTGTTTCTGCTGCTGGCGGCACTGCGACGATTACCTTGTCTGGCGGCACGCTCTCTGAAGCTGCGCTGCAAACGCTCGTTGACGGTATGTCCTATGAAAACACAAGCGATAATCCAACTACTGGTGCCAACCGTGTTGTTACCATCACCAGCCTGACTGACAGTGGCGGCACTTTAAATGGCGGCGACGATACAGTCGCGCTTGCCATCTCTTCAAGCGTGACAATAACGCCCGTTAATGACGCCCCAGTTGTGAATAACCTGTTTGGTGATAACACGAGCCAGGTTGTCGCTGGCTCAGGCGCGACCGCGGTCTCAGATATGGCGGATGTAACGGTAAGCAACGCTGATTCTTCTGATTATATCGGTGGTCTTATCTCAATCACTCAAACAGGCGGCACCGCAAATGGCACATGGTCCCTGGACGGCACCACCGTTACCTCCGGAGGTGATGGTGTAATCACCGCGGGTCAAACCATCTCAGTTGGTGGTCTTGCCATTGGCGTTGTAGATGGCGGTTTTGATGGCAGCGCCGGCAGCCCGTTGCAAATTAGCTTCAATACGACAGATGCTACATCCGCAAACATTCAAACGCTGATTCAAAACCTTCGCTATGAAGCGCCGTCCGGGATAGGTGCCCGCGACTTCACCCTGACCCTTAATGACGGAGACGGTATCGCAAATGGTGGCGACCAAGACGTATCTGGCAGCTTCACTATTAACGTAACCCCGAACCCGCCAGTCATTGGTAATCTTGATGGTGACAGCATTAGCTTCACTGAAGGGGACAGCGCAACCACACTTGATGTCGGCAGCAATGCAACCCTTACAGACGTTGACTCGGCAAACCTTGATACTGGTAACCTGACAGTATCCTATGTATCCGGGCAGGCGGCTGAGGATATTCTGGTCGTGGATACCTCTGGAACAGTTTCCCTGACAGCTGGGATGACTGCAGGGTCTGACGTATCCGTTGGCGGTACAGTAATTGGTACAATTCAGGCAGGATCAACCGGCGGATCGTCAGAAGATCTGGTTATCACCTTCAATGCGGATGCAACGCTCGCACGGGTAGAGACGCTTCTGCAGTCGGTCCAATATCAGAACACCAACACTGACAATCCTGACGAGACAGACCGTGTACTTCGTTTTTCTGTGACCGACGCAAGCGGCGGCGCAACTGATACAGCTGATGTCACCGTCTCTGTTGCTGGTGCGAATGACAATCCAACTGTAACCGGTCTGCCATCCGATATCGCACTGTTAGAAGATACTGCAGGCAATCTTGATCTGTCAGCTTCTGCCTTTGCAGATGTAGATAGCGCGGGAACTGTCGTTGCAACGCTCACAGCCAGTGCCGGTACACTAACAGCCATAAGCGGTGGCAGCGTAACTGTTGGCGGCGCGGGAACAGGCACCCTGACACTAACAGGAACTGTTGCTGCAATTAATAGTTTCCTCGATACCGCTTCCAACGTTACCTATACGGGTGCGCTGAACGCTAACGGTAATGACGCTGCAACGGTTACTGTTGCAATGAACGATGGAAATGGTTCTGGCGATGTTACGCTTGGTACTGTCAATCTGGACCTTGGGGCCGTCAATGATGCCCCGGAAGGAACAGATGGGTCTGCATCCATAACCGACGGCGACAGTTATACCTTTGCGCTTAGTGACTTTGGCTTCACAGATATTGACGGCGATACACTCAACCGCGTTCAAATCAACGTACAGTCTATCGACAATGGTACGCTGGAACTGGGTGGCCTGACCGTCAGCGACGGTGACTGGATCAATGCGGCTGATATTACAAACCTTGTCTATGAAGGCACCGCTGCCGGCGCAGACAGCTTCACCTTCACCGTTGAAGACAACGGTATGGGCGGCAGCCTTGTCGATGCTACACCAAATACCTTCACGATTACCACGAACCCTCGCCCCGTAAACAACGACCACGCGGTTAAATCAACTGATCCTGATAAAATTGTGTCAACATCCGGTGACGATACGATCGAAGGTGGCAAAGAAAACAACTTCCTGGTTGGCGGCGCAGGCAACGATTATATCGATGGTGGTGACGGCAACGATAAAATCCTCGCGGGCGCTGATGATACCGGTAATGACACCATCGAAGGTGGTGCTGGCAACGACACCATTGGCGGCGGTGCTGGTGATGATTTCCTTGAAGGCGGTTCTGGTAGTGACCTCTTGTGGGGCGGTTCTGGCAACGATGTGATCTACCTGGCTGATCGCATTAATGAAAACGGTGATTTCAGCAGAAGCACTGCATGGGCAGGCTCTGGACAGGATACCGTATTCGGTGGCCTCGGTAGTGATATCATTGGTGGCGGCCTAGGCTCTGACGACATCTCCGGCGGCTTGGGGGCTGATACCATCTTCGGCGGTAGAGACAACGGCGATGACACCATTCAAGGCGGCTTCGGCAATGACCGAATCTTTGGCGGTAATGGCTTCGACACAATCGACGGCGGTCATGATAATGACATTCTCTATAATGGTGAAGGCGACGATACCGTTTATGGCGGTAGCGGTGACGATCAGCTTTGGGCTGGGGCCGGCGATGACATGCTATTTGGCGGCACGGGTCGCGATACCTTCAGCATCATTTCCAAATCTGGTAATGATGTCATTGGGGACTTTAATATTGATCAGGATATTCTGGACCTTCGGTTCTCAGGCCTCATCAACCTCAATGCCGTGAAGGCGGCTTCAAGTCAGGTTGGCGATGACCTGTTAATAAATCTGGGTGACGGAAATTCGATCAAGTTGCTGGATATCTCGGCAAGTGATCTGGATGATATGCAGATTACCTGGCTGGACTAAATCCTGTTACACTGGAAACACCAAGGGTCGACAAATTGTCGGCCCTTTTTCATGGGGATGGGAAATAAAGGCGCATAGCGCACAGTGGGCAAATGATAGTCCGCAACGCCCCCTACCACCGCAGCACAAAGATACTGAATTTAATATGAATAGCGTCCGTTACGGGCCAACGTCTTCTTCTGGCTTTTCTGGCACCTCAGAGAGATCAGCCCCTGCCTTTTCAGCGAACTTCTTCAGTAGCAGATCAGGGCCAGCAATCAATGTCAGCCCCAGTGTTCCCTCACTAGTCCAACGAATTTCACCCGCAAACTCGCCCAGTCCGTCCACATTCAGTATTAGCTGTGTGCCAATGGGCAGTTCCGATTCTGATGCGACAAGCGTTCCCGCCAGTGAGACATCCCGAATTTCAACCGGAAAAGACGTTTCATCGTCGGTTGTGACAGTTGCACGCCACGAAACAGGCAAACGGCTGTCGTTTCTTTTTTCGCTATCTGTCACATTCATTCCTTTCACGGGGGTTAGTCATTAAGGAATATCTCATTTTTTTCTTGAGTTAAAGTACCTTCAAATGGCATTTGATGCCTTATTACATCTTTTTAACCTTCTAGTGGCGGAGATAAGCAGTGCGCACGATAGTAAATGGGATACGGTCAATCGTGTTCAACTTGTCCTTTTACCTATTTACAATAATCTTCTGCACCTTTTTTGTCCTGCCAACAGTGCTTGCCAAAACCGATGGTCCAGTCAGAAAAGGCATAGGATATTATTGCAAGGGATCCCTGTTTCTTGCAAGGGTGCTGATGGGTATTCGCTATGAATTTAGAAATGCTGACCAACTGCCGAAAACAGGCGGCATCATATTAGCCGCTGCGCATCAAAGCTATATGGACCCGTTTCTTGCCTATCAGTTACGACAGGACGTAACAGCACTGGCAAAAAAAGAACTTTTTCAGATACCCATGATAGGCCCACTATTGAAAAAAATCGGCGTGGTGCGAGTAGACCGTCAGGCAGGACGATCCTCCAAGGGTATGGAAGACGTTGCCAAGCGCGTGAAAGAAGAAGGTAAAGTTCTGATTGTCTACCCGCAGGCTACCCGTGTACCAATCGGCGAAAGCCGTAAACTAAAACCCGGCGCTTTTTTCCTGCAGAAATTTGGCGACATGGATGTGTACCCTGTGGCCACGAGTACAGGTGTATTCTGGACAAAGGGATTTTGGCACCGCCCCGGCACGGCCGTGTATGCAATTGGGGAGCCCATCACCAATCGGCCCGAAAAAGAAGCCTTCATGAAACACCTGCAGCGCGAGGTTGTCGACAAAAGTGACGACCTGGTGCGCGAAGCTGGGTACGCGGCACTGTTGGACCGCCGTTAATCTTACCGGCTCCACTTCCTGCATAGCAGGTCTGCTACCTGAAGTACTGATACCTTCAGCCCCGACACGACACAGCCATATGGGTTAAGATCAAATCGCGATAATGTGAAGAATTTCTCGTTTAAAAGCCTCTTGTTGCCAGTAGCTTCAGCGCATACACTATGACCGTGCAGCAAGGGAGAGCCCCGATGGAAACAGCACATGTTCAAGACATGATCACCGAAGATTCTTTTGACGCAGAAACAATACGGCAGAAACTGCAGCGTCACTATGAACAGTATGACAAGCCAACCGGATTAACCCTTGAGAGTGTTGGCCATCTTACAGAACGTTTGATGGGGTTGATGTTCCCGCATCTTACGCCTGAAAATGAACTGGCATTGTCCCTGGACGAGCGCCTGGAATCTATCCGGAACGAGATAAAGCGCATTTGCAAACGCCTGAGCGGTGCCCACTGTGCCAGCCTTGATGCTTTTCTAAGCGACCTGCCTGACATAGCGAGCGTAAGCCATCAGGATGCCGTGGCAATCTATGAAGGTGATCCCGCTGCCCGATCACTTGAGGAAGTGATCCTCTGCTATCCGGGGCTATTTGCTGTAACTGCCTACCGGATCGCCCATGATCTTCTGAAACGAGACATACCGCTGCTACCACGGATGATTACAGAGTTTGCACACCAGAAAACCGGGATGGATATTCACCCCGGCGCCAAAATCGGCAGCCCGTTTTTTGTCGACCATGCAACGGAAATTGTCATTGGCGAAACAACTGTCATTGGCAACAATGTGAAACTTTATCAGGGTGTAACGCTTGGTGCCTTGCGCATTAAGCCGGGCGACAAAGTTACCAAACGCCATCCCACCATCGAAGACAATGTGGTAATCTACGCCAACGCAACTATTCTTGGGGGCGAAACGGTTGTTGGCAGGAATTCAATCATTGGCGGTAACGTATGGCTGACCCAGTCAGTACCACCGCATTCCCGCGTTATGTTTAAATCCTGCGAAACAGAGACCATTACCAAGATCGTCAAATAACAGCCTGTTACGCCGCTCGTTAGCATTGCTTGCAATAACACTATTAGGGGAGAAATCCAGTGAAGGTACAGTCTATTCTCGAAACCATCGGGGGGACACCCCATGTCAGACTTTCCCGCATGTTCCCTGACCATCAGGTCTGGTTGAAGCTAGAGCGCACAAACCCAAGTGGCTCGATCAAGGACCGAATTGCCCTGTCTATGGTCGAAGCGGCAGAACGTGATGGCCTTCTGAAGCCCGGCGGCACAATCGTTGAACCCACGTCCGGTAATACCGGCGTTGGGCTTGCGATGGTAGCTGCAGTGAAAGGCTACCGACTGATCCTTGTAATGCCGGATTCCATGTCTGTGGAACGCAGACGTCTAATGCTTGCTTACGGCGCAGAGTTTGTGCTGACCCCGCGCGAGTTGGGTATAAAAGGGGCGATTGCCAAGGCGGAAGAACTACTGCAGTCAATTTCAGGGACCTGGATGCCGCAGCAGTTTGAAAATGAAGCCAATTTGGAAGCTCACCGCCAGCATACCGGGCCAGAAATTATCGCCGATTTCAAAGATACTGGCGTTGATTATATGATCACGGGTGTCGGCACTGGCGGCCATCTGACTGGCTGCGCCGAAGTTATGAAAGCTGAATGGCCGAACCTGCAGGTATATGCGGTTGAGCCTGAGCTTTCCTCCGTTCTATCAGGGGGTGAACCTGGCCCCCACCCCATACAGGGAATTGGCGCAGGATTTATACCGGACGTGATGAATGTCAATATTCTGTCTGGTGTAATACCCGTGGATGCAGAAGATGCAAAAGCCGCCGCCCGCGAAGCGGCAACAAAAGAAGGTATTCTTGTCGGTATTTCATCCGGCGCGACCTTGGCGGCGATCCGGTCCAAGCTTACGGACATTGGCACTGACAAAGTTGTGCTTGGCTTCTGCTATGACACCGGCGAAAGATACCTGTCGGTACCTGACTTCCTGCCAGAGGAATAATCCCGGCAGGACACCGCCTGCGTGCATGGATACTTCTGAAGGTGATAGAGCCGGCTAATAAGCCAAGGCCGTTACACAGCAACGGCGTCTTCGGCAGCTGGCTCTTTATCTTCTTTATACTGGCCGGATTCCAAACGAACGATCATGGCGATCATATCCCCGCGAGTAGTCAGTTCCTTGTAGGAGCCACGCGGCAAGGGTATCCCCTGATCAATACAGTGGTTCAGAATAGCCGCACCAATTTCCTTGCTGAACAAAACAATATTATCAGTGGAATCATCAAAACAGATCGTCAACATCACTTCATCATTGTCATCAAGGCCGATCTCCAGCCCTTCAACAATCTCTTCGCCAGTTAGTCCCTTCATTTCCAGAAGTGGCCGCAACGCGATCAAAACTTCATCATGGCTGAAAACAATGCTGCGCGATTCTAATATCATCTGACTGATACCTTTATTCTTGCCCCAAGGTAGCAGGCCATCAGGCCCGAACGGGATATAGTATTATTGATAAGACTTTTCATTTGGTTAACAGGCTGTCTCTTTTTCGGCCGCAGATCGTTCCTGCCATGCACGAATAACCGCATTGGCAACGGTGGCAAGAGGAATAGCAAAAAACACGCCCCAAAAGCCCCACAGGCCGCCAAATATCAAGATGGCAATAATGATCGCATTGGGATGCAGGTCAACAACCTCGGAAAACAACAAAGGCGCCAAGAGATTGCCGTCCAGAGCCTGCAGAACCAGATACGCAACTATGGCAATGGCCGTTTCAGCCGCAAGTCCCCACTGGAAGAAAGCGACGACTGCCACCGGAATAGTAACCGTTGCGGCGCCAACGTATGGGATCAAAACGCTAAAGCCAGTCGCCACTGACAGGAGGGTCGCATATTGTAGCCCCAATACCTGATACGTTACAAAAGCGGCGGAGCCCACGATGATAATTTCATAAACTTTGCCCCGGGCATAATCCCCTGCCCGTTCCAGCGTTTCGCGCCAAACCTGTTCGAGGACGGGACGATCAGTTGGCAGAAACCCACCGATCCAGCCAAGAAGCTTATGCTTGTCCTTCATGAAGAAAAACACCATCACTGGCACCAGAACAGTATAGACGACCAGCGTGATAGCGCCCGTTAAACCATCCAGCGACCATTCCAGCAATTTTGGCCCGATGTTTGCCACTTCATTCCCAAGACCTGATAACCAGTTTTCCACCTGGGTTTCAGAGATCAGGGTCGGTATTCTTGTCTGCATATCAAGAAGCAAGGTCTGAATGCGACTGGCAATCGCAGGGGCATCATTCACAAACTGGGTGATTTGCTTAATCAGGGGCGGAATAACCGCAAGTGCCGTCAGGACACTGGCAACCAAAAACACGATGAACACAAGGATCACCGCAGCAAGTTCTGGCACCCCTTTACGCTGGAGCCAATTGGATGGCCCGTCCAACAAAAAGGCGATCACAACAGCAGCCAGGGCAGGCGTCAGCATCCGACCAAAGAATGTCAAAATCAGGAAGACAACAATCAGAGCAAGCAATAGCAGAACCATTTGCGGGTCTGAAAAAGTGCGCTGGTACCAGTCTTTAATCAAATTCATTCCGATTGCCTACCTTATGCGGGATTACCCGCTACTGGCGGCGCCGTCCACGACGACGTTCGCCCCATTCATCGTACCTGCTTCCTGACTTGCAAGATACAGGACAGTTTTAGCAACATCAAACGGATCAGCAGGCCCAGCCTTCGGGAAACCACCTGCAAACTTGCTCATGTCGCCACCAATATCAGCCAGCGCCCGGTCAAACATAGGTGTTTGCATTGGCCCCGGCGACACCGCATTAATGCGAATATTCTTCTGTGCATAATCAAGCGCCGCGCTTTTAGTCATACCCAGTACCGCATGTTTACTGGTGCCGTATGCCGCCATCCATTCAGCCCCAGATTTAGAGAGGATTGATGCAATATTCACAATCGCCCCTCCTGCACCAATGGCTTCCATCAGCTTGATCTCCTGACGCATGGCATACCAAACCCCCATTACATTGGTTTGAATGACATCCTCGACCATGCTGATATCCTGATCTGCAAATCGGGCAGCACTGTGGCTAATGCCTGCGTTGTTGACAGCAATCTCAAGTCCGCCCATAGCATCGGCGGCACGCCTGATAAAATCTGTGATACTGGTTTCACTGCGCACATCGGCATGATGATAGGTTACTGAACCGGGTAAGTCTGTAGCAGACGCACAAACACGCAGCCCTTCATCATCCAGCAAGCCACAAAAATGCACATCTGCCCCCTCAGAGGCAAAGGATTTTACAATGGCTTCCCCTAAACCGGATGTACCGCCGGTTACGATGACTTTTGAGCTTTGAAACCGCATGAATTACTATCCTGACCGTTTCCCTGCTGTTACTCCCTGCCAACACGATGTGCAAGGAAAGAGTAGGGAAAACAGGAAGAATCAGCCTTTACTGTGAGCATGGCCGTGGGAATGCCGGTGGAACGGGGCAAAAACACCCCCAAAGAACACCCGCGCCCCTTGATACATCAAGGTGCCTACTATGATAGCCAACCAAACAGCAAACAACAAGAAGCTGCCCCGCCCAAGCGGCATCAAATCAGGCATCATTTCTGCAAGGATGGACATCCCGAACCAGGCGATCAATGTCCACGGAACATAGGACATGGCACCGCGCAGCGCCGGACGCCACTCTTTATAGCGGGATTTGCTGATACCCAGCGCCAACAGAACACCCAGCATCAACAAGGGCGCCGTAAAGACCCCAACTTCGACAAGAAGATCAATCGTGTGATGCGCAACATGCGGGAAGGTATCACTGTGCGGCGTATGTTCAATATAATGAGTGATAATCAGCATGCTGATAAACACAAGCCCCGCCGCTGTGCCGACACGGCCACCTTTGCGGATAATATCCTGATTGCCAGCCGTATCTGCATGGCCAAGCGGGTGCAGAACAATATGCAGGAGCGACCCAGCAGCAAACGCCTGCCAATAGCCAAACATAGGCAGGGAATATGCCTCGGACACACTGTTGAAGAAGAAATATCCAAGAACCGTCGTCATGCCCAGCGCACCCAGCAGAAGGAGACCCGTCATGCTGGACAGCATAGAGCGAAACAACCACCAAAGTGTAATCGCGATCCCGGCACGGTGCAGTAATATGCCAAGCTGGATGAATGTCCCGTCCGATGCTTCGTTGGCAAAGGCGATCAGCGCCCCGTCCGTCGCCGCATGAACAATCAGTGCAAGGGAAGCAACCATCAGCACAATACGGTGCGTCATGGCTTCCGCCTTGTGAAACAACAGTTCCGATATCCAGGGGATACTAAGACCAAGTGCGGCGATCAACAGCGCCAGAATCCCACCATGCGCCATGGCTTCCGGTAACAGAGTTAGCGTGACAAGGCCAATGACTGTAATCAAAACGAATCCGTCAAACCCGGCCCTGATACCAGGTCGGGTTTTTACAGATCGCGCCAATAGCGGTGCGAAAAGTAGCAATAAAACAGAGACGATTAACGCGGTCATTCAGTCATCCAGAATCAATTTCTGCACTATATGGTTATAAAGTAACATTAACACAAGAGATAAAATAAAAAAACGACAATGTTTCGAACAATTCCATTTAACGGGAAACCATATCTTCATAAGTGTAACGGAAAAGCCGCAGTGGGTAGTCCTTTACACATATGTTCCAACAAAGGTGACGGGCTCTGCGCCCATACCAAGTTTAAAGCGCGCAATCCCCGCTAAATCCGCCGTATTTAACCCGCCAAGATCAAGAAAACCTATGCCGCGCTCTTTCAGGGCTGTGATGGCTTCCCACAATACCCTGTTGTGGATATTCAGCGCCCGCGCTTCGTCTCCGGCCCACCCGATATAATAGGTGGCGCTGTTGCCGTGCAGCAGGAAAAGTGCCGCCGCAATCCGTTCTTTCCCCTTATGGGCCGTAACGGTCAAAACAGGCGGCGCATCCTTGGGGCGAAACTGCTTATAGGCACTGATATATTTTGGTGTCATCCCAAGCGGAGTCGCCTGATACCGGCGATTACTACGCTGCATCGCCTCCTTTTCTAACAGCCAAAGATACTGATGCTCGCGCTTTCCCCCCAGGCTGATTGTACTATCCGATGCTTCGGCTTTTTTTAGCTGATTGCGCCACTTGCCGTGCAGCCCTGCCCGCAAAGTTTCTGCATCCGGCCTGATGTCCAGCCAGACGGTTGAAAATCCGGTCATAACGCGTCTGGTCTTGGCCGCTTTCATCATCTGCCGGGAAAGAGGAATATTCGGCAGGTCCGGTTGCAGCGCGAAAAAGTCCCACCGCAGTTTGGAATGCCCTGCCTTCAGAGCCTTAAACCCGTCAACCCACCGCGGGTCATCACTATTTGTTGGCTGATACCAAAGGGGCCCGCGCATGCATACGGACAAATCAGCAAAACGAAACATCTTGCGCGAGGAAATCAGCGCATGACCCACCGGGGTTTCATTCTCAAACAAGGTCTTCTGATACACTGTTGCACCGTAAGAAGAAATCGCAAGACCATAGGCCCAGTGCTGCTGCAATGGTAACGGCATATCAGGGGTCACATGCGCATAACTGACTGGATTCAAAGGGCCGATTTTTGCAGTGATGGACACGGGATAGTCTTGCCTCTTGTCAGTGATCTGGTACGGTGGAGCTTATGACGATATTTTCTAAAAAACCAGAGACAGTTATGGGGTGGACCATTGCACCGCCGCGTCTTGGCTTGTGGGCGTATCTTTACGGCATCCTGTATTTTGCTGTGCCGTTTTTAGGGGCAATGGCGCTTCTGGATCTGGTCTTCTATTTCATTTTTCAGGAATTTTTTGACAGCTGTTATGCTGTTTTCTGTCTGTTTGAAGGTACCGACGCAGTATCCGTACCTTCTTCTGTTACCTAAGACGTAAGACACTAAGCCCTAGTCGTTCACCTTGATCAGCTCAACATCAAAAATCAACGTTGCGTAAGGTGGGATATTTTGACCAGAACCACGCGCACCGTAACCCAGCTCAAAAGGAATGGTGAATTCAAACTTATCACCTTCTTTCATCAACTGAACACCTTCAGTCCAGCCAGGGATAACCTGATTCAAACCAAATGTCGCTGGCTCACCACGGCGGTAGCTGCTGTCAAACTCTGTGCCGTCGATTAACCGACCAGCATAGTGAACAGTCACGGAAGACGATGGACCCGCTGGTGATGCGCCTTCACCTGATTCAAGAACCTTATACTGCAGACCGCTTTCAGTCGTGGTTACGCCCTCTTTTTTGCCGTTCATCTCAAGATATGCCAGACCGGGTGCCTGCATCTCTGCGATCAGATCTTTTGTCGTTTGAACTTTCAGCAGTTCAACCGTGAACAACAATGTGGAGTTTGGCGGAATAACATCGCCCGCACCATTTTCGCCGTATGCGATCTCGGCCGGGATAACCAGCTCCCACTTCGCACCCTCTTTCATCAGTGCCAGAGCCTCAACCCAGCCCGGGATCAAACGGCCCGCAGGGAAAGTTGCCGGTTCGCCGCGCTTATAGCTGCTGTCAAATTCAGTGCCATCAATCAGCTTGCCTGCATAATGGACGGTCACATAGTCACCGTGGTTCGGGCTTGCACCTGTGCCTTCGGTAACAACCGTATACTGCAGGCCGGATTCGGTCACTGTAACGCCGTCTTTGGTTTTATTTTCTTCAAGGTACGCCTGATTTGCGGCGGTATAGTCTTCTGACATTGTATCACTTTCACTTTCTGGTGTGACTGGGGTCGACACGTCTGTGCCGTCTTGAGGCTTTTCATCCTCTTTCGTTTCACTGTTGCCGCAGGCAGTGGCCAAAAGGCTTAGACTGATAACGGCTGCGAGTGATTTATTTGAAAATCTTCTTTGCATTTTCCTCTCCGGTTTTGCATTCTGGCGGACCCTAGCTTGGGATCGCGCCAGTTAAAAGCAAAAAGGCCAGAAAATGCCCATTTCCGATGAAGAAATTGTTGAAACAACCTTGAAACTTGTCGGACCTGACCGGTCAGTCGCACCGCGGGATATTGCACAAAAGCTGATCCCAGCCGAAGAAGACGGGAAAGATTGGCGGTCTTTGTTACCGCGCATTAAAAAACTGGCTACCGTTCTGGCAGGTGATGGACAGCTGCAAATTCTGCGTAAAGGCAAACCTGTCTCTCCGGCGGGTCTGAAAGGGGTGTACCGGATTGCCGGACCCGACTATCAGAAAGTCAAAGATACAGCGAATGACCAGGCAAGCGATGCTTGATCTTAGGCAATCTGCAACAGTTCAGCAACTGATCAGCGATGTTGGAGAGGATGCATTTCTGATGCTGTCAGAAGCCCTGATTGCAGAAATCCAAAATGCACAACAAAGCTTACCACGCTATCTGGCTGACAAAGACTGGCATATGCTGGAAGTTGACGCTCACGCCATGAAAAGTGCGGCAAGGAGTTTCGGTGCAGAGGCACTGGCGGATGCCTGCCTTGATCTGGAGAAATACGGACAGTCCAGTGGTACAGATGGGGACGCGAAAGCGATCCTTAATACCTTTGATACCGCAGCAGTGGAAACGCTGAACGCCATAAAGAAACTTTAATGACAGAGATATTATCAGTATCAGGACGCGTCAACCACAAAGACGCCAATACATCAGCCCATCGACGCAAGCAAACCAATCTCAGCCTTCACCTCAGCCAATCCAAACCCCTTTTCACTACTTGTCGCCAAAAGAGTTGGGTGGCAGGCAATGAACTTCTTCATATCCGCCAGAGTTTTGTCGAACATTTTCTGCCGGTCCGCGACCTTCAGCTTATCCAATTTGGTCAGGACAATCTGGTAGTTCACCGCAGCTTCATCCAGCATCTTCATGATTTCACGGTCATTGTCTTTCAGGCCGTGACGGCTGTCGATCAACAACATAACCCGGCGCAGGCTTGGCCGCCCCTGTAGATAGGTTTTGACCAGCCGTGTCCAGCGTTCAACCTTCTTCCGTTCGATTTTGGCATAGCCGTACCCCGGCAAGTCAACCAGATAGAACGGCAGGTTCATACCGCTTCCGAAATCAAAATAATTCAATTCCTGTGTGCGGCCGGGGGTGTTTGATGTGCGCGCCAGGGTTTTACGCCCCGTAAGCGCATTCACCAGGCTGGATTTCCCCACATTGGAGCGCCCGGCAAAGGCAACTTCGGGCCGATCAGCAGGCGGCAGCGTATCAAGCGAGACTGCCCCCATGACAAAGTCAACGGGGCCGGCGAAAAGCCGCCGGCCAATATCCAGTTGTTCATCGCTGTAAGGCGCGTCAGTCACGATTATTCACCTGACCGCGCTTCTTCACGCCGCATGATGTACCACTGCTGCGCAATCGACAGAACGGAGTTCCATGTCCAGTAGAGAACAAGACCCGCGCTGAACCCTGCCATAATAACGGTGAAGATAATCGGCAGCATGGCCATAACCTTCTGCTGTGTTGGATCCATACTTGCTGACTGCGGGCTAAGTTTCTGTGTCGCCCACATGGAAATACCCATCATGATCGGCAAAATACCGATGGCGATAAAGCTTGGCGGATCCCACGGAATCAGACCAAACAGGTTCACTGGTGTCAATGGATCCGGCGCAGAAAGGTCCTTGATCCACAGAACGAACGGCTGATGCCGCATTTCAATGGTTACATAGAGAACCTTATAAAGCGCGAAGAACACAGGAATCTGCAGGAGCATTGGCAAACAGCCCGCAAGCGGATTGATTTTTTCCTTCTTGTAAAGGGCCATCATTTCCTGCTGCAGTTTCTGTTTGTCGTCCTTGTAACGTTCCTGCAGAGCCTTCATTTTCGGCTGCGCTTTTTTCATGTGGCTCATGGACACATAGGATTTGTTCGCCAGCGGGAACAAAATCAGCTTCACCACCACTGTCAGCAACAGGATTGCAACACCGAAGTTGCCGGTCAGTTCAAATAAATAATGCAGACCCTTGAAGATCGGACGCGTCAGGAAATAGAACCATCCCCAGTCGATTGTGCGGTCAAACAGCGGAATATCCAGCGCAGTCTCATATTTATCAATCGCGCTGACAATTTTGGCACCGGCATAAAAATGGTTGGTGGTTTCATGAGTTTCACCTGCACCGATCTGCTGCCAGTTTTGAACATAGTTTGCACCGTGATAGACGCCAAACTGATTGGTCTTGCGCGTCAAGGCAGCCTTATAAAGCGGAGTGTTCTGATCAGGGATCAGGGTCGTCATCCAGAATTTATCTGTAATCCCCATCCAGCCACCTGTGGTAGCTGTCTCAAAGTTGCCGTCATCTTCCAGATCTTCGTAGGTGCGCTCTTCAAGCGTATCATTGAACGCGCCGATCGGGCCTTCGTGCAGGATAAACATGCCTTCTGTACGCGGGAGACCCCGACGATTAATCAAGGCATAGGGTGCGATTGATACCACATCCCCAGACGTATTGATCACACTTTGGTCAACAGTGAACAGAAACTGATCATCCACGCTGACTTTCATCATGAAGACAAGACCTTCAGCGTTTTTCCAGCTGAGGGTAACCGGATTTGTCGGTGTCAGAACATCACCGTCAGCAGACCATACCGTGTTTTCACCTGGCACATAGTCGTTGCCGCGAACATCCGCCGACCAACCAAACCGCACGAAATATGCATCTTCGGCACGCGCTGGCTTCAACAGCTGTATATTCGCAGAATCAGGTGCCGTTGTTACTTTGTGATTGCGCAGGGACAAATCATCAAACCGCGCACCAGCCAGTGAAAGACTGCCGACAAGTTCCGGTGTTTCAATACGAACGGACCCTGCATCAACAAAGGCAGGAGCCGACGTTTCTACGGCCGTGTTCTGTGACGCCGGGGCAAGGTCATCTGATGGCGCCATGCTGCCAGGAGCACTTTGATCAGGATTCGCAGCGGCATTTTGTGCCTGCTGTTCCTGTTTCAAGGCTTCGAGACGCTGCGCCTCTTTCATTTGCGGTTGCAGGATCAACTGATCATAGCCAATCATGACCAGGAGCGAGAGCCCCAACGCAATAAACAGATTCTTATTTTCGCCCATGTGATTACACACCTAAAAATTTGACAGTAAAAAGTCCAGCAGCCCTTCAGAGCATTTCTGTCTGAAAGAAAAGCCTACCGGTTTGTTTCCTTCGTTTTTCTAATCTCATCCTTTGTAGGAACAGGGTCATACCCATATCCCCCCCAAGGGTGACATCGCAGCACGCGTGTTATAGCCATCCAACCCCCCTTAAGTCCACCATGAACACGCACAGCTTCGATTCCGTACGCAGAACAGGTCGGTTGATACCGACATCTGGGGCCAAGATAGGGAGAAATACCAAAACGATATAGTTTAAACAGCCCGATTAACAGCTTTGCCAGTATTGATGGTGGGTTTTGCTGTTGCGAATCGGTCATTATTTCTTATGTCGGTTGTTGCGGACTGTTGGCTTTAGATCAGCACTGGAAGACAGTTTTGCAAGAGCCCAGCGCATATCAGCGACCAGTTTTTCAAAATTATAGTCAAATGCCGCCTGTCTGCCGATCAGCACATAATCCCATCCTTGGGCCGCCGTTTCTGGAAATGACCGGCGCGCGGCTTCTTTCAGCCTGCGCCTTACTTTGCTGCGAACAACAGCATTACCGACTTTTTTGGACGCGGTGAACCCGACGCGGGGCGGTTTGTCGCCTCCGCCAGCTTTACCGGTTTCACTGGCTTTCGCAGGTTTTGTCTGCAGGATAAAGGCAGGCGTCACCCATTTCCGACCGGTTTTGGCGACGGCCAGATAGTCGGGGCGCTCCTTGATGCGGGCCAGTTTTGGCAACGCAGCCATGCTTGTATCCTTTTACCCTATGTCCTGTGCGGGACTTTTGTCTGTATATCAGACAAAACAAAAGCCGACCGGATATCTCTCGGTCGGCTTATTGCTATCGGTGTACATTGTGTCCAGTCAAACTGAAACAACTATCCTTAAGCGGACAGATTCTTACGACCTCTCGCACGGCGAGCAGCAAGAATCTTACGACCTCCTACAGTCGCTTTGCGAGCACGGAAACCGTGGCGACGCTTGCGGACAATGTTACTTGGTTGAAATGTGCGTTTCACTTTTCATACTCCAGCTTGCTGCCATGCTTCGCGTTTAAAGCCTGGCGCCTAATTTCGAGCGCGCTGTATAGCCCCCAATTGTTACTAAGTCAACTGTGGAAATACCCGCTTTATCCTTCTTTTCTGGTACTCAGCATAACAAGGAAGCCCGGCAAATGCTATTTTTTCTGGAATTGGCATTAAATCTGGCTAGACTATACCTTGTTATGTCCTGAAAAGACAAAAGTACAGGTGGGGTAGCTGTCGCTGATTTTCAAGACTTGATTTACACGGTAAAAACCCGCAAACAAGGGTGTATCGACGCAAGGAATGTCCCACCAATCATGCCTGAACGCTACAGACCAATAACATCCAGTCTACGGTCACGCCTGCTGATTCTTACCATATTTTTCGTAATGATGGTTGAAGTCGTTGTGTATGTGCCGCTTATCGCAACCTTCAGGCAGACATATCTGGAGGAAAACCTGGTAGCAGCGCAGATTGCTGGCTTATCGCTGGAAGAGGCCCCCGGCAACAATGTCAGCCCTGAACTGGAACAGGAGCTTCTGGAAACTGCTGGTGTTATCTCTGTGGTGATGCGGCGGGAAGACCGCTCACTGATGCTTGGTTTTGATCGGATGCCGGACGGTGTAAACGCCGTTTATGATCTGCAGCAACCTGCCCTTGGCATGCTGATTGCCGATGCCTTTGCAACCCTGAATGCGAAAGGGGAGCGAATCATACGGGTTGTTGGTTCACCTGCTCTTTCGGGTACACGGTACGTCGAAATTACCCTGGATGAAATGGACCTTTACCAATCGCTAAAGGCATATTCCAACAATATCCTGATCATATCGCTAGTGGTGTCGATCTTTACCGGGGTGTTGGTGTATTTGTCACTGCATTGGCTTCTGGTTCGCCCGATGCGCCGGGTGAAAGAAAGTATTGTCACCTTTCGCCGTAACCCGGAAGGCAAAAACAAGGCCCGGATTGACTGCAAACGCCGCGACGAAATTGGCGTGGTTGAGCGGGAGCTTGCCCGAATGCAGCAAGAACTGCGTTCAAACCTGCAACAGAAAACAAAACTGGCAGAGCTGGGCGAAGCCGTATCAAAGATCAATCATGATCTGCGCAATATTTTGGCAACGGCCCAACTGGCAACCGGCGCACTCGAACGCGTCGAACACCCCGGCGTGCAAAAAGCATCAACCCGTCTGGTTAATGCAGTTAGCCGGGCAATATCCCTGTGTGAACGCACCCTAAGACACGGTAGTGTAGAAGATCCGGAGCCAGAAAAAGAGGATATACCGCTCTTTGGTCTGGTGATGGATGTGATCGATTCGCTGGGCATCCCGGACGAGAAACATTTTACCTTTCAGGCCAACATTGACGAAGACCTTCAAATCTATGCCGATCCACAGCAACTGCACCGCGTTTTGCTGAATCTGATTCGCAATGCTCGCGATGTACAGGGCGAAGACGGCAACATTGCCGTCTCTGCAATGGCCGATGATACAGGTACGGTACATATGGAAATTGCCGACAAAGGGCCCGGCATACCGGACAGCGTACGCCCCAATCTGTTTAAACCCTTCATGACCAGCAACCGTGCCGGCGGTACCGGCCTTGGCCTTGCAATCGCACGCGACATTGTACTGGCGCATGGTGGCCAAATTGGTCTGAAGTCATCAGATGAAACCGGCACTGTCTTCGCCATCTGTATTCCTGGCCGGGACATGTAAATACACCGCGCAAGGGGGATATATGCACATTACCGCGAAACCAGGTCCATCGGACAGTTTTACTGATATCAGGGGTATCAGGGTTGGGCAGGCAGCGTGCCGTACAGCTAAAACAGGGGTTACTGTTATTTTACCGGATGCACCGGTTGCCATGGGTGTAGATGTACGGGGTGGCGGCCCCGGCACCCGCGATACCGACGCGCTTAACCCCGAATGTCTGGTTGAAAAAGTCCACGGCCTTGTGCTTTCCGGTGGATCTGTCTTTGGCCTTGCTGCCGCGGACGGTGCTACAAGCTTTTTGTCTGAAAAAGGAATTGGTCTGCCCCTTGGGCCGCACGCAGTCCCCGTTGTGCCGTCCGCTATTCTGTTTGATCTGATGAATGGGGGCGATAAAGCATGGGGCGATACACCGCCCTACCGGCAGCTCGGTATCGATGCAGCCAAGGCAGCGACACATGATCCAGTCGCCTCCGGTTCTGTTGGTGCCGGATACGGTGCCCTGTGCGGCGGAGAAGCGGGCGGTCTGGGCACCGCAAGCCTGCAAACTGACGACGGTATCTGCGTCGCTGCACTGGTTGCCGTTAACAGTTTTGGACCGCGAACTGACATCGCAGGTGGAGAGGCCGTGGAACACGGGCATGTCTCCCTGCCCAAACTGGGGTTCATAGGCGCAAACACCACGATTGCCGCGATTGCGACCAACCTTGATCTGGATAAAGCGGCCTGCAAACGGCTGGCAATTATGGGGCATGACGGGCTCGCGCGCGCTATTCGCCCACTGCACACCCCCTTTGACGGTGACACCGTCTTTGCCCTGTCGTCAGGCGCTAAAAAGCTTGATGGGGATAAGGCAAAAACCCTGGCCGTCGTCGGTACTTTGGCCGCAGACTGTCTTGCAATCGCAGTGAAACGAGCCGTTGAAAATGCAGATAGATAATACCAAACTCTGCCGTGCCCGGTAAAGCCGCCGCTCTATGCCGTAGATAATAGAAGACCTTACTGTTCTCTGCCCGGTTCCTCTGATGTCAGGCGCTTGCGTTCTGCCACGATGAAGGCTTCCAGTGCGGCCTGCAGGTCTGTTGCCTCCTGCCGGGTGGCAGCATGCATATCACCTTCTTGTGCTGTAAGTGTATCTAACCGTGACACGGCACTGCTTAACCGCGTTAGCATCAGTTGGCTTGTTTGCCACAGATCACCCAGGCTTTCACTCACCGCAGGGTCAACATCATCCGGTGCAGTTTTTCGATCAGCAAAGGCGGTTAAGGCTGTTTCATAAGCTGCGCGCGCTGTCTCAATGTCGGTACGAAGTGTCACTAGCCGCCGCGCGGCTTCCTCGGGGCTAAGTTTTTCCTCCCCCTCCCCTGTATCCATCACGGGATACTCTGCAGCGGAAGAATCAGCAGTTTCCTGTACACGCTCCCTGTCTGCTGGATCAGGCAGCGGATCCGTCAGTTTGGGCCAGTCCTTGCCCGCGCTGCCACACGCAGTCACCAGCAAACAGGAAATTAATATAAAGGTATATTTACCAAGCATTTAAGAAGAAAACCCGATCATGATTAGAGGTTCATATGACCATACGCCTACGGCCGAATAATGGCAAATAAAAGAAAATATGAAATAAGACTTGCAAACCGCATTTGATGTGATTAGGTTCCGCCCACGTCGAGCCGCTTCAGGCGGTTTTGACCCTGTATATGATGCGCGCCGGTAGCTCAGCTGGATAGAGCACCAGACTACGAATCTGGGGGCCGGGGGTTCGAATCCTCCCCGGCGCGCCACTTACGGTCAGAAATACGTACCGGACCCATCTTCCCTTTTTTTACATCAAATACTGCTTCGGCAAGCGCTTGATCACATCATCAAGTGGACGAGAATACCCTTTACTTACTAGCTTAGATAATGATCTGAAATATGTGGCACTTATACTGTGGGCGGGGCTTTCCCATGGCAGCTAAAAACTTCTACTTTTGAAGCCTCTTAAGTATGGGCTTCATATCTGAGACTGGCGCTTGACCGTCCCAAAGTTTTTGCAGGTGATGGGGCAGGCTACGATTGACCCGCAGCATTTTCCTGTTTCGCCCAAAATATCCAATTTCTAAAGCGCTTGTGCAGCGGCCCAGGCGCTGGACCATGCCCACTGGAAATTATAGCCGCCAAGCCACCCGGTCACATCCACACATTCCCCGATAAAATAGAGCCCAGGCTGTTCTTTGGCTTCCATCGTCTTGGAACTTAAGTCCGCTGTGCTAACGCCGCCGCGGGTTACTTCGGCTTTCGCAAAACCTTCTGTGCCGACCGGATAGACTGTCCAGCCTTTCAGCTCACTGACCAGGCGATCAATCAAAACATTGGACATCTGCCCCAATGAAACATCCGCCGCTTCTGGCACATACAGCTGCAGAAAGGCACTGACAAACCGGTCAGGAAGATATTCCTGCAAACATTTCACCAACTGTAGCTGCGGATTTTTCGCCCGCACGGAGCGCAACCATGCAGCGCAGTCTGGAACACCCGGCAAAACGTCAATGACAAGTGGTTCGCCTGTGTGCCAGTAGGAAGAAATTTGCAAAATTGCCGGACCAGACAGTCCCCGGTGGGTAAACAGCAGATTTTCCCGAAACCCAACTGTGCCGCACCGGACCTCGCTATCCAGGGAAACTCCCGCCAACGCCTTCATAAACACCAGATCCGTGTTAGAGAAGGTTAGAGGTACCAGCGCAGGTACCGGATCAACAACACCAAGACCAAACTGGCGGGCAAGATCATAGGCAAAGCCTGTTGCCCCCATTTTGGGAATAGAAGGGCCCCCTGTTGCGACGACCAGCTTTGGTGCAAAGAAATCCCCTTTTGTGGTGGCAAGCTGATAACTTCCCCCACCATATTCGACACCCGTAACACTGCAATCTGTCAATAAAGTCACCCCAGCCGCAGAACATTCATCAAGCAGCGCCTGCAAAATAGCTTTTGATCCCTGGTCCGAGAACAATTGGCCCAGCTTTTTTTCATGCCATGTAATGCCGTGCTGACTGATCAGGGAAATAAAGTCCCAGTGCGTATGCCTGCTAAGAGCAGACTTTGCAAAATGGGGATTTTGGCTAATGTACCGCGTAGGTAGTGCTTCTTCATTTGTGAAGTTACAGCGCCCACCGCCTGAAATCAGTATCTTTGCCCCTGCTTTTTTACCGTGTTCCATCACCAGCACACGAAGCCCGCGCTGCGCAGCCGTCAGGGCACAATATAATCCCGCCGCACCACCACCAAGGACCACAGCATCATAAGACACAGGCATCTGTTTTTCCGGATCAAACAAAGTTAACAACCTTCATACGGACACAAAGACAATTGTATTCAACATTTCAATACCGACACCATACTGCACACCATAAAAGCTACATGCATAAATTTTATCCTCTTTTAAATAGTATTTGTGTGTTTCTTTGAATTGGCTTTATGTTTCGTTAACAGTGTTATGCAATTACTAGTGGGAATCAATCTAGGGTATTAAGTTACGGGGTATATTTCAGGGATTAAGTGATGTCGATTATAGATTCAATTCTACATAACAAAGTATTTAGTATACGAAACCTTTTACTTGCGATTACCGCCTTATTATTGACGGCGGTGATTGTGCAAACCGGTCTTCGTATGGCGACTGCCTTTGACAATAAAGGCAAAGCAGAGCTTGCCATGCAGATCAACTCGTATTCTGATGAACTGAGTACACTGCAGGACGCTCTTGCTATCCAGCGCACAATCGTTGCAACAGCCTACGGCATGGACGGGGTGCCAGACAGCTCGCTAATTCAGCAGGCAACAATCCAGCAAAATGCAATCGAAGGGGCTCATCAGAATGCCACAGCAGACTTTGATGCACTCCCTGACTTTCCCCGAAAGAATGCCGAGAAGAAAGCCTATTTAGACGCCTATAAGGCTTACAAAGATGTCAGCAGTCAGATTTCCGCAGATATGGCGACGTCAAAGGCAGGCCGCACAGGCAAAAGCAGCGATGCAATTCGTGCCTTTAATGCCCTGATTGATGCCGCCGCCGATATTAAGGCAACACTGCAGACGGACTTTGCACCGGAAAACCCTGCCGTTGGTGCCGTCACGCGGCTTAAGTCACAGCTTTGGGTGATGCGGGAATATGCTGCGCGCGAATCTGCCACTATTGGTGAAAAAGTGGCGAGCCGGCAGCCATTTGGCCCCTTTGACATGATTACGCTGAACACATACGGCGGTAATGTGGAGGGCGCGTTCCGCGAAGCAAGGGTAATTGCAAAGTCTTCCTTAACGACAGAAGAAATCACCAAACTGGTTGGCGAAATCCAATCTTCGTTTCTTGAAGAATTCAGCTACACCAAGGATGACATTTACGGCGCCTCTGATGATGCGGTTGCTGACGAAGCTGACGAAGCTGATTACCCTGTCACCGCAGATGAGTGGGTCGAACAGTCCCGTGCAGCTGCGGCGCCAATCCTGCAGATGAGCGAACTGGCAAGCACTCTTGCCCGGTCTCTGAACAATGATGCCGTATCTTCTGCCAATTTCAATGTGACGATTTCCCTTATTATTCTCGTTAGTATGATCGCACTTGGCGCCATTGCGGGCTGGGTCGTTCTTGTACGGGTTGTCAAACCAATCAATGCTATTTCCGATACCATGATGGTTCTGGCAGATGGGAATCTGGAAATTGACGTACCGGGTGTTGACCGGGTTGATGAAGTAGGTGACATGGCTCGCTCTGTCGGCATCTTTAAAGAGAATGCGATCGAGCGTCAGAAGCTCGAGGAAGATCAGCGTCGTCAGGCAGAGGAAGAGCAGATCCGAAAAGAGCGCGAGAAAGAAGAGCAGGATGCCGCTGACAGCGAACGCCGCAAGCAGCGCTACGAAGCGGAAGAAGCTGCCCGTCAGGAACGCCGCCAGGCCATGCTTGATCTGGCTGACAAGTTCGAAGCTTCTGTCAAAGGTGTTGTGGAAGGTGTGTCCCAGTCGGCCCGCGAGATGGAAACATCTGCACAGACCATGGCAACAACCGCTGCAGAGACAACGCAGCAGACAGAAGTGGTTGCCAATGCATCCCAGCAGGCAAGCTCGAACGCGCAGATGGTGGCAAGTGCAGCCGAAGAACTGTCTGCGTCTGTCCGCGAAATCACCACACAGACAAACCAGTCAAGCGCCGCAGCACGCGATGCGGTGCACAGAACCGAAAGCGCAAGCCAGGATATCGCAAATCTCGAATCTGCCGCGCGCAAAATTGGGGATGTGGTTGATCTGATTAATGATATTGCCGAGCAGACAAACCTCCTTGCACTGAATGCCACGATCGAGGCTGCCCGTGCCGGAGACGCTGGTAAAGGCTTTGCTGTTGTGGCATCCGAGGTGAAATCACTTGCAAACCAGACCGCGCAGGCAACGCAGGAAATCTCCAGCCAGGTTGGCGGCATGCAGCAGGCAACAAGCACAGCAGTGGGTGCGATGAATGAAATTAAAAACATCATCAGCAACATTGAAACCACTGCCGTGTCGATTGCATCGGCGGTAGAAGAGCAGGATGCCTCGACACAGGAAATCGCCCGGAATGTGGCGGAAGTGTCTTCCGGTACTGAGGAAGTTACCTCAATCATCCACGATGTTAGTGCTGGTGCTACCTCAACTGGTGCTGCCGCGTCGCAGGTGCTTGGTGCTGCCCAGTTGATGACGCAGCAATCAGACGAACTGCGCACACAGGTTGACAGCTTCCTCGCAACTATTCGGGAAGAATAAACGGATAAGGGCGCATATTCACAAAGGATTGCCCCCCGCTACTACCAACGAAAAACAAAACGGAGGCAGCTTGCCTCCGTTTTTTTATGGGTACTCACCACAGGAATTGATCAGTGATTGCTGGCCCTTACCCCCTGCCGGTCAGGATGTGCCGGGAAGGCCGGCCGATAAAAAGAGGAAATTCTGATCTTTTGCAGGAAATTATGTTGCGCTCCCGCTTAAACTGGCTATATTGCCCCCGCTGCCCCTCCACGGGGTATAGACCGATTTATGGACCGGAGCGGTGGCCGAGCGGTTTAAGGCGCACGCCTGGAAAGCGTGTTGACAGCAATGTCTCGAGGGTTCGAATCCCTTCCGCTCCTCCATAGACCTATTGAAATCAATAGGTTACAGCGGATTTTCATTTTTACCCCCAAACCTACCCCCAAATACAAACCTGCAAAGTGACGTGTCTTTCTAATCAACCTCTTTAAGCCAAAATATAGCGATGCTATCATCCCCGCGCAGTTCCCCAAGGACAATACGGATCTTCTCTTCAGCGCTATAACGCTTCCGGGTTGCTCGAAGGATGTATTTAACCACCCGATTTGCTGAAGCTTTTGAGGTCTTTTGTTTTGCTTTCATCTTCATTCCTTACGTCACTACGATGAAACCAAAACACTCACATGTTTACAACATCAATTCTGTGTCGTAGGCCCTAACGGGTGACAGAGAGATGGTAGCGAGGACTCCTTTGTCCTTTTCATTAAATTGTTTTGTAAGTTTTTCGAACCCAGCATCAGTTATCTACTGTTGTAATGTAGCTCTTTCTTGTGATGCGCCATCCTCTTCAGAGAGCCTCTTTAACTGTTTCTGATACCAATTAATTCTCGCCTGGATTGGATCCTTAGTCATTACCGAACCCCTACAATATCCATCAGCTTACCGTAGTCGGTGACAACATCGTATTTCACGTTGTCATGGGCGATGCGTTTGTTGATCTCATCAAAATATTTTCGGGCACATTTGATCTTGCTTTTCTCTACTTCCCGGAGCTGCATGGACGACATCGATCCCTTTGTTTCAGCCACAAAATAGACGTGCTTCACACTGCCTTCCCTGAAGGAAATGGCCCAGTCTGGGTTATAATCGCCAACAGGTGTCGGGATCAGGAAGCCGTTGGGCAGTTTAGCATAAACAACAACCTCGTCGCTGGTGTCCAGCTCTGCTACAAACTTGCGTTCCTGCTGTGAATCGGTGATGGCATAGTCATAGACATGACGTTTCAGTTGTTCGCCCGCCTTGCTGAAGTCCTGCTTTGACTGGCTGGCCATGAAGATATCAACATCGTAGCTGTCAGCTGTTTCATCATATTGAAGCTGCTCGATCACCATTGAGGCTTTCTGCTCGTTAATCAGACGCGAGGCTTCAGCAATGAAGTGTTCCGGGTTCTGTTTGAACTGCCCAAAGACAGCTGGCGGAATGCCAGTCAGGATTTCAGCAATGGTTTGGCGCTTCAGATGGACCTGTTCAGACAGCTTGCCAAGAAGGTCATATTTCACCAACGAATGAACAGAAGCGCCTTGTTCTGTTTTGGTGTTGGTAACCTTGAAGCTATCACCCGTGCGTAGTTGCTCGTCGGTAATAGAGCCTTTCTGCTCACCCGTGTGAATGGTATATTGCAGCGGCGTTACCCTCAGCTCGCTTTCCAACGCACTGATGCACTTGCCAACCAGTTCAGCAGAGTCAAATTCCACACGGTAGACCGCCTTGCGATTAATGCGGTTCCATAGCTCCTGGAATTCCTTCTTCTCAAAATTGCTATTGAGCGGATTGGTCTTTGGCTTGCGGCCATCGTCAATCTTCGGCAGAGCGGCCTCACTATAGACGCTGTCAATCAGGTCAATAATTTCCGCTGCATAAGGCGCGAGGTCATCAGGCAGAGCTTCTAGGGTGCCATTCGCTTTGGCATCAATATAGGTGCCGCTGATCTGATCTTCATCATCGATATAATCGTTCTTGAGCAGATAGCGGTATATTTGGCGGGCGAGGCGTTCGTCAATTTTGACCTTGCCAGCCTCGGTATCCATAAACTTGCCAAGGAAGAAATGCTCGTCTGCCTTTTTAGGTCTTGAGGCAACGGCATCGCTGATTTCGCTTTGCAGATTCTTCACAAAGTCCTGATAGCTTTCACTGGCAACAACCGTCAGCTCGTTAATTTCATGAACGGTTGCTGGGTGATCCATGCGGTCACCGTTGCGGTCCACAGATATGCGCAGGCCACGGCCTACTTCCTGACGACGGGAAATGGTGTTGTCGCTGTGTTTGAGCATACACATGACGAAGACGTTCGGATTGTCCCAGCCTTCACGCAGAGCAGAGTGGGAGAAGATAAAGCGGGTAGGCTCCGCAAAGGAAAGTAGCCGCTCCTTATCCTTCAGGATCAGGTCATAGGCATCAACGTCATCGGAATCCACTGACCGCGCCCCGGTTTTGGGGTTGGTCATACGGTTGGTTTTCTTGTCGATTGCAAAATAACCATTGTGGGTCTTGTCAGTGTCTATGCCAGCAAGGTGCTTTCGGTAGTCTTCATTATCGATTGCCAACTCAGACAGATATTCATCCCGCAGGGCCTCATATTCCTGCTCAAAGACACGGGCATATTCGCCTTTGTCTTCTGGCTGGTCATAGTCCCGGTATTTGGCAACTTCATCAATGAAGAAGAGCGACAAGACCTTGATGCCCTGGGCGAAGAGCTGCTTTTCCTTTTCAAGGTGGGCCTTGATGGTTTCACGGATTTGTATGCGGCGAATATGGTCTTCATTCACATCACCTGTTGCTTCACCGGCAGTAAGGGTGACGCCATTGGTAAACTCAACCGCATCCTTGTTGTAATCGATCTGGGAAATGGTGAAGCCACGGTACTGATCCAGCCCATTCGATTCATCATAAAGGTTGGTGTCTACCGTGAACGACCTGACTTGACGCTTAATCTCGCCGCTCGCCAGCTTTACTTCCATTTCCAGCCGCGCCTTTGGCGCTTGCTTGGATATTTCAATGGATTCCAGATAGAGATAAGCATTTGTGCCTGCCAGGCCGCGCATCTGAATACCGCGCACTGCAATCTTTTTTACCAGCTTCTGGTTATAGGCGTCCAGCGCATCGAGGCGGTGAATGCGGTTATGCACCACCTTGTGGGTGGCGGAATAGCGCAGGATGAATAGCGGATTAAATTCTGGCAGCGCTTTTTGTGTCGCATTACCCTGCATTTTCTGCGGTTCATCCAAAATCAGGATAGGGCGGTTGCTCTTGATAACATCAATGGGGCGTCGGCTTTGGAAATCGTCCAGCTCATCATAAATCCGGCGGTTATCGGCACCACTGGCATTAAAGGCCTGAATGTTAATGACCATGACATTGATGCCTGCGTCACTGGAAAAGCTTTCCAACTCATGAAGGCGCTTGGAATTATAGATAAAAAAACGCGCTTTTTTGCCGTAGCCTTCCGTGAAATGCTCTGCCGTCATTTGAAGGGATTTATAGACCCCCTCACGGATAGCAATACTTGGCACCATGATGATGAACTTTGACCAGCCATAACGTTTGTTCATCTCAAAAATGGTTTTGATATAGCAATAGGTTTTACCCGTCCCGGTTTCCATCTCTACATCAAGGTTGATATCACACCCCGCAATATATCCCTTGGGCATGGCCTTGTTTTTTTCTGCGTCCCAGTAGGACTGCAAACCATCAGAAAGCGGGATATTCTGGCGGCGCTGCACATCCCGGATGTTATCCAGCAGCTTCGCATTAGTCAGTTGCAGGTCGGTATTTTTGAAACCTTCATATTCAGAATCTGGGCGATAATATTCACCCTTTTTGACTACGCCTCTATCAATGATATAATTGATATTATCGTTGAAAAGCTGGCCCGCAAAACAGTCCACAACACTTTCAACCGCATTTGTCTGGTAAGGCTGAACCTTGAATTTAATCTTCATGGCTTGCCCCTTAAATGGATTTCACTTCGGTTGACGGGGAAAGCTGACGAAAGACCTGATCCACGTTGATCTTCACCGAGTCAGAGACAAAACCGTTATCTTTAAAGACAACACGGAGTGGCGCATGCCCCGCGATTTCCTTCACCAGTTCTTCTGTAACTCCTGTGTCAAAACAGGCCACCAGTGCATTCTGGTCAACAAAGTAGACGTCTTTACCTCGGATAGATTTCTTTTCAATCGGCAGGGTCAGGTCAACACCCCAATCGAGCAAGACCTGGAATAGCAAATCCTCAGGATTGTCGCGCCCTTCCTTGATATTGCTGACAGTTGCCAGAAGGTCACCCTGCTTGATCTCATCAGGACGGTAGTAGACGTCCGCCATATTAGACGTATCGATTTTCAGCACGCGGAAGCCAACGTCTTTGTTCCAGTCCTTATGATGACCGCTACCTCGTACCTTTTCTCCAGCTCGTCTGATACGCTCTTTTGATATCTCAGAAATATAAGGTTTAGTGCCCGAAGATTCGCAGAATGCCAGAGCCTCTTTGGCGTCTTTGGTAGTTGGCTCTATTTTCTCAGGGTACTGAATGCTTATGAACCTACGGGAGCTTCCTTGTTCGGCATTTAGTTCCATGACAGCCTGTGAAAGGGTCGAGGATCCTGCAAATAGATCAACACATACCGCGTCATCGTGTGTACAGAATGACGCCAGTTTTTTAAGTAATTGAACAGGTTTAGGATTTGAAAACACTTTTTTCGCTTCAGGAAAAAGCGTCTTCAGGTCATAAGGACCTGTACGACCGTCCAGTTCAAATACACTAGACAATTTATCTTTGTATTCGTGAGCATAGACTTTCAACTCGATGATTTTGTTTTCGTCGGAGCCAAAGAGAATTTTTCCAGAAGCAAGTAGCTTATCCATAGTCTCCTTGGGAAAGCGATATCCCATTAATGGCTCTTTACATGGCATCCCTGTGTCTGGATGCAGCACGTCATAGCGATAACCTTCTGATCCTGGGTTATGTACACTCTGACTACCGGTATAGACACCTCCATGATCAATATATTTATACCTATCTAAAGGGCCCAACTGGCTTTTGTTTTCCCTAAACCATTTTGTATATTCTGCTTGAAGCTCATCTTGTGAAGGAAATTGTTGTGACAGTGTATTCCCGACCTCGATTAGGGCGTCTTTTATAGCCGAAACAGATGATTTCCATACATTCTCAAGTTGGAGTTTGCTTTTCGCGTAGATGTGAATGCTTTCATGCTCAATAGCAACATTTGTTGGATTATTGTCGGTAACGTTTTTCCAGATCAGTGTTCCAACAAAGTTATTCTCGCCAAAAACCTCATTGCAGAGCTGAATAACGTTGGATGTTTCTGAATCATCTATTGCAATCAATACAACACCTTCATCGGACAGGATGTTTCGTGCAATTCGTAATCGTGGATACAACATGTTCAGCCAGTCAGAATGAAATCGTCCATTGGACTCAGTGTTAGCAACTAGCTGCTCACCTGCCTCGCTTATCTGATTTGTTTGTTCAAAATATTCGTAGGAATTACCGGTAAAATCATCTCGATAAACAAGGTTTTCACCCTTTTTCCTATTATATGGTGGATCTAGATAAGCCATCTTAATGCTTGCCAAGAAAGTCTCTTGGAGTAGTTTCAGGGCTTCAAGGTTATCGCCTTCGATAAAGAGGTTTTTCGTGGTGTCAAAATCCACGCTCTCTTCACGGCAAGGCCGCAGGGTTTTTGCAATTGGGGCGTTAGCTGTCAACAGGGCTTCGCGCTTGCCAGGCCAGTTCAGGTGATAACGCTCTTGGGGACCTTCAACGATATGGTCAGATAGCTCTTGCCTCAGCTGGTCAAAATCCACAGCCAGCTTGATCTTGCCGTCTTCATCTCTCGCTTCTGTCACCACTGACGGGAACAAATCCTTGATCTTCAGAATATTGTCATCCGTCAGGTTGGGCGTGTGCATTTTCATTTTTTCCATTATCATTGACCCTTAAATTGCCTGTTCAGCCCTGGAAATATTATCTAATTTTTCCAATTCTTTTAGTTTTTGTTTCGCATCCCGCAAAGTGGCATTGATAGCAACTTTCTTTTTAAATTGCTTCTCTTTCTTCAATTTGGCCTCAATATTTTCCACTTCCCTGCGCTGTGCCTTTATCTCTTCCAGCCTGTCAATGCGGGCCTGCATGGGGGCTTCCGGGGCCACCTCGTCAGGGAACAGGGGCGCCAACAATTTTTCATAAAGTGCCTTCAGGTCAAGCGTAGGTGGCAGGCTTGAGCGTTCAACAGGCGTCTTGTGCCAGGCCGACTCCAAATGGTCACTGATCACCCATTTGGATTTGTCGGCTTCATTCTGCCGCTTGTAGGTGGCTACCATCTTGCGCCTGTCGCCGTGAACGAGTTCAAAAATCAATGGAAAGGGAATGGCCTTGTCAATTGCAGTCAGGATGTCCTTGTGCAGCGCATTCGATTTTAACCTGATTTCAAAGACCTGAATTTCCGGGACAGACCTGGTGGCGTTGATGTTGATAGTCTCAGGGGCCAGTTTATAGGCCCAGGTGATTTTGTCGACCTGCTCAATAAAGAGATCCTTCAGCCGGATTGAGGCCTTGGCATGCTCATAAATCTTGGATTTCGGCACCATGCGGCCATATTTGGCGCTGTCTGGATAGTTGAAAAATGGGGACATTATGCATCCCCCTGAATAACGATGAAGGCAATCAGCTCAAAATCATCAAGGCCTGCAATGGTATTGATCAGGGCAGTGGTTTTGCCTCCGCTGAACAGGCTGTCAATGTCCCTTTCGTCCTTGACCTCAATCATTGACTGGATGGACTGGGTTAGCAGGTCGGAATATTCCTGCATATCGCGCCCATCATCGGTGTGGTCATTGAATATTTTGCAGATATCCTTGATGGGCTCTGATTTGCCCTTGCAGCTGGTGCGGATCAGATCAAGCAGGCGTTTGACCTCTGTATGGTCAGCGATAATCTGACCATCCTTGTTGATATAGACCAGGTAATAGGGGTGCAGCCTGTTTTGCTGGTTGACGTTCACCTCATGATTAATGTTGCGCAAGGCGAATATCGCGCCCTCTTGCAGGCCTTTATCCTCATTCACGGGCACCACGGCATGCATACCCTTGGGCATGTCGCTCAGGTCGCCATTCTCTTTGACATAATTCAGCAGGTCCATGCGGAAGTCATTCAGGCCAAGGTCTGTGATTGATACGCCTGTCTTGACATCCTCAAGCTCAATCACTTCATCCTGAAGGCGGCGGAGCTGGTCTTTCCTGTAGGCAATCTCACTGCTTTTGGCGGTCAGGACGTTATCGTCACCTGTTGCGGTTACATCAGCGATGACCATCCGGTTTTCAACCCGTTCCTTCAGGTTGATATAATCGTCCAGTGTAATGTCAGGCCAATAGTTGACCAGCTGGATTTTATCGTTGGGCGAGCCAATACGGTCAACGCGGCCAAAGCGCTGAATGATGCGAACGGGGTTCCAGTGAATATCGTAATTGATCAGATAGTCACAGTCCTGAAGGTTTTGGCCTTCTGAAATACAGTCGGTACCAATCAGGATATCCAGCTCGTTGGTGTCATTCGGAAAGAGGATATGCTTTTCCTTGGACTTTGGAGAGAAGAGCGTCAGCAGTGATGTAAAATCATAGAACTTGCCAAGGTTTGAAGTATAGCGGTTGCCAGTCAATATCGCTGAGTTGAGCCTGTGCTGTGAAAGCATGGCTGGGGCGAGGTTTTTATAAAGATACTCCGCCGTATCCGCGAATGCCGTGAAAATGATGACCTTCTTATTGCCCGTATTTATGGGATTGTTGATCTTGTCATTGATCTGGGCATGCAGGTGTTGAAGTTTGGCGTCATCCTCTGGCGCAATCTTCCGCATATTTTGAAGCAGGTCATCAATAAGCGTCATGTCTGCTTTCAGGTCATGCTCCCATGACTTCACATCCATATCCGCCAGGCTGATCTGTATCTTCTTGCCCACAGTAAATTCACCAAGGCCAGAAAGGTCATCATCATCAGCCTCAAGCCCACCCAGGCCAGCGGTGTAATCATCGATATCAATGGCGCTGCCGCTTGCATTAAACCCTTCAATCGCCCTGAGAGTATTGCTGTGGTTTTCTTTCAGGGCGTTGAGCGTCAATCTGAAGGCCTCAACCGAGCTTTCGAGGCGCTTGAGCAGGTTGGTCGTCATCAGGGCTTGAAGGCTGCGCTCCCGGTCGGCCTGGCGCAGCTTGCCCTTGCCGCCTTCAACTTCGGTGTCATAGAGGTCTTCATATTTGGCAAGACGACTTGGCAGGATATAGCTGATAGGGGCATAGACGCAGAGCTTCAAAAGTGACAATTGGCCCACAATGTCATTCAGGCCCATCACATCTGTCCGTGTGGTCAGGGGGCAACGGTGCGATTTTGGCTTCAGACGTTCAGGGAATTTCCCAATGTCCTTGGTGTCATAGAAAGTTTCAATATGCTTGCGGGAGCGGGCAATTGTCACACTGTCCAGAAGCTCGAAGAAGTCAAAGTCCAGCGCCTTCAGAATGGTTTCAGCCGTGCGGCGCTCTGGCGGAAGGTTTGACCATTCATTGAAAGCGGCCTGAGCGCGCTTGAAGATATTTTCAATGCTGGTGGAGGTCTTCAGTTTCTGACTGAGGTCGTCAGAGTGGCCTTCATAGGCCAGCGCCAGCTGGTTTCTGAGATCGGTAAACCTGTTATTCACAGGGGTAGCCGAGAGCATCAGAACCTTTGTTTTAACGCCAGCCTTGATCACCTGGTTCATCAGCTTCTGATACCGGGTTTCCTTGTCCTTGTAGACGTCATTGTTTCTGAAGTTGTGGCTTTCGTCGATGACGACCAGATCATAATTGCCCCAGTTGATAAGCGCCAGATTGGTGCCGAAGGAGTCACCGCTGTCGCGGGACAGGTCCGTATGACAGAGAACATCATAATTAAAGCGGTCGCCTGCAAAGATGTTGTTCTTCTGGTTGCGATTATAAGTCAGCCAGTTGTCGGCCAGCTTTTTGGGGCATAGAAGCAACACAGATTTGTTGCGCAACTCATAATATTTCATCACGGCAAGGGCAGTGAATGTCTTGCCCAGCCCCACGCTGTCAGCCAGGATGCAGCCATTATAGGTTTCGAGCTTGTTAATCAGGCCTGTGGCTGCGTCGCGCTGATAATTAAACAGCTTTTTCCAGATCAGGCTATCCTGGTAGCCTGTCAGGTCATTCGGCAGGACGTCCTCGTTAATATCGTCCAGAAATTCGTTAAAAATATTGTAGAGGATTTGAAAGTATATCCGCTCCGGCGAATTTTCCTGATAGACGCTTTCAATATGCTCGCAGATGATCTCTGTGACATCTTCCAGCTTTTCGGTGTCATGCCAAATCTGGTCGAAGGTCTGAAGGTAGGTTGCTGCCTGCGTGGGTTCTTCAATTTTATGGACATAATTGAATACCGCGTTGCCCTGTTCATACCCCAGGTCCACGGCTGTAAAGCCATTCAGTGGCATAAAGGCCGAATTTCTGTCCTTGCCTTCGATACATGCAAACTGTGGCATGGAGGCCTTACTGTTGTTGGACTTGAAGGTGGCCTTGCGCCTGATCCATGCTGCGCACTCACGGGCAATCGCACGCTGGGTCAGCTTGTTTCTGAGCTTAATCTCAAACTCAGACCCATAAAGGCTGCTTTCGCGGCCAACTTTCGGGATAAAAAATTCACGCTTTTCCTTGCGCATTTTATCTGCGGCCTGATTAGGCGTAAATGTAGGGGCGGTAAATATAAACTCCAGGCCGTCGATTATCTGGAGTTCATTTTTCAGGGCTTCAAAGGCATAAATAGAAAAGCAGGAGGCTGCAACCCTCAGTTTCCCAGCATTCTTGAGAGACTGTTTCAGCTCGTCCCCCAGCTTATTATTGATGTTATCAATTATAGCCACATTTCAACTCCCCCAACCAACCGCAAATAGTTCAGATAGCACTTAAAATTACAAATTGTGATAGTTTTACTATGTATCAATGATATCTGATTGATTTATAGTGGTTATTTGTAAGTTTAATAATATTTCTGATAGTATTTTTCTTCTAGGTATTCTAGGTCCTCCTCCCATTGGTGGACTGCTGTGTCCATATTTTGAAACTTTTTTCCAGAAGAAGCCAATACTCGGATTACGCGGTGCAACTTACGATATCTTTCCTTAGTGTCAGGTTCTCCCCATTCAGCTAAGTACGCAGGTGAACCAATAGAGGGCAATGACCGTGTCATCACATAATCCAGTAATTGGTGTCTTATTTTGTGAGTAACCCCATCATTTCCCACTTTATACCCAACTGCTTTTAAGACCCCTTCCTCGGGTGTATCTGCTTTGTATAGCCCTTTGTCAAATCGCTCAAGGCGCCGTTGCCACTCACTTTCAATTGCATCAATCACAGCATTAGCTTGTTCAACCATTTTAGATTTCTCAATCAGATGATTAGCATTCAAAAATAATTGCCGAAGATCATTATCATTCATTTTAGGGATTTTCTTCAACACTGACATATTGCATCGCCTAGTTTAGATTCTGTGGGAATTCAAAGAGTTCACTTGCAACTAGTCGATTTTTTTCAATATCAAAGGGAACTACGTTCATATCTAAGTCACCATCATATTTGAAAATTGATAATGGAGTTAAAAACTTCTCATAGGATGGGTAGATTAAGTAAAGTTTCCCTGCCCCTGCCAGATACTTTTTGCCATAGGCATACATCTGATACATATCGGCTTGGCTGATACCATAATTCTTACCCCGGTCATTCTCATCGATTAGCTTCCATTTGGTATCCAGAATTATTCTTCTGCCCTCTGGTCCAATCAGCATAAGATCAGGATTCAGGTTAAACATTCTTGATCCGAAATGGTCTTCAATCAGATATTCGCTTTTGGCTTGTACCTTGAGGGACCAGCCCGTCGGTAATTGTTTACGCAAACGATTTGCAACATAGTCCTCAAACAAATATTCCATTGGAAAAAGCATAGCTATACCCGTGTGGTTGCCTCTTTGAGTTGTCGGATTTTGTTTATAGAGGATGAGTTCCGTCCAGGTCCGGATGGCTTTATAACTTTCCATCAAACGGTCGGTTGACCATGCCTTAAAATCCTCTTTCATATTCTTACTTAGTGGAATTTCATGTGTTTGGTGATATAGCTCATTCGCAAGGCGCCAATTGTTTGGTGTCTTTGTGTTTTTGATTACCCACTCAAGGGCGGACTTGATTAGGCGGTTAGCAGATCTGTTCACCGTGAAAATGTCATGGCTGATCTGAAAGAAGTGGGCACGGGAAACCGGTTGTCTGGTCTGTTGGGCAATTCGCAATTGACCACGCAAATATTTGCTTTCCTCCTCTATGCGCACATAAGTATGCCTTAACCCCTTGCGGATAAGAAGGTTCAGCTCTTCAAGAAACCTAGCCATAATAAACTCTGATACGGGTTTCTTAAAGAGTTGCAGATCAGCCTGTTCATAGCTGCGTTCTTTGTTTCCCAGATACGTATAAACCATGTCACAGAGTGATCTGCGAATTTGGGCGATTTCGTCATCTGTGTCAGGGATTTTTTCAGAAGTTTTGGGCAGGATTTCGATTTCTGTGCCGCAAGGACTTTGCAGATATCCCACATAACTGCCAAGCTTTAAAGCATGCTTCCCATCAATTTGTAATATTGGCTGACCGTTTTTGAAAAACTTGGCTTGTTCCTCAAGTAGCCAGTCAAAGGCTGACCTCCTGATCGTGTGCCGGTCCAATGATGAGTATCCCTCGCTCAACGTGAGGCTGGCGTATTCCCTGACTGTGATGACTTTAGTCGCCATTTTCGCCGTCACGATAGTCAGTGTATATCTGGACGAAAGACTGCTCATGACCAAAGGCTTCTTTGTTCACTTTCCAGCGCTTGTCTTGACTTTCATCTAGGCCATCCAAGTTGCCGAATAGCTGAGCGATAGATTTACCGGATTTATCGACCTTTCTGATAAAGCGATAAGTGTCATCGCTCTTCCTATGATCATTCAAAACCCAACTGATGTGTTCCCAGTCCTCGAAGAAATATTCCTGCAACAAAGGGATTACTTTGTTGGCAAAGATTGCAGAAACCGCACCGAGGCCATCGCCGTCATTCACATTGATAAAATAACTATGGCCAATCATGTAATCACGACCCAAGAGCACCTCAATGCGCTCGTTCATAGCTGTGAGCATCTTATTCAGGTCTATTCCCGCGATGGCCCGCAGCAAATCTGGCCGAGGCATCATTTCCTCGAAATGGAAGCGCCTGCGCAGCGCAATATCGATCCCAGCAAGGGAACGGTCCGCCGTATTCATTGTGCCAAGGAGATAGAGATTCTCAGGCACACTGAAGGGCTTCTTGGAATATGGCAGAACAACCGATTGCTCATTTTCCGTGCCCGCCCGCTTATCATCTTCAATCAAGGTGATGAGCTCACCAAAAATGCGGGAAATGTTGCCACGGTTTATCTCATCAATGATTAAGACATAATTCTTGTCTCTGTTATCACCCCCAGAAGTGCCCTGATTCAGAAAGGCCGAAAGTTTCTCCTTTGAGAGGGCTCTCGCGGTTGGCTGATAAAGAGTCATTTGCGAGAAGGCTGTGTGCATAATACGGTCATAAGGCAATGACTTTTCGCTCACGAAGAGCCATTCCACAGACCGGCTCTGCAAATATGCGCCTCGACCCGCCTCATCCAGAAACCTGTAATCACCATTTACCCTGCCTATAGCCCGGAATTTGAGATTGCCGTCGCTGACGATAATCAAATCACCCTGTTTGATGCGGTTCTTGAAAGTATTGACTGAACTAACAGGATATGAAGATTTGGTGACCTCCATCTCTGCATCTTTAAATCTTTCATGGACTGACCCCCGGTCATCGCAACCGGCAAAATCGATGTCATCCCCATAGCCAAGCAGAACATATCCATTATCAATACACTCGTTATAGATTTCCGCATCATCCCCCTGGGTATTACCAAGCGACATCTTCCATACGTCACCAGAAATCACATCAACAGGTTCACCAACAGATATGGAGATGGCACTGGCCTCCTCACAGATTTCCTTAAAGACGCCCGCTTCAGGAGGATAGGTCAATTGACCATCCTCACCTTCAACAGGCTTGATACCCTCAACAAAATCCTCATAGGAAAAACTCTGATGGAACGTAACAAATCGAATTTGCCCTGCAGCCACATATTCATCGTAGGTCTTCTTATAGGCGGCCCGGTCACCTGAGAAATCAGGGTCGATCAGGTTCACCGCCTTATTGATAGTATTGTAGGTCTTCCCCGTACCCGGAGGTCCATAAAGAATAGTATTCAAGGCAGGCATGAACCGCTCCTTTGCTGCGCTCACTGCAGCTACAGTTTCAACTTGTTCCACATCGGCATCGTCATAGCTAAAGACAACCCACAAAAAGCTCTGGGCATCGAGGAGGTCCTGTGGCTCCCAGCCCCAATCCTCAAGAATTTCCATAGTTTTACGATAGAGTTTGTTCAGCAACTTAAGCTGGGCCTCGTCGATATGCCCGACTGTGCCAGACTTCTTCAAAATACTGGCAAACGCCTTTTCAAGAGCGGTCGTTTTGAGGAATGAATATTTGTCTGGGTAGGCCAGCATCAACAAGAATAGAGGAATATCCCTCGTCAGGGCCGGTCTTTGAACATTTTCACTGGAACCCTCCAACAACGCTGCAAGACCAGTATTGAAGCTTTCAATCCTTGCGATGTCTGGCTCAGCCCCCAAAATCAATGCTCGCCACAAGTCCACGAAGCCTTCCTTGCGGCCCAACTCCCGGATAGCCCCCAAGAAACTCATCGTGCGCCAATCCCAGAGGTTTTGAACAACACCCGTTTCAGGCAGTGACTTGCTAGAAAGCTCTACCAACCCATCAAATACAGTTTCCTTTAAAGCAGTGTCGCTGCCAGATGACTTCAGGCCAGCGTGCAGCATGTCCTGATAGCGAGTGACCAGTTCGACCTTGTATAGCCGTTCATTGCAGTAGGCTGTCTGATTTTCTATTGCTTCCGAAAACGTCGTAAAGCCCTGCATGTGGTGAAGGAATTTTGCCTTGAGATACTCAAGGTCGAAGAGATTTCTCTTCACAAAATTCATACGAAAAAGGTTTTCATCTTCATCTTCGACCGAAATATGAACCTCGTCGCCCGGTTCAAGGTCGTGATCACGAAACAATCGCGTAAACCTGTTTCGTATTCGCCCATGATCGGAAAGGCACCAACACTCGAGGCTCTCACCATCGGGCAGTTCCATCATAAAGGTCGACGACGGCTCGTCACTGCTCGCACAAAAGAAATCAGGATCAAAAAAGCTCTGGTCTTTTCGGAGCGAGATATAACCGTTCTTGATAGCCCCTTTGGTCAACTTGATAACCAGTGAATTAGCCTTTTCCTTGGTTGGCCTGATGCCTAACTCATCCGAATACAAAGCCTTCATAAATCCATATGTAGTCAGCTCAGGTACTTCGGCGTGATATGCATTGTAGATTTCTGTCAGCTTTGCTGAACGTTGCAATGCCGTGGCGGGAACAGCATCATCAGGCGCCAGTATCTTAATGAAGTGGCTCAAATGCCGTGTTGAATTGATTGGCACCACCCATTCAGGATGATAGATTGATAGCAACCGGATTTTTCTGGAATCCCCAATTGAACAGACCGGTTCCACACCCGCGAAATCAAAGATCTTTGCATCTTCGATTTCTCCATATTGCTCGATAGAGTGCAATTGAGCGACAGCTTGATGGACATGAAGCGTGTACTGAAGGGCCTCCTCCGGATCGGGGTATGCGGCCTTGATCAGCCTGTTGACATACAAGTCGCCGGAGTTTTCCTTGTAGATCAGATGTCCCCGGGAAGTGCCGGGAGTATAAAGCCCGAAGGCTCCCTGAAGCCCCCTCTCGATGTACCAGCAAAACGTTTGTTTTTCCGCCGAATTGTCGCCAATGCAATAATCATCCAGAGAGATATGCCCGATCGCAGTGGCCGGAAATTTTTCCAGAAATGCCTTGTATGCCTCAGGGTCGCCACTTGACGCCTGGTATAAGGCATCTTTAGCCACCAGACTTCTGACTTTCTCCAAAACGCCTACTTGTATCTGTATCAAAACGGACCGCTCCCAAATTCCTTCAATGCGCCTGAAACCCTATTCTCAAGTATAAACCCAACCACTACTGCCGCATTTCGGGCAAAATCCAGCGCCATGGCACTTGGGGCACAATTGCGGCGAAGATGCAGCGCCTGTTTCATGAAAATCAGACACTTCATTCTGCTTCTTGATTTCTCCCAAATCGAAGGCATCGTATGATAATCCATATGCTACCGATAGCCGGTCAAAATGATCAGGAAGTAAACCTTCTGCAATAAAGTTTTCGGGTCGCGGCAGAGACTTGATCTGGAATGGACAATTGCTGAATTGTGTACCATCCGCAATTAGCTCAGCATAAAAATCGCACTTTCCACCACCACCGCAAAGGAATACTGGCAAACCGACTTTCCATTTTTCTGAAGTGGGATATCGAGTCTGCTTTGTGTACATCAAAAGCGACCTGATCACTGTAGCCACATCTTTGGCAAAGGCATTATCACGCAGTTTTAGCTCACCTTTTGTAATATTAGTTAGTTCGCACATTCGGGCGAACGTTGGTACCGCGTGAAACGGGTCAAGCTCCAGAGTATCTGTAGTCTGCACCCCCACCAGCCGCCGCCTCTGCAAATAGCGCGTACCCAGCTTTTCAATCCGTCTATCAAAAATGGGGAACTTGTCTTCAAGGTTGTCGTTTTTAGTTACGTTGAAGGAGGTCACATCCAATGTACCTGCACCTACATCAATTAGCAGGTGCAAGTCTGGCTGTCGCTGGGGAGATCTGACATATCCTGTGATCTGTGCAACAAACTCGGGAAAGACGCAGATAGCATCGTAAGAGAACGATGTTTCAGCGGATTTAGGTACTAAAGTAGCCAATTTTCCCCGGCTAATCACTTCCACCAAACCAAGGCTCCAAGCTTTAACAATCAGGTTGCGATATAATTCAGAAAGCTGCTCGTCATGAAATCCATCTGTTGGCAATCCAACATTAATAAACCAATTGATTTTTTTTCCTGCGAATATCTCTTTCAGATCGTTAAAAACGAAACTTCGCACGCCCTGGAAAGCCAAAGCGAGAAACAGGATCGTATCTTCCTGCGTATTCGCTCCGTGGCTACCGTCTAATAACCTGAGCTTCATATCTGAAATTGGTCGCCCACCATTGTCGCTTAATGAACAAGTGCCGTCGGGCGCCTCATAGAATCGGCCCGGAAGAAGAAAAGGATTTCGTTGGCCGTCAAGATGCCATTTGACGGCATAATGCTGACTTCCGTTGCTTATTACTACTTTTGTGAAGGCCGTGCCGAAGTCCAGACCTATAATGATCTGCTGCTGCTTCGCATCCCGAGGCAGCCCTGGAAACTGTTCGCGGCATCCTGCAACCGGCACTGAAGATGCAAAGCTTCGATCTTTCGTTCCTCTTTGCTTGAGCCTGTTAAGACGATCCTTTAAATCCATTTACGTCCCCTCCGTTAGATAACCCGAATTACTCCAACGCAAACCTCACTTTGTGAACTTGATAGCTCTGACTTTTGCTTCAGTCGCTCCTCCTGAATGACAAATTTTTCCTTGATACTCGCAATGCGCCCCTTGGTCGCCGGGACCATCTTCATATTGCCGCTGTCCAAAAAACGCTGCAATACGGCCTGTCTGGAATTCAGCTGACGTTCCATATGTCGTCGGGCGGACTGAATCTGCAGACTAATCCGGTCCAGATTTTCACTTCGCCTTTGATTTCGCTCGAACAAAAAGTCGTTTTCAAGCGCGCCCCCACAGAATTCCAGACCCTCAACCACTTCCTCGATCTCAATAGCTCTCGCCACCCCCGGCCAGTCTCTTCCCACTACTCGAGCCTGATTGACCAATGCCCAGGACTCATCGCGGTCCAGAATTTTCCTGTTTTCGACCGACCAGACGCGGACCGGCAGTTCCTCATCGTGCTTGATGCCGGAAAACTCCCACTTGTTGACATAAAAAACATACGTTCCTGGCAAAGCTTCCTCTGACCCAGTAACTTCTGCGGCGATCAAAGGGTAAAAAGCCTCATCTCTGTTCCGTAGCTCGTCACTGATAAACCGAACTAACGGATGAAATTGACTTATATTTTCGTGGCGAGATCTGACATCACGAACCTTGTTTGCAAAAAGACAGCTCACCCGCTCCCCTGTTGCCAGTCTGGTCTGCCCTTGCAATCGCCGCTCTTTTATGAAAACTTCCATACGACTGGCGGCATCAGCAGGCAACTTCACGTCAAATTTAAGTTCATTGGTACTTGCTTGCCGGAACTCATGCCCAACGCAGTATTTCTCCAGATAATCTTTCACATATGATACGAGATCCTGATCTGTGATCCGCTTCTTGAATTGATGCGCTGCTTTAACCTCATCGAGAATATATCCGCCATGAGCAATCAGGTGCGATGCCTGACTTTCAAGCTCGTCTTCGTCCCGCCTGATTTGCTCAAGGGCCAAAGCTGTTTGCTCAATTCGCGCATATTCCTGCTCTGGCGTCAGGGGCCTGGTTAAGAGATCTGCAGTCAGATTTTTGATTTCTTCGCCCAATATGGCTTCCATGCCACCTAACGCATTTTCAAAAACGTGTAAGCGCTCATAGAGCCTGTCGTGAATTCTATGATCAATGGTATTGCCATAAAAAAGATTGAAAATACTGATCTTGTCTGCCTGCTGACCCAGTCGATCAATACGGCCAATACGCTGCTCAACCTTCATGGGGTTCCATGGCAAATCATAGTTCACCACTACTCTGCAAAACTGTAGATCAACACCCTCAGAAGCCACTTCGGAAGAAAGCAAAACTCGGATGCCAGGGTCACTTTTGAATTTTTCAATGATCTCCTGCTTGGTTTCACTCATGCCACCAACCAGAACCTGGGCCTTTATCCCATCTTCAGCCAATCGCTCTGATAAATAGGACAAAGTTCTTCTGAAAAAGCTGAACACAACAATTTTTTCAGCTGGATTTTCCGTCAGAAAATCGAATGTCGCGTCCTTGAATTTCTTGTATTTACTATCATTGGCTCTCAAGGTGGGAAGATCAATGTGGGGCAATACATCTCTCTCGAGCACTTCAATTAGTGGAGACAGATCGGGTTCACGCTCGAGCTCCTGACCAGAGTCTTCATAAATTTGCTCTGAAAATGAACTGACACGATCTTTCCACGCCCTCGCCGCAGCATACATACAACTCGAAACCTGCCGCTGTGGCCCCGACAGCAAGAAACCATCACTGATCTCTCTCTCCCAGGCGTAGTTCCTGATTGCTTCTGTAACAGCCTGATAGAACTTGTATTCTGGACCATCAGTCTCAATATCAACAAACACTTTTACTGGTTCTCGAACAACGCGCCACTCTGTTACCTGGGACTTTCTTGTTCGAGTAACGGCATTACGCAGGAGGTTTATGCGTTCAATCTTGTTTGCAAGGCGAATGCGTTTTCGTTTATCATCCAGTTGACCCTCGACCCCCTCCGAGATCAGTGCCCTCAACTGATGGCTTTCACTCAGAAGCTCATGCTCAGAGGCATCGAGTAGTTCTTGCATAATTTCCTCAGCTGAAGAGCTGGTATTCAGGCAAAGCTCTCTAGCTCGCTGCAACGGAGCATTAGCAGCAAGAACCTGGGGAAACACCTCCTTTACACCGAAGGTATCGGGATCGACCAAATTCAAAAGGTGGAACAGGTCATCACTCTTTAGATTAATTGGTGTTGCGGATAGAAGAACTACATGCTCAGCGACATTTCGTAGCAACTGACCCAGCTTGGCAGTCTGACTTTCCGGGTTTCTCATATAGTGGGCTTCGTCAAAGATAACCAAATCGAAAAGAGGCTCTTCATCAGCATGAGCGTCTAGAAACCGCGCCAAGTCTCTCTTGGGGCCAGATTTTCCCTCTTCACCTTCTCGCCATTTTCTGGTTGGCCGCAACCCTTGCAGGCTACAAACAAGACCTTTCCCATCTTGAATCTTGTGACGGGGCTCCTTCAAGTGCTTCAGGAGGCCTTTGGCATCCGTAATTTCCGCATTAACGCCAAAGCGATGGCTTAGCTCCGCCTCCCATTTCTCCCTGAGCATTGCAGGGCAAACTACCAGCAATCGACGAGCGTCCAGGCGAGCGCGCAGTTCAGTCCAAATCAACCCAGCCTCGATGGTTTTACCCAAGCCCACTTCATCGGCTATCAGCAAGCCATTGGAAGGGGAATCCAGAAATGAAAGCACTGGCTTGTATTGGTACGCGTAAAAATCGGTGTTGGTAGCGTCCATGCTGTAAACAAGATTTGCCAAACGACCGCTCAGGTGAATATGCGTCAAGCTTCTTCTGAGGTCACGAACACGGCCAAAGCGGCCTTGCTCGAGCAAATCTACCCAGTCACTATTATCATCTTTTATCAGTTCAAGTTCATAATCAGGCTGAAAACTTGGGCCTTCAGGAAATATTACCTGGTATTTAAGGGTTCCCGCTTGCTCCCTGATCCTGCCAGACAGTACGCCAACGCGTCCGGGATCGTTTATCAGACGAACCTGGGAACCAGCAGAAAATTCAACTTGATCCGGCATGATATGTTACCTTGGCTTTCAAATATTTGTTGATCTTGTCCCTACAACCTCAAACGCCGTAGGTTGACAGAAATTCAAGAAAATCAGCTTGTTCATCGTTTGAAACAGGCCTCCCCTCATTGACACTGTCATCGTTAAATTCCCGAAATTCACTTCTGACTGTTACAGCGAAGGCGTTTCCGGAAGCCTTCAGATCTCCATATGTTCCAATCCACGTTATCTGGGAGTAGGCTTTTAAAGCGCCGTTTAATTGCTCGATGCTTTCCAACAGTGTACGCTGACAACTATCAAGCTCGCTCACAATCCTGTTTACTGATAAAGCAACTTCATTTTCGTCTGAACTGGAAGGTCCGGGAGGGGCATATGGCAGGGTCTCTGAGATAAATTTCAGGAGCTCCGGCTGAGTTGCAAACCAAACAAAACTTCCAAACCCGCCACCGAGCGCCCCTGGTGCATCACCATAAGAGTACATACCCCATGCTTCAATACCTTCAGACAGATGTACAGCTTCAAGCCAATTAGTCTCCGCCTGTTCATGGCTGTCCATTATCTATTACTCCACAGTAAAAGTTGATCAATTCCATTTGTTCGGGACTAGTAACTGGCGTATTAGCAAGCGCCGGATTACCAACGACTATTGCCAGTGCCTGTGCCCTTGAGAGCGCTACATTCAAGCGGTTCTTACTAAAGAGAAACTCAATGCCACGTGGACTTTCTGCTGCATTAGATGCGCACATACTGATAATGACGATCGGCGCTTCCTGTCCCTGAAACTTATCAACGCTACCTACACGTGCGCCGGGGCCAAGGACGGCCTTCAATTTGTTGACCTGGAAATTGTAGGGCGCAACGAAGAGAATATCATCCCAGCCAATTCGGCGTTTGTTTCCTTCTTCATCATGCCAGTATTCACAGTCAAAAAGTTCAACGGCAATCTTTAAAATTTTTTCGACTTCTTCATCGCTCGCCTGACTATTGCCTTCATGCTCGACCGGAACAAATATGACACCGGATTTTTTCGTGATGATGGGGCCGGTTACCTCAACCTGATGTTTATAAGTGCCTTCATCTGATTTCAGCCGGGATTCGTAAACTTGTGCCGAGATCAAGCCACAAACATCAGGATGCATCCGGTAAGTATTTGGCAGAAAAACCCCAAGGTCAGGTGGGATGGTCGCATGACCTTCCAAGAGATATTCCAGAATTGACATTCCGCTTTCACCTGGATGGCTGCCTTGAATTGGCTGCCCGAGCTGCATCTGGTCGCCCATGATGATGATATTACTTGTCGACTGGCTCATGCCGATCATATTTGCGACTGATACCTGCCCGGCTTCATCAATAAACAGAAAGTCATACTGTCCTGCTACTTCTCCGTTACAAAAAGTCCACGCTGTACCGCCAGTACATTGGCCCAAGTCAGCATTCTTGACTCCGCGTTCATATCTGACGTTTGAGAGAGTGAATATAGGATCATCAATACTGCCGCCAACCTTGACGAAATCGCACTCAATATTGTTGCCCAAACAGTACTGGGCTGCACCCTGCATGAGATTGATAATGGCTTTGTGGGAGTTGGAACTAATTCCAACCCGCTTCCCGCGCTTAACCAGCTCGCCGATAATATGCTTTGCCGTATAGGTCTTGCCTGCGCCAGGAGGGCCTTGGATACAGAGGTAACTATTTTCCAGATTGGCTGCGGCTTCAATTGTATCTTCAAGCAATGACTTTTCACCCTTAAGGATAGTTCCTTTCAGATTACCTTTAATTCGTGGGCGACGCCTTTCCAGAAAATCAGTGATAGCGGATAGCGGGAAGTTGTCTTCCACCACCTCATCAACCACATATTTAATGGCGTCTGGGATTGGCTGCGGGTTCACATATTCATCAGGAACGAGATTGAGATGTCTGGGAATTGGTTCCCTTCTTTTCAGGTCTATAGTGCCCTGATCGGGACTATAGTCATGAGCCGTAACCTTCATATCCTCTTCACCAATGACGTAAAAGCCCTTGGCTTGGCCCCGATACGGCTGGTTGGGGTCAAACCGGTATCGCCAAATGGATAAAGCATCTTTGCGCGTAGAGGTCTTTTTCTCTGGTTCAGCTGTTCGCTTAAGACCGACAAGGCAGTCCATATCGTCATAGAGTTCCAGCTCTGTCTGCCCCATTCGGTCAAATAGCCGCCACCAGGTTGGTTTGTTTTCCCGGCGGTGAAACTCCAACGACCAGGCCAGTGTCTCCATGATTTTTGATTTGGACAAATCGCTGGCTGCAAGGTCCTGTGATTGACCGAGCAGCTTGTCGCGCAGCAGCGTGATCTTCGTAACTTCTTCCGAGATTTCTGCTTCGCCACCCCCCGCACTAAGGAGAAAAGGTATGTCATTTTCTGTCTGTACCTGTCTTAGCCAAGCCGTCAGTTCTTGGGTGCTATCACAGTCGTCAATATTATAATCCCGGATGGAATTCAGGATTTTGGAAGTTTGCCAAGTGTCCCCGTCCGGGTTTTCTCGCCACTCTTCATAGACGATTATGCTGTCGGCCCCATTGGCAACCTCGGTATCTCGCTTGCCGCGATACAGTAACTCGACACTTTTAATGGAATAGTTGGGAGTGCCGATAAGAAGCCCCTGCCGAACCACATTAAATAGGTCTACGAAGACTTTGTTTCTGAGCAGGTTATCAACCTTATCTTCACAGACACCGTACCGCCCCATCAGTTTGCGAATGGCCGCAATCTCATAGTTTGCATAATGGTAAATATGCATGTCTGGGTCTTTGAGCCAGCGGTCATACACCCAGTCAATGAAGGCTATAAAGCTGGCCTTCTCCTCTTCAGCATTATGCGCCCAAAAGTCGATAAATGTGCGGCTTCCGCCTTCATCAAAATATGTATTCCCCCACAAGTATTCGAGCCCGCCATCAACGGCAGGGTAGCCTTCAATATCAAAGAAAACATCCAACGGACTGTGAGGGGGCAGCATTGAGAGGCCACGGACTTCACCGGGATCATGAGGCAATACTTGAAAGACAGGGATATCCTTGTCTCGTGACTGAATTTGCAGCTGTGCTTGCTGCTTCGCTCTCGCAAATACAAGGTCGGACATATTTGATATAGAGGTTAGCTCAGTCCCTGCCAGAGTTTGCATGGTCAAGATACCAGCCTTATTGAGGTTTTTAATCTGGTTCCTGGTTAGGTTGGCGACCTGCGACAAGTGATCCTGTTCTTTCAGCTTGTTATGTGCCAGTTCCGACCACCGACCAAAACTTTGATTGGCGGCAGGGTCAGGAAACTGGCCATCAAAATTATCATGAAATTCGAGGAAGCTTTTCTTCAGCGATCTATAATACCCAAAGTAATTCTCAACAGGAAAACGCCTCTTACTTTTGTCTCCGAGGACGACAGCAATTTCTTTCGGACGAATTCCTTGAATAGTTTCCAGCATCTCTACATAGCAGCACAATTGCATGATGAAATAGGGCTTTACAGATCGGGCCAGCTTACTATCCCAGACTTCATAATGATAATCGCCCAGTTTGCTATCACCCGGCACTTTGACGAGATAATCAGCATACCCCGCAAAATCACCTGATTTCAAATAACCCTGAATGATGATTTCCTGTCCTCGCATCATTGCGGTCATTGTCGCGGCTTGCATTACATCCTTGGGGGCTTTTTTGATCTCAAGTACATCATAACCGGCGTCACTCAGCCCTTGGTCCACTTCATTTTCGTGGGCTGCGCCTTTTTTTTGCAGACTGGTGAGCAAGGCATCTTCTGCATCAATCAAGTCGGCTAGGTTAGGATCTTGAAGGCGAAGCCGTTCCATGCCCGACGCAAATGGAGAATCCATATAGGTTGTCAGATCTGACGGAGAAAACAGTAGATGACCATCAATTAGTTGCATAGACCCCTCGTCAAAATAGCTTTCACTATTCTTTTTGGACAAGCAAACTTATTTTGCATTTGAGAATAACTTATAAAATGGAGGGTGGACAAATTCGGTCATGTCTTAGGTGCTGTTCCATGACCAAATTTGGCACACATAAACCCTATTACTTATTTTAGAGGAGTAATAGTGATGACAAATAAACCACAATCAAAGCTTGAAATAAGCCCAGTCGGTTTTTGGCCAATGCTTTGGTGGCATTTTCTTGATCAGAAGGTACCGCATAAATTTTTATCTACTATTGTGATTGCTACAATAGGTAACTTATTTGAGTGGGACGCCTTCTTCATTATATTCCTAGTCTCCTTTGTCTGGTTTAGTTGGGGGCCGGCTCCAGAACCGAAGGAAAAGAATATCAAAATTTCTATGGACGCCCGTATATTGCTATCAAGTATCGCTGATGAAAATCTGAAAGAAATATAAATGTGTAATGCATGGAACCATCCAGAAGAATGTAAATGTGGCTGGGGTGGCGATGGTCACACTGGGTATCGGGTTAATGCATTACCTGACCCAGTATACTTTTTTAATCAATCACTTGCCAGTTTTGTAAACCCAAATGCATCCTGTCCAGTCTGTAAGGCCCCCGTATTTTATTACGAAAATTCTCATGGTGGAAAAGTATTTTTTGACGAGTTAGGTCCACCCTGGCCTAAGCATTATTGCACTGAGGACAACACACCTAGTAGATCGACACGCAATAAAAAAACAGCATGGTCACCTTTTCTGCATCCGACGGTTGGCGGAAAAGTTATTCGTAAAGGTTTTGCCTCTATTGAGGGTAGCTATAAGGGTAAATGGTATAAGCTGTACTATAAGACGACCAAACATGGTTTACTGGGGCCCCTTAAAAGTGGATGTGCCTACATGTGTATTCCAAAACTTGGCTCTTTTAGGATTTCATTTATTGATGGAGACTCCGGCGAAATTATACAAATCAGTGCTTTGAATCAGATACGATAATCGTATCAAAGATCAAAATTATAATTATGCACCCCCAGTTTGCCAGGCGCTTTTGATTCACAAGCTTTACTGCTCTTTCAGTTTAACGTTTGACAACAATCCATTATCAGCATGTTTAAATTTATGGCAGTGTATCCCATTGATTCATCTGATTTTTCATCATTTCAACAAGCTCAACAGGCTTTATCACCTCAACATTCTCACCCCAAATGACTAAGTGCCAAGCCATTTCCTGCAAACCACCAGCCCTAAATTTAACCGTCAGGCTACCATTCTGGTTGCGCGCAATAGTCTGTGATGGATGAAAGACATAGTCTGCTGCAGTGTCCGCCGCTTCTTTGGTAAACAGCCACTCAGCGTCAAAAGGGCCATCTGCAAACACACCAAAAGATTGGTCGGAATATTCCTGTAAGTTAAAATCATTCAATCGTGTAAAAGGTTCATTCAGGAGCGTAACAGACAAAATATCACCCAGGCGAAATTTCCTGACATAGTCCTCGCCTCCTTCAGGTTTAAAGGCAATAAGGTAATGCCTGTGACCATACAGGAAGCCATAGGGGTCAAGCTTATAGTCTGCTTCTTCACCTTCTCGTTTTCGGTAACGAATAAGAATGCGTGTTCCGGCCATAATGGCCTGCCGGATCGTCTTTACCGTCTGAGCGGGAATCGCTCGTTTGGGGCCAGGAATAGCAATCAATCCTTCTGCCTGCATCAGGACTTCCAAGTCAGGCTCGATGCGTCTACGAACGTCTGACCTAAGAGCAACTCTTAGTTTCTGCTCGAGGGAGTTCAATTTCTCCGCCTCTACCTGACGGCCAGAGGTGGTCAACTGAACTGCGGCTATCTCAAGAGCAGCTACTTCCTCGGCCTCAATATTCAAGAAGCCATTCAAGGATCCAGCAGGCAGGCGCCATCTATATTCCCGGTCCTCGCCTTCCAATTGTTCCAGCTGGGGAAAGACGGTTTCCAGTCCGCGTACAATTCTTTGTGCAGTACGGTGTGAGACATCCAGTTTATCTTTGATGTCATTCAGGCTGAGCCCCATATGACGGGCCTGCATCTCAAGCGCCAGGTCAAGTACCTGCATCAGTTTTTCAAAGCGCATAAATCCCCCAAGGCTTACACTTGTACAATCTCCATACGATATTTTTCGCTCCATGACCAGTTTTGTCATGCCTTGCTTCGATGCTGCAATCTGGCAAAGACGGGAGAAGTGCAATGCAGATTGGCAAGGGGTAGGGAAAATGTATGTTTCCAATCACGCCACATTTCTTTTGGCATTAGTCGCGCAGAGTGATGTTGCAGGCAAAAAAGTAGCTTTGGCACAACAAATAGCCCGAAGTTCAAAGAAAATACGCCGCAAACGTCCGAAAGGTATGGCTTCCAACAGGAAGAAGATGATCAGGGTAAGGCTGATCTTTGAACAGGGAGGCCTGTGCTACTACTGTGGCATCCGGATTATCATTGGTGACAATCACCCAAGAGCCGCCACACTTGATCATATTGTGCCGCTAGGGCTTGGCGGCACCAATAAACTCTCTAACCTTGTCATGGCCTGCCGATCCTGCAATGGCGCCAAAGGATGTAAGTCAGAGAAGAGGTTTAAATCAGAAATGGACCAGGATCGTGCGGGTGGTTAATGTGCTGATGTGGGCGATATTGATCCTGGTTGGCATTGCCAGCGTTCGGGCAGACGAATTGGCCCGCTGGTCGTATAGCGCCTATTCAGCGGATATCATCTTCAGGGTCGTAGATGAAACGAGCGCCCCGAAGTGGTATATCGGAGAATGTGCAGGGGATATCGCGCCGCTTTCGGGCCGAATTAAACTCTATGAAACCACACGGCGTGGACTAGGGATTACAAAAGTCCAACTAACCTCCCTCAAACATCAGGCCGATAGAATATTCTGTGTCAAAGATCATGACAGCGTAAAATAGTCTTCCCTAACTTCTGTGGGTTGGTTGAGAGGCTTTTGTTAAGGAGCAAACACGGTGAAAGTAAAATCATCTTTTAAAGGCTGCCCTCTAAAATATAAGTGCAATGAAAAATGGGAAGACCTTCAGCGAACGCCAGTTCCGGAAGTTCGACATTGCAGAGTTTGTGAAAAACCTGTGCACTGGATCAGTAGTGATATGGAACTTTTTGACGCCTGCCAAGAAGGGAAATGCGTTGCATTTTATGATTTCTCTACGGATGAATCCTCATTACCAGTCATGGGCACTACATTCGTCAGTGCTGAGGAATATGAAAAGTTGATAGAAGAAATGACGAACCCGCGCGGCACAATTGCACACCGATAACACATGACAGCGAGTGACAATTCGAGATGCAAGGTGCACCTTTGGGAGATGTTAACTAAAGTTAACCTCAAACGAATTTCGAGAGCTCATAATAATAGGAAACTGCGCTGGCTCATCGAGCAGTCCGGCAGGGACCATTTCCCCATGGAGGCTCGACTTAGCCAGCCCGATGAAGGTGATCTTACTTTGAAGTTTTGTCAACAACCTTCAAAGCGTCACTAAATATTGGAATGCTATTAATAGCTGCCTCTATGTCGCTGCTTTTAGCAAAACTTAACATAGACGCAATTTTTGCCCTGGAGGATATTGAAGCCCGGTCGCAAATTTCTTATAGAATAAGAGCCGCACCGAGAGGGAGTAGCTTGTCCGTCCCTCTGGAAACCCATATGCCGGTCTGTCCTGCGTATATGGCGATGCGGCGGGCCTATCCTGACTTCTCCCGGAATTGGACCGGGACTTACTCAGGTTAGTGCCCGACTAAAAGAGGACCCTCCCGACCTATTCTGGAATTGGACCAGGTCTTACTCGGGATGATTTCCCTATGGCAGTGTTGAAACAGGTTTTGACATCGTCATTGATTCATCGCTCGCGCTAGGCGTTCCTAAAGATTAATTCTGAGGTAAACGTCCTTGCCGGGCGATTTTTTTACACACTTGATCAGACTTAACCTGATCAGAAATTAGTATTGAAAAAAAATGGCTGTGAATATGGCCATCGCAAGCATGGCCAAGTTTTCCTGTCCTAATCGAGATTGCAGCCCAAAACTCGTTCCCAGTATCTTTTCTTCAGCGTTTCCTGGTACTGTATGTCCTCTTTGATTGACTTCATCATCCAATCGAATTCTTCCATACTCAGTTTTGGTCCCTCTGCAAGAATACGCTCTTGATGTTGGACTCTGGCTAATCTTTGTGCCTTGGATTCTTCAGACATGTTATTTCCTAATGACCATGATAACTGATCCTAGTAACCACTGTTGAACTTCTATATCACCTTAGATGAAGTACCAGTAGCCTTTAATAGCTTATACTCTTTGGTGAGGTTTAGAGTAGAGGGCAAGAGCGAACAGTCCCGACTAAAAGTCAGGCTGTCCCTTCCCTCTACGATCTTGACATACTCTTCGGAGCCGGTCCGTCGTTTGCGGGCCCCTATGTCTCGGCATTGAGCATAGAGATGGTATCTAGTTGCGACGATAATATGCCTCACCGGGGATCGCGCTTTTACCTTTGAGCCACGCATGGACTTTGACCCCATCCCACAGTAGTCCAGTGACAATGTGCGCTGCCGTCTTTCAAACCCGACCACACATTGCTAACCACTTGAAGCTTTATGCAGCCTCGCGGTGAGTATTTATGAAGTTACTGATTTCTGAAGATTCAACAAATCGGCGTGAGCCAAATTTGATACTTTTTAACTCACCACTCGTGATGAGACGATGAATAGTAGCGCGGCTGAGGCGTAAGCGCTGGCATGTTTCAGAAATTGTATAAAGGTCTGACTGTGTGTTCATAGCATTCTCCTATGTTCTAGGTGTCGCTATGATAGGCACATTAGATATTCTAATATCAAACAGGTAAAAAGGGGAAAGTACAGAGTAATTTTACCCTTCTGATTTTGAAGGAACATTTCTCAAAAAATTTCTCGTCAAAGTATCTGGACTTTGAGCTTTTCCAAATTTTTTAGTCAGTGATTTATGGAGCTTCTCAACCTGCTCATTTGGCCGCATATCCTTTGATATCTCACCATTCAAAGCCAAAATTGCTATTTCTTTGTAAACATCTTGGGCCGGTATAATTGGCTTTCTGCCCTGCAGTTTAAGCTGTTGTGGGGTACTTGTCTCGTCAAGTTTCATATGAATATTTTTTAGATCAACCACAATGGAGCTAAAGCATCTTGCTATGATGGGGGTAGGAAATAAAGTCAGCAATTCTGAAGTTAACAATTGAATGTTTTTGAGTATGCAATTTTCGCGTAATGACTTAGCGTCTATAACCGGAAGGTCAAAAGCTTCAAGCATTTTATCTAATGGACAGAATAAATTGCTTCCAACAATACTTTGATTAACAAGAAGACCTGACAAGGAAATGTGTGACCATAGAGCAGCGGGTATTTCTCTGGAGTGAATAGTAGCTTTATCCGGTCTGTCCATTTTACTGGAATGATGTGAAATCACGATTTCTGCACTTGCACTTAAAGTTCCCTGGATGAGGGCATTTTTTATTTCTGCAAGAGCCTTCTCCGCAGCATCTTTTTTTATTTTATCTGGGTCTTCATCATGGACACGAAGTCCTTTGTCTCCAATCATAACTCTTGATTCCCACAACGTATGCAGATCTTGAGGCACCCCCAAGAGCAGTTCGAGTTCCCTTGTGGTCGGAGGCACTCCAAAAGCTACCCAAAACACTGCCTGCCTCAGATCACAATACTTTGTGGGTTCAAGCTGTATTTCATTGTCGTTCATCATCACTGTACCTTCATAAGACCAATACCAATAACCATAGATTCATCAACATTGGCCTTAGAACAATACCCAGCCCAAGCCTTCATCACTGGTCGACGTTTCTCTAGAAGGTTGGAACGATGGTAGGCTGCCTCAACCTTGTCTTCCAACTGATGCGCCAAGCACTTCTCAATGACATTGCGCGGATAATTAGTTTGCTCCCCCGCCCAGTCCCTGAAACTTGAACGGAAGCCATGAACTGTTGCCTTTGGTATCTTCCTGTCTCGCAACTGTTTTGTAAGAGTCATATCGGAAAGGGGTTTACCGTCTCGCATACCAGGAAACACATAACTGTTGCCTGCGAGCTTGGGCAGTGCCTGCAAAATATCCATAGCCTCCTGGCTCAAGGGCACAACATGCTCTCTACCCGCTTTCATTCTCTCTGCAGGAATAGTCCATGTCTTGGCGTCCAAATCTATCTCGTCCCAGGTGGCCAATCTCACCTCTGCGCTTCTGGCCGCTGTTAGAATGAGGAAATTGAGGGCTTTGGCTCCCATCGACTCACTTTCCCGCAGATCCCAAACCAGGGCAGACACTTCCTGATAAGGCATTGCAGTCATATGCTTGACCTTTCGAAGAGCGGATGGCGCAGGAAGCAGCTCACTAAGATGGCCTGTCCAGCGCGCTGGGTTATCACCCTGCCTAAACCCCTGCACAGTCGCCCAGTCCAAAATGCGCTCCACACGTCCTCTGACCCGTGTTGCTGTCTCAGTCTTGGACCGCCAGATCGGATCAAGAACCCGCATAATGAGAGCGGTATCAATCTGGTCAACAGGCGTTTTACCTATAACAGGTGTCGCATAACGCTCAAGTGACCCTTCCCACTGCGTAAGTGACTTCGTTCCTTTCCATGCGCTGGCATGTGACTTCAGAAACGCATTCCTACACTCATCAAAAGATTTACAAGTGTCCTGTTGTGCCCGTAGGGCCTCTTTGCGGGCCTTTCTTGCCTCAATAGGATCAATACCCTCACTCAGCATGGTTCGGCATTCACTCGCCTTTTGCCGAGCCTGTGCAAGACTTACATCTTTTACTGGCCCAAGTCCCATTTCACGCGACCGGCCATTCAACATGAAACGGAACTGCCAGGACTTGCTACCGCCTTTGCTAACCTGCAGCCTTAACCCAGCGCCGTCAACATAGGACCCCGGCTCCGAAATTGCTGAAATAGCTCTTGCAGAGAGCTTATTGATACCTCGAGCCATGTTTCATCCTGAATCTCTACCCCCAAATTGACCCCCAAATGATTCTGCGTATATAGTATATTTCAGGAAACATGGTGAAACAAGGTGATTGTATCATCTTGTTATTATTACAGTATTTTTTACATTCTGAAACAATCTGAAAATCAGGTTATAAGGACTTCCGCTCCTCCATAGTCTTATCTTCTATTTACCGCATCTCAAAACAGCTACTTATGGTGCTTCCATTATCATGGTTGCCTTTGCTGCACCGTCATGTCTGCAGGCAATCTTGATGGAGATTTACACAGGCGCCTGTTCCTTCATCTATGAACCGTGTGAAAGATATGAAAAGGTGACGGATGCGAAATTTCCTATTGTCCACGACGGTTATTGCTGCTGATATTCCTGCGCTACTGGCAGGGGGTAATATGAAGGCTGGTTCAGCCGCGAAAATTGATCCCAAATGTCCGTGATAAGCCCTGGAGCAACTGTATGATCAGATTTCTCGTAACCTGCATTCTGTCTTTTACACTCCTCTTACACACTGTGGGGATAATGGCTGAAGACGAGGGGTCACCCACGGCAACTCTCACGGAACTGCGTGCAGAATTTGATGCGCTTGTGGATATCCCCGTTCAGATGGACTTTGCAAATTTTTGGCAAGATCTGTCCCGCGAGCACGCTGGCGACAAAATCGCCCTTACTCAGCTTCGACAAAAACTGGATGACACCGAGGAAACCGGAAATACCTGCCACGATACCGCCCTTAGGGAAATGAAGGTTCTGAGCCAGATAGCTTCGGAACGGTTTGAACTATTACAGACCCTGCAGAAGGGTAAATCCCCTTATAAAGGCACATTCACCCAATTGCCAAACGGGACAGCATGGTACAAACACTGGCTGAAAAGCTGGCTAACATCGGATGTATCGCCTGAAACCCTGAAAGCTATCGCGCTGAATGACATTGCGCAGGCGCGTGCCAAACGCAAAATACTGGATGCAAGTAGCCTTCCAGAGAATAGCCGCACTTTTGCGGCATCAGACCATGCTGGTATCGTCGCGGCGTTCCGCACGCGCGAGCGAACAGTCCTTAAGCATTTACCCAACGTCATTGCCTCCGAGTTCCAGGCACCGCCTGTTAAGATCGTGCCGTCGACATTTCCAAAATCATTTCCGGCACCGGGTGTCTACAACATGATGACAAACGAATTCATCTACCACCTTGCCGGGGATACCCTGCCCGACAGATATATGGACTGGCTATTTCTGCATGAAGCGATCCCGGGGCACCATTATCAGTTTCATTTCAGAACCAGTAACAGGGCTTGTGACCTGCCGCCTGCGTCCCAATCTACTGTTCTGGGCGAAGGGTGGGGAGCCTACACAGAAACTCTTGGCAGTACACTCGGTCTCTACACCGATAAATCAAGTGCAGCCTATGCCCTTGACTGGCAGGAAATGCGGGCCGTACGTGTCCTGATTGACATTGGCATCCACTATGAAGGATGGTCAGATGATCAGGCACGAGACGTCTGGATGACCTATATCCCCAACCAGACAGACATAATGGAACGGGAGATCAACCGCATCCATAATTGGCCCGTGCAGGTCATCACCTACGTTTTTGGAAAGGCAGTAGTACAAACCTTTACTGAAAAAAAGCTATCTTTGAACCCCGACCGCCCCCTTGCTGAGATACACGCAGAATTTCTGGCGCATCCATCGGCGGCACTATTTTACTAGAATATGATCAGAGCAATTTGCCGCCACCCAAGACCACTGCAAATCATAGTTTGATAGCCAGGCTAGGATAAACTTGGCAATATAAATACCCGGCGGGCATAATCCGTTGTCAGCACGTCAGGCGGATAGTACCGCCCGAGAATGCCGGAGTCTTTTTCAAACAAGTCTGGATTATCTGATTTGAAAGCAGCGAAACTGTCATAGCCCCCAGCACGTTCCATCCTTTCATTAATCAACACCATGAAGAACCAGCTAATGGTTTCATGATATTTATCCGTCAGTCCGTGTTTGACCGTAAGCGCCTTCAGCCCAGTCGTATAGGCCTCCACTGCCCGCGCAAGCGGCATCGCCTCTAAATACACATAGGCAAGGCGCACGTGCTGTTCATGGCTAAAACTTTCCAGCGCCAGCGTCATATCTTCAAAGGCCTCCATAAAATCTGCGCCCATTAATATTGCTGCATCCTGGAAGGATGTCAGCGTGCTTTCTTCCTGTAGATTTGACACACTATTTTCCTTTCTTCCGGCTTGCCAAGAGGCTCAAACCTGATCAATCTCGGTCAGACGATGACTGTCTGCGGCCTGCAGTTCACAGTCATAGACATCTTTCAGCTTCTCGATAACCTCCCGCAGTTCCGCCCGAACAAACGGTGATTTCCCTTCAAACGCATGAAGCACAATGCCTTCCAAAAGGTCACCCAGCGACAGGTCCGCATATTCCGCAAACCCTTTCAAGACTTTGACCAAGGACTTTTCCATACGAACACCGGTTTGGATTCGCTCCACTTTCTTAAGCGGTGCGGCTTTTGCGCCCGCTTTATCGTTACTACCCGTCATGCCATTCTCCATTTTGTTATTTTTATATATTGGTACATTGGTAACATGTAAAGATGGTATGCGCAGTTTTGCCCGCTTACAGTGTATCTCTTCCGAATAGCGCATAAAAAAAGGCCAGAAACTTGCGTTTCTGACCCTTTGTTCGCTCTAAATTTCTATGCCGGTTTTAAGCTGCCGCTGCTTCCTGCAGGGCTGCTTCCAGGATATCCAGCGCCTCATCCAGCTGATCGGTCGGCACTGTCAGCGGCGCCAGAAGGCGTACGGTATTGGCAAAATATCCACACGACAGAATGATCAAACCACGTTTCAGGGCTGCTGCCACCACCTTTGGCACAATATCGGGATCAGGGGTGTGACCGCCCCGCTCTTTAACCAGCTCGAAGGCAACCATCATACCCACGCCGCGCACATCACCGATTGGCACGACATCATCACGGTCTTTGATTTTATTCAGGCGGTCCAGCATGTAAGCACCCAACTGTGCGCTGCGTTCGACCAGTTTTTCTTCCTCGATCACCTCGAGCGTGGCGAGACTGGCCGCACAGGCAACAGGATTGCCGCCATATGTACCACCCAGCCCGCCGGGATTTACTTTCTCTAAAATAGACCGTTTGCCAACAACACCACTGATCGGGTAACCGCTGCCCATTGCCTTGGCGATTGTCATTAAATCAGGTTCAATGTCTGCATAGTCGGTCGCAAACATACGGCCCGTGCGCGCAAAGCCTGATTGCACTTCGTCACACACCATCAGGATGCCGTGTGCATCGCAAATGGCCCGCAGTTCCTGCATAAACTCTTTTGGTGCCTGATAGAAACCACCTTCACCCTGCACAGGTTCAATCACAATGGCTGCAACATCACATGGCTCGATATCTGTTTTGAAAATGGTATGAAGTCCCGCCACCGCGTCAGCAACGGTAATCCCATGGTGCGGAATAGGAAAAGGTGCGTGATAAACGGCTGCGGCGCCAAGCCCCGCCCCCGCACGGTAGGGTGCAATCTTGCCTGTCATGGTGCTGGTCAAAGCAGACCTGCCGTGAAAGGCACCGCGGAACGTAATTACACCGGGGCGTCCGGTTGCAGTCCGTGCAATTTTAACAGCATTTTCAACTGCTTCTGCCCCTGTTGAGAAAAATACAGACTGCGCATCCCTGATCGGCACAATCGCATTGATCTTCTCTGCCAGCTCAATATAGGGCTCATACATAGAAACCTGAAACGCCGTATGACTGAAATTATCAATTTGCGCCTTGGCCGCTGCCTGAACCTTTGGGTGTGCGTGGCCGGTGTTATTCACGGCAATACCCTGCGCGAAATCAAGATACCGTTTACCGTCAGCATCCCAGACTTCCGCATTCTTTGCTTTTTCAATAAACAGTGGCGTTGCATTCGCCACGCCGCCTGCCACCGCAGCTTTACGCCGTTCTAATAATGAAGAATTACTCATAATTTTATTCCCTGTTACATAGGAGGAGCCAAGCCCCACAATTCGCCCACCATTTGCAGCCACTAGAGCAAAGCATGTAATGTGAATAAATGATCACTTTTTACCAATTACTTGCATTTTTATACATATAAATGCATGCTATATCCTTTCTTGGATCAGGAACAGAAACACCAAGCAGAACACCTATGAACAGGTTGCCAAAATCATTTTCCGGTCAGATCAATACTGTCGATATCAGGCTCCTCAGAATATTTTCTACAATTGTAGAAAATGGGGGACTGACACAGGCTGCCGCGCATTTGGGCGTAGACAGCAGCACTATCAGTCGACAGCTTACCGACCTTGAAACCCGTCTTGGGCTGCGGCTGTGTGAACGCAGCCGCGCCGGCTTCTGGCTGACCGATGAAGGCACACTAGTGTTTCGTTATGTACAAGATCTGATGACAGCGCTGCAGACCTTCCGCCAGCAAATTCACGATGTTCATGATGCGCTGGAAGGCGAGTTAGTCGTCGTCGTGGCAGAAACCACACTGATGGACCGTGATTTGAAACTGGCTGACGCTATCACAGCCTTTCGCCATGTGGCACCAAACGTAACTGTTCGCATTGAAACTGCATCTATGGATCAGATTTTCCCCATGCTGGAAGACAGACGGGCACAAATTGCCATCATGCCCGTGCATGACAGGCGGTCAGACCTATACTACCAACCTCTGTATCAGGAAACCATACGACTTTGTTATCATGACAGGCATCCCCTTCGAACCACCACATCGCCGATCACGCCGGATATGCTATCCGCCTACGATACAGTAACGGTACAGTTTGAAACTAAAATGGGACGCATCCTGTCTGATCTCGGCCTGAAACGCGGCCCAATGGTCAACAGTTACGAAGGGCTGGTTGCCATGGTCAAAACCGGTCTTTACCTAGGATATATCGCCGAAGATTATCTTTCGGCCTGTAACGCGGACAATCAGCTCCATGTCATTCCTATCGACGGCATGCATTATCAGGTGGATATTATGGGGGTCACCCTTGACGGCGCACAGAAAAAAGCAATCACCAGTCGGTTCCTCTCCCTTATGCAGGAACAATCCAGGTAGAAAATCACTCCAAACGAAATGCCCCTCTTATCAGCATGTCCTAGCTGGATGGAGATACTTTGTGCATGTGATGGGTGATCCGCCATAAATGATAGGTTACGCGAAGAACCCAGCGCTGTGCATCCAGTTTAGCAATCAGGTCGGGCGCCTTGTCCGGTGTCGTCGCAATCAGGCTAATCGTTTCCCGCCTACCCTCGACACGCCAGTGTTTCATGTCGCGATACAATTGGTGAAAACAGTGTTCGTCCTCTCCCGTGATACTGTCAATTTTGGCCTGCCGCAGCCCATCAAGGAACCTGTCCCTGAACGGCAACTGCTCCCCGGCCTTTAACAGCGTGTGTATTTTCTCGTCTTCGTTCATGCGGTAGGCCAACCGGCTTAGATGATCAAGAATATGCAAATCATCAACCAGCGTTATGGTCACATCATCTTCTGCCCCTTTGCCAACCGGAATTTGCTGGACAAAATCATGAAGTGCATTCAACGCCACGGTCAGTCTGGCAATTTCATGCCCCGCCGCTGGTTGCTTCATTCGACCAGTTAAGCGGTCATCCAAAGCATCGGCAAACGCGGCAAACAATCGGCACAATACTGAATGTGTAGCAGCGAGCGCCGCCGGCACAGACTGTAATAATTCCGGGTCCAGCTCGTCTGTCAGCGATGCCGTTTTTTCAGGGAACAGCCGCATAATAAAATGAGCGAACGACTTGGTGAACGGCAAAATCAACACGACACCCAGCCCGTTAAAAAAAGTATGAAAGGCCACCAACATCATCTGAACTGAACCTGTTCCGTCCTGCACAGGTATCTCAGCCCCGGCGAACCACCAATCAACAACCAACGCAAATGGACCAAGCATTAAGAAGGCAACACATGCCGTCATCACATTATAAATGACATGCGCAAATCCGGTTCGGCGCATTGCAACAGATCCGCCAAACGTCGCAAGTGCCGCAGTAAAAGTGGTCCCCACATCCATACCGATTACAAGGGCTGCTGCCTGCGGCAGGTTTATCGCCCCCGTCCCCAACGCGACCATGGCGGTTGCAATACCCGCGCTCGAAGACTGGGTTATTCCAACAATTACCATCCCAATCAGAACAAGCTTGAAACGGCCAAAGTATGTATCATCTGGAAAGCTAGCTGGTGTTACATACTGGTCCACACCGGCCATCCCTGCCTGCAGGGTATCAATACCAAATAATATCAAGCTAAATCCTGCGATCACCCAACCGATGTGACGCCACCTTCCTGTTGCAAACATACGAAGCAGCACACCAATCATTATCCCGGGCATCACGATAGCACCCAGTTCCATTTTAAATCCAAGAAGTGCAACAATCCAACCGGTAGCCGTGGTGCCGATATTAGCACCAAAAATAATCCCCAGTGCCTGCTGGAATGTCAGCAAACCAGCCCCGACCATTCCGACTGTGGTGACCGTAGTTGCGCTTGAAGACTGAATAAGCGCGGTCATCCCTGCACCTGTTACAGCACCTGATAACGGGCTTTGCGTATAGGTTGCCAAAACTTTGCGCAGGACCCTGCTTGTCAGGCTTTTCAACCCATCCGTCAGGATCAACATCCCTAAAAGGAAAAGACCAATCCCGCCAATGGCTGTCAGTACCTGTGTCATTTGGCCCCTACCTTATTGCCTCGCAAGGAAAACCCCAGGGATGAGATGGTCAATAAAACATATAGCCCCACGATGAACAGAAGCTGTTCTGGCTGAAAGGTGAACTCATAATAAAATATCATCATGGTGCCGACCAACAGTGCCACGACTGCAAAGGACGTCAGCAAAAGAGACGACCCGGTTTTGTGGCGAATTTTCAAATTTGCAATCGCCATCAACAAGGACACTAAAAGAAAGGTTACACTACCAAATTCCAGAATGACCTGCAGATTGCCCGCGAGCACCAGCAAAAATGCCAGCCCCGAAATGGCAAATATTGAATAGACCGGGATACCGTTTACCCGTCTGCCCAGAAAAGACGGGAAGAAACCGTCGCGGGCAATTACCGCCATCTGCCGAGACGCACCAAACACCGTGCCGCTGATAGCACTGCTTGTTGCCAGAAGGGCACCCAGAACAACCAAATCCGACCCCCAATGCCCAAGGACATTCCCCGCACCCGCCGCCAGCGCATATTCTTTGTTTTGGACAATCTCTGCTGTCGGAATTGCCAACATCGCACCAAAGGAAATCACCACATAAATCACAACTGCCAGAAACAGGGAGGTATAGATCGCCTTGGGGATATTCCTTTCTGGTTCGTCCATTTCCTTCACGGCATTGATCACCAGCTGAAACCCTTCATAGGATACAAAAGTCAGGGACGAAACAATGAGAATAGTTGCCAGACCAACATCACGCGCTTCCTCGAACAAGACCGGTAGGCTTGTCTGGCTATTGTTCACCAGCACAAAGGAGATCACTGTCAGAATAATAAGCTTGGTATAGACAATAACATCCTCAATCTTGCCCATACCCTTCACGCTCCAGACATTTACAAGGGTGAAAATAAGCAAAACTGCTCCTGCAACCAGTTTGCGGGTCATCTCACTATCTGCAAAGGCAAACCCGCTGATTGCATAGGATGCAAAGGTATAAGCATATAGCGCCATGGTGCTGATATAGCCGAACATAACCCACCATCCGATAAGGGACGCGGCAATATGGGATCCGGGGAAGGTCCGCTTAAAGAACGAATAGGTTGCCCCTTCATCCTTATAAAAAACACCAAGCTTTATGTAGGAATAGGCAGCCAATGCCGCCAGCATCCCGCCAAGTGTTATTGCAACCGGCGTGTACACCCCGATCAGAGAAACTGAAATACCAAGTACCGTAAAGATACCGCCGCCGACCATACCCCCAAGCGCAATGGCAATAAGTTCAGGAACGCCAAGGGTCTTCCCGCGTTTGCGGTGACAGGCATGGTGATTTTCACTGTGATTGAATGAAAACATTTTCAGTACATTCCCTAACGCATAGGGAAAGCGTACCGCCCGAAACAGGAAAATACCAGCAGGATTTCAGGTGTTTATCTGCGACCCGGCCATGCCTGGGTAATTGCCAGATACTCGGGGATTTCAAGTCCCACACTTGCAAGCCAGTCATCGGATGGTCCAGCCCAGCCGTGCTGCTTCCAACTGATTCGGCCAGAAGGTGAAAAGCTGACACCTTCTTCTTCCAACCGCAGTCGCTGGCGATCCGCACCATCCCGATCACTGATCTTACCACCGCTATTGATAATCCGCTGCCACGGCACATCCTGCGGGGCGCCCGACATTGCGGTACCAACCATCCGTGCGGTTACACCTGGCAGCAGGCTTGCAATCATTCCGTAGCTTGCCACCTCCCCAAATTGCACATGGCGCACCAGGGCATAAATACGGTCGGCAACATCCGGCCGAACACGCATCAACAGTCCACAACGTTTGAAGTAATCGGCACTGTCACAGCCAGACCGCCCTGCGCCGTTTCCTTGTATTTCGATTTCATGTCACGGCCGGTGATGCGCATGGTGCGAATGACCTTGTCCAGCGATACAAAATGTTCACCGTCACCGCGCAAGGCAAGCCGTGCCGCATTGATCGCCTTGATAGATGCCATGGCATTTCGTTCAATACAGGGTACCTGCACCAACCCGCCGATTGGATCGCAGGTCAGTCCAAGATTATGTTCCATACCAATTTCGGCAGCATTTTCAACCTGCTCGGGCGTACCGCCCAACACTTCAGTCAACCCCGCTGCTGCCATGGAACAGGCGCTTCCCACCTCTCCCTGACAGCCAACTTCTGCGCCGGATATGGATGCATTTTCCTTAAATAAAATACCAACAGCCCCAGCGGTCAGCAGAAATTTCACCACGCCGTCTTCGCTCGCATGCGGGCAAAACCGTGTGTAATAGTGAAGCACGGCGGGGATAATACCCGCTGCCCCATTTGTGGGCGCAGTCACCACGCGGCCGCCAACGGCATTTTCCTCGTTCACAGCCAGTGCATACAGATTCACCCAGTCCAGAATTGTCAGTGGATCGGTCAGCGCTTTCTCCGGCCTTCCGGCAAGCTGGTCATACATATCCGCTGCCCGGCGCCGTACATTCAGTCCCGGCATGGCTCCACGCGTTGTACAGCCCCGGTTCACACATTCCTGCATTACCCGCCAGACTTCCAGAAGCTGCGCCCGCACCTGCGCGCGACTGCGACGGGCAGATTCGTTACACAGCATAATCTCGCTGATCGACTTACCGGACGCCTTACAGTGCGCCAGCAGTTCCGCACCCGACGTGAAGGGATAGCGTACTTTTGGATCTTCTGTATGGAAACTGTCGTCACGGGCCTCGGATTCGTCCACGATAAACCCGCCGCCGATAGAGTAATAAATTGCACCGTGTAGTTTTGCACCGGCTGCATCAAAAACCTGAAACTCCATACCATTTGGATGGAAGGGCAGCCGTTCCCGCGGCAACAATAATAAATCCGTGTCTTCTTCAAACGGGATTTTATGGTCGCCATTCAGGGCCAGTGTTTTCGTGCTGCGCACCTCGTCGATCATGCCCGGTATGGCATCAACATCCACATCTTCGGGGCTTGCCCCCATCAACCCAAGGATAATCGCCGTATCTGACCCGTGCCCACGCCCGGTAGCACCCAGTGACCCAAACAAACGGACCTCAACTCTGGCAACCGATGTCAGCGCCTCAAGGGTTTCCAGGAACTGATGCGCCGCACGCATCGGACCTACCGTGTGTGAACTTGAAGGGCCAATACCGATATTAAAAAGATCAAGCACATTGATAGTCATAAAAGTCCCGCTTACCATTAAAGAATTTCAAGAGGGTGACGCTACGGCAGGCTGGTGTTTTTCGCAATGGATTTCCGCACTATTCCTGCGAAAATCTGTAACTGGATACCCCCCGGCTCCGTTCGTCCAGCACCAGTGATTTTGTCAGTGGCGGATTGGACCGCTGCGGACACGCAGGACGTTCGCACAATCGGCAGTTCGGGCCAACCGGGGTTGCGTCCAGATGCTCCAGATTATGGCCCTTCGCGTAGATAAGATCCTTGGCATACGTAATATCACATCCAAGTGCGATCCCCAGCTGTTGATCCGGGGCCCCGTAGACCGCACCAACCTTGTGCACGGTGCGCGCAACGGAAAAATAGGTCGTATTATCCGGCATCTGAATAATCTGGGTCGCGATCCTGCCGGGGTTGGCAAAGGTATCATGCACATTCCACAGTGGGCACGTACCACCAAACCGGCTGAAATGAAACTTGCCGGCAGAGAACCGCTTGGACACATTCCCGGCCTTATCAACCCGGATAAAGAAGAAAGGAATACCCCGCTCCCCCGGCCTTTGCAGCGTGGACAGTCTATGACAAACCTGCTCAAAGCTTGTGCCGTAACGGCGACCTAGATGCTCAATGTCATACCTAAGTGTTTTCGCATCCTGCAAAAATCGGCTGTAAGGCATTAAAAGCGCACCGGCGAAATAATTGGCCAGTGATATACGTGCCAGTCTTTTTGCCTCTTCTGTCGCAAACGGGTGTCCGTCCACAATCCGCTGGATCACCGGACGGTATTCCAGCATGGCAATCTGAAACGCTATCTGGAACAAACGAGCCGGTCCATCCAGCATTTCGCTTAACTGCAACTGACGGCGGTGCAAATCAAAGTGCCGCAAAGTTTCCGGCATGACTTCGTACGGCATGACCCGTACACGCACCTGAAATTCTTCATCCAGTCTGGCGGTCAGGGCCATCATGGCATCTTCACGCGACAAACCCAGCTCCGTATTCAGCGACTCGGCAGCTTCATCCAGTTCTGAGAAGTGATTCTTACGTTCGTGGATAAAATCACGCACCTCATCCACAGGAAATTGACCTTCTGCGGCAAGGGCGCCGCCCTCCAGCACCTTACTGGACAGGTCGGTGGCATTCTGGTTGGCCTGCCGGAATGCCCGGTAGAGAATCGTAAATGCCTCAACCGACTTGGGTGATGTATCGGCGAAATCCTGTATCTCCCCCCGGGACATGGCGAGATTTTTAAAGAGCGGATCTGATAAAATTTCCAACAGATCAGCAAAGGCGCGCGCTTCGTCCGTACCGGCAAACGCCGTTAATTCAATGTCATAGACCTCAGCAAGGCGCAGCAGAAACTGGGCAGAGACAGGGCGCTGATTACGCTCCACCAGATTGAGATAACTGGTTGAAAAGCCAAGCTCACCCGCCATTTGCGACTGGGACAGGCCCAGCTCGCGCCGAAGTCGTCTAATACGGGGACCCGCAAAAATCTTCTTTTGTGAAAAATCTACCATTTACAAATTTTACATTTTTACTTTTTGACATTTACTTAGTCATACAATGGAACTCTTTTTGTATCAATAGTTCTTTTTATTGCGGTAACATTATGAAATATAAAATGCCTTATACGGTAATTATATTTCTTGTTTTGATTTAAAGGACCAAAAAATGTCAACATCTGCACAGCAAAAAGAAGCGCCTTTTCCGCTTGAGATCATCGCTCCCATGGAGGAGCTTTACAGCCGCGTACTAACCGGTGATGCACTCGCGTTTGTCGCAGAGCTGGAGGCAGAGTTTGGTACCCGTCGGGAACAGTTGCTCGAAGACCGGGCAAGCAAGCAGGAAGAGTATGATGCGGGCAGCCTGCCCGATTTTGACCCTGAAACTCGCGATATTCGTGACGGAGACTGGCAAATTGCCGGAACCCCGGATGACCTGCAGGACCGCCGGGTAGAAATCACCGGCCCTGTTGACCGTAAAATGATGATCAATGCCTTCAACTCCGGCGCCAATGTTTTCATGGCGGATTTTGAAGATGCCTCTTCTCCCACGTGGGACAATATGGTGTCCGGCCAGATCAATATGTATGACTATGCCCGCGGTCAGCTTGCCTACACGGACCCGAAAAGCGGTAAAAACTACGAGATGGCCAAGAAAACGGCGGTACTGAAAGTGCGCCCGCGCGGCTGGCACATGACGGAGGCCCATGCCTGCCTGAACGGCAAGCCCATTTCCGCTGGTCTGTTTGATTTTGGGTTGTTTATGTATCACAACGCCAAAGCCCTTCTGGACGCAGGCAAAGCGCCGTATTTTTATCTGCCTAAAATGGAAAACCACAAGGAAGCAAAATTGTGGGATGATGCCATCAGCTTTGCTGAAAATGCCCTTGGAATTCCGCACGGCACTGTCAAAGTCACTGTCCTGATTGAAACGCTGCCTGCGGCCTTCCAGATGGACGAAATCCTGCATGCCCTGAAAGACCATATCGTTGGTCTGAACTGTGGTCGCTGGGACTATATTTTCAGCTACATCAAACGGATTGGCAAAAACGCAGCCTATCTACTGCCTGACCGCGGCAAGATTGTCATGGGCGAAGCCTTCCTGAAGGCTTACAGCCTCTTGCTGATCCAGACTTGTCACAAACGTGGTGCCCACGCCATGGGCGGCATGGCTGCCCAAATCCCGGTCAAGGGCGACGATGCAGCCAATGAAATTGCATACGGCAAGGTCCGGGCCGACAAAGAACGCGAAGCCAACAATGGTCACGACGGTACGTGGGTTGCCCACCCAGGCATGGTCGCGCTTGCTAAAGAGGCATTCGACAAGATCATGCCGGGCAAAAACCAGATTGATAATCTGCGCACCGACATCACCATCACACAGGAAGATCTGCTGCGCCCACACGAAGGCGATGCAACAACGGACGGTCTGAAAGAGAATATTCGTATTGGCGTCCAGTATCTGGAAGCCTGGATTTCCGGACGCGGTGCTGTCCCTCTTTATAATCTGATGGAAGATGCCGCAACGGCTGAGATCGGCCGGACGCAGATTTGGCAGCAACTGTATCACAAGACAAAGCTGGCGGACGGTCAGACCGTCACACAGGCACTTGTCAAAGACCTTTACGAGGAAGAAATGGCTGCCATCAAAGCCGAAGTCGGCGCAGACCGCTACGACAGCGGTCGGTATGACGAGGCTGGCGCCCTGTTCCTTGAGCTTTCCTTCGCCGACAGTCTGGCAGAGTTCCTGACAACCCCGGCTTATGAACTAATTAAATAATCCCCACTTTTCTGAACGGAGTACGACCAATGAGTAAAGCAACTACAGACGCAGGCAAGACAATGAACTACAATGACAATATCGCAAGTATTCAAAATCTGATCAGCGGCTACAAGGGTACATGGGACGGTATTAATGCCGAATCTGTCGCCCGGATGCGTGCTCAGAACCGCTTCCATTCCGGCCTTGATATTGCCCGGTACACGGCCAAGATCATGCGCCAGGATATGGCCGCTTATGACGCAGACCCTGCAAACTATACCCAGTCATTGGGATGCTGGCACGGCTTCATTGGCCAGCAAAAGATGATTTCTATCAAGAAGCATTTTGGCAGCACAAAAGGCCGGTACCTGTATCTTTCTGGTTGGATGGTTGCTGCGCTGCGGTCTGACTTTGGCCCGCTACCGGACCAGTCCATGCACGAGAAAACTTCTGTGCCTGCCCTGATCGAAGAACTTTACACCTTCCTGAAGCAAGCAGACGCACGCGAACTTGGCCTGCTGTTCAAAGACCTGGACGAAGCACGCGCTGCAGGTGACGAAGCGCGCGAGAAAGACATCATGGACAAGATTGATAATTTCGAGACCCATGTTGTTCCAATCATTGCTGACATTGATGCAGGTTTTGGTAACGCCGAAGCAACGTACTTGCTTGCCAAGAAAATGATCGAAGCCGGTGCCTGCGCCCTGCAGATTGAAAATCAGGTTTCCGACGAGAAACAGTGTGGCCACCAGGACGGTAAAGTAACAGTGCCGCACGAAGATTTCCTCGCGAAAGTACGCGCATGCCGCTATGCCTTCCTCGAACTGGGCGTAGAAGACGGTGTTATTGTTACCCGCACAGACAGCCTTGGCGCTGGCCTGACCAAACAGATTGCTTTCTCCAAAGAACCTGGTGATATCGGCGATCAGTACAATAGCTTCCTGGACTGTGAAGAAGTGTCGGCAGCCGACCTTGCACCAAACGATGTTGTTATCACCCGCGACGGTAAATTGATGCGTCCAAAACGCCTGCCGTCCAACCTGTTCCAGTTCAAGCCTGGCACGGGCGAGGACCGCTGTGTTCTTGACTGTATTACGTCACTTCAGCACGGTGCTGATCTGTTATGGATTGAAACTGAAAAGCCACACGTTGAGCAGATCGCAGGCATGGTTGACCGTATCCGCGAAGTGATCCCGAATGCGAAACTGGTTTATAACAACTCACCATCCTTTAACTGGACCCTGAACTTCCGCCAGCAGATATTCGATGCATGGGAGGCAGCTGGTAAGGACGTATCTGCTTACGACCGCGCTAAACTGATGAGCGTTGAGTATGACGACACCGATCTGGCAGCAGAAGCGGACGAGAAAATCCGTACATTCCAGAAAGACGGCGCAAAACGTGCTGGCATCTTCCACCACCTGATTACCCTGCCAACGTATCACACTGCAGCTCTGTCCACTGACAATCTTGCAAAACGCTACTTCGGAGAAGAAGCAATGCTTGGTTACGTGAAGCAGGTTCAGCGTCAGGAAATTCGTCAAGGTATCGCCTGTGTGAAGCACCAGAATATGGCCGGCTCTGACATTGGTGATGATCACAAAGAGTATTTTGCCGGTGAAGCAGCGCTGAAAGCGTCTGGTAAAGACAACACGATGAACCAATTCGAAGACACAAGCAACCCGTCTGTTCAGGCTGCCGAGTAAGACTAGTTGCCGGCTCGGTCCGCCGGACCGGCGCCTTCCATTTGTCCCTCACACCCCCTATGGGTGTGACTTAGGCCGGCCCTTGTGGTCGGCCTCTTTTTATCTGAATAACAGTACAGACGTATCGCATCATATTCGACGATAATTTTTATACACAGAATAAAAACCCTGTTTTTGATCTTGATTTCCGGAGCAAATTTCAGTTGATTACAAGACTATTGACGCAATGCAACAAAGTGGGGTTTGCTTTATGCCTAGAGTAACTGTAACTGATCTTTCCGGCGAGAGCCGTGCAATTGACGCAGAGGTTGGTCTTTCATTGATGGAATCACTGCGCGAGAATGATTTTGACGATCTCGCAGCCATTTGCGGGGGCTGTTGCAGCTGCTGCACCTGCCATGTGTATGTTGGTGGCGATGCTGCTGACAAACTGGACCCCATGGATGATGATGAGCAAATGCTCCTTGAAGACAGCCCGCATTATCAACAGGGCGAAAGCCGCCTTTCCTGCCAGATCGAAGTCACTGACGACCTAGAAGGTCTTCAGGTAACAATCGTCGCAGAAGAGTAACCCCATGGACCTTACCAGATACATTGCAGCTTACGACCCAACGTCATCCACAGTTCCTGTGTATCTGGTGTCTGGTATCGACGCCTTCGAAAGTCTGGACACTCTGACTGGACCCCAGAAAAAGTGGCTTACAGCGACCGGCTTTGACGCAAAACCGGGTAGCCATGCCACCTTTATGGATCAGGACGGTGCTCTGGCAGGGGTTGTCGCCAGCGTAAAAGACGGAGATTTCTGGGCGCTGGCGAAAGTATCCTCTGCGCTTGAAAGCGGGCGTTATGTCATCGCCAATACCGAGACAACCCACGCCCATGTCGTTGCATGGATGCTGGGTAAATACAGTTTTGACCGCTATAAAACGCCAAAGTCTGACAAGTGCCCCGTTTTGATGCTGCCGGACGGCTTTTGCGGTAAACAGGCTGGTGCAGAAGCAGAGGCAATCACGCTGGTTCGCGATCTGGTCAACACGCCAACCGAAGATATGGGACCAACGGACCTTCAGGACACTGCTGAAGCATTGGCCGAAGAATTTGGCGCTACCTGCCAGACGATCATCGGCGATGACCTTCTGGATGAAAACTTCCCTGCTATTCATACGGTAGGCCGCGCCGCAGCGGCTGGACGCGAACCCCGCATTATTGATCTATGCTGGGGCCGTGAAGATGCCCCCAAAGTTACACTGGTTGGCAAGGGGGTTTGCTTTGACACGGGCGGACTTGACCTGAAACCATCGCAGTTTATGCGCTGGATGAAAAAAGACATGGGCGGTGCTGCACATGTTCTTGGGCTCGCACGTCTTTTGATGACAACCAATGTTGATATCCGGCTCCGCGTACTGATTTCCGCCGTCGAAAATGCGGTTGACGGTAATGCCTTCCGTCCGGGCGACATCCTGAACACCCGCAAAGGACTAACCGTCGAAAACGGAAATACCGACGCTGAGGGCCGCCTGGTTCTTTGTGACGCGCTTACCCTTGCCTGCGAGGAAAGCCCGGAACTGCTGATTGATTTTGCAACACTGACCGGCGCCGCCCGGGTCGCGCTGGGGGCCGACTTGCCGGCGACCTATACCAATTCAGAGGACGTCTGGAACACGCTTGAAAACTGCTCAAAAGAAGCAGCTGATCCTTTATGGCGTCTGCCCCTTTACGGTGATTATGACAGCCAGCTTGATAGCAATATTGCCGACCTTAGCAACATTTCTGAAAGCCCTTTTGCCGGCTCCATCACGGCCGCACTTTATCTGCAGCGTTTCATCACCGAAGGCACAGACTGGTTGCATCTGGATGTATTCGCTTGGAACCAAAGCGCACGCCCGGGTCGCCCCAAAGGCGGTGAAGCACAGGCACTGCGCGCCGTGTACGGGCTTATCAAAAGTCGCTTTACTGCTTCCTAAATCCTTGTGATTGCACACAAGATGCTTTCGCGTTAGTCTATTCCCATGGGGGAAACTGGACAGTCTTAGATATTGCCTTGCATCAGCAAGGTTTCTGCAAGGACCCTATGCTGTATTGAGACGGGGGAAGTTATGAGCGAAAAAACTAATCCAAAGATGCTGCGATTATGGCGGGAAGCAATGTTAAGTGACGTTCGGTCTTCCCACCCAGATCTGACCATGCGCCAAATGTCGGTTCTTTTAAGTGTCTATATGACGGAACCACCCCATACCGTTCGCGGTCTTGCCAAAGAATTGAAAGTTACTAAGCCGGTTATCACCCGTGCGCTAGACACACTTGGTAAACTGGACCTGCTGAAACGCCTGCCGGACGAAAATGACAAACGCAGCATTACTGTTGCACGCACAGTAAAAGGGGCTGTTTTCCTGTCTGAACTATCAGACATACTTGTCGAAGCAGAAAGACGGCTGGATGCTGAAGATGCCTGATCTGATCGATCCTACCGGTTTAGTCAACAGTCATCCCAGTCTTTCCTCACCATCCGCCGCCACACATTCTGTGTGTAGCGCCCGCACACCAATGAAAGCAGAGCCTGACGGTAGTGGCCAAACCATCAACGAGCTTCTGTTTGGGGAATTAGTGCAGGTGGTCGCGTCAGACGGGACATGGTGTAAAGTCATATCGCTGACAGATAATTATACGGGATGGATACTGGCGGATGCACTCTCTGAGCCTCCTTCTGCGCCGACGCACTATATTGCGGTGAAGTCTGCCCATACCTATGACCGCCCGCATTTGAAGGCAAGCCCGGTCCATCATTTGTCCGCTGGTGCGCTGATCACTGTCACTGATACAGAAAAGCGGTATTTCAGGATTGAGGACGGCAGCTGGATATTCTCAGGCCATGTTCGGAGACTGGGTGATTATGACGCCGACCCCCTTGATTTTGCCATGCAGTTTTTGGGAACGCCGTATCTATGGGGTAGCCGCAGTGCTGCCGGCATCGACTGTAGTGGCCTTGTGCAGATAAGCTGTGCACAAGCGGGTATTCGCACCCTGCGTGATAGCGGTATGCAGTGGGAATCACTTGGCACACATCTTGATACCAATGACATCCCGCGGAAAGGCGACCTTGCCTTCTTCCCAGGACACGTAGGCTATATGGTTAGTGAAACACATATCCTGCATGCAAATGCCACCAACATGGCAGTGACGATTGATCCCCTTGTGGATGTTACCGCGTGGGTGGCAGCCGATACGGACAAACCATCCTTCTCTGGTTTTAAGCGCCTACACATTTAACCGCCACACGGTGACCATCCCGCAAAAAATAACGGCGCACCACTGGCACGCCGTTTCAATTGCTTCAAAAGTTTGGGAAAGCTTTACTGGCCTTCAACCGCACCTTCTACGGTTTCTGCAACTTCTTCAGTTGCTTCTTCCACAGCTTCTTCAACTGCTTCCACAGTTGGAAGTGGTGCAGGACTGTCTGCAAAGGAACGCAGATACGCTATCAGGTCAGCACGCTGGTCAGGCTTACGAATACCGGCAAATGACATAGAGTTGCCAGGAATTGCCGTTTTTGGATTTTCCAACCAGTGATCCAGCAGCTCATATGTCCACTCACCACCATGATCAGCAACCGCGCTTGAATATTTAAACCCGTCCACAGACGCTACAGCACGACCAATCAAACCGTACAGGTTTGGACCAGTGCCCTGACGGCCACCTTTTTCAACGGTGTGACACGCTTTACATTTCGCGAACTGGCGCTCGCCTTTGTCAGCGCTTGCACCAACCATCAGCTCAGCTAATGTTGGGCCTTGCTCTTCAACAGCTTCTTCAGCACCTTCAGCGCTTGCCACTTCAATCGTGTATGCTGGTTTTTCAGGATGGTTTTCAGGATATACCATTCCAGATACGGTAGAAATCACCATAATAACCAAAGCACTTGCGATTACGGCCCCAAAGACCTTATTCCACTCAAAAGAATCCACGGGTACTTCTCCTTAACTGGCCTCACTCAAAAGGGCCGAGATTAGCAACGACGCAGACACGCATGTAAACGTCTGCTTATTCGGCGCGACAATAACCGTTCCTACGTACGAAATTCAAGTCGTCTTTTGCCACATTTCGCGTGATTCGGCAAAAAAATGCCTTTTTTCAGGTTTTATTGGCCGGAAGCAGTGCCAGAGAATTGACATATACCCCTCCCATTGGCACAAATCGCACAGTTTATTTATGCCATTTGATAAGGTCTACGCAACATTATGTCCGTTACAGAAAAAAATCCCGATACGCTTATCGCCTTTCAGGGCGAACTTGGTGCCTACTCTCACATGGCGGCCAAGGCCAAGTTTCCGGACATGGATGTTCTACCCTGCCCCAGTTTTGATGACGCCCTTGACGCGGTGAAAAACGGCGCGGCCAAACTTGCCATGATTCCTATTGAAAACTCGACTGCAGGACGGGTGGCAGACATCCATATGCTCCTGCCTGGCAGCGGTCTTTTCATCATTGGTGAACATTTTGAAACAATCCGCCACTGTCTGCTTGCAACAAAACAGGCTGATGCTACGTCTCTTAAGACTGTTACAAGCCACGTGCAGGCCCTTGGTCAGTGCCGCGAAACACTGCGGTCGATGAATCTGGCACCGATTCCTTTTGCCGATACTGCAGGGGCTGCAAAACATATCGCAGAAGCAGGTGACCCAAGTGTTGGCGCCATTGCAAGCAAACTGGCCGCAGACGTGTATGACTTGCAGGTGATCAAAGAAAACCTCCAGGATCAGGGACATAATACGACGCGCTTTGTCGTCTTGTCGAAAACGCCTTTGGTGATTGACGATATCTCGGGTGCGACGATGACCAGTTTCACGTTCGAGGTTAAAAATATCCCAGCCGCGCTCTATAAAGCCTTGGGCGGGTTTGCGACAAACACTGTTAATATGACCAAGCTTGAGAGCTACTATGAAACAGATAGTTTCACCGCGACCGAATTCTATGCTGACATTGTTGGCGACGAATCAATGGCAAATGTTGCACGCGCGATGGAGGAACTGCGTTTCCATGCCAAACGGGTTCGGATTTTAGGTACATATCCGCTCGAACGCCCACGCAATATGCGCTAGGTTTTCCTAGGGCTGAAACAATACCAGACAGTGCCCTTTTCTGATGGATCTGTCTGGTCGCACCCCTACTTTTTAAAAAGTCATCCAGTCCCCGCCGAAACCTTGCTTAAGGAGTTCTCCGAGGCTCAGGACTTCTATATGTGGATGGCTAAGAAGCTGGTCACTGGTTATGCCGTATTCCGTGACCGCAGCATCACAGATCAGAAACCGGGCATTCACGGCGCCAAGCGCTTGTGCAAGAAGGGCAAAATCAGGCAACCCCGCGTTTTCGTGATGGGCATCAAACGCACCGGCTGCGTATCCTTCTGCCTGACACAGCCGGTCCCAGCCGCCGCGCGTTAAAACGTCCGCTGCCTTTTTCGCGAAAAACAGGCTGGTTGGTCGACCCTCCGACGCCGCAGTGACCGCCAGCGTCATCGCCATATGAATTTTATCAACGTCAGGCGACAGGATAATAAGGGTCATCGGGTATTTTTTAGACATGGCCTACACTCTTCCCGCAAGATGGGCACGCAGGGTCTTTCGGCAATTTAATCAGCCGGGACCGCATGGATAGCGCATCAAAAATCAGAAACTTGCCAGCCAGACTGTCCCCGGCACCTGTAATTTCCTTCACGACTTCGAGCGCCTGCATAGAGCCGGCCACACCGGCGACCGCGCCGATTATGCCGGTATCAGCGCACGTTCGGTTCTGATCATCACCCGGCAGTTCGGGCATATAACACCGGTAGCAAGGCAATTCGTCCCCCTTGTGGGGTTTGAAAGTTGCCAGATGCGCTTCAAACGGACCAAGTGCCGCGGAGACAAGCGTTATACCAAGTGCCACGCAGGTATCACTGACCAGGAGCCTTGTCGCAAAGTTATCGCAGCCATCAGCGACCAGATCATACGTCGCAATAATCTGCGCCGCATTATCGGCTGTCAGTCGGTCACTATATTTAACAACACGTACATCCGGGTTAATGGCAGACAGGGAAATTTCCGCACTGTCCACTTTTGCCGCACCAATACGGTCTGTCGTATGAATGATCTGTCGCTGCAGATTAGAAATATCAACGCGGTCATCATCGATAATACCGATGGTGCCAACACCAGCCGCAGCCAAATACATCAAAAGCGGCGACCCAAGCCCCCCGGCGCCGATCACAAGCACTTTGGACTTCAATAAAGCAAGCTGCCCTGCCCCGCCAATTTCCTTAAGGACAAGGTGACGGGAATAACGCTCTAGCTGCTCATCACTGAAATCCAGCAAGCTCATCAGTGGGTTCCTGTGCTACCAAAACCACCTGTACCGCGCTCGGTCTCATCCAGGTTTTCAACTTCAACCCACGTACCTTGTGTGACAGGGGCAATCACCATCTGCGCAACGCGCATGCCCCGCTCAATCGTGAAAGGATCATTGGACAAATTCACCAGAATAACCTTCACTTCACCGCGGTAATCGGCATCAATCGTGCCCGGAGAGTTCGCAACAGTAACACCGTTTTTCGCGGCAAGCCCGGACCGGGGGCGCACCTGCGCTTCATACGCATGCGGCAGGGCCATGGCCAGTCCCGTTGGGATTAACGCCCGCTCAAGCGGCCCAAGGGTAATCGTCTCCCCCTCACCCAGGGCTGCATATAAATCCATGCCCGCACTATCAGATGTTTCATACTTGGGTAGCGGTAACCCCTTGCCGTGGTCCAGCGTTACAACGTTAATTTTACAGTCCATGTGCCCCATGAATTTATCCTAATCTTTCTGCTATTTTGTCGGCCAGCTTTGCCGCCACTAAATCTTTGCCCGCTCTTGGCCAAGCTTCTTCTGAATCCTCGGTAATCAGATACACCTGATTTTCAGTACCGCCCATGATCCCGGTCGCGCCGGACACATCATTGGCGACGATCCAGTCACATTTTTTGCGATCGCGCTTCGCCCTCGCATGTTCAACAACATTTTCTGTTTCGGCTGCGAAACCAATCACCAGTTCCGGCCGTCCGGTGGTCATAATGGAAATTCCCGCAAGAATATCGGGATTTTCCACAAGGGTCAGATTGGGCAAACCGTCGCGCGTTTTCTTCATTTTCTGTTCTGCTTCTGCGTCCACACGCCAGTCCGCAACAGCCGCCACACAAATCACCGTATCGGCGGGTAACGCTTTACGGACGGCAGCCTGCATCTGCCACGCGGTTTCAACATCAACACGGGTCACACCGTCTGGTGTATGTTCAATTGTCGGACCTGCCACCAGGACAACGTCTGCCCCCAAACGCGCCAAAGCGCCTGCAATCTCGAAACCCTGCTTTCCTGACGATCTGTTGGCGATATAGCGCACCGGATCAATCGGTTCGTGTGTGGGGCCTGCGGTCACAATAACCTTTCGGCCTTTCAGGGGATAAGCCGAACCACCGGCAAAGAAGTCATCCACCGCGGAAAGAATATCCGGAATTTCTGCCAACCGGCCGGGACCTACCTCGCCGCATGCAAGCATCCCTGATCCGGGGTCAACAAACAATATGCCGTCCCCTTTAAGGGTTTCCACATTCCGCTTGGTTGCTGGGTGGACCCACATTTGTGCATTCATCGCAGGGGCAACCATCACTGGCTTGTCCGTTGCCAGCAATACCGTGCTTGCCAAATCACCGGCCAGGCCGTGTGCCATTTTCGCCATCAAGTCGGCCGTTGCCGGACACACTAAAATAAGGTCAGCTTCACGGCTCAGACGGATATGTCCCATCTCTGCCTCGTCTTTCAGGCTGAACAGGTCCATATAACATTCATGCCCTGTCAGACTTGCGACGGACAAAGGCGTGATAAATTCAGCGCCCCCTTTGGTAAGAATACCTTTAACGCTGGCCCCGCGTTCCATCAAACGCCGAGCCAAATCAAGGGACTTATAGGCAGCCACACCGCCGCCAATGATAAGAAGGATAGATTTACCGGTCAGATCAGTTGGTTGCATTGAAAGGCGCCTTTTATGAGTAATTCCGGACTTCTGATATAGGATGAATTCTCATCCCCCGCAATTCAAAGTGCTGTTAGATAGGTACCAAGCACAATTCCCAAAGCAAAGATTATCAACACGCCAAGCGTACCTGTCCCCTTTTCAATGACTATCGGCTCTACTTCCGGTGTCTTCTTTTCCTCAGAAAGTCTCTCAAGGGTTGTTGGCAGTCTTTCCAGCAGGCGCGGCAGAGACACAATGAAATCAGCCAACCGCGCTTCGGGGGACAGATTATCCCGTATCCAGCCTTCAAGGACAGGACGCGACGTTTGCCACATATTCGTCTTAGGGTTCAGGTGCAGCGCCATTCCTTCGGCCATCACCATGGTTCGCTGTAACAATAACAGCTGCGGCTGGGTCTGCATTTTAAAACGTTCTGTTGTGGCAAATAACTGTGCAAGGAGTGCCCCCGCTGAAATTTCCTCAACCGGCAGATCAAGAATTGGGTCCGCGATCGCCCGCAACGCAACAGAGAATTCCTCGACCGACTGTTCGCGCGGTACATACCCTGCATCAAAATGAACTTCTGCCACCCTGCGGTAATCGCGCATGATAAAGCCGTAAAGAATCTCTGCCAGAAAACGGCGCTCTTTCTTGCTCAGTCGCCCCATAATGCCAAAATCAATGGCAACGATCGTCCCGTCTTCTTCGACAATCAGGTTGCCCTGATGCAGGTCCGCATGAAAATACCCGTCCCGGACTGCCTGCTTCAGAAACACCTGCACCACGCGCTCGCCCAGATACTCAAGGTCATGACCAGCCGCTTGCAGTTTCTCAGAATCAGCCAGACGAATGCCGTCCACCCATTCAAGGGTCAGGACCATCGACCCGGTACGCGCCCAGTCAATCACTGGCACACGGTAACCGCTTTCGCCTTTCATATTCTGGGAAAGTTCTGTCGCCGCAGCGCCTTCGATCCGCATGTCCATTTCCTGCGAAACTGTCTCCCGCAGTTTATCCACAACTGAGCGAAGTCGCAGCCTTTTAGCCGTCGGGACATGCGTTTCCGCAAGTGTTGCAAGCCAGTCAAACAGGGCAATATCTTTTTTAAAGCGTCCTTCGATCCCCGGACGACGAACCTTGACCGCGACAGCCTGCCCATCAGTGGTTACCGCCTTGTGCACCTGTGCAATCGACGCTGCAGCGATGGCGTCAGTTTCAAAACTGCTGAAATGATCAGCAAGCGTGCCGCCCAGTTCCGTTTCAATAATATCAATGGCAAGAGCACCGGAAAATGGTGGCAACCTGTCCTGCAGAGCGGTCAGACCTTTGGCCAGTTTATGCCCGATAACATCAGGCCGCGTAGCCAGTGTCTGCCCCAGCTTAATATAGGCAGGCCCCATCCCGGCGAGGGCCGCTGCAAGTCTTTCCCCATCATCATCAGGCAAAGAGACTTTGCGCGGAATATAAAATGTCAGAATCCGCAAGGTTGTTGGCGCCCACCGCGGAACCATTTCAATATGAGTCAGCGACCGTATGGCACCGTACCGGCGCATACGTGCTGCCAGGCCAAAAAGTTGCAATAAAAACCGTAGCGTTCTGATCATATATCTAGATCTTTACACCTGTATGAATGGCGACGACACCTGCACTCATGGTGCGGTAGCCTGTCCGGGAAAATCCTGCAACCTTGATCATTTCTTCGAACGCGTCAGGCGCCGGAAAACGGCGGATAGATTCGACCAGATACTGATAACTGTCCCGGTCATTGGCAACAATTTCGCCCATCTTGGGGATGACATTAAAACTGTAACTGTCGTAAACAGACTTCAGAAGCGGCACAACCTTGTGCGAAAATTCCAGGCAGAAAAAACGCCCGCCCGGCTTCAAGACCCGGTACGCTTCTTTCAGCGCATCTTCAATGCGGGTTACGTTCCGGATACCAAAGGCAATGGTATAAGCATCCACCGACCGGTTTTCGACGGGCAGCTGCATCGCATCACCGCAAACAAAATCCGACCGGTCAGCATACCCGCGGTCCGCCGCCCGTGCCTTGCCAACCCGCAGCATTTCAGCATTAATATCACATACCGTCACTACACCCCGAGGCGCTGCCTCCAGAAACCTGAAGGCAATATCACCGGTACCACCTGCAACATCAAGAAGGTGCATGTCCGAACGCGGGTTCAAACTATCCAGAAGCGAATCCTTCCAAAGACGGTGAACACCCACGCTCATGACATCATTCATGCGGTCATAATCATCGGCAACACTATTGAAGACCCCTCTGACCAATTTGGCCTTGTCTTCCTCTTTTACTGTCTGGAAACCAAAATGCGTGGTTTTATCGTCCGGTGTAGACTGCATCCCCGCGGGTGCGCTAACAGTTTCAGTAGCATCAGTTTCAGGCATCTTGTATTCGTCCGGTTATTGGCATTACAGTCCGATAGCAGTTTACGGGATATAAATACAAGGGGATAGCGACAAAATGCCGGAACTTCCAGAAGTAGAAACCGTTAAGGAAGGACTAGTCCCTGCGCTCGAAGGAGCTGTGTTGTCACGGGTCGAGATACGCAGGCCAAAACTTCGGTTCGACATCCCTGCCGACTTTGCAGAGAAAACATCAGGTCAGAGCGTTGAACGCCTGGAAAGACGGTCAAAATATATTCTGATACATCTGAGCAATAGCCTTGTAATCCTGCTGCATCTGGGCATGTCAGGCAGGATTCGTATCTATGGCCCGCAGGAACCACTGTCTGAGATTGGCAAACATGATCATGTCAGCTTTTACACCCAGGCAGGCCACCATATTCTGTTCACGGACCCAAGGCGGTTTGGTGTCCTGACATACTTTCAGGCACACGAGATGGAGATGCATCCACTGCTGAAAAACATCGGACCGGAGCCTCTGAGCAATGCTTTCAGCGAACAGCATCTCGCCGCGGGACTGGCCAAACGCAAATCCCCGATCAAAACAGCCCTGCTGGACCAGAAGCTGGTGGCTGGCCTTGGCAATATTTATGTCTGCGAGGCCCTTTGGCGTAGCCACATTCACCCGGAGAGAAAAGCAAACAGCCTCAGCAACACAGAAATTGCGCGTCTGTTCCCTGTGATTAAAGAAGTACTCCAGGATGCGATAAAGGCGGGCGGGTCAACCCTGAAAGACTATGCAACAACCGATGGGGAACTAGGATACTTCCAGCATCAGTTCAATGTTTATGGTCGCGAGGATGCCCCCTGTTCAAACCCAAAGTGCGGTGGTACCATCACACGCATTGTGCAGTCTAACAGGTCGACATTCTTTTGCCCGAAATGCCAGAAATAATATCGCGTTCAGGTATGGAGTATTTCATCCATGCTACAAAAGGCATCAAAACCATCTGCAACAATAGAAAGAGAGGCGCACCATGATTTCATCTGTTACAGCGACAATCCTGATGGCGCTCTTGTCACAGGATACAGGCAGCGAGCAAGTCACACCGTTTCTGCCCGGTTTCCCAGATATACCTGTACTGGAATGTTGTGCGGAAATTGACCCGGATGACCGCCTTATCTTTGATACACCCGCAGGAACAGTTGCTGAAACTCACCTGACCTCTACCGATTCGGCAGAAGCTACAATAAAGGCATATGATATTGCTCTGACAGGGCTTGGCTGGGCTTGTTCTGCGAACAAAAAAAGCCTTACTTGCCTAAGAAGCGGCTATCAACTTTCCATTAAAACGCTGAAAAATAAAAATAATTCCAGTATTCTAGCCATTGAGTCCAGCCCAGTTCGCACACCCTAGCCGACATAGTTCACAGCCTATTTAGATAAAATCCTTTGCAAATACCGGCCGTGACCGATAGGACTCTGCCAAAGTATTAACAGACTATAGGAAGTCTTTATGAGCTTTGAGACAATTCTTCTGGACAAACAGGACGGCGTTGGCCTGATCACTTTGAACAGACCTGATGCTTTAAACGCCCTGAATTCAGTACTTGTTTCTGAACTGATTTCTTGCCTCAACGATCTGCAAGCCGATGACGATATTGGCGCAATCGTTATCACAGGCAGCGAAAAGGCTTTTGCAGCCGGTGCCGACATCAAGGAAATGGCTGGCAAAACATACGCCACCGTTCTTGAAGAAGACATGTTCGGCAATGCGACCAAGGCATTTCGCGACATCCGCAAACCTGTCATTGCCGCGGTTGCTGGCTATGCCCTTGGTGGCGGCTGCGAACTTGCAATGTGCTGTGACTTTATCATCGCCGCACAGAATGCAAAATTCGGCCAGCCGGAAATCAAGCTTGGGGTAATCCCCGGCATTGGTGGCACCCAGCGCCTGACACGCCTGATCGGCAAGTCAAAGGCCATGGATATGATGCTGACGGGTCGCATGATGGATGCTGTTGAGGCGGAGCGCAGTGGTCTGGTTAGCAGAATTTTGCCAACCGAAGACATGCTTGACGGTGTTCTTGATATCGCCCGCGATATTGCGGCGCTCTCCCGTCCGTCTGTCTATCTTGCAAAAGAAGCCACGAATCGTGCACTGGAGACAACCCTTGAAGAAGGGTTATTGTTCGAACGCAGGGTTTTCCACTCTCTGTTTGCAACAGAAGACCAGAAAGAGGGTATGAATGCGTTTGTCGAAAAACGGCAACCGCAGTTCAAAAACCGCTAATCTGCACCTGATTACCCACCCATAGGGGCAGATTCACGCTCTCTTGACGTGTCAGCCCCGTAAAATGGGCGTTTTCTATGTTGACCTTGGGACAGATCAGGTCTATAGAGCGCCCTCGAATTTAATTTTTCTGCAAGCTAAATCTGGCTGGCAGAAGATAGTCCGGGACCCAACTCTTTTGAGTCATCGCCAAATATGGCGGCAAGGTTAAAGCCCGAACTTCAGATAGAAAGAGATGGCCCGTAGGCCGAAGGTAGGAATTACATGGCAAATACTATTCAAGCCAAAAAGCGTATCCGTCGTAACCAGCGTCGCGCAACTATCAACCGCAATCGCATCAGCCGCGTTCGTACATTTATCCGCGGCGTTGAAGAAGCAATTGCAGGCGGCGACAAGGCAGCAGCAACAGCAGCTCTGAAAGCAGCTCAGCCTGAAATCATGCGCGGTGCGTCTAAAGGCATTCTTCACAAGAAAACTGCTTCACGCAAAATCTCTCGTCTCGCGAAAAGCGTAAAGGCGATGGCGTAAGCTATTCGTCAGCCGATTCGCTCGGCAGACAGATAAAATTCTCAAAAACCACTCTGCTTTCAGAGTGGTTTTTTTGTGTGCACTGCACAGAGATCAGAACAAACAGTGTACCTCTAAAAAGCATCAAATCAGGCATTACTATATCTTGTGGCTAAGCCGTAACGACCCCCAAGAGAGCAAAAAGAATCATGCCAGACTGCCATGGAATCAGTTGCTAGCTCCCACCAGTGTTTGTACATTGTCCAACAGCGGCACGGTGGGCCATCCGGATATCCTTTCTTCCCTTCGCGGGAAACATCTGGAACGTACTTCAGGTTCAGGGGACCGATACGGGGGCTGGGAGTACTCCACCAAACTTATTTGACATACCGTCGGTAACGAAGAATAGGCGATTATGCATTTTCTTGGTTGATGGATTTTTGTCTGATCTGGGTCAGACACAGTATGAAGTTTGCCGGGCACTCAGAAAAATGCTGAGGCCATATAAACGGCACGACAAGGATAAAAATAAAAGTGGCAAACTCTAGGGAGGAAAACAATATGGGGGCAACAGGGAGTATCGCTGACACCTCGATCCAAAGCACGGATCCGTGGGGAAGAGTGTGCAGACGCTTCCAGAATGAGTTTGGCGACCAGGCGTATAGTACCTGGCTGGACCAGCTTGCTTATAAAGGTATTGATGGCTATGTCGCAGAACTGACCGCGCCGACCAAGTTTGTGCGCGACTGGATACAGCGTCACTACGCCCCTAGACTAAAAGACTTTTTCCTTGCCGAAGACCCAAAGGTCAAAGATTTAACTATCCGCCTGGAAACCCGTCCTGCTGTGCAGACCGCACCCGGTGCACAGTCGCCTACGGCAACAGCGGCCTCGACTTATCCTGCGCGCCCAAGACAGGCTTCTGCGCAGCAGGAGGCTGAAGGCGCATCGCTGGACCCCAAATACACCTTTGACAGCTTTGTCGTTGGCAAATCAAACGAACTGGCATACGCCGCCGCCAAACGTATCGCAACCGCGGGTGAAGTACCCTTCAATCCGCTGTTTCTTCATGGGGGCGTTGGTCTTGGCAAAACGCATCTGATGCATGCAATTGCCTGGGAAACACGTCTGAACCAACCGGAAAAACGGGTCGTGTATGTCTCGGCGGAAAAATTCATGTTTGAATTTATCGCAGCCCTGCGATTCAAAGACACCCATGCTTTCAAACAAAAGTTCCGGAATGTGGACTTGTTGATGGTCGATGATGTGCAGTTTATAGCCAACAAGGACAGCACACAGGAAGAATTTTTCCATACCTTCAACACGCTCGTCGACAACCGCTGTCAGGTAGTTATCACGGCTGATCGGTCCCCGACCGACCTTGAAGGTATTGAAGACCGCATTATCTCCCGTCTGGGATGGGGGCTGGTCGCTGATATTCACCCAACCGACTTTGAACTGCGCCTTGGCATTCTGCAGTCAAAGGCCGAACAAGCCAAAGGCGTGGACGTGCCTGTTGAAGTGCTGGAATTTCTTGCACGCAGAATTACATCCAACGTACGGGAACTTGAAGGCGCCCTGAACCGGGTTGTTGCCTATGCAACGCTTGTTGGCCGCCCTATGACCATGGATATGACACGGGACGTCCTGCAGGACTTGATCCGCGCCAACGACCGAAAACTAACTATTGATGAGATTCAGCGAACCGTCGCAGACTATTTCAATCTACGGCTGGCAGAAATGCTGTCCGAGCGGCGTGCGCGCAACATCGCCCGCCCCCGCCAGATCGCCATGTATCTATCAAAACAGCTAACCAGTCGTTCCCTACCGGAAATTGGCCGCCGTTTTGGCGGAAGGGACCACACAACAGTGATGCATGCTGTGCGCAAAGTCGAAGATTTGCGCCGTGACGATGCCCAGATTGACGACGATATCTGTCGCCTGCAGAGACTACTGGAATGCTAGTTTCAGGGGGGCAATAGCCCCCTAATTTCCAATCGGAGAGCAACCATATCCGACTCGGCAGAAACCGGCCATTTTTACCCATAAAAAAAAACGCCTTTTTCGAAGGTTTTTGTTTGGTTTCCCTGTGAAATTCGCTATTGTCTTAAAAGACATTCATGGTGCTTGTTTCTGTGTGTAATCCAATAGGAAAATCGCAACAGAGATAGCTCCATACCCGGGCGGCGCGTGGGGCGCTGTCTGCGGCGTAATCATAGACTTCAACTACTCAAGCAAGAAGATATCATCCATGAAAGTTACTATTGAACGCAATTCACTGCTGAAATCTCTGGCGCATGTTCAGTCGGTTGTCGAAAGACGCAACACGATTCCTATTCTGTCAAACGTCATGTTCGAAGCAGAAGGTAACGAGGTCGCTCTGACCGCGACGGATCTTGATATCGCAATTGTCGACCGCACCGGCGCAAATGTTGTGGATGCTGGTTCAACGACTATTCCAGCGCATACCCTGTTTGACATTGTACGTAAGCTGCCTGACGGCTCAGAAGTAGACCTGACCCTCGAAGACGGCGAACGTCTGACCGTTAAAGCCGGTCGGTCCCGCTTTACCCTTGCTTGTCTGGACCGCGAAGAATTCCCGGTCATGAACGAAGGCGACCTGCCCCACCGGTTTGCAATTGCCGCCGAAGAATTAAAGCGCCTGATCGACAAGGCCCGCTTTGCGATTTCCACCGAGGAAACCCGCTACTATCTGAACGGTATCTATCTGCATGTTGCTGACACGGAAGACGGGCCACGCCTGCGTGCTGTTGCAACGGACGGACACCGCCTGGCGCAGGTTGAGCAGGAAGTCCCTGAAGGGGCATCCGGCATTCCCGGCATCATCATTCCGCGCAAGACAGTGGCAGAAGTACGCAAGCTGATTGACGAGTTTGAAGGCGCTGTGGAAATTGCCCTGTCAGACACGAAAATTCGTTTCTCGTTCAATGGTGCAGTTATTACCTCCAAATTGATTGACGGTACATTCCCTGACTATTCCCGCGTTATTCCAAAAGGAAACGACAAGGAACTGCAGATGGATTGCCGCCTGATGGCAGAGGCCGTTGACCGGGTATCAACCATCAGCTCTGACAAAACCCGCAGCGTGAAGTTCTCGCTGGCAGATGACCTGCTGACACTATCGGTGAACAGCCCGGACAGTGGCACGGCGACAGAAGAACTATCCGCGGCCTACACTGCTGACCCAATGGATATTGGCTTCAACAGCCGCTATCTTCTGGACATTCTGGCGCAGGTAGAGGGCGAGACCGTTATTCTCCAGTTGGCAGACGCGTCTGCACCTACGGTTCTGAGCGATACAATTGACGAAGCCGCTCTGTACGTTCTGATGCCGATGCGGGTCTAAGGGACACTGATAGTCGGTCTGGACCTTGACATATTCGGCCAGAAAATTGAACGGACTGGGCTTTTGTGACGAAGGGATGCCACAGCATCAAATGCTTCAAAGTGCTAAAGCAAACCTACCCGCACCGGTAAAAATCGGCAGGCTTGTTCTGACTGATTATCGCGGATACAGCCGGGCCCAGCTTTCGGTGGACCCGGACAGCCCGCTGATTGTGCTGACGGGGCCAAACGGTGCTGGCAAAACCAATGTGCTTGAGGCAATCAGCTATCTTGCCCCCGGTCGGGGTTTGCGGGGGTCTGGACTTGGTGACATCACGCGCGCTGGCACGTCAAACGGATGGGCCGTCTCTGCGCAACTTGATATCGAAGGTGAAGCGATAAAGGTTGGCACAGGCTTTGGCCAAGTAGCAGGAAACGGCAGCCGCAGACTGGTCAAACTGGACGGCGAGACACAGAGCACGTCCAATTGTCTGGGCGAACGCTGGACAGTTAGCTGGCTAACCCCGCAGATGGACCGTCTGTTTATCGAAGGCCCGTCTTCGCGAAGACGTTTTCTTGACCGTCTGGTGATCGGGCTTTTCCCCGATCATAGTCGCCAGATTGGTGCGTACGAACGGGTTATGCGTGACCGGAACAAACTATTGTCCGAACAGGGCCTGCGTGCCGATACGGCGTGGTTGTCTGCCCTCGAAGTCAAAATGGCAGAACATGCCGTAGCAATCGCGGTTGCCCGTCTCGAATATGCCAGCCAGCTGGCCGGTAAGTTGGCAGACAATTCCGACGGTGCCGGGTCTCATTTCCCGAAAGCGGGACTGGCACTGGATGGTGAACTTGAGCAAATGCTGCAGGAAGGCATGCCGCCCGTAGAGGTGGAAGCGGCCTACAAGGATACTCTTAAGGCTGTGCGGGCGGTGGATGCCGGTGCCGGCAGATCAAGCCGCGGCGTTCACAAAAGCGATTTGCTGGTAACGCATTTAGGCAAATCCATGCCGGCAGAGTTTTGTTCGACAGGCGAGCAAAAGGCATTGTTGATCGCCTTGACGTTGGCCAATGCACGGCTGGTCGCAGACTTACGCGGCCATAGCCCTGTGTTGCTCCTGGACGAAATTGTCGCCCATCTGGATGATAAACGCCGGGCGGCACTATTTGATGCGCTAAAGGATATAGGGGGCCAGTGCTGGCTTACAGGCACTGATACTGTTTTATTTGATGCAATAAAGCAGGACGCCCAGTTTTTTAAAGTTTGTGATGGAACCATCCATCCATCCCAGTAACCATAAGGGTCTGATACAATGAGCGAAAACAACGAAATGAATACGGAAGAGTATGGCGCCGATTCGATCAAGGTTCTGAAAGGACTTGATGCAGTTCGCAAACGTCCGGGCATGTATATCGGCGATACCGAAGACGGTTCCGGTCTGCACCATATGGTTTTCGAAGTATCTGACAACGCTATTGACGAATCGCTTGCTGGTCACTGTGACCTTGTCACCATGACGCTGAACCCTGACGGTAGTTGCAGTGTCACCGATAATGGACGCGGCATCCCGGTTGATATTCATGAAGAAGAAGGGGTGTCCGCCGCCCAGGTTATCATGACCCAGTTGCACGCTGGCGGTAAATTTGACCAAAACAGCTACAAAGTCTCTGGCGGCTTGCACGGGGTGGGGGTTTCTGTTGTGAACGCCCTGTCTGATTGGCTGGAACTGCGTATCTGGCGCGACGGCAAAGAACACCATATGCGGTTTGAACGCGGCGAACCAATTGATGATCTGGTTGTTGTCGGTGAGGCTATTGGCAAAAAAGGGACCGAAGTTACCTTTATGCCGTCTCTGGAAACCTTCAAATTCATCGAATTTGATTTTGACCGCCTTGTTCACCGTTTCCGCGAACTTGCGTTCCTGAACAGTGGTGTGCGTATTCTTTTGAAAGACAAACGCCATGCGGAAACACAAGAAGTTGAGCTATATTACGAAGGCGGCATTACAGCGTTCGTGAAATATCTAGACCGCACGAAAACCAGCCTGATTGGCGACCCCATCACCATCACAGGGGAAAAAGACGGTATTACTACCGAGCTATCGCTGCAGTGGAACGATAGCTATCATGAAAATGTCTCCTGTTTTACCAACAACATCCCCCAGCGGGACGGTGGTACGCACCTGGCAGCATTCCGTGCTGCGCTGACCCGTTCGATTAACAGCTATGTGACGGAATCAGGGCTAGCGAAGAAATCAAAAGTGAATCTGTCCGGCGATGATGCACGGGAAGGCCTGACCGCAGTTCTTAGTGTGAAGGTACCTGATCCAAAATTCTCCAGCCAGACAAAAGACAAACTGGTATCAAGTGAAGTCCGCCCTGCTGTTGAGAGCCTTGTCAATGAAAAACTGGCAGAGTGGTTCGGCGAGCATCCGACAGAGGCCAAGATGATTATTCAGAAAATCATTGATGCGGCATCTGCACGCGAGGCAGCCCGAAAAGCGCGCGAGCTGACGCGCCGTAAAGGGGCTCTTGATATTGCATCGCTGCCGGGCAAGCTGGCTGATTGTCAGGAACGTGACCCAGCCCTTAGCGAACTCTTCATCGTGGAGGGCGACAGTGCGGGCGGTTCTGCAAAGCAGGGTCGTAACCGAAAAAATCAGGCCATTCTGCCCCTGCGTGGTAAAATTTTGAACGTAGAGCGCGCACGCTTTGACAGGATGCTGGCATCCAATGAAATCGGTACGCTGATCACAGCCATGGGCACGGGGATCGGACGCGACGACTTCAATATTGAAAAACTGCGGTATCATAAAATCATTATCATGACCGATGCGGACGTCGACGGCGCGCACATTCGGACACTCCTGCTGACATTCTTCTACCGTCAGATGCCCGACATTGTCGAGCGTGGCCATCTCTACATTGCGCAGCCACCGCTTTATAAAGTTGCCCGCGGCCGGTCCGAAGTTTACCTGAAGGATGACCCGGCACTGGACGAGTATCTACTGCAAATGGGCACCAATGATGTGGTTTTAACAAGTGCCGACGGTCACCAACATGCTGGTGCTGAAATTGTTCAGCTTGCAGAAGAGGCGCGAAGCATCCGCTCCGTCATGCAAAAAGTACCCGACAGCTATGATCACGGCCTGATTGAAACCGTGGCCCTGCTTGGCGGCTTTGACACAAACCTGCAAGGCGATCAGGATGCCCGCCAACAAGCAGCCGATGTGGTTGCTGCGCGCATGAATGCCATGGCGGAAAGTCTGGACGAAAAAGGATGGTCTGGCGTTGCCCTTGAAGAAGGCGGATACAGCTTTGCCCACGAAGTACGCGGTGTCATTGATAATCACCGTATCGATAGCCAGTTCATGGATAGTCAGGAAGCGCGCGGCCTCCATCAGCGGATGGCCTCTGTTCGTGCCCTCTTTGAAAAGCCAATAACAATTACCAAGAAAGAAGAAGAACACACTGTCAGCACCCCACTGGAGATGCTCACGCTTCTGCTGTCTTTCGGCAAAAAAGGCCAGTCTGTTCAGCGCTATAAGGGACTGGGCGAGATGAACCCTGACCAGCTTTGGGAAACAACGCTGGACCCGGAAGTACGGTCCCTGTTGCAGGTAAAAGTATCCCAGGCAGACACAGCCGACGAAATCTTCTCCAAGCTGATGGGGGATGTTGTCGAAGAACGGCGTAATTTCATTCAGGATAATGCCCTGAATGTTGCCAATCTGGATATTTAATCCACCTTATCAGACACACTAAGGAAGGCGGCTTATTGTAAAGCCGCCTTTATTTTTGCCTCGCGTCTACTATCAGGACGGGATACGTGCAATCACTGCAAACGTCTGGGCTGACGAATCGTCCTCCGCCACTTCTATTGAGGATGCCCGGCCGCCGGTTAGATATTTTTCATCGACTGTAATATCCGTAAAGCCATTCGCCAAAAGTTCGTCCCCAATCATTTGGGGCGTGAAATATCGCAGCCAGTTAAAGATACGAAATGTCCGCCTTTCTTCCACCACGGTATAAGCATCCAGACTGACAAAATCAGCTGCATATTTGTGCCGGCAGTGAATGGCATAATAAGGGTTTTCTGACCAGAAGCCTGCCATCATATTAAAATCCAGATCACACCCTTCGGTATATGCAGAGAAGGCAGACATATGCATCACATCCACTATAAACATGCCGCCGGGGACCAAAGACCTTCTGACATTTGTATAAAGATGTTGTCGCTGCGCCGGGGACAAAACGCATAAATCACAGTAAATAAGCGTAACGATATCCTGACGGTCAGGCAAAGAACCTTCCAGATAATCTGCAACATCGTACCTGATGGATTGCTTTGCAGTTGCTGCCTTTTCACGGGCATATCCAATGGAATGGGATGAGAAGTCTACGCCGTGCACTATTGCTCCGCGCTCGGCAAACTGGCTGGCATAAAGACCCGGCCCGCATCCAAGGTCCAGGAGACGACGTCCCTCCAACCCCGCATGGTCATCAATCCAGTCGGTAATATGTCCTATTGTTTCAAGTCGTCTGGATGCCAGATCAGTTTCCTGACTAAGGTGGTACGCCAGCATTTGTTTTGATATATGCGGCGAAGTCCAGAGTTCCTTAGCCGTGTACCGTGCGTAAAGATCAGGGCGGGTGGTATATTCTTGTAGTTTTCTAAACATAGTTTTTCCGTAAACGAGCTGGTGCACAGCACACCTTTGCCGTTTTTCATCATTAGGTATTGGAAAGAAAAAGAGAGAAGCCCAGGACACGACAGAAGCCCCTGAGACACCAGTGGTATCAGTGGTACTATCTGCCTGCGGGGCACGTATGTTAAATACTAAAGAATTCGCGCTTGTCGTACCACGAAAGAACGATACGCACAATATAGAACCGGTACTCTCAGTTTCTCAGAGTATAGCCTATGATCTGGCCTCTTTGCCCAGTGCCCGCACTTCATCAGGGGCAAAATCGTAGGTCGTATTACAGAACTGACAATTCACGCTGATTTTTCCGTCTACTGTTGCATGATCAATGTCATCGTCACTTAGGGTTACGAGGACTTGTTCTAACTTTTCACGGCTGCACCGGCAGCCCATTTCAACACGCATAGGGTCAAAAACCCGAACGCCATCTTCGTTGAACAGACGGTACAGAAGCTGGTCCAGGTCCAGGGATGGGTCTACCAGTTCTTCTGTTTTTACACTGTGCATCAGGATGGCAGCGCGGTTCCATTCTTCCTCGGTCTCGCGCTCCAAAATCCGTTCCTGCCCAGCTTCGCCGCGGGAAAGATGCTGTACCATTATGCCGCCGGACCGCCAGTTTCCAGTGACCGGATCCCGGCCACAGATCAATCTGATTTCTGTGGGCGTTTGTTCTGAATTTACGAAATATTCCCGGGCAACCTCGGCAACCGTCTCCCCTTTCAGATCAACAATCCCCTGATACCGGTCCATATCCGCACCCTGATCAATGGTCAGCGCCATATAGCCCTTTTTGTTGCCGATCAAACCATGAAAGCTGGGGTTTTTACCGTACTGCTTGAGCTTGTCTTCATCAACAGACGCATAGCCGCGCAGGCTGGCTTTGCCGCCCTCCGTAGATTCGTAATCAGCCACCAACATCGGCACAGCGCCGTCAGACTTCGTCTGGATCGTGACAATGCCGTCAAATTTCATCATCGACCCCAGAAGTGCCGCAAGTGTCAACACTTCGCCCAGAATACGGGCGACTGGCTCGGGATACTTATGTGCATCGAGAATTTTGTGAACCGTAGTTCCCATCCGAACGGCACGGCCCCGCACATCCATCCCTTCAATTGCAAAGGGACGGACTTCATTATCGCGGCTAAATGCCGGATCACTGATCACGATGGAGTTGTCGGTCATTGCACTGCTATCCTGCTGGTTTGTGCTGTATTTATATCTTACCCAAACACCATGCAAGAACTGCTTTTTGCGCATGCAGGCGGTTTTCTGCTTCGTCCCAGATTACTGACTGCGAACCATCGATTACATCGGTCGTCACTTCTTCTTCCCGGTGTGCCGGCAAACAGTGCATAAAGAGCGCATCCGCCGCCGCCAGCGCCATCAGGTCTGCATTCACCTGATACGGTGCAAGGTTTTTATGACGCTCCTCAGCGTCTTTGTCTCCCATGGAAACCCACGTGTCGGTAACAATACAGTCTGCGCCCGTAGCTGCCTCTTTCGGATCAGTCGTATAGCGAACCTTACCGCCCTCTGACGCAGCCCATGCAAGTACATCCGCGTCAGGCGCGTATATCTCAGGGCATGCAAGAACCAGTTCAAAGTCGAACCGTACTGCCGCTTCGATAAGAGACGTTGCAACGTTATTTCCGTCGCCGACCCAAGCAAATTTTTTGCCCGCAACCGAGCCACGATGCTCTTCATACGTAAGAATATCTGCCATCAATTGGCATGGATGTGACCGGTCCGTCAGGGCATTGATTACAGGGACAGTCCCCTCCTCAGCCAGTTCAACCACTGCATCATGGCTGTTGGCACGGATCATAATCGCATCCACCATCCGGCTAAGCACCTTTGCCGTATCGGAAACCGTTTCCCCGCGGCCAAGCTGCATACTGTCACTTTGAAGGATCAGACTGCTGCCGCCAAGTTGCTGCATCCCCATCTCGAAACTGATACGGGTCCGTGTTGATGATTTCTCAAAAATCATTGCGAGCGCATGACCAGTAAGCGGTGCACCTGTATCGAGTGCCCCTTTCGGACGCCCCTGACGGGCCTGCTTCCAGCTTTTCGCCGTATCAAGAATATGCCGCAGTTCCTCAGAAGTCAGGTCTTTGAGGTCAAGAAAGTGTCTTACTGTTTGTGTCATTTTACTTATCCGGTTGGGGCCCCATTACTCTGCCAATCGGCAAAGGCCTTATCTAGAATTTCCATTGCATCGTCGATGTCTGTTTCTGTCAGAATCAGCGGCGGCAACATACGAATTACATTCTCACCTGCAGGCGCAGCGCATAGACCACGTGATACCAGATCAGGTACAGCCAGACGCGGTTCAATGTCGGGGGTTCTGATACCAACCATCAACCCTGTGCCGCGAACCTCGGCAATCATATCCGGGTAGCGCTGTTGCAAGGCGCCAAGGCGCCCAAGAAGAAGCGACGACATTTCCTGCACATGGTCAAGGAAGCCGGGCTTCAACATTTCATCAAGAACCGCATTACCAACCGCCATCGCCAGCGGGTTGCCGCCGTAGGTAGTTCCGTGGGTGCCGGCTGTCATGCCACTTGCAGCTTCCTTGGTCGCCAGACAAGCTCCCATTGGGAAGCCGCCGCCAATACCCTTGGCACAGGTCACAATGTCCGGGGTAATGTCGGCCCATTCATAGGCAAAAAGCTTACCCGTGCGGCCCATACCACACTGAATTTCATCAAATACGAGCAACAGGCCATGGTCGTCACAAATTTGACGCAGGGCCCTCAGTGTTTCAACAGGTAACGGGCGAATACCGCCTTCACCCTGTACCGTTTCAACCATTATGGCGCCGGTATTGGGACCAATCGCAGCCTTCACCGCATCCAGATCGCCGAAAGGTACTACATCAAATCCGTCTGGCAGGGGTTCAAACCCCTTGGTAAGCTTTTCCTGACCGGCCGCAGCAATCCCCGCCAGCGTTCTGCCGTGGAAAGCAGAGGCCATGGTAACCATCCGGTATTTACCTTTGTCACCTTTATCATTGTGGTACTTGCGGACCATCTTGATGGCACATTCAATCGATTCTGCGCCAGAATTGGTGAAAAAGACATAATCAGCAAATGTTACATCCGCCAAACGCGCTGCCAGTCTTTCCCCTTCCGGAATTTGGTAAAGATTTGACACATGCCAGAGTTTTTCAGCCTGATTCTTGAGAGCATTGACCAGCGTAGGATGAGAATGCCCCAGACACATAACACCGATCCCGGAATAGAAATCCAGATACGATTTACCATCACCATCGAACAGACGCATGCCTTCCCCGCGCTCAAAGGCAACAGGCATTCTGCGGTAGGTTGGCAGCATTGCTGATTCAGGGTTGGACGACATCTTCTGGCTCCCTATATAAAGACGGTCTTATTGCGTAAGTACCTGTGTGAAAAAGGCCAGCCGGCGTGCACTTAACACACCGGCTTATTCCTTGAATTGAAAGCGAGGATGCCCCTACGGCAACAGCAAGTCAATTGCCTGAACAGAAAATTTTCTACCCCCGGGAAGTGACTTATCCTTTCGGTCCATCAAGCCTTCAACCGGTACCCTTTTTTGAAGACGAAATAGACAGCGAACATCAGGATAATATTCAGAACAAGGGTGAAGGTAACACCTACCATCAAATCACTGTCTGCCCGCCCAATCAGCCCGTAGCGAAACCCGTCAATCAGATAAAAGAACGGGTTCAGGTGCGAGAAAAACTGCCAGCTTTCACTCAGACGGCTAATGGAATAAAAAGTCCCAGACAAAAGGCTTAGCGGGGCAATGATGAAATTTGTTACGAAAGCGGAATGATCAAACTTTTCCGCCCATACGCCTGTCAGAATACCCGCCAGTGACAGCATCATGCTTGCCGCCAGGCCGTAATAAATAACGGCCCACAAATGCGCAATCGACATGTCAACGCCCGGCATCAGGATAAAGGCGATACCAACAGACAGCCCCACAAGAATACCGCGCGTGATACCCCCGACTGCAAACCCGGCTGTTAGTTCCAGCGCACTAAGCGGCGGCATGAGCGTATCAACGATATTGCCCTGTACCTTTGCGATCAATATGGACGAGGATGTATTGGCAAACGCATTCTGCAAAATAGCCATCACAATCAGGCCCGGCGCCAGGAACTGAGCATACGGCATATCCGCGACCATTCTGCCCTGCCCGCCAAGCGCCAGAGAGAAAATCACCATAAAAAGCACTGTCGTCACCGCTGGGGCCGCAAGTGTCTGTGCCCACACCTTCATGAAACGGCGGCACTCTTTCAAATAGAGAGTGTATAAACCAAGCCAGTTCACCGTACCGATTGACCGGCCAGGTAGTTGCTGGGCGTTCTTGAAAGTATCTGACACGTGCTAATCTCCGTAAAAATGAAATGCTGCCGACGGGCTATTTCTATAATAAATTACAAGAGTCCTTGGCAAGGACCCCCTTGGAGCGATATAAACAGAAAAATTCTGCGGCGGGTAGCCCGGAAGTATAAAGAATATGTGAAGGATGGGAAAATGGCCTGGACTGATGAAAGAATTGAAAAGCTGAAGGAGCTGTGGGACAGCGGACTTAGCGCCAGCCAAATTGCAAAAGAACTGGCCGAAGGTGTGACCCGTAATGCCGTGATCGGCAAGGCACATCGTTTGGGCCTGAAATCACGCCCATCGCCGGTAAAGTCCGATAAAACCAAGCCAAAAGCGGCCCCGAAGAAGGTTGTTAAGAAGGAAACCAGCAAGTTTGTCACCCTTCTTGACCTGACAGACCGCATGTGCAAGTGGCCACATGGTCACCCCGGTGACGATGACTTCCACTTCTGCGGAAAGTCTTCTGAGCCAGGCATGCCTTACTGTGCTGCACACTGTGCTGAGGCCTATCAGGCACAGCCACCGCGCCGTGACCGCAGACAGCAACAGCGCGCACCGATTCGCTAATTTTCAGAGTCGCGACGCGTATGAATCGGTTGCGACTCGAACTGATCACAAAAAATCTATTTTCGAATTCTTGCCTTAATCAGCTCATAGGATACAGTTCGAAATATTTTCAAACATTAATGGGGAAGCATCTAATGAAATCTAAAACCTTGTCTCTTTTGGTTGCCACTTCTGTACTTGCTGGCATTTCCACTGCATCTATTGCCCAGGAAAAGAAAGATCCAACGCTGGCATACCGCCATCATGCTATGGAACTGATTAAGGATGCTGCTGGATCGCTCGTCGCGATTATGAAGGGTGAAGGCAATGCAGCAGATTTCGAAGTACACGCCAAAGTCTTAGCTGCAAGCGCACACGGCTCCAAATGGGCTTTTGAGCAAAAAGTTGCTGGCGGTGAGACTAAAGACGCCGCTTGGAAAAACTGGGATGATTTTTCCTCAAAGCTGGACGAATTTGTTGTAAGCGCGGACGCTTTACACGCCGCATCTGACGGTGATATGGCAGCTAAAGCAGCGGCGTTTAAAAGCACAATGTCCACGTGCAAGGCTTGCCACGACGATTACCGCGAAGAACACTAAGATCGCGCAGGCATTTAGCTAATACTGCAAAACAAAAGGGGCCCAGTGGCCCCTTTTTTCATGTCAGTTGCACACTTATATCACCTAGAAAACAGACAAACACACCCCGCTTCCGACCACAAGTAACAGGATAAAAGCAAGTATCTGTGACCGGACCACAGGCTGGTCCTCTGTATCAGGTTTGTACGCCCGACCGGTTATCATTGGCCGCACCAGGTCCACCCGCTTCAAAAGCGCATAGACCATAATCATCACTACATGAAAAATGGTAAAACCGATCAGAAACAGGCCCAGCAATTCATGAATTTCTGTTGCGCGGTTAGATAGGGATCCGTCAACAGCGCTAACCAGCGGCCCTTCGAAAAACATATCATCCGACGAAAAAAGCCCCAGAACCGGCTGGATAAGCAACAGAACCAGCATCAAGATAACTGCATAGCCCCCCAAAGGATTGTGCCCCACTTCTGAATAGGGTTCCCGGCGCACCAGCGACCCAAACGCGCGTATGGCTGCGGCTGGTGATTTCACAAAATGAGAAAAGCGGGCTGTGTCACTGCCAATCAGACCCCAAATAATCCGCCAGGAAATCAGGATCAGAACGGCTATGCCAGAATAAAGATGCATGTCCGCATACATGCCAAACTTATCCTCAAACGCCGAATAGGCCGCCAGAACGAAGGCTACCACTAACGACCAGTGAAACAGCCGTGTCGCCAGATCCCATATCTTTATTTTACGCATAATACCCCCTAGGTGGAATGTGACCTTATTTGGAAAAGTGTCTTAGCGCACACTCTACAATCTTTTCATGACTGGGCAAGTATGCAGCCTCCAGCGCCCTACCGTACGGCACTGGTGTGTGCGGCGGCGTCAAGCTAACGGGCGCTGACTTCAGGAACGCAAACGCCTTTTGTGATATTTTCGACACGACAGCATCCGCGAATCCGGCAAAGGCAGCCCCTTCATCCACGACAAGAAGACGTCCTGTCCCTGCCACGCTTTCAATCAGAATTTCCATATCAAGCGGGCTAATGGTGCGCGGGTCAATAATCTCGCAGCGCATGCCCCGTACCGCCAGAATGTCCGCAGCTTTTTCCGCTTCCTGTACCATGGCGCCTGTCGCAACCAGCGTGAGATCCGTACCCCGCCGCACATACCGTCCCTTGCCAAGCGGGATGGGAACAATATGCCCGTCTTCGTCTTCCCGAAGTGGACCGGTCAAACCATACAGCCCTTTATGTTCCATAAAAATAACAGGGTCAGGTGACGCAATAGACGTTTTCAACAGCCCTGCTGCGTCCGCCGGTGTTGCGGGGCAAACAACGCGCAAACCCGGCACAGAGGCGACCAGTGCATGCAGTGACTGGCTATGCATGGCACCAGAGCCGTCACCCGCCCCCATCGTGGTTCGAATCACAAGCGGTAACTGAATCCGGTCATTCGACAGGAACCGCATTTTAGCCGCCTGATTTATCAACTGGTCAAAGCACACGCCAAAGAAATCACAGAACATTACTTCGATTACCGGACGCAGCCCCGTGGCCGCGGCACCAAGCCCCATCCCGACAAAAGCGCTTTCCGTAATCGGTGTATCCAGAACGCGGCCGGTTCCAAATCTGGCTGCAAGACCGCGCGTGACCCCAAAAACACCGCCAAGTTCAACATCGCTGTCTTCTATGCCTGCACCGCCGGCAATATCTTCGCCCGCAATGATAATGCTGTCATCTGCTGCCATACAGTCGTGCAAGGTTCTGTTTAGGGCGTCACCAAAACTAATCGCTGTCATGTATCTGTCCCCCCGGCCTGAAGAAGACCCACACCACTATTCCAGTGCAGTTTGGCAGACCATTTCGCCATCAGACTTTCCCCTGCGGGATAAAGCTTTGCTGCCTGTTCAACCGCACTGTCTGCATCCTGTCTGGCACGGGAAAGAATATCCTGTATCTGGTCTTCTGCCAGACCACTGTTCAGTGCCTTTGTCTCCAACGTATGGAGAGGGTCCGGAACTTTCTGATCGCCCAGATAGGCTTCATTTTCCCCATGATAATGTCCACCCAGTCGCGGCACTAGGGCTTCGATCACGGCAGGCGACCCATTGTTCCTAACCCATGCGGTCATTGTATCTGTCACTGTGTCCACCGCCTCAATATCGTTACTGTCGACCCGCTCTGCAGCGATTCCAAGACTGCGCACCCGCTGAATCACAGATCCTGCGGTCGCATACCCGGCCGCCGTAGACTGACCCAGCCCATTATTTTCGACGATGAACAAAACGGGTAAGGACAGAACCGCTGCCAAATTCATCGTTTCTGATATGGCGCCCTGATTAAAGGCGCCATCGCCGAAGACCGTTACAGCAATACCGCCTGTACCGCGCACTTTTGCACTAAGCGCCGCCCCAGCTGCCATCGGCACTTGTCCGCCAACGATACCATTGCTGGAAAGAAAACCACTTTCCGGGGCCAACAGATGCTGCGTACCACCAATGCCGGCGGACAGACCTGCTTCCAGTCCAAGAATTTCTGCCGCAACTGAAACCGGATCAGTCTCCATTGCCAGTGCAAGACCGTGGCTTCGGTGAGAGCCCGTCACCTGATCACAGGACGAATCCAGTTTCGAACATAGAATCACTTCAAACACCTCTGCACCCAGACAAAGATGCAAAAGCCCCGGCACCAAACCCTTCTGTGAGAATTGCGCCAGACGCTGTTCAAAACTTCGAATAAAAGCCGCCTTGAAGAGATATTTTCCAAGGATTTCAATATCCATAAACCTACCTGCCTGTCTTCGATGATCCCGCCAAGTTTTATATAGGGGTTTTGCCGCCGCTAGTAAATCCCGTCAAATTGCGGTTTTTCATTAGGAGTCCCTTGTGTTTTTCCACATTTTAGCGCATTTTGTGCGCCAACTGAGTGTGGTCGCCATACTATGGCCATCGGCGGGGGTTAATTCTTTGTCCTGAATGGCATTGACACAAGGCCAGACAGGTACCATATAGAAAATCTAACTAAATTGGTCATATTTTAGTGATAAGTAAACATGGCCATAAGGATGTAACCGATGATTAAATTGACCAACCTTGCAGACTATGCCGTTATTCTGATGGTGGACATTGCGCGTCTGGACAGAAAAATCAGCGCACAAGAGCTTTCCCGGCAGTCCGGGTTGCCGCTACCCACTGTGTCTAAAATTCTGAATGCCTTGGGACGTGCTGGCCTCTTGGAATCGCACCGCGGGCTGAAAGGCGGGTTTTGCCTGGCAAAATCAAGGGATGACATTTCGGTCGCCAGCATTATCGAAGCTGTAGACGGACCCATCGCCCTTACGCACTGTGTTGATGGTACGGAAGAAGCCTGCACGGTCAGCAGCATTTGTCACATGAAACCACACTGGGCCATGATCAATGACACGGTCCGCTCAGCACTGGATACTGTGAAACTTTCAGAGATTTGCAATACCGACGCAATGTCACCTTTCGCGATTGAGCCACACAGAGGCCAGCGTCAGGCAACTATCTAACCCGTTGCGGTCAATTTTTATCTAATACTTTTGAGTTCTGCTCAATTTATGGAGCTATGGAATGGCAGGCACTGTCGAAGCCAAAAAACAGATTGAAGAAGCTACTAAAGAATATAAGTACGGCTTCTCCTCTGACATTGATATGGAAATGGCGCCGAAAGGGCTGAATGAAGATGTCATTCGGTACATTTCTGCCAAAAAGAATGAGCCAGAATGGATGCTGGAATGGCGCCTGAAGGCCTATCATCAATGGTTGAAGATGGAGGAACCGGATTGGGCCAAGCTGAATTTCCCGAAAATAGATTATAACGACATCTATTATTATGCAGCGCCCAAGTCCCAGGACAAGCCCAAGAGCCTTGATGAGGTGGACCCGGAGCTATTGCGCATCTACGCAAAACTGGGCATCCCGCTTGAGGAACAAAAGGTACTGGCAGGCGTTGAAGGTGCCCGCAAGGTCGCGGTTGATGCCGTCTTTGATTCCGTTTCTGTGGCAACTACGTTTCGTGAAGAGCTGAAGAAAGCCGGCGTGATTTTCATGTCCATTTCCGAGGCGATTGTCGAATACCCGGAGATGGTAAGAAAATATCTGGCAAGCGTTGTCCCTGTGCGTGACAATTATTTTGCCGCCCTGAACTGCGCAGTATTTTCCGACGGAACCTTTGTCTATATCCCCAAGGGCGTACGCTGCCCGATGGAATTGTCGACCTATTTCCGAATTAATGCGGAAAACACTGGCCAGTTTGAACGCACCCTGATCGTTGCCGATGAAGGGTCGTACGTATCGTATCTGGAAGGTTGCACCGCCCCGATGCGGGACGAAAACCAACTGCATGCGGCTGTTGTGGAACTAATCGCGCTGGATGATGCAGAGATTAAATATTCAACGGTACAGAATTGGTACCCCGGCGACAAAGACGGCGTTGGCGGTATCTATAACTTTGTAACCAAGCGCGGCAACTGCAAAGGCAAGAACAGTAAGATTTCCTGGACACAGGTTGAAACAGGGTCTGCAATAACCTGGAAATATCCTAGCTGCATTCTAACCGGCGAAAATTCGGTTGGGGAATTTTATTCGGTAGCAGTTACCAATAATTATCAGCAAGCGGATACAGGCACCAAGATGATTCATCTGGGTGCGGGGTCACGGTCTACGATTATTTCCAAGGGTATTTCCGCAGGTCGTTCACAAAATACATATCGGGGGTTGGTGAAAATTCTGCCAAGCGCAGAAGGTGTCCGCAACTATACCCAGTGTGACTCGCTTCTTGTGTCCGACACATCTGGCGCACACACCGTACCCTATATTGAAGTTAAGAACCCATCCGCCCAGATCGAGCATGAGGCTACAACCTCAAAAATTTCTGAAGACCAGCTCTTCTACTGCCGGTCACGCGGTCTGGATGAAGAAGAAGCCGTAGCGATGATCGTCAATGGTTTCTGTAAAGAAGTGATGCAACATCTCCCCATGGAGTTTGCTGTCGAAGCTCAGAAGCTGCTGGGCATCAGCCTTGAAGGCAGCGTAGGATAATAAAGAATGATCAAAATCGACAATCTACATGTAAATGTCAGCGACAAAGAAATCATCAAGGGCCTGAACCTTGAAATTAACGCTGGCGAAGTTCATGCAATCATGGGCCCTAACGGTGCCGGAAAATCCACTCTTGCCAGCACGATTGCCGGCCGTGAAAACTATGAAGTAACAAGTGGGTCTATCACCTTTGACGGTAAAGACCTGCTGGAACTTGAAGCACACGAAAGAGTGGGCGAAGGTATTTTCCTCGGCTTCCAGTATCCGGTGGAAATCCCTGGCGTGTCTAATCTGAACTTTATGCGTACGGCGCTGAATGGTGTACGCCGTTACCGCGGCGAAGACGATATGTCTGCGGCTGAGTTTATGAAGCTGATTAGAGTGAAAGCTGCAGATCTGAAAATGGACATGGACATGCTGAAACGTTTCGTCAATGTCGGTTTCTCCGGCGGCGAAAAGAAGCGGAATGAAATGGTTCAAATGGCCGTTCTGGACCCTAAATTTGCTGTATTGGACGAAACTGATTCCGGCCTTGATATCGACGCCCTGCGCACTGTATCAGACGGCATTAATGCCCAGCGCCGTGACGATACTGCTATACTGTTGATCACCCACTATCAGCGTCTTCTGGATTATGTGAAGCCTGACTTTGTGCATGTGCTCGCAAATGGCAAGATCGTGAAAAGCGGTGGCCCTGAACTCGCTCTGGAACTGGAAGAAAAGGGATATGCCGACGTTGCATAATGATGCACGGCATACTGGAGTTCTTTTATGACTGCTACAGTTTTGGAAACATACCAATCCCAACTTGAATCCGTGATCGGTGCTATTCCTTGCACCGATGCACTGCGCCGGTCCGCGATGGACAAGGCGCTTACGGCTGGCCTTCCCACGCCCAAGGATGAAGACTGGCGTTACAGCGACCTGAAACCATTTCGCACTGGCGCTTTTGCCTTATCGAAAGCAGCACAAACAAGCGACATGCCGATCCAGTATTTTGCTGACAAACCAGCGGCGCGCCTTGTCTTTATTAACGGTCAGTTTTCCGAGGAACGAAGTGATCTGGGTACCCTGTCCGACAGTGTACGCCTGAAAACACTGACCAATCACTGTCAGGTTGATACCGCGCGGGCAGACGACTTACTAGAAGGCGTTGATGCCCTGGATTATCTGAACACGGCATTGATGCGCGACGGAATCGTTATTTCCGTGCCAGCAGGTGTGCATGTAACGGCACCGGTTGAACTAATCAATCTGGTCACCAATTCCGCGAAGGCTGCCACCCACACCCGTCATCTGATTGAGTTGGGGGAAAATGCATCCCTTACCCTGATCGAACAATATGTCGGGGACGCAACAGACTATTGGTCCAATCCGGTAATGCAGGTTCGCATGGGCGAAGGTGCCCGGTTTGACCATATCCGCATGCAGTCAGAAGGATCGCATGCCGTCCATACAGGTAAACTCTATGTCGATCTGGATGCACGAGCGACCTACCGCGGCACCAGCATTATGACAGGTGCTGCTTTGTCACGGCTCGAAATCACTGCGCGCATTCTGGGAACAGGTGCCCATGCAGATATCAACGGCGCAGCACTGGCTGCACCTGGTCAGAGCCATGACACGATCACGCGTGTTGATCACCGTATTCCCGGTGCCACATCCGAGCAAATCTACCGCACGATTGCAGACAAACGGGCTAAATCCTCTTTCCAGGGGAAAATTACCGTTGCTGTGGATGCACAGGAAACTGCAGCGGATCAGTCGTTCAAAGCCCTGTTGCTGGACCGTACCGGCGAAGCCAATGCCAAGCCGGAACTGGAAATCTTTGCAGACGATGTTAAATGCAGCCACGGCGCAACGGTTGGCGAACTTGACACAAGTGCGCTCTTTTACCTGACATCCCGCGGCATTGATCCGGACACTGCACAGCAAATGCTTGTCGAAGCCTTCACAGGCGATGCCTTGATTGCTGTTGAGGATGATGATCTGCGCAATGCCCTGATGGACAATGTATCCCGGTGGATGCAGGAACGCAGCAAAGGGGGTACACAGTGAGCCAGCTAGACACCCTGCCCAAACTTGATGTTGCGGCAATTCGTGCTGACTTTCCTATCCTGCAGGAAACCGTTCACGGCAAACCGCTTGTCTTTCTGGATTCTGCTGCCAGTGCACAAAAGCCGGAGTGTGTGATCAAGGCAGAGGTAGATCTGTATCATCACTATTATGCCAACATCCACCGCGGGGTCTATAAATTCAGTCAGGACGCCACCGAGGCTTATGAAAACACCCGCGAAACAGTTCGGGCATTCATCGGCGCACGGTCAACGCGCGAATGTCTGTTTGTTCGCGGTGCCACCGAAGGGATTAATCTGGTTGCACAGGCTTGGGGCCGTGCCTTCCTGAAAGAAGGTGACGAAATCATCCTGTCTGAGATGGAACATCATTCCAACATCGTTCCCTGGCAAATGGTGGCAGAGGAAAAAGGTGCAACAATCAAAGCGATCCCGGTACTTGACGACGGATCACTTGATATGGAGGCTTATAAGTCCCTGCTGAGCGACCGAACAAAAATGGTTGCCGTTGCGCACGTGTCCAACAGTATCGGTACGATCAACCCGGTCAAAGACATTATCAAAATGGCGCATGATGTCGGTGCGCTGACACTGATTGACGGCTGTCAGGCGGCACCACATTTCCAGATTGATGTGCGGGACCTTGACGCGGATTTCTACGCCTTTTCTGCCCACAAGGCATACGGGCCAACAGGCATCGGCGTTATCTACGGTAAGGAAGACCTGCTGGACAAGATGCCGCCATGGCAAGGGGGCGGCGATATGATCAGCACCGTTTCCATTGAAAAAACCACCTATAATGACCTGCCCCATAAGTTTGAGGCAGGAACACCAAACATCGCTGGTGGTATTGCAATGGGGGCCGCAATATCCTACATAAATAGTGTGGGTTTTGATGCTATTGAAGCCCATGAGAAGGCTATCACGGACTATGCAATGGCTGTCCTTGGTCGGGTAAACAGCCTGCGCCTTATCGGCACCGCAAAAGATCGGTGTTCGGTTATCAGTTTTGTGATGGATCATGCCCATCCGCATGACATAGGCACCATCCTTGACCGACAAGGTATTGCTGTGCGTGCCGGGCACCACTGTGCACAGCCCATGATGGACCGGTTTGATATACCGGGTACAGTGCGGGCAAGTTTTGGTATTTATAATTCAACAGACGATGTTGATCGTCTTGTTGAAGGCTTACAAAAAGTAGTGGACATCTTTGGATGACCAACAGCAAAAGAGATATTATGAATTTGGATTCTCCTCAGACCGATACCGCAGAGTATCCGGAAGAAAACAAGCCACAGACTGCCACCGCTCGCCCGGTGACAGACGGTGACGGCGGCTATTTTCTGAATAAATTTCTGGATGGCGGTGAGGATGACAAAGCTGACGCATCCGAAAAGGACACAGATACTGCGCCGTCCGTAGCGTCTGCGCAAAGCGCGGCGCCGGAGCCAGAATCAGATACCAGCCCAGAAGCAGAAGAGCTTAAGGAACGTATCATTGATACCCTACGGGAAATTTATGACCCTGAAATTCCGGTAAACATCTACGAAATGGGACTGATCTATGATGTCGATGTAAAAGTCGACCAAAGTGCCCGTGTTACCATGACCTTGACGACACCGCATTGTCCGGTGGCAGAATCCATGCCGGGTGAGGTTGAGCTGAAAGTCGGCTCGGTTCCTGGTGTCAGCTACGCTGTTGTGTCTCTGGTCTGGGAGCCAGCGTGGGATATGTCACGCATGTCCGATGAAGCACGGCTAGAGTTAGGAATGTTATAATCATGAGTGCAATCACTGTAACAGATACTGCCGCTGAACATATTCGGGCACTGCTTGCCAAAAATGCTGATGCCATTGGAATCCGTCTTGGTACAAGCACGCACGGTTGTTCCGGCATGGGCTATACAGTGGATTATGTTGAAACACCTAGCGATGACGACGAACTGGTGGAAACCCAGGGTCTGAAAATCTATGTTGACCGTAAATCCCTGCTATTTATCCTTGGCACTGAAATGGACTGGGAAAACAGCATGTTCTCAACCGGTTTCAAATTCACCAACCCGAATGAAAAGGGACGGTGTGGGTGCGGCGAAAGCTTCCACGTGTAGACCCATACTATCGCTGCCCACATTTCCACTTAACCGTACCGACCACTTTCTGCGATAAACGTCTACGTCCTTTTGACTGCTATGCCCGGATTAAAAAAGGTGGCATAGACCGTCTTTTTGGTTAAAGTATTTCACCAGTGAAGGGAAATCTTTGAAAAACCATCAGTTTTTGCCGCTCCATGAGTGGCATGACTTGGGAGGTTGGGAGCCGTATGGGGTCGCAAAAGCACACGGAAGATATATTGAGAGAGCAGATATCCATGCTCTATCAAGGCGGCAAAGTATCCGTTCCTGTCAACATCATTACCTCTCTTATCCTTGCAGCGTTAAGCTGGCCTGCGCTTGATCACACAAGCTTGATCATTTGGGCCAGTGCGATGGTCATGCTTTCTATTCTGCGGCTTTTCAGTTGTTTTCTCTATTTCAGCCAGCCGCGCCTGTTCAGCACCCATGGTTGGGCGAACACCTTTGTCGCGGGGTCCGTACTGACTGGACTTTTGTGGGGATCGATCATCTTCCTTTTCCCGCACCAGTCAACTTTATCACCCTATTTGTTGATTGTAGTGATCTTCATTGCGGGCATGACTGCGGGTGCCACATCAACATCCGGCACCTATTTCAAGGCAAGCGCAGGTTTTGTTGTACCTGCGACAGCCCCGCCCATTGCCTATTTTTCAATGGGTAGCACGTCTGTTGAACTGGCGATCAGCATCGTTCTGATTGTCTATACGGCCATGCTGCTTCGCACCAGCCAAACCAGTGACAAGACGATCCACGGCTTTCTGGAACAAAGACGCCTGAACCGCGCTCAGGCGGCAGAACTGCATGAGCAGCAGGAATTGCTGCAAAGTGTGCTCGACACCATTGAAGTCGGTGTCGTCGTGTTTGATCGCGACATGAAACTGACACTTTGGAATAATGCGCTTACCCGGTATCTAAACATTAGCCCGAACTGGCTGAAGACCAAACCAACAATGGAAGACTTCATCCGCCTGAATGCCGAAAACGGTGACTTTGGCCAGGGTGACATTGAAGAACTGGTTCGGTCCCGCATGAAACGGTTTGATGACCCCCAGAATATTACACCGCACCGATTTGAACGTACCCGCCCAACCGGTACACGGCTTGAGATTATGGGCAATCCCATGCCAGAAGGCGGCGTTGTAACAACCTATACAGATGTTACCGAGCGTTTTCTGCGGCTTGAGAAAATCCGACTGTTGGCCGACCATGACAGCTTGACCGGTCTGGTCAACCGGCCCGTCTTTGAACGCAGATTACGACACGCGATTGCCAGCGCCAAACGTAGCGGCAATATGGTCAGTATTTTCTATCTGGATCTGGATCACTTCAAAGACATTAATGACACGATGGGGCACCCAACAGGTGACCAACTGCTGAAGCAGGTTGCTACCCGGCTGAAAAAAACCGCACGGGAAACAGACACAGTTGCCCGTCTTGGCGGCGATGAATTCGCCATCATCGGCACGCACCATTCTAATGTGCATGATGTCTACCGGTTTGCAGAACGCATTCTGGATATCCTGTCAGAGCCGGTGGAGATTGGTGAACAAATTGTCCATACGGGCGCCAGTATTGGCGCAACTATCTTCCCGCTGGACAATTCAACGCCGGTCGAACTTTTCAGTCATGCCGACATGGCGCTCTATAAAGCAAAAGAAGCGGGGCGTGACCGCTTTGCCCTGTTCGACAGTCATATGAATGACGAATTGCAGGACCGTAAACGCATTGAAACCGAACTACGCCATGCCATTCATAATAATGAGTTTGTTCTATATTATCAGCCACAGATAGATTTCGAAACCAAGGCAGTTATTGGCGCCGAAGCCCTACTTCGCTGGCAGCACCCCGAGCGGGGTATCGTGGCTCCCGACCTGTTTTTACCCATCGCGGAGACCAACCGTCTCATCAATCCGATTGGCAACTGGGTAATCGAAGAGGCCTGTGCCTTCACCAACAGAATAAACGGTGCCAAGTCTGAAAACTTCAAAGTTAGCATTAACCTGTCCGCGGTTCAGTTCCGCAGTGAAGGATTGCAAAGCTTTATTATGGAGACAATGACCAAAAGTGGTGTTACCGCCGATCAGATCGAGCTGGAGATCACTGAAAGTATGGTCATAACCAATGTTGAGGACGCTATTAAAACCCTGCGGCGGTTCCAGTCACTCGGCATAAGTGTTGCGATTGATGATTTCGGCACGGGCTATTCGTCTATGGCCTATCTGAAAGATTTCTCCGCCAATGTCCTGAAAATTGACCGCAGCTTTGTCTCGGAAGCAAACAAACGGGATGAAAACCGGAAAATCATTGCCGGTATTATCAGCCTCGGTCATAGCCTAGGCATGCAAATCGTTGCAGAAGGTGTGGAAGACGCAGATCAGGAAAGCCTGTTGCAGTCCCTGAAGTGTGACTTTGCCCAAGGGTACTATTATGGCCGCCCAATGCCAGAAGCAGACTTTCTCACCTATCTGGAGGAGCGTTCCAGCCAAACTTAACAGGCACAGAGGTGCTCAGATGTTTGGTGGCTGGTGAGCCAGAAGAGGACAAATATACTATACCCTGCTCTGGGGAGGGCAGGACCGAAAAAAGGGGGGATATATGGCCGGACTTTCCGCAGGTGCTGACAAAACGGGACCGACACAAGAACACTGGTCCTCACGGCTGACATTCCTGATGGCTTCGATTGGGTTTGCTGTTGGGCTTGGTAATATTTGGCGCTTTCCCTATGTCACTGGGGAACATGGTGGCAGTGCTTTCATTCTCGTCTATCTATTCTTCGCCTTTGCGATTGGCGTGCCGCTGGTTATGACCGAATGGGCTATTGGTCGCCGCAGTCAACAGGCTGCCTCAGCATCCGGCAGTTTTCGCGATGTCGCCGCAGAGGGGGGCCGTTCCCGGCGCTGGGGTAATGTTGGGGGCATGGCTATTCTGGCCGTCTTCATGATCATGCTGACATACAGTATCGTTGCTGGCTGGACGCTGGATTATTTCGTTCGTGCCGCAACCGGCAGCTTTGATGCCATAACAGCCGATGCATCCCGTAGCATGTTTGCCGACTTGCTCGCCGATCCTGTTCGGTTAGGGTTCTGGCAGGCAATTGTTGTCGGCCTGACCGTCTATATTAACTCTCGCGGCATACATAGCGGCATTGAACGGGCCGTCAACATCCTGATGCCTGCCCTGTTTGTCTGCCTTCTTATTATGGTTGGCTATGCTTTTGCCATCGGGGACATGTCCGCCGCCGCCGACTTTATCCTGACCCCTGATTTCAGCAAAATCACAGGCGAAGCAGTCTTAATGGCGCTTGGTCAGGCTTTTTTCTCGATCGGTGTTGCCATGGCCGTGATGGTTACATACGGATCATATCTGGACGCGGATACGTCCATTCCTCAAAATGCCTTCATTGTGGTCGGCGCGGATACGCTGGTCGCTCTTTTGGCTGGCTTTGCCATTTTTCCGCTTGTATTCGCATACGGGCTTAACCCGGGTCAGGGAACAGGCCTTGTCTTTGAAACTCTGCCCCTTGCTTTTGGCGCCTTGCCGGGTGGACAGATATTCGGCAGCATTTTCTTTCTCCTGCTGATCGCAGCCGCCATTACGTCCTGTATTGGAAACTTTGCCCCGGTCATTGCCTGGACTGAAGAACGCCTGAAAGTAAGCCACACAAAAGCAGCATGGATTTCCGGCTTAACGCTATGGGGGTTGGGCCTTATTGCTGTATTGTCTCTCAATGTCCTGAAAGATTTTCACCCTCTGAACTTTATCGGCTTTTTCGAGGGGAAGACTATCTATGATATTATCGACATTGTGTCGGCCAACATTCTGCTGCCGGTCGGGGCACTGTGCACAGCGCTGTTTGCCGGATGGGTATTACCAAAAACACTTCTAACGACAGAAATGGGATTAAAAGAGGACAGCATAGGCTACAAGCTGTGGATTTCTTTGATGCGGTATGTCATTCCAATAGCAATTACCATTGTACTGGTGGTTAGCCTTGGCGCCTGATAAGCCCTCGCGGCCACCAACGAACCGAGATTTGGAAAGAAAGTAGCAATTATGGGAACCTCTCTTCGTCCTTTGACTATGGCACAGACCGTTGCAAAGAACCTGAAGGAAAAAATCCTGACAAATCAGATCGCCGGTGGGGAACCCTTACGACAGGATGCCATCGCGAAATCCTTTGGCATAAGCATCATTCCTGTTCGTGAAGCCCTGCGCCAACTGGAAGCTGAAGGGCTGGTACAGTTAATTCCGCACCGCGGTGCCATTGCAACAGAACTTACCGTCGACAAGGCCCTTGAATGGATTCATATGCGTCTACTGTTGGAAGTTGACCTTCTTGGACGCGCGATGGATGTCATGACCGACGAAGACGCTGATAGGGCCGAAACAGTTCTAAGTCTCTATGAGACCAACCTGAAAAATCGCACCCATATCGAGCAGTGGAGCGATTTTAACTGGGATTTTCATAAAGCACTTTATGCCCCTGCCAATCGGCCGGAAACACTGGATATTCTCGCCAATCTTCACAAGAAAAGTGACTGTTATGTCCGCCTGCAACTGCTTGATGGTGATAATGTTGAGCGCGCCCAGTCGGAGCACAGGGAACTGCTGGATTTATACCGCGCGCGAGACAAGGATGGTGCCACCAAGGTACTTGCAGAGCATATAATCAATGTAGCCAACGACTTGACGACGAACCTGCCGTCCAGTGCATAAGATATACACCACAGGAAAGCCGACGTGAAACTTGATGCACCTATCCATATTGTCGAATGCCACGCAGAAGGCGAGGTTGGTGATGTCATCGTATCAGGCGTAGAAGCCCCACCAGGGGATACGCTGTGGGATCAGTCCCGCTACATCGCCCACGATAATCAATTGCGGCAATATGTTTTGAACGAACCTCGGGGTGGTGTCTTCCGGCATGTCAACCTTCTGGTTCCAGCGAAACATCCAGATGCCCAAATGGGATGGATCATCATGGAACCGGAAGATACACCGCCCATGTCTGGTTCCAACTCCATGTGTGTTGCCACCGTCCTTCTGGAAACCGGCATTCTGCCGATGACAGAGCCACAGACACATCTGACACTCGAAGCTCCGGGCGGCCTTGTTCGGGTATGTGCAGACTGCAATAAGGGTAAAGTCACCCGCGCTACTGTGACCAATGTGCCGTCCTTTGCAGCCCATCTGGACACTAAGCTGGAAGTAGAAGGCATTGGCACCCTCACGGTTGATACAGCTTACGGCGGTGACAGCTTCGTCTTCGCCAGTGCAAAGGCGCTCGGTTTCTCTCTCACCCCTGATGAGGCAAAAGACCTGGCAGAAACAGGCACCAGAATAACCAATGCAGCCAATGAACAGTTAGGCTTCCACCATCCGGACAACCCGGACTGGACCCATATTTCATTTTGCAGCATCGCAGATGCCGTAACAGGCGAAAAGGGCCAGTTTCAGACAAAGAATGCCGTGGCGATCAAGCCAGGCAAGATTGACCGGTCCCCCACCGGGACAGGCGTGTCAGCCAGGCTGGCGATTTTACATGCAAAAGGCATAGCAACCGTAGGGGACATGCTTACCGTTCAGTCCCTGATTGGATCAACTTTCACCGGTAAGATAACAAGCACAACATCCGTTGGGGCCAATAAGGCTATACCTGCGATTATCCCATCGGTTTCCGGCAGGGCTTTCATCTACGGTACGCGCCAGGTGGTCCTGGACCCCGATGACCCGTGGCCACTTGGCTACCGTCTTAGCGATACGTGGCCGGTGATAAAATAACGAGCTAGCTTACGCCTTTTCCAGACCTATTCAGGTTCGAATTTCCGGCAACAGCTCCTCGTCAGATAATAATGCAATGGTATTGCCCGAATCAAACGCGGGGCGCTTCAAAGCAAACTGATCTGCGCTGATCCAGTGGATAGTGTCAAAGCTTTTGCAAGACGGACACAGGACGGACCAACTATGGTGCCGCGTGCCACAATCATCGCACACCCACCCTGCACGGTCGACAGCAGTATCAAGCGATGCTTCGATCGCATCGGCATCTTCGCCGGTTGCGTGCGCGAGCGCGAGCCTATACTGCAAAACACGGCGCCCCGGATGCGATTTTATCAAATCCTCAATCACTGGCCGCACCGCATCATACCGGCGTGCATCCATCATCGCATCGACCATCAACAAGCGCGATTCCCCGTGGTCTGGATTTCTATCTGCGAGTTTTCTTGCTCGTTTTAACCAGTCTTCCCGCGATTCTGCTGAATCCATGTCTTTATAAAGAGTAGCATACATGGGATGCGGTGCTTCCTTCCACGCATCCATAATCAGGCGTCCTGTTTTGCGGGAGTTTCCGTCCCCTAGTTCAAGACGTCCGAGCGCACACACTGCTGCAGGGAAATCCGGCTTGGCCGCCACTGCTGCTGAAAGAAGCTTCTTCGCCTCTGCTCGCTTACCACCAACTGACTGTTCCATCGCTTCTGCATATTGCAGAGCTGCACCGTGGCTTTTCGAACGCTCTGTACTCAGAAGCCCTTCTTTTGTTGCTATTTTGAGCGCATCCCGGGCTTCCGTCCAGTTCGCTGCTGCAATCTCTAGCGCAAAAAGTGTTTTAATAACCCAGGGGCTTTTCCTATTTTCCTTAAACGCCTGCCGCGCCAGTCTTAGGGCTTCATTTTCCGCTCCCTTGCGGCGCGCCTCGGTCAACAGTCCCCGTAGACCAAGCAGACGCCCCTCTTCTGTTTTCTCAAGCTCCCGGTACCGTGTGGATGCAGCTTCAAAATCCCCTGACCTGGTCGCTGCTTCTGCGGCAATCAAATGGACCATTGGCTGTGGGGGCAACAGTGCTTCTGCCTGCCCAATCAGCCTGCCTGCCAATTTATGGTCACCGGCCGCCAGCGCCACAAGCGATCTGTTCAACAACTGAATACCCCGGCCCTGACGTTTGAATATCTGGTTCTTGCCAACAATGGGCATATCCCGGCGGATCCAGCCTGCAAGCCAGACAAGCCCCCCGGCAGAGACCATTAATATCGACGCCATAAGCGCCAGTGCCGCCAGCGTTGTATCAACGCGGTACGCCCCAATATCAATAGTAACCGCACCGGGATTGTCGGCAAATGTCGCACTGATAAAGGCGATCAGCAGAATAGCAATGAATAGAAGGATCAGTCGTAACACCGCTTACCCCTCGCTTTTGGAGGCTGCCAAAACCAGACGGTCAAAGGCACCAAGAACATCGACATAGCGTTGGGCGCTTTCTGTCCACGGCTTGGCCACCTCGGCTGCGTCCGGCGTCAGCTTGGACAAAGCCGCGACAGCACCAGCAACATTTCTGGCGCCAAGCGCATTCTCTGCCTCGACTAGCACAGCATCATTCCCCGTTGCACCGGCGCCGCGCCTGCGGACAGTGAACAAATTCACCAGAAAAGATCCCGACGCCTTTTCGGTTGCCGCGCTGACATCACGGGCCATGGCTTCAAAAGATGATACGAGCACAGCATAGGACGGAATACCATTCTGCCCCGCTTCCAAAATAGCCAGATCGGCGCCAATCAACTGCTGGTCCATCGCCGACAATGTTGCAAAATCAGGCCGCAGGCTGGCAAGCTCCACACCATATGCCTGCCCGGACAAGGCCAAATCCTTCACACGGCCCAGCATCAATACCAGCCGCCCTCGCGGTGAAGTCTCTATCGCCCCGGATTTTATTGCCTCCAGATCTTCTACCAGTGCCTTGTTCATCGCTTTTTGCTGTTCAAGCTCCGCCCGAAGCAGTGCTAAAGACCCCGTAAGTTTAGTAACATCAGGATTCGCTTGGGCGTTTAGTGCAGACAACCGCGCAATTTCACCCGACAAACGGTCAAGCTCTGCCTGCATTTCTGTGGGCATCGCGCCGACTGCATCAGGTGATAAACCACCTTCCACCGCCAATAGGGAGAGCTGGTCCTGCAGGGTTTTAACATCAGACCTGAGACTGTCTACCGACGCCTGCAAATGTCCACTGGTTTCCCGAAAGAGGCTATTAGTTTTTTCCACTTGGTCAAGCCGGGCGGTCAGGCCGCTGGTGTCAGGTACACTGGCCGCAGGCTCTACCGCTGCATCCTGGGCTGGTAACAACCCCATATCCACTAGTGTCTGTTCACCGTATGGGGCGGCGAACACACCGCCGATAAAGGCGATGAGAAAACCCGACAGTATCCACCCGGCTTTGCCACCGCCTGATTTGGTAACAGGCGAAGTGTCTTCCCTGTAAGAAGATGTCGCAGTCTTTTTTTGCCCGGCGCCGCGAGTGCCCTTTTGATCCGCTGACTCTGTCGTTTCCTCGGCCAGATCCTCGGCCAGAATTTCTGCATCAATGATTGTGTCAGAAGGGTCGGGCGTACCCTGCGCTGTGTCTCTTTCTGGGTTGCTGTCAGTTTCCTTACGGTCTGTCACTCAAAGTCCCCCGTTTTCAATCATTCGTTTCATACTGGCAAGCAGGCTAAACTCTTCTGGGTACGGCGCGGCGGTAAGCCCTTTCCAAGGTTGTGCGCTTGCAGCTTTTATCCGTTCGGACAAGCAGTGCGCCGACAGCCCCAGACTTTCCGGTGTTGCACCAAATTTACCAACTTCTTCTTCAAAGATGGTAAGCGCCGTCGCAGAATAAAAGACAACCCAGGAAATTTTCGCCTGTTGAAAAGTGTCCATATCCTCCTGCGTGAGGTCTAAGCGGTGCGTTTCATAACAAACTTGTCTGTGGGCCGTATAGCCTGCACCCGTAAGGTCGGCCACAACATCATGAGCCAGGGTTTCACCGCTCAGATGCACTATCGTGCCGCCAACTGACTGCTGGAATGTATGGACAAGGCCCAGAATACTTTTAGCCGTGCCGTCTCCATCAATCACAATATCAAAACCCATTTCGCGCACCACTTCTGCCGTGCGCTTACCAACCGTATAAACACGCGTGGATTTATTCGCGATCCTATTCAGACCGTGGAGGGCACCATTAACACTGGTGACAACAACGGCTGCTGGCTCATAATTCAGTTCAAAATCAACTGGTTCAACACGGGTCAGTGGACGCACGATAGCATTCAGGCCCATATCCCCCAATGTGCGTACTGTTGTCGACGTTTGGCCTTCAGGTCTGGTGACTAGAATGCTGGTCATTCAATTGTTGCCTCAATTTCCCGTTTCAGCGTTTCAAAAAACTCCGGCCCGGCCTGTGCCCGGATTTTCTGTCCAAGCGTATCCCCAAGGGCGGCACCTGCATCGCGGTCAGACGTCCCCGTTTCTTCGAACACGGTTGTTCCGTCCAGCGACAATAGAAGCGCCCGCAAGGTTACCATGTCGTCCGACAGGCTGGCAACGGCTGCAATAGGTGTCCTGCAGGAACCGTCAAGTGATGCCAGAAACGCTCTTTCCGCTGTTACCTGTGCCGCCGTATCCAGACAGTGCAGCGGTGCCAGGCGTTCCTGCATATGTGTATTGGTATCCTTGATCTCGACCGTTACAGCCCCTTGCGCAGGGGCAGGCGGGAAATCATCCAGCGACAGTGTCTCGGTAATCTCTGCTTCCATACCCATCCGGTTCAAGCCTGCGCGGGCAAGAAATGTTGCTTCTGCCTGGCCTTCATTCAGCTTGCGAAGCCGGGTCTGAACATTACCGCGAAAAGTCACAACATTCAGGTCTGGCCGCAACCGCAGGGCCAGTGCCCGCCGTCTTAGGCTGGCGGTGCCAAGGGTCGCCCCTTCCTGCATGCCCATGAAGTTGTTTGCACGCGGCGAGATAAAGACGTCCCGCACATCTTCTCGCGGCAAAAAGGCCGTCAGGGCCAGGCCGTCTGGCAAACTGGTTGGCATATCCTTGGAACTATGGACCGCGCAGTCGATATCACCGGACAACAGGGCATCTTCCAGCTCTTTGGTAAAAAGCCCCTTGCCGCCTGCTGTCATCAGGTGCCGGTCGAGGATAATATCCCCTGTTGTTTTAATCACGACAATTTCAATGGACTCGTCGGTCAGGTCCGCATGGGCGGCAACTAATTTTGCCTTCACGTCATTTGCCTGCGCCAGCGCAAGCACACTGCCCCGCGTCCCAATCTTTATTGTTTGTTGCACTTGTGCCTCTCCAAATGCTAATGCCAATCTTTAGTAGGCTTATAGGCCGTTGGGGACAATGTCCCAAGTAGAAAGATATATTAGCCGTAAATGAGCGACAAACAACCGCATATAATAAGTCCGGCAAACTCGGATGGTTCACGCCCTTTGACAGTTCTTGGAATTGAGACAAGCTGTGATGAAACAGCTGTCGCCGTTGTGACCGCTGACAAACGTATTTTGGCCCATAAAATTTTATCCCAGGTTGACACGCATGCGGAATTTGGCGGGGTCGTGCCTGAAATTGCTGCCCGACAACATATATCGAGCCTGGATCATCTAATCGCCGCCACCTTAAAGGAAGCCGAGCTTACAATGGCAGATATAGACGCCGTGGCGGCCACCACTGGCCCCGGCCTTGTCGGCGGGTTGATGGTTGGTGTCATGACCGCCAAGGCCTTAGCAACGGCCAGCGGCAAACCCTTCATCGCGGTCAACCATCTGGAAGGTCACGCCCTTACAGCACGCCTGACCGACGATATAGCGTTCCCGTTCCTATTGTTGCTGACATCGGGCGGGCACTGCCAGTTACTCGAAGTAAGCGGTGTAGGGAATTATAAACGCCTTGGCACCACGATTGATGATGCCGCAGGGGAGGCCTTCGATAAGACGGCAAAATTGCTCGGCCTTGGATATCCTGGCGGACCCGCTGTCGAGCGGGAGGCAGCTAAAGGCAATCCAGACAGATTTAAATTACCGCATCCACTGAAGGGAAAACCAGGATGTGATTTTTCCTTCTCTGGCCTGAAAACAGCCGTCCGCCGCCTTGCAGAAACATGCGTCAGTGAACGCGGCGCGCTTTATGAAGACGACAGAGCTGACCTGTGCGCCGCCTTTCAACAAGCCGTTGTGCGCTCCCTGACCGACAGGGTGCAGCGTGCCGTCACTGATTTCCGGTCGCGCCACGGCGCAAAAAGCTACCCGCTTGTAATCGCAGGCGGTGTTGCGGCAAACAAGGCAATCAGGGCTGCCTTGGTAAAACTAGCCACCGAAGAAGATATGATCTTCTATGCTGCGCCCATGGAATTATGCACCGATAATGGTGCTATGATAGCCTGGGCTGGTCTTGAACGACTGCTTGTTACACCTACCTTAAACGATATGGACGTTTCTGCGCGTCCCCGCTGGCCGCTGGATGAAAATGCCTCATCCCGCATTGGTGCAGGGAAAAAGGGTGCCAAAGCATAAGAAGCCGTCTAAACGCTTGCTCTGCAAGGAATTTCAAGGCACTCTTCTTGGAAAGACTGCCATAACAAAGGGGATATACACTTGAAAAAACTGGGAGTATTTGGCGCAGGTGCCTGGGGTACCGCTCTTGCCACTGCGGGTGTTCGCGCGGGACTTGATACTGTTATCTGGGCGCGAGAGGAGGAAGTCGTTTCCTCTATCAACCAGTCCCATGAAAACACCCTGTTTTTGAAAGATGTACCGCTTGACCCTGCCCTGAAAGCAACGGGTGATTATGCCGTTTTATGCGATACGGATTTTATTCTTCTGGTCACACCAGCCCAGCATATGCGTGCCGGCGTGGAGGCCTTAAAGCCCCACCTGAAGAAAGAAACTCCGCTGGTAATTTGCTCCAAGGGGATCGAGGTATCGACCGGTAAGCTATTAAGCGAGGTTCTTGCGGAAACGGTACCAGACAACCCCGTCCTGGTATTATCTGGCCCGACGTTCGCAGCAGAGGTTGCAAAGGGGCTGCCGTGCGCTTTGACCCTTGCGGGCAGTGATCCCGTGCTGACACAGGAAATTGCTGCAGCCATTGGCCAGCCAACCTTCCGTCCATACCAAAGCGCTGATATCATTGGCGCCCAAATTGGCGGCGCTATCAAAAATGTCCTCGCCATTGCGACCGGCATTGTGGTTGGCCTAAAGCTGGGTGAAAATGCAAAAGCAGCCCTGATTACCCGTGGCCTTGCTGAAATTATGCGGTTTGGCGAACTATTTGGCGCAGAGAGGGAATCACTGATGGGGCTTGCAGGACTGGGCGATCTGATCCTGACATGCTCCAGCACCCAATCCAGAAATATGTCACTGGGTAAGGAAATTGGTGAAGGCAAAACCATGGAAGACATCATGGCAACACGCAATTCCGTGGCCGAAGGTGCCCACACCGTCGATATCGTCTATTCCATTGCCAAAGACAAAGGCATCGATATGCCGATCACTTCGGCCGTGTATCAAATTTTGAAAGAAGGACGTGACGTCTTTGAAACCACAGATGTTCTTCTGGCTCGACCCTATAAAACAGAACTGTAAAAGGAACTTCAGATGCTTTTCACCCTGATCTGCAAAGACAAGCCAAACAGCCTTCAACTCCGCATGGATTCCCGGCCTGCACACTTGCGCTACATCGCCGATGCAGGCGAGCGCGTTAAGCTTGCGGGCCCTTTGCTATCGCCAGGTGATGACCCCAAACCAATTGGCAGTATGATCATCATTGATGCCGCCAGTGAAACGGCTGTGAAATTATTTGCCGAGAATGATCCATATGCCAGCGCCGGATTGTTTGCGTCTGTGGAAATCCACCCATGGAAAGGTGCCGTTGGTGCCTGGTTGCCGCAGGAATAAAAAGTGGCATACTGGCTAGTGAAATCTGAACCCGAGGACTGGTCCTGGCAGGATCAGTCTTCCGTCGACAAAGAACCGTGGACAGGCGTTCGGAATTATCAGGCTCAGAAACATATGGCCGCCATGCAGGTTGGCGACAAAGTATTTTTCTATCATTCTGGCAAAGCGCGCGAGATCGTTGGCATCTGCACGGTTGCCACTGCTTCCTACCCGGACCCGGACGACCCGAAAGGGCGCTTCATTCTGGTCGACCTGAAAGCGGAAAAGGCACTGAGTATCCCTGTGACACTGCGCCAAATCAAAGAAGACGAAAGCCTTAGCCATCTCGCGCTGGTTCGCCAAAGCAGGCTGTCTGTAATGCCAATTGACGACAAGGCGTGGGAAACTATTCTGGCAAAGTCTGCCGGATAGAAAGCCAGCAGCGTGGACCAACCAGCCCCCCTTTATCTTTCAGATACCATGACCGGCCCGGAGGCTGGCACAGAGATTCTGGACCTGGCCACACTTTCTGACGGTGACGCCCGCGAACTTATTTTTGAAGAAGGGCGATTTCAAACGCGGATCTTTGTCCAGAAAATTGGGACGACAGTGCATGTATTTGAAAATGTCTGCCCCCATGCCCGGGCGCCACTGAATCTATTCGGGGACAAGTTTCTGAACCTGAACGGCAGCGCCTATCTTTGCCGGACCCACGGGGCAGAATTTGACCTGAACAGCGGATTATGCACCCGCGGCCCCTGCAAGGGTGCTTATCTCCGCGCGGTTGCGGTCGAGGAGAAAGACGGCAAGCTTTACAGCCTGTAACAACCACCTTGGCGAACAAGCGAGAAGCTGAGCCAACGCCAGTCTGTGTTTACAGTCAAAGCAAACAGAACCTAGATCATAACAGTGCCAGATGGCAGGGGCTTTTTCCGTTCAGGGAGCTGCTGGCCGGGCGCAGGTTCTTTCAAGGACACAACACGCCAGAATTTCTGGGCACCGTCGCGGTGCGTAACCGATTTTAAAATTAGGGACTTGTCCGGGGAATAATAGACGGTGCTGGCTTCGCGGTAAGATTGGTCCCCATCAGAAAACTCGCTGACAATTTCAACGATAAAGACGGCAACATCGCCGTCGGATAAATTGATGGTCTTCTTCTCTATCACTTCGAGATGGGACCAAACATCTATATCCCGGCCCGCTTCGATCAGCTTAACATTACCGTTCAGCGAAACAGACTTTCCTACCTTAAGCGGAAAAAGTTTTTCAAGGTTTTGATCCTGTAAGTCGATTTCAAAACGGCTGATGTATGTGCCGTTCTTATATTCAATACCAGACAGGGCATAAAGACCGCGGTAATAATCGCGCACCATCAAGGGCGTACCCTGTAATTGAAATTCCGTCGTGACCATGCGGCCATTGACCTTGGTAACATCTGCGGTAACTTCGCGGCCATGCCACTGAATATATGCCCGGGTGCCGACTTTTGCCTGTGCAGTTTCGGGCATCGCCTGCGGTAAATCACACGCAGCGATAAAGAAAGCGGTCATCAGTACCGACAGCCTGATAAATCGTGACACTAACTAGGTCTCCTCAACCCGCAGTAGATTTTCTGATCTCTGATAAGAATACTGGCAAACGACGCAGTAGCAAGTGTGAAAATCACGCGCCGTCATATCCTTTTGTTTCTGCACGGGTTTTGGCGAGTGCAATATTATACTGAATAGTTTGGGATTGAGGTGCCAGTTTCAAGCCACGTTTATACTCTTCCATTGCACGTTCAACGTCACCAATTTCCAGATAAATATTGCCGCGATTATTATAAAACCGCCAATTATTGGGGACCATCTTGATTGCTCTGTTGCAATTTTCCAAAGCATCATCCCAGTCTTCATCCATGATATATGTCGCACACAGAGAGTTATAGACCCGTGCTTCCTGATTAAAGGACAGGCTGGACTTTAGCGCACGATAATAGAGATCCCGCGCCTGTTCACTCTCTCCGATCTGAACAAGGTAATTACCCTTATTGATAAGCTCTGATGGCTGCAAAACGATGTCATAAGTATAGGCATACGCTGGTGTGGCGGTCATCGCGAGCGAGACAAAGCCATAAAGAATGGATTTCGCTCTCATGATAGGCTCCTTTCTGTTCGCCTTACGTCAAACACAAACCCCTGAACGCGTTTTATTGTACCATATTCTGGTACAATTAGAAACAGTCACCCCTGTACAGACACCGCAGACCACCATTCCCGTGATCCGCAGGCACACTATTTTCCCCAAAACAGTGGCCCACACAGCAATCTGTTTGGTTAGTAAACACCATTGCCGACTGGACGGCAACTAAGCTTTCGTTAGGTGATACGCAAATGGGAACGCCCAAAGGACGCCTGAAGTCAAAGAGTTATAAGTAACCCGCAGGTTTACATCATTGCATCCAAGTCTTTTGGTCGAACAAAGCGATTAAGCCTGCCCTTGCGAATCGTCAGATCAGCAAAGGAGGAAACCGGCACCTTGATCGCAGACAGGGTGCATGTTGGATATTTGCGGGCCAGGTTAGCCATATCGACCTTTTCACCGTCTTTAACAAGCTGCATAGCCAGATCGTGAATACCAGGGTTATGACCAATCAACAGTACCGAGGCGAAGTCATCAGGCACACCGCGCAGCGTCTGCAACATAGAATGAGACGGTGCCAGATAAAGATCATCCAGAAACTGACAATCCCATCCCCCGTTACAGGCCTGCTTCAGGCGGGCTTCTGTTTCACGGGTACGCGCAGCTGACGAACATAACACCATGTCAGGTTCAATGCCCTGTGCCAGAAAATAACGGCCCATGTCACTGCTGGCCTGCCTGCCGCGTGCGTTCAGGGGGCGACTAAAATCATCCTGTGTCATATCCTCCCAATCGGATTTGGCATGACGTAACAGAAATATCTTTTTCATAAAAACTCTCCCCCCGCGTGAAGCCTGATGTTGGGACACGCTGCACATACTCACCATCCATCAAAATGAACCAGACAAGAAAAAAAGTACAGAAGAGTTGCTACGAATAAGCGACAATCGTCCATATGGCAGGCAAGACTGCTTGTCTAAGTAGATCAAATATCTCATAGTAATAAAAGTTTGACGCGAGGGGGCACGCACCTGCAAAGGTAAGCATGTATATGGGTTTAATGTCAAAAAGCGATGCCCTGAAAACTTTCATGATGTGCACAATGATGATTGTCGCCTATTTCAGCGTCGTCTATCTGGCAGAGTTCTATCTAAAACTGGACGAAAAAAACACACTCTACCAAACACTGCGGACACATTTGACCAACAGTCATACGGCCCTGAAGTCCTGGCATGAAAAACAGCAGAAGGTTGTTCATCAGGTAAGCTTAAATCCTGCTCTTCAGGCCCAAAGTGCTACGCTGTCCAAAATCCGCCAAACCTTGCCGGCTGAAGAACTACGCAGACAACTACAAGTGCATACTTCGCAGGAAACCATTGCGACAACGCTTGCGCCGTGGATTGATACCTATGACGTCACACAATATTACCTGATCTCGCCGTCAGGTATCATACTGGCTTCGTCACTCTCTGACCGCATCGGCAACGACTCCGTTATTGCACGCCGACAACCAGAGCTTTTCAATGATATTTTGAACGGTGACATCAAAATCACCAAGCCCGTTGTTGCCCTCAAACGAGATGGTTCCAGCGAAAAAGCAGCTTACTTATATGCGCTTGCGCCTGTTTTCTCGGCAAATATTGACCGACCAAACGTACTTGCCTTCCAAATTGATGCGGCCGGGTCATATGCCACAAACTTTGAAATCGGGCGGTTTGGCACAACCGGGGAAACCTATGCATTCGATGATGAGGGGCGCTTTTTAAGCGAAAGTCGATTTAAAGAATCTTACCTGAAGTCGCTTGGACTGAACCATCAGGATACAGGCATTCTGGTGACTGTTGCACGCGACCCTTCCAAACGATTTGAGCGGGATGAACTGATAGCACGCATCGATAACGGTCTGACCTACATGGCGGCAAGTGCCGTTCAGGGTGTCTCTTCCGTCAATCTGAACGGCTATAACAATCACCGTGATATTCAGGTGGTTGGCATGTGGCTTTGGGATAGGTCCCTTGGCCTTGGCATGGCAACAGAGATAAGTTTGGAAGAAGCCTTTACTGGCCTGACAACCAGCATGACGTTGATCAAACTACTGGCGTTTGTGGCGTTGGCCGCGCTTCTCTTCACCGTGTTTCAGATACGAAGCTATGCCCGCAAACGAAGTGATCATGAGCTGGCCCTTACCCGCGCACGCGATACAGCTGAACTGGCCAACCATTCAAAATCCGTCTTTCTGTCTTCTATGAGCCACGAATTACGGACACCCCTGAATGCAGTGATAGGCTTTGGACAGATATTATTGAAGTCCAAGGAAATTCTGGACAATGAAGAATTGAAAGACAGTGCCAGAAATATCGTGAACAGTGGTACACACCTGCTGCGCCTTTTGAACGAAGTCTTAGACTTTGCGAAAATGGATGTTGGAGAATTGTCATTTGAGTATGTACCAATCAATGTGCATTCAATCATCGAAGACTGTGTGGCCATGGTCAATCAGGAAGCCACCAATCGCGGCATCAAAATCGTAACAGAACATGACCTGCGTCACCTGCCCGACTTTATCGCCGACGAAACACGCACCAAACAGATACTGGTGAATTTTCTGACAAACGCTGTGAAATATAATTCAGAAAACGGCCATGTTTTTATTCGCGTGGATCACGAGCACGATGAATTACGGTTCAATGTGCGGGATACAGGCAAAGGCATCGATGCCAAAGACCTGAAGCAGGTTTGGGAACCCTTTAACCGTGCCGGCGCAGAGAATACAGATATTGATGGCTCCGGTATCGGACTTGCCTTCTCAAAAAAGATTATCGAAGCCATGGGCGGACAGGTAGGTGCCAGCAGTGTGCTCGGCCTGGGGAGTACTTTCTGGTTCTCTTTGCCACTATCAGAGATCGCTTCCAAAAAAGCTTCAGCCGCCCGGTACGCTGCTGACACTGGCGCAGATCATCTGGAGGAAAGCACAGAAACAGCACCACGGCGTAACTTGAAGACCCTATGCCTGGAAGACATGGTGCTAAACCAGAAAATCATTGCGAAAATGCTGGATCAAAACTTCGACCATGCCACGACATTCTGCTCCACTGGTTCAAGGGGGCTGGACCTGCTGAAAACAGAGACTTTTGATATTATCCTGCTGGACCTTAACCTGCCTGACATGTCTGGCTTTGAATTTCAGGAAACCCTGATCCGTGAAAACCTGGCGCCTGACACGCCGGTTGTTGTCGTCTCTGCAGATGTTTCCAGCACCACCATGGCAAAGGTTCAGGACGCTGGCATCGTCGCCTTTGTCCCCAAACCTATCCGTTTGGCTGATTTATCTCTCGCCATTGATAAAGCACTGGAATTAAAAGAAAAGCCCGACCAGCCCAGTGCTACTTCTATAGCAGTCAAGCAATAGGCGCCGGGCTTTCATACTGTTTCAAATCTGCTTATCTGTTCAACCGCTTTTCAATCAGGCTATCAACAATAGACGGATCTGCCAGTGTGGACGTATCCCCAAGGTTGCTGAATTCATTTTCAGCAATCTTGCGCAGAATGCGCCGCATAATCTTGCCAGATCGTGTTTTAGGTAGCCCCGGTGTGAAATGAATCAAGTCAGGCGTGGCGATCGGACCAATCTCATGCCTGACCCACTGAACCAATTCTTTCCGCAGTTCCTCAGATGGCTCCACCCCGACAGGCGGCGTGACATAGGCATAGATCCCCTGCCCCTTCACATCATGTGGATAGCCTACAACGGCGGCTTCGCTCACTGCCTCATGGGCAACGAGGGCTGATTCAATCTCTGCCGTTCCCATCCGGTGGCCAGATACATTGATCACATCATCGACCCGGCCGGTTATCCAGTAATAGCCGTCTTCATCACGGCGACATCCATCACCGGTGAAATAGGTATTTTTATAAGTCGAAAAATAGGTTTGCTGGAACCGTGCATGGTCCCCGTACACGGTTCGCATCTGCCCCGGCCAGCTATCTGTTACCGCAAGATTGCCAGATGCCGCCCCTTCGAGTTTTTTACCTTCATTATCAAACAGCGCCAATTGCACACCGAAAAATGGACGGGTCGCTGATCCGGGCTTCAGTGGTGTTGCGCCGGGCAAAGGTGCGATCATCACGCCGCCGGTTTCTGTCTGCCACCAGGTATCCACAATCGGGCAACGCTCCTGCCCCACGACATTATAGTACCAAAGCCATGCCTCCGGATTGATCGGTTCTCCCACACTGCCAAGCAATCTTACCGACGACAGGTCCGCAGCTTTGACATAAGAATCGCCTTCCCGCATCAAGGCACGCAGGGCGGTCGGTGCAGTATAGAAGATATTGACCTTATGCTTTTCACAAACCTGCCAGAAACGACTGGCATCCGGATATGTTGGCACCCCTTCAAAAACAAGCGATGTGGCCCCGTTTGCAAGGGGTCCATATACTACATAGCTGTGGCCTGTAACCCAGCCCACATCTGCCGTACACCAGAAAACTTCACCGGGTTTATAATCAAACACATATTGATGGGTCATGCTGGTCCAGACAAGATAGCCCCCCGTGGTGTGCAGCACCCCTTTCGGTGAACCAGTAGACCCAGATGTATAAAGGATAAACAGCGGGTCTTCCGCGTTCATTTCTTCGGGTGGGCAGTCGGCTGAAACGTCTTCCACCGCCTCATGATACCAGATGTCGCGATCTGCAGCCCAATCGATATCACCGCCCGTATGCTTAATCACAAGCGTCTTTTCCACAATCCCGCTGATCGAGATTGCTTCATCAACATTCTTTTTCAAGGGAACTTTCTTGCTGCCCCGCAGGCCTTCATCAGCGGTGATGACAAACCGGGAATCACAGTCTTCAATCCTGCCAGCCAGCGCATCCGGAGAAAACCCACCAAAAACCACCGAGTGAATGGCTCCGGTCCGGGCACAGGACAACATCGCATACACTGCTTCGAGGATCATCGGCATGTAAATGGTAACCCGGTCCCCTTTTTTGACGCCCATTCCCTTCAAGACGTTAGAGAATTTGCAAACCTTTTCGTACAGCTCACCATAGGTTACTTTTTGGGACTGGTCCGGTTCATCCCCTTCCCATATCAGGGCGACATCATTCGCCCTTTCTGGCAGATGACGGTCAACACAGTTTGCACAGACATTCAGGGTGCCATCTTCGAACCATTTGATGGATACATCCCCGCCAAAGTCGGTATTTTTTACCTTGGTAAACGGCTTGATCCAGTCAAGACGCTGTGCCTGTTCACCCCAGAATGTATCCGGGTCTGCCACCGATGCGGCATACATTTCCTGATACTGTTCATCAGTACATAAAGTTACCGCTTTAACGTCCGGCTTTACGCCAATGGTGATAGACTCGCTCATTCTTAGATTCCCCTTCCTGTTAGCGCCACATAATGCAGCGCCAGCCCCTTGTGTGCAAGAGGCAGAACATAACTTTCATTGGGAAATATTAAGGAAAAATCAGATAACGGTAAAATCACCAATCTGACATCATGCCAGGACCAGAATCCTTTTTATTGGCGACAAAGCGCCACAGACGGAGATCCCCACTTTCAAGCATCTTTTTACGGCGCGTCCAATATTCTGCTTCTTTCATCAAAACCTGAATAAGACGGGCACCGTCTTCCTCCTTGGCCAGCTTGGCTGCAACCTTGTCAGCACCCGCCCAGGCTTGATTAATCATGGTGATATATTGATCAGAGATATCCTCTGAGACCCGCACCTGAAGGCGCTTGCTTTTCAAAATCTCTTCATAGTCCGAGGTCAGGATAGGATACGGGTTATAGCGTTCCCCCACTTTCCATTCGCCGTAGCTTTCTTTACCAACCACAGCCTCTGAACTTAGAACATAATCGGTAATCAGGAACAAACCACCGGGTTTCAGCTTTTCTTCAACCTGGCCAATAATTTTGCTTTTATCCTGAATGGTATACAGAGACTCTTTGGCAAGCGCCCGGTCAAAATTCCTTAAGAACCCTTCGTGAACACTCGGATCATACTTGACGATCTCAGCCTTCTTCTCCATGCCTGCCATTTTGGACAGTTCACGCCCTTTGGCGACCATCATATCGTTTTCTTCAAAACCGGTCATCCACACGCCAAATTTATCGGCAAGAACACGGGCACGCCCACCAAGGCCCGCACCGATTTCCAGCATCGACATTTCCGGGCTAAGAGCCAGTAGTTTCGAAAGCGCAACAATATATTCCGGGCCACCCGGACCGCAAAAACCCTCGCCCCATATATACTGAGCAATATTGATAGTGTCCGCATCCCATGGGTCCAGCTCTGATCTGTCCTGCGGTATCGGCGCTGCTTCTTTTTTGGGTTTTTCCTTCGCTGGTGCCGTAGGTTCTTCAGGCATGCGGGCGGCCAGCCGGGAGCGCAGCTCTTCCGGGTCATATCCTTCCCACCATGCAGCAAGCCGCAATTTCAAAGGAAGCTTAACTTTTTTTCCTTTTTGCTTACTCACCCGAAACCTCTAACACCTTGATATTCTAGGTACCCTCTACAAAATCTAATAGTATCCAAGAAGCACAGTCCACAAAAAAAATGACCGGCACCACCAATGCAGTACCGGTCATTCCAGCATTCCCGCCTTGGTTCGCCTTCTAGCTTCTGAGTTGTGCCCCCACCGACTTTTCAGCCGCTGCACAAACCTTCATCGAAATCGCTTCAATATCAGACTCGGAGAATGTCTCCTGATCTGGTTCTAAGTATACGGAAACCGCTAACGACTTCTGGTTGTCCGGAACACCTTTACCTTGATATACGTCGAAAACGTTAACAAATTGGATATGTTTCTTATCGGCGCCGCGAATTGCGCGCACCAGATCCTGTGCAGCCACATCCTGATCAACAAGGAAGGCAAAGTCCCGCTGAACCGCCTGCAGGTTGGAAATGTGAACCGCCCCCTTAGCCGCAGACTTGTTTTTTGCTGCTGGAACACGGTCCAGGAACACTTCAAAACCAACAATCGGGCCTTCAACATCAAGCGCTTTCATCACACGCGGATGAAGCTCACCAAAGGATGCAAGGATATTTTTAGGACCAAGACGCAGCGTACCAGATCGTCCAGGATGGTAATAGTCAGGTGCTTCACTAAACACCTGCAAATTCTCGACAGGGGCACCAATTGCCGCCAGTGCAGTCAGTGCATCAGCCTTGGCATCAAAGACAGAAACCGGGTCGCTTGCACCCTGCCAGCTACGGTCGGATTTTTGTCCGGCCCGGATACCAGCAGCCACCAGAAGCTGACCCTTTTCTGTATCATTTTGATACACCGGCCCCACTTCAAACAAACCAACCACGCTTGCACCGCGGTCACGGTTACGCTGGGCCGCCTCAGCCAGATTCGGCAAAATAGACGGGCGCATGAAATCCAGTTCGCTCGAAATCGGATTATCCACCGTCAAGGCATCATCTTCACCGCCAAAATAACGGGCCAGATCACGGTTCATGAAGGACCATGTCATGGCCTCGTTCAGGCCGGATGAGGCCAGAGCACGTTTCGCTGCACGGGCACGCTTCTGCAGGGTGCTTAGTGTTGACCCTGCCTTATGATCAGTCCGCGGCAACTGTACGGACGGAATGTTATCAAGACCGTGAATGCGCAGTACTTCTTCCACGATATCCGCTTCACCTTCCACATCAACGCGCCAGCTTGGAACTGTCACTGTGTATGGGCCTTCGCCTTCAACGGCGAAACCCAGACGGGCCAGAATTGCCAGGCTCTCTTCGGTTGGCAAATCAAGACCACCCAGGGTTTTCACCCGTTCGCTACGGAAAGAAACCGTCTTGTCCCATGACGGCACTGTTCCGGCCGAGAAAACATCACTGGCTTCACCGCCGCACAGATCAAGGATCATCTGGGTGGCAAGTTCAATACCGTCTGCAACAAATTGAGTGTCAACACCGCGTTCAAACCGGTAGCGCGCATCAGTAATCAACTGATGCTGACGGCCTGTCGTCGCGATTTTCACCGGGTCGAACAGGGCCGCTTCCAGAATAACATCGGTGGTGGTTTCATCGCAGCCGGTGCTTTCACCCCCAACGATACCACCAAACCCGATCAGGCCACTGTCATCGGTAATGGCTATTTCACCACCCTTTGCCGTGTAGGCCTTGTCGTTCAGGGCATCGAAGCTTTCGCCCTCTTTCGCCAACCGTACAACAATGTTTCCAGACAGTTTCTTAGCATCATATACGTGCAGGGGACGACCAAAGCTGAAAGTGATATAGTTTGTCATATCCACCAGCGCACTGATTGGACGCAGACCAATTGCCGTCAAACGGTCCTGCAGCCACTGCGGGCTTGGACCATTCTTCACACCGCGGAAAGCCCGCCCCATGAAATAGGAACAATCCGAATCTGCTTCGTCTTTAATGGCAACAGACACGCTGCTTTTAAAACTTTCAGCCACCTGTGGCACCTGAAGCGGCTTCAGCGTTCCGAGGCCAGCTGCTGCCAGATCGCGGGCAATACCGTAAATCCCCAGACAGTCCTGACGGTTCGGCGTGATTTCAATATCGACCACCGGATTATCAAGCTTGCGATACTCAACAAAAGACATGCCAACCGGCGCGTCTTCTGGCAGCTCAATAATACCGTCATGATCATCACCCAACTCGAGTTCTTTGGCAGAACACATCATGCCAGACGATGCCACACCGCGAATTTTTGCTTCCTTCAGGGTGACATCAAGACCGGGCACATAATCGCCCGGACGACCCAGCACAACCTTGATCCCCTTGCGGGCATTCGGGGCACCACAAACAATTTGCAACGTCTCAGATCCGTTAGAGACAGTGCAGACTTTCAGCTTGTCCGCATCCGGATGTTTCACCGCGTCAACAACTTCGGCAACAGTGAAAGGCGCGAGCGCTTCTGCCGGGTTTTCAACTGTGTCTACTTCAAGGCCGATGGCATTCAGCTTTGCTACAATCTCGTCGATTGACGCGTCAGTGTCTAAATAGTCTTTCAACCAATCTAACGTAAATTTCATGAGCTTAGCCCTCCTGCCAATGTAGGCACATTCAGGGCACTGAACCCATAGTGACGCAACCAGCGCAGATCACTGTCAAACACACTGCGCAGATCATTAATACCGTATTTCAGCATTGCCAAACGGTCGATACCACAGCCAAAGGCAAATCCCTGATATTCGTTCGGGTCCAGATTGCAGGCTTCCAGAACCTTTGGATGCACCATGCCAGAGCCCAGAATTTCCAGCCAGTCATTACCGTCACCAATTTTCAGGGTGCCGCCATCAAAGCTACACTGGACGTCCACTTCCATTGAAGGTTCTGTGAACGGGAAGTAGCTTGGACGCAGACGCAGGGTTACGGCATCCACTTCAAAGAAGGCCTTGAGAAAAGCCTCAAGCGTGCCTTTAAGGTGCCCCAGGTGCGTATCACGGTCGATTACCAGACCTTCAACCTGGTGGAACATCGGGGTGTGCGTGGCGTCCCAGTCGCTGCGGTACGTGCGGCCCGGCGCAATAATCCGGATCGGCGGCTGTTTATTCAGCATGGTTCTAATCTGCACCGGACTTGTGTGCGTGCGCAAAACCTTACGGTTGCCGTCTGCGTCAGGGCGAAGATAAAATGTATCATGGTCCTGTCGGGCGGGATGCTCTTCTGGAATATTCAGTGCTGAAAAATTATGGAAGTCGTCTTCAATATCCGGGCCTTCGGCAACGTCAAAACCAAGATTGGCAAAAATTTCAGCAATCTCGTCCATAACCTGAGAATTGGGATGGATGCGGCCCTGAACACCGTAATCAACCGGCAGGGTTACATCGACACGTTCACTGGCAAGACGCGCGTTCAATGCCGCTTCTTCTAATATCTCTTTACGGGCAGCCAACATATCAGCAACGTCGGTTTTCAAACCGTTCAGCGCTGGCCCCATCACCTTGCGCTCATCCGGGCTCATACCGCCAAGGCCCTTCATCAGCCCCGATACGCTACCTTTTTTTCCCAGGCTGGCGACCCGAACCTGTTCGAGTGCGTCGAGATCAGCAGCAGCAGCAATTGTGCTTTCCAGCTCCTGACGTAATGTATTGATTTGTTCCAGCATATTGCCCCGATTTCCTGAACATTACTTCCAAATGTGTTTCGCAAATAAAAAAGGAGGTCTCGCCAAATGGCAAGACCCCCTTCACTAATTTTTGTGTGCGGACGATCCGCAGCAGCACTTATTTCGCGAGGGCGGCCTTAGCCTGATTCACGAGTGCTTCAAAAGCTGCCGGTTCATTGATAGCAAGATCAGACAGAACTTTTCTGTCGAGCTCTACACCAGCAAGGCTCAGGCCATGCATGAACTGACCGTATGGCAGACCGAACTGACGGCTACCGGCGTTGATACGCTGGATCCAAAGTGCACGGAATGTGCGCTTGCGAGCCTTACGGTCACGGTATGCGTACTGACCGGCTTTCTCAACTGCCTGACGGGCAACTTTAATAGTATTCTTACGACGACCCCGGTAGCCTTTAGCTTCCTCGAGGACTTTCTTGTGACGAGCGTGTGATGTCAAACCGCGCTTAACACGAGCCATGATATATTCTCCTTAACCTGTAATCTTAATGTGCCCGGTGTTAACCGTATGGCATGAATTTCTTGACGATTTGCGCATCACAATCGTTAAGGATTGTAGTACCACGCAGGTTACGGATCTGTTTGTTCGTGCGCTTGATCATACCGTGCTGTTTACCAGCCTGGTTACCGCGGACTTTGCCTTTTGCGGTCAAGCTAAAGCGTTTTTTCACGCTGGACTTCGTCTTCATTTTGGGCATTTGCTTTCCTCATTCTTTAAGGTTGCTCTCAAAAACGGCCACGGCAGCCCTTAATCGGCCGGACCATTCGTTCGAAGACGGGTGTATACCGGCGCAGCCGTTTAATTTCAAGGAGTTTTTGTCCTTTTCGCATTCAGTTAAGCCTTGATAGCACACACCTTGCATGGAAAGATGCGGATGAAAAATCAAGGACAGCGAGAATGAAGCAAGTAAAATCCCTTATCATATTGTTTTTTATTAGTATTTTCAGCACATCCGCCGTCACGGCATCAAGTCCGGCCCTATGGATGTTTGGCGATGAAGATACCAAAATTTACCTATTTGGCACTGTTCACATACTGGAAAAAGATGCCGCCTGGGGTACGCCTGCACTGAAAACTGCCTTTGACACGGCTGATGCGCTGATTCTTGAAGTCAGCGAAGAAGAGCTGAAAAAAGCGGCGCCACTGATGGCCGCAGCAGGCAAACTGCCTGCGGGTCAGACACTGCGCACAACCCTCGGAGACGGTCTATATAGCGATGTTTCCCGACAGATTGGTGCCCTGAACCTGCCGCGCAATGCGTTCGATCAGGCGCGCCCATGGTTTGCAACACTGTCGCTGGGTGTGCTTTCCACAGTACGGGCTGGTTTCGACCCAAACATGGGCGCCGACCAGATGCTGCTGCGCATGGCAAAAACCAAGGGCAAACCAGTCTATGGTCTGGAAACTGCCGAACAGCAGGTAGCAATTTTTGCACAGTTCTCGCCAGCTGAGGAACGTCAGTTTGTCATTGATAGCCTGTCTCAATTACAGGACATTGCCACCCACACCAAAAATCTGCAAAACGCGTGGTTAAATGGGGATGTTGATACCCTCGATACCCTGGTGAACGGCGCCATGGAAACAACGCCTGAGTTCGCAAAACGCGCCCTGGAAGACCGTAACCGCGCATGGGCTACGATACTCGCGGACAACCTGCAATCGCCGGGCACGTTCCTTGTCGCGGTTGGTGCCGGCCACCTTGTTGGTGATAAATCCGTTCAGGTCTATTTAAATGATGCGGGGATTACAGTCAGCCGCATTCAGTAGCGCCTGACCAAATCTGCCCTATGTGATGATCAGGCCAGGCTGTCGGCAATTGCGCGGGCAGCGGCCACTGGGTCAGATGCTTCGGTGATCGGCCTGCCAATTACCAGCACATCGGCCCCGTTAGTAACCGCTTCCTGCGGGGTCATCACCCGTTTCTGGTCCCCTGCTGCACTACCGGCTGGGCGTATGCCGGGGACAATCAGCTTAAAGGACGGATTTGTTACAGCACGGGCAAGGCTGATTTCCTTCGGGCTGCACACCATGCCGTCCAAGCCGCTATGGGCGGCAAGTGACGCCAGACGCGCAACCTGATCGCCAACACTGTCAGACACACCAATGGCCTGCAGGTCAGATTGGTCCAGGCTTGTTAAGATGGTCACCCCTACGACCCACGGCGTGGGCACGCCGTTTTTTGCAGCCTCTTCCTTCGCGGTTTCAGCCGCACGGCGCATCATCTCAGGACCACCCTGCGTATGAATAGTCAGAATACGCGGCGCAAGCGGTGCAACTGACCGAATGGCGCCAGCAACCGTGTTCGGGATATCGTGAAACTTTAAATCCAGAAAAATCGGCATCCCGACCTCGGACACCTTTTTAAAGCCTTCTGCACCGCAAGCACAGTAAAACTCCAGCCCCAGCTTCATACCGCCAACAACCCCCTTTAATTCACGGGCCAAAGCAACAGCCTGATCGGTGTCAGTGGTATCAAGGGCGCAGAATATTCTATCGGAAGGTTTCATTGATCAGTTCCTAGCTAGTGCGGGCAGAGGTAGGGACAGGTTCCCGTCCAGCCTTCTATTAACGCGGTCCGGTTCCGGCTTCCAGCCTTTTATGACCTTCTTCTGCACGTCTGGTATGTGCATCCTCGGACATTTCTGTGACCTGTTTCTCCAGTTCCGTGGCCCGGCGCTCTGCTTTCCGGCGCTGAGCAAACCCGCGCAGACGAAAATAACTGCTGACACTCGCGGCCACCAAAAGTCCGAGAAATATGCCGGCGAAAAGAACCAGATACACAGGCAGAGCTACCAGCGTATCAAAAGGATAAAAACCTATGTCGACAACCGATCGGTTGCTGACGGAAAATACCACCAGCACTAGCGCGGTCAGCACCCAGAAGCTTCGTTTCAAAATAAGTGACAAAGATTGGAGCACGGCAAATATCCAAACGGGTTATAGATGCCAGAATCATAAACGCCCGAAGGCGGGCGTTCAAGAATTTAGAAGAGAAAGAGTTTAGGAGTTTAACCGTTCCCGGAGATCCTTACCGGTTTTAAAGTAAGGGACACGCTTTTCTTCAACATGAACCTTTTCTCCGGTGCGTGGATTACGGCCTGTGCGTGCAGGGCGTTCCTTGACCGAGAATGCACCAAACCCACGAAGCTCCACCCGCTCACCCCGGGCAAGCGCCCCGGTAATCTCATCAAAGATAGTGGAAACCAGACGTTCTACGTCACGGTAAAACAAATGTGGATTAGCTTCTGCTATTAGTGTGATCAGTTCTGACTTGATCATATGTTTCCTCCCGGGGGTATGGAAATCTACCTTGAGCACTCATTTCCAAATACTCTGTTAACGCAAAAAGTGCCAGAGCATCGGCAAAGCGTCAAGATAACTAGTTCATTCAACACGGTTTTTCTGCAGATTTATGCATTTCTTGGCACTTTTAGGCCCAAATTGGCCCAAATATCACAAAAAATTTAACTCGCAACACCAGAATCACCGCCCTTAAAACGAGAATCAGAAAAAGCCGCCCCCACGAAAGGGACGGCTTTTCGAAATGTTTCTAACTGATTCTATCAGTTCGCAGACCGTATGGTCTTAGTCCTGCTTTGCTTTTTCAAGAGCAGCACCAAGGATATCACCAAGGCTTGCACCGCTGTCAGTAGAACCATACTGCTCAACAGCAGCTTTTTCTTCTGCAACTTCCAGCGCCTTGATAGACAGGTTCACACGACGGCTACCTTTATCAACGCCAGTTACCTGTGCATCAACCTTATCGCCAACAGCAAAACGCTCTGGACGCTGGTCAGCACGGTCACGTGCAAGATCACCACGACGGATGAACGCGCTAACGCCGCTGCCTTCTACTTCAACTTCAAGACCATTTTCAGTCACTGCAGTTACAGTACAAGTTACAGTCTCGCCACGCTTCTTGGAAGATACGTTTGCAAACGGATCACCACCAAGCTGCTTGATGCCAAGGCTGATACGCTCTTTGTTAACGTCAACATCAAGAACAACTGCTTTAACAGTATCGCCCTTGTTGTAGTCCTGGATGCTCTCTTCGCCAGACTTTTCCCAGTCCAGATCAGACAGGTGCACCATACCGTCAACATCGCCTTCAAGACCGATGAACAGACCGAATTCAGTGATGTTCTTGATCTCGCCTTCGATTTCAGTGCCTTGTGGGTGCTTGGCAGCAAATGCTTCCCAAGGATTGTCCGCACACTGTTTCAGGCCAAGGCTGATACGACGCTTGCTCTGGTCCACTTCAAGAACCATTACTTCAACTTCCTGAGAAGTGGAAACGATCTTGCCTGGGTGAACGTTCTTCTTAACCCAGCTCATCTCACTTACGTGAACCAGACCTTCAACACCGCTTTCAAGCTCAACAAACGCACCGTAGTCAGTGATGTTTGTAACAGTACCGTTCAACTTCGCACCGATTGGGAAACGCTCTTCAATGCCAGACCATGGGTCAGCTTCAAGCTGCTTCATGCCAAGGCTGATGCGCTGTGTCTCAGGGTTGATACGGATAACCTGTACTTTAACAGTTTCACCAACAGTCAGAACTTCTGATGGCTGGTTAACCCGGCGCCAGGAAATGTCTGTAACGTGGAGAAGACCGTCGATACCACCAAGGTCAACGAAGGCACCGTAATCAGTGATGTTCTTAACAACACCGTCAACTGCATCGCCTTCTTTCAGCTTGCCCATCAGTTCAGCGCGCTGTTCCGCACGTGACTCTTCAAGAACAGCACGACGGGAAACAACGATGTTACCACGACGGCGGTCCATTTTCAGGATCTGGAATGGCTGGCTGATGTTCATCAGTGGCGTAACGTCACGGATTGGACGGATGTCAACCTGGCTGCCCGGCAGGAACGCCACAGCGCCGTTAAGGTCAACAGTAAAGCCACCTTTAACGCGACCAAAGATAACGCCTTCAACGCGCGCATCGCCTTCAAGAGCTTTTTCAAGCTGCTCCCAGCTTTCTTCGCGGCGTGCTTTATCACGGCTAAGGATTGCTTCGCCCATCGCATTTTCAACGCGCTCGACGTAAACTTCTACCTCATCACCGGCTTTGATTTCTGCAGGCTTACCTGGTGCACCAAATTCTTTGAGAGGAATGCGACCTTCAGCCTTAAGGCCGATGTCAACAATCGCAAAATCACTTTCGATGGATACTACTGTACCCTTAACAACTTGACCTTCAAAGCCACCTTCGGCTGGAAGGGTTTCATTGAGAAGCGCCTCAAAATCAGAGAGGCTAGGCATATTTGCCGCTTCACTCATAGGATAGTCCTTTCGACATATATTTGTTTTTCTGCCAGCCGGTTGGCTCCGGCGGTCTGACATGTGGTGAAATCAGGGTGGGACCATCCCAGCCCTTTCACGTTGACCACAAGCCTCATTCTCCAAGCAAAAAATACCCTTTCCCTTTTCCGCAATGGAGGAAAGGAGAAAAAGATCACACAAGGATCATCAGGTTATTGGGACGCCAGCGCCTTTTGTACCAACGCTTTCGCCCTTAAAAACACTGCGTCTATATCCAAATTGGTCGTATCAAGCAAGAGGGCATCTTCAGCAGGCTTGAGAGGTGCGTCTTTTCTGCCACTATCGCGGGCATCCCTAGCCTTCACATCTGCGAGTATTTCACCGAAATCCACCGCTTGTCCTTTGGCCAAAAGCTCGTCCGTTCTGCGTCTTGCGCGTTCTTCCGGACTTGCTGTTACAAAGAGCTTCACTGGCGCGTCCGGGCACACAACCGTACCGACATCACGACCGTCCAGGACAGCACCTGCCTTATCATCAGGCGGGTGCTGCGCAAAATTTCTTTGAAATTCCAGCAGGTTAGATCGAACCATCGGCATAGCCGCCACAACAGAGGCTGCCCCGCCAGTCGCTTCATCACGCAGTGCAGGGTCACTTAACAGGGCCGGTGCCAGATCGGCCGACGCCGCGACCGCAGCATCCTCATCCGCGGGATCAACCCCTGCCCGCAACAGGCTAAGCCCCACCGCACGGTAGAGCGATCCTGTATCAAGATAGGCAAAATTAAATTCCCGCGCTAAACGGCGCGCCAACGTACCCTTGCCTGCCGCTGCAGGCCCATCAATCGCAATAATCACGCGAATCACCCTGTTTAAACAATCCTGGCCTTTATACGGGCTAATCATCCCGACCGCCATCACCGTCTATGTGCCACGCCCCTGAAATTTTGACAAGCTTGACACCGGCAGAAAGCTGCGCAATCATTCGAACAAATCAGGAACAGGAGCCTCGTCATGTCAACCGTCACAACAACCAGTTTACATGTTAATATCCCGGTTGCAGAGATAGAGCCTTCCTTGCCCTTCTGGGAAGCCGTCGGCTTTACCGTCACTGATAGCGTGCCTGTTGACGGACCGGACGGATCCGGCCCTCTGGGTTTTGCCATAGTATCCAACGGGTCACATCACTTTATGCTGCAATCTGTCGCCAGCATCGAAGACGATCTGGAAATTTTCGGCGGCAAGGACCTGACAGCGAGCCCCGTTCTTTTGTACCTTACCGTTGAAGATATTGATGCAGTTGCCAATGCACTGGCTGACTATCCTGTGGTCTTACCGCGCAGAGACACGTTCTACGGCGCTACTGAAATTGGCTATTTCGCACCAGACGGCACGCAGGTAACCTTTGCACAGTTCAACACGCAAGATACCTGAAAGCTCAAGCATGCAGCATTCCCTTACGCAGTTTGCCAAGACTGGCTTTGAAGTTATCCCTGACTTCCTTTCTAAACAGCAATTGGAGCAGGCTAGAGAAATACTAAAGCCCTTTAGCCTGGACCAAGGCCGAGGGGGCGTACGCAACATCCACCAGAGCAGTGCAGCAACATTAAACCTAATCAAAAACTTAGGCTTCGAGGCCATAGCACGCAGCTATCTGGGTGATACTCCACACCTTGTCCGGTCCATATTGTTTGATAAAACAGCCCGGAATAACTGGACCGTTGCGTGGCATCAGGACAGAACAATTGCAGTAAGTGGCATGCAAGAGCTGGAAAACTGGGGACCATGGACAGTGAAAGCTGGAGTTATTCATGTGGAACCACCGCGTAGCGTCCTCGAGAGCATGATAACATGCCGCTTGCATCTGGATGATACCAACACCGAGAACGGCTGCCTGCGCATGCTCGCTGGCAGCCATAACGAGGGTATTTTAACAACCGAAGACATCAAAGAGCTTCTTAAAAACAATGAGCCTGTTGAACTTGAGGTTGCTGCAGGTGCCCTTATTGTGATGCGACCTCTCTGTTTACATGCGTCCAGAAAAGCCAGTAACCCATCAAGCAGACGGATTTTGCATCTTGAATTTTCCAGCGCCGAGTTGCCATCAGGAATATTCTGGAACTAAAACATCAGGCAACAAGACGTGCAAGCTGTCACGAAACCGGTTGAGGCATCAAAATACGCCCAAATGCATTCCGGGGCTTTCCTGAAGCCAACATTTACGCCTGCAGGCTAAGCCCTGCACCCAAGTCAGACATAAGGGATACAAATGTCGGAAAACTTGTCTGAATTGGCGAGGCATCATCAATGGTAATAGGCTTTACTGCCATTTGTCCAAGCACAGCAAAGCTCATGGCGATACGGTGATCAAGATGGGTTGCAACCTCTGCCCCGCCCGGCACCTTGCCGCCGCAGCCAGTTACCTTCAGACCATCTTCCAATTCTTCAACCTGCACTCCGTTTGCTGCAAGCCCGGCGGCCATTACCGCGATACGGTCCGATTCTTTAACCCGCATTTCTTCAAGACCGGTGAAAACACTCTCCCCTTCTGCGACAGCTGCCGCACAAAACAGAACAGGAAATTCATCAATCATTGTGGACGGATCAACCGGCAGGCTTGAAATACCTTTAAGGGCAGCCCCCCTGACATGCAGATCTGCCACCTCTTCCCCGCCAACGGTCTTTGCATTCAGAATGTCGATATCAGCGCCCATTGCCTGGAGTGCAGCAATGATCCCTGTACGCAAAGGATTCATTCCAACATGCGATATCATCACGTCTGCACCGGGGATGATGCTGGCTGCAACCAGAATGAAAGCCGCGCTGGAGATGTCTCCCGGTACGATAATCGAGATAGGCTGCAACTCTGGCTGGCCCACCAGTGTAATGGTGCGCCCTTGCCCGTTTTCCTCCACAGTAATGTCCGCCCCCATCGCTTTCAGCATCCGTTCGGTATGATCGCGAGTCGATACTGCCTCGCGCACTATGGTGGTGCCCGGCGTGTTCAACCCTGCCAAAAGTACGGCACTTTTCACCTGCGCGCTGGCCATCGGTGTTGTGTAATCAAGCGGCAGCGGCATTTTCGCCCCTATCTCCGTTACAGGCAACCTGCCCCCCTCTGACGCCACAAACTGCGCCCCGACAGACATAAGCGGGTTCATTACCCGGCTCATCGGACGGGACCGCAGTGATGCATCGCCCGTCATCATCACTGTAATATCATGGCTGGCGATAAGCCCCATCAAAAGACGGGTCGACGTCCCGGAGTTGCCAAAATCCAGAACTTTGTCGGGAGACGTCAGGCCGCCAACGCCAACACCCCACACAGACCAAGACCCATCTGCCTGTTTTTCCACCCGCGCCCCCATCGCCCGCATGGCATCTGCGGTGGCAAGAACATCTTCGCCTTCGAGAAGGCCCACGATCCGGCTTTCACCAACCGCAAGGGCCGGAAGCATGATAGAACGGTGAGAAATAGATTTGTCTCCGGGGACAGAAATTTGTCCCTCAAAGGCAGTGAAAGGGCTTGTTAATAGCTTTGGCACGTAAAAAAATCCACTTTAAGGTCGAATCAATTCAGTAAATCTTTGACAGTTGACGGTGTTCATGGCAAGTGAAGCGCCGAATATTTATCGAATCGCTGGCATTATAAAGCGGACTGTAGAATACTTTCTATTCCATGCCCGCAAAAAACACGGAGAATGACGTGGCGAAAGAAGAATGGGGTACTAAGCGGACTTGCCCAAGTTGTGGCACCCGTTTCTATGACCTGAAAAAAAATGACCCGGTTACATGTATTGACTGTGGTAACGAATGGGTTCCGGAACCTGTTCTGAAAACCAAACAGCCAATCATCGTTGAAGACAAAGAAGAAGACAGCACTGAAGGCGCTGACGCGCTGGATTCTGATGATGACGATATCGATGTAGATGACATCGACGACATCAGCCTTGATGACGACGACGACACCGAAGTCAAAGGCATGGTTGACACCTCTTTGTCGGATGATGACGAATAAGGTCAATAATCGGTCGCGGTGAATTTTTCAGGCAGCGCCATGAAAGCCCTTGCCTCGAAAAATACCTCCGATTATAGTCCTGCCAGATTTTAGGAATTGGACTGAAACGCCCCACGGGCGGACAGTCACGGGGCCGTAGCTCAGCTGGGAGAGCGCTACACTGGCAGTGTAGAGGTCAGGGGTTCGATCCCCCTCGGCTCCACCAATATCTTCAAGGGCTTAGGAAGAAATTCCTAGGCCCTTTTTCTATTGGTGTTCACACCGGGGCCTACAGTTGTTTCCCAACTCTTGGCATTTTTCCGTCATTCTAATCCATGCAATATCATTGAAAACTGAAAAATTATGTACAGTCATAAGATGGGACAAAATGCTCAAATCCTTTGTAAGCCCCCATCCAAAAAAACTATAAAGTCCCTTTCACCCACAAAGGTAAACGCATGATCAACTAGGAAGCTGATATCAGTGTATACAGTGTAAAAACGACCCCTGAGAGTAAACTATACTGCTTACAAGCGCATTTTGATTGACTTGAGTTAAGCAGGAAAGCATTCTGAGATAGGTCTGCAGTTCACCTAGACGTTGCCACCCAAACGGGATGCTAAACCTGCCTCAATGTATTCAGCATGATGACTTGACTCTTTGCCCGGGTCGTAAGTTGGCAACTCCGACAAGCCGATGGCATTTAGAGGACCAAGTTATGCCTAAAACCAAACTCGCCTATAATGTCTCCGATATTTCAAAAACGGCCAGATCAATTCGCCAACAATTACTGGATTTAGATCGACTGCCAAGCCATGTTGAGCTTCTAAATATCTTAGCCCGTTCGGCTGGTTATAGAAATTTTCAGCATTTCCGTACCCAGCAAGAACCAACACAGGATTTGACACCGCCTGTCAGCGAATCCCCGCACATCGACCTTGCCATGACTGAACAGACAGCGCGCTATTTCAATTTTAACGGCCAATTAACAAGGTGGCCATCAAAGGATTCACGAGCACGTCTTTGTATGTGGGTGATCTGGACGCACCTCCCTGCGCATCAAGATTTAGGAGAGCACGACATGAACAACCTCCTAAAGGACTTAAATACTTTCAATGATCACGCACTTTTGCGCAGGGCTTTAATAGACTTCAAACTCGTTACCAGGACCCCATCCGGCAATGTGTATCGACGCAATGAGAAAGAACCTCCCTTAGAGCTGGAACTCGTACTAAAGCTGATCCGTACCAAGAAAACCCAAAAACGACCAGCCATATGATTGCCTATTCAACACCCGGCACCAACGATTTGGACAGAGCCATTATATTCTACGATGTAGCTTTCAGTGCTATTGGTAAAATCACAAGTCCAGAATGGACACAATATGGGCGTCCAGGAGACGAAGGGAAAGTCTGCATCGTCCTTCCATTTAACGGAGACAATGCAACAAACGGAAATGGAACCATGCTTGCCTTCGAGGTGGGAGATTATGATAGGGTTAATGGGTTTCACGCTGCGGCCCTAAAATCCGGCGGATCGGATCAGGGAAACCCCGGCATTCGTGAACAAACACATTTTGTAGCATATGTCCGCGATCCAGACGGAAACAAGCTGTGTGTGTTCACTAAGAGAAAATAGATGATTGCCCGCGAAAAGGCAGTACATATATACTTACTCGCCCCAACACTTGATAGAGACCACATTATTATTGCAGGCTATGTGATTCTACTTCATGCTTGTCACAGAGCCGAAGAATTGCAGTTGTAACAGGCAATTAAAGAGATTATGGTCGCCGAATATGAGAGATTTTCACACAGTCGATTTGGATCAGGAATATCCGGACTATCCACTGGACATATTGTCCAAGTGGGTGGACGTTCTGCTATTCTATGCGAATGACTGGGATGCCATTTTTGAGAAACGACCGACCTATTTTACGCAGGAATTCTGGTACCTTCTTGTCGGCTGCGTTCTGAACAAATGGCAAGGGACGCCGCTGACGGTTTCTGCCGCTGCCCAGATGATGAAAACCGGATCAAACCGCACCCGTGAAGAGCGAATCAAAAAGGCCGAACAAGACCGCTATATCATCAAAACGCCTTCGCCTGCGGACGGCAGGGTTATGCTGGTTCTGCCGTCGCCCAAACTGGAAGCCCTGATGCGCCGTCATCTTAGTGTTACAATTGATAAGGCCATGTCTGCCCTGAAGGCCGATTAGCACCCTCTATTCAGACAAGCGTAATTACCCGCAAAATATGCGGGTAATTTTTCGGTAAACTCTTCCGTATTCTTTTTCTTAAAACACTGCTGTTGTCATATGGGAAGAGTTTATAAGGGCAGGAAAAAAACATGCAGACCCATACAAAGTATTTACTAGCGTCAACGGTCCTGACGTCCGGATTAATTTTTTGTGCAGGCAATGTTGCCGCACAGGACACCACATCATCTTCATCCGCCGTGCTGGAAGAAATCCAGGTATCTGCCCGCCGAGTTTCTGAAAGCCTTCAGACTGTACCGGTATCGGTTACAGCAATCGGCGCAAGCATGCTCGAAGACGGTGATTTCACCGATCTTGGCGACATTCAGAAAATGGTACCAAACCTGACACTGCATGTGGGTGATGCCTCTAACGCTGTTGTCTACATCCGCGGTGTCGGGCAGGTGGACTCTCTGGCTTTTGCCGACCCCGGTGTCGGCATTTACATGGATGATGTCTATCTGGGACGGGCACAAGGTGCCTTCCTTGATGTCCTGGATGCAGAGCGCATTGAAGTATTGCGCGGTCCGCAAGGAACACTATATGGCCGTAACACAATTGGCGGCGCCGTCAAATTTGTCTCCAAAAAACCGGGGGACACCCTTGCCGGGGATGCGTCGATCACAGTTGGCAGCTATGACAGACTGGATGTAAAAGCATCCGTTGGCGGCCCGATCGTTGAAGACAAGCTGGCCGGTAAAATCAGTGCCGCCTATCTAAGCCGTGACGGGTTCGCGACGAACGAAGCCAATGGCAAGGACGACAGCGACAAAGAAACCTGGGCTTTGAAAGCTGGACTGTATTTCACGCCGACTGAAGACCTGTCCATCGATTTCACACTGGACGGATCAGAAAGCCACCCGGACACATCCCGGACACCCGCGCGCATGACATCTGTCTTCGGCGCTGCAGAACCAAATGACGATCCTTTTGTGATCGCTGCAGACTTCAATGATTTGAACAAACTGGATGTTTACGGCGGTGCCGCAACAATTGCGTATGACGCCACAGATTCTTTAACCCTGAAGTCAATCACCTCATACCGTGAAATGACATACGATACCCACCTGGATCTTGATGCCACCGAGTTTGCGTTCTTTGGTATTTATGTTCACGAAGAACAGAATCAGTTCAGCCAGGAACTACAGCTTTCCTACACATCTGATGCCCTGGACGTTATTGGCGGGCTTTATTATTTTAAAGAGCATGACAATACATTCGCCGGTGTATTTGGACCTGTGATCGCGTTTGTATCCGGGTCGGTTAATGACCAGCATAACAAAAGCTATGCCGGATATCTGAACACGAATTACCGGATGAATGACCGGCTCTCTCTGACTGCGGGCATTCGCTATACAAAAGAAAAGAAAGACTTTGACCGGATTCAGGAGTTTTTCAGTGCTGACACACTCTTGCCGGTACCGATCGGACAAGGCGCACGGGTCACCGACCTGACCGTTGACGACACCTGGTCATCCTGGTCCCCCAAGGTCGGCTTTGATTATCAAATTAATGATGATCTGATGGCCTATGTCAGTGCAAGTCGCGGCTTCAAAAGCGGTGGTTTTGATGGGCGATCAAATTCTGCGGACGAAGCAATCCCGTTTGATCCTGAAACCATGTGGTCCTATGAAACCGGCTTGAAGTCAACACTACTGGACGGCCGGATGACCCTGAACATTGCCGGTTTCATGAATAAATACAAAGACCTGCAGCTTTCCAGCTTTGTTGCCAACCCAGACGGCAGCTTCCGGGCGCTCTTTACCAACGCAGGCCGGGCAACCACCAAAGGCATTGAAATGGAAATGCTGGCGCGCGTGTCAGAAGGGCTCACCCTACAGGGGTCTCTTGGCTATATGGATGCTGAATATGACGAATATATCGGCCCGGACGGCAGCGATATCAGCGACATGCGGCACATGGTCAACAGCCCAAAATGGACGGCTCGACTGGGCTTTAACTACGAACATCAACTACAGTCAGGTGGCAATATTCGTTTGATGGGGGATGTGAATTACCGGTCTAAAACATATTCCACCGTGTCCAGTAGCGAGATACTGGCACAGGACGGCTATGCCCTTGTATCCGCAGGCATCGCCTATGTAGCAGAAGGCGGCGCATGGGAAGTCGCACTGGACGGTAAAAACCTGACAAACAAGAAATACCTCAGCCACGGTTTTGACCTAAGCGACTCGCTTGGCTACCAGCTTGGATACTACGGTAATCCGCGCACATGGGGCCTTAGCCTGAAGACACGTTTTTAGGGTTCATTACTATGGTTCTTGATACCCAGACAAAGCAGCTTCTCGACGAGATGGCTGCAGGTGGCAGGTTTGTAGATGGCCTGCCACCTCTCCCCGATTATAGGAAAGCCGCAGAGGAAATTATGATCTCCCTCGCGGTGCCTTCTTCTGAAATTGATAGTGTTGAAAATGTGAGATTAACAGGCGGCACGGTGCTTGTGCGCAGGTATGTCCCAAACGACATAACTGATGCAGAAAATCCTGCCATACTGTTTGCACACGGGGGTGGATGGGCGCTAGGCACACTTGATGGATATGACAGTTTTTGCAGACGCCTGGCTAAGCAGTCAGGCATGCAGGTTTTCTCCGTTGAGTATCGCCTGGCGCCCGAACATCCCTTCCCCGCGGGATTAAACGATGTGATCGAGGCATACAAGGCCCTGCGCCTTGATGCTCAGACATACAACATTGATAGGGACCGCATCCTTCTATGTGGGGACAGTGCAGGGGGAAATCTCGTTGCGGCAACCTGTGAACATCTGTCAACTACAGACATTCCCATGCCGGCCGGGCTTGCGATGATCTACCCAATGACAGATGTATCGGGTCAGACCGACTATCCTTCACGCCGCCTGTTTGGTACTGGAGAGTATTTCCTTGAGGAGGCCATGATCGACTGGTCAACTGAACAATATCTCACCGACAAGCAAGACAGGCATAACCCCTTGGTATCTCCAGTCCTGTCCGATAACCTTGGTCTGTATCCGAAAACGCTGATCATTACGGCGGGCTATGACCCGCTACGGGATGAAGGCATTGCCTTTTATGACCGCATGGTCAAGGCAGGCGGGCAGGCGACGCATGTTAATTTTGAAACAACTATTCATGCCTTCCTGTCGTTTGACCGGGTTCTGCCTGTAGCTGAAAAAGCACGAGACGTTCTGATTGAGCACCTAAAGAGCATGGCAGCATAAAAGTAGAGATGTACACGAAATCTATATTTTAGGCTGGGACAATCTGCCCCCTAGGTAGGTGTATCAAAGTCCTGTATGGTACCCTTTCATACCCACTGGAAAGGTACCAAAATGGGGACAAAAACCTATACAGGCCCGGCGATATTAAGCTTTGGCTTTCGTCCGTTTTTCCTGCTGGCGTCCTTGTTTGCCGCAGGTCTTGTCCCCTTTTGGGTCTATATGTTTATCCGTGGTGGCGATACCGCCGGACCCTACACGCCACTCGACTGGCATGTGCACGAGATGATCTTCGGGTATCTTGCCGCTGTTATCACGGGTTTTCTGCTAACCGCTATCCCAAACTGGACTGGAAGGCTACCAGTCAGGGGTGGGCCACTTTTGATACTTGTCCTACTGTGGCTGGCAGGTCGGGCCGCGATGATTACCCCGCTGCCGTATATGCTTGCAGCCTGGCTGGATAGTCTGTTTCTGTTAGCTGTCGCAGGCGTTTGTATCCGCGAAATCATGGCAGGAAAAAACTGGCGCAATGCCCCTGTCTCAGTGATCATCAGCCTGCTTGCGGCCGCCAACATTGCCTTTCATCTGGAAGCGACCGGCATACTTGGCACAAACTTAGCCGGCACTGCGGCAGTTGCGCTGATCGTCATGCTGAATGCCCTGATCGGGGGCCGTATTGTGCCAAGCTTTACAACAAACTGGCTTATCAAAGCTGGCCACAAAGCCCGTCCTGTCCCCTTTAACCTATATGATAAAATACTGCTGGCCGTTACCGCCCTGTCACTGCTTGCGTGGATACTATTGCCCGATACTGTCATGAGCGGCACACTGTTACTTCTGGCTGCAATAGGGCACCTTGTCCGTCTATGGCGCTGGAAAGGCTGGACAACCGGCACCAGTGCAATTGTTTTGGTCCTGCATGTTGCCTATCTGTGGCTGCCGCTTGGTCTGGGACTACTGGGCATTGGGATGATACTGCCCGACCTTGCCGTCCCGCCCACCAGCGGCATTCATGCACTGACCGCCGGATTGATGGGCATGATGCCTTTGGCTGTTATGAGCAGGGCAACCCTTGGCCATACCGGACGACCCCTTGCCGCCGGCATATCTGGCACAGCAATGTATATCTGTGCGTTCGCAGCGGCGGCTACCCGGACGCTGGCGCCGATACTAGTGGATCACTATCAGGCTCTTCTGGTAATCTCAGCGATATTGTGGTGTGCAACCTTCCTTCTGTTTGTCGGCATATTCGGCAGAATGCTGTGGCGGCCACGCCTGTCCTGATCGCAACAGTAACAAGTCAAATGTAACCCAAAACGGGAAACCCGCACACCGCGCGGCGATCTGCAATCCTTTACCTTGTTGGAACTTTTTTATCAGGGTATAGGACAGAGGTGCTGTGGGTCAGACATCAAGTATTCTGTGCCCCGAGCACCCCCGATTATGGGGTATGTACCGAGTGACTATACCAGCGAGGCCCCTATGAACCATTCTGAAAACGCTTTTATCCTGACTATCGCCTGCACAGATGCCTGCGGGCTCGTAGGTGCCTTTTCCAGTCTCATTGCTTCCATGGGCGGGAACATCACAGAAGCCAATCATCATACGGACATAAAAACGGGTAAAGCTTTCCTGCGGTTTGTCTTCACGAATAAGACCGGCAGTGCAGATGATTTGCGGGCTGCCATTCAACCGCTGACCGAAAAATATGCCGCAGACTGTTCGGTTTATGATGCGAACAAACCAATGAAAGTGGTGATTGCCGTTTCCAGATTTGGGCACTGTCTGCAGGAGTTAATTCACCGCCAGTTGGCTGGCATTCTGCCCATTGAAATATGCGCGGTCCTGTCCAACCATGAAGATATGCGCGGATTTGTTGAATGGGCTGGCATTCCATATCACTATCTGCCTGTCTCGAAGGAAAACAAGGCAGAACAGGAACAGCAGATACGCAGCCTGTTCCAGTCGCATGATGCGGAACTTCTTATTCTGGCGCGTTACATGCAAATTCTGTCGGCGGATATGTGCCGGGATTTCGACGGCAAAGCCATCAATATTCACCATTCCTTCCTGCCCAGCTTCAAGGGTGCAAAACCCTACAGCCAGGCCCATGATAAAGGGGTAAAAATCATTGGTGCCACGGCCCACTATGTCACCACCGATCTGGATGAAGGCCCGATTATCGAGCAAGCAGTAGAACGGGTAGATCACTCCGTATCTGTAGAGGAATTTGTCAATGTTGGTCGGGATACCGAGACACTGGCACTGACAAGGGCCGTGCGCTGGCATGCTGAGCGCCGTGTCATGATGCACGGCAACCGAACGATCGTCTTCAAATAATGATCGTGATCTGCGAATAGACTGGCACCGCCGAGGAAGCAAGCCCCTGCAAACTGACCCAACAGGATAAAACCATGGAAATATCCAGCATCCCCTCACAGAAAAAACCACGTCGTCGCGGCAAGCAGGTCGAAGAACCAACCGTGCGGGCCTTTATCATGATTGGCCTGAAACATCAGGACGATGCCACATTGCAGGAATTTGAAAAATACCTGCACACCTCGGCCGAGGTAGTAACCTTTACCATGGTGTCCGGGCAATATGATTATATGCTCGATGTGCGGTCCACATCACTGGAGAAAATTCACACCTTCCGCGAAGCCTGTATTTCAAATTATCCTGCTGTGCAGACGACCTGCACCCTGATCGCGCTCGGGTGATATCCGCCTTGCTGGCTCCTTTGAGATACTCTCATCTACCGGGTAATTTTCCCGTCTATAAGACGTAAACACTCGGCAGAAGAAAACACAATCAATCTTCATATGAAAATCAATTAACATATTGTTTTAATTTATTAATTATCAATTTTAATAAACATTACAACCGTCCTATTTCATGACTGTTTTGTGACAATTACACCTTTGTCGACAAAACCCACATTGCGCCTCGTCTTATGTTTTGAGCGCCTGGTTTCACGTTCCCACCAGAGGATATTTTCCAGACGTTTAATTTCAGGGATTCATTTTTTAATGAGGAAACGCAATGTTACCTAAATATATAAAACTTGCCGGAGTATTATGCTCCAGCGTCGCTTTTTCTGCTTTTAGTCCAGCTGCACTGGGTGCAGAACCCGCAGAAAGCGCCGAGACAATTGACACAATCATCGTAACAGGAACCCGTCAGGCAGACAGAACGGCTTTCAGCTCGCTCGCTCCAATTGATGTGGTTAGCAACTCTGCCATCAACAGCACATCTTCCGAGGACCTGCTTGATACCATTGCGCAGATTGTACCGTCTTTTAAAGTACAGCGACTGCCGATGAACGACGGCTTGATTTATGTTCGCCCGGCAACACTGCGCAACCTGTCTTCTGATCATACGCTCGTTCTGATTAACGGCAAACGCCGTCACCGGTCTGCCCTTCTGGGATTCAGTGGTGCACAGTCAGCCGATATGGCAACAATCCCGTCATTCGCCATTAAACGTATGGAAGTCCTGCGGGACGGTGCATCCGCACAGTATGGGTCAGATGCGATCGCCGGTGTTATCAACGTTATTCTGGATGATGAACCAGGCTACAAATTGTTTGGTCAATATTCTGAATATTATGAGGGTGACGGCACAAATTATCGTCTGGGTGGCCGTGGTGGCTGGGAATTGGGAGATACGGGTTTCCTGTCCCTGACCGCAGAATATTATGATGCAGCACGCACGTCCCGGTCCCGTCAGCGTCCAGACGCCATTGATTTTCAGGAAGCTAACCCGGACATCACCCTTGATAATCCTGTCCAGAACTGGGGCCAGCCGGAACGCGACGGCCTGCGCCTGGCGCTGAATGCATCTATGGAAGTTGCAGACAGCACCAACATGTATGTGTTTGGTACCTACAACGAAGGCGAAGGTGTCTCTGACTTTAACTGGCGTAACCCGGAATCCGGTGTCTTCAATGTCAGCAGTGTCTACCCGGACTTTGATCTTGCTGATCTGTATCCTGCAGGTTTCTCGCCGCAGTTTGGTCAGAAAGACAAGGACATGTCCATTGTCGCAGGCGTTGAAGGTATGCTGATGAACGATGCCCTTAGCTGGGATCTGAGCATCGGGCAAGGGGCGAATAAAATCGATTATTTCCTGTCAAATACCATCAATGCGTCGCTTGGGCCAAACAGCCCAACCAGCTTTGAGCCAGGTACACTCGAACAGCGCGAAACCAACATCAACCTGGATTTCGTCTACCCGTTTACGGTTGACTTCCTCGCAGCTGACGCCAACCTTGCCTTTGGTGGCGAACGCCGAAAGGAAACATATGAGATCACAGCGGGGGATGTCGCCTCCTACACAGTAGGCCCGGCTGCGGTTGACGGCCTGCCATCAGGCTCCAACGGTTTCTTTGGCATTGCACCAAGTCAGGCTGGCACCTTCGATCAGGAAAGTTACGCGGCCTATGTTGATCTGGAACTACCGTTCACAGACGTCTGGACCGTTGGCATTGCCGGTCGGTACGAAGATTACTCCCAGTTTGGTGATACGCTGAACGGTAAAATCTCCACCCGTTTTGAACTGACAGAAAACCTGGCGCTGCGCGCAACTGCATCAACCGGTTTCCGGGCGCCTACACCGGGCCAGTTGTTCAGTGAACGTAATTCACAGGGGCTTGATACCAACACGCTGGAGGTCTTCACCAATGGCCGGTACAGCCCGGAAGGGCCGGTTGCCGCTATCATCAATGCCCGTGCTGATGCGACCGTCGACCCCCTGACAGCTGAGGAGTCTGAGAACTTCACCGTTGGTCTTGCCTACCGCGATGCAAACGGCTTCAGCGCATCCCTGGATATCTACCAGATCAACATTTCGGACCGTTTCGGCAGTTCACAGGGGTTCACCCTGACGGATGAAGAACGGTCACAGCTTGTTGCCCTTGGTGTAACAGGCGCAGAAAGCATTGCCCGTGTGAGCTTCTTCCAGAATGATTTCGATACCCGAACACGCGGTCTTGATCTTGTTCTCAGCAAGAGCTTCACAGTCGATCAAAACACACTAAACCTGACGTTCTCTTATAACTATAACGACACCAAGGTTACCGGCGGTACGCTGGAAGCGAACGAAACACAGCGTGTTCGTTTTGAAGAACGCCTGCCGCAGCATGCTGCAAATCTGGCCGCGACATACACCGTGGGTGATCTGGAGTTCTTTGGGCGCGTTCGGTACTATGGCAGCTGGACCGACTATTCCGACAATACAACGGGTGACATTTTCCAGAAGTTTGGTGCAGAAATGTTCTTTGATGCATCAGCAAGCTACCGGATTAGCGAAACTGTTTCCGTACGTGTAGGCGCAGAAAACCTGTTTGACACCTACCCTGACGAAGCAACATTCCAGGCGAACCGCGGGCTTATTTACTCCCGGAATGCACCGTATGATACCGATGGTGGTAACTATTACATTCGTCTTGATGTTACTTTCTAGGCTATCATGCGCTTAACAGATGTCGGGCGGGTGAAGATTGAATAGCCGCCTGACCATCTGGTAATTCATCGGTGGGGAGCATACTGTGCTCCCTCAGCTATTTCTCAGTCACAGGACATCGGCACTGCAGCACTGCTTCACCGCGACACCGCAACGCCCAGTACCCGACCAAACAATCATCAGGGGGACATTTATGAATACCGCAGCTATAAACCGGCGCCAATTACTCAAATCCGCTACACTGACCGCCGTGGCAACCGGCCTGTCCGGCAAAGGTGTATATGCCGCGAACGCAGCCCCAAATACGGCAGAGACCATCACCGCCACCGCTGATAATGAGGCTTACTGGGCATCGATCGCCAAACAGTATGACGTTACCAGGGCGATCACCCATGTTGAAAATGGCAACTGGGGCATGATGGCACGCCCGGTGATGGAAACCTATATCGAGGCAACAAAACGGGTTAATTTTGAGAACTCCTATTATGCCCGTCGGCAGTTCGGCAAAGACTTCGTCGCAATTCGGGATGACGTTGCAAATCGTCTTGGTGTGAAACCTACTGAAGTTGCGCTGACACGCGGCGCGACTGAGGCCCTGAAGAACATCATTGGCGGGTATAATCGCTTAACCCCTGGCGATACGGTGATGATGGCCGATCTGGATTACGGGTCCATTCAGGCATGTATGACCGCCGCCTCCAAACGCGTAGGCTGTTCCACCGTTATGCTGTCTGTACCCGAGCCAGCCAGCCACGATGATCTGATCGCCTTTTACGAGGAAGCTTTTGACAAACACCCCAAAACGCGACTGCTGCTTCTGACCCACATCAGCCACCGGACGGGCCTTGTCATGCCGGTTAAAGCCATCGCAGAACGCGCACGCGCACGGAATATTGATGTGGTTGTTGACGCGGCCCATTCCTGGGGGCAAATGGATTTTTCAGCCGCGTCGCTTGGGGCAGACTTTATCGGTTTTAATCTGCATAAATGGATCGGCGCACCCCTGGGAGTTGGCGCCATGGTCATTCGCGAAAGCAAACTCAAAGATATCGACCCGGACATTGCTGCAGGGGACTATGAAAGGGACCGGATCGAAGGACGGATCCATACCGGCACCAGCAATTTTGCTGCCCTTCTGTCAGTACCCGCTGCCTTTACATTTCATGACAGTATCGGAGGCAGTAAAAAAGAAGCCCGATTGAGATATCTTCGTAACATTTGGGTGCAAAAGTGCCGCCCTGTAGACGGTATAGACATCCTGACAGGCGATGACAGTCGCTTGCATGCAGGCATCACCTCTTTCCGGTTTAGCGGTCAGACATCCGCCGAACAGAATAAGGCGGTCGCCAAGTATCTGCTGGAAAACCACGGTGTATTTACTGTCCACAGAACCGGTGTAAATGCGGGCGCTTGTATTCGTGTAACCCCTGCCCTGTTCAACAGTGCAGATGATATGGAAAAAACTGCCCGTGCAATCATAGACGCTCGCCAGAAGTTCGGCGCGTAACAGAGCGGAAATATCAATGCAGGCAAAGGTACGTGAAACAAGGATAGAAAACTTATACAGGTACCATTTGCAGGATTTCCTTGCCTATACACGGGCGCGCGGTGTCTCCAGAGACGATGCAGAAGAAATCGTTCAGGATGCCTTTGCGCGCATGAACAATTATGACCAGTTGGAAAAGGTGGAAAATGATACTGCCTTTTTGCGCACAGTGATCATTAACATCATCCGGGATCGTCTTAGAAAACGGAAAGTCACACCCGCCTTCATCACCTATGACGATCTGACCGTGGAAATCGCAACCGATGCACCCAGCGCAGATGACAAGGTATGTGCCAGACAGATTTTGCACCAAACCATGAAGGATCTGGGCAGTCTTCCAAAACGGACCAAAGAAATCTTTCTTCTCTATAGGCTGAAAGACAAAACCTATGCGCAAATTGCACGGCACTATAATGTCTCTATCTCCGTTGTACGGCGACACCTCCGGGATGCTATCATGCACCTGATGCAAAAATGCTGCGAACGCGAACTGGCTATCTCCCTACCATAGTCAGAAACGTACACTCTGTTGTCATTCCTCCCGCCGTGCGCTCTGTTCGCAACGATTGACAAAGCCGAATGTAACCGGTTACATTTTCTTTTGTGAGGATGCCTGCTCCCACCATGGAAGCACGCAAGGGAAAAGAGAGGGATATCCGTGAAACAGCCAACTCCGTATGACGTGATCATCGTCGGATCCGGTGCCGGTGGCGGCATGAGTGCATATGTTCTGGCAAAAAAGGGGCTAAAAGTCCTGATGCTGGAAGCTGGGCGAGATTATAAACCCGAAGAAGAAACGCCCATGTTCAATACGAACGATGAAGCGCCTCTGCGCGGTGTATCCACCCCCGATAAACCTTTTGGCTATTATGATGCCACTGTTGACGGTGGCTGGACCGTGCCAGGCGAACCCTATACCAGTGACCCTGGCGGTGAAGAGTTCCTGTGGTGGCGCCCCAGAATGCTGGGCGGCCGGACAAACCACTGGGGGCGTATTTCGCTCCGCTTTGGGGAATATGACTTCAAACCCTACAGCCGGGATGGTCTGGGCGTTGACTGGCCCATCAGCTATGAAGAGCTGGCCCCCTGGTATGACAAAACCGAAGAAATTGTTGGCGTGACCGGCGGCGGCATCTATCACGGTGCCAATCTGGAAAACACACCCGACAGCCCCCCTGGCATTCTACACAACACTCCAAACCGTCGCCTGCACGAAATCATGTTAGCCCGCGGTTTTGAAAGTATGGGCATACCTGTTGCCCCAATGCGTGCCGCGGTTATTCAGAAACCCATGAATGGCCGGGCTGCCTGTTTTTATGCCACTGCCTGTGGGCGCGGCTGTTCCATCAAAGCAATGTTCCAGACAACAACAGTTCTCATACCGCCTGCCCTCGAGACAGGCAATCTGGAAGTGGTCACCGATGCAATGGTCTATACCGTTGATATGGGCAAGGACAATCGGGCCAAAGGCGTAACCTATATTGACCGTCATACCGGCGATCATAAAACCGTTACTGCCAACGCTGTTGTGCTGGCAGCAAGTGCGGCTGAAAGCGCCCGTATTCTCTTGAATTCAAAAACAGGCAAATATCCGGACGGTGTCGCCAATTCATCCGGTACAGTTGGCAAATATCTGATGGATACGGTCGGTGCCTCATCCGCAGGCCATATCCCAATACTGGAAGGCATGCCGGCCCGTAATGATGACGGCATGGGCGGCGCCCACATTTATGTGCCTTGGTGGGGATATGGGCAACAAGCCCGCGGCGAATTACCGTTTCCCCGCGGTTATCATGTTGAAGTGGGAGGCGGCCAGCGCATGCCGGGCATGGGCATAGCCGAACTTGCCAATCATAGCTCCGTACCGTTTGGTAAAGGTCTGCGTCAGGAAATGCGGCGGCAATACGGTGCCGATATATATCTGGCAGGTCGCGGTGAGATGATCCCCAATGATGACTGCTACGCTGAAATTGATTCAGACCTGAAAGACCGGTTCGGTATTCCTGTGCTCCGATTCCACTGGAAATGGGCAGACTATGAAATTAATCAGGCAGCACACATGCGCCGTACATTCCACGAACTGATAGACAGGCTTGGTGGGACCGTCACGCGTGGTACTGGCACAGACGGACGCGAGGCAATCGCAAAAGGCGGGGAAATCATCCATGAAGTTGGCTGTGCCCGCATGGGCGCGGATACCCGCACCAGTGTTGTCAACAAATGGGGGCAAACGTGGGATGTGAAAAACCTGTTTGTTCTGGATGGGGCCATCCTGCCATCAAACCCTGATAAAAACCCGACCCTGACGATTATGGCGTTGGCGATGCGCGGTGCCACCTATCTCGCTGATGAAGCAAGAAAGGGGAACCTCTGATGACACCCTATGTTTCCAAGATTGACCGCCGTACTGCCCTGAAATGGCTTTCAGCCGCAGCTGCCACCCTACTGACGGCCCCGCAGATTGCCCGCGCACGGACATATGTAAAAACACCTACCGGATACGGCACAGACCCTGACATGCTGAACCCCACATCGCCCTGGGACCGCATCATGACAGAAAGGCAATTGCAGGTTGCTGCGGTGATGACCGACATCATCTTGCCCGAGGAGCCCCCGCACCCTGCACCAAGCATGATTGGTGTCCCCGACTTTATCAATGAATGGGTCTCAAGCCCCTATGAGCAAACACAGGATGACCAGAAAATCATTCTTGATGGTCTAGACTGGATTGATGCCGAAGCAAAGCGCCGTTTCAGTGCCGGGTATGCTGAGTGCGGCCATGATGCCCAAGTCACCATGATGGCGGACATTGCAACCGACACAGACAGCACCTATCACCGGTTTTTTGACCGGTTTAGAACACTAACCCTTGGCGGCTATTACACCACACCAGCCGGGTTTGAAGACATAGGATATCTTGGCAATGTTCCCATGGAACATTATCCCGGCCCCGCTGACGACATAAAAGCCATGCTGGAAGAGCGTATGAAAAAGATTGGAATTTAAAATGAAAGCATTTCTAGCAGCAGCCCTATTGTTCAGCACAACAGCTGCATGCGCCGAGGAGAGTACACTTCTCGATGCAAGTCAGTGGCGCCGTTACCAAAGCACCGACATATCAGCAGGCTGGGAAGCAAAAGGTGAAACGTTACGTGTTATCGCCAAAGGGGCGGGCGATCTGATTTCTAAAGAAACATACAGAAACTTTGACCTGACCTTCGAATGGAAAATCTCTGAAGGTGGCAATAGCGGCGTTTTCTTCCATGTGCAGGAGACACCCGATTTGAAACAGGTCTATTTTTCTGGCCCTGAATATCAACTTCTGGACAATGTCGGACGCGACGAACCCCCGCTTGAACAAGCCGGGGCTCTCTTTGCCCTTTATGCCCCAACAGAAGACACCACAAAACCCGTCGGCGAGTTTAATACAAGCCGCCTGATTGTTCAGGGTGATACTGTTGAACACTGGCTAAACGGAAAACTGGTCGTGTCCTATGATATGGGGTCACAGGACTTTAAAGCAAAAGTGGCCGCCAGCAAATTCTCAAACTGGCCCGCGTTTGCCGCCAAACGGGAAGGTCACATCGCGCTGCAAGACCATGGGGATCCAGTGACATTCAGAAATATCCGCATCACGCGCCTGCCGGACTGATGTCATACCTCTTCTGTAGCTGACTGCCGGTAGACTTGGACACAGGCAGTCACACGCTACCAGACCGGTTAAACAAGTGGCCTTAAGTGTTCATAGGACACCCTAAGCGCCTGTTTCCGGTCTTCCAGGCTGCCTTCATATTTTTTGTCTTCAACTTCAATACAGAAGGCACCATCAAAACCCGTTTCCTTTAACCGACCGATGAACTCCGCCCAGTTGATATCACCCTCCCCTGGAATACAGGGGTCATGATACTCAAGCGGGTACGCCATCGTGCCCACATCGTCCAAACGGTCCTGATCAATACGCACGTCCTTGGCATGTGCGTGGAATATCCTGTCCTTGAATTCTTCGAGCGGTTTTAGGTGGTTCATCTGCATCCAGATGAAATGGGACGGATCATAATTCAGACCAAAATAAGGGGTTGGAAAGTCCTGATACATGCGCCGCCAGATTGATGGACTGCGGGCCAGATTTTTCCCGCCGGGCCATTCATCTTTAGTGAAATACATGGCGCAATTCTCAATACCGATCCGAATTTTCTTGTCTTCGGCATAGGACAATAAGGGCCCCCATGTTTCAATAAACGTCGGCCAATTACCATCCACCGATTTTGTCCAGTCATTACCGACAAACGTATTCACAACATCCAGGCCCAAAAGAGACGCTGCATCGATCAGCTTCCGAAGATGTGCCACAGCAATTTCTGCCTCCTCCGCATCCGGCGATAACGGATTTGGGTAATACCCAAGGGCGCTGATCGCCACCCCTTTAGACGCGCAATATGCCAGAACACGCTCGGCATCTGCCTTAGTGAAACCGTCCACATCCAAATGGGTGACGCCAGCATATTTACGATCGCTCTTTCCCACTGGCCAGCACATGATCTCAACACAATCAAAGCCAGTGTCAGCCGCAAAATCAATGACCTCTTCGAAGGACAAGTCTGCAAGTATGGCGCTTTGAAATCCAAGTTTCATATCAGTCCTCCACTTCCACCCATTTTTCCTGGCGGCTGCTGCTTAAGATGGCTTCACACAGTTTGACCTGACGGTGACCGGCATCAAACCCGGGAAAAGCGGGATCAACCCCGTTTTGGATGTAATCGTAAAATGCCTTGAAACACTGCTTGAAAGTGTCCGGGTACCCTTCCGCATGCCCACCAGGGTAGGAAGCGTATGGACGTGCCGGCGCATCCAGCAAGCCCGGGTCCTTTAGCAAAATTTCATTCGGCTTGTCCCGGTGCCCCAACCATAGTTCATTCGGGCTTTCACCATCCCACGCAAGCGCACCGTCTGCCCCGGCGATTTCGTAGCGCAAGGCATTTTTGCGTCCCGCCGCCAGTTGGGAGACATATAAACTGCCCACAGCCCCACCCGACATCCGAAACATGATATTGCCGTAGTCTTCGGTATCAATTGCAACATCTTCGACGCCAGCCGCGCCAGCAGGTCCACCACTGAATGTGGTGACATCGCCCGTAGGTCGCTTTCTGGTAGGGAAAAAAGTCTGTAAATCAGCAAAAACGCTTGAAATTTTCTGCCCTGTGATCATCTCAACCAGGTCCATCCAGTGCGTACCGATGTCCGCCACCGCCCGCAATGCACCGCTTTCAGCAGCGTTCAAACGCCAATTATAATCAGTTTCATAAAGAAGCCAGTCCTGTGCGTAAGAGCCGTTCACATGAAACAAACGACCCAGTTTACCACCACGAACCAGTGACTGTGCATGAAAATGCAAAGGATAGAAGCGTAGGTTATAGCACACAGCTGCTGCACAGCCGCTTTTGGCTGCAATTTCCATCAAGGACGCTGTTTCCAAAGAGGTCATGGCCAAAGGCTTTTCGCACATCACATGCTTCCCGGCTTCTAACGCGCGTTTGGCATGATCATAATGCAGCAAGTTAGGGGTACAGAGATGGACAGCATCCACCGATGTATCCGCTAAGATTTCTTCAAAATCTGCAAATGCTCTGGGCAAACCCATCGCCTTTTTGGCTAGTTCAGACTTCTCAGGACTACTGCCCAAAATGCCGCACACCGTAATACCAATACGGGCCAAGGCTTCGGCATGGACAGGCCCCATAAAACCGGTTCCTACTATTGCAGCGTTGATGCCTGTCATTTTGCACTCACCTACTTCAAAGGACTATATGCATTGATGTAACCGGTTACATTTGCCCTTGTCAAGCCAACGAAATTCAGGTTAGCTCTGATAAAACTGTCATTGCAGACACGGAAATGAAGGACAGATTTTCTGGGGAGGAAAGTATGGGTAACAAATACTATACACAGCTAAGTATAATGATGTTCCTGCAATTTTTCATTTGGGGGGCTTGGTTTGTTACGCTTGGAACCTATCTGGCTGCGCAGGGTTTTAGCGGGTCCGACATTGGTACTGCCTATCTGACCAATAATATTGGCGCTATAATTTCCCCATTCTTTATCGGACTGATCGCAGACCGTTTCTTTGCCTCAGAAAAAATCATGGCAGTGCTGCATATTCTTGGTGGATGCATATTATATGCAGTCTCTGGCCTTGAAGGCACTGGCCCGATTATCCTTGGCCTGATGCTATATAATGCCTGCTATATGCCCACACTTGCGCTTGTTAATGCCATTTCTTTCCACCAGATGACAAGCCCGGACATCCAGTTTCCAAAAGTCCGCGTTTGGGGGACCGTCGGGTGGATTGTTGCAGGCTTTGCTATTACGTATGGTCTGACACAAATAAACAGTACCGTAGAAGCCACCGCGCTTCCGATGAAAATGGCTGCGATTGCCTCAATCATTCTTGGGCTGTTCAGCGTGACCCTGCCCCACACCCCGCCAGGAAAGGTAGGCGAGAAGGTAACCATTCGAGATGTTCTTGGTCTTGACGCCCTTGTTTTAATGAAAGACCGCTCCTTTGCAATTTTTGCCTTCAGCTCGCTTGCCATCTCCATTCCGCTGGCTTTCTATTATGCTTTCACTAACCTATATCTGAATGAAATGGGGGTTGAAGGTGCCGCTGCTAAAATGAGTTTCGGGCAAATGTCCGAGGTAGCCTTCATGCTTCTGATGCCGCTCTTGTTCCGGCGCCTTGGTGTCAAATGGATGCTGCTGATTGGTATGTTCGCCTGGGTTCTCCGGTATGCGCTGTTCGCGCTGGCGGCCGACCAGGCCCTTGTCTCCATGCTGTTGGCGGGGATAATTCTGCACGGTATTTGCTATGACTTTTTCTTTGTCACCGGCCAGATATATGTAGACCGCAAGGCAGGAAAAAAAGTCAGAGCAAGTGCACAGGGTTTTATCACGCTCATGACTTACGGGGTTGGACTTGCCATCGGGTCAAGCCTGTCCGGACGCATCGTTGACTATTATACCGCCGACGGCGTGCGTGACTGGGGCCAGATTTGGTGGATTCCCTGTATTGTCGCCGGTGTCGTTGCGCTATTGTTCGCCATTTTCTTCACGGACCGAAGTGCCGAAGAAGCTTCAGAACAGGAAGACAAACTGCACGTCTGAGGACGGTCCAGTAGATTAGCTTGGGGGTTGGCTAGACCAGCCCAGTCTGTCTATAGTGCGCGCGACCACCATGAGGAGTAGATCGGCATGACGAATATCCGCGCAGTTTCAAAGCTTGCTGGCGTTTCGGTAGCAACCGTTTCGCGCGCTTTGCGCAAACCGGAAATGGTCTCAAAAAACACACGGGAAAAAGTCCTGTCCGCAGCAAAAACTGCGGGGTACAAACCCAATATGATGGCCAGAAACTTCCGTAGCAAAAAAAGCTACTCTGTGATGGTTCTCGTGCCGGATATTTCCAATCCCTTCTTTTCCATGGTTATTCGCGGAGTGCAAACGGCCGCTAAAAACAAGGGCTATAGCGTCTTGCTGGGCAATACCATGGGCGATGTTGATGCAGAAAATGAACTTGCCCACATGCTCCACACCAACCAGACAGACGGCATCATTCAACTTAGTGCCCGTAATCCTCTCGCCCCCGAAGACAGGGGAGATACAGCCGCACCTATTGTCAATTGCTGCGAATGTCTGGGCGACGGCAGTATGCCGACTGTTTCCCTTGATAATGTTGGGGCATCTAAGGCCATGACAGAGCATTTGCTGACACTCGGGCATAAAAAAATAGCAGTGATAACTGGCCCCTACGATAGCCCCCTGACAACAGCACGCCTAAGCGGCTATAGTGCAGCCGTCGAAGCAGCAAATCTTACCGTTGATTATGCCCTTGTGAAAGAAGGGGATTACAGCCCTGCATCCGGCGCGACTGCAACCAAACAATTACTGGCACAAAGTGTACATCCTACGGCGATCCTGTGTTTTAATGACGAAATGGCTATCGGGGCGATGCAGTCTATTCGGCAGGCTGGCCATAAGGTGCCTGCAGATATTTCTGTTACTGGTTTCGATGATCTGCCATTATCCGCCTACACACACCCGCCCTTGACTACAATTGCGCAACCCACCGAGGAATTTGGGGCCAGTGCCATGGCAATTTTGTTCGACTTGATGGACGGACAGGAGCCAGCAGAGCGAAACCGAATAGTACCCTACAAACTGATTGTGCGAGACAGTACCGGCCCCGCCAAAAAATAAGCCACAATACCCGTAAACAGTATTAGGTTATAGCGGCGTATACCTGCTGTTTCGATTATTTAGGCCCACCAGTGCTGTGCCGTATCACCAGTTCATACGGCAAAGCAGTGCTCGCGGCATCTCCCGACTGGCGAATACGGCTAATCAGCATCCTTGCGGCGCAGCCCCCCATCTGACGAATAGGCTGGCGCACTGTTGTCAGTGCCGGCCAGATTTGCCGTGACAAAGGTGTGTCATCGAAGCCGACAACCGATACATCATCCGGTACTTTCAGGCCGCGTTCATGCGCCACATGCAGAACCCCGGCTGCCATTTCATCGTTACTGGCAAATATTGCGGAAGGCGGCTGCGGCAGGGCTAACAGCTCTTCTGCCGCCTTCACCCCTGATTCAAAATCAAAATACCCCTGCTTGACCAGCTCAGGATCCAGATCAAGCCCTGCCGCCTTCAAAGCATCCTTGTAGCCATCAAATCTTTGCAGGGCTGCCCCGTGTGTCGGCGTACCCTTTATAAACGCAATGCGCGTCAATCCTGTCCCCAGAATGTAGGCGGTCATTTCCTGCGCCGCGGCCTTGTCATCCACATAGACACACAAACCGCCCGATGTTTCCATATATGTCGCAGGAGGGGACACAATAACATGCGGAATACCCGCGTCGACAAGGCTGTCGATAAGTCCCCTGTGATCGCTCAATGGCGGTGTCAACACCACCCCGTCAAGCCGGGCATCGCGGATTGTCGTCAGTATTTTATCTGCCAGATGCGGATCATCATACTGACAGGGCTGCAAAACCATCCCGTAGTTTTCGGCCTGTGTTGCAGCCAGAACTCCGGATTGAAGATTGGTCAGATACGCCGCGCTGGGACTATCATATAATAAAGCTATCAAATAGCTGCGATTACCGGCCAGCCCCCGGGCAGACGCATTGGGCCGGTAGCCAAGCCGTTTCGCAGCTTCCTCAACTTTTTGTCTGGTCGCAGGCCGTACATTGGGTTCACGGTTCATAACCCGCGAGACAGTTTTAATCGAAACACCTGCCTCGGCTGCAACATCATCAATGATTACTTTTGTCACGTTGGCCCAGTCCCCATATGCCCTTAGTACTGTTTCTGCCAATGGCGTTTCCGATACCCCTGCTGCAAATTCAGATAGACCGGAAAAATATCAGAATCAGTGGCTTGCATGTTTGATAGCGCTGTCATTTTAGGATAAAAAAATCAGAAACACCAAAATAAAAAGCTATTGCATAGTGACTAATGAAAAGTGACTGTTTAAGAGCAATACTGCAGAGGCATGAGTAAGGTAGGAAAAGCGTGTATGAGCAGCAGGACAATCATTGTCGGAGACATTGGCGGCACTAATGGACGCCTGGCGTTGGCTGACATTCACGAAGATACCCAGACAATCCAGACAATGTATACCTACCAATGTGCTGACTATGCTGGCCTTACCCCTATGCTGCAGGATTTTATCGCCGATACCGGTGCCAACAATATTACAGGTGCACAGCTCGCGATAGCCGGGCCAACAGGCAGTCGTTCCGGTATGATAACCAATCTGGGCTGGACAGTGGATGCGGCGATGATGGAACAGGAACTCGGCTTTCAAAACATTCTCTTTATGAATGATTTTGCGGCACTCGCCACCGCGGCAAGCAGCCTTACCGACAGTCAAACCCTGACTGTGAAGGAAGGGACAGCTGATCCGCGTGGCCCTATTTCTGTCCTTGGTCCCGGCACTGGGTTTGGTGTTGCGCTCCTTGTCCCAACCGAACAAGCCTGGCACGTCGTACCGACAGAAGGGGGCCATGTAACCTTCTCCCCCGTGACGGAGCTGGAACAAAGCCTGTATAATCACCTGAAACAAACAGTGGGGCATGTGTCTGTCGAACTACTTCTTAGCGGTAGCGGTCTGACACAAATCCATCAATTCCTGCTTTCGCGGAACGGTGAAGTGCCCAGAGATCTATCACCCGCTGACATCACCAGTGCCGCCCTGAACGGCACCGATGCATCCTGTGTGCAGGCGGTTGAGGTATTTTTATCCGCCCTGGGTAGTGTGGCTGGCGATATTGCCCTGACCCACGGTGCAACGGGCGGCGTCTTCCTTGGCGGTGGTATCCTGCCAAAGATCACACCGTTTCTGGAACGAAGTGATTTTGCCGACCGTTTTATGGCAAAGGGACACTTGCATGAGTATCTGCAAACTATCCCCGTCCGGTTGATTACTGCCGGTGATGTTGCCCTCATTGGGGCTGCAATCGCCGCCTAGCTAACTGCGGAATTGGCTTCTACACGTGTCCTACAACAACAATGCTGCCTTGGCCCGTGCAGCCGTTTCCGGATGGTCCGTCCGCCCGACGTCATTGCGGGCAATAATCCATGATCCGCCGACGACAGGTACATTGCCAAGCTCCAAATATCCTGGCGCTTTCTCAGGCGTGATGCCACCTGTCGGGCAAAATCTGACATCAGGCAATACAGCATAGAGTGACTTTAAGAACCCCGCTCCGCCTGCGGTTTCAGCCGGGAAGAATTTCAGAAAATCAAATCCCCAGGCATGGGCCTGCATCGCCTCAGATACCGTGGCAACACCCGGCAGGAACGGCCAGTTAGACGTTTGAGCACTCTCTGCCAGATTAGCCGTCAGCCCCGGGCTAACACCAAACTTTGCGCCTGCGTGTTGCGCGTCTGAAAGAAGCGCCGCATTCATCACTGTTCCCGCACCCACAATCGCATCCCCCGGCAGGGTATCCACAACCGCACGAATTTGTGCAATAGCGGTCGGGTGCCGCAGGGTGATTTCAAATACCCGCATCCCGGCATCATAAAGGGTCTGGCACGTCTCTACCGCCTCCCCAACTGATGAGAAGGACAACACCGGTATGACCGGACCCGCAGCAAAAACAGCTTCTATATCAAAACCTGATGACATACCTATTTCTTTCTTAACTGGCCAAACTGACTAGCGCCCGAATGGGCAAGCCCAACATTATCCCGCATTGCTGCAAACAATCCGCGTCCGAATGTTGTTGCGGACTGGGTGACGGCGGCTACGTCCCTGCTGGCAAGATCAGCAGCAACCTCAAGACTACCACCCACCGCGTCCAGACGGATCATATCCCCCGTTTGAATACGGCCAATCATCCCGCCTTCGCTGGCTTCTGGTGACACATGAATTGCCGCAGGTACCTTTCCGCTGGCGCCTGACATTCTGCCGTCCGTCACCAGGGCGACCTTGAACCCTTTGTCCTGCAACACACCAAGTGACGGTGTTAATTTATGCAACTCCGGCATGCCGTTCGCTTTCGGCCCCTGAAACCTAACAACCGCAATAAAGTCGCGTTCAAGCTCCCCCGCTTTGAAGGCCGTCAAAAGATCATCCTGCGTATCAAAAACAATCGCCGGTGCTTCCACAAATTGATGCTCAGGCTTCACCGCCGACACTTTGATCACGGCTTCACCCAGGTTGCCAGCCAACAATTTCAAGCCACCTGTGTTTTGAAATGCCCTGTCGCAAGGCCGCAAAATAGTATCATCCAGAGGCTCCGCCACCGGAGGGATAAAGGACAAAGTACCCTTTTCAAGGATTGGACCAACAGCGTAACTGGACAGATTTTGGCCAGTAATTGTCTGTGCATCACCGTTCAGATACCCTGCTGTCAGCAGTTCCCGCATGACATAAGGCGTCCCGCCCGCGGCGTGAAACGCATTAATATCCGCCAAGCCGTTCGGATACACCCGCGCAATCAAGGGGACAAGATCAGACAGGTCCGAAAAATCCTGCCATGTTACCTGCCAGCCAGCGGCAGCCGCAATCGCGGGTATATGCAGTGTATGGTTCGTCGAACCGCCTGTCGCCAACAGTCCCACAATACCGTTCACCACAGCTTCTGCCGAAACTATTTCGCCCAGACCAACAACCGCTTCTGCCTTGGCGGCTTCAACTACCACCCGGGCTGCCTCGGCGTTCAACTGGTCACGCAGGCTTGTGCCAGGGGCGACAAAGCTGCTGCCTGGCAACTGCAGTCCCATCATTTCCAGCATCATCTGGTTTGAGTTCGCGGTACCGTAAAATGTACAGGTCCCCGGACTGTGATACGCCTTTGATTCGCTTTCCAGTAATTGATCGCGACCAACCTCGCCTGTGGCATAGGCCTGCCGCACCTTGGCTTTTTCCGTATTAGAAATGCCCGTAGGCATTGGCCCCGCAGGCACAAAAACAAAGGGCAGATGTCCAAACGACAAGGCACCAATCAACAAGCCGGGCACAATTTTATCACAAACACCAAACAGCATGCCGCCATCGAAAACATTGTGCGTCATCGCAAGCGCCGTTGCCATAGCAATCACATCGCGGCTAAACAGCGACAATTCCATGCCCGGCTGACCCTGTGTAACACCGTCACACATGGCAGGGACACCGCCCGCCATCTGCGCCACACCCCCGGCGGCTGCCACTGCTGCCTTTACCTCATCCAAAAAGCGGTGATACGGCTGATGGGCGCTAAGCATATCATTATAGGCACTGACAATGGCGATATCGGCAACGGGACCGCCCGCATCCTGATCCGTAAGTTTTCTTTTATCTGCGCGGTTGCAGGCTGCAAACGCATGAGCAAGATTACCACAGGAAAGTGTATCCCGCGCCCGCCCCTGACCGCGCATCGCATAGACGTCTTCCAGATATCGGTCGCGACTTTCCTGCGACCGGGCGATAATACGCTGCGTTATTGCTTGTATGTCTTTCTGTACCATGGTGTGCCGTCCTGTACCGTCCTTTTACGGTGCCCAATAAACTTTTAAGGGCTTATAAAGGCCCGCAAGTAACCTGCCGATTGGCAAATCCGATCCGGGCTCCAATGCTGCTTCGAGCACAGCACGTTTTTCCTTGCCCGTTATCATCAAATCCAGATGATCCGCCGACGCAATCGCCGGTGCCGTCAGGGTCAGTCTTTCAAGTTCATCCCCTGTTATGTCCGACTGCGGCGCTGTCACCGCAACGATATACCGATCACTGTCCCAGTTAAATGCCTCTTCTTGTCCTTTTGCATTCTGAAACAGGCTCGCCGTGTGTCCGTCACTGCCCATGCCTAGCAAAATACTGTGTATCGGACGAACCTTGTCGAGATAATGGCGGTTGGCCTGATCAGCGGCTACATCAGCTGTATCAGCCCCTTCCTGCCAAAGCCCGACGAACGACGCGGCAGCTGCCTTGTCTTTCAGAAGACAGGTGCGAACAAATTTCTCATTGCTGCGGGGATGACCCGGCGGGACAAATCGTTCGTCCACCAACGACACCACCACGCTTGACCATTTTACATCTGTTTGGGCCATCGCACGGAACAAAGGCTTCGGCGTTGACCCGCCACTTACCGCCCAACTGACTGTACCACCGGCCATCAGATGATTTGAAAAGCGCGCCGTCAGATCATGGACCATCTGCACGACCATATCATCTGGTGAAGCAAACTCACGAAACTCTATCATGCTACATCACTTCCCTACTGATTAACCGCGTTTTTCATGGAACCATGCTCTGCCGTCACTGCGCAGCAAGTCATGGGCTTCATAAGGCCCCCAGGAGCCTGCCGGATATTCAACCGGGGTAATGTTGAAATAGTCCCACTTGCTAATGATGCCGTCAACCCAGCGCCAGGCATACTCAACTTCTTCCCGGTGCACGAACAGGCTTTGGTCCCCTTCCGCCACGGCGAAGATCAACCGCAGATACGGCCCCAACCTGTTCGGATCAGACACATCCAGATTCAGTTCAACCTCTTTCAGATCCGCCTGACCTTCTGCACTGTTTTTAACCATCATGCGCAGCGCCAGATGATCAACCGGTTGCAGGCGAATGATGAAACGGTTTGGCCGGTTGTGATACTGCCAATCCGGGCTACTGCTATGCGGCACATCCTTGAACTGGATCATGATCTCTGCAAAACGGTCCGGCAATCGCTTGCCTGTCCGCAGATAGAACGGAACACCGGCCCAGCGCCAGTTCTCGACAAATGTTTTAATCGCTACGTAGGTTTCTGTATTGCTATTGCCGTCCAGGTTCATGTCTTCGCAGTAACCATCCACCTGCTGTCCGGCCACTGTTCCAGCGCTATACTGACCGCGTACCACATCGGTTTTAATAGTCTCGTTGGTGATATTGCTCAGCGATTTTAGCACCTTCAGTTTTTCTTCCCGAATGGATTCCGCGTCCATCCGAGCCGGTGGCTCCATCGCAACAAGGCAAAGCAATTGCAGCAAATGGTTTTGCACCATATCGCGCAAAGCACCGACACCCTCATAATAGCCCCCACGCCCCGCAAGCCCAAGGTCTTCGGCTATACTGATCTGAACGTGATCAATGGTCTGGTTATTCCACAGCCGCTCAAACAAGATGTTGGAGAATCGTAGTGCCAAAAGATTCTGCACCGCTTCCTTACCGAGATAATGATCAATCCGGAAAGTCTGGCTTTCGTCAAAATGACACGCGACATCCGCATTGATTTCACGCGCACTAGCCAGATCATGACCCAGCGGTTTTTCCAGGACGATCCGGCACCGATCCGTATTTAACTGGTGATGGCTAAGGGCCGCACAGACACTTGTAAAAACACTGGGCGGGATTGCCAGAAAATGAATGATCGGCCTGTCTGCACAGGATTGAAGTGTCTCAACAAGCCACTTCCAGCCGTCGTCTTCTTTATCCGTCAGGGACAGGGGTACAATAGAAACCATCGCCGCAAACTGCTGCAGCTTCTGATCGTCTGCAGACACGTCATCACCGTTTGCAGCCAGCACATCCGCAAGCCACGGCAATACGTCTTCGTCTGGTGCGCTGCGTGTTGTCAGAAAAATACGCGATACGGGGTCTACCCGCCCGGATACAAACCCGGCATACAGCGCAGGCAATAATTTCTTCCGCGACAGATCACCAGTACCGCCATAAATAACCAAATCAAAAAGATGCACGTAACCTTACTCCCCGCCAGAAATTTCCTGACATTGTCCAAATTTGACGTGACACTCCCATAAATTGACAGCGCTGTCAATTCTTGTCATAACACTTTTCATTCGGCTTTCGGGCTAGACACCACAGTGGTCGAAACGTACGCTATGATGCAAGAAATGACGGGATGGGGTATTTTATGTCAACGGACCTAATAAACGAAATTCAGGAATCTATTGCCGCTTACCGGGCAAGCGCGAATGAAGATCCGGTGATTAATCCCTACTCTCCTTTGGCGTTCAAGCTTGCACGGGCCATTGATGAGGGCACCTTTACGCTGGATGCTGTCAAAGCTTCACTGAGCGATCTTAACGAAAAAGCGTTTAAGGCAAGGGTTCGCCGGTTGCGCGCCTATATCGGGCAGACATCACCGGCAGATAACCAGCAACAGCTGACCGCCGCCATTGATAATATTGCCGATAAAGCAGACACATTTGACCAGTTTCAAGACCATATTGAACAAGACCTGATCGGTTTGGTGATAACGGCGCACCCCACTTTTGCATACGACGAAAACACCTATGCCAATCTGGTTGCGGCCACGTTTGACCAACCCCACAAGGCGCATTTATCCCCGCCAGACAGCAGCCTGGATCTGAACAGCGAGTATAAGCAGGCCGCCCATGCGCTGGAGACGTTTCACAAAGCATTTGACAAGCTGGCTGCAACAATCCTTCAGGCGGCACAAAAACATTACCCTGAGGACTGGAAACTATTGACGCCGCGCCTTATTACGATTGCCAGTTGGGTTGGCTTTGATCTTGATGGCCGGTCTGACATTACCTGGCTTACCAGCGTCCGGTTCCGTCTGAAAATGGCAGCAGGCCAGCTCCGCAGCTATGCCGACCGCTGGGCCGAACTTTCCAAGCGTATAGAAGATACTGCGGACAGCAAAACAATCGGCGCATCTTTGCAGGCTTACACCGAGTATTACAGTCGCGCCTATGACCATATCCCGTCTGAGCCGGATGATATCGACGCTGTGCGCACCTTCAGTAAAAACATTGCCACCAAATTGCCGGATACAACTCTGTCGTTCTCCGGCCTGAAATCACGGTTGGGGGCACTGGCTACGCACACAAAAGACTCCGCGCTTGCAACCGACATTCTTGTATTCCGGGCACGGCTGTCTGCGTTTGGCTTTGGTCAGTCCCATATGCACTTCCGTCTGAATGCGTCACAGCTGCACAACGGCATTCGGCCACTGGTTTCCATGGAAAAATCCCCGGATATTGCATCCAGTAAACGGCGGTTCATTACAGCCGTTAGCTCGTTACTGGACACAGTAGAAGCACAAACAGTCAGCTTTGAACATGTTGCAACAGAAAGGGTAACAGCTGCCCGTCTGTTTATGCTGGTTAGTCAGTTCCGGCGCTACTTTAATGACGATACCCCAATCCGTTTCCTGATCGCCGAGGCAGACACCCCCTTCACCGTTCTGGCAGCGCTATATTATGCAAAACTGTTCGGTGTTGATGATATCACCGATATTTCGCCGCTGTTTGAAACAGAAATAGCGCTCGAACGCGGCAGTAAGGTGATCGAAGAGCTGCTGGAGAACCCTCATTATTATGCCTATGTAAAAAAGCGCGGCAGACTGGCCGTACAGGCTGGCTACTCTGACGCTGGCCGATATATGGGACAGGTCGCAGCCGGATTATCCATCGAACGCCTTCGTATGAAATTGATGCGTCTTTGGCAGAAATTTGATCTGGAAGGTGTTGAGCTTCTGATTTTTGACACCGGCGGAGAAAGTGTTGGGCGCGGCGCGCATCCGGAAAGCCTGCAGGCACGGCTGCGGTACTATAATAGTTATGCTGCCCGGGGGCTTTGCCGCGACCTGGGGATCAGCTACAAGCAGGAAATCAGCCTTCAGGGCGGTGACGGTTACATGCTTCTTGGCAACACAGAAGCGGCGCTTGCAACTGTCTCTCAAATCCTGACGAGTGAGCTGACAATACCCCCAAGGGACGCAGCGGATTATCTCTATGAAGATACTGACTGGTCGCTGGATTTTTTCCTGAAGCTAAAAGAATTTCACAGCCGGCTAACGGATGACCCCGATTATCTGACCCTGATTGCATCCATGGGACCGGAAATACTGTATCCCAGCGGGTCCCGCATGACGATCCGTCAGGTAGAAGGCCGTGCGCCAGCTGCTCTGGAAAAACTAAGTCAGATTCGCGCCATCCCGCACAATGCCTTATTACAGCAAATGGGCTTTTTCTCTAACAGTGTCAGCGGTCTTGGCGGGGCAATCAACAGCGACCCGGACAGCTTCGAAGCAGCGATAGAAAAGTCAGAACGACTGCGCCACATCCTGAAATTGGTCAATACGGCGCTGGACCTGACGGACGAGGACCTGCTGCGTGGCTATATCGCCCAGTTTGATCCCCAATACTGGATTGACTGCCTGCGGTTTGAAAAAGAAGAGCACCGTCACCGGCGCATCAAACGTCTGGTCAAACTGCTTGTCAGCCATAATATCCATGAACCGCTGAGACGCATGAACCGAGTTTTTGATGAAGACCTTATAGACCTGAAGGACCAGTTGGAGACCATGTCTCTCGACAAGGGCTTTACCCTGAGCGATGAGGAGAAAAATGAATATATTCTTCTGCATGTCATCAGAATAGCCCTGATCCAGCGCCTGTTTATCCTGACCACACGCATACCACGGTTCGCGAGCCACAAAGGCACAACAACAGAGACGATCAAACTCCAGATCCTGAAATTTCAAATTCCGTCAGCCCTTAGCCAGCTTCGGGAAATTTTCCAGGCCGGACCCGACACACGGGATGCTGGTCCAAACTATGAGGGTGCATCCTATACGCCGCCCAACACCAGCGGATATGCCTGGGAACATGTCGAAGTCTTTGATGCCATCGAGGACCATTTCAACCTGATCCGCGACGTTAGTATGACACTTAGTGGCTATACGGGGGCGATGGGCTGATCCTGTAATCACGCCTGCTCCGCTGCCCTGAACCATTCATAAAGACCGTACAGCTACGCCGTGGGCATACCCGCCGCAGTAGGAAACCGTCCCACATTTTTTAGCGAGAAACCACCCTTTACCTTGCCCCCTGCTGTGCTTTAGCCATTGGCTGGACCACGAAAAGGATCTTTTTTATTGTTTCTTTGAAAGAATTTTATGCCGGCACTGACTATGTCTTCAGGGTCTACTTAAACAAGGACATATTCATGCCTACTAAAGCCATCTTCACGCACCAGATTCCCCTGATAGCAATTGTACATTTTATTCTGCTGTTCTTTATCCCCCTTTCAGACGTTAAGGCACAGGACCAGACAGTGATCAGGAACGTTACTGTCATCAAGGGAGACGGGACACAGCCGCAGCGGAATAAAGATGTGCTTATTAAAGACGGACGCATTGTAAAAATCACTCACGCTGCAACCGATGATACACCGTACCAAGGCATGAAAATACTGAACGCAACTGGTCAGTATCTCTCCCCCGGGTTTATTGATACCCATGCCCATCTTGCCATGGGTCCGGTTTCAGTTTCCGTGATTGACGGGGGCCCCATTCTGGCGATGCAGCCATCGGAAAACCTGCCCCGTGTTACCCTTGAGCGCCTCTTGGCGCACGGTGTCACCACTAGTCGCGATCCCGGCGGGCACACGGAGACAACCATACGGGCCAAAAGCCAACAAGCAACCGGCGCTATTACGGGCGCTTCCCCGCACGTGGCCGGCCTGATTTTTGACATAACCCGCTTTGATAATTTGGTAGAGACTGTCGAAACAGCCGATGACCTAAGGAACAGGATTGACCGTCAAGCTGAGGCCGGAGTTGACTGGATCAAACTCTACACCGGCCTGCCGTCCGATCTGGTTAAAGCCGGCATCAACCATGCCCACAAACGCGGGCTAAAAGTCACCGGCCATCTGGATACAACCACCTGGACAGAAGCCGCCCGCGCAGGCATCGATTCCATCGTACATATTGTACCGGGTTCCGCCGCCTTGCTGCCTGAAAATACGCGTGACAGCTATGCTGCCTCCCGCCTTATAACCCGCGCCTTTTTCAGCTGGTTTGAACATGTGGATTTTCAAAGCCCTGCCTTTCAGGAAATGATCACGGCACTAAGGGAAAATAATGTATCCATCGACCCAACACTCGTACTGTTTCATTCCATTGCCTTTGGTAACACAGATACATACAAGGCACAGCCCGGGCTGGATGATCTGCCCGCAGAGCTGACAGAGAACTGGCGCACCAGTTTCCACATGAACATTGGCTGGACGGACGCTGATTATGTTTATGCGCAGGCACAGTGGGGCCGGGTGCTGGACTTTACAAAGCTGCTCTTTGATGAAGGTATCATGTTAACCACTGGTACAGATGCTAATAACCCCTTTATCCTGCCAGGGGAAAGTTTCCATCAGGAACTGGCGCTTTTGGTATCCGCGGGGATTTCACCGCTGGAGGTGCACCAGATGGCAACCCTGAACGGTGCCAAACTACTTGGACAGGCAGATGACATCGGTACTGTGGAAGAAGGCAAGATTGCGGACCTCGTTCTTCTTGGCAGCAACCCTGTAACCAGCATCAGTGCGACAAAAGAGATTGTTTGGGTTATGCAGCGTGGTACGCTGGTTCATGACACTAGATAAAGTCTGACACTATGGCTGACACGCGCGATACAATAGTAGCCGAATACGCTGGGCTTGTCTGGCGTATTGCAGGCAGCTATGAGGCAAACCCGGACCTTCGACGGGACCTTAATCAGGAAATACTTTTTTCTGTCTGGAAAGCGCTGCCTTCTTTTCGCGGGGATGCCAGCGTCAAAACATTCATCGCCCGAATTGCCCACAATATTTGCGTCAGTCATGTAGCAAAAATCATGCGTAGCCCCCGTGAAATGGAACTGCAGGACCAATTCACCAGCGACGCAGCAACCCCGGAAGAAGCTGCAGACGCAAACCGGCAAAAAGAAATGCTGGCCGCAGCCATCCGCACATTGCCGCTGGAATGGCGTCAACCCCTATCCCTAACGCTTGAAAGTTTTACCCCAAAAGAAATTGCGGATGTTCTCGGAGTATCCCCCAACATTGTGTCCATTCGTCTGACACGCGCCAAAGCCGCACTGAAACAAAAACTGGAACACCATCATGCCTGATACAAACGATCTGGATCTGGAAAAACTGACCGCAGCCTGGGAGCACGACACAGCGCCTGACCTGGACACACTCCACCGGGACATACTGAGGCGACAGCGCGGGTCTTACCGGATTCTGATTGCCGAACTTTTCATTGCTGCTGGCGGCACGCTGACCGGCCTTTATATGGTGTTTTCAGACGTCCCTGCGATTGGTATTGTGGTGATGCTCTTTTCACTTTTCGCTGGCTGGATTTCGCTTCTGGTTAGACGCCGATTTGCCCGCGTCCCCACCGGTACTATTGCCTCAGAAACGGCGGCACTGGTGCAGTCGTACCGGCGGTACATTGATATTCAATTGATGGGCGGTATGGTCATCGCGGGCGCCCTGTTGTTTATAGCCGTACTGCTGTATGTCAGGCCCGCAGAACAGAATGATCCTATGGTCTTCACTGCGTCGATTGGTACCATATCAATCGCGCTGACCCTAACACTTGTGAAAATTCGGCGCGGCGTGAACCGACTGACTGGGCTATTAACCCTTGGCCAGTCGGTGCAAAATCCGGAAGATTCCTAAGCGGAGAAAATGCCTTTCACTTTGCCCATAATGGTTCTTCTGGCTTCATAAACAGCAACCCCCATAATCGCCGCCGTCAGCCAGATTGCCACCTCTGTCAGGACGGCAGTCGCCGTTGCAGAATAGACCAAGGCTGACCGGTCCACATCCATCATTAGCACAATACCAAGCGCAACCTAGGACAGCCCCGCCAGTGCCCAGACACTAATCAGACACGTTTTTTTCCAGTTTTCTTTCAATTTCATTGTTTATCCTTTCTGTCATGACCGGGCCGTCATCAACCCTGCGGCGCCGTCCATACCTATTAGTCGTCCGGCGCCGAAGAATCTTTCAGCATTCCTGCAAAAAAATTAGAAAGGGTACTTGTCAGACCACATTTCCCCGCACGCCCCACCGTTTTCACGCTGCAGTGCAGGTGTTGTTTTTATTCTTATGCTACTGACAAGATTTTCTGGATTGCGGTGCAGGATAGCACTGATACTGTGATCCCAAAATTGCAGAAAGAAGTAGAATTTTATGAGTACCATTGATTGGCATGACTTCACAAAAGTCGAACTACGTGCAGGCACCATCGTGGATGCACAGGTTTTCGAAGAAGCCCGAAACCCGGCCTATATCCTGCACGTAGATTTCGGTCCTGAAATCGGCATTAAAAAATCCAGCGCCCAGATAACCGACTATTATCAGCCGGATGACCTGATCGGTAAACAGGTGCTGGCTGTTACCAACTTCCCGCCCAAACAAATTGGGCCAATCATGTCAGAATGTCTTGTAACCGGCCTGTTCGCCGAGGGTAAAAAAGTCGTGCTGGCTGTGCCAGACAAGCCGGTTCCAAATGGTGTCCGTCTGGCCTGACGCAAAACCAAATACCTATGGCGACCGAGCACTGTCCATTAAAGCCCTGACAGGTAGTATTATGTCCGGTAGTGCTCCGATCGATAGTGTTCTGATCGATAGTGCTCTGGCCGGCACGGCAGACTGCTCGATCGCCTCTAATGCGCCCGAAGTTTAAACCGCTGGATTTTTCCGGTTTGGGTCTTGGGTAATGCGTCGCAAAACACAACAGACCTTGGATATTTATAAGGGGCAATTGACTGCTTCACATGGTTCTGAATATCAAGGATCATGGCATCATCACCACTTTGACCGTCTTTCAATACTACATGCGCTTCCACAAGCTGCCCACGTTCAGGGTCCGGGCACCCAATCACCGCACATTCCAGAACCGCTGGATGGGTCAACACCGCGTCTTCCACCTCTGGCCCCGCGATATTATAGCCGGACGACACAATCATATCATCCATGCGGGCCCGGAAATGAAAATACCCGTCTTCATCCTGTTCAAACGCATCCCCTGTGATATTCCAGCCGTCGCGAACATACTTGCGCTGTCGGTCATCCTGCATATAGCGGCATCCGGTCGGACCACGGACAACCAATCTGCCCGTTGTGCCTCTGGGTACTTCTTCAAAATTGTCATCCACGATCATGGCTTCATATCCGGATACACAGGTACCGGTAGCCCCTGGCCGGGCGTCATCAGACCTGTTTGATATGAAAATATGCAACATTTCAGTGGCACCGATACCGTCCAGTATGGGCGCATCCATCGCAGCATTCCATGCGTCAAACACTGATGGCAGCAACGTTTCGCCTGCGGACACTGCAATCCGAAGCGATGCCATGGACTTGGTGGCATCCGGTTGCTGCAACATAACCTTGTAAGCCGTTGGCGAGGTAAAGCAGATAGACGCATTATAGGCATCAATATACTTCAGCAAATTAAGCGGCGTGGCATCTTCGAGTAGCACCGCAGACGCCCCGAACCGAAGTGGAAAGATAGCCAGCCCACCCAGTCCAAAGGTAAAGGCAAGAGGCGGTGACCCGATAAAAACATCCTCCTCTGTGGTGCCTAAAACCTCCTGTGCATATCCGTCCGCAATAATCAGTAAATCCCGGTGGAAATGCATGGTGGCTTTCGGCTCCCCCGTCGTGCCGGATGTAAACCCAAGAAGCGCAACATCGTCCGCAGCCGTTTCCACCCCCTCAAAGCGCACTGACTTTGTCAGCGCCATCCGGTCCATATCCCCGTCATGGCCCATCTCCCCGTCAAAACAAAGAATATCGGTAAGAAAATCACTTGTTGCTGCACAGGCCTGGAGCTCGTCTGCAAGGCGTTTGTCACACAGCGCAAGACTGATTTCCGCCTTGTTCACAATCTTGGACAGTTCCGCCGCGCGGAGCATCGGCATGGTATTCACCGCAACCGCGCCCACTTTGGTCACAGCCAGCCACACAGCAACCATGGCAGGGGTGTTCGGCGACCGCACCAAAACCCTGTGCCCCGGCACCACACCGTAATCATCAACCAGCACATTGGCTATCCGGTTGGACCAGTCGGTAAGCTCCTTGTAGGTCCGTGTTCGGCCATGCCCAATCAGGGCAACATGATCGCCAAACCCTTTTTCAACCATGCGGTCAGACAGCTCAACACCTGCATTCATCCTTTCCGGATATGTAAATTCCGGACGGTCCAGTATCAGGTCCGGCCATTCTGATTTTGGCGGCAGTCTGTCTTTTGTAAATGTATCTATGTGTCCCGTGTAGCCCACTGAAACTATTCTCCCCTTGTGCCTCCTCTCTTCCCGGAGGAAGGCAATTGTCCCAAAATCAGGCTACCGCTTCCTGGGTAGTTTTGTCATTAGCAAAATCCGATTTTCCACTGGTCCAAAAGTTGCCCAATTTCCGCTGTAGGTGCAGTACGCCCAATCCTGCCATAAAATGCCGTAAACAGCGGGAGGGGGAGAACACTTGCAAGATGATCAGACTTCTGTACAGAATAACTGGTTGTTGCTGAGTCTACTGTCCCTGCCTGCAAGGATTTACCTTGCCGGCATAAAAAGCGAGAGGCCCGACATGGCTGCAAAAATTGGAAAGACATTACCCGATATTGCCGATTTCAAATTGGATGACTATCCGCTCTATCATCTGAATCGCACGGCCGCGACATATACCGCGAAAATGACCGAAATCCTGAAAACAATCGGTGTTGGTCAACCCGAATGGCGGGTTTTGATGATCCTGAATGACAAAAACCCCAGCACCGTCAGCGAACTGTCACGGCGATCTGTCACCAAACTTTCGACCATCACACGGATTGTCATACGGATGGAAGAAGACGGGCTGGTGACACGCTCCCGCTGTAATGATGACAGCAGGGTAACCCAGGTTTCGATCACGGACGATGGCCGCCGGGTGGTGGTTGATCTGCACGAAATCGCCAGCCGCATCTACGAACGGGCGTTCACAGGTATGGATGAAGGAACGATTTCTTCCTTCGTGGATATATTAAAGCATATTCGTGCAAATCTAAACGAAGCACCCGCCGTATGATACTACGGCCCTGCACTATCTCGCACCGTATCAGAGCATCTTAGGTAAGGCATGTTAGAAAATAGGGAAGCACCATGTCACAGGCGAAAACCATATTATCCCTTCTTGCTGAAAGCCTATCCGGCGGTTCCGTTCGTATAGTTGATCTGACGCAGCCGCTTGAACCCAAAACACCCGTCCTGCAGCTTCCGCCTCAATATGCTCAAAATCCGCCATTTGAAAGTGGTATCCTGTCTGAATACGATGATAGGGGCCCTGCCTGGTACTGGAACTGGTTTAAATGCGGGGAACACACCGGGACGCATTTTGATGCACCGGTTCACTGGATAACCGGCAAGGATCACGAAAATAATACGACCGACACTATCCCGGTGGACAGCTTTATCAGCCCTGCCTGCGTGCTTGATGCCGTGCCAGAGGCACTGAAGGATCCTGACTTTCTTGTTTCGCCTGAATTTGTGGCCGCATGGGAAGATAAATACGGCCAAATCCCCGCTGGGTCATGGGTGCTTTTTCGTACCGACTGGTCCAAAAGAACGGATCCTGTTGCTTTTCTGAACGAAGATGCCAGCGGCTTTCACACACCCGGATGGAGCAGCGAAGCAATCACCTTCCTTCTGGAAGAACGGGACATTCGGGGCATCGGCGTGGAAACTGTTGGCACCGATGCAGGACAGGGAGGAAAATTGCAGCCAGCCTTTCCGTGTCACTCCTTGCTGCACGGGGCCAATAAATACGGTCTGGCCAGCCTGACCAATCTGGACCAGCTTCCGCCAACGGGGGCACTTATCATCGCTGCCCCGCTGAAGATTGTTCGCGGGTCCGGTAGCCCCTTACGGGTTCTGGCTCTGATACCAAACAACTAGCAAAGCCCACTGCGGCATCTGCGACAGGTAGTTTTATGTGTCAGTCTGCCGTCGCTTCAATGTTGCAAATGTATGGTGGCGTTTTGGTCTGGCTTTCTGCTGCCAGTCAAGCTGTTGTTCCCGTGACTTCATCAGCGTTGCATATGCTTGCTGCCTGCCGGACAAATACTGTTTTTCCCAGTCTGTATGGTCTGTCATCACCCCATACCAGGCCGCTGCCTGCCGGGTGAAGAAAGGATTCCACAAATGTGTTCTGCCAATGGCTACCAAATCTGCCCGCCGGGTATGCAGAATAGTATTGACCTGTGATGCTTCTGTAATCGCTCCAACTGCCATCGTGGCGATCTTGGGAACATTGCGGATAGCTTCGGCAAAACCGGTTTGGAACATTCTGCCGTAAATCGGTTTCTGGTCCGGTACAGTTTGTCCGGCAGATACGTCAATCAAGTCGCAGCCTGCATCTTTAAATGCCTGAGCGATTACAAAGGTATCTTCCTCTGAAATTCCGCCTTCTTTCCAATCTGATGCAGAAATCCGTACCGACATTGGCTTGTGCTCAGGCCAAACCGCCCGCATGGCGCTAAACACTTCAAGGGGGAAACGGAGCCTGTTTTCAACCGCCCCCCCATAGTCATCAGTCCGTATATTTGTCAGCGGCGACAGGAAACTTGCCAGCAAATACCCGTGGGCGCAGTGCAGTTCGATCATATCAAACCCGGCGCGGTCCGCCCGCTCTGTCGCGCGGACAAAATCACTTTTAATTCGGGCCATACCCTGCTGGTCCAGCGCGGCCGGGGTTTGACTTTCGCCTTCAAAATATGGAATTGGTGACGCAGAATAGAGCGGCCAGTTCTGATCCGCCTCCGGCAGGGGATGATCCATCTTCTCCCACCCTACCTGCGTTGACCCTTTGCGCCCGGCGTGGCCAAGCTGCATACAAAGTTTGGTTTTTGTCGTATCGTGGATAAAGGCCACAAGGCGTTTCCACTGGGCTTCGTGATCATCGTTCCACATGCCGGGGCACCCCGGCGTAATGCGTGCGTCCGCAGACGGGCACGTCATTTCCGTATACATCAAAGCCATACCGCCCCGTGCAGCACCCGCATAATGGGCAAAATGCCAGTCCGTCAGATTACCATCCGCATCAGCGGAATATTGTGCCATCGGGGACATTACCACCCGGTTACGCAGCTCCATCCCGCGCAGTTTATATTTGGTAAACATGGGCGTCGGACGGCTTTGACGGTAATCATACCCAGATTCTCTGAAATAGCGTTCATACCATTCAGTGTCTGCGGCCGCGACAAAGTCAGGATCACGCAAAATCAAGTTATCATAGGTAACCGATTTGGACCGGCACATAACAACCATGGCAAACTGATACGGATCCATATCCCACGACCGGTCCATATGTTCAAACCATGCAAGCGATACATCCGCATTATGCTGGACGATTTGTGCTGGTACCCTGCGTGCCTTGTCGTAGGCGCTGAATGCTGCCTGATGGCCATCCTCTTGCAGATGCTCCAGAACCGCTTCATGCAACCCAATGGCACAGTCCATGGCAAGTTTTGTCCCCGACCCGATCGAGAAATGAGCAGATGCTTTGGCATCACCAAGGATCACCATTTTCCCGACAGACCAATTATTACAGAAAATTCGCGGAAATTGCCGCCAGTGTGATCTGTTCAGAACAAGGGGGTAGCCCTCCAGTTCATCAGCGAAAATCTCTTCCAGAAGGGCCTTGGAGCCTTCTTCATCAAACTCCTCAAAACCATGCCCCTGCCAACAGGCGTCCGACATTTCAAAAATCCACGTCGACATATCTGCGTCATACTGATAGGTGTGCGCACAAATCAGGCCGTGCGGAGTTTCCTTGAAGAAATAAGTAAAATCAGTAAGGGGCCGCGTTGACCCCATCCAGCAAAAACGGTTGGACTTTGTTGTAACACTGACATCAAACCCGTCCGGCCCCTTGTGGGCATCCCGAATGGCAGACCCAATGCCGTCAGCCACCAGTATCATGTCTGAATCAGCAAATCTGTCTTCGACTGTCAGGGGGTCAATGCGTGTTTCAAAGGTCATCTGCACGCCCACTTCCCTGCAGCGATCCTGCAAAACCCGCAACAGATGCACTCTGGACGTTCCGCAAAAACCATTGCCGCGGCATTTAATCAGCGAGCCCTTGTAGGAAATATCAATATCATCCCAATAGGCAAATTCCTCGCGCATGCGTTCATAGGTTTTCTTGTCACGGCTTTCATACTCATCAAGAGAGCTGTCTGAAAACACCACCCCGAAACCGAAGGTGTCGTCAGCCCGGTTTTGTTCGAAAACTTCAATGGTCCAGTCTGGCCGTGCCTTCTTGGTCAACAGTGCGAAATACAGCCCGCCCGGGCCACCACCAATGATACTGATTTTCATCCCTGCTCTCCGCAGTTGCTTCTTTTTTACCGAATTAAGACTGTATCCACATTTACTTTATGTGTAAAGTAAATGGAGGTTCGGCGCCAAAGGTGCAAATACAGAAAGAAGCAAAATGGCCGATAATCCGCTGATTACTAGTGAGCGTGAAAGAGAAGCCCTGCGGATGTGGCTTGAATTAACCCGTGCTACCAAGTCCCTGGAGGCAAGTATAAGCGCACGCCTGAAAAAGGATTTTGGACAAAGTTTTACCCGGTTTGATGTCTGCTCCCAGCTTTACCGCGCCGTCAGTAAAACACTCTCTGTAACGGACCTGGCCAAAAGGCTATTGGCATCCTCCAGTCATAATATAACCGGTCTTCTGGGCCGTATGGAAAAAGACGGGCTTGTGTCGCGGCAAAGAAACCCCGATGACAAACGCAGTATGTTCATTTCCCTGACGCCAGACGGTATTCAACTTTTTGAAGCAATGGCGAAAGAACACGGCAACTGGGTTCAGGAAAGTTTCAATAACCTCGGCACGGATGAAATGCGATCTGTGCGCAGCGCGTTACAGCAAATGCGTATCAAGCTCGACACCACCTAAACAAAAAGAAAGGGCCAGCATGCCGCCAGCCCTTTGATCAATCATTTTTCAAACCGCAGTGGATTTAACCAAACGCCTGTATACCCGTGATCGCACGTCCTAAAATCAGCGCGTGAACATCATGCGTACCTTCATAGGTATTCACTGCCTCCAGGTTCATGACGTGGCGAATAACATGGAATTCATCAGACACACCGTTACCGCCGTGCATATCCCGTGCAACGCGGGCAATATCAAGAGCCTTACCGCAGTTGTTCCGCTTGATCAGGCTAATCATTTCAGGGGCAAAATTATCATTGTCCATCAGGCGGCCAACCTGCAAAGCAGCTTGTAGCCCGAGGGTGATTTCAGTCATCGCATCTGCCAGCTTTTTCTGAACAAGCTGTGTCGCCGCAAGCGGACGGTTAAACTGTTTGCGGTCCAGTGTATATTGACGGGCAGCATGCACACAGAATTCCGCAGCACCCATGGCACCCCATGCAATACCGTAGCGTGCCCGGTTCAGACAGCCAAACGGTGCTGCAAGCCCCTCGGCATTCGGCAGAAGGTTTTCAGCAGGAACGAAAACATCATCCATCACAATCTCGCCGGTAATGGATGCCCGCAGAGAGAATTTACCCTCAATCTTCGGCGCGGAAAGACCCTTCATTCCCTTGTCCAGAATGAAACCGCGAATGGCGCCGCCGTGTTCTTCCGACTTGGCCCAAACAACAAAAACATCCGCAATCGGACTGTTCGTAATCCACATTTTAGCGCCGTTCAGCAAATAGCCACCATCCACAGGTTTCGCGCGCGTCTCCATTCCAGCGGGGTCTGATCCTGCGTTCGGCTCGGTCAATCCAAAACACCCAACCCATTCGCCAGAAGCAAGCTTGGGCAGATACTTCATACGCTGCTCCTCAGAGCCATACGCATAAATTGGGTGCATAACGAGCGAGCTTTGAACCGAAATTGCAGACCGGTAGCCGCTGTCTACGCGCTCTACTTCCCGTGCAATCAGACCGTACGCAACATAGCTTGTTTCTGCGCAGCCATATTTTTCTGGCAAAGTGGAACCAAGGAAACCCTGCTCGCCTGCTTCATTCATGATCTCACGATGGAAAATTTCGTGACGGTTTGCCTCCAGAACCCGCGGCATCAAACGGTCCTGACAAAAACTATGCGCCGCTTCTTTGATAATCCGCTCATCCTCGGTTATCTGGCTATCCAGAAATAGGGCATCATCCCACTGAAAAGGCACCAAACCTTTTTTATAGTTCATGCTCATCTAAAAATACCTTCCTGCTACACCGTATCCGGTAATTTTCGTCCGGTCAGGCGTCCCTCAATTATGCATAAATGTGTATCAGAATTAGTAAAAAATTCGACGCGACAGCTTAAACAGGATCATTAATCACGCACAAGAAAAATATGCCCGAACACGCGCAATTCCGGGCAGATTATTGACTGAAAAAATTATTTCATATATAAAATAATTCTTCTTCTCGCTACGGAAAGGCAAACCAGTCTGATGCGCTTTACCAACCGTCATGTTGTCATCACCGGCGGCGCAACCGGGATTGGCCGGGCTGTCGCCGCAGCTTTCTTAAAAGAAGGGGCGCAGGTCACAATCGCCAGCCGCAATGAAGAACGATTGCAGGACGCCAAATCCGCACTGGGAGGCAACGTGTCCACTGCCGTTTTAGACGTTACAAAAGAAGATGACGTAACCCAGGTTTTCGCAGACATTGGCCCAGTTGATATTCTTGTCAACAACGCGGGAGCGGCTGGCACGGCCCCTCTTCATAAAACCAGTCTTGATCTGTGGAATCAGATGTTGTCCGTCAATCTGACGGGGGCGTTTCTGTGCACAAGGGCAGTGCTGGACGGCATGAAAAAGCGCAATCAAGGCCGCATCATCACGATTGCCAGCACGTCGGGGCTGAAAGGATATGCCTACACCGCAGCCTACACAGCCTCTAAACACGGGGTGATCGGTATGACACGGTCCCTCGCGCTGGAACTTGCCAACAGTGCAATTACCGCCAACTGTGTCTGCCCAGGCTTCACTGACACTGAAATCGTGGCCGAAGCACTGGACACCATTATTCAAACAACGGGCCGTTCACGCAGTGACGCCCTTGCAGAGCTGGTCAGCCATAATCCGCAAAAACGTCTGATCACACCTGAAGAAGTCGCCTCCGCCGTCTTATGGCTTTCAGAAGACAATAACGGATCAATGAATGGTCACAGCATGGTTGTCGCGGGCGGAGAGGTTATGTGACAGCCCGCACTATCAAGTCAGAAAATAGCATGGATACGCCCCCAGACACCCTGCGATCCAAACAAAGTCTGCGTCTGTGGCTTAAACTGCTTGGGCGTACCAATCTGATTGAGAAAACCCTGCAGGGGCATCTGCGGGACGCCTATCAAACCACACTGCCGCGCTTTGATGTGCTTGCGGAACTATACAGACGTCCTGACGGCGTTACCATGGGTGACCTGTCTGCGATGTTGATGGTATCCAACGGCAATGTAACCGGACTTGCTCGGCGCCTGCAGGAAGACGGACTATTGATCCGCACCCCAAAACCCAGTGACAAGCGGACCATACTGCTGCGCATAACGGATGCAGGAAAATCTGCCTTCGAAGAAATGGCCACAGCGCACGAACAATGGGTCAGCACAATTTTCGCATCCCTGTCTGCGCAAGATATAACCACGCTTATGGCCCTTCTAGACAAAATCAATTCAGATAGCCCCGCGTCCGGGAAAGAGGAGACACACGTATGACATTTGATCCCGCCACTTACTGTCCGGAACATTTCCTATGGTCCTACCGGGATGGCATTGCCACCATCCGTCTGGATCGGCCCGAGCGCAAGAACCCGCTGACTTTTGCATCCTATGCAGAACTTCGGGATACGTTTCGGGCCCTTGTATATGTCAAAGACGTCAAGGTAGTTATCTTTGCCCCGAACGAGGGGAATTTCAGTTCCGGTGGTGACGTTCATGACATTATCGGCCCGCTGGTCCGCATGAACATGACAGAACTGATGGACTTCACCCGCATGACAGGTGATCTCGTCAAGGCCATGCGCGGCTGCCCGCAACCTATCATCGCCGCAGTGGACGGCATCTCGGCCGGCGCGGGCGCCATCATCCCCATGTCCGCCGATATGCGTCTTGGAACGCCGGATGCCAAAACCTATTTCCTTTTCAACCGTGTTGGCCTTGCTGGTTGCGATATGGGCGCTTGCGCGATCCTGCCGCGCATCATTGGTCAGGGACGTGCCACGGAACTGTTGATGACCGGCAGGGGCCTTGGTGCGGAAGAAGGGCTAAACTGGGGATATTTCAACATGGTAGTCAGCAAAGAAACTCTGATGGAAGAAGCAAACAAACTTGCTACCCAAATTGCCGCCGGTCCAACGTTTGCTAACGGTATGACAAAAAACCAGTTGAACATGGAATGGGATATGAGCCTCGACACCGCTATCGAAGCAGAGGCACAGGCACAGGCCATCTGTATGCAGACCAAGGACTTTGAACGTGCTTACAATGCCTTTGTAAATAAGGAAAAGCCCGTTTTTGAAGGAGACTGATTATGGCAGATATGACCTTCCTGAGCTGGCCTTTCTTTGAAGAGCATCACCGAGTGTTATCGGCAAAACTGATCGACTGGTGCGAAACCGATCTGACCAGCTTTCTGGCGACCAACGACCCCCACGCTGACCTTGACGGCAGTTGCAGAACGCTCCTTTCCATGCTTGGGGACGCAGGCTTTACACGCTATGCGGTGCCAAAAGCCTACGGCGGTATCCATGAAACGCTGGATGTACGGTCCCTGTGTCTGATCAGGATGACACTCGCCTACTATTCAGGGCTGGCTGATTTTATGTTTGCCATGCAGGGGCTAGGCTCCGGCACTATCACGCTGAAAGCATCGGACGCAATCAAACAGCGATACCTGCCAGGGGTGGCCGAGGGTCGCTTGTGCGCGGCCTTTGCCCTGACCGAGCCGGAATCAGGATCGGACGTCGCCAAAACTAGGATGACAGCCGACCGGACAGGGGATGCATTCATATTAAACGGGTCCAAGACATTTATCTCTAACGGCGGAATTGCCGACCAGTATGTGGTCTTCGCCCGAACCGGGGAAGGTGACGGTGCACGCGGCCTTTCTGCCTTTGTCGTCGACGCAGATACCCCCGGCCTGAGGGTCACCAAACGCATTGATGTGATTGCACCACATCCCCTGGCAACACTCGAATTCAGCGAATGCCGTGTCCCGGCGACAAATCAGTTGGGTGAAGGCGGTGACGGGTTTAAGGCAGCGATGGCGACGCTGGATATTTTCCGGTCTACCGTTGGTGCCGCAGCGCTCGGCTTTGCTAGGCGCGCACTGGATGAAGCAACACAGCGTACCCGCGACCGGACCTTGTTTGATGCGCCCCTTCATGATCTGCAACTGGTACAGGCAATGCTGGGTGACAGCGCACTTGATGTGGACGCATCCGCCCTCCTGATTTTCCGCGCGGCATGGGCAAAAGACAGTGGCCAGCCTCGGGTAACGCGGGAAGCCGCCATGGCGAAACTGTTTGCAACAGATCAGGCCCAGAAAGTTATTGATCGCAGTGTCCAGATCTTCGGCGGGATGGGCGTTGTCCGCGGCGTGAAAGTCGAAGAATTATACCGTGAGATACGCGCCCTGCGAATTTATGAAGGCGCATCCGAAGTACAGAAAGTTGTCATAGCGCGGGCGCATCTCGACAGCAGTCTCCCAACGGGTGAAAGCGGTAAATCATGACAAAAGTCTATGAAGTTGATCGCCTGATCAGGCACGGCCATACCGACCCGGCGGGGATTGTCTATTACCCCCGCTACTATGAAATGATCAACGAAACAGTAGAAGATTTCTTCCGCGATGTCCTGAACCTTCCATTTGGGCACCTGCATCTGGAACAGAAACGCGGATTTCCATTAGCGCACATGGAAACCGACTTTTTCGCCCCCAGTCGGTGCGATGATATCATACGGTTTTGTCTGACGATTTCACGTCTTGGAAACACTTCGGTCACGTTTGACATCAAGGCAGTTTGCGGTGACGAGGTCCGCCTGCGGGCACGCCCCACGCAGGTATATCTGGACCTGCAAACAATGCAGGCGCTACCCCTAAGTGAGACAATCCGCACCCGCTGCGCCGACTATTTGTCCCCCACCCACGACAAAGAATAAGGAACAAGGATCATGCAAACATTATTGCCCGAAGGATGGCCACGCCCCAAAGGATACTCAAACGGCATCGCCGTGAACGCGGGACGCATGGTATTTGTGGCCGGTGTTGTCGGCTGGGACAAGGATGAACAATTCCGTTCAGAGAATCTGGTCGACCAATTCCGCCAGACCCTTATGAACACAAAAGCCATTATGGCAGAAGGGGGAGCAGGCCCTGAACATATGGTCCGGATGACATGGTATATTACTGACAAGAAAGACTATCTGGCGAACCTGCGAGACATTGGTGCCGCATACCGGGATGTCATGGGCAAAAATTATCCCGCCATGGCCTGTGTAGAAGTCAGTGCCCTGATGGAAGACGCTGCAAAAATAGAGATTGAGACCACCTGCGTCATCGAGCCGTAGTTTTTCGCAGATAATGGCAGGGTTTCTGTCCCGATTTTCGTATCATTTCCACATGGCATGTCCTATGACTGGACACTAACCATTCTAATAATGTGTATGAGTATCGAGAGCGAGGGACTTCGTGAAACAATCAGGCACAAACTGGAGCAAACTTGCCGGTCTATTGCTTGCAGGATCATGTCTGCAAAGCGTGCCTGTTGCCCCCCTTTATGCCAGTGCCGGTTCCCCACCGGTTGCAGAGATATCTGTAACGGCAGAACGGACGCAAGACAGGGCACTGCCAACGACATCCTTTCTGTCAGAAGATGAGATCGCAGTAAAAGCCCCGGCAGTACTGACAGATATTCTACAAGCCGTTCCCGGGATCGGTATTCGGGTAAACTCCCGCGGTGAAGCCGTCTTGCGCTTGCGCGGGTCCGAAGAACGCCAGTCCCAGGTATTTGTAGACGGTGCCCCTATCAGTGTACCGTGGGACGGGCGATCAGATCTTGGGCTACTACCTGCAGATATTGTGCAGTCTGTTGCTATCATTAAATCAACAGCCCCCATAGAATTTGGCACCAATGCCATTTTGGGCGTGGTAGATGTGGCGACCCTGTCACCGGATAGCAATCAGTTAAAAGCACGGGCAGAAATTGGCACCCTTGGCCGGGACCTGTTAAGCAGCAGCATCGCCTACCGTTTCGGAGGCGATACAAAATCAGAGACAGGAACCGGTGTCGTCGCGTCCGTCAGTCGCTATTCGCAGGATGCTGACCCTGTGGCTGACCGGGATGCAGTCCCCTTTGATCCCTTAGCGGAAGACGGCAGAACCAACACCGATATGGCACGTGATAGCTATTATGCCAAACTGATGCACGATGGTGACCGGTTCCATATTCAGGCATCCTTGATGCATATCGAGGCAGAGAAAGCGATCGCCGCCGCGGCTCATTTAAATCCGGAAACAGAAAAGCCGCGTTTCTGGCGCTACCCCGAGTGGTCCATGACCCAGATAACCGGCAACGGGGAATTTTTGCTTGGGGAACGTTTGGATTTATCCGTCACCGCCTGGCAACAATGGTTTGATCAAACTATTCACGCATACGAATCGCTTGAATACGATTCGGTAACAGACATCGAAGAAGGTGATTCTTCAACGCGCGGTGCCCGACTGGTCCTGACACATATCCAAGACAGCTATAGCGCAAGGTTTGTTGCCTCGCTGCAGGACAGTACTTACAAAGAACGTGCAACGACTCCGGCCGAATCAAATACGGGTGATAGGGATACCTACCAACAAAAACTTTCCAGCCTAGGCATAGAAATTGATATTCCGTTTGGCGCGAATGTAAAACTTTCAAGTGCCGTTGCCTATGACCGGGCATCCACCCCATTGACCGGTGGCCGCGACAAACAACCTGCCATGGACGACTGGGCATTCAGCACGTCCCTGTCATGGCAGGTTTCAAACGATTGGTCCTTGTTGGCATCCCTCGGCAAACGTACCCGATTTCCGACCATGAGGGAGCTATACGGCACCGCAATTGGACAGTTCCTCCTGAACCCCGACCTTGGCCCGGAGACTGTATTTTCTGCCGATGTGACCGCCTCCTGGACACCGGAAGGCAGCACAGTGTCCGCGTTTATTACCCCTTGGTATAATTCAATTGATGACACACTCAGCAGACGAAATGTCATAATAGACGGCACTCGTATGCGCCAGCGCTACAACCTGAATGGATCGGAAGGATACGGTATCGAAGCGGGGCTACGCTGGGATCTGACTGCGGCCGTGACGTTTGACAGCCAGTTATTCTGGCAGCATCTGCAAGCAAAGAAGAATGCAGATGGTAGTCGCGACACCCTTTATCAGCGGCCAGAATGGCAAGGTCTGGTCGCCCTGGATTTCGCACCTATGGAAAACCTTACCTTACGGTCAGAACTGAATATGACTGGCAGCTCAAAGGATGAGGGCCTGGACGGCTTGCCAGTATCTCTTGGCTCCTCGGCAGAGATAAACCTGCGGGCGCAGTATCAGGTAACACCCAATCTGATGGTCTATAGCTCGGTTGTTAATCTGACCAATACACTGGTCCTGCCTCAACTGGGGCTGCCACTGCCTGGCCGTGTGGTAAAAGCGGGTATTAGTGTCACGTTGTAGGCGCAACCGCTATATTTTATTTCATACCCGAAACATTATGCCATGAACTGAACTGCTACCATACCTGACGGGCAACCCGCGCCCAGTTTTCACCAAAAATCTTGCGGATATCCGCAGTGCTGTAACCAAGCTTTTCGAGGCTTGTCTGTATTGCGGGCAGACGTTCAGGTTCGATCAGTTTCATACCGCTTGCATAGTCATCGGCATCAGGAAAACGGTCCCGGTTAGCCTGTATCCAGTCGTCCAGTTCCTGCCGGTCAAAAACAAAGTCCAGACCCAAGCCAACATGGTCGGCCCCAATTCGGTCAACTGCGTAATCAAGCGCCCTGATAAAAGCCTCGGTCGAATTATCATTTTTACCCAGGAAAGGCCCCACACCGTTGATGCCCACCACACCGCCCGTTTGCGCACAGGCGTCCAGCACAGCATCAGACACATTACGGGCATGGTCCCACACAGCACGCGGATTGGCGTGCGACAGGATAACCGGCCCGGTTGAGTGCTCCATGATCTGCAGGCTGGATATCTCCCCCACGTGGGAACAGCACGGTATGATGCCAAGGCGATTAATCTCCTGCAGAACATCGCGCCCGAATGGTGTCAGACCTGTATCCTGACCCATACAACCACCTGCCAGCAAATTGTTCTGGTTATAGGCAAACAACATCCAGCGCACACCAAGAGCATGCAAAATCTCCAGCCTTTCCAGCTTACCATCCAGCGCGGCACCGCCTTCCAGATCGAAAAGAACACCAAGTCTGTCCGTTTGAATTGCCAGATCAAGGTCATCCGCCGATTTGATCTGCACATACCTGTCTGCGTTATCTTCAATCCAGCGCCGGAATGTCTCGGCAACCCCCATGATCTGATCCCACGGAGTCATATCCATACCGATATTCAGGGTCACAATGCGGAAGCCCGCCGCCCGGTGGCGGGCGAGCTCTGGCAGGAAGTCTGTGTCACCCGGGCGCAGGGGCATACAGGCATGGTTATCCCATACGATGGCGTTTGGTGCGTTATGGGCGACACCCCCGGTCCCGGTAGTCATAGTTATACCTTCATTCCATACAGGTTCTCCGCCTCATGCGGCGTGATAAACCCATTCTTCAAATCTGCGGCTACTGCTTCGCGCGGGCGCTCAGCCGGATTACCATAGCCGCCGCCTGTTGCGCTGACCAGTCGTACCGTATCCCCTTTACCAAGGGCAAGATTGTTGACCATGGTATGCGCTTCCTCCGTCCCGTCTGCACGGAAGACCGTCACACCGTTTAGCGTCCCTTCAAGACCACCATCTGTGCCCCACGGTCTGGTCGTGGTCCGGCAGGCAGAATAGGTAAGCGCAGCATCATCTGCAGTGATCTTATAGTCCAGCACAACACCTTTACCACCGCGGAACTTCCCGGCACCGCCTTCGCGTTCATCAAAACTGTAGCGCGTTACCTGAAATCCGTACCGACTTTCCGCAAGCTCTACAGGGATATTATATGTCTCGCCGTTACCGCAGCAGAACTGCCCGCTGTCGCCGTCATGGTCTGCTGTGGCACCCCATCCACCGACAAGAGGCTCGCCCATTACAAACAGATCCCCGGTTGCAGGGTGCGTGCCTGAAATGAAGGTTGCCCCAACGGTGCGCTGGTGCCCAACCGGTAAGCGTGACGGCAGGATTGGCTGCAAAGCCTTCCACATGACTTCAATCGCTGCAATCAGTGGTTCATAGTAAATAGATACCGGCGCGGGCGCCTGTGCAGAAATAACCGTGCCGGGCGGACAGATTACCGTCAGCGGACGAAAACTGCCACCATTGGCCGGAATATCCGGATTGGTCATAGCCTTGAGAACCGTCCGCGCCCCTGTTGCAAGCCCGGTATAGGAACAGTTGATCGGCCCCTTGGCCTGATCGCTGGTACCGGTGAAGTCTGCAATCACTTCATCATCCTTGATGGTCACAGAAACTTTCAGCGTAAAAGGCCCGTTACCCAAACCATCTTCCTCGACGATATCTTCTGCCTGCCAGGTACCGTTCGGTAGCTTTGCCAGCTCTAGACGGGTCATGCGTTCCCCGTAATCCAGCAAATCTTCGATCGCATCTGCCATACCGTCTTTGCCATATTTTTTGGCAATTTCCGTGATACGCGCCGCGCCAACACGCGCGGCCGCAATCCCCGCCTGCATATCACCGATTGTACTGTCAGGCAGGCGCACATTGTCCCGGATCAACTGGATCAAACTTTCATTCGCCTTACCGCCGTCATACAGACGCAGGAAAGAAAAGCGTAGCCCTTCCTGATAGATCTCTGTCGAGGTGGTAGAAACAGACCCTGGGAATGTACCGCCCACTTCCATCCAGTGTGCTTTGTTTACCGTGAAAGCAACCAATTCCCCTTCAAAAAATACCGGGAGAATGATCACCACATCTGACAAATGCGTGCCGCCCCCCTCATATGGGTTGTTGGTGATGAAAAGATCGCCTTCTTTCAGCGTCTTGGCCGGATGATGTTCCAGCAGGCTTTGAACCGCCGTATCCAGTGTTGCCAAAAAGGCTGCCACACCGTTCCCCTGCGCGATCAAATTGCCTTTAGTATCGGTCACACCAACGGCAAAGTCTGTTGTCTCATAGATGATCGGGCTCATGGATGTGCGGATCATCGCGCTGAACATCTCATCCCCAATTGCCTGAAGAGCATCCTTGATGATTTCACGTGTGAAAATATCGGTCATGATTATTCCCCTTTACCAGCAGGTTCAGCGTGGATGTGATAATTGCCGTATGCATCAACACAGGCGGTATGCGCCGGTGGCACAACCAGCGTAACGGACGGCTCCTGAATAACCGCAGGACCAGAAAGTTCCATCCCGGTTTCCAGCCGCAAGCCATCATAGATAGTTGCCTCGTGAAGCCCGTGTTCATCAAAATCAACCGACCGAGTGTGCAGGATCACATCCTCAATTTTGGCGCCGGTCACTGGCCGCGCCACCGGATTTGCCTTGGCAACCGGCTTGGACGCCACCAGATGCAGATTTACAATCTCCACCGATAAATCGAGACGGTAGGTAAACTCTCGCTCGTACGTCTCATGGAAGGCAGCAAGCGACCTGAGAGTATCTACGGATCCGTCTGCTGTGTAGGCGACAGGGATTTTAACAGTATGTTCCTGCCCCACATACCGTGCATCCACATACGGCGTAAATATCAAGGAAGTACCGTCAGCTTCGTCTTCGGCAAACTCACTGGTCGCTTCCTGCATCAAGGCAGAGAACCGGTCGGCAATCAATGCCGCATGGTCATCGTCAAACGCCATTGGGGCCGTTCGGATATAATCACGGCGCAGGTCTGTCATCAACATGCCCCATGCAGAGAAAACAGAACTATTCACAGGAACAATCACATGCGGAATATTCAATTCATCCGCCAGTGCAACTGCATGCATCGCCCCGCCACCACCAAAGGCAATCAGCGCAAAATCCCTGGGGTCATAGCCTTTATTGACGGACACTAGGCGCAGGGCATTGACCATATTGGCATTGGCAATCCGGATCACGCCGCGTGCGACTTCCTCCTGCGAGGCGCCCAACCCTTCACACAGTGGTGCAAAGGCATTTTCAAGCGCGGTCCAGTCAGGCTCCAGGTCCCCGCCGACGAAACTTTTCGGATCAATCCGGCCCAGCACAAGGTTGGCATCGGTTGTCGTTGGCTTGTCACCGCCCTGACCATACGCAGCAGGTCCCGGCCGTGCACCCGCACTGTGGGGGCCAACATGCATTTTCCCGCCTGCGTCAAGCCAGGCAATAGAACCGCCACCATTTCCGATTTCCACGATTTCCGAGACAGGCGTCTGGATGGGATACCCCGGCGACTTATGATCTTTTTCAATATAATAATTGGTGCTGACACGTACATGACCATCTTCGATCAGGGTACATTTTGCAGTCGTGCCGCCGATATCAAGAACGATCAGGTTTTTATGTCCGGTAATTTCACCAAGACAGGCCGCCGCGTGGATACCACTGGCCGGTCCACTTTCCACCATGGTAATTGGGTTCTTCTTCGCCGCACTGGCGGTGGAAATACCGCCGTTCGACTGCATCATATAGAGGGAGCCACCAAAGCCCTTGTCAGCGAGCTTGTTTTCCAGACGCTGGATGTAGGTTTCTGCAATCGGATGCACATAGGCAGAAAGCACAGTTGTGTTGGTGCGCTCATATTCGCGCCATTCCCGACTGATCTCATGCGAGGCGATCACAGAAACGTCCGGCCACAGGTTTTTAATCTCGTCGGCGACAGCCTGCTCGTTCGCAGGATTCAGGTAGGCATGCAGAAAACAAATCGCAATTGCCTCCACCCCTTCTTTTTTGAAATAATCGAGTGTTGCCGCAAGCCCGGACAAATCCGCCGGGGTTTCAACCTGCCCCTGATAGCAGGTACGCTCCTGCACTTCGCGGCGCAGATGCCGTTCAACAAACGGAGCGGGCTTCTGGAAGGCCAGGTTGAACAAATCAGGCCGATTGCCGCGGGCGATCTCAAGCACATCGCGGAACCCGGCAGTTGTCAACAGGCCCGTCTTGACCCCCTTACGTTCTGTAAGGGCATTGATGACAACCGTTGAACCATGCGCAAAAAAATCAATCTCAGCCGGATTAATACCAGCCTTCTCCACCGCATTTAAAACACCGTCCTCAAAATTAGGCGGTGTTGTGTGCGCCTTGGCGATTTTAATCTCGCCCGCTTTGCCGGTTTCAGCATCAAAGTCACAATATACCAGGTCGGTAAAAGTACCGCCCACATCGGAGGCTACTCGCATAATTAATCCTCTCTCGCGGCCCCTAGCCGCACAACATGTAATAAACGGTTAAATCGGTCAGGGCTTTTGCCGCGTTGGGCACCCCCGGCGGGATCATCACCAGATCACCGGCTTTCAAAACATAGGTCCTGTCTGGCGTATAAAGTTCCGTGTCTCCAGACAGAATCAGGGAAATCTCTACTTCCTCGCGAGAGACCAGACCTTCCGGTGGCTGGCGTACATCTGCCTTAAAAGATGCAAAACCCGTTTTCAGCGTTGCCTGGTTAACCGGCAGATCAAATGCCTCGGATAACATCATGCCTGATGTTGGGCTTTCCCCGTCTTTCAGGCTTTCCTGCATATGAATAATTTTTACCATCGAAAACTCCTACAACTGGGATGGAACCGCTCGCTGCGAAGACATTAGTTTTGCAAACACAACATAAAGAAGGGCGGACATAAGGATCGCATCTACGGCGGCAATTTTCGTTAATGAAATAGATTGACCGTCCAGCCACAACGTCAGGCCAGTTGCCCCAAGCCAGGCGATAAGGGCTGCAGGTGCAATAGCTGGCGCACGCGCCACAGCATCCTGATACGTGCCGTGCCTGTGCACGATATAATAATCCGCCAAAAACACCCCGCACACTGGCGGCACTGCAATTCCCAGGAACAATAGAAAACTGACAAAATGGTCCATGATACCAAGAAGGGCGCCAAGCGTGCCAACACTGCCGGCAACAAACGGGATCAACCATTCCCGCTTTGTCGTAAATATCTGGGCAAAACCAAGCGAAGTAGAATAAAGATTGGACACATTGGTGGTCCATGTAGCAAAAATCACAATAATCACCGCCGGCACGCCAAGGCCAATTGCCGCCAGATTGCCGACAAAGTCATGGGATCCAATCACAAGGGCAGGCAAACCCGCGACAATCAAAACGGCCTGATACCCAAAACCGTAACTAAGGACCGATGCGGTTGCCGCATCTGATTTCGACCGGGCAAAACGCGCATAATCGGGGCTGATGGTAACACCGACCATAAACCCGCCCACCAGCGCCGACATCGCGGCCCCGATTTTGGCAAGAGGACCAGCACCCGACCCCTGCATCGAGAAAATATCCGGGAGCGAATAATCACTTAAAATAGCGTAGGATGCCCACACCAGAAGAAGAACAAGAACAGGAACCGCCAGCCTGCTGAGTTTATCCATGGCCTTAAAGCCGAAGATCGTGGTGCCGATCATTAATAATCCGCCTAGAACGGAATAAACCCACTGCGGCAAAGAGGCGTCAAACGCAGCCATCGAGGCATGGTAACAGGCATCCGCAAAAAGGCTGACCGTAAAGCCAAACCAGCCTAGAAGCGTCACCCCGATAAAGAATGAAACAAGTTTGGCCCCAATACGGCCAAAGGAAGCGATCAGGATTTGACCTGTTGGCAAATGCGTATTTGCTGCAATTGTCATGGTCAGTCCTGCAATGATCGCCAGGATGATGCCAGCCCCGCCAATTGCCAGAATACCGTCCACGGCACCCAGTGCGGCAAGGGTCTGTGATCCAATCAGGAAAGCAGGCAGCGTAATGGCAATACCAACAATGATAACAGCCATCCGAAGGCCTGATACACGTTCGGACTCTGGTACCGGTTCCCGCGCATGGTTGGTAGAGACAGTATCAAGAAGGTCGGTACTCATTGTGCGGTGTCACCTTTGGCATCAGACAAAAGAAGGGGGTGTGCGGCCCGGATAAACAGAACAAAACGGGCCGCACGAGGTTTGGATATTAAAGCGTCAATACTCTGAACTTTTTAGCTACTTAGAACTTATAAGACGCTTCAATGCCGTACGAACGAGGCTTGTTGACCGCCCGTACAAATCCAATACCAAAGTCTGTGAAGCTGTTTGGCTGACGCTCGTTGGTCAGATTGTCAACGAACAGACCGAACAACCACTGCTCTGAGCGCAGGGAAATTCGTGCGTCGACATAATCCTTGGCCGTAACCTTATAGGCATTGGCAGCATCCATGTAGAATCTGCCCTGCTTGCGGTAATCAACGCGGGCAAGGAAATCATACTCGTCGTTAATCGGCTGGGTGTAACTTGCAGACAGGTTCGCTGTATAGTTCGGAACCGTCGGCGCAGTTGTACCGTCCGCAACGTCCGCATCGACCACACCAATACCACCGCTAAGCTCCAGGCTTTCGGTCAGGGCTGCTGTGATTTCCACTTCCATACCGTCAATATTGGTAGACGGAATGTTTGTGGTGTCACGGAATGGAGGCTCCGCCAGAATGAAGGTGAACTGCTGATCAGAATAATCAATATGGAACAATGCACCATTCAGACGAACCCGGCCATCAGCAAGCGTGCTTTTGAAACCAACTTCATAGTTTTTCGTTGTCTCTGGCAGGGTCAGGTTGCCTGTGGCAAAGAAGCCTGTCCGGAAACCGGTCGCATAGGTCGCATAACCCATCACATCGTCACTGAAATTATATGACAACTGAACCTTCGGCTGGAACTTATTGTCCGTTGCCTTCAGCGTATCAACCAGGTCACCCTCCGGATTTACAAGCTGTACAACCTCTGTAAGGGTGCGGTCAGTGTATGTTGTTGAATTATAGTTATTTTCGTCATAACGACCTGCAACTGTCAGTTCAAGGTCCTCTGTAATGTCATAGTTCAACTGACCATAGAGACCCCACATTTCAGCTTTCCGCACATCCGGACGGTTCAGGAAATAAACGCCTTCCAGATTTTCGCGGTTTGTACCACCTGTCATCATCCCAACACCCAGGACGTTCAGCACAGTACGGTCCAGATAGGACGCACCGAACATCCAGCGTAAGTCCTGATCAGAATTAGACGTCAGACGAATGTCGAATGTTGTTGTCTCAAAATTATCTGCCAGATCCTGAAACGCATCTTCAAACGCATCATCAGGGCCGCCAACCGGGCCAAAGATAGACGCCGTAGGTGGTTTGCCCCAAGAGGCCGTCGCAAACAGGTCCTGTTCGATATCGCTATATCCACCAACAGCTGTCAGCGTACCGAAATCAAGCTGCCAATCCAGCTTGGCAGAGAAATTGATCAACTGACGATTTTCATAACCAATCAGACCACGTTCCGGGGTGCCCCAGTTGTCGTCAAACGTTTCAATCAGATCAGCGCTTGGCAGTTTCTCCTGATAGGCTGCACCAGCTTCAACATCTGTGTATTCACCTTTGACGTCCAGCTCGATATCATCCGACAGATTGAAAAGAAGGCGACCACGCAGCGTTACCTGCTCTTCAAAATCCAGGTCAACACCGTCTGTGCTGTCGATCAGACCATCTGATTTATTATAATAAGCGTTTAGACGGTACAGGACTTTGTCTTCCACAATCGGGCCACTTGCCATGCCGGACAGTTTCAGATCATTGCCTTTGGCGTAACTTGCCTTAACCGCATATTCGCGTTCGTTCGTTGGCTTTTTGGTAACAACATTGATCGCCCCGGCAATCGCGCCCGCACCGTACAGTGCACCTTGCGGGCCTTTCAGCACTTCGATACGCTCGATATCAACCAGTGATCCCTGGTTAATTGCGTCAAGCGAACCGGACTGAACACCGTCCACCACATAGGTGATTGGCGGCCAGCCCTGCTGACCTGTACTGATGCCGCGGATACTGATAAAAGTAACACCCGCCCGGAACGTTTCCCGCATCATGATGTTCGGTGTCATATCAATGAAGTCCTGGACATCATCAATGCCGGCCCGTTCGATTGTGCTTGCACCAAAGGCTGTTACAGAATCCGGAACATCCTGCAGGCTTTCCGCCCGTTTACGGGATGTAACAACAATTTCCTCCAGAACGATGCCAGTATCGTCGGCCTGAACAGGCGGCAATACTGCCAGACTGGCACCCGCCGCCAGACTACTTAATAAAACTCGGGTCAGGTTTCTGTTTTTCACTCTAGGTCTCCCTGTTTACACGTGACGGTGCACGCACTTTGCTCTGTTTTTTTAAAGGTTATTCAAGTCTTCGATCGTGGTGAATGGCTCGTCGATGCCAAACGCCTGCGGTCCAAATACATCCAGCGATTCCGGAGTGCGCATGATGGCTGCGGCACTAACACCAATGACCTTGATCCGCTGACCATATTTCAGCCCTTCGGTTGTGATCGGCTCTGCTGTTTCCCGGTCAACCACACAAATAAGGTCAGGCACGAGGGTCATCGTCTTGTCGCCTTTTTTCGCGATAAGAAATTCATTCTGGAATAAAATGTTCATGGTTTCACCGGACCCGTCCAACGCCTCTACATCACAGTGTCCAATCGCAAATCCGCGCGTGGTTTCCCGGCGTATATCCGTGATCTTGCCGTCAAACAATACGGCACATTTATTGTAATATTCTGTCGTCCGTAAATAGGACAATAGCGACGCCACCGGATCACCGGATTCGCGGCCCGTGCGAATAGCGCGCCCAATTTCAAGCGCCAGTGTCAAGGTCCGGTGAACACCGTAAGCCTTCACATCCTTACCCGTCATGGGGTACACAGAAACAAGTGTCGACAACCCCATCTGAATGGCGACCGCCCGCACAAGATCTTCGGCCTGCTTGGCACCGTTTGCCTCAATAATCGCAGAATTCAAATGTTCGTCCACAATAGCAGCCGGGCATGGTTCAATACCGTAGACATTGAACGTCACCATCTGGATTTCCGGGAAAGCGCGGCCCATTCCGTCCGCATTGATCAGCGGTAGACCAGCACGGGCAGCCGCCAGAATTGGAATCATGGAATTCAGTCCACCGATTTCAATCGGCATAATATAATCCGGCGTCTTGCCTGTACGCTGTGACAACCGCTTCAGTGCAAGGTCGATATCCTCGCCGTTAGCCGCCTTTTCAATCAGCACGGTCGGCGCACCGAGCATTGCCGCTGTAAAGACAGTTGCATCATCAGGGACATCTTCGGGCTCTACTACTTCCGGCATGCCAAACTCGCCAATGGCTGCCTGTGCCAGAAGGCGCCCGATATAAGGATCACCCCCGCCACCGGTTCCCAAAAATGCGGCACCCCGTGCCAAATCTTCCATATCTGTTACTTGCAGTTTCATAGTCTTATCCTTGCCACCCGTTTATATCTTCAAATCGCCCGCTGCTTTTACGCGCAGCCTGACTGATCCACCCGGCACATAGGCAAGAGGGAGTTCTTCAAGATCAATAATTTCGACAGTTTCAGGGATTGCACCGCCGGCAATCGCATTGTCTTTGGCTTCTTGTTTCGCGGCTTCAATCGCCGCTTCCCGGCCCATATTTTCGTATGAATAGACCCGGTCCACTTCCCCGCCGATTTGGGCAATGGATGCACCGATCGCATTGGCAACACCAGCGTTCTCGGGGATGATAACCTCCGACGTACCTGCGATATCACGGTTAATCAGGACAGACCCGCCGCCCACAAGAATAAGCGGCATCTCCGCCGCACTTGTTTTCATTCTGTCCACACCGTCTGTAACGATGGCATGTATGACGTCAACCGCCTTGGCGACAAAGTCTGGTGCCAGATGCTGGACTTTCGATTTATCACCGAAGTCGGCATAGCCTGCCGCAACAGCAATATCGGACGATGTGACCGTGTCACCCCCGAAAACCAGCGCATCTTCAAGTAGCCGGTAGCCAACAGACTGTGGCCCGACCCGTACATCAGGGTCAGCTTCGACAATGGAACCACCGCCCAGCCCCAGCGCAAAAACATCCGGCATTCGGAAGTTGGTGCGTACACCGCCAATATCAACCGCGATGGAAGATTCGCGTGGGAACCCATTGGACAGCATGCCGATATCCGTTGTTGTACCGCCAATATCAGCCACCAGTGCATCCTTCGCACCCGACAGGTAAGCCGCGCCGCGCATGGAATTTGTCGGGCCGCTAGAGAATGTCAGGACAGGATATTTTTCCACCTGCGATGCCTGCATCAAAGTGCCGTCGTTCTGACTAATGTAAAAGGGAGCGGTAATATTCAAATCCGCAAGTGCAGACCGGAAAGAAGCAACAACATTTTTTGCCAGATCAGCAAGAGCCGCATTCATAATGCCTGCATTTTCCCGCTCCAATAGGCCAATGCGGCCCAAACGGCAGGATAAAGTGATCGCTACATCAGGAATTATGTCCTGAATGATCTCGGCGGCGCGTTCTTCCATTTCATTATTAACAGGCGAGAAAACCCCAGAGATAGAGACAGCGCGAATGCCTGCAACTTTCATCTCGCGGGCAGCGGCGATGATTGCGTCTTCATCAAGCTCGCTATTGATCCGACCATCATACTGATAACCACCCTTCACAAGGTAATGGCTGCCATAAACCGCGTCAGCAATATCTTTGGGCCAGTCGATCATCGGCGGCAGTGCACGGCTGGCAGGCAGCGCAAGACGCAATATACCCACATGCAACAATTCCCGGCGCTGAACAAATGCGTTGGTAAAGTGGGTTGTACCGATCATTACCGCCCGTACATCAGCCGGGGAAACCTCACCATCTTTCAGAATTTTTGTTATGGCATTTACAATGCCGTCGCTCACATTTTTGGTTGTCGGCATTTTACAGGCGGCAAGAACCTTTGCGCCATCCATCAACACTGCGTCTGTGTTGGTTCCACCAACGTCTACACCAATACGCATTACACTTCTCTTCCTGTTCCCGGTTAGTTGACTTGCACAAAGCAAGAAATCCTGAACCTAGTAAATTAGTGCATTCGATTAATTGCAAACGTACGAATGAGTAGGCGGCAGCTTTCTTGAGTAGGGGACGGAAAAAGGGTGGAAATTCTACACCTACCATTATTAGTAGGTGCGCAGTGCAATCATAGGGTTTTCAAGGGCTGAAAGAGCACGTTCGGTGCTGTTAATCATCCTGATGACGGTGTCTTGTATAATGACCAGCCGCCTCCATTCGATTTCTCGCACCGGTTTTGGCGTAAATATTTTTCAGATGATACCGTACTGCATGTGGGGTAACGTCTAGGACTCGGGCAATTTCCTTATCCGACAGCCCCGTGACAAGCTGCGCCAGCACCTCCTGTTCGCGCGGACTGAACTGCACGGGACTATCCCCAGCCGAGGCATAGTTTCCTTCTATCTCTTGCAGGTAGGTCAACAGCGGCTGCACATCAGAACGGTCGCCTGCTGCACTCAGGGCAGCACACAGACTGTCGGCTCTGCGTCCCAAAATGGTCGCAATCTGATATTGGGACGGACAGGGAACCCGCTCTGTAACAGCAGTCAGGTCACGGATAACATCCTCTATAGGCTCCGACGCCGCAAACAATCGCAACCGCCAGCAAAGTCCAACAACATAATTGCGCACGTTTCCTTGCTTTTGTGCTGCCGTGATGAAGGTATCCAGCACGTCCCTGCTGACTTGATTTCGTCCCTGCTTGACCAGAATACGGGCATGCGCAACCGCTAACGTTTCCTGCTCACGCCAGACCAAAGACTTGATCGTGTGATCCGCTCCCCAGTCTCTGTATATGTCCAAAGCTCTGTCGAGTTGTCCCAAATCCAGATAGGCAGAAACTCTAAGCGCCTGAACATACTGTTCCAGCAGTTCCAAGTCTTCGCGCCGGGTATGGTCAAGAACGGCTTGGAAAAAACGGTCCAGACCGTCCGTATCACCGGACGCAACCTTCGTCGCGACAACAGTCCGGTAACTGGCCATATAAATATCAAACCATGCTTCCCTGTTCTCAAGGGTTGCTGGCACCCGCTGTAAATGACGGCGCGCCGCAGCCAAATCCCCGATTTCGAGATGATATTCCGCCCATATAGCGTCCAGAATGCAGGCAAGCCCCACGTCTGCTGGAAAATTATCCCGCGCCATGGACGTTGCCTTGGCGTATTTCTTTTTAACCTCTGCCAGATTGCCTTCTGCCAGTGCAACCATGCCAGTGTGAATATAGATGAACAGCTCACCATAAAATGACTGCGCCAGCTGATATTCTTTGATCGCCTGAATGCTGGCCTGCTTCGACAGTTCAAACTGGCCAATTTGCTGCATGGACAAACAGTCAATGGTAATAATATAGCCGCGGATCGTGTGATCCTCTCCGGCATTTTCCAGTACGACCTTGACCGAGGTATGGGACAAATGCTGATGAAAAGGCAAACAACTATAGCCCAGCAATAATGTTTCCGTCAGATACCGGTCCGTCAGCAGCATTTTACCGCTACCGCCGGAACGGTCCTGGGTAAAACCACGGGATACAATCGATGCTTTTTCCTGAAAATGGCGTGCTGCGCGGATATGTCCCTTTTTCATTTCAATGATTGCACGGGCCAGAATCAGGCGCGGATAGGTGTCCAGAATGTCGGGCGACAATTTAGCCATCAAGCCTTCCAAACGGTCCATACCCTCATTGATCCAGATTTGCAGCCCTTTGACCCGCTCAACAAAATCACCTGCCAGCTGTTCATCACCGGCACGCCGGGCATGATCAATGGCACGATTGATTTCAGAGCGGTCAAAATACCACGATGCCGCCCTGATATGCAGATCGTTGAATCGTGACAGGTTTGTCGTAGCCAGTGATTTTTGCAGATATTCACGCAGTAGCGGGTGCAGTCGTCTTTCCTGCGCCCCTGCTTCCACCTCCGGGAACAGACTATCCAGCGCAGACAAAGAGGCCATTAAGGCATGGGTATCCTCCCGCTGCCGGAGATAGTTTCCTGCCTCTGGCGACACACGTTCAAGGATTGAAATATCTTCAAGGAACGCACGCTCTTCCTGTCCCAACCGGTCAAAAAGCTGTTCGCTGAAATAGGCTGCAGCCTGATCGCTCGCACCTGTAAAACGGTCAAGCTGTTTCTGCCGCTCGGAAGGGCTGTCAGTGCTGATGGATTTCAGCAACTGGATTACAACAGGCCAACCCGCCGTTCGGTCCGTAATCGACTGTGCTTCATCATCGCCAAGTGTATCCCCGAAGAACTTCTGCACTTCATCCGGTCCCATACGCAGCGTCTCAGCGTTGATCCGTTTCAGGTCACCCCCGATTTCCTGTCGCGACAGAGACAAGCCTGGATTCTGGCGACAAGCAATAATCAGATGCAGATTATCCGGCAGATTATCAAGCAGCCGTGCAACAACACGGTCTACGATTTCAGCTGGCGCACGCTCAAAATCATCCAGGATCAAAATTGAAGGCGTTTCACTGCGTTCAATGCCGCCGATGAAGGCATTCAATTCATAATTTACCTGATTGTCCCCTTTGAACTGTGGGGACAAAAGACCATGCGCAGACATATCCAGCCCCGCCACATGAAACGCAAAAGCCATATAAGCTATATAGTTTTCTGGGTCGTCGGCTTCCTCTGTCGATACCCAGGCAGTTTTATAGCCCTTTTCCCTAGCCTGCGCCGCCCAGTATGCCAGTAGAGTGCTTTTGCCAAAGCCGGCCGGAGCCTCAACCAGTGTCACCGGTTTCTGATAAATTTCGTCCAGTTGCGCGAGCAACATAGGGCGAAAAAATGCAAGGGATTTATACTTGGGCGGGGAAACCTTTGCCTTTAACAACCACGGGGCAATCTCTACAGCACGGCTGTCAGACACATCCTTACGATCAGTCGGTGATTGCGGGCCTGTCATACTCACGGTTGGTCCCTGTCTGGTAAAATACTGTCAACACACTGCAGATATGTACAGGACAAAAACCCACAAATCAAACGGGGACAACTAGATCATAGTCATAGAGCGAATATCGCAAAGAAAAGACGTACGGATTTTCATCAGTATATCTGCCGATAAGCCTTGATTTTAAACGTATTTTGATTGACTAACGGCAGAAATTTGCCACAGTCAGAGAAAAGAAGCGGAGCACCCTGTGAGTCTATTTTGGAAAACATTCGTAAGGCCCAAGGCATGGGTCGCCAAGCTATTGCTGCTGGTCCTGATCGCAGCCTTTGGAACGCTTGCCTATTTGGGCTACCTGAAACCGATTGTTGCCTTCCTTGATTCAGAAGACCTTACCTACGTTATTGGTAACTCCAGAATATCAGCCTATCTTGTCCTGAAAGGGCTGTTGACTGTTTCGATCGGCTTCTGGCTCGCTGGCTGGTTCACTGACTATACTGACGAGAAGATCAAATCTCTCAATCATGTTGGTACACGCAGCAAAGCTATTCTGGGCAAAGTGCTTCAGATCGTTATCTATTTCATCCTGTTCCTGATTATTCTGGATATTCTAGGGGTTGATCTTGCCACCTTGGGCATACTGGGCGGTGCCATCGGTATTGGTATCGGTTTTGGCCTGCAAAAAATCACCTCCAACTTTATCTCCGGTCTGATTTTACTGTTTGAAAACTCCATTGAAATTGGTGATTTGGTAGAATTACAGGACGGATTATTTGGTTTTGTCCGCCATACCAGTGCACGCTACACGCTGATTGAAACCTTTGACGGCAAAGAAGTCATGATACCGAACGAGGACTTTGTCACCAATCGGGTGGTAAACTGGACTTATACTAACAGCAACGGCCGTGTGGAAATCGCCGTTGGTGTCTCCTACAACTCCGATCTTGATCTGGTCCATAAACTGCTGATCGAAGCGGCGAAAGAACACCCGACCTGCATGGAAGACCCCGAACCCGTCTGCTATGTAGATCAGTTTGCTGACAGCTCTGTAAATTTCCTACTGTATTTCTGGGTAGCGGATGTGACCCTTGGACGGCGTGGTCCTAAAAGCGATGTCATGCGTACCATCTGGTATAAGTTCAAGGAAAACGGCGTTACCATACCATTCCCGCAACGGGATTTACATATGATCCCACCAGAGGAAAGAAAATGACCGGGTCTTTACTGTGTGCCTATGCCTTTACTGCTGATAACCAGCCACAATCCTGCGTTCCTGCCGAAGGCCTGAACGCACTTGCCAACAGCGGCAATACTTTCTGGGGTCACTTTGAGGTAGGGGAAACATCCGCACAGCTAATTAAAGACTTGCCCATCGCAGTACCAGATATCGCGATAACGGCGCTGATGGCTGATGATACGCGCCCCCGCATCACCAATTTCGGGGATAGTTTCCTCCTGAACCTGCGTGGTATTAATCTCAATGATCAGGCGGCGCCCGAAGATATGGTTTCTATCCGTTTATGGAGCGACGGCAAAAACCTGATCACCACCAGACGCCGCCGGCTGAAAGCTGTTGACGATCTGCGTGCTAGTTTTGAAGAGGGCACTGGTCCTAAATCCGTTAATGAATGCCTTGCGGATTTGATTGGTAATCTGGTCAACCGTATGGAGCCAACTGTCTTCCGCCTCGAGGAAGAACTGGAGGGGCTTGAAGAGCAGTTTCTTGATACCCCTGATGATCTTGACGCAGCCGAACTGACCGAACTAAGGCGCCGCGTTATCCTGTTGCGCCGTTATATGGTTCCGCAGCGCGAGGCACTGACTGGTCTGGTAACCGGCACAATCAGCTCCATACCGGCCCCTGACCGGGTCTTGATTAACGAAAGTCTGAACCGACTAAGCCTATATTTGGAGAATCTCGATGCGCTGAAAGAACGGGCACAATTAATCAAAGACGAGATTGCCGCCAAAGCTGCGGACCACATGAACCAAAATACCTATGTGCTCTCTATCATTGCGGCCGTGTTCCTGCCTCTTGGCTTCCTGACCGGACTTTTGGGCATTAATGTTGGCGGCATACCGGGCGCGGACAATACGGATGCATTCTGGATTTTCTGCGGCATCCTGATTGTGCTGGTTGCCTTGCAGGTAATTTTTTTCCGACGGAAGAAATGGTTTTAGTGACTATTTGCCTTCGGAAATTCCAGACAAAAGCGCGCGCCCCCTTCTTCGGCATTTTCGCACCAAATCCTGCCCTCCAGATGGGTCATGATTTTCTCTGCTGTCGCCAGCCCTAGCCCAAGACCTGGCTTTTGGACATTACTTTTAAGCCTTGTGAATGGCTGAAATATTTCTAACAGCGACTTTTTGGGAATGCCGGGGCCGTTATCCGTAATCGACAATATTCCTGAAACCGGCGTTTCTTCGATTTTACAGGAAATCTCCGGGGCGGTCTGTGCACCATATTTCAGAGCATTACTCAGAATATTTTGAATTACCTGAACCACAAAGCTTTCAGTCGCCATTATCTGACAGTCCGTATCGTCGGTATGAATTGTGACACCGGAAAGTTTATCCCCAACATTATGCAAGGCTTGTTTCAGCGACCCCTGCAGGGAAATAGGCAAAAGTGCACTATCATCTGGCAAACCGGCCTGAACGGACGCGTATGTATATAAGTCAGTGATCAGCTCAATCGAATGTTCTGATGTTTGTTTCAAAATATCAACCATCCCAAGCGCCCTGTCAGGACGGTCGTTCTTCAAATTCAATTCGATAGCTTCAGCAAGGGTCTGAACCCGTCCGATCGGATCACGCAGATCATGGGCGATAATACGCGCAAATGCATCCAACTCGCTATTACTGCGCTCAAGCGCGGCAGCAAATTTTTCCAGCTGCAGCTGCCCTTTCACGCGGGCACTGATATCAACGGCATTGACCAGAACGCCATCAACCCCATTAAAACTGATCGGGTTCAATGCCAGCTCCAGTGCGATCTTATGTCCAGACTTAGTAACGCCGTATACTTTACTGTCATTACCCATCACCATGGGCATAGGCGCCTTAGCATACCCTTCCACTAGTGAATGGTGATGCTCCCGACTACTGCGCGGCACCAACTGGCTAATGGATTCCTTCAGAAACTCTTCTTCTGAATATCCAAACATGTCGCATGCAGCGGCATTCACATACATGATCTGTTGATCATGTCCCACCACCAAAATAGCGCTTGCCATGCCCCCCAAAATAGTTGACTGGTTTTCCGAAGAGGCCCTCAAATCAGCATTAAGCGCGGATATTTCCTCGTTCTTTCGGTGTAGCAGTTCTTTAGCTTGCTCAAGAGACTTTTCCCGTGAACGTATCTCTGAACGCATCTGGATGTTGGTTTTTTCCTGCTCAGCCATCAGCGGTGTGATGTCATTGTGCGTACCCAACATTCTTATGGGCGTACCGTCTTCACGGCGAATGGCAATACCCCTACAGCGTATCCAGACAACAGAACCGTCCGCATGTCTGTAGCGCACAATCTGGTCATACGGGTGATCAGGGTTGTCAGCGTGCTTTTGGAAGTTATCAAGCGCCAACACTAAATCTTCCGGGAAAATCAGTTGCTGCCACTCATGGGCTTTATGCTCCTTGGTCGCAGGATCAATACCGAAGGTTTGCCAGAACTTCGGGCTCATCCATTCGTTTTCCGGGTCCTCAAGATCCCAAAACCAAATGCCGTCGATTGCTGCATTCTCGATAAAGGAGAAAATCCCAGCATCAGACTTCATCAAGTCCACTAATTCTTGTTGTAAATAATGCTGGCCCATGACCCCCTCCAGAACAGATGATGCAACCTATTCTGGAGAGATTAATAGATCGTTAACCGGATATATTTCTTGCTAAACCTTTAATTTTCCATCGAACGTAGCATCCACGCAGTTTTCTCATGGACCCGCATTCGGTCAGATAAGAGCCCGGCAGTTGATTCGTCATTCACTTTTTGTGCTGATGCCAGCATGGTTCTGCAGGATTTGGCAATATGTTCGTGGCCTACAAGAAGGGTAGAAATCATGTCCTCGGGATCAGGTACATTTGCCGTTTCCTTAATTGATGTCAGCTCGGCGAACTGTTTGTATGTACCGGGGGCCGCAAACCCCAGGCTGCGAATGCGTTCTGCAATTTCGTCAACCGCAAGCGCCAGTTCCGTATACTGCTCCTCAAACATCAAATGCAGTTCGCGGAATTGAGGTCCTGTGACATTCCAATGGAAAAAGTGTGACTGTAGATACAGTGTGTAGCTATCAGCTAGAAGGTGTTTTAGTCCCTGTGCAATCTCAACACGGTCAATTTTATCAATACCAATATCTACCATCTTTGTATCCTTTCGCTGTGGTCTAAAACCGGGTGTTGCCCTTTTTTGTCAGACCGACTGTTACCTCTGCCGCAGTCTATCTGATACTGCCTGCAGCGTGCAATCACTATCCCATGCGGCGCAATCTGTCGCGTGTTCATAAGATATTACATCCATGCAGTTCACTCTGCGCTTCAATCACACATACTGACAAGCGCCATAATGCCGCAGCAGGGTCTTTTTACCCAAGCCCCAGTGACTGCGCACATAGTGCAAGTCCTTTTCTGATCATCTGAGTAACTCTGTCGTCCAGTCCTTCTGGATACATGGCATAGGCCGGATAGTGAAACACAGGCGCATCTGCCACTTCGAACAGTAATTTATCTTCGATCAGTGCCTGCACACTGCGACGCGGGAAATAGGCCGCACCGCCCTGCTGCAGAAGATAATCGATACCCAGCGTCCCCAGATCAAGCGATACGGGCGGAATGCGTAAATCAGGGAAGTTCAAAGCATGCTCGGCCTGAAATTCAGGCCCCCAGTATGTCAGGAAATATTCCTCGCTGTAAGGGGTGATGACCCGCTCTTGATCAGACACAAGAATGATTTCCTCATCAAAAATTTTCTGTGCAACATATCCTGGGCGATACTGCGGACGATACATAACAATCAAATCATACGACCCACCAACCAGATATTCTGTCAGGTTCATCGGATTATTCATTTCAGCAACAATGGCAATGTCGGATGCCTGCCGCCGCATCCACACAAGCCAGGGTACCAGATAACTGTCCCAAAGGCTTACCTGCGCCCCTACACGCAACGTAAAACCGTGATCAGCAGAAACACCAACATCCATGCGAGCCTGTTCCCAACCACGCACAAGCGCGGTTGCATGCGGAACAAAACGGTGACCCGCGGGCGTTAGGAAAGCCCCTTTCTTCCCGCGCTCAAAGAGGACAACCCCTAACTGGTCTTCAAGTGTTTTAATACGCGTACTTACAGTTGACTGGGTCACACAAACCACATCTGCGGCACCAAGAAAGCTTCCGGTTTCAGCGGTTGCAAGAAATGTACGTAGTAAGGTGATATCCATGAGCTTTTCTATCTGTAATTTCAATATAAACTATCTAATATATTCGTTTTACAAATTCAAGAATAAGCAGCACTCTATGTTTACAGCCAGTAAGGCGTTTTAAACATGAGACAGATTATGAGCGATTATAACAATTTATCTGACCCGTACGATCGTGATGACTATTCTGATTGGATGACTGCCGATAACCATCGGCGCAATCAGCGCAGAAATCAGCGTGGAGATGCCGAGGACTATTCCGACAATCCATTTATGGGTCGGGCAAAATCTCGGAAGCAAGCACGCCGCTACCGGAACAGACGGGATGAATCTTTCGGTTTTTAACCTCTGAACGCTGCGAACTTACCTGAAAAAGCTATACGGCACCGGGTTCAATGCCAGCCCCCGGTGTCGTTTTCTACCCCTGCAGCACCGCGAGCCATCCCGGCGTCACGATTAATCCCCCTAGATTATCTCGTCTTCATCAAAAAGGGGCTCGCGGTGTAATCCTTCTTCCAATTCCTCCAGACTGACATGATCTGCGGTCTGTTTGGCGACTTTCGCCACGTGGAAGATCGCATCCCCTTCATGCACCATTGGTAAATTTGTCCGGCCAATAATGACGCCGGCCTCTGTGGCGTTGATCTCGGTCTCGACCTTGCCCATCGTGTCAGACAACAGACCAAGCAAATCACCTTTTTCCACCACATCGCCAAGAGACCGGTATGTTCTCAGTAGTCCACCTGCAGGCGAGCGCACCCAAAAACTGGAGGTCGACAGTATGGGGTTGATCTTATGTTTGGGTGCCTTGCTTTTCGGGATCATCTCAAGCGCGCGTAAAACCTTCATTACACCGCTGAAGCCAATTCTTACCGCAAATTCATCAAACCGGAGTGCTTCCCCTGCTTCAAAAAGAAGAATATCAACTTTTTTCTGGTGTGCGGCTTTCCTGAGCGAGCCTTCTTTCAGTGCTGACGTTAAAATCAGTGGTGCTTCGAACGCCTGTGCCAGTTTCATTGTATTCAGACTGGACGGTGTAACCCGGATCTGAGGTAAATTCTCGCGGTGTATAGCAGCCGAATGAATATCAATACCAACATCACAGCGCTCCACTACTTCTTTCATGAAAATATGCGCAAGACGACCGGCAAGCGACCCTGTCGTATTACCGGGAAAGCACCGGTTCAGGTCGCGCCTGTCAGGCAGGTACCTGCTATGGTTCGCAAACCCAAAGGAATTCACCACCGGAACCGCCAACAAGGTCCCGCGTAAGCCATCAATATTTTTCGTGTTCAAAAGGCGGCGAATAACCTCCACCCCAATGATCTCGTCCCCGTGGACTGCACCGCTGACAAACACCGTTGGCCCCGGACGTCGGCCATGAATAACATGGACCGGCAAGGAAATAGACGACAGATCATGGCTGGTGCTGACCGGTAGATGAACCGTCTTGCGGGTGCCCGGTTTGACGGATTCCGTACCAATTTTAAAAGCGTCTCTCGTTTTAGTCGTTTGCGTCATATTTGTGTCTCGCACCCTTATGAATATGCGGGAGTTTTTGGACATTAACAGGAAATCCTGTTACTTGATATTCCTTGGTGACATTCCTGCAGGTTTAATGCTATTGCCACCAATCTTTTTACAGATCACGTTCAGGGAAGTAAAGATGACAACAAATTCAGTAGGTTGGGAAGAATGGGTATCGTTGCCTTCACTGGGCATTCCTGCCCTGAAAGTTAAAACGGATACCGGCGCACGCACATCATCGCTGCATGCTTTTAACATTCAACCATTCGGCAGTGAAAAAAATCCCAAAGTCCGATTTGGCATTCACCCTATTCCAGAAAAACCGGAAATCGAGGTTTTTTGTTCGGCTCCCGTGATTGATAAACGTGAAGTAACCTCCTCCAACGGTCAAACCGAACTGCGCTATGTAATCAAGACGCCAATCACTCTGGGCGATCAGACATGGGACATCGAAGTCACCCTTGCTAACCGGGAAGGTATGTCCTACCGGATGCTTCTGGGGCGAACTGCACTTGAAGGTATTACCGTCAAACCTGACGAAAGCTTTTTGCAGCCGACACTTTCCTACGACCTGTATGCCAAACACAAAAAATCTGTGCCCATCAAAAGGCCGCTACGTATCGCCATTCTGACAAGGGCACCCTCTATTTATTCAACGCGGCGCCTGGTCGAAGCTGCAGAAGCCCATGATCATGAAGTTGAACTGATCGACACAAAACGCTGTTACCTGAATATTCAAAGCCATAGTCCCAACGTACATTACGACGGCAAACCACTGCCGTACTATGATGCGGTCATCCCGCGAATTGGGGCGTCGCTAACCTTCTACGGCATGGCAGTTGTCCGACAGTTTGAAGCCATGGGCACGTACTGCGTGAACACGGCAGATGCGATCGGCATGTCGCGGGATAAGCTGGCAGCACATCAGATTTTAGCCCGGCACCGCATTCCAATGCCAACAACGGCGTTTGCAAATTCGCCCAAGGACACCAACAGCCTGATTGATCTGGTTGGCGGTGCACCGACTGTCCTGAAGCTGCTGGAAAGCACGCAGGGCAAAGGCGTGGTGCTTGCAGAAACGAAAAAAGCTGCTTCTGCGGTGATCAGCGCCTTCCAGAATCTGGAAGCAAACTTCATTGCCCAGGAATTTGTGAAGGAAGCCGCAGGCTCAGACCTTCGGTGCTTTGTCGTCGGCAAGAAAGTCGTGGCATCCATGATGCGGGTAGCAGGTGACGATGACTTCCGGTCAAACCTGCATGCCGGTGGATCTGCGAAAAAAGTACGGATCACCAAGGAAGAACGCTCCCTTGCCCTCAAGGCTAGCAAAGCCATGGGGCTGAAGGTAGCCGGTGTTGACCTGATACGTGCAGAATCCGGCCCGAAAGTTTTGGAAATTAACAGTTCTCCAGGTCTTGAAGGCATTGAAAAGACATCTGGCATTGATGTGGCGGATGCTATTATCCAGCACATCGAAAATCACGTCATTACAAGTCCAATCGCTAAAGCCAAAAAACCCAAAAGCGGAAAAACCGTATCCTGAAGCCTCTAGGCTATCACGGCCAAATGTCCGCCTAAGACTTACAGGGTGTGAAATCCCGGTTGTTCAGATATTCAAGAACAGCCGGGCCAAATCCTTTGAACCGTGTATCCCTATCCGCCAGGCCCTGATATGTCAGCAACATGTCAGCCGGGTCATTTTTCATCAGGCATAAAAGGGTCTTGCTGTCCACATGGTTCACAACCGTGGCGAAAACGACGCGCCCAACACCGTACATCGGGGCGTCATACGCGCCGGACATACCTATCGTGTAAAGGTGCCGGTAGGTTTCTTCGTCCGGATTTGCCTGCATTTGACTGACCGCGATATTCAACAGATCAAAATTAATCGGCATCCGACGGTCATTGGTCTTTTTCTGGCGTAAATTCATCTGGCTGTAGGGGCCAGGCTTTTTAATCTGTTCAAAATCGACAATGGCTGTTGCGCTACCCTCTGTCATCATTTCAGTCAGAAATTTGTCAACCGAGCTACTGCCATCCGACGCATACATAAATTCTTTCTGGATCAGGTGATAGATTTCGTGTGCCGCCAGATATTTCAACCCAGACACATCCCCGCGCAGACACGGCAGATCGACAAAAAAAGCATCCGATCCGGACCACCCACCACAAGACGGCGTACCCAGTACCGGTACGGCACGGGCCGACACCTGTGCATCAGACGGACTGAACCTGCGCAGTGTCGGCATCATGGACTGGAACGTTACCCGGCGAACCTGTTGCAGATTTTCTGTAATCGCTTCCCGTTCGTCGACAATCTGATGAAAACGAAAATGGTTGGTCGCAGCTTTTTGACAGTTTGCCGCCGCCTGTCTTTCTTCAAAATAGGCATCAAAGGTAAAATACTCTCGAAACCGCTGATAATGACCCAGCATATCCTGCACAACGGGTGATGCCGCAACGGTATCACGGTCCAGTTCCTTGTTTGAACATACCTCTGCCAGAACTTCGTCCGCGAAAGACGTATCCATAACAATATCAATGGAAGCTGCTTCCGACTTTACTGGAGAAGCAAGAATGCCCGCAAAAGCTAGCACCACAACCCCTGCCGTCTGGAACTTTTGGCGCCAAAACCCATCTAGTGATAAACAGTGCTTGCTGCCAGCTGAGTGTCTAATATCTGCAGTCATTGTATCCCCCCGTCCGTTGCTACCCGCAAGGTAACTATACCCAAAGAAACAGTTCAGCAAAATGAATTCAATCACGGCAGCTACACTGCCCCAGTTGTAGGGAGCAGAAAGCGTCTATGACTGTGGCAGGGTAATTGTAACCTGCAAACCGCCCAACCGTTCTGATTTGGTGAAAGCAACCGAAGCATTATATAGGGTGGTAATTTCCTTAACAATTGAAAGGCCAATACCGTGACCGTCTGCAGATTCATCCAGTCTGGCACCCCGCCGTTCCATTGATGAAAACACCTGCGGGTTTGCGCCTGGACCATCATCATGAACCTCTATGACCGTACCGTCCCCTGACAAGCCTACAATGATCGCAACCTCTGCCTTGGCCCACTTGCAGGCGTTATCAAGAAGGTTCCCCATCAATTCTACCATATCGTGGCTATCGCCGGAGAATTCTGCCCCTTCGTCCATTTCAAGGGTAAAGACCAGATCACGCCGTGCATAAACCTTGCGGAGCATCTCAATCAGTGGTGTCAGTGTCTTGGCGATATTGACCTTTTGCCCCCGCGTCAGTGGGCCGATAATACGGGCCTTTCTAAGCTGACTTTCAACCTGATACTGAATAGCGGCGATGGCATCGCGCATCTCTTTTTTCTTTTCTTCTTCGATGTCCAGCGCGCCGGACGTCAACACATGTTCAAGCAGTGACAACGGTGTTTTCAGACTATGCGCCAAATTACCAATCGCATTGGAAGACCTGAGAATACGGTTGTCAGCCAGTTTCAGAAGCTGGTTAATCTCTGTCACAAGCGGCATGATCTCCACCGGGACATCCTCTGCCATCAGCTGCAGATCACCTTTGTTCAGTTTGGCCAGATCATCTTTGGTTTTTGTAAGCGGCGACAATCCGTGCGCAACGGCAAAACGCTGCATCAAACTAAGAAGAATAATTGCCGCAACTGATAACAAACTGATCAACAGCCCCAGCCATTTCAGGTTTTCAAAAATCGGGGAATAATCCTCCGATACGGCAATCTGCAGTGTTTCTTCATCAAATTCGTACCTGCCATTCAATAGCAAGAGCGACTGACCCGCAGGACCATCGACCAGCGACAAGGTGATTTCACCGTCACTGACAGGAAGCACTTCAATATCAAAATCCCCCATGGATTTCGACCGGATCGTCTGATCATGGATGGTTATCTCGTAATAATGCCCGGAATGATTTTGCAGAAAAACGGGGTCAATTTCGTTGGTCTGGACAGTGTACAGGCCTGTCGCGGTTTCCACGCTAAGTGCCTTCAGAAGTGTATTGGTGTCATGCTCCAGCCGGGTGCGGACAAACTCGGACCCAAAACTATTAAAGAAATAAACATTCAGCCCAATGATGAACAAATAAAACAGAACAGAGACGATAAGAATATTCGTCGTCAGGCGGTTTTTCAGACTGCGCATATCTGTTCTGTCCTATCCATTCAATAAATATCCCTGCCCCCGTTTGGTAGAGATACTGTCTTCAGGAAGTTTTTGGCGCAAACGGCGGATATATACTTCGATCACATTACTGTCTTTGTCAGAATCGTGATCATAGACCCGTTCCATCAGCGCAGTTTTTGAATGAATTTTGCCGGGATTCATCATCAGATACCGCAGAAGCTTAAATTCCGTGCCCGTTAATGCGTGCACAGCCCCCGTATCAAGAACCAGTTCCTGCGATTCCGGATCAAGGGAAAAACCGCGCTCAGATGTCAGTTTTTTAATCGGCCCATGGGACCGGCGCAGGATCGCATTCAAACGCTGGGTTAATTCTTCAAAGTGAAACGGCTTGGCCAGATAATCGTCCGCACCTGCCTGAAAGCCGGTCACTTTTTCTTCCCAGCTACTGCGGGCGGACAGAATAATTACTGGCGTATCCAGATGCGCTGCACGCCATGTTTTCAATACTTCAATGCCGTTTTTCTCCGGCAGGCCAATATCCAGAATAACGACATCATAGTCGATTTCCTGCCCCATATATTCGCCGTCGGTAGCAGAAGCGGTCAGATCCACGGCATAGCCGGCCTTGGTCAGGTCTTTCCGCAGATGCGGTCCCAGCTTCGGGTCATCCTCTACCAACAACAAACGCATAACCTGGCCCCAATGTTCTACCCATTCCTATAATGGATCAGACACTAAGACCACGCGGCGTGTGATTCCAGCGAAAACTGTTACGTTAGAAAGAACCAAATTCCAACACGGGCGAAATGGCATAAAAAATATTCGCGCCGGTATATTGGTCTTTCAAACTACTGATAACCCGTCTGGCTGCATCCTCACCTAGAATAATTTGCAGTTCGACCCTGCGGTCCCTGCCCATTACCTGATCCAGCGCAGAGGATTTATGCAGGGACGAGCCGTGACCCGACACCTGCTGGCTTTTAAAACCATCAACATCAGCGCTTTCCAGCAACCAGTCGACAATCGCCTCTTCAAGGCCAACAGATACATTAAGCGATAATAAAACAGTCGTCATACTTAGTGGCTCCTACTACTCTGCTTTGAACCCGAAGGACCGATAAAGAATGGGCAACAGGATTAGTGTCAACACTGTTGACGTGAAAAGCCCGCCAATCACCACAATCGCCAGCGGACGCTGAATTTCCGATCCGGGACCCGTAGCAAACAACAGCGGTATCAACCCAAATGCTGCGATGCTTGCCGTCATCAAAACCGGGCGCAGTCGCCTGCGTGCCCCCGTAAGGATCACATCAATCATGGCCATACCCGTCTCTTTAAGCTGGTTAAAGTAGGACATCATCACAACACCGTTCAGAACTGCGATCCCGAGCAGGGCAATAAAGCCCACGGACGCTGGTACTGATAAATACTCCCCGGATGCCCACAATGCGATGATACCGCCGGTCATGGCAAAAGGAATGTTGGACAAAACCAGAAGTGCCTGACGAACCGATCCAAACGTGGAGAACAACAAAAGGAAAATCAGACCAAGAGCAACCGGTACAACCAGCCCCAGCCTTTTCGCAGCACGCTGCTGGTTTTCAAACTGGCCGCCCCATTCAATATAGTATCCACTTGGCAGGGCGATCTGTGCATCAACCGCCGCACGGGCTTCATCAACAAAGCCAACAAGGTCACGGTTTTTAACATTACCAATCACAACTACCATGCGGGACCCTTTTTCCCGCTTGATAGACACGGGGCCTTCCACCTGTTCAATGCTGGCGATCTGGCCAATTGGAACGCTTTCGCCCGTCGGCAGCACAATGGACTGGGCCTTAAAGAGCGCAGGGTTATCTTTCAAATCCTGTGCGCCGCGCACCAGAAGCGGTGTCCGGCGAATACCTTCATAGACGGTACCGACGGTAATACCTTCGACCTGTGCCCGCAGTGCCAGGGAAACATCCTCAACATTCAGACCAAGGCGTCCAATTTCCGTACGGTTCAGCATCAGTTGCAAATACTGGGCGCCTTCGTTCGCCGGCTTATAGACATTACCTGCACCGTCAATACCGTTCAAAAGATCAATCACCTGTTCTCCAAGCTGGTTCAGGACATCCTGATCTTCACCAAAAAGCTTGATGGCAATATCGCCGCGAACTCCGGTCAGCATTTCTGACACGCGCATATCAATCGGCTGGGTGATATTGAAGGCTGCCCCCGGCAAATCTGCCAGAACCTCGGTAATCTTCTCGATCAGCTCTTCCTTCGTATCAACCGACCATTCATCCTGAGGCTTTAGAACCAGAAATCCATCTGTTTCATTCAGCCCCATTGGGTCAAGGCCCAGTTCATCGGACCCGGCACGGGAAACATATCCTGTAATCTCGGGGATACGGTCCATCAGAATTCGCTGATGAGTCATGTCAATTTCCAGCGACTGATCAAGCGTGATGGACGGCAGCTTTTCTGCCTGCAGGATTATATCGCCTTCATCAATCACAGGCATGAATGTTTTGCCGACATTTGCGTAGGTGAATCCGGCAACCAACAGCAAAACAGCAGACCCCACGGCGACTGGCTTTGTATTATCCAGTGACCACATCAGCATGGGCTGATAACGGCGCTGCAACCAGCTAACCAGTCGGGTTTCTTCGTGATCCAGATTAAACTTCAGGAACGACGCAATCACCGGAATAACGGTCAGGGACAACAAAAGCGATGCCGACAGGGCAAAGACAATTGTCATGGCAACGGGAACAAACAGTTTTCCTTCCAACCCCTGCAGCGACAAGAGCGGCAGGAAAACGATAATGATGATTGTAATCCCCGATGTGACAGGCACGGATACTTCGCTCACGGCCCGGTAAATCAAATGCAGGCGTGTATGATTGCTGTTTTTATAGCGCGCCAGATAGGTCACAATATTTTCCACAACAACAACAGCAGCATCAACCAGCATACCAATGGCAATGGCAAGACCACCCAGGCTCATCAGGTTTGCTGACATATCAAACTGGCGCATCATAATAAACGTACTAAGAGCCGCCAGCGGCAAGATAGCCGCAACAGAGAGAGCAGCACGCATATCCCCAAGGAAGATCACCAACAGCACCAACACCAGAACAATCGCTTCCAGAAGTGCTTTGGAAACCGATGTAATCGCTTTGTCAATCAGGGTACTGCGATCATAGAAGATATGCAGGCTTATGCCTTCCGGCAGGCTGGGTTCAATTGATTCCAGTATCTCCCGGCTACCACGGACAACATCCTGTGCATTGGCGCCGCGCAGGCCCAGAACAAGGCCCTGTACCGTTTCCCCTTTGCCTGCTTCGGTTACACCGCCGTAACGGGTGATCGCACCCAGGGTAACTGTGGCCACATCGCGCACAAGGACGGGTTCCACCGGATGACTTTTGACAATAATATCACCAACATCAGCCAGCGTTTCAATGGCGCCACCTGTGCGTACCAGCAACACTTCTTCACCGTCATTCAGGCGCCCGGCACCGTCATTCTGGTTATTGGCCTCCAGTGCCGCGATCAAGTCCGTCAGCGGAATCTGGTTGGCCATCAGGGCTTTCATGTCCGGGATCACTTCAAAACTGCGAACATGTCCGCCAAGAGCGTTCACATCTGCAACACCAGGGACAGTTCTAAGGGCAGGACGAATAACCCAGTCCAGAAGCGACCGTTTCTCCATCAGGGACAAAGTATCCCCGTCAATAGAGAACATGAACATTTCACCAAGCGGGGTTGTCATCGGGGCAATACCGCCGGTCACACCTGCTGGCATATCTTCCATGATCGCACTCAGGCGTTCATTGACCTGCTGACGCGCCCAGTAAATGTCCGTACCTTCTTCGAAATCAATCGTAATATCGGTCAGGGCATATTTAGTGATCGACCGCAAAATGCTCTGTTTCGGCAGACCCAGCATTTCCACTTCAACCGGTGCCGTAATACGGGTTTCCACCTCTTCCGGTGTCATGCCCGGTGCCTTCAGAATAACCTTCACCTGTGTAGTCGACACATCAGGAAAAGCATCAATCGGTGTATCCTGAACCGCAATCCAGCCACCCCCTGTTATCAGGGCAGCGAACAAAAGAATGATCAGGCGCTGTACCAGCGAGAACTGAATAAGGCGTTTTAACATTATTCCTCGCTCCCCAGACCTTGGACCATACCTTTCAGCACAGCAATACCCGTTACAGCAACGTCCATGGACGCCGTAATATCTCCGGTAATGCCGTAGAAGTCTGGCTCTTCACTTATCAGCGTGACTGGCTGAACAGAGAAGCCTGCGGCGGTTTTAACGAACACATAATGCTTGCCCGCTTCCTTGATAACAGCCTGGCGCGGTACTTTCAGCGTATGCCGTGCATCACCTGCAAGCGCAATGGACGCCGCCGTAAACTGGCCTGGGATAAGCTTTTCAGTGCCTTCCCGGATCTCAGCAGTCACAAGAATACCCTGATCGGCACCGTGGATCATACGTCCAACCGACAGAACCTTGCCTGCGATCTGTTCTTTGACAAGCCGAACTACAGCACCGGTGGCAATTAAAGGACGCATGTCGGCCGGCACATGAATACGCACCCACAAGGCATCCATCTGCCCCAGCGTATAGAGCGCCTCACCTTCCGTGACATTATCGCCCACGTCCGCCGTCTGTGTCAGGATTTCACCCGCAAACGGCGCTTTCAGCGACAGCGTTTTATGAAAAGCATCCCCTGTGGCCAGTGCCTTAAGTCCTGCATCCGTTAGCCCCTGTAATTTCAGGGAGGTTTCAGCCTGCCGCAGTTTATTCGCGGCCTGATCGCGTTCCAACTGCGCATCCAGACGGCGTTTTTCAGAGATAATGCCCTCTTCAAACAGTTTCAAATCCCGCTGGAAATTGATTTCACTGGCGCGAAACGCACTTACGGCATCCAGATACAGACGCTGTTCCTCCAAAAATTCCGGGCTGGCAATTTCGGCCAGAACATCCCCTGCGTCGACCCGCATACCTTCAAGCGCGGACATGGATGTGACCACCCCCGCATGCAGCGGCGATATTGCTGACACCTGATTATTGGCGATCGAAATTTCTGCCGGATAAGCAGGGCTGAAAATCGTTGTATCAACTGATGGAGCTGCAGTCGTTATATTGTGGGTCCGCATTTGATCGGCCGATATCTGCAAAATAGTCTCTTCAGCCTGAAGGCCAGCGGCTGGCAAAAGAAAAAAGCCCGCAAGCGACGCTACTGAAACGATGTTAGAAAAACGGTTCATTGTGGAAGTACTCCTTTGGCCTGATTGTGTCGCGCAACCGCAAGGCCGCATTCCAATTTTTGGATTTCATACTGACGAATAGATTCAAGGTGAGTTTCCTGCACCCGCAGGAAATCAATTAGACTGTACTCACCAAGCTCATACGCTTTTTTACCAGAAGACTGGGCGGTCTCTGACGCTGCCCAGTGTGCTTTGGCTGCTTTTTCCTGAAGGTCACAGGTTTGCAGTTCGTGCTCTACCTCATGAAACAAGAGCGCCTGTTCTCGTTCCGCCAGCTTTAGATCACGTTCAGCAACTGCAAGCGCGCTCGCGGCTTCCGCGCGCTCCCTAGCATTATAATCGCGCCCCCCTATCGGGATGGACACACCTACATTCACGGTATTGCTGGCAGACACACCATATTCGCTTCTGGAGCGTTTCACACCCAAAGACACTGTCGGGGCCGTTGCCCATTTTTTGTTAACGGCAGTTGCCTCAGCCCGCTGCACTTCTGCCACCTGGCGAGCGTAGGCAACAGGCGGCGTGTCCTGCCCTGCAGGAACCGTTGCAACCGTCTCACTGCTTACCGGGGGCATTACATCAAGACCAGTGAAGGAACGATAGGCCAAAAGGCTGTCCACCAGTTCTTTTTCTGCTTCCTTGATGGCCATTTGCTTTTCCAGAAGCGTTTGATTTACAAGCAAAAGTTCCTGTTTGGAACGTTCCCCAAGTGCCACAGATCGCTCCACCTGATTTTTGAAGGAAACAACCATATCCAGTTCTTTCTCTGCCAGACGGTATGACTGATCAGTCATTTTTATCTGCCACAGAAGTTCGCGAACCTGTCCTGCAACATACCAGCGCAGACGGACACGATATTGTTCGGCTTGCTCCCTGCTCGACGAGGCGGCAATTCGGGAATATTTCTTTTGCCCTGGCATCCACACAGGCGCTGATAAAATACCTTCGTATTCCCGCTGCCCAATGTCAGACGCAAAACTATCATTCTCATAGCGCAGGGAAAGTTCCGGTGACCCGGCAAAAAGCTTCGATGCCTGTGCCTTATAGGCATCCCCTTTGGCATCAAGGGCCTTTGCCATATGCTGCTCTGGAACGTGGTCAAAAACCAGATCAATCACAGCGCCCATGGTCAGGGTTTTATCAACGGTTACCTGTGCGTGATCAGGTGCATGCAATTCATCATGTTGCGATACCGAATCTGTGGCCGCCATGACGTTACCGGCCATTAATGCAGCGCCTACACATAGCGCCAAAGGACTAATCCAAAATGTTTTCAAATGAAATTTGTACATTTGTCTCTCCATAATTAAGGAGAGATGTAACGACGCAACCTGAAACGAACCTGAAAACATAGACTTTTTTGATGCTCAGGCTGCCTGCGTTCCTTAGGCCAGAGACACACGCGCTAAAGATAGATTACATGCAGTGGGTATTATACTGGTTTATCTGACGATCAATCAGGCTCTGCAATAGAGGTCAGCAAAGCGGCAGCTTCTTTGGATAAAGATGCACGAGATGCAGCCAGATATATATCCAAATCCGGGAATCGCATCAAAATTGCTTTCTCTGGCCCTTCCCGCCAGACAGGCAACCGCTGTGCTGCTTGCAGATCATCCTGGTGCAAGATAAAAACCTGGGTGCGCAACCGGTTAAAAAGATGGATATCCTTCTCAAGTATGAGATTGGAAATCTGAATAACCCGATTAACCGGAAAACCCATTGTCTGCAGCATACCGCACTGTGCCGTATTAAATTCACAGGACGCAACAATGTTACCTTTTAAAATATTGATCGGTTTCAAGTCCTCAACCGACAAGGCAGCATCACCAATCAGATAATAATCCATGCTTTCTATTTTCTTAAGCCATATATACTCGGTCTCGCGCTCCTTTGTACGAATAAGCGCATTGACCAGCGTATTTCTGCCGTCTCCTGCCTCCCGCATGATCCGTGTCCAGGGTAGGTACCGCACTCTGTACCGCAGGCCCACCCGGTCCAGATACTCTTGAGAGAATTTTAAAAACCTCGCAACCTGCTGAATGTTCTTTGAATCCGGGGTGACTATAACCGAGTGATCTACATAGAGATCAAAAACCGGGGGATCTTGATCTATAGGGGCCTTACCGCCCAAGCTTGAAGTATTCGTCGCCCCCTCGGGGCTAGTACCATCAGATGCCTGTCTGCCCGCAGGATGGTCTGGCATGATTCGCTGCCCTGTTGCAGAGGGTGATGTAACGACCTCCTTGCCGTGCATGGCACTCGCAACTGCGGCCCCACCGAAGGAACCTACCGCCAAAAGCCCGGCGAAAACCATTATGAGTTTCACAAAATTCGACACAAAATCCACCGCCCACAATCATAAGAGGTATTTCTTAGTGTACACCTACGTCTATAGACCTAAATCTTGCCCTTAGATAAACTAAAACTATTTAGTTAATAAAGACTTTCGTCCATACCTTGCCTATATTTGTGTAAAATATACATAAAATCTATGGTTTTATTACTATACAAAGCATCAGACGTTCTGCCACAAAAATCATGCGATATGATTGCACTGCAGGCTAACTCCTGCCTCCCCGCCTGAACATCCAGCGTGCACCACACATGTCCCCTTGGTTCTGTTTTTTGACATTATGATTGACAACGTTGTCAGTGCTGCGTATGAAAGCATTGGGAGGTTTACAGCATACCGTTCTGCAAAACAGAAATGCAGCCTGCAGGGGCATATATACTTCTGCGTATTCAGCTAACAGGCAAACGGCACATTCTTCTGAATGGCGGTATCTAACCTTAACCATAGAGGTCCATAGGCAGAGACGGAAAATCTTCCAGCCGGATGCACACCTCTGTATGCAGGACATAAAAGCGGGGACTATTAGAAAGACCATGACACTTTTTGCACAAGACACCTTAATGCACAAAGAAGCACGGGAAGCAGGTGCGGTTGTGGCGCATCAATATGCTGCCAATCTTCCCATCATTGAAAAACTGATTACTGAGTTGAGAGCCTCTCCCCCGCATGCAATTGTAACCTGCGCCCGCGGCAGTTCCGACCACGCTGCCACATACGCGAAATATATGTTTGAAACCCAGGTTGGTCTTCTCACAAGTTCGGCGGCCCCTTCGGTCCGGTCAGTATATGGAAGCACACTGAAACTGAACAACACATTGTTTGTCGCCATATCACAGTCAGGGGCCAGCCCGGATTTGGTAGCAACAGCGCAGGCCGCAAAAGACGCCGGCGCACTGGTTGTTGCCTTTGTCAATGTGTCCGACAGCCCACTTGCCGCGCTTGCAGATTATTTTATTCCCCTGCACGCAGGCCCGGAAAACAGCGTCGCTGCGACGAAAACCTACATCGCAACGCTTGCCGCCATCTTGCAGTTCACTGCGCACTGGTCCCGCAGCGCGCCCCTGTTATCTGCTGTAGATAATTTATCTACTGACTTGCTGCAGGCGGCAGATCTGGACTGGTCTGCTGCGACAAAAATCCTATCCAACGCGCGAAACTTTTTTGTCATTGGTCGCGGTACAAGTTTTGGTATTGCGCAGGAAGCTGCGCTTAAATTCAAGGAAACATCCGGCCTGCACGCAGAAGCATACAGCGCGGCCGAGGTTAAACACGGCCCCATGGCAATTGTCGGCCAAGACTTTCCAATCCTTGTATTCCGGCAGGAGGACCAAACGGCAGAAAGTATCGACAGCGTTGTCGAAGATTTCATTGGCCGCGGCGCACGGGTCATGGTGGCAGGTAAAGACTTTGATGGTGCCGTCAATCTTCCATATATTGTTGATCGGCACCCGGCTGTTGCCCCGATTTTGCTGGTGCAAAGTTTTTACATTATGGTCAATGCTTTATCTGTCATGCGTGGCTATAATCCAGACAAACCACCACATTTAAACAAAGTGACAGAGACAGTATAATGACAATTGCATTCACAGGAGGGGCGATTTTAACGCCTGTCGGTTTTCAAACAGACATGTCCCTACTTGTTGAAGGCAGCGTCATTACAGCTGTTGGCCCAACAGCCCATCAGGATGCCGATACCGTCATTGATCTGGCAGGTGACATGCTGATCCCGGGTTTTACCGACATTCAGGTAAACGGCGGCGGCGGCATATTATTCAACGACAACCCCACTGTTGATGCCATCCGGGCAATCGGGCGTGCACACCGTCCCTTTGGCACAACGGGATACCTGCCCACATTGATCAGTGACGATCTGGACAAAACTGCGGCCGCCATCGCGGCTGTGGATGCCGCGATCACAGAGGGTGTGCCCGGCGTCTTAGGTATTCATATTGAAGGGCCGTTTCTAAACCCGTTGAAGAAAGGCATTCATAACGCCGACAAATTCCGCACGTTGGACGACGCCGCAATTGATCTTCTGTCCAGCCTCAAACACGGTGTGACACACGTCACCCTGGCCCCGGAACAAACATCACCAGACATGATCCGAAAGCTTGTGCAGCGCGGTGTGAAAGTATCAGCGGGCCACACCAATGCGACCTATGAAGAAACCATGGACGCGCTGGATGCGGGGTTAAGCGGCTTTACCCATCTGTATAATGCGATGACCCCGATGGAGAGCAGAAAACCCGGCGTGGTTGGTGCTGCATTTGCGTATGCTCGCAGTTTCGCCGGCATCATTGTCGACGGTTTTCATGTGCATCCCGGCAGTTTAAAAGCAGCAATCGCCGCCAAGGGCATTCACCATATGATGTTGGTAACTGACGCTATGCCGTGCGTCGGCGCAAAAGATAAATCCTTCCGCTTGCAGGGCATAGATATCAAAGTCATCGACGGCAAATGCACCGGACCGGACGGTACGCTTGCCGGGTCTGACCTTGATATGATCTCTGCCGTCAGAAACAGCATTAATTGGCTGGACATATCGCTGGAGAGCGCAGTGGCAATGGCAAGCACATCTCCTGCGGCATATCTGGGCTTAACTGAAACTATCGGCACACTGGAGACTGGCAAGCAGGCAAATATGCTGCGCCTGTCCGCATCACTGGACATAAAAGAAAGCTGGATTGGCGGAAGGGAAGCCACCGATCCGACGAGGAGCACCTAAGAGGGGAAATTCATGGCGTTAACACTTTTCGACTGGAGTATTGTTGCCGCAGTACTGCTAACAATATTGTTTGTTGGGCTTTATGTCAGCAAGCGGGCAAGCGCCAACAGTAGTTCCTTCTTTCTTGGTGGCCGGAATATGCCCTGGTGGCTTTTGGGGACATCCATGGTGGCAACAACCTTCGCCACTGATACCCCCAACCTGGTCACGGGTCTTGTCCGCACGGGTGGTGTTGCTGCTAACTGGGTGTGGTGGGCCTTTTTGATAACCGGCATGCTGACCGCCTGTGTCTATGCCAAGCTCTGGCGCCGGCTGGGTGTGACAACCGACATTGAATTCTACGAAAGACGCTACAGCGGCAAACCCGCTGCCTTTTTGCGCGGGTTTCGGGCGATATATCTGGGGGTCTTTTTCAATGTCATGATCATGGCGAATGTGACACTGGCCATCACAAAGTTTGGTAATGTCCTTTTCAATGTCTCTCCGATTATTGTGGTGATTGTCGCCGCAACCGTCACGGTTATCTTCTCTGCTGCCGGCGGCTTGCTTGGCGTATTGATCACCGACATGATTTTGTTTGTCATTTCTATGATTGGGGCCATTTGTGCGGCTTATTACGCGGTAAACCACGAATCTGTGGGCGGTCTTGACGCACTTTTAAGCGCGCCGGACGTCATCAGCAAAATGGACCTCTTGCCCGACTTTTCCGACCCAACCCAGTGGATACCGCTCCTGCTGATTCCGTTAGCGGTTCAGTGGTGGTCCGCCTGGTATCCGGGCGCTGAACCCGGTGGCGGCGGCTATGTTGCCCAGCGCATGCTGTCAGCCAAAAACGAACGGCATGCAGCCGGGGCTACGACCTTCTTCAACTTTGCCCACTATGCGCTGCGGCCATGGCCCTGGATACTCGTGGCACTTGCGTCCATCGTGGTATTCCCGGATCTGGACAGTATTCGCACGGCCCTCCCCCATGTGGATGAAAGCCTGATCAAAGATGACCTGGCGTATCCCGCTATGCTTACATTCCTGCCATCTGGTTTGCTGGGCCTTGTTGTTGCATCGCTTGTTGCAGCGTATGTATCGACAATCTCGACCAGCCTGAACTGGGGGGCCAGTTATACAGTTAATGACGTCTATTTGCGTTTTATCAAACCAGACGCCACCCCAAAGCAGCAGGTCATGATGGGGCGGCTGATGACGGTTTGCCTGATGGCGATCACCTGTGTCTTTGCCTTGATGCTGGAAAGCGCCATGCAGGCTTTCAACCTTCTACTGTCGGTAGGGGCAGGGACAGGCCTCTTGTTCCTTGTTCGCTGGTTCTGGCACCGGGTTAACGCCTGGTCTGAAATATCTGCTATGATCATTTCATTCAGCGTCAGTATCTATATGCAGTTTTTTGGCCCCGAAGGCTGGGCAGACTGGCAAATTTTCACCGTCTCCGTCGCTATCACGACTGTGGGCTGGATCACAGTCACGCTCTTTACAGGACGTACAGATCAGAAGGTTCTGGACGAGTTTGATGCGTCACTGGTCTCGGAACTTGAAGGGGATGAACAGTCAGTGCGGTCCGGTGTTATCGCGGCTCTGTGGGCGACAGCAGGCGTTTACAGCCTGTTATTTGGCACCGGCAACCTTCTGTACGGCGAGTATCATATCAGTGCCATGTGTCTTGCGGTCATGCTGATCGCTGTCTGGCGTACCAAAAACTATATTATGAGCATCCCGGAGAAATAAACCCAAGCCGAACGCCCTGAACCACAGGGCGCAAAGGTTCCCGGGGACAAAGCACCTCCCTGCTTTCCCCCAAAAGAAAAGGCACCCGCGTATGGGTGCCTTTTTTTGTACCGTGTGGCGTTTTTATACCGCCCTAACGCAAGACAACCTTATCAAGCGTGTACAGCATCTCTTCGCCACCAGCGGGGTCAAAGGCGGGCCGTGCAAAGCGGAAGCAAAGCGCCTCTGCAGCCAGTCCCGCAGGCAACTCTGCAGACAGATCAACAAGCCCAAACGAGCTTTGAACAGGCGCCAAAGAGACACTCACAACCGGTGCGCCAGTACACTGGTTGGCATATATGTTCAGTTCGCCATGCTCGGTTTGTGGCTGGTCAAATGTCACTTTTTTCCAGTCGTCCCCAATCTGGAAATTAAACGGAATTGTGCCAACCGTCAGATCGACGGTGCGAATACCTTCCAGATTTACATCCTTATATATCCAGCAAGGGTTCAGAATATTCAGTGAAAATGCTGCACGCGGACCCGTGTAGGGATAATCATCATCCAGTTTTAAATGATACCCGCTTTCACAGACAGCAAGTTGATCGTCTGTTCTGGTACGCACAGAGATCTGGTCCAATCCGCGTTCCGTCGGCGCAGATAGCATACGTCCATCCACAAACGTAGAAGCTTGCAGCTGGTCCGTCGCATCCACCACCACAGGTGCAGTATAAAGGTCACTGTCTGCTGTAACCTCTGTGCCGTCCAGCGTATAACGAATATTCCCGGCCGCCAGTTGGTTTGACAGCGTGATCTGACGCTGGCCGTCTGCAAGTTCGACAATATCTGCCTGTACTTCAAACGCTACATCCGCATAGCGGATACCCAAACTGTCATAGCGGGCAAGCTGGGCAGGTAGCCGCCCGACAAAGCCGTCGAAGTCCTTGTCCCGGCGCGACCAGACTGTTTCCGCAATCGCACTGGCACGCGGGAAAGTCATATGCATTACATGATCATTGGTCCGCATATGCTCGGTCCAGATATTACCCTGTGCGCCCTTAATCAATGCCACCTGGTCAGGTGTCAGTTCGTTCGGGACGGGGTCATAATCATATAACCGTTTCAGCGGCACCAATGATGTGCGATCTGGCCTGCCTGTTGGTTCACGTGTGCTCAAGGACTGGTGCATATCCAGATACATCATGGGCCACGGGCTCATGATTACTTCATGCCCTTCCTTGGCCGCTTCGATGCCGCCTGCCTCCCCACGCCACGACATGACAATAGAAGACTGGTGAATATCGCCCCCTTCCAGAATTTCATCCCACCCGATAAGCGTCCGGCCATGTTCGTTCAAAAACCCATCAAAGTGCCGGGTGAAATAGGACTGAATTTCTTCAACATCCTTGATGCCTTTATCGGCCATTAGTTCCTGGGTGCGCGGGTCGTTCGCCCAAAGATCCTTTTGCACCTCATCCCCCCCGATATGAACATAGGGGCTTGGGAATAAGTCCATCACTTCGCGCAGCACATCTTCCAGATAGGCAAAGGTATGGTCTTCAAGATTATAGGTGTCCTTGAAAATACCCCAATCGGCGGAAACAGCGCGCGGTGCATCAAACATTCCAAACTGCGGATAAACGGCTGTGGGTGCCTGCGAATGGCCCGGCAGTCCAATTTCCGGGATAATCATAATATGTCGTTCTGCTGCATAGGCGACTATGTCACGTATTTGTTCCTGCGTATAAAAGCCGCCGATCTTTTTGGGTTCGCCCGTTTCAGGATCAATATTTGCCCTCGAAGCCGCCCCCGCCGGCACCCGCCATGCACCCTTCGCCGTCAGTTCCGGATACTTCTTGATTTCCAGACGCCACCCCTGATCATCAACCAAATGCCACTGAAACCGATTAAATTTATGCAGGCTCATCCAGTCGAGCATTCTTTTGACAAAGTCCTCGCCCTGAAAGTGCCGTCCTTCATCCAGCATTAAACCGCGCCAGCCAAAACGTGGCCGGTCTGTAATTGTCATCGGTGTAAGGGTGACAACTTCGGTCCCGTTCAGAGGGGTCAGTATCTGCCACAGTGTCACTGCACCGTAATAGAGCCCGGCGGCCGCATCCGCCTCGACAGTGATTTTACCGTCTCTAGCCTCCAGTTTATAGCCTTCATAGCCAAGACCGGTTTCTGCCAACTGAAAGAGTATCTCTGGCGTGTCTGTCGTGTCAGGCTGAAAGTCAAAAGGACTGTTTTCCATGATACGCTTGAACGCGGTCACCGTTTCATTGTGCCCCCCGATGCGCCATGCATTTGTCACCTGAAACGGCTTACCAGCTTCATATGCAATATCTTCTGGCAAGGGGATAACAGACAAGGGGTGCGCACTTGCATGCTGCCCGGACACCCCGTCCTTTTCTGCACCAGTGTCTCGTACACTCTGGTCAGTGCATCCAGCCGCTAAAACCATTAGTGCGATAATACAGGCTGTTTTTCCCAGCATACTTAATCCCCTATTCTTCCGTGCAGAGCAGTTTATTACATATTGATTTGTTTGAGGTAGGCCATGTGCGGCAATGCCGTATGCGCCAACCGGTCGGACAAGGCCCTGACCCGGGCAAATATTTCTTCACTTTCCCCCAAATCTATCTGCAGGGACAAAGCGGGGTAATGTTTCATGCCGTACAGGATGTACCGGTAGTTTTCATCGCTGAAAACAGTGGAAAAACTGCCCGCCAGGTCATGATATTCGCAGACTTTATGCTTCCATATTCCCAGCTGCTTTTTAAGCCAGGGTGTATGATGGACCGTGTCTGGGGCCGCACGCCAAAAATCCGTATCATCCCGGTCCGTCAAGCAGTAATGCAGCACGATAAACTGTTTTAAGTCCTGATAAAATCCGTTCATCAATCGGTTGAAACTATCGCGGACATCCTGTGTTATTTCCCCGCGGTCAAGGTGCGTTGCCAACAAGCCTGCACTAAGATTAATCAGATGAAGGCCTGTGGATTCAAGCGGCTCGATAAAGCCGCCAGACAGTCCAATGGCAATGCAGTTACCTACCCAAAATTCCTTCAGGCAGCCAACCCGCATATTGATGTGCGTACATTTCAGTACAGCAGAGTCAGGCCCTAAGAATGTCCGCAGCTCTGCCTCTGCTTCATCTGCCGATAACCGGTCCCCGTCATACACATAGCCTGTGCCCTGACGGTTGATCAGATCAATCTGCCACGCCCAACCGTTGCTGAGCGCGGTTGCCGTTGTATAGGACCGCGGCATTTCCCCATCTGGCATTTCCCGCTGCAGCGCCACCGCCTTGGTGCAGGGAAGGGCCTCTTTGAAGCATTGCCAGTTATTGTCTTTCAGCTTGCCAATCAGCAGGGACCGAAAACCGGTACAATCAACAAAAATATCGCCGTCAAAGCGTCTGTCATTTGCAGTCACGGCCTTGATCATCTCGCCTTCGGTCTCGACCGCATCGATCGTGGCTTCGATATGGGTGACCCCGGCCTCAATCGCCTTACGGCGCAGATACCGCGCCAGCAAGACCGCATCAATATGATACCCGTACGGCACCAACCCTTCATATTGGCGGGACTGGGCACTTTTCGGCGCCAGATTTTGTGCGGCCAGCCCAGCGCTTAGGCAAACGCCTTCATCATATCTTTCCTGGCCCGCACGACCGGACAGCATCCACAGGCTGGAAATATCAAGCACTGCTGGCGATGTTTGCGCTTCAAATGGGTGAAAATAGGCATGCTGTGAACCATCTGGATTTGGTTTCATCCAGTTTTTGAACATGATGCCGGTTTTCAGTGTTGCATTGGTTTCACGCAGCAGTTCATGTTCATCAAGGCCCATGCCGCGGAAAAAATACCGCACACTGTGAACCGTCGCTTCCCCAACGCCGATGATACCAATATCGGGGCTTTCAATGACCGTAATATCAATGTTCTTATGGCTGTGATTATACAGACGATTAAGATAGAGAGCCGTCATCCAGCCGGCTGAACCACCGCCCACGATCACCATTTTACGCATGCTGTCCGCTGTGTGCATCTCTCTGTCCCTTTTAAATCTTTTGAAAACCAAACTGCTGCGCCCGCATCAGCAACTCCCGGTGGGGTAGAAGTTGCCCGGCCAATTGCTGCCGGTGCCCTTTGATTGCCTGCATGGTTGCTGCCGCTTCCTGGTCCATACTGTAGCGCGCTTTCAGCGGGGCCATATTGGTCTGGAAATCCATGCCGTACAGCACATACAGATAATTCTCGAGATTAAAGACCTCTAACCGGGACGAGAAATCATAGGCAGTTGGCGGCTGATGGCGCCAGATTTCCAAATTCTGTTGCAGGGCGGCTGGGATTGTCTCTGGCCGCCTGTTGTCTATCCAAAAGTCAGAATCTGTCCGCCGGGACAGGACATAATGGAGCTTGATAAATTCAATCACCTTTTCCCATGTATGGGTAACCCGCGCATTAAAACGGTCGGCCAGTGCCGGCATTGCCTCGAGCGTCGCTGGGAACTGTTCGGCAATCATGCGGGCCGTCGCATCAAAAATCAGAAGACCCGTTGCTTCAAGGGGTTCAACAAACCCCTGACTTAGCCCTATCGCGACACAATTTTTTTCCCAGAATTTTTGCCGGTAGCCTACCTTCATGGGAATACGGCGCAGGGTAAGATCATCTGCCTGATCGCCCAGCGTTTCACGGGCATAGGTTCGCAGTACCTGTTCTGCCGCATCGTGGCTGGTATGCGCGGACGAATAAACATAGCCTGTGCCCCGCCGGTTCAACAGCCCGATGTCCCATATCCAGCCAGCCTCTTTGGCCGTTGCAATCGTATGGCACGGCACTGCTTTTTCGTCGCCGTACGGAATTTGCACCGCCAGGGCCGTATCGACAAACAATATGTCGCTTTTGTCGACGAAAGGGACACCCACCGTGTCACCAAGAAGCAAAGACCGGAACCCGGTGCAGTCAACATACAGGTCTGCAGTCATCGTTCCCAGTTGCGGTGTCTCAATGCTTGCAATCATGCCGCCGTCACCAAGGGTGACCGTCTCGACATCGGCAAGCTGGTGGATAACACCAAGCTTTTCGGTAGCGTGTTTTGTCAAAAATGCCGCAAATTTGGCTGCATCCAGATGATAGGCATAGCTGACAACGCCCTCATATTCCCGGTGGGTCATCGTTTTGGGGCCATAGCCAGCGTCACAAAGTCCCCCCTGAACCGAGACGGTATTCACATAACTGTCATCCCCTGCCAGCCCCATCAGATAGTAAGGGGTCAGGTCGCATCCGTTCTGAACCGGGTAATCAAAAACATGATGATAGGCATGCCGCCTGTCGTCAGGGTTAAAGAGCCAGTCCTGGAACTTGATACTTTGCTTAAAAGAGACGTCACACGCCTGAATGAATTCGCTTTCACTAATCCCTAAATACTGGAGCGACCTACGAATGGCGGGCACCGTGCCTTCGCCAACGCCGATGGTCGGAATATTTGGAGATTCGACCAGAGTGACCTGCACCCCGTCCGGGTCTTTACTATTGAGTTTTTTCGCAAGATGACAGGCGGCGAGCCAACCGGCGGTTCCACCACCTACAATCAGGACTGATTTTATTTGTTTTCCCCCAGTTGCTGCCATGTATCTTATCCACTAACCAGATGCACGACGCTGCTTGCGAGAGAGAATACGGCGCATCTGGTGCAGTGAATTCAAATGCGCATAAATCAGCGGCAAAAGTCCGCGTTTACGCAAGTCCAGAAAGGCCTCATCATCGATGGCCCGTAATTTGTCTTCATCAACGAAATACAGACCGTCAAGCGTCATCTTCTGCCCTCCAATGTTTAAGGTCATGGCACGTTCCGCAAACAGGTCCAGTTTCACAAGGTCCTGAATAAACAAGGGGGTCATGGCACTTTGTTCATACGTGCGTTTCAACAATTCCTTACGGCCAGCCAGATACGGAGTTTCTGTGCCGTCTTCATTGAACAGGGCCTCTCCCTTGGATGTGCTGACATGGCCGCTGTCATCAATGATCGCCACTGTGACACGGTCACTGCCATCATCCGCAGGGATTAGCTTGAAGGGAAAAGCTGCAAATAATTCAGGCACATATGTATTGTCCCACTGATTATTATCGACAAACAGATTTTCTCCGGGTTCAAGCCCTAGCAAGGCAATCGTGGTAAATTGGCCGGTGTCTGAATTTTTGACAAAAAAGACAGGATAGTCCGCAGATGCTGCAGGAATTTCATGGGCGGTTACCGGCGCCATATGCTGATCAGCAACATGCGAAAAGTCAGCCTTCAAAACTTTTAAATCTTTATGCTTTTCAAAATGCAGTGGAACTATAGACATGCCTTTAAAATCCCCTTTCCCCGAAAAGTATGATGCTAGTACCCTTGGCGGGAAAATGCACACATAATTGCGCATAGAACAGAGGGGAGCCATACTCCCCCCTGATTTACTGCTGCAGCTTCTAGTATTTGAAGCTTACACCGAGCGTGATCCGGCGCGCAGTTTCATACTGGTACAGTGGGAACCCATCGGCAAAACCACTGTTTGGTGAAGAAACCTGATTATTACCGAACTGTTTGAAGTCCTGTTTCAGCAGGTTGTTCACGTCCAGGCTTACCGTAATATTTTCATTGGCAAACCATTTACCGGAAAGGTCCAGACTACCGTATCCATTATGCAGGCGGTTACCGTAGGCACCAACTTCCCGCATCATATATTTGCTACGGTAATTGTAGGATGCCCGAACGTTGAACAGTTCATTTTCATAATAACCAGATACGTTAAAGGCATGACGGGAACTGTCTGTCACCACCGGGTTAGCATCTGAGAACTGTTCTGGCGACACGTCAGAGTCTGTGTATGTATAGTTTACAATAGACCCGAACCCGTTACCGTAGTCCTGCTGATACTGCAACTCGAAGCCCTTCAGATCAGCGGAGCCACCGTTTTCCAGTTCCTGCACGGTCCAGCCTGCAGCTGCCTCGTCTGGATCAGGAAGATCGAACGGAATGTCAGACGATCCAACTTCATATTCATTGACCGTTACAAAGTTCTTCACATCCTTGAAGAAGATACCCCCTGAAAGGATTGAGCCTTCGGCAAAGTACCATTCAACAGAAAGATCCAGCTGGTTTGAAACAAACGGCTGCAAGCCAACATTACCTACAATCCAGAACTGGTTAGCAGGCAGATCATCGTTGGTGCCCGTCACATTCGGATTGACGTACATATCAACATATTGTGGACGGGTCAGAACGCGGGCCGCACTCGCACGGACGATCACATCCTCAGCCGCGTCAATCGCAATATTGAAGCTAGGCAGAAACTCGCTGTAAGATGCATCAGTTTCCTGCTGCTGGCCATCCAGGTAATATGTCGACGTTGCGTCAGTATTGACCCAGCGCAGACCGGCGTTACCGCGGAAACCATCCCCTTCAAATGTTGCCATTGCATAGGCTGCAAAGTTTCTTTCATCGATCTCGCTGTACGCGCCCAGGTCTTCTGTTTCGCCAACAATGGCTGCTCTTGCCAAATCTTTCAGCGCCTCGGCATCCAGTTTCAGGAATTCATAATTTCCTGCACCGGCTTCGATGGTACCATCAAGAAGGCCCGCGGTAGAAAAGACATTATCGAAGCCCTCGGCCGTCTGGTAAACATACCGGCGGCTTTTTGTATTATGGTCGGAATAACGAGCACCAACCTTGATACTGTTTATAACGCCGTAGTCAACATCACGTTCGAAGTCTGCCTGAATATATGTTTCAGCATCCTTTTTAGGTGTCCGGTTGAAATTTTCACCAAGACCCATCACAACTGTGCCTGGATCATACGTGCTCATATCAAAAGACCCGGTATCCCACGTCTGCTCACCACCGAAGAAATCATACGTTCCGTTAAGTGCAGGTGCCAGACCATCATCGACAACCATTTCAAAGTCGGTGCCGCCAGAAGCCTCTGTACGACCAACCTGGAAATCGAACACATAGCCTTCACCCGCATAGGTGATATCCATGTCATACACGCGGGACTTCATTGTTGCTTCCCTTGGGCGCGCCTGGAAGAAAGCAACCCCAAGCGGTCCACGTGCCGGAGTTTCGCTGATTTTATCAGCCTCTGGCACCTCAACACCACTCCATGTTGTGTTGCCCTGGGTCAACCACATTGCATAGTTGGTGTTGTTTGCCGCCATTTCCATATTCACATAGTTCAGAACTACGTCCAGATTTTCATTGGGGCGGTACTGCACTGTACCCGTGATCGCCCGGCGTTCACGGTCCTGTTCAAAGGCAACGGGACCTGCACCCCATTCCCAGAATGCTTCGTTACCCTGACGCTGCAAATTACGCTTCTGGTATACGCCAGAAACCAGCAAACCCAGAGTTTCATCATCGTTCTTCCAGCTAAACAAACCCGATGCTTGCGGGTCAATCTTGTCAGAATCATCCTGATGCGACCCTTCGACAGAAGCATAGATGCTGAAATTATCCATATCCAGCGGCTTGCGCGTGTTAACGGTAACCGTACCACCAACACCACCTTCGAGAAGGTCAGCCTGTGAGGACTTATACACCTCTACGCTGCCCACAAGTTCTGATGGCAGCAGGGTATAGTTAAACGACCGGCGCGCCGGTTCGAACACAAACCAGCCCGTAGAAGCAACATTCTGACCGTTCAGTGTTGTCTTGGTAAAACCGGACCCTGCACCACGAATGGAAACGTCAGAGCCTTCACCAAATGCACGCTGAATAGTGATGCCCGGAATACGCTGCAATGATTCCGCAACGTTTTTATCCGGGAATTTACCAATATCCTCCGCAGAAATGGCATCAACGATACCATTGGAGTTTCGTTTAACATCAAGTGCCGCACGCAGACCGCCACGGATACCGGAAACTACAATTTCCTCCAGTTCCATCGAGTCTTCTTGTGCGCCAGCCGGGGCAGACATCGCCCCGCTTGCCATCACTGCCAGTGCTGCTGCACTTACAGAATGGTAAAGACGCGTTTTCTTCGTGAACATATTTCCCTCCTGTTTAAACCGCCATCTTCCCTGTTCTTCGTTTCTGACTATCAAGCCCCATTTAAGCATGTGAACTACCCTTCTATTTAAGCCATAACCGGACAATCACAGCGCTGCCTGTTTGCATACCAACAAGCGGCACCGATAACACCCAGGTGCCCATGATCCATAAGAGTAACGGGAATGGCTTTGACATATGACTGCATCTTTCCCTGGTTGAGATAGCTAGCCAAAAACCGACTTTGTTGCAGATACTCTTTAAACTTCGGTAATATACCTCCTGCCAGGTACACCCCTCCTCTTGCGCCGTAACCGAGAGCCATATTGCCGGCTACAGAGCCAAGAATTTCACAGAATGTCGATAAGGCCTCATCCGCGAGTGCATCGCGCCCGCTGATCGCGGCATCGGATACAAGCGAAGGCCTGTCCAGGACGGCTTGCTGATCATTCATCTCTGCAAGCGCTCCGTAAATATTCAACAGTCCAGAGCCAGACAACAAGCGCTCCACCGTTACAAATTCGTATTTCTTACGTAAAATCTCTGCAATCACTGCATCGCGATCATTTGTCGGGGCAAATGTCATCTGACCTGCTTCTGTTGTCAGCGTGGCCGACCCATCCCCACACGGCACCAGAACCGCCGCGCCTAGACCCGTTCCCGGCCCCAGAACCACCCGCGCCTTACCGGGATGTGCCTTCCCATGCGGATTAAGCTGAATAGCATCATCCCGTGCAGGCAACAGCGTTGAATAGGCAACAGCTTCATAGTCATTTAAACCGTATAGAGTGTTCAGGCCCAGGACACTACGTAAGGGCGCAAGCGATACGGGCCACGGCAAATTGACAGAATGAAGAATGTCGCCGTCAAAATAGCCAGCACTGGCGATCGCACCAGCAACACAGCCTTCCAGCGCATGATCTGCTTTAAATGCTTCGAAAACAGAGGCTAGGGATTCAAAGTCTTTACAGCGGTATTTGGTATAAGCGCGCAAAGTATAGTCGTGAGCATATGATGACGGAGCAGCACCAGGCGCAATGTCCACAATACCAACGCGGGCGTGTGTGCCGCCAATGTCTGCTGCGATAATGGAAACCATAATCTCTGTCTCCGCTTCTCGATCCATCTGGCACTTTCCACCGCCGGATAGCTGCACGCGCACGATCACCTCATGCTCACAACCACCACTTCGGTAAAGCCATAGTAAAAAATCAGGACTTCAAATCCCTACTCCCAGAAACAAGCTACATACAAAATGATAACGTTGTCTATTGTTATTTTCAGCCAAATCTGCAAAAATGATAACGTTGTCAATTTAGACATGACTACGTTGTCAGGAAATTCAAGGGCTTAGACGCCATTTCGATATTTCAGATTTATGACAAACTTTTTCTGGCGGCGTCATATCTGGTTCACAGCCAACGGGGATAATCCATATCAGGGAACAGGGACCTGATATATTTTATAGAAGCTTGATTCGCTTACTTTGATCGGCATACTGGGGGTTTCCAGGGTTCAAACTGGCAGGGGTTCATGGTTAAATCTACAATTAAAGACGTCGCACAATTAGCCGGCGTATCACTGAAAACTGTTTCAAGGGTGATCAATAAAGAACCCTTTGTGCGGCAAGCCACTATTGAAAAAGTATCAAAAGCGATCGAAGAATTAGGGTATCAGCCAAATCTTGCCGCCAGGAACCTGCGCAGCGGGAAAAGTTACGCCCTTGGGCTCGTGTACGATAATCCAAACCCCTATTACATTATAGATATGCAGCAAGGGGCGCTGAATGTTTGCAGGGACATGGGATACGGCCTGCAGATTCACCCATGCGATGCCGCGCAGGATAATATTGCGGAAGAGCTGGTGGATCTGTACCGCGATGCAGACCTCTCTGGCCTGATCCTGGCACCGCCCATGTCAGAACGTGCCGACATTATCAAAGTGCTGCGCCGTAACGACATTCAATATGTAGGAATTGTTTCAGGCACAGCCGAAGACCCTGCTTTGACCCCGTGCGTTCATGTTGATGACCGCAAAGCCGCGTATAATATCACCAAACATCTGCTGTCGCTGGGCCATACACATATTGCCTTTTTCTGGGGGGAAGAAATCCATAAATCCAGCCCTGAACGCTTTCACGGCTATGAAGATGCGTTGCGGGAAGAAGGCATCACGCTTGACCCTTCCCTGATCTTTGACGGCGCCTACAGCTTTGAATCCGGCATTGAAAATGCGCAAAAACTGCTACAACTGCCAGACACGCCCACCGCGCTTTTCTGCAGTAATGACGAAATCGCGGCCGGCGCCTTGACCGTCTTTACAGAAAGGGGACTGCAGGTCCCGCATGATATTGCCCTGGCAGGCTTTGAAAACAGCCCGTTTTCCCGGCATTCAAGCCCGCCTTTGACCACCGCAGAACAATCAACAATAGAAATTGCAGCAGCGGCCACGCGTTTACTGATTGCGGGTATGCGCCCTCATACAATCGAAAGTGAAAATGAGCTCGTTACAGAATTTTCACCAACACTGATTATTCGTCAGTCAACCTGTCCTGTGGATGGTCGCTGATATGTGGCGCCGGGTCCAAGATCATCTTTCCGGCATTATGGCGCAGTGTAATCCTGACCGTTCTCTCGCGATTGATGTGTTTCGGGGGATCACAATCACCGGCATGATATTGGTTAACAACCCGGGCAGTTGGGATCATGTATATGCACCGCTTTTGCACGCAAAGTGGCACGGCTGGACCCCGACGGACCTGATTTTTCCGTTTTTCATCTTCATTGTTGGATTATCTGCAGCCTTTGCAGCCGCCAGTCAGAATAAAATACAGGGCACCACTGCCCCCAACCGGACAGCGCAATTAAAAACAGCGGCGATCCGAAGCGCAAAATTATTCGGCCTTGGTCTGTTTCTCGCAATATTCTATTATGATTTTCAGGCCAGCAATTATAGCTGGTTCACGGAGCGTATTGAAAACATCCGTATTTTAGGGGTGTTGCAGCGTATTGCCCTTGTCTTTTTCTGCATGACACTCCTGCGGTTATATGCATCCAGGACCGTTGAATATGCGGCCTGTGTTTTCCTGCTTGCTCTCTATACTTTCTGTATGGCTTTTACGCCTTACCCGTTACCGACGGGCGGCACTGGTGTTGGCGGCTGGGCATTTGGGGAAAACTTCACAGCCTATATTGATGCACTGATTTTAGGGTCAGCCCACAGTTATTATGCGAACGCGACCCCGTTTCCCTTTGACCCCGAAGGGATATTCTCAACCCTGCCCGCGATTGTTACAGGGATGCTGGGGCTTTTCACCGGGCGCTTTCTGCTTGCGGAAAAGAACGCGATAGCGCGTCTGAAACGTCTTATCCCTGCGGGCATTCTCCTGACACTCCTGGGGCTGGTGCTTGATCCCGTCATCCCGATCAACAAGGCATTATGGACCCCGAGCTATGTCCTTCTGACAGCCGGACTTGCGGTGCTCTCTCTCGCCTTTTGCATCTATCTGCTCGACATCAGAAAAACACAGCGCTGGTCCGCACCGTTTATCGTCTTTGGGGCGAATGCCATCGCGTTTTATATGTTCTCTGCCGTCGCTGCCCGTATCCTGACGATGATACCCGTGGGGGAAACGTCCTTACATGCCCTGCTGTACTCTAAGGTTTTCATGCCACTTTTTGGTCCGCTAAATGGTTCTCTTGCCTTTGCTCTGGCTTTTCTGGCTCTGTCCTACGGTGCCATGTACGCCATGTATAAGCGGAAGATTTTCTGGAAAGTATAGGCAGCGACTTCCCGCAGCGAAGGCTGCCTGGGGCAATTCAACCTGCATATGGTTTAGGCGATCAGGGGCCACCTGGGCCACGCCATTTTAGGCAAAAAACCATCCAAACCACACATATGTTAGCGCCAGTTTGCATGCCAGCGTGCGATTCATCAAAAATGTCGTTGCACTGAAGGCGCAGGATATGTATGGTCCGCCCGTCCTGAAGCGCGCACCCATAGCTCAGCTGGATAGAGCGCTGCCCTCCGAAGGCAGAGGCCAGAGGTTCGAATCCTCTTGGGTGCGCCAACTTTTATCTTTAAATTCAACAACTTAATTCCACAAGGCGCACGCGCTAAAGCGCTGGAGTTTCAATCTGTCACACTGGTGTCACAGTGGGAGACAGAGAAGTGGCGACTATTCGAAAACGTGGAAATCGCTGGCAGGTACAGATCAGACTTAAAGGTTACCCTGCCAAGACTAAGTCCTTTAGTCATAAAGGTGATGCAGTTAAATGGGGCAGAGCAACTGAAACAAATTTACTGTTAGGCTTAGATAACGAAACATTGACTGTCTTCAACAATGTGCGCCTTTCCGAACTTTTCAGCAGATACCTGAAAGAAGTGACCGCATATAAACGCGGTAAAAATGTTGAAGAATTACGCCTCAAAAAAGTTTTAAGGCACCCTATTGCACAAACTCTGGTTTCGGAAGTCTCTGTCGAAAAATTCGCAAGATACCGTGATGAACGCTTAAGGGAAGTTTCCACCAGCACTGTCAAAAGAGACTTGAATTTGCTGCACCATGTTTTCTCTATTGCGATCAATGAGTGGGGCGTCCCATTAAAATCAAACCCATTAACCACAATCCGAAAACCTCAGGAACATGCGCCAAGAACTAGGCGGCTTCTTAATAATGAGGAAGCCAAACTTATCGCAGAGGCAGACTGTTCTCGTACTGAATATTTGAAACCAGCAATTATTCTTGCTCTGGAAACAGGTATGAGACGCGGGGAACTACTTTCCACAAGGTGGGAAGATGTTAATGCCGACGCCCGGCTATTAACTATTAGAGAAACCAAAAATGGGGAAGTCAGAACAATTCCATTAAGCACAAAAGCAATGACTACGATTACCTCCCTCCCTAAACTTCAACATAAACTATTCAATTGCACACCAAATGCTCTCCAAAAATCTTGGAAAAGACTTACTCAGCACATCAACATTCAAGATTTACATTTCCATGATCTGCGCCATGAAGCAATCAGCCGGTTTTTCGAATGCGGTCTAACAATTCCAGAAGTCGCACTTATTAGCGGTCACAAAGACTACCGAATGCTTCAGAGATATACCCACTTAAGACCAGAAGATTTAGTCTCAAAATTATCTTAGGCAGAAATTTTTAAAATTTCTGCAATAGGGACGACCGCCCCTGAACAGTGGTGAACAATGGCGAATGTGATTCGTTGTGAATCTACATTTGAAAACTGGAGACCAGCATGAAACCATTGCTCACAATTGATGAAGCCTCACATTATTTAAGGGTTGGCCGCACAAGTATCTACAAGCTAATTCGCCATCGTCAGTTAAACTCTTACAAAATTGGACGTAGACGATTAGTGGATAAAGAGTCCATCGACTTGCTGCTCAAGTCACTAAGTTCAAGTTAGCATCAACCTAGAAAACAAAACCGCCCCTACTTGTTAGCAAATGTAAGAGGAGCGGCTTTTATCATATCTATTCTGATGTCCAACACCCTAGCATTTCTCCAATATACAGTCGTCCATGGTGGATGTGTATGCTTATGAAGGCCGTCAGTAAATTACATAGGAAAATCATATGACGTTCTCGTTCTCCACCCTTGACCTAACTGCTATCAAACCCGAGCCAACCCCTCCAGAAGCAATGCAGGTAATGGACCTAAACCGCTTCTTGTGCGCCCTGTACAGTAAAGTTGATACAGAAACCGGCAGGCTGGCGTTATCAGCAATACGTCCTAAAAACACATCTCCCGAAGGACAAGAGAATAGCATTATTGGCAATACTTTTAGTCTTATAGAAGCTGCTGTATCATGGACTATTGAGGGTGTGCAGGAGAGAAACTCCTATTGGAGCATAGGGCTAGCGGACACTACCAAACTAGGCCCAAAACTTAAAAAATCCGAAGTACAGCACACTCTTGCTGTCATGGTTGACCTTGATGACCCTAAAGCCGCTGCCAATTGGCAAAATGTAGCACGGGAAAACGGCATCCCTAAGCCTTCAGCAATAGTCAAAACAGGGTCGATACCGCATGAACGGCTCCAATTGATTTGGATATTTAACGAGCCTGAATCTGATTTGAACAAATGGGTTTCGATCTCTAAAGGGCTGTGTTCGCTATTTAGTGGAGATAAAGCCGTAGCTGGTGACTATTCAAGACTATGCAGACTTCCCGCAACACTATCCCACCCTAACCAAGACAAGCGGGATAAAGGATATGTGACAGAATGGACAGAGCTTCTGGACCTGAACGCTGCTCGATATGAACTAGATGACTTTTCCGAATGCAATCCCATCAATGCAATCAGCGACATGCCCCCATCTTGCACTTCTGCTTCCCATCAAGCATTATCTTTTTCTGCTGTAAGGCTTGAAAAAATTGAGGATGGCATTCGACTTCAACTTGAACGGTCCTATGGGGAAAACAACCCTCAACGTCATAAACATGTTTACAGATGTGCCTGCTTGCTTTTCGAAGCAGGATATAATCCGGAACAGACTGCATGGGTCATAAGCCAATTTCCTAATGGAGTAGGTGACAAATGGCTAACCGATTGGGATAAATCTGAATCTATCTTACTCCAAAGAATATCAGCGAACTATGAAAGGTGGAGCCAAGAGCATGAGGCCCTCACCCTTAGTCCCGAAGCTGTAGACGAGATAATCTCGCATATAAACAGCGCACCATCAAACACCGCCCCAAGCACTGGTGCCACAAGTGCAGAACACTTGAAAACTACTCCCACCACCTCCTCAGACACAAAAAAACCTGCTCTCCGGTTAAGAACCTTGGAAGAGGTGTGCTCAATGGAACTCCCAGTGCGGAACAGCTTACTCGGACCTTGGCTGCTAGAGCAATCACTCAACCTCGTGCATGCACCCCGCGGCCTTGGTAAAACACATTTCATCACTGCAATTGGATTAGCCGTTGCAGGTGGCGGAAGGTTTCTTAACTGGGAAGCACCATCTCCCAAGCGAGTGGTACTGATTGATGGTGAGATGCCGAAAGCTGCATTACAAGAACGCTATCTCTTAGCAAGGCCACAATATCCTGAATTAGCGAGTGAAAATTTCCACCTTATAGCATCGGAAGATCACCCCAATGGACTTCCTGACTTGTCTACCGTTGAGGGACAAGAGATTATGGACTCAATCCTTAAATCTGGTGACCTGTTAATCATCGACAATCTTAGTACCTTATGTCGTACAGGCGTTGAAAATGATGCGGAAAGCTGGTCACAAATGCAGCAGTGGCTAATTAAACTAAGATCACGCAAAATTACGGTTATTCTAGTGGCCCATGACGGCAAAAGTGGTGATCAACGCGGCACGTCCAAGAAAGAGGACATTATGGACAATATCATTCACTTGACCCGCCCCAAAAACAAAAGCGCCATGGATGGGGCCCATATGACCGTGACCTTTACCAAATGCCGTAACTCCAAATCGGGGGAGTTGCAGGAAATTACTTGTAACTTAAATGAAGATGGCTCTTGGTCCACTGACGACGGTTACTCCGAAACTGACAAAGCAATCATTGCTAAAATCAAGGAAGGAATACCTTATAGTGAAATTGCTAAAGACCACAACTCCTCCACCTCCTCAATCAGCAGGCTAAAAAAGCGAGCCGAACTGGACGGCCTTTTTGAGCCCAAGCCATAGACTGAACACTTGTTTCAAACGCTATGGGACAGACCATTGTATCTGTCCCATTACCAAAAACATATTGCGGGATGAATTTGTCCTGATATTTCAGATGGTTACAATTTTCGTCCCGCACTATTCCCAGTATATCGGGAATCTTGTCATACCCAATCCCGCTGTCCCGCCACCCTTTAGGGGCGGGACGCTGGGATGAACAAATTTGCAAATTAAACGCTCTTTTCGGAAGCCTGTATAATCATCTCTTCCAAAAGTTGGGGAGAAGGTGAAAAGCCAGATATTCCAGTAGCCGCTTCTTCGAGCTCTGCTCTTGTCATTGTGGTGATGTCCCGCACCTGCGATGAAAAAGACACATCCGTTCTCTTAGGCGGAATCCAGCCCAAACGGTCCATTATATCTTTTGCGGCGGCAAGTCTGGTTCGAGGTGGAGTGTCTGGATCTGTCATTAAGTCCCTGATTACGCTAACGGCTGCCGGGCCTAGGTCCCTTAAAGCAAGGTCAATTTCCTTTTTAATTAGGTTTACGATTTGTGGATTTCTCAACCACTTATAAGCCACAGTATGTGCACTGGCTGCAGGTACGCCAGCCTTCCTCGCTGCATCCGTTGCATTATTTGACCTCGCGTATTCTCGCGCGAAAATATGACGTTTATCCCAATCTGCGGCTGGCATAAAAATTCTCCAACTTTTTTCTCGGATTTCGGATGTTAATTTTGGGCTGTTTAGATGAATGGGTCGTCCCAAAAAAAAAGGTGACATCAAGAACCGTCAGAAATAATGTGCAGAGCGTGACACTAGACGCAGGGGGGATCATGACTAAAGCACCTAAAAAGTCGAACAGTGCCAATCTGGGATTCGAGGAAACACTCTGGTTGGCGGCGGACAAGCTGCGCGGCAGTATGGACGCGTCCGAGTACAAGCATGTAGTCCTCGGCCTGATCTTCCTGAAATATATCTCCGATGCCTTCACCGAACTGCATGAGGAGCTCAGCAAGGATGACATGTCCGATCCAGAAGACCGGGACGAGTATCTGGCCGAGAACGTCTTCTGGGTGCCAGAACAAGCCCGGTGGGCCCACCTGCAGGCAAATGCCAAGTCCCCCAATATCGGTATTATGATCGATGACGCCATGCGGGCGATTGAGACCGCTGAGGGCAACGACAAGCTTAAGGGGGTGCTATCCAAGGACTTTGGCCGCGAAAGCCTGAATAAAACCATGCTGGGGGAACTGATCGATCTGATCTCCAGCATAAAAATGGGGGACCGCGAAAGCCGCTCCAAGGACGTGCTGGGCCGGGTTTATGAATATTTCCTCGGCAAGTTTGCCGGGGCCGAGGGTAAATCGGGCGGCGAGTTCTATACGCCCCAGTCAGTGGTGCGTCTGCTTGTGGAGATGATCGAACCCTTCAAGGGCCGTGTGTACGACCCCTGCTGCGGGTCGGGTGGTATGTTTGTGCAGTCGGAGAAATTTGTCGAGGAGCATGGTGGCCGCATCGGCGACATCGCCGTCTATGGTCAGGAGATGAACCACACCACATGGCGACTGGCGCAGATGAATATGGCCGTGCGCGGGATCGATGCTGACATCAAGTGGAACAACGAGGGCAGTTTCCACCGTGACGAGCTGCAAGACCTCAAGGCCGATTTTATCCTTGCCAACCCACCCTTCAATATCAGTGACTGGGGCGGTGACAAGCTCAAGGAGGATCAGCGCTGGACGCTCGGTATCCCACCGCAAGGGAACGCCAACTTTGCATGGCTACAGCATATCATCCACCATCTGGCCCCGCGTGGTGCGGCAGGGGTGGTGCTGGCCAATGGCTCCATGTCGTCGCAGCAATCCGGCGAAGGGGATATCCGCAAGGCAATGATCGAAGCTGATCTGGTGGACTGTATGGTCGCGCTGCCGGGGCAGCTTTTCTACTCCACGCAAATTCCGGTCTGCCTGTGGTTCCTGTCGCGCTTCAAGGGACAGAACGGCTTCCGCGAACGTAAGCACGAAACGCTGTTTATCGACGCCCGGAAAATGGGCCATCTGGTCAATCGGACGCTCAGGGAATTTACCCGGGAGGACATCGCCAGGATCGCTGACACCTACCATGCTTGGCGCGGTGAGGCAGGTGCCGTCGAGCGCCGCGGTGCCTATGAAGACATCGCCGGTTTCTGCAAGGCCGCCACGCTCGATGACATCAAAAAGGCCGATTACGTCCTCACCCCGGGCCGCTATGTGGGCACCGAGGCCGAGGAGGACGATGGCATCCCCTTCGATGTGAAGATCAGGGACTTCCGCGCTACGCTTAAAGACCAGTTCGCGAAGAGCGCTGAGTTGGAAGACGCCATCAAACAGGCCCTCGGGGGACAGTGGTGATGTTGGTCGAGTTTTCCAAATTATTCGCCGAGCCTACAAGAAATGGCTTGACGAAGCCCAAGCGAGTTCGTGGGCAAGGCTACAAAATGGTCAATATGGGTGAGATATTTGCGCATGACCGAATTTGTGGCATTCCTATGGACCGCGTACCACTTACTGAAAAAGAAAAAGAAGTTAATCTGTTAAATATCGGGGATCTATTGTTTGCTAGGCAATCACTTGTTCTTGAAGGCGCTGGGAAATGCTCAATATTTCTTGGGGATGATGAGGATGTTTGTTTTGAATCGCATATAATTCGTTGTCGACTAGATGCCGAACTGTGTGATCCTCGATATTACTTTTATCTTTTTCAATGCAAATTAGGGCGCGACTTAATTTGGACTATTACAGAGCAAGGCGCGGGAGCATCTGGTATTAGAGGCTCTGACCTTGCAAAGCTTGAATTGCCAAGACCAAACATAGGTATTCAGCGCAAAATTGCAGATACACTGGATTTTTTTAGCGACAAAATAGCGCTGAACCAGCAGATGAATGAGACGCTCGAAGGGATAGCGAGGGCGATCTTCAAGGACTGGTTTGTGGATTTCGGGCCGGTGAGAGCGAAAGAGCGCGGAGAGCACCCCATCGGCCCCGACGGCGAGCCCATGAGCGACGACCTCTTGGCGCTCTTCCCCGACCGCCTCAACCCCGACACCGGCCTCCCCGAAGGGTGGGCGGAACAGCCATTCAGTGATTTCGTGGATTTGCGGCGTGAAACGGTCCAGCCGGGTGCTGTAGAAGCCCATGATCCGTACATCGGCCTTGAGCATATGCCAAGGCAATCAATAGCCCTGCATGAATGGGAAGGTGCAGATAAGGTTACCAGCAACAAGTCCCGATTCTATATTGGCGATATTCTGTTTGGTAAATTGCGTCCTTACTTCCACAAAGTTGGCCGGGCTGTTGTTGATGGAATCTGCTCAACTGACATCATGGTCTTCGCTCCCAAGGCAGAGCAGTATGCAGAGTTTTCGTTGATCTGCGCCTCCAATGCCGACTTTGTCACTCATGCCAATCAGGCGTCGACAGGCACACGGATGCCACGCGCCAACTGGCAGAACGTATCAGAATTCCAGATCACTTGTGGGTCTGAGGAACTTGTTAATGCATATAGCAATCTCACCACAGGGACGATCACCAAAATCGCAGCTAACATTGCTGAAAACAAGACCCTCGCCAAGCTCCGTGATACGCTGCTGCCGAAACTGATGTCCGGCAAGGTCAGTGTTGATGAGATCAGGGAGATCGCTTGATGCCATCGTTGGGGGGAGGAGGCGACCTGTTATCTGATTTCCATGAATGGAACAATGGCAAGCGGCTTTGTGTCCTCCCCGTTCCGAGACTGCTGTTGCATCACAAGCTTACCTCTGATGATACCATCATCTATCCAGCGGACAGTGTTGACCTATCGCCCCTCAACATCGTTTCAACTCCAAGGGATGAGTTTCACCGTACCATCAGTAGAGGAGGCGGTGAACTGGATTGGATGAAGGCTGCCTGTACGCAGATCAGTCTGGATGATCTGAGTGGTAATGCCTTGATGGCATTCTACATGACGATGGACTGGCGCCGGTTTTTAAGCGGTGATCATGACTATCATCTAGACCTGCTTGTGGAAGCTTCGGAAATCGGCAACCGGTTTCTTGATGTGGTCCGATATGATTATTGCAATTTGGCACAGCCTGAGACACTGCCGGGGTCACCCGGCAGTCTGATGGCTGCGCAGGGGCCTTTTTCGACAGCAATATTCTACAGTAATGACGGTGATCATGAAGCTTATATGACCGCCGGGCAGACAATATCACATCACCTTTCCACAGGATTGGGGCTTGAACTTCACTCCCATGGTTCGATGACCACCCTTCCTCGCGGTGACGTGGGGCAGGTTATCAGGCATGCTTTGCGCCTGCGATCTGTTGCCATGGAGAGTAATAGCAATTCGACCAAGTTTATATCAGCCTTGTCCGTGATTGATTTTCTGGCGGCCCCTGCTGGCTATATCAGTCACAAGGATATGGGGAAGGTGGTCGGATTGCATATGGCTAGTAGCAGGCAAGGCTATGACCCTGTCCTGCGCCGTTTTGAAGAGCTGACGGGAGGGAAGGGTAGCGGCGTTCGAACCAAGCTGGTACACGAAGGGTTAAGGCTTGAAGATATACTGGGCAGAGCTGATATTACAGCATTGTTCCGTGAGGTCGACCGCTATATTTGTAAGATCATTCATGATCTGTTGCAGTTCGAGGACGCACAATGGCGAGCGGTTGAGCAGTATCGTGAAGAGCGAAAATATGAACTGGGGCTAAAAAGTGATGGTTAGAGAAGAGATTGCATGACCCGCATTTATAACATCTACTGTGACGAAAGCTGTCATCTGGAAAATGATGGTCAGCAGTATATTGTTTCTGGCAGGGGTACGTTGCCCGGATGAGGTGAAGGATGAGGTCTTTAGCCCCATCACTCATCACAGTGAATGCATTTTGGACTGGTCTGCAAAACATATTCCATTGGATGGGAGCAAAATATGACCCTTAGTAAAGCAACACCCAATGTACTAGATCCTGAAAATCCTTGGGGCGACGATGCTTTGGACCGCAAGCGTGTTGCTGATTATCTGACGCCAGTAGTCGCGGGTATTACTGAGCCTTTTGTCATCAGTCTTAGCTCATCATATGGGACCGGTAAAACCTTCTTTGTGGAAAGATGGCGTTGCGACTTAGAGCAAAAAGGGTTCAAGACAGCCTATTTTAATGCCTGGGAAAGTGATTTTTCACATGATGTGATATCGGCCTTTATTGTTGCACTGGACCGACAGTTTACTCCTGAGGGAGGAGGAGAAGTAACAGACAAGATTAAGATTTTGGCTAAAAAGACAGGTGGTTTTCTTAGGCATAAGGCATTGCCAGTTCTTCTGAAAGGGTTGGGACGTAAACTGATTGGTGAAGATGGTGTGCAGGAGGTTATTGAGGGCTTTGGATTGAAAGAAGATGAAGTTGCTGAGTTGCTCAGTTCCACGGCTATAGAGGCTCTGAACAGTCAAAAAGCCGCAGAAAATGCCATGTCAGAGTTCCGAGAATACCTATCCGAACTCGCTCAGATACTATCCGAACCGGAAGACGAGGAGGATGGAGATCCGCAAAAAAGAAAATTGATTATCTTTGTGGACGAGTTGGATCGGTGCCGTCCTGATTATGCAATTGAAGTGCTGGAACATATTAAGCATCTGTTTGCCGTTGATGGCTTGGTCTTTATTCTCTGTGTTGATGAAGCGCAATTGAAGAGCACGATAGCTTCTGTCTATGGTGCGGGGCTGGATAGTGACGGTTATCTGCGACGTTTCATTGATTGGGGGTTTACACTACCCGCCCCCTCACGGTCTGCGTATACTCAGAGTTTAATCAGCCGGTTTGGTATTGAGTCCCTTGAGATTTACCGAGATACAGATGTGCGCGGATCTCTTGAAAGCTTATTCCATCCTTTATGTGATATATATGAGGTGTCGCTTAGAAAAATGAGTCAAGCATTCATCTTTGTTAATCTTGCTATCCGCTATGCTTCGGAGCAGAAGATCAACAACCGCTGGACCAGTATGATACCATTTTTTGCGGCTCTAAAATTTGCCCGGCCTGATCTGTATCGCCAGATCCAACGTAGAGAGATTAATCCTCGAGCCTTAATCAATGAGCTGATAGATGCATGGAAAAGCTATAGTGAACGCCCCCCCTTTTTACTTAAATGGGGTGAGTTTTCCGCATACATGGAGGCTTATATGATGTCACCTGAAGAGCGCAGGTATTTCTACCAAGAACGCTATCAGAGATTGCGCGATATTGAGCGAAAGCTTCGAGATGGTCAACTGGCCAGAGATGATGATGAAGCGTTGGAGGCTGCGCACCTCCAACTGCTGGATAAACATATTTCTAATGAAATCGGACGCTGTTCTGATGCTGAAGTTGTTATCGACCTTGTTGAAGGCGCGGCTGAATATGCAGCGTAGTCATTCTGCGGATAATATATTCAAAATAACTCGATCACGCATTTTCTCATTTGAGCCATTCATAATATACAATCAGTGACACCAAATACTGATTGACTGTGATTGATCCAATGCTACCTTAAGTCATATAGCACGATGAGGAGGTTTGGGGTTGTGTCAGTTGGGGTGTCTGAAGATGGGGTGGAGGCACTAAGCCTCGAATGGTTTAAGGACCTTGGCTATTCGGTCTTGAATGGTCCTAATATTGGTCCTGATGGCGCCAACACTGAGCGTTCCTCCTACGGCGAGACCATCTTGCAAGGGCGGATGATGGATTCCCTTACCCGCATCAACCCCGACCTGTCATCCGGCGCCATTGAAGAGGCCATGCGGCGAATTGAGGATATCCAGACCCCTTCCTTGATTGAAGAAAACCGCCGCCTGCACCGGCTGATCAGTGAAGGGGTGGACGTTGAGGTGATCCTGCCGGATGGCTCTCGCGGTACCCGGAAATGCCACCTGATCGATTTCGATACCCCGGACAACAACGACTTCGCGGCGGTCAATCAGCTTACTGTCATCGAGGGTGGCCACAATCGCCGTCCGGATGTCGTGGTCTATGTGAATGGGATGCCACTTGGTGTGATCGAACTCAAGCGCCCCGGGGATGAGGACGCCACGCTCGGCGCGGCCTATAACCAGTTACAGACCTACAAGGCCCAGATACCCAGCCTGTTTCGCCAGAATGTGATGCTGGTGACCAGTGATGGCCTCAAGGCCCGTGTGGGCTCCCTGACCGCCGGTGAGGACCGCTTCATGCCGTGGCGGACCATGAACGGCATCGATGTCTCACCGCCCGGTTGGCCGGAACTGGAAACCGTGGTCAAGGGTGTGTTCGACAAGGAACTGTTCCTTGACTATCTGAATGGTTTCATCGTCTTTGATGATGACGGGTCCAAGGTGATCAAGAAGATCGCCGGGTATCACCAGTTCCACGCTGTCCGCAAGGCCCTTGCCAAGACTATTGAGGCGACCCGGTCCGAGGGGGACCGCAAGGCTGGCGTCGTCTGGCATACGCAGGGTTCGGGCAAGAGCTTGTTGATGGCCTTCTATACCGGTCAGTTGGTGCGGCATCCTGCGCTTGAAAACCCGACCGTGGTGGTGATCACTGACCGTAATGATCTGGATGACCAGCTCTATGGGACTTTCTCAAGCTGCGCCGACCTGATCCGCCAGACCCCGGTGCAGGCCAAAGACCGCGATGATCTCAAGGAGAAGCTGTCCGTAACCAGTGGCGGGGTGATTTTCACCACCATACAGAAGTTCCAGCCCGAAGACGGCGAGGAAGCCTATCCGGTGCTCACTGACCGCACCAATGTTGTGGTGATGGCGGATGAAGCACACCGCAGCCAGTACGGTATGACAGGCCGGATGAATGACGAAGGGGTGCGCAAGTACGGTTACGCCAAATATATGCGCGATGCTTTGCCGAACGCCTCCTTCATCGGCTTCACCGGTACCCCTATTGAAACGTCAGATGTGAACACCCGGGCGACGTTCGGTGATTATGTGGACGTCTATGATATCTCACAGGCGGTTGAGGACGGTGCGACGGTGCCGATCTTCTATGAAAGCCGGTTGGCGCGGATCGAACTGGATGAAGAGGTCGCCGACGAGATTGATGATTTCGTCGAGGAAGTCACCGAAGACGAAGACCTTGAAACCCGCGAGAAGATCAAGGGCAAGTGGGCCCGGGTTGAGGCCCTCGTGGGTGCCGAGAACCGCCTGAAACTCATTGCCAAGGATATGGTTGAGCACTTCGAGGCCCGACAGGTGGCGATGGACGGTAAGGCCATGATCGTCTGCATGAGCCGCCGCATCTGTGTCGAGCTATACAATGAGATCATTGCGTTGCGGCCTGACTGGCACTCCGATGATCCGAATGCCGGGGCAGTGAAGATCGTGATGACTGGTTCCGCCAGTGATCCGGAAGACTGGCAGAAGCATATCGGTAACAAGACCTACCGCGACAATCTGGCGAAACGGGCGCGGAAGGTGGATGATCCGCTCAAGCTGGTCATCGTGCGGGATATGTGGCTGACGGGGTTTGATGCGCCCAGCATGCATACGCTCTATGTGGACAAGCCGATGCAGGGGCACGGCCTGATGCAGGCGATTGCGCGGGTGAATCGGGTGTTCGGTGACAAGCCGGGTGGTCTGGTGGTCGATTACATCGGCATTGCCCAGAACCTCAAGAAGGCCCTTCACCAGTATAGCGAGGGTGACCGCGAGAAGACCGGCATTGATGAGGAAGAGGCAGTCGCCGTTCTCAAGGAATGTGTCGAGGTCCTGCGCGGCATGTTCCATGACTTCGATTACAGCAAGGGTGTGCGCGGTGAGCCCAAGGACCGGCTCTATGCACTGGCCGGAGCGCTCAATCATGTCTTGGAGATGCAGGAACGTGACATGGCACGGGAACAAAGCGCAGAAGCCAAGAAGAAGGCAAGGAACCGCTTCTCTGACGCTGTGGTGCGTCTCAGCAAGGCCTTCGCCCTCGCGAGTGCCAGTGATTACGCGCTTGAGGTGCGGGATGAAGTGGGCTTCTTCCAGACGGTGCGCTCTGCACTGGTCAAGGATCAGGGGCTCAGTCGCGGTACGGCCAAGGACCCGAATATCGCGCTGCAACAGGTGGTCAGTCGGGCCGTGATCTCAACCGAGATTGTCGATATCCTCAAGGCCACCGGCATCAAGTCGCAGGACCTGTCGGTCCTGTCCGATGACTTCCTCGCCGAAATCCAGAATATGGAGCGGAAGAACCTCGCACTGGAAGCCCTCAAGCGGCTGCTGAACGGCGAAATTCGCAACCAGTCCCGGCGCAACATCGTGCAGGCCCGGGCCTTCTCCGAGCGTTTGCAGGAAGCCATGAACCGCTATCACGCCAATGCCATCACGGCGGTTGAGATGATCGAGGAACTGATCAGGATCGCCAAGGAGGTCCGCGCTGCCAAGGCCCGGGGTGAGGAGCAGGGGCTGAGCGAGGACGAGATCGCCTTTTATGACGCTCTGGCAGCCAACGAGAGCGCCAAGGACATGATGGGCGACCAGAAGCTGCTGGTCGTCGCTCATGAGCTTCTGGAGCGCGTTAAACGCAGCGTGAGCGTGGATTGGCACAAGAGCGAGAACGCCCGGGCCCGTATCCGCCTGATGGTGAAGAAGATACTCAAGAAATACGGCTACCCCCCTGACTTGCAGGATGAGGCAGTCAAAACAGTCATCGCACAGGCCGAGCAGCTGAGTGCGCTGTGGACAAAATAACCAAGCGTTTCGAATTTTGCTAAATATTTTTGACCTACTAGCTAACAACAATAGAGGGACCATCGGCGGGCACCTATACCCCGCCCCCTGTCACAGTCGTGTCACAATGTGTAATGCAAAGTGTATCGACTTGTTGACAACAACAATCAGAATTAATACAAGCACACTTGTAACAGATTGATTTTATTGTGACATTTTGAGATGTTGGATAGGTAATAACAGTAGAGCGCTGCCCTCCGAAGGCAGAGGCCAGAGGTTCGAATCCTCTTGGGTGCGCCACTTACGGTCAGAAATAAGTACCGATCCCTTCTTCCCTTCTTTTTCATCAAATACGGTTGCAGCTAGCGCTTGCTTAGAGCCGCGTATCCTGACCTCTGAAGCGCTAACTTCAATCCTGTCCACAAGCAGGTCCAGATAGGCCTTTCTGAAGGCTGTAGGGCCGTTCTTTAGCGTTTCTTGAATAGCTGCGCATATCTTGTCCAACTGGCCGTTTGTAAGCCTGTGAACAGGCAGTGACAGCTCACGCTCTTTAATACCAATGAGACGCAGTATATTTTCCTTGGATAGTTCCCTGTCCTTCAGAGCCTTCTCAACCGAACTATGCTGACGCCCTTCGGCAATAAAACTGATCAGGTTATCAATCTCCTTATCAACTGTCCGCAGCTCTCGCTTGAGACGCTTGAGGTCTTGGCGCGCCTGATCCTGACGACTGCCGCTCAGATCCAGCGTTTCCTTGATCAGCGCACGCAGTCTCTCCGGGTCAAAAATTTGTTCTGAGATAGCATCAAGCACAAGCTGATCAAGAGTGGCCTCTGGCAAACTGACAGGCGCATTACAGGCACTTTTTCCCTTCAGCTTCTTGCTGGCGCAGGTGTAGTAGCGGTACTGATTGTTTTTACCTGTCATCAACATCAAACCTTGACCGCACCCACTGCATACCCCCTTGCCAGACAGGAGGAGTTTATTGGAGACCTGTCTAGGATTGCGTTTCTTCGGGCTGTTTGCTGACAGTCTCATCTGTACCGCCTGAAAAGTCTCTGGATCAATGATAACAGGAGCTTCCACCGCGATCCATTCTTCCCGAGGACGCTGCTTGCCAGTCTTACTGCACTTCTTGTTAAAGTAATGGGTGCCGCTGTATGTTTCCCGTTTGAGAATTTTCTCCAAAACACTCGTATAGAATTTATTGCCGTTTCTGTTGCGGTAGGACTTGGAGTTTATGGTATCTGCAATCTTTTTAATCCCCATGGGGCCGGACGTGCCATCACCATGAAGATAGAGACGAAAGATAAGTTTGACGATCTCGGCTTCCTTGGGTTCAATCTCCAGTTTCTTCTTGTGTTTGGCACCACGGACTTCGGCAGTGAAGGTTCTATAGCCAAACGGAGGCTGTGAGCCGTTCCAGAAACCCTGACGGGCATTCTCAACCATCGAGCGGCTAACATGTTTTGCCGTCTCAAGGCTGTTATGTTCGTCAAAGAGCGATGTCACCTTTCGCATCAGATTCCCGGAACCGTCATTGCTGAATTCCTGGGTAATAGAGATAAGCTCTACCCCTGCTGCCTCAAGCTTCTTCTCATAGCTTAAAGAATCCGCAAGGTCGCGGCTGTAGCGGGAAAGGCTATGTACCAGAATACAGTCAAACGGCTGTTCAGGGGATATTGCATCACGGACCATACGCTGGAACTCGGGCCGGTTGTCAGTGCGCCCGCTTACACCGCGATCTGTATAGGAAGCTATTACTTCCCACCCCTTGCTAGCAGCATAGCGCTCCATCTGAGACAATTGGTCAGGGATAGAGATATCTCCATCCGCCTGTCGCTTTGTTGACACCCGTGCATATAGTGCAACCCGTTTCATAGATTATACTCCCCCATTGTCGTTGGCGACTTGCTGAATTAAAACCCCTAAATACTTCTGCAGGAGTTCAGGTTCACCAATGATTACCCGCTTCAGATTCTTTACATCATAGTCGACATGAACCGAATCTGAACGGCTGTTGTCATTTGCGGCTTTCAAGGCTTTGGAAGTATATGCTTCTTTGCGTGCAGTCTGTCTCATAATCCGAAACCCTTTGCTGCCATGCGCTTTGCTATATCCTGATCCCACAGATGAGGCTGATGGAAAGCGTCCATAGAAACGAAAGCCTTGTCCATCGTCTCCTCCAGACTGAAAGGCTCTGACCTACCCTCTGCGAGCGCAAATGTAACTGCCAGCCCCTTAAAGGTTCCGTATACAGACTGCATCTGTTTATAGATCTTATAATCAATGCCATTCTCTGGCCGGTAGGCTGCGATCAGGCCTGTTTGCGGCTGCGCATCTATATGTTCTGTCAGGGACTGCCAGATAGGATGAAGCGGCCATCTTGACCTGTTGCTGTCTGTGTTGGGTACTCTCAGGCTTGTATGACTGGTCGAGAGTTCTCTCAGTAAATCCGCGCCGAATTCCTTCAGGTCTTGCAGTGTTATAATTCCGGCTTTCTTCAGTCGCTCAGTCCTGACCTGAAATTCTACGCGCCAGACATTCTCTCGTTTGCCCCATAGGTCATAAAGCCAGTATTTTTGGCTTTGTTGTTCTATCTCGGCAACTTTATCATACACCCGGACAACAATATCGCCTTTACCAAAGGAGAAAGTCTCAACCGAGCCCCTGTTGCGCCATACACTGTCCTTGCTCGCTCGGCTGACAAAATGATCAATACTGAAATCAACCTCTGGCACATGGAAATCATAGGCAAAGTCAATCCTAGTAATGGATGCAGGACGCAAGGGATACCCTTCAAGGCTCTTGATCCAGCTTTCCACCTCTGCGGTTACAGCATCAAGGCCTCGTAGCCATAATCCCTTGCTGGCATACTGAACCTGTATGTTGGGTATGTTGTTCTCAGACAGAAGGATACGGTAGTCCGCATGCTGTAACTGGAAAGTATATTGTCTGGTACCAGCCGGAAGCAGTGCGAATGTCCTGCCGCCTATCTGAACCGGTGCATAGTTACTCTGACGGTCTGCCTTCAACCGTTCTTTTTGGAAATGCAGTTCCTCCCAATCAATCTGAGGGAGGTTGATATAATAGCTCATATAAAGGCTGTCGATTCCCGACAATAGGAGTGGATCAAAATGGGCCTCTATCCCCTGCGTAGACTTCATATAGATACCTTTCGTTATGTATGTGGTCCGCAGGCAGAACATACATTACGTAGGAAGCCAGATTCCCTACGTAACGTATACGTAGGAAAGTTCAGATTTTTTTGAGAGGAATTTGCAGGTCTCTACACATACGGAAATGTAAAGCCGGGCACTGCTCTGAGATAGGTACTGGCACAGCAATTGCGCAGGCCATTTTGTACTAGAGGGTTCAAGAATTGGAAAATTTATCCAGACGAATACTACGCCCAAAATACCCCCATGTATTTTGAGCCCCCCGTGTTACAAACAACGGGGGACAAACATATTTGGAAATATCATGTGGCAGGAAACATTAATATGTGTGTCCTTCTACGAGATATGACCTATCATTTTCGCTGGTTAGATATTTATATGATTGCATAAATTATACCTAATGTTACCATTCTGCCGATTAGACAGGGAATTGGTATGATTAAAGCAGATAAGATTATTACAGCTGTCAAGGACCAAGTGAAGAGCGCCGGACCGCGATATACACCTCAAGTTGAACAAGGTGCACCAAATATTCAAATTGAGAACTTGCTGAAACCTTTAGCTTCTTTGTCATTTGATAACGGTTTTCGAAAAGAAATAACTATAATCAAGGAAGAACTTTCAAAAGAAGTCAAAAATCAGAGTAGGCAAGTCTCTAGGCTATTTGCGAAGAGGGTTCGCACCCCTTCGGTTCTGGTTGGATTGTTGGAAGAATTAACAGTTACATCTTTGGACCAAGTATCCAAAACATTGAAGAATACCGAAATTGTAGCAAGCCAATGTAAACGGACTCTGAGTAAGGCGTCTGCAAACATTTGGGATGAAATCAACCAAATCAGAACTAACAGTACTGGAGAGGACGAGCTTGCAAGTCACTTAGACAAGAAAAAGCAAAGCTTGAAATATGCTGATCAAGAAATACGCAAGCTCCATTCCTGTGTCGATAAAGTTGTTGATTATCTTGGTAGTTCGTCAAGGCAACTTTTGGAAAACAATATTTGTTTTATAGAAGGCGGCTGGGGCACTGGAAAAACACATACTTTATGTGATTTGGCATTATCAAAACTAGAAGGTAAACGACCTGTCTTTTTTGCGCTTGGGAAGAATATTAACGGCCCAAATATCATTACTGCCGGAATTTTGGATGGCCTAGATAACAAAGCATTATTTGAATACCTTAATGAGGCAGGAAGGAAGATAGGAGAACGCTCACTAGTTATAATTGATGGTATTAATGAGGGGGATAAAGAAGAGTGGTACAATGAGATCTCCAGTTTGTTAACCTTAGCCTCAAACTACCCATTCGTTGGTTTAGTCCTATCGGTTCGCTCTCCTTTTCAAAGCCTTTGTGTGCCAGAAGCTATTTATCTCGCACATACTAAACTTACTCACTATGGATTTGCAGAAAACGAGTTTGATGCTCAAAAAGAGTTCTTCCATTTTTACAATTTAAACTTACCAGAAGTGCCTATTTTGCGAGATGAATTCTCAAGGCCCCTAATGCTCAAAATTGTTTGTGAGCAACTTTCAAATTTGACAACCAAGAAAGCTCGAAAAAACTTCCTAGGGATAACATCAGGTCAGGTTGGAATGACTTATATATTCGAGGGTTTTGTCAAAAAAGTTGGCAGGCGGTTAGAAGATGAGCATGGTCTATCAAGGAATTTCTGTTGGAACATTATTAAGGAATTAAAAGTTAATCCTACTACTACGGTTGGAATTGCCAAAAGCATGGCAGAAAAATCAACAGATTACATACTTCATACTGAAGCTCTAGACCTGTTGATGAGCAGCGAAGGGTTTCAAAGCAGGCAGGCCGCTAAGGACTTTCTTCGCAATATGCTGAATGAAGGCTTACTAATTGATGGCATACGCTACCTTGACCACGGAGAACCAGACTCTAGAGAAGAAATTATTCAACTTCCATACCAGAAGTTTAGCGATCATATTATTTCGAGATGGCTGCTAAAAAATCACTTAGATACATCCTCAGAAGACACTATTAGGCGCTGTTTCTACGGGAATAAGCCTTTGGGCAAAATATTCAATTTTGATAGTAATTCTTGGGAAAAGGAATATGCAGAACCAGGCTTGGCGGAAGCATTAATGATAGAATTTCCCACGCGTTTATCGGGTGAGAAATATGATAACAAGCGGGAACTGATATTCTATTTGCCAAAGGATAAGAGGCTTATCTCTTCATCCGTTACCCCCTTTTTAGAAGGGTTATATTGGCGACATCCATCAGGTATTGGTTTAGATACAAATTCTATAATTCGTCAATTACTTGGAACAAAAGATCAAGAAATAATTGACAATACTCTAGATGCACTAATGGTGTTGGCATTGAAGCCTAACCATCCCCTTGGGAGTAAGAAATTTAGCGATTACCTCGCCGATATGAGTATGCCTGACAGGGATTTGTATTGGGGTGAGTATCTTCGAAAGTTATACAAAGAACAAAGCCCTTGGCGTCTAATAGAATGGGTAACTAAAGCAGAATGCATAAATATCCCCGCTGATTATGTACCGGGTTTACTAAGGGTTCTAAGTTGGTTGCTGGTGACAGTTGATCGTCAATTGCGTGACTTAGCCACTAAAGCGTTAGCTTTGATCGGGGCAGCATTCCCACGGGAGATATATAAATGTTGCCTTAGGCTTCTAACTACGAATGATCCATATGTTTCTGAAAGGCTTCTTGCTGCCTGCTATGGAGTAACGATGCTTAAGTGGCATGGCTCAGATGAAAGATATAAGTCTGATTTGAGTGTGTTTGCCCGCCTGTTGTATAAGAAAATATTCAGAGAAGACGCTAAACACTCGACTAATCATGTTTTGGTTAGGGACTATGCGCTTGGCATAATTGCCCTTGCTCATAAAATTGGTCCCTTTCAATTTACAAGTGCTGAAATTGAAAACATGGAGCCACCATTCCCGACCATCTCAAATATATTTCCTGACCCTGAAGAGATTCAACAGGAAACATGTGATTACGTAAAGCCTGCAATCCATATGGACTTCGGTAACTATACTATTGGACGCTTGATTGAAGGTCGGGCCAACTATGATTCTAATCATCAAGAGTACCAAGATGTTCTAAAGCAGATTGAGTGGAGAATAGCAGACCTAGGGTATGACACTGATCGTTTTGAACCTCTTGAACGACGAGAAGTCTTTGGGCGTCAAGGCGGTGAGGCAAGCAAAATTGATAGATATGGCAAGAAATATTCTTGGATCGCTTTTTTTGAAATGGTTGGTCTGCGACAGGCACATGGAAAACTGCCTGAGTTCCGGCAAAATGAGCGTACTAGTGATTGTGATATTGACCCCACTTTCATATTGCCGCCAGAGCAAGCAGATATTCCTTTGCCAGTGATATACTCGGAAGAAATGAAGATAGAGACTTGGCTGGCAGAGTATGAATATCCGGACCTCACCAAGTATTTAAGTGTGAACCAAGCTGATCAGAAGTGGATAATTATCGACGCTCATTTGAAATCAGACTGCGAAACAGATGATAGAAGTTTTTGGTTAGACGTTAAGGCTTTTATTGTCGAGGATAAGTACTTAGAGACATTTATTGAGTCATTTTCACCAGAAATAAGGTTGGATGAATTCACATCTCCGGCTGAGTTCTATTACACGTATTTCGGTGAAACCCCTTGGAGGGAAAGTGCGTCAGAAAGTTGGTTCGCGCCGTGTAAAGAGCCCACTGAAGAGCAACACTTTACGAAGCATCAATATATTACCGACGAAGAGGCAGAGCCCATACTTCACTCTGGATTAATGGTAAATGGTCAGGTGCTAATAGAGGATGAATATCGTAAACCGGGTGAATGGGTTACGAGTGGTGGGGTTAATTGTATCAGTATGGTATCCCATTATACTTGGGAATCTTATCATTCTATATGTAACGATGTGTCAGGGATCCCGTTCCTAAATACAAGAATTGCCGATCAACTGAATTTGGGTATCAGATCAAGATCACCCGACCTGTACGATGCGAAAGGATGTCCCGCAGTCAAAATGCGTAAGATAGATTTATTCTCTAAGTATCCGTCGAGTAAATACTTGCTTTTACGGAAGGATATTGCGGATAAATTGATAGAAGAAGATAAGTCTATTGTTCTATTAGTCGCTGGGATGAAGGAAATAAAAATGGATTCTAGCTACAAAAGGGATGAGTATGATTATACTTCATACCCTTCTCATATATGCGACATAATAAACGAAAATAGAAATCAAGTCCGGCATCTTTATAGATACAAAAACGGTGCAATATCTGATCTCGCTAAAACGGATGATGGATTTCAGCAATAATGTTTATTGATCAATAAAATAACGGGTACATCTTTTGATGAAAAGTGGGGTTTGATCGCAGGATATACGGTAAATGACGACCTTAAAGAGAAATTGACCAACGACAAAGATTTTATCAGCAAATATGACTCCTACATCAGCCTCCTAAACGAGCACAAAGCAACAGTGAGGCCAAGAAGGATGAGGCAAAAAGAGTCCTACGTGATTTCAATTACAGCAATTGATTATGCTTCAGACATTTACGCAGGCCGGTATAACGGTCAGATGGTTTATGACGCGAGAAGCAACTTTCAGACTATGGCTATTCATTCTGGTGTTTTAGCACCTGATGAGACTGGAATTATCCGAGTGACGGCCCAAAACCCTGACGGAAATAAGCGCGGCATCAAGCTAGAGGGTGTGACACAAAATGATATTACAGGTGTTGGCATACCTACGCGTTATTTTCACACAATTGAGCTGATAGCAAAAAGGCCTTACTAATAGACAGGCAGGTTAGAAAAAAGAAAGCGCTCTATTCGGGCGCTTTTTGGTTCCGATGGATTATGCCACGACTTGAGCGGTTGTTCCGCAGTATATCTGTTCAACGTATCCAATGCAGCAGCAGAACCATGAAGATGAAACATGCTCAGTCTTGTACACCGTCAGCAAGAGTTGGCATATAGAGAGTTTAGGAGCAGTAATAATAATATCCATCCGTTTGATTGAAGCCCTTCTCTACTTTGCGTATCAAAAACTAAAAGGCCTTAAGCTTAAGGTGCACTGTAAGTAACCAGTTCTCATTTTCATCCTCCCCGGCGCGCCACTTACGGTCAGAAATACGTACCGGACCCTTCTTCCTTTTTCATGGCCATTTTAGCTGCCTGCCACGATCTGATCTGCTATAACTACCGTTCTTTGACTAACCTCTAAAACCTCGTTTTGGCTGCCTGCCACGATCTGATCTGCTATAACTATTTTTCCATTTAGTGCCACAGTTAACAGGTTTTGGCTGCCTGCCACGATCTGATCTGCTATAACCTGCTTCGAGAATTGGGTGAATGAGTGGAAGTTTTGGCTGCCTGCCACGATCTGATCTGCTATAACAGGCGCAACCCCTCCCCAAACTGCGGGACAGTTTTGGCTGCCTGCCACGATCTGATCTGCTATAACTCGCTCAAATATTGTAGCTAGTGCAGGGCAGTTTTGGCTGCCTGCCACGATCTGATCTGCTATAACTTTGAGCCGCCTCGAAATCATGCAGGCCGAGTTTTGGCTGCCTGCCACGATCTGATCTGCTATAACGCGTTTGTTTTGTGCTTCTGATCCAGTAGTGTTTTGGCTGCCTGCCACGATCTGATCTGCTATAACTCGCTCAAATATTGTAGCTAGTGCAGGGCAGTTTTGGCTGCCTGCCACGATCTGATCTGCTATAACTTATTATTCATTCATCAACAGCGGCAACGAGTTTTGGCTGCCTGCCACGATCTGATCTGCTATAACGTTTCGCGCCGGGACATCGTCGGTCATCGGGTTTTGGCTGCCTGCCACGATCTGATCTGCTATAACACCACCGGTGGGCTGTGCTTTTTTATACCCGTTTTGGCTGCCTGCCACGATCTGATCTGCTATAACATTCCAGATTGAAGTGGATATTGACGGCGCGTTTTGGCTGCCTGCCACGATCTGATCTGCTATAACCGGATGGCGCGAGTATTTGAAGGATTTGGAGTTTTGGCTGCCTGCCACGATCTGATCTGCTATAACCCCGATCGGCTGTAGGCCGAGCGGTGAACAGTTTTGGCTGCCTGCCACGATCTGATCTGCTATAACGCCCTTGTTTTGCAGTGTGACGCGACCGAAGTTTTGGCTGCCTGCCACGATCTGATCTGCTATAACCTTTGCATACTTGTGCCGACACATAGACTTGTTTTGGCTGCCTGCCACGATCTGATCTGCTATAACCAGATCGGCCAAGGATGCTTCGGAAAAGTCGTTTTGGCTGCCTGCCACGATCTGATCTGCTATAATGAAATATCTAGGATGCGTCGTTCCAATGAAATGTCCCTTGTCTTTATGTCAGTTTAATCGGGCCGCGATCCAGTATTTTGCCTGTTCGGGACACTGAAATTTTACGTAATCCTTCTTTCATGATGGTCCCCGCTGATTTTTGCAGTGGTTTGTATTGCAATTGCGTATCTTTTGTTCTTGACCTTTCACGAATATTCCCCGCTTCGTTATGATCTACCATAACGATTGTTTGGCCCGATAGCTGTTGCACTCTCAGGATGCGGCGTTCTGTGCCTTCCCCTGTTGCGACCATGTCATTAATGTGGAGCCGCATCAGTTTTTTGGCTGTGGGATGGTCGCGCTTTATCTCCGACGTCCAGTCTTTCTGGTGGGCATTATAGCGTGTGACTGTCTCGCCCTTGGTTTTCCCGTTCGGCAGCAGCCAGATATCCATGAAGGCGTTACCGTCTGTCTTATAGGCTTTATAGGGTTTCCCGCCTTTATCCCTGATCAGTGCGAGCGACCCTGCGGACAGGGTTTCGTAAATGCGCACTGACCGTATATTGAGATCGGCAGAGCATCCTAAGCAGAATTGTTGCCATTTTTGTTTTTCGCTTACTGCACCCTCTGCATAGCTTTCCCAGAATGTTTTTAACTTTTGTTTCAGGCCAGGATTTCTAATTTTATCAAGCTCCCCCGGTCCTGACATGCTGTCTAATGGCTTTCTGTATACCAGCGTGTACATGCCTTTTGCGTCAGGGCCATCAACAATGCCGTAAGCTGTATCATTGTGCAGGGCGCCGGTTGTCGTACCTTTTGCGGGTTTCGCATGGTTTGGTTTAAAGTGCACAGTCGAACTACGCACGAGGCTGGCAAGCTCCTCGCGGAAACCTTCCCACGGTACAGGCATATCTGCAATCAGGCGGTCTGTATCTTCTGCACGGTGACTGGCTGTGGCTACTTTTTGCAGGATAGAGCGCGTAGTAAGACCAACGACAGCCGCATCGATCATATGGTGACGATGATCCAGCCTGTCCTTTATGTTGCTATCGTTCAGTATATTGTTTAACCCCCATTTTCCGCGAAGAAGGGCGGTCAGATGGCCGGGAGAAACAGTTATCTTGTCTGGATGTACCACGGTTGTTAGATATTCCCGCACCATTCGTGATAGATAGCGGGTTTCATTAAGCTGGCGGGAAAGAAAGTCGCCTTTAGCTTCGAATTGCTGCCATGCATCAGGGGCAAAGCGCCATGCCTTGGCCGGGATGCAGTCCTGTACACGGGCTATCATTGCCTGATAGGCGTCAACGGACTTTGACTGCATGAACCACTCGGCCGGCGTTCTGCGGCCTTTTTCCCTGTTGGCATCGCGCATAACCAGGACCTTGTTATTGCGCAAGTCGTCAAGGGATTTGGAGAATGGCAGCAGGTGTTCTATTTCTGTGGCATCACTTAATACCATTTCTATATTAAGGGGCGTACCTGTGAAGGGGCATTCAGCAATGCCCGTAGCGTTTTTCTGTTCATGCCACAACTGCATCTTTCGCAAATTATGAGGGGAAAAGGGAACGCCCGCAGTTTCCATTTGTTCTTTCAATAGCAGATTTAGATCCTGATTTTTTTTGTTCTGCTTCTCGATTTCTTTTTTATCGTCCTGCGATCGTTTTAAGTCACGCGCCAGTTCAATTGCCACCTCTGAAGGTTTTCCGTGAAGGTCCGTAATTTCATTGAACAGGCGCCGTATTTGGCCAAGGGCTATATGAACGGTGGGATTTGCGAGACGGCCATAGCGTCCTACGGGGTCGGTATTACCATCTTTTGTAGAGTCTGCCCCCAGCACACTTCGCGGAAGCGCTGCGCCGTAATACGGCAGGGCGACAGCAGAGCCATCATGCTGCAATTGGCTGTGGCTGTCGTAGCCGATTTCTTTTACAGCATCGGACAGGTTCAATCCCTGGTCCTGTATGACCTCAACCAGTGCAGACAGTATAGAAAGCGAAAAACTGGCCGTGCCGGCGGGTAGTGGACTTGTGGTAATTCTCTCTGCGGTGGATTTGTCAGCGATGCCATTGTCTTGCAGCCAGGATATCAGTGCTTCCTCATTTTCCTCATGCAAAAGCTTGGTGACAATTTCATCCTGCTTAGCAAGGGACAAATTTCTCCACTCCTTGCCCCAGCGGTTTTTGTTGGCCATGGAGTAGGCTGTCAGGTCGCCATCCAGTTTACTGCGGCTAGTTCCTTCCAAATTGAAATGTGTTCCGGCAGGTAAGTCGAGTAGTAATCGCATACGGTCGAACGGCAGATCTTTTCTGTTGAGCAGTTCATAATACATTTTATAGCGTTGTGACTGATCAAGAAGTTGTTGTGGCTCACCGGGGCGTGCAAACCGCAGATTAGCGAGGTCCTGCAGAATGCGAAACCGTTGATAGGTTGGCATTGCCTTGTAGGCGCGAGGCAGATTAGGGTTCAGGGTGCATTTCCCAATCTCTACAGGTTTTAGTAGTCGCTGGTAGAGAATCGTATCAATGATTGATTGCCAGTCTTTTTCAGTTATGTCCGGATGATATTCAGCCTGCGCTGCCATGATGACGCCGAGTTCCTGTTCAATCATGGAACGATCCGGGTACAGGCCGTTACCCAAACGCGCCTTGATGCTTCTGCCACTTTTGTGTCGGCGGTTATTCTTTCTAAGGTGAAGAAACTCGCCCAGAGTTCTGGCAGGTGATTGATCAATGCGCTTTTGTAACAGGTTGATATCCTGTTTCATTTTGCCTTTGTCATCAGCTTTGTCAGTTTTTCTGTTACTTTTAAAGCCGCGCCGGTCGTGGAAAGACCACAAGGCTCGTCCCAGTTCAAAGGGTGTGACTTGCCGATCAAGAACCTTTGCTCGTAAATACCAGGGATCAAGCTTGAAAATGGCGTCACGTTCTTCTGACTGTGTCGGTAGCAGGCCCAAATCTGTTAGAAGGTTATCTAAACGCCTTCTGCGGCGTAGGCCACGATCGCGGTTACGGCGTGGACCTCGTTTTTCCCGACGCTTGGTTGCATTTGATGTTTTGTCTTTTGGATTGCGTCCATCTGGAAAAATCAACGTACCGCCATCAACGAAACTGTGATTCTCAGTATCAATTAGAATCCAGCCAATACTGTTTGTGCCAACATCCAGCCCTAATCTGTGCATAATTCACTCCCCCTCAAATAGATATTGCTATACTAATCAGGGAGTGCTAGATATGTAAACAGCAGATCAGATTGTGGCTGGCTTTGGTTTTTTCCAGTCAACAACAAGTTGAGCCTTCGGGCAAGATACACCAGATTGAAAGGCGGTGCTCAGGCCCGCCTTTTCCCATTTATACAATAAAAATTATCGTTGAATTATGGCAATCCTTCCCGGTGCGCCACTTACGGTCAGAAAAACGTACCGGACCCTTCTTTCCAAACCCAATCATGCCATTTGCCGCTTTAGGCCAGCACAGTCGAACCGGCGGGTGCCGATGCATCTACATCATTTACGATCAAGCTGCGCATTTCATTGAGAAAGTCTATGCCCGTGTTGGTGGAATTCCTAATCTGTTCAATCGCACCTTCAAGTGTTAGGGCCATGATATTATCCTTCACCTTCTTGCCATTTTGATGCAAAAGGCCAAAACGTGACAATATGTTGTTGATATTGGCATCTTTCAAACAGTTCAGGGTACGTTGTCTTATCGATTGTATTTAATGCCAGAACTGCTTCTTCCATTATTTTCAAACTTTCCTTGCGGCTGTACCCTTGGATTTGCGGTGTCCTTAGAGGTGGCAGATATTCATCGCCGTCTTTTCTTCCCCGCTTTCCGACAATACGAAATTCAACGATATGTGTCTTATCCGCTGGATAAATTGATCTTTCTTCATCCGTCATGATCCGGGCAAATTTGCTCACTACCTTAAACCCACCCCCCAAGCTGTCACATTCTTTGTTCTTATCTCTGCATTGGCCAGTTCTGTGGAAAAAATATGTAGAAGTATCCATATGACCACTATAGAAGCACAGTTCCAAATCTCTCTTTGGGTCTATTAGGCGGCCACCAGTAACTTGTTGAAACGCCATCACACTTCTCCCCCAATCACAGTCACAGTCTTTTCACCCCTGCGCACATCAGTTTTAATCATGTTCAGTTTTTGCCCCTTCAGGGGGCCCGTCATCATGTCGGTCAGGCAGGTTTGCGCTAGCCATTCTGGTCCTTATAATGTCTTAGAGTCATAATCTTTCTCGACCCCTGACCAATCAAAAAGCACCCTCAACCTTTAATTTAAGACTAGTTAATACATCTAAGGCGAGAATTTTCCCTTAGTTATCCAAGATCTGTCAAATACTTATTTGCCGTGGCCCAGACAGGTTTTCTTAAAACCCCATATCAAACCACAGGGCTGTATCTTCTAGCGACCTGAGCCACCATCAGGGTCTGAGACAGTTGACCGGTAGATCATCGTGACCAGATACTGGCTATTGGCGTCAAAGTCAGCATACTCAGATCGGTATTTTGGCCCCAGTGCAGTCACCACATCCCTAGTGACTTCCTCAGGGCTTTTACTGTTTGCTTTGCCGTTCATCACTAATTTTACGACGTCGCGCAATAACTCACTATCACGAATAACGGATCTGGTGGTTGTTGGCTGGCCGTGTCCGGGCAAAATAATCGCGGGGTTTAATGCCGTTAGGGCCTGCAAACTCTCTATCAAGGCTGTCAGGTTTCCGTGGTGTGTCATGATCGGCAAATAGTCAGAGCTAACGACATCCCCGCCCAAAACCACATTGGGTCCAGGCAGATATACCAATATATCGCCGGGAGAATGACCGTCATTTGAGAAAATGAACGCAGCCTCCAAGTCCCCAAAGAGGCGTTTTTCACCATGGTTTATTATAATGCCCGGCAAAGAAAGGCGCGGTGTGCCTGTGGCCCCCTCTGTCATCTGCGCGAAGGCTTTGACATCCAGCGGCCCGTCATTTTTCATTGTATCAATCGCCTGCGGTGAAGAAAGGATCTCAGCGCCCAAATCTGCAAAGGCGGCATTGCCCAACCAGTGATCAGCATGACTATGAGAATTTATCACCCACCGTATTGGTTTGTCCGTTATGGTCTGTACAGCCCCGATGATTGCTTTCCCAATTTTCTCGGATGAGCCTGTGTCAAACACCAGCACGCCTGTGTCTGTCACAACAAAATAGCTATTTGAATTCCACCCCTGATTTTCTACCGTTGGTCTGCCGTAGGACGGTGAAATAATACTGTAAATACCATCAGTGATATGCACAGGCTTAAAGGATAAATCGGAATCCGATGCCCAAACGCTCCCTGCTGTAAAGGTTTGGAGACTGATACAAAGGGCAGCCAGTATGATTTTGTTCAATGTAAAGTCCTTTAACAGATGGCTAGTACGTGCGGTGCGCTCGTAACAAAAAGCCGAACACGCTTAAATAGATTTGAGATGGGGTGAGCCTTGGCAGGGACCAACGGAAAAGTACAACCATACCCTGAAATGACTATCGCATTGTGTCAGGAATACCACACCTGCAAATAATACAGCCTTAATGTCAGACAACCCCCCATAAACGATTGTATCAGTCTGTAACTTTTGATCTAGTACGCGTGGCACTAAATTTAACGCGTTAACAATTTAGCTAGGGAGGAAATATTCATGCGCAATTCAGAATATTTCAAAAAGTTATTATTAGGCTCTGTTGCAGCTGGGGTACTGGCGGCGCCAAACGCACCAGTAATGGCTGCAGAAGAGGAAGAAGTTGCAAGTCTTGAGGAGATTTACGTAACAGCACGGAAACGTCAGGAACTGATCGTAGAAGTTCCGATGAACATCGCGGCTGTTGGCGAAACAGAAATCCTGAAACGGAACCTTGTCACCAAGGAAGAGATTTTCCGTTCTGTGGCGGGTGCAGCCAGCCCACGTGGCGAACTGATCCTGCGCGGTCTTGCTGGCGGTAACGACAGCACACCGGGTACAACCTCTACTTTTACCGACGGTATTCCATACGACTTTAGCAACCTCTATGATATTGAGCGTGTAGAAGTTCTGCGTGGTCCGCAGGGGACTTTGTACGGTTCAAATGCAATTGGTGGTACGGTTCGCGTAATCACCAAAAAGCCAAACCTGAATGAAATGGAAATTGGTGGCTCTGCCCTGTTCCTGTCAGAGAAGAACCGCCCGGGTGTTGGTGTTCGCGGCTCTGGGTATGTCAACATTCCTGTAGTTGAAGACAAACTGGCGTTCCGTGTGACGGGTTCTGCCGCCAAAGAAAATGGTAAAATTCTGAACACATACACCAATAATACAGGCACGAATGAAGACCACTTCATCCGCGCACAGGCGTTGTGGGCTCCGAACGAAGACACGAAAGTTAATCTTTCTTTCGTGAACTCTCGTGAGTATTCAAGCACCCGCTCTGATGCGGACCGGTCCACGCCTGATTATTATTATGAAGCGATCCTGACAGCCAACCCCGATGCGAAATACGGCTATGATGTCGCTTTCGATTTCCCAAGCTGCCCTGAAGGAACTGAGCGGTCGGAATGTCGCGGTGGTCAGCTTAATGGTCACGACCCGAAATTTGCTGTCTGGCAGATCATGGACCCATTCGTTAAAACAACATCCAATCTGGTTGTCCTGAATGTTGAAAAATATAACCTGGTCGACGGTGTTGATCTGGAATATTCAGGTTCCTGGCGCCGCAATACCTATGATGGCCGTCAGTCTGGCTGGTCACAGTTTGATGCGAACGATATGTTCCGCACATGGATCATCGACAAGGACGGCAATGATCGCTGGACACATGAACTGCGCCTGCAGTCCAACGGCGAAGGACCTCTTCAGTGGACCGTTGGTGGCTTCTACGACAAGGACATCGGTCTGAAGACTCCTGACGGACAGTGGCAGTATCACGCCAGCGACAACAAGTCCCGTGCGATTGCAGCATACCTGTGGGGTGAATACTGGGGCCTGGGTGATCCAACTCAGATCGGCCTTGACTTGTATGGCGACCCGACCAAAAACTACAATTACACCGTTCACAAGTGGAACACGCGCGAGCTCGCATTCTTTGGTGAAGCAGGCTACACGTTTGACCTGAAAGACGCTGGCAAGCTGGAAGTAACTGGTGGCCTTCGCTATTATGATCTGAAAGATGACCTGCATGATGAAGTATCAGGCATCTGGATCGGCGACGAACCCCAGGAAACAATCACCAAAGACGGTGAGAGCGGCACACGGAAGAAAATCAGTGTAAACTGGATGCCGTCCAATGACTTCGCCGTTTTTGCGATCTATTCCGAAGGCTACCGTCCGGGTGGTAACAACGGCCCGAACGCACCTGCTGACTGTCGCAACGACGAGAATATCGGCTCTTACACTGACCGATATTCGTCAGACAAGATCAAGAACTATGAGATCGGCTTCAAAGGTTTTGCGTTTGACCGTAAGGTTCAGTTCTCTTCCGCTGTGTACCAGATCGACTGGACCGACGTACAGGCTGTTGTCTATATGCCGTCCTGTGGCTTCTCCTACACGGCAAACGCGGCGTCTGCACGGTCCCGTGGTCTGGAGTTTGAAAGTACTACAACCATTACAGACAGCTTGAAGCTGATCTTGAACGCTGCATATACAGATTCAAAAATGACCAGTGACGTAGAATCACTGGGTGCCAAAGATGGTGACGATATGACCATGGTGCCTAAGTATAACTTCTATGCAGCACTGGATCAGGAATTTGAACTGTATGGCCGTGAAGCAAGTGTGCGTCTGGATGTTGCCGGTTACGGTGAATATAAATCACACTTTAATACAAAAGATTCTGACGTCTCTCCTGCGTATGAAGTTGTGAATCTGTCCGGTTCTATTCAGATCAACGAGAATGCACGCCTGAGCCTGCATGTGAATAATGTTCTGAATACAAACATCATTACTTACCGCCGCTCCCGTTCCCGGAGCGACTGGTCCGGTAATACGCTGTATGAAACATACGGCGATCAGAGAAATCTTGCTGTTCGCCTGGACTTTACTTTCTAGGCCAGACTAAAATACAGTAAACGAGGCGGTGACCCCAAGTTGCCGCCTCACTTGTATCTAAGCCAACCTTTAAAGATCGGGAACATGCGTATGTCTTTTCACAGCAAAATGGCTGACCTCATCAAAAATGGACAATGGACACAGGCAATTCCAACGCTTGCAGCGCATGTAACTGATAACCCGGACGACGAAACCGCACTGTCTCTCTATGCCACAGCACTGATGCGCGCGGGTGAAAAGGACGCGTCCCTCAAGGTATTATGTGACACTGCCAGGCGGTTCCCACAGTCCGCTGCTGCGCAGGCTGATCTGGGTTTTCTCGCAATGAAAGCTGACAATCTGGCGCTCGCGGTAGAAGGGCTGCAGGCAGCAACAAAACTACAACCAAATTTCTATCAGGCCTGGGTGTTTCTTGCACAGGCCCAGTTTGCGTGTGGCAATATGAAAGAAGCACTGACAGCCAATGAGGCCTGCGAAAATACAGACCCCTTGGGTGCTGAATTTCCCAAAATGCAGAAAGCTATAAAGAAAGGGGACTTCGCCCGCGCAGAAGGAACCGCACGCAACATGCTGGCACGTGTTAATGGACATCCGCGCGGTGCCTTTGCATTGGCCTATCTTGCCAGCACTGTCGGTGCCCATGAAGAACAGGCACAAATACTGGAACATTCGCTGGCACAGTATCCAGCGAACCCCATGCTGTATCGCTCCCTGAGCGAGGCATACGAGGCAGTTGGCGCCTATGAAAAGGCAATCAAAGTCGCCGATATGCTGGTAACCCTTGATCCAAGTGTCACCAGCCACTGGATACGTGCACGGGTCGCTGGCCATGTTGGTGACTTCAATAGCGCGCTCGACCATGCAGACAAGGCAATTGCCCTATTGCCTGGCGGCAGCGAAGAACGCGGCAAACTGGACCTGATGCGCGGTCATGCTCTAAAAATTTTGGGGCAGCGTTCCGAAAGCGAAGAAGCTTACCGGGCCTGCATCAAGAACACACCGGGGAACGGTGCAGGCTGGTGGGGACTTGCCGACCTGAAGACATTTCAGTTCACCCCGCAGGATGAAGCAGATATGCAGACACTGGTGGATGATGAAACGCTGGATGCAGCCCAGCGGTCACAGGCTGCGTTCGCACTTGCAAAGGCATTTGAAAACCGCGGCGATGCAAAGGCAGCCTTCGCACAATATACAGTCGCAAACAACCTGCGCCCGGACATAGATTTTGATCCCGGTAAAAATGACCAGTTTATCACCAGGCTACTGGCTTCATTTGACAGCCAGACATTACAGCAACAGGCAAAAACAGTGCCCACCGGCCCGACCCCGATCTTTATCGTCGGTATGCCGCGGGCCGGGTCAACTCTGATAGAACAAATCCTTGCCAGCCATTCTGCCATTGAAGGGACCATGGAACTGAATACCCTGCCCAATCTGGAACGCACCATCCGTATCGAAGGCGGCAGACGGTTTAAATGCGACTATCCTGAAAGCCTGCAAAAATTCAGTCCTGATGCGCTCACTGCCTATGGGCAACAGTATCTGGATAACAGCGCAATCTTCCGCACTGGGAAGCCCTATTTCATCGATAAATTGCCGCCCAACTATGAACGTATCGGCCTTATCCACAAAATCCTGCCCCAGGCTATTATCATTGATGCCCGCCGAGACCCGATGGATTGCGGCTATAGTGCATACCGCCAGCATTTCGCTGCTGGACATGAATATAGCTATAACCTGGGCCACATCGGTGCTTACTACAAAGGATACTTAAGGGTTATTGACCATTTCAACGAGGCATTACCGGGAAAAGTATTGACCGTTCAATATGAAAATATGGTCCAAAATACAGAAGCGACTATTCGCACGATACTGGACCATATTGGCCTGCCATTTGAAGAAAACTGTCTACGCTTCTTTGAAAATAAACGCCCGGTCAGAACCGCAAGCAGTGAGCAGGTCCGACAGCCTATCTATACGAAAGGCATGGGACAGTGGAAAGCCGTCGAAGAAGAACTGGCCCCTTTGAAACAGGCCTTAGCATCCTAAGTCTTGAAAGAGTTTGCCGCCCCACGGGGCGGACATGCTGCAAAACAAAATGGGCCGGAGTACCGGCCCATTCATCCAATCCTGCATTAAGTAACCTTAGAACGAGCGAGAGAGAGAGAGGCCCCATTCGCGTGGGCGCCCATATACTGCGTTCCTGATACCAAATGCCGGAATAGACTCTGCACTGGTGAAATATTCCTTGTCCGTAATATTCAGGACGAATACAGCCAGTTGCCAATCTTCATCAGCACTGTCCCACGTCAGACGACCGTTCAGAACGGTGTAGGCCTTCTGAGCAATTTCAGGCGTGTTTTGCGGATTATTGAAAGTTTTGCTGCGGTGGACAATATCGCCGCGCAGCGTCAACCGGCCACTGTTATTCAGATCGAAACCATACTGCGCCCCTGCATTAAGTGTCCATTTAGCAGCGTTAGGCAGTTTGTTGTCAATTGAATAGCCCGTTGATGCAGCAAGGCTTTTATACTCATTGTCCATATAACCGATGCCCGCATTCACATCGAACCCTTCTGACAGGCGTGCAACCATCTCGGCTTCGAAACCCCAGATATCGACATCACCTGCATTATCAACCGTTAATAGCAGGGATCCATTTTCTGGGTTAACCGAATTGGAGAAAAGCTGCAGGTCTTTATAGTTGCTAAGGAAACCCGCGACATTAAGGGTCATGCGGTTGTCCAACAGGCGGCTTTTCACACCAACTTCATACGCAGTCAGATTTTCCTGATCGTAGCGCTTGAACTCTGCAGGCTGTAACGGCCGCGGGTTCCAGCCACCGCTTTTAAAGCCTTTGGAATAAGTCGCATACAAAAGCACATCCTCATTCACATGATAATCAAGACCAAACTTAGGCGTAAACTTCGACCAATTCTGACTGTCTTCTGTCGGCGGAGTCGCAACACGTCCCGATGCCGGGTAAATCGAGTCGATGAAATAGGTTTTCTTCTCGTAGGAGTAACGACCGCCAACGGTTACCGAAAGCTTCTCACTGATATCATAGCTGACATGGAGAAATGCCGCCAAATTGTCTGTATCAAGGCTCGTCGTCGGACTGACATCCAAGTCCAGCATACTATTTAGCGGATTGCCGGCGCCGCCAACGCACGGTGCTGGCGGTGCTGCCGGACAGGTTATCCCCGGCACAAGGGGAACAAAGGCACCTGGCATCATCTCCAGGGATTGATACAGACCGTTCGCCAGAAGGGTCAGATTTTGATCACTTATCTGCTCGTTAAAATAATAGCCGCCAAGCAACCAGGACAAGCGGCCGTCAGACGCATCACCACTCAGCTGGATTTCCTGACTGAACTGTTTCTGGTCCTGTTCTTCATCCGTATGGATTACCGGGAACGGTGAATAGTCAATGTCCGTTTGAATAACAGCATCCATCTCGCGGTACGCCGTAATGGACTTCAACGCAACGGTATCAGACAGTGCCCAGTCAATTGTCGAGCTTAGCCCCCAGGTATCATTTTTATCCTGCGTTGGCCCTGTACCGCTAGACAAGTACGGATCACCCGTTACATACCGGTCATCATAAATACTGCCCTCGGGCAACCCTTCCATTGCGGCAATTAACGGCGCTCCGATGGCATTATAAAGACCATACAAACTACCCGGTGAATCAAACGTTTCCAGCAAGGTGCCCGGCGCACCGTTCTGACGAATGCGGCTGGCATCAAAATTCAGATATACCGTCACATCCTCGCTGGCATTCACATTCAAACCAGCGCGGATAACATCAACATTGGTATCCCCAAGGTCCAAACCATCCGACGTGCGTTTTACATATCCGTCCTGGTTTTTAGACGCCACTGCCACTTTGGCGGAGACTTTGTCATCCGTGATCGGGAATTTGATGTCTGCTTCAATATCCAACCTGTCACGCTGGCCAATAGTGGCCTTGACCTTACCGCCAAATTCGCCGTCAGGGCGACTGGAAATAATATTGATCGCCCCACCGATGGTATTCTTACCGTACAGCGTACCCTGTGGACCCCGCAGCACTTCAACCCGCTCGATATCAGCAAGATCCATCATGCCGCCAATACTGCGCGCGATATAGACACCGTCCATATAGATGCCCACGCCCGGATCAGTTGGGAAAATAAAGTCATTCTGACCAACACCGCGGATAAAGATAGATGCATTGGTGCTGCCGCCATCTGCTTTGCCGTGGTTAATGTCAACGTTCGGTGTATAGGCCGAAATATTGCTGACATTGGTAATACCTTTGTTCGCCAGGCCTGACTGTGTAAAGGCCGTTACAGAAACAGGCGCATCCTGCAGGCTTTCAACCCGCTTACGCGCTGTCACTGTAATTTCCTCTAACTGGAAACCGCCCTCCTGTGCGGTCGCGGCTGGCGCAGTTACTACGCCTGCCAGTAAACTACCCGATAATACGGTTGTTCCCAGCAATCGATGCATTCTGGTAATCTTAAACATATTCTCTCTCCCATCTTCCCAAAACTGGGTCCAAAAAAGTCGCGGCCTTACCGCGATAAAACCGCCACTGTGCAGGACTTGGTGTCTCCCTTTTTGTCACCGCCCATACAGTGCGCCACTCCGAGGTTGCAGTCTTCGACCTGTCGGTCGCCTGCTTCCTGTCGTAACTGCGTCACAAGCTCTACGATTTGCGCTACACCTGTTGCGGAAATCGGATGGCCGCGACTGAGAAGGCCACCGGACACATTGACCGGAACCTTGCCGCCCAAAGAGGCATCGCCCCTTTCAACGAACCTGCCGCCCTCGCCTCTCTCACATAGACCAAGGGCTTCATAGTGCAGGATTTCTGCGATTGAAAAAGCATCATGGCATTCAACAATATCAACGTCCTCGGGCGTGGTACCGGCCTTTTCATAGGCCAGCGCAACCGAGGCATAATCCGTATGCCAGCGTGTTAAATCGGCTGGATTTTCATACCGACCTGATGTCAGAACGGCAGACCGAATAGCAATCGCCCTGTCCATTTGAGCGGCGACCCGATCGCCTGCTAAGATCAGGGCCGCTGCACCGTCCGCAATAGGACAACACTGCGGACGCGTGAACGGATCCACGATCATCGGACTTGCGAGAACACTTTCTGTTGTCTCAGGCTTCGTAAACTGTGCGATCGGATTAAGGGATGCATGTTGTCTGCTTTTCACGGTAACAGCGGCCAACTGCTCGGGTGTTGTGCCGAACTCATGCATATGGCGTTTCGCCCTAAGGGCAAAGCCCGCAGGTGTTACCATCCCAAGCAACGTATCCAGCTCGGTTGCCCCGGAGTTGATCAGACCAAAGTCAGGGACACACATCTTCTCTGACCCAACGACAAGGGCGATGTCGCACTCGCCAGCCAGGATGGCGTTTCTTGCAAGATAAAAAGCTGTTGAGCCCGATGTGCAGGCATTTTCAACATTGACCACAGGAAGATCTACCATCCCCATGGCAGATGTCAGATTCTGTCCAAGGGTGGTGTCCCCAAAAAGGGAGCTTCCGAGGGCATTGGCAAAATAGCAGGCACCGATCTGGTCCCGGGTGATGGCTGCATCATCCAGGGCCCGACGGGTGGCTTCTATCGCCATTGAAACGATCGATCGTTCTAGATGACGACCAAAGGGAATTATGCCTGTTCCTATAATAGATACCATGGTTTTATCGCTTACTTATCTGCGCTGAAATAGGGCCTTAGACAGGCCTTCTGCTCGTTATTGACACCGATGGGCGCAACATGGAGGGAAACCCGTTGACCAATCGAGAAAGACCCGGCTTGCTCTGGGTCCATCAGCGCAAATATCCTGCACGGCACATCCTCCAGATCAACAAGCGCTACGCTGTAAGGGCTCGGCAAACCAAGCGGTGCCCGCGTCCGAACGGTCGTCACGCTGTAGATGGTCGCCGATTGACCAAAATCTGCACCGCGTACTTCTGACAGACAGTCAGGACAAATATCGGGCTTTGGGAAATGATGCGCTCCGCACGACGTACACTGTCCCCCTATCAGGGAAGGTGGCTTATCAGCTGTGAAAATACCGGCATATACGGGCGGAATTTGTGAAAAGTCGTTCATGCTTACTGCCCCTTGCCAGCCGCTTCACGGTCAAAGGTGTCTGGTGTCACCCCTTCATCGCGCAGTTGATATTTTTGCACACGCTCGGTGGGAGTTTTGGGAAGTACCGGGAGAAAGCGTACATAGCGAGGGACCATGAAATACGCCATTTGTTTTTCGCAGTGTGCAATCAGATCTTCTGCGGACAAGTGCTGACCCGGCTTCAGAGCGACACAAATCATCACTTCATCTTCGCCAAGTTCAGATTTCACCGCAACAGCGGCAGATTCAAGGACACAGGGATGAGCATTGACGCCCTGCTCTACTTCAAAGGAAGAAATATTTTCACCACGTCTACGCAGGGCATCCTTTTTCCTGTCAACAAAGTAGAAATAGCCTTCTTCGTCCTGCATCAGATAGTCGCCTGTGTGGAACCATAAGTCCTGCCATGCTTCGACAGTCTTTTCAGGCATTTTATAATATTCCAGCATCATGCTACTGGACTGCAGCGGCCGGATCAGCAGTTCACCCGGAGTGTTTGGTCCAACCTCTTCCCCGTCATCATCAATCAGTTTAACCTGATAACCGGGGTTAAGCGTTCCGCAACTGCCCGGACGGCGGTCGCCAGGTGATGTATTCAGGGGCGTTCCAATTTCGCTCATGCCGTAGCCTTCGACAAGCTGGACCCCGAACCGGTCTTCAAATGCTGTGAAAATCTCTTTGTTGGCACCTGCGCCAACCATTACCCGCAGCGGATTGTCCCGGTCATCATCCTGTGGCTCAGCCTTCAGAAGGATAGCAAGGATACCGCCAATATAATTAAACTCGGTACAGCCATGCTTGCGGACATCTGACCAGAAACTGCTGGCAGAAAAACGTTTGGCAAGCACCATGCGTGCACCGCTAATCAGTGCTGGCATTGTCGACAGAGTCTGTGCATTGCCGTGGAAAAGCGGCAAGGCGTTATAAAGACAATCATCTTCGGTGTATTCAGCCATGCTGCAAATAATTTCAGCCATAACAAGCTGATAATTATGGGGGAGCAGCGCACCCTTTGACGGCCCGGTCGTACCAGACGTAAACATCATGGCGCAAGGATCAGACGGCAGCACTTGCACACGGTCAAAGCTGCCGTCATTTTCTATCATCTGGTCATAGGAACATACACGGTCATCAAGGGATACAGGACCATCCAGAACAATAATATGCTTAATCACACCCAGGTCAGACAGCACATCGCGCACCTGATCTGCAAAGCCCGCCTCCAGCACCAGTGCAACACTGTCAGACATACACAGCATATAAGACAGGAGAGCGCCTTTGTGGGCAGTATTGATAGGTACTTCTACCGCCCCCAGTTTGGACAGTCCAAACCAGGTGAACAGAAACTCGGGACGGTTACTCATCATAACCGCTACCTTGTCATTCTTGCCTATTCCCAGCTTTTGCAGTCCAGCCGCGACAGCATTGGCGGATGCATTCACATCCGCGTAACTGAACGCCTGATCTTCAAAAGTCAGAAACCTATCATTGGCGCGCACACTGGAAAGCTGTTCGACAACACCGTGTACTGTTCTGTTTTTGAACTCCAGTCCCATGACCAGCCTTTCTATGCTACCAGTGCCTTGGTTCCAGGATGCGGGAATTCACCGTAATAACGCAGAACATCCTGTGGTGGTGACTGCTTTTCCCACTCCTTGACAAAGGCATCATAAGGCTTGGCAGATGCAATACGTTCCTTGCGTTTGGCAGCACGGGCAGTCTCGGTTGCGGCAACATCAAGACGCATTGTTTCCTTGTCATACACAATGCAGTAGATGTTTGTTGCAGCCCATTCGCTGACCATATCAGTTGCCAGATCACGCATGATGTCTTCTGGATCACGCTCCAGCGCATCGCCAAGGCCAGCGCCGCCACCTGCATATGAATAGACCACATCACCGTCTGCAGAGGGTTCAACAACAGCACTGATATTGCCGTGCGAGACAGAGCCTGTCTCTGGGCTTGTGCCGTCATACACATGTTCAAGGGACGTCGGGAGGTCGACATTACTTTCCCCAAGCAGTTCCTTAAAGTTACTGTGGGCGACCTTGCGCACGAACAGACTTGGCAAACCGTATCCGCCGAAAAGACCCTGCGTGGTTGGGAATTTCGACCCGCCACCATGTGACCCCATCAACAGATAGTCTGTGTCGTGGGTGATCAGGCTGTAGCCAAGGCCGGCACCGCCACGGCGCTTACCATGGCCGTAAGAACCATTATAGTAATTGCGGAACCCATACAGGAACGGCTTGTCTGCCTCGGTTGTTTCAACATCTGAACAGTCAGCCATGGTTGCGAAGAACGCACCCGCCGCATCAACACCGTCCATATCCATCCGGGCACCACACCCGGTTGCGTTAATCTCTGGCGTAATATCTGCCACAGGCTCGCCAAACTGGTTCAGTCCACCAAATGTCGGGATAGAAAATCCGCTGAACCATGATGCCACAGACCGTTCCGGCATCGTCGCATATGTCATCCGGGCGCCAGACTGGAACATGCCGTGGGTGAAAGTGATCTGCACAAGCGGCGCAATGGATGTTGCCACATCGCCTTTGGCATTAATGAACGACCCGTCTGGAAACTTCCAGTCTATTGCCTCCAATAGTCCATTGTTGGGAGGCAGGTCATGGAACAGCCAGCCGCAGAAATACACCATGGCAAGACCAATGATACCCTGAAAATAGGAGTTACACGGCCTGTCCATCAACATGGGTGAGCTGTTCTCCAGATTAAGGGTAATCTGGTCATCCTTTTTGATAACAGTCAGATCAATTTTAACAAGGCCGGAATCTTCGCCAAGCGTGTCAAGGAAACGCGGCTGACGATATACACCGTCGTTCAGACGGGAGATCTTCTTGCGAGCTGCCTGTCCAGTCATCGCCAGAATTTTACGCAGACCACCAATGACAAAATCAGCGCCTTTTTCTTCAACTACCTCAAGAACGCGGCGCTGCGCGATACGGGTTGCTGCAAGACGTGCCTTAATATCCAGGATCATGGTCCGGGGGTCCCGGTTCATGGCAGCAAACATGTTCAAGAGATCTTCTTTCAGCTGATAGTTTTCACCAACCTTAATTGGTGGAATCAGCATCCCTTCATCATACTTGCTTTTTGCGGCGGTCACTGTGCCGCCCGGCTCGGACCCGCCCGCTTCACCCGTATGCACGGCGGCACCGATAAAGCAGATCAGACGACCTTCATGGAACACAGGCACTGACAGCCCCATATCCGCATTGTGAACCCCTGCGTAATATGGATCGTTATAGAAGAAACTATCGCCGTCTTTTACTCCAACGGAAGGTTCTTCCACCAAATGCTTCACAATATACTTCAGCGGAATTTGGCCAAGAACAGCATGGTGATAAATACCCGTGGCACATACTGCCAGATCACCCTGTGCTGTGAAGATACCGAAAGCAACATCGCCAAAACGCATGGCCGTAGAGGCCCCAAGTTTCATGGTTGTTTCTTTACCTTCAAGACCAATCATATGCATTTTATGTTTGAATATTTCAAACTCTACATCATCGATTGTATCCTGTGCCTTTGCTTCTGCTTCTGTCATTGGTTCAGGGCGCATGCGCTGAACGACTTCCTCGTCACGACCGTATGAAATCTTTCCCATGATTTTGCTCCCTATTCCTGTTCCATAATACAGTTGCGATACGCATCCATTGTGAACGTCCAACCTGGCTCCACAACATACGTCGTCTCTAAAGATTCGAGGATCGCAGGCCCCATGATCTGGTTACCCGGTTTGATTTTTTCATAATCATACACCGGTGTTTCCTCGTAGCCCTGCTCTGGCGACCAGTAGACAGGCCGCGCCTCGCGCTGTGCCTCTGCGTCCGGTGTTGGGTCCGCTAACGGAAGAGGTGCTGGCGCTTTATAGGTAGATGTTACAGATGCCGTCAGTGAGAAATTCTCAACATTGATACCACCTGCCGGGAAGGTTGCTTCCGGTGAATAAATCTCGCCGTACAGACGGGTAAATTTATCGCAGATATCCTTAACGTCGGCACTGCTGTCCAGCTGCAGTTTTTCTGAACGCACCTTGATCATATTATACTGACTGCCGTAACGCATATTCAGCTCAAGCTTGAAATGCATCTGGTCTTCTGAATAGCCCTCAAGCATCAGGTCACGTCGTGCCTGATCTTTCAGATCGCGAACCAGTGCGTTGAAACCTTCGACATCCTCAAGATACGTTTGCGTACCCCACTGGAATAGTTTCATTGCATGGCTTTTGTCCCATACCTCTTTGGTCGGCATCGTCGACGCACCGTAAGCGCCAAAAACAGACGACTGGCTGGGTGCAATGATCTTCTTGGCACCAATGAAGGGGCCGAAACCACACGCATGTGCACCACCTGCACCGCCACACGCCAGCACCACAAATGTCCGCGGATCGTGGCCTTTCAGTGCCACTTCGTTGAACACTTCCTGCCCCATACGCGCATCCACCAGACGGCGAATACGGTAGGCAGCTTCTTCTACAGAAATGCCCAGTGGGTCAGCGATTTTCGTCTTGATTGCTTCACGGGCCAGATCAACATCCAGTAGCATTTCACCGCCCAGATAGTTTTCCGGATTATACAAACCCAGTACCAGATCAGCATCACTGATAGTAGGTTCCGTCCCGCCCTGGTCATAACATACCGGACCTGGCATGGACCCGGCAGACTGTGGTCCGATTTCAAGCGCATTACCCATCAGTTCATTCAACCAGGCGATAGAACCACCGCCAGCACCGATAGACTTGACCTCAATCGCAGGAATGTTTGTCCGCCAGCGATCTATCACCGGCATAAAGTCGTGGGCTTTGATCTCGCCGCCTTCGATCAGACCGATATCAAACGAGGTTCCCCCCATGTCAGTGAAGACGATATTTTCATCACCCGTCAGGTTGCCCAGCACCGCAGAGCCGTGCAAACCGGCGACTGGTCCGGCATTATGGGTCAACACAGCCCGTGTTCTGGATGCCTTTTTAGTGCCACCCGTATTGTGAACAAGCGTCAATGGCTTCTTATAACCACCATCCCGCAGCTCGTTACCGAGCTTGGTCAACTCATCCGCCATCACACCGTGAATATAAGCATTCACAATTGTCGTCATGGTCCGGGTGTATTCACCAGACTTCGGGGAAATATCCGACGACAGAATAACTGGCATCGACCCCAGATAATCCTCTGGATATTCCTCTTCAATGATCTCTTTGATCATACGTTCGTGGTCCGGATTGATAAAAGACCAGAGGAGCGAGACAACAAAGCCCTGCGCGCCCTTGTCCACCAGTTCCTGAACCTTCTCAAGAACATCTTCCCTTTTAAGGGGGCCAATTACCTTACCGGAATAATCCATACGCTGACGCACACCGACAACCATATCTGGGCTGATCAAAGGTTCCGGTTTCTGAATCCGCGCCTGATCACGGCCTTCCTGCCAGCCAAGGCCATCAGCCCAGCTTCTTGCACGTCCAACAAAGATCGTATCCTCGAACCCGGCAGTTGTAATCAGACCCAATTTCGGTCCGCTGCGTTCGATAAGCGCATTTGTACCAACCGTCGTCGAGTAGCGCACATGCGAAACATTGGACAAAAAGTCTTCAACGCTTTGTTTATTCTGCCGTGCCAAAAGGGACATACCCTTCATAAAGCCAACGGACAGATCATAATGTGTTGTCGGCGTTTTGCAGGTTTGGGATTGATCGTCACCCGTGCTGCAGAAAAAGTCGGTAAATGTACCACCAACATCAATACCAATAGTGTGTTTGCCTTCTGGATTGGTCATAATCAGCTTCCCATTTCTCTCAAATCTTTAATCAGCTCAAGCGTTGCCTCGAGATCAATCTCGCGGCCCAGTTCGCCCGAATGCGTGAAAAGAATATTCGCCCCTTTGAGTGTATTGCAGGCGTCCTGAGCCTGCTGTCTTGCTGCCTGCGCATCAGTAAAATTAATCGGCACACCAATGCCGTCTACCTCTGCAGCCAAATCACGCAGCAAACTTAAATCCGGCAGATTACCTGCCTTGTCCGCCCCCAAGAAAATGTAAGGCACCTTCAGCTTAGCCAGCGACGGAATCATAGAAGGAACATAGTCTTCCAGATAGATTCCAAGCGGCACACTATAATAAGACGCCATGTTTTTGATGGTGTTATAGGCCTTACGCTCTGCCATGCTGACATCTTGTCCACCAAGGGCATTGCCCTCTCTGAACAGCAAAAGGTCTGGTCTGGTTTTACAGAATGCCTCTGCAATTTCTACAAGGGAATGCTTCAGATCTGCAGCGTCTGGAACCTCTGCCCCAAGGGTCATGGGCCCTGTAATGCTGGCAATACATCCGGTGAAGGACTGCTCTGTTTTGACCAAACGGTCAAAAGCGTCCAGTGCAGTTGTGACACCAGCTGTCTCCAGCGCGGAAGCGCCACCCTTGACAGCATCACGATAAGAGGCAGCACCTGCGCCAAACCCCAGAACCAACGCATCGGCCGATAAGAGCTTACCCGTCTTGGCCAGATTTGAGCTCCACGCCCCGGCATCAGCAATCATGTCTTCTGCCCCAAGCGATCCAACGCGGGAGGCAAGGTCTTCGAACATTGGCACAAGTGGCACTTCCGCGCCTGCCTGCCCGTTCAAAAACCGGTCAAATGCTGCGCGGGTCATTTTTCTAAACCCGCACTATCCGCATGCCGCTTTTTCAGCGCATCAATATCCAGTTCGATTTCGTGCGTAACCGGGTGCCCTGGGGGCAAATACTCATTTTCAAGCATTGTCCCACAATTCGGGCAGTAAAATTCAATCAAGCGACAATAATCTGGATCTGGCATGAAACTGTATGCCTCGCCCTCCACCATCGGTGGATGCACGTCTGCCATGTTACGCTCTGTTACCAGGCACGCTTCCTTGTAGTTTTTCCGCGCGCTATTCAATTCCTGATCACAACGATTACAACACCAGACTTCTTTGGACAGGTCGATATCAAGATATTCCGTAATTCTAAGTTTGGTCATCTTTACTCCCCTTCCAACACGGCATTATTGAATGTATCTAGAGTCATCTTCCACCCTTCAGGTACCAGGATGGATGTCTTGTCACTTTCCACGATCGCCGGGCCAGATATGGCTGCCCCGCATCCAAGTTTGTCACGGTCATAAACCGGCACATCCGCAAAGGATGATTTGGATGCAATATACAGTGGACGATGTGCCTTGACGGCCTGCGCAGGATCGTCAGCTGTGACTGGCATTTCCGACGTTACATAATGGCTGATTTCCGCAGATACCCTTACGGCCAGCGTTTCCAGAGACAGGGCTGCATCAGGGTTTTCCCCTTCTGCTGCCAGCGTTTCCTGCGCCAGTTTCAAAACGACATCAAGGGCAGCGTTATCCTTGTAGAACCCAAGAGGTGCCGGAATAAGAACCTCCTTGTCCCCGCCCTTCGATTTTACAAACAGTTGCAGTTCGCCAGTTAAAGCGTCTTCGCCGAAACCCTCGCCGCGCATATCACGGACAGCTTCCTGCCAGCTTTTGGAGACAAGCTTATCAAGCAGATCCGCATCAATCTTCTCGTCCAGCGCAACACCAGCGCGGGCATAATAAACGTGCCCCACATCCATCAAAGAGGATGAATAGGCAGAGGATACGGACGAGAAAGGTGTCATAATGACTTTTGGTGTCCCGGCTTCTGCCGCAATACCACATGCATGAAGACCACCGGCGCCGCCGTACGCAATCACCACAGGTGCAGCATCTGCATCGAAATTCGTTGCAACATCCGCAACAGCCCGGCCCATTTCCCTATTGACGGTATCAAGGATTTTCTGTGCGGCTTCTTCAACCGTAATTCCAAGCGGACCTGCAATGTCCCGTTCAATCACTTCGCGAGCCTTATCCGCATAAAGCTTCATCGTACCGCCCAGGAAGAAGTCAGGATCAAGTACACCCAAAACCAGATTGGCATCTGTAACAGTTGGCTTGCTACCACCAAGGTTAAAACAAGCTGGCCCCGGCAAGGCACCTGAAGACTGCGGTCCAACCTTGACGGCACCACCCTCAACACGGGCAATTGATCCGCCGCCGGTTCCAAGCGCCCGGATTGCCATCATCGGCAGATTACACGGAAATCCTTCCACATCTGGCTGCAGCGCGTAACTGGCAAGACCATCCTTCACATACCCAATATCATAAGAGGTTCCCCCCATATCGGTAGAGATCAGATTGTCGTATCCATAGAGCGCACCAATTTCGCGGGCACCCAGCAGACCGGCCGCAGGGCCAGAGTTATAGGTATTGATCGCCCGCGTTTTGGCAACCCGTGCAACCGAGGCATTATTGTGCCCGATAAACAGGGTTTTACGGTACCCCTTCTGACGAAGGTCTTCACCAGCTTTATAAAGAAGGCGTGCAAGTTTCGCATGGATATAGGCATTTAAAACGGCGCTGTTCAACCGTTCACGACTACCTGCACGCGCAGTTATGTCTGAACTCAGGAAAGAGGACACAGACCCCAGATAATCCCGCGGATATTCTGCCTTGATGATTCGGCGAACGGCCTGCTCATTTTCTGCATTCAGATGCGAGTTCTCAAAGGACACAACAATTCCGCGCGCACCCCGGTCAACCAGTTCCTGAACCGCTTTCAGAACTTCTGTGGCATCCGGCGCCTTTGTGGCCTTGCCTGCTTCATCCGTTGTTTCAGCAATTTCCATCACCATTTCAGGGTCAACAAGCGGTGCCTTACCGTCATCGCCACCAGTCGGCGCAAGGGATTTCATCCCCTTAGACAACAGCAAACCGATCTTAGATCCATCACGCTGAATAATTGTGTTGGTTCCAATTGTATTGGAAAAGCGAATGATATCAGCCTCGCTCAGAAAATCCTCAACACTTACTCCAAACACTTCCGCAGCTGCGGCAATCGTTTCCTGAAAACAGATGGTTAGATCATGTGGGGTGGTTGGTACTTTTACCAACCGTGCATCGCCATCATGCACCACAAAACCGTCTGTAAACGTACCCCCTGTATCAATATCTAATGTATATCCCATTAGCACTTCCTACTCGCCTTGCCAAAATCGACAACCGGCCCCTTACGCACGTATTACTCGGAACACATACCGTGAAGAACAAAACCGATTATCTCGTCAAAAACTTCCTCTTTACTCATGTCCCCTTCAGGGTCGTACCAACGCAAAAACCAGTTGATCGTCGCCAGAATATTGAACGCCAGTATCTTCAGATTCTTCGTTCTCAATAGTTTGTGGGATTGGAGGATGCGGAGTTGCTCGACATAAATATCCAGAATTTCTTTCTGGATTTGTTTGTTGATCAACTTACCCTTTGGGGAGAGCCGCTCTTCATCAATGAAGAAAATTTTCGTCTCCCGCCGGTGCATAATCGATCTATTCAAATGCACCCGAAGCAATTCCTTGAACCGGTCAAGCGGTTCTCCTTCCCCGTGTGCAACACTGCGAAGCTTCTCTGGAAGCCCCTGCACAGAATATTCAAGAATGGCGAGCCACAGCTCCTCCTTATTCTCAAAATAATGGTACACATTTGACACACTCCGATCGATCGCCTTGGCGATATCGCGGATCGAGGTGCCCACATATCCATTCTGTGCAAACAGATCGATTGCAATCTCCAACAGCTCTTCCCTGCGATATTTTTTCTTGGTCATAGTCTCTCTCTCCAGTTCGACTGTCTCTGAACAGCTTCTACACGAAATCACCATAAAACCACTTCACAGATTAGAGCAACAAACTTAACGAACGTTCGACATTATCGATCGATCGTTCTATTTTCATTAAACGCTATAATTTTTAATGTCAAACATTTTTTGGATCAATCGTTCTAGTAATTTATTCTTTATTTATAGTAGTATATACTTTTGTTAGAAAATTTTCTTGCTGGATCAATTTGTGTGATTTAAGGTCGGGTCAATTATTTTTGGAACTAACGTTCTATTTGAATTGAGAGGAAAACCTATGACTGCCCTCACATCGTGGTACCTGAATTGTGCCGGCAGAAACATGCATTTTCTGGAAGGTGGCGACCGGGAAAATGAAACCGTGGTTATTTGGCATGGAGTAACAGGAACCTGCATGGACCACCTGGAACTGGCTAAAGCACTATCAGACACCTACCATGTTATCTGCCCTGATTCGATCGGATGCGGCCTGTCATCCTGGGTGCAGGACAAAACCAACGACACGGGCCTGCAATTTTATGCGGAGATGGCTAAAAGCCTGCTGTCACAGCTGTCTGTGTCATCCTGTCACTGGATTGGCGTATCCAAAGGCGGCGGCCTTGGCATGATGCTGGCAGATCACAGGAGCGGGCTTAATGTCCGTAAACTTATCCTAAATGATGTCGGCCCCACCCTTGATGACTGGGTACAGGGCGCGGTTGCCAAAGGCGTTGCCAAAACACCCCGATTTGAATCATATCTGGCATTTGAAGATCGCCTGCGCGGCAGCTTGCAAAAACGTGGCCTGAACCTGAGCGACGCCAAATGGCGTCAGCTGGCACAGGCATGGGCACGACGTACCGATGATGGCGGCGTTACATTCCACCATGACCCCGCACTTGCAGAACAGTTTAGCCATCATAAACAGGACTTTGACCTGTGGGATCATTTTGAAAACATTCAAATACCGACCCTGCTTATCAAAGGGCAGCCGTCGATTGTAAGTGATGAAGACACCGCGCGCATGCAGTCTTCAGGCCCTAAATGCACGGTTCACGACCGCACCGGTGGTCATATCAGCTTCATGGACAGCCCGGAAGAACATGCCATCATCAAAAACTTTTTGGGGGCATAATACTAACCCCCGCAACCGGAAATATAGGTGAAGACAAACGGGCACTATATGCCCAAGCTTAAAAAGGAAGACACAATGGGAAGGGTTTCAGATAAAGTATGCTTGGTAACAGGCGGCGCCAACGGTCTAGGCGAAGCATCGGTTAGACTGCTGGCTAAGGAAGGCGCAAAAGTCATCATTACAGACATTGATGACGCCAAAGGCAGCGCACTTGCAGACGAAATATGCAAATCGGGCGGAGAGGCTTTGTTCCTATCGCACGACGTAACCTCAGAAGATGTGTGGAAAAACGTCTTTCAGACCGTGCTTGAAAAATATGGCCGGCTTGATGTGCTCGTCAACAATGCAGGTGGCGGTACCTACAATGACATTGAAACCCTTAGTCTGGAAGACTGGCGCAAAATCATCTCTTTCAACATGGACAGCACTTTCATCGGCACCCAGCTCGCCGTTAAGTCCATGAAGGAGACAGGTGGTGGGTCGATCATCAACATGTCTTCCGTTGGTGGTCTTGTTGGATCTCCCAACCTGGTTGCCTATTCGGCGGCCAAGGCCGGCGTGAAACTTTTCACCAAAAGTGTGGCGGTTCACTGCGGTAACAATAACTATAATATCCGCGTCAACAGTGTACATCCTGGCTTGATTAAAACAGTGTCCGGCATAGACATGGCGTCCAAAGCAACTGGTATGAGCCCGGAAGAAGCAGAAGCTGCCTTTGCCTCCCTGCATCCAATTGGCCGTATCGGCAAACCGGAAGAAATCGCCCAAATGGTTCTGTTCCTTGCGTCTGACGAATCAAGCTTTACCACAGGCGCTGAATTTGTCGTCGACGGTGGCTATACGGCACAGTAATTGCGGATTAATGCACATAGATTCTGAAAAGCTGACCACCTGTTAGGCGCTTTTCAAGAAGATCGCTGGTCCCGGATAAATTAGTATCGAGCACGGGGCCAGCCAGTTTCCCCACACCACACCCCCTCTTTAAAAAAGAACAATATTCCTCCTATTTCTGCATAGACGGGAAGTTTTATTCAATATTTACGGTTTATTTATTTTTGCACCCTAAAAAGCACCGCATGATTGGGATACGCTAAACCGTGGTCGAGTAATGTCTGTAAAGCGATAAGACATTTACACCAGAGTGAAGAGTAGCTTATTCATGTTCCAAATATTTACCCCCAGTAAAACCAACAGTGAAACCCAGTTCATCAAGGCTCTGGACACGTCTTTAGCCATGATAGAGTTCTCCATTACGGGCGAAATACTGAATGCCAATCAAAATTTTCTGGATATCCTTGGCTACAAACTGGAAGACATTGTCGGCAAACATCACCGTATCTTTTTAAGTGAGCAGGAAAGAACAAGCAGTTCCTATAAAGCTTTCTGGCAGGAGCTGGCTGGTGGCATACAGAAAACTGGCCAATTTTGCCGATTCAGTAAATCCGGTGAACAAGTCTGGATACAAGCTACTTACAGCCCCGTCTCTGATAAAAACGGCAAGATAGTCAGTGTTGTAAAAGTGGCGTCCGATATTTCAGCCGAGATGGCGCAGAAATTTCGCAACGATGGAATTCTGCAAGCGATTGACCGTTCTCAGGGCGTAATTGAGTTTGCACCTGATGGCACCATCCTCAACGCTAACAACAATTTTTTGAAGCTGGTTGGGTACACGTTAGAGGAGCTGAAAGGGCGTCATCACCGTCTGTTTGTGGCGAATGAATATGCCATGAGCACAGAATATGAAACCTTCTGGCAAACCTTACGGCAGGGTACATTCTTTTCTGACACTTTCCGCCGCTTTAATAAAGATGGCGATTCTTTCTGGATACAGGCTACCTATAATCCGATAATGGACCATGCGGGCAATGTGATCCGAGTGGTTAAACTTGCAACAGATGTCACAAATGAAGTTAATCGTAATATTGACACAACCGCCCAGCTTGAAGCTCTGCGTAAAACCACGGCGGTGATTGCATTCTCGCCAGACGGTATCATCCTTGACGCCAATGCAAACTTCCTGTCTGCCCTTGGGTATTCTCTACCGGAAATTCAGGGAAAGCATCACAAAATTTTCCTGGATGCCTCCCAGATTGCCTCCAAAGAGTATCAAGAATTTTGGACGAGTCTTGCCAGCGGCAAAGCCTTCACTGGTGAGTTTAAGCGCATTAGTAAAAATGGCGACGAAGTCTGGATTCAAGCATCCTATAATCCGGTTCTAGACACCGACGGCAAGGTAGTGAAAATTGTCAAATTTGCAACCGACATAACCGATGTCATCCAGCGCCGCAGAATACGGGAGCAGGTTGGTGGCAAGGTCGACACGAGCCTGCAAAAAATCCTGACAACTGTGTCAGACGTAACAAACAAATGCACCTCTGTAACCACTGCAACCGAACAATCATTGATGACTGTTCAGTCTGTTGCTGCGGCAACACAGCAGTTCGAAACGTCCAACTCCGAAATTTCCCGCAATATGGCCATGTCGCGGGACATGGCTCGTACTGCGAAGGAAGAAGCAAGGTATGTTGACCGCTCTTCTGCACAGCTGCAAAGCTCAGCCCAGTCTATGAGTAGTGTCACCAAGGTAATTTCAGATATTGCTGCCCAGATTAATCTGCTGGCGCTGAATGCCACGATTGAATCAGCGCGGGCAGGTGAGGCGGGCAAAGGGTTTGCCGTTGTCGCAAGCGAAGTTAAAAACCTGTCCACACAGGTTGCCGCCGCAACCGAAGATATCGGTATCGAAATACGGAAAATGCAAACCGTCAGCGAAGATGTTGTTGGTAATCTTGCACGCATTAACCAATCCATCGAAGAACTGGAACATAACATCACATCCATTTCATCCGCCGTGGAAGAGCAAAGCAGTACCACAAGCGAGATCAACCGTAACATGCAACTGGCCCAACAAGCCGTGACCGAGATCAACAGCAATATTAAGGATATCAGCGATGAAGTAACCTTGACCGATGAACTCGCAAACGCCGGTGTTCTCCTTTATAAGGAACTGAGAGCACAGGAGATGAACGCCTCTTCCGTTCAGTAGCGCATACCGGACCAGGCGCGCAGACCTGAGGGCCTTAACCAAACCCATAGGCAGGTGCGCCTACGATTTCTTGCGGATATCACCTTCAGGCAAACCGGTGGCAATAAAGTGGTTTCAACACCCACGCGAATATGCATGATGGCAGCGTCTAGGAATAGCTTTCATAGTAAAGGATGCCCCAAATGCAAGCAGAGCGCAGACTTGGAAACCAACTGGTCCCACCGGTAGGGCTGGGCTGTATGTGCCTTAGCCACGGCTATTTTCCCGTACCTGACCCCGCAGAAGGCCTGAAATTACTCCATGCTGCGCTTGATATGGGGTACCGGCATTTTGATACTGCGCGTCTCTACGGCATGGGCAAGAATGAGGAACTAGTCGCCAACGTCCTGCGTGATCGCAGGGATGACGTTTTTCTGGCATCCAAATGCGGTTTCAACATGGAAGGCGGACCGCGGCGCATCGACTGCAGGCCCGATACGATCAAACGCGCCGTAGATACCAGCCTCCGAACCCTTGGTGTTGATCATATTGATCTATATTATTTGCACCGAAGGGATTTTGATGTGCCCATTGAAGAAAGTGTCGGCACGCTCGGCGACCTGATTGCAGCTGGTAAAATCGGCGGCATTGGCTTATCGGAAATGTCAGCGGAAACGCTAAGAAAAGCGGCGAAAGAGCACCCCATTGCTGCCATGCAGTCTGAATATTCCCTATGGACGCGCAATCCGGAAATCGCCGTTCTTGATGCCTGCAAAGAGCTTGGTACGGCTTTTGTAGCTTTCTCCCCCCTTGGGCGCGGCGCCTTGGCCGGGGCTGTATCCAACCCCGCCGCCCTGCCTGATCCTGACATGCGGAAAACACAGCCGCGATTTTCCGAGGACCATTGGCCCGCCAATAAAAAATTGCTGGCCGAATTTGCCGCCCTTGCCAAAGATCATGACATGACACCGGCGCAACTTGCTCTGGCATGGCTTCTCGCCGCCGATGACACCCTGCATGTCATCCCCGGCACAGGGTCGATTGCACATTTGCAGGAAAATTGGCAAACAGGCGGAAAGCCAATTACAGACGATCTGTTGAAGGCCGCAGATGCCCTGATCAACCAGCAATCAGTATCAGGCCACAGATACCCCGTCAGCACGCGGCCCGAAATTGATACAGAAGACTTTGAATGATCCTACACCGGGGCGACCGTCACTCTGAAAGGCCTAGAAGTTCCGGTACCATGTCTCTTAGTTTGAATTTCTGTACTTTACCTGTGGCATTGCGCGGTAACTCGTCCATTATAACACAGTGTTTTGGGTGTTTGTAACGAGCAAGCTTGCCCTCTGAGTAAGCTTGCAGGTCATCAAGGGTGACCGTGCAGCCATCTGCCGGCACAATGACAGCGCAGCCAACCTCGCCCCACTGGTCATCACCCACACCGATAACAGCGACTTCTGCAACACTATCAAGCCCGTATAGGGTGCTTTCCACCTCTGCCGGATAAACATTTTCCCCGCCAGAGATATACATATCCTTGGTTCGGTCTTCGATATAGAAATATCCCTCCGCATCACGGCGGGCGATGTCCCCGGACTTGAACCACCCGTCGCTGAATGCTGCGGCATTCGCCTCTTCATTACGCCAATACCCTGGTGTGATCACAGGCCCCCGCATCCAGATTTCTCCTGGCTCATTCGGCTCTGCATCTGTGCCGTCAGCTCGCACAATCCGCATTTCTGTAAACATCAAAGCCTTACCCGACGATCCAACCCTGTCAGGCACATCACTGTGCGATGCAATACAGTTGGATGCGGCCGATTCTGTCATGCCGTATCCATCCAGAATTGTTACCCCGCGATCATACCACCATTTAACCAGCGGTACCGGGACGCTTTCACCGCCTGCCGCTGCGGAGATCAGACGGGAAAAATCGGTGTCTGCATTTTTTGGATGGGCCTTCATTGCCGTATACATGGCGGGAACAGCCAGCATGTGTGTAACCCCAATATCCGGGTCATTGATAACATCCAGCGCCAGGCCCGGATCAAAAGCCCGCATCACCACCGATGTACCGCCCAAAATCAGAATCGGCAGCGATGTCACATTCAAACCACCAATATGAAACAGTGGCATGACAGCCAGACTGACGGTGTCAGTGCTGTTCTTGAAAGGCGCAACCCCGTGATAGGCCGAATAAAAGATCATCCCGTACGTAATGATAACCCCCTTGGGGTGACCTGTTGTCCCGGATGAATACATCAGCAAGCATTGATCATTCATTGTTTGCGGAACACGGTCGTAAATAGGATCAGCGGATGTGATCGCTTTTTCCAGTTCCGATTCCGCGCCTCCCAATCCGTCAAACCTGATCCAGTGGCGAACGGATGTTACCGTCTGCAATTCCGGTATCAAGGCAGCAAATTCTTCCCCGATAAATACAACGTCCGGTTCTGCATCGTTTAAGATATAAGCAAGCTCTGTCGCTGTAAGACGAAAATTCAACGCCAAACTGATTCCGCCAATGCGCCAGGTAGCCAAAATGATGTCTGGAATATCTGTAGTATTCAGCGACAGGAAACCAACACGGTCTCCTTCTGCGACACCCAGTGCTCTGAGATGGCCGGCGATCCCGGCGACACGTTCGTGCATCTGTCCGTATGTTTCACGTCGGCCACTGGCCAAATCAATCTGAGCTACCTTATCAGGTGTCACACCCGCATACTGTTTAACAAAATCACTTACCTGCGGCACATACCCTGGCAGCGTCATACTATTCTCCCTGTTTTCTCCCTATGCATGTCTTAATATACCAAAACAAAAAAGAAAATACCCGTCGGTCAAATTGCTACTGAGTCTCTGACATTAACTCTGACATCCCCCAAATTTACGGCACGACAATTAAAGAGATTCTATCACCCCGAGCAGGGTAGTTTGCCTGATAATCAGGGCAACTTTGACGCTGTAACGATTCTTTTCGAACGGAATTTCTGCATAGAATCAAGCCACTGTGAATATTGTTTAAAATTGAATCTAATGGCTTACCGCACCTTAACAGATTGACGTGCATTATAACTCTGGAAGTGGAATTTCTTAATCTTACTTGCCGTCTGACTTGCACAAGGATCAGCCGGCTCATGCAAAAGGAGATCAAGATCATGTTTAAGAAACTCGGAACACTACTAGTCTTTGCCGCTGCACTCTTGATGGGCAGTGCAGTCTCTGCCGCCGGAGATATGAAATCCTGGCAACAAGCCGTTGTTAAGATGGTGCAGAAAAACCAAAAATACCCACGCTCTGCTGTATCCCGCGAGATTGAAGGCAAAGCAAAAGTCCGTATCTCTGTAGCAGCTGACGGTGCGATCACTACGTACGAAATAGCAGAAGCGACTGGCGAAACCGTACTTGACCGGGAAATCCCGAAACTGATGGAACGGCTGAACCCGCTACCGGCCCTGCCCGAAGGCCAAACAGAACTCACCTTTGTTCTGCCGCTGAACTGGTCGCTTGATTAATCAGCGAGACTAACCATCATTGCTAAAATGAACCCCGGCCATGACCGGGGTTTTTTATTTCTCTCCACAGCGCCGACCACGACTGTGCCGTCATATGACCAACTATCGTATTACTTGATTCGGGCACCCGAGGAATCACACCCTGAAATGAGGACCATATCAGTTAAGATTCGCAGCAAAGATGTTAATTTCAAGCAAAATACAGCGTTCAAAAATTCCACCGAAAAACTTTTCTTGAAAATTTTTTTATTTTTATTTTGTTGTTTTTCAACAAGTTAAGCCTTGTATTTCAATTCAAATAAAATTGTTTCTTTTCGCTTACTCAAGTTTAACGAGCCACGCATATACCTATTGTCAGACGCCAAGGGCAAAACAAGAAACAGCCCGGCGAATTTGCTTTAACACTCGGAAAGGTTACTAGAATGTTTAAAAAGATCAGCGCGCTTATCGCTCTTACTGTTGCAATTTCTTTCACTGGTGCAGTTACTGCTGCAGGTGACATGGGTTCCTGGCAGAAAGCCGTTATTAAGAAGGTTCAGGAAAACCAGAAATACCCACGCTCTGCCGTTTCTCGTGAAATCGAAGGTAAAGCAAAAGTTCGTATCTCTGTAGGTGCTGACGGCGCTATCACTGCACACGAAGTAGTAGAAGCTACTGGCGAGACTGTTCTGGACCGCGAAATCCCTAAGCTGATGGAGCGTCTGAACCCACTGCCAGCACTGCCAGAAGGCCAGACTGAGCTGACTTTCGTTCTGCCACTGAACTGGTCTCTCGACTAAGACCACAGCAGAACTGCTAAATCAAAAACCCCGGTCTGGAAACAGGCCGGGGTTTTTCTTTGCCCTCAAATATAATCACTTATGCAACGCGGTCCGCAACCGCCCTGCCAAAGGGCACCAAAACTGTATCGGCAGGGTCATCCGCAAGGTCTGGATAATCCGACGTATAATGAAGTCCACGCGATTCTTTGCGCATCAAAGCCGACCGAACAATAAGGTCCGCAACTGTCACCAGATTACGCAGCTCCAACAAATTGGCTGTTACGCGGAAATTGCCGTAATATTCCATAATTTCTGACGACAATAGATCAACCCGGCGTTTTGCACGCTCAAGCCGTTTGTCTGTTCGCACAATACCGACATAGTCCCACATAAACCGGCGTAATTCTTTCCAGTTATGGCTAACGACAACTTCTTCGTCCGAATCTGTAACCTGACTTTCATCCCAGTTTCTGGGTAGAGACTGGGCCGGCATCTCGCAGTAACGCGCCAATATATCGTCAGCCGCACTGGCGCCGTATACAAGACACTCAAGCAGGCTATTGGACGCCATCCTGTTTGCACCGTGAAGCCCCGTATGGGCGCATTCCCCAATCGCATACAGAAAGTCAAGATCGGTTCGCCCGGCTTCGTCCACCTTAACGCCGCCACAGGTATAGTGCGCCGCAGGAACCACCGGGATTCTGTCCGACGTAATATCAATGCCAAACTGTAAGCAGTGCCGATAAATCGTTGGGAAATGGGTTACAATAAAGTCAGCATCTTTGTGGGTTATATCCAGCCAGACACACTCTTCACCTGATCGCTTCATTTCCGAATCAATTGCCCGCGCCACCACATCTCTGGGCGCCAGTTCTTCACGTTTGTCATAATCCGGCATGAAACGGCTACCATCCCCCCGGCGCAGCACAGCGCCTTCACCGCGCATGGCCTCGGTAATCAGGAATGTTTTCGCCTCTGGATGATACAGACACGTCGGATGAAACTGATTAAATTCCATATTGGCAACCCGGCACCCTGCCCGCCAGGCCATGGCAATACCATCCCCTGTGCTTGCATCCGGGTTAGAGCTGTAAAGATACACCCTGCTGGCACCACCGGACGCCAGAATCGTCGCCCGCGCGGAAAACGTCATCACACGGCCTGTTTTTGTATCCAGAACATAGACACCGTGCGCCATGTCATTCTTGCCTGACTTGGTACCAAGATGCCGGTTGGTAATGACATCAATGGCAACATGATGGGTATAAATATCGATATTTGCCTCTTCCGCGACGCGTTCAGACAGTGTTTTCTGAACGGCACGACCGGTGGCATCTGCGGCGTGAATAATTCGGCGATGGCTGTGTCCGCCTTCTCGGGTCAAATGATACCCGTACCCGTCTTCGTGCGTGTTCCTGTCAAACCCGACACCCATGTCGATCAAGGATTCGATAGCCTCCCGACCGTGTTCGACAACGAAACGCACCGCCTCTTCACTGCACAGCCCCGCACCGGCCACAAGTGTATCATCAATATGAGACTGTACGCTGTCTGTCGCTTCAAGAACCGCTGCAATGCCGCCCTGGGCCCAGTTGGTTGACCCGGCATCCATATCACCCTTGGAGATAACAGCCACCCGGACATGCGGCGCCAGCCGAAGTGCCGCCGTCAACCCGGCAGCACCTGATCCGACTATGACCACATCGTAGGTTCGTCTCATGCAGCTACCTCTGGTGACTTGGTCAGTTGCAGGAAGATATCTTCCAGGTCGGTTTCGTTGGTAGAAATATCAGTGATATCCAGCCCGGCAGCTTGTACAGCGGCCAGGACCTGTCCGACAGACGCTGATTCCTTACTAATCTGGACGGATAATTTGTTGTCGCCCCGAATTTCCGCATTAAAGGCGGACAATTCTGGCGGCAGGGTACCCACACTTGACCCTACCACAATAATTATCTCTTTTTCATCAATCCGGGACAGAAGCTGTTCGGTTGGTTCGCAGCAAACAACTTCGCCGTGGTTAATGATAGCGATCGTATCGCACAGTTCTTCTGCTTCTTCGAGATAGTGTGTGGTCAGGACAATCGTCGTACCCCGTGCGTGCAGCTCGCGTACATATTCCCAAAGCTGGGTCCGCAGCTCAATATCAACACCGGCCGTTGGCTCATCCAATACCAGAATTGGCGGCGTATGCACCATGGCTTTCGCAATCAAAAGGCGCCTTTTCATGCCGCCAGACAGGGACCGGGAATAGGCATCTGCCTTGTCGAAAAGATGCACAGCCTTCAGCAGTTCATCTGTCCGGCGCTCTGACTTGGGGACACCGTACATGCCCGCTTGCACCTCGAGCATTTCCCGCGGTGTAAAAAAGGCATCAAACATCAGTTCCTGCGGAACAATTCCGATATTCACACGGGCATTCCGAGGATGGTCCGTAATGTCATGGCCCCAGATTTTTGCGGTGCCGGATGTTTTATTCACCAGCCCTGCAAGAATATTAATGGTGGTGGATTTTCCTGCCCCGTTTGGCCCCAAAAGACCAAACATAGACCCCTTTGGAATCGTAAGATCAATCCCCTTCAGCGCGACTTTTTCAGGAGAATTACCGCTGCCTTTATAGACTTTGGTCAGATTACGGATTTCGATTGCATTGTCGGTCACACGATTTTCCTCTTCAACCTGGCAGGGATCACACCCTTTTCGTGGGCTATATATAACGATGTTCAGACCGATTGATAAGGGTCAATTCTTTTGATCTATCAATTTCTGGTGATTATAGCATGCAAGACAGCTTGTCCCTGCACGATGTCGGGGCTATAAAGCAGAAAACATCCACTTAATGAGGCTGACTGATGACATTAGAGGCTCCTGAAACTATTCGTGTAAAAGAAAAACGTGTCTCCTGTGACGGTGATGAAGGTGCACTGGGCCACCCACGCATCTATTTGAACCTTGGGGAAGACGGCAAAGTTGAATGCCCTTACTGCGACCGCCTATTCATCCTTGAAGGATCTGACGCAGACAAAAAATAATCCCTGAATATTTTGGAGGAATTCTATGCCTGATCCGGCTAAACGACCACATTTGTATCTGATTGACGGGTCTGGCTATATTTTTCGCGCCTATCATGCCCTTCCCCCCATAAGCCGGGGGGACGGTACACCAGTAGGGGCGGTGTATGGTTTCTCCAATATGCTGTTTAAACTGCTGCAGGACCTTGGCGACAACGACAGACCAAGCCATTTGGCTGTGATCTTTGATGCAGGCCGTACCACATTCAGGAATGATATCTATCCCGAATATAAGGCCCATCGTCCCCCCGCACCAGAAGACCTGATCCCGCAATTCCCAATCATTCGCGAAGCGGTAGAAGCCTTTGGCGTGGAAGCCATTGAAATGCAGGGTTATGAGGCGGACGACCTGATCGCCACCTATGCCACGCAAGCACGGGACAAAGGATGGCGCGTTACGATTGTCAGCTCTGATAAAGACCTGATGCAGTTGATCGACGATAATATTTCCATGTTTGACAGCATGAAAAGCACACGCATTGGTATTGACGGCGTTGCCGATAAATTTGGCGTCGGGCCTGACCGTGTAATTGATGTGCAGGCCCTTGCAGGCGACAGCGCAGATAATGTCCCGGGGGTTCCTGGGATCGGCGTCAAGACCGCCGCACAGCTTATCAATGAGTATGGGAACCTGGAAACTCTTCTCGATAAAGCAGAAGAGATCAAACAGCCAAAAAGACGACAAAATCTGATCGACTTTGCAGAACAGGCAAGAGTTAGCAAACAACTGGTAACACTGGCAGTTGACGCACCAGTTGAAACAGGCCTGGACGCGTTCGCCGTCAGAAACCCGCAGGCCGAAAAACTATTGTCGTTCATTGATAAACAACAGTTCCGGTCCCTAAGGGCAAAGGTTCTTAATCACTACGGGGATACTCTCGAGGGCAGCGACCCGGTCACAGATGTGCTCGTCACACCTAAAGAGATAGAATATCAGTGTGTCACAACCAAAGACGTCTTGGCCACATGGGTGGAACATATTAAAAAGGCCGGGCAGGTTACCATTGACACGGAAACAACCTCCCTTGACCCAATGTTGGCAGACCTTGTTGGTATTTCCCTGTCCATTGAACCGGGTAAAGCCTGCTACATACCGGTTGGCCACGTCGGGGAAAGTGATGACCTGCTGGCAGAAGCACCGGAGCAACTTTCAAAAGACCATGTTATTCAGACACTGAAGCCCGTGCTTGAAGATCGGTCCATACTGAAAATTGCCCAAAATATGAAATATGACCGCACCATCCTTGCACGGTGCGGCATCAATGTATCCCCCTTTGATGATACAATGCTGATCTCCTATGCGCTGGACGCGGGCAAACACGGGCACGGTATGGATGAACTGGCGGGTATCCATCTGGATATTACCCCCATCCCGTTCAAGGAAATTGCCGGCACCGGCAAAAACCAGATTACCTTTGATAAAGTGCCACTGGACAAAGCAACGACCTACGCTGCCGAGGATGCGGATATTACCGGCCGGCTATGGCGTATTTTGAAACCACGTCTTGCGGCAGAGGGGGCGACCACTGTTTATGAAACGCTGGAACGGCCGTTATCGTCAGTTTTATCGGCGATGGAACAGGAAGGGGTCAAAGTCGACACCGATACCCTGCGCCGCCTTTCAAACGAATTTGCCACCGGCATGGCATCACTTGAGACAGAAATCCACGAACTGGCAGGTCGGGAGTTTAATATCGCATCTCCCAAACAGCTTGGGGAAATCCTGTTTGATGAAATGGGGCTGTCTGGCGGCAAGAGGTCTGCTAAGACCGGTGCCTACACTACAAATGCTGAAGTGCTGGAGGCGCTGGCGGCAGAAGGACACACCCTGCCAGCCAAAGTGCTCGAGTATCGCCAGTTTGCAAAGCTGAAAAGCACCTACACCGATGCCCTGGTCGCACAGGTAAACCCAACAACTGGCCGGGTGCACACAAGCTATCATATGGCGGCAACGACAACTGGCAGATTATCATCCAATGACCCTAATCTGCAGAACATTCCGATCCGGACATCTGCTGGCCGCAAAATCCGACAAGCCTTTATCCCAGAGGCGGGCAATATTCTTCTGGCCGCAGATTATAGCCAGATTGAACTGCGTGTACTGGCGCACATGGCAGATATTGATGCCCTGAAAACGGCCTTTTCAGACGGCATCGACATTCACGCCATGACCGCGAGCGAAGTATTTGGTGTGCCCATAGACGATATGGATCCAATGGTCCGCCGCCAGGCTAAGGCAATCAATTTTGGTATCATTTACGGTATCTCTGCCTTTGGCCTTGCACGCCAACTGGGGATCAGCCGCGGTGACGCCCAAACATATATCAATGCATATTTCGAGAAATTCCCCGGCATTCGCGCCTATATGGACACGACCATCGATTTTGCCAAAAAACACGGGTATGTCGAAACACTTTTCGGTCGGAAGTGCCATATCAAGGCACTGACAGAAAAGAACCCAATGCGACGCCAATTTGGCGAAAGGGCTGCCATTAACGCCCCCATTCAGGGAACCGCAGCCGATATCCTCAGACGTGCGATGATCCGCATGCCAAAAGCCCTGAAAGAAGCGGGTCTTGAAGAGGTTAAAATGCTGTTGCAGGTCCATGATGAACTGGTCTTTGAACTACCAGAAACGTTGCGCGACAAAGCAGAGACCGTCATCAGGGAAACAATGGAAGCGGCGTGTAAGCCTGTGCTGGACTTGTCTGTACCATTGGTTGTTGACTGCGGCTTTGGCGCCAACTGGGACGAAGCACACTAACAGCGGCACAGTACTGCTCTGCAGCGTATTCTGTCTATCAATACAAAAGGCATCTGGATTTCAGTCCAGATGCCTTTTTCTTATCAGTCAGCTAGCTAAGAAGCCGTCTTATAGATTGATAAATATCGCATACAGAAGACCGGACAGCATCGCAGACGCTGGCACAGTAATCACCCATGCCGCGGCAATACCCATCAGATGCTTACGGCGCACAAGGCGGCGACGCTGCTGCTGGAGTTTTTCTTCCTTCGTTAGCTTTTTCTTGCCTTTACGGTTCGCCAGATATTCCCGCAAAAAACCAACGCCGAACACACCGCCTACGGCGATATGTGTACTGGATACAGGCAAGCCAGCCCAGCTGGCAGCAATAACGGTGATCGACGCACTAAGCGCCACACAAAAAGCCCGAACACGATTAAGCTTGGTGATCTGTTCACCAACCGTGCGGATCAGCTTTGGTCCAAACAGAACAAGACCAACAGAAATACCCATCGCACCGATCATCATCACCCAGAGCGGCAGTGCCACCTTACCATTGGTGGCCGTATGTGCGCCTTGTCCAAGTTCAGCTGCCGCACTTACAATCGCTGCAAGCGGGCCAACAGCATTCGCAACATCATTGGCGCCGTGTGCAAAAGAAAGTAGCGCCGCTGAGAAAATCAGCGGTACCGTAAAGAGCGTTGCCACGGACGATCTACGGTTTTCCAACCTGTCCGCAATGCGGTCCACACGAAACTTTGTGAAGCCCCACGCCAGAACAAACATGCCAATACTAACAGTCGCAAGCGTCGCAGTATCCGGCTTCCAGATTTTGCTAAGCCCCTTGATACCCAGATAAAAGGAAAAGGCTGCCCCCATAATCCCCACAAGAACCGGCACCCACACACGGGCCGCTACGATTTTGTCATCCTTAAACAGGATCATCTTTTTGATGAAGGCTAGAAACAGGGCCGCAATTATTGCACCCATCAGCGGGGAGATTACCCAACTGGCGGCAATTTTGCTCATCACCGCCCAGTCAACACTGGAGAAACCTGCAGCCGCAATCCCTGCGCCCATTACACCGCCGACAACCGAATGGGTTGTCGACACAGGTGCGCCAATCCAGGTAGCAAGGTTAAGCCATAGTGCCGCAGCCAACAGTGCCGCCATCATCGCCCAGATAAAGGTCATCTGATCGGCCATGGAATTAGGGTCTACGATGCCCTTACGGATGGTGGAAACTACATCACCGCCCGCCAAAATGGCGCCCGCCGCTTCGAAGAAGGCTGCAATGATCAGTGCCCCAACCATCGTTAGTGCCCGCGACCCCACCGCAGGCCCAATATTGTTGGCAACATCATTTGCCCCAATATTCATCGCCATGTAGCCGCCGATTACAGCGGCTGCGACCACAAACATACCCGCACTGTGTGCATTCTGTTCAATCGCAGCATAGATAAATACAAAAATCAGAAAAACGACGGCAATACCCAGCTTTACAAGCGGTTTATTCTCTCGTCTGACGCCCTGCTGAAACCCTTCAACGCGTCTTAAGTCCTTGTCAATTTTATTCATCGACATTGGCCAGCCTCATTTATTGGCGATATAGGGAATCGCTTGTCATCAATATGTAGCACGGCTGTAACAAATTAGACATAAAAAGCAAAGGCAGAATCAACCCGCCAAACAAGAAAAAAGGGGCAGCAATGCCACCCCTCTCATATATCTATTCGGTATTCTGAACCGAAATGTTAGGACTTAGAAGTCGTACCGTGCAGTTAGACCAAATGTCCGCGGATCATTCGGGTACGCATTGAAACTGCCTGCAGCAGCGATGGAATCAAACACCACCTGATAATCTCTTTCCTTGGTCAGGTTTTTCACCCAGATATACACTTCCCACGGATTATCATCCATGCCAAGCAAGCCAATGCTGGCGTTTAACTGGGTATAGGACGGACGGTCGCCCATCGGATCCCAGTCCCCTGTGATGTTGCGGCTGCTCTTATGATAAATCTCACCGCGGACAAAGCCTGTCCATTTTTCCGAGATTGGGTATTCATAATTCACAGAAGACGAGAAGGTAAACTTCGGCGCATCATCCTTGGCAAACCCTGTCAGGTCACAAGAAGTCTGTCCTGTCAAAATCGGGCAGGCTGCATTCGGATAAGACGTGTAAACCGAATCGTTATAGGCAGCTGCGAATGTCAGGGACAGATTTTCTGTCGGCAGGATCATGGCGTCAACTTCAACCCCGGTCAGATTAAGTGACCCGGCATTTTTCAGCTCAAAACCCAGCCCTGTGAACAAGTTAGACTGGAAATCTGTCACATCCTGATCATACAGTGCCAGGTTGATCCGTGCCTTGCCGTCCCACAGACGGGCTTTAAGGCCAATTTCCCAGCTTTCCACATTCTCCGGCTCAAAGGTTGGGTCATTTCTGCGGGATGTCTCCCGGCTGGTGTCAAAACCACCGGCCTTATACCCTTTGGAATAACTGATGTAGGTATTCAGGTTATCATTCCAGTCATATGCAAGAATGGCATTGCCCGAGAACTTGTCTTCATTCCGTGATTTATCGAAATTATCCCGCGGTACGAAGAACTGCAGCGCCTGGAACCCAAGAAGCGGGTTTTGTGCCGGATCTGTACTTTGTGCTGTCACAATAGCCAGCGCCTGTGCAGCCGCCACATCAGCGGGCAGTCCCATGCCAATAAGTGCCTGAGTAGTCGGCTCCAGCGCCTGTGCAATATAAATATCCGGGAAGCTAAGCGCAGAGAACGGATCAACAATATTGAACGTACCGGCTGCGGACTTATCCTCATTTGTATAACGAAGACCAGCGGTGAATGTCAGCTTGTCTGTAACGTGAACATCTACCTGACCAAAGAAGGCATAGCTTTCACTGTCCGTTTTAAAGTTTTCCTCCAGCAGACCTGTGTTATCCGCGAAGAAGGTGCCCACAGGCAAGCCAAAGGCCAATTCCATCCCTGTTAGGTTATCTGTACCCGGAACAAAGGCATCTGACCCCGCAAGTCCTGCGAAATAGGCACGCGAATCTGTACCGTACGGCACTTCATCCGTTGCTTCCAGATCCTGATTAGACAGGAACGCACCAACAAGCCAGTCCACCTTATTTGCCCCAGTAGAAGTAAGGCGGATTTCGTGGGTCATGATATCAATTTCTGTATGTTCGCCATTCCGCTTGATCAAATCAAGATTGGTGAAATCAGCATCAAAGTTTGCATCAGAAGAAAAATCACGGAACGAGCCAATATAGGTCAACGCCATCGAACCAAAGTCGTGGTTTGCCTCAAGCGAGATACCTTTATCTTCCATTTTGTTCAGCATGTTGGCGTTGGTCGCAACCTTTCGGCTGAACTTATCCACTTCCGGGAAGACGGCGCCGAGGGCACCACTAACCGCGGCGGTTGGCCCCAAACCTATAAACGGTGCAGAACAGCAACGTTCATCAATTTTCGACGCATCGGCAATGATCCGCACTTCGGTCTGATCACTTGGTTCAAATAGCAGTTGCCCCCGAAGCGCCCAGCGGTCCCGGTTATTATATGTATCACCAGATACCGTATCTTCAATAAAGCCGTCCCGTTTGTTGACGTTACCAGAAAGGCGGAAACCAACCTGATCTGAAATTGGGCCAGTCACAGTGCCTTTCAGGATCACCTGATCATAATTTCCGACCGTTGCCTCTACGCGACCACCAAACTCTTTTTCCGGCTTTTTGGTGTGAAAGCTGATCACACCGGCAGATGTATTTTTACCAAACAGTGTACTCTGCGGGCCGCGCAGCACCTCTACCCGCTCCAGCGACAGAAAGTCACCAATTGCTGAGCCGGTTCGTGACCGGTAAACACCGTCCACATAAATACCGACAGATGGCTCCAGCCCCGGATTAAATCCAGACGTACCAATCGACCGGATTGACACAACAGTCTGGAACGATGCAGCAGCCTGCGTTGTCGTCATTGCTGGCACAGCAAATTGCAGATCACGAATATCGCGGATACTTGCCTTTTCCAAGGACTCACCCGTATAGGCGCTAACGGCAATCGGAACGTCAATCAAAGACTGTGCCCGTTTTTGCGAGGTAATGGTAATTTCCTCAATTGACACGTCAGCCGCCGCGTCCTGTGCTGACACCGTGGGCGCAGCAACCATACAGGCAAGCGTCGTCGCAAGCGCAGTACTTACAGTAAATACTGATTTCATAAAAATATCTCCCTATCTCCCCGTGCGGGCCCCTCAACCCATTGCACGCTTCCACTTGCAGTTTCACAATCAGAAACTGTTTCGTCAAGTTTCAACTTTTACTTAAACCGTATTAAATTCGGCAGCATTACTGACGTTACACACTTTACGTTACGGAATGTTGGGGAAACTGCAGGCACAAAAAAACAGGGGCGGCACTGCCACCCCTGTGGATTTGCAACTTTCTGTCTAGTGCCTAGAAACGGGTAGTAATCTTGGCATAGACCATACGACCACGTGGATCATGTGTCTTTGATTCGAAACCACCATTTGTGAACACCTGTGGTGGCTTTTTATCAAATGCATTGATAACACCAAGAGACAGGCTAGTACCATCAAGCGATTCTGAGAAACCACCAAAGTTCATGCTGAAACGGGCATCAACTGTTGTCATGGACCCAATCCGGGTGCCCGGATTTTGGTCATCATCCATACCGCTGATCCGGCGAACATAAACCCGCGCATCCGTTGTTTCGCCAGCAAAGGCCAAACCACCGTTCATGCGCCATTTTGGTGTTGGGCTACCAAAATTGGAGAAGTTACGGCTACCTGCGCCATCAATCTTGCCAGCCTGCGGGTCATCAATATCATAATTAAGAACATGCGTTGCCTCGAAGAATGGCTGGAACACACCCATATCTGTGTTGATGGAGTATTTAGCCGAAATATCGAAACCTTCTGTTTTGACACTTGATGCATTCACAAAATCAACCATAACCATAACGATACTGCCTGTATCGCCGAAGGCACGGATAACGCGGTCTGTATTCATCGGGTCGGCATTCACTACAGCCTGATAATTTTCCCCGATAATAACGTCGGTGAATTTATAGTGCCAATAATCCAGATCGATCTGCAAGCCGTCCGCTGGCTCCCAGGAAATACCGGCATTCCAGGCTTTACCCTGCTCTGGCTTAATCTCGCGTGTGCCGTCTGCAGGCAGGAAGCTGCGTACCGCCGCAAAAGCAGTACTGCCGTCCAGAGGATCCGTTACCTGATTAAGCGAGGTAGATGTACCAGACACCTGGAACACGCTCGGAGCCCGGAAGCTGGTTGAATAGCTCAGACGAATCGCAGTCCGGTCATTCGCGCGGAACAGGCCAGAAATTTTTGGATCTGTCGTACTGCCGATATCACCGCCGTATTTCTCGTGGCGCAGCGCCAGAGACAGGTCAAACTTCTCCGTTACAGGGATCAATGTCTCGGCAAAGATTGCTTTTGCGGTCCGATTATCTTCAAAGTCATCGTTACCAATGATGAAAGCAAAACCGTCTGCATTGGAAATATCATCATATTCGCGACCCCAAAGTTCATCGCGAACCTGAATGCCAACGGCAAGACCAATATCACCAGAAGATGTAGAACCAATCGTCCCAGACAGAATGGCATCCACAACGGTCGTTTTCGACGTACCGTTAATCACCTGTGTGCCAATCACATGATCTAGGATTGACTGACTGTTCGGTGCCGTTGTGTATGACGTGGCAAACGGATTGAAGAATTCACACCCATTTGCACCCGGTACACCCAGACTGGCATTACAGTTATCACCACCATAGCCGAACAAGGCATTCTGGAAGTTTTGCGTAATGACATCACGTGTTTCCAGGTCATATCCGTTATAGGCGTGGGTTACAGCTACATCATAGGACCAGTTTTCACTGACATCGCCGGTCATTGATGCACTGAAACGGTACGTATCTGACGCAAACTGGTTCGGTGACGCGTCCCCGCCGTTACCAATTGCACGTCCCAGGAACACAGCATACGGGCGTGTCGGATCAAAGAATGGATTGGACAAAAACGGGAATTCTGGATGGTATGCGGGCACTACAGAACTAGCCAACTGCAAATATGGGAAAGTTGGTGAGTTATTTCGTGTCGCACGGTTGCGGGCGTAACCGCCTTCTAGACGCAATTCATGCCCGTCTCCAAGCTCCTGCGTCAATGTCAGGTACCCTTGCAGCCGATCTTCTTCAGGCACAAGATTATAATAATCACCGAAATCAAAACGGCAAACACCAAGCGCCGTGCCAGGTGCAATCACGGTACCGCCACCGCCACTGTCGCCGCCGTGTTCATCACACCCAGTAGGGTCAATGATTGGTGTCGCGCCAAGACCCAGGTTTGCGGCCAAAAACTCATTCAGTGCTGGCAGATAAAATGCACCAGGATTACCTAGCGAGGACTGATCATCCTGAGTTCGGCTCAGACGACGTTCGGAAGTAGTCAGCGGCGTCCGATCATAGTAGCTGACAGCGCCCATGACATGGGTCCGGTCATTGCCCCAGCCGAATTTACCTTCAACCTGAAGGTCGCGCTGGCTACCCTCATCAGTCAGCGCCTGCCACTTACCTGACAGTTCCACACCTTCGAAGTTATCATCGGTGATAAAGTTAACAACACCTGCCACGGCATCTGTACCGTAAATGGCTGCGGCACCATCTTTCACAATCTCAATACGCTGGATCGCGATCTGCGGCACAAGGGAACTGGTATCAACAAACGCGATACCGTCATTAGTAATCGTACCTGCCACAACCTGACGGCGGCCATTCAGGAGAACAAGTGTTGATGCAACACCAAGACCACGCAGGTTAAAGTTTGACGTACCGGTCGTACCGTTCTGTGTAAAAGCATCAGGATTATTCTGTGCACCATTATTGATTGTCAGAGTCTGAACCAGATCCGCAATATTACTTGCGCCGATTTCATTCAGGTTAGCTGCACCAATAACTGTCAGGGGTGATGGGCTGTCGAACTGGCTTTTACCTTTCAGATAGGTACCAGTAACAACAACTTCTTCAATGGTCATTTCTTCGTCGGATTGGGCTATTACCTGACCTGATAGTGCAAGTGTCAGACAACCAGCGACGAGGGCCGTAGACCCACGATACTTCAAAGTGCGCATAAACATCCTCCCATGACTTCAACGCGATTTTTAAACTTCCCAATTTAATGGATAAGATTAAATACTCTGAGGTCAAGAAATGTTTATACAATTCCGTTATTTTTTTGACGATTTATCGCCAAGTGGTGTTATTTTGCGACAATCTGTGACTTAACCACGTATATTTTAACCGCCCCTTTACCAAGCCGACGATCAGCAAATGGCGTCAGATAGGCCGTCACTAAATTGGGATCAATCGGACGATCAACCGAAAAAGCCTGACGGGAAAGCGCCACAAGTGCAGCCCCAAAATCTGCTTTCAATTGAGGTTCGCGGTAGGTCACTTCTTCCAGAGGCGTATCATTCAAAATTTCCAGCGCGAGATTGATTGTTACCACACCGCGCCCCCCGGAACGCTGCTTCATGTTGAACGTAATCGGCTGCATCTCAAAAACACTGACAGCTTGTTCAGCAGCTTCTGTATCCTCGTCTTCCTCAAACACCGGGTGTGCAGACACACCGGACGCACCTGTCGCCAGAAAAGCTGCTATTAAACCTACATATGTCCACTTGTTCATCATATCGCCTGATTAGTGTAGTTACCGTGTACCGCTAACGGGATCTGATCTTTTAACCGATCATTCCTTAATAAAACCATTACATTTTACATTATTAGGACCGCATCCCCCGCCATAAACAGGAAAAGCTCCAAACACTGGCTCTCGATTGTTGCAAATTGCGTCATAATTATTGCTTATTGCAATATAATTAACTGCATAATGCAATAAACGCACACCAACAAAAGTTACAATGCCCCCAATCCAATCAGTAACCAACTGATATTACTTGTGTATTTTTACTGTAAAAAAACTGGCACACCTCTTGTATTGTATCTAATACCTCTCGAGCAGGGGTGCGGGGATAGGAAAATTTACTCGACCCCCAATCGTGCACCTGTTCCCGCAACCCCCTGAGGGAGGCAGAAAACCGCCAGCATACGTGCTGACGGTTTTTTTATTGCCGTCAACAATCCTGCCCCAACGCACTATTCTACCCCTCCATAACCCAGAGGGCACTGGCGGTTACCAATACACGGTCAAAAAACAGCACCCGTGACGGTCGTCCTGTAGAGGTTGCTAGAAAAAGCCGCCAGAACTACCAGCCTGCGAATAGCCGGTCAGTCGATTAAGAGCATCTGTGTAGTTTGCAATCCGCGCAGCCATATAAGGGGACGGAGCGCTGTTCAGGCCCGGCTTTTGATTCAGCAAAGACGCCTTAACAGGGTCAAAGATTGTTGATCTGTACGCACGCTGGATCGTGCCGATCGCATCATCCAATAACCCCAAAACATATTTGGCCGTAGTTTTATCCTGCAGGTTCAGCGCCCCTTCAAGCTTCAGCCCGAAGACACCGCCAAGTGTCTCTTCAGAATATTCCTCTTCTTCATCACTAATGCCGAACACTTCTTCTTTCGGCAATAGCTTACCCGGCGTAATGCCAATTTTCTTCAGAATATCAAAGCCGTCTTCACCAGCCAGCAAGTCCACCGACGGACCGCCGTCAAGGGTCGAAATTTTCAGCTTCTGCCCTTCGCTGGTCGTTGAATATTCTGCCTTTACCTTGCCGCCACCTGCAATTCGGATACGGCGCGCCAAATCATCAAACGTATCGCCCGCCTGAATTTCAATTTTCTTTTTCCGGCCACCATCAATAGAAATATAGAAATGGTCCCCTTCACGCACCGACGTTTGGGTCGCGACCGACCGGTCCTGATATGTCTGGGCCGGACCAACGGGAAGCCCTAATGTTGACAGTACCGAATTACCCTTCTCGGTAAAGGCTACGCCAGATACCTCAGAGCGCGCCAGGCTACGTCCAAATTGCTCCTGATCTTCGATTGCGCCGGTAGCCGCATCAAGACGGGCGACAAACCCGTCCACAAGGCCCGTAGACGCCTCGCCCGCAAGAATGTCTTCGGTAGAACCCGCAACATAAAGCTTGCCTGACGCAACCGTCACATCAGCAATACTGTCCGTACCAGTCGTTCCAAGATAGGTGGTATAATCGTAGCTTACAGAACCGCCGCCATCGGTGAATTTAGCAACAAAGCCGTCATACCCACCCGCAGCAGCACCGTTGATATTCGTCCCAAGCGACGCATCATTTGTCAGACCTGCGATATAAATATCATTGCCGTCGACGATCATCTTTTCGATAGAACCGCCCGTACCAAGATCACCCAGCGTGTAGGACGCCAGTTCAACAGACAGATCAGCTGCATCCAGTTTTCGGATAACCGCCTGACCATCCTCTTCTGTGGCAATCAAAATATTACCATCACTTGCAAGCGCGATGCCCTTGACCTCTTCATTCGTCGCGGCACCAATCACCGCTGAGGATGTCAAATCACCTGTTGCGCCATCAAGCTTCAGAACCAGACTGTCCCGGCCCCCGCCAAAACCAGACGTCGCTGAAATAGCAGTGCGCGTATACCCGCCGATAATCACATCATCGTTGGCATCAACAGTGACAGACAGACCGGCCGCATCGCCAATTTTATCCAGCTGATAGGTAAAGACCTCATCACCGCGCTTTGTCAGCTTGGTAACAAAGGCATCCTTGCCGTCAAAAACATCATCTGCTGTCAAAGCGCTGTCGGTCTGACCGGTGATAATGACATTATCCTGACTATCGACCGTAATACCGAACACATCCGCCTCACCACCAACGCCCAGCAGCCGGGAGAATTGAACATTGCCCTCAGAATCAAACTTGGTCAGATAGACATCACCGCCCTCAGACGTATTAATCTGATGGTCCATGCTACCTGCGGTCTGGCCAACAACATAGATACTACCTTCGCTATCTACAACAATGCGGCGTGTTTCCGTGTCAGCGTTCACTTTCACATCACTATCAATATTTGTCAGTGATGTTGCGTTTTCGTCTACTGAGCTTGTATCTGCCTCATCGGACCCGGTTACGTCTGCTTTTGCATCCGCCAGCATTTCATCCCGCAATGCGGCCAGTTTGGGATCAAGATCATCATCATCCAGATCAGCTGTTCTTTCCTTGATATCCGTTGCCGCAAGGTCAGTACTGGCAAAATCAAAACTATTATCCACGGTCAATGTACCGCTCAGGCCGTTAATCTCGGTAACGCGACCAGTGCGGGCATATTCTTCATCCAGATATGACGTGGTAGAAGCCACATAAAGCGTGGGCTCCATCACGGCAGCAGAGAAACCAACCTCTTCCAAAAGAGTACCCGTGTAGGCAATACCGTATTTGCCGTCCGCTGTACGGTTGACAGTAAATTCAGTGCCGTATTTGGAAACCGGATTACCATCCCCATCAAGCTTGATATCTCCATTTTCATCAAGCTGGGGAATTGCCTGTATCTGGGTATTGATATGGTCAACGATATTATTCAGCGTCAGATCCCCGGCAACGCCAGCCAGATCAACCTCAATATCTTCTTTTACGCCAAACTTGGTAATCGAGACGGTAAACACCTCGCTCCCGGTAAGTCCTGCAATGGCCGTGTCCGGGTTGTCCATAATCGCAGACCCAACGAAATTCGTCTGATCCTTGCCAAGACGGACGGTGGAATCGACCGTATATTCCTTATCGCCCATAAAAAGGGCAAGCTTATCCAGGTCCACTTCGGAGATATAGTCACGCACCTGACCAAAGCCCATCTGAAACTGGGCATCAAGCCGCCCGAGGGAGCTTGTGGACGTTTTACTGTCGGCCGCATATTCCGCAAGTGCCCGCAGATTATCCAAAGCCTTATATATTGCAAAGGTGGCCTGTTTATCCGGGTCTTCGGTACCGCTGATAAAAGAATCGCGCAAATCAATGAAATTGGTAAGCGCCCGCGCCTCCCGCACCTTTTGGTTCAAGGTGCGTGTCTCGGACACCTGCTCCCACGGCGTAATGACTGCCGGGTCACTGTCTAGCCGGGCGCCTGAGTTAATCGCCTGCCGATCTGCCAGTGAAAGAGAATTATAACCAGCCTGTGTAAGCTTGGCGCTCATCGCCATGGAAAGGAGGTTCGCGCCGACGCCAACGATCTGTATCGACGGGGACGATGTCCCGCCGCCAAACAAACCACCAGATGTCCCAAAAAACGCCACGCGTTATGCACCTTTCTGTACAACTATACAGGCAATTCTTGCCTATGGGGCAATATTTGCCGCCCATAATCAATCATAAAGCCCGATTCGCACCCTTAAACATGGCAATATTTGCCGAAGGATTGAAATCTGGCATCAAACTATATACCTATTATGCAATTCCTGTGACAATTATTGTGCATAGCGCAAAAGCCCTATGCCGCCTTGGGAGATTTTCTATGACTGCACTTTTCTGGCTTGTGGATACGGTGCTTGGTTTTTACGCACTTCTTGTCCTTGTCAGCATCATCCTTCACTGGCTGGTGGCCTTTAATATTATTAATGCCTATCAGCCATTTATGCGGTCTGTCATGGCCTTTCTGTATGCAATCACGGAACCGATCCTATCAAAAATCAGACAGGTCATCCCGGCGATTGGCGGTATGGACTTGTCTCCCCTGATCCTCCTGCTGGCTATTCATTTTGTCCGTATCCTGCTGGCCACATCGGTGGCGCCAGCCCTTGGGGTCTACGGTTATTAATCCCCTTTTAGAGGCGTCTGCAGACGGTGTCAGGCTACACATCAAACTGACACCCAAAGCTGCGCAAGACAAACTGGACCGACTGGAACAAGCAGATGACGGCTCGGTCCGAATGCGGGTCACAGTTACGGCTGTGCCTGAAAAGGGTAAAGCCAATGCAGCCTTGATAAAGCTTCTATCCAAAAAACTGGCCTTGCCCAAAAGCCGGATACAGATTATAGCGGGAGAACAATCCCGACTGAAAACCCTGATGATTAGCGGGGATTCGACTTTATTGCTGACCGACCTCAATGGCAAACTGCAACACATCGGGATACTGTGACAAACCCCAACTCCCGGAGCCAGACCGTGAGCGCAAAAATAATTGACGGTAAAGCCTTTTCCCAAACAGTTCGCGATGCAGTAGCCCGCGACGTAACAACCCTGAAAGACAAGCACGGCATTACGCCCGGTCTTGCTGTTGTCATTGTCGGGGAAGACCCTGCAAGCCAAGTCTATGTCCGCAATAAAGTGAAGCAAACAGCCGAAAGCGGCATGAACGGTTTCCACTTTGAAATGCCGGCAACAGCAAGCGAAGAAGACGTATTAAACAAAGTGCGTGAGCTCAACGCCGATGACCGGGTCAATGGTATCCTGGTACAGCTTCCACTGCCAAAACATATGGACGAAGCCAAGGTAATTGAAACCATCGCCCCGGAAAAAGATGTCGACGGATTTCATGTTATTAACACAGGCCTCCTAGCCACAGGCGGTAATGCCATGGTGCCGTGCACTCCGCTTGGCTGCATCATGATGCTGAAAGACACATTGGGTGATCTGTCTGGTATGAAGGCGATTGTTGTTGGCCGGTCAAATATTGTCGGCAAGCCAATGGCGCAGCTTCTTCTGGACGAAAACTGTACTGTCACTATTGCCCACAGCCGGACCAAAGATCTGGCCGCCGAAGTGAAGGCAGCGGATATTGTTGTTGCCGCTGTTGGCAGACCGGAAATGATCAAGGGTGACTGGATCAAAGACGGTGCAACCGTGATTGATGTGGGCATCAACCGTATCCCCGCACCCGAGCGCGGCGACGGCAAAAGCAGGCTGGTCGGAGATGTCGACTATGAAGGTGCTGCACAGCACGCGGGCGCCATCACGCCTGTTCCTGGCGGTGTTGGCCCCATGACCATCGCCTGCCTCCTGCGTAACACAGTAACCGCCACCTGCCGTCAAAACGGCATTGATTGCGACACTTTGCAGTAAAAGCAACAAGGACACCCCACGCCCATGTATGAAGCCTTTATCGCAGCCTTTATCGCCCTGTTTGTAATCGTCGATCCAATCGGCATTGCACCGGTTTTTGCCGGCCTGACACAAGGAACAAGCAAAGGCCACAAGCGAAAAATGGCTATCAAGGGCGTGGTTGTCGCAACCGTTATTATGGTGTTTTTCGCTTTTGCGGGAAAACCCTTCCTGAATGCGCTTGGCATTTCGATGGATGCGCTAAGGGTTGCAGGTGGGTTGATGCTATTTATCATTGCCCTTGAAATGGTCATGGAAAAACGGACTGAACGGAAACAGGAAACCGCCGACAAGCTGGATGAATATTTCGAGGATATTTCTGTCTTTCCTATCGCCCTGCCCTTGTTAGCAGGCCCCGGCGGGATTGCTACCATCATGCTGTCGATGACCCCGTACGAAGGGCAATATACGCATCAGGCGATGGTTCTTCTGGCCCTTGGTGTGGTCATGATTATGACCCTGATGACCTTTCTGATGGCGGGCAAAGTGATGGAACTGCTTGGCCCCAGCGTCAATGCAGTTTTGACCCGGGTTTTAGGGATCATCCTTGCCGCCCTTGCCGCCCAGTATGTGTTGGACGGCATATATGGCACCTTTATCGGCCCAGCCTGACACCTGCCTTGCGCGGGTACTGTCTGCACCGCCGCAATCTAAACACTAGCCTTGGCCAACGCCCAGTAGCAGCATAATTGTGAACATAGTCACGGGTGCTGCTGTAACCGACAACAGGATAATGCTGGCCACCCTGCGCGGTGCAATGTCCTGCTGCAGGGCAAAGGTATAGGGTATCATGCCAGACGGCAGTGCGGCCGTCAGAACCGCAACCGCCACCCACAAGGGCTGCAAATCAAAGATAAAATGTGTCACCAGATACATAATGGCCGGCAGGATACAAAGCTTGATAAGTACCCCTCCTACCGCCTGCGGCAAATCCCCTGCAAGCTTGACCCCAACCAGCGACAATCCCACCGCAAATAAGCCCACAGGCGACGCAGCCGCAGCCGGTAATGCAAGAATATGATCCAGCCACACCGGGTATGGCAACCCGAGACCTGACCAGATAAACCCGGCAACCAGCGCCAGAATGATTGGGTTATCTTTGATGGATTTACCCGTCCGGAACAAAATGGACAATACGCCCGTATTGGCACGTCCCTTTTCCACAAACACCGTCGTTACGGTCAACAATGTCAAAGAATGGAAGCTAAGGATAATCAGCAACAGCCGAACCCCTTCTTCGCCAAACGCACCATCAATGATCGGAATACCAACAAAGCCGCCATTGGCAAAGCAGGTTGCCAGCGCATACATCGCCTGTTCTTCAAGCGGGCGCTTGAACACAAACTTCATCACCAGCATAGCTACCCCGTAAACAAGGAGCATAGCCGAATAATACCCAAGAATGAGATAAAGCTCGCCAAAGGGAATAGGCCTTGACGCGAGCGACTGAAACAACAGGGCTGGAATGGCCACATACCAGACAAAGGCGATCAGTGCGCTTGAAGAATTTTCAGGGAATAACCGTGTGTGCCCAAACCCGTATCCCAGTGCCAACACAGTAAAAACCGGGGCAAGAATTATTAGAATGTCAATCATCTGTCTGCCCCGGTTCTTTGATTTTTACTTGCTTAGCTTACTTCTGCATCAAGCCGCGCTGTTTCAGAAGCTGTAATCGAAGGGCATTCAATTTGATAAAGCCTTCTGCGTCGCGCTGGTCGTAGACAGTGTCTTCTTCGAAGGTCACATGCTCCATGGAATAGAGGCTGTATGGACTCTTACGGCCAACCACATGAACGCCGCCCTTAAACAGCATCAGGCGCACTGTACCTGCGACAAACTCCTGGGACTTGTCGATCAGCGCCTGCAGCATCTCCCGCTCTGGCGAGAACCAGAAACCGTTATAGATCAGCTCGGCATACTTTGGCATGATCTCATCCTTCAGGTGCATGGCGCCGCCATCCAGTGTGATTTGCTCGATACCGCGGTGCGCTGCAAGAAGGATTGTACCACCCGGCGTCTCATAAATACCGCGGGATTTCATGCCAACAAACCGGTTTTCAAGCAGATCAAGACGGCCAATACCGTGCTTTTTGCCGTACTCATTCAGACGTGTCAGCAACGTCGCAGGCGACAGACTTTCACCGTTAATGCCAACCGCATCACCTTTTTCGAAATCAATGTCGATATACTCAGGCTCGTCTGGCGCCGTAAGCGGATTATCAGTACGGCTATAGACATATTCTTCGGCGCTAACCCATGGGTCTTCAAGCGCTTTACCTTCGCTTGACGTGTGCAACAGGTTTGCATCAACACTGAAAGGCGCTTCACCGCGCTTGTCCTTTGGAACAGGGATCTGATGCTTTTCTGCGAAATCAATCAGATCCGTGCGGCTGTGAAGATCCCATTCACGCCACGGCGCAATTACCTTAATTTTCGGGTTCAGCGCATAATAGCCAAGCTCGAAACGTACCTGGTCATTTCCTTTACCGGTCGCGCCGTGACAAACGGCATCCGCGCCAACTTCACGGGCAATTTCAATCTGACGTTTTGCAATCAGGGGACGGGCGATGGATGTGCCCAGCAGATACATGCCCTCATACACCGTGTTGGCACGGAACATCGGGAATACATAGTCAGCTACAAACTCTTCGCGCAAATCTTCAATGAAGATTTCCTTGATACCGAGCATTTCAGCTTTCTTGCGTGCTGGCTCTAGCTCTTCCCCCTGCCCAAGGTCGGCTGTGAAGGTCACAACTTCACAGTCATACGTAACCTGAAGCCATTTTAAGATAATAGACGTATCGAGACCGCCAGAATAGGCAAGTACGACTTTGTTAATTTTGTCAGACATAACACTGTCTCCGGGATTAAATGCCGTTAGATTCGGCGCGAGTATAGGCGTAACGCACGGCGGGTCAATCACTTGTATGAAAGAAACCACCTTATTTCACAGGGTTTTCATGGCTCTGAGGGTCAGTTGGCGCGCCCTCTGACAAAAATGCTGCCCATCCCCAGCTTGCAGCGTCAATTTCTTCCCGGTATGGTGGCCAAAATACTCCATCAAACGAACAGGTGCCGAACTGACTATTGTGTCTGTTGCCTGCAACGGAAATAGAAAATGCTATCTGCCAACCATGACCCAGCGGCCCTGCATGCCCCGTACCTGAAAAATGGTCGCATACATATTCCGTCCATCCTGACAGAACACGCTGCCGATACTCTGTCAGCCGCTATTCTGGCCTTCGAAGACTGGAATCGTGTCCTGTATCAAGGCGGAAAACATTTCGATATATACCCGGCGCAACTGCAGGCAATGACAACGGCCCAGCATACAGACATCCGGAACGCAGCTTACACGGCGGCGCAGAACGGCTTTTCCTATCTTTATGATAACTATCCACTGCACGATGCTTATCAGGCAGGCACCTGTCCAAAAGGACTACTGTCAGACATATATGAATTTCTAAACAGCCCGGCATTTCTGGATTTTGTAAGAACTGTAACGGGGCATGCGGACATTGCTTTTGCCGATGCCCAGTTAACCCGGTTTGCACCAGGCCATTTCCTGACCAGCCACGACGATGCCGTTGACGGTAAAAACCGCCGGGCGGCCTACGTGTTGAACCTGACCCCGCGCTGGCGGCCTGATTGGGGCGGTCTGTTGCAGTTTTTTGATCAGGCCGGGAATGTTGAAGGCGGCTTTACACCGACATTCAACGCCCTGAATATGTTCTCGATCCCGAAACCGCATGCAGTAAGCCAGGTCGCCACCTTTGCTGGCGGTGCCCGCTACAGCATTACCGGTTGGCTGCGTGCAGAATAAACCGTATAAACACATTCATGATACCAGTATCCACACCGAAATTCGAGCGTTGCATCCTGCATATTGGGTCCGGCAAAACCGGCACCAGCAGCCTGCAAACCAGCTTTTTTACGGCTAGAAAATATCTGGCCACCCAAGGATACTTTTATCCAAACAATGGCGAAAACCATATATTTCTGGCATCTCGGTTCCGGACTGACCCGCGGGAGATCGCGTTTCATGCCCGCTATGGGCGTATAACACTGGACGCCATCCATCACTACGATTGTGACCAGATGCAGCGGCTGGAAAAAGATCTCGCCGCCTTTGACGGCCATACCGTGATCTTCTCCAGCGAATATTTCCCGCCCGGATCGGAACAAGATTGCCAGAAGCTCAGGGACTATCTTCTTACCTGGGCAAAGGAAATACAGATTGTCTGCTATGTACGGCACCCAGTATCCCATGCAGTATCCCGGTCCCAACAAAGTCTGAAGATGGGCTTTTCGACACTGGACAGACCAAAGGAAACTTTCTTCAGTCCCCAAAAAATACTGCCCAAATTTGTACGCGTATTTGGCAAGGATGCGGTCACCGTGCGGGCGTTCGAACGGGACGCCCTGCAAAACGGCAGCGTCGTTTCGGATTTTGCTGCCCTTATCGGGCTGTCTGACGATCAGCAGGCACACCTGCAGGATAAACGCGGCAATGAAAGTCTGAGCGTTGAAGGCGCGATCCTGTCCGACGCGCTGACCCGTCAATTCCCCCGTATGGTTGACGGTAAATGGAACCCAGACCGCGCCCAGAAAATTACCATGATGAATATTCCAGGTCAGAAATTCACGCTGCCGCGTTCTGTCCTTGAAGGGATTATGGAAGAATGCCAGCCAGATATCGACTATCTGCAGAACGAGTTTGGCCTGACCCTGAAAGCCCCTGACTTGCCAGCCAGTGATACCCTTGCCCCGACATGGGGCCAAGGGACGATCGACAGTATTGCCGCCCGCATGAATGCGACAGAGCTGCGCATCCAGCATCTAGAAGCTGAACTGGCGCTCAAAGACGGGATGTTATTGGCGCGGGAAGACAAACCACTGAAGGCCATAGAGAAGTTTAAACAGTCTGTCGCGCTGAAACAGGATAACTGGCCCGCGATTTCTCGATTGGTGCACCATCTTTGCCGTACCCGTCAAAAAGAGGAAGCCGCCAAAAGATTAGCGGCTTACCGTGATATGAACCCGGATGAAGAACGGGTACTTGCGATCTGCGAGAAATACGGCCTACAGCTACCGGCCTGATCCAGGCCGGGACAAACCGTCATTCAACGCCAAATGCCGTATGACTATGGTGTCAGGCCATTTGCCTGGTGGGTCGCCTGCTCTCGCAGGATTTCTGCTTTGGACTTTTTCTCGGACGCCGACTTTAGCTGGCCACACGCTGCCATAATATCGCGACCGCGCGGTGTCCGGATCGGTGCGGAAATCCCGCTTTCGAACACGATAGTGGAAAACCGTTCGATCTGGTCCCAGTCACTGCATTCATAGTCCACACCCGGCCAAGGGTTGAAAGGTATCAGGTTAATCTTTGCGGGCAGTTTATATTTCCGCATCAGGCGAACCAGTTCACGGGCATCTTCGTCACTGTCATTTTTGTCTTTCAGCATGACATATTCAAACGTGATGCGCCGGGCATTATGGGCACCGGGATAGTTCGCGCAGGCGCGTAGCACTTCTTCCAGATTATACTTCTTGTTGATCGGCATGATTTCGCTGCGAATATCGTCGCGTACAGCATGCAAAGACACAGCAAGGTTGACACCGATTTCGCGGCCACAACGCTCCATATGCGGCACTACACCGGATGTGGAAAGCGTGATACGGCGACGGGAAAGCTGGATACCTTCCTCGTCCATAATGACATCCAGCGCCTTTTTCACATTATCAAAATTATAGAGAGGCTCGCCCATACCCATCATAACGATGTTGGTAACCCGGCGTCCTTCGGTCGGGTTCTCCCACTCGTCCAGATCATCACGGGCGATCATCATCTGGGCAACAATCTCGGCTGCTGTCAGGTTTCGCACCAGACGCATCGTACCCGTATGGCAGAACTTACAGTTCAGCGTACAGCCAACCTGACTGGAAATACACAGCGTGCCCCGGTCTTCTTCTGGAATATAGACGGTCTCTGCTTCATTACCGTCCGCGAACCGGATCAGGTATTTTCGCGTACCATCATTTGAATATTGCGCCTCTACCACTTCAGGCCGGGCAATGATGAAATGTTCATCCAGTAATGCCTGTACCGACTTGGAAACATTATTCATCGCATCAAAGCTGGTAACACCGTGGTGATAAATCCAGCCCCACACCTGTTTGGTGCGCATGTTGACTTGTTTTTCCGGTACACCAATGGACAAGAGCGCGTCTTTCAGTTCTACGCGGTCAAGACCAAGAATATTACGTTTGCCGGACGGATCGATTGGCGCGTCTACACGCGGCTGCACGATTGGCTCATGGCCATTCGGGGTAATCTGCATTTTGCCTCCTGCCTTTTGCCCTGCAATACATGATAGCGGGCGCCAGGTCGTTTCAAACCTTCCGGCGTTTCACCGAAAAGCGGGGTTATTTTCGAGCGCTGTATAGTGCCAATCTACATCCGGGTAAAGTAAAGATATATTTAGACATCGCTTAATCCGCTACTATAGTGAAAATTCAACATGTTACGATACATGCCAGTTGGCATTATTGAGGCAAAGGGCCCATATGATAGATATGAAAAATGCAGCACTGGCACTGCAACATTTCAAAGAGTCGCGGTTTTATGCCCTTCTACAAACCCGAACGGCCCGATTTACAATTCTTGGAATAGCACTTGTCCTGTTTTCAGGAGGCCTATATTTTTCGGTGCAATCATATCCTGTTTCCCTAACAGACCTTAATGTCAGCACGCTGCTATTCATCACACTAGTATTGATGCCCCTGATTATGATTTTCAACGCCTTGGAATTCATGGTTTCTGCACCGGCGCTGGATGCCCACCCGGACTTCAAAGCATCCTTTAAAACCATCACCATTGGAAGCGCCATTAATATGCTGCCAATGCCAGGGACAACACTGGCCAAACTTACCAAGCTTAAGTCAATGGGTGTTTCCTTGCGTCAAGGCACACTTATGACCATGCTTATCTCCCTGAACTGGCTACTTATCAGTGGCGTATTTGCCGGGATTTGCCTTCTCCTGCTTGACTTGAAAGTTTATGGCATTGTCGTCGGGGCAGTCAGTTTCACCGCACTGATTGGATTGATTACAATCTCTGTACCCTATTGGGGAGGCATGCGTCGGTGTCTGAAAGTGCTGGGTGTGCGCTTGGTTCTTGTGCTATTAGCCGCTGCCCAAACATATCTGAGTTTCAAGGCCATTGGTTCCCTGTCAAGCCCTGCTGAAGCTTCACTTATCTCTATTTCATGGATCTTTGGGTCAGCCGCGTCGGTTGTGCCTGCAGGACTGGGCGTCAGCGAAGCCATCAGCGCCTTGATTGCGATTGCAATTCAAACATCGCCAGCGACAGCCTTTCTCGCGATTTCTTTGACCCGAATATTAAACATGGTTACGGTGCTGCCTGTCGCTGCTTTTCTGTGGATGCCAAACACAAAAAAAACATGAAAGAAGTCCAAAGTGCACAAGACTGACTTTGAGATATTATCGGACCTGGGTCCGTCCTTGCCTGGAAAGAACTGGATTCCTGCGCCCCGCTATTCTTTGCGCCGCGCCCGCATTCTTAAGATAATTGCGCCCTTTGTGCCTGGAAAATGTCTTGATATTGGATGTGGCCCTGGCGCCCTCTTGTATGAGATGAACCAGCAAGGCTGGCAAACAAACGGGCTGGAAATATCCGAAAACGCCCACGAAGCAGGGGCCGTACTGCATGCTGAAACGTCAACGAAGATCCATAAAGAACCGATACCTCAGTGGGATACTACATTTGACCTGATCTTGGCACTGGATGTTGTAGAGCATATTGAAGATGATCATGCAGCAGTTGAAAGCTGGCGACACTGGTTAAAAGATGGCGGCCGTGTAATTTTTTCGGTACCCGCACACCCATCCTGGTGGAATGACAGAGATGTGGCTGCCGGGCACTTCCGGCGCTATACTCCAAAAACGCTCAGCGCCTTGCTGGAAAAGTGCGGGTACGAAGTAGAACATATCGAATATTTTGGTTTTCCGATTGCTACCCTAATTGAATTTGTCCGCTTTGGACCATTAACACGCTTTCTGCGACGTCTTACTGGCTCTAAAGGGTCTGCCAATATCCAGCGGTCTGTGTCTCAGGAGATTGAAGACCGCACCAAAGAAAGCGGTACAAACCGTGAAGACATCATGAAATTTTATCCGATAGTCAGACTCTGGATATATCAAAAGACCATCAAATTTTTTAGCGTCATACAGCGTCTGCCAATACTGTCTCGGCTTGGTAACGGCTTGATCATTGTCGCGCGAAAACGAGCCTAGGGGTACAATCAGCCGGCTTTGCCTGTGGCCTAGAAACGACTCTATTTCAACAGATACTTATATAGATCATTGGAAATTGCCTTTTGTGTCATAATTTCCAAAAGGTCAGCACGAGGCTGTGGCAGTCCCTCTTCTTCCATATCCCTCACAGCATCCAATAATTTCTGAGGATTTCCAGGTGGCACCAGCTTCACGCCGACTTCAGATGTTTCAACGAGCTCTCTGATCGCTGGCGAATCCCTGGTAATCAAAGGCTTTCCGCATCTGAGAATTTGACATACCTTATTTGGAATAACGCTTGCAGCTTTCTCGGAATTGCCAAAAATACCAAGACAAATATCTGCGGATGCAATTTCTACGGACAGATCACTATATGGAACCCACGGCTTCCAAACTATATCGAGGTCACCATCTGTCGTCTCTAACATATCTCTGATTTTACCGGCATCCTGCCCATCACCAATCAGGACCCACCGATAACATCGGTCGCGTGAAAGGCGCGCCGCCTCAATAATTGTTTTTATCCCGTGCAGCGGAATAAACTGCCCATAGAAAAGTATAGTAAGGGGCCCGCCGCTCCCCTTTTGGGGTTTATCACCTGTGATATCAAAGACTTGATCCTCAACCCCTAAATACACAGTCCCAACTGACCCGGCCTTAAGCCTGAACAACCGTTCAACAACAGCAGCATGTGCTTTCGTGTCCATAAGCACATAGGAAGCGAGCCGTACCGCAACCCATTCAAGCAAATATAAAAATACACTTACAGGATGCCATTTTCTGAACTTTTTTCGGTCACGCACCACCGTGTCATAGAGACAGATAAACATGTCCCAGACAATTTTTTCGCGCCGGATAAAAGCGATTGGCGCCAGCAACAGCACGTCAAGTACGCCCGGATAGCCAACGAGAACTGCATCTTGGTGACCAAGGCATGCATATCGCCATAAAAGTTTAGGGTAACCAGCAATCCACCGCCATGCCAATCCAATTTTAGTGCCAATGCCGCTGACCTGGCTTTTGTCTTCTATACCTGTCCAGACGTCATGGTGCAAAAAGGTAATATCTGCTTCCTTCGTCTCCAGCGCCTTTGCCAGAATACGATTTCGCGGCTTACCAAGATCATAGGTACCCCAAAATACTATTTTTGGTTTCCTCGCAGTTTCTGACATGTGGTCACGTGTCACCTGCGGTTATTCCTTCTCGAGCAGGATTTCTATCAGCCGACGATTACGTGCAATCAGATCAGCGACCAGGCCAATCAAGCCAGCAATCACCCCTAGTATGACGAACACACCACCAAGTATCAGAGACTGAATGTGGCCAGTACCATCACCCATAATGAAAAACTGATAGAGGAACCGCAGGATCGGCAAGGCACCAATTGAGAAAAGTATCAACCCAATCCAGCCAAAAAATCGCAGCGGCCGATACATGGCATATATTCTGAAAATAGTAGCCACCTGATTGGTGATAAAACTGCGTTTACTGGTAAACAGCCTCGAAGGCCGCTCAACCAGATTAGTGCCAACTGGTACGCTCTCAATCGCCATGCGCTTTTGTCCAGCCTGAATCAGCGTTTCAATCGTGTAGCTGTATGTAGACACTATATGCAGATTTTTCGCAGCGTGCCTGGAAAATGCACGAAAGCCACTGACCGCATCCTCCACATCTACACCAGAGAACTTCATGACTGTATTGCTGCCAAACTTTTGCAGAAACCTTTTCAAAGGGGAGAAATGCGAAATGGTGGCCGTCTGGCGGTCGCCAACAACAATATCTGCATCGCCCCTTAAAATAGGGGCAACCAGTTTAGAAATATCCGCCCCTACATACTGATTATCCGCGTCCGTGTTGACGATAATGTCTGCACCAAGTTTTAAACAGGCTTCCTTACCGGTAGAGAATGCAGCCGCCAAACCGCGATTACGGTTGTGACGGACAATATGATGTGCCCCGTGCTTTCTTGCCACGTCAGCGGTTGCGTCGGTACTGCCGTCGTCAATGATGAGAATCTCTATGCTGTCTATGCCATCAATCTCTGTCGGCAGGTCCGCGAGTGTGGCTGCAATTTGATGTTCCTCATTTAAACAGGGAATCTGGATGATCAGCTTCACAGCGTACCTCTTCTTCGCGGGATAATTTCTTGCTTTCACCTAAACATAACATATTCTATCCATGCAAGGTGATTTACGGCGGTTTTAAATATACTTACGGCATTGGCCGCATGCTGATACAGGGAAACAAAAAATATGGTTCAACGGTTCAGTAGCATTGAGAAATTTCTACTGATTCAAATTGCCTTCATTTTCCTGCTACGGACTCATCTTGCCTTTGTTTTCGAAATTAATTGGGATGAATTTTACTTTTTATCCCATATCTACCAATACCAGCGCGGTGAACTGACCGGCGTCTTTCAGACAAGCTTTGTCCATCTGTTTACATGGTTGCCTTTGGTCGGCAGCAATGAAGTTGATCAAGTCATTCTGGCACGGCTGTTAATGCTGATAGTCAACGGCATTACCGCATACTTTCTATATAAAATTTGCAGATTAGCAGTCTCACGCCCCAGTGCATTGCTTGCAATTGCTCTCTATTTTTCATTTTCTTTTATCTTCCGACACGGCGCCAGTTTTCGAAGTGACCCGATGATTACCTGCTTGCTGATTTCCTCAGTCTGGCTAGTCATTTCACCCGGTAAAACAACGCTTAAACTGATACTGGCAGGAGCGCTGATTGGCCTGGCAGGGTCCTTTAACATTAAGTCAGTGCTTTATGCGCCCCTGTTTGGAGTTTATTATCTGTACAATTTTCTGCGGGCTAAAGACAAAACTACAATACTAAGCACGATCAAAGAAGCAACGGGCCTTCTCCTGATCGCAGCAGGCAGCTTTGTAATGATCTACATTTTTCACAAAGCAACATTGCCGACCGATGGTTCCGCTACGCAGTATATAACTGGCGCTGCGTCAAAAACATTCTCCGTGGATATTTTCCCTCAGCCATATCACTTAAACAATGCCTTTGTTGGGAACTTAATCTTTATAGTGATACTGTGTCTGGGGGCTGGCTATTCTGTCATAATTACCAAAGATCACGTTCCCTGTGATGCAAAACCCTCTTTACATCCTTTTGTCGGTTTAGGGTTCTGTTTAGTATTGCTGTCATTAATCTTTTATCGAAACAGTTTTCCTTATTTTTATCTCTTTGCACTTGCGCCATGTATTGTTGTCCTTGCACTCGGCGTAAGACTGCTCGAATCTAGTCGGTTCAAAACTATATACGCATTGGTAGTTTGTTTACCTGCAATAATGGCTACCATACTCTACAACAATATCTTCCACCAGACCAACACCAACCAGAAGCTCTATTTATCTGTAATTCATAAGACATTCCCTGAGCCTGTCTCCTATTTTGACCGCTCTACCATGGTAGCTTCCTTCCCCAAAAAAGGCTTCTTTATGAGCACCTGGGGCATTGAAAATTACGTTGAAAACAGAATTCCTGTATTCAAAAATATCGTTGAATTAGAAGCCCCTGCATTTCTGCTGGAAAACAGCCCATTACTTAGCCTCGACGAAAGTGAAAACACCTACCTGGTGTCTCTTCTTGCTACGGACCAGCACATACTTAATGAAAACTACCTTCCTTTTTGGGGAAGGCTTCGTGTTCTCGGGAAATCAGTAACATTATCAAATGAAGACTCCCCGGTATCCTTTCAGATTTTCCGGGAAGGGCATTATACTAACAAAGATATAGCACCTGTCATCATCAATGAACAGACAGTCATGCCGGGAGAGGCTCTCTATTTAACCAAAGGCGTCCATACAGCACGCAGTACGCTGGCTGATCAACACCTACGGCTATTATGGGGGGAAAACCTGTCTACGCCAATCCAACCAGCACCCGACGGTCCAATCTTCACAAAATTTTAGATGTGATGTTGAATTGATTACCTGCAAGCGCGTGTGATGGCGTTATAGGCAGCCGTAAAACCGGACAGGCTATATTTATCCGTGGTTTCTGTCCCGCGGCCAGACACACCCTTGATAACCATATTATTGCCCCGTTTCATCGCAGCAATCAAACGGGCATCATCCTGCGCGTCATACGCCCAGGCACCACTTCCTTCTGTAAAAAGCTTTAAATCTGCCTTGCCGTCAACACTGAGTGCGACCTGGCTGTCCTGACGCAAAGGGTAGCCCATCACGGCATTCACTTCACCGGTTACACCGTACGAAGGCCGGTGTGTCACCATCAGATAGATATCTCCGCGGCGTACATTCTTTTTGCTGGCGGACCAGCTTTTTGGCATCGAAATCATGTAACAGGTTTTGCGCTTCTGGGCGTCCACACTTACAAGCGCATCCCAATCACGAAAGCTACCTATCAGGTCCCGTTTGTCGCGTGCAGCAGCACTGGTTGCGAGAACCGCAGCGCCAACAACCATGAAACCAGCCTGTTTTAGAATGTTTTTGATACCTTTACTCACTTGTCTCGCCTTTATTTCGTGCCAATTGCTTTTCCCGGCGCTGAAGCCGGGATATCGGTTTGCCGTGTATATGCTCTTCCACCGGATCGGGCTGACGGCCAGCCATCACCGGGCGTTCAGGAAACTTCCCCAAAACCCGCATGCGGTCATACATTACTATAGCGCCTGCAGTTGCTACGTTAAGAGAGAATTTTGACGGGATTTTGATCATATGGTCACACCGGTCCGCCATTTCCTCGCTCAATGAGGTGCGCTCTCCTCCCAAAACATAGACCGCCTGCATAGGATGCCGGAAACTGGGCAGATCAATCGCATCGTCTGTGATCTCAACCCCCACCAAGCGGCATCCCTTAGGTACCAGAAGGTCATCCACTGTCTCAAAATTATAAAAGGGAATTTGTTCATGACTTTTTGCCGTATTGGCAAAGTCTTTCGTGATGATCTGGCCGGTCAATACTTCCCGCTTCGGGTTCACAGCAAAGGCAAAGGATGCCCCAAACGCATGCGCGGTCCTGACAAGATTACCGACATTGCCCTTCTTTGACACGCCGTCAATCCCAACTCCGAAATACCCTCGCATTTCCACCATTATACTGCCTTTTCCGTTAATGCCGTAACGCGTTTCGCGTCCGGGTGAACCATACATATCAGACAGATAGCAAATATCGACAATCCTGCAATCACGAAAACTGCTTCGATCCACCATTCCAGCATAAGGCCAACGACCAGATTAGCAACCGGGACCAGCCCGACAGATAAAAACATCAGGATCGACATAACCCGGCCCATCAGTTTTTCCGGGGTGATTGTTTGTATCCAGGTTACGATAAACACCCACACCCAGTTATCCCCAATCCCCGCAATGAAGAACAAAATCATCGGCGGCACCACAGAATAAAACAAAACCACACTGGCAACTGTCAAGCCGGAGAAAGCCCACAGCGCAAAGGCTATTCTAATCAGCTTCTCAGGTTTTGGTCCCCGTGTCAGGACGGCTAATACACCACCGATCAGAGCACCGGCACCATATGCCATTAACTCCAGTGCATAAATTAAAGCGCCCTCTTCAAACCGGTCCTGCGCCAGTACCGGCAGGCCAACAAAAACCGGTGCCAGAAAGAAAAAATCCAGTCCAATGGTCCCAATAAAAATAAGCCTGAGCGCCGGGGTCTGCCATACAAAGGCAACCCCCTCCTTCAACGACTGAACAACCGATTGCCCCGTAGGCTCCGGGTCCCTCAGGCTCCGTGCTTTTGTGAACAGCAGGCTGATGCAGGACACAAAGAACGTAACAGCATCAAAAATCAAAGCATTTGCGATGCCGCCAAACGTATCGTCTGTTTTTGTCACCGTTTCTTCTGATACACCGTGGACCGTATCAAGACTGAACTCCCCCGCAATCAATAATCCGGCAATCAGGGGCCCAAACACGATCGAAATCTGATAGCTGATTTGCACAAGCCCGTTACCGTCCTTCAGTTGCGAGGCGGGCAATACACTGGGCAGTACGGCATTGGCGGCTGGGAAATAAAAGGCATCGGCAAGGCCAAATGCGAAAGCAAATAAAAACACATGCATGACAGTCGCCATGCCGTATAGCAATAGAACGGCCAGAATAAGCACGATCACAAGCCGCACAAGGTTACAGACCATCATAACCTGTCGCGGGCTTGATTTATCAACCAGCACGCCGCCCGTCAGCATGAAGACCGCCCGCGGCAAACCCTGGGTGGCAAACACAAGCCCCATTAAGGCCGGGCTGCCGGTCAGCGTCAGCACCAACCACGGAAATGCAATAATCGATACATGGTCCCCTACGGCTGAAATAAAATTCCCGACCCAGAAGACCAGAAAATTACGATCTTTAAACAGTTGAAACATAAAAAGCCTGACTACATAGAGGGATTTCTGCTATCTATCCCCATGCTGATCAAAAGCGCAAGCCCGACGATAAGGATTACAACCCAGTGAAAGATTCTCAGACGACACCAGAAACACCCGATACTGCCTCCGCTCAGGACCTGCAAAAACAGCCTTCCTGGGTTAAACTGGCGCTCGAATTTGGTCCGTTGATTATCTTTTTCCTCAGCTTCAAGTTCGGGGATATTTTCATCGCAACCGGCATCTTTATGGTGACAATGATCATCTCTATCCTGATTACGAAAAAGCTCCACGGGCATGTGTCGCTGATCCAGAAGCTGACCTTCGTTGTGGTGATGATCATGGGCGGCCTTACCATTTATCTACAGGACGAAACTTTCACCAAAATGAAGCTGACCATCATCAATGGTATCTTTGCCTCTATCCTGCTGATCGGGCTTTTACGCGGACGCCTGTACCTGAAAATGGTAATGGAAATGGCCTTTGAAATGGATGATGCCGGCTGGAAAACATTTACCAAACGATATGTTGGTTTCCTGATCGTCATGGCCGTGATTAATGAAGTGATCTGGCGCACACAAAGCACAGATTTCTGGGTTAACTTCAAGACATTCGGCTATATGGGGCTGACTTTTATTTTCATGTTCGCCCAAATGCCCTTATTCATGAAATATATCAATGAAGAAGACAAAGACGAACAGGCGTCAGACTAACAAAAGTACCGGCATATACTGCTCTATGGTTCCGTATATTAAACGTCTGCCCACTCAGCAGGGTTGGTGAAAGGTGCAAATCCTGCCTTGCCTTCCACTTCCCGGAAATGACCTAACGCCCAGTGGACGCTTGGGAAAGCAAGGTCATCCCACGGAATTTCTTCCCACGTGAACAGGCCTACTTCCAGGCTTTCAATTCCGGGTTTGATATCGTCAGACAGTAGTTTTGCCCGGTACATCATATGTACCTGAGAGATACGCTTGACGGTGTAAACCGCCAAAAGGTCAAGTATTTCGATTGATGCTGTTGCTTCCTCGTACGCTTCCCGCATCGCCCCTTCTGCAGGCGTTTCGTGCACTTCCAAAAACCCGGCAGGTATGGTCCATTTTCCTTTCCTGGGTTCGATCGACCGGCGGCACAGCAGGATTTTGTCGCCAAATGTCACAACGGACCCCGCAATAATCTTCGGGTTTTGATAATTGATGAATCCACATTCGCGGCAAACCAACCGTTCACGGTCATCCCCATCGGGAATAGCCGTACTGAAATTTTCATGCTCATCATGCGGATTTGTCATAAGCACCAGTTTGTCGTGGCTTGCCAGCAAGGTCCAGCAAAATCCATCCAACCGATTGATTATAAGTGCATATTATACGCGAATATCGATGATCGAACCCAGCGGTACATCCCGGCCATCATCCCGCTGTTGAGACAAACGGCCAAAAGGTGCTTCGCTGGTTCCGGCACCGCCGGTGGTAAAACTGGCGACACGCTTTTTAGCGTCTTCCACCTCTGCCTGTGACGATAAATCCGTACCGCGTTCTGACTTCGCGGGTGGTTTGGTCTGCCCAAACGGGTCCCGGACGGTATCTGGCAACTGCCCCCGGGATGCAATATCCTGTGCACGTTGGTCCTGTATTGGCTGCTGCCTGACCTGCTGCCTCTGCTGCTGGTCAAGTTGCGCCTGCAACTGTGCTTGTAGTGCACCACTATTGTTTTTAACGTCCATAAAGTCCAACCCTGCACAAACAGTTCAGCCAACCGGTAAAACCGGTTTTAGGTGTAATTTCCAGTGGACGACTTCTTCGAACCGACAGACGGTGTTTTACCGTGTTCATAAGCCTTATCAGAAAAAGGTAACTAATTTATAAAATCTTCATTTGATCGAAGTTTGTCAAGTAACCTTTCAAGATCCGGCTTGTATTGCGTAGAAACTGTATCAAGCGCATCCGTCAATGCCGCGATTGCTTCGTCCCGCTTTCCAACCTGGACGTAGGCACGGGATAACATTTCCCAGCCGCGCACATCGTCAGGGTTTTCAGCCAGTCTCGTAGCCAGACGGTCAATCATGCTGGCGATAAATGCCTGCTGGTCCTCAGGGCTCATTGCCATCACGGCTTCGCGGTCCGCCTCGGACACCTGCGGCAAGCCGCTTGGTGCCTGCGCAATATCCTCACCTTTCAACTGCGCCAGCTCATTTTGCAGGGTCCGGGCAAGCCCAGACTGCGCATCAGTGCGCTCCAGCAAGTCTGACCAGACCTGAATCGCACCAGCTGTGTTCCCTGTGTCTTTGTAAAACTGACCCATATAGAAATATGCTGCAGGATGGTCGCCGTGCGCTTTCACCACACCGTCAAGCGCAAGTCTAAGTGCTGGGTGCCACGATCCACTCGCCATCACCAGCATTGTCTCCAGACGCTGGACTGCCCACTGTGGCTCTTCTGGTTCCAGTTCCATCAAACGGCCATAGGCTTGTTCGACCGTATGCAAATCTGCCGCAGCTCGTGCTGATATGGCCAATACTTCCCAGCCGCGCGTGTCGTCAGGATTATCCCGCAAACGGGCCTTTACCTGTGCGATCGCCTCACGAAGGGTTGGCCCCCCTTCCTGAATAGGTTGATCCGAAAGCGCTATAACAGGCGCAGGAGCAGCCGGGGCGTCATGACTGCCGGTTTGCAGATAAATCCACAAACTGCCCGCAATACCAACCGCCGTCAGTGCGCCATACAGCATAATCCCTGCGCGGGAACTGCTTTGACTGGAAGTGTTTTCTGCAACCGCTGCATCAAGCCGCAAGATACGACGTTCGATCTCAAGCCGTGCAGAATGGGCCTGATCCTTATCGATCAAACCGTTCGACAGATCACTTTCAAGTTCCCGTAACTGGTCTTTATACAGCGTCAGCGAACTTTGCGTACGTCTGCGCATTCTCGGCGGCAACAGGACTGCCGCAATGAAAACCAGCGATAGAACAGCCAGAACACCCCAGATCATTTAGTTTCGTCCTTTTCCAGAAGTGCTTTCAACCGTTCTTGTTCTTCTGCCGTTAAATCCGACACACCCTTTTGGGCGCTACCCTGCCGTGACCGCATGATCAGCATGACCGCAACAATAATCAAAAACAGGGCAGGTGATCCCCACAGAAAAATTGTCCCTGCCCGCAGTGGGGGCTTCAGCAGAACCCAGTCACCGTACCGGGCCACAAGAAACGCCTTCACCTCGTCTGGCGACTTCCCGGCACCAATCTGTTCCCGGATAATAACGCGCAAATCTTTTGCAAGATCAGCGTTAGAGTCCTCGATAGACTGGTTTTGACAAACCAGACACCGCACCTCTTTCATCAGGTCCCGCGCAAGCTGTTCCCGCGCCGGGTCTGGCAGTTTTTCTTCGTCCACTGCAACGGAAAGAGCAGGCGCAGCAACCACAAAAACCAACAACACAAAGGAAATCAGGGACCGTATCATCTGGCTTTCTCCAGCTCGGGCAGGATTTTATCCTCAACTGCCGTCCCGATCACCGGACCCCAATGCCGATAACGAATAACGCCGTCACCATCAATGACAAAAGTTTCAGGGACACCGGTGACACCAAAATCAATCCCGACAATCCCGGACAGGTCTGCCCCCGTTTGCACATAGGGGTTACCCAACTCTTCCAGAAATGCTCTGGATGCTGTGACCTTGTCTTTATAAGCAATCCCGTACACAGGCACCTTATAGGTTTCCGCCAGTTTCATAAGGTTTTCATGTTCCGCACGGCACGGCACGCACCAACTGGCAAAGAAATTGACAATAATCGGATCGCCCGTTGCCAGGGCAGTATTGGACAGGCCCTCTTGTCCCTCAATGACGCTTTCAAGATCAAAAGCCGGCGCTTCCTTCCCAATCAACACACTTTTCAATTCCTGTGGGTTTCTGTCACCACCCATCATGGCCGCGAACAAAACCACAAGAAATACAACAATCAATAAGGGGACAAATCTATTCATGCCGGTGTCTCCACTTTCGCAGATGCCGCCGCAGTATCGCTGGATGGCTGCTTGGTGGCCTGATCCCCACCAGCGGTCTTTACGGATGCATGCTTCTTGCGGCCTTCCGGGCTGCCGATCCGCAGCCGACGGTCTGACAGGGACAATAGCCCCCCCAGCATCATCATGATTGACCCAACCCACAGACCAGAGATCATCGGCTTGAAATAAAGACGCATGGACCACGCCCCGCCACCGGCAGATTCGCCGATCACTGCATACAGATCACCACTGAAAAGCGGTGTGATGGACGCTTCGGTCGTATTGGTAACCGGGTTAGTATAAACACGGTCTTCCGGTGTCAGCACTGTAATCAGCCTACCGTTTTCTGTGACATCAAGCGTCCCCCGTACCGCGGTATAATTTGGCCCGGTCGTACCTTCAACACTCTTGAGAGTAAAGACATAGTCGCCTACCTCCGCACCTTCTCCTGGTCGCAGGACAGTCAGTGTTTCATCGGTAAAGGCCTCGCTGACTGTCATGCCAAGAATAACAATCGCCAACCCGAAATGTGCGAACGCCATACCCCACGATGCCCGCGGCAAAGACCGCAATCTGCCAAAAGCCTTGCCCGGAGCCTTAAAGAGCTGGATGCGACCAGCAATCTCCAGAAGAACAGACACCGCAAGATAAAGCGCAAGCGCAAAACCAAAGGCCGTCATCACAACGCCCGTACCTGCAGACAGGGTTAGGGCAATCCCCCCCAGAACCGCTGCCAGAAAGGCAGGCAATAATATTCGGGCCGCACGGGATAGATTGCCCCGCTTCCATGCCAGAAGGGGACCAAACCCAAGAGCAATCACAAGGGGCGACATCAACACCGCTGCCGCAAATTCAAAGAAAGGGGGTCCGACTGAAATCTGGCTACCGTCAAAAGCCTCAAGCACCAGTGGATAAAGCGTACCAACCAGCACCACACCCGCAAAAGTCGACAGCAGAATATTGTTTAGCACCAGCGCGCTTTCGCGGCTGACCATGCCAAACAAACCGCCCGGCACCAGTGACGGTGCCCGCCAGGCATAGAGTGCAAGCGACCCGCCAATGACAAACGCCAAAAATCCGAGAATGAAAATACCGCGCGTCGGATCACTGGCAAACGCATGGACACTGACAACAACACCGGACCGGACGATAAATGTCCCCAACAGCGAAAGCGAAAAGGCAATGATTGCAAGTAAAATAGTCCAGCTTTTCAGCGCATCGCGTTTTTCAACAACAATGGCAGAATGCAGCAGGGCTGTCGCAGCCAACCACGGCATAAAGCTGGCATTTTCCACAGGATCCCAGAACCACCAGCCGCCCCAGCCAAGCTCGTAGTAAGCCCACCAGGACCCAAGAGCGATACCACCCGTAAGCAGCACCCACGCAGCCAGCGTCCATGGCCGGACCCAGCGCGCCCATGCGGGACTGACCTCGCCTTCGATCAGGGCAGCAACGGCAAAGGAAAAAGCGGCGCTTAGCCCCACATAGCCAAGATACAGCATGGGCGGATGAAAGATAAGACCCGGGTCCTGCAGCAAGGGATTCAGGCCATTGCCTTCAATCGCAACAGGGTCAAGACGCTCAAACGGATTACTGGTCGCAACGATGAACAGCAAAAACCCGAATCCGAGCAAATTCTGGACCGCAATGGCCCTGCTCTGAAAACGGAGCGGCAGTCTTTTACCGCGCAGGGCAACAGCGGCAGCAAACAGGCTTAACATCAAGGCCCACAACAATAAGCTGCCTTCATGATTACCCCAGGTGCCGGCAATTTTATACAGGAGCGGTTTGGCAGAATGGCTATTTGTCGCAACATTTAAGACGGAAAAGTCTGATATGACATAGCTGTACATAAGTGCGCCAAAAGCCACAATCATGCAGACAAACTGCACATAGGCCATCCGACCGCCCAGTATCATCAGACGATCATCATTTCGGGCGATACCTACATGGGGAAACGTGGCACCAATAAGGGATGCAATCAGTGCCAGAATAACAGCAAAATGACCAATTTCTGCAATCATCAACTATCCCTATCCGCCAGGATGCACGCATGCATCCGTATTAGTTGGCATGGTCCCCGGCGGGGCATAATTTTCGTCATGTTTTGCCAAAACCGTTGTCGCGACAAAAACACCGTCTTCATTCAGCGCCCCTTCCGAGACGATGCCCTGCCCTTCGCGGAACAGGTCAGGCAGCAAGCCTTTGAAAACGACCGGTACGTCCACAACACAGTCAGTGACGGTAAACTGATGGGTCAGCCCGTCTTCTGCTTTGCTGTATGATTCCATCGCAACAAGCCCACCAAGGCGGAAATGCCGCCCCGGCTCCATCTGGCGTTCCTGAACGCCGCTTGGCTGCAGAAACAAACTCAGGCTGTCTTTACCCATCGCAAAAAGAACCAGAAACACGGCAGCAAACAGAACAACAATACCGGTGATCATAACCAGTAAGCGTTGCTTTTTGCGTGTCTTCATACCGGACTTCGCCATTTTTAAAAATCCTCAACACGAGATTTACGGAGAGCTTTCAAGGCCTCTGCTTCCTTACGGGCTTTTTGCTGACCTAGTTTGGAGAAAACAGCAACTGCCAGAAGAACCACAGTCACAATGCCGTAGGACAAGGCAATATAGCCACTATAGTCACCCGTATTCACAATTTCATTCATGAACCACTTACCTCCTGAAGCCGAAGGACAGCTATCTTGCGTCTGTCAATTTCAAGCTTCATGCGCCAGAAAAAGACAATCACAAAATACGCCTGAAATGCGATCGCCATCATAAACAGCGGCCACAGCATACTGCCGTCAATGGTGGAACCATCAAGACGCATAACACTGGCTGGCTGATGCAGCGTGTTCCACCAATCAACGGAAAATTTGATAATGGGAATATTCACACTGCCAACAAGGGCCAAAATCGCAGCAGCCCGCCCAGCCTTTTCTTCGTCGTCCATAGCCTGCCAGATCGCCATATACCCCAGATACAGAAAGAAAAGAATCAGCACAGATGTCAGCCTGCCGTCCCATACCCAGTAGGTTCCCCACATGGGCTTGCCCCACAGTGCCCCGGTCACCAGTGCAAGCGCAGTGAACGCAGCACCTATTGGCGCGGCTGCCTTGCCCGCAATTTGCGCCAGTGGATGCCGCCACACAAGGGCAACAAAACTGGAGACGGCAATCACCATATAGGTAAACATCGACATCCAAGCAGCAGGCACATGCACGTACATGATCCGAACACTTTCACCCTGCTGATAATCAATAGGACTATCGAAGAACGCCAAATACAGGCCGTAACCAAGCGTGCCGATAAATACCACAACGGCCCACGGCATGATCTTGTCTGCGAGGCGCACAAAACGCGCTGGATTGGCAAATATATGCATGAAGAAGTTCCTACCCTGAACAGCTACCAAGGGCAAGTGTGACAAACTGTCTTGCCCTGGAACACATCAAACCCAAACACCTTATATACGGACCACTATATGGTGCCACCTGTTTCATTATTCCAGTGCCAGCCGGATAGCTGATGCTGATGCAATCGGCCCCAAAACAACCGCCACAAGCGTAATCGCCGACAACAGTGCCGTATGCGGCAGTACATCAAGCCCCATAATCGCAGCATCAATACCCGTTACACCGAAAATCAGGCTCGGTATATACAAGGGCAACACCAACAGCGACAATAAAACGCCGCCCCGCCGCATCGCAACGGTTAGTGCTGCACCGATACTCCCAATAAAACTAAGTGCCAACGTCCCAATGGCAAGGGACAAAACCAATTGGACATAGCCTTCTGCCGGTAAATTCATCAGCAGCCCCAGCAAAGGGCTTAAAAGAACAAGGGGCAGGCTCGTTGAAATCCAGTGCGCCAGAATTTTTGCAATCACGACAGGCAACAAGCCCGCCGGGGACAGAGCCAGGTCGTCCAGACTGCCGTCTTCATAGTCTGCCTGATACAGTCGGTCGAGACTAAGAAGACATGCCAGAAGTGCCACCACCCAGATCACGCCGGGTGCAATGCGCGTCAGCACCTGCGGTTCGGGGCCCACACCAAAAGGAAACAGGGTGACGGCGATAAAGAAGAAACTCAACGACATAGTTCCTGTGCCGCCTTGCGACCAGCCAAGACGCACATCCCGCATAATCACCGATATCATAATAGCGAAAGACGCGTTCATGCCCAGTCCTCCAGAAACGCTGAGGAGAACGGACCCGAATTGTCCGATGCTGGCGCAAAGGCTGAGACGTCAAAATCCGTACCCGCCGCTGCAACAGGATCATGCGTTGCCGCCAGTATGATCCCGCCTGACGCCAGCTTTTTCTCCATCAATCCCGCCAATGCATCTCGGTTTTTACTGTCCAGACCAACAGTAGGTTCATCCATCAACCAAACAGGCCGGTCAATCAGACCAAACCGCATCAATGCGGCGCGGTGTTTCTGACCGCTGGAGAAATAACGAACAGGCTGATCAAGAAGACGGGACAGGTCAAAATGCTCTGCAGTTTCAAGCAATCTTTCAACCGGGGCATCACGCCCAGTCATTATACGGCACAGGGCATCACAATTTTGCCGCAACGTCCAGATGGGCTTTAACGCATTCTGGTGCCCCAGATATAAAGCATAGGCGCTAAACGGAATATCGTGTTGCTGCAAAACTGTGCCGTCATAAGAAACTGTTCCAGAACTGGGGGCCAATAGCCCGCCAAGAATCCGAAGCAGGGTGGATTTGCCGCAGCCGTTCGCACCCTTCAAATACAGAAGATGTCCGGCTTTTACACGAACCGACAGGCCTTCAAAAACAGGCCGCCCTCCACGCTGACACGCAAGACTATCCAAAACAAGTTCTATCATAGGCTGATCAATAGCCATTGCGGGCAAACTCAGCAACCCTTATATCAAATAACAGGACTATTCATCGGGGGTGTGCTTTTGCTGGATCTTATTCAGACAACATGGCCAGTCAGTGGCTTCTTGGCAATCGCGCTTCTGTGCGCTGTCTTGTTAGCCACGTCCCATATCCTGCGAACAAAAGACACTGTCAGTAGCGCCATCGCATGGATTGGCCTTGTCTGGCTGGCCCCTGTGTTTGGCCTGATTTTTTACTTCCTGTTTGGTATCAGCCGAATTAGACGCCGGGCCAGACGGTCCCGTGAACAGCGCGGTATGACAGTCAGGGAAGAAACAGGCGACCCTTTTGGCGAAGAAGGCTCAGTAGATAAGTCACTGCCATTCCGCTGGCAGGTACATGACCAATTGGCTTCCCGTGTTTCGGGCATGCCCATTACAAAAGACAATGCGCTAGAACCCCTTATCAGTGGTCGGGACGCTTACGATGCCATGATTGATGCGATCGATCAGGCCCATTCAACCATCATGCTAACGAGCTACATCTTTCAGGCCGACCAGGCTGGCAGACGTTTTATCGCAGCACTGTTACGGGCGAAGGAACGCGGTGTTAAAATTCGGGTCCTTGTAGACGCCATTGGTAACCTATACGGATTGAAGCCCGTGACCCCGCTGCTGCGCCGTAAGGGTATCAAAGTTGCTACTTTCAACCCGGCCCGTCTTTCCTGGCGTCTGGCGTTTTTCAATCTACGGACACACCGAAAAATCCTGATAACGGACGGTATTACGGGATTTACCGGCGGCATGAATATCCGCAAACACCATCTGGGGCACACGGACAAGGACGGCAACCATGTCCCAAAGGTTCGGGATATTCATTTCAAGCTGACCGGTCCGATTGTAAGGCAGATGGTGGCCTGCTTTACCGATGACTGGTTCTACTCAACCAGCGAAGAACTTGACCCGGCGACATGGATGCCGCAAGTACCGAAACCAGTGGCAGAGGGTGTAGAGGCCAGAACGCTTCCCGATGGTCCTGATGACCCATTCGAGGTAACCGCCATGGTCATCGAAAGCGCGTTGGCGTCCGCCTACGAAAGTGCGAAAATCGTCACCCCTTATTTTATTCCGAGCGAATCCTTAATTGCAGCCCTAAAGCAAGCTGCCCTGCGCGGCGTGAAAGTAGATATTGTCACGCCCAAAGTGTCTAACCTGCCGTTCTTCAGCCTTGTGTCGCTTGCCGGAATGCGGCAATTGATCGACAGTGACTGCAACATCTATCTATCACCAGAACCCTTTGATCATGCCAAACTGATGGTTGTTGACAAAAGCTGGGTCCTGTTTGGCTCCAGCAATTGGGATGCCCGTTCGCTACGGCTGAATTTTGAATTTAATGTTGAATGTTACGGTGGTGTGTTTGCAGAGACCATGGATAACATCGCAGCAGCCAGAATTCAGGAAAGTACAAAACTGGACCTTAAGTCCTTGAAGAAAAGGCCAGGCTGGAAACGCATGCTTGGCAGGGTTTTATGGCTTGCCAGTCCCTATCTATAATCTCGCATCCTGACTGCGCCGTATCATACGTCAGCGACCACTTGGTAAATATAAAAAGGAGTGATAGGCTGCATCCATGCACCCCATACGCGCACTAGCATGAGTAAACGGGTGCCGTGGGGGAGTAAGTATATCATGGGACTGTATGAAAATCATATTCTGCCAAAGGTGATCAATTTCACCTGCGGACTGAAGCCAATCCGGTATCAGCGCAAGAAAGTCGTCCCGCACGCATCAGGAAAAGTCCTGGAAATCGGCATGGGAACCGGACTTAACATGCCCTATTATACCAAAGACAGCGTTGAGAGAATTTTTGGCCTGGAACCTAATCTGAAGTCCAGAGAGCTGGCTGAAGCCCCCATTCGAGACGCGGGTATTCCTGTCGACATGATTGGCTTGGACGGTCAGGACATCCCCCTTGATGACAACAGTGTCGATACGGTTGTTTTAACGTATACCTTATGCACCATACCGGACGCCGAGCGTGCAATGCGCGAGATGCGCCGCGTTTTAAAACCCGGTGGACGTTTGCTGTTCTCTGAACACGGCAAGGCGCCAGATGAAGCCGTCAGGAAATGGCAGGACCGTATCAATCCTGTCTGGAAAGCCCTGGCAGGTGGGTGCAATCTAAACCGGGACATACCAAGCCTGATTATCGCCGGGGGCTTTTCGATGGAAAAACTGGACCAGCAATATATTCCCGGCCCGAAATTCGCAAACTACACTTATTGGGGATCTGCAACATGATCAAAGCATACCTTTCTAAATCATTTTCTGTCCTTCTTTCCATTATTCTGATTACAGGTTTTGCCGTCACCAGTCTGCAGGCAGACGACAAAGAAGCGGTCCAGACACTGTATCTTGTTCGCCATGCCGAGAAAGTTGCGGACGGCTCACGGGACCCTGCACTAACTAAACTGGGCCAAACCCGTGCCAAATGGTTGGCGATGTATTTTGCCGGCAAAAAACTGGATGCTGTTTACAGCAGCAACACTACACGGACACGGGAAACAGCTGCCCCCACAGCAGAGCTCAAAAATCTGACTATTGAACTATATAACCCGGCTGACCTAAAAGGCATTGCGCAAACGGTGACTAAGGCCGGTCACACGGCGCTTATTGTCGGGCACAGCAACACCACCCCAATTCTGGCAAACCATTTGACAGGGGCGGTTCTTGAAGAGCTGGATGAGCGTACTTATTCCCTGATCTTTGTTGTCACACGATACAGTGACGGCACAGCAGGCATCAGAATTGATGAAAGCCAGCCATAAAGACAACCGTGCAACCGCGTTTACAGTGTCTCGACCATCTGGGCCGCTTATCTGCGGCCTTATGCGTATCGCAGATCAACGATGACAGCTAAGCTCCGAAAATATACAGGCGGACGGTCTCTGATTTGCCTAGCTCTCTGCCTGGTTTTTCCGCCCCGTCTATCTGCTGGCCCACCATCAGACATGCCACAGCCCTGCCTCACAGGTATTGTTTCAACTGTAATATCCGGGGACAGACTGGTACTTGACGGCAAAACCGTTCAACTGTTGGACATAAAGGCGCCAGAGTATCATGAACCTGATACCGCCTATACAACATGGCCCCACGGCGCCCAGTCAAGAGCTGCGCTGGCTGACATCACAAACGGGAAAACCGTCACCGCGCTCTGTCATGAAAAAGCATTGTTGCCAGACGGCACGCCTGTGGTCTCTCTCTTCACCGAGGACGATACCGGGAACACTGTCCATATTCAGCAGTTTCTGATCAAGAGCGGCCATGCTTTCGTCTGGCCATCCTCAAGAAATCAGGTGCAACTCGCCGTCCTCTACAGGCTGGAAGAAGAAGCACGATTGCAGAAGAAAGGCCTGTGGGCCTCAGAGCACTACCATCCCCGACAAGTACCAGATGACTTTCTGCAAGCGGGGCGTTTTATGCTGGTGCATGGCACCGTTCAGTCCAGCCAAACGGTAAAAGCGACCCATTATCTGAATTTTGGGGCAGACTGGCGCAAGGATTTCACCGCGGAACTTCCCAGAAGGATTTGGCAGGACATTCCAGACGGCGAGTCGTTCACAGGAAAAAATATCGAGGTACGCGGCTGGGTTGACCTGCGTGGAGGCCCCCGCATTCTGGTGCGCAACCCCTATCAAATACGATTACTGAATCAACCGGCGAACATTGAAGCAAAACCGGACTAGGACAAGCTAACCATCAATACGACGGAACATTCACATTCAGCAGAGCATCTTTCAGTTTTCTCAGGGCCTGATTCTCCAGTTGTCGGACCCGTTCCTTGGAAACCCCCAGACGTTCACCCAGCGCAGACAATGTCTGGGTTTCATCACATAACCGTCTATTTTCGATGATATAGCTTTCCCGTTCATTCAAACTGGACATGGCCTTTTCAAGCATCTGTTTTACCTTTGATGCATCCATGCTTTTTTCAATGATTTCATCCGGACGCGGTGCGTCTGATACCAGCAAATCCTGCCATTCCTGTGTGCGCTCACCCGCAATCATTGTGTTGAGGGAGCTGTCGACGCCGGACAAGCGGCCATCCATCATTTCCACATCCAGCACCCGAACGCCAATTTCCGACGCAACTTTCTGTCGGTCTTCCAAGGACATAGGGGCATCCTTATGCAGGCCCAGTTTTGTCTTCAACCTGCGCAGATTGAAAAACAGCGCCTTGTGGGCGGCTGTTGTGCCAGTGCGGACAATCGACCAGTTCCGTAGCACATAATCCTGGATTGATGCCCGAACCCACCAGGTAGCATAGGTGGAAAAACGGACGTCTCTTGCTGGATCAAACCGGCGGGCCGCTTCGAGAAGACCAACCGTACCTTCCTGAATCAAGTCGGCCTGCGGCAATCCATAATGCCGAAACTTTCTGGCAATCGAAATGGATAATCGAAGATATGCCTCGGTTAAATCCTTCAAGGCTTGTGGGTCGCCGTAATCATGCCAACGCGTCGCAAGATCCAGTTCCCGTTCCTTTGTTAGCAAATCGGTATTCATCGCATGCCGGACAACTTTGCGCTCATACCCATTCAGTGCGTTGTGTGCTGTCATACCCATTCCCACCCATCCTTTATATTGCGTGAAATGTACCTTATGGATTTCTTACGGACGCAACAGGTTAACGGATTATTAACAAGTCCAACAATTATTACTGATATAGTCAAGTATAAAGTTTCATTGGGAAAATAAAAAAGCCCACAGCAACGCTATGGGCTTTAAAACAGTAAATCTGCTTGGATCAGGCTTAGGCAGCCAGTTCCTTTTCAAGACGTGTGATCGCAGCTGCTTCATCAATATCTTCTACGGCAGCGACTTCACGGGCAAGACGGCCCAGTGCTGCTTCATAGATCTGACGCTCGCTGTAGGATTGCTCTGGCTGATCATCACCGCGGTGCAAGTCACGAACAACTTCTGCAATAGAAACCAGATCACCACTGTTGATCTTTGCTTCATATTCCTGGGCACGACGGCTCCACATTGTTCTTTTAACTTTGGCTTTGCCTTTCAGCGTAGTGAATGCCTGCTGCATAGTTGATTCGTTAGAAAGACGACGCATGCCGCTACCTTCTGCCTTATTGATTGGCACACGAAGAGTCATACGCTCTTTCTCAAAACGAATAACGTACAGCTCAAGCTTCAGGCCAGCAATTTCCTGAGCTTCAATTTCAGTGATACGGCCAACGCCGTGCTTGGGATAAACAATATAATCATCTACAGCGAAAGTCATTTTTTTAGATTGTTTTGCCATACCTGGTATAAATCCTTTTTGGTCCTGCTAGCCATCCCTCTGGAACGATGGCGTCATACAAACTGTCCCTAATTGCTGACAGTAAAAGGCGAACTGAATCGTGCACTCATTGACATGAGGCAGGAAGAAGTTCACCTTTAGGCATATCGTGACTGTGCCGCCGGAAAATCGGGCACATCACGCGCTTATGGGATACACCATAACATATTTTACGTGTTTATTACAGCCCTGTTGCCATAATTTTTTCTAACTCCACTGGGGTCATGCTGTTTCACCCAAAGTCATCAGGCAACAAAAAAAGCCGGGGAAAACCCGGCTTTTCGATAATACTTGATTTATCAATCAGTTAGTCGCCTGAACCTGGATTTTCAGACAGTAGCTCTTTCTTGCCTTCTTTGTCTTTCCAGTCATCCGCATCATCAGGCTGCGTACCCTTAACGGTAATATTTGGCCAGGTTTCAGAAAATTTCGTGTTAATTTCCAGCCATTCTTCAAGACCATCTTCTGTATCAGGAAGAATCGCTTCTGCTGGGCATTCAGGCTCACACACACCACAATCGATACACTCGTTCGGATTGATCACGAGCATATTTTCGCCTTCATAGAAGCAGTCAACAGGACATACTTCGACACAATCCATATATTTACAGTTAATGCAGGCTTCCGTGACCACGTATGTCATGGGTGTCTCCTCTTGGATTTCTACTGGAAATCACATTCCAAAAATTTTTAGTACTATATGCCCAATAGTGGGCATGCTGGCAACGATTTTTCTAATTAATACCGACTTATTCCCTTGATCTTAGTTTGTCGAATGCGCGTCGGTCAGCTTTGGTGGGTCTGCCCATCCCCTTTGGGCGTGCCGGTGCCTTTCCAGTGGCACCCTCTTCCGCCTCTGATGACGCCGTCGGCGGGGCAAGGTCTTCAAACAACAGGGCTGCTTCTGACGCAGGACCCCGCCGCACACCCAGATCAAGGATTTTAATCACGCGTATATGCCCGGCTTTCGGGAAGGTAAGTACATCGCCAACCCGCACAGTAGCGCTGGCTTTGGCGATAATTGTACCATTGATACGGATTTTCCGCCCTTTGCATTCCTTGGTCGCAATCGAACGGGTTTTAAAAAAACGGGCGAACCACAGCCATTTATCCAGCCGTATTTGTTCGCCCGCTTCAGACATATGTCTGTCCTATTTTTTTGAACTGGACAGAGATTCTTTCAACCCGGCAAGAGCTGCGAACGGAGAATCAGGGTCCATTTGCTTTTCTTTCTTGGGTGGACGCGCCTTATAGCTTGTCGCTTGCTTCGGACCTCGTGACTGACCTTTGGCGCCTTTGCGCTGTTTATTAGCCGGACCCGGTTTACGACCGCGATCAGCAGCGTCTGGTGCAGGCCGTCTTTTTGGTGACCAGCGGAAGAAGTAGCGTTCCACCAGCTCAGGTGTTGCCGCCTCATCCGTTGACGCATCCTCAGCCTCGGTCGAAGCTTCACCGGCCTCTACCGCTGGCTCGGACGCCTCTTCTGGTGCCTCTTCTGCAGTTACCTGTGCCGGCGCATCCTCTGCAACTGCGGCATCAGTTGCTGGTGTCGGCTCGGTAGCCTCAGTCTCTGCAGCCGCTACCTCTTCAGTAGAAGCCTCTGTCGCAGCAGCTTCCTCAGCAACAGGTGCAGGCTTAGCATTTTCTACCTGACGTGCCTCATAGCTATAGCCAATTGCAGACATGACAGCGGCAAAGTCTTCACCAGACAGCCCCACAAGGCCCATAATTTCTGGTGTTACTTCAAACCAGTCACCCCCTTGACCAAGCGGGCGTACCGTATCCGCCAGACGTTCTGACATATCCATACGCACTGCTTTTTTGCCAGCAAGGCGGAACCCTGCGAGCGCGTAAAAATCGCGCGGTGCATTGCGGTCCGCATCGGTCCAAACCATTCCAGGTGTTGGAATGTCAGGAAGATCTGTCAGATCATTGTCCATCGCCCACATCATCAGGCGCAGCTCAGTTGCATGCGGCTTCAGAATCAGCGGCATGTAAAGGTTTGCTGCACCAATACGGATACCAAAACGGCGTAACCCCTTGCGGGCTTCCTGATCCAACTGGCGTAATTCCTTGGCAACCTTGGCGCGCGGCAATACGCCGTAATGTTCAACAAGTTGATAGGCAACCCCGCGCGTAATGCCGGAAAGCGCTTCCGCTCCTTCAGGGGCTTCAATCTCGCCGTTCAGTTCCTGAGCAAGACGTACAAGCGGTTCCAGCTTTTCAGCGATGCGCGTATCCAGCCATTCCTGAGCGCGCGTCAGCACCAGTTCCGCATTCTCACCGTCTAGAAGCGTGTTCGCTGCCAGCTTGACCCGCGGCGCCAAAAAGGCACCGGTTTTATGGATCGTTGCAATAACAGTATCGTCCCACATCATTTTTGGAAAGGCGAGACCGTCTTCAAAATTCAGGGTAACGTTTTTATGGCCAATGTTATTAAACAACTTCGCCCGACGGGTGATCTCTGCCTTCAGGGCTGATTCAGCCGCTGACTTGAGAGTTTTCTGGTCGTCCCGAGCTGCTCCTGCCTCAACCTGAAAGGAGAAGCCTTTAAGCTCGCCAATTGTGTGGCCTTCTACTGCCACCTGATTAGTATCATTATCGATGCTCACGCTGAGTGTGTCCCTTTGCCTGAGCGAGCGCATGAGGACCGCCGTCCGGCGATCCACAAATCTCTGTGTTAACTTTTCATGCAATGCATCAGACAATTTGTCTTCTACACCACGCGTTACATGTGCCCAATGGGCAGCATCCTCCAGCCACCTGCTTCGGTGGGAAATATAGGTCCACACGCGAATACTGGCAATCCGGGTCGCCAAGGTATCTATATCACCGTGGGTGTTGTCAAGACGCTTTACCTGCGAAGCAATCCAGTCATGAGAGATCGTTCCAGATTTACCACACAGTTCGGTAAACAGACGGCGCAGCATAGCATGATGATCGTTTACCGAAAGTTTCCTGAAATCCGGCACACTGCAGACATCCCACAAGGTCTGAACATCCGACGGATTAACCACAAGGTCTTGAATTTCCGTATCTTTTGACAATGCAACAAGTGCTGCCATATCAACAGCATCACGCGTACGGTGAAGACCCGGCAGCGTTGCCGGCATTTCCAAAGACCGGATCAAGCGGGGGATAGTGGCAAAATCCAGCCGATTATTACGCCACTGAATATTTTTTACGGAATCAAAAGCATGCTCTTCAATTGCTTCAATCATTTCGCCAGGCATGGGTTCAGAATCACCCCCAAGTGTCGAAAAACTTCCATCCCTTTTATAGCGTCCGGCACGACCTGCGATCTGCCCTGCCTCTGCTGCCGTTAAATTTCGAAAAACCCGACCATCAAATTTGGACAATCCCGCGAAAGCCACGTGATCAATGTCCATATTCAGGCCCATGCCGATTGCATCGGTTGCAACCAGATATTCAACCTCACCACTTTGATACATTTCGACCTGGGCATTTCGGGTACGGGGGCTTAAGGCACCCATAACAATTGCGACACCGCCTTTTTGCCGACGCATCAATTCAGCCAAACCGTACACATCCGCAGAGGAAAAACCAACGATGGCACTGCGCCGCGCTAGTCTGGACAACTTTTTAGGACGACTATAAGAAAGGTTGGAAAATCGTGGTCTGGTAAGGACTTCCACATCTGGAACAAGCCTTCTGATCACAGCTTCCATGGTCGAAGATCCGAGAAGCAGCGTTTCGTAGCGCCCGCGGGTATGTAGCAAATGCTCCGTAAACACATGCCCTCTTTGCAGATCGGCTGCCATCTGCACCTCATCCAGGGCCACAAATTCTACATTTGCCTGCCGGGGCATGGCTTCTGCCGTGCAAAGAAAATATCTGGCACCTTCTGGTACGATTCGTTCTTCGCCGGTTAAAAGCGCAACTTGCCGTTTTCCCTTCACCGCTACGACGCGGTCATAGACTTCCCGTGCAAGAAGCCTGAGCGGAAACCCCATGACCCCGCTGGTGTAGGCCAGCATCCTCTCAACCGCATAGTGGGTCTTGCCAGTATTGGTGGGCCCAAGCACGGCCTTTACTTTACTCATGGATCACTTTGTCTCTGCTCATTCAAGGGCTATACAGCTACTTCAACCAGCGTACGCACAGGCTGCCTTGCTACTTTACGTCTAACACCTCCTTCATATAGGCCACATACCTGCCCCGCACTAGATTTAATCTTATTTTTGCATGCCTGACGCAGGGCAATAACGGTGACAATCAAAAACAGTCCCCAAAAAAATACGGTAAAGTATTGATATTATTATAAGTCCTTTATCAATACTTACGAATACATTGTCGGTTTCAGATAATTTTCGGGTCGTATTTCCCTGAATTTTGCTGATTCTGCGTGCCCCTGAGGACCAAAGATAAAAACAACTTTTTAGCACAACTTTATATCGGGTGACCAATTTCACCCGCCAGTCAAAGACTATGTCGAAAGTTTTTTGCGCGGGACAGGGCAGGAGGCCCTTGGAAACTACCCAGCAGCAGTACGCCCACGTTTTGTCAAACCCTGAAACACATGGATTAAGCCTCGCCTCAACCAGAACTACCCATAGCTTGAGATGTGACCGGCCCAAAACCTAATCTTTCCGCGGTTTTCAGCCACAAAGAGTCTTGACCAACGTGCGCTTTTCGCCTATACGGCGCGCTTACACCCGCTGTTGGGTGTAGCTGATCGAAAGATTCCCGGAAATAATTCCGGCAGAAAAACAAGGATAATGATCATGGCTCGCGTATGTGAACTAACTGGCAAGCGTGTAATGACTGGTAACAACGTGTCTCACGCACACAATAAAACCCGTCGTCGCTTCCTGCCAAACCTGACTAAAGCTACATTGATTTCTGACACACTTGGTCGTTCTGTCAGCCTGCGTATTTCAACACAGGCACTGCGCTCTGTTGAGCACAATGACGGTCTTGACAACTTCCTTCTGAAAGCTCGCGACGCGAACCTTTCTGCTGCGGCGCTGAAGCTGAAGAAAGAAATCAAAAAGAAAAAAGAAGCAGCTGCATAAGCAAGTTTCTTACACTACAGAATTCAGACGTCGCAATCACACCAGTTGCGGCGTCTTTTTATTTGGGCGTTACACCGTCCGGAGCATAGTCAAAAATCATCAGGAGCGTTCGCTGTAGCCTGCTCAGATTATTATCGGACATTAGATACAGACGCACACGGCCATCCGCCAGCACCTCGATATCCAGCCCTTCCATATTATCGACAGTTATTGGGCTTTCCAAAGTCGCCACATCTTCACCAACCAGTGTAGCACCGGGTAAGATTGTCTCTGCTGGAATACGTTGCAGCTTGGCCCCCGCACCTTCCACCAATGAGAATCGACGCAATAATACAAGTATGTCGCCACTGGGTAATGTTTTGGCATCGGTCGGGTAAAAGTTCTGCGGCGGCTTGAACCATAAATTGTCTGATGTACGGTCCGATTTTAAAATCCATGCCTTTAACCGTCCTTTGATATCTTTTGCCCGCTCTGCAAACGCAAGAATTGAATTTCCGCCGAACCAGGTCATCGCTTCAACACCGCCGTTTGGCGTCAAACCCCTGAAATCAACAGCAGAGGAGATATCAGAAGTGAAAGCCCACCCGCCAGGTTCCGTCACCTGTTCGAATCTGTGAAACTGCTCATACCCTACAAGGTAACCATAAGGTAACTTCAGCACACTTTCGATGTCGGTCACCTTTTTCATATCATTGTCATACTTCCTTGGAACCTGCCACGTCAGTGTCGCGTTTGAAAACGGTTCCTCAGCATCAGCATCAAAAGATGCCTGAAGCCATAACCCGAGGTCACTAACCGATATAATACCGCGCTGCGTTTTCAGGAACGTTGAAAATCCGCCAAACTGATGATGATCGGACGTAAGGGACCAGCCCTGAATATATTTAAGTTGCCCCAAACTACTTTGTGATAAGTCATCTTCATTCAGCGGAACAGGGTCAGCAAATACCTGTAATTTTTGGTCAAAATCCTTGGTTACAGAAGCTTTTCTGTCCTGTTCTGAAATCATACCTTCGGGCATAGCTGAGGCAGCTGTCACACATAGAAAAATAGCTGCAGCAGTGATGGTTAGTCTGGCAATTAGTCTTCGCATTGACCCCCCCACTGAAATGAACCTATCGGCGCATAGCCCCGCGCGGCGTTGGCAAAGTATCTTCAAACAACCCTGCAAGCTGTTCTGTCATCGCACCACCAAGCTGTTCGGCATCCAATATAGTCACTGCTCGCTTGTAATAGCGTGTAACGTCATGGCCAATGCCAATGGCGATCAATTCCACAGGGGATTTATTCTCGATCCAGCCAATAACCTGCCGCAGGTGGTTTTCCAGATAGGTGCCCGAGTTCACTGACAGCGTACTATCGTCCACAGGTGCACCGTCGGAGATCACCATCAAAATACGGCGCTCTTCCGGGCGGGCAATAAGACGGTTGTGCGCCCACAAAAGCGCCTCGCCATCAATATTCTCTTTCAAAAGGCCTTCCCGCATCATCAATCCAAGGTTTCTGCGCGCCCGGCGCCACGGTGCATCCCCTGTTTTATAGATAATGTGCCGTAAATCGTTCAGGCGCCCCGGGTTTTTCGGCCTTCCAGCCTGCAACCACTTTTCCCGACAGGAGCCGCCTTTCCAGGCCTTGGTAGTAAACCCGAGGATTTCCACCTTCACACCGCACCGTTCCAGGGTTCTAGCCAATATGTCTGCGGAAATTGCGGCAATGGATATCGGCCGGCCGCGCATGGAGCCGGAATTGTCCAAGAGCAGCGTAACAACCGTATCTTTGAAATCTGTATCAGATTCGAGTTTATAAGACAGGGGCTGCGTTGGGCTGGTCACAACCCGTGCGAGCCTGCCAGCATCCAGCACCCCTTCTTCCAGATCGAAATTCCAGTGCCGGCGCTGCTGTGCCAACAGGCGCCGCTGCAACCGGTTGGCAAGCTTGGATACCGCCCCTGTCAGGTGGGCCATCTGCTGATCCAGATATTTGCGCAGGCGCTCCAGCTCTTCAGCTTCGCACAGGTCCTCCGCCTTGACGATTTCGTCGAACTCTTCGGTAAAGATGCTGTAAAACGGCGTATCCGTCAGGGCTTCGAGCGGTCTGTTCGGACGCCACGGGATGGTCCCTTCGCTGTCACTGTCGCCCGCTTCGGCTTCGGTATCATCAAAGTCTTCTACCGCTGCCTCTGAAGACAGGTCATCCTCTGCCGTTTCCTGATCAGACTGTTCCGACCCTTCTGCGCCGCTTGAATCTTCGCTTTCGTCCTGCCCTTCACCCGGGTCAGTCTCAGATCCAGCGTCTCCGGATGCGTCGTCTTCGGACCCTTCATTTTCTTCCCGGTCCATATCCTTACCGGGGTCAGAGCCAATTAGTTCCGCAATCATAGACCGTGTGACAACGGCCAGCCCCCGCTGGTCTCCGGTCTTTTCCTCCAACTGGTCCATGTAATGACCAATGGTTTCAGTCAACCATTTACGCTGGCTTTCAACCGCAAGGGTCGCACTATCCGGGGCCGCGGCCCCTGTCAGACGTTCGCGCACCAGCATGCCAATGACCTGCGCCATACGGCCCTTTTCATCATCAGAAGGTCGCGCCAGCCCGGCTTCCGCCGCCCGCTTTTCAGAAAGAATGGCCAGATTGTCTTTCACCCCCGGCATGGCATTGGCGCCAATAGCTTCATACCGCGCCAGTTCAACCGCATCGAAAATATCCCGTGCCAATCCCCCGGCCGGTGCCAGACGAGCATGCAGCGCTGTATCATGATAACGGTGCCGCAAGGCATCCGTATCCGCCTGCCCCCGCAATGTGGCAATATCAGTAGCTGTGACAGAATGCGGTAAATGGGGCAGTGTAATCTCGTCCTGTGTAGACGGTGCACCATTCGCGCTGTAGCGAACCGTGACATTTTTGTCAGCCGCTACCGCGCGGGTAGCTGCTGCTACCGCTTCTTCAAAGATCTCTCTGGATTTGGGATCTGATCCCATGGCTTACCCTGCGATCAGATTACTGGCTGATTCTGGCAGGTCGGTACCGAAACACCGCTGATAATATTCCGCCACGATCGCGCGTTCTGCCTCGTCACACTTATTCAGGAAAGACACCCGGAATGCAAAGCCGACATCCTTGAAAATACGAGTATTCTGCACCCAGGACAAGACTGTACGCGGGCTCATAACCGTAGAGATATCACCTGCGATAAATCCAGCGCGCGACAAGTCCGCGACCTGTACCATGCTAGAGACCATTTTGGAGCCTTCTTCTGTATTAAACTCAGGCTCTTTCGCCAGCATGATCGCAAGCTCGGTATCATGGGGTAGATAATTCAGCGTTGCGACAATATTCCAGCGGTCCATCTGGCCTTGGTTGATCTGCTGAGTACCGTGATACAGCCCTGTCGTATCACCCAGCCCAATAGTGTTTGAGGTAGCAAACACCCGAAATGCCGGATGCGGGCGAATAACCCGGTTCTGATCAAGCAAGGTCAGCTTGCCTTCAACTTCCAGCACACGCTGGATCACAAACATAACATCCGGGCGGCCTGCATCATATTCATCAAAGACAATAGCCGTCGGGCTTTGCAGTGCCCACGGCAGAATACCTTCCTGAAACTCTGTTACCTGTTTGCCGTCTTTCAGGACAATCGCATCCTTGCCTACAAGATCGATCCGGCTGATATGACTATCCAGATTGACCCGCACGGTTGGCCAGTTCAGACGCGCTGCAACCTGTTCAATATGAGTAGATTTACCGGTGCCGTGATAGCCCTGGATCATAACCCGCCGGTTAAAGGCAAACCCTGCCAGAATGGCCAGCGTTGTATCATGGTCAAAGACATAGCTGGTGTCTATATCAGGGACATGTTCGGACCGTTCTGCAAAGGCAGGTACTTCCATATCAAGATCCAGACCAAAAATGTCCCGCACAGAAACTGTATGATCAGGTTGGGATAAATTGGGGATGGTATCTTTGTGGGCCGATGTCATAAAAACCTCTCGCAGTGAACTAACTGATATAAACCTTTTGGCAGCCGGGGCCTTTCGCGCTAAGAAAGACACGAAGGAAGCGCTGTTACAAGTCTTTCCTGATAGAAAAATGTAAATTCTTCGGCATTGGGAACACATTAATGGGCAAACTTGCTGCACTTATAGAGACTAAACTACAATCGGCCCTTGCGCCCATTACCCTCGAGGTAATAGACGACAGCGCAAGCCACGCCGGGCATGTCGGCAATCCCGGTGGTGACAGAGAGTCCCACTTCCATGTCAATATCGTATCCGAGGCTTTCACGGGTCAATCCAGAGTGTCCAGACAGCGCATGGTCAACAAAGCACTGGCCGAAGAGCTGAAAGGCCCTATTCATGCACTAAGCATGACAACGCGCGCCCCGGACGAGGCATAATTTTCCGGAAATAATCACATACAGCCCAGATCACACACTGGTGATTGGCAGTTGAACTTTCGAACAACTATGATCAAGCCATGATGAAGCGATTTTTTGTATTTTTGAGTGTCTTATGTCTGTCCTCACTGGCCACCGCCCAGGAGGCAGAGCGTCCTGCATCCCCTGAACGCCTGACTGTCATTGAACTATTCACCAGTCAGGGCTGCAGCAGCTGCCCGCCTGCGGATGCCGCACTGCGGACAATGCGGGACCGTCCGGGGGTCCTTGCCCTATCATGGCCCGTAGACTATTGGGACCGATTGGGGTGGGAAGATACTTTCGCGGATCCGTATAATGCGCAGCGACAGGCGGCCTACAACAAACGGCTGGGCCGAGGCGGCGTCTTCACCCCGCAGATGATATTTGATGGCAGGTTCGAATGTGTTGGCTCCCGCAAGGAAGAAGTCAGTGAAAAAATACAGTTTGCCCGTACGCTTGACCGTCCCGAATACACAATCGGTCTGGACAAAGCAGGCGACCAGATAACCCTGTCTTTACCACAGTCCATAGTGAATGCGACTATTTCCGTACGTGTCGTCTGGTACCAGGCAGATGCAACCGTCGAAATTGGTGATGGCGAAAATCGTGGCCGGCGTCTGCACTATACCAATGTGGTTCGCGACTTTAAAATGCTCGACGACTGGAACGGGGATGCTGTGACACATGAAATCAACACAGCAGAAGCGCCGGAAAATGTCACGCACATCGCGGTATTACTGCAGGAAGAATACGGACACGGCCCCATTGTAGGTGCTGCCACACTTTCACTGCGCGACTAGATTTACCGCAAGAAATGCGGTGTAAAGCAGGGCCAAAGACGCGTAAGGCGGTAAAATACCCTGCGGTCTGCGGACGGTTTCCCTTGACATTCCTCCAGATAAACGGCATATGCCGCGCGCAGGCAGTCTCCCGCGTTGGAGTTCCTGCACAGTTTCCATGGTGGAAACAAGAGATCGAGCGAGATTTCCGCACTGACGTCAGTGCAGGCCATAAAGACACTTCATCAGTATCTGGGTCCGGGGAAAAGCGTTTCGGTTTTTCTTTGGATTATATAGACGGCGACTTCCTGATATGGAGGGACGCCTATTTGGATATTGCATGACACAAACATTTTCTGACCTTGGTCTTAACGACGGCTTGATGCGTACGCTTGAAGAGCAGGGCTATTCAACCCCCACCCCAATTCAAAACAAAGCGATCCCGTTTCTAATGGGTGGCGGCGACATGATCGGTGTTGCCCAAACAGGTAGCGGTAAGACGGCTGCTTTTGTACTGCCAATTCTAAACCAGCTTGCCAAAATTGACAGTAAACCAAAGCCTGGCATGCCGCGCGCTCTGTTTCTGGCACCAACACGCGAACTTGCCATGCAGATTGGTGAATGCGTGAAGGATATGGCGCGTTTCCTCAAGCTGAAGCAGTGCACGGTTTTCGGCGGCGCCCCATACAAGACACAGATCCACATCCTGAACCGCGGTGTTGATGTTCTGGTTGCTACACCGGGTCGTCTGCTTGATCACATCAAACAGGGTAATATTTATCTGGATGAAACCAGTTTCTTTGTTCTTGATGAAGCCGACCGCATGCTGGACATGGGCTTCATTGATGATGTTACCAAAATCGGCCGGAAACTGATTTCCCCGCATCAGTCGATCATGTTCTCGGCAACATTCGAGCCACGTATCCGCCAGTTGGCTGAAACCCTGCTTGATTCACCTGAGCTGATTGAAATCGAACAAAAGCAGGGCGTTGCTGATAATATCGACCACAGAGTTCTCTTTACCTATAAGGATGAAAAGAAGAACCTGCTGTTACATATGCTCGAAGAAATAAACCCCGGCAGAAGTATTATCTTTGTCCGTACCCGCCGCGATGCAGACGATGTTGCCTGGTTACTTAATAAAAACAAATATAAAGCAGACGCCATCCACGGTGATAAAAATCAGCGTGTTCGTCAGCGTATGATCAATAATTTCAAGGCAGGCAAGTTTGACTTCCTTGTCGCGACCGATGTTGCGGCCCGCGGTATCGATGTAAAAGACATTACCCATGTCTTTAATATGGATGTACCAGTTGAGGCAGAAAACTATATCCACCGTGTTGGCCGAACTGCCCGTGGTGGCGGCGAAGGCACAGCCTTTACGTTCTGTGACCGCGGTGAACTGCACCAGTTACGCACCATCGAACGACTGATCAAAAGCACGATTGATGTTATCGAAGATCACCCGTTCCCAATGCCGGAACCAGTGAAAAAGCCACGGCCAAAAAGACGGAGAGAAGCCGACAGCCGGTCCCGCAAACGCCCAAGCACCGGTAAAGTGCGCCGTACAAGTGACGCTGGCCTTAGCCGCGGCGCTGGCCCTGCCCGCAGCAAACCCACCCGCACACGCGCCAAAGGCGACTGGGATCCAACCAAAGTCGACACCGGTGACGCAGTTGCACCGCGTACCAGACAGGATGCAGCAGAGCAGGAGCCACAGCGTGATCGCCGTAAACCGAAGGCAAAACGCCCCGGCGCGACCAGCAAGCCGCACCGTAAAGGCAGAAGCGCGACCGCAAAACCTGGCAAGCCCGGCAAACCAGCCCGCAAGCGTTCTGAAAAATCAGCGGCTGGTGACCGGTCCCAAAAGCCTGCACGCGCAGCCAAAGGTGGCCGCGGCGGCAAGCGTAAAAGCAATGATGGGGGTGGAAGTCCTCTGACCCGTGCAGCGCGCTAGTAGTAGCTGCAATCAAAATATTTTATGATCAGGGCGCGATATTTTCGCGCCCTTTTCATATCAAACTCAAAAAAGCAGCTAGTCTTGCAACCGCTTCTGTGCCCAGCAGGCCGTTTCAGCAACCACGGGATCCGGGTCAGCACACAATCGCTCAATCTTCGGCAAAAGTGACCGATCCCCGCTATTGCCGGCAGCCACAAGTACATTGCGAATAAATCGGTTGCGGCCAATGCGTTTAATTGGACTGCCCGAGAAAACTGTCCGGAAGTCTGCGTCTTCCAGATCAAGCAGGTCCTTGATCGGCGGTGCCCCAAGCTCGGCGCGCGCATGAAATCCACTTTCACTTGCCCGCTTAGCAAACTTGTTCCAGGGGCAGGCCGCTAAACAATCATCACAGCCATATATTCTGTTACCCATCTGCTCCATAAAAGACGGGTCAATCATGCCTTTATGTTCAATCGTCAGATAGGAAATACAGCGCCTGGCATCAATTTTTCGTTCGGCGGTGAAAGCATTTGTCGGACATATATCCAGGCACGCCCTGCAGGATCCGCACTGGTCCCGGTGGGGAGTATCCGGATCAAGTGCGAGTGTTGTATAAATAGCCCCCAGAAAAAGCCAGCTTCCAAAGTCAGGCGAGACAACATTAGTATGTTTGCCTTGCCACCCAAGACCCGCCTGTGCTGCCAGCGGCTTTTCCGGCACCGGGGCCGTATCAACAAAAACTTTCAGATCACAGGTGAACTCCTGCGCCATCCAGCGGCCAAGGGCTTTCAGCTTCTTTTTAACAATATCATGATAGTCCTTACCCCGCGCATAAACCGATATATTGGCATAGTCAGGATAGTCCAGAAGGGTTAACGGGTCGTGGGACGGCCCATAATTCAGCCCAAGTGCAATAACAGAAACAGCGTCCGGCCAAAGATTTTGGGGCTGTTCCCGGTGGTGGCGCCGTTCCGCCATCCACTGCATATCTCCGTATCGTTCCTCCGCGATAAATTCGCGCAGACCCGTTACATGCCCGTCACCCATGCGGGCCACAGTGAACCCGACGGTATCAAAGCCCAGCTCTTTCGCTTTTTCTGTAATTCGGCTTTTGTACTGCGCCGCAGACATTCAGAAATCTACATTATCATAGTGCACAGGCGGCCGGATACCAGGGACGCGGTCTTGCAGAAGGGACCGCATCGACCGGCGCGACTTTACCCGCATGTACCAGTCTTTTACCTCTGGCCAGTCAGACCAGTGCACATCCCCAAAATAGTCAATCACAGATAAATGCGCAGCTGCAGCCGCATCTGCCATGGTGAAGTATTTCCCAGTCAGATAGTTACGGTCTGCCACCAGATAGGTGATGTATTTCATGTGCGTTTTCAAATTGTGGGCCGCACAGCGTACGGCGGTCGAATCAGGTACGCCAATGCCGTAAATCCGTTTATGCAGCTTTTCGCTAACCAGAAGCCGCGTTACTTCCGTACCGATCTTCGTATGAAACCACCCTATCAATCTACGAATTTCATACCGCTCATCCACTGATCCAATCAACAGTGCCGGTTCCGGGATCGCTTCTTCGAGATATTCTGCGATTGCCTTGGTGCCTGAATAGGCTTTGCCGTCATCCATAACCAGCACAGGCACTTCGCCCGCAGGGTTTAAAGCCAGAAAAGCAGGCCTGCGTTCCCATTCCCGTTCTTCGCGCAAATCAATATCAACGCGTTTTTCTGCAAGAATAACACGGATAAAACGGGCGGCAGGACTAAGCCAATGGTGATACAGTGTAGGCATGGTAGCTTTTTACCGATATTGCATCAGAAAAGCTACCATGTGTTTACACTTATTACGCGGAAAGTGCTTCGGCGTCCGCCTCTACCGTTACCGGATGTTCCAAACGGGCAAGCATTTCCCGTGGAACCACCTGCCAGAAGTTGCCAAGTTTGGCATCCCAGTTAGACAGAATAGTTGCCCCCCAGCGGGAGCCGGTCTCCTGTACATGGCGTTCAATCTCTGTGCGCAGTGTTTCTGTCCAGTGCCCAGGCTCTGGCCGGATATAGATGACCGTGTCATCATTTACCTTAGATGCGAAACTGTTATTTTCGTCATAGATAAACGCCATGCCCCCGGTCATGCCGGCACCAAAGTTTTCACCAACATCGCCCAGAATAACCGCAAGACCGCCCGTCATATATTCACAGCCGTTGGCCCCGCACCCTTCGACGACAACGGTTGCGCCGGAATTACGAACCGCAAATCGCTCGCCCGCTTGTCCCGCCGCATACAGATATCCTGACGTAGCCCCGTAAAGAACCGTATTACCGATAATGGTGTTATAGCGTGCCGTGATCCCAGACCGGTTACTGGGGCGTACAACAATTGTACCACCCGACAGGCCCTTGCCGACATAATCATTGGCATCACCGGCCACAACCAGCTTCAGACCCTGTACCGCAAAGGCACCGAGCGACTGTCCGGCCGAGCCACGAAGACGAACCGTCACATGATCGGGTTTCAGCCCTGTCATGCCGAATCTGTTGGTTATCTCAGACGAGAACCGGGTCCCAACCGCACGCTGCGTATTCTGAATGCTGTAGGTCAACTGCATCTTTTCACCGCGGCTAAAGACGGCTTTTGCGTCCAGAAGCATCTGTGCATCCAGCGAATCCGGTACTTCATTACGACCCTCAAGCGTACAGATTGCCTGATGGTTCCGGCCACCCACCTGCACAAGAAGCGGGTTCAAGTCAAGATCATCCAGATGATCCGCACCGCGGCTGACCTGATGCAACAAGTCGGTCCGGCCAACAATTTCATTCAGGCTGCTCGCGCCCAACTCGGCAAGGATTTCACGTACCTCTTCTGCGATAAAACTAAAGAGATTCACTACCTTGTCTGCTGTGCCCGTAAACTTCTTCCGAAGTGCCTCGTCCTGCGTACATACACCGACCGGACATGTGTTTGAATGACATTGCCGCACCATAATGCAGCCCATCGCCACCAAAGAGGCAGTACCAACGCCAAATTCTTCTGCGCCGAGTATGGCCCCGACCACCACGTCGCGGCCCGTACGGATTCCGCCGTCTGTACGCAGAGTTACACGGTGCCGTAATCCATTCAAAGTCAGAACCTGGTTAACCTCGGCAAGGCCAATTTCCCACGGGGTACCTGCATATTTGATGCTGGTTTGCGGGCTTGCGCCTGTGCCGCCTGAATGCCCTGATATCAGGATCACATCCGCATGGGCTTTCGCAACACCTGCTGCAATCGTGCCAATCCCGGCAGAGGAAACAAGCTTGACGCATACTTTCGCCCGCGGATTGATCTGTTTCAGATCATAGATAAGCTGGGCCAGATCCTCGATTGAATAAATATCATGGTGCGGCGGCGGTGAAATCAGCGTCACACCCGGTGTAGAGTGCCGCAACCGTGCAATCATATCCGTAACCTTAAAACCGGGAAGCTGGCCACCTTCACCCGGTTTCGCACCCTGTGCGACCTTGATTTCCAGTTCTTCGCAGGCATTCAGATATTCTGCCGTCACGCCAAACCGCCCAGAGGCAACCTGCTTGATCGGACTATTGGCATTGTCACCATTTTCATACGGCGTGAAACGTTTAGTGTCTTCGCCGCCTTCACCAGAGACTGATTTCGCCCCAATACGGTTCATGGCAATGGCCAGCGTTTCGTGAGCTTCAACCGACAAAGCGCCAAGAGACATGCCCGGCGTGATAAAGCGTTTCCGGATTTCCGTGATCGATTCCACCTCTTCAAGCGGCAAGGGTTCATCAGGCCGTTTGAAATCCAAAAGGTCCCGCAAATTAACTGGCGGCAGGCTATGTAGCCCCTTTGAATAGGTTAGATATTTGGCATAATTGTCACTGCCAACTGCGGTTTGCAGCATATGAATCAACTGGCCGTCAAACGCATGAACCTCTTCATTCCGACGGAACCGGTACAAGCCGCCGATCGGCAATGAAACCACCTCTGATTTAAATGCCTTCTCATGCTGCTCCAGAATTTTCTGCTGCACACCCGCAAGACCAATGCCGGAAATCTTGGACGGCATGCCCGGGAAAAATTCCGCAACAAGTGCGCGCGACAGACCAAGCGCCTCGAAATTATAACCGCCACGATAACTGGAGATTACCGAGATACCCATTTTACTGAGGATCTTCAAAAGGCCCTGATCAATGGCTTCACGGGCCCGAATGATCGCGGCCTCAAGCGATATATCCCCAAACAGACCTTTTGCATGACGGTCTGCAATGGCGTCCTGCGTCAAATACGCATTAACAGTCGTAGCACCCGCCCCGATCAGGACGGCATAATAATGGGTATCCATACATTCCGCAGACCGCACATTCAGGCTGGTAAAGGTACGCAGACCCCGCGACACCAGATGCGTATGCACACCGCCCGTTGCCAGAATCATGGGGATAGGCGCACGGTCATCATTTATGCATTCGTCCGTCAGGAACAAATGGCGTCTGCCTTCCCGAACGGCGTCTTCTGCCTCGCTTTTGATCCGGTCCAGCGCTTCCCTGAGCGCCATCTGACCGCCACCCACGTCAAAGGTACAGTCAATAACCTGCGATTCTGCCCCAAAATGCTGCTGCAACGCACCCCATTCACGATTGGTCAGTACCGGGCTTTCAAACACAAGTGCGTCCGCCTGGGTATGACCTTCGTCCAACACGTTTGCGAAGTTACCAAAACGTGTTTTCAGGCTCATGACCCTGTGTTCCCGCAGGCTATCAATCGGCGGATTTGTCACCTGCGAGAAATTCTGCCGGAAATAGTGGCTAAGGTTCCGGTATTTCTTCGACAGAACCGCAAGCGGCGTATCATCGCCCATGGAACCAATGGCTTCTTTGGCTGTGGCGACCTGCGGATGCAAGATCATTTCCAAATCTTCATTGGTAATCCCGGCGACTGTCTGCCGTCTGCGTAGTTCTTCGGCTTTAAAGGTCTGCTGTTCCGGGCCACGGTAATTGGGCAGGTCTTCAATGGACTTGATATCGTCTACCCATTCCTCAAATGGTTGGGATGCAGCCAGCTTATCCTTGATAGCGCGGTCATGATAAAACTGCCCTTCCTGCAGATCGAGGGCAATCATCTGCCCCGGCCCAAGACGGCCTTTCTCCCGAACCCGTTCTTCATCAATGACAACCATACCCGTCTCTGATCCGACAATCAGCAAGCCGTCCGTTGTCAGGGTAAAGCGCATCGGACGCAAACCGTTACGGTCCAGCCCCGCAATGATCCAGCGGCCATCCGTAGCAGCAAGCGCCGCAGGACCATCCCACGGTTCCATCACACTGTTTGTATAGGTGTACATTGCCTCGTGCGCGGGCGGCAGTGTGCTTTTCTTCGACCATGCCTCTGGCACAAGCAGTGTTTTAACCATGGGCGCAGACCGGCCTGCGCGGACCATCACTTCAAACACGGCATCAAGGGCCGCACTGTCTGATGCACCGTTTGGAATAACCGGCTTAATATCCTCTGACCGGTCCCCGAACGCGATCGACGCCATTCTAATCTGATGGCTTTTCATCCAGTTGGAATTGCCGCGAATGGTATTGATTTCCCCATTATGGGCAAGCATGCGAAACGGCTGTGCTAACCACCACTGTGGGAAGGTATTTGTCGAATAGCGCTGATGATAAATCGCAAAGCTGGACACAAATCCTTCATCCTGCAAATCCGGATAAAAGGTCGATAACTGTTCTGCCAAAAACAGACCTTTGTAGATCACACTGCGGCTGGAGAAGGAACAAATATAAAAGCCGCCTACCTGTGCCGCGATGACAGCCTTCTCTACCCGGCGTCGGATGATATAAAGCTCCCGTTCGAAGGTTTCATCATCAACCCCCTTGGAGTTCGCAATCATGATTTGCTCAATCTCCGGGCGGGTTGCCTCGGCCTTCTCACCGATCACAGAAATATCAACCGGTACCTGACGCCAGCCGTAGATCGTATAGCCAAACTGTAGAATTTCCCCTTCTACAATTGTACGGCATGTTTCCTGTGCAGCCAGATCAACACGGGGCAGAAAAACCATGCCAACGGCCAGACGTCCGGCTATGGGTTCGTGCCCGGTTGCTCGCACATGCTGCTTGAAGAACTCTTGCGGGATTTCAACATGTATCCCTGCACCGTCACCGGTTTTGCCGTCAGCATCCACCGCACCGCGGTGCCAGATTGCCTTCAGTGCTTCAATCCCCTTCAGGACAACTTCCCGTGTAGGTCTGCCGTCAATGGCAGCAACAAGTCCTACACCGCAGGCATCACGCTCTTCATCCGGGGAATATAAACCAACAGGTCCAGGAATATGGTCGTTTTGAAATGTCATTGTCTTCTACTCATTCATAATAATTATCTAAGGAGAGTGGCGCTGCCTGATACAAAAGGGCTCAGGCGCTGTCGTTTATTCAGCCGCTTCCATATCGGCGACTTCTGCACTCTCTGACGATTTAGTATTCAGATAGCTTGTGATCTGCTCTGCTGCGTCCCGACCATCCCGGATGGCCCACACCACAAGGGAGGCTCCGCGAACAATATCACCCGCGGCAAATACACCCGGCAGATTGGTCATCAGGGTCGAATGATCTGCCATGACCGTACCCCAGCGGGTTACACGCAATTCCGGTGCACCGAACAAGGCAGGCAGATCTTCCGGCTCAAACCCAAGCGCCAGAATGGCAAGGTCCGCTGGTAGATCAAAAGAACTATCCGGCACTGGCTCTGGCGCCTGTCTGCCTGTTGCATCGGGGGCACCAAGCTGCATTCTATAGGCACGGACTTTCTCTACTGTCTCATCGCCAATAAACGCCTCTGGACCGCATAGCCATTCAAAATCAACGCCCTCTTCCTCGGCGTTTTTCACTTCGCGGACGGACCCGGGCATATTGTCCCTGTCACGTCGGTAAAGACATTTAACCGACTTTGCCCCCTGCCGAACGGCGGTGCGCACACAGTCCATGGCAGTATCACCACCGCCAATGACGACAACATTCTTTCCGGCCGCATTCAGGGAGCCATTTTCATAGGCCGCAACCGTATCGCCCATACCGACCTTGTTCGACGTGATAAGATAGTCCAGTGCTTCATGAATACCGCGCAAACCAACGCCCGGTGCCTTCAGTGAACGGGCACGGTACACACCGGTCGCAATCAAAAGCGCGCTATGCTTCTCCCGCAACTCGCCAAGGGTTGCATCTCTGCCGACTTCAAAATCCAGATGAAAGGTAATACCTGACTGTTCAAGCCGCCCTGTGCGGCGCCCTACCACTGTCTTCTCTAGCTTGAAGCCAGGGATACCGTACACCAAAAGGCCGCCCGCACGGTCATGCCTGTCATATATATGTACCTGAAAGCCTGCCTTACGCAGTTCCTCTGCTGCCGCAAGCCCTGCAGGGCCAGCGCCAATGATGCCAACGCTTTCTGCTCTTTCCTGCTTTGGCGTGATTGGCTTCACCCAGCCATTATCCCACGCGGTATCGACGATATATTTTTCGACACTACCAATGGTGACAGAATTGAAATCCTTTTCAATAACGCAGTTGCCCTCGCACAGACGGTCCTGTGGGCAAATACGGCCACAAATTTCCGGCATATTATTGGTTGATGTAGCCAGTTCATATGCTTCTTCGAGACGATCTTCAGCCGTCAGGCGCAACCAGTCCGGAATGTTATTCCCCAGAGGGCAATGAATATGACAGTAGGGAACGCCGCACTGCGAACACCTGCTTGCCTGCTCTTTTGCAGCAGCAGGGATAAATTCGTCATAAATTTCGGAAAAATCCTGCACCCGGTCCTGAGACGAACGCTTGTCAGGCATTTTTTGCTCGATAGAGACGAATTTAAGCATGTCATCAGCCATAGGAACTTCCTTCATTCTAATATCGCACGTAGCTATTCGATTACCGCATATGTCTTTCAGAGTATCTGGCAGCGTATCTGGATCAGAAATCGCCTGTCCTTGTCTGGATATGACGAACCACAGCAGTAAACTTCGGCGACTATAGGGGAGAAAAAAATGGATTTCATCAAAAATATTCAAAGTAAGTCAGTAATACTGCCACATTAAATGCGATAAAACCTTTTCCTCAGAAGATCATGGAAGAAAAACTCTTCTTTTTAGTACTATAACTGTACTTTATTGCATCTATCTGTTCAGAATCAGGTCTGGTATAGGAAAGACACACCGTTTGTGATGCATTTGGGGAGAATCAGTCTGTGGGCATTATTCAGATAATCTTGTTATCGCTGATTCAGGGCATAACAGAGTTTCTTCCCATCAGTTCATCAGGACATTTGATCCTGCTCCCTACCCTGACGGGCATGGAAGATCAGGGCACGCTGATGGATGTTGCCGTCCATATGGGCACACTGGTTGCTGTTCTTGCCTATTTTTTCAAAGACACAAAAGGTCTTACGCTGGCCACGCTGGGGGCAGTAGGAATTACGCCGGCGCGCCGCGCGGTGGAAGGGTCTGAGTATCCCCGTATGCTGTGGTTACTGATCCTGGCAACAATCCCGGTCATTATTGCGGGCTTTATATTATCCTCAACGGGCGCCATTCAGCACCTAAGAAGCGCGACAGTCATTGCGACCACATCCATTGTATTTGGCGTTCTTCTATACTGGGCAGACACGAAATTTCCTCATGATCGCGACCTTTCTGATCTGAAGCTCAGAGGCGCTCTCATTATCGGGCTGAGCCAGATACTGGCCCTGATCCCAGGCACCAGCAGATCTGGCATTACCATGACAGCCGCGCGCGGGCTAGGTTTTAAACGCACAGATGCCGCCCGGTTTTCCATGCTTTTATCAATCCCGACGATCACCGGGGCAGGAACCCTAGCCGTCAAGGACATGATCGATGCTGGCGATGCTGTCTTATGGGGTGATGCCCTTATAGCTGGCGGATTATCCTGTATTGCAGCCCTCGCAGCTATACATTTTCTGATGCGCTGGCTTGCCACCGCCAGTATGACCATCTTCGTGGTTTACCGCGTGGGTCTTGGCCTTTTGCTTTTTGGCCTGATTGGTGCTGGCGTCATTTAATCATCTCACCACTACCACACGATCATCTCCCCTGATTAGACCCTCTTGATTTTTTTACATGCCATGTTATATATCAAGGTATGTAAATGGAGTATGGATATGCCCGCCGACCTGATACGCGACTTTGGATACCTAACCCTTGGCACCCGCCTGAAACGCCTTGGCGACAAACTGCAGTCGGATGTTCAACTGGCAATAGATGTATTAAATCTGCCTGTTACATCAGCCCAGTATCCTCTTCTGGCCGCACTGGACCGGGACGGCGATATGACCATTGGCGCATTGGTTGACGCCATCGGCATATCCCAGCCCGGTGTCACCCGCATGGTTACCAAGCTGGAAAAAACAGGGCTGGTGTCCATCAAAACAGGCACAGCCGATCAGCGTCAGAAATTCGTCACCCTTACAAAAGATGGGGAGCACCTTATCGCAACATCCAAGGAAACGCTGTGGCGACATATTGAAAAAGGGGTGCGGGACATCTGCACAGAAGGCGATCCAACCACCGATATCCTGATCGCCCTTGATAGAATTGAACAAAATATCGAAGCATCAAGCCTATTTGCCAGAATGAACAAACACCCCCTGGATAAGGCACCGTCATGACCAACGATACCCCCATGAACCGCCTGATCTGGCACAGTCTGCAGACATGTCATGCCCGCTTTGCAGAAGGATCAGAATTAGCTCTGACCTTTCAGGAAGATGTCTCCCCCTTCATTGCAAGCAAAGATGATAGTGCGGCAAGCCTGAATGCCCTCAGCCAATTGGTGAATTCCCACCCACACAGAAAGTTCCTTTTGATGCAAAAGGACCCCATTCACCTGCCGGACACCGTCTTTACCGAGAAAACCGACACTGGTGTTCAGATGATACTGGATGGAGAAGCCTCACTGAACACCCGTGCATCATCTGAGATTATACCGCTCACGACCTCTGACGCGGCTGAGATGCTAGCACTCGCTACACTGACGGAACCTGGGCCGTTCTTCACCCGAACACATGAAATGGGCAACTTTTGCGGTATCAAACGTGACGGTAAGCTAATTGCCATGGCAGGAGAACGTTTGAAAATACCGGGCATGAGCGAAATAACTGCCGTCTGCACGCATCCGGACTATCGGGGTCAGGGCCTTGCTACGCACCTGATAAAACATGCGGCACAGCAAATGCAGCAAAGGGGAGAGACACCTTTTCTGCACACCTATGCATCCAATACCGGGGCGATCAGCCTTTATAAGCATCTTGGCTTTAGACTGCGCTGTGACGTTAATCTGGCTGTCATCACTGCCTGTTAGGCATCGCGATAATATTTTGCCGGAATACCAAACCAGACTTCATTGTCAGGGACATCTTTGCGGACCTGGGAGCAGGCACCGATCTCGGCATTTGCACCGATTTTCACGGACGGCATGATCACAACACTTGCCCCGAACTTGCTGTTATCACCAAGGCAACCGACTGATTTTTCATCGTTTTTATTCAGATCCGGGGTGTCCGTGACTACAAAGGCGTACTTCATGACAACGTCATTCCCAACGACCGTACCCGCAGAAAGCGTTCCCCGGCTGCCCATGGTCACCCTGTCCCCTAGCTTACAGTCATCCCGTATTTCACAAAAAGATGTGAAGGAACAATCCTGCCCCATTCGCACATTCTTACCAACCTTTGTATAGGTGCCAATTTTTGACCCTGCGCCAATTACAGAACCAGCCTGCACCATGGCATAATCTTCTAGAACGACATTATCCCCAAGCGTCACACCGTCTTCAACGATGCAAAATCTGCCAATTTTAACCCCGGCACCCAGTGTTGCTGTTTCTGCAATAATTGAATTTGTCATTGTCCTATGCCTTTATTTGCTTATCGCCCTGATTTTGCGGCACGCCGCTTAGACGCTGTTTCTTTTGTTCCTGCCTTTTGGCGGGGACCCCGACCCATACTCCGTCCGGCTCATCTGTATGGCTGGCAAGAACAGCCCCTGCGCCTAGAATAGTCCCGCTATGCATACGAACTTGCGGCCTGATCACTGACCCCGCACCCAAAAAGCTTTGGTCGCCAATGTCCACATTCCCGGCAATCGAGATATTATTGGCCATATGCACATCATTTCCAATCCGGCAGCCATGACCAATTTTGCTGCCGTGGGCAATAACGCAGTTTTCACCCACTACCGTATCTTCATTGACCGAACCGCGCACAACAGACACATCGCTGCCAAGAAAACTACCGGCACCTATGATCACACCACCGATTTGCGGCTGCCGAACCCGTGTGTTCGTCTCTGCATCCCAGGCCCAGGCCACGCCGGTTGCTCCAATCGTCGAATGGGGTTCAATCGTCACGCCGTCTTCAAGAACAGACCCATCAAAAATCGTCACATGCGAATGTAAATTCACACCCGCCCCAACATGTGCTCTGCCAATCACGCAGTAAGGCCCAATATACGCGGCCGGATGAATGACAGCATCCGGGTCAACAATCGCAGTGGGGTGGATGCCGGACGAGGCATCGCCGGACGCATAGAAAAACCGCATCAACTGGTAAAAACGAAGCTGCGGATTATCAACCACCAGCGCCGCCCCGCCTGCCGTATCATAGTCGGCGGACCGGACAAGAAATAATGAGCCACTGGCCTCTGACGGGGGCGTGATACCATCCAGAAAATATATTCCGTTGGCTACCGGGTTTCTGATACTAGCAAACACACGCGGGATGTCATCGCGGTCGCCAACAACCTGATATGCATGACCCATTGTGTCCATTGCCTGCAGAACGTCTGACAAACGAAAACTTCTTTGTTGAATAGGATTTGTCACAATTGCCCAGTGCCCCTGTTCGCGTTTCAGCTGAGATGATACCAAAGTATAAAGACCGCGCAACAGTTGCGGAGATACGTAAACTTCACAAGCAAGTTTTATAGGGTTTCTTTGATAGATCAAGGCACGGCAGGAAAATTTGAAAAACTGACAATCCTGTGCTTGACGCAGTGCAGGCAACAGGGTATACCCCGCTCACTAATTTTCGGTTGCCCAGATGGCGGAATTGGTAGACGCGCTAGCTTCAGGTGCTAGTTCTCGTATGGGAGTGGAGGTTCGAGTCCTCTTCTGGGCACCATATATCACAAGTCACTGAAATCATTGATATTGTAGGGTTTTCTGACCACATGGTACACAAATCGGGTACACATACGGGGTCAGATATAGTGGCTGAAAAGCAATACCTAAAGCGCTCCACCAATGGCAAGATCGTCTACAGAAGGCGATATCCTACAGGTCTCTCAGGCTTCACCGTAGGCGAAAGCTTCAAACGTTCCACTGGCACAGATGATATGCAACGGGCAGAGCGCAAGGCGCTACTGATTGCACAAGAGTATTATGACAAGGTTGATCAAGCCAGACATGCCAAGGCGCAAGCTGAAGCGAATCAGCCTGTAGACCTGACCCCAGAGCATATAAGCATGCTTGCAGGGAAATGGGCGCATGATAGCGCAGACCTCTACCAGATGAATGTGAAGCCCTTAGGTCACTCTGAAGCACAGCACAGCGCCTTCCTAGCGGACATCCAGAAGTCACTCGACAGTAAATATAGTTGTCTAGGAAGAAATGATTACTCCACAGTCAAGCCTATTATCAATGGTCTACTCAGACGTAACGGCTTCAAGGTCTCCCCTGATACCGACACTTACTACCGCCTTAGTCAGACTATCCTCAGAGCATGGATAGCAAGGGAAGAGGAAGTAGTGGCTAGGCTCAAGGGCAGCTTCAAGGCTCCTGAGGACACCATCTTGACCGAGCTACTAGCTACCCAGCAGACCATTCAAGCGGCGTCAGCTTCAGTGGATACAGCTAGTGGCACGACTACCAAGACGACACTTGGTAAAGCCATTCAGCAGTATAAGGACGACCACAAAGACAACTGGACCAAATCCACTGTTAACTCTGTAAACGCTGCTCTGGACTTCCTTGTTTTTGCCTTTGGAGAAAGTCAGCCTGTAGCGGAGATTACGGGACAAATGGCAAGGGAGGTCTTTGGCTTGCTGCAAGGATTGCCTCAGAACAGAAAGAAACTCAAAGTGCTGAGAGGTCTGACCCTTGCTGAATGTGTGGAGACAGCAGAGGAACTGAACTTGCCAACGCTTGCCTCAGCAACAGTGAACAAGTCCTACCTCAGCACCATCAAGCCCTTCTTTGATATGTGTGTGTCAGATGGCCTGATAAGGTTTAACCCGTTCAAGAACAGGTCCGACAACAGAGGCTTTGGTGGCGACCCCAGAGAGCCCTTTACAGCAGCAGACCTACAGACACTCTTTAAGCAAGCCCCTTGGAGTACACCTAGCAGCCTCCCTGAAAAGCCCTCATACTTCTGGGCTCCTCTGATTGCTTTGTTCCAAGGCTTCAGACGCTCAGAAGCTTGCGGCATCCGTGTCACTGACATCAAAGACCTTGATGGCACTCCCTCTATCACCTTTGAGGCAGATGAAGGGGAAGACAGACGCTTCAAGACCAAGAACCGAAAGCAGCCTGTACCTGTCCACCCTGAACTCATCCGTATGGGCTTCCTGAAGTTTGCAGCCAAGCAGAGGGCAGCAGGAGAGATAATGCTGTTCCCAGAGTCGAAGCAGGATGCTAACGGCAAATATGGTGACTATCTGTCTGACTGGTTTATGCCACATCTAGAAGCCATAGGCATCAAGCGTAACGGGCTGAAGTTCCATTCTTTCAGGCATACGTTTCAAGATGCGCTAAGACACGCAGGATTGCATGGTACCGCTGAAGCACAGGCGTTAGGTGGTCGGGCAGCAGACTACAGAGCAGCTAACCTTAACGCTGATGACGTAGCCGACACCTACGGCTCAGGCTTCAAGACCAGCTACCTATTGCCCCACCTTGCAAAGGTTCAGTATCCAGACATAGACCTGAGCCACCTGTACATAGCAGATTAACCCCCACCCTAAGCACTCCCGCAGTGGATGCCCGAGAGCTTCATGAGAAACTTGGTGTGAAGGAATACTTCACGACATGGGCCAAGCGAAACATCCTTGAAGTCCCCGGCTTTACTGAGGGTTTCGATTTTCTTCCCCGGAGGGAAAAATTAAAGGACGGGGACGTCCCCGTCAGGACTACCTACTGACCTTAGACACGGCTAAGCACATCGCCATGATGTCCGGCACTGAGCGGGGCCATGAAATCAGAAGGTATTTTATTGAAGTCGAAAAAGGGTTTCGTGAGCGTGTTGCTGAGGAACGTGGCGTTGATAACCTACCAGACACTTTTGCGAAAGCACTTGGTCTGGGCCTACTCCCCACACAGTAGACGCAAGGGAGCTTCATGAGGCTCTTGGTGTAGGCGCTTCCTTCAACGACTGGATCGGTCGTCGTCTTGAGAACCACACTTTTGAAGAGGGTTTCGACTTTCACTCATTTCTGAGTAAAAATGGAGGCAGGGGCCGACCACGTAAAGACTACGCCCTCACCTTAGACATAGCTAATTGACTATAAAGAAACAGAAATTAGACAATCTTTCAATTCCACCGCGCCCTAGGGGAGGAAGCATCAAAATAGGATATCCTATAAGACATCTTATAAGTCATCAATTGGATGATTATAATAAACCTATGGGAGACCATGAGGAAGGGGATAGGTTTCATTAGTGTTTAATGCTTCTTCATACCCCCCACCCCTATTCCTAATAGAGGATTGTAGTTGTAGGTGTTATCAGGGGTGACTGTTATGATGCTGAGCAGGGTAGCCCTGATGAGACCCTACAGGATTAGCTTATAGGTATAGACATTGATTAAGATGTCTATTCCTATGGTCTGTATTCTATGGACCCTGTGCAGGAAAGTATGTGCATATTGGTCGGCTAAGGCCGTCTCTTCATTTCCCTATCTTCAAGTCATTCGGTCAGGATATTGAGACTGTTCATATGTGGTGACCGTCAGTTCTCAGAACCTTGGCCCTGCCATGACAGTTGAGCTTCGGATGGGTTTCTCCCTCTCCTTGACCATCCTAAGCGGCTCCTGTCATGGCCCCATTTTTTTGATAAAAAAATCCGAAGTGGCATCTAAACGACATCACGCCGGATTTCCCCCCAGACGGGGGTGATTTTCGGCTAACAGGAGTGGGACAGGACTGTATAGCCCTGCCCCTAACCCTCTCAACAGGTGAAGTAGTTTGCGTCAAAGTCTCCGTCATGCTTGTGATAAGCTGCCTCTATCTCCAGACAATGAATGAAGAAACTCCAGTTCCAACTTCCACGCTCTGAACCGTGGTCAATAACTGACAGCCATTTCTTCCTTTGATGTTCTGTTAAGTCCTTCCATTTGATCCACCACCTTAAATAGACCGAGAACTGCCAGCCGCAGACATTTAGGTCTACCAATGCCCCAGTTCAGGACCGTACGGAAAACCCCTCTGAAACTGACACCGTGTACCCCGCATAAATCCTAATCCCTGCCTTACTGATTTTTTCGTACGTTAAACATGTGTTTTCCGTATTTATTCTTGACAGTTGACTCCGACTGACTCATGACTATGCGAAACCACGGGGAGATAGCTATGAGAGCTGCAATGTATTTGAGGGTGTCCACTGAGGGCCAGAACACACAGAACCAAAGGATGGAGCTGGAGAAGACTGCCAAGCACCGGGACTGGGAGATAGTCGAAGTCTATGAAGACGCTGGCATCAGCGGTGCCAAGGGTCGGAACAAGCGCCCTGCTCTGGATGCCCTAATGAAAGACGCTGTCAGGGGTAAGTTCGATATTGTCATGGTCTGGTCTGTTGACCGACTGGGTAGAAGCCTGCAAGACCTCGTAGGAACCCTGCATGACCTCCACGCGGTCAAGGTTGACCTATTCATGCATCAGCAGGCCATAGATACCTCCACGTCAGCGGGGAAAGCCTTGTATCAGATGTGCGGGGTCTTCGCTGAGTTTGAGCGGTCTATGATACAGGAGCGGGTTAAAGCGGGTCTCGAACGTGCCAAGGCGAATGGCAAGACGTTGGGCAGGCGCAAGGTTGGAGAGCACAAGGAAGCCGCTATTCTGGAATACAGGGCGGAAGGTTTGAGTTACCATAAGATTGCCAAGGCTGTTGGTGTCGGTGTGTCAGTGGTCCAGAGGGTATTAAAAGAAGCAGCGTAGGAATAAGTCATTGGTTGAAAACTTGAAATCATCAAACTTACTTGTAATCAAAGGTGTCCAGAAAGCTATCACAAAAGAAGTCATTGTATTTGCGTTTCTTTCGACACTTATATCCTTTATTTTTACAGGTGACTTTTCGTTCTTAGGAGTAATGTCTTCGTTGCTGATAGCTATAGTAGTTTCATTAGCGTTAAACGCTGCCTTGATCTTTATTCTGTTCAGTTGGCACTGGATTAAGTCTGTCAATAAAGACTACGTATACTTATATGTTTCCAAAACGACTGAAGGCAAAGTCAGGCTGATTACTGCTCCCTTGAAACTTTTCGACAACATTTTCTAAAGAGCCCCCGACCCCACCTATTTTTCGGAGTTAAGAGTGTCAGATCAACCAATACCAGCCCCTAAGGACGCCCAAAAGGCTCCTCGTAGCACTCCCAACGACCTCACACAGCTAGAGAACGTGTCTCAGTCAGACAAACCTGCTGGGAAGGAATATATCCGGGACCGTTGGGTCAGCTTTGACCGTGACTACTGGCTGGACCGAGAAAAAATGGACATAGTTGCAGACCACTTTGAGACCGAGATAGATGCCTGTCAGGACCGCAAGCGGAAACGCAAGGGTGCAGACCGTGAGAAGTTCAGGGCAACGCTGAAGGCAATCCTCTTGGACCTGTTGGTCTCCTATCAGGCCAACCCGCAGACATGGTTGATCCATTCCCGAAGAAAGGCTTGGTACACCGAGCGGGGACCAATGGGAACGCTAGCGCGTTACCATAACCCGCTTGTAGCCTATCAGCCTGTGATCAGCATTATGGACGGCTTACAAACGCTGGAACTGGTTTCCTACAAACTGGGCTTTAATGACCGTAGAGAAGGCGGCACGGGCAGGCATTCACGGGTGCGCCCGAAGAAGGCGCTGATAGACCAATTGCTTGGCTTTGGACTCTATACCAACGCCGTAAGCTTCAGGGACGACCGAGAAACCCTAATCCTCCGTAGCAAGAAGGAACGTGTGGGTGGTCATTATGTGAAAGAAGACCTGCCTTACGATGATAATGACTACACGGTCAGAATGAGAGATAACCTCAGACGTATTAACAACAAGCTGGCTCAGACCAAGATTACCCTCAACATTCCTGAAGCAGACCTGAAGACACTGAAGCGAGAGCATCAAAAGAAGCAACAAGAAGACTTCGAGGTTGGCGAGACCCAGCGCCCTGACTTTGATCTGACAAGTACTAGACTTAGGCGCATATTCAGTCACGGAAGCTTTGACCTTGGGGGCCGCTTCTATGGCGCTTGGTGGATGCAGTTCAGCGAAGACAAGCGGTCAAAGATAATGATCAATGACACCTACACTGTTGAGTTGGACTTCAAGTCAATGCATCCCCGGATGTTGTATGACCGCATCAAAACTGAGCCGCCTATGGAAGACCTGTATGACCTGCCTGAGGTTCTGCCCAGCGCGTCCCCGAAAGATCGCCGCAGGATGATTAAGACTTACTTCCAGAAGCTTCTTAATGGCAAGGACCTGTCCCGTATGAACTTCGACAGCTTGATCGACAGGGTTATCTCCTTAGAGGACTACCCTGACTTCGTGTCCTTTGCTCAGGCGATTATGGACCAGCATCCACACCTGAAGCCTTTCTTCCTGTCTCGTGTTGGCCTTGAGCTTCAGAGGATTGACAGTAACATTGCTGAACGGGTGATGCTGACTATGCTGGATGGTTACGGGCAGACGGTCCTACCAATCCATGACAGCTTCATTGTCGATCATGAATATGCTCAGGACCTCAAGGATAGCATGATGGAAGCCTATTATCACTTCACAGGCTGGACCCCAGTTATCTCCTAAGGTTTACTTCTATAGGGAAGGGGAAGGGAGCAGCAGCGGCTGTCGGTCACCTATAGCAAACCTTCAGGTATAACTGGGTCGCATAAGGATGTTCGCATCTACAACCGTTACTCTACCAGCGTTTCAACTCTTTATGACCACCCGGAACAGACAGTACAACGCCTGCCCCGGCATGGCCTGAGGACGAACGCAAGCGGATCAGCAAGTGCACCAAGGAAGCACGGGCAATGGCTAAAAAGCGAGGCACGAAACTGGGCAACCCTAACGGAGCCAACGCCCTCAGACTTACAGCCAAGGGCAATGCGGATGCACTGAAGGTCATTCAGGGAGGTATGAGGTTACACCCTGAAGCTGAAGCCTGTGATAGAGGAGTTAAGAGCACCCGGTGTGACGACCTTAAGTACCATTGCGGAGGCCCTGACGGAGAGACACATCACGACCAGAAGGAGCGGCAAGTGGCACCCGGCCGCTGTTAAGAACCTATTGAACAGACTGGATGGTGATGCTGCATAGTCTGTACCCAATACTTGTTGGTCTTTACTCCTGAAAGCTGGACGGAAAGCGTGTCCGCTTCCCATCACTTTTTTTTCAGAATGAAAATCTGATGCTCCAATCTACTTCACCAATCTCAAGTGAGCACGCTTAGCGGATAGTTTCGGAGTTTCCTCGACCAAAAGAACATTTGATAAGCCAAAGACTAAACTATCAATCTCTTCAGGGTATACATGAAGCTTCTCTGCCAGTTCTTGCCTTGTAACTCGCTCCTCACTCATGGACGCGAATATCTTACGAAAAAGCAAAGATATTTCCATAGGCAAACCATCAGGTTCTTTAGTGCGATCACCAGCTTTAGACATATTGACCATTAATCTTTGATAATGCCAATCCGTTAAAAGGCCAAGCTTATGCAATCTTACTGCTAAGCCAACAGCAGACACCCCCCAGCGTTTTTTAATTTTTATTATCTGAGTTCTGCTTAATATATTTTTAGCCCTTGCATAAACATCTGATCTGGGCATGAGAAATGCTGATGCAAAAGCATCCGCTTCCCGTTCAATAGTTCGTAAATCAATATCATCAGATAAAAGTTCTCTATGGAGAACGAGATGACCCAGTTCATGCGCCAGAGTAAATCTAGAATGCTCGGCAGATTTATTATTATTTAAGAAAATATACGGCGTCTCATTATGCCATTGAGAATAAGCAGACACCCTCTTTGAATCTTCCATAAGTGAGAAAATACGAACACCTTTAGCTTCAAGTAAGTGCATCATATTTGAAATAGGCTTATCCCCTAAACCCCAATACACACGAAGGCTCTGAGCAGCATCCTCGGGCTCTTCTCCTGCAAAATCTGGAAGGTCTTCAGTGGGAAGCGTATAAAGCTTATCTAACAACTCACTGAGGGCAAAAGCCAAAGCCCCGGCAGCAAAAACCTTATGCTTCTTATTAGCTTGCAAACTATACATAGACCTGAAGCTAGCCGTTTCAATCGTAGGCGTATCCACGCTTTCCCCATAAAAAAACTCAACAGGGAAGTTCAGAGCTTCCGCTAGGCTAGCCACCGTTTCTTGCTTAGGATCATAATCCAGCTTATTCTCATAATTAGAAAGAGCACGAACACTTAGACCAACACTTTCTGCAAGAATCCTCTTAGTAAGCCCGCGCCTCTCCCGCGCGAGCTTTAATCTATCTGAATTAAACATTTTTTTGCCTATGTACGCTTCTTAATAGAGAAATCAATAGGTTCAGGCGATTCTTCATCAAAGTTATTATCCAGTGCAACAGAGACACTTGGTAACGGTATGCGAACTAGCCAACCATCAGGCTTACATTTTATATCTGAGAAAGAACCCGGTAAAGAGAGCTCCGCATTAATCTTTTCACCATCGTAATCATATAATAAAAACCATGTTTTAATTTCTGCTTGAACTTCATTATCCCCATCAGGGAGAAGCCCCGGTATAAGCTCTTGACCACTAATCTGGTTTTTATAAATAGCAGAAAGTGTTTTAGGGCCACGCTTGGAGCGAGTAGAAATAATTGCATCTTCCAGAACAGTTCCAACAGGGCCAATTCCTCTACAACATGCAATCTGATAGCTCCCATCTGGCGCGACCAATGTACAAAAGTTCTCATGATCTGAATAGCTAAAGCCTTTAGGAATACATCTTTGACGTAGCTCAGTTACTACCGCTGAATAAAAATTAGTACCCGCCGTAGTTGGCGGAGACAAAGCAGGGGTATCGTCAAAAACAGCAGCTCCCGCCTTAAGTACCTCATGAAGGTCATCTATTGATAAGCCAAGAGAAGATAAAACATCTTCAACCTCATCAAGCTTGATTACTGTATTTTCCATTAAGACAAAGCTCCATTGATACATTTCTTCCTGTTTTGTAACATAAAATTATTTTAAAAACAAGAAGAAATAAGGAACAAATAGAGAATAGATGTGACGACCCAAAGTAACTTCAGTTCAAGATCAACTTGACACAGTACACCCTGAAAAGGTACACATTCAGCATACAGTGGTCACATCAAACCATTATAGATCAATGAATTAGCACTATGATTTCGGTTTCCTCTTCTGGGCACCATTACTAAAATTATGCTATTTTATAGTTTATTATTTTAGTAATGGAGCAGAAAAATATAATTTTTTCTATAAAATACCAAAAATACGAAATAAAATTCTTGTTTGTGCACTGCCCGTATCAGGCCTGCACCAGTGATGCACCTTCCTGGTTATGCATCTCATATGTATTAGGGATACCAAGAATAGGCATCTTTTCCCGAGCTCCAAGATTTTGCGATCTAGCATTAATCCATTGCATATAAGAAGTAATCTTGCCTTCTACTTTCCCATCAATATATTTGAATTGTGTGCTATCTGAACAAAAAGAAAATGATTTTTGCCATCCAAATAATTTTTTCCCAATAATATCTATTGTCGCCGTCTGGGATTTTTTGGAGTCAATTACTTTACCTCTTTCTATGTACTCCTTAATCGCACATTTGGAATCCGAGATCGCCTCATCTACCTGTTTTAATATACTCTTCACTGATGTTGTACTTGGCACACACCTATTAGGCTGAATAGTACAGCCAAGAAAAGTCAGAGAATTTTCGCACTTTCCTGTTGATGCCTTTTCAGAAGTGATGGGGTACAAATCAAAGCCATGCTGCGATAATTGAGCGGAAGCATATTTGATTGCAGCTTGAAGGTCATTATTCTCTTTTGCAATAACCACCAAATCATCAATGTATCGCACCGCTGTAACACCCATCTCATTTAAACTATGATCTAGGTCATATAAGAGAACATTACCTGCAAAAGTAGATAGTGAGGAACCCTGCGCCACACCAATTCCATTAGCAGGAAAAATTTTAGCGTAACTTATATGTGCACCCGTATCTGCGAGATTAATTTTAAGTGCCTCAGCAAAAAGATTAGTTAGCTTTTCATCTTGGGTCGCTTTGAGTATTTTCTCCACAACCTCAGAGGTTCGTATTTTTGTAAAAAAGGATTTAATATCAGACTGATAGTAGAACCTTCCTCCTTTGGACATAGCATCCAACACAATCTTGATTCCAGGTTGAACACCTCCATACGGTGCCATCAATCCACCCACTCCATAACTGGAGCAATTAATGAGATTTAACTTTCCAAGTCTTGGGTCATGGACTGGTATAAATCTAGAATAAACATCCTGTGCGTTCTTGACTTTCCTCGGTTGCAAAACTTGAAGAATCGCACGCTCTACAATTCGATCCTTAATTGTCCTTACAACAATGGGCCTAGGATCCTTACCCTTAGCTTTACGCTTCTTTATGTCGGCTGGATACCCTGTAGCCATATCAAACTTAAATCGGCCCTCTCGTAATTGCGCTGCAATTCGTTTCAGATGACGTTGATGATTATGTTCAAATTCTGATGCTTTGCCACGAATAGTAGGCTCTTTGGAACCAAGGGCTTTCCGCTTAACATGACGCCAAGCAGAAAAAAGGTTCTTCTCTGATCTCAATTCTTCGTAAAGAGTTTTCATAGGTTCTTCGTTCGGGCCCCTACATAAAATACAAATCCCGACCGTTGACAGGACCCATCCACTGCGCACGGACATGCCGCGTCTACAGACACCATTGCAGCAAATGCCACTTCGGTGTGATCGCTTCGAACGTAAAGAGACATTGATAAGTTCAACTTCTCAATGCATTCCGAAGTTATCATGAACGCTGCGACCGAGAGACAAACTACCCAGCCGGTTACTTGACCCATTCGGATCAGTTTTTGAAAGCAAGATCAAACATTTCCCTATACTCCATTCTAAATGGTTTTTGGTAAGGTCAACTCTTTTCTTGCCTGGCCCGACCACCCGACGGCATAAATGCTTACTAGCTGCTGTTAGGCTGTCAAATGACTGTGTATTCACAGCTTTATAAGCACCGGTCGGAATTGGGCCATCCACTGCGCACGGACATGCCGCGTCTACAGACACCATTGCAGCAAATGCCACTTCGGTGTGATCGCTTCGAACGTAAAGAGACATTGATAAGTTCAACTTCTCAATGCATTCCGAAGCAACCGGACTTCATTAATATGGATACTCTCAACTCTTATTACAAGTCTATACCTGAGCATTGTATGGTGCCTTATGAGGGACTCGAACAATGTTTGGTATATTTGCGTCTAAATCAAATTTGTATATAAGAAAGAATGTTAAGTAGCGAAAAACTGTTAAGTTTGAATAGCCTTATAAAAACGATTAAGTGATTGAAATTACTATGTTTTTTCCAAATCACCACTGCACCAGCTTTGCACCATTTATGACGTAAGCTATTGAATATAAAGGATTATTCTATGCTTCTTCTGGGCACCAATCAAAAAGGCCTTGCTTCTTAATTGAAGCAGGCCTTTTTAATTCCATTAAATGACTACATCTACTCCGCTTCTCATTGAAAATCGTGCACGTCCTATCCAAATATTGAAGGACTCTCTTAAATATAGCCTTCCAGATCTGACTCAGAACGGTACTCACGGGGTATATCAATCCAGAATGTAGAGCCACCTTCCGCACGGTTTTCAAAATCAATATCACCGCCCATGGCCTGCATCAGTGTCTTGCAGATACTAAGACCAAGTCCGACCCCTTCTTCACCCAGGGATTCCTGCCCCGCCCGCAAAAATGGTTCAAAAATCTCGGATTTATGTTTTGCGGAAATTCCGGGCCCCTGGTCCTGGACACTAAGACGTACAACATCCGGCCGAGTCTCCACCGTGACGGTAATAACGCCGCCACGGGGGCCGTATTTGGCCGCATTGGTCACCAAATTCAGGATTACCTGCTGCAACCGGATTTTATCAGCGCACACGGGGAATTGCTCTTTTGACTTGAAGTCCGTGACAAGCTTGCAGGACTTTTTCGTCAGGATGCTGTCCAGCATTGGAATAGTCTCTGCCACCAGCTGTGTAAGATCAAATGCCTCAGCCCGGATTGAAACTTTGTTTTCCTTCAGGGTCGTAAAATTCAGGACATCATTGATCAATCGCAGAAGCACTTCACCGCTGCTGTGAATATAGCCGAGATATTCCTGCTGTTTTTCATTAACGGGGCCTGCTATCCCGGCCTGTATAGTATCGGCAAAACCGATAATGGCATTAAGCGGTGTACGCAGTTCGTGGGATACACTGGCCATGAACCGGGATTTGGATTCATTGGCTTCCTGCACTTTCTGCAAGGACGAAAGCGCATTCATCTCTGCATCGTAACGAGCACGAATTTCATCTTCAAGCCGCTGATGCTTGAACGCTGTGATCATCAGATGAATGCTCATTAAAATACAGGCATTGGTCACCACAAGTGTAAGCGAAGTCCAGCTATCAACCACGTCTGGATTAAAATTAAATGTCACGCTGGCTGCGTTAACATAAACCCGCACGATAAAAGCAAGGAGATGTATGGCCAAGCAGGCCATCAGGAAATTTTTCTCGGTTTTACTTCTGAACCCATTCCAGCGCCACAGAATTATGATCGAATAGAGCATCGACCCAATGATCACCGACATGGCAAAACTGACCCGTATCAAGGTCGGAACCTGGGTAAAGTAAGAAAGCAGTCCTGTTCCGACGATAAACAGGCTTATGTATAATAACAGCTTCTTCGGAAGCCTTGAGCGGGTGAAGTGCACGCAGCCGACCATCAAAAACATATAGCCAAAAAGAATGACCGCGTTGCCAACATGCACAAAATCAGAAAACCGGCGCAAATCATTATCAAGCGCAATGGTTGCCTCGCCAAAAATAAGCGCAGTAAACAGAACCCAGGACAATGTCCCCGGAACATCCTTATGCTTTTGCCTGATCAATAATAATAAAATCAGAAATGCTGCATAATATATAAAGGCGACCCATCTGAGGGTTACCAAATCCAGAACCGCCATTAGAAATCTCTATTTCCACAAACAGTCATTAAAAAAATCTGTCCGCAGGATACAGGGCTGAAAGTTAATTTAGTCTTTATAGCGGTGAGAGTATCTTATTCAGTGAAATAAGCCACCCATGATCGGAATTTCCGTGTGCAAACAGTCGACCCGGGCGGGTCGCCAAGGATAACGTGCTCAGAACAAAGTGGAACTTTTTTGAAGCTATTACTCGGCAATGCCGCTTTCGCGCGCCACCGTTTCAACATGGCCCATAACGCGCAGCAGATTTTCACCCCAAAGTTTTTGAATAGCTGCACGGCTATATCCTCGCCGCAGTAACCCCTTGGTAACATTCAGGCTTTCGCCAGCATGGTCCCAACCCAGGACGCCGCCACCACCATCAAAGTCAGAGGCAATTCCCACATGATCTATCCCGGCTATTTTCACAGCGTGGTCAACATGATCCAAAAAATCATCCAGTGTTACTCGACGCCACTTGGGTAAAATTTCAGCCTCAAGTCTTTTTTGGTACTCCGCTACAATTTCAGGATCAATGATGGCCATATATTCAAGATCAAGAATGCCCATCTCGCGTCTAAGCGCAAAAATCTCCCGCCACATCTCGGACGGTTGATCCAACAGAAATTCATCAACCGCTGTTACCTGAATAACACCGCCCTTTGCCGCGATGGCACGCAACTGTTCATCATCAAGATTGCGACTGTGTGAGCGTACACTGGCTACACCCGAATGGGATGCAATCACGGGGGCCGCTGATAATGCCACCGCCTCCATGACAGTTTCCTTCGCCGTGTGGGAGACGTCAACCATAATGCCAAGCCGGTTCATTTCCATGATAACACTTCGACCAAAATCGCTTAAACCGCCATGCTCTGACCGCTGATCTGAAAATCGTGCCTTGGGGTCTGAACTATCCGCGATATCATTATGACCCATATGAGTAAGCGTCATATACCGCGCCCCCAGGTCATAATATTCCTTCAGCCGCCCAATATCCTTGCCAATCACAAATCCATTTTCGATCCCGATCAAGGCAATTTTCTTTTTCTGGTCGTAGAGCGCACGGACGTCTGCAACCGACTGTGCAAAGCCGATCGTCTCCGAATTCTGCTGCACCATGCGGTGAATAGCCCTGAATTTATTCAGCGCGGCGTCATGTGCCGCCTTATATTCCCAATCATTTCGGTAATTTTGGCCCACATAAACAATAAAGAATGCCGCATCGAGACCGCCTTCCTTCATCTTGACAAGATCAACTTGTTGCCGGTCACGCCGGGCCGGATCAACAACATCTGTGGCGAAATTCTCTGGTATATCGACATGACTGTCGAGTGTTAACAAACTATCATGAAACTGCCGGATTTCAGCAAGGGACATTTCCCGACTATTAGAGGCGGGGTCTGCATATCCGCTGGCCGTAAACATGCTGGCCACTATCAGACCATATAGACTTTTTCGGGAAATAGATATTTTCATCATTCTCATTCCTAAATCGGCGATCCGGGCGGCATTTGCGCCAATTCATTCCGTGCAGGTACATACTCCCCTGCGAAAAAGCTTTGTAAGCGTCCACGCTGAAACGCGACATGTGGTGCACGCAGCGGACCGGGTTTTTCCTGATTAAAGCGGGCCTCTACTCGGTGTAGTTCAGACCGCAGGTACGCCCTGACTGGTGCTGAAACCGCTCTATCGGAGGCATGCTGCATCAACAGGTGCAGATACACATGTTCAATACTGCGTGCGACCGCACCCGCCATCCCCTTCTGACCTCGTTTGGCAAAGACATGCGCCGAGATTTTACCAAGATACTCAGGCAATGACATCTGCGCATCATCCCGCAGGGAAAACTCTGAAACCCTGGCCAGGCGCGCCGGATGTAATAACAGCGAAACCAGATGATTTGACGCTGCCTCTGAAGCCGCCAGCGGGTCAATTGTCAGATACAGGCCGTTTTTGCGTGGCATGCTCTCTCTGTCTGGTGCATCGCCCAGTGCCTTTGGCGGAATCAGATCAAGGATATGATCGGGGATTTCAAGTGTCTCAGGCGTTAAAACGGCCAATAGGGCAGACAAGGCACGTTCCTGACCCTCGGCGGGCACAATGTCATTCAGTTGTTGCCCCTCTGCGCGTCTGACAGCATATTCATAATTTCTGCCCCCAATATGCTTGGCAACTGCTTCAACCTGATACCTAAAATAATAATAAAGCGTGGCAAAACTGTCCTCCAATGTCGACAGACTTGCACCAACCGGCACTGACTTTTCCGAGAAATTCGCCAAAGCAATGGACCGGACCTTAAGTATCGTACCAAGTTCCAAAACAATATCTTCACCCACATCCCAGATATGGGAGTGTGTGTGACCATTGACGACCGATCTGTCATAAATCCCGCCGTGGTGGGAGAAAAACCGCAATCCCTGTGCTCTGGCTTTCTCCAGAATACCGGCAAGCGCCGCATTTTCATCTGAACCTTCTGGGAAATCAGAATAGCCGTAGGCAATCGAGACTTTGTCCCAGGCGCCAACCTTGTTGAAATATGCCTCTGAAAAATCAAGTGCACCGTCTGCGCGAATTTTCACCATCGGAAACGGATCATCCATCGCAGAAGCCCTTCCCAAGGGGCTGGTGCTTGCAATGCTGTTATGCGCAAGACCAAGGGAATGACCGATTTCGTGCGCAGACAATTGCCGCTGTCGTGCGAGCGCAAAATCAATTGCTTCCTGCCCATCAGATGCAGCCGTCTCATAAGGTCCCATAAGAGCCGTAGCCATCAGCATATTTTGCCGCACCCGCAAAGACCCTATGGTCACCGTAGCCTTCAGAATTTCTCCGGTTCTGGGGTCAGAAACATAACTACCCGTCGAATATCCACGTGTTTCCCGGTGTACCCAATTAATGACATTATAGCGGGCATCAAGGGGGTCCATATCTTCTGGCATTAACCTGATCTGGAAGGCGTTCTTATAGCCTGCTGCCTCAAACGCCGAATTCCACCACATGCCCCCTTCCATAATTGCAGAGCGAACAGGCTCCGGCATGCCGCGATCAATATAATAAATGATCGGCTTCACCGCTTCACTGATTGGTGCCTCTGGATTTTTCTTTTCCAGTCTAAAGCGCCGAATATAAGCCCGGTCCAAACTGTCAGTCAGGCCAACGCTATAATCACGAAAACGCTCAGGAGTAAAACTGCTATCTGCATGATAGGCACGCGGCTTGTATCCGTCATCTGGCAGTGCCACGAAACTGATGTGCTGGCGCACCGTCAAAGCTATTGGCGGCGCCGCAACCGATCTGATGTGGGGGCTGTTAGCCTCCCCTGTAAAGGTAAGCAGTGTTTCAAATTCACTGTTTTTAGGGAAAAACTTTGTCCGTGGGCCATAAATCGCAGATCTGGACAGATCAATCTGGTAACTACTTTTCCCGCGGGATCGCAGCCGTGCCTGAATTCCTGCCTGATCCGCCAATAGAAAGTCTGTCAGATCAACTGTGTAGCTAGTGGCATTTTCTGTCTGAACCTCAAAGCCCCAAAGAATTGAGTCTGCAAATGACTCGTCCACCGTCCGTGCCTCAGAGACATTTCCAAACTCGGCCCTGAATTTCATATTGAGATGGCGCAGAAAGACCTTAGGGCCAAGGCGCTCAAACTGTACGAGCTTGCTACGACCCGGGATTTGCCGATCAATTCCGATGGGGTTTGCACCCAGGCCCGTTGCCGTCCCGGCCTGCATGATAAACGGACCCGACCGGGCTGGTATCTCCATTAGGACTCGGCCAGTTTGGGCATCATAGGTGAAGGGTAAGAAGCTTTCCTCTGCTGCCACAGTCTGCGCCGTAACTGGCTGGACAGTCACCATCCAGACAAACACAAGCAACCCAAGAAGCGGTTTAATGCCATTCACACCCCGACGGACCAAATGATCACTTGCTCCTGCCTTATTCATAAAATCCCCCTGCGTGCCCAGATTATCAATGGTCCCCAAAAAGTCTTAGTGCACCTTGTGGTCGATCAGGATATCCAGCACCTTTTCAGCAAAGCCGTGGTAGGACATCTCGGCTGTATTGCTCATCATTACAAAACCAATATCTAGGGCAGGGATGAAAGCCACATACGCCTTAAAACCATCATTGCCGCCATGCCGGATAATAGTCTGACCCTTCTGAACCCCACGGTGCCAGCCGAAACCGACATTTTCAAATTTGCCCATTGCAGGTGCGTACATGTCATTAAGCAAGTCTTCATCTAACAGAACTTCGCTGCCGTGACGGCCACCATTTAGTTTCATCTGCACATAGGGAATCATATCCGCAAGGCTGGAGATCAGGGTCGAGCTGGGGCCATGCATACGGTTATACGGATACACATCAGCAACCCGACGTTTACCGTCTTTTAGAATGTGCAGGGAATTAAGTTTGGCCATATCAGCATCGCGGATCAGGAACGTGCTTTGTTCCATACCAAGCGGCGCCAGTATATTATCCTGTACATACTGTTCAAAAGTCATGCCGGACACTTTTGCTATCACATCTCCCAGCAGTTCATACCCTGTGTTACAATATTGGTATTTTGTCTCTGGTGCATGGGTCAGGAATTTGTGGGAAATAAAGTCCCTGACAAAACGCTCTAGCGCCTCTTCATCATAATCAGGATCATGCCACGGATCACTGTCAAAATCCGGCATCCCGGTAATATGACTGGCAAACTGGCGTACTGTCAGATCTTTATACCGGCCATCAACCAATACAAAATATGGGACATAGTCGACGACCGGCTTGTCCACATCCAACTTGCCTGCTTCATGCAGTTGCATCAATGCCGTTGCGACAAACGTCTTTGATACAGAAGCCATATGAAACAGCGACTGGCTGGTGACCGGCTCTTTGGTGTACATATTTTTAACGCCAAAGGTTTCTTCATACAATACCTGATCCTTGCTCACCACCGCGAGCGCCATCCCCTGAACATCAAACTTCTCTATTTCAGCCTGAATAAGATTTGTCACCTTGGTTTGCGGAAAGTCATCCGCAGATACACGCAGCGGCAACAACACCGTCAAAGATACCAATAAATATTTCAGAACAGACTTCATTCTATCCCCCTATGAATTAAGCGCAGCCTGCAAGCGTTTCAGACCTTCAAGAAGTGTTTTCTCAGAGCATGCGAGATTAACGCGGAAATAGCCGACGCCTTCGCCGCCAAAGTCCCGACCATCAGACAGCCGAACCCCGGCCCTGATCATTTTCCCGTAAAGTTCATCCTGGTCTTTACCGATATTCCGGAAATCTACCCAGCATAGATAGGTGCCTTCCGGGCGCGTAACGCGCAGCTGCGGCAAATTATCGGCCAGATACGTTTCCAGCGTCGCAAAATTGCGCTGAACATAAGCCATGACATCATCCAGCCAATCTTCACATTCATTGTAGGCGGCAATCATGGCAACCGACCCAAAAATGCTGTCCAGATTTAGCTGTGCCCTGTCCATATATGCGCGGACATCTGACCGTACCTGATCATTTTGGATAACCAGCGTTGACTGCGGAATACCTGATGTATTGAAAGACTTGCTTGGGGATATAACCGTCACCACACGGTCCCCTGCCCGTGCCAGGGACCCAAGCGGACAATGCCGGTAGCCATTATAAATCAGATCGGCATGCACCTCGTCAGAAATAACAAGAATATCGTTACGCCGGCATATATCCAACAACGCTTCCAGTTCACCAAGCGTCCACACTCGTCCCGTGGGGTTATGCGGGCTACACAATATAAGAATTCTGGTCCGGCCAGAGATAACAGATTCCAGATGATTGCTATCAAGGGTGAAACGGCCACTTTTGTTGTCCAACGGGTTTTCAATGACCTTACGGCCCTGTTTAGTCACAACATCCGACAGCGGCTGATACCCGGGTGTTTGCAAAATGACCTCGTCACCTGGCTCGGAAAACAGCGTGATCATACTATCAATCGCATGGATTGCACCGGGCGGCGCGGGCACCAACCAGTCTGGTTTCACTGCCCACTGAAAGCGCCGGTCAAGCCAGCCGGTTATTGCTTCCGTATGGTCCCGTGACCCCGCCGTATAACCATACACCGGATGGGCCAACCGCCGCTGCAAAGCAATGGTAATTGGCTCAGGGCACGGGAAGTCCATATCCGCAACCCACAGGGGGACCACGTCCGCGTCACACGTGTCCCATTTAAAGGAATGCGTCCCCCTGCGGTCGGGGGTTTTGTCGAAAATATATGACATAAACCCTCCTAAACAATCAGATACAATAGGAAACTTACCCCGGCGACGGTAAGAGCGTAAGGAAGCTGGGTAATGACGTGATCCATATGATCACTACCCGCACCGGCTGATGACAGCACTGAAGTATCCGATACCGGTGACGCATGGTCACCAAATATGCCGCCACCCGCAACCGCCGCGATTGTCTTGAAAACAAGCGGATCAATCTGATTGCCGGTGAAACTATAGGCCACGGGCAGTGCAATCGGCACCATCAGGGCATAGGCGCCCCAACTTGTCCCCGTGGAAAAAGAAATGAAAGCTGTCAGCATGAACGTCACTGCAACCAGAAGCGCCGGGGTTAACAGGCCTTCGGTCTGTGAAATCAGAAAGTTCGCTGCCCCAAGCTCCTTGGTCACCACATTGATACAGTAAGCAAGGGCAATAATTATAAGAGCCGGAACAACATCCTTAATCCCGCGCGTTGCAATCGTCACCAGATGATCAACACTGGTGATCTGACGCCGGATCAACATCGCGACAGAAAGGTATGTTACCGCGCCCATAAAGGCTTCGGCGATCATAACTTCGCGCACTGTTATGTAGCTTACAATTGCCGTACCAAACAGGATGATTGCCGGCATAGCCAAGCCCCAAAACAGGGATACTTTTTCGTCCTTAGCTTCAACAAGTGTATCGCTTTCGGCACTGATAAGCGGCATTGCGCCTTCACGGAGCAGGGCGCCAGTTTCCTCAACCCTTTTTTCCGCCTTACGCATCGGACCAAAGTCAGGAATGATTTTCAGGCAAATGCCCAGCGCAAAAATCAACAATAGTATGGAATAAAAATTATACGGGATTGAGTTTACAAAAATCTGCATCGCCTGTTCAGCGGTCTCAACCGGACCACCCTGTGCGACAATCAATCCAACAATATAGGCTGCCCACGCTGTGAACGGCACCAAAATGCAAACGGACGCTGTTGTAGAGTCTAGAATAAAGGCAAGCTTTTCCCGCGGGATTTTTACCCTGTCTGTCAACGGGCGCATGACAGCGCCTGTCATCAGGGGGCTGAAATAATCATCCACAATGAAAAAGCCCATACCCCAGGTGGTCAGCGCAACACCCTTCTGGCTTTTTCTTTTAGCGGAAAGCTTGTTAGCAAAGGTTGCGATTGCCCCTGAATCTTTCAACAACACAAAAAGAATGCCGATGAGACTGATAATCAGACACAGCCGAATAAATTCACCGTTCCCAAGGGCAGACTGAAACAATTCACTGAGCCCTGTGGCCGGGTCTGTGCCCAGCATAACCACACCAACAGCCGACCCCAGCAACAGGGAAAAAGCAGCAGAACGTGTTTTAAATGCAATTACAAGCGCGATTACAAGCGGGGCCAGCGACCATATCCCCCAAGTCATAGTTTCTTCCATTTTACCACCAAGTCTTATTTATCCGGGCCAAACCAAAATACTGAAATAGCATGAGCAGGGGCGCATAACACCCCTGCTTATACTGCGAGGCCTAGAAGCGGAATCCAAGCTTGGAATAAATAAACCGTCCTTCAAAACCAAATCCGGTGCTGTAACGGAAGGATTCGATCCGGTCCCAGGTAGAACATCCGTTGGCCGGACACTCAGGATTATCTTTCTTCGGATACTGATCAAAGAGGTTCATCGCACCGACAGACAGATACATACCATTCTCGAAGGTATAGGTTACATCTAGATCGTAAATGATCGCAGCGCTGTAACGCTGTTCATTTTCCTGAATTTGCTGAGGCTGCAATTCTGCACCGTACCGGGTTCCGGCAAACCGTGCAGACAGACCATTGCGCTGCCAGGAAATACTGGCATTCAACTTGTGTGGCGGGTTGGCATTTTCCACCGCCGTTACCCGCGCAGGATCAGAGCTGAACAGCTCCAGCGGATCACCACTGCCGTCAAACTTGCCGCGCAGTATTTCTGGAACATCCTTGATATTTTTGATCTTCAGGTCGTTATAGTTATAAACAGCGCTGAAATTGAAATCGCCCCAGTTTTCCGTCTCCCATGCGTAGGTAAGAACAAGGTCAAAGCCACGGACACGCTGGTCATAGACATTTGCCTGATACTGGAAATAGCTTGCCTGACTTGTCAGTCCCGCATCAGCCAGAATTTGATCCACGTCTGGGCCATTCAGGAAACGGCTGCGGCGGATCATATCCCGAATTTCAATATTATAGAAATCAAGACTGACCGTCAGACCATCGATTGGGGCAGCTGCCAGACCGACCGAAATATTGGTCGACTTAGTTGGCTTCAGACTGCGCGCTCCCAGCGCCTGCGCAATATCACTGGTCGTGGAAAACAGCGAGATATCAAAAAGAGTACCATCACTGATTTCTGTATTGGTTGACTGCGTATAGTTTTGCACCAGTGACGGCGCCATAAAGCCAGTACTGATCGCCCCGCGCAGATTCAAGCCTTCCTGAATTGTATAGCGTGTCGCAAATTTCCCATTAAACGTGGAACCGAAATCGCTATAATCTTCGTAACGGGCAGCAACGCCGATATTCCAGTCTTCTGTCAGATCGGTATCCAGATCAACATACGCCCCAAAACTGTTTCTTTTGCCCACAACTGCATTTTCAGGGCTGAAACCAGGCAGTACCTGTGACCCGCCTGGGTATGAGTAAGTCACCTGGGGATTGCCGTCACCGTCCAATACCAGGTTACCATCACCGTCACGCAGATAGGCTGGCGAACCATCCGCGTTGCGATCAAAATCAGTATGCCAGCTTTGCTTCTCACCCGGCTCAATCTCGAAACGTTCGTCCCGGTACGTACCGCCAAAGGCAACGTTCAGATCGCGGCCAAAAAATGCGCCTTCTAGAAGCTTTGCAGAATTAAAACTGAGATACCAATCTCGCTGTTTCTGAACACCGTTGAAGAGGTCAGTTTTACTGTGAACACCATAAGACCTATTCAGCGTATTCTTAATCCAGGTAGTAATATGGCTTTTACCGTAATAGAAGCTAAGATCAGACTCCCAGCCATCAATCTCACCCTTAAGGCCGTTATTGGCAAACCAGTCTGTGATTTCAACATTGATGCGCGGTGTATAACCCTCAGGATAAATTTCGCTGACATTCCGGCTGTCATTCGGACGGCGTGTGTAGCCCCAACTTAGACTGTCTTGCTTATAATATTTACCGATACTGAAGAAACGCAGATTTTCAGAAATCGGCACTTCCGAATTATACAGCACGCTACCGCTTTCAAGCTCAGACTGGCCGTAACGCATGCGGAACCGCTCTACCGTTTCCTCACGGGGGTCAAAAATCATTTCGCCAGTTACAGGGTCTTCAATTTTGTCAAACATCTGACGTGCGTCAAAACCACCACGGTTTGAATGGTTCTGGTTTTTATACGCCGCACTGATGTTAAAGAAGCCGCCGTCACCAACACCAAGCCCGTAGTTAGCATCAACGGTGACAGTGCCGCCGTCATTGATTTTCATCTCTTCGCCGGTACCAGTGAATTCTAACTGGCCGGTTTCATTGTTTGCATGAACACTTGCCAGATCTTCAATACCGGTTACCGACGTATGATACATGCCGTAATTGACCTGGATCTGCCCCCCTTCAGACGCATCCTGCAGTTCAAAGTTTACAACGCCGCCAATGGCATCAGCACCGTACTGGGCTGCTGCACCGTCCCGCAGTACTTCAACACGTTTAATCGCGAAACCCGGTATCGTATCAAGGTTGACACCGTTGGTACCGCCAGCCTGACCCCAAATAGACATCATGGCGCTAGGATGATGGCGCTGCTTATTCAAAAGCACCAGTGACATGCCCGGCGGCAGACCCCGCATTGTAATGGGACGCTGGTGATCCAACGTATCAGTCCCGGTGGTTTTACGGAAATTCACGCTTGGGACCAGACGTTCAATCATACTGTTTGTGTCTGTATAGCCTGTCACCCGAAGCTTTTCCCCGCCGATAACATCGACAGGTACATTACTTTCAAGCTCAGTCCGGCCTTTTACGCGAGACCCAATGATCACTACTTCTTCAAGATCAGCGGCTTCGTCTGCTGCGTAAGCGGTACTTACAGTCCCGACAGGGGCCAGCGCAGTCAACACAAAGCCTGCTACGCCCATCTTTAGTGAAATCAATCTTTGTCTTTTAGAAACTTTAAATAAATCCATATCCGACATGTCGTTTATCCTCCCAGATATCTATCCCATTACCGTGCTTTCCCTTGAAATATGGTCCGCACGCCCGCTCCACGTTCTTGCTCGTTTAAATAATTTTTATATTCATTGAAATTTTTAATGCTATAAATTTTTAACGTTGTCAAATCATATTGGGCTAGGTAAAAACGTCGGAACAATAGATATACTTGACATCCATCGGTGATTTATTTGACGGATAATGTTTTTTAAAATATTGTATTTGTTGAATTTTTTGATTTTTGCCTCCTATAGACATAAAGATTGTGCGGACAACAGGTCGCCATTCATACGCAGTCAAAAAGGCATATTAAATTTTTTAATAGATGAAATTTAAAGGATAGAACTTCAGTACAGTCACTCGCTTGACAGTGAAATTTGAATAAAGATCAGTGCCTTATTGAAAATCGGTAAACTTACTGTTTAGATGGCTGCATCAAGCACAAAACAGAATTAGATCCGATGATATTTAAGCTGCTGCAAAAGAATACAAATGAAGGGACAGGCATGAGTTCCAAGGACCTTGCAGCCAGCTTGGCTATTGGTGACCGCATACATAACCGACGCAAAGAGCTTGGCCTGACGCTGCAATTACTTGCAAAAACTTCCGGCCTATCAGCATCTTTTATCTCACTGGCTGAACGGAACAAGACCGTACCATCGTTAATGTCCTTGATGACACTGTCGAAGGCACTTGGTGTTTCAATTGAATATTTTACCGAAGCAATCACAGCGCCCAACCCAATTAAAAAAGCCGACGACCCCCAAGTGCTTGAAGACACGGCACAGCTGACAGTTACTCAGCTTAGTAATGAAATTGAGTTTGGACAAAATCTGGATGTCCTGAAAGTACGGCTGGCACCGAAAGAGCCATTACCAATCGCCCCAAAAGAAGGCGAAATTTTCCTTTATGTACTTGACGGATCTGTAAGGTTTGAAAACAGCGACCTTCAGGAAACCCTGACCGTGGGCGATTCGTTTCATATTGATGCACGGGTGACGCACACAGTCGTCAACGCCGAACAGGACAAAGACACAGTTCTATTGTATGCCTGCACACCAAGCAGGATACAGCGTTAGGACATCATACTGTTCAGCGAAATTGCGCAATTACCACAGGCAGCAAACCATCAAAGTCGGACATCAACAGTATCCAGAACCTTACGGAATGACTGGCGGAAAACATCCAGAAAGTGCCGGGACGGGTTAGAAAGAGTTCTGCCGCCCGGAAAAATCGCAGTCACGGAGACCTGCGGCGCAGAGGGCAGTGGAATAATCCGGGCACGTTTGGCGTCTGGCGACTGCAGTAATTTATGAACCGTCAACGAATCAGCAATGGTAAAACCCGCATCCCGCATCACCAGATCCACAGCCAACTGGTGCGAATGCGCATTAACAACAGGGACCGGATTTACCTGTATGGACCGTAAATACGTCCCAACAGCCTGCCCAAGCGGCGTGCTTTGAAACGCAGCAATATAGGGCTTTTTATCTTCAAACAGGCGCTGTACCGTCTTTTGGTGTGACACCGGCCAACTGGCAGGAATAATAGCGTATAAACCAATTTTCCCGATCAATGTGGACGACACCCCTTCAAGCGTTCCCGTGCCGAAGGTAAAGCCAATATGATAGGTACCTGACCGCGCGCTTAGTCGGCGCAGAATTTCGTCTGTATTATAGGTCGACACATCCACTGTGTAATTCGAATAACTGTGTGTGAACTCAACCAAAGCATCTGGCATTACTTCCAGTGACAGAGATGATGTTGCTGCTATCCTGACGTGGCCTGCCAGCCCTTCGCGCAACTTGTTGGATAAACGGTCCAGCGCAAACAGCGCATCATGGGCTCTTTCCGCTTCTTCAAAAAGGATCCGTCCCTCTGATGTCGGAATTAAACGGCCACCTTCCCGCTCAAAAAGCCGAAAACCCAGTGTTTTTTCTGCCTGTTTAATCGTTGTCGTGACGGATGGCTGGGAAATACCCAAACTCTTGGCAGCAGCTGTAATACTACCTTCCACCATGACAGCGTAAAACACTTCCGTCTGCCGAAAATTCACCGTTCTCTCCTTTTTATATGTACGGTCTTGTCCCTGTTCGATTGCACCATGGTATATAAATATTCCCTATGCAAACAACAAAACTATCAATTTGCCGGTGCCTTAGGCCGGGCGTATGGTTTTCCTACACCAAAATGGTTGAACAAACTTTCGGACCTTAAAGAAATGACATCAGTTTTATACCGCTCTCCGGTTACTGGCTATCCGGTTGCTACTCAGTCTTCTGGTATGTTTATCAGGGATGCACACGACAAAGCCTGGCTGGATATGAGCGGCGGTGCCGCTGTTTCCCTTGTTGGACACAGCCACCCCCATGTGCTTGGCCGTATGCATGCACAGCTTGATAGCATGGCATTTGCTCACACAGCCTTTTTTACCAATGAACCGCAGGAGCAATTGGCAGAAAAGCTGGCGGCGCGCTTTACCGAGAAGAACGCACGGGTCTATTTCACCTCTGGTGGGTCCGAAGCCAACGAAGCAGCCATCAAATTAACATGGCAATATTGGGCAGCACGTGATCAGGCATCCAAGAAAATCATCATAAGCCGTGAAAACAGCTATCACGGCAACACCCTTGCCACCCTCTCCATCAGTGGTAACCCGGATCGCCGGGTGGCCAGCGCAGCACCTCTCCTGGACTGGCCACGGGTATCCCCTTGTTATGCATACAGAAACCAGGAAACTGGGGAAACTGATGCAGCCTATGTGGCGAAACTGGCACAAGAACTCGAAGACACCATCTGCAAAACCGGTGCGGACAATATCGCGGCTTTCATATGCGAACCTATTGTCGGTGCGTCTCTGGGGGTTGTTCCCTATGTCCCGGGCTATCTGAAAGCCGTCCGGGCGCTCTGCGATAAATATGATATTCTGATGATCTCTGACGAAATCATGTGCGGCAGTGGACGTACCGGCAAGTTTTTTGCCCACGAAGATGAAGGTGTCGTACCTGATATTGTAACCTTGGCAAAGGGCATAGCCGGCGGATACGCGCCACTTGCCGCCACCATTGTCAGGCAGAAAATACCCGAAGCAATGGCCCACAAACACTTTGAACATGGCCATACCTATGTCGGACACGCCCTGTCCTGCGCCGCCGGCATGGCTGTTCAGGAAGTCATTGATGCTGAGAACCTTCTCTCTGGCACGCTTGAAAAAGAAGTCATGCTTAAAAATGCTCTCGTAGAAGCAACCGCTGACTGCGCCCATATAGGCAACATTCGGGGCAAAGGCTTTTTCTACGGTGTTGAATTTGTCAGCGACACAGAAACCAAGAGCGGTTTTGAAAATGGTGCCGCGATCGCTAAACAACTGAAGGCCGAGGCTATGAAAGCAGGACTGATCTGCTATCCCGGTACCGCCAAAATAGGCACAGAGTCTGTGCCGCACATTCTGTTTGCACCGCCGCTGATTGCAGAAGCCAATGACTTCAGCCTCTTGGCAGAAAAGCTGCAAACAATCGTCAAGGCCGTGTTTCCATGAGCATGACTAATATACATTCAAAAACGCCCCTGATGGTCATGAGCGCCCCAAACGGCGCTCGCCTGCAAAAGGCAGATCACGCTGGTCTGCCGATTTCACCGACTGAATTGGCAGAGGAAGCCAAAAACCTTCTTGAAGCCGGGGTCTCCGTCCTGCATTTGCATGTCCGGGACGCGGATAATCAGCATAGCCTGGATGCCGATCTGTACCGCGCTGCACTGTCTGCCATCAAACAAGCTGTTGGCGACAAACTGGTGTTACAGGTCACGACAGAAGCCGTGGGCATGTATGACCGCCACCAGCAAATGGCCCTTGTGAACGATCTGAAGCCAGAAGCGGTATCGCTGGCACTTAGGGAGCTCTGCCCCGACGATAGTTGCCTGTCTGAGGCATCCGCTTTCTTCTCGAACCTTCGGTCCTTTGATTGTTGGCCACAATATATTCTCTATTCACCTGAAGACGTTATCCGCTTTGACACGTACCGCAAGGACGGCGTTTTCGGCGATGATACACCGTCAGCCTTGTTTGTACTGGGCCGTTACAGCAGTTCCTTAACCGGTGATCCGGGCGAACTTGATGCGTTCCTGCAAGCGTGCCCGTCCACCGACTTTCCCTGGTCTGTTTGCTGTTTCGGCAAAACCGAACATCAGGCAGCACTGCGCGCGGTACAAAACTTTGGGCATGTACGCCTGGGGTTTGAAAATAATCGCTGGCTGCCGTCGGGCGAACTGGCCCCCACCAATGCTATGCTGATCACGGAAACAATCAAGTCCATCTCCGCAGCACTGCCGGAAGATGCTATGCGTCCGCTGGCAAATGCAGACTGGGTAAGAGCACACTTCGCTGCATCATAGAGGCACAGTTAAAAAAGGGTTCCCGGCTAGGTCATATGCCGGGGGTCCAGAAGATCCTGTAATCTATCTCTTGGAATGTCTGTTTCCTCTGCGGCCACATCCAGCACAGGTCGGTTTTCCTTATATGCTTTTTTGGCAATCTCTGCGGCCTTCAAATAGCCAATTTCCTTATTCAGCGCAGTCACCAGGATAGGATTACGCCCTAATTGATCCGTAACACGTTCTTCGTTCACAACAAAGGTTGCGATTGCCTTATCGGCAAGGGCGCTGCATGCACCAGATAGCAGGGTCTGTGCCTCTAAAAGGTTATTCGCCAGCAGCGGCAACATGACATTCAGTTCAAAATTCCCGCTTTGCCCCGCAATGGTATTGGACGTATGCAGGCCCATCGTTTGGGCGGCGACCATGGCAACGGCCTCTGGGACAACGGGGTTTACCTTTCCTGGCATAATGGACGACCCCGGCTGCAAAGCCTCCAGTGTTATTTCGCCAAGCCCTGCATTAGGACCAGAATTCATCCAGCGCAAATCATTTGCAATCTTCATCAGGGCAACCGAAAGCGTATTAAACGCCCCTGATAAAGCCACGGCGCGGTCCTGGGCACCGATCAGCTCAAACGGATGGGGGCTGGCCCGGAACTCAATTCCGGTTTCCGTGTGCAGCCCCTCGGCCACCAAACGCGCAAAATCTTTATGGCAGTTCACCCCTGTGCCGACCGCCGTGCCGCCAATAGCCAGTTCCTGCATTTCACCCGCCGTGAACAAAATCTGTCGCCGGGCATGGTCAATCTGACCACACCAGGCATGAAGTATCTGATCAAACCGAACGGGCAGGGCGTCCATCAAATGGGTTCTGCCGGTTTTGGTAATATGCGCCAAAGACGCAGCTTTCTCCTCAAGCACCACTATCAGATGGTCAAGCGCAGGCAGCAGATGCCGCTGTAGCTCAATCAGACAGCTTACATGCAGCGTTGTCGGCGTAACATCATTACTGCTTTGCCCCATATTTACATGATCATTGGGGTGCACCTTCAGCCCTGAATTTTGACGTGCGACATAGGCCAAAACTTCATTCGCATTCATATTGGTGCTGGTCGCCGACCCGGTTTGATACCGGTCGATCGGGAAATGCGCCGCAATCGCCGCATCCGTGACGCACTGTGTATAAGCACCTGAAATTGCATCAGCGACGCTTGTGTCAAGCTCCCCCAGCGCACCATTTACCTGTGCGGCCACTTTTTTTATCAACAGTAAAGTCCGGATATAAGAAGGGTCCATCGGACGCCCGCTGATCGCGAAATTCTGCCGTGCGCGTTCTGTCTGGGCACCATACCATGCCGACCCAGGTACTGTGACGGTGCCCATACTGTCTGATTCCTGACGGTCCTTCATGATATTCCTTTCTTCTGTGGACTATTGACTGGTTTATCAAACTTCTGCTGTTGCTGCGGATACTGTACAAAAACCTGCCCTAATTGCCATTTCACTAAGTTTAACACGCCGTCCCCATAATGCATCCTGCAATTCCTCTTGCGGGATACCACTGTGCCAGATACAATTATGCCGTGAGCACACTTTCAAACATTAAAGCACTCTGTAGCGTAAACACCCGTTTACGTTTGTTCTGGAACTATTTTGAAACGCTCAGTGGCAACTGGCAAACACTGCCAATAGAGAAATCCGCCTTTAATCCCATGGACGTAGCACCCTGTTTGACAGGCGTTGTCCTGACCGAAACCAACATGCCTGATGAAGTCACCCTAAGGCTTATTGGCAGTGATATGGAAATCCTCTTTGGCCGCGGTGCCACGGGTAAAAACGTGCTCACTCTCGTGTCAGAGAAAGAAGCCCCAGGCGTTCGGTGGTTCTATAAGTCATTATATGACAAGCCCTCTATAAGCTATCAGGACAGTATTCTTGAACTGGAAACCGGCAAAGGTATAAGGACAAAAACTCTTGGATTTCCGTTGTGGAATAAAAACGGCGCCCCAGTTTACCGTATTACCTGCTCGGTCTACGAACGTGCTGACTGGAGAAACCTGCAACATAAGGCGAGTGATGCCGTGGTCCAGCATCATCTGATCAATAAGATTTTATTTGCCGACATCGGTTATGGTGCGCCAGACGACGTTATTCCGCCGGCCTGATAGCTGCCTCAGTTTTAGACCATCAGCGCACCAACCTTAACCTTGCTTATACCTTTAGAATTTGCCTGTCCAGTGGGCCGATATTTTATAGTTTCGTCCGATCCCCGGTACACCAGCAAAGACACGTTCGGCACGTGTATCTCCAACATTGTCTACACCGGCTTCAAGCCCAAAACCCTTTAAAGGGCCAGACTGTGGCGACCAGACAGCAAATAGATCAAGCACCGTGTATCCGGGCCGCTTTTCCTCCGCAGCATTAACCCGCGCATGCTTGCCCGCCATATCCAGCCGGGCACCAATCCGGGTACCACCTGCACCTAACTTTATGCCCGCGGTCAGATAATAGCGATCAGGGGTCAACACTCCGACATACGTATCCGTATCCCGATTGCGGCCGGTAATTGTGCTATAACTGGCACGGGCGAATACAAGAGGACTGTCATAGGAAGCCTCTAGCTCTATCCCTTTTAGGCGGGCACGGTTTTGATTCACATTTGAGCTGGTACCCGATGTACAAGCCCCGGCTCCGGGCACAAAACATCCGGGCGTAAACGCGAAATCCACCTGCAAGTCGATCATATCCTTTACAGACGACTGGTACCAACTGGTCTTCAGAGAAAATCTGTCACCCCGCATCAGAATATCATCAAACCGCGTTCCAAAGCCTGCTTCAAACGTTGTCGACTTCTCAGCGAGCAAGTCTGCATTATTGACAAAGAAATTAGGCGCGATCACACCGGGCCCCAACGGGATTTGAAAATGGACGCCATCGGCAAATATTTCATTGAAGGATGGCGCGCGAAAAGCCTGCCCGTAAGCCCCAAACATCATCAGCCACTCGTTCGGTTCATAGGTAACACCTAGCCTGGGGCTAACGCTTTGATCACTGGTCTTCGGGCCACCATCCTCTGAACTGTTTTTGAAATTGTCGTAGCGTACCGACGGAATAACGAGCGCACGCCCCCAACTGCCTGATGCCTGCATTTCAAACTGGGCATACGCGCCAAATGTTTGTGCCTGCGCGTTTGGAACCCCGCCGCGGGTACCATCTGCCGTGTCGGTATCGGTACCAAATTGCCGGTCTTCATAATATTCTAACCCCGCGGTAAAGGCATGTTCTATCACCCCTGTGGTAAATCGTGCGGTATTGAAAAGTGAGATACCGTTAGTGCGCACAGCACGGGTAATTTCGCGCGGTGTATCCTGATCAGCCTCGCCCACCTCTGCCTTTGTGTGATAGGCAATTACGTTAATGTCCAAAAGCCTTTGATCAACCGGTGCATACTGTAAACCGAACCGCAGCGTATCGCTGTTAACATCTTTTGCCATCAGGTCCCCTTCATTCAGGCCCTGACCGTTATTTGGCTCGATGCTGTCGCCCCTATAGCCAATCCAGGAACCAGTCAGTGTCAGACCGTCTGCTACCTCCTTTCTGATCTTCACAAGGCTACTGGCAATGTCATCATCCGCCGCAAGGGTACTGCCGTCTGACAGCTCCAGATCATCACCGCGCCTTAGGGTGACACTGCCGACAGCTTGCAGCGAACCATCCCTTGATTGACCAAAAACATTCAGACCAGTAAGCCATTCTGAACTTGCGCCCTGAAAGCCGGCCCGCAGCTGGATTGCGGCTGTCTCCCCTTTAGACAGCACATCACTTGCATCCAGCGTACCAAGGGAGATCACCCCGCCCATCGCACCTGATCCATAGAGGCTTGAGGCTGGGCCACGCACAACCTCCGCGGACTTTAAAAGACTTGGATCAATGAAGAACTGTCCATCATGGGCGGACAGAAAATTTTGCCGAACACCGTCAAATAGCACCAGGACCCCCACACCCGATGTTCCCCTGATGGACGGGACCTGCCCATTGCGGCGCGGTCCACCGCTGAACTGCACACTGGGCACACCCTGGAATATATCAGAGACAGACAGGGCCATCTGGTCACTGATCTCGTCCTTGCCAATGACAGAAACACTGGCTGGCACGCTGAAACTGGACTGTTCTGTGCGTGTGGCGGTTATCGTGATTTCTTCAAGGGGGGCAGGTGCCTCCGCCATATTCGGCGCCGCCGTCGCAGCGCCAGAGAGCATGAGACTGCTACTGGCCAGTGCGCTGGCCGACATAAGGAATCCCTTTAAAGACGATATAGTGAAATCAATAGGATTATTCATAAGTCTACTTCCAAGCCTTTATTTAATAATGATTATTAATATCATTGTTGACTGTTAGCAGAAAATCCCTTAATTGCAACTAAGAATCATTATTATTTATCAATGTCATTTTTCTTCAGGGAGCTATTAATGAAAACTACAGGGATCAGAAAACTTGCCGTAATGGGGGCTTTGGCCCTCTTGACGGCATGCGGTGTAACATCAGGACAAGATCATGCGATTGCGCCGTCTCTAGGCAATAATGCCACAACGCCACCGCAGGCAGACAGGGACGCGATCTTAAACATGGCCGGCTCCTACCGCGTCACCTTTGATTTCACAGAGACAGTCTCCCTGCAGGAAGGGTATGAGCTGAAGCCACAAAAAATCTCCCACGCACGCGAGGTTGTTTTTGTCATTGAAGACAGACCTGATTTCATCAGTCTGCAGCATATTCTTGTGGCGGCAAGCCGCGAGGAACCGAAACAATATTTCCCGATCAAACACTGGCGTCAGGACTGGCAGTGGCAACCAGACACCGTGCTGTCCTTTGTCGGCGGCAACGGCTGGGAAACACAGAAGGTTTCCACTACAGAAAGCATGGGAAAATGGTCGCAGACCGTTTATCAGGTGGATGACGCACCACGATACAGCGGTTTAGGCGCTTGGCAGCATACGGAAGGCAGAAGCGTATGGGAAAGTGCCCGGTCCTGGCGTCCGTTGCCGCGCCGCGATGCCACGACCCGCGATGATTATCAGGTCATCAGTGCCGTCAACCGCCATGCCATTACCCCAACCGGCTGGGTTCACGAACAGGACAATACCAAACTAGTAACAGACGGCATGACTATCCGTGCACTAGCGGTGGAAGTTGGCGTCAATACCTATACCAAGGCAGATGATTACCCTGTTAGTGTGGCAACCACATATTGGCACAATACCGCCTCATACTGGGCGGATATCCGCACAAAATGGCAGGAAATCGCCTCCAACAAAAACAACTTTTTTGCCCTGAAAGTACAAGGCGAGCCACAGGAACTATATATGCCGCTTCTGGAGCTGGCTTCCACCATCAAGGCAGACGGGTCCAACCTGGATACCGCCATTCGAGATGCCCGCGACATCATTGATGACTATGTCCTGATCACACGGTCCACCCTGCAATCCCGCCTGAACACCGACATAACGTCAAGGTAAAGGGAGCAGGAACCAGTACCCATACCGGGTGCTGGCGGGGGGCAAGGGGATAGTGCAGGTCTCTCAATAGGCACTATCCCCATTGTTCGCTATTATACCATTCCACAGCCTGCCCTGTACTGATTCTAAAATTATGTTTGATTATAAAATTTTAGTCTACTACATGTATAGAAAGAGCAGGAGAGACACATGACCGGGTTACGCGCGCGCCAAAAAGCGGAAAGAAAACAAAAAATTGAGCAAGCTGCCAAGGCACTGGTCGAAGAGAAGGGCTTTACCCTAACCACCATCGAGGAAGTAGCAGCCAAGGCGCTTGTATCCCCTGCAACTGTTTATAATTATTACGGGAACAAGGGCGAATTACTTCTGGCCTTAGTCGCCAAAGGGGAAGAAGGCACAAAAGCACGCCTGAGCGATGTCGAGACACGCGCAGGCAATGAGGCGCCTGAAGTCCTGCTTGCCGACATTATCTGCTCTAACATGCGGGATACACTTGCCTATCTATCGCGGGAAGTATGGGGCCATGTTGTCGCCTATGTTGCCACCACCCCGGACCCGCAAGTCGGCCCCAGATATATGGATGCCATCGCAGACGATCTGGCAAACGCACTGGCATGTGCGCTGACCATTTATATGAAACGCGGTATCCTGAAGGAACTGGACGCGGACCGGTTTGCCTACATGATGACACGGCTTGAGCGAAACCATTTCCTTGGTTTCATCTACCAAAAGTCCTTAACCGAAGAAGATCTATATCAGGGTGTCCGGGAAGAAATTGCATTCCTTATAGAGGCTATCAAACCCTGACGGACCGTAATCTGCGCGGCAAACCTTTGTAGCCCAACTTTTCAGAATTGAACTAACCGATTGATGTTGCTGACTTTTATCAGTGCAATCATTTTTGCATGCCTGCTAATTTAATAGTAAAGATTAATTTTATAGTTGACTAGAAGTTTTGATATGGCACTATTTCAAAAATTTTACAAAGTTGAGGGAGGCCTATATGGCACATAGTAACACCAACATGTCTAAAGCCCTGTTGTCCGCCACGGCACTTTCCACCGTTCTGATCTCTGGTGGCAGTGCTGTATTGGCGCAGGAAGACGGTCAGGTCGTACTGGAGGAAATTCAGGTTACAGCAACACGCCGTGTAACCAGCGTTCAGGATATTCCATATAATATTTCTGCCATGTCCGGTGCTGACATTGACGCTGCTAAAATGGTGGATGCGGCAGAACTGTTGCGGGCAATGGCTGGTATCGCAACCGCTGACCGCGGTGCCCGTAACGCATCGCAAGTCAACGGCATCCGTATTCGCGGCCTGAATGTTGATAGTGCCTTTCGCGGCGATGTGCCTGTAACGTCCGGGCCAACCGTTGCAACCTACATCAATGACACACCGATCTTCTCCAACATGATGCTGAAGGACCTGAATAGGGTAGAAGTACTGCGTGGACCGCAGGGAACCTTGTACGGCTCTGGCGCTTTGGGCGGTGCGGTACGTTACATTACCAACCAGCCAAATTTGGAAGAGTTCGAAGGATCTGTTGCTGGCACCATCAGCACAACGGACGGGTCTGGCGGGCTAAGCTGGACAACCGATCTCGTGCTTAACATCCCTGTTTCAGACAGTTTCGCCCTGCGCGCTGTTGCCAGTCACGTCGATACGGCCGGTATTATTGACTATGTAAACATCTACGAACTGGACGGAAACGGGGCCCCTGTTGTCCCGGGCGATGTCACCGATACAGACGCACGCTATACCTCCGTGAAGGATGCCGACGAAGCAGAAACAGACTTCTTACGCGTTACAGCACTTTTCAAACCAAGCGATGCATTTGACGTATCTTTGTCCTACACCCATCAAAGCGATGATGTTGGTGCCCGCCGCGGCTCTGCCGAAGGGGCTGTGGACGGTGACGGAAATGTCTATGGTCGCTATGAAGCGGGCGCGGTACAGCTGGAGCCAGCAGAAGCAGACCTTGAAATGTTTGCTGCCGAAGTCAATGTCGATATGGGTTTCGCTACCCTGACCTCTTCTACGTCCGTTTATGACCGCGACGGCAGGTCGATCAGCGAAAACACTGGCTTTTACGCACAAAAAGGCTGGCTGGCGAACTTCTACTACAACAGCCCAAGGCCGCTTGCGCGTGCTGACCGTGGTTTCCGTGACAAAGCCTTCATTCAGGAAGTCCGTCTGGTTTCAAACAGTGACGGACCTTTGAACTGGGTTGTCGGCGGTTACTATCAGGACCAGGACCTGGAAGCAGATCAGGTGTCAACTCTTGCTGGCTACAAGGCATGGGCGTCCACCGTTTTTGGCTGGATGTCTGACGGTTACGGTTATTCCGACACCGACAATGACTTTGACTTTGATAGCCTGACACGGGTGAAAGAAAAGGCACTATATGGTGAAATCACCTATGACGTGACCGATGCATTCCACGTAACTGGTGGCATTCGGTATTTTGATAGCTCTGTATCGGCCGATGCGCGTGTTGATCTGCCTTTCTGGAACAGCCTCTTTGCCCCGGCAGAGATTGTTGATCAGAAGTCAGGCAAAAAGGACGCGTTGTTCAAACTGAACCTGTCTTACGACATGAATGACGACACAAAACTGTATGCCACGGTCTCTGAAGGATATCGGCGTGGTGGCGCGACCGCCGTTCCAACAATCGGCTATTTCGCCGAAGATCCGGCATGGCTGTCTTTTGGATCAGACAGCGTCGTCAACTATGAAATTGGTGCCAAGGGTGTGTCGGATGCATTCCGCTATACAGTCAGCGCATTCTATGTTGACTGGACCAATCCGCAAATTAACACGGCAACGTCCAACTGGGGCTTTTTCACTGTCGCAAACGGTGACAAGGCACGCAGTTATGGCCTCGAGGTTGAACTGGAAGGACAGGCAACAGAAGCCCTGCACTACACCGTTGGGTATGCGTATCTAAACTCCAAATTAAGCGAAGATTTTCTTGCCCCAACGGGGTCTGTCATCGCAGCCGACGGCAACTCCCTGCCGGGTGTCCCAAAACATATGTTCAGCGCAAGCGCAGACTATACTGCTGAGATTGGTGGCTATGAAACAATCTTCCGCATTGATGGGTATCTGCAAAGCAAGACCAAAAACTATATCGACAATGATCATCCGTCATTCGGTCAAACCCACAAAGGCTTTGCCCTGATCAATGCCGCAACCACAGTGCGCGTGTCCGATGTTGATATCACGCTGTTTGTGAAAAACCTCTTTAACAACAGAGGTGTAACCGCAAGATACAGCGAATCTTACATGGGAACAGACCCTGCCCAGAACTATTTTGGTAGCGGCGCCAAGGCAGAAATTACTCTGCCGCGCACCTTCGGTCTGGCTGCTAAATACAGCTTCTAAGCAAAGAGTTTGGCGGGAAGGGTTTTCTTCCCGCCTCAATATAACGCATTATCGGTGCCTTATCAGGTATCAAGCGTTGGATCAGACATGCAAATATCGTCCGTCATACCCCAAATCACCGGCCTTGTACGGTCCGGGCAGATCTCAGCCGCCCAGTCGCTGGCAGCAGACTTGACCGCGTCCTATCCCCGGGACAAGGACGCGTGGCTCTGTCGCGCACGGGTGGCCAAAATTGCGGGCGACTTTCAAAATGTCCTTCAGTCCTGTGATCATTTACTGGGGGTATTTCCTGAACTGGATGCCGCGCATATTATGCGGGTTGAAGCCTTGATACAGACAGGGAATATTGCCGCAGCTATCCAGTCCCTTCTCGACCTTAAAAACATGCCGTCCGCCAGTGCCGGCTTTCTGGTTCAGGTTGGTGACCTTTTGACAAAAATGTCGATGTTTGACGAAGCTTTCCCCTGTTATGAAAAAGCCGTGAAGCTGGCACCAGATAACAATGCCGTTGCCTTCAATTATGCTGTTGCCCTGAATTACCGGGGCGATATGGCAGAGGCCGAAAAACAGTATGATACAATACTTGCCCGCAACCCCGCAGATTATGACGCTTACTATAACCGCGCGACCCTTCGAAAACAGACACATGATAACAATCATGTTGCTGAGCTGGAACAGCAGCTAAAGGGCGACATTCCAAACCATGCTGGCCACATACAGGTCGGCTATGCGCTTGCCAAAGAACTGGAAGACCTCGGCGAATATCCTGCCTCTTTCTCCCACTTGCAGGCAGCAGCCACCCTGCGGCGCAAGCATCTGCAGTATGATGTTCGGGCCGATGTTGCGACCATGGCAGAAATCGCGGGTGTCATGGACGCCTCTTTCCTGAATGAATGCGACAAAAACCTGCCGTCACCAGAAGGCGGTCCGATATTTATTCTGGGTATGCCGCGCAGCGGTACGACGCTGGTCGACAGGCTTATCACAAGCCACTCGTCTGCTGATAGTCTTGGTGAAATTAATGATCTTGCAATGGCAATGATGATGCTGGCCGGGCCGGTTAACAGTAAATCGGATTTGATCCGCCAGTCTGCCAACATTGATTTCACAAAACTGGCCGAAACCTACGAGAAGACAACCCGGGCACGCCTGAAACCAACACCCTTTCTGACAGACAAAACCCCCGCGAACTTTCTCTATATTGGGCTGATTGCGCGCGCGATGCCATCTGCACGTATTGTCCATCTGGTGCGCGATCCCGTGGATAGTTGTTATGCCATGTATAAAACGCTTTTCGGAATGGGGCACCCCTTCAGTTACGACTTTGACGATCTCGCTCAATACTACGGCGCATACAGTCAGTTGATGGACCACTGGCGCAGCCACCTTGGTGACCGTATTCTTGATGTGCACTATGAGGACTTGGTCACGAACACAAAGGGCGAAAGCCAAAGGATACTTGGGTACTGTGGCCTTGACTGGGAAGACACGGTTCTGGACTTTCACCAGAACTCGACACCAAGCGCCACCGCCAGCGCTGCACAGGTCCGGGAAAAGGTCTATACGTCATCTGTTGGAAAGTGGCAGCATTATAAGGACGGCCTGAAACCCCTTATAGAGGCGCTCCACGCAGCAGGCATCAACACAGACATAAATCCTGGGGTGTCTCCATGATTGCGGCATCCTTATATCTCATGATGACAGTTGCACCAGGAGGGACCCAGGGGGCAATGCCGGTTTCCAGCCTGCCTGCACCGGTACCTGCGATGATGGCACAGCAATCTCACATACCCCCGTCCGACATGATTACGTACGGCGGTGTGATTGATGGACAGCACTATTTCGGCCCATGTCGCGGCAACCAGCCGTGTGACCGCTTGCCTCTGATGTCTTTCTCCCTGGCGAAATCGCTTGTGGGCGGCATTGGTTTAATGCGGCTCGAAAAACTTTATCCTGGGGCGAAGAACACACATGTTTCCGACTATATACCCGCCTGTGAAAGCTGGGGCGATGTCACATTGGCTGACCTTCTCGGGATGGCAAGCGGACATTTTGTGTCAGCTGCACCGCACATGGACGAGACAAAGGGTTTTGACGCATTCAACAGCAAAAAAACTGCCCCTGAGAAGCTGGATTTTGCCTGCAACAATTACCCCAAACAGGCTGAACCGGGGACGACCTTTGTCTACCGGACATCGGATCACTTTATACTGGGCGCGGCCATGCAGGCTTTCTGGCGGGAAAAGACAGGACGGCCAGAGGCAGATTTCTACCAGGACTTGATCGTACCGCTATGGCGTGCGCTTGATCTATCGGCTTTGACACATACCGTCAGACGAACAGACGACATTCCAAACACAGGCTGGGGTATGGTCTTCACCCGATCAGATATCGCGGCGATTGCCCATGCACTTGCGGCCGATGATCCGCGCCTCGTTGATAGTCTGGATACGGACATGCTGAATGAAGCGTTACAGCACACGGACCAGGTAGCAGGTCTGCCCGCAGGGGACACCCTCCGCTACGCCAACGGCTTTTGGGCATGGGATGCAACCGAGCACTTACAGTGTACAGACAGAACACAGATCCCCTTTATGTCGGGATACGGCGGCATTTCAGTGGTGCTACTGCCTACTGGCGATGTCTATTATTATTTCAGTGACGGCGGCGTGCACCGTTTTGCGGACGCAGTAGCTGCCCTGCACTCTCTGCGCCCCATCTGCAGGAGCAAAAAGTCATGATTGATACTTCAACCGCCCCGATCAAAACAAACCCCAGACATCTGACACCAGACGGGCTGGCTGCCGCAATATTTCTTGCCTTCCTGTCAACGGCTGGACTTTTCTATGTCAATCTGGGCGGGTCATTTCTTTCTGCCTTTGTCGACGGCCTGGGGCTCAGTCGGGAAAGTGCAGGCTATATAACCAGCTCCAACAAATATGGTGCTGCCTTTGGTGCCTTTATCGCTGTGCTATTAGTCAAGCATATGAACTGGCGGAAAACTGCCTATTTTGTCCTGCCGACACTGATACTGACCGATGTAATTTCTTTCCAGATTGCTGACGAAACCTTCCTGATAGCAATCCGTTTCTTTCACGGCTCTATCGGTGGGTTTCTGGTCGGGCTTGGCCTGTCGGTCATTGCACGGATGCAGTCGCCAGAAAAAGGCTACGGCATGTTACTTGCGGTTCAATATACGTTTGGCAGCGTAGGCATTTTCACTGTCCCCAAACTTGTTGGGCTTTTTGGACATGCGGCTGCCTTTGGCGCGCTGATTACCTTCAGCCTGATCACGCTTGCTATGGTGCCTTTCATCCCGGACTATCCACCAAGAGAGAAAGCACCTGCGCGCCCTGACGGTAAAAAGTCGTCTGTAATGCTCGTGCCGTTACTCCTGACGCTGGCGGCTATTTTCCTTTTCCAAACCGCCAATATGGGGGTTGCGGACTATGCTTTTGAGCTGGGAAAAGACAGTGGGTACACCATGTCGGAACTGTCAAATCTGCTGGCGGTTGCCAATCTGATTTCAGTATCAGGTGCCCTTCTGGTCTATAGTGTGGGTACCAGATATGGGCGCCTGCTACCCCTGATGGTCGGCGTCGGACTGGCCGCAACCTTTACTTTGGCCTTTCATTTTTCAGAAATACCTGCCGTCTACTTCATTGCCAATACCGTTACCGGTATGACCTGGGCTTTTTGCATGTCTTATTTTCTGGGACTGATTGCTGCCTTTGACGGCCACGGCCAGATGGCCGCACTTGGGGGAGTTATCTCCAAAATGGGGCTTGCCAGTGGACCGCTGATCGGCGCCATGGTCGTCGGCGAAGGTAATTTCACACTGATAATCAATTTGGCGGCAGGGGCACTTGTTCTGTGTGCCCTGTTCGCCCTGTCACCTGCTTTGCGCCTTGACCGCGCCAATACTTGATAAAGGAAATCAAACCATGTCCGTCTTTACTATCGCGTCGTTGCAACTTGATCTTGCCAGCAGCAACAATATGGACCTGATCCTGAAAAAAGTGCGTACTGCAGTTGCCCGGTATCCCTTCATTCAAATGGTCATGCTGAGCGAGCTGGCGCTGTGCGGTGCAGGCGCTAAATCCGGCACACCCAGGCTTGCTGATGCGCAGGACAGTCTATGCAACCTGGCCAAATCCCTGGGTATTTGGCTTATCCCCGGTTCGATCTTTGAGGACGAAGGGGGCAAGGTCTATAACACCACGCCAGTGATCGACCCGAACGGGAACATCATTGCAACATACCGCAAAATGTATCCCTTCTATCCCTATGAAGCTGGCGTTTCCGAAGGGCAAGATATCTGTGTTTTCGATATCCCGGATTACGGCCGCTTTGGCCTGTATATCTGCTACGACATGTGGTTCCCGGAACTGTCCCGTGCAATGATCAGCAAAGGCGCCGAAGTTTTATTGCACCCCACACTGACCGATACACAGGACCGGGAGGTCGAACAAGCCATGATCCGCGCAACCGCCGCACAGCAACAATGCTATGTCATTGATGTAAACGGCACCGGCCAACAAGGGCTGGGCCAAAGCCTGATTGCCGGACCTGACGGTGAAATTCTCCATAAGGCCAGCACCAAGGAAGAAATCATTCTGACCGAAGTGGACTTTGACCGTGTTCGTCGCGGTCGGGAACGCGGCATTATGGGACTTGGGCAACCTCTGAAAAGTTTCCGCGATGCCAGTCATATCTTCCCTCACGAAGGTATGAACAATCGCGATGAGTATTTCGATACGCTTGGCCCACTGGAAGTCGCAAAACGACCCTAGACAAAATAGTTATTCCTTAAGGTGATACCTGGATCCTGTGCGCTACCCTTAACCGGGCAGCACCCGAGCACAGGATCATTTTTTTATCTGCCAGGAAAAAACACTATAAATTCAGAAGATAGCAGCTAGACTGCCCCAAATAGTGTTTCACCAGTAGCCAAAAGGGTCTTTGTTATGCTTCGAGCGATTTTAATATTCCTTACAGGGGTGTCCTGTCTGATCAGTGCCTCTGTCAGTGCCGATGAACCAGCCTTCAAGAAAGGCCCCGTCTTCCCTGACTACGGAAAAATTGCGGTGGTCAATAACGAATACCCCCTGCCTGATGACTTCAAACTAAAAGTGGCTTTTGACATCATTCCTGCGGCGAAACCGGGGGAAGTTAACCGCGCGCTTGATAAAGCTGCACGATTTATCAACATGCATGTAGATGCTGGTGTACCGCTTGAGAATATTACCGTTGCCCTTGTTCTGCACGGCAATGCCACGCTGGACGCTGCAAATGCTGCCACGTACCGCGAAAAAACTGGACAGGAAAACGGCAATATTGATCTGATCAAGGCACTGAACGCGAACGGCGTTCATCTGTATCTTTGTGGTCAAAGTGCTGCATCCCGCGGCATCACAACGGATAATAAACTGCCAGAAATTAAAATGGCCCTCTCGGCCATGACCGCCCACGCACAGTTGCAGCAGGACGGATACACCCTTAACCCATTCTAATAGACAGTATCATGGTTGCACTCGGGCAGGGCCTTGCCAGCCCGGGTGTGGCTAAGCCTACAGGGAACGGATTTAAAAATCTGAGATGATACCGTTCTTTTCCCAGTCACCGTAGCGTGTTGGCTCTGGCCCTTTTTGGCCCCCAACTTCCCGTGGCTGGGTTCCGGATGTTGTATCCTGTTTGGGGTCTGCATTTACACCAGTGTCAGAAGAAGCAATATCGGCGTCGTCCTTGTCAGAGGGTGTTACAGTAGCTTTGTCAGTCATCAGTCTTTTCCCGCTGTGTCAGTGGATTGGTCCGCTGATACCCTCTTTTGATGCCTTGTTCCAGTAAAAGAGCGCAAAGAGCGCGATTACCGCCGGCAATATCAGCCCGAATTCCCCAGTATAGCGCACCGGAAAATCATACCGAAGTGTCAGCGGGTGAAAGAAAGACAGCACAAAAACATTGTGGGCTGCATGCATCAAAGTAGCAGGCAACACACTGCCGGACGTTATCCGGTAGTATGCCATGGGAAAAGACATGGACACGCACAAAATGGTAAAATTCACCACCTGTATCCAAAGCCCTTCTGGCCCTGCATTATAATTCGCGAAAAGAATGATCGGCATATGCCACGACGCCCATACCAGACCTGAAAATACCGCCGTCCAGAAGAAGGACATTTTGCGGTATAATTGCAGCACCAAAAACCCGCGCCAGCCCAGCTCCTCACCAAACGAAGTGGTGATGTGCCAAAGCATACCTATGGTCCCAAGCAATATGAAGCCCGTGATTATCAACCGGGTTTCAGACCATCCGGCCGCACCCGTTAAATAGGCAACTTCCTTGTAAAAACCTTCATTGCCAATAGCACCAAGTCCAAGCGCCCAGATCAATCCGTACGCCATACCGCCATATAGAAGCGGCAAAAGATACGACCAAAAGAGCGGCCGGGACCGGCAGGGTACAATACCCAGCATATGCCAGTTTTTCCGGAATAGTTTCATTGTCAGATAAGCGGCCAGCGCAGGCGTCCACATCAACAGCGCCAGATAAAACTTCTTTAATCCCATTTCGACAATAATCGTCGACACAATCGCGCACAAAAGTGCCGTGATTGCGAGAAAGGTTCCGATCGCCGGATATATTTTATCTCTATCAAGTAGGGACGCCTGGGTTAACGCCGACATAATCTTTCTCCCATTCCCTTTCAGGATACAAATTTACAATCGAAATTCCAGACAAATTACAGCTACTTGAACCAAAGTTGATCTTACCCACATTATAGAGAAGACCTATTTTGGCATGTTGGAGATTAGTTCGAATGAGTATGATGCGTACTGCAATGTTGATGGCGGCTATGACCGCACTCTTTCTTGTCATCGGCTTTATGCTGGGAGGCACGACCGGGGTTGTTTTTGCGTTGCTTTTTGCACTGGGTATGAACGCATTTGCTTACTGGAATTCTGACAAAATGGTACTTCGTATGCACGGTGCACAGCCTGCTAACGAGCAGAATGCACCTGGCCTGACTGCCATGGTTGCAGATCTAAGCCGCCGTGCAGCACTTCCCATGCCAAAAGTCTATGTCATCATGAGCGACCAGCCCAACGCATTCGCCACAGGCCGCAACCCGGAAAATGCCGCAGTTGCTGCCACATCAGGGCTTTTACGGCTGCTGAACAGAGACGAAGTCGAAGGGGTTATGGCCCATGAACTGGCACATGTGAAAAATCGCGATACGCTGACCATGACCGTTACTGCAACGCTGGCGGGTGCGGTCTCTATGCTGGCGAACTTTGCGCTGTTTTTCGGCAATAACCGGGATAACCCACTGGGCCTTTTGGGATCGATATTGATCATGATTTTTGCCCCTATGGCCGCTATGGTGGTGCAAATGGCTATTTCGCGAACCCGAGAATATGCTGCTGATAAAACCGGCGCTGAAATTTGCGGTAATCCAACAGCCCTTGCAAGCGCCCTGGACAAGCTTGGTCGCGGCACTCGCATGCGCCCGAACCCGGTCGCGGAACAAAACCCAGCGACTGCTCACCTGTTCATTGCCAATCCACTAAGTGGTAAATCGTTCGATTCGCTGTTTTCCACCCACCCAAGAATGGAAGAGCGGATCAGACGACTGACCCTACTGGCATCCGAAATGGGACCTGCGTCCCGCCGGCATCACGCCCCTGCACAGCAGAGGCCTACAAGCGTATGGGAAAACGGCCCGCGACCCGACACTGGAACAGCATCCCGTCCGACAGGGCAGTCAGGCGTCCCAACCACACACGGAGATACATCTGGCGACAGAAAAGGGCCGTGGGGCTAAAAACGCCCCGTTCCATCCCATAGAAGTAGTTACAACGTCTTCAGCAGAGCTTTCAGATCACTATCAGGGCGGGCACCCAGCGCAGAAATGACCTCCGCGGCAGCCAACGACCCAAGACGACCACTATCGGCCAGCGAGTAACCGTTTGTGACGCCGTACAAAAACCCTGCAGCAAACAAATCGCCTGCGCCTGTAGTATCCACAACCGTTGCAGGCGCGGCATCAATCTGGTGGGTTTCTTCTTTCGACAGAATGATACAGCCCTTCTCTGACCTGGTCAGCGCTGCGACCCGCACATGGGGGCGCAGTTTTTCAAGCGCTTCCTCAAAACTGTCAACCTGGAAAAGGGATGTAATTTCAGCCTCATTTGCGAATAGAATATCAATATGATTTTCTACCAGATCAATAAACTCAGACCGGAAGCGATCAACGCAAAAGCTGTCTGACAGGGTAAACGCAACCTGCTTGCCATTTGCTTTGGCAATTTTCATGGCTTTCAATACGGCTTCCTTGGCGCTCTCGCGGTCCCAAAGATAGCCTTCAATATACACCACATCTGCCTGGGCTACTTCGTCTTCATTTACATCCGAAGGCGTAAGCCGACCACAGGCACCCAAATAGGTATTCATGGTGCGCTGTGCATCAGGCGTGACCAAAATCATACTGGAGGCGGTCGACGGACCACTATCAGCAGACGGCGTTGTGAAAGCCACCTCAAGAGTTTCCAGGTCATGACGGAAAATGCGCCCTAACTGATCATCGCGCACCTTGCCAATATACCCTGTGCTGCCACCCATCATCGCGATACCAGCAGCCGTATTGCCCGCAGACCCACCGGACCGCTGTATAGCTGGCGGCATGGCACTATATATCCGGGCCGCTTCATGTTCTTCGACCAGGATCATTGCCCCTTTGGTACAGTCATGCACCTCCAGAAAATGATCATCGACCCGCGCAATAATATCTACAATCGCGTTTCCTATGCAAAGGACCTGCACCATATTCCCTCCAATTCTGTGTAGTGAAAGCCACTCAGACATTGCACAATGGGCACCGGCTTCCTATTTCTGTAAGTATAAATAGCCTAACAAGGCTGAAAATAAAGCTTAAACTAGACAGCAGGGTGGAAAATGATTGCAACAGCACTTAACCGAACATGGCAGCAATTGCTGCATCCGAAATTCAGAAGCGTTTTTTTAACAAGTCTTGCCGCCGCGGGCCTTAGTCTTGTTCTTCTGATTTCTTTAACTGTCGCATACTGGCCCGAAGAATATACATCAGGCTACGAATGGATTGATAATGCAGGTTTCTTTCTGGTTGGCAGTCTGGCTACCTATATCTTGTTTCCGGCCATTTCCACAACCGTGATGAGTATGATTGCAGACCAGATCGCCGATGCGGTTGAGGATGAATATTATCCGCACCGCCGGGCCGACCGCAAGATCCCCATAACAGACGTAGTGCTGTCTTCGGCAAAACTCATGCTGGTGGTAATCGTCTGTAACCTAATTGCCCTTGTGCCGTATATATTCCTGTTTTTCCTGACCGGTGGTATCGGCACCCTTGCCCTGTTTATCGCACTGAATGGCTATCTGATGGGTCGGGAATATTGGGAGCTGGTTGCCATGCGCCACATGCCCATGCAAGATGTCCGGCGTGGGCGGAAGAAATATAAGGAAAAAGTATTCACGGGCGGCGCGCTGATCGCCGGGCTGTTTCTTATCCCGTTCGTCAATCTGCTGGCCCCCATCATCGGAGCCAGCGTCATGACCCACATTTTCCACCATTTGGCTGATGACGCCTAAGGAATTATGCGCTATTCAGGATAGGTTCATCCATAACAGTATATCGCCGGTACTGTGGAATGACATAAATACAAACGAGAGGGACACCGTGTGACAAAAAACAAGATAGTGCTTCTGTGGGGGTTCGCCGCTGGTCTTGCTGCCTGTTCAACGGACACGCCTGCCCCGACTGTTGTGGCAGAAGCCCCGCCCGAAGTAGCCAAAGAAACTGAAAACACCGTTGATGGACCCATCATTGCCAAGGTGGAGACCGGTCAGGTTTTCGAACAAGCCGCCCCTCTGATGGATTTGGCGGACCCGGGCGAACTGCAGGGGAAAACCCCCGCTCAGGTGCAGACAATCATGGGGGAACCCGATCTGGTCCGCAGAGACGGTTCCATGCAGGTCATGCTGTTTGAAACAAATCAGTGCGTTCTGGATGTAGTTTTTTACGAGTCCAGCGTAGGGGAACATTTCAGAGCATCTGCTATTTCCGCCCGGTCGCGTGACGGCAAGGATGTAGATGCGGTCCAGTGTCTCGAAACCATGTCAAACCGTGCAGCCGGCCGTTAGGAGTATCCTGAATGACTGCCAAATTCGATGTCAAACTAATCGTAAAGCTTGCCGTATGGAGCTTGGTTGTTGGGGCCGTTCTCTATTCCTTGGAACTTAGTCCCGGTGAGATTTACGGCTGGATTGGTGACACGATCGCATCTCTGTGGGGATGGCTTGTGGGCACGGGCCTTGAATATATTCTACTGGGCGCGACCATTGTGGTTCCGATTTATCTGATCTCCCGCTTGCGCAGTCGCTCTTCCCGGTCCTGATTGCAGCCACATGCATACCGACCCCTTTGAGCCAGACGATAAAAGACAGGTTGCGCCAGCAACTGCGCGCAACCGCGATCCGATTTTGGCCGTCCTTCAAAAACACCTACCGCCATCTGGCTGTCTGCTGGAAATCGCCAGCGGTACCGGCGAACATGCCGTCTATATGGCCCCGCACTTTCCTGCGTATAGCTGGCAACCAACGGATATTGACCCGGCACGTCTGGAAAGCATTGACGCATGGCGAAAGTCGGCAAAGGCGGACACTGTCCAGCCTGCAAGAAAATTTGACGTGCTGGCTGATCCGTGGGACTTCCCCGACCTGGCAAAGCCAGTAACAGCCGTATTGGCCGTCAATCTCATTCATATTGCACCGATTGCCGTCACCCATGCCCTGTTTGAACAGGCGGGCAGAAATTTGCAGGCAGGCAATTTCCTGATTACTTATGGCCCCTATAAACGCGGAGGTGCCCACACCGCACCGTCCAACGAAGCCTTTGACCAGTCCTTGAAGGCGCGCAATCCCAATTGGGGAATTCGTGACATGGAATATGTTACGGAAACTGCGGCCGCACATGGCTTTGAACTGGCCGACTGCGTCGATATGCCGGCGAACAACTACACTCTGGTTTTCAAAAAAGTCTGACGTCTCTCGGGCATGGGCCCGGTACAGGCACACAAACCCAAATTACTGAGACGCGTTTGAAGCGGTTGCAGCCTGATCGTTTGCCTCTACACCGACGTCATAATGACGGCTGTACCGTTTGGCTATTTTTTCTACCGGCAGCAACACAAAGACATCTGTTGTACCGAACTGGGCATCAACCACCGCACCGTCACCGATAAAACAGCCGATACGCAGATACCCTTTCACCAGTGGCGGCAAAGCACGACGGGCCCGGCGCACATCCACTTCCTCTGCTGCCATGGTATTCATCGGTACATGCAGGTGATCCAATGCTTTCACCCGAAAGTCGTCTGGTACAACATGATTGTGATACAAATACGCAAAAGCTTCTTTAAATTCTTCGGGGTCGACACCAGGAAAACTGGCGCAGCCAAACATATACGCGATATTGTGTTCTTTGAGATACTCCGCAATACCCTTCCACAGCATATTGATGGTGCTGTTCGCCCGGTAATCGGCATGAACGCAGCTTCGCCCCAGTTCAAGCAACTGTTTACCGTCTCCGATACGGTCTTTGAAGTCACCACACAGCAGCGGCGAGAGATCATATTCACCGGCTGAATAAAACCCGCTGTTACGTTCCGCTACTTCCTGTCGTAACAGTCTGTAGGTACCAACAATCTGCTTTTTACGAGGCTTGTCATGATCAATGACCAACAGATGATCGCAAATCGGATCATAGATATCTATGTCCCGCCGCGTCAGTTTCATCTTGATATCTGGCATTGCTGCCATCTCTTCATAGAAAATTTTGTAGCGCAGCTTCTGAGCTGCCTTTATTTCCTGAAACGAACGAGCCAGCCGAACCTCCAAAGATCCCTGCCGAACATAGGAGCGTGCACCGGCCATTGCCTGGGCGGCAGCAATTCTTGGTCGTAATATCGCATATCTTTTCATGACTGAAGTTTGCCTCCCTGACAAGTCTGTCTCATGACAATATGGCGACAAAAATGTTACGGTACACGGTGTCCTTCCGTAGCCTTTTTGGCTGTATTTCCAACATCTCTATACCATAAAAAGCCCAGGATAACCAAACCAGGCACCGCAAGAAATGTGGAAAAAATGAAGAAGTCTATCCACCCCATGCTTTCAGCCCAGCTGCCTGAAAACGCCCCCAGTATTGACCGGGCCTGATTGGACAGTGACGACAAAAGCGCATACTGGGTTGCGGTGAAAGACAGATTACACAGGCTGGACAAATAGGCGATAATCACCGTGTTGCCGAGACCAGACGCAAAGTTTTCTGCACCAATCGTGATTGCAAGGGCTGTCACATCATTACCTTGTGTCGACAACCAGGCAAAAACCAGATTGGTGACCATCATCAGCACACCTGTGAACATCAAAGACCGGTAGACGCCAGCACGGAAATATAAAACACTGCCGAAGGCAATCCCGACCCACAGGGCAATCGTACCAACAAGTTTGTTGGCATTTGCCATCTCGCTTTCCGTGAAGCCCAGTTCCACGATCAGGGGCCCCGTCATAATCGCAGCCACCGCATCCCCTGCCTTCATCGTCAGAACAAACAATAATATCAGGATAGCATTTTCGCGGGTCAGAAACTCTTTAAACGGCAGGACAACAGCATCATAAAACCAGGCCCCCGCGCCTTTGCGTACAACTGACGGCAGATGTGCATTTTCTTCTTCTATGTAGGTTTCATCGCCCAAAGACGGCTCCCCTACCCACAAAGCAGCAACCAGACCCGGCAATACAAGAACACTCAGACATGCTATCGCCGCAGACCAGCCAATATATTCTGCCGCCATCAAAACCCCGTATCCAGCAATCAGATTACTGGCCCGGTAGCCAAAAGCGATCATGCTTGCACCGTGCCCCAGCTGTTCCGTTTGCAGGATTTCAATCCTGTAAGCATCAATGACAATATCCTGGCTGGCCGATAAAAACCCGATACCAATGACCGTCAGGGCAATCATTTCCACATCTGTTTCAGGATCAAGCTGTGACATTACAAGAATAAGAGCAACCAGCAAAACCTGGATCAGAAACAGCCACGACCGGCGCCGGCCAAACAGATGGGAAAACCGTCCAAGACCCAAACGGTCCACAATCGGAGACCATAAAAACTTCCACGCATAGGGTGTCGTCGCCAGTGCAAACATGCCAACTGTCGTTTTATCCACTCCAAACCGTGACAACCATATGCCCGTCAACGAAATAACGAGAGTTAGCGGAAAACCGCTCGACATCCCCAACAGGAAATTAGCAAAAACCGGTTTATCGAAAAACGGCCGTAGCCCGGCCAAAAAACCAGTGCGACCGGGGCGGATAACCGTCACGACGTTGCCACCCGGCTAGGGTCAAGCGTAATCCAAAGTCCACGCGAAATTGCATGCAGGGTACCATCCCTGCCGACAAGCGCCGTACCGCAATCGCGTTTCCTGCCATTTTTTGCAATGGTCCAGCCAACGATAAGAGCATCACCTTCACAGCGCAGCGGGGCAAGTATCTTTGTCGTCATCCGCGCAAGAAGGGCCATATCCCCTATGGAACAGGCAAAATACCCCGGACAGTCCAGCGCCGCCCATATGTGACGCTTATCAACCATGCCGTCACTGTCAGCAAAACCCGCATCAAGTGTCCAACGGCCGGCAACGGCACCTTCATGCCCGTCGATGGGGTGTGTATAGATGCACAGGCCGTCCCCGTGGTCCCTGTCAGGCCCGCAGACAAAACATGTAGAAAAGGGCGACTGCTCAGACATGCCGTACGTATCAGGCAAACCGTCCAGCACCGCAGCGGCATCAATTTCAAACGGCAACTCAAGATCAAGGTCGACTTTACGCGCCTCGCCGATCAATTGATCACCAGCCAATAGCCGGCTGGATTCGCCGTCACTTTCAAGCACAAGGTCAGCTTCAAGAGGAGGCGGCACCTTCAAGGTTGCTTCGGCAGCGCCGGAAATCGGATCAGCCAGAAGGCCACAAACATATCCACCATTACCCGTAGTTGGTGGGCCATTAAATTGCCGAGAAATTACAATATTCTTCTTCATAGCATCCCCTTCCGATTAATTTCTTTTTAGCGTTTGCACCACCGAAAGCAAGTAAGGCTTTCATCCCCGGCAAAATTATGGTCAAAGAGCAGCATGAGCAAGACGAACAAAAATTCTGGTGTTATTGACCCTACTGGCGGCATAACGTCCCTGCCTGCTGGTATGGATGTGCGGCTGGTGGCCGCAGGCGTGCTATTTTCCGTTCTGCACAAAGGGCAGGCACTGGACACAACATTTGATGCCTATGTGAACCATACCCTGCTGAACCCCAAAGACAGATCGCTTGCCTATCAGATTGTTATGCAGACCCTGCGCCGCAAAGGCGGGCTGGAAGCTGCGATCACACCCCTTTTGAAAAATGGCTGGCCAGAAGGCGCACGCTGGTTCCCGATCATTCTGATGACAGCCGCGACCCAGATACTTTTGTTACGAACCGCCGACCATGCCGCAGTTGATCTGGCCGTTGGCCTTCTTAAACGGATCAGAAACCGGGAAAACGGTCTTGCAAACCTGATGAATGCGATACTAAGGACCATCATCCGGGAAAAAGAAGCACTGAGTAAACAGCTGGACACTGTTGGCGGCGAGCATCTCCCTGCATGGCTATCACAGAGCTGGGAACAAACGTACGGTGCTGACACGCGCGACGCTGTCGCAGCCACGCTGACGACAGAACCATATCTGGATATTACTTGCCGATCAGACGCAGACGCCGCCAAGTGGGCCGAAGCCCTGGACGCAAATCATCTTTTTGATACCTCAATCCGCAGAGACGCCGCAGATGTGACCGCCCTTGACGGATTTCAACAGGGCCAGTGGTGGGTTCAGGATTTTGCCGCCAGCATGCCTGTGCGGCTGTTTGGCTCCATAGCAGACAAACATGTCCTCGATCTATGTGCTGCGCCAGGCGGTAAAACACTGCAACTGGCTTCGCTGGGGGCCCGCGTCACCGCCGTTGATCGGAACCCAGGCCGGCTAAAACGCTTGCAGGCAAACCTGAACCGTACCGGACTGCAGGCGGACATTATCACGGCTGACGTCACCACATACACACCGGACGACCCTGCTGATCATATTCTCTTGGACGCCCCTTGTAGTGCGACAGGAACTTTTCGCCGGAACCCTGATGTTCTTTGGACCAAATTTCCTGAAGATGTTGCAAAACTGGCGACACTGCAGAAACGGGCACTACAGCAGGCATTCTCGCTGTTACCAAAAGGTGGAACATTGATTTACTGCGTCTGCTCGCTAGAGCACAGCGAGGGCGCAGACCAGATCAATACATTCCTGCAGATAGAGCCAGCCGCAAAACGGGTCCCAATTCAGCCAGACGAACTGGTTGGTTTTCCTGAATTAATCAGTGCAGACGGAGACCTTCTTTGTCTACCGTCCATGCTGCAGGACAAAGGCCATTTGGACGGCTTTTTCGCGGCGCGCCTGACACGGGTCTAAAAAACCATCATAATCACGCTCTATCCCTTGCAGGCTGGTCGAAACGCTGATATTCAGACCAGCATGACTAGTGCTGTTAAAATATCCCCTTCGATCCTGTCTGCCGACTTCTCAAAGCTTGGCGAGGAAGTGCGCGCGGTTGACGCCGCAGGCGCAGATTATATTCATATTGATGTGATGGATGGTCACTTTGTGCCGAACATTACAATCGGACCAGATGTCGTGAAATCTTTGCGCCCTCACAGTGCGAAAGTTTTCGATGTACATTTGATGATTGCTCCGGTTGATCCATACATCGAAGCCTTCGCAGAAGCCGGGTCCGATATTATCACGGTCCACCAGGAAGCAGGCGCCCACACCCACAGAACACTGCAGAAAATTCGCAGTCTGGGGAAGAAGGCTGGCATCTCGCTCAACCCTGCGACACCGGAGACGACGCTCGAGTATCTCTATGAGGAACTGGACCTTATTCTGGTAATGTCCGTAAATCCTGGTTTCGGCGGTCAGAGCTTCATCAGTAGCCAGCTGCGCAAGATCGAGGCAATCCGTAACCGTATTGACGCGCTTGGACTGGATATTGACCTTGAGGTCGATGGCGGTGTGAACCGTGAGACCGTTCAAAGCGTGATTTCCGCCGGGGCGAATGTTCTGGTTGCCGGCAGCGCTACTTTCAAAGGTGGCCCGTCAAAGTATGCAGAAAATATTAAAGCCCTAAAGGGCCAATAAACAGGGATTGCGGCGGGCATGACAACTGCGGCCGATAGATATATTGATCCTCCGACTGCGGCAGATGCTTCAAGTCATACCCTTGAACGTGCATCCGGTCCGGGTGCTGTTCTGTCTCTTCTGAAATCCCTGTCATATAAACTGCGCTCTGTTGGGTACGGCAACAAATTTTATGCCTACCGTTTGAATGGCCGTCACCCTGTCCAGTTGATGGCAAGCCCGGATGACCCGGCACCGGGCAGTGCAGTTGCCGGTTCGGCGCTTCTGGGCGGCCAGATGTCCTTCGGAAATGAGCATGTAGATCTGGAAGACAATTTCTGGCAGGTCTGCGGTACCCGCTCTGAAAGTTTTCAGGCCTATGCCCACAGTTTTCACTGGCTACAGGACCTGGCGCAGGTGGGCGACCAAACCTACGCCCGCGAGATCGGTGAAGCCATCGCCAAAAGCTGGCTGAGGCATTTCGATAGTTGGGACCCCATAAGCTGGCAGGCCGAAACATTGGCCCGGCGCATCATTAACTGGATTGCCCACGCACCGACCATTTTATCATCAACCGATCTTGTTTACCGTTCACAGATACTACATTCTCTTGCGCGCCAATCACGGCATTTGATGCGGGTTATTGCTGACGTTAACCCCGGCTTGCCAGAAGTATATAGCGCTGCGGCCCTGACAATCTCCGGGCTGGTACTCCCGGGCGGTCTGCACTGGGCGGAGAAAGGGCAAACTGCGCTGAATAATGTTATGTCTCGCTACATATATGCGGACGGTGGCCCCGCAAGCCGCAACCCGGCAGATGCCATACGCACCATGCAGTTGCTGATATTAGTGCGGGAAGCCTACAACGAAACAGCACGGGAAGTACCGCCTTCTGTTCTGATGACACTGGACCGGCTTGGTCCTTTCATTCGGGCCATGCGACACGGTGACGGAACATTTGCACAATTTTCTGGTGTTTCGGCCGAAGGTGGACACGGCACGGACGCCATCCTGGCGGCAAGCGGTGCGGGCGGCAAACCCATTGAAAATATGTCCCGCAGCGGCTACCAGCGCGTAACGGCAGACCGCGCAGTGCTTTTACTGGACTGCGGTCCACCACCAGCCACTGCCTTGTCACAGAAAGCGCATGCAAGCACTGGCGCCATCGAATTTTCCAACGGTTTTGACAAAATCTTCATCAATATGGGCCCGGCGGTGGATACACCAAACCTTGGCAACCTAGAGATGTTGTCGAGAACAACTGCGGCGCATTCCACGCTGACCATGGGCGACAGAAATTCCAGCCAGATATTGGAAAATGGACTGATTGGAAAAGGTGTCATCAGCACCAATGTTAACCGGGAACCACTGGATACCGGCGTGCATCTAACAATGGATCATGATGGTTACCTGAAACGTTTTGGTGTCATTCTGCAGCGGAGTCTGTTCCTACGCAGCGACGGCCTGCGGTTGACGGGTCAGGACCAAATCCATGTTGAATCTGCCAGAAAACTAAAAGACACAATGGGGGTTCTGCGGTTCCATCTACATCCGTCAATGCTGGCAACACAGGCGCCTGATAGGCGCATTGTCCTAGAGACAAAAAGCGGTGACACATGGATTTTCGCGGCCGAGGGTGGCCATATCACGCTTGATGATTCCTTATACATGCCGCGGCCAGACAGTCCGATGGCAACAAAACAGATTGTTGTGTCCATGGAAGACACAAACGGCAAGCCTAGCCACTTATGTGACTGGGCATTGGAAAAAATACTTGTCTAGGGTTTTCCGTCCCCTGGGCCTGATGAAATCAGGGTGCCCCCAACCGGGCCCCATTATATAAGCTACGATCAAAGGCTAAGTTCATGACTGATATTGTTCCCGTTAAACGCGCTCTATTGTCCGTATCCGACAAAACCGGCCTGACCGACCTTGGACAGGCACTGGCTGATCTGGGTGTTGAAATCCTCTCTACTGGTGGGTCTGCAAAAGCCCTGCGCGATGCCGGTATTCCTGTTAAGGAAGTGGCCGACCATACAGGCTTCCCGGAAATGATGGATGGCCGGGTAAAAACCCTGCACCCAACTATCCACGGCGGCTTCCTTGCCCTACGTGATAACCCGGACCATGTCAAAGCAATGGAAGACCACAACATTGGTGGCATTGATCTGGTTGCTGTCAATCTTTACCCGTTCGAAGCAACAGTGAAATCCGGTGCGGATTTCGATACTTGCATCGAAAATATTGATATTGGCGGCCCGGCCATGGTGCGTTCTGCAGCGAAGAACCATAAGTTTGTCACCATTGTTACAGACCCGTCCGATTATGCAGCCGTTATTGACGAGTTGAAAGCAACAGGCGGGACCAGCCACAAAACCCGCCTGAAAATGTCCGCAAAAGCATATAGCCGGACCGCCGCCTACGACACAGCGATTTCGCGCTGGTTTGCTGAGCAAAATGACACACCCTTCCCCGACCGTCTGTCCACTGCCGGCGAGAAGGTTCAGGAATGCCGTTACGGGGAAAACCCGCATCAGGTTGCTGCCTTCTACAAAACATCAGAAGAACGTCCCGGCATTGCAACAGCGGTCCAGCATCAGGGTAAGGAACTATCCTATAACAACCTGAATGATACGGACGCTGCCTTTGAATTGGTTAGTGAATTTGATCCGGCCACACCAACAGTCGCGATCATCAAGCACGCCAACCCATGCGGCGTTGCAACAGGCAACACCCTGCAGGAAGCATATGAGAAAGCCCTGAAATGCGACCCTGTATCTGCCTTTGGCGGTATTGTTGCCCTTAATCAGACGCTGGATGCTGCAACGGCAGAAGAGATCATCAAAATCTTCACCGAAGTCATCATCGCACCTGCCGTTGAAGAGGATGCCAAAGCAATCATCGCAGGCAAAAAGAACCTGCGCCTTCTGACAACAGGCGGCCTTGCTGACCCTACGCAGGACGCGAAGATGGTTAAATCGGTTGCTGGCGGCTTTTTGGTACAAAACCGCGATACGGGCCGTATCACACTGGACGACCTGAAAGTTGTAACCGAACGCAAGCCTTCCGACGCGGAACTGAAAGACATGCTGTTTGCCTTCCAGGTTGGCAAGCATGTGAAATCAAATGCGATCGTTTATGTGCGTGACGGCATGACAGTTGGCATCGGTGCCGGTCAAATGAACCGCCGTGACAGTAGCCGGATCGCAGCCATTCGCGCTGGTGAAGCCGCAGAGACCGCAGGTGAAAGCGAAAGCCTGGCCAAAGGATCTGTTGTAGCATCCGACGCCTTCTTCCCGTTTGCAGATGGTCTACTGGCAGCAGCAGAGGCAGGTGCAACCGCGGTAATCCAGCCCGGTGGCAGCATGCGTGATCAGGAAGTTATCGACGCTGCGAATGAAGCAGGCCTTGCCATGGTCTTCACAGGCATGCGCCATTTCCGCCACTAGACGGATGCCTGTCAGGAACTGCTGACACCAGACATGATAAAACCCGGCCAAGTGTGCCGGGTTTTTCTTTGGTCTGCCATTCCAAGCGCTGGAACAGTAATATGATTGGCTATCAGAGAGTTTTGGCCTTGTAACGGCACAGATCGACGACCGGGCATTTGCCACATTCCGGCTTTCGTGCCTTACAGATGTAGCGCCCCAAAAGGATCAACCAGTGATGGGCATGCTTGCCGTATTCATCGGGAACTGCCTTGATCAGCTTTTTCTCAACCGCTAACGGGGTTTTCCCTGGCGCAAGACCAGTCCGGTTACCAACCCGGAAAATATGGGTATCAACCGCATGGGTGTGCTGACCAAAGGCGATATTCAGGACAACATTCGCTGTCTTCCGTCCAACACCGGGTAGCTTCACCAGTTCTTCACGCGTTTCAGGAACCTTAGAGCCGTGCTCAGCAATCAGCATTTCGGACAGCGCCAGAACATTCTTTGCCTTGGAATTATAAAGACCGATTGTTTTGACATGGTCGATGATGCCGTCAAGGCCAAGCGCAACCATCTTTTCCGGGGTGTCGGCGATCTTAAAAAGCTCTTTGGTCGCTTTGTTTACGCCTTTATCCGTGGCCTGTGCCGATAATACGACTGCAACCAGCAGCGTAAAATCGTTCACATAGTCCAGTTCCCCTTCCGGTTCGGGGTTTTCTGCATGGAGGCGGGAGAAAAACTCCCGCACATCAGCTTTTTTCATGAAACTGCTCTTATCGCTCGCTGAAGGCAACCTGCAGGGAATTGCGTACTGGCCGCAACAGGTATGCAAGCAAGCTTTTCTCGCCAGTTTTAATGTCAGCAACCACGGTCATACCGGTTGCAATCAGGTTCGCTTCGTTTTTGCCAACGTGATTTTTAGAGAGCTGCACCCATGTTTTAAAATAGGCCTGGCCCTGATCATCAATGAAAGTGTCAGGCGAAATGCGAACAACAGTGCCTTCAACACCGCCATACTGGCCGTATTTATATGTATCAACGCGGATCAAAACATTCTGACCCAAAATAACATGGCCTACATCCCGCGGCGAAACCCGTACTTCAGCAACCAGAGAATCCTGTACAGGAACAATAGACATCAACAGATCCCCCGGACGCACCACAGCGCCCTTCTGGTTCGCCACGAGACCGTTTACACGGCCTTCGATAGTTGCGCGCACACTCGACCGATCAATCTGATCCCGAATAGCCACCATACGTTCATCAAGCGAACCGATTTCGCCATTCAAGCGAGATATCTGTTCAAGCGAATCTTTTCTAAGCTGCTCATCAAGCTCCAGCTGACGGGACTGTGTTTCCGCCAGCGATGCTTGTGCCCGCGCCAGATCTGTTTTCCGGCCTGCCAATTCAGCCGCAGCGTCCCCGAGAACGCGCTCTGCTTCCAACCGCTGGATTTTGGCGCCAAAGCCTTCTTCTTCCAGTTCCTTACGGATGTCCACCGTCTGCTTCAAAGCTTCGGTTTCCGAAATTCTGGCTGCTACTTCTTCCTGAAGGCCAGACACCTCTGACCGGCGGGACCGAACCTGTGCTGCGACCGCTGCTTTCTGCGCTGACCAATTGGCAAAAGACGTTGCATACGCGCCCATTTCATTCGCTACAATTGTTGGATATGCATCCGCCAGTGCTGAAAAGTCAGGATCACGGCCTTCCACCAGTGCTTCTAAACGTTCCCGTTCTGCCACCAGTGATGCGTGCCGCGCAGACAGGGATTTCAGTTCACTGCGGAATTTTGTGTCGTCGATTTTCAGGACAATATCACCGTCCTTAACCTTCTGACCTTCTTCCACCAGCACTTCCTGAATGATCCCGCCTTCAAGGTTCTGAATTGGCTGTACCAGTGTTGTCGGGATAATTTCACCCGGTGCAATTGCTTTTTCGGCAAATGTTGCAAGCGCAGCCCAAACAAAGAAAACAATAATCAAAAGAATGATCGCGCGCACCGACATTGTCAGTACCTGCGGTGGCTCTGTTTCTTCAAGCTGGATGGCCCGTGTCAGCAAAAGCGCGTCATGGCGACTGATGTTGCCAGCGACTTCACTGGAACTCAGTTTTACCAAAGCTGTCTTTTTATCCTGTGCGTTCTCGGTCATGACTTAACCTCCAGCCATTTTCTTAAATACTTCATCCGGTGTACCCGCATGAACCGTCTGACCCTGATTGAGCATTACAAGCCGGTCTGCCAGACGCAGATGACTTGGTCTATGGGAAACCATAATGATTGTTTTCTTGCCTTTCAGTGCCTGCAGCGTCTCCATCAGGGCCTTGTCACCCCGATCATCCAGTGCATTGGCAGGCTCATCCATCAACAGGATGGTCGCATCGGCAATATAGGCGCGGGCAAGAGCAAGCTTTTGCCGCAAACCGGAATTAATCTGCCAGACATTCTGGTCACCAACCCGTGTGTCAAAGCCTTGTGGCAGATTTTCCACATCTTCAAGCACGCCAGCCATCTGACAAGCCTTACGCAGATCATCATCACTGGCCACCGGATTACCGAGGCGAATATTCTGGGCAATCGTGCCGTGGAACAACTTACACTGCTGCGGTACGTAGGCCATCGACCGGCGCAGTTCGGCCGGAACAATCTGGCGGATATCAACACCGTCGATAGAGATGTGACCAGCCTGCGGTGATTGCAGCCCCAGAAGCAGGCGCAAGATCGAGCTTTTTCCAGAACCGTTAGAGCCGGATATTGCAATAAAGTCCCCCGGATTAGCCCGGAACCCCACACCCAACAGCGCAGGTTCCCCCTGCTGGGTATATTTGAAAGACACCCGAACAAATTCAATTGCGCCGTGCCATGCACGCTGCACACCTGATGTCTGGTTATTTGGCTTCGGTTCTTCGCGCAGACGCATCAGATTGTTAATCTGCGAGATAGACACTTTCGCCTGTTCTGCGCGGGCAAAAGTCAGGAATAAATTCTGGATTGGTGACAATATACGCCACGTCAATGCCATAGACGCAATAAGCGCACCGATCGTAATTTGCTCACTGATCGCCATATGCAAGCCAACCGCCAGCGTTACAATGCCGGACAAGGTCATAATCGCAGATGCCAGTGTCTGAAACAGGAAGGATATCTGCGCTGCTTCGTGCGATGTTACCGCCGCGTCGGCGGACAATTTACGGTACCGCCGGTTCCAGACGTCCTCAACTGAGGCTTCCTTGATTGTCCGCATATTTGAAATGCTTTCCACAAGGAAACCGTGCCTGCGCGCCCGGGCAATACTGGATTTTTTCACCAGTTTGCTCATCTTCGGGGTAATGATAAACCATGCAATTGCATAGAGTATAGCCATACCGAGCGGCACTAGGGCAAGCGGCCCTGCAATGATGCCCAGCACAATCAGGAACATCACAACAAAGGGCAGTTCAAATCCGACAGTTACTAGTAAACTGGTGAATAATTCACGCAGGCTGTCAAAGTCTTTTAGTTTGGACACCTGATCCCCAAGCGATGCCATTTCTGTCATCGCAGGCGGGAGATTAAGAATTTTCTCAAACGCACTAACTGCAACAATATTTTCAACCCTGCCGCCAACATACGCCAAAAGTCTTGCGCGCAGTATTCGGAACCAGAAATCAAAAATAAAGGCGATCCCCATACCAACCGACAGACTGAGCAAAATGTCAGTAGCCCTGATCGGAATAACCTGATCGTACACACCGAGAATGAAGATCGGCACAGCAAGCGCCAAAACATTCATAAAGAAAGTAATAAGAAGAATACGGCGCATGGACGGACCAAACCGCCACACCACATCCATAAACCAGTTCGCAGAAGGCGCTGGCTGCGCTTTCACGCCTTCCTGACGATCTTCAAGCTGCTCAACAAAATAGCAGTGCCCCTTGGCACCCAGATCCGTCAGCAGAACTTCTTCACCCGTCTCACCGCTGTGCGCCCGTATCTGATCCTGCTCCCGCGACAACAGGACAAACGGCTGGTTATCACTGTCTACAAACAGGCAGGGATACAAACGGTCGTCTACAGATCCCAGTACACGGCTAGTGGATTCCTGAGTAGGATACCCCAGAACCGCCATAACATTCTGAATTTCGCTTAGATCAAGCGTATCGGCAAAATGCGGCAGTGCCTCAAAAAATTCTCTAAGCGAACCGCGCCAATACAAAGCCTTCAGCCAGGGAAACAAACAACCGGAGAAAGCAGACTTGGCTTCAAAACTGCCGTAGCTGCCCTGTCTCAGGGCATCGGCCAGCATGTCAACATTGCCTGTGGACAGGCGTGGTCCTTTATCCTTCTTGTTCAGGGACTGTGCGTCAATGGTCATGCGTCATCCCCTTTTTTGTCTGTAGGTTGCGCCTGCGTATCTTCTGCACCCTGCACCGTCTTGGCCGGCGCCTTAGTGGATGCGGATAAATCTTTTTGTATAGACGGCGTCACTTCAAGAAGCTCCCCTTCTTTCAGGGTAAATTTCCTGTCAGCCATATTCAGAAGCGACGGACGGTACGTCACCAGTACGATGCCGGTATTGCCGTGCAACTGGTTTAATACTTGTTTTAAATAAACCTCGCCCGCCTGATCAAGTGCTGAGTTCGCCTCATCAAACAGGATAAAACGCGGTTTCAAAGCAAGTGCCCGTGCAATGGCAACACGCTGGGCAACGCCGTGCGGCAGAGTGTTCGCCGCGGCTTCGCCGACGCGAGTTTCGTACCCGTCTGGCATACGGGCGAAAATCTCATCAAGGCCAAGCCATGACGCAATCTCAAGCGCATCGTTAAGATGCTCTTTCGGCCGGAAGAATGTCAAATTCTCCAGAATTGTGCCGCGCATCAGGACCGGCTGTGACGGTAGATACGCGATCTGCCGTTTCACAGTATCAAGATCAAACTCGCTCGACGGGCTGTTATTGACCAGCAACTGCCCTTCTTCTGGATGTAAACGCCCCATCAACAGATGCAACAGCGCCGTCTTGCCGGAACCGTTCTCACCCTGAATACCGATCATCTCACCCCGTTTGATATCAATGGAGGCATTATTAATGACCATCGGCATGGTATCGTTAAACCTGAAAGAAGCCTGATCAAGCGTCAGTGTTTCCACATCTTCAACCCTGGTGCCGGTTGATGTCCGCTCCAGCGGCAAATCGTCAAGGTCGCTTAATTTCTCTTCTGCAACCAGGATAGACTGATACTTGGTCCATAAATTTAGGACCCTCAGAACAGGCTGGATCGTACGCCCTGCAAGCAAAGTACAAGCAGCCAAGCCACCAATTGAAAGTTCTTCATTGATGATCATCATGGCACCAAAAGCAACCGTCAGTACAATCGCCAACTGCCCGAAAAAGCCAGAGATAGACTGGCCAAGTGTGGCCAACATGTTCACACGGTGGCCAGCATCAACGTTATTTTCCATCAGGCGTTCGTACCGGCGAAGCATCAAGGACTCCATCGCCAGCCCCTTGACCGTATGGATACCGCCCAGCGTTTCGATGATGAAATTATACCGCCTGTCATCCCAGACACTCCGGTCCCCAATAGCATCACGAAGACCGCGACCAATCCAAATGGCAAGTATCCCTGCCAAAATCAGCAACACCACCGGTACAACAACCAGTGGGCCAGCGATATATGCAATCAAACCAAGGAAAATAAGGACAAAAGGCGCATCAATCAGCGCAATAGACGCCTGGCTGGCATAAAAGTTCCGAACGGCCTCAACCCCTGCAATCCGGTCCAAATGATGACCAGCGGGGACTTCTTCAACTGACTCAAGCTTGCTATCCAGCAACTTGGTCAAAGCATGTGACCCTGCCTGATGCTCAAACTTCGCACCTGCCCAGCCTGTCAACCAGGCACGAGCAACCTTCAGCAGAATTTCCAGAAGTAAAACAACAACAATACCAATAAAGAGGTAAGTAAAGGTTTCGGTCGCTGAATTTGGAATAATCCTGTCATAAACCTGAAGAGTCATCATAGGCAATGCCAAGGACAACAAGTTTATAAACAGTGAACTGACTAAAACACTGGACCGGTTTAACGGAATATAGTGCCGCCACAGATTTTTCAGATCATCAGAGACATCTCTGCCCTGCTTATCAGATTCATCTGATGGTACGTCTTCTGGCGCTTCCACTGAAGTATCTGCCATTTTTCCCATACTCATTTATCGATAACACCCCAAAATCGACACTTTTCAAACCCCTGTTTATATTCTGAAAACTGTCAAGAACTTTACCTGCATAGCATACTCTCGGTCCTATAATGCAAGGGAAATCCTGCATGGGCCCAAAAAACACTCTGACCGGGTCAAGGCCTTATGTAAATTGAAACTTTTTAAAATTCTAATTAATTTTTAAATGATCTTTGTGTTTTTTTTAATAGAATTACTCCATAGTGTGAACTGGAATAAAAAGAGTGATTCCATTTTCGGAGTCATGGTACAGTTGTTTAATAACGAGTAAATATAGGTATCGGGATTAATAAAGTGGCTGATGAGACGAATAAAAACCAGAATGAAGACCTGAACAAAGATCAGAATCTGTCTCAGGAAGAACTGTCTCTGCGGGATGAAGTAGCTCCTGCACCGCAGACTGATGCAGAGTTGTCTGAAACTCAGGATCTCGAACCAAACGACGATACCAGTATCCCATACGCGCACACAGGGTCTAATCCAGTTGGTGACGCTGAACGCAGTGCGGCTATCGAGCCTACAGACACCCTTGCAGGTGGCGAAGAGCGTGACGAAGTAGAAGATCGCCCGGAAGGTACATCAGAAATTGTACCGGAACCAACCCCACGCGAAAACACCTATTATGAAGATGAAGACATCCCGGTCCAGCCTGTTACCACTGAGCTGCCACTGGTTGATGTCCCTGCAAGTGACATTGATTTAGAGCAAGGGATCGACCGGGAAGAAAGTCAGGAGGAAGAGCCACAGTTCCGCTCTTTCACAACATCAGAATTTTCAGAACCTGAACCAGAACCTGAGCCAGAACCTGAGCCAGAACCTGAGCCTGAGCCAGAACCTGAGCCGGAGCCAGAGCCAGAGCCAGAACCAGAGCCTGAACCTGAGCCGGAGCCAGAACCTGAGCCAGAGCCAGAGCCAGAACCAGAGCCGGAGCCAGAGCCGGAGCCGGAGCCTGAACCTGAGCCGGAGCCAGAACCTGAGCCAGAACCAGAACCTGAGCCAGAGCCTGAGCCAGAACCTGAACCTGAGCCAGAGCCTGAACCAGAGCCTGAGCCTGAACCAGAGCCAGAGCCTGAACCAGAGCCTGAACCAGAGCCTGAACCAGAACCTGAGCCTGAACCAGAACCTGAGCCAGAACCTGAGCCTGAGCCAGAACCTGAGCCTGAGCCAGAACCTGAGCCTGAGCCAGAACCTGAGCCTGAGCCAGAACCTGAGCCAGAACCTGAGCCTGAACCAGAGCCTGAACCAGAGCCTGAACCAGAGCCTGAACCAGAGCCTGAACCTGAGCCAGAACCACAACCTGAGCCGCAGCCAGAACCACAACCTGAGCCAGAGCCGGAGCCTGAGCCAGAACCTGAGCCAGAACCTGAGCCAGAGCCTGAGCCTGAGCCTGAGCCAGAACCTGAACCTGAGCCAGAGCCAGAACCTGAGCCTGAGCCAGAGCCGGAGCCTGAGCCAGAGCCGGAGCCGGAGCCAGAGCCAGAACCTGAGCCTGAACCAGAACCTGAGCCGCAGCCAGAACCACAACCTGAGCCGCAGCCAGAGCCACAACCTGAGCCGCAGCCAGAACCACAACCTGAGCCGCAGCCAGAGCCACAACCTGAGCCGCAGCCAGAGCCACAACCTGAGCCGCAGCCAGAGCCACAGCCTGAGCCAGAACCTGAGCCGGAGCCGGAGCCTGAGCCTGGACCGGACCCAGAACCGAATCCAGAACCGGAGCCTGGACCAGAGCCTGAGCCAGAACCTGAGCCTGAGCCAGAACCTGAGCCATCGGATAAATCCGATAAGTCGGATAAATCCGATAAGTCAGATAAGTCGGATAAATCCGATAAATCCGATAAGTCTGATAAGTCTGATAAGTCTGATAAGTCTGATAAGTCTGATAAGTCTGGAAAATCTGACAAGGACGATGAAGGCAATGACAATAATGGTCACGGCAATAACGAAGACGGAGTTGATAGTAGCAATCCCGGCAAAGGTGGCCCAAGCGATGATGGCCCAGACGATGAGATCAAGGGCGGTCAGGAAGAAGACCAACTGTTCACTTTCGAAGAAGGCGACGGAACCGTGGTCGGCAACGAAGGCGACGGCTGGACTGATACACTTGACGTGTCCGGCATAGAGGGTGCGGGCGCACCATCAAGCTGGACCCTAAGTCTGGACGAAGGGCAGGTCGTTGAAGTAGGCGATACCTACATTGAGTTGACCCAGGACGCGAGTGGCACCCTGACTACCGAAGATGGTACAACCATTGACTTTGAAAACATTGAGGCAATTACCGGGAACTAGTGCAGGTACTATATGTTACCCCTGACCGGTCGTGATGGGATAAGGCATTAAAAACGTGGCCCAACAGCTAACACAAGATGATGTCAGCAGGCTTTTGATAGATGCCAATATCCTTGATACACGCTATCATACACCAAATACATGGGCTCCTCTTGGTCGAGAGGAGTCCAATTTTATTTGGAAAGCCCAAAACACATCGGGGCAGGATATTGTCATTCGCGTACCAAAAAAACCGCGCAGCAGAAACGCAACTGCTAGTGAAACCTATAATCAAAGACTGGCAGCCGCACATGATCTGGGCCCCCATGTTCTTTTTAGTGATTCAGAAACCGGTATATTGGTCAGCGACTTTCTGGACGGTAAAACCATCACCCCGGGCGACTGTGCGGTCCCTTCAATCCGCAGAGATATCCTTCTAGCAGCTAAAAAACTGCACAAACTGCCGCACACATTTCAGCATACACATTCTTATTTAACAGGGCTTAGGAAACGGGCACAAACATATCTTGATAGCACTGCGCCGTCCTTATCCCTGCAGGTGGACCAGCATACCGCCTATACGTATCCTCTGGTCGAAGCACGCATCATACAATTAACCAAACTTCTGGAGATTAACAGGCCTGCAAACTGCCCCTGTCATTCTGATCTGGTTACCCACAATATTCAGCAAAGGAAAGACGGCACCATCCAATTCATAGATTGGGAGCTCTCTGGCATGGGGGACCCCCACGAAGAAGTTGCAAACTTTCTCTGGTCTGCCACGCTTTCCACCTCTGATCTGCGAGAGGCGCTTGACGTATATTTTGCGCCAGACGACTTTTTTGGTCGCGCCCGCACAGTCCTTTTTCTTGGCATTATCCCTTTTGATTGGGTCCTTCGTCACGGCCTGAAAAGCCTGGAGCCTGACCTAAGCTTAAAGGCCAGACAATCAGCCAGAAAACGCCAAAAGCGCCGCTTTCGGGAAGTCTGTGACATGCTGTCTCTACAATCCTTCGCGCGGGCACAAACGTATCTGGAAAAACGGCCAAAACCCTAGAGGAGGACCCTACCGGCGAGCTAACAGATCCACCGTCTCCACTAAGCGTTTCAAGTCTCTTGGTTCAGATAATCTGTGATCACCGCCCGGCACCAGAATGATATCCACATCCCCGTAAACTATAGTATCTGCAATATCAAGGGCGGTCTGCCACGGCACGTCTGGATCGTCGGTGCCCTGTATCAGTCTGACCGGAAAATCCAGATGCAGTGGCGATGCAAGCACCCGGTTCCGGTACCCGTCATCAAACAGTGCCTTGGTAAAAACATAGGGATCAGGGCCATAGTCGCTTTCAATATAAACCCGCCCCTTGGTCAGAACATCCTGTTGTTGATCAGGCGATAGCTCTGCCCAGTGGCGCCCGGTAAAATCAGGCGCCGCAGCGATCCCTACTAGCCCGGCCAGCCGCCCCGGCCGCACCTTCGCCAGTAGCAAGGATATCCAGCCGCCCATAGACGACCCCACAAGGATTTGTGGCCCCTCCGTCAACTGGTCAAGAACAGCCAAAGCATCCTGCGCCCACAACCCGATTGTACCGTCAGCAAATGCACCGTCCGATGCCCCGTGCCCCTGATAGTCAAACCGCACAAATGACCGACCAGCGGACAGGCAGTATTCCTCCAGCGCCAGGGCTTTGGAGCCTTCCTTGTCGCTCATAAAACCGCCCAGAAAGATCACGCCCGGCCCTTTGCCGCGTATCTGATTATAGGCGATACGTGTACCGTGTTTTGTTTGCAGAAATTTTTCTGACGTCATGCCATCCCTTTCGCGTCCGGTGGAACTTTTTTGCAATATGTGTCCATTTATGACCAAACATGCCGAAATCGACACGGAATTCAATCAAAAACACAGGCGAATTATTGACTTCCTGCCGCCACAGGGGTAATGCCGCAAGTTCAGGTTTTTTATGTAAGCAAGGATACATATCATGAGCGATACTGCTGGTAACCCTTCTCCGGTCAATTTGCGCCTGCCAGATGGTAGCGTGCGCACCTTTGATGGACCGGTAACGGGTACAACACTCGCCGAAGATATTGGTCCGGGCCTCTTGAAAGCAGCGCTTGCCATCTATGTTGATGGTGAACTCTGGGACCTCTCTCGCCCTATTGAAAAAGACAGTGACGTTGCCATCCTGACAAAAAAGGATGAAGCCGCGCTGGATCTGCTGCGCCACGACTGCGCGCACGTGATGGCCGAAGCTGTGCAGGAACTGTTTCCGGGTACACAGGTTACTATCGGGCCAAACATTGAAGATGGTTTCTTCTATGATTTCGCCCGCGATAAACCCTTCACCGAAGATGACCTTGAAGTCATTGAAAAGAAGATGCACGAAATCATCGGCCGGGATGAAGCAATTGAGCGCGAAGTCTGGGACCGAAACGAGGCCATCGACTATTTCAAAAAAATTGGCGAGCACTATAAAGCCGAAATTATCGCTGATCTGCCTGACACAGAGACAATCACTGTGTACCGACAGGGTGAATGGCTGGATTTGTGCCGTGGCCCGCACTTGCCGTCCACTGGTAAACTTGGTGATGCCTTCAAACTCATGAAAGTTGCTGGTGCATACTGGCGCGGTGACAGCAAAAACGAAATGCTGACACGGATTTACGGGACTTGCTGGGCCGACAAGAAACAGTTGAAAGCCTACCTGCACCGTCTGGAAGAGGCGGCAAAACGCGACCACCGCAAACTGGGCCGCGAAATGGATTTGTTCCATCTGCAGGAAGAGGCACAAGGGTCTGTTTTCTGGCACCCACAGGGCTACACTGTCTGGCTGCAGCTTGAAAACTATATCCGTAATCGCCTGAAGGATGCCGGCTATCAGGAGATTAAAACACCACAACTGCTGGACAGTAAATTCTGGGAGCAGTCAGGCCACTGGGAAAAATTCCGCGAAAATATGTTTGTGGTACCCGACGAAGTGCCAAGCACAGATGAAGGGGCACCAATTGTCTCCGCTGATGCCCGGTTGATGGCGCTGAAACCAATGAACTGCCCAGCGCACGTTCAGGTCTTCAAGCAGGGTATTAAAAGCTACCGGGATCTACCAATCCGCTTTGCCGAGTTTGGCTGCTGTCACCGGAACGAAGCCCACGGTGCCCTGCACGGGTTAATGCGTGTGCGCCAGATGACACAGGATGATGCCCACATTTTCTGCCGTGAAGACCAAATCACATCAGAAAGTGTTGCCTTCTGTGATCTTCTGTCCAGCATCTATCGTGATCTGGGCTTCCCTGACTTTAAAGTGCTGCTGGCGACCCGTCCGGATGTACGCGCAGGAACGGACGAAGTATGGGACCGTGCAGAAAAGGGCCTTGAAGAAGCTCTTAACACCGCCGGCATTGAATTTGATTATGCACCAGGCGAAGGTGCCTTCTACGGCCCTAAACTTGAATTCCACCTATCTGATGCGATTGGTCGTACCTGGCAGTGCGGCACACTCCAGCTGGACTTTGTTCTGCCGGAGCGCCTTGACGCTACCTACATTGGGGAAGACGGCTCAAAACACCGCCCTGTCATGCTGCACCGGGCCGTGCTTGGAACGCTTGAACGCTTCCTCGGCATCATGATTGAACATTATGCAGGACGACTGCCGCTGTGGCTGGCACCGACTCAGGTCGTTGTTGCAACCATTACCCAGTCTTTTGATGCATACGCGCAAAAAGTAGTGGACCAGTTGGAAGCCAAAGGTATGCGGGTAAAAATTGACCTGCGTAACGAGAAGATCAACTATAAAGTCCGCGAACACAGCCATGCCAAAGTACCGGTCATTCTGGTTGTCGGCCAGCGCGAGATGGAACAAAATCAGGTTAGCGTGCGTCGCCTTGGGTCAAAAGACCAGACGGTTGTTGATCTTGATACCATCGTCACTGAACTTTCAACTGAGGCAAAAATGCCTCAAGGATAAGCTTTCCCTTTGAAGGTGATAAAAAATCTTCGCCTTCAAAGGCGTTCGCGTCTATAGTAGCGAACGATTCGGGCAAATGCCCAGAAAAACAAGAGGAGATATGAACATACGTAACGGGAGATTTGCGGAACCCCCCAAAACGGACGGACCGCGTGTAAATGATCAGATCAGAGTCCGAGAGGTTCGTCTGATTGGTGCCGAAGGTGAAAATCACGGCGCTGTGTCAATCGATGAGGCAAAAAGACTGGCAGCTGATGCCGGCCTTGATCTAGTAGAGATTAGCCCCAACGCATCCCCACCGGTATGTAAAATCCTCGACTATGGCAAGTATAAGTACGAGCAGCAGAAAAAAGCCTCTGCGGCACGGAAAAAGCAAAAGACCCAGGAAGTTAAGGAAATCAAGATGCGTCCTGGCATCGATGTCCATGACTATCAGGTCAAAATGAAGAAAATCCATCAGTTTATCGGCAATGGCGACAAGGTTAAGGTAACCATCCGTTTCCGTGGTCGTGAAATGGCGCACCAGGAACTGGGCATGGAAGTTCTGACCCGTGTTGGTAGCGAAATGGAAGAAACCGCTAAAATCGAGGCCCGTCCAAAGATGGAAGGCCGTCAGATGATTATGGTTATCGCGCCGAAATAAGCGTGTCTCTATGATAAACACACGAAAAGCCGTTCCTGCAGAGCGGCTTTTTTATTGCCCTTCGCATACGGAATCATGCCGACTGTACCAGCAGTCAGTTTGAAATGCGTTATCTATTAAACAGCCGCCCCGGCGCTGACCGCGGCACCTGTTGCCTTGACACGATAGCCGCCATGCACAAGCGCTTTTGCCTGCCGTGCCCATAGTCGCTTGCGAACGCTATAGACTTTTCACAAGCTTCCATCACAGGATTTTCAGTTGCCAACCAGTCTTTTAGTAGCAACAATGATTGAAAAATCAGGAGGAATGCGTGCGCGATCTAGCCGCCATTGAAACATTTTGCCGGGCCATCGAAGACGGAAACCTGACACGTGCCGCCAACAGCCTGCATATCACCAAATCGGTTGCCAGCAGACGTATTCGCGCCCTTGAAGACAGTTTGGGCGTTAAGCTTCTGAACAGAAACACGCGCGGTGTGACACCAACCGACGAAGGGTTGGTCTATTATGAACGCTGTACAAAAATTCTTGAAGACCTTGAAGAAGCCGGCCAGGCAATCCAGCAGACGGAAACACACCTGACCGGCACACTGCGCATCACCGCTCCCTTTGATTATGCCAACCTGCACCTTGCGGAACCTATGTCAGCATTTTTGGCACTACACCCCGACCTGAAACTGGAGATGCAATCAACAGATGCCAAAACTGATATAATAGCCGGTGGCTTTGATATGGGCCTGCGCATAACCGGCGATCTGGTTGATAGCAGCCTGAAAGCACGTAAAATAGCACCGGTACATTCACATGTTCTTGCCAGCCCAGACTATTTAAAACAGCACGGCACCCCACAGCACCCAGATGACCTGAAAGATCATAACTGTATCTTTTATTCAAATATCTCCGTATCTGAACAGTGGCGGTTTCATATGGGCGGCACAGGAACCGAGAGCGTTCGGGTAAAGGGTCGTATCACCGTTAATTCTGGTATGCTGCAAATGGCAATGGCCCGGAACGGGCTGGGCATCGCTGCCCTGCCAGATTTTTTCTGCCACCGCGCGATTGAAAGCGGGGAACTGGTTACCATTCTTACCGACTATCCCCGTCCAGAAATATTTCTCTACGCCTTATATCCTGAAAGCAAGCACAGTCAGGCAAAAGTCCGCGCGTTGATTGATTTTCTACTGGAATGGAACAAAACCCATAGCCATAATATCGATGGCAGCTACTCCTAGATACCACTCGATACGGCTGCCGTTATTGTTGCGTTTTTTGCAACGCTGTATCGGCTATTTGCCCTCTTTTGTTTCATAAACAAACGTCTATCTTCACCTTTAACAGAAAAATGCTGTGCGAAAGGCTGCAGGCCAAACGCACACCAGGACAGAAAGGATAGGATAATGGGATTATTGATAGACGGCACCTGGCACGACAAATGGTATGACACCAAGGTAAATGAAGGCCGTTTCAAGCGTAGTGAGAGCCAGTTTCGCAACTGGGTTACAGCGGACGGAAGTGCCGGTCCAAGCGGTGAAGAAGGCTTTAAGGCTGAGAAAGGCCGCTACCATCTGTATGTGTCCTATGCCTGCCCCTGGGCGCACCGCACCCTGATTGTACGGGCCCTGAAGGGACTATCTGATTTTATCAGTGTTAGTGTCGTCGCACCGCTAATGCGCGAGAACGGCTGGACGTTTGATAAGAGCGGCGACAGCACAGGTGACGATCTGTACGGCCTTCAATATCTGCACCAGATTTATACCAAAGCCGACCCAAACTATTCGGGGCGGGTAACAGTACCGGTTCTGTGGGACAAAAAACGCCAGACAATTGTATCAAACGAGTCGTCAGAAATTATCAGAATGCTGAACAGTGCCTTCGGTAGTCTGGGTGCGACTGGACCTGATCTATCCCCTGAAAGCCGCATGCAAGAGATAGACACCCTGAACGCCCGCATCTACGACAACGTCAATAACGGTGTGTATAAAGCTGGTTTTGCCACCAGCCAGACAGCCTACGAAGAAGCAATCTCGCCCTTGTTTGAAACACTGGACTGGCTTGAAAAAGAACTAGACAGCAAGCGCTTTCTGCTGGGAGATACGTTATCAGAGGCTGACATACGTCTCTTTACCACCCTGATACGGTTCGACCCCGTGTATGTCGGTCACTTCAAGTGCAATCTTAGAACGCTTGAAAGCTATGAAAACCTCTGGGCCTACACCCGTGATATCTACCAGCAGTCTGGTATTCGGGAAACTGTCAACATGGACCACATCAAAGGTCACTATTATGCCAGCCATACCATGATCAACCCAACAGCGGTCATCCCGGCAGGACCTATACAGGACCTGGACGCTCCCCACACCAGACACCAGCTGTAGCGATAAGGAAAGCACATGACCATACGATCTATTATCAGCATTATGCGCGCCCATACCCAAAACGAAGGGGCTGGCGCAACCGTTCACCGGACTGTCGGTGCCCGCGGCTTGATGAACCTTGATCCTTTCCTTTTATTGGATGAATTCGAACTGAAGGCAGGAAAAGGGGGATTCCCAAACCACCCGCACCGCGGCTTTGAAACAGTAACCTATATGCTGCAAGGCGCCATTGAACATAAAGACAACAAGGGAAACCAGGGCATTATCCGCGCCGGTGACGCCCAGTGGATGACGGCCGGACGCGGGCTTATTCATTCGGAAATGCCCAAGAGCACTAACGGGGAGACTGTCCACGGCCTGCAATTATGGGTGAACCTGCCTGCTGCCAATAAAATGGATGCACCGCGATATCAGGATGTAGTCGCATCAGATCTGCCGCAGGTCACAGAAAAAGGGTTCACCGTCAAGGTTCTTTCAGGCACGTATGCCGGACAGACCGGCCCTGTATCGGGGCTTGTTCTACAACCACAATATCTCGACATAAGGGCAGAAAGTGACAGTTTATTTGAGCACACACTGCCAACATACCATCAAGCCTTTATCTACGTTTTAACCGGGTCCGTCCGTATCGGTAAAAGTGAAGGACTGGCGCGAGATCTGCTGATTTTAAGTGAGGGCGACACGGTATCCCTGAATGCCCGTGCCGGCACCCGGTTCATATTAGTATCAGCAGCAAAAACCGAAGAGCCGGTTGCCCGGTATGGTCCATTTGTTATGAACACTCGGGCAGAAATTGAACAGGCTATCACTGACTATAATTCTGGCAGGTTTTAAAAGACCACAGTGACCACTAACGCCTTAGCTCTACATGCAAAAAGGACCCCATATGGGGTCCTTTTCACTATCTATGTAACGTTTTCTAGCGCAGGATAGAGCGCAAATGACGAGCTGCAAAACTCAGTTTAGCAACCGTCAGCGTGCCCGATGCATTCAAGTCATCTACCAGACGAGACGCACGGATAATCCGGGTTTGCTCTTGCTTGAGCCACGTACCGGTCGCATCTTCCGCTGTTTTCTTACCAGCATTTTGACAGACTTCCATCACCAGTGCGCGCTGCTGGTCTGCCAGATCCTCGACAACCGAGCGAATGGCAAGGCCATCCCAGTGGTCGTCAGCGGCGATGCGGTCTGACCGCTGGATCAGCCAGTCAAAGCCAATTGCATCCCCCAGCGAGAAATAAACCTCAGCCGCATAATCAACGGACTTCTGTGTTTGATCCGCGACAGAAATGATATCCGCACCAGAGCGCAAGACTTCAAAACCCGCCACAAACGTTGCAAGGGCGTGTGGTACGCTTTTCTTCTTGAAGAAGTCGCGCCGTGCAACAAACGCCTTTTGTACCGGACCACTTAGAATATCTGCACTGATGTTAAACAGCTCATTCACTGATGGCTTATATTTGGCAACAACCTCACTGATCTTGAACGGATGCGGCAGGTTTCTAAGAACCCACAGCACCTGGCTTTTCAAACTGGCTGACAGGCTTTGGTGCATTTCATACTGAACATCAGAAGATACCTTATAGTCCAGATCATTAATCGCATCCCAGCGGTCCTGCAGGCTATATATCTCCCGCACGGCCACGAAGGCTGCAACAATATCTTCAACACCCAGACCGGTTTCTTCCTTAACCTCATAGACAAAGGTCAGACCGCCCCAGTTCACTACCTCGTTTGCCAGTACGGTTGAGATAATTTCACGCCGCAGCTGGTGATCGCCAATGCCGTCCGCATAGGCTTCCCGCAGATCGGTTGGGAAACCCCATTCAAGTTCAGGGCGAAGCACATCATCATCAATCAGTTGACTGCGTTCCAGAATAGTCTGCAGGGACATTTTCGCATAGGCCATCAAGATCGAGATTTCAGGCCGCGACAATCCCTTGTCATTTGCAGCAAGCTCGGAGAACCCTTCATCAGACGGCAGGTTTTCAATCTCACGATTAAGGTTGCCATCCCGCTCCAATGCCCGGATCAACCCAAGATGATTTTCCCGCGCAGAGTTTGCCTGCCGTTCAGCAAGTGATATCGCCTGTGTCTGGAGGTAATTGTCAGACAGAACAATGTCACCAACCTGATCGGTCATTTTCACCAACAGCGTATTGCGGTCTTCGCGGTTCAGTTTCTTCTTCGACATTATGTCCGCCAGAAGAATTTTGATGTTCACTTCCTTATCGGAACAGTCAACACCCGCGCTATTGTCGATAAAGTCCGTGTTAGCACGACCACCTTTGCGGCAATATTCGATACGGCCACGCTGTGTCATACCAAGGTTACCGCCTTCGCCGACAACACGGTATCTAAGTTGGCTACCCGTAACCCGGATCGCATCGTTGGCGCGGTCGCCAACCTGAGCATCCGTTTCCTCAGATGACCGAACATAGGTACCGATACCGCCAAACCACAGAAGGTCTGCTTCGGCACGGAGGATAGCATTGATCAATTCGGTCGGCGTCATCTGTTCTTTGGTAACGCCAAGCCATTCCTGAATTTCTTTCGAAAGCTTGATCGACTTATCAGCACGGGAGAAGACACCGCCACCCTTGGAGATCAGTTTGGTGTCATAATCATCCCAGCCGGTCCGCGGCGTATCAAACAGACGTTTCCGTTCAGCCCATGCCGCATCCAAATCGCCTGGATTTGGATCGATAAAGATATGCAGGTGGTTAAAGGCTGCCTTCAAAGCGATCGTTTTAGACAGCAGCATGCCATTCCCGAACACATCACCGGACATGTCGCCAACACCCACAACCGTAAACGGATCTGTTTGTGTATTGATACCAAGCTCCCGGAAGTGACGCTGAACACTAACCCATGCACCACGGGCAGTGATACCCATTTTCTTGTGGTCATAGCCCTGCGACCCACCGGACGCAAAGGCGTCATCAAGCCAGAAACCATGATCCTGCGAAATACCGTTCGCAATATCCGAGAAGGTCGCCGTACCCTTATCTGCAGCCACAACCAGATACGGATCATCACCGTCCCGGCGCAGAACCCCTTTCGGTGGTACGATTTTACCTGCCTTGATGTTATCGGTCAGTGACAATAGTGTCGTAATGAAAGACCGGTAACAGGCAATACCCTCTGCCATAAAGGCTTCGCGGTCACTGATTGGTGGCAGGTTTTTAGGATAGAAGCCGCCCTTCGCACCCTGCGGCACGATAACAGCGTTCTTCACCTGCTGCGCCTTTACAAGGCCCAGAACCTCTGTCCGGAAATCTTCCCGACGGTCAGACCAGCGCAGGCCGCCACGGGCAACAGGACCACCACGCAAGTGAACACCTTCCACCTGTGGTGAATAGACCCAGATTTCGGCATATGGACGCGGCAGTGGCGCTTCTTCGACCAATGTAGAGCGGATCTTGAAGCCAAGCGCACGCTCATCCACATCTTCGAGCACACCTTCCTGATAATAGTTGGTACGCTGCGTTGCCTTGATCACATCAATATAGGCGCGCAAAATACGGTCCTGATCGAGGCTTTTCACGCTTTCAAGCGCTGCAATGATGTCTTTTTCAATGGCCGCGGCATCTGCATCACGGGACTTGCCTTTATAGGCAGGGTCAAACTGCACCTTGAACAGTTTCACCAACAGCGACGCCAGGTCACTATTGTCGACCATACAGTCCGCGATGTAATCCGGCGTGTAGCCCATACCAAGCTGACGCAGATATTTGCCGTAAGCACGCAGAACCAGAATTTCATTCCAGGTCATTGCAGACTTGATCACCAGCTCGTTAAAGCTGTCATTCTCGAGGAAACCATCCCACACACGCTGTGCCAGGTCTTCAACCAGTGGCTTCAGCACTTCGAATTCAAATTCGATGCCGTCAGCACGGTGCAGGGTAAAGTCATGGATGTGTGCGCCTGACTTGTCCGCCATTTCATAAGAATGCTCGCCAAGAACCATAAATCCAAGATTTTCCAGGACCGGCATACAAACACTGAGCGGTATCATATGTTGACTGTGATGGATTTTCAGACGGTAGCGATCTGGCCCGTCAGCAAGGTGCCGGTAGAAATCGACCCGCATCTCGTCTGTGCCTTCCAGCTCTTCAAGTTTGGCAATATCATAAGCCGCCTGCGCAGGCGTGAATGCCTCACGGTATGCCGCTGTAAACCGGTCTTTATACTCAAAGTTCAGCCTATTACCGACTTCCTCGCCGTTACGCTCTACAAGGTTCTGACGCAAACGGTCAGACCAACCAAGTGCTGCTTCGGCAATTTTCTCGTTAATTTCGCGCGGGTCAACTTTTGGCACCTCGCCCGGCTTGGTCCGGATGATAAAGTGCCAGCGTGCAAGCGGATTATCTTCCAGCTTCGCATAGTAAACCGACACTTCACCATTGAAAGCCGCACACAGAATTTCTTCAACCGCGATCCGCAGGCCTGAATTATAGGTCTCCCGCGGGACGTAAACGAGGGCTGAAACAAACCGTTCAAACCGGTCAGGACGAATGAAGGCCTTTGGCCGCGGACGTTCAAGTAGCTGAATAACGCCCATCGCCGTGTTATACATACGGTCTTCGCTGATCTGGAATAATTCATCCCGCGGGAATGTCTCCAGAATATGATTGAGTGCCTTCCGGGCATAGGTACGGTCCTGGAACAACGCCCGCTTATTAACCGCTTCCACCTTTTTCCGCAAAAGCGGGACTTCATGCGCAAACTTGGAATAAGCCAGTGACGTGAAAAGACCGATGAAACGCCGTTCGCCGACAGCTTTGCCGTCAGCATCGAAAATTTTCACACCGATATAATCCAGGTGCGACACCCGGTGAACCGTCGACTTTACGTTCGCCTTGGTGATAATGACCGGCTCAGGCTGCTTCAGGAAATGCATGATCTCCGGCGACATAGGGGTCAGACCGTCTTTATCGCGCAGGACATTACGGTCCTTATCGCGCAGAATTCCCAGACCAGAACCCTTCACCTGCGAGAATGTAAACTCGCCTTTGTCATCTTCGAAAGTATATTCCCGGAAACCAAGGAAAGTGAAATGGTCCGCACCAAGCCAGCGCAGAAAGCGAATGGTTTCATCCACATCATCCTGATCAAGTGGCGGCGGATTAACGGTCAAAGACGCCACAGTTTCATCAATCTTCGCCAGCATGCCTTTCCAGTCGCTTACAGACAGGCGGACATCGGCAAGGACCTCTTCCAGCGTTGTCTGGATCGTTTTCAGCACCTTGGCATCTGACTGTGAGTCAATCTCGACGTAAATCAGACTTTCATTTTTGCCGTTCTTGCCACCGATTGATAAAAGATTACCTTTGTCATCACGCTCTACACTGAGAATAGGGTGATGCATCATATAGATGCGGCTACGCAGGGAAACAGCAAGGGCACCCGTGATCGAATCAACAAGAAACGGCATATCATCATTGATGATCTGGATAGTCGTACAGTCACCCTTCCAGTCAGCGACTTTACTACGCATGTTCAATAACTGCACATAGGCTTTACCGGGCTTTCTCTTCTTGAAGGCGGTAAAATGCTCCTGCGCAATGGCGAACAGTTTGTTGATATCATCATTAATCAAATCATCCGGAGTCGATTCGAAATAAAACCCATCAGCAAATGACTGGAAGAGCTTGAGCTCGTCGCCGGAAAAGGCTTTTTTTGCCAACGCCTCAATCTCTTTCAATGTAGTTGCTCTGGTACGGTTTGTAGTCACTGGACTATCCCTTTGTTTTCCTTGTTTTAAATCTAAGGAGGTTATTAATTACGTGAGGTTTTTTGCTATTTTACGGATAGCGGCATCCAGAGATGCCTCTCCCAGATCCAACTGGGATACTGCTTCTGCGCCGCCGTCCTTTTTACGAACAAGAACGACGGAGAATTCCTGATCAAGCTTCAGGGACGACAGATCCAGTGCCGGGCTTGCCCGCAACGCCTCCATCGCTTCTTCCTGAAGCTCATGTGCCGGATGGCCAATAATACCACGTCTGCGTAGTCTTTCTTCGCGAACACAGCCTTTGATACCGCCGGGAAAATCATTTAAAAATTCTGCCAGATCATCAGAGGTAATCCCCTTATAGGCAGCATAGGACAGGGCCGATGCATATTCGGTTATGCGCGTTTTATCATAGTCCAGCCCAAACACTATCTTCAGAATAGGGGTGAACGGCGCACGGGCCTGCATCTTCAGCCCCTTTGCCTTCAACAGGTCTTTAAACTCTGCCGCATGGTCCTGCGCATACTGATACAGTTCCATCGCATGGGCCAGCAGTTCATAAAGGGCTATTCGCGACGCCGCATCAGACCGGCCCGCCTGTACATCCACCGTCTCTAGCCGACCAAGCAGGGCTGCAATACCGTCTGGCAGTGGGGCGCTGTCATCATCCGCCTGATCAGAAGGGGGGTCAAAAGCCACATCAGCCTCCCCGTCCGCAACACCCTCGGCATCAGAAGCAGTGTCAAAATCCTCCTCCGGATTGTCATCCATATCCGACGAAAAGCTTTCCGCGTCAGGTACCGCATCTGTCGGGGAAAGACCTGCATCCAGCACTTCATCACCAGTTAATTCAACAATACCGGCTTCGACCAGTGCCTCCAGGCTGAAGGCTTCTTCTTCAATGTGCTTGAAGTTGGTTACAATCAACAGAAACTGCACCCGGTCGCGAACACCCGTGAAAGGCAGGAAAATACCCCGGGACAACACACGGTTTTCCTCAAATTCAAACTCTGCTGGCTGATAGTCATCGGCTTCGGCATTCATTTGCGCGACCAGTTCGCGTGCAAATCCAGATTCAGGGAACATTGCCAGATCGGAAAAGCGCTCCACAGGCGCGTCTATCAGCTCGTTTACACGTTCACCAACATAGCGCACCAGAAATTTTCCCGGCGTGCTGACATCCAGTAGAAGACAATTGGGCTTGAAGGGTTCAAGTCCATCCGCGTTCAAATCTGCAAATTTAGGAAAAGGGTCATCGCCTTTCAGGCCAAGCCAGAAATCATAGGCCTTAATATGAAGGCGGCGCTCCAACCCAGTTGCCGCGCCATCGTCTTCAGAACCAGAAGTCTGTGTAAGCTCTTCTACAAGAGTGTCCGATTCTGTAATGTCCGTTTCATCCATGGCGAGAACCAATTATTGCACAGGCATCCCTGTTTCTTGCTTTCACTAGTTTAAAACACCAGTTGCACCATTTAGCAAGCAAGATCGTACCTTTTAAGACGACTATTATAGAGTAATAAAAAAATCCAATGCGTTAAAGAGACTAGCCCAGCGGTAAAACTGTCCAACCCGAAATTGCTCGAACCCGCTTGCCCTTATTGTATTTCTGGTCCAAAAATACAGAAAATATAAAAATGGAGAGGGAGTCCAGATACATGAATGAACCGAAGTGGAACAACCTGACACAGATGTTCTTTGCGCAGGCAAAGACTTTTGGTTCTGCGCCAATGCTTTTCGAAAAACGGGATGGAGCATGGCAATCCCTTTCCTGGGCTGACGTTGCAGAACAGGTTGCACGGTTGGCGGGCGGCCTGAAGTCCCTTGGCGTCACCAAAGGGGACCGCGTTGTTATCGTCAGTGAAAACCGGCCGGAATGGCTGATTAGTGACATGGCTATTATGGCGCTCGGTGCTATTTCTGTGCCGTCTTATACAACCTACACAACACGCGATTATGTGCATATTCTGGACAATAGCGGTGCCAAAGCAGCGATTGTGTCAACCCGGCAGCTGGCGTCCACTTTTCTTAAAGCCGCGCATCAGGCCGATGATCTGCAACATGTCATCACAATCGAAGACCCAAAACTTGAACAGCGCCTGAACGTCGAAGTTCATTCCTGGGAGAACGCAACCGCCCCCACCGAAACATCCGTTGAAACATTGTCCCATGATGCCGAAAGCGTGCTGCGCAGTGATATTGCCTGCCTGATTTATACAAGCGGTACTGGCGGTGCGCCCAAAGGGGTGAAAATCCACCACGGAGCAATCCTGCATAATGTTGAAGGGGCGCGGGAAGTACTGCGTCCGCTAGGGTTAAATAATAACGCTTTTCTGTCCTTCCTGCCTCTAAGCCATGCGTACGAGCATACAGCCGGCCAGTTTTTACCCATCTTTACCGGGGCATCCATCTGGTATGCAGAAGGTTTGGAAAAGCTGGCAACCAACATGGCGGAAGCCAAGCCAACAGTTATGGTCGTTGTACCGCGTCTGTTTGAATTATTGCGCACCCGTTTGGTACGTCAGGTCCAGCAGGAAGGTGGCCTGAAGGCCAAGCTGTTTGATACCTGCATCGCGCTAGGCACCAAACGGGCGATTGATCCGTCATCCCTGACAGTGGGCGAGAAAATAAAAAATGCCCTCCTGGATATTTCTGTTCGCAAACAGGTCCGCAAAAAATTTGGCGGCAGGGTTAAGGCGCTGGTCTCTGGCGGCGCGCCCTTGTCCCCAGATGTTGGATACTTTTTCGCGTCCCTTGGCCTGCCGCTTCTTCAGGGCTACGGCCAGACAGAATCCGGGCCGGTGGTGGCGGTAAATCCACCCGCAGCGCCAAAAATGCATACCGTCGGAAAACTGCTGGAAAATACCGAGGTGAAAATCGCAGAAGACGGCGAAATACTGGTACGCGGTGAACTGGTAATGCAGGGCTATTGGCAGGACGACACCACAACGGCGAAAACAATCATTGATGGCTGGTTGCATACCGGCGACATCGGCCGCCTGGATGAAGATAATTATCTGGAGATCACCGACCGTAAGAAAGACATCATCGTTAACGACAAGGGCGATAATGTCTCTCCCCAGCGAATTGAAGGATTGCTGGCGCTTGAAGATGAAATTGCCCAGGCAATGGTCTACGGCGATCGTCGCCCCCACCTGGTTGGCCTGATTGTGCCCGATGTTGAATGGCTGGCTGAATGGTCTAAAGCCAACAACAAACCACGCACACTAGCAGAATTGAAGGATGATCCTGATCTGCGCAAAGCACTGAATGCTGCGGTTACGCGGGTCAACAGCCGTCTGTCCAATCTGGAAAAGGTACGGAAGATTGCGATTGCCGACGAAGCATTTTCGGTTGAAAACGAGCAAATGACCCCAACCCTGAAAGTACGGCGCCACATCGTCAACAAGGTCTATGCAGACGCGCTCGAGGAGCTCTACTAGCTTTATTACCTACACAATCAAAAAGTGCTGGCCCAAAAGCCAGCACATGATTTTTCCTGATAAACTAGTCTACTGATCTGCAGAAACAGGGGAAACCTGATCTGTGATTGCACGGAATACCGCAATCGTTTCATCCAGATGGTTGCGGAAAGCAGGGTCTACGCTCGTCCGGGCAATGACAACACCTGCCTTTTCAGAAACCCAGATATACTGCCCCCAAATCCCCATGGCGATATATTCACCGTCATAATCCTTGGGCACCCACCACTGATATTGATACCCGCGATTGCCGCCCACATGCTCCGGCTCCAAATGCGGTTTGGACGGTCTGGTCGCACGCTTGACCCAGTCTTCGGAGATAAGCTGTTGCCCATTCCAGACACCGCCATTGATATAAAGCGATCCCAGTTTCGCATAGTCCCGAAGAACAGCGTTCAGGCAGCAAAAACCAATCGGTGTTCCGACACCGTCTGTGCTCCAGTAAGCGTCAGCTTCCATGCCCAGTGGCTTCCAGAGCTTTTCAGACAAATATTGTTCTACCGGCTTTCCTGTAACTTCGCGCAATATCCAGGACAAAATATGGGTATCACTGCTACGGTAATAAAAACGCTCACCGGGGTCTTCGAGCTTCTCATAGCCTGCCAAAATATCATCAAGGGAATCCCCCAAAAGCCATGTCCGGTACAGAACCTTCTGGGCATCAGAGAAATTAAAGGCCGTGTTGGACCCTGCCTCCCCATAACTTTCTGAAAAATCCACGCCGGACGACATTTGAAGCACATCTTCAATAGTGGCAGCACCATAAGCCGTCCCCACCAGGTCAGGTACATAGATTTCAACGCGGTCCTCGACCGACTGGATCAAACCATCTTCAATCGCCATACCAATCAGCGTTGATACAAAGGATTTCGCCACTGACCAGCTGGTATGTTTTGACGCGCGCGTTTCCCCCAGACGGTACATTTCATGGATGATAGTCCCGTCTTTGATAACCAGCAAACCAGTTGTCTGTGTTTTATCAAAAAAGCTGTTCAGCTTCTTGCTTTCACCATCATATGTATAGCTGTTACCAAGCGGTTGCATCGCCTCCGGATATTCAAAGACCGTATCGCCTTTCGGTACGGAAACATACGGATAAAGCGTATCCATATTGCGGAAATTTTCTACGCGCTTATCTGGCTCGAAGGTGCTGGCAAGTGTTGATGGCGGATAGTCTGACCACGGCTGAAAATAAAATACTACCAACCCCACAAACAAAACGATCAACGTTCCAAAACAATACTTAAAAAATCGGACCACTAGTTCTCTCCCCCTTCTAGACAATCCCATGCCATCAGTTTGCACACAAAAAAAGCCCCGGCAACATTTTTGTCCGGGGCTTGATGGGATAGATTATTCTCAGGTCATCAGGACACTGAGTGCATAACCCGCTGTGGGAAAGGGATCTCAATACCGTTTTTATCAAACTCTTCCTTCACGGTTTTGGTCGTGTCAAACTTCACACCCCAATAGTCACTGGTTGCACACCAGACACGCACCGTAATGTCAACGCTGCTATCGCCCAAATTGCCGACAACAATTACTGGCGCAGGATCATCAAATGTCCGCGCATCAGCTTTGAGCACATCGCCAATAACAGCCATTGCCTTGTTGATGTCATCCCCGTATCCAATGCCGAACACCATATCGACCCGGCGCGTGTCGTGATAATTGAAATTTTTAATCGATGCGCCCCAAACAGAGCTGTTCGGGATAATGATCCGAATATTGTCAGCCGTATCCATTTCAGTGGTGAAAAGATTGATTGCCTTGATAGTCCCCGAATGGCCGGCAGCATCAATGAATTGACCCACTTTGAACGGGCGAAACACCAACAGCATAACGCCGGACGCCAAATGTCCAAGAGTTCCCTGCAGAGCAAGACCAACAGCCAAGCCCATAGCACCAAGAACAGCAACAAAACTTGTCGTCTGGACGCCAAATTTTTCCAGTACAGCTACCAGTGTAAAACCAACAATCGCGTATTTAGCGGCACTCGCCAGAAACGTTCCAACCGTTGTGTCCATCTTTTCTGATTTCACAGAGGCGGCCATGATCCAATTTTTGACCTTGCCTGCGATCCAGAAGCCGATAATCAGAATGATAATCGCACCTACAACACTCATGCCGTAGTTTGTTACCGTTGCCATCACCAGATCCAGCATTTCCTGCATATTCTGCTGCATTTCTTCCTGCATCATTATTCTCCTGCCCGAACTTGTTATAAGCCCTTGTTTTGCATATGGGTACCGGGCAAATCTAACCTAATTGGTAAAGTCTGCACAAGGGAAATGATTAACGAATTGTAAATATTCACTTGCATACCTCTGGAACGCATTAAAGATCAGCATACCGAAAGGTCAAATTTCTTGTATCCCTCTGAATTGTTGCTACTGTATTTTTCCAGTGGAGAGGAACAAGGAGAGGCCAGCGTGAAATTCACCGAACAACATAATGCCATACGAGAAACCGTTGCCCGGTTCATTGATAATGAAATCAACCCCCATGTAGATGCGTGGGAAGAGGCAGGAATTTTCCCCGCTCATGAGGTTTTCAGAAAAATGGGAGAGCTTGGGTTACTGGGCATTACAAAACCGGAAGAGTATGGCGGACTGGGCCTGGATTATAGCTATCAGGTTGTCTTTTCCGAGGAACTGGGCCGTATTGGTGCGGGCGGTGTCGCCATGGCCATCGGTGTTCAGGTTGATATGGCAACCCCGGCGCTTGCAAAATACGGCAGCGACGCCCTGCGAGAGAAGTATCTAACCAAAGCCATTTCAGGTGAGGCCGTTTTCAGCATCGGCGTCAGTGAACCGCATGCCGGATCAGACGTGGCTCAGATCAAAACAACCGCCGTCAAAGACGGTGACGACTATGTCATCAACGGCACCAAAATGTGGATCACTAACTCCACGCAGGCCGACTATATCTGCCTGTTAGTAAATACCAGCGACGGCCCAGCCCACAAAAACAAGTCGCTAATTATCGTGCCAACAGATACCCCCGGAATCAGTTTTTCAGAGCGCCTGAATAAATTTGGTATGCGCTGCAGTGACACCGCACAGATTTTCTTTGATGATGTACGCGTTCCCCAATCAAACCTGATCGGCGATGAAGGTATGGGCTTCACCTATCAAATGCAGCAGTTCCAGGAAGAACGGCTGCACGCAGCAGCCGCTGCGATCAAGGGAATGGAATGCTCAGTCCAGTCCACCATTGAATATACCCGCGAGCGTATTGCTTTTGGCAAACCCCTTTTGGACAATCAGGTCATTCATTTTCGGCTTGCTGAACTTCAGACCGAAATCGAATGCTTGCGTGCCCTGACCTATGATGCCGTTGAAGGCTATATTAACGGCGAAGATGTCACCATGAAAGCGTCTATGGCCAAACTGAAGTCCGGTCGGCTGGCACGCACCGTACATGATGCCTGTATGCAATATTGGGGCGGGATGGGCTATATGTGGGACAATCCTGTCTCCCGGGCCTTTCGTGACAGTCGTCTTGGCTCCATCGGGGGCGGTGCCGACGAAGTCATGCTGGGGATTATTGCCAAAAAAATGGGAACCCTACCCCGCGGATAAGGCAAAGTGTGCAGAAAAATCAGGGCAGGATACTAGCAAGTCGCCTGCCCTCCAGTCTGCCAATTTCAGGAATGTCATTGCGGGACCATCCAATCCCTTCTATATCCTTGGGGGAGTGTAACAAGGATTTCCCCCATGACTGATATACCCCCATGCCCAAAATGTTCTTCCCCCTATGCGTACGAAGACGGCACATTACTGATCTGTCCTGAATGTGCGCACGAATGGGCGCCCGGCACGGACGCCGCAGAATCCGACGACGTCATCAAAGACTCGAACGGTAATGTTCTGCAGGACGGTGACACGGTAACGGTTATCAAGGATCTAAAAGTCAAAGGATCTTCCTCCGTTGTCAAAGTCGGCACGAAAGTGAAGAATATCCGACTGGTTGGCGGCGACCATGATATTGATTGTAAAATTGACGGCATAGGGGCAATGAAACTAAAGTCTGAGTTCGTCAAAAAAATCTAAACACCCGCAGGAGCTGGTTAGTGAAAACGTACGGCAAAGAGATACTGCAGGAAAAGCCCTTCTCGACTTTGTGGGCAGCATGGTCTGCCGCGCGTGAAAAAGGTGAGCTTATTCCGCCGCGTACAGCCCTGCGTCTTCAGGACCTTGCTGCTATCACCTCTGATCTGGCTGTCCTGCAAAGTGGTGGTGACGGCGAATTTTACTTTCAGTTGCAAGGCCAGGATATGGCTGACCGAATTCAGCGGACAGCAAAGGATGAAGCTATCTCGGACCTGATGGCACCTTCTGCACGCGATACCACCAATAAAATTCTGGCCGACATTATCGATACCCCACAAGGCGGGTTGGTGATCTTTGATGCGCATTATACATCGGGGAAACACTGTATAGTCGGGGTGCTGTATCTGCCGGTACTGGACCAAACAGGCATGGTCAGAAAACTTATAGGGGTCTATCACCCGCTTGAAATTCTCGGCTACAAGGCGCCAATTGCAAAAACCCGGTCTGGTGGTGAACTATTGATCTCGCACCCCATTGATATCACCCCGTAGATAAAAGAAGAGCGTTTGCGTGCCCGACCCATCCCCACCCCAGGAAACTGCTGATCTGGTCAAATTACGGCTTCGGTGCAGGGTATTATTGCTGGCGTCGATCGTGCCCCTGGCTATTTCCTGTTTTCATCTGTTTACAAACAGTGGCGCATGGCTTGAAAATGGCTGGATGCATCTGGCGCTGGCGTCGGGTATGATCCTGTGGGCGATCGCAGAAATTCACCGGATTACTTATGTCCTGCGAGCGGGTCGCTGGTTCTGGTGGTAAGAACACTATACTCTCCAAAACGACAAAAGCCTCCATGGCGGCAAATCGTTAAGTTGAAATACTGGACCTGATGACTATCACATAGTAATTTGAAAAGGCATCGGGGGGAGCCAATGTTTAGAAGCATTTTTAGAACATATAAACAATTCTATAGGTTTAACGGCAGAGCATCAGTGTATGAATACAAAGCTTATACACGTCAGATGTGGTTTCTATTAGCGCTGGCGTTTTTTGGGGTTGGATCATATTTGTATATGGGCGGCACTTTTAATAACAATCCAAGCGCTCCTTGGGTATTCTTTACACTCATGGTTTCAACCCAGATTGGATACCCTGCGCTTTGTGTCAGACGCCTTCATGATATAGGGCGGTCAGGATGGTGGATATTTGTTCCTCTAGTCAACTGGCTATGGATGACAATGCCATCACAAGATGGCGAGAACGATTATGGCCCACCATCGGGGGTATAAGCATTACTCTCTGAGAAGACCCACCGAGTATTTATACTCATTGGTCATCCTTCGAAAGTAGCCATTAATCGCGTCATTTTCTTCTCCCCCGTCAAACCTTTACGATTGATATTCAAGACAATGACAGCAAGATAAAATTGCATTGGGGGACATTAATGGGCACGTCAACGAACTTTCAGTTCAATGTGAACTCTGAGCCTAAACTTGGAAAGCGTTGTTGCTTTGCTAAGCTACTCACAAACCTATACGGCTAAGACACATTTACAGTTCAGAATTGACGACTGGATGCATCTGGCGCCGGTTCTGGTGGTAGCAACACCATACTTTCCAAAACGACAAAAGCCTCCACAGTGGGAGGCTTTGCTGTCATCTGGGTTTCCATATTAATGGAGCGGGCGATGAGATTCGAACTCACGACATTCACCTTGGCAAGGTGACGCTCTACCCCTGAGCTACGCCCGCTCTTCATTAATAAGGGGTGCAAGCAAGTGCGCTTGCGAGGCGGGATAATAGCTATACCTCTCCCCTTTGCAACATAATTTTTAAAAAATCTGCATTTTTTGCATAACCTTTTGTTTATTATTGTTTTTTTATGGATTTCCATGCCTCGTATTTCTTAGCAACGCCTTTGAAACGACGGAATCGGGTATCGGACACCGCCTCCGGCCAAGACCAGACAGGTCTTCCCGCCTGCAAACACCCGCGAACAGAGAATTTTACCGCGTTCAGGCATTTTCCCTTTAAAAACTGTAAAGATGCCTTATGTCTCTGAGTATATGAATGCTCCGCACGATGCGGTGCCGGCCTAATAACGATAGGCAAACCCTAAGTAAGAGAGACCGTATGTTAGACGCACCCGCCCTGATAAAAGATACCGATATCAAATCCTTTGCTGCGGATGTTATCGAAGAATCATCCAAACGACCTGTTATTGTCGACTTTTGGGCGGACTGGTGCGAACCCTGCAAACAATTGATGCCTGCCCTCGAGGCAGCTGTGACCGACGCTGGTGGTGCCGTCGCAATGGTGCGGGTCAATGCGGACACCAATCAGGCGCTATGTGGGCAAATGCGGGTACAAAGCCTGCCAACCGTCTATGCCTTTTGGCAGGGACAGCCTGTTGACGGCTTTCAGGGTGCTGTTCCCCCCAGCCAGATCAAGGACTTTATCAATCGGTTGATTGAAATGTCGGGCGGCGCGTCCGAAGGGGATAACCAGTTGGATGCAGCGCTGGATCAGGCAGAAGAAATGACCCAGGCCGGGCACGCAGAACAGGCAGCAGGGCTATACCAGCAAATCCTGCAAGTAGACCCCGCCAACTTGCGGGCACAAATCGGCCTTGCTGAAATTGCTGTTGCCAACAATCAGGCGGAAAGCGCCGCCGCAATACTGGAAAGCCTCAAGGGTGCAGAATTAGGCGATGATGAAGCCGGAAAAGCCCTGAAAGGTCGCATAGAGCGTCTGGAAACCGCGCTTGAAATGGCCAAAGAAACAGAAGGTGCCGGTGACGTGGCCGAACTGCAGGCCAGAATCGACAAAGACCCTATGGATCTGGATGCCAGATTTGAACTGTCTATCGCGTATCAGGCAAAAGGCGACATGAACGGCGCCGCCGAATCCCTGTTGGCCATTATTATGCGGGACGGTGAATGGAACGACAAAGCAGCCAATGACCGTCTTTTGAAGCTCTTTGAACTGAAAGGGCCAACAGATCCCTTTACCCTGAAATATCGCAGGCGGCTTTCGTCCCTGCTGTTCAGCTAACTGACCATGTTTACGCCAGATACATTACCGTCTGTTATTCCGGTGTTTCCGCTGACCGGCGTCATATTGATGCCAGGCAATAGATTACCGCTGAATATCTTTGAGCCCAGATATCTGGCAATGGTCGGGGACGCAGCCAAAGGAAACCGGTTGATCGGCATGATACAGCCGAAAACCGTTGAAGACCGAGACAGCCGCCCTGACCTGCACGGTGTTGGGTGTCTGGGCTATATCGAAGAACTGGAAACAACATCAGACGGACGCTTTCTGATTGCGCTGAAAGGGCTATGCCGCTTTCAAATTCTGACAGAACTTGATGCCACAACACAGTACCGGCAGGTACAGGTTGATTATTCCGATTTCAGGCATGATCTGGCGTCTGAAAACACGGCCCCTGAGGAAGAAAGCACCATATCCGCTGACAAAAAGCGCCGACTCCTTGCAGATATTCAGGAACTGCTGATTTCAAACGGGGTGAAACCTGATCAAGACGTTCTGAAAGACAGTGATGACCTGTTACTGATCAACACGCTCGCGATGCGCAGTCCGTTTTCACCGCTTGAAAAGCAAGCGCTACTGGAAGCCAGAACAACTGCCGAGCGCGGTGACATTCTGCTATCCCTTATTGAAATGTTATTAAAGTCAGATATGGTGCTTGCCAACGACAACGGTCCGCCGTCCCCAAACAGCGGCCCTACCGTCAATTAACAAACCGTCTCCATGAAATACAGGAAACACGATGTCCACCACTGAGCAGAAAAAAAGCGCGACCGACCCCAAGCTTTTGGAAATTCTGGTTTGTCCCGTGACCAAAGACCGCCTGGATTATGACCGGGAAAAACAGGAACTGGTGAGCAAAAAAGCAGGCCTGGCCTTCCCGATCAAAGACGGCATCCCCATTCTGCTGGAAGATGAAGCAAGACAGCTTGATTAAGCAAACGCCTTATCCAGCATGGGGCCAAGGGGCCGACCTGCAAGAATATGGATATGCAGGTGTGGTACTTCCTGATGGCTATTGGGGCCAGCGTTGGCAATCGTACGATACCCGGCATCAGTGACCCCCAAATCATCTGCCACCTTGCCCACAGCACGCATAAAGCCCGCAATCAGTTCCGCTGGTGCGTTCCGGGTAAAGTCTGCCATTGAAATATATTCACCCTTCGGGATAACCAGTGCATGCACCGGGGCCTGAGGATTAATATCATGAAAGGCAAGAGAGAATTCATCTTCGTAAATCTTGTTACACGGGATTTCACCACGAAGGATTTTCGCAAAAATATTCTCTGGATCGTATGTCATGAAACGCTGCTTTCCTTATAAAATTCCTAGACTACAATCGCACCCTATTTGGTTCGGGTAGGAATTTGAAGATGAAAATGAAATACTGCTGCATCACACTGCTAGTATTGGCAAGTCTAACAACTATGCCCATTCCCCTATATGCCACGGAGGCCATCATGAAAACCGCTACCGGAAGTTTTGAAATAACGATGACCCCACAGAAGGGTGACGCCTATGATGCCGGCCGCTTTAGTTTTGACAAAAGCTTCGTTGGAGAGTTCTCCGGCACCGGTCGGGGTCAGATGCTAAGTCACAGAACCACAACAGAGGGGTCAGCTGGCTATGTGGCTATCGAGACACTGACAGGCACACTTAAGGGCAAAGAGGGCAGCTTCACCCTGCAGCATTACGGCATGATGCATAACGGCGCGCAGGAACAGACAATCAGTATTATTCCAAACTCAGGATCAGGTGACCTTGTCGGCATTGAGGGTACCCTTGCCATCAAAATTGAAAACGGTCGTCACTATTATACGCTGACATACCAGCTTCCAGACGCCCCCTGATACTGTATCCCTGACGAAAAACCCGCCAGAAAATAATCCCGGCGGGTTTTAGTATCTAATACTTGGTGAACTACCCTTACAGAATGAACTTGCTAAGGTCCGTTTCGCCAGACAATTCACCCATATTGGTTTTAACAAAGTCTGCGTCTACCTTAATGGCTTCGCCCGATCTGTCACTGGCGGTGAAGGACACTTCCTCCAGCACCTTTTCCAGAACCGTATGCAACCGGCGTGCACCAATATTTTCCACAGTTTCATTGAAAAAGGCTGAAATACGAGCAATCTCAGCGATGCCGTCCTCTGTGAATTCAAGGTTCAATCCTTCTGTTGCCATCAGGGCCACATACTGTCGAATCAGACTGTAATCCGGCTCTGTCAGAATACGCTTGAAGTCTTCTTCCGTCAGATCGCGCAGCTCCACACGGATCGGTAAACGACCCTGCAGTTCCGGCAACAAGTCAGACGGTTTCGCCAGATGAAAGGCGCCAGACGCGATAAACAGGATATGGTCCGTCTTCACAGCCCCATATTTGGTGGAGACGGTCGTCCCTTCAATCAGTGGCAGCAAGTCACGCTGCACCCCTTCCCGGGACACATCCCCACCACGGGCATCCTGACGCGCACAGATTTTGTCAACTTCATCCAGAAAAACAATGCCGCTTTCTTCAACCAGGGACAAGGCATCACGCGTGGAAGCTTCTTCATCGACAAGCTTGTCTGCCTCTTCCCCCATCAAAATATCGTAGGCATCTGCAACGGTCATTTTCTTTTTAACCGTCTTCCCGCCCATGGCTTTGCCAAACATGTCACCGATATTCAGCATACCAACGCTCGCGCCTGGCATACCGGGAATTTCAAACTGCGGAAAACCATTCGAATTGTCTTCGATCTCAATATCGATTTCTTTGTCTGCCAGCTCGCCTTCCCGCAGCATCTTACGAAACTTCTGGCGGGTTGCGTCCCCGGCACCGTCGCCGACCAAGGCATCAAGCACACGGTCTTCGGCGTTCAATTCTGCCTTTGCCTTTACCTCATTCCGGCGCTTGTCTTTGATCATCAGAATAGCGCTTTCCACAAGGTCACGGATGATTTGTTCCACATCCCGGCCAACATATCCGACTTCGGTAAATTTTGTTGCCTCAACTTTAATGAAGGGGGCTTCTGCCAACTTTGCCAGTCGGCGGGAAATTTCAGTTTTACCAACGCCGGTAGGTCCAATCATCAGGATATTCTTGGGCAGCACTTCTTCGCGCATATCGCCTTCAATCTGCTGACGCCGCCACCGGTTACGCAGCGCAACCGCTACGGCGCGTTTGGCATCTTTCTGGCCGATAATAAACCGGTCAAGTTCAGAGACAATTTCACGGGGGGAAAAAGATGTCATACTCTGGTTACTCCTTACTATCGCTCGTATCGGCGGTCATTTTATCAACAACCACATTGCCATTTGTGTAAACGCAGATATCTGCTGCAATGGCCATTGCCTTGCGTGCAATTTCCTCGGCTGTCAGATCCTGATCATAAAGGGCACGACCCGCGGCCAGGGCGTAGTTCCCACCGGATCCGATTGCCACGACACCGTGCTCTGGCTCCAGCACATCGCCATTACCAGTGACGACAAGGGTGGTGGACTTATCAGCCACTATCATCATGGCCTGCAACTGACGCAGGTACTTATCGGTTCTCCAGTCTTTCGCAAGTTCAACACAGGCACGCGCCAACTGCCCTGGATGGCGTTCCAGCTTGGCTTCCAACCGTTCAAACAAGGTAAAAGCGTCTGCTGTAGCGCCTGCAAACCCCGACAAAACCTTGCCGCCGCCCAGTTGACGCACCTTGCGGGCATTTGCTTTCATTACGGTATCGCCAACACTGACCTGACCGTCGCCGGCGATGACAATTTCATCACCCTTTCTGACACTGCAAATAGTAGTAGCGTGCCAGCTTGGAAAATCATTATTTCTGGATGTCATGGAACTTTGACCTTGCTGGTTTTTCTCCTGAATCTCTCAGGAATTTCTGGAATATGCAGTTTCATATATGAATTAGGCGCAAATGTTACAAGGCTTTGATATTGGCTTATGCTGCATGCTCTGCTATGAAGCGTCCAAATCTAGGATGGAGCCTGTCACATGCGCACTGCCTCAGTAGCACGAAAAACCAACGAAACGGATATTTCTGTTGATCTGACCCTTGATGGGTCTGGCACTTATGATGTCAAAACCGGCATCGGGTTTCTTGACCATATGCTGGAGCAACTTGCCCGCCACAGCCTTATGGATCTGAAAGTGCGCTGCGAGGGTGATTTGCATATTGACGGCCATCACACGACGGAAGACTGCGGTATTGCGATTGGGTCGGCCTTCAAAAAAGCTCTGGGCGACATGAAGGGCATCACCCGCTATGCAAGTGCCTATATCCCCATGGACGAAACACTAAGCCGGGTTGCGCTGGATATTTCCGGACGCCCCTTCCTTGTCTGGAAAGTGACTTTCCCGCGGGAAAAAATTGGCGAAATGGACACAGAACTTTTTGAAGAGTTCTTCCGGGCTTTCGCCTTTGCAGCCGGCATGACACTGCATGTGGAAAACCTGTACGGCGTCAACAGCCATCATATCATTGAAAGCTGTTTCAAGGCGTTGGCCCGCGCGGTTCGCACAGCCAGCGAAATCGACCCCAGAAAAACTGACAGTGTGCCGTCCACCAAAGGCACACTGGGCGATAGTCTTTAGGAAAACAGCATGTCAGAATCCGTTGTAATCGTTGACTATGGGTCCGGAAACCTGCGGTCAGCCGAAAAGGCTATCCAGCGTGCTTCCGGGGAAACAGACACCCCTTTTACAGTAACCGTGTCAGGTGACGCCGATACTGTACGTAAGGCAGATCGTATCGTGCTGCCTGGCGTTGGAGCATTTGGAGATTGCCGCGCAGGCCTTCTTGCTGTGCCGGGCATGAAAGAAGCTATTCAGGAAAACGTCCGGGAAAAGGGTAATCCTTTCCTGGGCATTTGTGTTGGCATGCAGCTTTTGGCACGTGAAGGACACGAACACGGCATCCACGCAGGCATGGGCTGGCTTGACGCAACCGTGGGCCCGCTGTCGCCTGCCGATACCTCTCTTAAAATTCCGCACATGGGCTGGAACACCCTTTCCCTTACCGGTGCAGGCACAGCCCACCCGGTTACCAAAGATCTGGGCACAGAGGACCATGTCTATTTTGTCCATAGCTACCATATGCATATGAATTCGACTGATGCGTTGCTGGCAACGACCGACTATGGTGAAACGGTCACAGCAATTGTCGGCCAGGACAACTTCATTGGAACCCAGTTCCACCCGGAGAAAAGCCAAGCTGTTGGCCTTCGGTTCCTGCAATCCTTTCTGGAGTGGCGGCCATGATTACTCTTTATCCTGCAATTGATCTGAAAGATGGCAACTGCGTACGCCTGTTCAAAGGCGATATGAACGCTGCCACTGTCTTTAACGATAACCCGGCAGATCAGGCTGCTGCCTTTGTAGACGCGGGCTGTAAATGGCTACATATCGTTGACCTGAACGGTGCCTTCGCAGGGGAGCCTGTCAACCACGCCGCCGTTACCGCGATTTTAAAGCGTACCAATGTGCCTATGCAGCTTGGCGGCGGTATTCGCGATATTGCAACAATGGAACGCTGGTTGGATGCCGGTGTATCCCGGCTGATCCTGGGGACGCTGGCTGTAAAAGACCCGGACCTGGTCAAAGAGGCCTGCCGTCTTTTCCCAGGCAAGATCGCCGTTGGCATTGATGCCCTGAAAGGGATGGTTGCCGTTGAAGGATGGGCAGAACAAAGCACGCTGGAAGTAACCACCCTCGCAATGAAATTTGAAGATGCTGGCGTTGCAGCCATTATTCACACCGATATCGACCGGGACGGCACACTTGAAGGCGTCAATGCCTACGCGTCCAGCCTGTTAGCTGATGCCGTCTCTATCCCTGTCATTGCCTCTGGCGGTGTAAAAGACCTTGATGACATTCAGGCCTGTGTGGACTGTGGTAATCTTGAGGGCGTTATCACTGGCCGCGCAATCTATGACGGCGGGATGGACCTGAAAGCCGCACTGCGTATCGCAGGCAAGGAGCGTGAATAATGCTGAAAGCACGTATCATTCCCTGTCTCGATGTAAAGGATGGCCGCGTTGTCAAAGGGGTCAACTTTGTTGACCTGATTGATGCCGGAGATCCAGTGGAGCAAGCCCGCGTCTATGATGCAGCCGGTGCGGACGAACTGACTTTCCTTGATATTACGGCAAGCCATGAACGGCGTGATATTCTGCTGGATGTCGTGCAGCGAACAGCAGAAGAGTGTTTCATGCCTCTGACTGTTGGTGGCGGCGTCAGCACGGCTGAGGATGTACGCAAACTATTGCTGGCGGGTGCTGACAAGGCGTCTTTGATGACCGCTGCGGTGAAAAACCCGCCAATCGTTGGGGAGCTTGCTGAAAAGTTTGGATCACAGTGCATTGTTGTTGCCATTGATGCGAAGAAAGTCGGACCAAACAGGTGGGAAGTGTTCACCCACGGAGGGCGCACCGCAACGGGCATTAATGCCGTTGAATATGCAAAAGAAATTGCCAGGCTGGGCGCGGGCGAAATCCTGCTGACCAGTATGGACCGGGACGGCACCCGCGAAGGGTTTGATCTGACATTGACCCGCACAATTGCAGATGCCGTCGATATTCCGGTTATTGCATCAGGGGGTGTTGGCACACTCGATCATCTGGCTGAGGGCATTTCCGAAGGCCACGCTTCGGCGGTGTTGGCGGCTTCCATCTTCCATTTCGGGGACTATACTATCGCTGAGGCGAAGGACCATATGGCAAAAGCCGGGATTCCGGTAAGGGAGGTTTAAGATGACTACCACACTGAAAAACACCGATTGGCTGGTTCTGGAGCGGCTTGAGGACCTTCTGGAAGAGCGCAAAAACCATTCGGCAGAAACAAGTTATGTTGCACGACTTTATGAACAGGGCCCCAGGAAGATCGCGCAAAAGGTCGGTGAAGAGGCGGTAGAAGCCGCGATTGCCGCCACAGCAGGCGACACAAAGGAACTGGTGGGCGAAGCCGCGGACCTGCTGTTTCACCTGATGATCCTGTTGCAATCGCAAGGCCTCAGCCTCACAGACGTCAAGGCAGAACTTGCCCGCCGTGAAGGCATGTCAGGCCTGATTGAAAAAGCATCGCGAACAGAAGATTAGGGCTTGCCTCCAGTTAGCCCTGAACTCCCGCTATTTGGCTTACTTAGTGTGCCCCGGTTTACCTGACGGCAGCCAGTGCCGCCTGGGGACTGATACGCCTGAAGGCCAGTGCTTCTGCAATATGGACCTTGCCTACCTGCTCTGACCCAGCCATATCAGCAATTGTACGGGCAACGCGCAACACGCGGTGATAACCTCTGGCTGTTAACCGCATAGTCTCCGCCGCCTCAAGAAGAAGTACACGCCCGGCATCATCCGGCGTTGCAACCTTTTCCAATAGTTCACCATCGGCATGGGCGTTTAAAAGAATGGTGTCTCCAGTAGAGAGTGCCTCATAGCGTTTTCTTTGAAGTGCCCTGACGTTTGCCACACGTTTTGCAATGTCGCCTGAACCCTCCCGCGGTGTTGGCAGGGACAAATCGCGCGCAGATACAGCCCCCATTTCAACATGCAGATCAATTCGGTCATAGAGAGGGCCGGAAATTTTCCCCTGATAGTCAAGCGCACATTTGGGGGCGCGGTTGCACGCCAGCCCTTCATCGTCCAGATATCCACATTTACAAGGATTCATTGCAGCAATTAACTGAAAGCGGGCAGGATAAGTAACATGGGCCTGCACACGCGCAATAACTGCCTTGCCGCTTTCCAGCGGCTGTCTTAATGCCTCTAATGTCGCACGGGTAAATTCCGGTAATTCATCCAGAAACAAAACACCACCGTGCGCCAATGACACTTCTCCCGGCTTGGCCCGTGCTCCCCCGCCAATGATCGACGGCTGGCTGGCACTGTGATGCGGACTGCGGAAAGGTCGAACTTTTGACACCTTACCTCCCTGTAGCTCACCGGCAACGGACGCAATCATACTCACTTCCAGTGCTTCGGTAGCCATTAAGGGCGGCAGGATCGACGGCATCCGGCTGGCCAGCATAGATTTACCAGCGCCCGGCGGCCCGATCATTAGTACATTGTGGCCACCTGCGGCTGCTATCTCTAACGCACGCTTGGCGCTTTCCTGCCCTTTGATATCCCGCATATCAAGATATGTGGCAGTATCCTCCGCGAGCGAAGGCTCCGGTGCATCCAGATGCTGTGACCCCCTGATATGATTAATCAGCGACAACACATCTTTCGGGGCTACAATCTCTGCCGACGCCGCCCACGCAGCCTCGGCCCCGTTTGCATACGGGCAAATAAGTCCCCGACCCATAGAACCCGCCTGAAGCGCAGCAGGCAACACCCCCGTCACTGACCTGATAGACGCATCAAGCCCCAGCTCGCCCAGGACAAAATATTCATCCAGACTGTCTTCAGGCAGGGTTTCCATTGCCAAGAGAATTCCCAGAAGAATAGGCAGATCATAATGACTTCCCTCTTTGGGAAGGTCTGCCGGTGACAGGTTGACGGTGATACGTTCAGCAGGCAGTGCCAATCCGATCGCCGAAAGTGCTGCACGTACGCGTTCGCGTGCTTCACTAACCGCCTTATCAGGCAGGCCAACAACGGTAAAAGCAGGTAAACCGCTCGAGATTTGCACCTGCACTTCAACCGTGCGCGCCTCTATGCCTTCAAAAGCAACAGTATAAACGCTGGCTACCATATCCCCCCTGACATGTTCGTGCCTATTCGGCGTGCACCCGCTAATATTGCACTATACACGTCAGCTTACGGACAGATCAGAGACAGGTCCAGCAAAGAATACTTCTGGTGTCAGCTTTTCACGACTTTCAAAAGCGCATCAAGCGTATCATCATCCATGCGACCAATACGGCGGGATAACAGGTTAACCGCCTCGGTCGCACGGGCATCAAGGCCTGATGTGTCAATTACGACCCGTGGTCGCGACAGGGAGGCAAGCCGTTCCAGTTGTTCCGCATCGTCCCAGATCAGGCCGAAATAATGAATTATCTTTTGTAGCAAAGGATATGAAGGCTGCCCCCTTTTACCGTGTTCCAGTGCAGACAGATAGGCGGGCGAGACCCCAAGGTCCGTCGCCATTTGGGACTGGCTTACCCCCTTGACCTTACGCAGGTCCCGCATTTTTTGTCCAAACGGGGTCATAGTAGGCTACCCTCTCTCAAACTTGTTACGGCGCAACAGGACATAAAGCGCACCTTCGCCGCCATGCTCCTTGGACGCAGTGCCGTAAGACTGAATGAAGGGTTTCAGTTCCGGCCCCTCAAGCCACAGGGGCACCATACGCCGCAGTACCCCGCCAAACTGTTCAAAATCTGCCCGGGTCCGAAAGGCCGCAGAGATCGAGTCTGTCTGTGAATAGCGCCGTCCCCCCTTGCCCGTCACAACAATAAGCACCTTATGACCATCACGGACACTGCGCTCAATTGTGCGCGATAAGAGATCATATGCCTGCGACTGGCTTAAGCCGTGCAGGTCAATGGATTTGTTGACAGACGTTCTACCGCTGGCGATACGGCGCTTGGATTTGCGGTCAATTCTGGGGTCTGGCGTCAGGGACTTTCCAATAAACCAGTCTGCTGGTAACGCTTTTTCGCTCGGCGCGCGCTGCACTAGTTTGGGTGCCTCTGGCTGAAACAGGTCTTTCTTATTCAGCGGTTTAACCGTTTTGGCTACTTCCTGCCATAATTCCCGGTCTTTTGATGACAGACTGTCGCGCCGTTTTTTGGTCATGTTCCATCAACCCGCGTTAGCTGTCTTCTGTGCAGCCAGGGGTTTCGGTAATAAAACCCAATAACTGCCCTGATTGGCCATACGTCCTGCAATTTCCTCGGCCCGGTCTCCAAACCCCCAGAAAACATCACCGCGTATCTCACCCGCGATTGCCCCGCCTGTATCCTGTGCAACCATCATTCGGCGCAGCGGAAGTTGCCCCGAACTATCAGCATCCTTTTTATCAGAGGGTGCAAAAGCTCTGTCCGGGTCAGGATAGGTTGCAGCCAGCCACATCGGGGTGTGCAGCGACAAATGGCTGCGATCCACTGCCAATGAATGTCCTGCCGTCAAGGGTACGTTTGCTGATCCATACGGCCCGTCGGTGCCTTCAAGAAACCGGAAAAATACATATGACCGGTTCTTGTTCATTATGTCGTGTGCACGGTCAGGGTTTGCCTGAAACCAGGACCGGATTGCCTGCATCGACATATTTTCGCGCGCAATTGCACCTGACTGGATCAAAACCCGACCAACGGATGTGTATGCATGCCCGTTTTGCGCAGCATATCCAACCATCTGGAGCCTGCCATCCGGCATACGAACCCTGCCAGAGCCCTGAATATGCAGGAAGAATGCATCTACCGGGCTGTCCACATATAATAGCGGCTGCGCCCTGTCCGCGAGCGCGCCGTCTGCAATCGTTGCACGGTCCGCATAGGGTACAAGACGCCCGTTCTGGACGCTGCCGGCAACCCGGCGCCCCTTCAGGTCGTCACGGAACTGCCCCAGATCCACCATCACAAGGTCATCCGGCTTCCCAAGAATAGGTGTAGAATACTCGTCTGTTTTGACAGGACTGCCCTTTAACAGGGGTTCATAGTAGCCCGTAAACGTCCCCGTTGACCTGTCACCAATAGACACAGCCAGTGGCTGGAAGTTATTTTCAAAATAGTGTCTTGCTGCTGCCTCTGAAACCCCATCGCCCGTGGGTAACAGATCACATACTCCGATCCAGTCACCCGCCGTACCGCCAATATCAGCACCAGGCAAAGACCGTCCGGGCGGCAGGCTGCGTAGCTTGGCACAGGTTTTCTCAAGTGCCGCCAAAGCGCCTGCCACTTCGCCGTCATTCCAACCGGGTAAGTCAGCAAACTCCCCCGGTGTAAAGGTCAGCCTGTCAGGTTTGCCCGGTACAAGAAGAAGCGCCCCCCACATGGGAAGCGCTACCAATATCAAAATACCGAGACTAAATTTCAGAGACGTTTTCAATGCCGGCCTCGTTTAACCGCTGCGGGTTGCAACCAGTATCCAGTTAGGATCACGCGATTTAACACTGCGTGCAAATGTCCAGACATCCGTCACGGTGATCGTATCAGACAAATTGCCTTCCACCGCATTACCGTCCTTATCACGGGTTACCGCAATAATCTCGGAATTGAATGTAACTGTCAGCTCCGCATCCCGGCCATTAAGTTCCGCTGTGGTAATCTCTGCCTTCTCAATATCCAGAAGACGATTATCAAGGGTCTGTTCCGCTGCTTCGCGTGCATCAACGGCGCCAGCAAACTGCGCATACACGTCATCAGACAGAAAGTCTTTCAGAGTCTCAAGGTCCCCCTGCCAAAATGCCTCAAGAATCATACGGTATGCACCTTGGGCACCTTCCAGAAATTGTGCAGGATTAAACCGGCTGTCGGCACGCTGGATTTCAGACAGTCCCTGCCGGACAGCTGGATTAGCCTCAAACGCAACAACTGTTGCAGCATCCTGACGCGTATCCGCCTGACTTGCAGCCGGTCCCTGACGGCGATTGTCCATACCGTGCGGCGGCGCAGCAGGCGGCATCGGTTCATTGCCCGTTTTATTGCCCAGCTCGGACCGCAACCGCAACAACACAAATGCGGCAATCATGCCGATAAGAATAATATCAAAAAATTCCATCGTTATACTTCAACCTGTTAATGTTTTTCCCTGCACCCATTGAAACCGGGGCCATGTCTTCCCTTATAAATAGGGCTAATAAGGAAAAAGAACAAGCGATGCCACTAATCATTTTACTATTACTTCTGGGACTACCCGTCCTTGAATTGGCTGTACTGATAGATGTTGGTGCAGAAATAGGTGCAATTTCCACCGTCTTTCTGTGTCTACTGACAGCTGCAACCGGCCTATATCTTGTCCGTTTGCAGGGCCTTAAAGTTATTCAAGACCTACAAAATGCTGCGGCAAAAGGCGGCGCAGTAGAGGCACAGCTTGTGCATGGTTTTTTCCTTCTAATAGCAGGTATTTGTCTGTTTATCCCCGGATTTCTGACGGATGCTCTTGGTGCTTTGCTACTAATACCGCCGGTACGATTGTTTCTTGGCAGGGCCGGTCTTCGGAGAGGGTCATTCACCCGCGGTGGCCGTCATGGCGGCACATACACCCGTACGATCATTATCGATGGTGAATTCACAGAGAAAACAGGGCATCACCGTTCCGACAAAACTGATAGCATTGAGACAATAATACACACTAATCCCACAAAAAACGATGAGAAGACCTAGTTAAGGGGAATTGACTGTTGTCCGCTGCCACAAAGCATGCTAGCGGTTTCGCGGATTATTCCTTTGATCGACTTCCCTGCTAACGGGAATTGTTCTTATCAAAGATATAGAATACGCGGTTTACAATAACCGCCAGACCAGAGAAGAAGAGTGTAAAATGGCTGAAAATGAAAACAACCAGGCACCAGAAGCAGGTGCTGCACAAGACGCAAGCCAGCCACAGGCGGGCATGGTAACACAGTATGTGAAAGACCTTTCTTTCGAAAATCCAAATGCACCTGCATCCCTGCAAAACAATGGTGCTGCTGCACCAGCAATTGACGTAAATGTCAATGTTGGCGTGCGCCAGATGAACGAAGAAATGTATGAAGTCGAACTGAAGATTTCCGCAAAAGCAACGACTAAGACACAGGACGATCAGTCCATGACTGCCTTTGTTGTTGAGCTGGCATACGGTGGTCTGTTTGGCGTTCGTAACGTTCCAGAAGAAGCACTGAAAACATTCCTGCTTATTCAGGCACCAATGCTGATGTTCCCGTTTGCGCGCCGCGTTATTGCTGATGCAACACGCGATGGTGGCTTCCCGCCTCTGATGCTTGATCCGATTAACTTTGAAGCTCTGTATCAGGCGCAGCAAGCGCAAGCTGGTGCTGCTTCCGAGCCAGTGGGCGGATCAGATGACGCACCACAGCCGATCAATCTGAATTAATATCAGAACCACAGAATACCAAAAGCCGGCGAGATCATCTTGCCGGCTTTTTTTATGCCCGATACAGATAGTATTATGCTGTCAGATCAATAAGACACTATGCAGTTATCGCCGCGTGCCAGAAGAACGGGCCGCCTTGGCAAGACTAAGAAGCGCCCTGCCACAGATAATGGTATCCGGGTTACCGGTTGTTTTACAGTCCAGTTCTGCATCAAGTAATATTTCCAGGCCACGATCGATCCGTGCTGGCGTCCACCGCCGCAGATCATCCTGAAACTTTGGCATATCCTTGAAAAAAATCATTGGCCCAGACCGTTTAATCGCCTGATCCTGCGGTACACCGTCCGCCACAAGGCCGTGCACCAAATGCATCCGCAACAAGCGGTTTTGCACGATGCGCAGAATAGCAATCGTACTTTCTCCTGCGGTCAGTGCCCGTTCATAATATGTTTCCAGATCGGCAATCCTGCCAGCAGTCACGGCTTCGCTGATTGACCCGATATTCAGCGCGGCCGTATCACCGACACAGTTCATGGCATCTTCAACAGTAACCTGACTATCCGACCCCCTTTTATATAAGGCCAGTTTTTCCAGCTCCCCCCGGGAAACAATTCTATTGCTGCCCAGATTGGCTACCAGATAGGACATGGCATCTTTGGTCGGGGTAAGACCGGCACCGCCAAGAACCTCCTGAATTAAACCAAAAAGGCCCTGTTCGTCATCTTCATAACACGGGATCGCTACCGCATTTTTTGCTTTTTCCGCTGCTTTCCGTAAGGCGGATGTTGGCTTCAGGTCCCCCCCCATGACAATGAGAAGGCCGTCTCCCATGGCATTATCCAGTGTCAGGGAAAATCCTTCCGCCAGACGGCTACTGTCAGTGGCATCCTTGGTCGTGCCCTGAACCAGAACGAGCCGCCTGCCCCCCATCATGGATATTGCAGATACCTCATCTGACAAAATGCCAGGCGTGTCCCGAATGTCAGACATATCAGGCTTGGCAACCTGAAAAGGGTCAGACAGGTCCGGAGCTACCTGTTTTGCAATCAGATGCGCGCGCTCCCGCACCAAGCCTTCATCACGACCATACACCAGTACAGCGCGCACAGACGGATCCAGTTTTTTCAGGGTTGCGGGAATATCACGCGGCTTCAGGGCAACCATCAGCGCTGACTTTCCTGACTATTGTCTTTCCCGGCCGCAGGGGCGAGTGTGAAAGCAATACGGCGGTGAATTCTGTCAGCCAGATCAAGAGCAAGACGACGTGCCGTATCTTCACGCTGCATAACAGTGGCAAAATCAGAGATCACGATATCATAGGTGGTGCGGGTTACATAAGTGTCTGACAGAACCTCTGCCCCGTCAGAAAGCCTCACCAGCGAGAAGTCCGCCCGCATGATCAATTGTTCCTGCGTGGCAGACGTATCCGGTTTGATACCAAATGTGTCCAGGGTCTGGGTTAACACTACCTGTACACGGTAGTCCGGCGCACCTGTGTGACCCAGCCGGTCCTGCAGATGAAACCGCATCTGCTGACCCAGGCGGTCCGGGATCGGTGCCACCTCCACCGTTGATAAAACAGCAGGGATACCAGCACCTCCGGCCCCTTCTTTGTACAAAGGCTTGAAACCGCACGCAGACGGCAAAAGCAAAAGGACCAAAAGTGCTGCTACTCTAAGCATTATCCCACCACAATATTGACGATCCGGCCAGGGACAACGATCACTTTTCTGATCGTCTTGTCTTCCAGGAACTTCTGGACCTTTTCACTGGCTTTTGCCAGCGCTTCAATCGCATCCTTATCCAGATCTTTTGCAACTTCGATCGTATCACGAACCTTGCCGTTTACCTGCACTGCCATTTTGACAGTGTTGTCAACAGTCAGAGCTTCATCAAAAGCAGGCCATTTTGTTCTGGCAACAAGAGTATCGTACCCAAGTTCGCGCCAAAGCTCCTCAGCAAGGTGAGGCATCATAGGGGCAACCATCAGCACCAGTGTCTCCAGCGCTTCACGCAACACTTCCTCAGTGCCTGGCCCCTCAAGGTCCGCACTGATAGCATTTGCAAATTCATACAAACGCGCAACCGCTTTGTTGAAATGGAGATTCTCAATGTCGCTCGTCACGCCCTTGATCGTCTTGTGTGTTGCCTTGCGCAGAGCAAGTGCACTGTCAGAAATCTCGCTTGGGATCGCAGCGCCCAGTTCGTCAGCCAGACGGTGTGCATTGCCTGTAACCAGACGGTAGACACGCTGGTTGAAACGCCACGCACCCTCAATACCAGATTCAGTCCACAACAAATCGCGTTCTGGCGGACTGTCAGACAACATAAACCAGCGCGCCGTATCTGCGCCGTACTGATCAATAATATCATCCGGGTCGACGACATTTTTCTTCGACTTGGACATTTTCTCTACGCGGCCCTCTGTAACCTCCAGGCCGGAATCACCGCGGAACATAGTGCCGTCTTCACGGGTTCTGACAAGCTCAGGGAAAACCCACTGTCCGTCAGAGTCCTTATAGGTTACGTGATTGACCATCCCTTGAGTGAAAAGCCCTTCAAACGGCTCTTTGAAATTGGTCATGCCAATTTTATTCAGAGCCCGTGTGAAGAAACGGGAATACAACAGGTGCAGGATCGCATGTTCAATGCCGCCAATATACTGATTGACCGGCAACCAGTCATTGACAACATCTTTTTCAAACGGCTCATCATGGTTCGGCGAACAGAAGCGCAGGAAATACCAGGACGAATCCACAAACGTGTCCATCGTATCTGTTTCGCGCCGGGCTGGCTTGCCGCAGCTTGGGCAATTTACATGTTTCCACTCCGGGTGGTGATCCAGCGGATTACCCGGTTTTTCAAAGGAGACATCCTCAGGCAGCTTTACCGGCAACTGATCCACAGGCACAGGTACAACGCCGCAGTCATCACAGTGAATAATCGGAATAGGCGTGCCCCAATACCGTTGGCGGGATACGCCCCAATCACGCAGGCGGTAATTGACAGTCCGTTCCCCCCAACCGTCTTCTTCCGCACGGTCAAGGATCGCCGCAAGGGCAGCATCGGTTGTCATTCCGGTCATAAAGTCAGAATTCGCGATCTTGCCGGGGCCTGTGTATGCTTCATTCTCTACAGAGAAAGTAGCAGCATCTTCCCCGTCCGGGACAACAACCACACGCACGGGCAAATCATACTTGCGGGCAAAATCCAAATCGCGCTGATCATGGGCAGGGCAGGCAAAAACCGCCCCGGTGCCATAATCCATCAAAACGAAGTTGGCCACAAAGACAGGCAGCTTCCAGTTTGGATCAAGCGGATGATCAACGGTCAAACCAGTGTTAAAGCCCTTCTTCTCAGCTTTCTCGATCGCTTCCTCGGTTGTACCCATTTCCCGGCATTCTTCACAGAAAGCAGCCAGTTCCGGGTTATCTTCTGCCAGTTTCTGCGCCAGTGGATGGTCTGCAGCGATCGCACAGAAGCTTGCACCGTACAGCGTATCCGGGCGGGTCGTGTACACCGTCAGAATGTCGTACGAATCAGTAATACTGAAATCAATCTTCAAGCCTTCTGACCGACCGATCCAGTTTTCCTGCATCAACCGAACCTTATCCGGCCAGCGGTCAAGGTCCTTCAACCCTTCAAGAAGGTCTTCGGCAAAATCCGTAATACGCAAGAACCACTGAGACAGCTTCCGGCGCTCTACCTTCGCACCAGAACGCCATCCACAGCCGTCGATAACCTGCTCGTTCGCCAGAACCGTATTGTCAACAGGGTCCCAATTAACCCAGGATTCACGGCGATAAATCAAACCGGCTTTTAAAAACTCGAGGAATATCCGCTGCTCCTGACCGTAATACTCTGGGTCACAGGTCGCAATCTCGCGACTCCAGTCAACAGCCAGGCCAACCTGTTTTAGCTGGTCGCGCATATTCGCAATATTGTCATAGGTCCAATCAGCCGGGTGCGTCTTGCGCTCCATTGCAGCATTTTCTGCCGGCATCCCAAACGCATCCCACCCCATCGGATGCAGGACTTCATAGCCGCGCGCCTTGCGGAAACGAGCAACAACGTCCCCCATCGTATAGTTACGGACATGGCCCATGTGCACCCGACCAGACGGATACGGGAACATTTCCAACACATAATATTTTGGCTTGTCGGACGACACATCAGTTTTGAAAACTTCTGTTTCCTGCCAGACTTTTTGCCATTTGGCTTCAGTTGCCTTTGCGTTATAGCGCGACATTTCTCTCTCGGGATGTTCTTAATATTATTCGTATAACAGGATCAGTTGTGCCCAAAAGCCTGTTCCCAGCAAATGGGAACCACCGGCATAGGGCACATGATCTTTTTTTTAACTGCCAACCCGCAGCATACGGGCCTTGGTCAAAATGGCTTCTTCGATCTGCAGTGCCGTTTGGGCCTGTACAGGAACGGCGATCCACTGACCCTCTTTCAGTTCCTGACGGGAAACAGCAACGCGAATACCGTCGGACCGAAGCGCCTGTGACAAAAAGCTGACAGTTACCTTAACCCGCTCGTTCGGCATGTCTGGTGTGGAGTGCCAGTCACTGACAATAACCGCCGCCCGCGGATCAGCATTCTGGATCGGTAAAAAGGAAAGTGTATCGAGCGTAGCCTGCCACAAATAACCATTCACACCCAGTGCCGTTGTCTTTGGCTCCAGTGTTGATTTTACATCGTCATCACCACCGAACATAGAACATGCGCCCAGTGTCAGTGTTAGTCCAAGTAGGGCAACCAAATGGAAAGCCTTTTGCATAGTCGATACCTCGTTCCTGAGTCTTTTTTTCGGGCAATTTTGATCAAAAATTCACATTTGCACCGATATCCACAGGCGGTTATAGCCGGGACTTGTGGCTGTGACCAGACAGAAATACGACGAATCGTGACCAAATGGCCACATTGTAGGTATTATTTTTAAATTCAAAGGATCAGATACCGATACATCGTAACAGTTTCATTGAAATGTAATCAATTGCTGGTTAAGAAGTAAGATATGAAACGTGCGCTTACAGCATTGGCCTTTTGTGTTCTGGTAACATCGGTTACCGGAACTGTTCGTGCTGAGGAAAAGACCCGTTTTGAATCTACAGGGTTTCTGCAAAGCCTTGATTTGTTCATTACCAAACAAATCGACAAACTACGCGGTAACAACACAACCCTGAAAACAGATTCAGAAAAAGACCTGAAACTAAGTCTGCGCGACACGTCCGACGAAAAGGCGTCCGGTTTTCTTTACCTGAAAGACAAGTCTTCGTCTAACAGTGTCGACACTGTTCCCCTGTCAGAGCGTCCTGACTTTTCTTCGCTTCTGTCTTCTGACGGCTCCTTCCGCAGTGGTCGGGATCTGTTTGGCACACAGAACAAGCTTGGGCTGATGCTCGGTGCCAGCAAAGAAGGCAAAAATGATGGCCTGCTGTTGGGGCTGGAAAGCAATTACCGGCTGGCACAGCCTGATTATTCGGTATCAAGTGCCTTTGCGGATATTACCAGTGACTTTAACACCCGCCATGCAAGCGTCAGTTTTCTTGTCGGCTATTCCGGTTTTAATATTGATGCTTCTTTCAACCGTGATGAAAGCCTTTTCCACGGCAACGGCAGCGGCTATGACGTCGGGCTTTCCTATAACCATAACAAATGGTCTGCGCGCTTGAGCCTGAGCGAATATAAGCGCGGCGTTGATTTGTTCGGTATCGAAAACGAAGCACGCAGCATCATTTCTGTCGAGCTTGGCGCCCGTTACCGCCTGAGCGACAATCTTGGACTGCAGGGCAGCGTCCGTGTGTATGATTATAGCCAGCGGATGATGATCAACCCTGGCCGCGGCGAATTCTCTCAGATGATTTTGCTGGGCGGTCGCCTGACCTTCTAAAGCCTCCCATTCTTAAGATACTGACAGCCTCATCAAAGAGGCTAAAATCAGCTATTGTCTGATTGTCAGCAGACCCACGCCTTGTATTTACATTTTAAAAAGGGCTTCAGCCTTTTGTCGCGCTGTTAAATGCATCAATGGCAGCAATGCCAGCTATGCCCAACCTACGTAGCGGCCGCACGGTGCGCGCATTAACACCGCCCAGCGCAATCACCCGGTCCCGTATCCCAGAAGTCAGGCGGGCAAACCGGTGAATGCCAAGCGGCTGCTTGCCTGCATGGCTGGTGGTTGCAAAAACAGGTGACACCAACACAAAAGGAATGGCCAGTTCCTGCGCCCGGCGGAGCGAACGGCGCCCATGACACGCTGCAGAAAAAACAGGCAGGCCTGACCGGGGCCTGCTGAATAACAGATGATCTGGCAAATGCACACCGTCCGCCCGTATCCGCCGGGCGAGACCATAGTCCGCCGCGACCACACAGTAGAGGCGGTGCACCCGACACAGGGCCCGAACCGACCGTGCAAACTGCTCGCGGTCGCGTGCATCATACTCGCGAATAATAACGACACTTCCAGCAGGCAATCGGCTTATCGTCAACAATGCATTCGGGTCCTTGTTTCTGTCTGTCATATATATAAGGACAGACATTCCAGGAAACTGCGTTGTTCCCCTAGAGCTGAAATGCCAGTTTTTCCCGTTTTGCATCTTGACCATTTCCCTGACCTATCACATAGGATGGGGCCAATATAGTCAAAGTGAAAAGAATGAGCCATGTCCCAGTCTATCAATGACAAGATTACAACCATCCACGATGAAATTGCATCCATGTGCAAATATGCCGATGTTGCCCTGAATACGCCAAAGCTGATTGCCGTATCCAAGGTCCAAAGCGATGAACGTATAGAAGAGGCTCTGGCGGCGGGCCTGCGTGTTTTTGGTGAAAATCGTGTTCAGGAGGCACAGGAACACTGGCTAGAACGGCGCAAATCGTATCCCGACCTTGAACTACATCTGATTGGTGGCCTGCAAACCAACAAAACTGCTGATGCCGTTGCCCTTTTTGACAGCATACAAACCATTGACCGCCCAAAGTTGGCGCGCGCAATTGCAGCCGAAATGGCGAAACAAGGGAGAACCCTATCGCTGTTCATTCAGGTAAACACCGGCGAAGAAGAACAAAAAGGCGGCTGCCTGCCTGCTGATCTGGACGCCCTTGTGACCCTATGCCGGGAGGAACTGAACCTAACCATTGATGGCCTGATGTGTATCCCGCCGGTGGACGATGACCCGTCGCTTCATTTTGCCCTGTTGAAAAAACTGGCGAAACGGCACGGTATCGAGCGTCTGTCCATGGGAATGAGCAACGATTACGCCCTTGCTGCCGCTATGGGCGCCACCGACATACGTGTTGGAACTGCGCTTTTTGGGGAACGTGATTATTCTGCCGCGTAGGAATTATGCCCGCCACGGCTACACAAAAAGTCCGACCTATGACGGCATCTCAATCACCAGAGTATCGCTTAACATCAATTGCCTGATCATGCGCGTCAGGTCGTCCTCTGATAATGCAATGCAGCCCCGTGTCGGGGTATAGCCTTCCCGTGCGATATGCATAAAAATCGCGCTGCCTTTGCCTGGAACAGTTGGGGCATCATTGTGTCCCAGAACCACTATAATGTTATAAAGATTGTCATCCCGCCACAGCTTTTCGTGACTGGCGGCAAAAGGTAACCCTACGGGCTTATTATAATATTTGCTGGCAACATCATCGCACCAGCCCATGTCAGGCCTGATCGGTTTAGTGTTATACAGACTAACTGGCTCTTCAACCATATCAGGCCGGTAATAAATCCGGCGGAACGGATAGATGCCTGCGGGTGTGGCACCGTCGCCTTCTTCTTTATCGTCCTGGGGAATTACACCGCCCGCACCAAGAGCACAAGGCGCCTCAAACAAGGGGCCTATTACGCGCCCCTTCCGGCTATCTGTCTTATCTGGCACAACTCTATATTGGCGCATGGTTCATCGTCCGCTAGCCACCTATAATAAATGGCCGGTTTTGTCTTTCTTGGTCTGCAGGTACCCAATATTATGGGGGTTGGTCGGGAAGGCATGTTTGACGCGTTCTACCACATTGATACCGCGCGCCTTCAACCCTTCGACCTTATTAGGGTTATTGGTCATCAGTTTAACCTGCTCGATACCAAGTGCCTTCAACATCTCAGCCGCAGGTCCGAAATCGCGCTCGTCTACCTCAAACCCCAATCTGGTGTTCGCATCAACTGTGTCGAAGCCTTCATCCTGCAGGGCATATGCCTTTAATTTTGAGGTCAGTCCAATACCGCGGCCTTCCTGTGCCAAATACAGCACAACGCCGCCGCCATTTTCATCAATCGCCTTGATGGCACCGCGTAATTGCTCACCGCAATCACATTTCAGTGACCCTAACAGATCACCAGTGAAACATTCAGAATGCAGGCGAACCAGTACCGGTTCATGGCGCGGGGGATCCCCGATTACAATTGCCATATGTTCAATACCGCCCGTAAGCGGCCGAAAAGAAACCAGCCGCGTATTTTCTGCACCGGCCAGGGGGACTTTCGCACTTGCCACCTGGCGGAGAGACTGCGCCTGGATTTCATCAAACCCAAGAACATCCGTAGCAGATACACTCAGCATACCGTCCGGTACTGTATCTGTCTCGAACGCGAGTACCGCGGGCAAAAGGCGGGCAATTTTAACCAGCTTCACTGCCGCTTGATCTACTGGACTTTCCTCGTGATCAATGCGGCTATAGGGCCCCTTCAGCGGCGTTGCCAAATCACGGGTTGGATCTGCCAGCGCCTCAAAGTCTACTGCCCGCATCCAGCCTTCCCGGCGTAAACGAACAACGGACCACCCTTTATGGGCGACCTTCAGGGTTTCCGCACGACGGCCTGTCACGATAATAAAAGGAGCAGCCCTGGAGGTTTCACCAAACGCATCAAACTGTGCCAACATATCACGTGCGGCAAATTCAAGCGGCATAAATACCAGGTGCGTGTCACCACTTTGCACAGCGGCAGGCCACCCCCGGCGTAAATCATCTGCCACACGGTTAATCTGAAGTAATATGCTATTCTGGTCCGACATAGTCTTCATATAGGCGAACAATTTAATTTTGTCCCTAGCCAATTTCGTTTTTCGTGCCGACAACCAGCAATATCACTACGGCTTCAAGTAATTGTGAACAGGTATTGATGCGACAGGGGATTAGCATTTACCTTAAACACACCTATATTAAATAGCACTGAAACTCTCCGGATAGGTAAAAATGGAGTCCGCCTTATGGCTGTTCGCAAAATTCTGCTCGTTGATGATGATATTGATCTCAGAGAAACACTGGCAGAACAATTGGCCCTGTATGAAGATTTTGACACGATCGAGCAGGGTACTGCCCGTGATGCGCTCGAGTTTCTGGATACAGAGAAAGTAGATATGATCATTCTGGACGTCGGCCTGCCAGACATTGACGGTCGCGAACTTTGCAAGCGTATCCGAAAAAAGGGCATCACAGTACCGATTATCATGCTTACTGGCATGGACAGCGATGCGGATACGGTAATCGGCCTAGATGCCGGCGCCAATGATTATGTTTACAAGCCTTTCAGTTTCACCGTTCTGCTGGCACGGATCAGAGCACATTTCCGCCAGTATGAACAAAGCGAAGATGCCGTGTTTGATCTTGGTCCGTACCAGTTCCAGCCATCGGCAAAAACTCTGGTCGTAAATGATAACGGCAAGAAAATTCGCCTGACGGAAAAAGAAACCTCCATCCTGAAATATCTATATAAGGCACAAGGCAGTGCCGTCAGCCGGGATGAATTGCTGGCCGAAGTATGGGGATATAATTCAGGGGTGACAACCCACACACTGGAAACACATATCTACCGTCTGCGCCAGAAGATTGAAGCAGAACAAAATATCGACAGGATATTGGTGACAGAACAAGGTGGCTACAGCCTGAAAGGCATCGCCGCATAAAAGTCTTCATACCCAGATATAAACGACACACATAAAAGGGGCATCTTCGGACGCCCCTTTATTCGTTTGGATACTTCAGACAGCGATACCGCTACAGATCAATGTCCATCAACACTGGCGCATGGTCTGACGGCTTTTCCCACCCACGGGCACTGCGAAGAACTTCTACCTTTGTTGGGGCAGATTTCAGGGACGGGCTTAACCAAATATGATCCAACCGACGACCCTTGTCCGCAGCATCCCAGTCCCGGGCACGGTAAGACCACCAGCTGTAAAGCTTTGCCGGCAAGGGTTCAAACTCCCGCATTACGTCCACCCAGTCATGGGTTTTAATCAATTCCAGCATGGTGTCTGTCTCGATCGGCGTGTGGGAGACAACTTTCAACAGTTTCTTATGGTCCCAAACATCTTCTTCGTACGGCGCAATATTCAAGTCGCCCACCAGAATACAGTCGTCTTCAAGCGCACTGGACCATTCTTTCATTTCTGCGAGAAAATCGAGCTTGTGAGCAAATTTTTCATTCACGTCCGGATTTGGTTCGTCCCCGCCTGCTGGAACATAAAAATTATGCACCACCTGACCGGTTGGCAGTTTAACCGCAATATGGCGGGCATCACCCTTGCCGCACCAATCGATTTTAAAGCTATCATCAAACGGCAGCTTTGATGCTGTCGCTACGCCGTGATGGCTTTTTTGTCCATGAATAGCCAAATGCGGATACCCCAGGTCCTCAAAAAAACCGGTCGGGAACATATGGTCCTGTACTTTGGTTTCCTGCAGACACAAAACATCCGGTGCATATTCCGTCAGCAGCTTTTCAACAATACCAAGCCGCGCGCGAACCGAATTGATGTTCCAAGTGATAATACGCATAAAAATCCCTTAATTGCCTGACGGCAGTATCTAATAAATAAGAAAACTGTTCCCAAGAATACCGATCGGCCAATATCCTGCCTCGAAAATCCTGAACCGCACGACTAGCGGATGATCTTCCCCCGCACCGGACATAACCGCAAGCACAGCCAGATAACATGCCTGTGCAGCAGCACCCATTGCCGCCAATAGAAATTCTTCATCTTCAATGCCAAGATCTTCTGCGACTTCCTGGACATGCTCTTCAATGATCGGGGACATTTCCTGATTAACATGCATGGTAACCAGTTCCAGCGTTTCTTCATCAAGCATTAGCATAAGCGTTTCTGTCAGCGATGCACGCAGCTGCTCTTCCGCTTCCCATGCCGGACTATTGAAGCCCAAGCTTTCTGCTGCTTCTGCTGCTTCTTCCCAGTCGCCCAAAAAGGCAGGCCATGCATCAGGAAAACCAAGCCGGTCCGCATATTCACGCGCTACCTTTACCACGTCCTGATCCGGGTCTTCCCCAAGGTTGGAAAACCAGTGCACTTTCTTCATTACCGCCAGAAACGGTGCAACAACTTTCAGTGACGGATACTCTTCAAGGACATCCAGCTCAAAATCTTCGTCATCATCAGGAAGCGATACTTCTTCAGTCATTATGGGTTCCGCGTCAATGAATGGGGCAGGCGGAAAACAGTCTCCGCACACGCCGATTAGCTATCTCTTTGCATACTGCCTGCAAGCATTTTCGTAAACAAAAAAGGCAGCAGAAACTGCCACCTTTTCATCCTGTACCTGCACTTTTCACGCTGTCCCTTATCGCATGCGCCGTCTTTTACTGGCACCGCGTGGGTCCTTGAATGTCCATAAGGCCGGATCAAGATCAGGGTCCGTTATCTGGTTCGACAACTCCACATAGGTCAACCCGCCCTGGGCGTCTTTGACTGTCCAGCTGATCAGTTCAAGTGCCTCATCCTTAACCCCGGAAAGGCTATGATCTTTGAAATACAGAGTAATCGCGCCACGGTCAGGGTGCTTGTCATCCACCGCGGACAGGGAAATGACGTCTTTCTCCCCTGCTGACAATATATCAACACTTGCACCTAGCCCCGTCAGATCAAGGCGTGTGTTAAGAAGGGCTCGTAACGGCGTGTCCGACACGGGCCATTTGGTGACCTGTCCGATTTCATAATCAATGAAGTTCAAAACCTCGCCATCACTAACAACCAGAAAAGGAACGTCCTCTGCATATTCAAATCTGATCCGGCCTGGTTTCGCCAGATATAGTGTCCCTTCAACGATGTTACCGTTTGGAGAGCGCTGGATAAAGTCAGCCTTCAACCGCTGCGTTTCCGCCATATAGTCCTGAATTTTTTTCAGCGCCGCAAACCGTGGGTTTTCTGCAAGTGTCTGTTCTTCAAGTGGTGGCAGATCAGCAGACGGGTCAAGCGTCGCCGGGGCAGGGTCGGGTGAGGCCACTTCCTGCGCCTGCGTTGCCACTGTAGTGTATGGCTGCATATCTGCCCACACCACCGTGTGCGCACCCAGAACACAAAAGCCACCAACCAATAGTTTGGACAAAATTGACATATTTAAATCTGCGATCCTTATAGTTGCAGGATAAAGCCTACGTTCAGCGTGTGGCAAAATTGTGGGAAAGTCTGCCGGCTTTAGAATTGTTCATTCGGGTCCGGCGCCAGGATTTCCCGCTGTCCCTTATGGTTTGGTGCACTGATCACACCCTGATCCTCCATTTCCTCGATCAGGGTTGCAGCTTTATTGTAGCCAATCTTCAAGCGGCGCTGGATATAACTGGTGCTTGCCCGGCGGTCACGAATGACAATATCCACCGCTTTATCGTAAAGGCTAGCCCCTTCATCCACACCAGAAGGCCCCGGAATAAAGTCGCTGTCAAAACCTTCAGGGGGTTCTTCGGTTACAGACGATACATAATCCGGCTCAGCCTGTTTCCGCAGATGAGTTGTAATCTCTTCCACTTCTTCATCTGAAACAAATGCACCGTGCACACGTACCGTACGGCCACCGCCCGACATAAAGAGCATATCCCCTTTACCCAGCAATTGCTCTGCACCCTGTTCGCCCAGAATGGTCCGGCTATCAATTTTCGACGTCACCTGAAATGCAATACGGGTCGGGAAGTTTGCCTTGATCGTACCCGTGATAACGTCAACGGACGGACGCTGGGTCGCCATAATAAGGTGAATACCTGCCGCCCGCGCCATCTGTGCCAATCGCTGTACCGTTGCTTCCACATCCTTACCGGCCACAAGCATAAGGTCTGCCATTTCGTCGATAATAACGACAATGTAGGGCAGCGGCTGGAAGTCAAAGACCTTTTCTTCCATAATCGGATCGCCGGTTTCACGGTCAAAGCCTGTCTGGATTTCACGGGTTATCAATTCGTTATTGGCCCGTGCTTCCCGAACGCGTTTGTTAAATGCAGCCAGATTACGCACGCCAAGGTCGGTCATATTTCTGTACCGGTCTTCCATTTCGCGCACGGCCCATTTCAAAGCAACCACAGCCTTCTTTGCATCAATCACGACCGGGGTCAGCAAATGCGGAATATCGTTATACACACTCAGTTCCAGCATTTTCGGATCAATCATGATGAAACGCAGTGTCTCCGGGCTATGCCTGTAAACGAGCGATTCAATCATGGTGTTAATACCAACCGACTTACCGGACCCTGTTGTACCCGCAACAAGCAAGTGCGGCATACCGGCCAGATCAGCAATCACCGGCGCACCGCCGATATCCTTACCCAGCGCCAGTGGCAGTTGCGCTTTTGACTGCTCATATTCTCTGGAGGCAAGCAGTTCACGCAGGAAAACCGTCTCGCGCTTTTCATTCGGCAGCTCAATACCAATCGCATTGCGCCCCGGCACCACCGCCACACGCGCGGAAATCGCACTCATGGACCGGGCAATATCATCTGCCAGACCAATCACCCGGCTACTTTTAGTGCCGCGGGACGGCTCCAGCTCATAAAGGGTGACAACCGGCCCCGGCCTGACATCTCTGATGTCGCCCTTCACACCAAAGTCGTCCAGCACACCTTCAAGCATACGGGCATTTTGTTCCAAGAGCTCTTCGCTTAGACGATCCAGTTTTTCTGGCGGAATAGGCGGTGTCAACAGATCAAGCGGCGGCAGGCGAAATCCGTTAATTTCCCCCAGATCAAGGGTTGTCTGCGCCTCAACCGCTTCGCGTTTGCCGCGCGACGGCTTGACTTTCGCCCGGACGCGCTTCTCTTTTACTTCTGCGACCTTCTCAGGTGCAGCGCCAAAAACCGGCTCCCGTCTTACGGGCGCGTCGTCTTCATAGTCTTCTTCATCGTCATAGTCGTCATAAACCGCCGTATGACGCTTCCGACCGGATACGATCCCTACCAAAAAGCGCAGTGTCGCCACAAGACCTGTCCACAATGCAAGGAAAAACCGCTTAATACTATCCAGAACAAACAGCGTAGCTGCGGTCAATGCAGCACTAATGGCGGCCCATTCTTCCCGGTTCAGGGCGAAACTGACCGCATAGGCAGGTAACCCGAGGAAAAGGAACAATCCGGTGTAAACACCGTACGGCACCACGATCGCAGCAAACAATCCGTTGATATAACCATACAATACCTGCCCAAGTGCACCGCCGTAGCCTTCTTGATTATAAAAGGATGGATCAAGTGGAAGGGCACTAAGGGCAATCGCAATCAAAATCAAACTGATCGGAATACAGGCCAGATTAACCCAGAAATACGGCAACCAGCGCAGCCGTGATAATTTATACCCCCAAACAAGTACTGGTAGCGGCAACAAATACGCGGCAAGCGCCAGCGTTTGCATCAACACGTCCGAGACGTTGGCACCAACACTGCCCAGCCAGTTGTTTGTTGTTCCCTCCCGCAGACTATTTACCGAAGGGTCCATCGGGTCATAGGAAACAAGGGCTAAAAGTACCGCAAACGCCATAATAAAAAGGCCAGCGCCCAAAAGGCGCCATGCACTGCTTTTCAAGAATACGACCAGACCCGGCGGCAAAATAGGCGGCTTTACCGATGCTGCTTTACGGGGCGCTGTCTTTTTCCTGGAAGCGGTTGTACGCACTTTGGACGCGGGTTTGCGTGTCTTGGTTTTGGTTCCTGTTGCCATAGTTTACTGTGTTCTCCACATGTTCTTGGCCCACTGTACTGCGACTACTGTGCCAAGTACAAGACTCTGATGCAATTCGTCAAAAATTTATTCCGCAGACAGCTTATGCGACAAATCATCACTGGACTTGGCCTGGGTCACAGCCTACATCTCTGATAGGAGAGAAATATGACCGGAAAAAGCCTGCGTTCAGACGTAACAGTTATTGGTGGTGGCCTTGTTGGTATGGCTACAGCCATTGGTCTTGCTCAGATTGGCCTATCTGTAACCATTATTGACATGGCCCCAAAAGGTGACTTGGTCGCACAAGAATATGACGGCAGATCAAGCGCGCTTGCCTATGCATCCTGTCGTCTTCTGGACGGCCTTGGCATTTGGGACCATATGGAGCCCTATGCCCAGCCAATATTGGAAATCAGGGTGTCGGACGGCCCTTCACTGTTTCATCTGCATTTTGACAATGAAACACTGGGTGATGGCCCTCTTGGCCATATGGTTGAAAACCGGCACACTAGAATTGCCCTGTTCAAACGGCTTGAAGACATTGATACCATCACATATCTGGCGCCTGAGAAAGTTGCCCGTATTGAACGCACGCACGGCGAAGCACGTGTTATAACAGAAAGCGGTATCGAGGTATCCTCTACCCTGCTGCTGGGCTGTGACGGCAGGAACAGTATCGTGCGCAAACATGCAGATATCGGCGTTACCCATTGGGGATACGGTCAGACAGGTATCGTCTGTTCCATCGAACACGAATTCAGCCACTGCGGCATTGCGCATGAACGTTTTCTTCCAAGCGGCCCCTTTGCCATTCTGCCCCTTACTGGAAACAGATCATCCTTGGTGTGGTCTGAAAAAGATCATCTGGTTGAAACGATTATGGCGCTTGGCCCCAAAGCATTTGAAGCTGAAGTGAAAAAACGTGCCGGTGACTTCCTTGGCGACATATCCGTCATTGGTGGCCGCTGGGCGTATCCACTGACCCTGCAGTGTGCAGACAAGTTCCACGATAACCGACTTGCGCTGGTGGGCGATGCAGCCCACGGTATGCACCCAATTGCCGGGCAGGGCCTGAACCTTGGCCTGCGGGATGTCGCTGCCCTGCTGGAGGTTATTGCAGACAGTGCCCGTGTCGGGCTGGACTATGGTGACGAAGGGACCCTGGAACGGTACAGCGCATGGCGGCATACCGACACACTAACACTGCTTAGTGTCACGGATGTGCTGACCCGCCTGTTCTCGAACGATATTGCACCCGTGCGGCACCTGCGGGATGCCGGGCTGGCAACTGTTGACAAAATAACCCCTTTGAAGAATTTCTTTATGTCGCACGCGCGGGGCACAGTAGGTGATTTGCCAAGACTGCTGCGCGGTGAACCCCTCTAGGAAAGGGGCGCAAGAAAGGACTGTAACATGACAGTCGAACAGACGACAAAAACGGGTAACGATACTAGCGCAGGCAAAGCCAGCGCAAACAGCCATGCCCCTAATGCGCCGTCACCGGCAGTTTATTCTGTCACGCTTTATCCCCACCGGTCCATGGCACCGCGATCCTTTATGGTGTTTATGATGATACTGACGGCAATCACGGCACTGGCCAGCGTGCGGTTTATTGTTGTCGGCGCATGGCCTGTCGTACCATTTCTGCTTCTGGATATTTTTTTGATCTGGCTGGCGTTTCGTCTGTGTTACCGCGCCGCACGCCTGACCGAAACAATCCAGCTTTCAGAAAAAGACCTGATTATCAGCCGGACGCAGCCTTCCGGCAAAACGGAAAGCTGGCGGTTAGAGCCGTACTGGGCCAGGGTACAGATAACAACGGACGAAATGCACCATCTAACAGTCTCCAGTCAGGGTACATCTCTAGAAATTGGGGCGTTCCTGATGCCGTATGAACGGATAAGCCTGAAAGAAGATCTGGACACCGCTATATGGCGGTGGAAACACCGCTAATTGGCCCACTTAGTCTACAAGGCAAACAATCTGCACAATCGTCAGGTCTTTACGCAGGCGTATCCCTGTTTCACCGTAGTTTTGGGGGGTGATATCAAAAAGCGTACGACGTAGGGACAGGTCATTTTCTTCAATCACACGGGAACGCGTGAAAACGGACGGGTTTGTTGTATATATTCTGCCGCGCCTCATGGAACTTGCCACCGCTGTGCCAATCACATGCCCTTTGCCGTCCAGAACAGGGCCACCCGACAGCCCGCCGATCGTGCCTGAAAACTCTGGCAGACGTTCCGTCTCCAGCCAAACCGTGACCCGTTCACGGGTGTCATACCGGCCACGGCTGCGCATGGTACTATGGCCAATTACACGGGCAGACAAATCAGCGGGCTTGCCTTGCGGGTAGCCCATCATATAGCCAACGTCACCTTTCATTGACACGGTAGTATCCAGATCAAGGGTTGCTGTATGCAGCGACGGAACCCGCAACGTGGCAAAGTCCACCCCGCGGTAAGATTGCACGTCTTCAGCCTCAAAATACCGGTTCTTGGTTTCGCGCACAAAAACCCGCTGACATCCATCAACCACATGCCGGGCGGTTATTATGCGCCCGGTATCGCTGACCACAAAACCAGTCCCAACGCTGGTTCCTTTTTTCGAATCTACGTCTACATTAATTTCCGGTAACGGGCTGGGACTGCGCACGATACCGCGCGTATCCGGCAACAAGGCCACAGGCGGTAGTCCAGTATTTTCTTTCTGCGGTGCAGAAGGAAGTTGAGGACGTCGTTCACCGCCGCCGCCCTCTGACACAGCATTAATGAGGATCGACCCGATGATAAAAACCGCATAAAAAATAAATTCCAGACGGCGGCGCATCATTTATCCCGAAATAGCCGCTGCGTTTACCGCTGCGGTCGCCAATTTGATGGACACAAGAAAAACAGCCGTTGCGACCTCACCAGCCTCGATGCGGTCTGACACGCCCTTCAGAACCAAATCAACGATGCGAAAGGCAATGATCTGCAGCACAAGTGCTACCACGCCCCAAAAAACAAGATCCCAGAGCGTGATGCTGGCCGCCAGTGAAAAGGCAAGCGGCAGTGCAAGCCCCACAATCGCGCCGCCAAGCGACAAAGCCGCAGCCGTGTTGCCTTCGCGGATCAATGCCATTTCATCATGGCGGGTCATTTTCAGATACACGATCACACCAACAAGCAGGATCAGCAAACTAACCGCAGAGTGTGCCATAAAAACGGGCAGGCCCTTCAATAGCGTCCCAAATGCATCTTCCACAATCGTTCCCCTTCTTTATAAATCGAGCCCAAGTACATCCAGCATTGTATATCGGCCTGCCGGTTTGCCTTGTGCCCACACGGCAGCGCGAACCGCGCCCCCGGCAAATAGTCCCCGGTTTTCCGCCCGGTGGGACAGGGTGATACGCTCGCTATCACTGGCGAAAACTACTTCATGTTCCCCGATTACCGACCCACCCCGCAACGTGGCAAACCCAATTTCCCCACTGGGTCGCGCCCCGATAATACCTTCCCGTGACCGGCATGCGACATCTTCCAGATTTACCTGACGTCCACTCGCCGCCGCCTCACCCAGCATTTCAGCAGTGCCAGACGGTGCATCAACCTTGTTTCGGTGGTGCATTTCCAAAATTTCAATATCCCAGTCATCGCCCAATATGCTGGCTGCTTTTTGCGTCAGTGCGGTCAATAGATTCACACCAAGGGAGAAGTTACCAGCCTGCACGATAACAGTACTGGCTGCCGCGTCATCAAGAGCTGCATGGTCCGCTGCCTTCAAGCCGGTTGTGCCCACTATCAGTGGTTTGCCGGTCTGAGCTGCAATCCCGGCATGATGGGCGGTGCTTCCCGGAGGAGTGAAATCAATGACCACGTCCGATGACCGAAACAAGTCTTCAATGCTACCGCCTAGTGTGACATCCGCAAACGGATACGGCTTCCCGACCATATCATGGGTAGGGCGGTCAGCGGCCCCGCCAATGGTGGCACCTTCTGTTGCGGAAATGGTAGCAGCAATTGCTTGCCCCATCCGGCCCATCGCCCCCAATATTCCTATTTGACAGGTCGTCATGCTTTCTTCTCCTTGCAGCGTGCCTGTTTACCTATCAGGCAAATCCGCAAAAGAAAAGGGCCCACAACACGGAGCCCTTTCCAATTAGATCGTCTGACGCCTGTCAGCCTAGAATTTGGCTTTCAGCTCAATACCCCATGTCCAGGGTTCGTCAATCGAACTGGAAGCAGCCCCCAGTAGATCTTTACCGTCACCCGCGGCTCCGCCCGGATATATGTTGCTGAAGATATTCCGGCCAAAGACAGATAGACCGTACGCGCCGCTTTCATTTTCCCAGCCAATGCGGGCATTGGTGTAGTTTTTAGCACCGCCCGTGTACCACATCACATCGCCGACAACCTGCAATCCACAGGTGCCTTCTACCTGACAGCGGCCATTATCCCGTCTGGCAGAGGAATAACTATGATCAATATGGAACAGAAGGGACCCACTGTTGCCCAGATCGAACCTGTAATCACCCCCGACAGATACACGTTTTGACGGCACACCGGTTGGCTGCCCCTGGAATGGATCAGGATTGTCTGGCTGGTCTTCATCCGTGCCACAGTTACGGGTACAGGTAACATCCTGATACCCGGCATTGGCAAACAGACGCAACCCGTCTACCGGTGCCCACAGAATTTCAACATCAACGCCTTTACCGCTAGCATCCTCGGTCCGGGTTGTGTAGCGCTTCAGTTCACTACCTGGTACATTTTCAAGACGGATAGACTGTTTGTCTTCATACTTATATTTCCAGACAGACAGGTTGAAACGCAGGGTCCGGTCAAACCATTCTGACTTCAAACCCGCTTCGAAGTTCCAGACATCCTCGTTATCGAAATAACTGCCAACTTCCTGTGTGTTATAGCCGCCTGCTTTATACCCAAGCGCATAGGATGCATAGACCATCAGGTCATCACTTACGACATAGTCAACAACCACACGCGGGCTGATATTGGTCCAGGTATCCGAACAGGTGAAGGCCGTTCCTTCAAGCGAATTGCTGCCCAGGTCTGTATAGTTTTCACAGCCAATGTTCCCCGCCCGGATCACCGCTTCCAGATCCGCAAGGTTATAGACAATGTCACCCGTACCGCCGACAAAACTTGGCATAATCTGGCCGGTGAAAATATCAGCCAGATTGCCAACCCCTGGCACATCCAGTTCACTGCGTCCTTCGATGGTTGCAGGACCATTTAGCCAGGTCCAGGACTTCTTATCCTGTGTCCAGCGTATACCGCCTGTCAGGTTAAGTCGGTCAGTTACCTTGTACGTAGCGTCGGCATAAAAGGCGAGGGCCTTAAACTTGCCGCCCTGTCCCATGCTTTCCTGATAAATCCGGCCGCCCATGGTGGTGCCAATCAGATTAGCAAGGTTTTCAAGGCCCAGCCCACCCGTAGGGACACCAAGACAGTCAAGCGGCATATCATAGAAATTATAGAAACCACCCATAGTATCAAGCGCAATCGCCTCGCATGCGTTTATACCGTCAAGTGGGTCAAAGCCGCCCGCAAGAGCGCCACCCGTCGTTGCCCCAAGATTATACAGCATCCGCGCGACAGAGTCGGTAGACAGGTCTACATACGTGGTTTGTTCCGCTTTTTCCCAATAATAAGAACCACCAAGCGTCCATGTCAGGCGGTCCGTCTGACCATTCAAACGCACTTCCTGATAAAAGCTTTGGTTCCGTTCGGTATTGTCCGTTGTGAAATACGCAAACGGATCTGCCGAGCTATCGTTGTCTTCAAGGTTATTGGTTGTAAATTTCTTATAACTGGAAATAGAGGTCAGCGTGGCCCAGTCAAAATCATGGGTAATCGTCAGATTAAGCCCGTCAAGATCACGGCGTTCCTGCCCATTTCCAATATCACTGTCTGTCGGACCAAACGGATCGGCACCGCCAGCGGAGTTGACGTCCTGAAAAAACCGCCACGATGCATTTGGATTAGCCGGAGAATAGCCAAAGGGCGCCAGTGCCGCATAAAATGAAGACAGCGGCAGGAACCCGTTAAGTGCAGACGCCGGTGTATCAGGCGTAAGCGGCAGCCCCAAGGCTGGTGCAAGACCAAGCAGCACCTGGCCCTGTACACTATCCAACAGCGTTTCATCGCCTTTTGTACCAAATTGCCACTGTCCATTACTGACACTCAGCTTGGGTGGCTGCTCGTCCTGATTGGTCCTGTCAAACTCATACGCCAGATTGAAAGACGTTTTTTCCGATGGTTCCCAGCGGAACTGCAGACGGCCAGTATCATTATTCAAACGCCCATATTTTTCACCAGTGAGCGCGTCCGGTTGATATCCGTCACGCTCATTGGTCAAAAGATTGACGCGGAATGCCATTGTGTCCGTCATTGGGAAGTTCAACATCGCATTCAAAAGGCGGTGGTCGAAACGGCCATACCGCAGTTTTACTTCACCTTCAAATTCTTCAATATTTGGCTTCTTGGTAATGACCGAGATCGCACCCGCCGCGGTATTTCTACCAAACAGTGTCCCTTGTGGGCCCTTTAGAACTTCAACCCGTTCAATATCTGCAAATTGAATAATTGCAGCACCTGACCGTGCCGCATAAATACCGTCAACATACACACCCACTGCCGGGTCCGTACCGACACCAAAGTCACTGGTTTCCACACCGCGCACTTCATACCGGGCCTGGGTAACACCGCCGATCTCCAGACCGGGCGTGTAGGCAACGATGTCCCTCAGGTCGTCTGCTGCTACAACATCCAGAAAATCGCCAGAGAAAGCATTCAGCGCGATTGGAACATCCTGCGCGGATTGTTCCCTTTTCTGCGCCGTAACCGTAATTTCTTCCAGTGATAAAGTATTATTTGAATCCTGCGCGGTCACTGGTGCAACCACCATAAGCGACGACAGGCTTACTCCGGCCAGAAGTGACCGGGCTAGTCTAGACGGGACCATACAATTCCCTCCCCATGTTTTTTCGATCAATGGCACAATCCAAACCCCAGAACTGTGCGCTGATAAATCACCCTTTTTTTGCCGGGTATCGGGAGCCAATTACACAGGCTTTTCCGCCGGCAAATCCCACGCTGCAGCAGCCATAAAAGACTATACATCGCTGCAGTACGGTTTATGTTGACGGGTGAAGCCGCTATCGTCAACAATAAATGAATGATATTCATTTTTAGGGCGTGCGTTTTATCTGTTGCGTGACCAAAAGGACATCCATGACGAAAAAACAACTATCAAAACGGACGCCGCGACAAGCACGGGCACTAGCCCGCAGGCAAAAGATACTGGATACAACAGAATCTCTGGCGTCTGCCGTCGATCCGGATGCAATCACCACCACATCCATCGCGCGCGGTGCTGATATCCCGGTAGGGTCGGTGTACCAGTATTTTGAAAACCGGGAAGACATTCTCGGTATCGTGTATAAAAAGTCCTACGATGAGGTCATGGCAACCGTCATGCAGTCGTTTCAGGACATGCCGGATGATATATCCTGGGAAGATGAATTTCATTATATCCTGACAGTTTTCTGGAGCACGGCCAAGGATCACCCCACATTCCGCACCATGACCCGCTGGCACAACAACCATAACACTCTGTGGGCAGCAACACCGGATATCGACAGCGATTTCGGCCTATTGGTACAGGAGGCGATTAAGCGCGCCGGTATCCTTCTTCCTGAAGACAGGCGTATTGCCATCCTGCAAACGACCGTAACTACTATTTCCATGCTGATTGACCAGATATTAGAACAGGACGAGGAAGAAAGCGCCGAACAGTTAGTTCGGGAGCTAAACACACTGATCGTGACCTATATCAGTAATTTGTCGTCGTGAAGGCGCCCCCTCTGAGGTGCTGTTTTGCATCTGAAGTTTTTCTTTGAACGTCATATCTCCAGACACAAAAAAGGGGCCATATGGCCCCTGATTGCATAGGTTTAGTGTTAGGAAACAGTCCTAATCGGTTAAATCATCCCAAAGTTCTTTCACCTTGGTAAAGAACCCTTCAGACCGCGGAGAGACTGAATCGCCGCCTTCTGCCGCAAACTCTTCAAGAATTTCTTTTTGTCGTTTGGACATATTAACCGGTGTTTCCACGGCAGCTTCCAAAATCATGTCGCCAACATACCCACCATTCAGTTCAGGCATACCTTTGCCTTTCAGGCGGAATTGACGGCCTGACTGCGTGCCCGCCGGGATTTTAATCCGCGCCCGAACACCGGCAATGGTCGGCACCTCAATTTGCCCACCAAGTGCAGCCGTTGTCATTGGAATAGGTACCTGGAAGAAAAGGTGCGTTCCGTCCCGTTTGAATATCTGGTGTGGTTTCACGCTGATGAAAATATACAGATCACCGGGCATTGCACCGCGCACACCGGCTTCACCCTTACCGGACAGGCGAATACGTGTGCCATCTTCAACACCTGCCGGAATTTTAACTTCCAGCTTGCGGTTTTTCTTCACACGCCCCGCACCGTTACAGGATTTACACGGTGACTTGATAATCCGTCCAGTAGCCTGACAGGTAGGACACGGACGCTCCACCATGAAAAAGCCCTGCGATGTTCTGACTTTACCGTGTCCGCCACAAGTGTCACAGACCTCAGGCGTGGAACCGGCTTCTGCGCCAGATCCGTCACAGCCGCCACATACTTCAGATGCAGGAACCGTGATAGTCTCTTCCTTGCCCGCAAAGGCGTCTTCCAAAGTGATTTCAAGATTATACTGAAGGTCAGCACCCCGTGCCGCACCGCCGCCACCGCGTCTGCGCTGGCCGCCCCCCATGAAATCTCCAAAAAATTCCTCGAAAACATCCGAGAAATCAAAACCGCCAGCACCACCACCGTGGCCACCACCGCCCATACCACCTTCAAAGGCAGCATGGCCGTACCGATCGTAAGCCGCACGCTTGTTAGCATCCTTCAGGACATCATACGCTTCGTTGGCTTCTTTGAATTTCTGCTCAGCTTCTTTGTCACCCTGATTTCTGTCAGGGTGGTACGCCATGGCTTTTTTTCGGTAGGCTTTTTTCAAGGTTGCTTCATCAGCATCCTTTGAAACCTCCAGAACCTCGTAGTAATCACGCTTTGACACCGAAAACTCCTACTGCTCGATACGCTGATATTAGCCCGATATCCCACCATCCTTCTGAATGGCAACGCCGCCCCCACGAATGGAAGCGGCGAATAGGGTCAGACAATCGACATTGTCGCCTTACTTCTTGTCGTTTTCGTCAACTTCTTCAAAGTCAACATCCACTACATCATCTGCGTCGTCTGCAGCCTTGGCAGCAGCGTCAGCCTGAGCAGCGTCAGAAGCAGAAGCACCTTCCTGACTGGCTTTGTAAATTTCTTCACCAAGCTTCATAGCAGCCTGCGCAAGAGCCTCTGACTTCTGGCGAATTGCGTCTGCATCATCGCCTTCAAGAGCTGTTTTCAGGTCTGCAACTGCATCTTCGACAGCTTTTTTGTCTTCGGCACTAATCTTGTCACCGTGCTCAGCGAGATTCTTCTCAGTCGAATGAACAAGCGCTTCTGCCTGGTTCCTAACTTCGACCATTTCCTTACGCTTGGCATCAGCATCTTTATTTGCCTCAGCATCCTTAACCATCTTCTCGATCTCGTCATCGCTAAGACCACCAGATGCCTGAATGCGGATTTGCTGCTCTTTGCCAGTGCCCTTATCCTTGGCGGACACATTCACAAGACCGTTCGCGTCAATATCAAAGGTTACTTCCACTTGCGGTACACCGCGTGGGGCTGGCGGGATGCCAACCAGATCAAACTGACCAAGTAGCTTGTTATCCACAGCCATTTCACGCTCACCCTGGAAAACCCGGATGGTAACCGCGCTTTGGTTATCTTCTGCGGTAGAGAAAACCTGACTTTTCTTAGTCGGGATTGTTGTATTGCGTTCGATCAGACGTGTGAACACACCGCCCAGCGTTTCAATACCCAGTGACAAAGGCGTCACATCAAGCAGCAGAACGTCTTTCACATCACCCTGCAGAACACCTGCCTGAATAGCCGCACCCATCGCAACCACTTCATCAGGGTTCACACCCTTGTGCGGCTCACGACCAAAGAAATCTTTCACGATTTCCTGGATTTTCGGCATACGCGTCATACCACCTACGAGAATGACATCATCAATCTCGCCAGCGGCCAGACCGGCATCTTTCAGGGCCTTGCGGCATGGCTCAAGTGTGCGCTGAACCAAATCATCAACCAGGCTTTCAAGCTTGGACCGTGTCAGCTTCAGCTGCAGGTGCTTTGGACCAGATGCGTCAGCTGTGATGAACGGCAGGTTGATCTCTGTCTGCTGAGAAGAAGACAGCTCAATCTTCGCTTTTTCTGCTGCTTCTTTCAGACGCTGCAGTGCCATTTTATCATTACGCAGATCAATGCTTTGCTCTTTTTTGAATTCGTCCGCCAGATAATCAACAAGACGCATATCAAAGTCTTCACCACCAAGGAATGTATCACCGTTTGTGGATTTCACTTCAAAGACACCGTCACCGATTTCCAGAACAGAAACGTCAAACGTACCACCACCAAGGTCAAACACTGCAATAGTGTGGCCGTCTTCTTTTTCCAGGCCGTAGGAAAGCGCCGCCGCTGTTGGCTCGTTGATGATCCGCAGAACTTCAAGGCCCGCAATCTTACCGGCATCTTTTGTTGCCTGACGCTGTGCATCATTGAAGTATGCAGGGACTGTGATAACAGCCTGATCAACAGTTTCGCCCAGATAATCTTCTGCTGTTTCCTTCATTTTCTGAAGGATCATTGCGGAAATCTGGCTTGGAGAATATTTCTCGCCTTTGGCTTCTACCCACGCATCGCCACTGTCTGACTTGACGATATTGTAAGGAACCATTTCCAGATCTTTTTGTGTTGTCGGGTCATCAAATGTCCGGCCGATCAAACGCTTGATCGCAAAAAGCGTATCAGTCGGGTTCGTTACAGCCTGACGCTTTGCAGCCTGACCAACAAGACGCTCGTCATCGGTGAAACCAACCATGGAAGGGGTCGTACGGCCACCTTCTGAGTTTTCGATAACTTTTGGCTTGGAGCCATCCATGATAGATACACAAGAGTTTGTTGTACCTAAGTCAATACCAATTACTTTACCCATATTATCCTATTCCCTTGTTTAGCCGATCGGTCTGGCCCTAGTGGCGCCTTTGACCAACCTCCTGGGGTTTACAAAATTTTCCTGATGCTTGTTAAAACCACTCTTATTTAAATAGCAAAACAATCAGGTTCTTCAGCGCCTATATAGGTAGGGGACCAGAAGGCCGCAAGGGCTTAAAACCATAAAAATCAAATAAAAAGGCTTTCACAAAACAGTCTCTTCCCCCATATATGGGGCGTAGTGGTATTTTTTAAGGACACTTTCTCCCATGGATAAGGAACCGCGCTCTGTTACAGGCGATTTGATAACAACGCTTAAAGACTTGGCAGTCATTGCTTTCTTTTACGTGGTTTTCACAACAGTCGGTTGGGCCAGTTTCCATATTCCCAGCGGCAGCATGGAGCCGACACTGGAAGTAGGTGACCGAATTTTTGTCTCTAAATTTTCCTACGGCTATAACCGCTTTTCCTTTTATTTTGATCCGCCGATTTTCGAAGAAAAAATCTTTGAAAGCAAACCAGAACGCGGTGATGTTGCTGTCTTTACATTGCCTTACAAAGATTACACGGATTACATCAAGCGCGTGATCGGGCTGCCCGGCGACCGTATTCAAATGAAAGCAGGCAGGCTTTATATCAATGGCAAGGTCGTCAAACGCACCTATGTTCGCGACGTGGAATATACCAGCTACAACGGATTTGAGCTGCGTGTAAAAGAATATATCGAAGAGTTACCAGGCGGAGTGAAACACCGGATTTATGAGCGCACTGACCGTGGTCGCGCCGATGATACCCCGCTGTATGTCGTACCAGAAGGCCATTATTTCATGATGGGCGACAATCGTGACGGCTCTGCCGACAGTCGGGAAATGGACGGTATCGGATTTGTAGCCAGCAAATATATTGTTGGCCGCGCTGACATCACAACATTCAGCCTGTATGACTGTGATCAGGGCAAGGATGTTTACTGCCCTGCAGGTATTCCGCTAGGACGTTTCTTCAAAGGCCTTTAAGCCGCGGTCCCTGCCTGTAAAACCCAAAAATCACAGCCCGTCCGGATTATGTTAGCCAGATCGGATTTTCGAGCTTTTTGATAAAGTCTTCGTGGGCTGCTTTCTCATTCTCGGGAACATCAAATGTCCGGTAGGCACGTTCTTTTTTCTGACGCGCAGAATTAGCCGGACCGGCATTTACAGCCAGATCAAAACCGGCCTGCCGTCCCCCGGTCAATTCGATATATACATCTGCCAGGATTTCACTATCCAGCAAGGCTCCGTGCAAGGTACGGTGCCCATTTTCAATACCAAAACGCTTACACAGGGCATCAAGGCTATTGGGGGATCCCGGAAATTTGTTGCGCGCAATTGCTAGTGTATCCAGAAACCGTTCCTGGGGGATAATAGGCTTGCCCAGGTTTTCCAGCTCCCAATTGATAAACCGCATATCAAAGTCAGCGTTGTGGGCAACGAGCACACTGTCAGATCCGACAAAGTCAATAAACCCGTCTATCACCTCGGCAATAACAGGCTTGTCTGATAAAAACTCGGTCGTCAGTCCGTGCACCTTAACCGCAGATTCAGGTACATCCCGTTCTGGATTAATATAGACGTGATAATGTTCCCCGGTCAGCACTTTGCCCACCATTTCGACGCAACCGATTTCAATAACCCGGTCACCTTTCATGGGGTCAAAGCCCGTTGTTTCCGTATCAAACAATATTTCCCGCATTAGTCTTCCCTGATTTTCTCTACAATCTGCTTAACCTGCATTTCAGCATGGTCAAAACCCTTACCGGTATCCACAATAAAGTCCGCTTTCGACCGTTTTTCAGCATCCGGCATTTGTTTTGCCAGAATGTTCTCGAATTTCTCTGGTGTCATGTTTGGACGTGCAAGCACCCGTGTACGCTGCTCAGACGCAGGTGCAGAGACAACAACCACATAATCGCATGCCTTATCACCGCCCATCTCAAATAAAATGGGTTCGTCAAAAAGAATAATATCTTTGCCTGCACTTTCGGCACTATGCACAAACGCCTGTCTTTCCTCGGCGACCAGCGGATGCATAATGGCTTCCAGACGTTTCAACGCTGCTGCATCGCCAAACACCATTGCCCCCAGTGCCGGACGGTCAAGAACCCCGTCCGCGACGCTGCCTGGAAATTCCTTTTCAATCAGGGGAAGGGCCCGCCCACCGATACCCTGTAACGCATGCACAGCCGCATCCGCATCAAAAACAGGAACGCCGTTCGCTTCAAACATTTTCGCGGTAGCGGACTTTCCCATCCCAATAGACCCGGTCAGACCGATAACTTTCATAGTAACTGCCCTTCCAGTTTTGTCCGTAGTTCAGGGTCAAACGCAACCTCTTCCCCGAACCAGATCTTAAAGGCTGCGGCCGCCTGATAGACCAGCATTCCCAAACCGTCCACTGTTTGCAGGCCCCTGCTTTTTGCAGCCCTTAGCAGCGCCGTTTCGAGAGGCTTATAGACAATATCATACACCACAGTATCTTTTCCTGCTGATGCCAGATCAAGATCAAGGTCGGGAAACCCTGTCATGCCTAGCGTTGTGGTATTAATTATTACGCCAGCCGCGGAAACGCAGTCATTCCGGTCCTGCCAATCCGCAACTGCAATCCGGTCGCGTCCCAATTCTGCTGCAATAACATCAGCTTTGGCGCGGGTACGGTTTACCAACATCACGAACGGCACTTGCTCGCCCAAAAGGCCCATAACAGCCGCGCGGGCTGCGCCGCCAGCACCTATTACAAGTGCGGGTTTATCCTTTGGGTATGCAGGGGCTGACTTTTTTAAATGAGTGATCAGGCCAATGGCATCGGTATTGAAGCCGGTCAGACCGCCATCAGGACCGACTTTCACCGTATTAACAGCGCCCATTTGCCGGGCCAGAGGTGCGACTTTGTCCAGAAAAGGCAATATTGCCGTCTTATGCGGCACCGTAACATTATAGCCAACAAGCCCTGCTGTCCGCGATGCTGTCACAAACGCCTGCAGCTCATCAGAGTTGACCGCAAGTTTACCGTACTGACCGTGAATATCACATGCTTCCATCCAGTGAGTATGGATCACTGGTGACAGACTTTGCCCAATGGGGTCGCCAATAACCAGCGCCCGCAGTGTATCTGGAATATTCAGAGTAAAATCAGTGGCCATTATTTAAATACACCCTACACCGAAATTAAGAGGAAACAGCTTGTCAGACGATATACCGATTAAACAGCCAAAACACCATAGCGGCGCAAAAAATCCAGAACAGGAAGCAGAGGCATCCCAAGAATAGTATAATAATCCCCCTCTACCGCTGAAAATAACTGAGCACCCAATCCTTCATAATGATAACAGCCGACCGAGGAGAGAATAGCCTCGCCTGCCTCGGCTACATATCCTACTATGAAAGTATCAGACAGTGGACGCACCGTCAGCTTTGCTGCGTCCAGAGAGCGCCAAACAGGCCGACCATCCAGGGATATTACAGCCGCAGACATCAAAGTGTGCATACTGTCCGACAGTGTAGACAAAGTTTGTCTGGCTTCATCAAGACTTGAACATTTCGAGAGTATTTTCCCATCATGCACCAGAATTTGGTCTGAGCCGATCACCAGCGCCCCCGGATTGAGCCGGGACACTGACAGGGATTTCAATTCCGCGAGGGCATCCACTGTTTCCCGCGGTGCTGCCCCTTCCTGACATAGAGCAATTTTCACCGCTTCTTCATCAATGGCAGCTGGCATACTATCTAGTTTAACGCCAGCGTTTTGCAGCATTTTCAAGCGGGTGCTGCTACCGGACGCAAGAATAACTGGCGGTGTAACATTCAGGGTCATACGTTAGTAATCCTGCTTATTTATAATGTAAGGTGAGTTGATAGGGAGCAGACGTCTACTGCAAATCAACCGGTAACCGCGCCGTTTTGCCATTTTCGTTTAACCAGGTATTATATTTATTGAGCACAGCCGCCGCCGTTTCTTCGATCGACCGACGCGTGACATCAATTGTCGACCAACCACGCTCTGCACAGTAACGCCTGCACTGTTTCACTTCATCCTGAATTAAATCAAGATCTGTATAATCACCGCTTTCATCCTGATTGATAGACCGTAGGCGATTTGTCCTGATCTGCACTAACCGGTCAGGGCTGGTCGTCAGCCCAACAACAAATTTACCCTCCATATGATCCAGTTCCGCAGGCATAGGACAATTGGGGACAAAAGGGACATTGGCGGTTTTCAGCCCCTTGTTTGCCAGATAAATACTAGTTGGTGTTTTTGACGAACGGGATACGCCAACAAGGACAATATCAGCCTGGGGCAAATCCATAGCCAGTTGGCCATCATCATGGGCCATGGTGAAATGAAGAGCATCAATGCGCTGGAAATAATGCGCATCCATCATGTGCTGACGCCCAGGTTCATGACTAGCTTTTTGGTTAAAGTAACTGCCAAGAAGATTGATAACCGGGTCCAGAATAGACAGGCTCGGGATATTCTCCTCTAAACACCTTTGTTCGAGAACATCGCGAATTTCAGGGTTCACAAGTGTATAAAGAACAAGACCCGGCGCATCCAGAATATCCCCCATCAGCCGGTCCATTTGCAGGGCTGACCGTATCAGCGGCCAAAAGTGTTTCTGAACGTTTACGCCTTCAAACTGCACTAGGGCCGCAGAGACAATTGCCTCAAGTGTTTCACCTGTTGCATCCGATACCAGATGCAGATGATAGCTTTTTGAATGTCGTTCTTTCATGCGCTGTATAGCCTTGTGGATAACTTGTGTAGAAAAATGACAAAAACACGTTCCGGGGTTTTTACTAACTCTGTCCAAAACCTATACCAAGAACAATTGTTTTTTTCCAAAGGCACGGCAAAACAGGAATAACTTCTATACTGCACCAAGTTATCCCCATTATCCAAAAACATGTTTTACACGGGAGAATCCTTGTTTTTTTGGGTACTACGCCAAATTCATACAGAAGTTATCCACATATCTTTCCTGAAAGACCAATCTATGTTGAATATTGGTACAAATCTGTGGATAAACAGTTTTCCCCATAGTTCACAGCTATCAACAACCACTACTATCCTTTATATTTAAATATATATGTATTAGTAAGCCTGTGAATATATCGATCTAACTGAAAGATTTCCGTCTTATGACCAAGATACTTCTAAAGACTCTCAAGGGAAACACCGGTGACCGCGTTCCATTTTGGTTTATGCGCCAGGCTGGCCGATATTTGAGCGAATACCGCGAAGTTCGCGCCACCGCAAAAAACTTTATGCATTTCTGCTATAGTCCTGATCTGGCCACAGAAGTTACACTACAGCCAATCAGACGGTTTGGCATGGACGGGGCTATCCTGTTTGCAGATATACTTGTTGTTCCGGACGGTCTTGGCCAAAAGGTCTGGTTTGAAGCAGGTCTTGGGCCACAGTTGGAGCCTGTACAGAATGAAACAGCTTTCGACAAGCTGTCACTGGATGGTTTTCATGACAAGGTTGGCAATGTTTATGAGACACTAAGACGGCTTTCCCGTGAATTACCAAAAGACGTTACACTGCTTGGTTTTGCTGGCGCACCCTGGACAGTGGCGACCTACATGGTTGAAGGCAAAGGCAGCAAGGATCACGGCGCCGCAAGACAGCTCGGATACGGTAATCCTGCCTTGTTTGACCGCATGCTATCCATTCTTGTTGATGCAACGTCAGAATATCTCATCAAACAAATTGAAAATGGTGCAGATGCCGTACAAATTTTTGATAGCTGGGCTGCAGCAATCCCAGAGCCGTATTTTAGAAAATGGATCATTGAACCAACACGGGAAATTGTCTCCAGAGTAAAGGCAAAGTTCCCGGAAACGCCTGTAATTGGTTTTCCGAGATTGAGCGGTACCCTGCTTGAAACCTACGTCCGGGAAACGGGCATTAATGCTGTTTCCCTTGATACAGGGGTTTCGCTTGACTGGGCTGCCCAGCATATCCAGCCGCTTATGCCCGTGCAGGGTAACCTGGACCCCCATCTTGTTGTTGCAGGCGGGGACGCTATGGAAAAAGAAGCCTTGCGCATTCTGGACGGCTTAAAAGGCGGTGGTCATATCTTTAATCTTGGACACGGCTTCGTTCCTGAAACGCCGGTCGAGCATGTGGCAAGATTATCTGAAATCGTGAAGAATTACCGGCGATAGGATTGTACTTATGGACTTTTTATCCGATAACTATCTGATAATAAAAGGACTTCACATAATCCTTGTGATTTTCTGGATGGCGGGACTGTTTATGATGCCGCGCTATCTTGCCTATCATATGCAATCTGATATTGGATCAGATACGGACAAGGTGTGGCAACAGCGCGAGCGGGCTTTACTGCGGATCATTATGAACCCTTCCATGATCGGTGCGTGGGTACTGGGCATCCTTCTTCTTGTTCCTCAAATGTCTGATATTGGGGCCTGGTTCCACGTGAAAGCGACCTTACTGATCGTGCTGACAGTGTTTCATATGATGCTGGCACGGTGGCGGCGTCTTGCTGCTGACGGGGTTCGGCCACGTACTGAAAAATTCTTTCGCATGGTCAATGAAATCCCGGCGATTGCGATTATCATTATTGTCATGCTTGCAGTTACCAAACCCTTCTAAACGGTTGCTATATTGAAACTGTTTCAATTTTCTTGACACTGTAGGCAGACATGGTAGCCTTTTAGACGGTATCAACACTGGGTGGTACCGTCACATCATCTTTTCGTCCCAACGGTCTTCTTAATCAGAAACACATGAAGAATTTCAGGGGTAAACTTCAATTTCAGGTTTCGACCATTCATCAACGGTCAACCTTTTCCAGATAGCGGAACAGTCCATGCATCTACAGGACCTAAAACTAAAATCACCAGCAGATCTCCTTTCACTTGCCGAAGAAGTAGGCGTCGAAAACGCAAGCAGTATGCGCAAACAGGATATGATGTTTGCAATTCTTAAACAGCTTGCCGACGATGATGTGGAAATTTCAGGCGGCGGCGTTATTGAAATTCTGAGTGACGGCTTTGGTTTTCTCAGAAGCCCGGAAGCAAATTATCTACCAGGCCCGGATGATATTTACGTAAGCCCCAGCCAGATCAGACGATTTGCGTTGCGCACAGGCGATACAGTTGATGGCCAGATCCGTGCGCCGAAAGACGGGGAACGGTATTTCGCGCTGTTGAAGGTTTCAAAGATCAATTTTGAAGAGCCAGAAGCAACGCGGCATAAGGTGCATTTCGATAACCTGACTCCGCTGTATCCGGACGAGCGTCTGAAACTTGATCCTGATGATCCAACGGTTAAAGATAAATCGCCTCGCGTGATTGATCTGGTGGCACCAATTGGTAAAGGCCAGCGTGCTTTGATTGTGGCACCGCCCAGAACCGGTAAAACTGTTCTGTTGCAGAATATTGCCAAAAGTATCACCCGCAATCACCCTGAATGTTATGTGATTGTTCTGTTGATTGATGAACGTCCGGAAGAAGTGACCGATATGCAGCGTAGCGTGGAAGGGGAGGTCGTATCCTCAACTTTTGACGAGCCAGCCAGCCGTCACGTACAGGTTTCAGAGATGGTTATCGAGAAGGCCAAGCGCCTTGTCGAACACGGCAAGGATGTGGTTATCCTTCTCGACAGTATTACGCGTCTTGCGCGGGCATATAACACGGTTGTGCCATCGTCAGGTAAGGTTCTGACAGGTGGTGTTGATGCCAACGCCCTGCAGCGTCCAAAGCGTTTCTTTGGTGCGGCACGAAATATCGAGGAAGGTGGTTCTCTGTCGATCATTGCAACGGCTCTGATTGAAACCGGTAGCCGCATGGATGAAGTGATCTTTGAGGAATTCAAAGGTACTGGTAACTCTGAAGTTATTCTGGACCGCAAGGTGGCAGACAAGCGCGTATTCCCTGCAATTGATATTCTTAAATCCGGTACCCGGAAAGAAGAATTGCTGGTTGACCCTGCGACACTGTCGAAAATGTGGGTTCTGCGCCGTATCCTTACACCAATGGGTACTGTGGATGCGATGGAATTCCTGCTGTCGAAACTGAAAGACAGCCCAAACAATGATGATTTCTTCGCACAAATGAATAACTAATTTCTTGCCGCTCGTAAGCAGCGACAGGATATTTTTCCAATCAAACGAGCCTGTGCGAGACATTGTACCGCATGGGCTTTTCATCAATGGAAACCGACAACATGCATCTTACTATTTTCGATATTGATGGTACTTTGATCAATTCCTCAGCCTTCGAGGATCGTCTTTATAGTCAGGCGGTGAAGGACTGCCTGCAACTGGACTGTCCGACAAACTGGGAAGGATATACGCATGTAACCGATGCGGGTATTTTGGCGGAGCTCATATTCAAACAGCTGAACCGGGAAATGACTGATAAAGAACTGGCCATGGTTCGGGATCGGTTCATTGAACTCATGATGGATGAACTGGACAGTAATCCGGATGTTTGTCAGCCAATCGCCGGTGCCCATGAATTGTTGGAAAAACTTCATAACAGCGACAATCATATGGTTGCCATTGCAACGGGTGGTTGGGGGACAACAGCCTGTTTCAAGCTGGCGACGGCCGGGTTTTCTATTGACCGGTTAATCATTGCAAGCAGCGATGATCATTTTGACCGTATGGAGATTATGACACTTGCCCGTGAACGCGCAGAGGAGCGTGTCGGAGAAAAGGGATTTGAAACAATCACCTATGTTGGTGACGCACCTTGGGACGAGCTGGCGAGTGAAGGACTGGGTTGGAGATTTATCGGCATTGGCGAGATGCTCCCTCATGCAGACATAAAAATAGAAGACTATCTGGAAAAAGACGATTTGTTTTTTCTATAGTTTCGCGATAGCTTTTCCCTGTTAATAAAAATTATCAGGGGAATTTTGTCATGAAGAAGACACTGACCGGTCTGTTCGCAGCGGGGCTTTTACTTTCATCCAGTTTGACTATGGCTGTGGACACGGATCTTAGTGCAGCGGTAAAAGCTGACTATGACAGCCATTTAAAAGATTTATTTATCCATTTTCACCAAAATCCTGAGTTGAGTTTCCAGGAGCATGAAACAGCAAAACGTATGGCAGAAGAATTACGTGCTGCTGGTTTTGAAGTAACCGAAGGTATCGGTAAAACCGGTGTTGTTGCTATTATGAAAAATGGTGATGGCCCGCTTATCGCCATGCGCGCTGATATGGACGGTCTGCCGGTAGAAGAGAAATCCGGCCTATCTTATGCATCCAAGGCTACACAGGAAGATATGTTCTCTGATAATGCGCTTGTCCCTGTGATGCATGCCTGTGGTCATGATGTGCATATTACTAGTCTGGTAGGCACCGCACGCCGCATGGCTGAAATGAAGGATAAATGGGCAGGTACCCTGATGTTGATCGTGCAGCCGGCAGAAGAACGAGTTCTGGGTGCCAAGGCTATGATGGACGACGGCATTTGGGAGAAATTCGGTAAGCCTGATATGGCGCTGGCGTTCCATGTTTCATCCGGCGATGAAGCAGGGGTAGTGAACGTTGTACCAAGCAGCCCGTACGCAGGCGTTGATACGGTTGATATTATTGTGCACGGCATCGGGGCGCACGGTGCAAGCCCGCATACAGGTAAAGATCCTGTCCTGATTGGATCCCAGATTGTTGTTGCCTTGCAGACACTGGTATCAAGAGAATTGGCACCGCGCGAACCTGGTGTTGTAACCGTTGGATCATTCCATGCAGGGTTGAAGCATAATATTATTTCTGACAAAGCTGTGCTGCAGTTGACTGTAAGAAATACCAGCCTGGAGACACGGAAACTACTCTTGGACGGTATCAAGCGTATCGCAGTAAACATTGGACGGGCAAACGGTCTGCCAGATCATTTGTTGCCAGAAGTGAATGTACTTGATGAAAGTTCACCGCCAACAATCAATACGCCGGAACTGGCAAATCGCCTGAAGGCTGTATGGATTGAAAAAATGGGTGACGACAAGGTAACTAGCATTATGCCAACTGGCATGGGTGCAGAAGATTTTCCATTCTTCACAACGGATCCTCATATTCCGTCTGTTTACTGGGCCATTGGTGGTACACCGAAAAAAGATATGGATGCGGCCAAAGCAGGAACTGGTCCGGCAATTCCAAGCCACCATTCACCGATCTTCAAGATCACACCAGAGCCAGCTGTTCGTTCAGGTGTAGAATCTACAGTGCATGCACTATTGGAATTGATGCCAAAATAATAAATCGACTGGTACGATTGAAAGGCGGCTTTTTGCCGCCTTTTTTGATTGATAAGGAAAAAATATAAGTAAAACAGTGTCTTATATGTCACTTGATTTAAAGACTCTGTGGAGTCTTTCTTGGGGTTTTACATACCGATATAGCCGAGACGGGAAAGATGCGCTTCAGCGGGCTTTAAAATGGCAAATATTGCGATTTTGATGGCTAGGGTATCTATATGTGGCATTTATGGTAGTAAAATAGTCTGCCCACTGGTTTTTCTGGCTTCCAGGTCTTTATGCGCTTGAACAGCATCCTTTAAAGCATACCGCTGGCGAATATCGGACTTGATACTGCCGTCTTTGATAGCACTGAATACACGGCCTGTGCATAGTTCCAGATCTTCACGGGTTGCGACATAATCCATCAGGGTAGGGCGGGTTAAGAAAAGCGATCCCTTGACAGCCAGTAACCCGGGTGGAATTGGATCGACGGGGCCGGTAGCGTTACCGTAGGTAACCATGGTGCCGCGGCGCTGCAGGCAATCAAGCGATCCCATAAATGTATCTTTGCCGACACTATCATAGACAACAGGCACGCCTTCACCGTTGGTAATTTCCATGACCTTATCGGTGAAATTCTCTTTGGAATAATTGATTGTATGGTGGCAACCGTTAGCTTTTGCAAGCTCTGCCTTGGCGTCAGTACCAACCGTTCCAATAACTGTCACTCCGCGTGCAGAAAGCCACTGACAGGCGATCAGACCAACACCCCCGGCAGCTGCGTGAAATAATACTGTATCGCCTTCTTTCACTGGATATGTTCGGTAAGTCAGATATTCAACCGTACAGCCCTTTAGCATCAGGGCAGCAGCATCTTCATCGCTAACACCTTCGGGGATCTTAACGATATTGGCTGCGGGTATCAGGCGTTCACTTGCATAGGCACCCAAGGGGCCAGCAGGATACGTAACTCTATCCCCAACTTGAAAGCCGGTAACGTCTGCACCAATTTCCGTAATAATACCTGCTGCCTCCAGACCAGGAGTAAAAGGGAAGGGAACAGGGTAAAGACCAGTCCGGTGGTACGTATCAATATAATTCAGACCGATGGCAGTTTGCTGTATTTTGACCATTCCTGCGGACGGCGTTTCAAGTGTGACATCCTTTGCAGCCAGAACATCAGGACCACCAGCTTTTGTTGCTTCGATAATATAGGTCATCGTTTTATCTCCTCCCCACTATTTTTTTATACACAAGTAGAAAGAAACAGATACCTGTGTAGTGCTTTCTTCTTTGGTCAATCAGTTGTTATTTAAGATGTGCAGCAAAGAAATCTGCCGTGCGCTTATTCGCCAGTGTCGCGCAGTCACTATCATAATGATTACCGTTTGGCCGGGCGAAGGCATGATCAGCATCATAACTGTAGAGAGAGACAAATTTATTAGTGCCTAGCCCTGTATGGATTTTTTCCTGTGCTTCCGGGCTTACAAATTGATCTTTTTTTGCGATATGCAGCATCAAGGGTGAGGCGATATTGTCGGCTTCCTGCAGGGTACTTTCGATGGATACCCCATAGTATGAAACTGTTGCATCCGCCAACTGGTTACAAGCAACCATATAGGCAAGAAACCCGCCCAGGCAGTATCCAACGGCGCCAACACGTCCGGTGCTGCCTGGTAAAGTTTTTGCCGTCTCATAGGTGGCTTTCAGGTCTTCAATACCTTTTGCCATATCAAAACTGCCAAAAAGGTCGAAAGCCTGCTGTAGTTCAGCATCTGTTTTATCCGTAAGTTCAATGCCGGGTTTATGGCGCCAGAACAGGTCAGGACATATCGCGATATATCCCTGGTCTGCCAACGTATCGCAAATTTCGCGCATACCAGCATTCACCCCAAAAATTTCCTGAATGGCAATGATAACAGGCGCATTTGCATCCGTTTTGGGTCTGGCAACATACGCCCCAAAAGAGCCGGTACCGTCTTGTGCCTCTATTGAAATATCAAAAGCCATTATACTCTCCCATACTGGTTTTGCGGTCTGGAATACATTTATCAGACAGATAAAAATCTAGTAAATCTACTAGGTCAAAACACTATACTGTGAGGATTGAAGGGTTCAACAATTCCTTATAAATCCAACTCGTATGAAACCGGCAATGCCCCTTCCAGGACAAGAAGAGCCCGCTTGGTAATAGGCCCACCATCGCCGCTATAGCCACCAAGCTTGCCACTGGCTGCGACAATTCGGTGGCACGGTATCAGAATCGGCAGAGGATTAGCACCGCAGGCATTCCCAATCGCCTGCGCGGCAGATTTTAACTCAGCAGATATATCTCCGTAGGTCATTGTCTCGCCGTAGGGTATCTCCAGCATGCGCTGCCAGACTTTTTTCTGATGGGCAGTTCCGTCAGCATCCATTGGCAGATCAAAAGTTTTACGGTCACCATCAAAATATTCATCCAGCTGTCTTTTTGCCTCTAGTAAAAGGTCATTTGGTTCCTGAAAAGGAGACCAGCCCCAGTCAACAGAGACGATAACACCGTCAATCTCTGTCAAGGTCAGGTCTGCCATTGGTGTGTGCATGGACAATTGCGGCATGGTTGGTAGCTCTTTATCTTGGATACAATCTGGTTTACATATAGCGCAAAGATGTATCATAGCCAGGAGAGACATCCCATGAAAATAACCATCAATGTTGACTGCACGCCTGAAGAAGTTCGGAAAACTATGGGACTGCCTGATGTGACCGAATTGAATGACCAATTGATCGAGGCGATGAAAGACCGCATGGCAAATGGTTTCTCGCCAGAGGAAATGGACAAACTGATGCGGACTTGGATTGCGGGTACTGGTACCTCTATTGGCGAGATGCAAAAAGCCTTTTTCTCGATGATGGGATCTGGCAGTAAAGACTAATATAATGGTTCAGGATACAATTTATGCCTTGTCCAGCGGGCAGGGGACTGCTGGTGTTGCCGTTGTTCGTATCAGTGGCGATCATGCTTTTTCTGCCTTGGATAGTCTGGTGCAGGGAAAAGATATTAAACCCCGCTATGCGACCCTGGTCACGCTAAAAGACCCAGTATCAGGTATGAGACTGGATCAGGCACTGGTACTTACATTTCCGGGGCCGAATAGTTTTACTGGTGAAAATGTTGTTGAACTTCACCTCCATGGGGGCAAGGCAGTTGTAACCGGTGTACTGGATTGTTTGTCTTCAATGTCAGGACTTAGACTTGCAGAACGGGGTGAGTTTACCCGGCGCGCCTTTGAAAATGGCAAGCTTGATCTGACAGAAGCAGAAGGTCTGAACGATTTAATTCATGCAGACACTGCCATGCAGCGGGAACAGGCGCTGCGCCAAATGGGGGGGGAACTTCGACACCTGTACGAAGACTGGCGGTCACGGTTATTATCGCACCTTGCTCATTTGGAAGCCGATATTGATTTCCCAGATGAGGACCTTCCCGAAGGGGTGGCGGGCGCAGTGCGGCCTGTGATTAGAAGCCTTCTGTCAGAGATTGAAACTCATCTGTCCGACGGAAAACGGGGGCAGGCGCTACGGGATGGGCTTCGTATTGTGATCCTGGGCGAACCGAACGCAGGAAAGTCAACGCTGCTGAATTTTCTGGCGAAGTCGGATGTTGCGATTGTGTCGGATGAAGCAGGCACCACACGGGATGTTCTTGAAGTTCAGTTGGATTTGGGGGGCTTTCCGGTGCGCCTGATTGATACCGCAGGTATCCGCGAAAGCTCAGGTAGTGTCGAGAAAGAAGGCATTAGACGAGCAAAGGCGCGGGCGGAAGAAGCTGATCTGAAGCTGATATTGATACCAGCCCCCACATGGCCGAAAATCCCAGAAGACATGAAGCCTTTCCTTGACGATACGGCAATCATACTTGTCTCTCAGTGTGACAAAGCAGAAATGTTCCACGTGGAACAATCAGACACATCTGTCTTGCCTTTGTCTGTGAAAACTGGGTTTGGTATGGAGGCATTTTTAGCTCACCTGACACATCTGGTGGAAGATAAAATCAGTCTGACAGAAGCACCAAGTCTGACCCGATTACGCCACCGGTTGGCACTTGAAGATGTAGTGGGACATCTTAACAGGTTTCAGGAAAATGCCGGATTCGATGCTGTCCTTGCGGCAGAGGATGTTCGAATGGCATGTCGGTCTCTGGGTAAAATCACCGGCAGGGTCGGCGTAGAAGTTATGCTGGATATCGTTTTCTCTGATTTCTGTATCGGTAAATAACACATCACCAGCAAATATCTGATCTGAATGTTCCACGTGAAACATTGATCATCTGGGTATTTCCAATCAGGCTACTTGTCTGATGGCTTTTGCGGCTTTACTTTGACTTAAGAGAGATTTGCTACTATAGCCTCTCGCTTAAAGTCAGCTGGAATAAATGGGCCTGTTTGACAGGCTAATGCAGGGTCAAACCAAACCATGTCTTCATATGATGTTATTGTTATCGGTGGTGGTCATGCCGGCTGTGAAGCCGCTGCAGCCAGTGCACGTGCTGGTGCCAACACATTATTGGTCACCCACAAGTTAAAAACTGTTGGTGAAATGTCCTGTAATCCAGCGATCGGCGGATTGGGAAAAGGACACCTTGTTCGGGAAATTGACGCGCTGGACGGTATAATGGGCAAGGTAGCCGATGCATCCGGTATTCAGTTTCGTTTGCTGAATCGCCGCAAAGGTCCAGCCGTTCAAGGGCCGCGATGTCAGTCTGATCGCAAACTATACCGCGAAGCCATGCAGGATATTCTCTTTTCCTATCCTAATCTGTCAGTTCTTGAAGGTTCCGTAGAAGATCTAATTGTTTCACGTGGAACATCTGAGGGTGAGGTAGACGCATTGTCGCCAAGTGTGACCGTCAGCGGCGTGATTTTGGAAAACGGTACAAGACTGGAAGCACAGTCAGTTATCCTGACAACCGGAACATTCCTGCGTGGTTTAATCCATTTGGGACAGAAAAAAATTCCGGCAGGCCGTGTCGGTGAAAAGCCGTCACTGGGTCTATCTGATACGTTGATGTCGATTGGTTTTGATCTGGGCCGGTTAAAAACAGGTACGCCTGCACGCCTTGACGGCAAAACCATAGATTGGTCAAGGTGTGAAGAACAACCGGGTGATGACCCCGCAGTACCTTTTTCTTTCTTGACCGATACAATAACGGTGCCACAGATCAGTTGTTATATGACCCGCACCACAACTGAGACACATAAAATTCTGCACGAGAATATTCATCTGTCCCCAATGTACAGCGGTCAGATTGAAAGCAAAGGCCCACGGTATTGCCCGTCTATTGAGGATAAAATCGTTCGGTTTGCAGATAAGGAGAGTCATCAGATATTCCTTGAGCCAGAGGGGCTTGATGATGACACCGTTTATCCAAACGGTATTTCAACCAGTCTGCCTGAAGAAATCCAGGAAGCATTTATACGCACGATCCCGGGGTTAGAAAATGTTAAAATCCTGCAGCCAGGCTATGCTATTGAATATGATTTTATTGACCCGCGCGAATTAAAGCCAACCCTTGAAACACACCGTGCCACAGGCCTGTATCTGGCGGGGCAAATCAATGGTACCACCGGATATGAGGAAGCCGCCGCACAAGGTCTGGTTGCCGGAGTGAATGCAGCAAAAGCCGCACAATCGGATGACCATCCTTTCATACTGGACCGTGCAGACGCCTATATAGGGGTCATGATTGATGATCTGGTCACGCAAGGCACGCGGGAGCCGTACCGAATGTTCACGTCCCGTGCAGAGTACCGTTTGATTTTGCGTGCGGATAATGCAGACCAGCGACTTACACCGATTGGTATTGCCCACGGTATTGTCGGGGTTGAGCGCAGGGAAGTTTTTACAGCAAAAGAGACCGCCTTACAGGCAGCCAAAGAAACGCTTACAAGTCTTTCTATGACACCCAGTGAAGCACTGAAAAAAGGTATCAAGCTTAATCAGGATGGTATTCGCCGAAACGGGATGACCCTCCTGGGGATTAATAGTATTTCCTTTGATGATTTGCGCGGTGTATGGCCGGATGAATTGGCGGATATATCGCCAGAGGTAGCGGAACAGTTATCCATTGATGCGCTATATGCAGGATACGTTGACCGCCAGAGAAATGATGTAGAAGCCTTCCGTAAGGATGAAAATATTCGTATTCCAGAGGGAATGAATTTTGACGGCATTTCGGGTCTTTCCAATGAAATGAAAGAGAAGTTCAAAGTTGCTCGACCAGCAACTCTCGGCGCGGCAGCCCGTATAGCAGGCGTTACGCCAGCCGCACTTACCCTAATTCTTGCCCATATTAAACGCATGAAGGCAGCTTGATTTATGGCCGTGTATAGTAGCGATGATTTGCAGCGTGATTTGAATGTTCCACGTGAAACAATGGCGCATCTTGAAACATATGCGGCTTTGTTGACTAAATGGCAAAAGGCAAAGAATCTTGTCTCTAACTCCACACTACCGGATATGTGGCGAAGGCACTTTCTTGATTCGGCGCAGCTGGTGCCCTTTCTAACTGATCGTTTTTCTACTGATTCTAAGATAGTGGATATCGGATCGGGTGCCGGTTTTCCCGGTCTTGTTTTGGCAGTTATGGGCGTCGGCCATGTTCATCTTGTTGAATCCAATGGGAAAAAATGCAGTTTTATGAACGAGGTAAACCGTCAGACAGGGGCGGGTGCCGTCATTCATAATGATAGAATTGAAGAATTAGATCCTTTTGAAGCTGATATTATTTCGTCACGGGCCTGTGCCAGAGTGAAGCAATTGATGGACTGGGCCCGGCCGTTTTTAAAGGAAACAACGGAATTTTGGCTTCTTAAAGGGGAATCTGTGGATGATGAATTGACCGAAGCTCAATTATTCTGGAATATGCAGGTTGAGACGTTTGATAGCCTGTCAGAGCCTTCCGGTGTGATTGTCCGGTTATATCAGGTATCAGAAAAAAGAAATTAACAGCCATACACATGACCATGGTTTCTACTGTGGACAAATTTTCGGTGGTCGGGGGAGTATCTTTATGGTGTCGGAAACAGGTGCCAAAGTTATCGCAATTGCCAATCAAAAAGGGGGCGTTGGTAAAACTACTACGGCCATTAACCTGGCAACTGCAATGGCCGCCGTTGGTAAGCACGTTCTGATAATTGATCTTGACCCCCAGGGAAATGCCAGCACGGGATTTGGCATTGATAGGGAAAACCGTCAGGTAACATCTTATGATGTTGTGCTTGGGGCTGCTCCTGCTGATGAAGCCATTGTTGAAACGAACATCCCCAGTGTGGAACTGATCGCTTCAACCATTGATTTGTCGGGTGTTGATCTTGAGCTTGCAGATATGCCGCAGCGGAATTTCCGGCTGCAACGTGCTCTAGCAAATGGGCATCTGCGCGGTAGCTATGATTATATTCTGATTGATTGTCCGCCGTCGCTATCGTTGCTGACAGTGAATGCGCTTGTTGCGTCTGATCAGGTATTGGTGCCGCTACAGTGTGAATTCTTTGCCCTTGAAGGGCTTAGTCTACTACTTCAGACCATTGAACAGGTGCGTTCAAGCCTGAACCCCACGCTTGAGATAAACGGAATTGTTCTGACCATGTATGACGGCAGGAACAATCTGTCAGCTCAGGTGGCTGAAGATGTTCGAAATTTCCTTGGAGATAAAGTGTATAACACGGTTATACCGCGGAATGTCCGGGTTTCAGAAGCCCCGTCACACGGTGTGCCTGCGCTTATTTATGATCACCGGTGCGCAGGCAGTCAGGCATATATTGATTTTGCGCGGGAATTATTGGGGCGCGACTCGGCGCTTGCGGCAGAATAAATAATAAAAACAAAAGGTTATGATGAAATGAGCATTGCGAAGAAAAGAGGGCTGGGTAAAGGACTTTCCGCACTTCTGAATGATGACAGACCAGCAGGTGCTGCGGGTTCAGATGATAGAGCCATAGTCGGGGACCCGTCCCGACGGTTGTTGCCTGTCAGTTTTCTGGAACGTAACCCTGATCAGCCCAGAACCAGGTTCGATACTGTGGCGATTGAGGAATTAACCGCTTCTGTGAAGGAGAAGGGCGTCCTACAGCCGATTCTCGTCCGCGAAATAGGGGAAGACAGGTATCAGATTGTTGCGGGTGAACGCCGTTGGCGTGCAGCACAGAAAGCTGGTATTCATGATGTACCGGTTGTGGTGCGTGATCTGTCAGACACGGAAGTGCTGGAACTTGGTCTGATTGAAAATATTCAACGTGAAGACCTGACACCGATTGAAGAAGCGAAAGCTTTTAAGCGCCTTATGCAGGAGTTTGGGCATACACAGGAAGTGTTGAGCGATATTGTCGGCAAAAGCAGGTCCCATGTGGCAAACCTTTTGCGCCTTCTGACTTTGCCTGTAACGGTACAGATCCTTGTTGATGATGGTAAACTGACAATGGGGCATGCACGGGCATTAATCGGCGTCAAAAATGCAGAAATTATTGCACAGGAGATTATCGCAAAAGGCCTGAGCGTTAGGCAAACAGAAGCTTTGGCAGCAGAGGATAAGGGCAATAAACCCCGCACTATTGCTGCTGCGCGTGCGCGCCGGTCTGCGAACAAAGATGCCGATACAATTGCACTGGAGAAAGATTTATCTGCGGCCATTGGTATGAAGGTATCTATTGACCATCAGGGTGAAGGCGGTGATATCGTCATTAAATATGCTTCTCTTGAAGAGCTTGATGACCTGTGTGGCAAGCTGGGCGTTTGCGGGCTCTAAGTCTACCGTTTCAATCCAAAAAATCAGGGACGCAAAATGTTGCGTCCCTTTTTTGTTGATCTTAATTGGCTCTGACTGTCCACATCCATTTGATGGGCAGGAGTTAACCCGTCTGTATCAGTAAGTGCATGTGGGGATTAGGCTAGCTTTGCCTCAATCGCATTCCAGATATCCGCTTCAAGGCATGCATCGTCATAGGCGTTGATGGCCTGCAGTCCAGTAGGCGATGTAACATTAATTTCGGTCAACCAGTCACCAATCACATCAATGCCGACAAATATGAGGCCCCGGTCAGACAGCTCTGCGGATAAACGCGCGCAAATTTCTTCTTCCCTTTTGGTTAGTATAGATTTTTCTGCGCGTCCACCGGCGACCAGATTTGACCTAACTTCCCCATCCGCAGGCACGCGGTTAATGGCACCAGCCGGTTTGCCGTCAATCAGGATGATACGCTTGTCGCCGTTTTTAACTTCGGGCAGGAATTTTTGCACCATTAGGGGTTCACGCGAAGAGGCTGTAAACATTTCATGCAGGGAACCAAGGTTGCTATCATCTTTGCGCAGATGAAAAACACCCGCACCGCCCATTCCGTATAGCGGTTTGACAATAATTTCGCCATGTATTTCACGAAATCTTTTGATCTCATCCAGTCGGCGTGTGATTAGGGTTGGCGGCATCAAGTCACGAAACCGGGTCACAAAAAGCTTTTCAGGTGCATTGCGGACTTCTGCAGGGTTATTCACAACGAGTGTATCGGGGTGAATTAATTCAAGCAGGTGCGTGGCCGTAATATATGCCATGTCAAACGGTGGGTCCTGGCGCATGAGAATGACATCTATATCACTACGAAGGTTCAAGCGGACCTGGTCGCCAAATTCAAAATGTGCCCCGTGTTCGCGCTTTACGCTGACAGGCCTCGCAATTGCAAAGACGTCACCGTCACAGTATGACAGGTCTTCTGGAACATAATGGAACATTTGATAGCCGCGTTTCTGCGCTTCCAGCATCAGAACAAAAGTACTGTCCCCGGAAATGTTGATTGTTTCCATTGGGTCCATTTGAAAGGCTACTTTTAATGCCGATGTCATATCTTTAATCCTTTGTATTACCAGCAGGCTAGCTGGATGCGCGCCATGCGTTCCTGATATGGTACGGAAACTTTCCGGGCACAATAGTTACGACATCAAATCTGAGTGAACAAGCTTCAAGTCTATTTGCTCGAACCCACCATAAAAGGCTTTTTTCAATGCGGCTTTGTTGTACGTGATTGATTGATTCTTTGGCAATCGCGTGGGTTTTCCGTGCTTTCACCTCAACTGCTATGACCGTGTTTTTACGTTTTACGATCAGGTCAATTTCGCCAACAGGTGTTTTGTATCGGCGCGCCAGTATTTTATACCCTTTCAAAAATAGCCAACAGGCAGCAAGGGTTTCCGCATATCGACCCTTGCGTTCACTCTGCTGCCGTTTATTTAAAGGGGGATTCGTAATTGTCGGTCCTTTTGTAGCGGAATCTTTTTGTAAGTATTTTCAGGGTCAGGGCTTTTTACCGCTTAGGTGCAGGGCGCGGTTATACAGCTCCTTTTTATTTACCCCCAAGAGGTCCGCTGCAAACTTTGCCGCGGACTTCACACTCATATGTTCCAGCGCCAGTGTGAGCGTTGTATCAATATCAATAGCGGATGTCTGCTCGTCACTGGTTTGATCATTTGGTGCCATCACTATAACGATCTCGCCCTTTGGATTACCGTGTGTTGCATAGTAGTCAATCAACGCACTTAAGTTGTCTCGCCGTACTTCTTCAAACTTTTTGGTTAACTCCCGGCATACGGCTGCTTGACGGTCCCCCAGTACAGACCGGGCGTCTGACAGACTATCGGTCAGTCTTTTCGCGCTTTCATAATAGACGAGGGTGCCACTGTTGCGTTTCTCAGCCTCGAACCAGTTTTTACGGGCGCCTGATTTTGTGGGCGGAAATCCCAAAAATGTAAATTTGTTGGTTGGTAGGCCTGCGATTGACAGGGCTGTAATCGCCGCGCATGGGCCGGGAATGCCGAAAACGCTGTATCCCTGATTCTGCGCGTCTTCTACCAGCTTATACCCTGGGTCAGATATCAGGGGTGTACCGGCATCAGAGACAAGAACAACAACTTTCCCAAGTGCCAGTTCTTCCAGAATGCGGGGCCGCTGCCGTTCTCCATTGTGTTCATGGTAGGGAATAAGGGGCTTTTTGATCAGATGCGCTAACAAAAGCTTGGATGTAACCCGGGTGTCTTCACAGGCAATCAGATCCGCTGCTTTCAGCGTCTCTATCGCGCGGCGGGTAATATCCCCCATGTTACCGATTGGGGTTGCAACTATATAGAGGCCGGACGCAGTGGAGGAAGGCCTAGTTTCTGACATGATTTTTGCCTATAAACTATTTAACGAAACGCTGGGTGCTGGTAAGTATGATTTATTGGTGCAGACTTGCAAGTGTTTAGACAGTAGCAAAGGGCTTTCATGATTATTTCGTGCCGCTTTTCCGGAGCTATCCGTTCCTTGATGGGAGGGGTTTTGTGCTGTCTCGTTGTTGCGTGTGGGCCTGAAACTGCCCCGCCTGCTTTAAAGATTGAACAACCGGCTGCTCCAGAAACTGTAGTCGTTCCCGAACCCCAAGCCCAAGAAGACGTTAAGCCCGAAGGTCCAAGGCAGGTGAAAATCGGGCTTCTGCTGCCCTTGTCCGGACGGGAGCAATTGGTGGGGAAGGATTTGTTCGCAGCTGCAAGTATGGCGCTGTTTGATGCCTATGACCCTCGAATTGAACTTCTGTCCTTTGATACAGGCGGGACAGTTTCCGGTGCAGAGATAGCAGCAGATGCTGCACTGAATGCCGAAGTTGATGTCATTATCGGGCCGTTGCTGGCCGAGAATGTGACGCGGGTTGCAGCCATTACGCGTGGGTCCGATGTTCCTATACTGGGGCTTTCAAGTGATAGCGAGGCCGCAGAACCTGGTGTGTATGTTATGGGGTTCTTGCCCGAGGCAGAGGTGAAGCGCATCATCGATTACGCCGCCAGCATGCAGGCTGTCAAATTTAGTGCCATGATACCCGATAGTCGGTACGGCATGCGTGTGCGGGAAGCCTTCGGGGATGCTGTTTTTGATGTGGGCGGCCGTATTCATTCCCTGGAGACATATCCAAATGACCCCGAGGCGGTGGTTGAGCCAATTAAAAGACTGGCCGATTATGATGAACGCCGCAAAAATCATATTGATGAAATACGTTTTCTGCGGTCGCTTGGCGATGACATGACGAATGAAATAGCCAACCGACTTGCCACACGAGAAGTATCAGAGTCCCCAGATATTGATGCGATCCTTCTACCAGAAGGCGGGGGGTTATTGCGTACATTGGCACCGCTGTTGCCCTTCTATGAGGTTGACCTTGACGAGGTTAAATTGTTGGGTACGGGCCTTTGGTATGATGAAAGCCTGACGAACGAGCCGCCGCTGCGCGGCGCTTGGTTTGCGGCACCGGCTAATCCCGGGGTTACAGATTTTCTGGAACGGTTTGAACGTGATATTGGCCGGGCGCCTTCCCGGGTGGCAACGCTTGCATACGATGCGGTGTCCCTGATTGCCATTTTGACGCGGGAAGCAGACCTTACCGGCCCAGACCGTCCGATAACCAATGCGAAATTGATGAATCCTAATGGGTTTCAGGGCATTGACGGGTTATTCCGCCTGTTACCTGACGGTACCAATGAACGAACCTTGTCTGTTTTGGAAATAACCAAGGATGGTTTCAAGGTACTTGATCCCGCACCAGCGGCGTTTCCATTGTTTGGCTATGAGGTTACAGAAACAGCGACGGTAGAATGAAGTTCATAACGGGCAAGCCTTTTGGCGTAAACTTCAGCATATCTTGATCCTGTTGCATAAATCCGTCGGTGATCAGGTCATCAATCTTTGTGAAATCAATATGATCCTTGGCAGATATCCCAAGTGTAGTTGCTTTGGCGCGAATATTGATACCGTCCATCAGTCTTAGTCCCATCATGACCTGTTCGGTAAAACGGTCAACAGGGTCAAGGGACACGGTTGATTCTGTACCGTGACCATATTGGTCCACTTTTTGGACCCAGTCCTCTGGCCGGCGGATTTGCTGGTGTGCCAGGTACATGTTGTTTTTGCTAACCAATCTGCCATGGGCGCCCGGTCCTATGCCGTAATAGGGGAGCCCCGACCAGTAAGCAAGATTATGGCGGGACTGCTGGCCTGCACGCGCATGGTTGGAAACCTCGTACGCGGGTAAGCCTGCACGAGTGGTCATATCCTGTGTCAGATTGAACAGGTCGACGCAGATATCGTCGTCAGGCAGTTTGTATTTGCCGCGTGCAAACTGATGATAAAAGGCTGTGCCCTCTTCAATCGTTAACTGGTACAGAGATAAATGGTCCGGGTCATAGGTTAAGGCTTCTGCGAGCTCTGCTTGCCAGCTTTCCAGTGTCATTTCCGGTCGTGCATAGATCAGATCAAAGCTAACCCTTTCAAAGTTGTCTCGCGCTACTTGAAGTGCTTTCTTCGCTTCGTCCACCGAATGAAGACGCCCGAGAAACTGTAAGGCATCGTCCCGAAGTGACTGAATACCAACGGATAGGCGGTTTACACCGGCCGATCGGTAAGCACGGAATCTATTGGCTTCCACGCTGGACGGGTTTGCTTCTAGGGTGATTTCAAGGTCTGGTTCTGTTTTGCAGCGCTTGAAAACATGGTCAATCAGGTGCGCAACTGTTTCAGGGGGCATCAAACTTGGGGTGCCGCCACCAAAGAAGATGGAAGAAACGGTCGCACCGGGTTGAAGTTTCAGAAAATAATCCAGCTCTGAACATAGCGCCTTTGTCCACAGCTCTGTATCAACCGTATCACGGACATGGCTGTTGAAGTCACAGTATGGGCATTTGCGTTCGCAAAAAGGCCAATGGATATAGAGCGCAATTTGCCCGTCATAGTCCGAGGTGGCGGGCAGGGATACCGTCATTGATTGTCGCCGAAACAGGCCGCAATCAACTGTTTAAAGGCATCTGCACGGTGGCTCATGGCGTGCTTGTCAGCAGGCTCCATTTCAGCAAATGTTACCGCATGACCATTTGGAATAAACATGGGGTCATATCCAAAGCCTTTGTCCCCCCTAAGTGGCCATGTCAGGGTACCAAAAACCTTGCCTTCGAAAGATTCCATATGACCGTCTGGCCATGCAAGTGTCAGTGCACAGGTGAAATTAGCAGCCATATTATCCTGATCTTTAATAAGCGCGTGGATTTTCTCCATGCCGACGGTGAAGTCTTTCTTTGGGCCTGCCCAGCGGGCGCTATAAATCCCGGGGTCCCCGTCCAGGGCATCAACTTCAAGCCCGCTATCATCAGCAAGAGCAGGCAGGTTGGCGGCTTTTGCGGCCGCCAGTGCTTTGATTTCGGCATTGGCGATAAAGGTCAGGCCATCTTCAATAGGCTCAGGTAATCCAAGATCCCCTGCAGATACTGTTTCAACACCAAAGGGCGCAAGCAGTTCCCCAATCTCGCGCACCTTGCCTTTATTGTGGCTTGCAATAACAAGTTTATTGCCGTCAAAACACCGAGCCATAATAGTCTTCCTTATCCGATAACCTGTTTCTGGGTCTTGCCGATCTCGGTACAGCCGATGCGAGCCAGCCGCAGAAGACGCAGAAATTCTTCTTCAGAAAAGGCTTCTTCTTCGGCCGTGCCCTGAATTTCGACAATGCCACCACTGCCTGTCAGAACAAAGTTAGCGTCCGTTGATGCTGCGCTGTCTTCGTCATAATCAAGGTCAAGAACGGCCTGTCCTTCGAAAATACCGCAGGAAACCGCAGCGATCGTGTCTGTCAAAGGATGGCGTTCGATAAAGCCTTCGTTATATAGCCAGTCGCAGCACTGCTTCAGGGCAACATAAGCACCGGAAATGGACGCGGTGCGTGTGCCGCCGTCGGCCTGAATGACGTCACAGTCGATACGGATCTGCCGTTCACCAAGGGCTGTAAGGTCAACAATGGCACGCATGGCACGACCAATTAGGCGCTGGATTTCCTGTGTACGGCCAGTTTGGTTGCCGCGTGCGGCTTCGCGGCTCATTCTGCTGTGGGTCGACCGGGGCAACATGCCATATTCTGCTGTCACCCACCCTTTGCCGGTGTCACGGAGCCAAGGCGGTGCCTTCTGTTCGAATGTAGCCGTGACAAGTACATGGGTGTCCCCAAACTTTACAAAACAGCTACCTTCCGCATGTTTGGCGTATCCTGGTATCATTTCTACCTGACGCATTTCGTCGGCAGCACGTCCGCTTGGTCGCATGGTACATTCCTTTTTCTCTGAAACAGCATTGTTGTGCCTGTTCTAGCTTCTTATATATGTTTCGTCAAAACGGAAGTTTGTCTATTCCCTGATTGACGAAAGTTTGAAGGGTTTTTAAGATTCCAGCCATGCAGTTACATGAACTAAATGAACGGTCACAGGATATCTTTCGCACGATTGTCGAAACCTATCTGCGCACTGGCGATCCTGTTGGGTCCAGAACCCTAAGCCGTACGGGGACAATCAGTGTATCCCCCGCGACTATTCGCAATGTAATGGCGGACCTGGAAGACGCGGGGCTTTTGGAATCGCCGCATACGTCGGCTGGCCGTCGTCCCACTGATCTTGGTCTTCGGATGTTTGTGGATGGCATGCTGGAAATTGGCAACCTAACGGCAAATGAACGGGAGTCGATTAAAGGCAAAAGCCAGAGTGTGGGACGCACGCTCGAAGAGGTTTTGAAAGAAACCACCCAGGCTTTGTCAGGGCTGTCCAAATGTGCCTCCATGGTGATGGTCCCCAAACAGGAGTTGGCGGTCAGACAAATTGAATTTGTACCCCTTGGTCAGGACCGGGCGCTTGTTGTCCTGGTGTCAGAGCAGGGGACGGTTGAGAACCGGATCATTTCAGTGCCACCGGGGGTGACGCCATCGGAACTTAATCAGGCCAGTAATTATTTGACAGCACGTCTTGCCGGACGCACGGTCGAAGAAGCCCGTCTCTCGATCGAGGAGGAGGTAAAACAACAGCAGACCTTGCTCGACTCTTTAACAAAGAAGGTTATAGACAGCGGTTTGGCGGTTTGGGCAGGTGGGGATGATCCGTCTTCATTGATAATTTCTGGTCAGGCTAATCTGCTTGAAAACCTTGAGGCACAGGAAGACCTGGAGAGAATTCGTCAGTTATTTGAAGAGCTTGACAAGAAGTCTGAGCTAATTCGGCTGTTGCAGCTTGCCAAGGACGCAGGCGGCGTGAAGCTATTTATCGGTTCAGAGAATAATTTATTTTCCCTGACGGGTTCATCTGTGGTTGTTTCTCCCTATATGAATGGCGCGAACAAAATTGTTGGTGTTGTCGGGGTGATCGGGCCAACCAGGCTGAATTATTCCCGCATTATCCCAATGGTTGATTATACGGCGCGGATTGTTTCCCGCCTTCTGTAAGGACTGAATGCAGCACAATCACTATGCTTTGCACGGTGTGTGTGGCAAAAATTAATACATGAAAGCTGAGTTTATGAGCGAACAAGAAAATAAAGAAACAGACCTTCCTGAAGAGGAAATTGTGGCGGATGACGCAGTTGAGACAGATGCTGCCGCTGACCAGTCAGAGGACGATCCGATTGCTGCGCTCGAGGCAGAAGTGGCGGAATTGAAAGACCGTCTGGTGCGTACTATGGCCGAGATGGAAAACGTCAGGCGTCGGGCAGACCGTGATAAGTCAGACGCAAGTGCCTATGCTGTAACAGCTTTTGCCCGTGATATGTTATCGGTTTCTGATAATTTGCGCCGGGCACTCGATAGCGTGCCTGAAGAAGTTGTAGAGAGCATGAAAAGCTTTGCCGAAGGTGTTGAAATGACCGAGCGTGAACTTTTAAACACGCTGGAACGGCACGGCATTCGACAGGTTATTCCAGAAGTAGGCGAAAAGTTTGATCATAAATTGCATCAGGCCATGTTTGAGGTACCAACAACCGAGCACCCAACCGGGTCTATTATGCAGGTTGTGGCGAACGGCTATGTGATCAAAGATCGTTTGCTGCGCCCTGCTATGGTGGGTGTTGCAAAGTCGGATGACCAAAAGCCAGTTGATACAACGGTATAGCTATATAGAAAATCACCAAAAAAAGGGGCCGAAAGGCCCCTTTGTCGTTTGGGTGGCTGGCCGTTTGGTAGCTGGGGAAAGGAATGTCCAAAAGGCGGCTGGCAACACCAAAACATCTGTACTGATACTAGTTTGGCATAATTACCTGATCAATGACATGGATAACACCGTTTGATGTCTTGATATCGGTATTGATAATAGTTGCACCGTCAATCATCGCGCCATTTGTTGCATCAATAGTGACATTACTGCCTTCCACTGTTGCCGGGGTTACTTTTTTGCCAGCAATGTCCTTTGCCATCACTTTGCCTGACAGTACATGGTAAGTCAGTATGCTGACTAGTTTGTCTTTATTTTCAGGACGCAACAACATTTCTACTGTGCCGGCGGGTAATTTTGCAAAGGCTTCATCCGTTGGGGCAAAGACAGTGAATGGCCCATCGCTTTTAAGTGTATCCACAAGGCCAGCAGCTTTCACAGCAGCAACAAGGGTATTAAACTGGCCTGCACCAACGGCAGTATCCACAATGTCTTTATCAGCCATTTTGCCGTGATGATCCGCAAGCACAGGTGCTGCTGCAAGGCCGAAAACCAGGCTGAAAACTGCCATTATTTTGGTACTGAAATTCATTTGAGCTTCTCCACATATCGGTAAAAACAGGTTCGTACTCGGAACATGTTTCCCGTTTACGCCGGGAGGCGATCTGTAGATGAAAGATGACGCTTTCGTGATCTAAAAAGCTATCTAAGATTGATTGGCATATACTATATGTATTTTTACTGTGGGAAGGTGCCGGATGGTGGTCCATCCGGCATTTCGATTACAATATCTGTCTCGCCGTGTTTCAACATATAGACGGTCGCGACCATAGCCATTTTGCCAATATCCTCACTTGCCTGCCCAACCTTTTGGGTGTGCATGTATCCGATCAGAAGGTCTTCTGCACCGGCGCGGTCCAGTGCGATCTCCTCAAGCAGGTTCGCAACGACCGCATAGTCTTCGTCTGTTACGTCAAAAGAACCGCTCAGATATGGCTCTTTTTCTTTCAGGACTGTAACCGCAAGTGTTCTGGGCATTTTGGGCCTCTACTTAACCTTTTCTTCGATCAGTGCGAGGGTCTTATCAATTCCGTACAGCGCGATGAAACCACCCATGCGCGGTCCCTGGCTTTGACCAAGAAGCACTTCATAGCACGCTTTGAACCAGTCCCGCAGGTTCTCAAAACCGGCATCTTTACCTGCGCTGTAGACTTCGGTCATTATAATCTCGCTGTCTTGCTCGTCAGGGTCCAGTGCCTTCAGCCGTGCAGTCAGGCTTTCAAAAGCCTGACGTTCCTGATCCGTTGGGTTCCGGAAGGCTTTTGCAGGCAGGACAAAGTCTTCATAATATTTGATCGCATATTCCATGATGCGGTCAAGTTCCGGATAGGCGTCAGCCGTTGCACCGTCTACATATCTGGAGATAAAGCCCCACAGCGCGTCTTTATTATCTGCGTTGGCAGCAGACACAAGGTTCAGCAAAAGTGCAAAGCTGACAGGCATTTTCACCTCTGGCACATTACCATTATGGATATGCCACGCGGGGTTTTTATACTGGTCCGCCAACTCCTGTTCCTGGTACTTGTCCATGAAGGTGTAATATTCGTCAACAGCCTTTGGAATAACGTCAAAATACAGACGTTTTGCTTTCCGGGGGCTTTGGAACATGTAAAGCGCCAGGCTTTCCGGGCTGGCATAGGCAAGCCACTCTTCGATTGACAAGCCATTGCCTTTTGATTTCGAAATCTTCTGGCCTTTGTCATCAAGAAACAACTCGTATGTCAGGTTTTCTGGTGGTGTTGCACCGAGAATACGACAAATGGCAGAGCTTAGTTTCACGCTTTCGCTCAGGTCCTTACCGGACATTTCATAATCCACATTCAGGGCGACCCAGCGCATTGCCCAGTCTACTTTCCACTGACACTTTACTTTGCCGCCGGTGACGGATGTTTCAACGCGGTCGCCTGCTTCGTTTGTGTAGGCAATGACCCCCTGATCCGCGTCCACAATTTCAACAGGGACCTGCAGGACAATGCCTGTGTCCGGGCAAACCGGCAAAAACGGGCTGTAAGTTGCCTGTCGCTCTTCGCCGAGCGTAGGCAGCATAACCTTCAGAATTTTGTCATAGTTCTGGCAGATTTTAATCAGGGTGTCGTCGAACATCCCTGCCGCGTAACATTTTGTGGCTGAGTAAAATTCATAGGTGAAACCAAACTGATCAAGGAAGGAACACAAACGCGCGTTATTATGCTCACCAAAACTGTTGTGGGTGCCAAATGGGTCTGGTACCTGCGTCAAAGGCTTACCAAGCGCTGGTGCTATCAATTCCTTGTTCGGGATATTGTCTGGCACTTTACGCAGGCCGTCCATATCATCGGAGAAACAGATCAGCTTGGTCGGTATATCGCACAGTTCCTGAAACGCCCGCATAACCATTGTTGTACGCGCAACTTCACCAAAGGTACCGATATGCGGCAGGCCGGACGGGCCATACCCGGTTTCAAAAAGAACGTATCCCTTCTCTGGCGGGTTCTTTTTATAGCGTTTGACCAGCTTTTCTGCTTCAACGAAGGGCCATGCCTTTGAGCCGAGCGCGAGATCAATATTTCCAGTCATATCGCTATACCTTTTTAATGAGAGTTAAACTAAGTTTGGCATATATATAGCGCCGAACGGGAACACAAGCCAATAAAGGCGGGAACGCTAAAGAATTGGCAAACTTTCTTCTTTTGTTCTTTTTCTTGTCACAGAAATCATTACGGATATAGTGCACGCCTATGGAAGATCTGGTTTTACAGGCAGAAATGGAAGGTGCTGACATTCAGGCAGTGCCTGTGGCACATGTGGGAATTCGCACGGTGACATTTCTTGATCCCGATGGGGTGATCGAAGAACTGGATCTGGATGATGGACTGTCCCGCGTATCAAAAACCCCGCATTTGGTCTTAAACAGAGTAATGGCAGCGCGCAGACTGGGAATTGGCAGTTTGCAGGCGTATGACGTTTTGGAATTGTTTGCCTTTGTCCGGCCGGCTCGCTTCTGTTTGCCAACGGCATCTGGACTGGTGGCAGCTTTATCACTCGACCTTGCGGCCAGGACTGAAGAAGATATGTGCATGGCGCTTCGGGCCTGTGCGGTTCGTCTGCTAGCGGACCTGGCAAGCGAAACTTACCGCTACCGTGCGGGAAGTGGTCGTGTGGCAACAGCAATGGCGCGGGCAGGTTGGCTGTGGGGGGCGCCTGTCATGTCCGCTTTGTCGGGGCTTCGTGATGACAGTCGGGAAGATGGGTTGGCCGTATGGTCAGCCTTGCCCGACTGGGAAGAAACTGTGCCGCCACCACCGCCCGGCGATGACCCGGTGGAGCCCGATGACAGCAAAAATCGTTTGGCGCAACTTCTCGGGGATAATTCAGAGGAGCGCGAAGGCCAGCGCCGTTATGCGGCGGCTGCAACCCATGCCTTTCGACCGCGTGAATTTGCAGAAGGGCCGAACCTGCAACTTCTGGAAGCAGGGACAGGAACGGGCAAAACCTTAGGCTATATTGCGCCAGCCAGCCTGTGGGCAGAGAATAACGATGCGGCGGTCTGGATCGCAACTTACACGAAAAACCTGCAACGTCAGCTGGATCAGGAACTGTCGCGTCTTTATCCGGACCCGCGCATAAAGCAGAAACGCGCTGTTATCAGAAAAGGCCGCGAAAACTATGCCTGTCTTCTGAATATCGAAGAGACACTGCGGGCGGTCATGATGCGGGCAGGGATGCAAGGTGCAGCCTTGAACGACATGATCCTGATGGGGCTGGTGGTGCGGTGGGCGCGTTTCAGCCGTGACGGTGATATGATCGGCGGTGATTTTCCAAGCTGGCTTGGAGGGCACTTTGGCTTGGGCCGTATTGCCGGGCTAACCGACAGGCGGGGCGAATGTCTTTATTCTGCATGTGCACACTACCGAAAATGTTTCATTGAAAAGGCGGTGCGGCGGTCGAGGCAGGCAGATTTGGTTGTTGCCAACCATGCACTTGTCATGGTGCAGGCGGCAACGCGTATGGATGATCCGGATATGCCGCGCCGGCTGGTATTTGACGAGGGACATCATTTGTTCGATGCCGCTGACAGCGCCTTTGCTGTGCATCTGTCTGGTCAAGAAGGGGCTGACCTTAGGCGCTGGATACGGGGTAAAGAACAGGCGGGGTCTACCCGGGCACGCGGATTGAAATCACGCATGGATGAATTGACGGCAGATGACCCCGAGGCGCGCCAGCACCTTGACTGGCTTTTGGAGTCTGCAAGGTCCCTACCGGGGGAGGGATGGTTATCCCGAGTTACAGGGGCGGTCGCTGCGACCGAGTTTGAGAAGTTTCTGATGTTTGTAAGGGCACAGGTGATGGCGCGGTCAAGCGAGCGGGATACCCGCGGCGGGCATGGGCTTGAAGCCTCTGTCGCAGATCCGGTGGAAGGTTTCATTGATGCCGGGGCTCGACTTTCGCTGAAGCTAGATGACATTCAAAAGCCAATGACAGCTCTCGCGGTGTCTTTGAAACGCAAACTGATCGAAGACGGTGATATGCTTGATAGCGGGACGCGTGGCCGTCTCGAATCTGCCATTCGGTCGCTGACATTGCGCGCAGAGATGGTGAAACTGTGGGTGTCGATGGCTGCTTCTATCGGAGAGAAAGTACCCGATGAATTTGTGGAATGGTTGGAAGTTGACCGCATTCAGGGGCGGGAACGCGATATTGGGGTCTTTCGTCACTTTGTTGATCCAACCAAGCCGTTTGCAGATGTGGTCCTTAGTCAGTGCCACGGTGCATTGATCACATCGGCGACCTTGCGTGATCATAAGGATAAGAATGCGGAAGACAGCGTTTCCTGGTATTCTGCTGATGTGCGAACCGGGGCACAGCATCTGATGATTGCACCCAAGCGCCTGTCTGTGTCCTCACCCTTTGATTATCAGAAACAAACGAAGGTATTGATTGTCGGGGATGTCAATAAAAATGACCCTGAGCAAGTTGCCGCTGCGTACCGGTCTTTATTTTTGGCGTCTGGTGGCGGGGCGCTTGGACTGTTTACCGCTATATCCCGGCTACGGAGCACCTATGCAGCCATTGCACCAGACCTTGAGCATCTGGGCCTACCGCTGTTTGCACAGCATGTTGACCCAATAGATACGGCAACACTGGTGGATATGTTTCGGGATGAGAAAGATGCGTGCCTTTTGGGGACCGATGCTGTTCGCGACGGTGTTGATGTGCCGGGCACCAGTTTGCGGTTGATAGTCTTTGACCGGGTACCGTGGCCAAGGCCCAATCTGTTGCACCGGGCACGCCGCGCAGCTTTCGGGGGCAGGCACTATGACGAAATGCTAACCCGGCTGAAGTTGGGGCAGGCATATGGCCGTCTTGTCAGGCGTGCTGATGACTATGGCTGTTTTGTTATGCTGGACGGTCAGACACCCACACGGCTTTTGGATGCTTTCCCGGACGGCGTAGAGGTTCAGCGCCTGGGACTGCAGGAGGCTGTGGAAATCGTCAGAGACTTTACCGATCTGAAACGATAAAATCCTATTGATGCTCTGAAGAATCTGCCGACAAGACATATAAACCTTGAGCATTGAGGGCAGCTGCCATACTCTTGGCGCAAGAGTATTTACACAAGGATTTTTTATGTCAACGATCAGCCCGGAAACCGCACTGGTGTACACAATGGTAATGGTGTCAGCTTCAGATGATGAAATGACCGATAGCGAACTGATGCGTATGACAGGTCTCGTCGGATATTTGCCAGCGTTAAATAGCTATAATATTGAACGGTTGCGCGCTGATACTGACAGCTGCATAGAAATTCTTCAGTCGGAAGAAGGGCTTGATGCTGTTCTTGGTTTGATTGAGGAAGCCATCCCGGAAAGCCATTATGACCTGGTCTATTCTGTTGCGTGCGAGGTAGCTGCATCTGACGGTACACTTAGCCAGGAAGAGCTTCTTCTCCTTGAAATGATCCGTCATTATCTGAATGTAGACCGCTTAACAGCTGCTGCGATCGAGCGCGGTATCGCTGCACGCCAGAAACTGGTCTAGTCGCCTTATACCCCCGTTAAGGGTCTTCTTGCAAAACAAACGGATATGGCGGTTCGGACCGCCATTTTTCTATGTTTTGAAAGGCTGTAATTTCAGAAAGTGCCGACAGTATTGTTTTACGGTTTTGTGTTTGAACTGCCGCTAACAGCGTTTCTGCCTGTGCCTTAATGATACCATCAAGGGCACTCTGGGGCCTTTCTTCTATGATGCTTTGCAGTTTTTCTTCAGCTTCCGGGTAATATTTCCGGCCAAGACGCACCAGCATTTTTGCATACTCAAGGGTCATGGCTGTGTCTTCTAAGGCATAAGAGTCGCTTTTCTGGAAATATGTCAGCGCCTTGCTGGGGCGGGCACCAAGCACCAGGCGCGCCATAAACCCCGCGGCACTTACTTCACTGTGCCAGCCCCCCAGCGCTGCATAGGGCAAAGGGCTATTGCTAAAATCATTAATTAGTTGTTCCAGACGATTTTTTGTTTCTTTGGCCAGCTTGACGCTTTTAAGCCGTTTGCTTTCAAACCCCATTGCCATGGCAAGGCTTAGACGGTTTGGCAGGGATGTCGGGTCTAATCTGACAGACTTTTCGCAGGCATTCAGGGCTTTGTGCAGCCATGTAACACTGTCGATTCCGGATGTTTTGAACCCACCGATGATCAGTGCGGCTTTACATGAAAGCCCCAGGCTGGTGGCTGAGTTTGTCTCAATACCGGCGGTATAGGCGGCGGTGTAGTCGCCGCGCTGCATGGCGCTGATCTGGTCTTGCTGTGCATATAGGGGGTCCGTCGCGGTGCAAAGTACCGTGATCATTAAGGCCCATATCATCAACCTGTGTGTCATTTAACCAGCATAGCACCGTTTGGGGTTTCCCGGCCAAGAATATGCCGATTATGCTTTCCAGTAGGTGCGGGACAATAAGACAAAGACGGTAAACAGTTCCAGTCGGCCAAGCAGCATGGCTAGTGACAGGATCCATTTGGCAGAATCAGGTAGTGGCCCGTAGGTGCCTGCAGGGCCGATGATGTCGCCAAGCCCCGGTCCAACGTTTGCAAGCGTTGCCCCAACACCGGAGAAAGCCGTAACCCAGTCCAGCCCCGTTGTGGCAACAGCAATGGATAAAACCACAAAGGTCGCCATGAACAGAACCAGAAAGCTCATGACTGAGCTTTTGACATCATCATCAATGGGCTGTCCGTTATAGCGTGCGATAAAGATACCGTTCGGTTGCCATATGCGGTTCATCCATGCGCCCATTGACCGAAACAGAACCTGAAAGCGGAATATTTTAATGCCGCAACTGGCGGACCCTGCGCAGCCACCAATGAACATAACGAGGAAAAACAGGGTGACAGAGAAACTGCCCCACGCGCTATAATCTGTGGTGGCAAAACCGGCCCCTGTCATAACCGATATAATGTTAAAGCCGCCGTATCTGACCGCTTCCCCTAGGGTGAAATCTTTCCAGACCATCAGCCACAGCGAGACGGCAGTGACAAGTGCTGTGACGACCAGAAGAAATGTCTTTGCCTGTTCATCGCGCCAAAAAGCCAAGGGGCGACCCCGCGCCATCTGGATAAGGACAACAAAGGGCATGGATCCGATCACACAAAAACTGAATACGATGAAATCAATGGCAGCACTATCAAAGTTACCAAGGGAGCCGTCACTGGTCGAAAAGCCACCGGTTGCGACGGATGTCATGGCGTGGGCGACGGCGTCAAACGGAGTCATGCCTGCCAGTATCAACAGAATGACACAAATGGCACTTAGACCAACATACAGACCACTGATTGCCCAGGAAATCTGAGCAGCACGGGGCAGGATTTTGTCGCTTGTGTCGGAACTTTCCATACGGAACAGCTGCATACCACCAATTTGCAGCATTGGCAGAATGGCGACGGCCATAACAATAATACCGATCCCGCCAAGCCACTGCAGGATCGCACGCCACATTAAAATACCAGGGGGGGCGGTATCCAGTCCGGTGATCACGGTGGCGCCAGTTGTCGTCAGCCCTGACATGGCTTCGAAATAGGCATCCGCGACGGATAGCTCCAGTTCCGAGAAAACAAGCGGTATGGCGGCAAAGGCAGGCAGTATCAGCCAGGACAATACGGTCAGCATGAAGGCTTCGCGCAGTGTCAGGTTATTTTCCATACCGCGGTTTGCTAAAAACAGCATGCCGCCAACAATGATGGTGATGCCCATAGCCACGCTGAATGTCTGCCAATCGTCGTGGCCTGCAACCAAGTCAATAAGGGTTGGTATTGCCATTGATGCACCCAGCATGAAAATCAGTGCCCCCAGGGCAAGTGCTATCGGCCTGTAATCCAGCATAGGGCGCCTTAATTGATCCTTAGCTCAGCATGAGGGCTATCAAGTGAAAATGCAGGTATATCAACATGGAACTGTTCGCCAGCTTCATTGACAAACTCATACGTGCCGACCATGAAGCCGCTTGGTGTCGTAAGGGGAGTGCCGCTTGTGTAAGTAAAACTCTCCCCCGGTTCAAGCCTTGGGTGTTCCCCGACAACACCTGCGCCGCGCACTTCTTCCACCTCGCCTTTACCGTTGGTAATGATCCAGTGTCGGTTCAGAAGGGTAACGATATCAGCGCCTTCGTTTACAATGCGAATGCGGTACGCCCAGATAAATCTGTCGGTTTCGGGACTGGATCGCTCATCCAGAAAATAGGACTGGACGGCAACACGTATGTCACGGGTTACCGTCTCGAAGGTCATAACATTATCAAGTAGTTTGTCGCTCATGCGACTATAATGTCTGTTTTTTTCAGGAAATGCCAGCCGTTTTAAGAGCTTGCAGCACATCGTTCGCAATGTCTTCCCTGTCTTCAAGGCCGACGGAAAACCGGATCATGCCTGGTGTGATACCAAGTTCCAGACGGCTTTCTTCGGCCAGAGCTTTATGGGTTGTAGACCACGGATGCGTTGCGATTGACCGGCTGTCGCCCAGATTGTTGGAAATGTCGACCATTTCGAGAGCATTCATAAAGGTGAAAGCCTGATCGCGTCCGCCCGGCAGTTCAAAAATAACCATAGTGCCACCGCGGGTCATTTGCGACAGCGCCAGATCGCGCTGCGCAAAGCTGGAAAGCGATGGATGGCGCACGCTATCCAGAACATCAGACAGTTTTTCTGCCAGATATTCTGCATTGTCGCACATGGCATTGACGCGCAGATCAAGCGTTTCCATGCCTTTCAACATAACCCAGGCATTGAAAGGCGACATCGCGCACCCGGTGTGACGATAATAAGGGTAGAGAAATTCTTCATCAAATTCTTTGCTGCACAGGATCATGCCGCCAAGACAGCGGCCCTGCCCATCAATATGCTTCGTTGTTGAATAGGTAACAACGTCCGCTCCCAGGGCTAGTGGCTTTTGCAGAACGGGTGTCGCAAAAACATTATCTACAACCATTCGGGCACCCGCAGATTTTGCCATATCTGCAATGGCGCGAATATCTGCGATTTCCAGCGTTGGGTTGGCCGGGGTCTCAAGGAAGAAGACTTTTGTTGTGTCGCGGGTTGCTGCCTGCCAAGCATTCAGGTCTGTGGCGTCTACGACCGTTGTTTCAATACCGTAGCGCGGCAACAGTTCATCCATCAACCAGCGGCAGGATCCAAACAGGGCGCGGGCAGCCACGACATGATCGCCGGCACGTAACTGGCACAACAGCGATGCCGTCATGGCGGCCATGCCGGTACCGGTAGCCCTACCAATTTCCGCCCCTTCCAAAAGCGCCATTCTTTCTTCCAGCATTGCGACAGTCGGGTTTGTCTGCCGTGAATAGGTAAAACCTTCTGCACGGCCATCAAAGCGCGCTTCGGCTTCTTCTGCGGTTGGGTAGGTAAAAGCAGAGGTCATAAACAGTGCTTCGCCCATTTCGCCAAAGTCGGAGCGCATCGATCCGGCACGGACCATCTGGGTTTTTGGTGCCCAGTTACTGGTTACTTTTCTGTCTGTGCCTTTTTGATACCGCATGGTGATCTCCTTACCTTGGGTGGCAGGCCGCTGTTCGCTGCTTTGCCTTTACGATGAGGGCGACTTTTCGCCGGGCGGAAATTTGACGATTTCCGCACCCAAGGTCAAGGAAACTTATTGATCTTGTGCTGTTTTTCCCCCATATCATGCGGACAGGCGGGTGTAGCTCAATGGTAGAGCAGAAGCTTCCCAAGCTTAAGACGAGGGTTCGATTCCCTTCACCCGCTCCAGCATATTCTGAAACTTTATCTTTAACTGACGTCAGGAGAACAGCAAATGTCCCTTACCATCTGGCATAACCCGCGGTGTAGCAAATCACGTCAAACGCTTGCTTTGCTTGAAGAAAAAGGACAGACTCCGGACGTTCGCCTGTATCTGGAGGACACACCGGACGCGGCAGAGATCAAAAACGTCTTGAAAGCTTTGGGCATCGAGGCACGGGCGCTGATGCGCACGAAAGAGGCCGAGTATAAAGAACAGGGCCTGCAGGATATTACTGATGAAGATGCGCTGATCGCGGCGATGATAAAAACACCCAAGCTGATTGAACGCCCGGTCGTGCTGAAGGACGGTAAGGCAGCGGTTGGTCGCCCGCCAGAAAATGTCCTGTCTCTATTAGACTAATCGCCTGATTTTAGTCATTTTTGTTTTGTTGCGCGCACTATGTCGGTGCGCGTTTCCGTTTTATGCTGTGTTGGTTGTGGGCGCTTTATCTGCGATACCAGCCTTCAGCCCCGGATAATAAAGCCATAGCCCAACGCCGCGTGCTATCAGGAAAACGGCAAAACCACCCCAAATGCCAACCAAGCCATACGGGGCATATAAAAGGGCGGTTGAAAGCGCGAAAACCCCCATTGCAGCCAGCATTGTTATAAACATGGGCCTGGCACGTGTTGCACCAATAAAGATGCCGTCAAACTGGTAGCAGGCAACGGCAATGATCGGCATAACAGACAATAGCGGGATCAGGGTGCTCATACTGGCTTGAACAGCAGGCAAGCTGGTTAGCTGTTCTACGATATCAGCACCAAACACCCAGAATATGACACCGTAAGCGAGGGACGTCAGGACGGCCCACACAGATGTCCGCACGGACCAGAAATGGAACAGGGCACGGTTTTTCGCACCGTATGCGGCCCCTGATAATGCCTCTGCCGCATAGGCAAAACCGTCCAACCCCAGAGACATCAGCATCATGAAAACATTCATAATGTGGCTGGCGGCAAGGGCAACTTCGCCAAGGCCAGCGGCAAGCCTTGTGATCAGGCTCATGCAGGTCAGGAGCACAAGTGTACGCAGAAACAGCCACATATTGACCGACAGAAGCGCCTGCATTTTTTTAAAGACAAAAATACCTTTGCTGCGCCATGCATCGGCTAGCAGGGAGAAGCCGTGATACCGGGCTATGAAAAGAAACCCCAAACCCACGGCCAGATATTCGGCAATAACGGTGCCAAGTGCAATACCCGCCACCCCCATGCCCATGGCGAGAACGAAGAAGAGGTTCAGCAAACCATTGGTAATGTTCAGCACAAGCTGCAACACAAGCGAGGCCCGCGCGCGGGCAATGCCGATCAGGTACCCGTTCAGGACATAAATTAGCAGGGTCGCCGGGGCTGCGAGTATTCGGATATCGAAATAAGCAGACAAGGCAGACATCACACTTTCAGGCGGTGCGAGTGCAAAAACAGCGAAAGCAAAAATACCGTACTGGAGAAGAATGCAGCCTATCCCGAGACATAGTGCGAGTGCAAAACTTCGGATCAGATGGTGGCTGATCAGGCGCGTGTCTTTGGCGCCGTGGGCCTGTGCAATGGCGCCTGTTGTACCCATACGCAGAAAGCCGAACATCCAGAAAACAAAACTGAAAATCGTTGCCCCGGTGCCGACGGCAGCCAGATGACTGGCGTCCGGGAGGTGTCCGATCACCCATGTGTCAACAAGGCCGACCAGAGGCGCGGACGAGTTTGCAATGATCGCCGGGCCGGCAATGGCCCAGATTGCTTTGTCCGCGACTATACTTTCCGGCGGTGTCTGTGTCTGGTGCGTTAGGGTCACAAGATATTCAGCGTCCTATACCAATATAGGTAAAGCCCAGAGACGGCAGATCAGCGTGGCCGTATATGTTCCGCAGATCAACCACAACCGGGGATTTAAGGAGGGATTTAACGCGCGTCATATTCAGGGCACGGAATTCATTCCACTCTGTAATCAGTACCAGAATATCCGCATCATGCATGGTGTCATACGGGTCTTGGTGATAGGTCACATTTTCTAACAGCTTTTCGGCTTCTTCCATGCCCTGGGGGTCATGGGCATGCACGCTAGCCCCTGCATTCTGCAAGGCTGGAATAATATCAAGCGAGGGGCTTTCGCGCATGTCATCGGTGTTGGGCTTGAAAGTTAGGCCAAGGACAGCAATTTTTTTGCCGTCCACGGTGCCGCCTGCTGCATCAATGATCTTTTGTGCCATTGCTTGTTTGCGGTTTTCATTGACGGTTACAACTGACCGGACAATTTCCATCGGTACATCATAGTCTTCTGCAGTGTGGATCAGTGCGCGGGTGTCTTTCGGGAAGCAGCTGCCACCGTATCCGGGGCCGGCGTTTAGAAATTTGCCGCCAATTCGCTTGTCGAGGCCAATCCCCTTGGACACCTGCTGTACATCGGCGCCAACTTTTTCGCACAGATCAGCCATTTCATTGATGAAACTGATCTTAGTTGCTAGAAAGGCGTTGGCTGCATATTTAATAACTTCTGCCGTTTCGCGGTTGGTGAAGACCATCGGCGTTTCATTGAGAAAGAGCGGCCGGTATAGTTCTTTCATCACATCGCGCGCGCGGTCTGTCTCGGTTCCGACAACAACGCGGTTGGGACGCATAAAATCTTCAATTGCGGCACCTTCCCGCAGGAATTCTGGGTTACTGGCCACATCAAACAGGCTTGTATCAAGCAGGCCCGACAGTATTTCCGTAATCTTTTTTCCGGTTCCGACGGGCACGGTGGATTTGGTGATCACCACTGTGTAAGTGGTGATGTAGCTTGCTACTTCTTCCACGGCCTTGAAAACATATTGCAAATCAGCATGCCCATCGCCGCGCCGGCTGGGGGTTCCAACGGCGATAAAAACGGCCTCTGTCCCGTCCATCGCAGATTTGAGGTCCGTTGTGAACTGCAGCTTGCCGGTTGCAACATTCCTGTTCACAAGGGTGTCCAGGCCTGGCTCGTAAATAGGCATGATGCCGGCCTTCAGGTTTTCAACCTTAGTGGCATCCTTGTCTACACAGGTTACTTCGTGGCCAAACTCGGCAAAACAGGTTCCGGATACAAGTCCTACATATCCGGTGCCGATGACTGCAATTTTCATGATCTTGGTCCGTTTTTCAATCTTGGGCGGTTGTGTGTTGGTCGAGGGGTTCCTTAACGCATTCTTTCTTACATTTTAATGACAGAATTGCAAAACGGATTGTTCTGTGTGTTGATAGGAACAGGTTCGAAGGGTTTATGACACAGTCACGTATCATACATGTCTTGCTAGGAGATACGCGGTGCTCGCAGTTTCGTTCCTGAAAGAGGATATATTGAAAGTCGAAAGCGACGAACAGTTGATGCAGCGTGTACAGGCAGGCGATGCGCTGGCGTATGATCAATTGGTACGCAGGCATGCGGACCGGTTCCGGCTGCTTGCGATCCGTACGCTTGGCAACACCGCCCTGGCAGAAGACATGGTGCAGGAATGTTTTGTTAAATTATGGACCAGACCCCAGTCATTTGATGCGGAGAAGTCCAAATTTACCACCTGGTTTTACCGGGTGGTGGTCAACAGGTGTCTGGATGAAAAACGTCGTAAAAGCCCTGCACAGATGCCCGAAGGGTTCGATAAAGCGGATGACCGGGTCACAGCAGACAAGGCTATCGAAAACAACCAGGCAACGGCACATATTCACAAGGCTGTAAACAGCCTGAAAGAGAACCAAAAGCTTGCTGTAACTCTCTGTTATTTCGATGGGTTAAGCAATGCAGAGGCAGCAGAGATAATGGGTTTGAAGGTAAAGGCGCTGGAATCTTTATTGGTTCGCGCCCGTGCAAAACTACGAGATACAATTGCCAAAGGCAGAAGTGAGGTTTGATATGAAACGGAAAATGGACAAACGTACGTTTGAAGAACTCGTCGTTCGCTACGGCAGTGATCCTGATCGGTTTCCGGCAGCAGTTCGTGTCGCGGCGAGGCATTATTGCGAGACAGCAGAAGGTCGCAAAACTTTAGGCAAAGAAACACGGCTGGATGCTGATTTAACAGCACTGCGAGACCTGACACCTGCTCGCGCAAAAGACGACTTCCTGGAACGACTTCTTGCGTTGCCAGATACATACCAGCAGGAGACAGCTGCAGCAGCTATATCAGGCCCCGCACCACTTTGGTCCAGGGTATCATCAATGTTTGACCGCCTGTTTAATGTAGATGAATGGCTGACCCCGTACGGGATTGCGGGACAGGCAGCAATGGTTGTTCTTGTGTTGACTGTTGGGGTGCTAACAGGTTTGCAAAGCCCACCAGCAGATCATCAGGAAATTGATCTATCGGCTAACCTGGTGGCTACGAGCGGATTTATGCTGGAAGAGGGAGACGAGTAAATGTCACGTGTGAGTAAACCACTTCTGATTTTTCTAACTCTGTCGGTCCTTGTGAATATTTATTTAGTGGGTCTGCATTTTGGCAAGGGTTTCCGGCCAGAGGAAACCCGTACAATCCGTGTATCACCTTCCCATGAATTTAGTATGCGGTCTATCCAGCGGCATTTGTCCGAGGAAGAAAAGGATGCTTTCCGCAAGGCCTTGCGCGCCAAAAGGAAGGAGCTGAAATCCAGATTTGAGGCCGTTGGTGATAGTTATGAAGATATTCATGCCGTTATGATTGCCCCTGAGTTTGACCGGGCCGCGCTGGTCGAAGCGCTAAAAGGTCGTGAAGCTGCTCTCAGAACAATTCATGATCCGGCACGGGAAATAATCCTCGACCTTTTTGAAAAAATTGACCAACCAACGCGTGCGGCAATTGCGGCAGATCTGTTAAGCCGTGACCGGGAGAGCCGCCGCGATAAAAAAGACGGCAAGGAATGCAGATCATTTGATGATGCACCGCCGCCACCACCGGGTGAATAATTTCAGCCTTTTGTGTCCGGGCATGCAAGCAGCTGTGTGATTCGTTGTAAAAAGAGCGACTTTTCTGCTAAGATGCAGGCATGACAAGTGTGCCTACAACATCTTTTATCCCGGTGATACCCGCCTCTACGCCTGCCGGTGTGGGGGATAGGCCTGCTGCTGATACGGTGTCCGGCACAGATGCCGTCCGTCCAAATTCAGCAGCTCCGCAATCTGGTGGCAGTACCCAAAACGGCTTAAATCCGTCGTTCCCAGCGGGCACATCAGGGATAGAGGCACAGCTTTTTGGGGCACGCTCTGAAGGGGCCAGGCCAAACTCCCCCTCCCGAGACAGCTCGGATAGTCGTTCTGCCGTGAACGCACAGTCCAGAGGGGGCAGTAGCGAGAAAAAATCATTACCCGGACAATTGACGGATGAGGAGAAAGCCCAGGTACAGGCGCTGAAAGCGCGTGACCGTGAAGTCCGTGCCCATGAAGGGGCACATAAAGCTGCAGGTGGTGCATTAACCGGGGCTGTATCCTATGATTATCAGGTGGGACCAGACGGCAGGCGGTATGCTGTTGGTGGGTCTGTTGATATTGACACCAGCGCAGTTCAGGGTGACCCGGAAGCCACCATTGCGAAAATGCGGACCGTTCAGGCCGCGGCGCTTGCCCCTGCGAAACCATCCGGACAAGACAGGTCGGTTGCAGCGGCGGCAAGTGCAGCCATTCGTGCGGCTGAGGCGGAATTAAGTGCACAGGAACCAGAGGACACGGACCCTGCCAGCGAATCAGAGACTTCTGATGCAGGCGGGCCAGAAGAGAGGACTAGCCGCGCAGAGGCACCTGTTTCTGGCGATGTTTCTGGCAATGCTGTGGGCGCGGACGCCAGCGACACCGGTAATACTCCCCCCGCTTTTGATCCGGCATTTAGAGACGGTTTGCCAGCAACGTTTGCCGACAGAGACAGGGGAATTCAATCCTATCAAAATGCTGTTTCTATTGTTGGTGGCCGCGGGGGCACCTCTGCGGCGTCACTTTTTGCAAATGACGGCCTTTTTGCCGGGGGTGGTGTGGGTGTGCAATCCGATCTGCGCAGTTTTGATGTGCGCGCCTGATATTATGCTGTTACTGGTGCGCCGCGATTTGCGGGGGCATTATCCTTAAAGCTTGACGGCAGACCCAACCGCATCTGAGACGGAGGCGAAGCCTTTTTCTTTCAGAATTTCTGTTAGTTCTGTTTTTATGTCAGCAACTAGGCTGGGACCGTCATATGCCAGTGCTGAGTATAACTGCACCAGACTGGCGCCGTGTGCGATCTTATCAAATGCGTCTGCGCCGGACGAAATGCCCCCAACACCGATTAGCGTTATTTTGCCGCCAGTTGCGCGGTAAATTTGTGCGAGTGTATCGGTTGACAGTTTTTTAAGAGGGGCACCGGAAAGCCCACCGATCTCTGATTTATGCGCGGAGGTGAGTGTGCTGGGCCGGGTGATGGTTGTGTTGCTGACAATCAGACCGTCAAGTGCGTTGTCTAAGGCTACGGCGGCAATATCTTTGATGTCTTCTTCAGTCAGGTCAGGGGCAATTTTAACCAGAATGGGAATGCGCTGCATCCCTGCATCCATTTTGGCCTGTCTGGCAGCAAGGACACGGGTAACCAAGTCATTCAGGCTATCTCGTGACTGGAGGGCCCGCAGACCTGGTGTGTTGGGGCTGCTGATATTTACGGTAAAATAATCAGACAGGCCATAAAGTGCCATTATGCCCGTCACATAATCTTCGGTTCTGTCGGTAGCATCCTTGTTCGCACCCACATTGGCGCCGACAATACCGCCGGGCCGACGGTTTTTCAGCCGGGCAGTGAAATACTCCAGTCCTTTGTTGTTGAAACCGAAACGGTTGATAACGGCTTTGTCTTCCACAAGGCGGAACAGGCGCGGTTTGTCGTTTCCTGCCTGTGGTTTCGGGGTAACGGTTCCCGCTTCGACGAAACCAAAGCCGACATTCAGCATAGCGTTTGAAACATCTGCGTTTTTATCAAATCCAGCCGCAAGCCCTACGGGGTTCGGTAGTTTCAGACCAAATACCTGCGTAGACAGGCATGGGTCATCTTTTTGCTTGCTGGATGGCCCCAGACCGGACTTTAACCCGAATATTGTCAGGTTATGCGCTGTTTCTGCGGACAATGCGCTAAGGATGGGCCGGGCAAGAGGATAAAGATTAATCATGCAGCTAATGCCTTGTTTGGTGTATCAGTCAACTAAGTCGTTCGGGATAACAAGGTCGCCATCCTCGGTGCGCTTAATGGGCGCAAACGATGTAACCTGTTGTTTTTTCAGCGTGTCATACAGATGAGGAAAAAGCTCTCCCCTTCTGGATTTTTCAGCCTTAAGACTGGATTGTTCAAACGCTACCACCGGGAAAGCCGCGACAATAATCTTGGCACAATCTGAAAAATGGGCATCAAGTGTGCCAGCCAGCTGGTCACGGTAAGACAAATGGATGAATCCATCCTGTTTGTCATTGGCAGAGCCGTCAAAAACACCCTTTGATACAAAGGTTTCCCATTCGGACGGTCTGAAGATTTTATAGACTGTTTTATGCATATACTCTGATTACTCAGACTTGTAAGCGTGCGCAATAGTCTTCTGAAACTTTCAGGCCGAGACGCGCCCTAGTTCGCCTGGCTCTCTGTGTCCGGATGTGGGGTGTCGAACGCCAGGGTTTCTATTTTACAGGGCATGCCAGCCCGGGTTGTAATGTCATGGATAGTGGTACAAATCATACCGTTTGTAGGCGTGTAGGTGAAATACTGATGGTATTTAAGTTGGGGACAAAACCCTTTGATGGTCATCAAAATGTCTGGGGCGTTTTTCATACTAAAACGCACTAAACGGTCGGTTTCCACAGTGTAGGACATAACACGCTCTGTATCCATGCACATCAGTTCTTCCCGCTGCACCAGTGCAGGTTCCTCAGCAAGTAGAAGGGTTGCGGGCATGAGGGTACAAAGGAGCCCGGCGCTTGTGCGGAATGTCAACTGTATGTGTTTTTTCATAAGCATGAGTGTATGAAACCTAAAATGAATGAAATATGAACGGTCCCTGTTTTGATTTAACTGCTACACCTTGTATTACCGGCAGGATGTGACAATATCTTAGCATGAGAATAAGAATAAAAGGCGGGTTTTGGGCCTGCCTGTGACAGTAAAGTGGCAGGAATAAAACATGCTTCACGAAGTTTGGTTGTGGATCAAAGAAAAAATTGCTCTCGGTTTTCAGCGTCTGGGTGCTGCTCTGCGCCGGTTATGGCGTTTTTTCCTTGGATATCTTGCAACTGTTTCAGGCTCCACCTGGCGCAAAGTTGCCGTTGCACTGCCTGTCTTATTCTTTCTTTATATCCTGATTGGCATGGCCATTAGTTACAGGGTTGATGACCGTCTGTATGTAAACACAGCACAGGACAGCGGTGCGCCCCAGACGGTTGCAACGGTTATTTATCTTGTTGAAAGAGAAGCAAAACTGAATAACTGGACCGCAAATGACCCGGTCTTTCTGCCGGGTTGGTGGCTTGATAATACACCCAATTTCCAAAAAGGTATTCTGGGGGCTTTGTCGCGCTTCACGTTTGAGCTTCGGGACCAGATTGGTCGCACCCGCGGGTCCAGCGCAGTAGATGTGGATATTGAAAAAGCTGCAGGGAACCTGTCGAAGGAACCGGATCGCTGGATCATGGACTTCTCCACATCTTTGTTGCCGACAACACCGTCTGATGCGTACTTTCGGGAAGGGGCGCGCCAACTGACATCCTATGTTGAACGGCTGAAGCGGGGTGATGCTGTCTATGAAACCCGCGGCGACAATCTGCTTGCGACTTTTGACCGGATTGCTCTTGATCTGGGCGCGTCGTCAGCGGCTCTTGAAAGCTATATTGAAGATAATGCAGGCGGTGTGTTGCCGGACCGCGGTGCAGACGACCTATTTTATCAGATCAAAGGGCAGGTTTATGCTTACTCACTGCTCCTGCGGGCGCTGAAACATGACTTTTCCGGTGTTATTGAGGATAAAGACCTGGGCAAAGTCTATGATCAGTTGATCGTCTCGATGGATGCGGCGGCAAGTCTTGACCCGCTGGTTGTCACCAATGGGTCCATAGACGGTATGCTGGCAAACCATTTGGCGATGCAGGGTTTCTATCTTTTGCGGGCCCGCACACAGATACGGGAAGTGTCAAACATCCTCCTGAAATAGCAAATTGACGCCGTATTTCTGCTTGCAAGCATGGGCTTTGACTGTCACTGTAATTGCATGATGGATACCGACCAAATTTCAGAAGATGGCATCCACCGCCCTATTCGGAAGATTAGCAAGCGGCGGCGGAACCTGCTTGTCGTCGTTGACGGATCCCCGGAATCAAAGGTAGCGATACGGTTTGCGGCGGCGCGGGCGTCCCATATTACCGGGGGCGGCCTTATTCTGTTCCATTGTATCCGGCCAGGAGAGTTTCAGCACTGGGTCGCTGTTGCTGATCGCATGCGGGAAGAAGCACAGGAAGAAGCGCGGCTGCTGATGGATGACGTGGCGGAACGTCTCTATAATTACTGTGGCGTTCGTCCTGAAATTGTTATCCGTGAAGGGGACCCGAAAGAAGAGCTGAAGAAATATATGGATGCAACGTCCGATATTTTTGGTCTTGTTCTGGGGGCCGGGCCAGAAGGTGACCCCGGGCCGCTTGTGGATTATTTCGCACACCAACATACAGGGGAACTATCATGCCCGGTTATGTTGATACCCGGCACCATGACGTATGATCAGGTAGACGAAATGGCATAAGCCATGCGTGGGTGCCTTGGGTTCTTTCGCTTCTTTTAGCTTTTCCCTTAGTTCTTCAGTCTTTCACCGCGTTCCATAGGGCTTGCAACCCCTGTTCATAGGATGGATAGCGCAGCCTAATATTCAGGACTTCTTTGATCTTGGTGTTTCGTACGCGTTTGCTTTCTGCGTAAAAGCTTTTTGCCATGGGACTAAGGTCTGCATCTTCGAAGGCAACTTCTTCCGGCGGCGCAACTCCCATCAGGTTCGCAGCATATAGGATAACATCCTGTGGCGGGGCGGGCGCATCATCGGCAAGATTAAAGACTGTGGAAGGCGCACCACTTGTCATTGCAGCGAGAACAGTCTGGGCAATATCCTCTACGTGGATGCGGCTGAACAGTTGCCCTTCTTTAATTACTCGTCTCGCACGACCTTTTTGAATGGTTGTAATGGCATTGCGGCCGGGACCATATATGCCAGCCAGTCTGAAAATGTGACATACTGAGCCAACGCTGCTTGCAAATTCAGACCAGTCCTTTTCTGCATGTACGCGCCGTATCCCACGGTCAAGCGAAGGGGTAGGCAGGGTTTCTTCATCTACCCATCCCCCATCATGATTGCCGTATACATTCGTGCTGGACAGGTACCCAATCCATGAAAGGTCGCTGCATTGCTGTAATAAAGGCTGGTAGGTGTCGTAGGCAGGATCTCCGTCGACGGACGGTGGGACAGAGACCAAACAGTGGGTTACTGGCGTGCCCGTTGGCATACTACCGAACGGAACGGGGACAAGTCCTGCGTCTTTAAGCTGCTGTTGTTTTTCCGAAGACCGATATGTGGCAGAAACCAGCCAACCAGCGGACAGTGCCAGCGCAGCCACGTAGCCCGCGCTATAGCCGGGGCCAATGATAAACAGATGTTGTGGGTCTTGTGCGCTGGTATTCGTCATTATTGTGTGGTCCTGCCTTGAAATTGCCTCATGAAAACGGCACAGTCGCCGCCATGCAAACTCTCATTAAGATATTCTCTTTTATTCTGATTTCCAGTACCAGCATGCAAGTTGCTGCATTTGATGGTGACCAGAACATCAAAGAGGCTGAAAAGCGTTATGCTGACTGTATGGCGCTGGCACAAAATTCCCCTGATAAAGGCATTGCGCTTGCCCTGGAATGGCAGACAGAAGGTGCAGGCGTTCCCGCACGGCACTGCGAGGCTGTGGGACTGTATCATCTTGGCGAATTTGCGGAGGCCGCTATCCGACTGGATCAGTTAGTCGAAGACATTCGCACCGGTCGCCAAATGCCAATCAACGACGGTAAACGCATGGTTGGCGGCGCGCTCCTTCTGGCCGATATGTATGATCAGGCTGCGAATGCGTGGTTGATGGCAAATGAAATTACCCGGGCTGAAACGGCAATTGATAATGCCTTGTCGCTGGTACCCGAGACGTCAACCCAGGCACAAACATATCTTATTGATCGGGCGCGGATTGCGGCTTTTGACGGTGATTATGCACTTGCTTATGCAGACCTGCAAAAGGTGTATGAGATGAACTCCGGCCGGGCAGATATTCTTTTGTTTCTTGCCAGTGCCGCCCGCAGTTTGAATTATCTGGATGAAGCCAGAGCCGCGCTGACAACTTATTTGTCAGTGTATAGTGATGACCCGACCGCCCATCTGGAAATGGGTAACCTGGAACATGAAACAGGTAATCTGGCAGCCGCACGTCAAAGCTGGTTAAAAGTGTTGCGCTTACAGGAAGCCGGCCCGGACGCAGAGGCTGCGCGCCACAATCTGGAAAAAATGGACCTTAAACCAGAATAGGCAGACTGTGCTGGTTGTCCTGAGATCCGAAGGCAGAGTCTTTAAAGCTTCAGCGTTGCTTCATATAAATCAGGCAAGTTATTTTCAAAGAGGATGGCATCGCCTTTACGTGCATTTTCGCGCACCCATGCTTCTGCATCTTCCTGCTTATCAAATGTCAGTACCATAACGGGCTGTTCTGCTTTTTCTGCGTCCCCGTCCTTGATCCCTTCGATAAAGCTGGGGATACGGTCAGGTGTGACAACAACAGCAATGTCTGCATGGCGTGCAGCAAATTTTCCGACGTCATAGTGATCACTACTGTGTCTGTCGCCTAATTCCACCATGCCCGGGGTGACGAGAATGCGCCTGCCGCCTTCTTCTTTAAGCACAGAAAGCACTTCAAGTGCGGCCTTAAACCCGACCGGGTTTGAGTTATAGGCATCATTAATGATGGTTGGCTGGCCCGGTGTCTTTGTTACCTCTAGCCGGTAGCGGATTTGCGGTACGCTTCTAAGCGCCCCTTTAATCGCAGACCACGGCAGACCTATTTCGCGTGCGGTTGCAGCGGCGATGGCGATGTTCCCTGCCTGATGCGTGCCGTATAGCGGGGCAACCAGTGTTTCTGTTTCGCCGTCAGTTTCAATGGTTATATGAATGCCGTCCTTATCCATTGTAATATCACGGATCGCAACATCCCCCGATGCGCCAACGCTGATATAGGGGCCGGGTCGGTCATGACACTGGGTATTCAGGAGGTCAGCAGGAATAGCATCTTTGCTGATGACTGTCTTGCCGTTTCGGGCAAAGGCATGCTCTGCCATTTCAAATTTGGCTCGTGCAACAGTTTCCAGCGTCTTGAACCGTTCGTAGTGGGCGGCGCCAACGGCGGTGATCACGCCGAGGTCAGGCGGCGCCAGACGGCACAGGCGGGTTATAGACCCGGGGCCGTAAGCCCCCATCTCGACGATGAAATATTTATGATCCGGTTTTAGCTGTTCCCGGATCACGCGGGTAATCCCCATGTCGGTATTAACGCTGCCAGGCGTGGCAAGAGTAGGGGCCGCAGCATCCAGAATATGTGACAGGATATGTTTGGTTGACGTTTTGCCAAAAGACCCGGTGATGCCAATGATATACGGGTTCAGGCTTGCCAGCTTGTCGACCGCTTCCTGCCGAAACTTTGCTTTTACCCGTTCTTCGGCAGGCTCCAGAATTTTATTGGACAGCACCAAGACATAGGGCACAGCCTGGGTCATGACAAGCAGCCACAGAGCTATCAGGCTTAGCCGCCAGTCATAGTCAGTTGCGATAAAATCAATACTGTTGACGTCAATGGAAACACCGTAATTTGTGCCAATCGGGGCAAGGCTTGTGACAGTAAGGCCAAGGGCAATAAGGCCAAAACCCAAGGCGACAAAAACGGTTAGAATACGTTTCACCCGCGTTGTTACAACAAGTGGTTTTTTGCTGTGGCTGCGGCCCTTGCGCGACATGTAAATACCGTGCCCTATGCCCAGTAGCAGAAGAGGTAAAGACCCAACCGCATAGGGGCTCATTCCTTCGATCTGCGTCAGGGTTGCGACGAGCGCGGCCAAAATAAACCACAGACTGGCACGGGTATCAAAAGCCCGTTTGTCCCGAAGCCACATAAGGAAACGCTTGCCATCATACTCTTCCTGTTGGAAGAACATCATATATGTCAGGGCTCGTTCCAACAGGAACCACACCAAAAGCGGGGTTGTGATTGCCAAAATGACAGGGTCTATCGGCAGATTAAATTGCACGGTTATGGCTCCAGAAAGTCTCGAATAAGGGCTTCACATTGATAGGTGCCGCGGGAAAGAATGTCCAGATGGCCAAAGCCTGCCAATTCTTCATAGCGGCCATTTGGTAGCGCAGCAGCATATTTCTGGCCAATTTCAGGCGGCGTTTCCGTATCTTCCGATCCGTAAATCAGTAGAACCGGTGCGGTGACAGAAGCTGCGACAGATGTCAGGTTTTCGCTGACAACGCGGACAAAGGTTGGGCGCAGGGCACCGGCAGCCTTATAATCACGGCTGCCAAACTTATTGCGAAAACGTTCGGTAAAAGTCGTGCCAAACACCTTATCTGCAAAACGCGCCAGTTTGCCCAGTATCTTGATGGCAGTAGACCGGATCTTCATTCTAACAGTCTTTGTGCGCGGAATACCTGCGCCAGCAATCAGGATGACGGCTTTTACCAGATCAGGATGACGTGCTGCCAGCTGGATTGAAACCCTGCCGCCAAAACTGTGGCCAATGAAGATATGTTTCATGGGACCCAGTGCGCGTACCTGTTCTGCCAGGGCGTCCGCATAGTCTTCTGTGCCGGCGCCGTCAGCCAGTTTGGGCGTTTTACCAAACCCCGGCTGGTCATATAGGCGGTGTTGGCCATCCCGTGCAAAAAGGCGCATTAAGCGATCAAGGCTTGTGTGATCCTGCCCCCAGCCGTGGAGCCAAATGTGGGACTGTCCGTCCGTGCCTGAATGTGTATGATACCATTCAGCCATAGCCGCTTACCCGTTTGCAAAAATGGTTGCGCCGCCGGTACCGGCGTCAGTGAGGCCCAGACGCTGTGCGGAAAGGGTGAAACCTTCTGCAATGATAGTATCGGAAAGCGCCAGAAAACTTAGGGGCTCGCTTGCAGCTTCCCATAGGAAATAGGCAAAGGACCCCGGAATGGTGTTGACTTCATTCAGCCATATCTCGCCAGATTTCCGGTTGGACAGAAAGTCAATCCGAACGGAGCCAGCAAGGGAAAGCGCCTCAAAAATCCTGCTGGCACTATCGCGGATGAATGATTCCTGTTCTGCGGATAGACCTTCAGGGTTTAATTCACGGTTGAGCGACGCCATGCCTTCGGATGGACCGGTATCCAGTTTTGGTGCGCCAGGACTGCCGCCAGCCAGATACTTGTTTTTAAAATCAAGCAATTCTGCGTCCATTAACGGGCGTTCAATGGCGGATGTGTGGATGTTGCCGTCCTGATCCCTGCGCACCGCGACATTATATTCGCATAAGTTCGGTACAAAGGGTTCAATGATCACGCTGCTATCGACCCGGAAGGCGGTCATCAGTGCTGCGATCAGGCCGTCCATATCGTCTGCTTTGCCGACACCAACACTTGACCCCAGATTGCAGGGCTTCACGATCAGGGGGAAGGACCAATCTGGAATACCAGCGGCCAACTTTGCGGTGATTTCTTCTTCCTGCAGAAAGGATCCTTTTGCGGGGCGGGAGATTTTGATCTCTGGCAATACATCTATGCTGTTATGCCGGGCGCAGGATTTCAGGAAAGCCTTATCCATTGTTGCAGCGGCCCCAAGGGACCGGCAGCCAGCAAACGGAATACCAGCGAATTCAAGCAGGCCCTGCAGGCTGCCGTCTTCGCCGTTCGAGCCGTGTATGGCCGGGACCAGCAGATCGAAATACAGGTTTTCCTGCTTGGTACCCATCAGCCCTTTTTTGGAGACAGTGAAAGCCGGGCGCCCGGTTGCCGGGGCCGCGCTTAAGTCCAGCTTCACTTCAGTCAGGCCCGCTGATTGGCCGGACACAGGATAATTTGACCGTTTCAGCAACGCATCGCCGGTCCACATCTGGCCCAAGGGGTCGACATATACAGGCAGTCCCTGATATTTGGCAGGATTAAGCGCTTCCAGAAATTGAAGACCGGTCAGAACGCTGACATCATGTTCAACGCTACGGCCACCAAAAAGTACGGCAATGGTTTTCTTCTGCACCCTAAAATCCTCTGCAAATTCTGGTCATAGTGTTTGTTTAGCCAAATTCTGGCATAACAGCAAAGTGAAATAAAAAATTTGACAAAGCGTGACGGTTTCTGGGCATGATAATGGCATTTGGCATATATGGAATCAGATATGTTTTCAGGGAGATACAGAATGAAACTTAAACTGGCTGTTGCTGCTGCGTTATTGTCAACTTCAGTAAGCGCGCAGGACTGGGACAAAGTAGAAATCCGAACAGAGCCGGTGCGCAACGGCATCCATGTTCTATACGGCGCTGGTGGTAACATTGGTGTGTCTGTCGGTGAAGACGGCGTCTATATTATTGATGATCAGTATGCGCCGCTCAGCGAGAAAATTTCTGCTGCGATTGCGACACTATCTGATAAGCCGGTGCGGTTTGTCATCAACACCCATTATCACGGTGACCACACGGGTGGTAACGAGTATTTTGGCAAGGCAGGGGCCGTTGTCGTTGCGCACGATAATATCCGCCTGCGGCTTGAGCAAGGGTCGTTCCTGAAGGTGTTTAATATGAAAACACCGCCGCAAACAGGTGCGGCGCTGCCGATTGTTACTTTCAATGACGAGATGTCTTTGCACCTGAATGGGGACGAGGCACGGATCATCCATGTCAAGAATGCTCACACAGACGGCGACAGCGTGGTGTATTTCAAGAAGGCAAATGTCTTCCATATGGGGGATACACTTTTCGCGGACCGACTACCGTTCATTGATGTTGATGGGGGTGGCTCCATTGACGGTGTGATCGCGGCTGCCAAAAAGGTTATTGGTATGGCGGATGACGATACGGTTATTATTGCCGGACACGGGCCAAACCTGAACAAGTCACAGCTGCAGGCTTATCATGATATGCTGGTGTCTGTGCGGAATGAAATAAGCGGTCTGAAGGCGTCAGGTTTGTCGCTTGAGGATATTGTGGCTCAGCGCCCGCTTGACGACCTGGAGGCTGGCTGGCTGTCGGCCGGTGCGGAATGGACGGACCTCTTTATCGGGTTTGTATATTCGTCACTACCTACGTCTTGATGGGCACAGACATTCCCTGAATACTGCGCGTGCAGGGGCTGAGACAGAAAAATGGGGCCGTTGGCCCCATTGTTTTTTTGCTGGGCGGTCGCTGTCATGCCCGGGTTATTATTATGCAGTGCCAATCAGGGCGGCGAGGCTATCCACGTACGCCTTAAATTTTTCCCTGCCGGTGTCGGACACACGGACTGTCGTTTGCGGTTTTTTATCGACAAAGCTTTTCTCAACAATCACATAGCCGTTTGCTTCAAGTTTCGATAGATGGGTCGACAGGTTTCCGTCTGATACTTTTGTTTCCTTTTTCAGCGCGGTAAAGTCTGCGGATCCTGCCGTCATCAGATAGGACATGATTGCCAGCCGTACCCGCGAATGAATGACATCGTCGATCGCGCGGTAATCAAAGTCTGTCATACGCTTGTCTTTGCCTCCGTTAGCACTTCACTGCGCGATGCGCGGATCAGGACGGCAGGCACGAGGATCAGCACAATACAGGCACCCGCCAGCACCAGCAGCATTTCTTTCGTATGGCTGGCGTCGTGGGTGAAATAGGCCATCAGTCCCCACCAGCCAACGGCTGTTGCTTTGAATATAAAAAGACCGGTGACAACGCCGTTGATCAGGTGCACAGCGCCGTAGAGGCCACAGGCGAGAATGGTGATAGTCACAGGATCAAACGTACCAAAGGCAAGGGTGGCAAAGAAATAGAAAGACATAGTAATCCCGATCGACATATAGGCCGTGCTGTAGGCTTTAATAACAGGATTGTTTTTGTCTGTGGCAGTGTTGGTTTTGATACCGATATAGATGCTGGCAGCCCAGCCGATAAGGATTGGCGGCAGCCAGATCGTGGGAATAGAGGCACTAAAATAGCCCAGGGCTTCAAAATATTGTGCCAGAAATGCCGCAGCAAGAAGTGTCCCCCAAACAATCATGTAGGTTGCGTTAAAGCGCGTCTGGCGCTGCCCTGCTTCCATCATTTCCCGAATGAAGGCCAGATTTTCTACGGCCTGACTTTTTGTACTCTCGCTAGCCATGGATATTTCCCTTTCTTTTTTAATTAACTTTGAAAAACAAAGTACACTGAATCATCAAAGTGTCAAGGGTATTGTTTGTTTCCTGTTCTGGTGGGGGGAAAGATTAAAGAAAGGCGCAAGCCCACTATGATATCAGAAGGACAATAAAAAAAGGCCCCGGACGGGGCCTCTCGGATGCTAGTGCTGTGCACTGATTAGTGTCTTGATACTGTTACGGGGGATTATTCCTCAGACAGGTCAATACTGACTTTGCGTGTTACACCGTTCGGGCCAGGAAATTCCTTGAACAGAGTTTCCGCCAGAAGAGGCACAACATTTGGCAGCGAGTTTTCCCGTGCGTCTGTTTCAGAACGACCTTCATAGACCACTTCCCCGTCCGGCGTTTTGATTTCTACGAACAGCTCAGCATGGTACACAGTTTTGGCAACCAGTTCGTTCTGGAATGGGTCGTAAAACGGGTCATAGACACCCCAATGCCCCCAATAGTAGCGGGTGCGGTTATAGTAGCCGGCGTAGGATGCAGGGCGATTGTAGATTTTTTCGCGGCCATCAGAAATGCGCACATCGAAACCGACGATATAGTCAGGCTGATTGTCTCCGGATTCGCTGAAACCATACTGTTTCAGTTGATAGCCGATAGCGGCACCATATTGACGAAACTCCAGGCTTTCCTGTTTGCTGCTGTCCATTGGCACAATTGCAGCGGTCCCCCGGATTGGGCTGCCGATGGTGTGAAAGGTGGAAACATCACTGGAAAAATATGAACTACACGCCCCAAGCATAAGCGCAGCAGCAATCACCAGTAATTTCTGCGTTGCAACAAATGGTTTAATCACGATCTTTGTCTCCGTCTTGGTACATGGGCTTTTGTGCCACTATACAGGCCGTTACCTGAACCTTAGCTTAATATTCGCCCTCAAAGCCAGAAAAACCGGATTTAATTCAGGCAATTGGCCTTATGACAAGAAGCCGACAGCTTTGCGCACATCTGCCATTACCGGCTCTGCAATAGCACGAGCCCGCTCCGCTCCGTCGCGCAGGATGGAATCGATATAGGCGTTGTCTTTTTGCAGACGTGCCATTTCCTCGGTGATCGGGGCCAGCTTGTCGACAACAACTTCTGTCAGGCCCTTTTTCACATCCCCAAATCCTTTACCTTCATATTCGAGACAAATCTCATCCCGGCTGCGCGCGGACAGGGCAGCATAAATACCGATAAGGTTCTGTGCTTCTGGCCGTCCCTCGAGCTCGTCTGCTTTTGCTGGCAGCAGCTCCGGGTCGGTTTTTGCCTTGCGGATTTTTTGCGCCAACGTGTCTGCGTCATCATTCAGGTTAATACGGCTGTATTCTGAAGGGTCAGACTTTGACATTTTCTTGGTGCCGTCGCGCAGGCTCATAATCCGGGCGCCTTCTCCCATGATGATGGGCTCCACAATGGGGAATAGCTCAGTGTCGTAATCATGATTGAACTTCTGTGCGACATCACGGGTCAGCTCCAGATGCTGTTTCTGATCTTCACCCACAGGGACGTGTGTTGCCAGATACAGGAGGATATCCGCTGCCATCAGGTTTGGGTACACATACAGGCCAGCAGAAGCCTTCTCGCGGTTTTTGCCAGCTTTGTCCTTGAACTGTGTCATACGGTTCAACCAGCCGATGCGGGCAACGCAGTTAAACACCCACGCCAGTTCAGCGTGACCTGCCACCTGTGACTGATTGAACAGGATAGACTTTTCAGGATCCACACCAGAGGCGATATAGGCTGCTGCCGCTTCCCGTGTTTGCGCAACAAGCTCTGCCGGGTCTTGCCACACAGTGATAGCATGCATGTCAACGACGCAGTAAATACACTCATAGTCATCCTGCAAGCCGACCCAGTTTCTGAAAGCCCCCAGATAGTTTCCAAGATGCATGTTGCCGGATGGCTGCGCGCCAGAAAATACACGGTTCACTGTGTTGCTCCATAAAGTTGATGGTTAACCCCGTTTTGGGGCTTGATTTGCCTTATGACAATGGTGGGGCCTGTGGTCAAGGTTCTTGGCGCAGAAACGAGCGTATTTGCGCGGTTGAGACCGCTTTCAGGACGAATATGGACAGGATATACAACATGAAGCCTATAGCCACCAACCCGACCAGTACTGTAATGCGCATCAGCCCGTCTGTCTGGAAAAATGCACCAAAATAGTGACTGTAGGCTAAGACACCCCCTGCCATCACCGTGCTGGCACCGATACATTTTGCAATAAAGAGGGTGGTGGACCGTTCAAGTGTGAACAGGCCGGGCTTTTTTAAACCGCGATAGAGCAGGGCAACATTCAGCCAGGCGGCGATTGCCGTTGCCAGTGCCAAGCCAACATGGCCAAGCGGCCCGATCAGTAAAAGGTTGAGGCTGGTATTTACCACCAGTGAAATGGTCGCAAACTTTACCGGGGATTTGGTGTCTTTTCTGGCGAAATAGCCGGGTGTTAGGATTTTTTGCAGCACATAGGCCGGCAGTCCTGTTGCATAGGCCATCAGGGCGGTTGCGGTCAGAAGTGTGTCCTGCTCTGTAAAGGCGCCGCGTTCAAATAAGGATGCTATCAGATACGGCGCTGCGACCAATAAAGCTGTAGCAGCGGGTAGCGTTAGAAACATACCAAATTCAATGCCGCGGTTTTGCTGACGGGCGGCTTCTTTGTCATCCCCGCTTGCCAACAGGCGTGAAATAGACGGCAGTAACACGGTACCGATGGCAACCCCGACTATACCAACCGTAAGCTGGTTAAGGCGGTCTGCATAAAACAGCCAGGAGACAGACCCTTCGGGCAGGTACCGGGCCGCCAGAATAACATCAATCAACAAATTAAGCTGAATAACACCGGCGCCAATGGCGGCAGGTGCAATGATTTTCAGTAGCTCGCGAACATCTTTTGACAGGCGCGGCCGTGGAAAACGAATTTTTATCCCGGCCTTGTAGGCGGCACCGTACAGCCACAAGAATTGTGCGAGACCAGAAAGGGACACTGCGGCGGCAAGACCGCGTGCGCGTTCAACCTCGGTCTCCCCAATCAGGAGCAGGGCGCTGATCATAAATATATTCAGTATTACCGGGACGAATGCAGCGGCAGAATATTTATCAAAGGCATTCAGGATACCGGCCAGAAAGGCCACAAGCGAGATTAGTGTCAGATACGGAAAGGTCATGCGGCCCAGTTCAACCGTCAGCGCAAATTTACCGGTATCGCCTTCAAATCCGCCTGTCAGTCCCAGCATAATTGGCACCATAGCCAGTTCCATCAGGATCAGAAACACTATTAACACCGGCAGGAAAACCGCGAGAACCTGTCCGGCAAACCGTTCTGCGTCTGCCTTGCTTTCCGCGGTGATGGTTTTCCCGAGCTTGCGAGAGAACAAGGGGACAAACCCCGCGGAAAAGGCGCCCTCGGCAAAAAGTCGTCTGAAAAAGTTAGGCAGCTTGAACGCAATAAAAAAAGCATCCGCTGCCATGCCTGCGCCCAGATACCGCGCCATCAAAACATCCCGGACGAACCCGAAAACGCGACTGAGAAGCGTCATACCGCCCACGGTGGAAATTCGGCGGAGCAAACTCATTGTGCCTGGGTGCCTTTCTTGGATGTTTTATTGGTGTCTTTCGATTTTTTCAGGCCAGTTTTTGACCCCGATGTTTTTGACCCCGACGTTTTAGGGACGGACGATTTCGAACCAGAAGGTTTTGAACCAGTTTCTTTCCTGTCAAAGATCGGTAGACCGTCCGCAGCACGCAGGAGCTTGGTTTCAATGTTGCGCAGTCGAACTTTGTTGGTGATTTTCTGCCCCACCAGATCGCGGACATAAAATACGTCGACAGCGCGTTCACCGTATGTTGCAACGTGTGCTGAATAAATGGACAGGCGCAGACGGAACAGGGCATACGCCAAATCATACAGAAGGCCGGGCCTGTCTTTTGCGTTAACCTCTATCACCGTAGACCGGTTTGACGCCTTGTTATCCAACAGAACAACGGGTTCAATTTTAAATGCCTCGGTGCGTGTACCGAACATCTTTTTCTTCACCAGCCGCTCTTTTGGTTTTACGTCACCTAGTAGTGTGTCGACGATGATTTGCTCTAACCCATCCAGTTGACGCCTGCTGCCAAAGGCGCCACCCTCACTGTTTTGGACCATGAAATTGTCCATGGCCATGCCGTCTCGGGATGTATGGATTTTCGCTGTAACAATCGATGCACCGGCTACGCCAAGGGCACCAACAACCCGGGCGAACAGTCCAGGGTGATCCCCTGTGTAGACGGCCACTTTTGTCATGTCCTGATCAGCTTCTATCCGGGCAGAAACTCCAATAAGTCGCTGGGCCTCGTCGGTTGCTTTGATCAGCCGGATGTTTTGCGCTGCAGTTTCGGCGTCTTCTGCAATCCAGTAGGCATCATTCAGGCGCTTGAATAAAGTATCTCTTTCTTCCTCCTGTAGGTTGGTAAGAAGGGCAGACGTTGCTTCCTGTTTGTATTTAACGCGGTGCTGCCTGCCCTGACTTGCATGGCCTGCCAATAGCACTTCCTCCGCGGCATAATACAAGTCCCGCAGAAGCTGGGCCTTCCAGTTGTTCCAGATGCCAGGGCCCACGGCGCGGATGTCTACAACCGTCAATACGAGTAAGAGGCGCAGCCGTTCCGGGCTTTTGACGATGTCACAAAAATCGCGAATGGTCTTGGGGTCTGCCAGATCCCGCTTGAAGGCGGTGTCGGACATCAACAGGTGATACCGAACAAGCCACGCTACTGTTTGGGTTTGGGCCGGGGTCATGCCAAGACGGGGGCAAAGCTGTTCGGCGACTTCGGCACCCAGCACAGAGTGGTCCCCGCCGCGTCCTTTGGCAACATCGTGAAGCAGAACTGCCACATAGAGCACCCGCCGGGACAGTATTTTGTGAATGACGTCGGACGAGGTTGGATGTTCTGCAGTCAGTTCGCCTTTCTCGATGCGGGACAAAAGACCGATGGCGCGGATGGTATGTTCGTCGACTGTATAGTGGTGGTACATATCATACTGCATCTGGGCGACAACGCGGCCAAAGTCAGGTATGAAACGGCCAAATACACCTGCTTCATTCATCCGGCGCAGATTAATTTCTGCCTGATTAGGGGATGTTAGAATATCAAGGAAATATTCATTGGCATCCGGGTCGCGCCGAACACGGCTGCCGATACGTTTCAGGTTTTCTTTGATCAGACGAAGGGCATCCGGGTGGATGTCCAGTTTTTCCTTGTCGGCCACGGCAAATATTTTGACCATCAAGGCAGGGTTTTCTTTAAAGTCGTCTGGCGCGACTATATTAAGTCGGCCATTGTCGATGGCAAACTCTTGCACTTTTTTGGTTCGTCTGAAACGGTCCAACAGCGTTGGTTTTTGTTGTTTTTCTTCCAAAGAAGCACAGAAAATTCTGGTTAGGTCGCCCACTTGTTTAGCCACCAGAAAATAGTGTTTCATGAAGCGTTCGACACCCAGAATGCCGGTTCTGTCCCTGTAGTGGGAAAATTCTGCCAGCTGCCGCTGCATATCAAAGGTCAACCGTTCTTCGGCTCTGTTCGCCAGAAAGTGCAGGGCAACCCGGATTGTCCACAAAAAGGACTCAGCCTTTCTGAACTGTTTGCTTTCGGCCTCGGTCAGGATGCCTTCTTTGGTCATGCGTTGACGGTCCATGCCGCCATACAGGTAGCGGGCGATCCACCACATTGTCTGCAAATCACGCAGGCCGCCTTTGCCTTCTTTAATATTGGGCTCCACAACATAGCGGCTATCGCCCATCTTGCGGTGTCGGGCATCGCGTTCGGCAAGCTTTTCTTCGACAAACTGTTTGCCGGTTGGCATCACAACACGTCTCAGGAATCGTTTAGCGGCAATATCAAACAGTTCCCTGTCACCCCAAAGATAGCGGGATTCAAGCAAGGAGGTGCGAATGGACAGGTCGTCCCTGGCAAGTTTGATGCATTCTTCTGGCGTACGGGTAGCGTGCCCTACTTTTAAACCCATGTCCCACAGAACATACAGCATATATTCAATGACATTTTCCGCCCACGGCGTTGATTTGTAGGGAATAAGAAACAGTAGATCGACATCAGAATAGGGTGCCATTTCCCCGCGACCATAGCCGCCGGTGGCTACCATACAAAGTCGTTCGCTGGATGTCGGGTTAGCGATTGGGTAAATATGCTCGACAACAAATTCGAACAGCGTTCCTAAAATCTGATCGGTCAGAAAGGACAGGGATTTTGCAGACTGACGGCCTTTTTCAGCATCCTCGAAGAAGCGGCGCTTCACTTCATTCCAGCCCTTTTTATAGGCGGTATTCAGGTGGGTAAACAGCCCCTGTCGCCACTGGTCTTTTGGTTCGTTCTCAACCAGTGCCTCCAGCTCGGAAACCAGTGCTTTCCGGTTAATGATCTTACGTCTGTTGCGTATCTCACTCATTCTTTAAAGCTTCTGCATGCAGGGCATATAGGGCGTCCAGTGCTTCTTTCGGGGTCAGTTCATCCGGGTTAATGGACCGAAGTTTCTCTTCCACCTCAGAAGATTTCTTCATTGCGGTATCAGGCGCATCAGACACCGTCTGGAAAAGCGGTAAGTCAGAGACCAGCTTGCCTTTGTTGCCTTCTTTGTCGTTGGTCTCCAGCGCATCCAGTACCTGTTTGGCGCGGTTGATCACCCGCGGTGGCAACCCGGCCAGTTTCGCAACCTGAATACCATAAGACCGGTCAGCCGACCCCTGAACTACTTCATGGAGGAAAATAACATCTCCTTTCCATTCGCGTACTTTCATCGACCAAAGCGACAAGGCATCCAGTGTTTCTTTAAGGGCTGTCATCTCATGGTAGTGTGTCGCAAAAAGGGCACGACTTTGATTGATGTTATGCAGGTTTTCAACGGCGGCCCAGGCGATGGACAGGCCGTCATAGGTGGCTGTCCCGCGGCCGATCTCGTCCAGAATAACGAGGGATCTCGGCCCTGCCTGATTAAGAATTGCTGCCGTTTCAACCATTTCGACCATAAATGTAGACCGACCGTGGGCCAGATCATCCGAGGCTCCGACACGGCTGAACAGGCGGTCCACTACGCCGATGTGCGCGCTTTTTGCCGGTACGAACGACCCCATTTGGGCCAATATGGCAATCAAGGCATTCTGGCGAAGGAAGGTGCTTTTACCAGCCATGTTAGGGCCGGTGATCAGCCACAGACGTTCATCGGGATTAAGCGTACAGTCGTTGGCGACAAAAGCGCTATCACTTGCTGCCTTCAGGGCCTTTTCAACAACTGGATGCCTGCCACCAGATATTTCAAATGCCAGACTGTCATCAATACGTGGGCGGGCATAGTCTTCCATAACGGCCAGTTCCGCAAGCGCTGCACCGACATCAAGCTCGGCCAGAGCGGCGGCAGCAATGGCAACCGACCCTTCTGTGCGCAGTACGCTGGCGCACAGTTCGTGAAAGAGTTCCTGTTCGAGTGCAAGCGCCCTGTCACCGGCTTCGGAGATTTTTCCTGCCAGTTTGGAAAGGGCTGATGTGGAGAAACGTACGTTATTTGCCAGTGTTTGCCGGTGAATGAATGTTTCGTTCAGCGGCGGCTGCAACAGTGCATCTGCGTGGCGGGCGGGGATATCAATATGGTACCCCAAAACATTATTATGCTTGATCTTCAGGGCGGATATACCCGTTTCTTCCTGATAGTCTTTTTCCAGTCCGGCAATCAGGCGCCGGCTTTCGTCCCGCAGGACACGAAAATCATCAAGTGTTGCATTATAGCCTGCAGCGATGAAGTTTCCGTCCCGTGTAATAAGGGGTGGGTCGGCGACAAGGGCACGTGTAAGCTCGTCCGTCAATCCGTGGTGACTACCCATGTCGGTGCAGGCAATTTTTAAGTTGTCTGGCATATCTTCAAGGGTTTCGGCAACGTCCATCAAGAGAGTTTTCAGGTCGTGCGCTGTCTCCAGCCCCAGTAGAATATTCATCAAATCCCGGGGCCCCCCGCGGCCAAGCGCCAGACGCCCAAGCGCCCTTTCCAGATCCGGGCAGGATTTCAGGCTGCTGCGTATGCTGCTGCGCAGTTGGTCCCGTTCAAGCAGATACTGTACAGCATCCAGACGGGCGGAGATTTTCGCCGGGCTGGTCAGCGGCGCTGACATACGCCGTGCCAGAAGCCGTGCGCCGGCACCGGTCACTGTTCTGTCGATAACAGATAATAAACTGCCGTCAGTTTGTCCCGTTTGGGTTCGGATAAGTTCAAGGGAATTGCGCGTTGTTGCATCAATCATCATGGATTCTTTGGAATTGATGCGGCGGGGCGGTGCCAGACGCGGCATTTGCCCTTTCTGTGTATCGTCAATATAGCCGATCAGCGCCCCGGCGGCAGACAGGTCGGCTCTGGAAAAATCAGCAAAGCCGTCAAGGGATGCAACGTCGAAGAAGCTTTCAAGACGACTTTTCCCGGCATTACTGTCAAAACTGCGTGCAGCAAGCTCGCTGATAACTTGCCGCCAGTCGAAAAGGATCTGCTGCAGGCCGTCTTCGTCTTTCACGCCTTCTGCTACCAGCAGTTCCCCAGGGTTAATACGTGCAAGGTCCGCATCAAGCCGCCGGGCATTGGTCGGCAAAATGAAAAAGTCGCCGGTTGACATATCACAAACGGCAACCGAAAAATCCTTTTGTGCGCGCCCCAGTGCCGCCAGATAGTTATGGCTTCTGGCGTCCAGCAGTGTGTCTTCTGTCAGGGTACCAGGGGTCACCAGCCGGACAACTTCCCGGCGCACCACACTTTTGGAGCCGCGCTTTTTAGCTTCCGCAGGGTCTTCTGTCTGTTCGCATACGGCTACCTTGAAGGATTTTTTGATCAGGCGTGCAAGATACATTTCAGCCGCATGGACGGGGACGCCGGCCATGGGTATATCTTCGCCCTGATGTTTGCCGCGCTTGGTCAGGGTAATATCAAGTGCGGCTGCGGCTTTCTCAGCATCTTCGAAAAATAATTCGTAAAAGTCGCCCATGCGGTAAAATAGCAAGCTATCCGGATACGATGCCTTGATTTCCAGATACTGGGCCATCATCGGGGTGACGCCAGCAGGAATGGCTCCGGTCGCAGTATCAGCATTACTGCTGTCACCAGACTTTTCTTGGGAATTTGTTGAATTTTTCGTTGATGTTTGCGCCATAGGGTGCTCAAATCTCCGGATCACTAGAACAGATATTAATTTTCAATACCATCAATGTTCGACAATAATTATTTTTACAATATGTTTCATCAAACCTTTATGGTTTACAGACAGGACTCTGCAGAGTCGATAGAAATTTCAGGTGTATTATGCCCAACAAAACTTCCAAATTCACTGACGCAGAAGCGCTAAGGTTTCATTCGTCTGGCCGCCCTGGCAAGCTGGAGATCGTTCCAACTAAACCAATGGCGACCCAGCGTGACCTGTCACTGGCTTATAGCCCAGGGGTGGCCGTGCCAGTGCGTGAAATAGCGGCAGACCCGGATACAGCATATGACTATACCACCAAAGGCAACCTTGTGGCGGTTATCTCCAATGGTACAGCTATCTTGGGTCTTGGTAATCTTGGGGCGCAGGCGTCCAAGCCGGTCATGGAAGGGAAGTCCGTACTGTTCAAGCGCTTCGCAGACGTGGATTCAATCGATCTGGAAGTTGACACAACAGACATTGATGAGTTTGTGAACTGTGTGAAATATCTGGGACCAAGCTTTGGCGGTATCAATCTAGAAGATATTGCGGCGCCAGAATGTTTCATTATCGAAGAACGCCTTAGAGAGTTGATGGATATTCCGGTTTTCCATGACGATCAGCACGGCACAGCTATCATTGCGGCTGCTGGCTTTTTGAATGCTCTTGATCTGACGGATCGGGATATCAAGAAGACAAAGCTTGTAGCGCTGGGTGCCGGTGCTGCGTGTATTGCCTGTATCGAGTTGATTAAGGCGATGGGACTGCCCCACGAAAATGTCACGATGGTTGACCGCGAAGGGGTTATTTACAAGGGCCGGACAGAAGGCATGAACCAGTGGAAAAGCGCCCACGCGGTTGAAACAGATGCCAGAACCCTGTCAGAAGCCATGGTTGGTGCAGACGCTGTGATTGGTTTGGCTGCTGCAGGTGCTTTGACGCAGGACATGGTCGCAAGCATGGCAGAAAAGCCGATCATTTTTGCAATGGCAAACCCGGACCCGGAGATCACACCCGAAGATGTTCGCGCCGTCAGGCAGGATGCAATTATCGCAACAGGTCGGTCAGATTATCCAAACCAGGTGAATAATGTTTTGTGTTTCCCGTATATTTTCCGCGGGGCGCTTGACGTTCGTGCCCGGACAATCAACGAGGAAATGAAAATCGCAGCGGCAACGGCGCTGGCTGAGCTGGCACGGGAAGATGTACCCGATGAGGTGGCAACTGCCTACAGCGGGGAACAGCCCCATTATGGTCCAGAATATATCATCCCGGCGCCATTTGACCCACGGTTGATACGGCGGATTCCAGTGCGCGTGGCGCAGGCTGCGATTGATTCCGGTGTTGCAAGAAAGCCGATCGAGGACATGGAGGCGTACGAGCGTGAACTGTCTGCCCGTCTTGACCCGACTGTTGATACGCTTTCTTCCATGTTTGAGGACCTGAAGCGTCGTCCGCTCAAGCGGGTGGTGTTCGCAGAAGCGGAAGAAGAAAAAGTTCTGCGTGCGGCTGTAAGCTTTAAATCTGCTGGCTACGGAATTCCTGTGCTGGTTGGGTATGAAGCGCCAATTCGCGAAAAACTCCGTGAAATGGGTGTTGATGACAGCCAGTTTGAGATTTGCAATGCCAGCAATACAAATCCGTCAAAATATATTGAACATCTGTATGAGCGTTTGAATCGCCGCGGATTCCTGGACCGGGATGTGCAGCGCCTTGTCAAGCGGGACCGGAACGTCTTTTCCGCTTGTATGCTTGCGACCGGTGATGCCGATGCCATGGTAACAGGTGTGACGCGTCACTATTGGCGTGCGCTGAAAAACATCAAACGGGTTATTGACCCAATGCCCGGTATGCGGCCCTTTGGTATGACGGTTCTGGTGACCAAGGGACGGACTGTCTTTATCGCGGATACAACGGTGAACGAGCGTCCTTCGCCGGAAGAATTGGCTGATATTGCAACGGCTTCAGCCTTTTTCGTGCGGTTGATGGGGCATGATCCCCGGGTCGCGTTCCTGTCGTTTTCCAACTTTGGCAACCCTCCGTCTGACAAGACGAAAAACCTGCAGGAAGCGGTACGCCTTCTGAATGAACGGGATGTCGATTTTGAATTTGACGGTGAAATGCAGGCTGACGTGGCGCTTAATCCAAGCCTGATGGAAATGTATCCCTTCATGAATTTGTCGGGTCCGGCGAATATTCTGATTATGCCTGCGCTGCACTCTGCGAACATTGGCTATAAGCTTTTGGCGGAACTTGGCGGTGGTCGTGTGATCGGTCCGATGCTTCTTGGTATGGATCACTCCATTCAGATCGCGCGGATGACGTCTACGTCATCGGATTTGGTTGTGATGGCAGGTCTGGCGGCCAGCAATGCGCATATTCTTGAGAAAATGCGGGCTGATCTGGCGAAGGATGAGGGAGTTTAACCCTTCAATTCAGCCACGATTTGCTGAGAAATTATACAGTAGCTGGAGATGGGGTATGTCTGTCTCCAGCTATTTTTTTACGCCGGAATACTCTGGTTTATGATTGGCAGGACCGTAATGACTGTGTTTTTACTGGGCCGCGCTGTCTTCCTGCTCCCAGCTTTTAATTTTTCGGTACAAGGTGGACGGGTTTACCCCCAGCTTACCTGCGGCTTCAATAACCTTGCCGCCGCATGCCTGAATGGCTGCTTCGATAATCTGGCGTTCAGCAATGTGCAGCGGCTGGATATCGTCGGGCGTTGAGGGCGATGAATATGTCGGACTAGTGTGATATTCAGGCGCAGGGGGCGGCGCAGCGTGCCCAGGTGTTGGTGCCGTGGGGGACATGCTTTTGGGAACCCGGCGCTGACTGCGGCCCAGCAGCACATCCAGCATGCCTGCCTCTAATACGGTGCTGTCATTCAGTACAACGGCACTTTGGATAACATTCGACAGTTCGCGGACATTGCCAGGCCAGGTATGGCCCATCAGGCGGTCTTTGGCGTCCTGCCCTAATTCTTCAAAGGATTTGCCTTCTTCCTCGGAGAATTTCTTCAACATTTCCTGTGCGATAAGAAGAATGTCATTTTGCCTGTCCCTCAGGGGCGGCATATAGATTGGAATAACATGCAGACGGTAAAACAGATCTTCCCGGAACCGTCCTTCTTCGACCTCAACCCACGGATTACGGTTGGTGGCACAGACAAACCGGACATTGACATTAATGGGTTCATTGCTGCCGACTTTCACGATTTGCCCGGTTTGGATGAACCGCAGCAGTTTTGCCTGCAGATCGAGCGGCATTTCACAGATTTCATCCAGAAAAAGCGTGCCGTTGTTGGCTTTTTGGGCCGCCCCCTGTCTGTCGGTCAGGGCGCCGGTGAAAGCACCCTTTACGTGGCCGAATATCTCACTTTCCATCAGGTTGGCAGGGATGGCAGCACAGTTGATGGCAACAAAGGACTGACCGCTGCGCTGGCTACTGTCGTGAATGGCCTGGGCACATAGTTCCTTACCTGTCCCGGATTCGCCCATAATAAAAACGCTTGCCTTGGACGGGGCCGCATCCTCAATCATACGGTAAACGGCCTGCATGGCAGAGCTGCTACCGATGAAGTTTCCAAAATCGCGTTCCTTGCGGGATTCATATTTTTCCACAAGGGTAGACAGGCGGTAAATTTCAAGCGCGTTACTGACTGTTGTGTTCAGACGTTCTGCAGAAAAGGGTTTCAGAAGAAAGTCTGCCGCACCGTCCCGCATCGCCTCGACCGCGGTAGAAACCGATCCGTGTGCTGTAATCACAATGACCTGCGCCTTGTTATTTTGCTCGTTCAGTGTGCGCAAAATATCCAGGCCGTCCATATCGGGGAGTTTTAAATCAAGCAGAATGGCAGTGGGCGGCGTGTTCTGAATTGCCGCTAAAGCTTCCTTGCCGGTTTCTGCAACATCTACGGGAAAACCCAGAGGCTGTAGGTACGCCTTATAGGTCAAGGCCAGCGTTGGGCTGTCCTCAATCACAAGAATTCTGGTATCTGGTAGCGCTTTATCCTGCATTTATCTTTTGTGACGTGAATTTCCTGTTGCGTCAATCTCTCGATTGTTTAGAGCTTTGAGACAAGTTTATAAAAAATACAAACAATAGGTGCGTAGTAATTAAGGTTTGTGATATAAGTTCCCTTTGGGGGGATATTGGTAGGGAAAATATATGTCAGGCGATGACCAGAAGGCCAAAGAGATAACTGAACCGGTAAGCGACGATGGTAACAGACGTTCGCACCCACGGCGGTCGGTTTTGTGGCCTGCCAAGATGGAAGTTAGGTCCGTTTTGTGGCCAGCAAAAGTATATGTTGGGTTGCATGAATTTTCATGTCAGATCAGCAACTTTTCGCTTGGTGGTGCGAAGGTACGCATGGACCTGCCGCTAAAAGAGGGTACATCAGTTATTCTCAGTATTCCAAACCGTGGGGATATTCCTGCAACAATTGCATGGGTTGCTGATGGCGCACTTGGGCTTGAGTTTGCTGTGAACATCGACACTATCCGTGAAATGTTCAAAGATCGTCTCGGCATTCTGGGGCTTGAAGGCTAGTCCTCTCAATTTTATAGCTTCGTGGATACAAGACTTAAAACCAATCTTTGGGTACAAGCGCAGGTTCGAACCGGCTATCTTCAGGATATGCCGGTCGTTGTTCTTGCCAAAGGTGATCCTGACCGCGGCGGTATTCTCCTGAAAATAGACCAGTTTGAAAAGGGCATCCTGCTTTTTGAATCTGGTCTTGATTTTGATGGTCAGCGTGTATGGCGTGCTTTCAGCCGTGACCCGGTGGATGAACAGACGGCTAAGGAAAAAATTGCACGCAAACGGTCTTTTGATGAAGACTTATGGGTTCTTGAAATAGAAGACAGGCACGCCACATATTGCCTTGATGCGCCCATAGAGCAGCTTTGATCGGTACGGCATTTCTTGACCTGCCCCTCAGAACTGGGTATGGCTCCCGGTCGTATAAGTTACCTGAGCCAAGGATGATAAAGAATGGCAAAGCTTGATATCATAAATGTCCCTGACCCGTTGTTGAAAACGATTTCAGAGCCGGTTGCACAGGTGGATGATGATTTGCGCCGTCTGATGGATAATATGGCGGAAACCATGTATGCCGCGCCGGGTATTGGTCTGGCTGCCATTCAGGTCGCGGTGCCCAAACGGTTATTGGTTATGGATACCGAAGGTGACGGTGATGCGCCTAAGACCCAGTTTCTGATCAATCCGGAGATCGTCTGGGAGTCTGAGACATATAATGTTTACAATGAAGGGTGCCTCTCTATCCCCGAACATTATGCAGAAGTAGAGCGCCCCGAGACGGTGCGTGTTCGGTATTTGGACTATGATGGTGTTCTTCAGGAACAGGAAATGACCGGGTTGATGGCAACGTGCGTACAGCATGAGATTGATCATCTGAACGGTGTTGTTTTTATTGATTATCTGTCAAAACTCAAGCGCAGTATGATCGTGAAGAAAGTGATCAAGGCTAATAAGGACGCGCTCGTCCTCTAGAGAAGAGCCCTTAAGGCAGGAGACAAACGTTGCGTATTGCTTTTATGGGGACGCCGGACTTTTCCGTTTCGGCCTTACAGCAGCTGGTCAGTGCCGGCCATGATATTGTTGCCGTCTATTCACAGCCGCCCCGTCCGGCCGGACGTGGTAAAAAACTTCAGAAATCTGCAGTTCACAGAGCAGCCGAGGCAATGGGGATCGAGGTCAGAACACCAGTGAGCCTGAAATCCGAGGATGAACAGGCAGCGTTCCGCGCCCTTGATCTGGACTGTGCCGTTGTTGTGGCGTACGGGCTGTTACTGCCCAAAGCTATTCTTGATGCGCCAAAGTATGGATGCCTGAATATCCATGCGTCTTTACTGCCGCGCTGGCGCGGTGCTGCACCTATCCACAGGGCTATTATGGCCGGGGACAAGGTAACGGGTGTCTGCATCATGCAAATGGATGAAGGACTGGATACCGGTGATGTCATCCTTCGCGAAGAGATAGAAATTCGCCCGGAAGATACGACTGCAAGCCTGCATGATAAACTGTCCGAAATGGGTGGCAGAATGATCGTGTCTGCGTTGCAATCTATTGCAGACGGCACCGCTACGCACACTGTGCAGCCAGAGGAAGGCATTACCTATGCCCATAAAATTGACAAGGCCGAGGCTAAAATTGATTGGAATGATGACGCCACCACTATTGAACGGCAAATACGCGGACTGGTTCCGTTTCCGGGCGCATGGACGGATTTTGATGGCAGTCGGCTGAAAATTCTGGAAGCCTCTGTCGAGCAGGGCAGCGGGGACGCCGGGGTCGCGCTTGATGATCAGTTGCTGATTGCATGTGGGTCGGATGCACTGCGACTTGGTCGGGTGCAGAAGGCAGGAAAAGGGGCTGTGGACGCCGCGCAGTTTCTTACTGGGCATACGGTGCCAGCCGGGACCCGGTTCGTAGGGGAATAGACGATGCCCCGTTATAAGATGACCATCGAATATGACGGTAGGCCATACGCTGGATGGCAGCGGCAGGCTGATGCTCCCTCCGTTCAGCAGGCAATCGAAGAAGCGATTGAAAAGATTTCAAATGGTAAACAGGTCAGACTGTTTGGGTCTGGTCGCACTGATGCCGGCGTACATGCGCTGGGCCAGGTTGCACATGTGGATATTGACCGGGATATGGACGGTGAAAAGTTTCGCGGCGCCGTAAACTATCATTTAGGCCAGGCGCCCATCTCTATTCTGCATGCTGAACAGGTATCAGCAGAGTTTCACGCACGGTTTGATGCTGTCAAACGGCACTATACCTACCGTATCCGAAATCGTATTGCGCCCCTGACGTTTGAAAAAGGGCTGGTCTGGCATGTTAAAGAGCAACTGAACGCAGACATGATGCATGAAGCAGCACAGTTGCTTGTTGGCCAGCATGATTTTACGACCTTTCGGCATGTCAATTGTCAGGCAAAAAGCCCTGTTAAAACCGTTGACTATCTGAATGTTGAGCGCCGCGGCGAGGAAATATTAATTCATGCGGGTGCCCGCTCTTTTCTACACCATCAGATCCGGTCTTTTACCGGGACACTGAAACTGGTGGGGGCGGGGCAGTGGACACCAGATGATGTTCAGGCGGCGCTGGAAGCTCGTGATCGCACCGCACTTGGATTTAATGCGCCGCCGGACGGGCTTTATTTCACCAGGATCGAATTTGAATAATCATTGCCTGCCTGTGTCGTCAGGATGCGCGGGTAAAAAGGATCAGGGCTGACTACGGACTTGAAGTCAGCCGTGATTAGGCAGCATTGCTACTGGGCTGTGCGATCATGGCATAAAGCGCGGAACTGTCGGTTGTCCGGCGAATTTTGTCACACATGGTTTCATCCCGCAGAAGCCTTGATACTTTGGCCAAAGCTTTCAGGTGTTCTGCCCCGGCTTCTTCGGGGGCCAGCAGCATGAAGACCAGATCAACGGGCTGGTCATCGACTGATTCAAATTCAACGGGGGTTTTGAGATGGGCAAACAACCCAACAATTTTCTCAAGATTAGGGATTCTGGCGTGCGGGATTGCCACGCCGTGTCCAACCCCGGTGCTGCCAATTTTTTCCCTGGCCTGCAACGCATCAAATACAATGCGTGAATCCAAGCTGTGCGCTGCAGAAATATGTTCTGCCAGAGCCATCAGAGTTTGTTTTTTGCTAGACGCACGAAAGGAACCCAGTACGGTTCCTGGCGTCAGAAGATCTTCGATCCCCATCACATTACTCCATCGGGAGCCAACATCGCGGCTCCCGTCCTCTCTGCTGTTAATTCAGTTCGTTTAGTTACTAGGTGTAATCCAGCCTATGTTTCCATCTTTCCGGCGATACACGACCTCCAGGCCGTCTCCTTTCACATTCCGGAACACAAACGCTGAGCTATCCGCGAGATCCATCAACATTACGGCATCACCAACACTGACGCTCGGGATCTCTTTTTTAGTTTCCGCAATGATCAGTGGCTGATCCGGAACATCTGAGGATTCGTCATCCTCGTGCTCTGGGGCCAGGACATTTTCCCGTGCCAGTTCAACCGCGATCTCTTTGCTCGGCGATGTGTGGTGGTTTTTAAGGCGTCGCTTATATCTTCGCAACTGTTTTTCTACTTTATCTGCTGCGATGTCAAAGGCAGCGTATGGATCATCGGCTTCTCCGCGGCCGTGTAACTGGATTCCCTGGTTGGGATGCATGGATATATCCACCCTGCAAATGTGACCTTCTTTGGTGACGGTAGCAGAGGAATCGATCGATCGACTAAAATATTTGTCAGCGACACCTGAAAGACGGGTTTTGATATGATCAGTCAGTGCTTCACCAACATTCATTTTACGACCGGTTACGTTGATTTCCATAGGTGTACTTCATCCTTTCCATGGCACTTATTGCAAGCAACCACACTATCTACAGAGGTGACAAGAGCACCTCACCTAGCAGCTCATACCAAAGCTCTTCCCTCATGGGATGGCTGCCCCGGCCAGTCATTGCAACTGGTTTTATGAGCCTACCACATATATGGGTATGGTTGCCAAGCCTCTCAAGGATTTCGCCATAACTATTTATAAATAAAAGGTTATGGCCTTGTGCCCCTTTGGACGTGGCGGGTGCCGGGAATGCGACTCGAAATGCTTCGCGCCCCTGACAACAGCCGGTGGCTACCCACCCATATTCTTTTGCCGCCGTCTTTGTACCGAAGAAGGGATTTTCATGGCTTCCCGGTATTTAGCGACGGTCCTGCGGGCAATATCTATGCCCTGATCTTTCATCATGATAACGAGCTTGTCATCGGACAGAATTTTCTTGGGATCTTCGGCGTCGATCAATTCTTTCAGTCTGTATTTAACGGCCTCGGCAGAATGTGCGTCCCCGCCATCAGCAGAAGAAATCGAGCTGGTGAAGAAATATTTCAATTCAAACATACCACGGGGGCAGGAGATAAATTTACCGTTCGTAACCCGGGAGACAGTGGATTCGTGCATGTCGATCTCTTCGGCAATGTCTCGCAGTGTCAGAGGTTTCAGATAGCGCACACCCAGTTCGAAGAAGCGTTCCTGCTTTTTGACGAGCGCCGTTGATACTTTCAAAATGGTTTTTGCACGCTGGTCCAGCGCTTTGACGAGCCAATTGGCGTTTGAAACACATTCAGAGACAAACGACTTGGCTTCTTTATTGCCGCTGACACCTGACAGTTCTGCCATATATTGCGAGTTTACAAGAACCTTTGGCAACGTGTCTGAATTCAGTTCAACGGTCCACAAACCTGCTCGGCTTTTGGTCACAAAAATATCCGGCACAACAGGTTGTATGTCGCCAGAAGAGTAGGCGGTACCGGGCTTGGGGTTTAATTCCCGGATTTCCCGGATCATGTCGGCCAAGTCTTCACTATCGACACCGCAGACACGTTTCAGAGCAGCCATATCGCGTTTGGCAAGCAGGTCCAGATTGTCCAGAAGGGCTGCAATCGCCGGGTCGTAGCGGTTAAGTTCTTTTAACTGTAAGGCCAGACATTCGCTAAGCGACCGTGCGAAAACACCTGTTGGCTCCAGTGTTTGAAGGGTTTCCAGTACGTGCGCAACCTGATCCAGTGGGCAGTCAAGACGATCTGCGATCGCGGCTACTTCCTCTTCGGGGACATAACCAGCCTCGTCAACAAGGTCAATGATGTGGGTTGCAATCAGCCGGTCTGCCGCGACGGTAATTTGCATGGCCATCTGGCGTGTCAGAAAGTCATGCAGATTTTCTTCACTTTCCAGCGTTTGGTCCAGCCCGCGGTCATCCCCGCTGTAGCTGCCGCCACTACCACTTACAGCGCCCGCGCCGGATAAGCTCAGGGAAGAACTGGATGGTCCCTCAGTTTCCACCTGGTCAGAGACAGCATCATTATTGAAGACGTTATCATCCAGGCTGGTGTCAAGCGCAGAATTATCCCCAGCGCCGGTGTCCATGGATGACGCCATACTGGTATCGGCCGCGATCAGACCGTCATTACTGCTTTCATCCGAGCTACCTTCGTAAAAGCCGTCATCGCTTGCGGTGCCGCCCGCTTCGCCGCGGTCAGCTTCGATCCCGCCATCACTGGCGTTGGGGTCGCCAACTTCCAGAAGGGGGTTTTTCTCAACTTCCTGAGAAACATAATCGGCAAGTTCAAGATTGTTTAATTGCAGCAGTTTAATCGCCTGCTGCAGTTGCGGCGTCATGACCAACTGTTGGCTTTGTCGTAAGTCCAGTCTTGGGGTCAAGGCCATCAGATTACATCCTACAAACTAAACTTTTCACCAAGATATACGCGCCGCACATCCGGGTCGGTCAGAACTTCGTCGGGCGTTCCTTCAAACAGGACATGCCCATCATAAATGATGTAGGTGCGGTCGATGATATCCAGTGTTTCGCGTACGTTGTGATCTGTGATCAAAACCCCAATACCCCTGTCCTTCAGGTGTGCCGTAAGGTCCCGAATGTCCGCAATGGCGATAGGGTCAATCCCTGCAAATGGTTCATCAAGAAGCACAAACGATGGCCGTGCAGCGAGCGCGCGTGCAATTTCGCAGCGGCGGCGTTCCCCGCCCGACAGGGCAAGGGCAGGGGTATGACGCAGATGGGTGATGGAGAATTCTTCAAGAAGCTCATCCAGCATTTCATTCCGCCGATTGCTGTTACCTTCCACCACCTCGAGAACCGCACGGATATTCTCGGATACTGTCATGCCGCGGAAAATAGATGTTTCCTGCGGCAAATATCCAATACCAAGGCGTGCGCGCCTGTACATTGGCAGATGGGTGATGTCAGCACCGTCCAGAATAACCCGGCCATGGTCGGGTGCAATAAGCCCGGTAATGCTGTAAAAACAAGTGGTTTTCCCGGCTCCATTTGGCCCTAAAAGCCCGACAACTTCGCCCCGGTTAAGGCGCAGAGAGACATCAGCGATGACCACACGTCCGTTGTAGGATTTACCCAAGTCATCAATAATAAGCCCTTGATCAGTCATTCTTTTTATATCGTCCTTCGAGCATTGCTGATCGCATTTCCGGAAACCGGTTTACCCTATTAAACAGGGGAATATGTTAACAGTTTCCTAAATTGGCGCAATTCATGCATAAAATAAAACATACTCCACCGGCGCATACCAGCAGAAAGCGACATAGCTTTGTAAATTTGTTGGTGTTGAAGGTTAGTCGTTCGGTGTGTCCGGTACCTTGAATGTGCCGGTTACGCGGCCATCATCATCCGGGTTGCCGTCCAGTTTTGTCAAACCGCTTACAAGATCAAGTTCCAGCCGTTCCCCTTCAAGGCTTGAACCCTTGCGGCTTAGTTTAACGGCACCACCCATAGTGACCAGACGGCGGGAGACGTCATATACGCTCCACTCACTTGAAACGGATTCCGTCTCTGACGTCAGTTTGACATTACCACGGGCGTCCAGTCGTTCAATCGTCGGATTGTCCGTACCGTCTGAAGTGTCATAGTAAACGGTTAGCGTGTCAGCCGCGAAGGTCATTTTGCCCTGCGAAACAATGACGGTTCCCTTGAAAATCGCCTGTCCGGTCTTTTGTTTAACTTCCAGACGCTCGGCAGAAATATCAATAGGTTGTTCGGTGTCGTGCCCCTTCAGGACAGATTGCCCAAAGGCCGAAGCCGAGACGGCCAAACTGACGACAAGCGCGCATAAAGTTTTTCTAAGCATACCCATTTTCTGTTTATGATCCTTCTTGACCGGGTGTGGTATTTTGCTGTCTTTTCGGGGTAATCTGAATGTGGACCCCACCATCAAAGATACCCTCGCGTTCGTCAACCCTGATTTCCATGCTGCCAGCGTTTAGCGTGCCAAGTGGGCTAACGCCTTCCACCTGTCCCTGGCCAGTGGCTGTGTGTCCTTTAAGGTCGATTTCTGCGCCGGCCATTTTCAGGCTATATCCGTTGTCAGTTTCAATCGTAACACCGCCAACAAGAGACAGCGTGCCGTCCCGGTGGCGGTAAATACCTGTTCGCGCAGCAACACGCGCCTGATTATTGTCTTCAATATCCATATGGGCCTGAATGTCTTGTAGTCTGACCCGTGGTGACGCCGGGTCATCCTGCGTCCCGGAAGAGGCTTCAACTACAAACAGACGGTCCACCGCATCCGTACCAGTATAACGCAGGTTTGTCATACGGATACCACTGTCGCTGCGGGCGACATCTTCGCGCGACAGGGTAAAGCTGACTTCCCTGTCATTGATAAAGGGCCAGCTTAGAGTTATGGCGCCCAATATGACAGAGACAACAGGCAGGCCGACACGCATAGCGAATACCCAGCGGTCCCACAAGGGATCTTCCTTATAGTGACCGGTTGGAGCAAGATTATCGAAAGTATGCTCCCGGTCGGATGTATGGTGGGTTACTGGTGCCATGTCTTCTGCCGTATGTGACTGTGTCTACTATTTCATCCCTAGCGGTGCGCAAAGATATCCATTTCTTCAAAGCCAATCAGATCAAGCTCTGCCCGGACAGGCAGGAAATCGAATGCCTTCTGTGCCAGATGGCGTCTGTTTTCGCGGTCCAGCATGATATCCAGCTTATCTTTTAATCGGTGCAGATACAGGACGTCAGAGGCCGCATATGCCTGCTGCGCGTCACTGATAGTGTCCGCGCCCCAGTCACTGCTTTGTTGTTGCTTGTCGAGTTGCACGTCAATCAGTTCAGAGCAAAGGTCCTTCAAGCCGTGCCTGTCGGTATAGGTGCGCACCAGTTTGGAAACGATTTTAGTGCAGTACACTGATGTAATATCCACCCCGAGATAGGCTTTCAGCACAGCGACATCAAACCGGGCGAAATGAAAAATCTTCAAGACGGCCGGGTCTGCCAGCAATGCTTTCAGGTTTGGGGCATCATATTGGCCCTTGGGAAACCGGACCAGATGTGCGTCCCCGTCGCCGGACGATAGCTGTACAACACACAGCCTGTCTCTGTGCGGGTTAAGGCCCATTGTTTCGCTGTCAATAGCGACACTGCTACCAAAAGAAAGTCCAGGAGGCAGGTCCCCTTCATACACGTGGATGGCCATAAAATCTCCGGTATAGTTTGTGTTAAAGCCTGTGATTGATTTGTCTTACAGTATAGGACGCAGTTGGGCAAAAGAAAGGCCGATGTACGCCTAATTTTTTCGGCTTCTGTTGTTTCAGGTGTTCTGTAACTGGCGAAAATACGCCGGTGTTCAGGCTTTGGCGTCTTTGGGCAGGGTAAAGGAAACGGTGGTACCTTTATGAAGCGTACTGTCAATTGTCAGTATCCCGCCGTGCAGGTCCACAAGTGATTTGACGATGGCCAGCCCAAGTCCGATACCTTCAACCGCTGTGAAGGGGTCCTGATCACCGCGATCAAATCTGTTGGTGATGGTAGCCAGCTTTTGTTCCGGAATGCCTTTCCCCGTGTCAGAGACAGTTAACAGGTGATCGCGGCCAGCGTCCTCAATGGTAAGGCGCACTGTCCCACCCTGCGGTGTAAATTTGACGGCATTGTTCAACAGGTTGATAAGTATCTGGCGTACAGCCTGAGCATCCCCATAGATTGTTCTGACAGGGCCTTGAATATCATATTGGACATCAATGGTTTTGGCATCTTTTTGTGTTGCGATCATGCGGAAGCAGTCCTCAACAATCTCGCGGACCTTCAGCGGCTTTTGGCTGATTTCTTTTTCATCAGCATCAATCGCAGCAAGATCAAGAATATCATTGATCAACTGCAGCAGGAATGTCCCTGCTTTTTGAATATCCTCGGAATATTCTTTATATTTTTTGTTGGCATGGGGGCCCAGCTGTTCGTTGGCCATCATATCGGAAAACCCGATGATAGCATTCAGCGGCGTTCTGAGTTCGTGGCTCATATTTGCCAGGAAATCAGACTTGGTTCGGTTTGCCGTCTGGGCATCAATCAGCGCCTGTTTGATGGACCTTTCCGCAATGGTTCTTTCGGTAATGTCACGACAAATGGCGAAAAGGGCGGTTTGACCATAATGGGGAACACGGGTTAAGCTCACTTCGACAGGGAAATCCTCGCCGGTCTTCTTGCGGTGTATCCAGTCAAATCGGTGATACCCTTTCTCCATTGCAATCGCCATCATTTGATTGGCTTTGTCTTCTGACTTCTGGCCATCAGGCTGGAAAGGTGGGGAGACTTCCGAAGGGTGAATAGATTCCATTTCCTCGGTAGAGTCGAATTTAAATACCCGTGCCGCCGCAGCGTTACAGAGCTCAAATTTATTTTCCGATGCCAATATCATGGCGTCGTCGGACTGTTCAAATAACAGGCGGTATTTTTCGTCGCTTTCAGTTTTGCCTTTTTGGCTGACTTCCAATTGGCTCAGGACATCCCACTGGGCCAAACGGGACGCCAGCATCCCCGCGATACTGGTGAATACTTCCAGGTGGCTTTTCGAGAAGAAGCCTGGTTCCGGGTGTTCACTATCAATCACACCGTAGAGCTTGCCGCCGATATGGATGGGGGCTGCCAGTTCGGAGCGCATCCCGTGCAGGTCTTCAACATATCGGGCGTCTTTTTTTATGTCTGGGACGATTTCTGCCGTTCGGTTCAGCGCAACGCTGCCAGTAACACCAATACCCAGGGGTATTTCGATCGCGTTTTTTATGATGTGATCTTTGGAAGCTTTGTCACCGAAGGCCGCTTTCTGGACCAACCTGCCTTTGTCTTCTTCATACAGATAGATAACACAGTCGACAAACCCCAGCCGGCCAACAATCTCCTGTGCCGTGTACCACAGCAGGTCATCCGCCGAATGCATACGAATAAAGTCCTTGGCAAATTGCGTCAGGACCTGCAGGTGGTCTTCTGTAAGGTTTGTTGGTGTTCTCATCAGGAGTGTACTAATCCGCATAATCTATGATCATGCATTTAAAATAAATACTCGTCCCCAATTGTAAATATAGCGGCGTAACTCTTAAAAAACCGTAACTATGGACACGAAGCTACCGGGTGAACAAATGCAAGATTGTGCTGGTCAGGACTGATGATTTTCAAAGAGGTATCAGGACAAATTGGCGCGCAGTAGCAGTTCGCGAAAATCGATCAGGGCTGTTTCCTGTTGTTTTCTATCCAGGCCGGTAATCAGGCCTTCTGTAAACCCGTCTTGTTTCATATATAGTTTTACCTGAGCCTCTGCCTGCGTTTTTGAGGCACCGTCTGTAAAATACCCATCTGTAATCATATGAAGAATTCGGATAGCTTTATCCTGAATAGAGCTGTCCATCTGATGAATTTTTTTCAGAATCTGGGTGTTTTTCATGATGGTTTTGGCAAAGCTGTCGAGCTTTTCAGCAATTTGTCTTTTATGCATTTCAGTCAGGCCGGAATCGATGACACGGTGCTGCAGTGATACAAGTTTTTTCATACACTCCAGCGGGTGTCCGTCCATGCCGATGAAAATTCCCTCATAATTGGAGCGGGTTAAAATAGGCAGGATGAAATTGGCAACGGTTCTTTTGTTTGAGTTGCCCCGTGCGAGCTGTTCAAGATCCAAGAGTAAGTTCATCTGTGCGAAAGGGTTCTTGGTATCATACAGAAGTTCGCCAATAACCTGTGAGTTTATTAACCTGCCTGACCGTGTTTTAATGGCGTCATCAATTTGATCCATAATGCCTTCATCGGTGATGAGGACTTCAGCAGCATTCATTATTTTATTCAGGGCTTCCAGCTGTTTGACGATACCAGCCGTATTGATTGGGCGGGTCGAAGAAAGCTCTGCCACAATCATTTCAACCAGCCGTTTTTGACAGCGCGGCAGAATGCCCTCGCCAAGATATTTGTCGAACTGCTCGGTGTCCTGGGGCAGGCGCAGTTGTTCCTCAATTTCATAGTAGGCTTCGATCTTGCCAGCCTGGAGATACATCAGGCGCAGCATATAATCACCGCGATCTTTGTTGCCTTCATCATTCAGGAGATAACTAACAAGCCGTGCATGCAATAAGCATTCTGCCAGCATCTGATCAAGAATTTCAGCTGCCCAAACGGGCCTGTTTGAACTGGCAAACATGATCAGGCGACCGAACTTATCAATGATGGTGGTCGCAGGTGCGATATATTCAACGATAGAGGCAGTTAGCAAAAACGTTTTGTTTTGCTTGTCTTCCAGTTCGGTGATCAGCGGCGCAAGGCGCCCCATCGCCAGGGAAGGGACGTTGGCCGCTTCGGCTTTGATAATGCTGACGGCCATATTGATAACAGTATAGAGCTTTCGCATGCGTTCTTGCACGCTGTCGCTGTTATCTTCGATACTGATAGCGACACGCTGTACGGCGTTTTGCATCAGGGTGCCTGTGTTATCAAGCTTGTTGAAATTGTCGATATTATACAAAAGCTCGGTGACAGTGATCGACCAGCTTTCAAGGGTGTTTCCAAGAAGGTCCCATATGGAACGGCGCCCATCAGCAGCATAGAGGTCGTCTGGTGTCAGGCACGGTGAAAGACTGCCAGATTCGTCATACTTGGATTTTTTTCGCTGGATACCCCGGGAGAAAATTTCAACGGTGGCAAACTCGTTCGTTGCCCGGTCGAAACTTTCCTTTAGAATGCGAACACCGTCATACCTGCCGGTTGCCCAGAGGTTTTCGGCTTCTCTGATTGCTTTGTCACGCTGATCTATTACCCCCAGGATAGTCCAGTTGTGACCTTTTTTTCCAAGAATTTCGAAATGTACTTTGGTTGTTGCCACTTTAGTGTGCCTTTATCGTGTGCCGCCACGCCGCCATAGTCGGATCGTATTATCCATTAATGTATCAGCCTGACTGGTGTCATTTCGCCAGCTATGGGAGAATTCAGGGTCGTCACTTGCCGGACGTCTGGTTTTATCCAGATAATCCAGTCGCACTCTGACGGGACAGCCCACCCCTTCGCCCGCGACAATACATTCACGGTTTTGCAGAGATGGCAGTGCCGACAGGAAGCTTTTAGAGCCTTCAGGCATCGCGGCTTCCACATAGCGGCGGTCCCGTTCGTTATTCATGCGCATCGACAGGATGGTGCCGCACTGGGACAGAACGGCTTCTGATAAATCTGAGGGCCGCTGGGATACCAGTCCCAGTGAAACACCGTATTTTCGACCTTCTTTTGCAATACGTTCCAGATTTTTTCTGGCAGCGTGGATTTTCATTTCCGAGCTGACATGAGGCACATATCTGTGCGCTTCCTCACAGATCAGAAGAACCGGTGTAGCCCCGGTGTTTTTGTGGCTCCAAAGCGAGAAGTCGAAGATTATGCGCGATACAAGAGACACCACCACGTCAACAATCTCGGTTGGTACACCAGACAGGTCAAGGGTGGTCACAGGTCGGCCGTCCACTGGAAAACGCAAAAGCTTGGACATGAGTGTGTGCATGCTGTCCTGCACCAATAACCCGGAAAACATAAAGGAAAAGCGTAAGTCGTTCCGCAGTTCCTCCGTGCGGGCAATAAGCCGCAGAAACGGTTTAACGCTTTCGGCTTTATTGAGCTTGCCCATCTCGTCATCAAAAAGGGCAAGCAGGTCGGACAATTTATAAGGGACCGGTGTATCAACGGTAATTTTGCCCACACCAATCTTCATGTTGGACCGTTTTCGTGCTTCTAAAAGGCTGCGTCGCAGAATATCAACGTCTTCTTCCCGGCCTTCTGTATTGTGACCAACGAACATCTCTATATGCTCTTCAAAATTCATCAGCCAGTATGGCAGCGCCAGATTTTCTGTTGATAAGTGAATGCCGTTGGTGGAGAAGGCTTGTTCATATTCATTGTGGGGATCCAGGATCACCACATGGGCGGCAGGGTATAACTCGACAATCCGGTGGACAGTCAGTGCCAAGGTGCTGGATTTACCGGTACCAGTACTTCCCAGAATGGCAAAGTGCTTGGATAAAAGCGCTTCGGCGGTCAGGCCCGCAACCGTCGTATGGGTAGGGGCGATGGTGCCAATTTTAATTGTCTCGTCAGATACAGGGGCATAGATGGTCGCCAGGTCTGTTTCGTCGGCTGACAAAACGGTTGCGCCGGGCATCGGATATATCTGCACACCCCGGCTGAATGTTTCGTCATGCAACTCCCCCAGGAAGTCAATTTCCAGAAGGATCGCGCCTGTATCATGGGGCAGGACATTATTGATCAGGCCGTAAACAAGTCTGCCTTCGACCAAAACTTTGACAGTTGAGCCAATCCGACATTTCGAGGAAAGCGTATCATCTGCCAGATTTTCCTGGCTGACATAAGCGGTCAGACCCGACGCTGATACCTGATAAACAGTTGCGATAGCGTGTCCCTGCGATACCGGGGCCGAAGCCACAGGTGCCGTCTGGCTCCCGAACGTCTCATATGGATTTGTCACTGTACCCTCTTTTATGTTGTTTCAGGCGCCCCGGTGCTTGTATAGGCTGAAGTTGCTGTGGTTCTAATATAGTAACTCAGAGCCAAAATAGCTTATTAAATTTTATCTGGCGTGTCGATTACCATTACCTGGGTTATACAAAGTGAAAATTAAACAAACCTTTAAAGGCGATGGTCTTTTTCTGATGTTCGGTTTCATGCTGGCCATGTCGTCAAGCGTTGGGCAAACCTATTTTCTTGGGGTTTACAAACCAGCCATCCAGCAAAACTACAGCCTGTCTGAAACAGATTTTGGGTTTATGTATTTTGGGCTGACCCTTGCGGGCGCGGTCATATTAAACCGGATTGGGCACCTGATCGACACAGTGCCCCTGCAGAAATATACGCTGTCTCTGTGTGCACTGATGGTGACTGCCTGCCTGTTTGTGGCAGTGTCGCCGGGTATTATTATACTGTTTTTCGCGCTGTTGATGACCCGTCTTGTAGGGCAGGGCCTTATGACCCATGCTGCGATGACGTCCATGTCCCGCTACTTCACCCGTCGCCGCGGCCTTGCGGTCTCTTTTGCCTCGCTCGGCATGCCTGTGGGGCAATCCTTGTTACCGCCGCTTGCTGTGTTTCTGATGGTATCGTTCAGCTGGCAGGCCAGTTGGGCGCTGATTGCACTCTTGTATGCGTGTGTGCTGGCGCCGGTGACACTGTTTTTCCTGCGCGGGCACACACAGCGCCATGCAGCCTGGCTTGCCGCACAGCAAGACGAAGAAGCCGCGAACACGAGTGGGTTCGTGACAAAACATCTAAAGCGCCGCGACGTGCTGCGGGATAAACGTCTGCCGCTGCTGTTCACTGTCACCCTTGCATGTCCGTTCTGGATCACGGCGATTTTTTTCTTCGCACAGAATATGGCAGAAATGAAAGGCTGGACGTTACAGGTCTTCACCGGACTATATTGGATGAATGCCCTTGGCGCCATGACGGTTCCCCTGATCGGGGGTATGATCGTTGACCGGGTTGGGGGGCTGGCTGCGGCTGCTCTCTATCCGCCGTTGTTGGCAATCAGTATCTGTTTTCTGATTTTTGGCGATACTATGCTCGCGGTCGGGGTGGGGCTAGCGTTTTTAGGTGTTGCAGGCGGGTTATCGATCCCCGTCAATACAACAATCTGGGCGGAACTGTACGGCACGCGGCACCTGGGTGAAATCAAATCCCTCAGTACCTCTGTGATGGTTTTTTCGACCGCACTTGCCCCGTATGTTTTGGGCATGCTTCTTGATGCGGGGATAAGGCTCGAGACCATCCTTATGGGAGGGGTAGTACATGGTATGGTAGCAACAGTGATTGCCTTTTTCATGCCGAGGTTTGCAAAGGCCTGACACCTAGTATCGGGTATAGTTGATAAAGTCGCAGAAATGCTGTGCTTAGCAGCCATACTAACCTTGAAATATGGTGCGAATAGCAGTACACGAAACCGTTATTTTTAAAAACTTGACCGTTATAAGGTGATTTGTCGTGCCATTTCGTAATTCCCGCCTGTTTGCTTTGATGTTGTTGTCTTCTGCCGCTTTGCCGTCTGCTGCCGTGCAGGCCGATGTACCGGCCGGAATAGAAGACTTGTTGAAAACCGCCGCAGCGAATGATGACAAGGCTACCTTTGAATCAATTCTTCTGACCGCATTTGTAACCTGGCCTGACGATCGTGTTACACTTCTGGAAACAGCCGAAGCAATCCGGGCGGAGTGGATGGCACCAGAAGAGGTGACTGAGCTGAAGCAGGCACGCTTTGATAAGGCAGAGGCAGAGCGCAAGTCGCGTGCCCGGGGTCTTGCCTATTATTTTGATCCCGCACTGTGGAACGGACAGGTTGAACTGGGTGCGGGTCAGGCGTCCGGTGATAGCGACGAACAATATCTTACCGGCGGCATGACCTTTAACCGCAGCTTTGGCCCGGCGTGGGAACATGAGTTTGATTTTGATATCAACTATAAGCGCAGCAGCGGCAAAACCACGGAAGAGCGTTTCATTGCTGATTACCGACTGCTGTGGAAGCCGTGGGAGCATCTGTATCTGGTGAATTTCGTTGAATTCGAACGCAACCAGCCGGGCGGCTATGACATGCGTATCGTCGAAACAGTGGGTCTTGGTTACCGTGTGTTGGATACCGACAAGCATCAGCTGAGCTTTGAAGCAGGCCCAGGTGTACGGTACAATAACGAAGTGATGGATCCGGATCGCGGCTTGCTTGGTCTGACAGATACAGAATTTATGGGGCGTTTGTCTGCCAATTATCGCTACCAGATTAACGAGACGATGAGCTTCCGTGACCGCACGAATATTGTTTTTGGAGGGTCTTCCACGACACTTGAAAATCTGTTTGAATATTCTGCGCGTCTGAACTCTCGCTTGGCGGCACGTTTGTCCTTTGAATACCGCTATGATAGCAATCCGCCTGCAGGCACTGCGAAAAGCGATACCTTGTCCCGGGCGACGATCGTATACGACTTCTAAAGACGGTTTGCCTGACCCTTAAGAAGGCAGCGGAACATTTGTACGCGTCGGGTTCTAGTCTCCCAAAAGGTGGACCAGAACCCGGCGCGTATGTGTTTGGGCTCTATGTTCAAAAATATAGATTCCCTGCCAGACCCCCAAAGCGGCTCGACCGTTTTGCACCGGAATGGATAGGGATACATCGGTCAGGGCAGATTTGATGTGGGCGGGCATGTCGTCCGGCCCTTCTGCCGTGTGCCGGTACAGGGTTGGGTCCGCAGGGGCCAGACGGGCAACGGCTTGTGTTAAGTCTGTTTGTACGTCCGGGTCTGCATTTTCCTGAATGGTCAGGGACGCACTGGTATGCTGGATGAAAAGTGTCAGTAAACCTGTTTGCATACCGCTTGCACGGCAGGCAGCCTGAACCTTGTCTGTAATTTCATACAGTCCCGGCCCAGACGTTTTCTGCGAAATTGTTTCCTGATAATGATACATAACGTTACCGAATGGTAATAACCTTACGGTGTTCTTCTGGCTTGGGCTTTTTGACGTCCAGATTTAACAGGCCGTTTTCCAGATAGGCGTCCACCACTTCCATATTGTCAGCCAGAACAAATTTACGCAGGAACTGACGGGCAGCAATGCCGCGGTGCAGATACTCCCGCTCTTTATCTTGCGCAGGAACCTTGCCCTTGACCGAAAGCTGGTTGCCTTCATGAATGACTTCGAGGTCGTCTGTTGTAAAGCCGGCCACTGCCAGACTGATGCGAATGACGTCGGTCCCGACATGTTCGATGTTATAAGGAGGGTATCCTTCAGACGCGCCTTTGCCAACACTGTCAAGGATGCTGGCCAGTTCATCAAACCCTAGTAGCAGCGGGTTGTTAAAGTGTGTTTGTCGGGTCATGTTTCATCATTCCATTGGACAAGTGCCCTGACCAGGGCACGCGCAGCCCGGTATGGCCATGTAAAAGGGCTGCACTGACCAGATCAAGCGCAGCCCGGTATGGAATGTATTTTTTCCTGCTTAACCGTTCGTGTCAAACACTTACTGGTCTGGCAGTTTGCCTTCTTTTGGCTCTGGTGGACGAATCCAGCATTCTGTGCCGCGTTCTTTCAGTTCCCGACAGATCGCACGGGCTTCGGCCAGTGTTTTCAGGGGGCCTGCATTCAGACGGTAATAAAATCCGCTTGGGCCATTATCCCGAGAGCCAAAATCAACCTCAGACCTTCTGGGTGGAATGCCTTCCAGAATATCTTCGTTCGCCCGGTACAGGATAGTCCAGCCGCGCATCAGATTTTCAATCGTGCGATATGCACCAATTTGCAGTGCCCAGCCTTCCGGTTCAACAAGCGGCGGAATTTCTGTCAGTTCGTAGGGTTCTTCTTCTGGTTCCGGCTCCGGCTCTGGTTCTGGCTCGGGCTCAGGTTCCGCCAGAAGGCGTTCTGCTGCCGCTTTGCGCGTATCAGAATCAGTGAGTTCCAGATTGGCAGCCTCTTCCCGTGTCCATTCCGGCTCGACAGATCCGGTGACCAAAGCCTGCATCCGGTCAGACGCTGGTAAAGACATCAGTGTGCGGTAGAATGTGAAGGTTTCTTCCACAGATACCATGTCCAGATCAAGCCGTGCCATACGGTAGGCTTCGTCTTCGCGGCCTGCCATAAGGTATGCCAGTGCAAGGTTTTGGCGGTCACGCGGTCCGGCGCCGCCAGATGTAATAATATCTTCAAATATTGTGATGGCTTCGTCTGTGTTACCAAGGGATGCCAGCACCAGCGCTTTATTCGAGCGGCTTTGTGCGTCGCCCAGGCCATCAAAGGCACTAAGAGCATCTTCCCCGCGGCCAAGTGCGGCGAGGGCAATACCACGACCGGCACGGGGTTTAGTGTCATCTGCCATACGGTTACTGGCTTCACCAAATGCAGCCAGAGCTTCATCAAACCGACCAAGAGCAAGCCATGATTTTCCAAGGTGGTACCAGGCTTCGCCAGGATATTCGCGCTGTTCAACAATCCGGGACAGAATTTCAGCCGCTTCGCGATGATTACCCATAGCAACCAAACTACGTGCCAGCTTCATTCTTGGTTCGGTACGGTCACCAAGGCCGGTGGCAAGATGGCGGTAAATTGGAATGGCGGCCGAGTGATTTTCTTCTTCTACCAGTTTATCGGCAATAGACATCATGCTGGACGAATCTTGCGCGTCTGCCTGCGAACGTGCGGCCGCAATGTTTGGATTGCTTTGTGCTGGTACACCGAAAACGGAGGAGCAAGCGCTAAGCGCAAGAACACTGACCCCCATCAGATAATGTTTAAAACCCATCGTTTTCATAATTTGTTGCCCGATCATTATGTTGGAACCACCATAGTTTAGTTTGCCAAATGGTTAACCGTTATCAAAGCTAAATCTTAACGGTGAACATATTATTAAGCGTTTGATACAATTTGCAGCATGTTTTGACACAAATATAACCCTAAAACAGACCAGAATGCAAAACCCTTGATTGTAAGATGTCTTGGATTTTGTCGTCTAAAAGCCAGTATTGTACTAATGCTGTTTGGGTGTGGTCAGCAACATTTAACGAAAAAAGGCAGAACATATGTCCTGCCTTTGACGGTGTGTTGCGTAGGATATTGGTCCAGACCTGTTTAACGGTTCGGGGAAAGCTCCCTTACGGCTTTAACAGGTCTTCAACAGCCTTCTGCATCAGGGCTTGCTGCGAAGTGCCCTTTTTCTCTGCGAGTTGAAGCAGCTCATTGTGCGTTTTAATTTCAAGACGCAGCGTCTTTTTGACACGACCATGATACAGCGTGGGTACCGCTTTTTGCTCTGTTTTGATAACAGGCTTCTTCTCTTCTGCCGGTGCTTTCATATTAAAGAAAGATGCTTCGGACAGATTTGCCTCTGATTTATTGCGGGCATAGTCCGTAAAACTGGCAATGTTCGCAAAAGAGTTTGAAGAAGAAAGACCGGACGCTTTTTTCGTGTCGTTCTTGTCGATATTGTCTTGCGGCAATAAGGATTTGCCGAACCCTGAACTGGGCGCGCTTGGGCGTGCTGTGCCCTTCCGGGCGATTAGGGATGATGTTAGTGATGCCATAGCCATTGTATTAATCCTACGTCTAAAACTTAAAACAAGGTCTTACGGTACAAAACGGACCGGAGCAGGTCTGTCTGTCATGCGGCGACCAAAGTTAACCCGTTGTGGTGCGGACGTCTTGAAAGACGTCTTCACAGGAAGACGTTTGATGCGATCTTCCATATAATCCCACAGTTTCTCGATTTCTGCTGCGGACTTTCCACCTGGGTTTGCTTCCATAACCGTGCGGCCATCAATCATGCTGGATGCGAAATCCTGACGATTGTGAACCAGTACCGGTGCGACCGTGCCATGCTGTGACAGGGCAATAGCTGCCTCGCCAGTCAGCTTGGAGCGAGCTGTACCACCATTTACGATAAAGACGAGTGGCTTGCCTGCCCGCTCGACCAAATCAACTGTTGCGCCTGCTGCGCGCAAATCATGCGGGCTTGGGCGTGTTGGAATAACAACCAAATCAGATTTGGCCACTACTGCCTGAATATTCCGTGTGATTGCAGGGGGTGTATCAATGATCACCAGCTTGAAGTTTTGCTCCCGCAGTTTTTGAAGGTCTTCATCAAGATTGACCACACTGGTTTGAGCAAATGCCGGCTCTTCATTTTCACGAGAGTTCCACCAGGCGGCCAAGCTACCCTGTGGGTCTGTATCGATTAGGGCCACTGGTCCCGCACCCGCACGCACTGCCTGTACTGCAAGATGACCGGAAATAGTGGTTTTACCTGATCCCCCTTTTTGGGAGCTGATTGCGATTACACGCATTGTTCTTCTCCATCTACCAAAAACCTGGCGTCTATGTTCACTATCCACCATGAAGTAGAGGGGTGAAAATAGCCTTAATGAATAGATAAAATTGAGAGCAACACCTTTTGCCGACCGTTTAGCACCTCTTTTATGGCTATTTTTACACTAACTGACTAGGCGAAGATATGTCGAAATACCATCAGACGGTAAATATCATCGATATTGAAAATATGTATTTAATAACAGTCACTTATTGAAATATTAGAAAGATAAATTGTGTAATTCTTTGAGGAAGAATCTGTTTCACTGGTCATAGAATGTCAGGCCCTGTGGTACAGAGCATTTCATCCTGCAGGCAGGTGGTGTTACTATTCGCTTTTGGTAAGGTCTGGCAGGAATTATTAACAATTGCGGGGGTAGATCGGGTGGATTCGCAGAGACTGAAGGCAATGTTGGAATCGGGTGTCACAGCGCTGAACCGAGGTGACCTGCCGTCCGCTGAAAAAATATTTACAGATATTTTGTCTATGGTGCCGCAGGAAGCCAACAGCCTGCATTTCATGGGGGTTATCTGTCGTAAGAAGGGGCATTTTGCCGATTCTGAAGCGTATTTTAAACGGTCTCTGGCTGTGAATTCTAAGCAGCCTGCCGTCTTAAATGCACTTGGAAATCTGTTTGCTGCCACAGGCAGGCAGGAAGAAGCATTGACGTCTTATCAGCAGGCAACCGCGATGCAGCCGTCATTTGCTGATGCCTGGTTTAATCAGGGATTGGTACTTCAGGCACTGGGAAACCATGAAGAAGCGCTGCCTGCTTTTGAAAAGGCAGTTCAGCTTAGTGGCGGTCGTGCTTCTCATTACAGCGCACAGGGAATATCGCTTCAGAAGCTGGGGCGGTACGAGGCGGCTATCGAGCGATTTCGGAAGGCGCTGGAGAGTGACCCCAGTAACGTCAATGCGCTTCATAATCTGGGTAGCGTGTATAAAGAAATGTACCGTGTGGACGATGCTCGTGCCTGTCTGGAAGAGGCTATCGCACGGGCACCGCGCTTGGCAGAGCCCCGCTATGTTCTCGGTAATATCTATTATGAGGCGGGCGATGTTGACCGTGCGGACACAGAGTACAGAACAGCCATTGCCATTAAGCCCGATTTTCGCGATGCACACAGGTCGCTGAACAAATTATATTGGGAGCATGGGCGCAAAGAGCTATTTGCTAAATCTTATGCGGTGGGACATCAGGCGGCACCGGACAATGCGGATTTATGCGCAGACCATTTGGAAGCGCTTGAAAATGCTGGCCGCGTGGGCGAGGCACTGTCACTGGCAGAAAACTATCAAAGCAAGTTTCCGGGGCACACAGGTTTGCAGAAACGCATGGGCCGTCTGAGTGAAGCGGTGGGTGACCTGGAAAAAGCAGTGTCTTTCTACCGTGCGTCGCTCGCTGGTGAGGATGGCGATGTAAGTACCTCAATTGATCTTGCCCGGGTTGAAATCAAAAGGGAGAAGTATGAAACAAGCCTGCAGGCGTTAGAGCCCTATGCAGCGGTGCGGCCTTTTGATCAGGAACTTTGGGCGCTTCGCGGTACCTGCTGGCACTTGCTTGGGGACGACAGAGATGCATGGCTGCACCGGTATGATCAGTTTGTGCAGCCCATGATGCTTGGCACGCCCGAAGGTTACAGTTGTCTTGAAGACTTTCTGGATGATCTGCAGACGGCGCTGATGAGGTTACATACGGCAGAAGGACAGCCGATTGATCAAACCCTGCGCGGGGGATCGCAAACGCACGGCACGCTCTTAGACCGGCCTGAGCCGGTTTTCCGTGCCTTTCGCGGGGCGTTGTCGGACTGTGTGCAGACCTATATTGATCAGTTGCCGGATGACCCGGACCACCCTTTGTTGTGTCGCAAATCTGACGGGTTTGATTTTTCTGCAAGTTGGTCTGTGCGTCTCCGTAAAGACGGATTTCATGTCAACCATGTGCATGCACTTGGCTGGATCAGTTCGGCATTCTATGTGGATGTCCCCGAAAATTCCCCAAAAGAAGATGCCGCCCACGAAGGCTGGATCAAGTTCGGGGAAAGCGGGCTGGGGCTGGGAGAGAGAGACACCATCCAGCGATGTATCAAACCGCAGCGCGGTATGTTGGCACTGTTTCCGTCCTACATGTGGCACGGCACGGTACCGTTCACACAGGATAGAGACCGCATGACGGCACCTTTTGATGTGGTGCCGCTATAATAATAGTAAACAGGAGGATATGTACTTATGACCAGACACAGTTCTAAACCGGGCTTTATGCCCGCTAGCGGGTTTGCAAACAGCCCTCGTTCCCGCCGGGCCCATTGCTATTCTTTGATAGTATCCGCAGCCGTGTTGATGGCAGCAGGGGGGCTGCATTCTGTGGCTGCTCAGTCGGAGTTAAAGACCTATCACACCGCAAAGGAGTGTCGGACCATTGAAAATGCGACGGTCAGACTGTTTTGCTATGACAGTGTTGTGGACGGCACACCTTATAGCCCAGAAGACCAAAGAAAGCTTGTTCAGGAAACATTTGGTAAATCTGCCCGGGAAGAAGAACGACTTGTCAAGGAAACGCCTGCCGATAAGGTTTTGGTCGAGATTGTCAGCGTGAAACAGCTGCGCACAGGAAAACGTATTTTTACCACAGCATCTGGGCAGGTGTGGAAGCAGACACTGTCTGATCATGTACCAATGGAGAAAACGCCCTATAAGGCAGAAATTAAAAAAGTGGCATTCGGGTACAGCCTGGTTTCCCTGGAGCGGCCCAAGGTGGTTAAAGTAGAACGGGTAAAGTAACCCTGATTTCGTAGCCGTATAAATCGCGGAAAGTTGCAGTTGTAGCGGTAAAAAAATAGCGGGCCATGGCCCGCTATTCTTGTTTGCCATAGTGGCATAAAGCCTGAAGTACTTTCCTTAGAAAGTAACTTTCGCACCCATGAAGTAGCTGCGACCGATTACGTCATAGAGAGACGGATCAGTGTTTGCCGCTACGTTCTGGAAGTAACCAATTCTAGGTGGCTTGTTGTTTGTAATGTTCTGCGCACCACCAGTCAGCTGTACATGGTCGTTCAGCTGGTAAGTGAAGCTCAGATCAACATATGCGTTAACCTTGATTTCTTCCTGTGCAACAAGTGCAGTTGGATCCTGTACAAGTGTGTCGTTCTTGATCTTACCGATCAAACGACCAGAAGCACGGAGATACCAGTCACCAATTGCATAAGAGAAGGTCTGGTTCATGCGCCACTCAGGTGCAGTAAAGTCACCAAGACCTGTACACTGGCCACCGAAGATGCCGTTACAGTCAGTTACCGGTGTGATTGGCGTAGACTGGAACTCGTTGGTGATCATGTAGTTACCAGAGTTGGTTACAGTCAGCTGACCTTCACCCAGTTCGAATGAGTAGTTGACCATCCAGTCAATACCCTTACGGCGCTGGTTTGCAATGTTGTCATTCGGTGCAAAAATCTGCTGAATGTCACCCAGTGAATCACGCTGTGCAGCCTGACAGAAACGGTCATTCAGATCACGTGAGAAGAGACACAGGTCAAGAACTGTAGAAGACGTCAGCGTAGTGATCGCATCCTCCAGTTTGATGTCATAATAGTCGACAGTCACTTCAAGACCAGGAACTTCCTCAGGCGTCAGAACTACACCGATAGTGTATGTTTCTGCAGTTTCTTCAAACAGGTTCGGGTTTGAACCAGATGTTGTGAAGATCTGTGCGTTTGGTGGCGTATAGCTGTTTGGATTTGCAACACCCCACTGCTGACAGAATGCAACCTCTTCAGGTTGTACCTGAGTAGAGCTACATGGATCAGTTGTTGAGGATGCACCAGAAGAAGTACCGCCGTACAGTTCACCAATGTTTGGTGCACGTGTCGCGCGCTGGAAACCACCACGGAAACGAACACCAGCTACTGGCTCATACTGCAGACCAGCACTCCAGGAGAAGACGCCGCCAGCAGTTGAATAGTCAGAGATACGACCAGCAAGTTCAAGGTCAAGACGCTGTGCAAACTCTTTGTCTGCCAGAAGTGGCATCACTGCCTCGGCAAAGAGTTCTTTCACATTGTATGAACCTTTTGTTGGGCTAGCGTTGTTACCAGCACCCAGCTCACCAGAGCGGATCAGGCTGTCTGGATTGTCTTCTGCTGATTCCTTACGGTATTCAACACCGACTGCCAGTCCAAGTGCGCCTGCACCCAGATCAAAGTTGTCAACAGTTCCTGAAACAGATGCAGAAACGATGTTTTGCTGCGTGTAGAAGTTACGGATTGCAGTTGGAGAAATCCATGCTGCTGCTGCATCGCTAACCGCACCGTCACCAAAGATGCTAAGTGGCACACAGCCAGGTGAACCACTGATACAAACAGGGTTACCGTTCGCATCAAGCGTGGAGTTCAGGCCGTCAGCAATACGAACCGCAGATACGCGGTTTGTCAGGACGTCTGTACGGTTTGCACGACCGTGAACATAGCTCACGTCATAATCCCAGCCGTTACCCAGATCGCCGCGGAAACCAAGTGCCGCACGATAGAAGTTCAGGTCACGAATATTTTCGCGAGGGCCGCCTTCAGTGAAACGACGGTTCACAGTTGGAAGTGTGATGATACCGTCACCAGCAACGGCATCTACAGCGCCGCCCAGGTCAAAGTTGTCTAGGAAGAACTGACGGGTTACAGGGTCCAGAAGTGGATTGTCTGCAGAGAAAGTCAGTGGGCCAACGGAAGGCAGACGACCAGCGTTTGGCGCCAGCTGCATGTCTACACGGTTTTGAGAGAATTGGCCTTCCCAGTATACTTCAACGCTGTCAGAGATTTCATAGTGACCCAGCGTGTTCAATGTGAAACGTTTCTGAGGCGTCTGAATGAACTGGTATGGTGCGAAGTTGTAGCGGTTGCCATTGTTTGAAATCGGCTTACCGTCTGGCGTAAAGCCAACACCGTCAACTGCAAAGCTACCGTCAGGAAGAACGATTTCGCCATTTGGACCAGCGCCAACACCTGTTACACGTGAACCAGGAATGTTAGAAGAACCAAAGGCAATAAATTCGCCCGTGCCAAAGTCAGCAATTGTCTGACCAGCCCATGAATCACGGTCAGACTGGAAAAGTTCGCTACGCTGAGTGTAGCTGCTGGAGAAGACGATGTTACCACGACCATCGGCAAAGTTACCGCCGGCTGTGAAGGATGTTGTCCATGTGTCGCCGTCACCCAGTTCAGAAATATTGTACTGACCACCGAATTCAACGCCTTCGAAGTTACTCTTCATTACGAAGTTAACAACGCCTGCTACCGCGTCAGAACCGTAAATTGCGGACGCACCACCGGTTAGTACTTCAACGCGCTCGATCAGAGCTGCCGGGATGTTGTTGATGTCAACGGCACCGTTTGTACCAGTACCAACCATGCGGCGGCCATTCATCAGAACCAGCGTACGAGTTACGCCAAGTTCGCGCAGGTCAACACGTGCCTGACCATTACCACCATTGTTGGTCGTAGAGGTCTGGTTCGGGATCAGCGCTGGCAAACGGTTCAGTGTTTGCTCAATGTTAATGTTACCCGCAAGGTTAAGATCGACAGAGCCAACAACAGAAACCGGGCTAACGGATTCGATGTCGGCACGTTTAATACGTGAACCGGTTACAACAACCTCTTCAAATTCTTCAGCTGCTGCATCCTGCGCATTGGCAACTGCAACCGGCATGGTTACAGCAAGGATGGCAGAAAGTGCACTTGCCCCTAGAAGCCGTTCGTGCAGTCTGGCTTTATTAGACTTAGTCATAGAGTTTCCTCTCTCTGAATTATTGTTCTCAGAATTATATATTCAGACGCCAATGGTCCCCCGGGAGCACGGACGTCCTTCATGGGACACCTCAGAAAGAGGCTTCCTCAAAAGCAGGGCGGGTTTTAATGGGGGCTGTTCAGAATTTATTTTGGAGGTGTGTTATTAATACAACAAATTATCTAGGTATAAGCCGGTGTACTTACGGCTTTGTGAGGATTTCTGTATAATTATTGTTTTATATCAATGGATTAATCAGCCATAAAAAAATGGCGAGACCTAAACATTAGTTAGCCTCGCCAAGTGTTTTGTCTATAGAAACGCAGAGTGCTTAAACTTTGCATATAGTAAGACACTACAAGTTGATGACCCCTCAAAAAAAACTTCAAAAAGTCGGCAATATTGCAAAAAACCCTTGTCTTCTGCGGCTCTTCGGAATCAGCATATTGTCGGATGTAGCGGCTTGATGGTATAAAGCACGTACATCAACAATAAAGATAATGGATGGCTATAGTGGGAATTTCCCCAACAATAGATTCAGTGAGGAAACGAAGAGTGCCTAAGGGAGTTTTCGCAGGGGATGACAGCGTTCGGCGTGTCGAGGAAGCTGCGAAGGAAAATAGATCGGTTTTGTATGCATGGTTACGCCGCAAAATCGGGGACCCGGAGCAGGCAGAAGACATTGTACAGCAAGTCTTCGTCCGTGCTTTGGGATATGCAAAGACTAATCATGTGGAGAATGCGCGCGCGCTTCTCTTTAAAATTGCGGCTAATTTAGCTGTGAATGAGTTCAGAAGGAAATCCAGAGAAGCAAGACATATTGTGCATCTGGATCAGGATGACCAGCCCATTTCGGAAATGGGCGCGACTGACACTACACCGGAAGGTGAACTGGAAAATAAACAGCGGCTATCGGAGTTAAAAGCAACGATAGACCGCATGCCGGAGCGTCAGCGCAAAGCTTTTGTTATGAACAGATTCGAAGGAAAGACGTATCAGGAAATAGCAGAGGTTTTTGGGGTGTCAGTAAGTACAATAGAAAAAGATTTTATTGGCGCCCTCCGCAAACTGCGGGAAGCAAGCAAAGAGGAAACAGGTAATGTTGTGCCACTGAATGCACGACGCCGGAAAAAGAAAAGGTGCTAGAGTATAAAATTAGACTGTAGTCTATCAGTCGCTTGGTTTGAATGGATTAGGAATGGATCCTGTAAGAAAAGATGACGGTGTTCTGACACCGGATGATGAGGCCTGCATCTGGTTTGCAGACCGCCAAACGCAAAATAGTTCGCCCGAAAGCCAAGCGGCTTTTGAGAAGTGGTATTCTTTATCGCCAGAGAACAAAGCAGCGTATGACAGTTTGGTGGAAATAGATTCCGGCCTTGCGTCACTTAGTGACGAGTTGCTGGAAGACCTATTTATTGAGGAACTGGAAGCAGAAGCCTCGATACGAGAAAGGCGGCAAACTCTGAAGTGGATATCGGGTGTTGCCGCTGCATTTTTGCTGGTAATCGCGGGAGCAACCTCGTTCTTCTTAGGGTCTGCCCCGCCATCCTTTGATGACTATGTCACGGGTAAAGGGGAATCGAGGACAGTCAAGCTTGCTGACGGGACACGTCTGGAATTAAATACGGATACGGCGGTTCGTGCCAGCGCAAAGGGTGATATCAGGCAGCTCGAAGTGCTGCAGGGCGAAGTGTTTCTGCATGTAGCACGGGATGAACAGCGTCCCTTCGTTGTGACAGCAGGCAACAGCCGTGTCACCGTTCTAGGTACGCAGTTTAATGTCCGGCGCACAGCGTCAGAAGACAAAGTGTCTGTGCTTGAAGGGCAGGTAAAAGTAGCACTTTTGAAGCAAACTATGGGTGTAGACGTTGTATATCTGACAGATGGGCAACAGACGATTGGCACCCAGGGAACGTTGTTCCCGGTTGTTGAGTTTGACCCGTCTTTTGATCTTGCCTGGAGGGACGGGTGGTTAAGATACCGGGAAGCCCCGCTTGGACTTGTGATACAAGATTTGAACAGATACCTTAATACGCCATTGGTGCTGGTTGCCAGTGATCTGGCAAATGCACCTGTAACAGCGGAGTTCAGGTTGACAAGTGACCAGGAAATCATTGCAGCTATCGAAGCAGCATTTGGGTTGAAAGCGGTGCGAAAATATTCCGGAGGCATTGAACTTGCCCCATTGGATCTCTAGCCCTTTTGTACGGTTAGGTTTTGGTCTGGCACCAGCCTTGATGGCTGGTGTTTTGCCTGCTTTTGCGACATCATCAGAAGCAGCTCCAGTTGCTGAGTCAGCGCCTGAACCAGCTGCCGCGCCTCAGATCAGGCAGGTTGAACGCATTAATGCTACGATTTTTACTATCGAAGCACAGCCTTTGGCTTCGGCTCTTGTGGAGTTTGCCCAGGAAACGGGTATCGGCATCATCGTAAGCAGTGATCTGATCTCCGGCATAGCTGCCCCCGATGTCGAGGTAACAGACAGGGTTTTTGCCGCGCTTGAAAGAATGCTGGAAGGGAGCGGCTTACAGTATCAACGTATTGGGTCTAGTACTGTAACTCTTGTCCCGAAGACAAACAAAGTCCGCTCGAACTCTGCCCCGTCTCCAGGCAGGTCACTTATTCCTGTCGCTGTTTCCAATCAGCCAATTGAAGAATTATTGATACTGGGGCAGCGCCGCCCCCAATATATTGCACCCCAAGGAATGCCGGTTAGTGACTTGGGGGGTAGGGCCCTTGCAGACGCAGGTGGGTTAACGGCTGCGAAAGCACTTCTTGGACTGCCCATGATTGAGGCGTCTCTCAGCCCTGAAAATAGTGCTGCACTGACAAACGCCACAGGACTATCTTTGGTGGAACTGCGCGGTTTAGGGTCAAACCGCACGTTAGTTTTGTTCAATGGCAGGCGGCCAACATCCACAATTGCAGGCTATGAAAGTCTGCAGGGGCTGGATCTGAATGGTGTTTCCATTGATGATATTGACCGAATAGAAATCATTCGCGGCAATATGGCAGCAGAATACGGGTCTGAGGCCATCGGCGGTGTGATCAATTTTGTGCTGGACCGGTATCCGGATGGGTTGACTGTGCGCGCAAGGGGTGGTCTTTCTGAAAAAGGTGATGGCGCATACCACAATAGTAGCCTGAAATATGGTGCTGGCTTTGCTGATGGTGCAGGGCAATTTAATTTCAGTTTTAATTATGGTCATTCAGACAGGGTGTTGCTGTCTGATCGGGATATAACGGCTAATCCTGGTGGGTTTAACGACAGTGGTGAGTTTGTTGCAGGTAACGGGGGCAGCAGCTTTGGTCAATCAGGGCAGCTTGTGGGCTATACAGGTGAAGACGGCATATTCAAACATTTTTCTGGGGGACAGTTCATTTACGTTAAACCGGACGGTTCAGGTGTTGAGCCATTTGCCGGGACCCCGGAGCAAAAGTATAATTATACGGTTTTTCAAAACCTGATTGCGCCTGTGGATCAATTTTCAGGACGGCTCTATTCGGATTATCAGTTTGATAATAATGCGGTAGTGCGTCTGGAGGCAGGGCATTCCGTTACAAAAGTCAATTCGGTTATGGCGCCGGGTATATTAGGCCCTTCTATCGATTATCTTCCCTTAAATCATCCTGTTTACCGCATCAATATTGATAGTGATGTGCTGTCCGATGATGTACGCGCGTTTTTACTGGAAGCGTCTGGTGGGGAGGCAGAATCCGTCTCTATCATGAGGCGACTAGTAGAGGTGGGGCCTCGGATACAGGATATTAAAAGAAATCAGTCCTACTTAAACCTGTCACTTGAAGGCTCTTTTGATCGTCAGTGGACGTACGGCCTGTATCTGCAATACGGCAAGTCGACTTTACGTAATGTCCATTCTGGTCTGTTTTCCCTGAAAAAACTGCTTACTGCCACTAACCCAGACGCCTGTTCCGTAACGCAAGGGTGTGTTCCAATCACATTATTTGGGCCAGGTGGTATCTCTGCAGAGGGTGCAAAATATATCACCGCAGAAGACCGGGTTAATCATGCATACGCCAAACAATATCTTGCCGAAGCAACCCTGGAAGGCAACCTGGACCTGCTCGGGCGTCCTTTCACGGTAAGAGGTGGGGTTGAATATCGGTCCCAGTCGATAAGGGACCAAATCAATGATGATAAAGACTTTCTGGGCTTCCCGTACGTGGCGGTACCTTTCAGCGGCAGTGTCGAACGTGTAAGCAGCTACGGCAGCCTGAGTTGGCTGGTTGCAGAGGACTTGCCTGCTGTGAAATCTCTGATGATTAGGAGCGCTGCAAGGGTCGACAACCAGTCTGGAAACATGACCAACCTGAGTTACAGTCAGGCGCTTGACTGGCAACCGGTGCAGGGAATGGCGCTTGTTGCGTCATTTCAGGAAAGCCGTCGGCAACCACTAATGGCAGAACTTTATACAACATCAACGGCGGTGAATTTGACATTTGATGACCCCTGCTCTCGTTTTCATATGAGCAATAATCCCATTCTTGTTGAAAACTGCCGGGCCGTGTTACCAGATGATGTAGAGGATGGGTTTGTCCAAAATTACAGTGATATACCTGCCCTGACTGAGGGTAACTCAGAACTGGAGGCCGAAAAGGTCAGATCATTTTCCGTGGGTGTTGATTTAAGTAGTGACTTATTTTGGCGGAACCGGTCAGTTTCAGCAAAATTTAGCGCCGACTATTATAATACCCGCATTCGTGATGCGATTACCCAAGCGTCTTTCTATGAAGTGCTGTCCCTGTGTTATACGTCAAAAAATTTAAGCCACCCTTACTGTGGGACCAGCCCCAATAGCGGCGCAGGCGTGATTGAACGCGACCCTGTTACAGGACAGCTTTCGGGCATAACGCGGATGCCCCTTGCGGCAGGTTATTTTGCTGTCGAGGGACTGGAAACAGAAGTGTCCCTTACCTACCAGCCAACAGCCCCGAGCGGAATATTCAAAGATTTACGATCGGTTCAGATGACTTTCATGCATCATTATTTGCTGAAAGCAGAAGGGACAACATCTAAGTCTGATACTGGCATGGCTAACATAACCCCGCAAGTTCTGCAGTATAAGGGGACGGTGAGCATGCCCAAACACCGCCTTTATGCGCGGCTTGATGCAAGTTTTAGTGATTGGGGTGTGTCTGCACGACTATCTGGGCGCGGCAGTGCAACGGCAACCTATTCAACGCATGGCATGGATTCTGCCCGTGTCCCCTGGGTTTTTTACACCGACGTTGGGTTTTGGTACCGTTTGTCTGACAAGATTGGTTTTGAAGCAGGCGTGCAGAACTTGTTTGACAAGGCCCCGCCGTTCTTTGCCTATAGCAGTGCATCCTCTACCTCGCCTGAGATATATGATGTTATCGGGCGGCGGTTTTCTGCCGGGATTACGGTAAAATTCTAAATGAAGGCTTTTGGTCGATGTTCTGTGGACGCCGGGGGTACCCCCGACGTCTCACATATTGGCTGCTTAGCGGTCCTTTGGACCGGCAGGTAGATGCGTCAGAAAATAGCGTGTCTGCGTTTCCATCAGGTGGCGCACCGTATTTTTCCCTTCTCTGATACCGTGTGTCCGGTTGGGGTACGACATGAAATCAAACTGGATATTTTCTTCGACCAGCTTGTTAATCAGGCGTTCGCTGCCTTGATAATGCACGTTATCGTCACCGGTGCCGTGGATCAGCAGTAAGTTGCCTTTAAGGCCACTGGCATAATTGATTGCCACTGCTTTTTCATACAAGTCAGCATCGTCTGGAAGAATGCCGGAATAGCGTTCCTGATAGATGGTATCATACAGGCGGATATCGGGAACAGGGGCGCGGGATACGCCAACACTGTATACGTCCGCATGGCGGAACATCGCGTGCAGGGTACTTGTACCGCCACCAGAGTGCCCCCAGATGCCAATACGGTCCATGTCGATATAGGGGCGTTCTGCAGCCAGTTTTTTCACCGCGTCTGCCTGGTCATTCACATTTGTCAGGCCCAGCGTTCGGTAGATGGATTTCCGCCAATCCCGACCTTTGGGCGCTGGTTGTCCGCGGTTATCTACTGTCGCAAATATATAGCCCTTTTGGGTCATCATAATGTGCCACAGCTCATTTTTGTCGGACCAGCGGTCGGCAGCAGTCATGCCGGCTGGTTCGCCGTAGACATAAAAGATAACGGGATATTTTTTGCGGGGATCAAAATCCGGCGGCAAACGCAACAACCCTTCAAGCGTGGTACCGTCATCCGCGGTTACAGTGAAAAACTCGCGTTTTCCTTTGTCCGCAGCGTCATAGGCAGCCTGCAGAGCTTTATTGTCGACAAATGTGCGCAGGCTTTTGTGATCAGGCAGGCTCACCAGATCAACAACTTCCGCCTTGTCCCGTGTTGAATAATGGTGGAAGGCAAATCGGCCATCTTCGCTTATGGAGTAGCTATGCCATCCGGGCTGATCGATTGGTGTTAGCCGTTCTGCAGGGGTGGAGCCGTCAACAGCAACCCTGTAGAGATACTGGCGCTGCGGATCATCGGGTGATGCATCAAAATAAATATAGCCGCCGGCAAGGTCAATGCGGCGAATACGGATCACGTCATAGGTGTTTTCCGTCAGGGCAGTCTCTGTCTTGCCGTCCCGGCTGATACGGTAAATCTGACGCCAGCCATCTTTTTCACTGACCCACAAGAACTCGTTACCGTCTTCAAGCCAGCGGAAGTCGGTAACAGGATCAAGCCAGGCGCTGTCTGTGTCTGTCAAAACAGTGCGGCTTTTCCCTGTTGATGCAGACGCCAGAATAAAGTGATTGGTGTTCTGGCGGCGGTTCAGCTGCTGGATGGCGACTTCCTCGGAATTTGATGCCCATTCCATCCATGCCACATACATATTCCGTGGATCACCACTGAGGTTCATCCAGGTTGTGTCACCGCCACTGGCAGAGACAACACCAATGCGAGCAGCCGAGTTTGTCTCGCCTACCTTCGGATAGCTGAATGTTGTCAGTGTTGGGTACAGGCTATCTGTGTTGTTAATCAGGGTGAAGTCTTTGACACCACTTGCATCAAGCTGCCAATAGGCGATTTTAGTGCCGTCTGGTGACCAGCGAAAACCGTCACGAAGGCCGAACTCTTCCTCGTAAACCCAGTCAAACGTGCCGTTGATAATCGTCTCTGACCCGTCGTCAGTCAGGCGGGTTAAGGCGCCTGTTGTTACAGATTCTATATAGATATCGTGGATTTTTTGGCCGGTTTTCTGAACATAGGCAACACGCGAAGAGTCAGGCGAGAACTTTGCAAACATCAGGGACGATTCTGGAAAGTTTTTTCCAAGTTTGCGCAGGTTTTTGGTCGCCAGGTCCATGACCCAGTAATCCCCCTGGGTGTTTTGGCGCCAAACGCGTTTCGAATTTGTATAAAGAAGGGCATAGGCACCATCTTCTGACCAAATTACCTTCTCGACTTTCAGGGGTTTGTCGTGGCCATCCGGGGTTAGGTCTGCAACATCAATCAGGACAGATTTGTCGCCGGACGCCGGATCATATTTGAAAACGCTCAGACGGTCTTTATCGCCGTCGACTTCTTCGATAATGCTGTATCCCAGTCCGTCTTCCAGCCAGACATTGTCACCAAGGCGTTTCGCCTTGAATTCATCGCTTGAATAGATGCGATCCAACGTCAACTGGGTCGAAAGCTCAGGGTTTTGCGCATCCTGCGCAACCGCTGCGCCCGTGGCTATCGTTGCCATAAAAACCAATCCTTGTAGTGAATTTTTGAGACCCATGATTCTCTCCGCCAAACTTTTAATCTCCTGAAGATGCCCTCTGATAAATGGAAACACAAGACCATATGATGCGGGAAAAGCACACCGTCTTTTAAGATAGTGCGCTATTTCTAATATTCCTTGAAAAAATGCCGATTTTTCGATATGGCATGTGTACCGGATAATGCCGGTAATGACTAAAATACCGGTTTGATGAACGATCTTGGCCCTGCCATTTAATATCCTCTACCTTTCCGGACTAACGCCAAAGGAGAGCAAAATGGCTACTGGCACAGTAAAATGGTTTAATGCGACTAAAGGTTTTGGCTTTATCGAGCCAGAAGAAGGCGGCAACGATGTATTCGTACATATCTCTGCTGTTGAGCGCGCTGGCCTGAAGGGTCTGAACGACGGTCAGAAAGTAAACTACGAGCTGACAGAAGACCGTCGCGGTCGTATGTCTGCTGACTCGCTTGAGACTCTTGACTAAGTATCGTCGGTTTTCAGCAAAAATTTCGAAAGCAGGGCTTTATGTCCTGCTTTTTTGTTTTGACGTGCCGTCCCTTTGCTGGGCAAAGGGGGGCACTGTTTTCCTGAAAGAATTTACGGCTACAGCGTCCCGTTAAATCCAATCCTTGTCCCTAAAGTTTTTCAGCGTTCGACAAAAGGCCTGCATTTCCTCGGGCGTGCCGATCGAAACCCTGTTCCATCCTGGCCCGGTATTCATATAGCGTCCTACCAGAAAGCCAGCTTCTTCCATGCGGTCTTTATAAGTTTGGTGATCGCCGGTGATTTGGTGCAGCACAAAATTTGTCTGACTTGGTATATGTGCCAGGCCAAGTGCATCAAGGGTTTCGGTCAAAATGGCTTTACCGTTGCTGTTGGACTTTTTACCTCTGGCGATAAAGTCGGTATCGTCAAGGCTGGCCATGGCGGCGGCAATGCTGGGCAGTGCCAGATTCCACGGGGCATAATAAGCGCTGATTTTTCCGGTGACATCAGCATGACCAAACCCGTATCCGACTCGCATACCTGCCATGCCGTGCAGTTTTGAGAAGGTTCTGGCAACAAATACATTCTTGTACCCTTCTTTCACAAGCGACACAGCGCTTTGGTAAGCAGGGTCATCGACAAAATCGTGATAGGCCTCGTCAATCAGGAAAAAGACATTCGCCGGGGCCCGTTTTATCCAGTTAAAGAGCGGGTTTGTTGGTACCAGCACCCCTGTCGGGTTGTTGGGGGTGACGATATAGACGATCACAGGGCCCGTGGTTTTGGCGGATAACCGTTCCAAGCCTTCGAGGTCGACTTCAAAACGGTCATTCACTGGTAGTGGGACATATGTTGCGCCGGTAACAGCACACTGTCTCTCAACTCTTGAAAAAGTGGGGGCGGGGGCAATAACGGTGGTGTTTGGGCCAGACATGGCAAACATTTGCGCGATGAGCAGCCCGGTAGATCCGGCGCCGATAATTACGCTATCGTTAGACAGCCCTTCAGTGTGTGCAATTTTGGCGGCCAAACTTCTAACCATCGCATCTGGATAGCGGTGCCCGTATGCAAGGGCAGCGTTCGCTGCTTTTTTTGCATGTGGCGACATGCCCAGCGGGTTTTCATTCTGGTTCAGGTAAATTGGACCAGAGGGCACCTCTTTTGGTACATCCTCAGCTGAAAGCCCGCTGCCCGTGGCCGCCGCAGTGCCGATCAGGCTTACGCTGCCCAGCGCGGAAATAAATTGTCTGCGATTAACCATGCCTTTTCCTTCCCTTTATACACCCCAGTGAATGCCAGCAGTGTACGCAGCAGACAGCATGCTGTCTACCGGGGCAGGTTTAAGGTAGGTGCAGGGAGGTATGTTGCCGGGCGGCAGAAAAGGCGATTAACCCAGATCTTCTTCGATGATGGCCATCTGGAACTGGTAAGAAATCTCGCCTTCGTCATCGTCTTTATACACAAGCCCGATAAATTCATTTGCAAGCATTACTTCCACGCTGTCGTCGGCTTTCGGGCGTCTTATCAGGCGAATGTTAGTATTGCTAAACTTAGATTGCAGATACGCTTGTAATTTATCAGTCTCATTGGCGTTCAAAGAAACCGCTCCTATTTATTTGCGAATTAAAAACTTTCAATGTTCCCTTTATCCGAAGGTGGTAAGCTTTTACAAGAAAAACTGTTCAAGGTCAAAGCCGACCAAGATATAAGTTAACAGGAAAGACATGACCCAAGATCACGATTTCGTTAGTGAGGAAAGAAAGGCGGCTTTTCAGGTCTGGATTACCAACAAGCTGGCAGAGCTGGATGGTATCCTTGATCAGCTAAGTGGGGTGGAAAAGCCGGCAGACAGTCAGGTTGACCAGTTGAAGGCAGTTGTTCATGATATCAAGGGTACGGGCGGCAGCTTTGGCTATGCAGAATTGTCCAGGCTGGCGGCAGATTTATACAGCCATCTGGACGCCAGTCAGGAAAACCACATCCCGCTGCAACCCCTATGCGGTCAGTATATCACTTGGATGCGAGCACTTTTTGTGTAAGCTGGCCATACTGGTACTGTTACTTGGTAAAATTTTTTCCCAGCAGAGGGTTTTTGATTGACGCAAACACCTTTCTGGCCTCTAACTTGCTTTCCGTGGGGGGTTTGGTTTGATTGAGGATTTTCAATGAGTCGTCCCGGCATCGTTCAGGATTTAAAAGAGTATCTGGCATCTTTGAAGCAGCACCGTAGTGGCCGTATTGCTGTGCATTTGCGGATATCCGGTTTAGAGAGGCACCTGAAACAGCAAAGTTATCGTATTGCTGCTGCAGCGCATTTGAAACCGCTAATTGATAAGTATTCAGCACGCACATTCACGCTAGAGAATGGTGATATTTTTCTGATCACTAATGGCGCTTCAATAGCGAACATTAACAATACCCTATGGAATTTGCGGGATGAATATAAGGAATCATCTTTCCTGCAGTCCGTCCAGTTTGAACCAGGACAGGATAATGTCTTTGTAGGCTGGTATCCTCTCGAGGACCGGTATGATCTTCTAATGGAGGTGGTTGGTGCCCTTGCCCGCGGCGAAGCTGCGCCGCAAGTCTCCTCTGCAGGAAATACTGTATCGACGCCTGCGGCACCACGATCAGTTCAGTCAGGCTCAGGTGACGGGTCTTTCAGTCGTCGTCCGAAGATGATTAAGCTGTTGCCTATTGATCCGCCGTCCAAGGATGAAAAAACCCTGACACTTGATCCGAACCTGTTCATGACGATTAGCAAGGCTTTGCACGGTGTGGATGTGGCGGGTATGATCCGGAAGCAGACCGTGGCTGTGCGTACACCCAAAGGGGATCAGGCCCCTGTGATGGTACACCGGTTTATCCCGATTGATACTGTGTTCGAGCAACTTCTTGATGGGGCAAAACTTATTCCCAACCGTTGGCTTGTTGGGTATTTGCGTGATTATTTGTCGGACCGAATACTAAGTAGTCAGCCTAACCTCTATAATGACGGTTCTCTTGCTTCCAGCCTGTCTGTGACATCGGGTGCTATTCTTGGCAAAGCGTTTGAGCCATTTTGTAGGTCTCTCGGCAATCAGTCGCGTAGCACGGTTATCCTGCAGTTTGACATACGGGATGCCATCAGCAGCCCTTCCCAGTATCTGGAAGCAGTGGCGCTGGCGACCGAGCAAGGGTTCCGAACCAGTATTGCCGGCATTGATGTGGTGTCTCTGCACTGGTTGGCGCAGGCGGATCTGAATGCCAATTTCATCAAGATTGAATTCCCGAAAGCTCCGATGGCAAACTGGCTGACCAAGGAAATTGAAACCTCGATCAAACGGTCACTGGATCATAACGGGGTTGCCCGGTTTATTCTTGATTGCTGTGATACGGAAGAAAGCGTTCAGTTTGCCCAGCGGGTTGGGATTAACCTGTTTCAGGGTAATGTTATTTCGCCAGTGACTATCTAGGGCAAGTCCGTCCTGATGGCGCATAGTCTTTTGTCATAGATAAAGCCGCAGTCACAAAGGGCTGCGGCTTTACTGTGTATCAGGTCTGGAATAGAGCAGGATATGCAGGATTACTGCGGTGACCGTTTGGCTAATATTCTTTGTAGGGTACGTCTGTGCATGTTCAGGCGCCGTGCGGTCTCTGATACATTACGGTCGCATAGCTCGTACACCCGCTGGATATGTTCCCACTTGACCCGGTCAGCAGACATGGGATTGTCAGGTGGTGGTGGGGACTGCCCTTCTGGTGTCAGGAGGGCCATTTCAATTTCTTCCGGGCCGGCAGGTTTGGCCAGATAATCAACGGCCCCTGCTTTTACTGCCGCGACAGCGGACGCAATATTCCCGTATCCTGTCAGGATCACAACACGAATATTTGGATTGATTTGCTGCAGTGTTGGCACCAGGTCAAGACCGTTACCATCTTCAAGGCGCATATCGACGACGGCATAATTGGGCGGGTTCTCTGCCGCAACGCTTGCCCCTTCTTCGATGCCTTCCGCAGTAAACACGGTAAAGCCGCGCCGTTCCATGGACAGTGCGAGACGACTTCTGAAGGCTTTATCATCCTCGACGATCAGAAGCGTCTTTTCCGGTATGCTATTTATACTTTCAGACATAGTTTCCGTCCTTATCGTTTTTTCGGAGTCTCTGATAAGGCCAGCATTGATCGCGACCACCGGATAGAGACACAGGCGCCATTAGGCGTCTTATTATCGAACTTTAACCGTGCACCGGTCCGTTCCAAAAGGGTTTTTGCAATAAATAATCCAAGCCCCATGCCGCCGTCCTTGCCGGGAACCGGCGTGCGGGTGGTAACATAGGGTTCACCAAGGGATTTTATCACCTGTGCATCAAAACCGATACCGTCGTCTTCGATGTTGACGGTAACTGTCTTGCTGTTCTGGCTGATTTTTATATCGACCCGGGACCGGGCATAGCCGGTGGCATTTTCGATTATATTACGCAGGGCATGAATAATTTCAGGGGATTTGCTCACAACCAGTGGGTCTTTCAACGTATTCTCATAAACCATCTGAATGGACCGTTTTTCAAACGGTTCCGCAGCTTCCCTGATCAGTGCTTCAAGGGAGACTTCTTCAAAATGTTTGGTATCGCCTGCATTTCTTGTTTCTCTGAGTTCCGAGAGAATGGCGCGGCACCTGGCGGTTTCATCGGCAATCATTTTAATCTCGGCTTTGACCGTTTCATCGCCTTCATAGGTATCCATCAGTTCGCTAGAAATCAGCATAATGGTGCCAAGGGGCGTTCCAAGTTCGTGTGCCGCTGCGGCGGCGAGTGTTCCCAGTTCTGCCAGTTTCTGTTCTTTCTCCAGGGCGATATTTGTCGCAGCCAGTGCCCGCGCGTGGGCGCGGCCTTCCCGCGCTACCCTTGCGATATAAATCGACAGAAAAATTGTTGTGAAGCTAAGCCCTGTCCAGACCCCCGCTTTATAAAGAGGGTTGAGCGGTTCGAACTGGCCAGCCCACGGCAGCGGGAACGGGGTGAAGGCAAGCGTGGTAATGGCCGTTATCGAGAGAAAATTCAGAAAGAAAACACTGGTTTTACCCATGATGGAGGCTGCAACGATCGTCGGCGCCAGCATCAGGACAGAAAAAGGGTTTGTCAGTCCACCCGTTACAAACAAAAGCAGGGTTAAGTTCAACAGGTCAAAAGCCAGTTGCAGACTGGCGGCGCGCTCGGTCAGTCGTTTGTTGGCCGGTCGCCAGAAGGTCAGCCACATATTAACGATGATGGAGGCAGAAATAATCACCAGAATTGGGATTTCAGGCAGGGAAAAGCCCAGAACATAATGAATGATCAGAATGCAGATGGTTTGGCCGGCAATTGCCATCCAGCGGATCGCCGTTAAGGTTCCGAGACGCACCCCTTCATTGCTGTCGATGATAATTTCGTTGATGTGCTTTGTGTCAATCATGGTGCTGGTGCGGGTAATTACTGCGTTTGGCTAACTAGTAGCATCACAAGTAGACCGATGAAAGCAATATAGACAGACACACTGACCCACAAAACCAGCAGAAGGCTTTTCAGATCTCTGGGGCCTTGTCTGGCTTTCCCTGTTTTTGGGCCAAGCCACTGTGTATGAATTTCCTTGAAGTTTCCCGCGAGTGTATCGGCTGAGCCGTCCGTGTATTTAAACACAAGGTTTCTGCCAAAGCCGTAGAGGCCAAGCGGTATAACAGCGGAGGGCATGGAATTTTTCAGGACGAGGCGGGTGCGGAACAGGGTAAAAGGCTTGCCCCCCGGGACGACCATCAGGGCGACGGCGAAAACCAGCAGGGTCATAAGCGTTGCGGGCAGTGTCAGAATTTCGTGTGCCCAGAAAGCGCAGCTGTAAAAGGGGGAGCGGGGACGTACCATGCCACCGGCAGCAAACCGCATCATCTCGTTCAGGAACAGATAGGGCAGTATCAGAGCAAAGCCGCCTAGTATAAAGAGTAAGCCGGTGGTCACCGTCCGGGTGAATGTCTGGATCAGGGTCTGGGTCAGCAGTCTGCAATTTGTGTGCATCGTATCGGCATCGTGGGGTTTGCCGCTGGCTATTAAAGACCCCAGGGACTGTATCACCTCGCGTGCATGATCCCATACAGACCGCTGGCGGACAAGAAGGGCCAGGACAGTTATGACACCCACATATACCAAGATGTCATTACTTGTAAAAAGAGCAGCCATTCCAATGTTGATGACGGTACCGGCGATAAAACTGAGAAAGAGAAAAAGTGCGGTAAAAGCAAAGCCGCGAAAAAACCGATTCTCCTGGCTGCGGGTGTCACGGTCGAGCTTAGGAATGAAACGGTGGACGGGAGCCGCGAAAAGCCGGGATACATCAGGCACCCGGCCCAAAAGGTTTTTGCCGCCAAACACCAGATCAAGCAAAATAGCCAGTGTCAGCAGAAAGGCAGAGACGACGGTCAGTTCGGTTGCTGACATCTGTGCGTCCTAGCTGGCACCTGCGTCTTCCAGGAGGCGGATCATGCGGGTACTGCGGCTCAGGCGCGCATATTCCAAGGCAGATTTGCCCGTCAGGTCCTGTACGTTCGGGTCTGCACCAGCCTCGAGAAGAAGGCGTGCTGCTTTGAACTTTCTGCCCCGTACGGCTTTCATCAGGGCAGTTTCCTGACCAATATCTGCTTTGTCCGGGTCCGCGTTGGCTTCCAGCAGCATTTTTATCATGGCTTCGTCGCCTGCAGTGGCCCGTACCATCAAAGCAGTCAGGCCCCGTTCACGGCCGGCCAGATCAGGGTTTGCGCCGTGGTCCAGCAATTCGCGCATAATTGCAGGATTGGCGACCCGTGCTGCAAGTAGAATGGCAGGTGTACCTTCCGTGCGGCTGCGCGTGTTGGGCGACGTTCCTTTTTTCAGCAAGTCTTTTACTTTGTCCAGCTCATTACGTTCGATCGCCTGCAAGAGGTCAAACTGCGGGTTAATAGCTTTCGCAGGGCCAGCAAGCAGGATGGCAGTTGTCACAAGAGACAGAAGTAAAAAAGCTAAACGTTGCATGGGATCTCCGCTGAGTTTTGCACTGAGTATTGCACTGGGTTTCTTCCCCTGTGTTATTCTAAATTTCGGGCACTGAGTCAAATGAACACTTTTTGATCGTGGCTCTGGGGGTGTGTTCACAGGTATTTTACCTCTCACTGTCTTATAATCGGCGCGTTTTAGCCAAAGATTTGGTGACATTGATACGCAGCCTGGCCTATATATCCTTTGACTGTAAGCTGAAGGAGTATCTAATGAAGCAGGTTCGTATCATTGCATGGATTCTTGTCCTGGGACTGGCTGTCCTGATGGGGGCGCGGTATTTTCTTGCCCCAAATTCTGGCCCGGCAACAGGTACGTCCACAGAGGACCCTTCACGTAATACGCCTGGCGGGCCATTCAGCCTTGTAAATCACTTTGGCGAACCTGTGACCGATGCCGATTTTCGCGGCAAATATATGATGGTATATTTCGGCTACAGCTTCTGTCCTGATGTGTGCCCAATGGAGCTTCAGAAAATGACATCGGCGCTTGGCAAGCTGGAGGCTGAAGGATATTCAACCGATGCAATTCAGCCAATTTTTATATCCGTTGACCCTGAGCGCGATACCCCCGAAGCCCTGAAAGACTATGTAGCCCTGTTTCATCCTAATCTGGTTGGCCTGACAGGCACCCCTGAACAGATCGCAGAAGCGGCCCGTGTGTACCGCGTATATTACAGCAAGCGTGAAGCAGAGGATGTGGAAGGGTATCTTATGGACCATTTGTCGGTGATATTTCTTATCCGGCCTGATGGCAGCTATGACAGGATTTTCACAGCGCGTGATACCCCTGATTCCATGGCGGTTGCGCTGAAACCTATTGTAAAAGGATAGCCGCGTGGCCTTTTGGCAAGAAAAATCACTGCAGGATATGACGCCGTCAGAGTGGGAATCACTCTGTGATGGTTGCGGTAAATGCTGTCTTCATAAATTAGAGGATGAAGACACAGGCGAGGTATATTTTACCAATGTTGCCTGCAGGATGCTGGACCTTGAAAGCGTCCGCTGTAAAAAATACGAAAACCGGCAGCGCTATGTTGCAAATTGTATGGTCTTGACCCCGGACCTGGGCGACAGATTTCGCTGGATGCCTGCCACCTGTGCGTACCGTTTGTTATCTGAAGGCAAAGACCTGCCCGACTGGCATCCGCTGAAATCCGGGGACCCTGCCGGCGCGGAAAAGGCTGGCTATAGTGTGCATGGCCGCGCAGTAGATGAACGCGACGCGGGGGATTATGAAGATCATATCGTTGACTGGCCACAAGATACTTGATGGTCTGCTATGCTGTTTAAATCCCGCCCCAAACCCGACACACTAACAGCAAATCTGGATGGGGATCTTGTTCCGGTCTCCGTCCGTCTTAATGCGCGCGCACGCAAGCTTATCCTTAGATTTGACGTAGAAACCGGCGGGGCGAAAGTAACGGTACCACCTGGCACGTCACGGCGCCGCATTCAAAAGCTTGTTGAAGACAATACAGATTGGCTGCTGGAACAGCGGTCCGCACGGTCGCTGAATGTTTTGGGGCACGGGGATGACGTGACACTGGGCGGTAGTCTTTACAGACTTCAATATAGTGATGCGCCGCCGCGCCGTGTTGTGCTGCACGACAGGGACGGGGAAAATATATTATGTGTTGGTGGCCCCGCGGATATGGCGCCGTCCCGATTGGAAGCATGGCTTAAGAAAGAGGCCAGACAGCGTTTAACACAGGCGGCCCATGATCATGCGGAAACACTGGGGTTCAGTTTTGAACGCATCAGCATAGGCGATATGGCAACCAGATGGGGGAGCTGTTCATCCCGGCGGACACTCAGGTTTAATTGGCGGCTGATATTGGCGCCCCCGCAGGTACTGGATTATGTTGCCGCACATGAAGTTGCCCATCTGGGGGAGATGAATCATTCGCCTGCCTTCTGGGCGCTGGTGACGGCATGCAGACCAGACTGGAAGCAGCACCGGCAGTGGCTTCGGGATAATGGCGCGGACTTGATGGCAATCAGGTTTGCGGGCAAGTAGGCTCCGGGTTTCCTGATGCGAGGGTATGTATTCCCTTGCAACGCTTGGAGTGATCCTACCGACAGGGTACGGGCATGTTAGTTTTCGCCGCCAAAAAGACGTTGCAGTAAACTCTTTTTCTTCTTTTCCTCTGTCCGGCGTTGATCAATAACCTTTTTCACATCATCGGCAGAGAAAGCGCCGTACAGCCCGGCATCAGCCAACAGCGGTCTGACCTGTTGTCCTGCATGTGCCTCAATCATAAAGTCACGCCAGATGCGCGCAGGGATACTGCCGCCTGTCACCCCCTTCATCGGGGAACCGTCGTCATTACCCAGCCACACCGTTGCGGTAATGTCGCTGGTGAAGCCGGTGAAAACAGCATCCCGGCTATCCTGACTGGTGCCGGATTTGCCCGCTGCCGGGCGATCCAGTTTGGCATTTTTGCCCGAACCATATTCAATCACACTTGTCAGCATGTGTGACATGTCTTTGACAACAGGGTAGGCAAGGACCGGTATGGGGCGTTCTGCAGTGCGTCTGTATAACACCTCCCCAGACAGGGTGGTGACCTCAAGGATGCCGTACCCGCGCGCAGAAAACCCACCGTTGGCAATACTTGCATAGGCACCGGAAAGTTCCAGCATGGTGACCTCTTCCGTACCAAGGGGCAGACTTGCCAGCGGGTCAACGCGGCTTGTGATGCCCAGTCTTTTGGCCATTGCGGCAACGCTTTCCCGTCCTGCTTCTTCGGAAATTTGAACGGCGATCGTGTTAATCGACCGTGCAAAGGCGTCTTCGGCTGTCATGCGACCACTGAACCGGCCCGTGTAGTTTTTCGGGGACCAGCCATCAATGGTGATTTTACGGTCGACATAGGTGTCGTCCGGCTTGACGCCTTTTTCCAAAGCCGCAAGATAGGAAAACAGTTTAAAGGCTGATCCGGGCTGCCGTTTTGCCTGCGTGGTTCTGTTATACTGACTGCGCAGATAATTCCGCCCGCCAACCATGGCCCGGATGGCGCCGTCATGATCCAGTGCAAGGATGGCCCCTTGCTGGATATTTCGCGTCTCCCCCTCGGTGGCCAGGCCGCGTTCAAGTGCAAGGGCTGCAGCGCGCTGGATACCGGGATCAAGCGTTGTGTAGACAACAAGGGATTGCCGCATGGCGCCGGGGGTCAGGCGGTCTAATTGCTGCAAAACCCAGTCCGTGAAGTAGCGCACATTGTTGCCGACTTTGTCGACCTGAATGGTTGGCGGCTGGTTTTTCAGTTTAGCTGCTGCTTCCGGTGTCAGGGCGCCATTTTCTGCCATGGCACCAAGGACAATTTTGGCGCGCTTCCAGGCTCCTTCGGGGTTAATATGCGGGGCGAGCCGGGAAGGCGACTGAACCAGTCCTGCAATCATCGCACTTTCACTGATCGACAGGTCTTTGGCGCTGTGGCCAAAATATTTCTGGGCGGCAGCATCAATACCGTACGCCCCACCGCCAAAATAGACCCGGTTCAGATAAAGACTGAGGATTTGTTCCTTGGTGAATTTCTGTTCAAGCCAGAAGGCCAGCAACAGTTCCTGTGCTTTGCGGGTAACGTTTCGTTTGTTTGACAGAAACAGGTTTTTGGCCAATTGCTGGGTAATGGTGCTGCCGCCAGCCCGCACGCCGCCAGCGCGAACATTGGTCACCAGTGCCCTTGCCAATCCTTTGATATCAAAGCCGGGGTGTTCGAAAAAATATCGATCCTCCACAGATACAAAAGCACGAACAAGGGCGTCTGGCGTTTCTTCAAAACTGATCCAGTCCCCGTAAATGGGGCCGCTACGCACCAGGGTGCTGCCGTTCGCTGCTTTGACGATGACGGCATTGTCGTTCACGCCCGGTGCTGCCAGGTTTTCAAGATCAGGCAGGTCGTGCGCAAGGTAGCCAAGGCCAATCAGCCCCAGCATAAAGCCCCAGACACCGACAATCATCAGGCCGTAGACGGCTTTTCTCCACAGAGGTTTTTGGGCCTTAATAGCTGTTTTTCTTGGTTTTCTGCGGGATCCATTCGAGCCGTGATTCTGGCGGCCCCGATCCTTGATAGGAAGTTTTTGATTCTTTTTTCCTGCCACCTGATCGTCCCGTCAGTCAATATCACAACAAAACCTGTGCGTCCGGTGATGTCCCCGGCAGGTACCTGTCTTTTTTTGCGGCTCTCAACTGATAGAGCTGCGATTGTTGTCCGCAACCATGTTCGCCGCACATAGTCGTTCGTGTCTATCAGTATAGACCCAAATATGGCAATGGTGTGTTTGCGATCAGGGAAAAATTTCGCGATTTCCGTACCGGTTTTTTATAATAACCGAACGTTCGGTATTTATTAATATCATGGAATATGTTTTACTCTTTCCATGCCAAGAAAACCTCAATATCGGCGCAGCGAACTGCTTAGCACCTTGTCACAGGCCTTCCGGTTGGATGGTTTTGATGGTGTGTCATTGAATAGTTTGTCGGCGCAAACCGGGCTTTCCAAAGCATCGCTGTATCATCATTTTCCGAACGGTAAGCTTGATATGGCGCTATCCGTGCTGGCGGATGAAGGCAGACTGTTCCAAAAAGCTGTTTTGGCGCCGCTACAACGTCCAGGTGGTGGGGGCGCGTCTGTGCGGCATATGTTCGACGGGGTGCGTGCTTACTATCGGGGTGATGTGCCGGTCTGCATGATGAATTTATTCATTCACTCCTCTATTGCCTCGGTTGTTGGTCCGCAGATCCAGGCCACGGTTAAACGGTGGGAAGAGCTACTGGCTGAAAGGCTGTATGATATTGGAATAGCTGAGGAAAAGTCGCGACGCCTGGCGACTGTGACAGTTTGCGACATACAGGGGGCCTTGATTTTATCGCGTGTTTTTGGCCAGCGAGAGCCGCTGGAACAGGCGATTAAAACAAGCCTTGAACGATTGAGTCTTGGATAAAGCTTGATATTTTTGGTATGACGCCCCACATAAGCGACACGTTATTCAGAGGAAAAAAGTCATGTTTATAGAAACCGAAGGTACTCCCAATCCGAATACACTGAAATTTCTGCCTGGGAAAACACTGATAGAATCGGGAACAGCGAATTATCAGGACCGGGATTCTGTAGCGGGCTCTCCTCTTGCTGAGGCTCTGTTTGCTGAGAAGGGCGTCGAAGGCGTGTTTATTGGCACCGATTTTGTAACTGTTACGAAATCCGGCGAGGATGACTGGGAAGATTTAAAGCCGGGCATCCTTGGTGCCTTGATGCAGTTTTTTGCGTCTGGCGCACCTGCTGTTGAGGCAGGAGCGGGTGCAAGTGAGAGCATGGACACGGCGGACGAAGATCTGGAAATTGTGGAACAGATTAAGACACTACTTGAAGAAAAGGTCCGACCTGCGGTTGCCCAGGATGGTGGTGATATTGTGTTCCACGGGTTTAAAGAAGGTGTCGTGTATCTACAAATGCAGGGTGCGTGCGCGGGGTGTCCAAGTTCGACCATGACATTGAAGCATGGTATTGAAAATCTGCTGAAATATTATGTGCCGGAAGTTGTCGATGTCCGGGCGGTAGAATAGGTTATTCCGCGTACTGTGAGCATCATGCGGCACTGGATACATTGACCGTATCGGTGCCGTTTGTGTTTATAGACGTCTCACTGTTGGCTGTGCCCTTAATCAAGGGCGCCGCCGGTCACCAGAAAATACTGACCAAGCCAGTACCAGCGGCCATTTTTACCAGGCAGTGTGCAATTGATTCTGCTGCGGCCCGCAGGGAAGGGCTTTTCGAAACGAACCTCAATCCGGTTGCCGCCGTTCAACGAGACTATGTCGGCGCGTTTGCCTAAATGACTTGGATAGCAAGCAAGGTTCTTAAGCCCTTCTACCGGCACATCTACAGTGAATCCAAACAGCGGTGGGTTCGTCGTTTCCGTCAGCACGGGATTTGCGGGTGTGATATCGCTTACCGGCAAGGCCTGTGAGTTGGCAATCAGCCGCAAGCGGTCCATATCGCCGTATCGTTCATTGATTGGAAAGCGCGGCAGGGCAAAGGTCTGAGACGAGAAGGAGGCGACACTGGAAAATTGAGCAAAAGCGCCTTCAAATCCCATGTCTGCTACAAGGCTGGCGATGTCCTGGCTATATTCTCCATAAGGATAGGCAAACAAGGTCGGGACACGGCCAATCTCTGCCTGAAACCTGTCGCTTGCTGCTTTGATATCGATTGCTGCCTTGTTGGTTCCGGCATGAACCATATGCAAATGGTCTTTGCCGTGATGTTCTATCTGCACGCCCTCATTTTGAAGGGTGCGTATATCGTCCCAGGATAAATAGTTTGGATGGCCTGCATCCACGGCACCAGTGGAGACAAAAAGAGTAACCGGAATACCCGCCTCTTTCAAAATGGGCCAACCGTGCGTTTGAAAGGACTTATAGGCATCATCAACTGTGATAGCGATTGTATGACTGGGTAAGTCTTCATGGTTTTTTAGCCGCCTGACAATCTCGCGCAGGGGCAAAAACTGATACTTGTCTTTTTTCAATTCGGCAATGTGGTTACGGAACTGATCCAACTGGATATTTGTGGACGGATAGTCATTTTCACCGAACCGGTGATACATTAAGATGACTGCAGAGGGGTCTGCGGACAAGGGTTTTGATGCACCCATCAGGGATGCACAAAATAACAGGCCCATAATAACCAGTGTCCGAAGGCTGGAAAAATGTCTTTCTGTCTGCATTACGTCTAATACCCTTGCATGCTAGTTTGTAATCACCGATATTGCCGGCAGTATCACCATAAAAGTGCCGGAAATATGGACGTGTCCCGGTATAACCATGTTTGTGTGAGAGGAGCAAGCAGGATGCACACCCCCCTGAGCCAGAACGCCCTAGATCAATTGTTTACATCTGCGCGTACGATCAATGTCTGGTCAGACCGGGAGGTCACAGAAAGTCAGATTAAGCACTTGTATGATTTGACAAAAATGGGCCCAACAAGTGCTAATTGTTCGCCCGCGCGGTTTATTTTTGTGCGCTCTGCCGACATGAAGCAGAAGTTAAGCGCAGTGATGATGCCGGGGAATGATGAAAAGGTGCTGGCGGCACCTGTGACGGTGGTGATTGGAATGAACCGGTCTTTTGCCGACCATTTGCCAGACCTTTTCCCGCATAATCCGGAGGCATCTTCCTGGTTTGCTGACCCGGAAGTTGCGGCAACAACTGCCTTTCGGAATAGCTCCCTGCAGGGGGCGTATTTGATGTTGGCGGCGCGTTCCTTGGGTCTTGATTGCGGGCCGATGTCCGGCTTTGACCAGAACGGGGTTGATGATCTGTTTTTCAAGGACAGCAACGTTGTGACGAACTTCATCTGTTCAATTGGCTACGGCACAAGCGAGGGAATTTTCCCGCGTAGTCCGCGCCTGCCGTTCGGCACGGCCTGCGACATTCTGTAGGGTCTCTAGTATGCTTGTACTGTCGATTGATACGTGTGAAGGCTTTTGTTCTGCAGCTGTTGTGGATGTCTGTGATGAGACGGGGATACGAGCCTTAGCCTCAAAGTCAGAGAACCTTGGGCGCGGCCATGCGGAACGGTTACTGCCGATGATCGAGGAGCTACTGCAGGCAGCAGATAAAAAATATGAAAATCTGGACCGTATAGCCGTGGTTGCCGGGCCGGGAACCTTTACGGGGCTGCGTATTGGGTTATCGGTCGCGCGCGGTTTGGCGCTTGCGCTTTCGGTTCCCGCCGTTGGGGTGTCGTCCCTGCAGGCGCTGGCTGCCAGTGCGAAAATGTCTGGGACTGTTCATGCGATCCTTAAGGGCCGCGGTGGACAGGTCTTTGCACAGTCTTTTACCTGCGCTGAAAAGGATGCTTTCGGTACGGCATGCACAGTACCCCTGTCGTTAGGGAAGCCAGTGAACGAAGATTTATCCCGTGTGATTGATGATACAGTCCCTCAGGGAGGACACTGGATCGGTAGCGGACTTGTGGGTGCAGGCGATCTGGGTGCTGGTATTAACCCAGAACAAATAAGTGACGTGAAAGCTGTTTGCCCGATTGCACTTGCCTGCGTTGGGGCATCCTTGAACCCGGGGGAAAATCCAGCAGAACCAAGCTACCTGCGGGAAGCGGATGCCGTGCGCGGCAAGGCGGTTTTTGAGATTGCGGAAAGCCGATAGTCATGACGACATCCAGGATGGCATATCGTCTGGAACCCCTTGATCCTGCCAATCCTTATTTAATGGAAATTGCTGCGTCCTTGCACGCAGATGCTTTCATCCATGTACCGGACAGTGTCTGGACAAGGGATGCATTTACGAAATTGATGCTTGGGGGCGGTACAATCGGTTGGCTTGCATTGCAGGATAATGACCCTCTGGGCATATTGTTGGTGCGAACGGTTCTTGACGAAGCGGAGATATTAACCATTGGGGTTGCGCGTTCAGCTCAAAAGAAAGGTGTTGCCTCATATCTGATGCATGAAGGATTGAAGGTGCTGCGCTCTCTTGGCATTCAGCAGGTTTTTCTGGAAGTGCGTCGGTCCAATCTCGCGGCACAGGCACTGTATAGGTCAATACACTTTGAAGAAATATCAACACGGCCCAATTATTACCAAAATAGTGATGGAAGTAGCGAAGACGCGCTGATATTCAGGCTTAATTATTGTTAAATAAAATTTTGTTCAACTTGAACATAAATTTTCTTCTCTATTTGCTATTTACTTGGGGTGTTATCCATATTAACTGTATTTTCGTTACATTATACGGCAGTCTCTGGCTTGGCGATTTTCGAGTACTGCAAGTAGAAGGTAGGATGCATGCAACTTACCGGCGTGATGGTACGGTCAGTTTGGTTGCTTGGTTTGGTATGGGGAAGTAATGAGGCTGTGGTATTTCGCGGTTAATTTTTCACGTTAAATAATACAACTACTGACAGGTGGGGGGCTGTATCAGTGGTGTGATGTCTGGGTTTTCCTCTGCGCTAATAAGAGGTGGATCATAACTCATATGAGTTTCTGCTGGTGTGATAATAGCAGGTTTGTCTGGAGAAATGCAGATCTCTTAAAGACGAAAGCGTAGGGAAGTAAAAGGTGTGGTTATGGATAAGATAACATTGGACAAGAAAGAATTGCTCTCGTTGACTACTGAAATAGTGTCGTCCCATGTTGCCCACAATGATGTTCAGGTAGGGGAACTACCAGCCCTTATAGAACAGGTTTTCACAACGCTTGATACCCTTGGTCACGCAGGCCAGTCTGCCCTGACCAGTCAGCAACCTGCTGTGCCGATTAAGGATTCTATTCATCCCGGTTTTATTGTCTGTCTTGAAGACGGCAAAAAACTGAAAATGCTGAAAAGGCATTTGATGGCGCATTATAATCTGACCCCCGAGCAATACCGTGAAAAATGGGGCCTGCCAGCCGACTATCCAATGGTGGCACCTGATTATGCAATTCAGCGCCGCGCGCTGGCGAAAAAAATCGGTTTGGGCCGCGCCAAAAAATAACTTTTTAATTCTTACAATTTTTCTCCTTAATAACTGTCCTTGTTTCCTTGCGCCGGGGCGGCAAGGCGTGTAATTGTCTTGGATATACATTCAGCAAAACAGTTTATGGTGGGAGCAGCGGAAGAAATGCCTGACACGCAGTCTAATATTGAAGCCCTTTGTCTTGAAAAAGGTATGCGGATGACCGAACAGCGTCGGGTTATTGCGCAGATTCTGGATGAGGCGGACGACCACCCGGATGTTGAAGAAGTATATCGTCGGTCAACAGAGGTTGACCAGGGCATCAGTATTGCCACTGTCTACCGTACGGTCCGCCTGTTTGAAGAGGCAGGTATTCTGGAGCGTCATGATTTCCGTGATGGTAGATCCCGGTATGAGCCTGTGTCTGACGAGCACCATGATCACCTGATTAACGTTGAAACGGGCGAGGTTCTGGAGTTTCATAATTCTGCAATAGAAAAGCTTCAGGAACAGATTGCCCAGGAACTGGGTTTCAAGCTCGTTGATCACAGAATGGAGCTTTACGGCGTTCCTCTGGACAACAAAAAGAAAGATTGATTCGCGGTCTTGTTGCACCTTTCTGTGACAGGCGGTTCAGTCGGGCAGGAGATGGAAAGTGACCCTAGACACCCCCCAACTTGATCTGGAAGGCAAGGATGCTGGTCTGTCACAGCAGGTCGGGGGCGGTGGTAAAGCGTCTGACACTTCCGCCCCGGAGTATGGCGGGCTGAAGTCATCGCTTGGCGGGGACGGCTGGACAAAGCTCGGTATGATCCGGGTCGCTGCAATCGCACTTTTTACGCTGCCCATGGTTTTTTCCCAGGTTGTTGTCCTGAAGGTAGCACCAAAAAAATGGTGGCCGCTTGTCGGCTTTTGGCACCGGTCAATTTGCCGGATTATCGGTGTTGATATCCGGGAATACGGCGAAAGAAAACAGGAAGGCCCTGTTCTTTTTGTCGCGAATCATCTGTCCTGGCTTGATATTGTTATCCTTGGTGGCCGTCTGAAAGGCGCCAGTTTTGTCGCGAAATCAGAGGTAGCCTCCTGGGGCGCGCTGGGCGCCCTGTCAAAGCTTCATAAAACCGTTTTTGTGAATCGGGAGCGGCGCACAGACAGCGCCAAACAGCGGGACGCACTGGTCGACCGTATCCGTGAAGGTGACAGTCTTATATTGTTTCCTGAAGGCAGTAACACAGACGGCATGCGCATAGCGCCTTTCAAATCTGCGCTTTTTTCAGTTGCCGAGCGGGCGAATGAGGCCTCTGACCATAAATTGCAGGTGCAGCCTGTCACTCTTGCCTTTACTGAGCTGAATGGTATTCCGCTTGTACGGGCGCAGAAATCCGGTGTTTCCTGGTTAGGGGATGTGGAATTAATGGCGCATCTGAGGCATGTGCTTGGTCACGGCAGGATTGTTGCTACGGTTGAATATCATGCTCCGATTTCCGCAGATGAGCTTGGGTGCCGCAAGGCAATGGCAAGCCACTGTGAAACAACGGTCCGTGCGGGGCTCGAACGGGCCTTGCGCCACGATATGACATTCGGACCCAGAAAACCATTCATTGCCATTGAGGAATAATGCTTCCTTCACACGGTCCGATAGTCGGATTTCGGCGCTTTAATGCTTGTCTGGCTTGACTCTGGCACGGTCAGTGATAGTTTCCGGCAACTTTATTGGATGCAGGTACCTTGGGTGCCTTTAGTCCGCAGGATCACAACGGGAGTTGGCCGTGAGTAAGAAGCTCTTTATCAAAACATATGGTTGTCAGATGAATGTCTATGATTCCAACCGGATGGCAGACGTGCTGAAACCTCACGGGTATGAAACAACAGACGAGGCAGAGGGTGCTGATCTGGTGATCCTGAACACGTGCCATATCCGGGAAAAGGCAGCTGAGAAAGTCTATTCCGAAATTGGTCGGCTGCGCCAGCAGAAGGATGCCCGCCCTGATGGCGGCAAAGATATGTATATTGCCGTAGCGGGCTGTGTTGCGCAGGCCGAAGGGGCCGAGATGATGCGTCGCGCCCCTGTTGTTGATATGGTTTTGGGGCCGCAAACCTACCACCGTTTGCCGGACATGCTGAAATCCGCCAGCGAAATGCGCGCCAAAACAGGCAAGTCGCGGGTCATGGATACTGATTTCCCGGCAGAAGCCAAATTTGATCACCTGCCTAAAGAATCCGACTTTAAAAGCAAAGCGGCGTTTCTGACCGTGCAGGAAGGGTGCGATAAATTCTGTGCCTTCTGTGTGGTGCCGTACACACGCGGTGCTGAATATTCACGACCGGTTGCTGATGTGCTTGCCGAGGCAAAGAACATGGCGGCCAAGGGTGTTGTTGAGGTCACCCTGCTTGGGCAGAATGTTAATGCCTATCACGGTGATAATGGTGCTGGCGGTACCACCAGCCTGGGCGAGCTGATCCGCCGGGTGGCTGATATCGACGGTATTGAGCGTATTCGGTATGTAACATCGCACCCACGCGATATGGATGAAGATCTGATTCTTGCGCACCGCGATGTTGAAAAATGTATGCCGTATCTGCATTTGCCAGTGCAAAGTGGGTCTGACGCTATTCTGGAGGCAATGAACCGCAAGCATACGCGGGACGAATATTTCCGCATTATCGACCGTCTGCGCGAGGTGCGTCCTGATCTGGCCTTGTCCTCTGACTTTATTGTCGGGTTTCCCGGTGAAACAGATGAAGATTTCGAACAGACAATGGATCTGGTGCGCCGTGTAAATTATGCACAGGCTTACAGCTTTAAATACTCACCGCGGCCCGGCACCCCTGCATCCCTGCACGAAACACAGGTAGAAGAAGCAGTAAAGTCCGAACGTCTTGCTGCACTGCAGGCCCTGTTGAATGAACAGCAAGTGGCTTTCAATCAGTCATTTATTGGTAAAACAATGGATGTACTGCTGGAGCGTACAGGAAAACAGGATGGTCAGTTGATTGGGCGCAGTGCCTATCTGCAGGCTGTTCATGTTGACCTGACAAAAGCAGAGAAGACGCTTGCCGAAAACGGCAAATCCACATACAGTGATTATATGGGCAAGCTTGTGCGTGTCCAGATTGCTGAAGGCGGGCCAAACAGCCTTCGAGGAGAGCTGATTTAACGCCTGATACCGTGTAGTTAAAAGGATTTCAGACCACTTGACTATGTATGCCAAGGCCAGAGCGACCCAGGATGAAAAATCATCCGGTCGCAGCACACCTTCCTCCACCCAGCCCATTGTGGTTGAGTTTGCAGATAACCGTCTTGCCGCCACTGTTTTTGGACAGCATGACAAAAATCTTGCCAGAATAGAACAGCGCCTTGGTGTTGTGCTTATCAATCGTGGTAACCGCATCGCGATTGAGGGTGCTCACGACCGTGCTGTTATGGCACAGAGAGTCCTGGAAGATCTGTATGATCAGGCGACACGTCGACCTGATCTGGATATTGGCGATGTGGACGGTGCGCTGAATATGGTTGATGTCCTCGACACACCGGCTGAACCGAGCCCTATCGTGGCACGCGGCAACGATGCACGGCCGACTAAAGTGGCGGACCTGAAAATCACAACCCGTAACCGGATTATTATGCCGCGGTCACCGGGGCAGGCCGATTATGTACGAAAACTGTTTCAGACTGAAATGGTGTTTGGTGTTGGCCCTGCGGGTACCGGTAAAACCTACCTTGCTGTTGCAATGGCTGTGTCGCGGATGCTTGCCGGTGAAGTTGACCGGATTATCCTGTCCCGACCGGCGGTTGAAGCTGGTGAAAACCTTGGCTTCTTGCCGGGGGATTTGAAGGAGAAGGTCGACCCTTACTTGCGGCCGCTGTATGATGCGCTGTATGATATGATGCCAGCCGAGCAGGTGGAAAAACGCCTGGCCAGCAATCAGATTGAAATCGCGCCCTTGGCTTATATGCGGGGACGGACACTGGCGAATGCCTTTGTAATTTTGGACGAGGCGCAAAATACGACCCCCATGCAGATGAAGATGTTTTTGACCCGTTTTGGGGAAAACAGTCGTATGGTTATCTGTGGTGACCCAAGTCAGGTTGACCTGCCGCGAGGCACGCGGTCGGGCCTTGTACATGCACTGGATATCCTGCGACCGGTAAAATCAATTGCTGTGACTAGATTTACAGGGGAAGATGTCGTAAGACACCCACTGGTGGCAGAAATTGTTGATGCCTACGGCGAAGATGACGGAAGATGACGGCCCCGACGATTGCGGCGCAAGCCATGAATGACAGTGATGATGATGACCCCCACCCGTTGCGGTATGGGGATGTTCAAATAGATATTTCAATCCGTTCTGCTGCATGGGACAGGACTGGTCTGTGCCATTCTCTAATTGAAAAAACGGTGCCGGCGGTCTTTGGTGCCATCGGCATCAAGTCCGATATACCGGGCGAGATTTCTTTTTCTTTCGTGGATGACGATGAAATCCAGCAGCTAAACGCTGAATATCGGGATAAAAACAAACCGACCAATGTCTTGTCTTTTCCTGGGTGTGACCCGGATATGCTCAATGACTATACGGCGCTTGCCAAGCGTGGCGGCCCACCGGTTATGTTTGGTGATATTATCATAACGTACGGTGTTGTGGCTGAAGAAGCGATGGCGCAAAACAAAAAATTCGTTCATCATTTGCACCATCTTTTGGTTCACGGTCTTTTACACCTTCTGGGGTATGACCATATTGAAGAAGATGAAGCCGAGGAGATGGAAGCGCTGGAAAAACGTATCCTGCAGTCTTTCGGCATTTCAGACCCTTATGCTGTGGTGGAGGCAGCTGTATGAGTACAGAGATCGAATCAGTACAGGACAGCGAGTCGCTGTGGAATCGGTTTATCAACCTGTTTAAAAGTTCGCCTGAGATCTCCCTGCGTGAAAGTCTGGAAGAAGCGATCGAAGAACATGAAGAAGAAACCAACTCTCAGGTTCTTGGTGATGGCGAACGGGTAATGCTGTTCAACATTCTTGAATATGGTGCCCTGCGCGTAAGCGATATTATGGTGCCGCGTGCTGATATTGTCGCCGTCAGCCTTGAGACAGAATTTGGTGATCTGATTAAACTTTTCTCTGGTGCAGGCCATAGCCGTATTCCGGTGTACCGTGATTCGCTTGATGATGTTATGGGGATGGTGCACGTCAAAGACGCCCTGAAAATCATCGCGGATGAAGGGGATGTGACGAGTTTTCGTGTATCCCAGATATCCCGTCCGGTTCTGTTTGTATCCCCTGCCATGAAGGTTATGGATTTGCTGGCGAAGATGCGCGCAAGTCGAACGCACATGGCAATTGTGGTGGATGAATATGGTGGTACTGACGGCCTTTTGACCATCGAAGACCTGGTTGAAGAGATCGTGGGTGATATTGAAGACGAGCACGATCAGGAGGAAGAGCCGGATTTTGTGACGCTTGGTAACGGCAAGTATGATGCCGACGCACGCCTTGAAATTGTTGAACTGGAGGAGGCGCTTGGCGTCGCCATTTCCAGTGACGAAGACGAATATTTCGATACGCTGGGCGGATTGGTATTTAGTCTCGCGGGCCATGTACCGGAAATTGGCGAAATGATTGATCACGAATCCGGATACCGGTTTGAAATTATTGATGCCGACCCGCGCCGTATTCGAAAGGTGCGAATTCACGCGCCCCATCAGGAATAGCGTGTGACGGATCAGGTAGGCAGACACCCGGACACTCAGTCACCAACCGGCATCATGGAAGCCATGGTTGATTTTTTTGCACGCAAAACGGTGGGGCTTTATTTCCTTAGTTTTCTGATGGGCGTGTTCCTGTCTCGGACCTTCTCGCCTTATAATTTTTTCCCTGCGGTTTTTCTGGTTTTTCCTGTCTGGATACTGTTGATCGACCGTCTAAAGTCAACGGCGCAGGCGTATGTTGTTGGTTGGTGGGGCGGCTTTGGCCTGTTCGCAACCGGACTTACCTGGGTTGGGTATAGCTTCACACAGCAAGATGCCGTGCCGGTTATGCTGGCACCGCTGGCTATATTATGTCTTGCCGGCGTGTTGTCTATATATACAGGGCTGCTTTTTGCCCTGTGTTGGCGGCTATGGCCCCGATCGGGTTGGCGTATCCTGTTGTTTGCTGTCCTGTGGACGTTGTTTGAAATGGCGCGCGGTACACTTTTTACCGGGTTTCCGTGGCATGTGGTTGGCTCCCTGTGGGCGGACTGGTCCCTGATGGCACAGGCAGCCTATATAGGAAGTGTATATGGTCTTAGCTTTGTGACGGTTCTGGCAGCAGGCTGTCTTATCTATGCCTTTCGGTCAGATATGGCGCTTAAAGACCGGCTAACCTTGTCGCTGTTTGCGGCGGCGCTACTTAGTGTGCAGTTCACATACGGCTATGTGCGCCTTGGGGCGGCGTCGGTCGATTTCCATAATAATGTGCTGATCAAGGTGGTACAGGCAAATGTGAAGCAACGTGAAAAATGGATTTCCTATCTGATTGAAGACCATTTTGACAAGCATCTGCAATTGTCGCGGGGCAATAGTGAAGAGGGTATCGCAGAGGGCGCCAAACTTCTTATTTGGCCTGAAACCTCTGTCCAGCGCGAAAACTTTGACCGGGAAGGGTCTGTTGTCCGTTGGCGGGTATCACAAGTACTGGAGGCAGGATCATACGCCCTGGTCGGCGCACCGCGGTATGAAGTTCAGAATGGCAATCTGACCTATTATAATAGTTTGTTCGCGGTAAATAGTAATGCCAACTTATACGCTCGGTACGACAAAACACACCTTGTTCCATTTGGCGAATACTTGCCCTTTGCTTCACTGTTGGAAAAACTGGGCATAGCACAGATGGTCGGTGGGGCTCCCTTTGCTGGTGGTCCCGGCCCGCAGACGATAAAACTGCCCGGCGTTCCATCCTTCTCGCCCCTGATTTGTTACGAGGCGATTTTCCCCGGGGCTGTGACCGACCCGTCTAATCGGCCAGAATGGTTGTTGAATATTTCCAATGATGGATGGTTTGGCCTGACTGAAGGCCCGTATCAACATCTGGCTTTGTCGCGGTTTCGGGCAATTGAAGAAGGGCTGCCGCTACTGCGCAGTACCAGCACTGGCATCAGTGCCATGGTTGATCCATACGGCAGGACACTGTCCAAGCTTGGTCTGAATACTACCGGCACAATGAATGTTAACCTGCCAAAAGCGTTGGAAGCTCCTTTGGTGCCTACGGCATCAAAAATTCTGATTCTGGCGGGTTTCTTAATATTTCTTTTGATTATTCTCTTTATAATAGAAAAAAGAAAAACAAACTAAATAAATAGTAAGTAATTCTGAGCGATTACATGGAAAAACAAATAAATATTGTGCTGACTCTAAATTAATCGTATTGCTCATGGTTAATTCTATAATAAAGATAGAATACATCTACCTGTAGTGTTGTTAGTAGAGGGGTGACATGCCAGATCCAATTGATGTTCATGTGGGGTCCAGAGTCAGGCTAAGGCGGACATTGTTGGGCCTTACCCAGGATGGTCTGGGTCAGGCATTGGGATTAACGTTCCAGCAAATTCAGAAATATGAACGTGGTACAAACCGTATTGGGGCCAGCCGTTTGGTTGAAATTGCCAATGTCCTGGGGGTAGAGCCTGCGTATTTCTTCGATGAAATGCCTGAGGAAATAGAAGGATACGGCAAAAAGGGCATGGCTGATGAAGCAACCCCTTTTGAGGCTGAGAGCGGATATTCAAAACGGGAAACCATTGAACTGGTGCGTGTGTTTGAGAAAATCACTGACCCTTCTGTCCGTGCCCGCCTTATGGATTTGGTTCTTGCGATCGGTGACGCAGAACAGGAAGAAGTCAACCGGTCTTCCGGTGCTGACGATTAAGTCTTCAGGAAGCGCCTGTTTCACAGGCCATATCACGACGTCATCAGAAGGTGATATCTAGCGCTGGACCCCTGCGTTTCAATAGGCTATAGGGGCACTATGAGCAAAGATACACCAGACACATCATCCTTTAAAAAGCCGGAACAACGTTTTTTCGGGCGCCGTAAAAGTCATGCCCTGTCAGACCGCAAACAAAGTCTGATGGATGATCTTCTGCCGTCTATTTCTGTGAACCTGCCGGAAGGAGACGCGGCATTTGATCCTGTTTCATTGTTTCCGGCCGCCAAGAAAATCTGGCTGGAGATTGGGTTTGGCAAAGGCGAGCATATGGCCTGGCAGGCAGAGCGTAATCCCGATGTTGGCTTTATTGGCTGTGAACCATATATCAACGGCACTGTTGGTCTGCTGAGTAAAATTGACGAGGAAGGTATCGATAATATCCGTGTTTATGCGGATGATGCCCGACATGTTATCTGGAAGCTGCCGGATGCCAGTGTTGACCGGGTGTTTCTGTTGCATCCCGACCCCTGGCGGAAAAGACGCCATGCCAGACGTCGTTTTGTAAATAAGCATAATCTTGACGATCTGGCGAGAATCATTCGCCCGGGCGGAGAGCTGCGGGTAGGGACAGATCACGCAGGTTACCGCGAATGGACCGCGATCCAGATGTCGCACCGGGATGATTTTGTCTGGCAGGCAGAAAGACCATCCGATTGGCGGATTCGCCCGGATGATTGGTGTGAGACGCGCTATGAGGCGAAATCCCTGCGCGAAGGCCGTCCGGCAGTCTATTTTCGCTATAAACGGGTCTAGAATATCCGTTTTCACGCTGTAAAAGCAGCTAAAGCTGGTAGACGGCTGAATTCGGGGTTGCTCCCAGCTCCACTTAAGAGTATATAGGGCTCACTTCTCCTTGAGTACCTAATCTATTCGAGGTGGGCGGTTGCCCACTTTTTTGTGTTGGCTCAGGTGTATTGAGCTTGGGAGAACAAAGAAAGGACTGCTCTTTTGAGTGATGCTGATTATGGTGTTGCGGGACTGATTGAGCCCACTGTCGAGTCGCTTGGCTTCGAGCTAATTCGCGTGACCTATGGTGGTGGCCGCAAGCCTACGCTTCAGATTATGGCGGAACGTCCGGACGGTACCATGAGCGTTGACGACTGTGCGCGGTTGTCGCGTGAGGTGTCTGCGCTTCTTGATGTTGAGGACCCGCTACCCGGCGAATATCTGCTGGAGGTTAGTTCCCCTGGAATTGACCGCCCTCTGACCAGACGTAAGGACTTTGAGCGCTGGCTCGGGTTTGATGCCAAGGTAGAGATGAAAACCCAGATTGCGGACCGGCGCCGGTTTCGGGGTATTCTGAAATCACTTGAGGGAAATGATCTTACGCTTGCACTGGAAGACGGCGATGTAATCTTGCCGTTTGACGATGTCCAAAAAGCAAAATTGTTGCTGACGGATGAATTGATGCAGGCAGTGGAGAATAAGCGTTCAGAGAGTGAGTAGTCAGGAACGCGAACTGATATATTGACCTTGTTGAGCCCGGGAGGTTCAACTGACGATGGAGTAAAGATGATGGCTACAGCTGTCAGTGCAAACAGGCTGGAACTCTTGCAAATTGCGGATGCGGTTGCGCGTGAGAAGTCGATTGACAAAGACATTGTTATCGAAGCAATGGAAGAGGCTATTCAAAAGGCAGCGCGGTCACGCTACGGTGCTGAAAATGAAATTCGTGCCCAGATTGACAAAACTAACGGCGATATTCGTTTGTTCCGGGTTTTGGAAGTTGTGGAAGAGGTGGAAGAGCCAGCGGTTCAGATCAGCCTCGTGGAAGCACGTCTTGACAAGCCTGATGCAGCGGTTGGTGATTACCTTGCCTCGTCTCTGCCTCCAATGGATTTTGGTCGTATCGCGGCACAAACAGCCAAACAGGTTATCGTACAAAAGGTTCGCGATGCAGAGCGTCAGCGCCAGTATGATGACTATAAGGACCGCGTGAACGAAACTGTGACAGGTGTCGTAAAGCGTGTTGAATACGGCAATGTGATTGTTGACCTTGGTAAGGCCGAGGCAATTATGCGCCGCGATCAGGTTATTCCGCGCGAACATATCCGCCAGAATGAGCGTATTCGCGGTATCATCTACGATGTGCGCCGTGAAAACCGTGGCCCGCAGATTTTCATGTCTCGCACCAAGCCTGATTTTATGGCTGCTCTGTTCTCGCAAGAAGTGCCAGAAATTTATGACGGCATCATCCAGATTAAGTCTGTGGCGCGTGATCCTGGTAGCCGTGCGAAGATTGCGGTTGTGTCAAACGATGCATCCATTGATCCGGTCGGCGCCTGTGTTGGTATGCGTGGTTCCCGCGTTCAGGCAGTTGTGAACGAACTGCAGGGCGAGAAGATTGATATTATTCCGTGGTCTGAAGATGTGGCAACCTTCATTGTGAATGCCCTGCAGCCTGCGGATGTATCCAAGGTGGTTCTTGATGAAGAGCGTTCCCGCGTAGAGGTTGTTGTGCCTGATGATCAACTGTCTCTGGCAATTGGTCGCCGTGGTCAGAATGTGCGTCTTGCATCCCAGCTGACGGGCTGGACTATCGACATTATGACCGAGGCAGAAGAGTCTGAGCGTCGCCAGGAAGAGTTCATGGCCCAAAGTCAGCGCTTCATGGATGCCCTTGATGTGGATGATACACTTGCGCATCTTCTTGTAGCAGAAGGCTTTACCGAGCTTGAAGAAATTGCCTATGTCGAAGCTGAAGAGCTTCTGGCTGTTGAAGGCTTTGATGATGGTCTCGTGGAAGAACTGCAGCGCCGTGCAACAGATGTACTGGAAGCAGAAGCCCGTGCCGCTGACGAGAAGCGTATCGAGCTTGGCGTTTCTGACGATCTTGCAGATATGGAAGGTTTGACGCCGTCTATGCTGGTTGCGCTGGGTGAAGCGGACATTAAAACGCTTGAAGATTTCTCTTACTGTGCAGCGGATGAACTGACCAGCAAGGAAGACGGTATCCTGAAAGATTTCGGTCTTGAAGAGCAGGAAGCAAGTGACATGATCATGTCTGGTCGAGTGGCGCTGGGCTGGATTTCTGCAGAAGAAGCGTTTGGTAGCGGTGAAGACGCCGAGACAGAAGCCGCACCCGAAGAAGGTGAGGCCTTGGCTGCTACTGAAGCAGCTGCAGAGGAAAGCGTCAGCCCAGAGGCTTGATAATGGTGGCAGCGTTGGGACGTGAAAAGCAGACAGAAAGACGCTGCATCCTGACGCGGGAAACCCTGCCGAAGGAAAGGATGGTGCGTTTCGTCCTTTCCCCGGATGACCAGTTGGTCCCGGATGTGGCAGAAAAATTACCGGGACGGGGCCTGTGGATACAGGCTGACCGTGACCTGATAGAAAAGGCCCTTGAAAAAGGGGCGCTTTTCAGTGCAGCCAGCAGGGCTTTGAAGCAAAAAGTCTCTGCCCAGCAAGTTGGAGACGACATGCTGGATGTGCTTGAAAAGCTTCTGCGCAAAAGAGTGATGGACCGTTTGGGTCTGGAACAGCGCGCAGGCAATGTGATGACCGGCTTTGATAAAATCAAGGCCGACCTTGGCAAGTCCGGCGCCAAAAAGCCGGTCCTTCTTCTGCATGCCAGTGATGGCAGCGAGGATGGTGAAAGAAAAATGCGGTCTACCATTGGCCTGGAGGTTCGAATATGCAGAATCTTCAACCGTGATGACCTTAGCTGCGCCCTTGGCAAGGACAATGTGGTCCATGCTATAGTGTATAAAAGTGGCGGAGCGGACGTGTTGTTGGCTGATTTGGGCCGACTGGAAGGAATAGGCAGAAATACTGCCGATGAAGACTGACCATCCCCCGACAGGACGGATGGGTGCGGTGTAAAGGAACGAAGACGACTATGACCGATGACAAGAAACTGACGCTTTCCGGACGCGCTACTTTGGGCGTCAACAAAGGTTCGGACTCTGGTAAAGCTCGGCCGAGCTACAGCCAAGGCCGTACCAAAGCGGTAGTGGTCGAAAAAAAGAAGAAGCGTATTCTGAAGAAAGGTTCTGCAGCTGATACAGCGGCGGCACCAGCCAGCACGCCTGCCAAGCCACAGTCTTATCAGCCGAAAAAGGCTGCTGAAGAAGGTCCGGGCACCCTGTCGCAAAAAGAACTGGAAATCCGGGCAAAGGTTCTCGAAGAAGCGAAGAAACGCGCGGAAGAAGAAGCCTTGCAGCGGAAGGCTGACGAAGAGCGTCGTGCCAAGGAAGAAGCTGAGCGCAAGAAAAAAGAAGCGGCCGAGAAAGCTGCTTATGATGCTGATGCTGAAGCCCGTAAGGCCGCAGAGTCCGCAGCTAAGGAAAAGGCTGCAAAAACTGCTGCGAAGAAAGCTGAAGAAGAAGCTACTAAAAAAGCTGAACAGGACCGTGCTGAAAAAGATCGCCAGGAAGCTGAAGCGAAACGCAAGGCTGAGTTGGAAGCCCGTGCGGTTCAGCTTCGTAAAGCAAATGAAGCGCGTAAAGCTGCTGATCCGGCGGCTACTGAAGATCGTCCTGCGGCTAAGAAAGGCAAGAAGGCCAAGGATAAGAAGCCAGGCCAGGCAGAAGTACGTCGCCCAGCGCGTGGCGCCGGTGATGATCGCCGCAAGGGTGGTCGCTTAAGCGTCAATCGCGCCTTTGATGATGGTGATGGTCGTCAGCGTAGTCTTGCAGCCTTTAAACGTGCGCAGGCGAAACAAAAACGTCAGGCAATGGGGCCTGTTGATACGCAGCCAAAGCAGGCACGTGAAGTAGTACTGCCAGAAGCAATTACCGTTCAGGAACTTGCGAGCCGGATGGCAGAAAAAGCAACGTCTGTTATCAAGACATTGATGGGGATGGGCGTTATGGCCACCATCAACCAGTCTCTGGATCAGGATACTGCTGAACTGGTTGTTGAAGAATACGGTCACACAGTTAAGCGTGTCTCCGAATCAGATGTGGAAATCGGTCTGTTTGGTGAAGAAGATGCGCCGGAGACACTTCAGGCACGGGCACCGATCATTACGGTTATGGGCCACGTTGACCACGGTAAAACGTCGCTTCTGGATGCTTTGCGGAAAGCAAATGTAGTGTCCGGCGAAGCAGGCGGTATCACCCAGCATATCGGCGCGTATCAGGTTGAGGTTGAAGGCGGCCAGAAGTTGACCTTCCTTGATACACCTGGTCACGCGGCCTTTACGCAAATGCGTGCCCGCGGTGCCAGTGTGACAGATATTGTGGTTCTTGTGGTTGCTGCAGATGACGGCGTGATGCCGCAAACGATTGAGGCGATCAACCACGCCAAGGCTGCGGATGTGCCAATGATTGTGGCCATCAACAAGATTGACCGGGAAGGTTCGAACCCTGATCGTGTGCGTCAGGAGCTGTTGCAGCACTCTGTTGTTGTGGAAAGCTATTCTGGTGATGTGCAGGAAGTAGAGGTTTCTGCCCTGAAAGGTATCGGTCTTGATGCCTTGAAAGAGCAGATTCATCTGCAGGCTGAACTGCTGGAGTTGAAAGCAAACCCTGACCGCCCTGCAGAAGGTGTGGTTGTGGAAGCAAAACTGGACAAGGGCCGTGGTCCTGTAGCAACAGTACTGGTTCAGCGCGGGACACTGCGTGTTGGTGATATCTTTGTTGCTGGTGCTGAATGGGGCCGTGTGCGTGCGCTGGTTAATGACCGCGGCGAGCAGGTACAGGAAGCTGGACCAAGTCAGCCGGTAGAGGTTCTGGGCCTGAATGGCACGCCAGGTGCCGGGGATGAATTTGCAGTTGTTGAAAACGAATCCAGAGCGCGTGAAGTTACTGACTACCGTCAGGGCGAGAAGCTCAAGAAGCGTCAGGCAGCAGGTGCAGCACCTAAAACACTCGAATCCATGTTCAGCCATATCAAGGAAAATCAGGCTACACAGTTTGATGTTGTCCTTAAAGCAGACGTGCAGGGTTCTGTGGAGGCAATTACCCAGGCGCTTGAAAAAGCGGGTAACGATGACATTGAATGTCGGGTTATTCACGGTGCTGTTGGTGGTATTACCGAGACAGATATTGCCCTTGCGGCGGCTTCTGGTGCCCTGATCGTTGGCTTTAACGTACGGCCAAATAAGCAGGCTCGTGACGCGGCAGAAACCGAAGGTGTTCCGATTAAATATTACTCCATCATCTATGAACTGATTGATGATGTGAAGGCGGCAATGGCTGGTCAGCTTGGCCCAGAATATGAAGAAAATGTTATTGGTCAGGCCGAGATTAAAGATGTCTTTACCGCTGGCAAGATCGGCAAGGCAGCTGGTTGTCAGGTGCTTGAAGGCTCGATCCGCAATGACTGTAAAGCGCGTATTCTGCGTGATAGTGTCATTATCTACGAAGGGCAGATTGATAACCTGCGCCGATTCAAGGATGATGTGAACGAGGTTAAATCCGGTCAGGAATGTGGTTTGACCTTTGAAAACTATCATGACTTCCGTACAGGTGATGTCGTTGAAGTTTATCAGCTGAAAGAAGTTCAGCGTACCCTCTAGGTGGGGCGCTGATCTTTCTGAATGATCTGGAAAGACAATGAGCAAGTCAGACCATGAATCCTCAGGCGGGCCATCGCTCCGCCTGTTACGGGTTGGCGAAAATATTCGTCACGCCATTTCTACAGTTTTGTCACGTGGTATGGTCCATGATGAAGCACTGGAAGGTGTTTCCGTCACGGTGTCAGAGGTCAGGGTCAGCCCTGACCTGAGGAACGCCACCGTGTTTATCATGCCTCTTGGGGGCGACCCTAAACTGGTTGTAACGAAGGCGCTGAATACAAATTCAGCCTTTATCCGCGGTCAGATGAGCAAGATGGTTCATATGAAATATATGCCTAAGTTGCGGTTCAAACTGGATGACAGTTTTGATGAGGCAACGCATATTGACCAGATATTGCGGGACCCGAAAGTTGTGCGCGATACAAAGGTTGTGCCTGCTGATTCCGACGATTCCACAGAATAAGTAGTACTTGCGCATGGGACGTCGCCGCAAGGGAGATAAGGTGGATGGGTGGCTTGTCATTGACAAGCCCCTGCACATGTCCAGTTCTCAAGTGGTCGGTAAAGTGCGCCGTATCACCCAGGCCCAAAAAGCGGGTCATGGGGGTACACTGGACCCGCTGGCGTCTGGTATTTTGCCTGTCGGTCTTGGCGAAGCAACCAAGACGATGCCCTTCATTGTTGATAGCACCAAAGTATATACTTTCCGTGTTGCATGGGGCACGGCGACCGATTCGGACGATTGTGAAGGCGAGGTAGTCGCAGACGGTGGCCGGGTTCCTGAAAAACAGGAAATAGAGGATATTCTGCCCTCCTTCATGGGGGAAATTGGACAAGTGCCGCCAGCCTATAGTGCGATCAAGGTGGACGGGCAGCGGGCCTATGCTCTTGCACGGGCGGGTAAGACGGTCGAATTGCAGGAAAGAATCGTGCAAATTCATAATCTTAGGCATGTTGGCTATGATAGGTCTGAGGGGTGGAGTGACTTTGAAGTTACGTGTGGTAAAGGCACGTATGTACGGTCACTGGCACGGGATATTGCGCTTGGTTTGGGGACTTTTGGGCATGTATCCATTCTTAGACGAACACGGGTTGGTCCATTTAGCGAAAAAGACGCAATTTCACTGGAAAAACTTGAGGAGTTGGGCCATAGTGCGCCCGCTGCTGCGTATATACTTCCTGTTATGACAGCGCTGGACGACATCCCGGCTCTTGCCATTTCGGAAGAAGACGCGATCCGCATTAAACATGGCGGATCAATTCTGGGCGCAGCAGACCGACCAGGCACGGTTGTGTTAACGGACGGAGCAACACCGATTGCAATCGCTGAGGCTCTTGAAGATGGGACGATTAAGCCGGTTCGGGTCTTCAATATGTAAACTTAAGGAGAAGACGATGTCGATTACTGCTGAACGTAAACAAGAACTGATCAAAGAATACGGCGTCAAAGACGGCGATACAGGATCTCCGGAAGTACAGGTTGCTGTACTGACTGAGCGTATCGTGAACCTGACCGAGCATTTTAAGGAACACAAAAAGGATAACCATTCCCGTCGTGGCCTTATCAAGCTGGTAAACCAGCGTCGTAGTCTTCTTGACTACCTGAAGCGCAAGGACGAAGCTCGTTACACGAAGCTTATCGGTGCCCTTGGCCTCAGAAAGTAAATTAGATCAAAGAATGGGCCAGCCTCATCGGGCTGGCCCAGGTTTTTTAGGGCCTTTGATTTTGTTTGTAGTTTCCTTTAAAACCAAACACTACATTTGACACAATGACGTGTCCGACAGGCGCCATTGGTGCCTGTATTTTATAAGCGGGGTATGGCCATAGGGGTCATGCCGGGATCATACTGGATGGAAACTGTTAACCGTGTGATCCGCAATAAGGTTTAAAATATGTTTGATATACATCGTAAAGAAATCGAGTGGGGTGGTCGCACTCTCGTACTGGAAACCGGCCATGTAGCAAGACAAGCAGACGGCGCCGTTATGGCAACTTACGGCGACACAACAGTATTGTGTACTGTTGTTGGCGCACGGTCAGTCCGTCCTGGGCAGGACTTTTTCCCGCTCACAGTGAACTATACAGAGAAATATTATGCAGCGGGTAAAATCCCGGGTGGCTATTTCAAAAGAGAAGCACGTCCAACAGAAAAAGAAACACTGATCAGCCGGTTGATTGACCGTCCGATTCGTCCTCTTTTCCCGAAGGGCTTTAAAAATGAAGTGCAGGTAATCTGTACCGTTGTCAGCCATGATATGGAAAATGACAGCGACATCGTTGCAATGGTTGGTGCGTCTGCTGCGCTGACGTTGTCCGGTATTCCTTTCATGGGCCCAATTGGTGCTGCGAAAGTAGGCTATAAGGACGGCGAATACATTCTGAACCCAACGCTTGACGAAATTCGCGAAAGCGAGCTTGAGCTGTCAGTTGCAGGTACCCGTGATGCAGTTCTGATGGTTGAATCAGAAGCAAAAGAACTGTCAGAAGATGTGATGCTTGGTGCTGTGAACTTTGGTCACGAAGAGCAGCAGAAAGTTATCAATGCGATCATCGAGCTTGCTGAAGTAGCGGCGAAAGATCCATGGGAACTGCCAGAAGAAAAAGACCTGACAGATCTGAAAGCAAAGATTGCTGAGCTGGCTGAAGCTGACCTGCGTGCTGCGTATGAGATCACAACAAAGCAGGATCGCGTTGCTTCTATTAATGCGACAAAAGACAAAGTCTATGCCGCACTGGCGGAGACGCTTGAAGCTGATGAAGAACTGACAGAACAAATGGTCGGTGATCTTCTGAAGAAACTTGAAAGCGACATCGTCCGCGGTAACATTCTGAAAACACGCAAGCGTATCGACGGTCGTAACCTGGATCAGGTTCGTGCCATCTCCTCTGAGGTTGGTGTTCTGCCGCGTACGCACGGTTCTGCGCTGTTCACACGCGGTGAAACGCAGGGTCTTGTGGTTGCAACACTCGGTACCGCTGATGACGAACAGATGATCGACAGCCTGGAAGGCACATACAAGTCGAACTTCATGCTGCACTATAACTTCCCACCTTTCTCTGTTGGTGAATGTGGCCGTGTTGGCTTTACCGGTCGCCGTGAAATCGGTCACGGTAAACTGGCGTGGCGTGCGGTAAATGCGGTTCTGCCGTCCAAGGAAGATTTCCCTTACACAATTCGTATTGTGTCAGAAATCACAGAATCAAATGGTTCTTCCTCTATGGCGTCGGTTTGTGGTGCATCACTGTCCATGATGGACGCTGGTGTTCCAATCACCCGCCCTGTGTCCGGTATTGCAATGGGCCTGATCAAGGAAGGTGACGAGTTTGCCGTTCTGTCTGATATTCTGGGTGACGAGGATCATCTGGGTGATATGGACTTTAAGGTTGCTGGTACAACAGAAGGTATCACTGCACTGCAGATGGATATCAAGATCACTGGCATTACCCGCGAGATCATGGAAAAAGCATTGGAACAGGCCGGTGGCGGTCGTGCCTACATCCTTGACGAAATGAACAAGGCTCTGACAGGTGCACGGGACGAGCTGTCTGCGCATGCTCCACGTATTGAAAGCATGTCAATCCCAACGGATAAAATCCGTGAAGTGATTGGTACAGGCGGTAAAGTAATCCGTGAAATCGTTGAAAAGACAGGCGCGAAGGTCAATATTGAAGATGACGGCACCGTCAAGATTTCTTCAAGCGACCTGGCTGAGATTGAAGCTGCGAAAGCATGGATCATCGGTATCGTTGCAGAACCAGAAGTTGGCACAATCTACAAAGGTAAGGTTGTTGGCATTAAGGACTTTGGTGCCTTTGTAAACTTCATGGGCGGCAAAGATGGTCTGGTTCATATCTCTGAACTGAAAGAAGACCGCGTAGAGAAAGTTACCGACGTTGTGAACGAAGGTGACGAAGTATATGTGAAGTGTCTTGAAGTTGATCCACGTGGTAAGGTACGTCTGTCCATGCGGGTTGTTAATCAGGAAACTGGCGAAGAAGATCCTGATGCACGCCCGCCAAAGGCGTCTCCGGCACCAAAACGCCGGGGTGGTCGCGACTAAACGCACGATCGTGATTCAACAAACAATGACCGGCATGATATAGTCGTGCCGGTTCGGTGTCCTGGTAGAGGGGAAAACCGGGAAGGGCTAACAGGGGATAACACCCCAGGAGTATAGAATGAGTTTTTCACTTGATTCCATCCGTGTGGGCGGGAAGGAAGTATTACCACTGATTGAAGGTGGTAAAGGTGTTGCGATATCAACAGCGGATAGCAGCGGGCCTTGGGCTGCTGCTGGCGGTATTGGTACGATTTCAGCGGTTATGGCCGATAGCTATGATGCAGACGGCAATAAAATTCCGCACGATTATTTTGGCAAAAACCGTCGTGAACGGCATGAGGAAATGATCCAGTATTCCATTCAGGGTACGATTGATCAGATTAAAAAGGCCTGGGAGTTGTCTGGCGGTAAGGGCCACATCAATATTAACATGCTTTGGGAGCTCGGCGGCGCGCAGAAGATTCTGCACGGTGTTCTGGAGAAAACCAAAGGCATGGTGCACGGGGTAACGTGCGGTGCGGGTATGCCGTTTAAACTAGGCGAATTGTCAGCAAAATACGGTGCACATTATTATCCGATTATTTCATCGGGGCGTGCTTTCCGTCTTTTGTGGGCGCGGGCCTATAAAAATTTTGGCGATCTGCTGGGCGGCGTTGTGTATGAAGATCCGTGGCGCGCAGGCGGCCATAACGGGCTTTCCAATGCTGAAGACCCGAACGAGCCGGGTGATCCATACCCACGGGTTCTTGAGCTGCGCCAGATTATGCGCAAGCTTGGTCTGGATAATGTGCCAATCATCATGGCTGGCGGTGTCTGGAACCTGAAAGAGTGGAAAGACTGGATTGATAACAAAGAACTGGGTCCGGTTATGTTCCAGTTCGGCACGCGTCCTCTTTTGACCAAAGAAAGCCCGATCTCTGATCGCTGGAAACAGAAGTTGCTGAGCCTTAAGCCAGGTGATGTTCTTTTGCAGACGTTCAGCCCGACCGGGTTCTTCTCCAGTGCTGTGAAAAACAGCTTCCTTGGAGAGCTTGTTGACCGGTCAGACCGGCAGGTTACATTTGGTCCAAAGCCGGACGAGGAATTCAATACGGAATTGACCATTCAGCGTAAGAAATATTTCGTGCGTGGCGAAGATGTTGAAAAGGCGAAAGCCTGGATCGCGGACGGGTATGACACGGTGATGAAGACACCTGACAATAGCCTGATCTTTGTTACGAACGATAAAGCGTCAGAAATCCGGCAGGACCAGACGGACTGTGTTGGGTGTTTGTCCCAGTGTCGTTTCTCTAGCTGGGCTGATAATGAAAAGAACAGCACGGGCCGGCTTGCGGATCCACGCAGTTTCTGTATCCAGAAAACGTTGGAAGATGTTGCCCATGACGGGTCTGTTGAAAAGAATCTGGTGTTTGCAGGGCATAACGCATTTCGTTTTGCCGAAGACCCATTCTATTCGAACGGGTTTATTCCAACGGTGAAACAGCTGGTGCACCGTATTGTCGAAGGTGACTAAAGACAGCACTGGAAATTACAGTGATTTCAAGGCCGGTTTTTACCGGCCTTTTTCATGGTGTGGGTGCTGCCTATAAAGGGCCGACACTTAGGGCTAAAATACGGGAAATATGGGCGTACGGACGGCCACTTTCCTGGTGCCAGGTGTCAAAGGCAGTCTGTACTTTTCTTAGGGCGGATTTAGACGTGGGGTTTTTGTCAATGACCCCTTCTCGTATGAGGGCCTTTGTTACATCCCGTGAAAATACCCAGCCGTCTTTCCCGATCGAGCGCAGGAAATACTGCGCAGACGTGCCGCCAAGCCGTGATCCCCGCTTTTTTAGCATGTCGAGCAGGCCGATAAAGTCCGTCATCGGCCAGTTAGCGATACAGGTAGCAGCCGACCCGTAAGCGTCTTCAAGATCACAGAGCAAAATGGCATTATCGCGCACGGTGATGATTTTCTGACCATTGCGGACGATCCGGGTATCTTTCAGAAGGCTGTCCAGATCATCGTCAGACATGAATTTCCAGCGTACTGGTACAAACCCTTCGAAGGCTTCTTCAAAACCGTCCCATTTATTGTCGATAACTTTCCAGCTGAAGCCTGCCTGGAAAATGGCACGGGTCATCGCAGCCAATATTCGGTCATCCGGCACGGCCTGCAGGGCGTCGGGGGTTTTGATTTGCGGCATCAGGGCGTCGATATCTGCACGGCTACCGCGGAAACTGGCCGCCATATCTATCAGTGTGTCTATGGTTTGCATTCATTCGCCCCTTTTTTTGTCGATATGATAGTGCTTCACATTGTTTTCAGACAATATTTTTGTTACACGGCGTTGCCTCTATATTGGTAAGTATAATAGATTGTTCAGATGCCCAGTGATCATTTAAAAAGTTTTGGATTCCCCAGGTGGGGTGAATACGGTCGTGACCGGGACGCTGAACCTGTGCGGATGTGTGATTATACCGGGTGTAGTGAACGGGGCGACCATCCGGCGCCCAAATCGCCAAATTCGCCGGAGCGTTGGTATTTCTGCAGGCCCCATGCCGCAGAATATAACAGAAACTGGAATTATTTTCAGGGCATGAGTGACGATGAAGTCAAAGAGGCAATGAACGATGGCAGCGAATCAGCCGATGCCTTTGCCCAGGCCCGTACCTTTGAATGGGGCGGCGCGGTGGATGCCGACGGCAATTCATCCACGGAATTGACGGCCTATGATGTTCTGGAGGTGGATGCAGGATCAAGCGCGGATTTGATCAAAAAGCAGTATCGGAGGCTTGCCAAAATTTATCATCCGGATTCCAACCCCGGTGATCCGGCTGCGGCAGAACGGTTTCACGAAATCCAGACGGCCTATGATGTCCTGCGCGCCAAGCACGGGTTCTAGCCTGCACGCTCCGTGTCTATAGGGGGTCGGCTGGCCTCTGACCCCGCATGTTTATGGTGGTTCGCAGGCCCCGCCAGATTATTTTCTCTCCATTTTCTGTCAGAATGGTCTTGACCCTCACGCGGCGTCAGACCCTACACTGTAGGCATGAAGACGAAAAAGACGACATATCAGGTTAAAGAAGTGGCGGCCCTGTCTGGTGTTACCGTCAGAACGCTCCACCACTATGACAAGATCGGCCTGTTACGTCCGACAGCGAGGACATCGTCGGGGTACCGACTATATTCAGAGGATGCTCTTTTTCGTCTTCAGCAGATTATCATTGGCCGTGAAATGGGACTTAGTCTTGAAGATATTCGGGCGTCGCTTGATGCACCTGATTTTGACCTGCGGGCGATGTTGGTGCGGCAGCGTCAGTGTCTTGAGGAGAAAAAAGACAGGACAGAGACCATGCTGAAGGCCATTGATACCGCGCTTGCGTCGATTGACGGCACGGCGCCACCACAAAAAACAGGTACGGATAGCGAGGAAAAGATAATGTCACAAAAAGCGAGGCCCGATAAAACAATGTTCAAAGGTTTTTCCCCTGATGCCTACGGCGCAGAAGCAAAGGAAAAATGGGGGCATACAGAAATGTATGCGGAATCACAGCGGCGTTCTGGGACTTATTCAAAAGATGACTGGGACAGATTGAACGCTGAGCAGGGTATGATATTTGATGCCCTGGCAACCGAGATGCGTGCTGGTAAGGCGCCTGACGACCCGGTTGTGCAGTCTTTGGTCCAGGATCACCGGGCCTATATTGATCGCTGGTTTTATCCTTGTTCCATGGACATGCATGCAGCTCTGGCTGATATGTACCGTCAGGATGCGCGTTTCCAGCGTACAATTGATACGCACGGTGACGGCCTGGCCCTATATCTGGCAGATGCCATACAAGCGCAGTCACCTTCGCCGGCATCCTAGCGGTTTTGCGGGGCAACTTTCTTAATCGGTGCAGAAAATTCGGCAAATTCAGCTAAATCTTTTGGCTTGTGATGTCGGTCTTTCTGTGCAGGCTGGTGATGCAGGCTGACACCCGGTCGCCAGCTTGTTTGGGGACGTACCGGGCGGGGTGAAAACCCGCCACCGCAGTTAGGGCAGACATTTTCAAAAATTGTTTCTGCGCAGTCTTTGCAGAAGGTGCATTCATAGCTGCAGATCATTGTCTGGGTGCTATCTGCCGGCAGGTCGGTATCACAATGTTCGCAATTTGGCCGCATATCCAGCATGGTCATTTCCTTAGCACATTGATTCTTTAGTGTTTTTCAGGGTATAGAGGGGAAAGGCATTGCACAATGGCATTGTGGCTATGTGGCGGGAAACATCTGCAATTTGGCAGATGCGCGGACAGGAGCCATCCTATGCAAGGAGGTCAGGCATGAAATACCGGCTTTTTCTGACGGGCAGTATCGTAGCCGCAGGGTTTCTGGGCGCGGTTGCAGCAGATACTACATCCGATTGGGGGTATGCGGGTGCTACCGGGCCCGATAATTGGGGTACTTTATCGCAAGCATACAGAACGTGCGCGACCGGATCCCTGCAATCACCAATCGATATTGAAGGTACCGATCCGGTTATCATGCATACGCTGGAACCCCAGTATAGGGTGACAGATCTTGATCTTGTAAATACCGGCAAAACCCTTCGTCAGTCATACGGGCGGGATAGCTATCTGAATGTTGGTGACAAGCGTTTCACCCTTCAGGGGTTTGAGCTGCGCAGTCCCAGCGAGCATACGGTCATGGGGCAGTCTTTCCCTATGGAAATTCAGTTGATGCACACTTCTGACAAGGGCGAGACAGCGATAGTTAGTGTGTTGGTCGAAGAAGGTGCTGAAAATGCGGCCGCAGCCGAGTTCTGGCAGTATCTGCCGCTTTTGAACGGTCAGTCCTTCCGGTCTGCGGACATCAAGATTAATGCGCGGGATTTGATGCCTTTTTCATTGTCCTACTACCGGTACATGGGGTCATTGACCACGCCGCCGTGCACAGAGGGTGTACACTGGTATGTGCTAAAAACACCGATAACGCTGTCCAAGGAACAGATTGACGCCGCGTACGGCATCATGGGGCGCAGTGCGCGCCCGGTCCAGCCGCGGTTTCACCGTATGATACTGGATACAAAATAGGGGCTTTTATATGATCAGCCGTTTTGTGCCATCACTGTCTTTGGGGTTTTTGCTGTCGGCGTGTGCTGTCTTTGGTGGCGGGGATGGTGGTAACACTTCGCCTGTGACCAGTGCGGCAGCTGCCGGGTTGGCCCCGATCCCGCGCGAGAGTTTTTGCCAGGCCGATGACAGGCTTGAGGATATCGCATCAGCCTATGAAGAGGCCTTGTCCAGCACGTCTGCTCCAGAGCAGGTTTTCTATACCGCACTTTTTTTAGAACGTGCGGGCCATCCCGTTCGGGCACGGTCGCTGTATGCCGGGCTGTTACAACAGGAAGCGGGACCATCAGTTGATGTGACGTGCGGCGATACCGTCTGGGCCCGTGGCCCGGTGGCGGCAGAGGCCGCAAGACGGCTTGCGCATCTTGCAGCTGAACTTCACAATATGGGTGTGCGCCGGGAAAGTGCACCGGCACTGCATGCAGGGTTACCGTCGAACGCCCGCCCAGAGGCAAAAGTACGTATGCCAGACGTTGGTAAATCCGGGGGACAGGCAAAAGCAGTAGCACCGCGGGCTCAGCCGTCGCGTCTAAAAAACGGCAATCAATCTGCTGTCGGGCGGCAGTCAGCATCAGCGGATATTCAAGTACCACAAACCGTATCCGCGGACGGGGTTTGGTTTGCACATCTGGCTTCTTATAAAACTGCGGAAAATGCCGTTAGGTACCGCGGGGAGCTTGCGGAGACATATCCTGCACTTGCGGGGCATATTGTTGAATGGATTGCAGCAAGCAGTACCGGCTCTGTCTGGCGGTTGGGTGTTCGCACAACAGAGTGGCAGGATGCTGACCGGCTTTGTATTGCCATTCGCAGTTCAGGGGCATATTGCCGGGTAATTGATAGCCGATAAAAAACGGTGGATAACTGATATGACTACCCCTATGATGGCCCGCTAATAATCATAACTTAGTAGGGGAAGCGTTCGTAATGGCTGTTAAACACGAACATTGGTCGTCACGTTGGGCGTTTATGCTGGCTGCGGTAGGGAGTGCCGTTGGTCTTGGGAATATCTGGAAATTTCCATATGAGGCAGGCTCTGGTGGCGGTGGGGCATTCGTCCTAATCTATTTGTTTTTCATTTTTGTTGTTGGTGTGCCGGTCATGATGGCTGAGCTATCACTTGGTCGCCGAGGTCAGATGTCGCCAATTGGCTCGATGAAGAAGATCGCAGCCGAGGAAAAACGAAGTCCTTTGTGGGGACTTGTTGGTTGGGGCGGCGTTGTTGGTGCCTTCATTGTCATTAGCTTTTATTCCGTTATTGGCGGTTGGACGCTTGCCTATGTGGTGAAATCCGCGATGGGGTTTGCAGGCATGACAGCCGAGCAGGCAGGCGTGGAGTTTGGGGAATTTATTTCTGACCCCTTCTGGCCCATTATCTGCCATGCGGCCTTTATGGCTATCACCATCCTGATTGTGAACAAGGGTGTTAAAGGTGGCCTTGAAAAAGCTGTGACCTATCTAATGCCGGCCTTGTTTGTGATGCTGCTAATTCTGGTTATTTATGCGGCGGTTGCCGGTGACTTTGCCAGCGCAGTTGAATTTCTATTCTATCCCGACTTTTCCAAGGTAACGCCTGATGTGACAATCAATGCACTTGGACAGGCGTTCTTCTCGCTGTCGCTCGCGCTTGGATCGATCATGACGTACGGGTCATATCTGTCGAAGGATGTGCATCTCGGTAAATCTGCCTTCACCATTGCCAGTGCGGACAGCGCCGTTGCTCTCTTGGCAGGTCTCGCGATCTTCCCGATTGTGTTTGCGTTTAATGTAGACCCTGCGGGCGGTCCTGGCCTGGTGTTTGTCAGCCTGCCAATTGCTTTTGGTGAAATGCCGTTCGGTGTTGTTGTTGGAACGCTATTCTTCGCCCTTTTGGGTGTGGCTGCGATTACAAGCTCTATCTCCTTGCTGGAGCCGTCCGTATCGTATCTGGAGCACAGCAAAGGTATCGACCGGAAGAAAGCAACGCTTTGGATTGGTGCTGCGGCCTTTGCGCTCGGTGTTTTGTCAGCCTATTCGCAAGGCGGGAACTTCCTGTCGGATATCAGGTTCTTCGGGCTCGATATCATGGGCGTGAAAGATTATCTGACCAATAATATCATCATGCCGCTTGGTGGTATGTTCACGGCACTGTTTGTTGGCTGGTTTGTCAGCCGTAAAACAATGATGGAAGAACTTGCGCTGACAGATGAAAGTTTCCGGATCTGGTATTTCCTTGTTCGGTTCATAGCGCCGGTTGCGGTCACATTGGTATTCATCAGCGTAACAATCGGATTTTAAATATCTGATCTAAACCGTAAAGGCCCCTTGCGAGGGGCCTTTTGGTATATTGGTGGCATAGAAGCAGTCACTGAGAAGGGGGAAAGTGTGAAAAAAGTATCGCCAGAAACTGTTGGTATGAACGCCGCAGGCCTTGACCGGATCGGGGCTCATTTGCGTAGCCGTTATGTTGATCCGGGCAAAGTGGCAGGTACGGCAACGCTTGTGGCTCGGCGGGGCCGCATCTGTTATCTGGAAACCGAAGGGGTTCGGGATATGGAACGCCAGACCCCAATGGCACTGGATACTATTTTCCGTATTTATTCCATGACCAAACCGATCACCTCAATTGCCCTGATGCAGTTGTTTGAACAGGGAAAAATCTCCCTGACGGATCCGGTTGAAAAATTTATTCCCCGCTTTGCTGGTCTACAGGTCTGGAAGTCGGGGGCATATCCGCTTTTTGAGACCGTACCGAGTGCCAGACCCATGCAGATACGAGATCTGCTGACCCATATGTCAGGGCTTACATACGATTTTATGCAGCAGAATAATGTCGATGCAGCATACGGTAGAAGCCGTATAGCCCATCCGAAGACCGGCTATACACTGGACCAGATGATTGATGAGCTGGCCGAATTGCCGCTGGTCTTTTCACCAGGGGAGCGCTGGAACTATTCTGTGGCAACGGATGTGGTCGGGCATATCGTCGAAGTGATATCGGGCAAGTCGCTGAAGGACTATTTCCAGGACCATATACTGGGCCCACTTGGCATGGTCGACACAGCATTTGAGATTGCACCAGACAAGCATGACCGGTTTGCCGCCTGTTACGAACGTCGTCCAGACAAAAGTGTCCGTTTGCAGGATGACCCTCACAAAAGCACGTATCAGGATCGGACATTCTGGTCTGGTGGCGGGGGGCTGGTGTCTACGCTGTCGGATTATTACCGTTTTTGTCAGATGCTTTTAAATGGTGGGACGCAGGACGGTGCGCGGATCATAGGACCGCGAACGCTCTCCTTTATGCGCAAAAATCATCTGCCGGGCGGTGTGGACCTGTCGCAGATTGCGGTCGGCAGTTTCAGCGAATCTGTTTATGAGGGCACAGGTTTTGGCCTGGGCTTCGGTGTGAAGGTCAATCCAGTGCAAAATGGATTGATGGGGTCAGAAGGAATTTACTTCTGGGGCGGCATGGCCAGCACCATTTTCTGGATCGACCCGGTCGAAGACATGATCGTGATTTTCATGACTCAGCTTATTCCGTCCGGAACGTATGATTTCCGGGGACAGTTGGAATCGATCATCTACGGTGCGATTGACGACTAGGCTGGCGGTACAGGGCTGTTATGCGGCGTGTTCTGCTGCCACGGTGCGGATACGTTCCAGCATGGAAAACAAGCCATTTGCCCGCATGGGGGACAGGTGCGCAGACAGGTCAAGCTGACCCAGAATGGCTTTCGCGTCGGTATCCAGAATTTGTTTGGGTGTTTTACCAGAGTGGATCAGGAGCATCAGCGCAACCAGCCCTTTAACGATATGGGCGTCACTGTCGCCGCGAAAGCTTAATGTGCCGGCATCATCCAGTTCCGGCACCAGCCAGACCTGGCTTTGGCAACCGCGGACACGGGTTTCTTCGGTCATTTCACTGGCGTCAAGCGGCGGTAGTTTCCGGCCAAGGTCGATGATAAATCGATATTTGTCTTCCCAGTCGTCGAGAAACTCAAAAGTATCAATCACATCGTCGATAGTAGTATCCAGATAATCCATTGTCAGCGTCCCTGTGTCTTGACATTGCGCGCTTGTCCGTTGCTAATAGCCCGACCAGCCAGGGGCGTAAAGAGGAAATACACATGGAAAACCGGACTGATGACTATCCAAGCAAAACCTATGCTTGGTATACAGTCTTTTTATTGTTGGTAGTTTACACATTTTCGTTCATTGATCGTCAGATTTTGGGGTTACTTGGTCCTGCAATCATTGAAGACTTTGAAATCAGTGACACTCAGTTCGGTATATTAACCGGTTTTGCGTTTGCGGTGTTTTATACGGCCTTTGGCCTATTGTGTGCGCGCATTGCAGACAGTCGCCCACGTAAGGGGCTGATTGCAGTTGGATTGGCACTGTGGAGTTTGATGACAGCCGGGTCTGCGCTCGCGCAAAGTTATCTGCATCTGTTCCTGATGCGTATGGGGGTTGGTGTCGGTGAAGCCACGCTGGCGCCGGGGGCCAATTCCATCATTGCGGATAGTTTCCCGAAAGAACGACTGGCAACTGCCTTGTCTGTTTATTCCATGGGAATTCCTGTCGGGTCAGCGATTGCCTTCATCATCGGCGGTAAGGTTCTGGAGATTTCCGAAAGCTTGCCAGATATCACCCTGCCTATGGTTGGGGCATTAAGTGGATGGCAGAAGACATTTCTGATCGTCGGTATCCCTGGTTTGCTGCTGACGGTTCTGATCCTGTTATTGAAAGAGCCAACGCGCAAAGGACTGACGGGCGATAAGGCGTCTTTACCGGTTAGCGAGGTTGTGGCGTTCCTGAAAACACGGGCCAGGGCGATGTCTGGTCTTTGTATGGGTGTGTCCCTGAATGCCTGCGTTGGGTTTGGTACGGCGACGTTCCTGACAATCTTCTTCATGCGGAAGCACGGCATGTCGCCTGCTGATGTGGGTATTACTTTTGGTGTTATGAGCCTGTTTACCGGTTCTCTCGGCCTGCTGGTCGGGGGATGGATTGCCGACAAGCTTGTGTTCAAAGGACGAAAAGATGCGCATATTCTGGCGTTGATGGTAGCGCCTTTGGGATATTTTATTCCGTCTGTTCTTTTCCCGCAGATGTCTGACCTAACGATGGCGTGGATCATTTTGGGGGTGGCTAACTTCTTCATTAACCTGCCGTCCGGTGTTGCCTATGCCGGTCTGCAGATTATCACGCCGAACCAGATGCGCGGGCAGGTTATTGCGCTCTATGTGTTGACGACCAGTATTGTCGGGTACGGTGGTGGACCGTTCCTGATCGGTTGGATTGTGGATAATGTTTTTGGCGATCCGATGCGGATTGATGATGCCATCAGTCTGGTGGTTTTAATCACCACCCCGATTGGTATTGCCTCGTTCCTCTGGTGCAGGAAGGCTTTTGCCCGTGCGGTTGCCGAGGAGGAGGCCCGGATCGCTGCCGGGGGCTAGGTGACCGGCCATCCTATTCCTTAGACAAAAAAATACGGCCCCGATGGGGCCGTAATTGGCAGGTACCAGACTTTACCCGGGATGGGCATCCCCTGATCAGTCTTCGAGTGCCCGCAACTCGCGTTCCAGCTTAAATCGTTTGCTGGTCATATAGGCTTCCATATCAGACGTCCGACGTTCGATATCGCGAAACCGCTTGCGCATTTCTGCTGCCGAATATTCGGGGGAAGTGCGCGTTTGTTTCCAGAACTCTTCCTCGGTTTCGTCTTCGTATAAATCCTCGGGTTTTGGATCAAGCACGAAGCCCAGGATTACATAACCGATGACGAAGAGCCAGATCCCTGTCATCAGGGCGCCGATTACTGATAGAACACGAACGGCGGTAACATTTATGTCCAGATAGTCTGCAACACCCGCACATACCCCCATTAGATTCCCCTGTGGGGGGATTTTATACAGGCGGGTAGGTCTGTTCTTATAGGTCATCGGTCCGGCTCCTCCAGTCTGGAACTTCACTGTCTAAGATGCGTTCCATTGTTCTTAGTCTTTCTTCCAGTTTGTCTGACGATCGTCTGAGGTCAGACAGCGACAGTTCGTCTTCTGCCGAGATGCCTTTCATCTGCTTCCACTTTGTCACATAGTGAAAAATGATCCAAAGGGGCACGACGATTGTCAGCATCAATATCATTAAAACTTCCATGGTGGTGTCCTCTCCCTTCGGGCTTTATTCAGCGGCCTTCTTTTTTGGTGAACCACCGTCGTTGGCTGTTTTTGCTTTCAGGGCAGCTAGTTCTTTTTCAATTTCCTCGTTTGATTCAAGGCTGTTGATTTCATCTGCCAGTGTCTGGCCTTTACCCAGATCAAAGGACTCGGCTTCGGCTTCCATACGGTCAAGACGGGTTTCAACTTTCTCAAACCGGTCAAAAGCATCCTGAATGCGGTTGTCATACAAATTCCTGCGTACGCGAACCTGGTTGGATACGGTTTTGTGCCGTGCCTGCAATGTTGCTTTCTTTGCTTTTGCTTCCCGCAGTTTGGCATCAAGTTTGATGACATCCTCTTCATGGCGGGAAAGGGCATCGGCAAGATGCTGTAGTTCCTCTTCCATGTGGGCGGCCATATCAGCAACTTTGGCTTTTTCGATCAGGGCACCCTTGGCAAGGTCATCCCGGCCTTTGGAAATAGCAAGCTCTGCTTTCTTTTCCCATTCAGCCTGGGCTTTTTCTAGCTTCTTCAGACGACGCTCCACGTCTTTCTGGTCGGCGATTGCCTTTGCTGCGCTTGACCGAACCTCAATCAGTGTGTCTTCCATTTCCTGAATGACCATACGAATGATTTTGTTCGGATCTTCAGCTTTTTCCAGAATAGCATTGATGTTGGAGTTAATGATGTCAGTCAGTCTGGTAAAAACACCCATTGGGATTTCCTTTCTCTTTACTGTCCTCGCAATTGTGATCGGGCTTTTGTTGGCCACTTTTTATATTGCTGTCGTTTATTCGTTATTATTTTTTAGTCCGTGGACGCCTCACAAGTCCGTGGGCCTCTCTTGTTGGGGTTCGGCTTATGCCGAACCCATACCATTAATTAAGACGACGCCGGCGCCGGTTTTCACGACGGGCCCGACGGCATGCATCGGGTACGCGGCTATCCGTATGGCGGTGATCGCCAAAGGCAGCCATCAGACCACCCGTTTGCACAACCGTATGGTCGGTGGCTTCTGAGGCCAGGGCTATGTCTATTAGTGTGTTCATCGTCTTAACTTTCCTCGCTTTTTAAAGTTTCTCGCTTTTTGCTGTCATTCAGCGTCTTGTTGCGCTGATGTGCTCTTACTTTGCATCGACCGTGCCAGTTTTTGAAAAAAATATAAGTACTTGTAAATAAATGACAAAATTTTTCACATAGACGTGCGGTGTGATTTATATTGCTAATGGTTGGTATATTTTGCTAATATATAGGATATGAAAAATAGACAAGATCAGATAATTGGCAGCTCCCCCGCTTTCCTTGACCTGCTGGACCAGATTTCCCGTGCGGCACCGCTGGATCGCCCTATGTTGGTGATCGGGGAACGCGGCACGGGTAAGGAGCTGATTGCGGCCCGACTGCATTTTCTTTCCAATCGGTGGAATGAAAATTATCAGAAGCTGAACTGTGCGGCATTGCCTGACAGTCTGCTGGAAAGTGAACTGTTCGGGTATGAACCCGGTGCGTTCACCGGTGCCACCAAGCGGCGTAAGGGCCGGTTTGAAGTGTCTGACAAAGGCAGTCTGTTTCTGGATGAAATTGGCACCATGAGCATGAGTGCGCAGGAAAAACTCCTGCGGGTTATTGAATACGGGGAATTTGAGCGGGTAGGCGGGTCTGAAACCCAGACGGTGGATGTCCGTGTTATTGGGGCCACCAATATTGATCTGCCGTCCGCTGCGGCGGTGGGTGCGTTTCGTCACGACCTTCTGGACAGGCTTGCGTTTGATGTTATCACCGTCCCTCCCTTGCGGGAAAGGAAAGAGGATATCCCGGTGCTTGCAGAAACCTTTGGTATGCAGATGGCGCGGGAACAGGAGTGGCTTCAATTCCCCGGATATACCAAAGGGGCGATGGATGCGATGCTTGATTATCACTGGCCTGGGAATGTGCGTGAACTGAAGAATGTGGTGGAACGGGCTGTGTACCGCGCCTGGGACGGCGAAGAGCCAATTGATGACATTGTTTTCGACCCGTTTGCCAGCCCGTTTCGGCCCAAAGGTGTTGCCGCACAGCCCTTGTCGTCGCCGCCAGGGTACCGGCTGCCTGTTTCTAAAGGCGATACAGTAGCAGTGCCGCCAGCACCAGAAGCAGCCAGTACCGGCAAGGGGCACGGTAACGGTCTTGGCCAGTCTTTATCGCAGTTACCTGAAGGAGACTTCTGTCTGCGGTCAATGACAGCAGAGTATGAACGGACGTTGCTCGGAGACGTGTTAAAACGTAATCGCTATAACCAGCGGCAGGCAGCGAAAGAAGCAGGTCTCACATATGACCAATTTCGCCATGCCTTGAAAAAGCATGATATTTTATCGGTTGACCCCGAAGCACAACCAGATGTCTAGGCTGATAGCTGTTAATCACAGGTACGCTGCAGAAAAGTATCCAGAGGGAATGCCAGACAGAATTAATGTCTGGTGCATTGTCAGGCTTTGACGCGGCTAACCTTTGTGTCATAGTGCCGCCATGTCAGAGAATATTCATATAAAACGACGCCAACGGAAGCGGAATAAACCGGTCCTTACTACGCGTCATATCATTATCCTGCTTGTTTTGTGCCTTGGGGTTTTCGCCGGATTTCGTATTTGGGTGGGTAATCCGACAGAAGGCTTATGTGAAGGCGACTGCGAGTCCCTTTATAGTTTGAATGCACTGGTCATCGGTTTTTTTATGATGATCGGTGCTGCAATTGCAGCAGGGGGGCTTGTGGGGGCCTTTTGGGCTTTCCTGCGTCGCCGGCGACAGGCCGACGGCTTTGAAGCCATGCTGCGTGACGGCAAGGATAAGGATCAGGGGTCTACTGGGACATAAATAGTATCTGTTTGTGCACCTGAGATCACAGGGATGTACAGCCAGAAGTGTTATCACTGGGGAGAGTAAAATATGCGGAGCCTGTTATCAGTTGCGGTTGCAACAGTACTTAGTTTCGGTGCTGCGGCGCAGGACATTGCGGACATGGTTATATGGGGTGGGCCTATCTACACGGCCGACGATCAGCAGCCTACAGCCGAAGCGGTTGCCATTAAAGATGGCCGGTTTATTTATGTTGGGGCCAGGGCGGGTGCCGAGGCATTGGTGGGGGCACCTACTACAGTATTATCCCTGGACGGAGCTGCATTGTTTCCGGGATTTGTTGACGGGCATGCGCACTTGTCGGGTATTGGTGAGCGTGAGCTGACCCTTAACCTTGAAGGCATTGATACGCTGACGGGTATTGTGTCTGCCGTTGCGGCCCGCAACGAATCTGAGCCGGATCAGCCTGTGATGGTTGGTAGAGGCTGGATTGAAACGCACTGGCCGGAAAAACGGTTCCCGTCGCGTTGGGATCTTGATGCGGTGGTTGCAGATATCCCTGTGATTCTGTGGCGTGCGGACGGCCATGCGCTTGTCGCGAACTCCAAGGCGCTGGAGCTCGCCGGCATTACGGGCGAGACGGAAGTGCCGTTTGGCGGCGATATCCTGAAAAATGCCCTTGGTGAACCAACGGGCATGTTGATTGATACAGCGATGGCGCTTGTCGGCGGGCTGTTGCCGGAAAGCACCCCTGATGTTGCAGCAAAACAGTTGGTGACGGGCGGTACTGTCTATGCTCGATACGGCTGGACAGGGCTGCATAATATGTCTGTGCCGTGGTCAGAACTAGGGATTATGGAACAATTGTCCGATACGGGCGATCTTGGTATCCGTGTGTATAATTCCGTGGATATGGGCGACAGTGCGTCCTTGTTCCAAACGGGTAGCCGGTCCAGTCAGAATGGACGTATCGTTACACGTGCCATTAAAATGTATATGGATGGTGCGCTTGGCTCGCGCGGGGCTGCGCTTCTTGAAAAATATAGCGATGCTGACACCTCTGGTCTTGTTATGATGAAGCCAGAAGAAACACTGCCGATTATGGAAGAAGCCCTGCGCCGCGGTATTCAGATTAATACCCATGCGATTGGGGACCGCGGCAACCGTATGGTTCTTGATTGGTATGAACAGACTTTTCCAAAAGTGGCGATTGCAGACCGCGTCGTTGCGGATCCGATGTGGCGCATCGAGCATTCGCAAATTGTAAACCCGGCAGATATCCCGCGTTTTAAATCGCTGGGTGTTATTCCAAGCATGCAGCCAAGCCATGCGATCGGTGATCTGCATTTTGCACCGGCACGACTGGGCGATGCACGGTTGATAGGGGCCTACGCGTGGCAAAGTCTGATAAGTAGCGGTGTAATCGTTGTAGGTGGGTCTGATGCTCCTGTTGAACGCGGTGATCCCCTTATTGAGTTTTATGCCGCGGTGGCGCGTACCGACCTGAATGGGTACCAAGGCGAAAACTGGCATGCAGAAGAAGCCGTCAACCGGGAAAATGCTCTGAAAATGTTCACTCTGTGGCCGGCTGTCGGCTCGTTTGCGGCAGACCGCCTTGGGTCTATCACTGTTGGCAAGGCGGCAGACCTGACGGCGTTTGATATTGATATTATGACCGTACCTGCTGCGGAAATACCAAAAGGCAAGGCGATCCTGACGATGGTCGCGGGGGACGTCCTGTTTATGGAAGAATGATAGCGGTTGCTATTTGTATGATCTACCAGAATGTAAAAAGGGGCCATTTGGCCCCTTTTTCCGTAGTCATATCTGGTTACAAGAGTTTATTCAGCGCCCTTATATTTGTCGAACCATGCAAGGATGTTACCGATCTTCTGAACAAGATTGCTTGGTTTTGCATAGATGCCGTGGCTGGCACCAGGAATGCGAACCATTGCCGTGTCAATCTTGCGAAGTTTCAGGGCTTGGTAATATTGCTCTGTTTCGGACATTGGGGTTCTATAATCAACCTCGCCTGTCAGTAACATGGTCGGTGTCGATACATTGCCTACAAGTGATAGGGGCGAACGCTTCCAATAATGATCCGGAATATTCCACGGCATGTCCGGGAACCAGTATTTGGTGAAATAGGGGGCCCCGTCAGCCGTTAGCGAGAAGCTGGCCCAGTTGATGACGGGTTTGGCCACAACGGCAGCCCGGAACCTGTCAGTGTTGCCAACAATCCATGCTGTCAGGACACCGCCCCCGGAACCACCTGTGACATACAGCTGATCTTCGTCGATGTAGCCTTTGGCAACGACCTGATCGACCGCATCAATCAGATCATTATAATCTTCTGATGGATAATTATGATGGATCAGATTTGCAAACTCTGCACCGTACGATGTACTGCCCCGCGGGTTCCCGTACACAACTACATACCCTTTTGCGGCATACATTTGCACTTCTGCTGAGAACGTTGGTCCATAAGCGGAATGGGGTCCACCGTGAATTTCCAACAGCAGGGGATATTTCTTGGACGGGTCAAAGTCAGGCGGAGTGGCAATCCAGAATTGAAGGTCGCGACCATCATGGCTTGATTTGAAAGTAATTTCACTTATCGCAGCCATTTTCTTGTGGGCAAAGACATCTTCATTCAGGCTTGTCAGTGGTGTGACACGGCCAATCCGGTCAACCACAGCCAGATCTGCCGGACGATCGGTTCTGTTCTGCGTGAAAACGATGCGGCTGTCCCCGGCAACCGTAAAGTCACCGCTTGTATATGGACGCCCAAGCGACGTGCCGCCTACCTGATTGGTGATGATACGGCTGGACCCTGCGGTTGATGCATAGGCAACCAATGTTTTGCCGTGATCGTCGTAACTATAGTAGATACCGCGGCCATCAAGGCTCCATTCAATGCCGCTGACGCCTCTGTCCAGATCATCCGTCAGGCTTCGTTTGCTGGACCCGTCTGCATTCATTACATACAGGTTGGCATTCTGGGACGACATTAATGTGTCATCAAAGCCAAGATAGGCGATTTTGCTACCGTCTTTTGAAACTATCGGGGCTGCATCCGGGCCTTTACGGTCAGTCAGGGCACGGTAGTCACCGGTCAGGGTATCAACAGCATAAATCTCGCTGTCGGTTTCATATTCCCAGTCCTCACTGCGGTTTGCAGACAGCACGATTGTTTTATTGTCAGCCAGCCAGCCAATAGATCCGCGGTGATGGAAATCGCCGGATGTTACCTGGCGCGGTGTGCCGCCGTCAGCCGGGACAACAAATACATGGGAAAAACCAGTGGGTACATAGCCTGACCCGTCCCGGCGGTAGGTAACGCTGTCAATAACCTTGGCGTTGCCGGCCCATGTTGCACCCTTGGGTTTTGGTGGCAGGGTAAATAGGGATGTTTGTTTGCCAGGCACGAACATGCTGAAGGCGATATGTCTGCTGTCAGGCGACCAGGACAAAGACGAGGGCGCCATTTGCAAGTCGGTCACGCGTGCTGTTTGGCCGCTATCAAGCCAGCGAACATATATTTGTGTTTTACCTTCTACCGCAGACACATAGGCCATGCGCGTTCCGTCAGGCGAAAACCGCGGCATTCTGTAACTGGCTTTGCCAGACAAAACTGGCGTGTGTTTCGCGCCGTCCAGTGTAACGGACCAGATGTTCGACCGGGTGCTGTCGGTCATAATGTCCATGGAACGCCGTTCATAGACAACGGACTTTCCATCCGGTGCCAGCTGGGCGCCAGTTGCATATTCAAGATTGAAAATATCCTGATAGTCCATCGTTGCCGTTTCGGCAGTCGCTGCCGCAGAAAAAGCAATGGTCAGCGCCGTGGCACCTGCAAACAGGTTGCGTTTCACCATTTGTCTCCCCATGTAATTATTGTTTGAAGCCGTAACCCTACTCAATCGCGGTCTGAAATGCCAGTTCTATGAACCAGATAAATGCGAATGAAAGTCCTGTGAATACTATTTGAAAATCGCTATACAGGGGCGCACGTAAATATAGGAATGCCACAGAATGCCACTGCCTTATTCAATTCTTTGTCTTGTCCTGACTTTATCCGCCGGGGGTTGGGCCTGGTACCGTGACCGGAACTATCAGCCGGGTAATCCGTCTTTGGTTTCACCAAGTTTCGTTCTGACCATGGCCACTATTATTTCTGTTGTATTGATTGCTCAGATTTTTTCACAGCTTACAGGGATAACGTGGGATTCGCCCTATATGCGCAGATAAGATAGCTCCGTGCATCTCTGACATGCGGTTGCGCGCTTTCTAAATCTCGGTGGAACTTATGGTTATTTGAATTTTGTGAGGGGGGGCGGAACCGCAGAATGGGGGGGGAGGTCTACGGTTCCGCTGTGATACAGTTAGATCAAGGGAGCTAATTTGCTGTATCTGGAATCACTTATACCTTACCCCATCTTAATAATGGGTAAACGGCATGGTTAAATTCAGGACGGTTGTCCAACTTTTTAAAACTGATAGGTTTTTTCCCGAATCCATTTGGATGCAAGCCATTTAACACCCCCGGTGACAGGGCATCCTTCATGCAGAGATTGCTCGTCAATGGTGCCGTCGTCGAGGACATTGTCAAAGACAATTGCATCCCCTGTTTCGCCCTTATACTGATACTCGCTGCGGACAAACCGGGTTTCACCACCGTCGTATTCCTGATTTAGATATACCAGAACGGTTCGTGGGCGTTGGCCGCTGCGTTCCAGTTCGGGATTTTTGCCTTCTGCATCAGGGATCAGGCAGTCATAATGGGCCCCGTACTGCATGCCGGGTTCATAGGCAAGAATAGAGGTCATTTCGCCGTGGTCAGATGGCGCATCCCCTGCCGCGCACATAATGGCACCAGCGGCAAAGAGCACAATATCCATATCTACGGGCCACAGGGTAACAGTGTAGGATTTTCTGTATGGGTCTTCACGCAGCGCCCCTGTTTGCGGATCGATAATGCGTGCCGGTGCAAGGCGGGGTGCCGACTGCGCGATCAAATAGTTACAAATTTCGCGCGGGAACAGGCCCTTGATGGTCTTCACCCGTGGTCGGTCAAGTACATAGGTGGCGTCCGGTACTGGCAAACTGTCAGGTTCTGCCAGCAAGGCTTTTATGTCATCTGTTGTAATGTCGGGAATGTCGGTTACCGCAACTTCGGAAAAGTCGGGCTCCGCACTGATTTGTGGTTCGAACTGGAAAGCAAGGGGGTGGCCCATTTGCTTGGCGTGGGCACACCATGCTTTCGCTAGGCCCGGTGTTAGCAATGTTTCACCGTGAAGAAACCGTTCAACCAAAATCATCGCGGAAATAATATCCTTACGGCTGGCAGCGGCCATAAGGAGTTGCAAAGACAGGTCATCCTGCGTCCGGTATAAGATCAGCAGAAGCGCCAGATCGCGACACGCGCCCGCATGTCCTTCCTGAACGGTCGTCATAACGTTATTGATGGCAGCAGGCCAATTTTTTTCGCAACCGTGCCCCATCGCCTGCAAAACGGCGTAAAGCCGGGCAGAGGCTAAATGACCTTTCGCGGCTGTGGGGGCCAGAATATTGGCGGCATGTTCAGGATTTCTGGGCACATTCAAGCCCAGCAGCGTTGATGTTGCCAGCGTATAGCGGGCATCGGCATGCCCGTTTGCGGCGGCTTTCTTCAGCAAGGCTACCGATTGCTCCCGGTGCCCTTCACCGGATAAAATGGCGGCCATTTTATACTGGGCATCGGGGTCCCCGGCTTTGGCCGCTGTGGCCAAAGCCTGCATGTCGACAGCTTGCTGTTCCATCAAATCTCCTTAATCGGATCAGTCCTGTTAGACTTCGCGCATTTTCAGGGCTGCGATGAAGGCATTGTGGGGGATTTCCACCTTACCGTACATGCGCATTTTGGCTTTACCCTTCTTCTGCTTTTCCAAAAGCTTCTTCTTACGCGTTACGTCACCACCATAACATTTAGCTGTAACATCCTTACGCATGGCAGAAATTGTCTCACGTGCGACCACCTTGCCGCCGATGGCAGCCTGAATAGGAATTTTAAAGAGCTGTCTTGGGATCAGGTCTTTAAGCCGCTCACACAGTGCCCGGCCGCGGCTTTCTGCCTGTGAACGGTGTACCAGCATTGATAACGCATCGACGGGCTCAGCGTTCACCAGAATAGACAGTTTCACCAGATCAGACTTTTCGTAGCCTGCCAGTTCATAGTCAAAGCTCGCATACCCGCGCGAGACAGATTTCAAGCGGTCATAAAAATCATAAACCACTTCGTTGAGAGGCAGTTTATATTTCAGCATGGCACGGTTGCCGACATAGGTCATATCCTGCTGCACGCCGCGTTTGTCTTCGCACAGTTTCAGAACGGCGCCCAAATGCTCGTCTGGTACCAATATGGTCGAATCGATCCAAGGTTCTTCGATATAGTTGATTTTCACGACATCAGGCATGTCGGCCGGGTTGTGTAATTCAAGAAGCGTACCGTCTGTCATGTGAATTTTGTAAATCACGCTTGGGCTTGTTGTGATCAGTTCCAGATCAAACTCGCGGCTCAGACGTTCCTGAATAATCTCTAGGTGCAACATGCCAAGGAAGCCGCAGCGGAAACCAAACCCAAGAGCTGCTGAGTTCTCTACTTCGAATTCAAAGCTGGCATCATTGAGACGCAGTTTGGGCAGAGCGTCCCGCAAAACTTCATATTCAGAGGTGTCGGCAGGGAACAGACCACAGAAAACAACAGACTGACTTGGCTTAAAGCCCGGTAGGGCCTGGGCACAAGGACGTTTCACTTCTGTGATGGTGTCACCAACCTGTGTGTCGGCTACTTCCTTGATCGAGGCTGTGATAAACCCAACTTCACCTGGCCCCAATGACGGCACCATTACACCTTTAGGCGTGAACACGCCAACACGGTCAATCTGATGGGTGCTGTCTGCGGCCATCATTTTCACTTGCTGGCCTTTTGTCAGCGTACCATCAATGATGCGAACAAGAACAACAACACCCAGATAACTGTCATACCAGCTGTCGACGAGCATGGCTTTCAGCGGCGCATTTGGGTCGCCCTCTGGTGCGGGCAGTCTGGTTACAATTGCTTCCAGTGTTTCCTTGATGCCGATACCAGACTTGGCAGAACAGGCAATTGCCTCTGATGCATCAATGCCGATTACATCCTCGATCTGGGTGCGGACACGTTCAGGGTCTGCGGCGGGCAGGTCAATTTTATTCAGAACCGGTACAATTTCGTGGTTATTGTCAATGGCCTGATAGACGTTTGCCAGTGTTTGTGCTTCTACACCCTGTGAGGCATCCACAACAAGTAGCGACCCTTCACAGGCAGCAAGGCAGCGGCTGACTTCGTAGGCAAAATCAACGTGTCCGGGGGTGTCCATCAGGTTCAGCACATAACTTTGACCGTCATCGGCCTTATACTCCAGGCGCACCGTCTGGGCCTTGATGGTGATACCGCGTTCCCGCTCAATATCCATGCTGTCAAGAACCTGGCTTTTCATTTCCCGGTCAGACAGGGCACCGGTGTTTTGAATAAGCCGGTCAGCCAGTGTGGATTTGCCGTGGTCAATGTGGGCAATGATGGAAAAGTTTCTAATATTTTTTTGGTCGGTCATAGCCGTAATTTCAAACTACATAATAGGGTTATGATAGGGGTGCCGTACTGTTGGTTCGGCTGATTTGTTCGGTGCTAAAGCGGCAATACCCGGTCAGGTGGCCTGTGGCCATCGGTGTAGGCGCGAATATTGATCAACACTTTTTCACCCATGGCTTTTCTGGCCTCAATCGTTGCAGAGCCCATGTGCGGCAAAAGAACAACATTATCCAGTTCCAGTAGTTTTGGATTAATGGTTGGTTCTTCTTCGAACACATCAAGCCCGGCCCCGGCCAGACGTCCAACCTCAATGAGGTCGGCAAGTGCTTCTTCGTCGATAATTTCACCCCGTGCCGTATTGATGATAATAGCGTGGGGCTGCATTTTCTTTAGCCGGTCCCGGTTCAGAAGGTGATGGGTTTCTGCCGTCAGGGGACAGTTTATGGATACAAAGTCCATCCGCGACAGCATCTGGTCCAGATCATCCCAGTATGTTGCCTCCAGTTCGGCTTCTACTTTGGCCGGCAGTCGTGACCGGTTGTGATAATGAACCGAGATGTTGAAAGCCTTTGCCCGGCGGGCGATAGACTGGCCAATACGGCCCATGCCTACAATCCCCAGACGTTTGCCCTGAATGCGGTGCCCCATCAGGAATGTCGGAGTCCAGCCGGTCCACTCGCCGCCTCGCAGGATTTTCTCACCCTCGAAAATACGGCGCGGAACTGACAGCAACAGTGCCATCGCAAGATCGGCGGTGTCTTCGGTCAGAACGCCCGGTGTATTGGTGACGGTTATGTTCTTTTCCCGTGCGGTTTTCAGGTCAATATGGTCAACGCCCGCGCCAAAGTTGGCGATCAGTTTCAACTGCTCTCCGGCCTCGGCAAGAACATCGGCATCCAGTGTATCTGTAACCGTTGGCACCAGCACGTCAGCGATCTTCACAGCTGCGACCATTTCTTCTTTTGTGAAGGGCTCGTCTTTAAGATTAAGGGTCACATTAAAAAGTTCAGCCATGCGGGTTTCAACATCATCCGGCAGCTTGCGGGTGACGATGACTTTCGGCCGATTTGAAATTCCTGTTTGACTCATGCTTTAAAATAACCTTTTCTGACGGGCAATGATAGGTCGCCTGCCCATATTTATCCGCTTCTCTAGCAGATGGGCGCGTCTGTTTCAAATGTCTAATGATACGGATATCTGCGGGATTGTAAGCGACAATGCTGAAATCACTCACAACAATATTTACACTTTTGCTTTTTAGCTCCTCTGGGCTGTTGGCACAGGAGATCGGCGCCAGCGGAAATCCGATACCGCGCTTCGTGTCCCTGAAGGCAGAAAAAGCCTACATGCGAACAGGGCCTGGGCGTCAGTTTCCTATTGAATGGACATATAAGCGTAGCGGCTTACCCCTTGAAGTTGTTGGGGAAAACGGGCCGTGGCGGAACGTACGAGATCACGAAGGTTCGACGGGCTGGATGCATCTGCGGTTACTGTCAAGTGCCCGTACCGCCATGATTCGTGGTGGTGCTGCCCGGCTGTATGCAGACCCGAATCCAACAGAGCGGGTGACGATTCTTGCCGATGAAGGAGTTATCGGTGACATATTGGAATGCGAAGCAAATTGGTGTGAACTGGAAATCGCAGGTGAACACGGCTGGATACAGCGGGGGCGTTTGTGGGGCGTGTACCCCGGTGAAGTGATTGACTAGTAGCATGACAGATATTCCCGGTTTTGAGTTTATCCCGTATCAGAGCGCGTACCGTTCCGATTTCGCCCGGCTGAACATTGATTGGCTGGAAGAGTTTTTTGTCGTCGAACCCATTGATGAATTGGTGCTTCATAACCCGGAGGACTATATCCTCAACAAAGGGGGCGATATTTTCTTCGCGCTTAAAGACGGCCAAGCAGTTGGCACTGTTGCGATGAAGGCGACAGACCGTACAGGAGTGTTTGAACTTACCAAGCTTGGTGTGGACAAAAGCTGTCAGGGTGCCGGCGTTGGCGAGGCTCTGTGCCAGATGGTGTTCGACCGGTTTATAGAGGTCGGCGGCGCGCTTCTGTTTTTGGAGACCAATACCAAACTGCAACCGGCTATTCGGCTTTATAAACGGTTGGACTTCGTCGAAAAACCTCTTCCTTCTGACACCCCTTACGAGCGGGCAAACTATTATATGGAATGGCAGGGTGCGGGGCTTACAATCCATTCGGCAACATCGCGCCGGGATATTGCCATTGTGCGGGACTTCTTTCAGGAATACGCCCACTGGCTGGAGGCGGAAACGGGCCTGTCTCTGGCTTTTCAAGGGTTTGAGGAGGAAATGGCCGGGTTTCCAAGCAAGTATGAAACCCTGTTGCTGGCAAAATATAACAGCAGGCCTGTCGGGGCGGTTGCTCTATTGAAGCATGATGATGCTGTGTGCGAAATGAAACGCTTGTTTGTGACACCGTCCGGGTGGGGCAAGTCTGTTGGCAAGCATCTTAGTGTTGCGGTGATGGAAGAAGCCCGCCAGCGGGGGTTCACTGTGATGTTGCTGGATAGCCTGCGCCGCCTTGAGAATGCGGTGGCGTTATACCGCGCGCTTGGGTTCGAGGAAACGGACCCCTATAACGAAAACCCGGAAGCCGATGTGGTCTATATGAAGCGGGATTTATAGGAACAGTACCGGCAGCGTCTGTAGACACAAAAAAGCCCCCGCTAGTGCAGGGGGGGGTATAGTGATATCTCACAAAAAATAATTCAACGTGCATCACTGTAAGATTAAAGCCGCTTCTCTGAAATGGAGGCGGCTTTTTCTAGTCGGAACGAATTAGATAACAGCTTTACTTACGATTTGCGAACGCAGACTGTTGCAGTACTGAGCGATATTCTTTTGCCAGTTTTTCCTTCATTTCTGCCTTCAGCCGTTTTGTGATTAACCTTTTGTATTTCCACCTTTTGAGCCAGTTTATCCCGTACCCACGCAAGAACATTGAAGCTTCACCTCTTGCGGCATTTAGCAGATCACTTGGAGCACAATTCACTTCTAGTAATTGTTCTCGTACATGCCATGCCTCCATTTTATGTGGATTGGGGGGAGAGCAAAGGTGGTTCACTATTCTTAGTCGCCATTTTACGCTGTCGTCAAAAGCAATGACAGCGGCCCTTAGTGCATCAAGTTCAGCCTTGGCAGCATTCAATTTACTTATAAATGGTTTTAAACCGCTAATAATTTCCTCAAGCAATTTAACAAGTTCATTTTCAAGCTGTTGATCATAAGGTTTGCCTGATGTGTATAGACTGACAAGTTCATCCCCCAACTTTTTCGACATAGAGATCGATAGTATTGTCTTATCTTTAACATCAGTGTCCAAATACTCAAAAACCGCTGTTGCCAAATCAATTGACGCTTGGCCTCGGTTTTTAAATAACCAGTAGTCTTTAATCCAAACAATCCAGATTAATATTATACCTCCAATTATTGAGGCTATAATTGCGCCTATCGTTAAGCCTTCCATTTGCACCCTCATCCCAATTAGATCAAGTTTAACTCTGAGCAATCAATCTTGCCAACTCAGGTCCAAGTCTGCAAACACCATCTTCCTGCAAGATAAAGTCTGCCCCTGAGAAGGTTTCTTCCTGAACCAGCTTTAATATAGCCCTGTCAGCTATTGGCCGCTTGGGTTCCATCAGGTCGTAAATAAACGAATGCCGTTCAGCCACCATCCGGTCGTGCATGATACCAATTGAGGGGTCATAGCCATCTGCGATTGCTTCGATCCTGACACTACTTTCCAGCATCGTATAAGCATAATTCAGCATGGCATTCACAGGATGTGTTGCATTGCGGTTTGACGGGGTTGTGAGTACGGCTAACGATGACCGTGAGAAGAAACGCTTCCATTCATCAGGGATAGGATATTTCCCCTGAGCCTTCCATTTAATATCTAGTGCGCGCCAAGCGAAAAAATAGCCCTGCGCGACCTGTCCTTCATACGCGAGAAGCTTAGATATATCCTGCGGCGGTTCTTCCTTGAGAAGCTTCAAGGTCGAATGTGCCTGATCAATGGCCTTGTCCCGCGAATGGGAAGCGGGGAGAATGTTTTCGAGATTGTAGAGCGTTTCCTTGATCTTGCCTTCAATGAGGGGTTTTGCAAACTTCAGCCTGTTTTCCTCGTTGGCCCGTGTCGCAATCTGCCACGTTACTTTCTGACGGTCAGCGGCATAGCCTGATGCACAGTGAACGGAAGCAATACGTCCATCCCACCGGAGCCTGATAAGGTCAACCTTCTGTTCGCTGAGCCAATCAAGGGCATCAAGGGTGATATTGCCAGACCCGTCAACGAGGACAATGCGCGACGGTAAGGACAAATCTCCTTTGAAGAACTGGAACTCCCTGACCTGTTGAGGGAAGTGGGTAAAGCCACCACGGACTATCAAGGTTCCTCTATCCACATGTAGGGAAACACCGTTCCCGGTCAGCACTAGGGGGGTCTGTTGTCTCTGCCTTCTTTTGCGTTTGGGGATGCCAGCTTCACAGGCGGCAATCCAGTATTGGCAGCGTTCAGACCATTCATCAATCTGAGCTTCAGAGTCGCTTTTTTGAGATAACTGGTTCAATATGCCCCCTACATTCAAATACTAATAATATCATATTGGATTCTAGCAAAAGATGCAGATTAAGCCACGGAAAATATGGGAAAAAGGCACTGATTTAAATAAGGCTTGGCTGGAATATGCAACTGAAAATGAGCGTCAGAAGTATCTGGAATTAAATAACCATAAAATGGAATTTGGTAACGATATTGGTCGTAATATTCAGTTAGTTGGCAACCTTCTTAATAGGCCAAATCAAATTGAGAATTTAAAAGATGAATTACGCAATTCCCTAATTCAGAAATTGAAGAAAGGTGATTTACTTGCATTTGGGTATTCGATTTATCCCACTCTTGCGGGTGTGGCATCCCGAATAGAGAATGAATTCTGGATGCTGGCTACATGCAAATGGGAAAATGATGAAGCCCATAGCCGCTTTAAAGCATACCACCGAATTAAAATTATAAATCCAGACCTATTTCCAGATTTGGATTTAATTCCTGAAATTGGCCGACCATCCAAAGCGGCTATTAGGGAAAAAGCAATATTGAGATGTATTGATAAAATTCCTGAATTTGAATTATTAACACATAAAGAAAAAGCCGAATTAATTCGTGCGGAAATAAAAGAAGAAAATCCAGACATAGACCCTTATGGTCCAGGGTATGGGGATGACGTTATTAAAAAGCAGGTAAATAAAATTCTGAAATCAATTTAATTGAATTAATTAATTTTAATTGGAATTAAGATCAGGAAATCATTTTCAAATAAGTAATTAGAATCAAATAGTTTTTCCCTTTATCCCGACTCCACAGCAACGCAAATTCGCGCAACGCTTCCTTCAAGTGACGAATCATTTTGAAAGGACGTTAGCGTGTCTAAGAAACGCGATTACAAAGCAGAATACAGGAGACGCATTGAGCGTGGCTTAGCCAGAGGGTTAAGCCGGTCTCAGGCCAGAGGCCACCCCAAAGCTGGGGAGCGTGGCATCACCTCGGGCGTAACAAAACCCACAAGCACCCCGGAGCTTGAAACAGCCCTGATGCATTTACGCGATGGGCAAACCCAAAAAGATGCTGCCAACAAGGCTGGGGTCTCCACTGACAAGTTCCGGCGGTTTCTTTACGGTAATAAGTTGGCTACCCACCAAGGTCGTAAATGGATACTCACAGATGACAGACCAAGACGGGTGGCGGCAATTACAGATGGCCGCATTAAGGCTGTGACTGTCCCGAACTATTCGGAAGCTGAAAAAGCTGGGTCATTTTACCATGCTGTCAGCAAATTCATTAGTACCAATCAACCAGCCTACCTTCTTCCTTTTCTTGAGGATGGTGTCAACGACATTAAGGGCAATTTTATTCCCTTTGAAACTAACCCCAATGAACTCCACCGCATCGCGTCGATGGACACCCCAGACTTTGCTGAAATTTATCAAATTATTTCCAATTAAGGACTTTACCCATGACCAAATACAAACCTGATGCTGAAGACCGCAGAGAACAAAGAATTAGACGACTAGGCTTTGATGATCCCATGTGCGTTATCTGCGGAGAAGATTATGTTCTCTGCCTAGAGAAGCACCATGTAGCGGGGCGGAAGTATGATGATACAGAGGTTCCCGTCTGCTGCAACTGTCACCGCAAGCTTAGTGATAACCAGCTTGATTATCCTGACAGCAACCCCAATCAGGACCGTAACCTTCTGACTATCGGATATTTCCTGATGGGCCTCTCTGATCTATTTAAACTGCTTGCCGAGAAACTTATGGAGTTTGGCAATCACCTGATCGTCAATGCACACAGTCAGGAGCAGATTGATGAATAGTCACGATATTCAGGAGATTGCAGTTCGTGCCTATACGGAGACACCGGACAGGCAACCCCTTGGCACCAAACCCCGAACGCGAGAGCAACGACCATCTGCCTACTCCCTCATCTTTGACTGTGAAACAACGGTTGATGCAGCACAGTCACTCAAGGTCGGCTTTTATCAAATCAGGAACAAAACAAGGCTGGCTGAGGAAGGACTATTTTATGCGGCAGAGGCGTTAAGCTGCCGTGAAGTTGATCTTCTGGAAGCCTATGCAGAAAGGCATAGCCTACCCCTCAAAACCATTGAGGAGTTCAGAACGCGGGTTTTCCTCAAGCATGCCTATTTCCGCAGGGCTTGTGTCGTGGGCTTCAACCTGCCTTTTGATATCTCCCGCATTGCCCTTGGCCACGGTGCCGCCAGAGGATCGTTCCGGGGTGGCTTTACGTTTAAGCTTTCTGAATACAAAAGTGATCCCTTTGTCCGGGTCAAGCATCTGAGTGCCAGAGCCGCCCTGATGGATTTTGCTAGACCCGCCAAGCAGGAAACCACCCGCGGCATGCGGAAGAAAGGTCAAAAGACGCCAGCCTTCCGGGGCTATTTCACCGACCTGAAAACCTTGGCCGCAGCTCTCACGAGCCGGTCCTTCAGCCTTGATACGCTCGGCAAATATTTAGGCGTCAAAACTGGGAAAATGGAAACCGCAGAACACGGCCAGGAAATCACTACTGACTATCTCGACTATGCCCGGACAGACGTTCAGACAACATGGGAATGTTACGAGAAGCTGTTAGATATGTATGCAGCGCACAATCTGGAAACCCCAGCCCATAAAATCCTCAGTGAAGCGAGCCTTGGCAAAGCCTATTTGCAGCTTATGAATATCAAGCCGCTTTTGGCCTCAAACCCCGACTTGGACAGGTCCATCTTCGGCACCATTATGTCGAGCTATTACGGGGGCCGAGCCGAGATCAGGATAAGGAAGGAAATCCGGCAGGTTCTCTATGCTGACTTCAAATCCATGTATCCAACGGTTAGTGCCCTGATGGGGCTTTGGGCCTTTGTGACCGGGGATGACCTGACTTGGAAAACGTCAACCGACGAAACAAGAAACTTCCTAAAGACTGTCATCCTTGATGACCTCAAAACAAGAGAGACATGGAAGAAGCTGACAACCCTTGTTCGGGTCAAGCCGGCTGATGATATTTATCCGGTCCGGGCCAAATACAATAGCCGCGTTCACACCATTGGCTTGAACAAGTTAAGCACAGACCATTCCTTGTGGATGACCCTTGCTGACTGTATTGCCTCGAAAATCCTTTCTGGCAAAACCCCGGAGATTATTGAGGCCATCAGCTTTGAGCCGGGACAGCCACAACAGGATATGGAGCCGATATGCCTGTTTGGGTCAAATGAGTTTGCGGTTGATCCATACAGAGATGATGTCTTCACCAAACTGATTGATTTGAGGGACAGGGCCAAGGCTGACAGAAACCCTCTAGAGAAGGCCATCAAGATTGTCGCCAATTCCACTGGCTACGGCATCTTCATTGAAATTAACCGGGATGACGCCCCAAAGCCCGAACCCGTTAAGGTGTATGATCAGTTTGGCAGCGCAAGCCTTCAGGACATGAAAGCAATTGAGGAACCCGGCAAATATTTTCATCCGCTTATGGGGACGCTGATCACGGGAGCCGCACGGCTAATGCTGGCCCTAGCGGAACAGCTAACGCTCAATGAAGGACTTGGTTGGGTATTCTGTGACACTGACAGCATTGCTATGGCCAAGCCAAAGACGATGGCACAGGATGCATTTATCACCAAAGCCGAAAGGGTCATCAAATGGTTTGAAAGCCTGAATCCCTACCAGAAGCCCGGATCAATCCTGCAAATGGAAGATACCAACTTTGATAAGGTGACAGGAAAACACCTACCTCTTTACTGTCTCGCTATCTCAGCCAAACGCTATGCCCTGTTTAATCGGGACGGTAAAGGCAACCCTGTTCTCAGGAAAGCATCAGCCCACGGACTAGGGCACTTGAGGCCCCCATACCGCAATGAGGACACTTCAGACGCTGTTCCAGCCCCAACAGTCCCTTTAGGTGAGATTGGGGTGCAACGCTGGCAGCATGACCTATGGTACAAGATTATTGAAGCGCATCTGTCAGGCCATCCCAATCAGGTGGCTCTCAATTGGCACCCGACTTTCGACAAGCCCGCTGTTAGCCGCTACGGAGCCACAAGCCCCCACATGCTTAAATGGATGGACCACTGGAATGCAGGACGGGAATACCCGCAGCAGGTAAGGCCCTTTGGCTTTATGGTATCCTTCTCAGCCAAGACCGGACCGTTTGCACCACCCCCAGAGGTTAGTCTTGTTGATCCTTCCAAGCGGGGCCGTCCCACAAAGGCTGAGACACCCAAGCCGATTGCTCCTTTTGCCAGTGACCACAATGAAGCTGTTGCCAATGCCTTTGACCGCATAAGTGGGGAAGCGGTTGAACAATGCCAGCTTAAAACCTACCGCGAAGCCCTGTGCCAGTATCACCTATCAACAGAGGATAAGTTTGATAATGGTGATTTCTGCGACTTCGGGGAGACGACACGACGGCATATCACTGCAACCTCAATCAGGCTCGTCGGCAAGGAAGCAAACAAGGTGGGAGAGAGTGGGGAACTGCATCCATTAGCGAGAACTGCGGAGTTTTTCTAACTCAGCTTTGGTCCTTCTATGACGTTTTCTGGATGGAGGTTTATACCTAATGCTACATACTGTTGTATTGGTTCTCTGTTAGCAAATAAATCCTTAGGGTTTTTCAATCAATTTAATATCTTCTGTCGTTAATCCGTACAGCTCATAAACCATTTTGTCGATTTCACAATCAGTCTGATCAATCTCACTTTTAATATCTAGCACTCTAGCCTTTTCCTTTTCAAAATACTCCATCCATTCAGACTTTTGAGAAAGCGATAGCTTTGCAGGCTTTATAGACTTTTCAAGTTCCGCTATAAAATCGAAGAAAGACAATTCGTACCAGATTTCTAGCTTCTTGGACATTCTATCTATTCTGAACTCAGATTTAATCAAACGTCCTAGTTTCTCTCTTGTAGAATTTAACATCTCATTATTTTTTATGATCGAATTTGCTTTATTTACAAATTTTGTCTGTCTTTTTATATCAGTTCTAGGAATGGGATAATTATTTACGTCTTTAATAACAGCTTTAGGAAACATGCTGCGATTTCCTTTTACTGCTCTTCTGGAATGGTAAAAACCCATCAAACTAGAATTTAATATGCAAAGCACAAACTTCAACAAGTAGTCGTTATCCAGAGCAAGAATATTAATAATACTTTTGTTGTTTAAAAATGTGCCCTCAACATATGTAGCTTGTAATAGCTTTGGATATTTCCCAGTTATCTCTCGTATTAAAACTCTTGGCCCAGAAAACATAGAAATATCTCGAGGTTGAGATAACCACTTTCCGTATCTTAACCACTTTCCAGACCAGCTTACATCATACCTAAGTACATCTTTTCCTTCTAAATATTTAAAAGTATCTTCATCGTATTTATGGTCATAATCATAAATGTGGTCTTTGACGTCTCGGGCAGTTTGTTTAGGCGTTCCCTTACCTTTCTCGTAAGCCTGCAAGCCAGCTTTTACTTCATAAAAGTTTGATAGTGGCGCATGCGCTTCAATTTTTTTTATTGTCTCTAACTCTGCACCTGAACTCTGGAGGTCGAAGATATAAGATTCAATTTTCTTCCATTCCTCCTGAGGAGCAGACAAGCATGGTGTTTCCAGTTCTGTAGCCGAATAGATATTTTTGAAGTTAACTATATTTTTTTTGTTAATTGTGTTTGATGCGCAAAAAATAGCAGCCTCAACATTAGCCCCATCAAATGTATTTCCTAATAAATTCAGCACTGTATTTAAAGATACTTTTTCCAAGAGAAATTCTCTGGTCAGCATAGCTGAATCTGTTCCTAAGACAGAATTAGGTACAATATATGATAAGTAGCCTTTATCTTTTAATAGAGAAAACCCTAGCTCGATAAAAAGGATGTAGAGATTAATTTTATCCCTCACTAAAGAATAGTTAGCTCCTACATAATCCTTAAAATTGTCAAATATATTATCTCTTGACAAAACATATGGAGGATTTCCAACAATTACATCGAATTTACCAGTTTGTATGATTTCGGAGAATTCTGAGCTCCAATTAAACGCTAAATCTCCGGCAATTTTGTGGTCGTCAATTAGCGAGTTTCCAACTTTGATGTTATCTTCTAAATATGTGAGTTTTTCCTGTCTGTTAGCTGTTTTAAGCCACAATGATAGCTTCGTTATTTCCACGGATTCGCTATTCAAATCCACTCCATAAATATTATTCGCTAGTATGTGTGTGTCCCAACGAAAGAGCGAGATTTGTTCATTCTTCAAATAGGCTAGCTGACTGTTTACCGCTTCACCTTCTTTTTTTAGATAATCAAAAACCTCATTCAAAAATGCCCCAGAACCACAGGCCGGATCGAGAACCCTTATTTTTGAAAGCGTATTTTTATATGCTTCCCAGAAGTCAATATGTCGCCTAACTTTCTTGGCAATCTGTTGCCGCTTTGTTTTAAATTCTTGCGTAGTTTTTTTTGTGAAACTTTTGCTTTTAGTATCGACACGGTGAAGATCGAATTCTTCTTCTGTTATCTCAGGTAAGCTATCCCCGGCGAGTTCTTTCTTCCGGTCATTTAACCAACCACCTACAGCCAGCTCTACAATGTAGCGGGTTATGTATGGAGGAGTATAAAAAACACCGTCCTTTTTCTTTTTACTTTTTTTCTTGTCTAAAGGTTCTTCTATACCCTCTGCTTTTGCCTTGATCTCTTCAAGGTCGCTAATTGACTGTTCGAAAATATGACCAAGAATATTAACGCTTACATCACTCTCAAAATCGTAATCCCCAATCCTCTTGAAGCCCTGACAGAGTTCATCACTAATATTTAGGGTGTCTAGTTCAAGGGTTTGTTTAAAGAGACCACCATTATATGCAGGAATATTGAGTTCAGAATTGCCTTTATCAATCGCGTGAAACAGGCCTTTAAAATTTTCCCATATCGGCTGTGGATTATAAGGGTTTTTCGTCGCATAAGCTTGTTTTAAAGTGTCTTTAGGTAATAGCCCTTTGTCTTCTGCAAAAGCGATAAAAAGAACACGATCTAAGATGGTTTGGGCAAATTGGACTACCTCAATTGGTTCTTGATGAGGATTATCGTCTCCAATTTTTTTGATCAGGTTTGCTCTCAGGTCTTTGTAATCTGAATATAACTGGTCGGTAATTTCTTTATCAATTTTTTCACTTTCTTTGAGCAAATCATATGTCGTACCCCCCAATAGATTTTTTGCGGAAAGTAATAAAATAAAACGCGCATAATCTTTTGGATTGCTTAAGTTGGATAAATCAAAGACCTCATAATCTTTCCGGCCATAACCTACGGCATATAGTCTGAGTTCGCGGTAATTGGAGACGCAAACCCATCGTGCACCTTTTGCGTCCATTGCATATTCCCATGCTTATTGGACTGGTGTTTTATAGCGACCCGGCATTATACTATCGAGGTCTTTTGTCTTGGCACCTTTTAATTCGAATGGTACTTGAATTTTTGTCTCAGTTTCGCTGAACTCCCCTAATGCAACGTCTACATTTCCGCGTCCAACAGGTTGGTTTTTGGCTACGGTCCAACTATGAGTATCGCTACTTCTTGTATACCCTAAAACCTCAACGAGAATTCGCTGTATGAATACGTCATCGTTCTGAATTTCACTATCGTATCTTCCAAGTGATAAATTAGTAGCCCACGCCTTAAGTATCTCAGCATGGTTTTCAGGCACTTCATTAATATGTTGTGCGTGTTTCTCAACAATTCTTGGATGGAGTAATGCCATAAAGAAAATTCAACCAATACTATTGATGGATTTTATTGATTGAACGGTAGCCTACAACATTAATGTTCTCAACTCTTAATGGATATTATAATTCTAAGACGAAAAGCTCCCCCAACGTTTTAGGAGAGCCATTTATTTTTTGTAAGATATCACTATACCCCCCCCGCTAGTGCAGGGGCTTTTCTTAATTCTGGAGATCAGACTAGCCGAGTTTTTTCGGCGCAGTCGCTTTTACCGAATCGTCAACATGTGATTCGAACTTTTCAAAGTTCGCAACAAACAGTCCAGCCAGGTGATCTGCTTTTGCGTCGTATGCATCTTTGTCCGCCCATGTTTCGCGCGGCGTCAGAATTGCAGAATCAACACCGGCGATCGCTGTTGGTACTTCAAAGCCGAATCGCTCATCAACACGCATGGATACGTCATTCAGGCTACCGTCCAGCGCAGCATGAAGCATCGCGCGGGTCTGCTTGATAGGCATCCGGTGTCCTGTGCCGTACTCGCCGCCGGTCCAGCCAGTGTTAACAAGCCAGCATCTTACGTTACCTTCTGCGATTTTCTTGCGCAGCAGGTCACCGTAAACAGCAGGGTGGCGCGGCATGAACGGGCCGCCAAAACATGCAGAGAAAGTCGCCTGCGGCTCTTTCACGCCAATCTCGGTACCCGCAACCTTGGCCGTGTAACCAGACAGGAAGTGATACATTGCCTGTTCCGGAGAAAGGCGGGAGATTGGAGGCAGGACACCAAAGGCATCAGCGGTAAGCATGATGATGTTTGTTGGCTTGCCGCCGCGGTTTTCCTCGGACGTGTTAGGAATAGACGTCAATGGATAGGCCGCGCGCGTGTTTTCTGCCAAACTATTGTCAAACAGGTCCAGTTCGCGGGTTGCTTCGTCCATCACCACATTTTCTACAACTGTCCCGAACATGTGGGTCGTTGCATAAATTTCCGGTTCTGCTTCGGCGCTGAGGTTGATCAGCTTGGCGTAACAGCCGCCTTCGAAGTTGAAGACACTGTCATCAGACCAGCCGTGCTCGTCATCACCGATCAGGGTACGGCTGCTGTCCGCGGACAGGGTTGTCTTCCCGGTGCCAGACAGGCCAAAGAAGATCGCTACATCACCGTCCGGGCCGATGTTGGCGGAACAGTGCATTGGCATGACACCCTTTGGTGGCAGCAGATAATTGAGGATGGAGAAGACAGACTTCTTATTTTCACCGGCATATTCAGTGCCGCCGATAAGAACCAGTCCTTTGGAGAAGTTCACCGCGATAATTGTTTCAGAACGGCAACCCATTGTTTCAGGATCAGCGCGGAAACTTGGCAGGTTAATGATTGTGAACTGCGGTGCCATATCCGCCATTTCACCGGCTTCCGGTTCGATCAGCATAGTCCGGCAAAACAGGCTGTGCCATGCATATTCGCCGACTGTCCGTACCGCAATACGGTGGGTAGGATCGCTACCGCCCCAAAGGTCCTGAATGAACAGTTCCTTGTCTTTCATATGATCCTGGAAAGCAGTGTAGATACGGTCAAAGTTTTCCGGTGTCATTGGGCGGTTAACATCGCCCCACCATACAGTATCTTCAGTGGTTTCATCCCGAACTGTAAATTTGTCATTCGCAGAGCGACCGGTATGCTTGCCTGTTTTTACAACAAGTGGACCGTCTTTTGCGAGAGAGCCTTCGCCGCGGCGGATGGCTTCTTCATACAGTTGTTCGGTGGTCAAGTTCCAATATTGGTTGCCAGTCTTCGTGATGCCCTGAGCATCCAAGTCGACTTTACTATGGCGGGAGCCGTATACTTGCACGGTAATTGTCTCCGTTGCTATCACGCTACTGGAGCGTGGTTAGTGGATAAATTCTGTGTTCCGGGGGGCGACGCGCGTTCCCGGTGTTTGTCCCTTTCTGGGGAATGGTATTATTGCCAGCCTTCAGACAGGTGGCTTAAAATTGCTGAATTTAATTTGAAAATCAACCTGTTTCTGGTCATGGGTGGGGACAATTGGTATTATGCCATTTCATGGTCGTGTCTCTGTCACTTTTTTGTCGTATTCTTTTTTCAATCTCATTTGTGGTAAGCTACACATATTACTGAATTAATTGATGTATCAGCGAGGAATTTCATGACAGCAACTATTGCCCTGGTAGACGACGACAGAAATATTCTGACGTCTGTGACAATCGCGCTTGAAGCAGAAGGGTACCTTGTTCGGACTTACCCGGACGGCCAGAAGGCATGGGATGCATTAAGCAAAAAACCCGCTGATCTGGCAGTGCTGGACATTAAAATGCCGCGCATGGACGGTATGGAATTGTTGCGTCGCCTTCGGGAGCAAAGCGATATGCCAGTTATTTTCCTGACGTCAAAAGACGAGGAAATTGACCAGTTGCTGGGGCTTCGCATGGGGGCGGATGACTATATTGGCAAGCCTTTCTCCCAGCGATTGTTGATCGAGCGAATCAGAGCGCTCTTGCGCCGGGTGGAGATGTCCAAGGCCCGCGATGAAGGTCCGCAGGAAGTGGCCGAAGAAGATGAGGTGATGATTCGCGGTCATCTGCAGCTTGATCCTGTGCGTCATACAGTTACCTGGAAAGGTAAGGATGTGACACTAACGGTGACGGAATTTTTGATATTGCAAACACTTGCACAGCACCCTGGCCACGTGAAAAGCCGTGATCAGTTAATGGATGCCGCTTATTCAGATGATGTTTATGTGGACGACAGAACCATAGACAGCCATATTAAACGCCTGCGCCGTAAATTCAGAAGCGCGGATGATGATTTTGCTGCAATTGAAACACTTTACGGTGTTGGGTATCGCTACAGAGACATGGGTGGTGACTGAGACGTCAAAGAGCACACGCGGATATGATGAAGGGGCAAGACAGGCTCCCTTGAGACTATTGTCCCCTTTGATGTTCCGAATATTGGCTGTGAATGCCATGGCGCTCCTGATTTTGGTCGGGGGCGTTTTATATCTTGGACAGTTCCGGGATAACCTTATTGCGCAGCGGGTCGAATCGTTACAGGTGCAGGCAGAAATCATTGCCGGTGCACTTGGGGAAACCACACCCGAGGGGCCCGAGGCAACGGATATTGATATTGCGCTGGCCCGGCCCATTATTACCCGTCTGGTCGGGCCTACGGAAAATCGTGCCCGCCTTTTCTCGGTCAGTGGCACCATGGTCGCAGACAGCAGATTGTTGGCAGGGCATAAACGTGTTGTAGCAGAACCACTGCAGACTCCTATGTCAGAACGCCCCTTTGGCGAACAAATCCAGAATTATATCTACGAGTTTCTGGATATGTTTACCCGGCGCCCTGAAATGCCGCCAAATGTGGACAAACCTGGCATGCGGGCTGTTGATTTTCTCGAAGTGGCCACTGCGCTTGAAGGCGAGGCTATGACCCAATTACGCGTGCGGGATGACGGTCGGGCGGTTATCAATGTCGCTGTACCCATCCAGCGGTTTCGCCGTGTATTGGGTGCTTTGTTGCTGACGGCCCAGACCGAAGATATTGAAGCGGTTGTCCGTGCCGAGCAAATGTCGACAGTGAAGATCTTTGCGGCGGCGATGGCGGTGACCATGCTCCTGTCTTTCTTTCTTGGCAGAACTATTGTGCGGCCGATTGGTATTCTTGCGCGGGCAGCAGAGCGTGTCCGGCGCGGTATCGGGCGCGAGGAAAGCCTGCCAGAATTCTCGGAACGTAATGACGAGATCGGCGATTTGTCCCGGTCTTTGTCGGAGATGACGACGGCACTTTATAATCAGATCGATGCTGTGGAACGATTTGCCGCCGATGTTGCGCACGAACTGAAAAACCCGTTATCGAGCATGCGCAGTGCTCTGGAGACCTTGCAGAATAGCGACAGGCAGGATGTTCGGGATAAATTGATGCCAATTCTGGTTGAGGATGTGAAACGATTGGACCGGTTGATCACGGATATCTCGGATGCATCAAGACTGGATGCTGAATTGACCCGCGGTCAGATGGACCCCATTGATCTTGGTATTATGATTGCCATGCTGGTGGACGGCTACAAAACGATTGATCTACCAGAGGGCCGTTCTGTGACGTGTGAAGACTTTGAAGCCGGTGTATATATGGTGCAGGGGATTGACGGCCGTCTGGGACAGGTCTGGCGAAATTTGATTGATAACGCGCTCAGTTTCAGCCCGCAGAACGGAACAGTAACTATCACGCTTGCTAAAGACGGCAAATATATTGTGACGGAAGTCACAGATCAGGGCATTGGTATTCCTGAAGGTGCCGAAGAGAAAATATTCAGACGCTTTTATTCGGAAAGACCGGAACAGGAAGCTTTTGGCGGTCACTCTGGTCTTGGTCTCGCTATTTCCAAGCAGGTTGTGGAGGCCCACGGCGGGTCTGTTACGGCCAGTAACGTCCTGAATGATGATGGCGCGGTCTGCGGGGCATGTTTCCGAGTTCGCTTGCCGGCGCTTTAGGGGGATTTAATGGGTCAAAAGCCAGAATATCTGCATGCAACAGCCGTGTCTGTGCGCGGCGCAGGGGTGCTGCTGACAGGGCCGTCCGGCAGCGGGAAGTCAGATTTGGCCGTGCGGTTAATTGATCGGGGCGCGCTGCTGATTAGTGACGATCAGTGTCTTTTGGTGCGCGGCGACAGCGATGAGGACCGTTTAATTCTGCGGGCACCAGATAGGCTTGTGGGTAAAATTGAAGTCCGGGGAATAGGAATTCTTGATTTTCCTGTCACGCGGGATGTGCCCTTATGGCTCCATGTGGTGCTGGATCCGGCCGACCCGCCAGAGCGCTTACCGTCCAAGCGTTTTGTCCGGTTGGGCGGGGTGGATGTTCCTTCGGTCCATATTTCCCCGTTTGAGGCATCCGCACCGATTAAAGTCGAATTGGTGGTGAAATGCCTTGCAAATGAATGCCGAGCTGTAGCAACCTTTCTTGACTGATTGGGGGGGTGCCGGCAGCCCAGCATGAAAGCTTGGCTGGTGGCAAGAAATGAAGCAGGTTGGTGCGGGGAATATATATGGGCGATACCGTCGGCCAGAAATCAGCAGATAAAAGAAATATTGTTATCGTGACAGGTTTGTCCGGGGCTGGAAAATCTGCGGCGCTGAATGCGCTGGAGGATATCGGCTATCAGACCGTCGACAATCTTCCGCTTACTATGGTTGGGCAGCTACTGGCTGAAACCGGGCCGGATATGCAGGTGGGCGGCAAGGTACGTCCGTTGGCGATCGGACTTGATAGTCGGACGCTGTATTTTTCACCACAAGAGCTGCGAACTATCCGGGACCAGCTGAATGCAGACCCTGATATTGCGCTGCACGTCCTGTTTATGGATGCGTCGACGCGGATTTTGACGGCACGCTTTTCAGAAACACGGCGCCGGCATCCGCTGGCACGTAATCAGCAGCTTTCGTCCGCCATCAAGCAGGAGCGCGAGTTGATGGCAGGGCTTCGTCCTTATGTGGACGGGATAATCGATACAAGCGACAGAACAACAGCCGACACAAAACGACTGATATTGGGGCGCTTTACGGCTGATGCGTCTGCGCGGTTGATTGTGACCTTTATGTCGTTTGGCTTCTCTAAAGGTGTGCCGCGTGATGCGGATATGGTCATTGATGTACGCTTCCTTAGAAACCCACATTATACACAGGATTTACGGCCACTGACGGGGCGCGATAAACGGGTTGCCAACTATGTCCGTGCAGACGAGGGTTTTGAGGAATTCATAGAAAAACTGAAAAATCTTATGGATTTTCTGTTACCGCGATATATTGATGAAGGTAAGTCCTACCTGACATTGGCTTTTGGATGCACAGGGGGACGCCATAGATCGGTAATGGTCGCAGAGACAATGGCAAGTCATCTGTCGGAAGACGGGATGGCGATCAACCTGTTTCATCGGGAATTGCCGGCAGATGAAAGAGTGTAAAAGTAAAAAGCTGGTAAGGCTATTATAGGGTGTTCAGATGATTGGAATGGTACTAGTCACACACGGGCGACTTGCGGAAGAATTTATCGCAGCGACCGAACATGTTGTGGGTGCGCAGTCAAATATGCAGGCCATATGTATTGGTCCTGATGACGATATGGAAATTCGACGTCAGGAAATTATGGATGCAGTTGCTTCTGTTGAAGCCGGTGACGGTGTTGTGTTGCTGACAGATATGTTTGGGGGAACGCCGTCTAACCTTGCGATCTCGCTGATGGAAAAAGGCAAGGTGGAAGTTATCGCAGGCATTAATCTGCCGATGCTGATCAAGCTTGCCAGTGTCCGGTCGGAAATGTCTCTTGAAGATGCGGTCGAGGCTGCTCGTGATGCGGGCGTTAAATATATTAATGTTGCCAGCACACTGCTTGGTGCCTGACCATAGTATGAGTTATTTTCAGGAAACGGTGGAAATCGTCAATAAACGTGGTTTGCATGCGCGGGCTTCAGCACGTTTGGCCAGAGAAGCGGGGCAGTGCGGTGCTGCTCTTTTTATCGAGAAAGACGGCACTAGGGTTACGGCTACGTCCATCATGGGGCTGATGATGCTGGGTGCTGCCAAAGGTGACAGCATCACCGTCATTGCAGACGGCGAGTCTGCTGACGAGGCTGGTCAGATTATTGTGGATCTTGTTCGGGACCGGTTTGGAGAAGACGAGTAAAACAATACACTTAATACATGTATTATTCTTTATATAAAGATTTCTTTATCTTTTGACTTTGACCTGCTATAAGGGCCCCAACAAATTCCAACATGGAGGCTATTGTGGCTGATTATAAAATTGCAGATATTTCGCTCGCGGACTGGGGTCGTAAGGAAATCACCATTGCAGAAACCGAAATGCCGGGTCTAATGGCTCTGCGTGAGGAGTATGGTGCATCAAAACCCCTTAAGGGCGCCCGTATCGCTGGCTGCCTGCACATGACAATTCAGACAGCTGTGTTGATCGAAACGCTGACCGCGCTTGGCGCCGAGGTACGTTGGTCCAGCTGTAACATTTTCTCAACTCAGGATCATGCGGCGGCCGCAATGGCAGCGGCGGGCATTCCTGTTTTTGCCTGGAAGGGTGAAACGGAAGAAGAGGCTGAGTGGTGCATTCATCAGACGATCAAGGGCCCGGACGGCTGGGTTCCTAATATGATTCTGGATGATGGTGGTGATTTGACTGTTATCATGCACAATGATTATCCGGACCTGATGAAAGACGTAAAAGGTATTTCAGAAGAAACAACAACGGGTGTTCTGCGTCTTTATGAAATGGCGAAAGAAGGCCGCCTTGCCGTGCCTGCGATCAACGTCAATGACAGTGTGACCAAATCTAAATTTGATAACCTGTATGGTTGCCGGGAAAGTCTGGTTGACGGTATCAAACGTGCCACAGACGTTATGATTGCCGGCAAAGTAGCCGTGGTTGCCGGGTACGGTGATGTTGGTAAAGGCAGCGCGGAAAGCCTGCGCAGCCAGGGTGCCCGTGTTATGGTCACGGAAATTGATCCGATTTGTGCGCTGCAGGCTGCGATGGAGGGTTATGAAGTCGTCACCATGGATGATGCTGCCAAGCTTGGTGATATTTTTGTGACCACAACAGGCAATGTTGACATCATTACCCTGGACCATATGCGTGATATGAAAGATCGCGCGATTGTTTGTAACATTGGTCATTTTGATAGTGAGATCCAGATTGCGTCGCTTTCAAACTATGCCTGGGAAGAAGTAAAGCCGCAGGTGGATGAAGTTGTGTTCCCTGACGGCAAGCGTTTGATCATTCTTGCTAAAGGGCGTCTTGTTAATCTGGGATGTGCCACCGGTCATCCATCATTTGTGATGTCTGCAAGCTTTACCAATCAGGTTCTGGCCCAGATCGAGCTGTGGGAAAATTATGCGAACTATAACAAGGATGTCTATGTTCTGCCGAAACACCTTGATGAAAAGGTGGCAGAACTGCATCTGGCGAAATTGGGTGTAAACTTGACCAAGCTGACAGAAAAGCAGGCAAAATACATTGGTGTTGATGTTGCAGGACCCTTCAAGCCTGATCATTATCGTTACTAGGAGGTTCTGATGAAAGAATATCTATTCACCAGCGAATCGGTGTCTGAGGGGCATCCGGATAAGGTTGCGGACAGAATCTCTGACGAGATTGTTGATCTGTATCTTGGTGCTGACCCGGAAGCACGGGTAGCGGCAGAAACCCTGGTCACCACAAACCGTATTATCATTGCGGGTGAGGTGCGCGGGCCCGAGACTATCACCACGGACGATATCGAGCGGGTTGCCCGGAATGCGGTGAAGGAAATTGGCTACGAGCAAGAAGGCTTTCACTGGAAAGAGTCGGCGTTTGAATGCTACCTGCACGAACAAAGTGCGCATATCGCGCAGGGTGTTGATGCATCAGGCAACAAGGACGAAGGTGCAGGCGATCAAGGCATTATGTTTGGGTATGCCTGTGATGAAACCGAAAATCTGATGCCTGCTCCCATTGATTTCTCACACCGAATTCTGCGCTCTTTGGCGGACGCACGCCACTCTGGTGAATCGCCCTGTCTGGAGCCTGACAGCAAAAGCCAGGTGACGCTGAAATATGTGGATGGTCGCCCGGTCGGTGCAACAAGCGTTGTTGTGTCCACCCAGCATACCGAAGGAACGTCGCAAGACGACCTGCGCGAGCTGGTTCGGAAACATGTGACCGGTGTCCTGCCGGATGGCTGGATGTGTCCGGAAGACGAGTTTTATGTCAATCCGACAGGAAATTTTGTCATTGGTGGACCTGACGGCGATGCGGGTTTGACGGGCCGCAAGATTATTGTGGACACGTACGGCGGTGCAGCCCCCCACGGTGGCGGTGCATTCTCCGGTAAAGACCCGACCAAGGTTGATCGGTCTGCCGCCTATATTTCACGGTATCTGGCAAAGAATGTTGTCGCTGCCGGCTTGACCAGCAATTGCACCATCCAGCTGTCTTATGCGATTGGTATCTCTAAGCCCTTGTCGGTGTATGTGGATATGTGGGGCAATACAGAGGTTGATCCTGTGCGGGTTTCAAAAGTACTGCAGGAACTGGTTGATCTGTCGCCTCGCGGTATTCGGGAACATCTTGGCCTGAACAAGCCGATCTATGCACGTACTGCAGCCTACGGCCATTTTGGCCGGACACCGGATGCGGATGGTGGTTTTGCATGGGAACGCACGGACCTCGTTGAAACGCTGAAATCAGAATTCGGCAATAAATAAACTATCCTGCACATATCTGACTTGTGAGCAGGAAATGCACGCGCTAGTCTAGCCGCAACAAGGGAGACCTTTTGGGGCATGAACTGGCGCGTTTTTTTTGATGTAGGGGCAGCATATCTGGTGCCGGCGGCTATTGTTGCCTGGGTACTGGTGACATTCTATGCGCTCTGGCGTGTCGGCAAAATTACGGACCGTGCCAGGTCCCTTGAATCCATGACAGGTTTTTTGGAGGCGATGATCCGGTCCGATCACCGCTTGCCAATCTGGGTCTGGCGGTCAGGTGCCGTCCAACTTGGTGACAGTGTCATGGCGGTTTTAAGTCTGCAAAAACGGCCAGAGGTTCTGACAGATCTTTTCCCCGGCGACGAGGGCATTGGGGGGCTGCCTGTTACTGTTGTAGAGGATATCGAGGCTGAACTTCGCGGGGAGAAATCCACCGAAGGCGCGATCGTTGCAGAAATTCCAGGAACAGACGAAAAAATCCTGATTGATCACCAGCATTTGATTCCCTTATCGGACCAGTGGCCGGTTTCTGTCGTCTGGATTGAAGAGGCTGCAGGCCTTGGGCTTGCACAGCTTGCCGCCGGTACGGCCCGCGCAAGCTACAGGTCCATGGATTACAGACTGAATGAATTGGCTGCCGCCATTGACGGGATGCCGTTCCCTGTATGGATACGGGATAAGTCATTGCGTTTGGTGAATGTTAACGCGGCCTATGTTAAGGCGGTGGACTGTAAAAATGCGGGGATGGTCGTTGAAAGCGAGACGGAATTATTTGAACGTCGTCCGCTTCGTGCGCCGATGCAAGCGCTTGAAACAGATCAAGCTGTCAGAGAACGTCAGTATGCCGTCGTCGACGGACAGCGCCGCGCTTTTAATGTCACGCACGTTGTTGTCGGCAAGGAAGATCATGTTCTGGGGGTTGCTGTTGATGTCACCGGTGAAGAAGAAGCCTTATCAGAGCTTGCCCGTGTTCTTGATTCCCAGTCCGAGACCCTAAACCGTCTGCGGAGCCCGGTAGCGATCTTTGGGCCAGGCAAAACACTGCGGTTCTACAATAGTGCTTTTTCAAGGCTAACCCATCTTTCCGAGGATATATTGTCTGACGAGATATCCCACAGCGAACTGCTGGAGTTGATGCGGGAACACAGACGCTTGCCCGAGCAGGTTGATTTCAAAACCTGGAAAGAAAATGTGCTCAGGCAATATACCGCCTTATTGGAGCCGTTTGAGGAAATGTGGCATTTGCCGGACGGGACGACCCACAGGGTTGTTACTCAGCCGCACCCTCTAGGTGGTCTGTTGATTCTGTTTGAGGATGTCACCGATAATCTGGCGCTGGAACGGTCTTATAATACGCTCGTTGAGGTGCAGCGGGAAACGCTGGAAAACATGCGCGAAGGCATTGCCGTGTTTGGCTCTGACAGTCGGTTAAAGCTTTATAATCCTGCCTTTGTCGATATCTGGCGTCTTCATGCAGATATGCTGAAAGAGGAGCCGCATCTTGGGGAATTGATCGCCTTGATCAAGGAAAAACCGGGTCAGGCCAGGGAAGAGGGGGCGCAGTCATTTCAGGGTAACCTTCCCGTGTGGATGTCTGAACGTAAGTCCCGCACAGGAAGCTGGGTTCGCGACGATGCCCGGGTGATTGACTTTGCTATCGTGCCACTGCCTGACGGTGGTATGATGCTGACCCAGCATGACGTCACTGAACGCTATCAGGTGGAACAGGCTCTCAGAGAACGGTCTTATGCGCTGGAAGCTGCCGACCGGTTAAAGAGCGAATTTATCACCAATATGTCTTATGAACTGCGGACGCCGCTGAACACCATCATTGGTTTCGGTGAAATGCTGGATCACAAAATTGGCGGTCCGTTGACAGATAAGCAGTCTGAACAGGTTGGGTCTATTTTGTCGGCTGCCAGTGAACTGAAAGATATGATTTCAGACGTGCTGGACCTTGCGGTTATCGAAGCCGGGGAGATGGATATAGACCGGGTTCCGGTTGATCTGCTGTCCCTGATGGATGCGGCGTGTGCAAAAATGACGGACAGGGCGCAGGTTAAATCTGTTGTCCTGGAAGCAAGCGCCGAAGATGCGCCGATTTCTGTTATCGGGGACCCGAAGCGTCTACGCCAGGTAGTGGTGAATATGATTTCCATTGCACTTGCCTATGCACAGGTGGGAAGTACGCTGAAAGTGATTGCCGATAAGCGTGAAGGCTGGACTGCTCTGACTGTTTCTGTTGATACAGTAAGTCAATCTGAACATGACAGAGACAGAACCATAGCGGATATAGAGCGTGGTGCCCGTTTAAGTGGTCGCCGGTCTGCCGGACTTGATCTGACACTGGTTAAGAGCATCACGGAATTGCATGACGGCATCTTTGAGCTAACGGGTTTCGGTGACTGCGGCATAACCATAAGTTGCCTACTACCTGATGTACCGAAAGGCACGTAAGCAGGACCCCATTATGGCCCATGACGAAATTGTAGCATGTGAAAATTTAACCGAGCGCGACATGACGGCGATTGCCGCCCAGTTAGCACAGTATGTCCGTGCGGGGGATATGGTGCTGTTGTCAGGTGACCTTGGTATGGGAAAGAGTACTTTTGCCCGGGCCTTGATCAGGGCACTCCTTGATGACCCTGGAGCAGACGTACCCAGTCCTACTTTTACGATCGTGCAGTCCTATCCTCTCGAAGATGGGACAGAGATCTGGCATACAGACCTGTACCGCCTTTCAGGGCCGGAGGATGTCTATGACCTTGGATTTGACGACGTTTTGGACGATACCCTGTTTTTAGTGGAATGGCCGGACCGTCTTCCTGAGGATATGCAGGACACAGCGCTTCAGATACGCTTTTCTGCGCCGACACCTGATGACAGAACAGTGTCTTTTTGTGGGAATGCTGACTGGCAGGAACGCCTGCGGGGAGCGTCTCTTTCGTGATAGATATACCTCAAAAAGCAATGGTGCTGGCGGCGGGCAAGGGTACCCGTATGGGCGACTTGTCATTAAGAACTCCCAAACCTCTTGTGTCAGTTGCCGGGCGTAGTCTTCTGGACCGGATACTGGATCATCTGGCACCACACGGCATTCATGCGATTGTTAATGTGCACCATCTTGCCGACCAGATTGAAGCGCATTTACAGGCGCATATTGGGCGCGGTGCAGCAACGGTATCTGACGAACGTGCCGCGCTTCTGGAAACCGGGGGCGGGGTGAAAAAGGCTCTCCCGCATTTGGGGACGGGGCCATTTTACGTGATAAACAGCGATGCACTGTGGTGTGACGCAAGTCCAGAGGGCGGTGCCCTTAGCCGTTTGGGAAAAGCGTTTGACCCTGCAACGATGGATGTACTGCTGTTGCTGGTACCTACAGAGAAGGCAACTGGCTATGACGGGGCGGGGGATTTCTTCCCCTCAGTAGACTTTCAGGAGCCAGATGACACACGCACGCTTTCTTTTCACGGGGAAAGACCTTCTGCGCCCTTTATGTACGGCGGCATAATGATCACACATCCGGGCATGTACAGAGATCAGCCCGCCGGAGCCTGGTCCAATATCGAGATATTCAGACAAGCCAGCAAACAAGGTAGATTGTTTGGCCTTGTGCATACCGGACACTGGATGCATGTGGGAACCCAGGAAGGGATACAGTCTGCGGAATATATCCTGCAACAGCTAGAGGAAAAGATCCTGCCATCAGATGTAGCCCGTCTCGCCTCAGCGGAACAAAAGACATGACTATGGATACGCAGCGGACCTGTGTTTATACCGTTTCGCCAACCAATGATTTCGCAGAAACGTTGGTCGCGGGTTTGATTGCGCGCCTTGATGGGGATCTGTTCCGCCTGCCGTCGGTTACAATCTATGTACCAAATCGGCGTGCCCAGCGCAGTCTGCGGGATGCTTTTCTGCGGCGATCGGCAGGAAAACCTACCCTTCTGCCGGTTATGCGCCCTATTGGCGAAGTGGATGAGGATGAGGTCACTTTCCTCGGCGCTGGTACGGGGATTGATCCGTCTGCTATACCCCCGGCAATCGCTTCTGTTCGTAGAACGGCGCTTCTCGCCCGTCAGATTGTTCACTGGGTCGCCCATTTGCCACACGTTCGGGACGTTGCACCGCCACAGGCATGGCGGCTTGCGACAGAATTGGCCCGGTTGATGGATCAGATTGATACTGAAGGGCTGGATTATAAAAACCTGAATAATATCGTTCCAGACGACTTTGCGCAGCACTGGGGGATAACCACGGATTTTCTGTCGATTATCTTCCAGAACTGGTCCCTGATTCTGGATGAGGAAAAAGCGGTAAACCCAGCTGTGCGTCGTAATAAAATGATGGCGCTACTGTCGGAATTACTGGAGACAACGAAACCAGCTGGCATGATTATCGCAGCTGGCACCACAGGCACCCTGCCTGCAACACGGCGATTGTTGAAGGCAATTCAGTCTTTGCCGGACGGTCATATCATTTTGCCCGGGTTTGATACTCATATTACGGATGATACCTGGAATACGCTTGATTACACGCACCCTCAAGCTGCGATGAAGGACCTTCTTGGGTATTTGAAGATCGACCGGTCGTTTGTTCAGGCATGGAGCCAGATATCCGGGCCAGTAACGGAGATGGAGAACCAGCAAGCACGTCTGTCGGTCTTGTCCGATGCGCTTTTGCCGGCGGCGCAAACTGCGCTGTGGCAACAAGCATCTGTTGATCAGGACAGGATCAACCGTGCCCTAGAGGGGTTTGAATTATTGATTGCCCCAACACGGCGCGAAGAGGCTGAAGCGATTGCCTTGATGCTGCGTGAGGTGCTCGAAACACCGGGTAAAACAGCAGCGCTCGTGACACCTGACCGGGTATTGGCCCGGTACGTTCGGATGGCGTTGACGCGGTTTGATATTGTGATTGATGACACGGGTGGTGACAGGGCGTTAATAAGTATTCCCGGGCGACTTTTGTCGTTGGTTGCGGATCTAACTGCGGGTCATTTTGCCCCTGTGTCGTTGCTGGCGCTGTTGAAACACCCTTTGGTGCAGATGGGTATGGCCCGTCGTGACTGGCTCAGGCTTGTACGAAAGCTGGACCGGTTCATTCTTAGGGGACCGCGACCGGCATCCGGCATTCAAGGCCTGTATGACAGGCTGCAAGCGGTAAGAAAAACTGACACACGCGTGCGAAATGGTTCCCGCTATATCAAAGGCAGTAGCATTTTCAGTGCAGAGGAACTGCAATCCCTGTCTGAACTGTTTACTATTCTGAAGCCCCTTGACGGGGCCATTCGGGATAATGCCCCCCTTGGAACCATACTGGAATGTCATCTTGCGATTGCAGAAACACTGTCCAGGGATCAGGACGGGGTGTCCTCTCTGTGGAAGGGAGAAGCGGGGCAAGCGCTTGCGGACGCCTTGACAGACCTTCTAGAACATGCAGCAGACATGCAAACGGGCGGTGCAGATGGCTATGCTTCCCTATTTCAGGAAATGTTGTCGCCCGTTATCGTACGCCCTGTTTGGGGACGGCACCCAAGATTGTTCATCTGGGGTCCACTTGAAGCGCGAATGCAGCGTGCTGACCGTATGATTCTTGCAGGATTAAATGAAGGCACCTGGCCAAGCGAGACAAATCCGGACCCGTGGCTGAACCGGGAAATGCGCGTGGCATTTGGCTTACCGCCCGTTGAGCGCCGAATTGGCCAATCTGCGCACGATTTTGTGCAGGCAGCATGCGCACAGGAAGTATTCCTGTCCCGGTCAGAGAAAGTAGATAGCAGCCCGACTGTGGCCAGCCGCTGGCTGTTTCGGCTGGAAGCCTTGTGCGGACCTTTGCCGTCAGCAAAGCGGTATCTGCACTGGAGTAATCAGGGGTATAGCGATCTGAAAGTGACTCCCTGTAAGCCGCCGGAGCCAAAGCCCCCCGTCACTGCTCGTCCTACTGAATTGTCGGTTACGCAGGTGGAAACATGGCTGCGGGATCCTTATGCACTGTATGCTGCAAAGATCCTCGACCTTAGCCCACTGGACGCCCATGAAGAGACAGCAAGTGGTAAGCATAAAGGGGTTTTGATTCATGATGCGTTGGAAAAGTTTTTAAAGTTGGATGGCCCAACTAAAGGGCAGGCGGGCTATGAACGGCTGCTTGACCTGGGGCGGGAGGCTTTCGAACCTGTTGTAACCCAGCCAGGTGTCTATGCCTTTTGGTGGCCGCGTTTTGAGCGAGCTGCGAAATGGTTCATAGAACACGAAATGCAGCGCCTGCAGAGGTTTGAACCGCTTGTACTGGAAGAATTTGGCAGCATAGTAATCGCGGACACGGGCTTCACAGTGAAGGCAAAGGCAGACCGAATTGACCGCAATCTGGAATCCGGGGCACTCGCAATTATTGACTATAAAACTGGCACAGTGCCATCTGTCAAACAGGCCACTGCAGGCTATGCACCACAATTACCGCTCGAGGCATTGATTGCACAAGAAGGCGGGTTCAAAGCTATTCCAAAAGGGTCAGAAGTCGAATCGTTAGAGTTCTGGAAAATATCAGGCGGCACGCCCGAGTATGAGATCAAGAACAAGCAGTTCAAAGACATTGATGATGCGGTTGAGCTGGCCTATGACCGCTTGTTGACCATGATCACGACATTTGCGCGGGAAGATACAGCCTATCTATCACATCCAAAACCGGCTGAAGTATCCTATCATGATTATGACCATCTTGCGCGGGTGAAAGAATGGCAAGGGTCAGGCTTGGAGGATGACACATGACGGCTACTTCTAAGCCCAGAATGACCGCACACCAGGTGCTGGCAACGGATCCGGGATTGACGGCATTCGTTGGGGCATCGGCCGGAACAGGGAAAACCCATGTTTTGACGGCGCGAGTGCTCCGCCTGATGCTGACGGGGACCCGTCCCGAAAATATCCTGTGTCTGACCTATACAAAGGCGGCAGCAGCGGAGATGACCAACCGTATCTATGCGGAACTGGGTAGTTGGGTCTCAATGCCGGATGACCAGCTAGTGGCTGAGATTAATCGCAGAACGGAAGAAATAGCAGACGCGGACATGGTCATACTCGCCCGTCAATTGTTCGCGCGGGTGCTGGATATTCACGGCGGCATGAAAATTCAGACCTTCCACAGTTTCTGCCAGTCCCTGTTGGGGCGGTTCCCGCTTGAGGCCAATATATCCCCTGGTTTTGGCGGTATGGAAGAAGCCGAAGCGCGGGAGATTATGGCCCATGCCCGGGATGAAATGCTGGCTGGTGTCGGAGACGGCAAAAATGAACCTTTGCGTAAGGCAGTTGCGACGGTTGCCGGTTTGGTCAGCGAGCAGACTTTTGATGAGATTTTTGATCGTTTGTCATTCCTTGAGCAGGATATCAGGCGACTGCAGCAAAAAACGCACGCCGTGGGTGGTTTGGCGGATGCCGCGCTGGAGGCAACGATTTTCAAAGCACTGGACCTTAACCCGGGTGTAACCGAAGAAGACTTACTGGCGGATGCCTGCAGCGAAGACAGTTTTGATCGACCAGCCCTGATGCATCTGATGACGTGTCTGCTGGGGGGTAACGCCGGCGAGAAAGACCGGGGACAGCAGATGGCAGATTTCCTGTCTGCAGAAGGTGTTGCACGCCTACAGGCGCTGGATGCTTACATGCAGGTGTTTCTGACAGGCACGTTTGGGCCGCGAAAGTCAGTGGCGCTGAAGAAAACCCTGACCATATTCCCCGAGATTCTGGATACTATTGAAGCCGAACAGAGCCGGCTGTTGGCCGTGCGGCGCAAAATCGTCAAAGCTCGCGTTGCCCGTGCGACCCATGCCGTTCTGACGCTGGCGATGACACAAATGGTGCTTTATTCCAATGTTAAGACCACGCGCGGCTTGCTGGATTTTGACGACATGATCGAAAAAACAGTAGGGCTTCTGTCTACTAACGGGATTGCACCGTGGGTGCTGTACAAACTTGATGACAAAATAGACCATATTCTTGTCGATGAAGCACAGGATACCAACCCTGATCAGTGGACTGTTGTTGAAACACTGGCGGCAGAGTTTTTTGCCGGAAGTGGAGCCCGTGATCAGGTGCGGACCATCTTTGCGGTTGGGGATGAGAAACAGTCGATTTTTTCCTTTCAAAAAGCCGACCCACGGGAATTTGTTGCGGCGCGTGACCGGGTTTTTGAACGCGCTGAGGCAGCTGACTTGTCTGTGGATGCAGTGCCTCTCAATCTGTCCTTCCGGTCTGGTGAGGCTGTTCTGTCGCTTGTGGATCAAGTGTTTCATGCACAAGGGGCCGCCGCATCCGGGCTGGTTTTTCGCGGTGAAGAAATCCGGCACGACTTTACGCGAAAGGGCCATGGTGGTCTGGTGGAGCTTTGGCCGCTAGAGGCACCGAGACAAGAGGAAGAAGCGGAAGAGGAAACGCCCTGGACGCCGCCAACGGTTCAGGAAGATGCCGATGATGCGGAGGAACGTTGTGCTGCGCGTGTAGCGGATAAAATAGAGGCGATCATTGCATCAGGGCAGTATATGCCAGCCAAGGGACGCACGATCAAGGCCGGTGATATTATGGTGCTGGTGCGTAGCCGGAGCAAATTTGTCGACCATCTGGTGCGGCATCTGAAACGGCGGGCCATTCCGGTTGCAGGGAAAGACCGCATGGTGCTGACGGATGAATTACCGGTGGAGGATTTGATCGCTCTTGGCAGGTTTACCCTGTTGCCGGAAGATGACCTGACACTTGCTACTGTCTTGAAGGGGCCTTTCGTTGGCTTTGATGAAGACCAGTTGTTTTCGCTTGCTTACGGACGGGACGGTAGTCTGTGGCACGCGCTTAACCAGAAGGCGGAAGCAGACGCAGGGTGCCAGACTGCCTTAAACTGGTTGCGGCGGCATTTGAATCTGGTGGACCAGGTAACGCCGTTTGAATTTTATTCGCATCTTCTGACTGCTGAGCAGGGCCGAGCCAGCCTGGTTAAACGCTTGGGAGACGATATCCATGACCCGGTCGATGAATTTTTAGCGGAGGCGCTGCGGTACGAATCGGCAGGGACGCCGTCTATGCAGGGGTTCCTTCATTTTGTCAGCAGCAGCACGGCTGTTGTGAAACGGGATATGGAAGCACAGGCAGACAGCGTACGCATTATGACGGTACACAGCTCCAAAGGGCTGCAGGCGCCAATCGTCTTTCTTGCCGGAACAACGTCGGTTCCCCGTGCAGCGAAGGAAGGGCGCATTCTTACATTCAGGGACGAAAACGGGACACCTATCCCCTTATGGACGAGCGGTGTGGGCAGTGAACTGCCATTTGTGGACAGTCTGAAAACACAAATGAAAAACGATTTAATGGCAGAATATCAGCGGCTTTTATATGTTGCGCTGACACGCGCCGAAGACCATCTGTATGTCGCAGGCTGGCAGGGCAGTAAAACCCCGCCCGAAGGTTGCTGGGCAGAACTGATAGAAGCCGGTTTTGAGCGACTGGGTGCAGAGCATATTACACTCGCAGACGGGCGTACGGTCATGCGGTATGTGGTCGACCATAAGGCTGAGAAGAAAGAGCCAAAGCCGGAGGATTTTGCCCCCCCTACAGAGCCGGCCTTGATGGTCCCGGCGTGGGCCAGTGCAGTGATGCCGGCGGAGCCTTCTCCGCCAAAACCACTGACACCTTCCCGTCCTGACGATGAAGAACCGGCGGTTATCAGTCCTTTGCAGCGTAAGCTGGATGTCCGGTTTACCCGCGGTATTTTAATTCATAGCCTGCTTGAATGGTTACCTGAGGTGGCAGAGGATGCCCGCGACCATGCAGCCAGAGCGTATGCGGATCGTCACGGCAAGGATTTGTCGGATGCTGACCGGGAGGGTGCTATTACAGAAGCCTTCGCGATTATGAACGATGCGGTTTTTGGGCCAATCTTTGGGGAAGGCAGTCAGGCAGAAGTGCCTATAACCGGGGTCATCGGATCACGCGTTATTTCAGGACAGATTGACCGCTTATGCGTGCAGCCGGATGAAGTCCTGATTGTTGACTATAAGACTAATCGTCCGCCACCCAGTGATCCATCACTGGTCAGTCCGGCATATGTTAAACAGATGGCCCTGTACCGTTTGGCACTGCAGGATATTTACCCGGGACGAAAGATACGGGCAGCCCTGTTGTGGACGCACCGGGCGCGATTGATGGAATTACCGGATAGTCTGCTGGATGCGGCCGCGGTCGGGCTTGGGGCATAAGGGGGCACGGGGTCTTTCTCTGCCTTCATTATGATAGCCCTCTATTCACGAGGGCGTTACTAATCCTTGACGATTTTAGGTTCGCTCCCTACCTTGATGGAGAAGCAGCCCCATGCGGGTTGATGATTATTTGTTGTATGAAGAAAGAAAGATATTATGGCTACGATTACTGTCACTGACGATACATTTGAAGCAGAAGTTCTGAAAAGCGACAAGCCTGTGCTTTTGGACTTTTGGGCACCATGGTGCGGCCCTTGTAAGATGATTGGCCCGGTTCTCGAAGAACTGTCAAACGAGCGGGACGATATCATTATTGCAAAAATGGATATTGACGAAAACCCGGAAGTGCCTACGCAGTTTGGTGTGCGCTCCATCCCGACTATATTGATCTTCAAAGGCGGTGAAGCGGTTGCAACGACTATGGGTGCAAAGCCTAAGGCACAGCTGGCCCAGTGGATTGACAGCGCGCTCTAGCTCTAAGCTGCGTCCCAGCTACTATTGATTACTGCCGGTGTCCGATGGGTGCCGGCAGTTTTTTTATTCGCAGCTGCTAATAGAGACATGCAGGTCAAAAAAGCGCAGTATTCTGTCCCTGTCACGTAGGGAATATTTCGGCGGTGCGTAACACCTGTCCCGCCAGATATAAGGACCCGCCGATAAGGACGAAGGGTGGACGCCCGTCCTTTGCGCTGCTTACAGCCAAAGACAGGGCACTTTCAACATCGCGCGCCACAATACCGCTTACCCCGGCATCCGTTGCTGCTGCTGCCAGCTTGGCCGGGTCCGCAGCGTTGTCTTCTCCGGGGATTGGGACGGCAATAACCTTGTCCAGCAAGGGTGCAAGTGGCTTTAAGTAGCCGCCGTAATCTTTGGTGTCTAGCATACCGACGATCAGAATTGACGAATGGGAAAGTGGGTCAACCGATTGCAGGAAACTGCGGAGAATGCCAGCTGCTGCCGGGTTATGGCCACCGTCAAGCCATAGTTCGGCCCCCTCGGGCAGCGTCGCCCGTAGGTTGCTGTCATTCAGGCACTGCAGGCGGGCGGGCCAGCGTACCCAGCCAAGACCAGCCTTGATCGCCGCGTCCGGGATGGTGATTGCCTTTTGCGCCCGTGCGAGCTTGATGGCAAGACCGGCATTATTCACCTGATGAATGCCGCGCAATTTGGGCATGGGCAGGTTCAGGCTACCATCCCCATCTTCATAGGTGAAACCTGTGCCGTTGCTGTTAACCTGCACGGACCAGTCCCGTTTATAAAAATAGCCTGTGGCACCCATTTCCAGAATTTTGCTACGGATTGACTGTTCCGCCGCCCCCAGCTGAGGCCCGATAACAGCCGTGCAGTTAGGTTTGATAATGCCTGCTTTTTCCCACGCGATGCCTTCAAGCTTGTCGCCTAAAAACTGTTCATGATCGAAGCTGACAGGGGTTATTCCAACCGCGACGGGGTTTGGAATAACGTTGGTAGCATCCAACCGGCCGCCCAGCCCTACTTCCAGAATACACAGGTCTGCCGGTACACGGGAAAAGGCAAGAAATGCAGCAGCCGTTGTTACCTCGAAAAAGGTGATCGGGTCGTCCCCGTTCGCCTGCTCCACCTCTTCAAGAAGGGTAGCCAGGTCATCTTCCCCGATCAAGGTGCCTGCCAGCCTGATACGTTCAGCAAAGCGCACGAGATGCGGTGATGAGTAGACATGAACCCTGTGGCCCGCTGCTTCGGCGAAGGCCCGCAGGGTCGCGACGGTTGATCCTTTGCCGTTCGTGCCGGCAATATGGATGACCGGCGGTAAACTCAGGTGCGGATCGCCAAGCTTTTTCAAGAGCCCAATCAGCCTATCAAGCGACAGATCAATTTTCTTGGGGTGCAATGCCAACAGGCGCGCCAATATGGCATCGCTCGCACTAGTATCCATCACTTGGGACCTTTGACTACAGTTGAAGGGGCTATTTAAACTGCGGCTTTGCGGCGATAGGCACCGGCCATGGAAAGCGACAGAACAGACGCTAGTCTGTCTTTCAGATCATGACGGTGCGTTACCATATCGACCATTCCGTGATCATAGAGATATTCGGATCTCTGGAATCCCTCAGGAAGTTTTTCGCGAATGGTTTGTTCGATCACACGTGGGCCGGAAAAGGCAATCATCGCCCCTGGTTCTGCAATCTGAATATCCCCCAGCATGGCGTAGCTTGCAGATACACCGCCAGATGTCGGATCTGTCAGCACAACAATATACGGCAGACCCGCATCACGCAGCATCTGCAGGGCGACTGTGGTGCGGGGCATCTGCATCAGGGACAATATCCCTTCCTGCATGCGGGCGCCGCCGGACGCTGTGAACATCACAAATGGTAGGTTCATTTTATGTGCGTGGCGCGCTGCAGCGATAATACCCTCGCCAACAGCCATACCCATTGACCCGCCCATGAAGAAAAAGTTCTGAACGGCAACAACACATTCCTGACCACCGATTTTTCCGACGGCTGCTTTGATTGCGTCTTCATCACCGGTGGTGTTGCGGGCTATTTTCAGCCGGTCAGGATATTTCTTGCTGTCCCGGAACTTTAAGGGATCCTGTTTGACCTTTGGCATGTCCAGAAGGTCATAGTTATCATTGTCAAAAAGGGAACTGAAGCGTTCTGCAGGCGGCATCCGGTCATGGGTTTCGCAGTGAGCGCACACATACAGGTTCGCAACAAACTCCTTGTGGAAGATCATCTGTCCACAGCTTTTACATTTATGCCAAAGATTATCTGGAGTATCTTTGGATTTAAGAACCTTTTGGAGTTTCGGCTTTACATAATTGGTTAGCCAGCTCATCAGGTGCCCCTTCTGTTTTTCTTCTCAATTGTCCTAAGTGTACCGGACTTTATACCCGGAACACCACTTATTTCTGTGCGGCGTGAACGCCTGATGCCAAAGCGTTCACAAAGCCGAGAATTTTCTTCACAAGCCCTGCCTCGGGTTTGCCGATCGCATCCAGTCCATTTTCAATCATTGAAACAATGGCTGACCCAACAACAGCGCCGTCTGCAACATGTGCAACCGCCTTTGCCTGTTCCGGTGTTTTAATACCAAAACCCACGGCCACAGGCAGGTCAGTATGAGCCTTGATGCGTTTAACTGCCGCCCCGATATCATCGGCGGTGGCTGATTTTCCGCCTGTGACACCGGCAACTGCTACATAATAGATAAAACCGCTGGCACCATTTACAATAGTTTCCAGGCGGGTATCGTCTGATGTAGGTGTTGCCAGCCGGATCAGATCAATCCCGTGTGCATTCGCAGGAAGGCGCAGTTCCTCATCTTCTTCTGGTGGCAGGTCAACAACGATAAGGCCGTCCACCCCTGCTGCCTCAGCGTCTGTGACGAACCGGTCAATACCGTACGCATAAATAGGATTGAAATAGCCCATCAGAACAATCGGTGTCTCGTGACCATCTTTGCGGAATGCCGCAACCAGTTCGAGTGTTCTGTCCATAGATGCACCAGATGCCAAAGCGCGCTGGGCTGCTTTGTCGATCGCGGGGCCATCTGCGGACGGGTCTGTGAAGGGCATGCCCAGTTCGATAATGTCTGCACCGGCTGCTGGTAGACCGTTCAACAAATCCTGTGCGGTTTTTTGGTCAGGATCACCCGCAGTGACAAAGGTTACAAACGCGGCCCGGCCTTCTGCGCGAAGATTTTCAAACGTAGATTGAAGACGGCTCATAATTCTACTCCCAGCGCATCTGCAACTGTGAAAATATCCTTGTCGCCCCGCCCGGACATATTCATCACAATGATATGATCTTTGGGCAAATCAGGCGCAATTTTCAGGATATGGGCAAGTGCATGACTGGATTCAAGGGCTGGAATAATCCCTTCAAGCCGACAACAGGTTTGAAAGGCTTCGAGCGCCTCATCGTCAGTGGCGGAGACATAGGAGACACGCTCCTGTTCGTGTAGCCAGACATGTTCCGGCCCGATCCCGGGATAATCAAGGCCTGCCGAAATAGAATGTGCCTCGGTAATTTGGCCATCAGCATCCTGCAACAGGTATGTTCTGTTTCCGTGCAGAACACCCGGCTTTCCGCCTGCGATAGATGCTGCATGCTGGTCAGTACCGACACCGTGGCCGGCTGCTTCGACCGCAATTGCCGCGACGTCGCGGTCATCAAGGAACGGGTAGAAAAGGCCAAGTGCGTTTGATCCGCCGCCGACACAGGCAACGAGCGTGTCAGGCAGTCTGCCTTCAAGTTCCAGAATCTGCTGTTTCGTCTCGCGGCCAATGATGCTTTGGAAATCACGCACCATCATCGGGTAGGGGTGTGGCCCGGCAACGGTGCCGATAATATAGAAAGTATCATCCACATTGGTTACCCAGTCGCGCAGGGCTTCGTTCATAGCGTCTTTCAGGGTTGCCGATCCGCTTGTCACAGGCTGTACCTCTGCGCCCAGAAGCTTCATTCTGAAAACGTTGGGTTTCTGCCGTTCAATATCAACGGCGCCCATAAAGACTGTGCATTCCAGCCCAAACCGCGCGGCCACGGTTGCGGTGGCAACGCCGTGCTGGCCAGCGCCGGTTTCTGCGATTACCCGGGTTTTGCCCATACGTTTTGCAAGCAACACCTGCCCAATGGCATGGTTGATTTTATGGGCGCCGGTGTGATTGAGCTCTTCGCGCTTGAAGTAAATTTTCGCGCCGCCCAAATGGTCGGATAAACGTTCCGCATGATAGAGAGGATTGGGCCGACCGATAAAGACCCGGTTCAGTTCGTCAAGTTCTGCCAGAAAGGACGGATCCTTCATCGCAGTGCGATATTCTTTTTCTACATTTTTTACAAGTGGCATCAGGGTTTCAGAGACATAGCGCCCCCCATAGATGCCAAAGTGACCCTTATCATCCGGGCCGGTTGTAAAACTATTCACAGCCATTGTGTCGTCTTTCTGAAATGAATCTGATGCTTATCTAGTCGTTTTTGCGGCTTTTAGGAAGTCTTCAATTCGTTTTGGGTCTTTCTGCCCCGGCGCACTTTCGACGCCAGACGATATATCGACCGCCCCAGCCCCGCTTAGTGTGACGGCATCATGCAGGTTCTCCGCAGTTAGCCCGCCAGCAAGAAGCCACGGTACAGGAAAGGTTTTGCCTGCCAGTATCTGCCACGGGAAGGATACGGCATTTCCGCCCGGCAGAACGGCCCCTTTTGGTGGCTTCGCATCGAAAAGGAAGGCGTCAACACTGCCTTCATAACGGTTGGATGCTACAAGATCTTCCGCTTCCGAGACCGCAATAGCCTTGATCACCTTGCGGCCAAGCAGGCTGCGGATATGGGCTGCCATTTCCGGCGTTTCGTTGCCGTGCAGCTGAATCCAGTCAAGCTGAAGAATGTCTGTCATTTGCTGTATGGTATCAAGATTAGCATTGACGAAAACACCCACGCGCTCCCCGGCCTTAGGCAGACGGGGTGCTAACGCCCTTGCAGTCTCTATGGATACATGGCGGGGGCTTTTCTCAAAATGTACGAACCCAAGCCAGCGCGCGCCCAAGTCCACCGCAAGGTGCGCATGGTCTGCATGGGTTAGTCCACAGATTTTAACGTCAACGGGCACTAGTCTTCGCTTTCATACAAATCTTCAAAGGCAGCTTCGGTTTTTGACATCATCGCAGTCACCGCTGCCATCAGGTCATTACCGTACAGCATGCCGCTATTCCAGGTGGCAACATAATCCAGACCAGCAGCAACTGTATTATCGCGTGCGTGGTTCAAAACGGATTTGGTGCCAGTCACAGCCAGTGGACTTTTCCGGCAAATCTCCTCAGCCAGTTCCTGCGCGGCTTCAAGGCAGGCATCCCAGTCCTTCAGGATGCGGTTAACAAACCCATGCCCGGCAGCCTCTGCGGCCGACATATTCCGGCCGGTGTAAGCCAGCTCGCGGACAATACCCTGGGGCATTAATTTTGATACGCGCTGCAGGGTGCCCAGATCAGCTACGATCCCAACATTTATTTCCTGTATGCAGAACCAGCTATCCTCTGTGGCAAACCGGATGTCGCAGCAGGAAGTCAGATCAACCCCGCCACCGATACAGCCGCCGTGAATGGCGGCAATTACAGGCACGCGGCATGTCTCCACCACTGTGAATGTTTCCTGCAGCCATTTAACATGCCGCAGAAATTTCTCACGGACCCGTGCCGGGTCATCTCCGGCACCGCTTAGGGTGCCTGCAGCTTCTTTCAGATCAAGCCCCGCTGTGAAGTGTTTGCCATTGCCGCAAATGATTGCTGCGCGAATTGACATATCGTCTTCAATGCTTTTGAAGACCTGCCATATTTCCCGGAAAAAAGTGGGATTCATAGCGTTGAGTCTGTCGGGACGATCCAGCGTTACGGTCATAACACCGTTTTCAACATGGGTTTTCAGTGTTTCATAGGTCATAGTTTTCCCCCCTTTGCAGTACCGGCTGATACTTGTGGCGCATCGCTTAGTCCTGCTGACAAAATGTTGTGATTAAAGTGTCCGCCATCTCGGCGGCAGATTCGACAAAGGCGGCATCAATGTTCAGGCCGTAAAGTACGAACAGAAGGTTGGTTGTCTTTGGTGTTACGGCCGTTCGAAGGCTATCTGAGAATGGCGAGCCAAACGGACCAATGTCATCGCAGAGTATCGGTAGCCCTGTCAGGTTGATCGGCCCCCGGCCAATGCCTTCATAGGTTTGATCGCGATTGCCGACCGTAAGGCAAATATCCCCCGCAATCGTATCAACATTGTAGCAACCAACAGGAATGCCGGTCATCAGGGAGACAAGGTTCCCACAGTCTACAACATTATTGACGAGATAAAGGTCCTTGCCGGAAATGACCCTGCGCGTCAGGGATTCGGATGATGGACGATACCTGGAGGGATCTTTCCCGGTTTCGCGAAAAGCTTCCCTGATCTGAGTAATAATCGGGTCGGTGGACGCTGCCTGTCCGAGCAAATCTTCCCGGCGCAGGGAAGCGCCTTCCTCGATGGTGGTAATCAGCCCCTGAGGTGAAGGGGCGACCTCTACTTCGAAGGTCAGAGCACCCAGATGAAGTTGAATATCAAACCCTGTATAGACGGGATCAATGGTGATGGTCACGGTCTGGCCACTCCTTAAAAAACACGTCTATCTACTATAGGCGGTTTTGGGGCAAAGAAAAGGGCCGCCAACGGTGAAATTGGCGACCCTTTCTAATTTCTGCAAGAAGCCTGTCTTATGCGGCTTTGCGACCCTGTGGGTTACCTTTCGAATAGAAAGTCTCGCCGTTTGCAGCCATATCACGCAGCAATTGTGGCGGTGTGAAGCGTGGGCCGTAAGCAGCAGCCAGACGGTCTGCTTCGGCGACAAACTCTGCCACGCCAACGGTGTCGATATAGCTGAAAGGACCGCCAGTGTACGGAGGGAAGCCAATGCCAAAGATCGCACCAACATCGCCTGATGAGGCATCAATCAGTACTTTTTCTTCAAAGCAGCGTGCAGCTTCTACCGCCTGACGCACGAGAAGACGTGCCTTCACTTCCTCAACATCCGGCTGATCGTCGGCCAGTGGGAAATGTTCCGTCAGATCTGGCCACAGATATTTGCGGCTGCCGTCTTCAGGATAGACGTAGCATCCTTTGCCGTTCTTCCGGCCATAGCGTTCCAGTTCCATCATTTTCTCGACAAAACCATCAGCAGGGGACGGTACATATTTATCGCCAAGGGCTTTGCGGGTGGCCATGCCTACCTTGTAGGACAGATCAATGGCAACTTCGTCACCAACAGCCAGCGGTCCCACAGGCATGCCAACCATCTTGCCGGCATTTTCAATAAGCGCCGGTTTGATGCCTTCCTGCACCATGGAATAGCCTTCCTGCACATAGGTTCCGAACGTACGGCTGGTGAAGAAACCCCGGCTGTCATTGACGACCATCGGTGTTTTCTTGATCTGGCTGACATAATCAAGCGCCAGCGCCAGTGTTTCGTCGTCCGTCTTTTCACCCATGATGATTTCAACAAGCGGCATTTTGTCTACCGGCGAGAAGAAATGAATACCGATGAACTGGTGCGGGCGGGAGAAATTCTCTGCCAGACCGGTGATTGGCATGGTGGATGTGTTCGATCCAAAGACAATATTCTTGCCGATCACAGCCTCGGTTGCCTGTGTGACGCTTTTCTTCACGTCGGCGTCTTCAAAGACTGCTTCGATAATCAGGTCGCAGTCAGCAAGGTCATCATAGCTGTCTGTGGTTGTGATATTGTTCAAAAGAGCGTCGCCCTTTTCCTTGGATACCTTGCCGCGGCTAACGCCTTTTTCAACGAGATTACGGCTGTAGTCCTTGCCTTTTTCTGCATTGTCCTTGGAGACATCAAACAGAACAACTTCGATGCCAACTTTGGCCGAAACATAGGCAATCCCAGCCCCCATCAGGCCGGCACCCAGCATACCAAGGCGCTTCACTTTCTTGCGCTCAAAACCGGCAGGACGCAGTGATCCCTTTTCCACAGCCTGTTTGTTCAGGAACAGGGTGCGGATCATGTTTTTAGACACAGGACCAGACAGAAGCTTCATGAAATATTTGGTTTCAATGCGCAGTGCCGTATCGAACGGTACGATTGAGCCTTCATAGACAGCAGACAGAATGGCCTCGACCGCAGGATAGTTATGCTGCGTCTGTTTTTGTGCCATCGCGTTACCGCCGATAAAGACCTGCACGGAACGTGGGTCCATCGCGCCAGCACCGCCCGGATATTTGAAGCCCTTTTTGTCCCACGGCGCAATCGCGCTGGAGGTCTTTGCGACATAGTCTTTTGCTTTGGCAACAACATCTGCTGCGTCAACAACTTCTTGCACAATGCCAAAGCCCTGTGCTGTCATCGGGTTAAAGTTTTTGCCGGTCATCAGGGGCTGCGCAGCATTCTGAATACCGATCAGACGCGGCAGGCGCTGCGTACCACCGGCACCGGGCAACAGGCCGACCTGTACTTCCGGGAAACCAAGGGACAGTTTCGGGTCATTAGCACAGACGCGGTGATGACATGCCAGCACCAGCTCGAAACCGCCGCCCAGCGCAAGGCCGTTCACAGCAGCCGCGAAAGGTTTGGTGCCTTCAACCGCAAGAGTTTTTACATCTTTACCGCCTGATTCGATTTTGCGCAAAATACGGTTCAGGTTGAAAGCCTGTTCAAACGCAGCTTCAGGTGTGTCTGCCTTGAGATCATCGCCGCCAAGCATGGAAAGGTCTGCCCCCGCGAGGAAAGACGGCTTGCCAGACGTGATGACCGCCCCTTTGACGGCATCATCGTTCAGGACTTTGTCGACACAGGTTTCCAGATCCTGGATAAGCTGGGCGTTAAAGACATTCATTGACGCGCCAGGCAGATCAATAGTCAGCAGGGCGACGCCGTCTGCGTCTACTTCATATTTAATAGTCTCAGTCATTAGTTTGTTCCCTTGATCCTGTTACACGCGTTCAATGATTGTGGCGGTTCCCATGCCAGCACCGATACACAGTGTAGCCAGCGCCGTTTCCTTGCCAGAGCGCTCCAGCTCGTCAAGGACAGTACCCAAAATCATTGCGCCGGTTGCGCCCAGTGGGTGACCCATAGCAATCGCGCCGCCGCAGACGTTCATTTTTGAATGGTCAACATTCAGGGCGTCCATGAAGCGCAGCACAACGGATGCAAAGGCTTCATTCAGTTCATAAAGGTCGATATCGCTTGCAGCCATGCCTGCTTTTTTCAGGGCTTTTTCTGCGGCAAAGGACGGGCCTGTCAGCATGATTGTTGGCTCTGAACCAATAGATGCCATGGATTTGATCCGGGCACGTGGTTTAAGGCCGAGTTTTTCGCCAATTTCCTTGTTACCGATCAGAATGCCAGCCGCACCGTCAACGATACCCGAGCTGTTGCCCGCATGGTGGACATGGATGATTTTCTCAATATCCGGGTATTTTTGAATGGCAACAGAATCAAAACCAAGTGCACCCATATCAACAAAGGATGGTTTCAGGCTGCCAAGAGACTGCATGCTGGTTTCTGGACGCATCAACTCGTCATGGTCCAGCACAGTCATGCCAACTACGTCCTTGACCGGGACGATTGATTTGGAAAAACGGTTTTCTTCCCATGATTTTGCAGCGCGCTTCTGGCTTTCCACAGCGTAACTGTCAACATCATCTCGGCTGTAGCCGTATTTTGTTGCGATCAGGTCGGCAGAAATGCCCTGCGGTGCGAAATAGAGTTTATGGGCAACAGCCGGATCAACCGGCCATGCACCACCGTCGCTTCCCATTGGGACACGGCTCATTGCTTCAACGCCGCCCCCGATGGCCATATCGGCTTCACCGGACATGACTTTTGCTGCGGCAATGTTTGTTGCCTCAAGCCCGGATGCACAGAAACGGTTTACCTGAAAGCCTGCAGTTGTCTCGGCATAGTCAGCATTCAGCGCCGCAACGCGTGCGATGTCGGCACCCTGTTCACCCACAGGCGACACACAGCCAAGTACAACATCTTCGACATAGGAGGTATCCAGGTCGTTTCTGTCGCGGATGGCTTCCAGAACCTGCGTTGCAAGCTGGATAGGTGTGATTTCATGCAGCGAACCATCCTTGCGGCCCTTGCCGCGCGGTGTCCTGACAGCATCATAAATATAAGCTTCAGTCATCTGGTCTTTCCCTCTCGTTAAATCCGTATTGCGTCAAACAATTGTTTAGAAACTGGCAGCATCAAGCGCCATGACATCGTCTGCACCGGCCTGTAGTTCAGCCAGCAGGGCTTTGATTTCAGGCATCCGGCGATTCATATAGTAGCGGCCAACAATCAGCTTGTTTTCGTAGAAGGCAGGATCGTCGGTACCGTTCGCCAGCGCGTCTGTCGCCACTGCGGCAATCCGTGTCCACATGTATCCAAGCAGGACATGGCCCATCAGGTGCATGAAACTTGTAGCGCCAGCACCGGCATTGTCTGGGTTTGCCATGCCATTCTGCATCAGCCACATCACAGCATTTTGCAGGTCCTTCACGCCGTCCGCCAGTGGGCCGGTAAAGTCAGCCAGCTTTTCGTTGTCTTTGTGCTCTGCAAGGAAATCACCCAGCATTTTCAGCATTGCCTGGGTTGCGCGGCCACCATTGCCGCCAAGCTTGCGGCCAACCAGATCAAGTGCCTGAATACCGTTTGTGCCTTCATAAATCTGCGTGATGCGGGCATCGCGGACAAATTGCTCCATCCCCCACTCGCTGACATAGCCGTGGCCACCGAATACCTGCTGGGCGTTGACGGTGTTTTCAAGACCGCGGTCAGTATATACACCCTTGATGATTGGCGTCAGTAGACCGACAATATCGTCTGACCACTGGCGTTCTTCGTCGCTGACACTTTCATCGCGGGAGATATCAATCAACAGACCGGCCCACATGGCAAGTGCCCGGGCGGATTCGTTGAAAGACCGACAATTCAGCAACATCCGGCGTACATCGGCGTGAACAATGATCGGATCGGCGGCTTTTTCTGGTGCTTTCGGCCCGGAAAGAGCCCGGCCCTGAATACGGTCATTGGCATAGTCGACAGCATTCTGGTAGCTAACCTCAGACAAGCCAAGACCCTGAATACCAACACCCAGACGGGCAGCATTCATCATGATGAACATGGATTTCAGGCCTTTGTGTGCTTCCCCGATCAGGAAACCTTTAGCGCCGTCATAGTTCATGACGCATGTGGCATTACCGTGAATGCCCATTTTTTCCTCGATGGAGCCGCACGAAACATTGTTTTTATCGCCAAGGCTGCCGTCGTCATTCAGGTTGATTTTCGGCACGATAAAGAGGGAAATCCCCTTAACACCCTTGGGCGCATCCGGCAGGCGTGCCAGAACCAGGTGAATGATGTTCTCAGACAGGTCGTGATCGCCCGCAGAGATGAAGATCTTTGTCCCCGTAATGCTGTAGCTGCCATCGTCGTTTGGCTCTGCTTTCGTACGCAGCATGCCAAGGTCCGTACCGCAGTGTGGTTCTGTCAGATTCATGGTACCTGTCCATGCGCCTTCTACCATGCGCGGCAGGTAGGTTTGCTTCTGCTCTTCAGACCCGTCAATGCTGATGGCCGCCATAGCGCCCAGGCTCAGGCCAGGATACATTGCAAATGCCATGTTGGAAGACACCAGAAGCTCCTCCAGGCATAGGCCGAGAAGGTGTGGCATGCCCTGACCGCCGTATTCAGGATCTGCAGTCAGCCCTGACCAGCCGCCCTCGACGAATTTATTGTATGCTTCCTTGAACCCTTTTGGTGTTGTGACAGTGCCGTCATCATGGCGGGTGCAGCCTTCATGATCACCAGACAGGTTCAGCGGCTGCAGTTCATTTTCAACCAGCTTGGAGGCTTCTTCCAGAATCGCACTAACCAGATCAGGTGTCGCTTCTGCATAGCCGTGAAGATGGCTATAGTTACTGATATTCAGCACTTCATTCAGAATAAACTGCTGGTCTTTGATCGGGGCGCGGTAAGTAGGCATGATTATCTCACTCTCTTAGCTGAAATTGCAGTTAGGGGGTTTTAATAACTGGTGGCTTCCCGGTTTCGGGGCTGACCAGTTTTCCGGTTTTCTGGCAGGGAACCAATATTTCAATCGTATCGCAAAACTCTTCCAGGTCCGCGATCGTGGAATTGATATCGTCGCGCTGTGCTTTCAGGTCATCAATACGCTGGCGACATTTTTCCAGTGTAACCTGTCGCTGGGTTGCGCGGCCATCACCCAGGGAATAAAGGGCGAGCATCTCGCTGATTTCGTTGAGCGAAAACCCAACACGGCGTCCCCGCAGTATCCAGGCAAGCCTGATCCGGTCTGCCTGGCTGTAAACACGCGTCTGACCAGACCGGGCAGGGGCAAGCAAACCTTGCTCTTCATAGTGTCTAAGCGTACGCGCCGTGACATTGAATTCGGTCGCCAGGTCCTTGATGCTGTATGTGTCTTTAAAGTCTTCGTTCATAATATTCCCACTTGGCAAAAAGGTAGTTGACGTTAACGTAAACGTCAATACGAATTTGAAGGATTTTAGAACTGCCTGATTCTGCTTCAATTTCTGGACGGGCGAAAATATGTTTTTGAAATGCGGCTGGTGTGTAGGCTGCGAATCAGTCGGGGATGAAACAGACGGCGTGCGCCAAAATCGAGCCGATACGCCCCTGTTTCCTGTTCTGAGTGTAGTTTGGTGCGGGCAAGCTTGCCAGATACGGGAATTACCCATAGAAAACCCGGATGGAATTGCATTCTGGTGATATCTTGTTTACCAGAGTGCTATAATATGTGTTGGTATCGGTTTCTGATTTAGAATTTGCGAAGTATGCCGCTTTATTTACCCATCGCTGAACTGTCCATGAATGTCTTCCTTGTGATCGGCATGGGATGGATTGTGGGCTTTTTGTCCGGCATGTTTGGGGTAGGCGGCGGCTTTTTGATGACCCCCTTACTTATATTTGTAGGTGTCCCGCCAACGGTTGCGGTGGCGACCCAGTCCAATCAGATCACAGCGGCTTCGGTTACGGGTGCTCTTGCGCATTGGCGCCGGCAGGGTGTGGATGTGAAAATGGGGCTGGTGCTGATTGCTGGCGGTGCGGTTGGTTCCTATTTCGGGGCGCAGCTTTTTACATTTTTGCGGTCTTTGGGGCAGGTGGATTTGATGATCAGCCTTGCTTATGTTCTGTTTTTGGGGTCCGTTGGTGGCTTGATGTTCTGGGAAAGCGTGCGCGCAATCTGGCGGACGCATCGCGGCTATGTACCGCCGCCGATCCCGCGTGAAGATCGCCATAAGGCCTGGATACACGCACTGCCCTTTAAAATGCGGTTCCGTAAATCGCGGCTTTATATCTCGGTACTGTTGCCGCTTGCGATTGGGATGTTTGTTGGTGTTCTTGCTGCGATCATGGGCGTTGGCGGGGGGTTTGTGATGGTTCCGGCGATGATATATCTCCTGGGTATGCCAACCAATGTTGTGATCGGGACATCCCTGTTTCAGATTATATTTGTCACAGCCCTGACAACGATCTTCCATTCCGTCAATACGCAGACCGTGGATATTTTTCTGGCGATTCTCCTGTTGATTGGGGGTGTTGCCGGTGCGCAGATTGGTGCACGGATTGGCCTTAAAATGAAAGGCGAGATGTTGCGGGCGCTTCTTGCCGGGCTGGTGTTGGTGGTTTGTTTCCGGATGGGATACGAACTGGTTGCCGAACCAGAGGAATTATATTCTGTGTATGACGTTAAGACACCAATCGTGGAGGCAGCACCGTGATGCGGCATCTATTACAATTGGTGGTTCTTTGGTTTGCGTTTGCATCCTCTGTCACCGCGCTGGAAACTGACCTTTCCAGCCACAAAATCGAAATTCGCTACAGTTTCAAAGGCGCGGAGCTGATCTTGTTCGGGGCGGTTGGCCACTTTGACGGCGATATAGAGGGTGATTTTGATGTTGTTGTTGTGGTTCGGGGGCCGAACACCGCCGCAGTTGTTCGCCAGAAAGCACGTATAAACGGCATCTGGATTAATGATGAACAAGTAACCTTTCCCGAAGCGCCGGGATATTATGCGGTGGCAGCATCGCGGCCCGTCAATGATATTGCAGCCAGTGAAATACTGGCCGAACAAGGGATCGGGTTTGATAATCTTACGCTTGATGTTGTCGCAGATGAAGGGCTGAAGGGTAGTATTCCTTCATTTCGCGAGGCACTGTACCGCATCCGTGAGAAGGCTGGCCTGTACCGTCAGGAAAAAGACATGGTGGCCATGCGCGGCGAAGAACTGTTCCGGACAGATGTCAGGCTGCCGGCCAATGTGCCAGTAGGGTCCTTTTTGGTGGATGCCTTCATTTTCCAGGAAGGGCAAGTGCTGGCAAAAAATCGTGTTGAACTTGTTGTGGACAAAGAAGGGTTCGAACGTGCCGCCTATACCTTCGCCCATGCCTATCCGTTTTTGTACGGTTTGACGGCGGTATTAATCGCGCTGGGCGTTGGCTGGATTGTTGGGGTTGTTGGCAAGAAATAAAGAATGCCCGTGTGAATATCCCTTAGGCATACGGTGTTCCTTACTGGCATCAATCAGAGGCGTCCTGCCCCTTTTTAATCAGGAAATAGAAGGTTTGCCCCTCTTCATAGGCATAAACAAGCGTATGATGGGCCAGACCACAGAAGGACGGTATATCACGGACGGTGGCAGGGTCTGTTGCAGCAACCTGCAAAATGTCTCCCGCCTGCATGCTCTCCAGCTTTTTTCTGGCTTTCAAAACCGGCATTGGACACAGATGACCGCGGGTATCGAGCGTATCTGTAAAAGTGTCTTTCAACATGGGAAATATCCTTGCACTTACTGATACCATCATAAAAGCGACATCTGAATAGCCGGTTAACAGATTAATGCAAGTGCGAAGATAAGAAGAACCCACCCTTCCGGGTAAAGAAGGGTGGGTCTGTGACCGAGACAAGTGTCTCTGTCTAAGCGGGAAAAGGGTATAGAGTGCTGAATGATTTTCCCGCTTGAAGCCTTAGTGAACGACAGCCTGCATCGGGATTGATGCCTGACGTGCCTGTGCGTTCAAATGCTCGGAAATGCCGACCCACATGTCAAAGCCTTCGTCATCGCCCAGAGCGCGCATTTTTTTGAGCGCTTCATCAGCGTATTCAAGGGCTTTTGGGCCAAGGTTTTTCAGAAGATTTTCTGCGACGATACCAAAATAGTAATGGGGATCAAAATCTAGTGGTTGTTGCATGGTGTATCTCCTGAATTAAAACTGTTTCCAGAGAGATTGCAAAGGGTATGCCACTTATAAAGTGCTTGTCAGGCAAGGGGTTGGAAGGAAGTGGTGCAACATGTTTTAAGCTGGCAGGCTATAACTGCCGGGCAAGATATAGAGGGGCGGCATGGCTTGCCGGCTTGACGGTGGAAATGGTCTCTGGACTTAGGCAGGCAAAATTAACACGTTAGCAAGGAGGCACAAAAAGACCCGGTATCGCTACCGGGCCCTTCTGTCTTACTTTAAAGTAAGCTGGATTAGTTTGTTTCTGCTGTCTATTCGCGGTTGCCCAGGAACTGCAGCAGGAACATAAACAGGTTGATAAAGTCCAGATACAGGCTTACCGCACCCATAATCGCACCCTTGGCAACCATCTCGCCAGAGGACATGTGGAAATAGTCCTGCTTGATGCGCTGTGTATCGTAAGCAGTCAGACCAGCGAAGATCAATACGCCTGCGACAGACACGATAAACTGCAGCATGCTGGACGCCAGAAAGATATTCACGATGCTGGCAATGATCAGGCCGATCAATCCCATAAAGAGGAAAGTACCAAGGCCTGACAGGCTTCTTTTTGTTGTGTAGCCATACAGGCTAAGCGCACCAAAAGAGGCTGCTGTGATAAAGAATGTCCGTGCGATGCTTTCGCCTGTGAACTGGATGAAAATTGTAGACAGGGACAGACCCATGACTGCAGCAAAAGCCCAGAAAATCATCTGTAGCGCGCCCGCAGACAATTTGTTAACACCGAAGCTCATAACCATTACAAACGCCAGTGGTGCAAACATTACGAGATATGCTTGTGGGCCACCAAAGATCGCGTTCAACATGGCTGGACTGTTGCCAACAAACATCGCAATGATGCCCGTAAGCAGGACGCCGGACGCCATATAATTATAAACCTTCAGCATGTAAGACCGCAGTCCGGCATCAAACTCCTTGGTTTGTGCGCCTGTCTGGCCATATGCTGTATCGTATCTTTGTACCATTTCGCTTTTTACCTCATTCATAAAAGGGTTGTTTGGCTCACCGGCTAATATGGTGTTGGCCAACTGAATTACAAGGATGCTCACGATTATTGCATCAGTGGTCTCACCCGTATTCCCGGTCCGTACTTTGCCACTATATGATTGTGGTGCCAAGGAAAATCGGAAGTATCAGGTACGGATTTGGGGCACAGCTCGCCGGTGGCATCGTCCGCTTGGGTCCGAAGGCAGTCTGGCTGTACAACGGATACAAGACAGTAGTGCTGCGTAGGTTATCTGCTGACGGTTATACCGCCTGTCTGGTGTATTACTGGTTGGGGCTACTATTTGCTTCTGCGTTCTGCTCGCTGAGGTCTTGCCCCGGATGCATACTGTTCAGCTGTTTGATCACACGGCTGATCAACAGGAATAGGGCGACCATGAGCAGGGCACCGCCGTAGTAGGGTGCGTGGACAGAAATCTGCGAAAATGCAAGCCCGGTCAAGGCAGCACCGGTGGCACGCCCCAGCATGCTGGCAGATCCAAATAGGCCCATTACAAGACCGCGCTGGGATGCATCTGCCCGCATGGAAACGAGACTTTGTGACGATGTCAGGATTAACGCGGCACTGGCAGACTGCACACACATTGCAGCAACAACACCGTAAAAGTTGCTACTAGTCCCTGCGTACACAAGAAGGAACATCGCAATAAAAAAGATAAACGATCCTGCCCGCAACAGGGTTGCCTCCCCAAAACGGCGGGTCAGTGGCCCGATAAGGCCGCCCTGTACAATCACCAGTGACATGCCTGCGGCAACCAACAACAGACGCAGGTCTTTCGGCCCTGCGGCTACATCGACTGCCTCGGCCCAGATAGGTAGAATGGTTTCGATCAACCCTGCGGAGATGCCGTACAGCAAACCACCGAAAACCAGCGTCAGGATGATCGGACGGCGTGACAGTATGCGCACGGCTTCCAGCCGACTGATACGGTCTTCCTGACGGGCTGCCTGCTTTTGCTCGCTAGTGAGACTTTCCGGCAATAAAAACAGAATACTAAGAAAAGACAGACCGGACAGAACAGCCGATGTCAGCGCAATGTTGGTCATGCTGATAGTGTTGAAACTATCACCGCCGAGTGTTGCGCCGATCAGGGGTCCAACGATAAAGCCAAGCCCAAATGCGGCCCCCAGCATACCCATGCCGCGTGCACGATTCTCAGGGGTGGTTATGTCGGTGATATAGGCCTGGGCTGCGGCGATATTCCCGGCCATGATGCCGCTGATTAGACGGGACAGGGCTACCATCCAGATGCTGGTCGAGAAGGCCAGAAGGATATAGCCGCCAATCGCCCCCGCCATGGACAGCATCAAAACAGGCCGTCTGCCGTATTCGTCGCTGATACGTCCCAGTATCGGGGTCGAAATCAGCATGCCAATGGCATATAGCGAAATGGTTAGCGTACCGATTTCAGCCCCGCCGCCCAGATTACGGGCATAGGTTGGTAGAACGGGGATCATGATCCCAAAGCCAATCAGATCAACCAAGACTATTAGGAAAATCAGAATGAGCGACCGTTTTGAGTTTTGGCCAGAGTCTTTGCCAGAGTCGTTGCCAGAACCTTTGCCAGCGCCGCTTTCAGGGTCCTGATCTATCATGTTTGGCGATTCTGTTGCAGAGGGTAGTGGTGTCATGAAACTGCTTTCACAAAAGACAGACAGGAAGCAGGACGGATGCTATCTGCATAGTTGGCATGCATGTCATGCAGGGCGGTTTTAACAAAGCCTGCAGTCCACCACATGTTGGTCAGTGGTTGCATGGTCTGGGTTACCATTCGGGCATCTACCTGAACCCGCCGATTGTCCGGCGTTAGCGTACTCAGCGCGGGGGATGACCCCACTGTCGGTGCAGTTATGTTAAAATCCATACAGTGTGACTTACCATCTCATGGGCCTATCTTGATGCTACTTCTACACTGCGGATGGCGATATTTTCAAGGGGACGATGTGCGTACGGTGCATTAATAATCAGATTGGATGCTTTTGATTTGAACAGACGGGCTGGCGGGATGATAGAATGTTGGTCATATCCGCAAGACATGATAAAGCGAAGTCAAGTGAGAGATCATGCCTGCCAGTTGGGCTGAAACAATAAAGGGACAGAGTATATTATGACTATCCTAACCCGTGATGACTGTTTGAAAATGGATGCAGTGGACCCGCTAAAAACCTATCGGGATGCATTCGCGTTACCAGACGGCCTGATTTACCTTGATGGTAATTCTCTGGGCCCGCAGCCAAAAGCGGCAGCGGATCTGGCAGCTGATCTGGTGAAGCGGCAGTGGGGGCAGGATCTGATCAAAAGCTGGAACACGGCTGGCTGGTTTGAACTGCCATATAAGCTGGGTGACAAGCTCGGTCGGCTGTTGGGGGCAAACCCTGGCGAGATGATTGTCACAGATTCTACAGGTATCAATATTTACAAAGTTCTTTCCCTTGCTCTGGGACTGAATCCGGATCGGAAAACCATCTTGATGGAGAATGATAATTTTCCAACCGATGTCTATATGGCGGAAGGGCTGCTTGGTCAGCTAGGGGATGAGTATGACCTGAAGCTGGTAGCCGGGGATGACATTCTTGATGCCCTGACGGATGATGTTGCCGTTGTGATGGTAACCGAGGTGAATTATAAAACCGGACGGTTGCTTGATATGAAAGCAATTGCCGATAAAGCCCATGCGGTGGGAGCGCTTGCCGCCTTTGATCTGTGTCACAGTGCCGGTGCCGTGCCCGTTGACCTGAATGCGGCCGGGGCAGATCTGGCTGTTGGCTGTAGTTATAAGTATCTGAATGGCGGGCCGGGTGCGCCTGCATTTATCTTTGTCGCTGAACGGCACCAGAATAAAGCACAACAACCTTTGTCAGGGTGGTGGGGGCATAAAGCTCCTTTTGAGTTCGAGACCAGATACCGTGCGGGCGAGGGCATCAGTCAGATGGCCAGTGGTACGCAGCCGATTTTAAGTCTGGCGATGGTGGATTGTGGTCTGTCGCTTTTTCTGGATGTTGATATGGCGCAGGTCCGCCAAAAGTCTGTAAAGCTGTGTGACATGTTCATCGAGCTGGTGGAATCCCGCTGCGGAGCTTGGGGGTTTGAGTTGAATACACCGCGTGATGCGGTCAAGCGGGGTAGTCAGGTTTCCTTCAATCATTCCGATGGCTACGCCATTGTGAAGGCCTTGATCGCAAAGGATGTGATCGGTGACTTCCGCGCCCCGCAAAATATGCGGTTTGGTTTTGCACCGCTTTATGTGCGGTATGTGGACGTCTGGGACGCGGTTGACCGTTTGGCGGATATTATGGAAAGCGGTGAATGGCAGAAAGAAATCTACCATGCCCGTGACGCGGTTACATAAAGTACCGCGGCCCAGAAAGGTGTGAAGACGCTGAATGGCCCTGCCTGTAGTTGGCAGGGCCTTCTTTTTAGCTGTTGAGCATTCGGTCATTTCTCCTTTATGGTTTTTATGAAGGGGAGACCGAACATGCATGACCAGAAATTTTGCAAACTATTCAGAACATTCAGCATAGCAGCGCTGGCGATCTTGAGCGCGTCAGTTGCAGCCATTCATACACCTGCCATGGCGGCAGAAGATGCCGTGACACCGGCTGCATCGGTTGGGTTTCCGCCCCATAAACTGGATGCTGTTCGTACCCATTTTCAGGGATATGTGGATTCCGGAAAGTTGGCAGGTTTGACCACGTTGATTTCCAAGGATGGACAGATCGTCCATTTCGACACATACGGTAAGCAGAATCTGGAAACTGGCGACGCCATGCAGTTAGATACCATATTCCGGATCTATTCGATGACGAAACCGGTCACAGGTGTTGCCCTGATGCAGTTATGGGAGCAGGGGCATTTTAAACTGGATGACCCTGTCTATAAATATATACCAGCCTTTAAAGACACACCGGTTTTCACAGGGCTAGCTGAGGACGGGACGATGCAGACAGAGCCGCAGGCACGTCCGATGACCATCCTTGATTTGATGCGCCATACATCCGGTATGACTTACGGCGCCTTTGGTAATACGCCGGTTGATCAGGCATACCGCAAGGCAGAAGTCCTGACCGAGGATATAAACCTCCAGCAATTTGTAGACAGGGTTGCCGCCATTCCGCTGCTGGCACAACCGGGGGAGAAATGGATCTATTCTGTTTCTGTTGATGTACAGGGGTATCTGGTGGAGCTCTTCTCGGGCATGACGCTCGATCAGTATTTTGAGGAAAAGATATTCAAGCCCCTGGGGATGAAGGATACCGGCTTTTATGTCCCAGAGGAGAAAACGGACCGGTTTGTAGAGATATATACCTATGATGACGCGGGGGCGTTAATCCCTGCGGACGGGCCGGACTTTACCCGGAATTTTGCATTCAAGTCCGGGGGTGGCGGACTTGTGTCCACGACGCGCGATTACTGGAAGTTTTCCCAGATGCTGTTGAACAAGGGTACGCTTGGGACTGCTACAGTTCTAAAGCCAGAGACGATTGATCTGATGGTGCAAAATCATTTGCCTGCTCATATCAAGGGAATAGCAGGTCAGGATAAGCTGGGGTTCGGGCTTAATTTTTCTGTTTTGCAGAATAGTCCGGAAGGTAGCAGTCGCGGATCAAATGGTATGTTTGCCTGGGGCGGCATGGCGAACACTGTGTTTTGGGTCGACCCCAAAGAGCAGCTGATCGCCCTTTTTATGACCAACGTGCTGCCATCACAGGTTTTCCCCTTTAGAGAAGAGCTTCAACGTCTGATTTATCCTCTTCGGGATGACAGCGCTGGCCAATGATTCGAATGACGGAACAGCTGGAAATGGGCTTTTTGTTTCAATTTGAAACATAAGTAGGTTAACGCATAAATTGACGAAAAATAAGAAAAGCTATATAAAACAATAAGATAAATGGTTAACAAAAAATAAATAGAATTTTAGGGAAATTTTCGTGACACCCAAAATGCCGCCCGGTATCTTGGTTAAGAATACAGAGCTGGCAGGCTTAAGAGACCAAAAACACATGCCAGCCAAGGCAAATTATAAAGATTGCTCGAGGGAGTTCCCTCAGTGATTGGTGTTCAGGCCTAATTGCTACAATTGACCTGAGGAGGTTAGGATGAAAAAATTATTAGCGACTGCTGTATTGGCGCTTGGCTTTGCGATGCCGTCAAATGCTGCAATCACAATTACGGAAATAAATCCGTCTGAAACCCAGACTGATATCAATTATTTCACTTGGAACAATTTCAAAGGTGACTTTGCGGCGCAGGGCGTTGACCTGTTCTTCGGTGGTGCATCATTTGATTTCACTATGGACGGTACACTGACTTTTGAGTTTGTAGGCGCTGAAAGCGGCTGGAATAACTCTTTTGGTGTAACTGGTACATCTACTTACCAGGAAACTGGCGGTACAACTGGCCTTAATCTGCCAGGCCTGTTCCTTGGTACACAGAATGTAACTGTCGGCGGCGGTGAAGCGTCTGCTTGGTGGTTCCAGAACGACCAGGGCGCTGGCCCGGTAGGTACTGGTAATGCACAGTTTGGTGTTTTCTTCGATTCGTCAAATTACAATGCAACATCTGGTGCATACGAAGTGAATGAAGTGTATTTTGCCTTCGACGATAACGGCGCAAATAATGACGATGATTATGACGACATGGTTATTCGTGCGACCTTTACGTCTGCGATCCCTGAGCCTGCAACATGGTTGATGATGATCATGGGCTTCGGCATGATTGGCATGGCTACACGCCGCCGTCGTAAGCTGGCTCTGTCCTAAGGATATATAGGGCGCGTAACGTACCTGTTGCGCACAGATATCGGAAAGGCTGCACAGTTTGTGCGGCCTTTTTTGTTTTGAGGATTATGCTGTGACCTGTGGGTACGGTATCGTAGCTTAGATACCCATGCTCATCACTTGCATTATTATTGCCGTGTGATGTTGTGGGTGGGGCCATACATAACCCGATGAATGCGGAAACTCTCGCACTATCAAATGCTACATATGACCCCTGGGCAGCTGGGAAGCTGATTAGTACGTATGATTAATCATTCAGGGTGTAAACCATACGAAATCTGACATCTTTCACGCCGTAGGCAGTGCCGTCTACGACACGAGGTTTATACCGGAACTTCGCAACGGCCTTCAGCGTTGCTCTGTCAAATACAGTACCGGGTTCGCTTTCAATGATCCTGACATTATCGACCATGCCGTGCTCGGTAACGTCAAACTCGGCCACGGCCCATCCCTCAATGCCTCTGTCACGTGCACTTACCGGATAAGTTGGGTTCACGCGAACCAGTGGGACCATCTCTCCGTCCATGGAAGCTGGATTAAAGACATCATCATTGTGTCTTGGTGCCTTTGGCGCTGGGGTCGGGGTATAGTCTGGGATGCCGTCAGGTATGACGGGATCATTAACATCTGGTACTTTTGGTCGTGGCTCGGGTGGTGCGGGTTTTATTACTCTGTCAATCTTTCGTGGTTTAACTGGCGGTTCTTCATAAAACACATTCTCGAATACAAAAAGCTCTGCTTCTTGAAGCTCAAGCTCATCTGCAGCTACCATGCCTTGCATTACATACGCTAAGCCAAAAGTTGCTGCTGTTGCGGCGACGGGTACAGAACTAATTTTCAGATATTTCATTCCTTCCTCCTCCTCTATGAGGTTATAGAGTAACACAATTTATGAAATAACATAACAAAAAAGAAATATTAAACTGCGACATGGATAATTGCTTGAGAGGAGGGGATAAAACAAACGTTCTGGAATGGATGACCATCCGGACACACCGTGTCTTGTCAGGGTAATGCGATCACACCGTGAAGACAGACCAATGGTTACTTGCCCGGCGCGGGAAGGGGGCGGCAGCATGTATCTCAGGCAGTCATTCCACTTAGAGCGTCTGGCGGGTGCATGAAAAGTGGCGTCTCTGGCACTGACGTGGATATTAACAAGGTGATTGATCTGATTTTAAGGACCGTCAAGGCATGAGGTATGGCGAAGACCTGTAGGCGGTATTAAATCGTAGCACACGTTTTCTAGCACGCTTTAAACCACGCAGGAGGCTAGTTTCAACTTACGAATCTTGTGTCACATACCGTGTCAGATGTGCATCACACGACCGCTGTATCGTCGTAGCACAGAATAATCCATGCGGACTGTCTTCTGATGATAGTATTCGGTGCGGACTTGTTACCTTCCGACATGAAAAAGGGCGGCACTGATGCCACCCTTTTGTCGATTAGAAACTAAAAACTAGCTAGATGCCTAGTCATCACCAGTGAGCATATCCTCACGGGCTTTTTCAGCTTTCATATAGTTCGTCCACTGTGTGATCGCACGGCGCTCACGGTCAGAGGTCGCACTTTTACGAGCACTTGCAAATGCTTTTTTAGCATCGTCAAAGTTCTTCATTTCTGTGTGCGCAGTACCAATCTGCATATAGGAATTGAAGATCTTTTCCTTTGTTTTCTCGTCTTTTTCCTTATTGCCAGTCAGCTCTTTACTGAGAAGCTCAATAGATCTCTCAAAAGCTGCGATAGCATCGGCATGACGATCAAGCTGCATGTTAACCTGAGCAATCTGGAACCAAAGATCGCCGTCCTGGTCACCAGCCGCAGCTTTTTTCAGCGGATCAACAGCGCGTTCATACTCGTTAGCCATCATGTAAGCCTGGCCAAGAGTTTTATAGTTCTTGGCAGACTTCTCAACGCGCTCTTCCTTGAAAGCTTTCTCAAGTACCCAAGTCGCTTTGATAGGTGCCTGACGGGCAATCAAGATTTGAGCAAGGTTTACCAGCTGAATTTCTTTATCGTCGAGGAAGCCCTGTTTGTAAGCTGCTTCCGTGATAGAGAAAGACGTCTGTTCCTGTCCCAGTTCACCGTAAACACCAGCAAGCTGTGTCCAGTAAAGTGGCTTTGGCCAGTTGATCAGAAGGACTTCGAGAACATCACGAACTTTGTCAAATTCATTCAGTTCCCAGTGTGAAGACATGGCAAGCTGGTACCAGCTTTCCTTGACTTCAATTGTATCCACTGATTCAGCATCGCTGATCGCACGGTAGACATAGTCAAGTGCTTTACGGAAGTCACTGCGGACATAATGAAGCTGACCAATGAACATCAACTGCGTGATGCCAACGATTTCAGCACGTGGCTCCCACTGGTTAACATAGTCGAGAGCCTTATCGTAGTTTTCAGTGGTGAAATACAGCTGGGCCAGACCAAAGATGATCTGCAGTTCGAGTGCCTCTGGAATTGATTCAGAGAAGGTCAGAATCTTTTCGTAAGCGGTAATCGTGCCATTAGGGTCATCCTGCTCGTAGGCAAGCATCGCCTTGATCTGCCATGCGACAGCACGTTCATAGTCGTTGATCTTGGTAGAGCTTAGAACGTCATCAAGGCCTTCTTTTGCTTCTGCATAATTCTTTGCTTCAAGCGCTTCCTGAGCAACCTGAATCTTCTTATGCACACCTTGGCTCATCGCGGGAACTTTACGTGTATTCCGCTTTGGCTTGGCATCTTCAGAGCTCTGCGCAAATGCAGCTTCAGAACCGAAGAATGGTGTTGCCTCAGGCAGGGCAGCAGCTGCAATCGCAAAAGCAGCTACGGCCATTGGCAGGTTATTTATGAGTTTCATTTTCATGCTACTTTCTCCTGCCCCCTTAGTCAGCCAGGTCAAAGGTAAAGCGATATTTCACGCCTGTCACAGGGACACCTTTACCGTTGATAACTTTTGGTTTGTACTTGAACTTCTCAGCCGCTTTTCTTGCTGCGCGCTCGAAGTAGCCTTTAGGCTCGGCTTCGATAATGATGATAGACTCAGGTGGTACTGTGCCATCTTCATTCACTGTCAGTTCAACGATTACATAGCCTTCTACACCGCGCTCCTGTGCCCGTCTTGGGTACTGTGGCTGAACACGAACCAGCGGCAGATAGTCACCATCCTGGCTTGGGCCCAGATCAATACCACCCATATCGACACCAGAGTTCACGTTGGCACGTGATACGCTAAGGTTCATGGCGTTAGGGTCGGCGATTTCCACGTCAGGTGTATCAAGTTCTGGCGGAGGAGCTTCCACTTCCGGTGGCTTCTCTACCTTACGCTCCATACGCTGTGGCGGTTGATCCTGAATGTCCTGGACCACGTCAACAAATCTAAACTGTTTAGGCTCTGCGAGGCTTACGTCCTCGAAAGTCACCAGTTGTTGCATGACCATGAACAAACCGAATGTTACGCCAGCTGCGGCTGCTATTGCTGCAATAAAACGAGTCATTACTTATTCTCCGTAGCAAAGGCGATTTTTTCAACACCAGCATTTCTGATGGCGTCATACACTTTAAGTACCAAACCTGATTTGGACTCAACGTCCGCCTGTATCGCAACTGACCCTTTCGGGTTTTCTGCGTGCAGTTTTTCTACGGTCGTCCGAAGTTCTGACAGTTCAACTTCATTCCGGTTAATCCAGATTTCGTCATTGGGCTGTACAGCAATCAGGATAGATACCTGCCGCTGTGCCAGCGCCGTTTCTGCCTCAGGTTTGGAGACGGTAACACCAGCTTCCTTGACGAAGACCGCAGTAACGATAAAGAAGATCAACATGATAAACACGATGTCGAGCATCGGCGTCATGTTGATATCAGCATCTTCTTCTTGTTGTGCGTGATTACGCATGTACTTTCTCCAAATACCCCTTGAGGTTCACAAGGGGCTATTCTCTCTTGCCCAGGGCTATCGAAAGCCCGTTTTAAGGGCGGGGGTCAGGTTCCCCCGCCACCCCTTTTACTTTCTAGGCGTCCACACGATCTTATCGCGCGGGATCCCGATTGCTTGTGCTTCGTCGTAAATACGCAGTGCCAAGCCAGTGTGGGCTGCTTCGGATGTCTGGATGACAACCGGTGCTTCCGGACGCTCCACACTTTCCTTCTTGATGATTGATGAAACAGCGCTGATATCGATCGTACGGAAGTCGTGACGAATACGGTTGCTGTCATCAATAACAAACGCGATTGCGCGCTTGTCATCTTCAGGTGGTGGTGGAGGAGGACCATTTTGGTCCTCTGGCTTGTTTACATCAATGCCTGACTCACGAACGAAGGAAGCGGTGACGATAAAGAAGATCAGCATGATGAACACGATGTCGAGCATCGGGGTCATGTTTACTTCTGCTTCTTCCTCACCTTTTGAGAATTTTCTCATTGGTTTCTACTCCGTAAGTCTAGACTTAGTGATCCATGGTCAGGCTGTCTTCAAGACGTTCTGACTCACGCTTCGCACGACGTTCAATGTAGGTGCTCAGGAAAATTCCTGAGAGGGCTGCAACCATTCCAGCCATTGTTGGGATGGTTGCCTTGGAAACACCTGCTGCCATTGCACGGGCGTTGGAAGAGCCTTGAGAGCCCATCACGTCGAACACTTCAATCATGCCGGTCACAGTACCCAACAGACCAATCAGGGGGCATAGAGCCACAAGAGTTTTGATCGTTGGAACACCTGCTTCGAGACCGTCAGTGATCTCGGAAATCATGGCAGTACGAATTTTGTGTGCGTACCATGATTTCCTTTCAGCGCGTGCTTCCCATGCATCAATTACACGGTTGCGCTGTTTTTTGTATTCAAGCGTAAAATACCAAAGCCGTTCAATGATAAGCACCCACATTATAAACGTGACCAGGAGGATCATGTAAAGGACGTCGCCGCCCCTTTCCATGAACGTCTGGATCGCGATTAATGCTTCATTGAGTGCTAACATTAGCCGTTCTCTTTCTCAGCGTGAACTGCGATGATACCTGCAGACTGCTCTTCCAGAATGTGGATCACAGACTTGGACATGCCAGCAACAAAGCTGTGCAGAAGCAGAGTTGGGATCGCTACAACAAGACCTTCAACCGTAGTCATCAGGGCTGCAGAAATACCGCCTGCCATCATTGTTGGGTCACCAGTACCGAACAGTGTGATCGCCTGGAATGTTTCGATCATACCAGTCACTGTACCAAGAAGACCGAACAGAGGTGCTACCGCAGAGATCAGCTTGATCAGTGTCAGGAAGCGCTCAAGTGCTGGCGTTTCTTTCAGAATTGCTTCGTCAAGTTTCAGTTCGAGAGTTTCAACGTCAACATTGCGGTTGTTCTCGTAAACAGCCAGAACACGACCCAGTGGGTTGTTAGTGTTAGCCTGCTCGGAGCGGATCTGCTTCTTAACCTTGCCTTTAACAGCAGCGAGGTAAGCAAACTGAACAACTGCCATCAGGACACCAATCGCACCAAGAGCAAGTGTCAGGTAACCAATTGGACCACCCTGGTCGAGACGCTCTTGAATAGTTGGCTTTTCAACTTCGAGGTTCAGAAGCTGACCACGAGTTGGGTCAATTGCAACGCTAGTCAGACCAGAACCATTCTGGAAAGCGTTTACAGTTTCAACGAAACGTGAAGCAGGCTGGCGCGCAACTTCTTCAACTGCACCGTCGTTTTTCAGAACGTAGAACTTGCCTTCGCCCATTACTGCGAAGTCACCGATACGAGTCAGGTTGATGGTGTGGCTGTTACCGTCTGTGCTGCGAACTTCCTGCTGGAAAGTTTTCACTTCACCGGAACCGATCATTTCTTCGATCATAACAGTTGGCCATGCGCGAATTTCGTCGATAGATGGCAGTTCGCTGTCGCTTGAAGATTTAGCAACGAGAACGTTGATACCTTCGCCGCGATTTGGGTCACCAATAGAAACGTGTGATGAAGAAATTACAGAACGTGCATCACCAGCTGCCTGCTGAAGAACACCAAAGAGTTCCTGCAGCTGACCAAGACGGTTGCGCTGTACTTCGAGCTGACGCGTGATTTCTTCTTCGTTTGCACGACGAGTAGTCTCAAGCTCAGCAGAAACGCGCTCAAGACGAGCCTGTTCGCGACGTTCCTGAGCAAGCAGAGACTGCTGCTGGTCTTTACGAGCCTGGAATTCCTGCTCGCGCTGTTTGTGTTCCTGGGTCTCGGTTACGTTACCCTGACGAACTTTGTTAAGCAGTGTATCAAGGTCTGCTTGCTGTGCACTTGCGAAGGTAGAAGCACCTACAACAAGAGCTGCTACTGTGAGAAGCTTTTTCATTGTTAAATGTCTCCTACGTTCTTATTCGGCTGGAGCCGCAATTGGAATGACCACGATGTCCTGCTGAGCCTGACGGCGAGCAATCTTCAGAAGCTGCTTAACAGGTGCATTATATTCCTGACCAAGACGCTCCCAAGCACCGGTTTCAGTGTTCCATGCAGCAGTTTCGTTACCATCCTTAGTCTGGTAGTAGAAACCAACACGGCCCATACGCACGAAGTTTACAGAACGACCATCTTCAAGAGATGCTTCGTATGCGTTGATCGTACGACCATACTGTACTTCTGCTTTATACGCTTCGAGAACCAGACGGAAACGCTCAGGGTCACTTACGTTAGGATCGTCCATAACGTCTTTCAGTGAATCAATGCGATCTTCACGCTCTTCAGTCTGGAACGGAATGTCCTGACTGATGAATTCTGCGAGATTGTCGATCATTTCGAGCATCAAAGGAGTAATCTGACGCTTAATTTCGTCGATCTGACCGATTGAGACTTTAATCTTCTCAATTTCCTCTTCCTGCCTGGAAATCACACGACGCTGCTGAGCGTTGTATGCGCGAAGGCCGGCGTTGGTTTTCAAAACACCCTTGTATTCAACTAATAATTTAGAGGTTTCATTGGCAATGCCATCGATTTTCTGTTGCGATGCTTGCGCGATTTCGTTGGAACGATTCACCTCGTCTACAATAGACTTTAGGCGGGCGTCCTGTGCATTTGCAGCTGAAGCTCCGATCATGATCGTAGCAGCGGCAATTGTAGAGACAGCAATCCGTTTCACTTTAGCCTTATCCATTTTCTGCCCATTTTGGCTTGTAATCTGCCGGTGGTTTCATCGTCAGGACCATCCTGACGGGTCCGCCAACCAGCTGGTTAACCCTGCAAAGGTTCAGCGCCTGGCTGAGTACCTTTACCCTCTCGAACGATGTACGGGTGGCGTTTATGACTGTCAAAAATGACATTACCCCAGTGTCGATACCAGAATAATAAAACTTCCCGTTCCCCGTTCGTGCAGACCACAGGTGATATACACCCCGCCACCTTGTTAGACGAAAACGTCGTCTGGTGATCTATGTGTGTGCCCGGTATAATTAGGTACCTCGTACCGAATTAGACCCGTCGCACTTTCGAGCGCAGTCTGCTTGCGCCATATAATCCAAGAATCTGTTACGATTCCAAGTAAAAATTTCACTTTCTTGCTAGTTTCTTAGCTAAAAAGGATTTTTTATGTCCTTGACATGGTAAAACATGCTTCAAATTAAGATATAACATTACAGTATTATGACTATTTTGGCAAATATTTTGATGATTTTGATTAATTGATTCTGATGTGCTCGCGAACTGAGCGATGAATCATCAAAATATTATATCATTCGTTTAGTTCTCTGATTCAAAATAGGATTTTTTGAGTTCCTCTAAGAAAGTCATTCTGTTCATTTTTACCTTAAATGATGTTGATAAAGTATTTACTTACATTCGTAAAGCGTGAAAATTCACACAAAAGTGTCTGTATAAACAGGAGCTTGTGAAATATAAATCAGTTTGATTTCGTCAGTCGGTGGTGCGGGAATTTAAAAAAATTAGGTGCCGGCCAGCATGGTGATGCCAGATCGTTTACTTCTGGAAAAAAGATTCGGTTGGAATCTTAGACAGATTTTAGCCGCGCCGTTTGCAGTGAATATCTTCAAGGGCAGTCACGACAGAGTACCACTGATTATCCTCACAGATTCGCAGGGCTTTTTTCAGGCCTAAATGATTATAAAGATTCGCCGCAAGAACTCGGGAATGGCGGGAAACCTGCGAATCGCCGACTTTAGCGGGGGTGGTGTTTTCTGGCTCCAGGGCTGATGACATTCTTATATCGCTCTTACTAAGTTACACATCGACGGGACCACGACAGGATAAATGTCACTGATCCCCCAATCGTCAGAACTATACTAGGGATGAACATCTAAAAGACCGGTTAACAAGTGTGGTAAATTTAAGTGAAATATTTTTGTGACTCAGTCAGGAGCGGTGTCAAGAATCACTTCTGTCATCCCGCGAACAGAATTCCCTAGATAGAGGGCGTCTGCTTTTTCCAGGTCACCTACTGTGAGATGTCTTTCCGTATATATATTGGGTGCAGTCCGTAGCAGATTCGCCCGCAAGGTGCCCGGCAGCAGGCCCGCGGATACGGGCGGCGTGACTATCTGGTCCCCAAACCGGGCAAACAGGTTATGAATCGCGCCTTCTGTTACTGCCCCGTTTTCGTTCAGGAAAATCGTATCGGCGAAGCCTTGTGCGGATGCCTTTTTATATTCCCGGTCATACAGATCCCGTCTGGTGGTTTTGTGATACAAAAAACGGTCCCGGCTATCGGTGCGGGTTTTGTTAATATAAACTTTCGCCGGGTGCGCAGATTTTCGCATACTGTTAACAGCAACACTGGTTATGGATACTGCACCGGTGTCGGCCAGTAGAAGACGCAGGCGGTAATAGCCGCCAGTGCTATTATTGTCCGTGCTATTGTTCAGATGCGGCAGGGCACTGGTGTGAGCGTCTAGTGCTGCACGAATGGATGCTGCATCATAGGGAAAGCCAAAATAGGCTGCGCTGGCTTGCAGCCGGTCCATATGCAAATCAAGGAATGTGAGGGCTTCATCGCCGCTATGGTGCGCAGCCGGGTTATATTTCAGTGTTTCTATTAAATGAAAATTCCTGCCTTTTTCCTCCAGAAAGCGGGCTTTCAGGTTACATTCCGCATACTCAGATTCTGCGTCACTGTCGGCGACAATACCGCTGCCAATTGAAATGCGTCCTTGCCCAAAATGGTCCAGAACCACCGTGCGAATCGGTACATTCAGGGTCCAGTCAGGACCAGGTGATTCGCCGCCTGCGGTAAGTTTCGGGGGGCTGAAATGACCAATGGCGCCGCAGTAGATGCCGCGCGGGGTGTCTTCAAGCTCACTAATAATTTCCATGGCGCGTATTTTCGGGGCGCCGGTGACACTGCCGCACGGAAACATGGCTTTGATCACGTCGGACGGTAAAAGGCTTTCCTCCGCATCAGCGGTCACAGTGCTCGTCATCTGGTGCAGGGTAGGGTAGGTCTCTACACTGAACAGGTCGGTTGTAGTAACGCTGCCCGGCCGCGCCATTTTGCTCAGATCATTTCGGATAAGGTCTACAATCATCAGGTTTTCTGCTTTGGACTTTTCGTCGGTCCGCAGAGAAGCCACCGTATCCGCATCGCTTGTTGGGGTGTTACCGCGCGGCGCGGTTCCCTTCATAGGTTTGCACGTTAGCTGATTGCCGCGCCGGGACAGGAATAATTCCGGGGACAGGGATAAAATCTGATACTGCTCGGCCGGATTATCGGCATCCACTGGTCCCGTATCGATGAAGGCCCCGTAAGGCACTGGTTGGGCCGTGCGCAACTGGCCGTAAAGAGCCAGCACATCCCCGGACAGTGTCAGGGGCACGGGATATGTATAGTTTACCTGATAGATATCCCCGGACAGGATATAGTCTTTCAGTTTCCCGATGGCAGAAAGGTATGAATTTTTGTCTGTGTCGGGCGGCCCTGCTTTCAGGGTTGCGCGTCGCTGTGTGCCAATGCTTGCTGCGTCTAGATGTTCTAAGGTGTCATGCGGTGACAGGCGTGCCATATGACGGGTTGCCATCATCCAGATCAGGGGTTCCGGGGCCTTGCCGCAGTAGAGGCGCGCTAGTTTTTCTTCAAAACTTGCAGCCACTTCATAGGAAATCCACCCCGCAACATGCAAACCGTCACTATAGGCAGCATCTATCCGTTTGAGCGCGTCTGGCACTTCATCCAGTGTGTTGGCGGTAATGATATACTCAGGATCATGGAAAAGACGCGATTGCCCCGCCACAGATGACTTTCTGCTGTCATCAAGCAAAACAAAAGGCGGGCGGCGTAAAAGGGGCATCGGCATTGCAAATTCAAGATTGATCCATGGGTCCATGTGCTGCTAGGCAACGTGCTGGACATTGTCTGCAGTATACTTTTATCTTGCATCATCGAAACCACGTCAATCAGAGTTTGTATCTATGGCTATTACAGCAAAAAAGAGTAAAAGCCCGGTGGCATCCGCCACCTCCCGGCCGGTATCAGCGGATGAACTGGCGACACTGGATTTGCTATATCAGCAAGTGCAGTGGCTGTCTGCCTGGACTATACACCATGCAAATAATATTCGGCCCAACGAAGATGGTTTGAAAGTCGGCGGTCATCAGGCTTCCAGCGCGTCGCTCGCTGCTATCATGTGTGCGCTCTATTTCAAGGTTCTAAATCCAAATGATCGCATAGCGGTCAAACCGCACGCCAGCCCTGTTTTTCATGCAATTCAGTATTTGCTGGGCCGTCAAAGCCGAGAGCAATTGGAACAGTTTCGGGCCCTGGGTGGGGCACAGAGTTATCCCAGCCGCACAAAAGACAAGGATGATGTGGATTTCTCCACGGGGTCGGTTGGCCTTGGTGCTGCCATGACGCTGTTTGCGTCGCTGGTGCAGGACCATCTGCTTGACAAGGGAGTGCTAGCAAAAGAAGACGCAGGCAGGATGATCTCGCTCCTAGGCGATGCGGAACTGGACGAAGGCAATATCTACGAAGCCCTGATCGAAGGCTATAAGCACGGTTTGCGTAATTGCTGGTGGGTCATTGATTATAACCGTCAAAGTCTGGACGCTATAACCAGTGACCGGATGTTTACACGGTTTCATGATATTTTCGAGACGACAGGCTGGAAAGTCATCACCCTGAAATACGGCAAGTTATTGCAGGATGCTTTCACAAAACCGGGCGGGGAGGCATTACGGGCCTGGATTGATGAATGCCCGAACGATCTTTATAGCGCGCTTACTTACAAAGGGGGTGCCGCCTGGCGTGCACGACTGCTCGCAGATATTGGCAAAAAACGGGGCGTCAAAGCCTTGTTGAACGGTTATGACGACAAGGCCCTGGGTGCCCTGATGACCAACCTGGGCGGGCATGACCTTGAACTGTTGCTAGAGACATTCCTGTCAATTGATAGCGACCAGCCCCACTGTTTTATCTGTTATACAGTCAAGGGACGAGGCTTGCCGTTCGAAGGGCATAAAGATAATCATGCGGGCTTGATGAACCCATCACAGATGGCAGACTTGCAGGACCGAATGAATATCCCAGCGGGTCAGGAATGGGTGCCATTTGCCGGGATGCCTGACAAAGCAGATGCGTTGAACAAGTATCTTGAAACAGTACCGTTCAACCAGCGGTCTTCGGGCCGTAAAACTGCTCCGGTTCTGCCGGTTCCGCCGAAAGAAAGTTTTCCGTGCCCGGCAGATAAGGCAACCAGCACTCAGGTAGCTTTTGGTAAAATAATGAATGCCTTGGCAAAGTCGGAGACGGCGCTTGCGGATCATATTATCACCACCAGCCCGGATGTGACGGTGTCTACAAACCTTGGTGGGTGGGTGAACCAGCGCGGTATTTATAGCCGCGAGGGTCATACTGATACATTCAAGGAGCAGCAGGTTCTAAGCCCTCAAATATGGCAGTCTGCGACAACCGGGCAGCATATGGAGCTGGGGATTGCTGAAAATAATTTGTTTTTGGCATTGGCCGCGATGGGCCTGTCCGGCAGTTTGTTTGGGACACGTTTGATGCCTGTTGGAACGCTCTATGATCCGTTTATAAATCGCGGGTTGGATGCACTGAATTATGCCTGTTATCAGGATAGCCGGTTTATGCTGGTTGCAACACCCAGCGGTATTACACTGGCACCGGAAGGCGGGGCACATCAGTCGATCCACACGCCGGTGATCGGAATGGCGCAGGATAAACTGGTGTATTTTGAACCAGCCTATGTCGACGAATTATCAGCCATTATGCGTCGCGGTTTTGAACATATGCAAAAGACTGACGGTGATTCGATTTATCTGCGGCTGTCGACCCGTGTGCTGGAACAGGTGGAACGCCCGGACGATAGGTGGGAAGAGGAAATGCTGGTTGGTGGTGCCTACTGGCAGGAGCAGCCAGAAGAAGGTGCAGAACTGGCGATTATTTATACGGGCGCTGTTGCGCCGGAGGCCAAAGCAGCCTTTGACAGTATCTTGGAGGATGTCCCGGGTGCGGGCTTGATGGCTGTCCCGTCACCGGATCAGGTACATAAAGCCTGGTCAAAAAGTATCCGTGATCTGGGGGCTGACAATATCAATGAACCCTGTCATATACGGCAGCTCTTATCCCGCCTGTCTCCTAACGCGAAGCTTGTCACGGTCATTGACGGGGCGCCAACCACGCTTAGCTGGCTTGGATCTGTCTGCGGGCACAGGGTGATGCCGCTTGGGATCGACCGGTTTGGTCAAAGCGGATCAATTAACGAGCTGTACCGCGAATACAGGATTGGTACAGATGCGATTGTAGATGCCTGTGCATCGGCCTTCACGGCGCGGTAGCAGCAAGCTATAATTGGTGTAAGCACGATCCAGAATGATAGCAGGCCAGGGCGGTATGCACTGCCAAAAACGAAAGAAACTAAAATGCAGCGTTATGCCAACAGGAAAGTAAAAGACCGGTTTCGTGATTGGAACCTGTTACACAAAAGCGTGGTGATATTTTTGTGGGCATTGGGGTTTGGTACGGCATTACGGGCCTATTTGGTGGTTGATGGTGGTGCTGTTGAACTGCAAATGGAGCAAACCTTGCCCCACGGAGCCGAGACTATTTGGCCATGGCTGCATGACACGGAAAACCGCCCTCGCTGGCAGGCTCATATTACACGGGTTAGTAAACTGCGTGGTGATACGGCTGCAGTGCGTTCTACGCGCCTGATTTCCTGGCGGGATCGCGGCAAGCGCTGGACAGGTGTTGAAGAAACCGTCGCCAGTGTACCTGGACGTCTGTATGAGGTTTATCAGGAATCTGAAAAGGATACCCGCCGCTTTAAGGTCGAGCTGGAGCCGATTTCTGCATGTCAGACCCGTGTTGTCTTTACTGAGACGATCAGGGACGAGTCCTATTCAAATAGATTCTTCGGGTTTTTGCAGTCTGGTGACCGGACAGAGCGATTGACCATTTCTTTCAGTGCGCTGACAGACTGGCTGGAAACAACTGACACCGGACCTTGCAGCACGGTGTCAGAATAAACTGGGTATCAGGCCGGTGAAATGCCGGTATCTGATCTAGGTATCTTCAACGTTATAGTCGTCGAATTCCCATTCGTTGGCTTTTTCCATTTCTGCCAGGAACAGGTTTTCTGCCGCAACCACGGCTTCTTCCTCCGAGGAGGCATCCACTGTTGTAACCCAGTAGAAAGTACCGCGGTTTAGTTTGGCTTGAAGGGTAACCTTTAATTTCGCCATTTTAACGCCTCTTGTTACGATATGCTGCTACATACGGTGGCAGCGACCCAAGGTCAAGCGCCCTTGGGTCTGGACCGGGGCCTAGATTGAACGCCCGATAAGTTCCTTCATGATTTCTGATGTGCCGCCGTAGATACGCTGCACGCGACTATCGGCATAGTGATGCGAAATTTCATATTCCGACATAAAGCCATATCCGCCATGTAGTTGCAGGCATTCGTCAACAATCTTGCTTTGTAGTTCACTGCACCACAGTTTTGCCATGGCACCACCAACGGCGTCCAGTTCACCTTTGATATGGCGTCCCAGACACTCGTCGACAAAAGCCCAGCCAACCGCCAGTTGGGTTTTCATTTCAGCCAGTTTAAAGCGTGTGTTCTGAAAGGCGGCTACCGGCTTGCCGAATGCTTTGCGTTCTTTGACATAGTCGACCGTAATATCAAAAGCCCGCTGTGACCCTGCCATGGCAATGAAGCCGATAGACAGGCGTTCCTGAGGCAATTCTTTCATCAGATACATGAAGCCGGCATTTTCAGCGCCGATCAGGTTGCTGGCGGGGACACGGACATCATCAAAAAACAGTTCAGAAGTATCCGAGCTGTGCATGCCCAGTTTTTCCAGATTGCGTCCACGGCGGAAACCGTCCCGGTCAGCTTCGACAAGAATCAGGCTTGACCCTTTGGCGCCGCCTTCCTCTGTTGTTTTACAGACAACAATCACAATATCGCAGTGCTGCCCGTTTGAAATGAAAGTCTTGGCGCCGTTGATGACATAATGGTCGCCGTCTTTGCGGGCCGTGGTTTTGATGCCCTGCAAGTCACTGCCTGTGCCTGGCTCGGTCATGGCAATCGCACCAACATATTCGCCGGTTACCATTTTCGGCAGGACACGTTCTTTTAGTTCGTCGCTGCCGTAATGCAGAATGTAGGGCGCGACAATATCGGAATGGACAGCCAGTGCGGCACCACCGGCGCGATTATACGCCTGCTCTTCGTTAATAATGCAATTAATACGGTAGTCACTCCCCAGTCCGCCATATTGCTCTGGTAATTGCGGGCACAAAATCCCTGCTTCACCCGCCTTGTTCCAGAATTCACGTGGAACAATACCCGCTTTGTCCCATTCATCATGGAATGGTGTGGCTTCTGTTTGATAAAACTTCCTAACTGAATCACGAAAAATAGAATGATCTTCGTCGTAGATTGCGCGCGATTGTAACATACATTTCCTCCCGATGTGTTGGGAGTATGATGGTGACGTGCACGTCAACTGTCAATCGCAGATTGCGATGTTTGCTCAGGAGCGAGTCATAAAAAAAGACCGGGCAACCACCCGGTCTGATTATATTTTACTGACGTGTCAGGAACTGGTGCCTGTCTGGTGGTGCCAGTCTGGCTGCAAGGCTCTAGCTATCTCGCTGCGAGTTCCGGTATTCCCGGATTGCTTCATTCAGCTGTACCTGCAGGTCCCGGCGCTGATTATGGATATCAGCAGAGTCTTCCTGCCAGCGTTCGCGCTGTTCTTTCGTCATGAAAGGGGACAGTTTGGCGATACGTCTGTCCATGCAGGTCAACCATTCGTCAACATTGTTGGAATAGCTAATCACGGAATCGCGTGCAGCACGCATCTGCTCAGGGGTAGCATTCGTGCCACTTGGAAGCGTTGGCTTCGCAATTGGTTGCGGGCCACATTCTTCTGCCGAGACTGAACCGGAGACTGTTGCGGCAAAGACAACCGATAGTGCAAGCGTCTTAAAAAGTGGTTTCACGTTATGTATCCTTGGGTTTTCACAAGTAACAATCTGACAACTCAATACGTCAGGATTATGGCGTTTGGCTGTTAGGCTTTGTCGGCCTCAGGCGCTGCAGCTTGCTCTGCCTGAGCTTTCTGTGCTTCTGCCAATTGTTTCTGATACTCGATTTCAGCCTTTGCCTGATCCGGGAACATTTGTGCCCAAACAGCATTGATACGGCCACTAAGTTCAGAAATGGCATTGGCGATTGCCTGGAAATTATATCCGACACCCCGGTAGTAATAAATGTGGGTCGCAGGATTGTACGCGCGGTAGATATGTTTATCCTCAATGCGGGCATCAGGATTGATGGATGCAGGATCACCTACGAAGTCAATCACGACATGCTCGCCTTTGGTTTCTGCGATAAATTCGTCGGTCTTCTGATCCATATGCTCCCACAATTCACCAAGACGGCGATCATTCAGCGGGTGCTTTTCAGGCAGTTGCAGAACTTTGCGCAGGCTCTCGCCGCGGGCGCGGGAACGGGCCCGTGCTGGCCATAACATTGCAGAAAGCTGAGAAGCAGGCATCAGAACCATCTGGCCGCCGTATAGGATGCCTGGACCAGCTTGTGCCGACATAGCCTGATTGAACAGATCAAAGGCAGCTTTAGTGTGCAGGCACTGATTACGAAGTTCGTGAATGTAAATTGAAAGAGTATTATTATCCATTTTTTCCGGTCGCTTTTTATCAAAAAGTGAAAGTCTTTGACTTTTGCTACCATAGAGACCGTCTGCAATCCAGTGGAGAATGGTCGATTGATCAAATCGTCTCTATTCATTGCCAAGTTGAATCTGACACTGTAGAATATCTGCGGGTATATAGTGAGTGTTGAACATGGCTGATATGATGTTATCAGGCCGTAGCGCAGAGGCGCGCCAACAGGATCGTTATGTGGATCAGCGGGCCGATGATGGTCCGGTTAGCCGCAGTAGAACGGTTGGCGCTCTTCGGGCAGAAGCGGCTGCGCGGATGCAGGCGGGAACGTTTGCGTCTGCTGTTGATTCGTCTGTTGCCAGTTCCGTAAAATCCCAGGCGCGACCAATCGTGAAAGCCTTCACTGGCGAAAGTGGCAGTACGGACAGCAGGGAGAATGCCGGTGGTACCGGTGCCGTATCTGTTCGCAGCGCCAGCCGTTCCGTCATGGTGCCGCAAATACCAGCACAGCCCGGTCGCGGCATGTTGTCCACAGATGTGATGCGGGCACTTTCTGAAACGTTTACGCAGGAAAAAGCAGCGCGTGCCAGATTTCCTGCGCCGGATGCCGTCAGCGAAGGGCTAAAGGTCTATAAAACAGTGCAGAGCGCCCGCGAGGCGTCGGCCAATTTGTTTGGCATTTTATCGGATCCGATTGCCCAATCGGCCTAATGATAGCAGGTATCGCTATTGTTTCTTCTTTTCACAAGAAAATTTTGATGTACGCGCACTGAATAGCTCAGTGCGTCATAAGTCGGCCTGAACGGCAGACGATTAAAGATCTATTCTTTGAGGCTGTTTCAGGGGTCAGGCTAGGCTACTTTAGTCCAGATAGGCCTGCATCATTTGCATCCAGCGAACAGACCGGTCTGCATGGTCGCTTGAACGGCTATCCCCGATGGGTTGGTAGCTGTAAAACAGAACCATACTTTGGTTCTCACCTTTTTCCAGAATCTGAACAGAGACAATTGCCGGGAACTGTTTGCCAGGGTCTCTTTCAGTGAACTCGAATTTATTATTGAAGATATCAATAGTCCGGGACTGAATGGTGCGCTGGCTGTCGGTGAAGTCCAGCAGGGCAAGCCGCAGTTTCTGGGCACTTACCGGGAAGACCGGGCTGGCACCGTCTGCTTCGGCAACAGGGCATTCCAGAGGATCACACAACAGAAAGCCCGTATCCGCGGGGCTATAATTTAAATGCTGGAAATCCGTTGACGGGAAATTCCCCTCTTCAGTGCCGACCAGTCCAGACCCACCGCCCATAGAAATGAAAAGATAGAAGCCGATGCCTGCTACAACAACAAGCACACTGGCACCAATAACGATGGATCTGAATTTTTCTAACATAAAACCTGTCTATTTTAGCCGAGAACGCTACCCAATTGCATAGCAAGGCTCATATCACCTTCCACGCGCAGTTTGCCAGACATAAATGCCATTTGTGCGTTCAGGTCGCCTGATGCAATTTTTACAAAATCATCCATAGATACTTTGACGGTACAGTCTGCGTCAGTGTCAGCATTATCGACAACAGTTGGCGATGCTTTGCCGTCTACGCGGATGACACCGTCGTCACCGAAATCAAACTTGATAATAGCTTCTAGCGGCGAGTGGGCACCAATACGGCCACGCATTTCGTCAGTAATTTTTTCCAGTGACATTGTTCTCTCCCTTATTGAACAGATTTGTCGTGCGTTTCAAATTTATAAACTCAGGTACATATTTGTATCGGTAATATTGGACTTGTCAGTCTAATAATCAATGGTAATTCATATTTTTCAGCAAAGGTGTCTGGTCAGCACAGTATCGTAGCGTGTGGAAATCAGGGGATTCTGCGCTTGATATACCTTTGCGAGAAGCCCCGCTACAAATGCCCGGTGGGCAATAGGTGCAGCAGGGCGCCCAGTGCGGCAAAAGACCATCAATTATTGGTTTCGCTTTCTTTTTCTTTACCTTTCAATAGGCCGGTAAGTCCTTTTTTCAGGTTGTCTTCCTGACCCTTCAGCAGATCTTTGATTTTGTCGCCTGCCTGCGCTTTGATAAGGGCTTCGGCGATCTGTGGTTTCAGCATATCCATGATGTGACGGGCAATTTCTGAAGGCGCTAGCCCCTGTTCGTCAGTACCAAGGTTGGTCAGGGTAAAGTCCTGCAGTTGAACATCTTTTTGAACCTTTACGACCGAATCGACATCAAGGGATGCAACCGGGCCGACAACTTTCAGTTCTTTGATTGTCAGTGTAATCGCAGAGGGTTCGCTTGCTGTTGATTCTGACGGCATCAGACCGGCAGAGAAGGTTTGGAAGTTGTTTTTCTTGCCTCTCACGATGACAGCCAGAGCGGGTTCACTAATGACTAGCGAGTCGATAATGATGTGGTCGGTCAGCAGCGACTTTGGCTGGACTTTCATCTGAAAGGCGCCAAGGGACATCATTTTGCTGTCGCCAAAACCTTCAGGTTGTCCAAGTGCGAGACCTTTTAGGGATGTTTCCCCGGAGAAGGGTGACAAAGAGACGGATTCAAGGCTGACATCAACTTTCAGGATTTCAGGGCCATATGTTTCGGTACCGTTCTTAACGATTGACCCGAACTGATAATAGACAAGCACACCTGTCAGAATAATGCCTGCAATAAGTATGATCAGAACGCGTTTCATTGGAATTTCCCCTTTGCCTGCTTCAGAATACGTGTGTCATCATGCTGCGGTAGCCTACCATAAATAAAACAAAAGTGGATATTGATTATAGTTTCTGGAAAATTGATCCGGGATGACTTAGGGTAAAAGTATAGAGGTGATCTAGTAGGCTGGCACATCTGGTCTGGAGGGGCTGATTCATGAATCCTGTTACGCAGGTACTATTATATATTTCCTATGCAGTTCTTGCTATTGCTGTGGCCTTGGTGCCGCCACGCCTCATGGATGTTGACCAGTCCACCACAAGTGTTATTGCCATGTTTGTCTTCTTTTTGGCGTGGCAGCTAAACAACTGGTTTGTTGCCCGCGAAACAATAGACATTGCGGGCGAACGTCTGGACCGCATGGAAGATATTGCTAAGATGCTGCGGCATGATCTGGAGAAGACCAAGCGCAATGTTAATTTCAATGCCGAAGATTCCGACCTGAAAAGCCAGCAACTAGTGACAGAGCTGCAGGTGTTGCAGACTTTATTGTCGCAGGTCATGGAGCGGGAGCAGGATTTCGGCGCACGGCGCCGTGCTAAAGAAAGCGTAGCCCGGCAGCAGACAGTTTCTGCCGCGGCAGATAATACGGTCAGTCCTATGATGGCAGACACTGCTACTGAAGATACAATCGACACATCAACAGACGGCGATACCGTAGTCAGATCTTCTTCTGGCGCCAATGTACGTATGATTGAAAGCGAAGAAAAGCTGTTGTCTGTTGTGCATGCTTCTCTGGCCGAGAATCGCGTGGATTTATATTTGCAGTCTGTTGTGACCTTGCCGAACCGCCAGCCACGCTTTTATGAATGTTTCTCCCGCGTTCGTGACGAAGAAGGGAATGTCATCCTGCCTAGTCAGTATCTGGAGGTTGCGGAAAAGACAGGCATGATTGGCACGATTGATAATCTGTTGCTGTTTAGGTTGATCCAGCTTGTCAGGCGATTGGGGCCGCGTAAGCCGGATACCCGATTCTTCTGCAACATGTCAGCAACGTCCATGGCAGATAGCGAGTTCTTCCCGCAGTTTGTGGAATTTATGGCGACAAACAATGAGTTTTCTGACCGGCTGGTGTTTGAGATCAGTCAGGACGATTATAAAAAGATTGATGATGAAACCCTGGACAGATTGTTCAGCCTGTCTCGGCACGGCTATGCATTCTCCATGGATCAGATCACGGACCTTGATTTTGATTTTCTTTCTCTTGCCCGTCAGAATTTCATGTATGCCAAGGCAGACATTGAACATCTGATGCGTAATCGTGAAGATGTGGAAGTGTTGAAGGCGTTTCTTGCCCGCAATAATATCAAACTGATTGCCAGCCATATGGAACATGAAGATCATGTGCTGGATGCAATTGATGCGTCGATCGAGTTCGCACAGGGCTTTAAGTTTGACGAGCCGCGCCCTGTATCTGAAATGGACCGGGACTTTTAGATGAGCCAATCACCTTTGGAAACCGTGCAGCCTCTTGCCAGTCTGGGGGAGTGGCAGGATGATCTTGATTTGATTATTTGTGATCTGTGGGGTGTCATGCATGACGGCATCGTCCTTCATCCGGCGGCTGATAATGCGCTGGTGAAGGCGCGGCAGGCAGGGATCACAACGGTGTTTCTGTCGAACGCACCGCGTCCACGCGATCATGTGCGGAGTTTGCTGGCCAGCATGGGGATGACGCCGGCACTTTTGGATAATATTGTCACGTCTGGTGGATTGGCCCGTGATGTTGTCAGGCAGGACTACAAGGGGGCTGCCCTCTATCACCTGGGCCCTGACGAAGACCATAACACGGTAGAAGGGCTGGATGTCCGGCTGATGGAAAGCCCAGAGAATGCCGATGTCATTCTGGCAACGGGACTGGATTATCGGGATGTGGCCGACCACAAGGCCTATCTGACAGAAGCAGCAGCAAAAGGGGTGCCTTTTCTGTGCGCTAACCCGGACAGGGTCGTGCATGTGGGGGAAAAGCTCTATACCTGCGCCGGGGCGGTCGCGGACCTATATTCGGACATGGGCGGTCCGGTTACCTGGTTTGGAAAACCAATTGCAGACAGCTTACGAGCCTGTATCGGTGAAGCAGGGCTTGATACTAAAACCATCCATCCGGACCGGATTGTCATGATCGGGGACAGTCTGCAGACTGACATTGCCGGGGCACACGCTGCTGGCGTACGGTCAATTCTGGTGGGGGGCGGTATTCACCGCGAGCATTTGACATGTGTTTCGGCCTATATGGTCGACAGTCAGCCAATTCCCCATAAGGACTTTTCACGGGTTTTCGGCGAAGGAAAACCGATTCCGGACGCACTGATTGAACAGCTGGTGTGGCTATAGAAGCCCAACTTTCTCGTGTCGGTTTGTGCGAAAAAATTGACTTAAAGCGATAGAGAGTTAGCCAAACAGGGCGTCAATATCGTCCTGGCTGACTTCTTCGCCTTCGGGCAGATCAACATCTGTGTCCGCTGGTTTTTTCCCAGCTTCCTTTTTTGCAGCCTCTGCTTTTGCTGCCTTTTCTTTTTCTTCTTTTTCGCGTTTAGCTGCTGCTTCGGCTTTCCCGGCTGCAATCTCAGCCATCGGGTCGAAGTCTTCTTCGAACATCTCGTCCAGTTGTTTGGGACTTACAGCTTTTGGCGGTTCCGGTGCTGGCGGGGGTGCCGGTTGTGGGGCTGGTGCCGGAGCAGGGGCTGGTGCCGGAGCAGGAGCTGGCTCAGGCGCTGGTGCAGGCACTGGTTCTGGTGTAGGGGCCGCCGCTGGTTTTGCCGCAGCTGCCGCTTCGGTGCCCATCAGTTCATCAACAGCAGACTGGTCAATTCCTTCCCCTTTTAGGGCAGGGCCAGACAGAAGCCGTTTTTCTTCAGGTATGTCTTCTGCCTCTTTGTCTTGTGCAGCATGAATGTCATCGTCTGTGATGCCCATCAAATCGCGTAGTTCAAGAACACGTTCCTCGATATGAGAAAGGGTTTCAACAACCTTGGAAATGCGCTGCCCGGTGATATCCTGAAACGAGCAGGCTTCAAAAATGCGCATCACCGCATCCTGCACTGTGCCCTGATAAGCATCCATGTCAGCAGTGTCCGCGCCCATAATTTCTTCGGCCGCTTCCATGATGGTATTGGTTGCTTCTTCTGTTTGCTGAACAATTGCATCCAGTTCCATACCGGCGCGCGGTATGCGGGATTCTTCCAGATCGTTCGGCTGCAAGGAGGCGATTTCTTTACGGGCGTTGGAGATATATTCACTCAAGGACCGGCATTCCCGGTAGATTGACGTATCAATCGACCGGAAAAATGCGCTCATTGTGCCAATCAGGACTTCCGTTACAGAAGCCACGTCCCCCAGCGACAGGTTTGCGTTTCTGTCCTTACGCAGGCTGTCTACCAGAAGTTCTATCTGTTTCGGAAGTTCGTCCTGAAGCATTAAAATTCCCCAAGTACCGCCGAAAGTTTCTGTTTCAGTGTCGCGGCGTTGAACGGTTTCACAATATAGTTGTTCACGCCTGCTTTCTTTGCAGCAATAACGTTGTCAGTTTTAGACTCTGCCGTCACCATGATAAAAGGTGTGTCTTTTAGCTGGCTATCGGCTCGTACTTCTTTCAGAAGTTCGTAGCCGGTCATCGGCTCCATATTCCAATCGGAAATGATCAGGCCGTAGGATTTTGACCGTGCCTTAGCGAGGGCTTGAGAGCCGTCAGTCGCCTCGTCAACATTATCAAAACCCAATTGTTTCAGTAGGTTACGGACAATCCGTAGCATTGTTTTGTAATCGTCTACGATCAGGATTGGCATATCCTTGTCAACTGCCATGGTTTCTTCCTCAGTTTAAAAAAATCATTGCCCGCAGGTAAAAAATACTCTTAACCCGCATATAATTCCACTTGGGACAGTAATTTGCCCTAATGAAGAATTGGTTAACTTATAATCGCGGATTGTGCAAATTCTTCTATTATTTATATTGTTTCTTTCATCAAGCCTATACTACAAAATTAGTGACGCCAATCATTACTGAACCTGTTGTAGTAATTATACGATCCAGAATGGAAAAACCTATGCAACTATATCGGCATTTGAACGAGGTACAGCGAAGTGAGGCTGGTTCCATCGTTGCCTTGGGGAATTTTGATGGCTTTCACCGGGGGCACCATGTCGTTATTGGCGAAGCAGGGCGCGCGGCCCGCGCTTTGGGCTGTTCGCTGACTGTTGTTGTTACAGAACCGCATCCGGTTTCTTTTTTTGCACCTGATGTAGCGCCATTTCGGCTTACACCGTTTCGGGAGCGGGCTAAGCTGTTGGAGCGTTTTGGCGTGGATCAGCTGCTTGTCCTGCCATTTGACAAGGATCTGGCGTCGATGCCCGCGGAAACTTTTGTCGAAAAGGTTCTGTGTGACACGCTGAATGCCAAGGGTGTTTGTGTTGGTTATGATTATCGGTTTGGCAAGGGCCGCGGTGGGGATACGGCCCTGTTGCAATCCATGGGTCAGTCTGCCGGATTTGGTGTAACCATTGTGAACCCGGTCACGGTTGGGCTTGAAGGATATGCAGGCGAGGTGTGTTCATCCACCCTTGTTCGCAAGGCGCTGCAGGCGGGCGAGGCACGTAAGGCGGCTGCCCTGTTGGGGCATTGGTGGACTATCAATGGTCGTATCAGCGCCGGCGATCAGCGCGGCAGGACAATCGGTTTTCCAACGGCGAATATTGAATTGGGCGAAAGTCTGGAGCCCAAGCTTGGGGTCTATGCCGTGCGTATTCAGCTTGAGGGCGAAACCCGGTGGCGGGAAGGCGTTGCCAATATTGGCCGTCGTCCTACCTTTGACAAACGGGATGTCTTGCTGGAAGCGCATCTGTTTGATTTCAAGGCGGACCTGTATGAACGCCATGCCCGGGTCGAACTGGTTGCATTCCTGCGGGCAGAGCGCAAGTTCGACGGACTGGAGTCGCTCAAAAACCAGATTGCAGAGGATTGCCGGATCGCACGGATCGTACACCGGGAGAGTGAAAACCTGCGTGATCGGCTTGTGGCACCGACACTTCATGACTATCTTGCGCTTTATCCTGAACCTCATACCTGCGCGCAATAATATATTTCCCCTTGGTTTGCGGGTTAAAACAGGCTCGACACATGCGGTGTAGCCTGATAGAAAAGCGCCCATGAAACAGACTATAGATACATGGGGCATCTATAAGCGCCCTGATATGCGTTTTCAGTATCCTGTTCCCGCGTATGGTGCTGGACGAATTATTTGCCCGGCGCTTGCGTAGCGACCGGGACTTCTGCGTATTATTTTCCTGAAAATTATAGTTTGTACCTATATTTGTGCGAGGGAGCACACGACAAATGTCTACTGATGAACAGACGAAGCGCGATTATCGCGATACAGTATTTTTGCCAAAAACTGATTTTCCCATGCGGGCTGGCTTGCCAGCGCGGGAGCCTGATTTCCTGAAAAAATGGGAAGCAGATAACATCTATGCACAGCTGCGCACAGAATCCAAAGGGCGCCCTAAATTTATTCTGCACGATGGCCCTCCATACGCAAATGGTGATATTCATATCGGCCATGCGATGAATAAAATTCTGAAGGATGTGATCGTCCGCAGTCAGCAGATGCAGGGCAAGGATGCGCCGTATGTGCCGGGCTGGGATTGTCATGGCTTGCCGATTGAATGGAAAATCGAAGAAAAATACCGCAAGAAAAAGAAGAACAAGGACGAAGTAGATCCTGTTGAATTCCGCCGTGAATGTCGCGAGTTTGCGGCAGGCTGGATTGATGTCCAAAAAGAGCAGTTCAAACGTCTGGGAATTTTTGGTGACTGGGACAACCCATACACCACCATGAAGTTTGAGGCTGAGGCCAAGATCGTAGAAGAACTGCTGAAGTTTGCACGCAGTGGTGCCCTGTACCGGGGGTCCAAGCCTGTGATGTGGTCCCCGGTTGAGAAAACAGCGCTTGCAGAAGCAGAAGTGGAATACCACGATCATACTTCTGTACAGATTGATGTCGGTTTCCCGGTTGTCTCAACGGACTGTGCGGACATCAAGGACGCGCAGGTGGTTATCTGGACGACGACCCCCTGGACCATTCCTGCGAACCGCGCTGTTTGTTATGGCCCTGATGTTGATTATGTTGTGATCTCTGTTACCGGCGTTGCGGATGATTCGACTACCGCAGTTGGTGAAAAACTGGCGCTTGCAGAAGCACTGGTGTCCGAATTTACCGCCCGTGCCGGCATCACGGCTTTTGATACGGTTGCTCATTTCAAGGGCTCTGCCCTTTCAGGTACCAAGCTTACCCATCCGTGGCATGGTCACGCTGATGCTGATGGCTTCTATGATTTTGATGTGCCTATGTTATCGGGCAATCATGTAACGATTGATGCAGGTACCGGGTTCGTTCACACGGCGCCGGGCCACGGTGAAGACGATTATATCGTTGGCCATGTGGAAAACGGTATTCCGCTGCCGTTCACAGTGAATGAAGCGGGTTGCTACTATGATCATGTGGCGCTGGTTGCCGGGCAGCATGTCTATAAGGTTGCCGATGCGGTTTGTGATCTGTTGACGGGTGTTGGTGCCCTGAAGGCACGCGGCAAGCTGGTGCATTCATATCCTCATAGCTGGCGTTCCAAAGCACCGCTGATTTTCCGCAACACACCGCAGTGGTTTATTTCAATGGAGAAAACCGGCCTGCGTGACACTGCCTTGAAGGCAATTCGCGAAGAGGTCGACTGGTTCCCGGGCGTCAGTAAAAACCGGATTGAAGCAATGGTGGCGGACCGTCCTGACTGGGTGATTTCCCGTCAGCGCGCCTGGGGTGTTCCAATCACATTGTTTGTTCACAAAGAAACCGGTGACATTCTGGTCGACGAGGCGGTGAATGCCCGTATCGTAGACGCTGTTACCGCAGGCGGTGCAGACGCGTGGGTGGCAGTTGATCCGCAGGAACTGCTAGGCAATACCTATAACGCAGATGACTATGAACAAGTCCAGGATATTCTGGACGTGTGGTTCGATAGCGGCTGTACCCATGCCTTTGTGGTTGAAGGACGCGAAGAGCTGAACGAACGCGCTGATCTGTATCTGGAAGGGTCAGACCAGCACCGTGGCTGGTTCCAGTCAAGCCTGCTGGAAAGCTGCGGTACGCGCGGACATGCGCCGTACAAGGGCGTTCTTACCCACGGCTTTACCATGGACGGTGACGGTCGCAAGATGTCCAAGTCACTTGGCAACACGGTGGCTCCTCAGACGATCATTAACCAGTTTGGGGCTGACATTCTGCGTCTTTGGGTCGTATCTACCGACTATATGGAAGATGTCCGTATTGGTGATGAAATCATCAAAGGCAGCGCCGATGCTTACCGGAAAATCCGGAATACGATGCGCTATCTCCTTGGTAATCTGGTTGATTTCTCTGACGAGGAAAAACTGGCGTATGACGAGATGCCAGCGCTGGAAAAATATATCCTGTCGCGGTTGGCAGAGGTTGGAAAAGTGGTTGAAGAGCGATCTTCTGTCTATGACTTTAACCCGATTTTTCGCGAAATTTACCGCTTCTGCATTCTGGATCTGAGCCAGTTCTATTTCGATATTCGGAAAGACTGTCTGTACTGTGATGATTCGCAAAGCATAAAGCGCCGGGCCACCCGCACGGTACTTGATATTCTGTTCCATAATCTGACGCGTTGGCTGGCACCAATTCTGGTGTTCACAACCGAAGAAATCTGGCAAGCCCGGTTTGGATCCGATGCAAAAAGCGTCCACCATCTTCAGTGGCAGGATACTGCAGAGTATCTGACCAAAGGGGATGCTGCGAAATGGGGTGTTATTTCTGAGGTGCGCCGTGTTGTTACCGCTGCGCTTGAGATCGACCGCAAAGAGAAACGGATCGGTTCCAGTCTGCAGGCTGCGGTAGATATTTATCTGTCTGACAATATGGCATCTGCCTTTGAAGGCGAAAGTCTGACGGAACTGTTCATTGTCTCCAGCGCGGCCGTTCATGCACTCGATGCAGCGCCGTCTGGTGCTTTTGCTCTGGAAGACGGTGCCAGCATCAAGGTTGTGACCAAAGTAGCAAGCGGTGACAAGTGTGAGCGTTGCTGGGTCGTCTCAGATGAAGTGTCTGAAAACGGTGATCTGTGTAACCGCTGTCAGGATGTGGTGGCCTAGTGATTAAGCCCGGGCCCTATAGTAAAATATCGCTTCTGGTCGTCTGTCTGATTTTGATAGTCGACCAGATAAGCAAGTGGTGGATTCTGTATAGTTTTGACCTGCCGGCCCGGCAATCAGTAGAAATTTTGCCGTTTTTTAACCTGACGATGGTTTGGAACAGCAGCATTTCCATGGGGCTTATTCCCCCTGAATGGTCTAATAAATATGCCCTGATTGTGGGGACGGGGCTTATCAGTCTCTGGGTTCTGATCTGGATGCTGAAAACCGGGTCTAAGCGCGAAGCAATCGCGCTTGCCGTCGTTCTGGGTGGTGCGGTCGGAAACCTGATTGACCGCATCATATACGGGGCAGTTGTGGACTTCGTGCACCTTCATGCAGGGGGCTATAGTTTTTACGTATTTAATGTTGCGGACAGTGCAATTACCCTCGGTGTCATACTTTTATTGATTGATGGGTTGCTTGCGGACGATAAAAGCCCTAAAAATGCCGCAAAGGATGTGTCAGATTAGGCGCATGACCTGATCTACTCCAGGAGAACAGAATGTCGGTTAAAAAAATATCCATCGTTATCCTAGCCGGTTTGTCGGTAACGGCATGTGGTATGATTGGTAATGACGGAAAATATGCCCCTGATGCGTTTGAGGTTGTTGATCGTGCACCGCTGGTGATTCCACCAGAATCTGAACTGCGGCCGCCACGGCCAGGTCAGCCACGGGCACAGGAACTTGATCCCGGTCAGCAGGCATACGAAGCTTTGTTTCCCGGCAAGACGCTGAAAAAGTCTGAACGTAAGTCAAACGGCGAACTGGTGCTGTTGATGAATGTTGGTGATAGTGAGCCTGATATCCGCTCTGAACTGAACAAGCGCGATGAAGGCGTGGTGAAAAAGACTTTGCTGTTGGCAGAAATTCTGGACGCTGATGAGCGTCAGTATGCGCCGGATAATGTTTCCGTGCGCCGGGTATCTGGCAAGCAGTAAGCTTCTTTATTTCAGGAATTTGAAGGTTGTTTTCGAGAAGTCGGAAACAGCCTTTTTCTTTGTCCGCAAGCCTGTTACAGTCGCCCCCATGTCAGATATATCCCGAGAAAATCTCCCTGCGAGCGCAGGTATTATCAAGCTTTTGAGCGAACGTACAATCAACCGCATTGCCGCAGGCGAAGTGGTGGAACGTCCGGCAAGCGCCGTGAAGGAATTGGTGGAAAATTCTATCGATGCTGGCGCAACCCGGATTGATGTTGTGGTGTGGGATGGCGGCCGCGACCTGATACAGGTAACCGATGATGGTTGCGGCATGTCGGCGGACGAGCTGACCCTTGCTGTTGAACGCCATGCGACCTCTAAGCTGACAGACGAAGATCTGGTCAATATTGGCTCTCTCGGTTTTCGCGGGGAAGCCCTTGCCTCCATCGGGTCCGTTGCGAAATTGTCTATTCTGTCGCGCGCGGGGGACAGTGAAGAAGCATGGATCGTTCGGGTGGAAGGCGGCAAAAAACAGCCGCCGGAGCCAGCGGCGTTTGGTGGCGGCACCCGGATTGAAGTGCGGGACCTTTTTTACGCGACGCCTGCCAGGCTGAAATTTCTTAAAACAGCGCGGACAGAATACGGCCAAATATCGGATACTTTGAAACGTTTGGCCATGGCCCACCCGGAAGTGTCTTTCTCCCTGTCGGATGGAACGCGGACCACCTTTAAGGCGCCGCATGTGGCAGGGTTGGAAGCGGACCCAAGGCTTGAACGCCTGTCCGTTGTTCTGGGGCGTGACTTTCGGGAAAATGCGGTCGAGATTAAGGCTGACCGGGAAGGGCTGCAACTGACGGGGTTTGCCGGACTGCCGACTTTTTCACGGGGTAATGCCCAGCACCAGTATCTGTTTGTCAATGGACGCCCGGTGAAGGATAAACTGTTATCTGGCGCGGTACGTGGGGCGTATCAGGATTATCTGGCGCGGGACCGGTACCCCCTTCTTGCCTTGTTTCTGGATGTCCCGCCTGCGTTCGTTGATGTGAATGTGCATCCTGCAAAGGCTGAAGTCCGGTTTCGGGATGCAGGCCTTGTTCGGGGGCTGATAGTCTCTGCGCTTAGACATGCACTGGCCGACGCCGGGCACCGTGCGTCCACAACGGTAGCCGGGGCAGCCTTGGGCGCGATGCGGCCACAGTCGTCCTTGCCGTGGGGGCAGCCAAACCGTGACCGGCCGCAATTACCAAGTGGGTTTGCCGCGGCAGCAGAGGCGATGCAGGCCCCGCATTACAGTGCAGGCAGTGCGCCCGGTTTAGATGGATACGGCGGTAACCGACCGGCCCACGGCATGTCTGACACAGGGCAGCTGGGTTTTGGTGCAAGGACCGAGATGGTCACCCCAAGCGCCCGTTCGGTAGATATGTCAGATGTGTCTGGACGCGAGGAGCAAGCGCAGGACTATCCACTGGGTGCAGCACGCGGGCAGGTTCACGCAACCTATATCGTCTCTCAAACCAGTGATGGCATTATCATCGTGGATCAACACGCTGCCCACGAACGCCTTGTCTATGAGCGCATGAAAAAATCCATGGCAGCGACCGGTGTGGCACGTCAAACCCTGTTGTTACCCGAAGTGGTTGAACTGGACGATATGGCGGCTGACCGCCTGATTGCCCGCGCTGACGAATTGGCCGACCTGGGACTGATCGTTGAAGGTTTCGGCGAAGGGGCTGTTGTCGTCCGCGAGGTTCCTGCCATGCTCGGAAAACTGGACGTTGCGGGCCTTATCCGTGATCTGGCCGACGAATTGACCGAACTGGATCAGGCACTGTCGCTGAAAGAAAAACTGGAAGAAGTATGCGGTACCATGGCGTGTCACGGCAGTGTGCGTGCTGGCCGTAGATTGACGGTGGAGGAAATGAACGCACTATTGCGCGAGATGGAGGCAACGCCCCATTCCGGCCAGTGTAATCATGGCCGCCCTACGTATGTGGAACTGAAACTGGCTGATATCGAAAGACTGTTTGGCAGACGGTAACAGTCAGCTGCCCGCACTGTCCTAAATTCTTTTCAAAAAATGCTGGTTTACTCTGTGTGCTGGGCGCGCTGGAGAAAAAGCATACGCTGCTGCCCTTGTGCGCGTTCGTCGATGATCGTCAGCGGGGCCGGGATATCGCTGGTGTCATCGGTAGCCAATTCGCAGATGATCAGGGTCGCGTCACCGATCCAGTTTTGCTCCAGCAGGTGTTCCAGTGTCGGGGTGACCAGATCCCGGCGGTAGGGTGGATCCATGAATATAATATCAAAAGGCTCGGACGCAGGCGGCAGGGATGTGGCCCGTGTGCGAAGCACCGTTGACGATGGTGCAGCGTCCAGTGCCTTGATATTACTTTCAAGACATTTCAGCGACTCGGAAGATTTTTCGACAAAAGTAACATGGTCAGCCCCGCGACTAAGGGCCTCTAACCCCATAGCGCCTGTGCCAGCGAAAAGGTCTGCGACTTTGGCGCCGTATAGATCGGGGTAGCGCGCATGCATCACCATGGAAAATACGCGCTCCCGCATGCGGTCAGTTGTTGGTCTGATATCCTGGCCGGTTGGAACAATCAGTTTACGGCCCCGATTTTTGCCAGCGATAATGCGGGTCATGACGATTCTTTAGGGCTTTGCGGGCGCTTCGGCGCAGTCCTTTTTGGCTTTGTACCCGCTTTTGTATTCAGGGTCAGCTTACCCTCTTTACGGCCGCGGCTGTCTTGTGCCGGTTTGGCATCAATGGGTTTGCCTTCGAGCCTCCTGCGCTGCTCTGCCTTGAACTTACGGCGTCTTTTGTCGCCGGGCTTCACCGCTTTCTTGGTTTTTGCCTTCGCCCATTTGCTGGTGTCGCGGGTTTTGCTGGGGGCAACAAGGCTGCTTTTTTCTTCGCGGAAAAAGGCAGCCAGCATATCATGCAATTGTTTGTTGCTGACCTCTGCGACGGCGCCGGGGTTCAGGGTGCCGATGGAAAACGGTCCATAGTGTGTCCGGATCAGACGGTTCACCGTCAGGCCAAGATGTTCCATAACCCGCCGAACTTCACGGTTTTTACCTTCTCTGATCGCGACAGAAAGCCAGCTATTGGCCGCGCCGCCCTGTTCCAGCACGGCATCAATGCTGCCGTAGTGAACGCCGTCGATCGTAACGCCGTCCTTCAGTTTTTTCAGATCATTTTCGCGGACATGACCGTACACACGTACCCGGTAGCGTCTAACGACTTCATTTTGCGGCAGTTCAAGCCAGCGTGCCAGTTCCCCGTCATTGGTCAGCAGGAGCAGGCCTTCTGTATTCATATCAAGGCGACCTACAGATATCACCCGGCCCAGTCGGTCAGGCAGTTGGTCAAAGACCGTTGGCCGCCCTTCCGGGTCTTTGTGGGTGGTCAGCGTGCCTTTGCGTTTATGCATCCGCCATAGGCGTGTATCGGAAACGCTGGCAATTTCGTTACCGTCAACAGTGATGCCTTTGAGGCTATCAACCAGCACAGCCGGGGTTTTCAGTATTTCACCGTTTACGGTAATCCGCCCATCGGTGATCATGCGTTCAATGTCACGACGGGAGCCTACGCCAGCGCGTGCGAGTGCCTTGGCGATACGTTCCCCTTTTGGGGCATCATCTTCGTGCAGTTCAGATTCTGTTTTATGTGTCTCTGTCATGGGGCGCACCATAATTGACAACGGCTTCAGATAAAACAGAAATCGTCTTGACCGGCCGGGAATTAATCAGCAGTCTCGGCACATGATTGATGATTTTCCCCATATGCGAACTGCCCTTGATCAGGCGGAAGCTGCCGCCCGGTCGGGCGAAGTGCCGGTGGGTGCTGTTCTTGTCGGCCCAGACGGCGCTGTTCTGGCCGCGGCACATAACCTTGTGGTGACGCAGCATGACCCGACAGCCCACGCGGAAATGCTGGTGATTAGGGAAGGAGCGCGCAAGTTGGGGTCAGAGCGCCTTGAAGGGTGCGATCTTTATGTCACGCTTGAACCGTGCGCCATGTGCGCACAGGCCATTGCCTTTGCCCGTATTCGCCGCGTGTATTACGGAGCAGAGGATGAGAAGGGTGGCGGGGTGACGGTGGGCGCCAGAATTTTCAATCAGAAAACCACGCATCATAGACCAGAGGTTATCGGTGGTATTCTGGACCGGCAGGCGGGTAAAATATTGAAAGACTTTTTTGCATCAAAGCGGTAGGGTACCAGCATGGATGATTTACTGACCACAATGCAGGTCTGGCTGGACCGATTTTGGCTCTGGGTTCTGGAAAATATTCTGGATACCGAGCGACTGGTTGAGCTTGGGATTATCATTGCAGCTATCCTGATTTCCAACATTACCTGTAGTTGGATCCATAGTGCGGTAATGCGGGCTTTTGGGGACAAGGAATGGGTTGCCAAGGCAGACAGGCGCTTCCTGCATCCGCTGATGTCAGCCACAATGGCGCTGATTCTGATCTGGACAACTGACCTGCTGATTGAACCCTATCTGGGGCCGCCAATCCTTCTCGATATGTCTATCAGCCTGTTTACGGCCTGGATTGTTATCAGGCTGGCTTTTGGGTTCTTTGCCAACCGGGAACTGGCACGCCTGATTTCGATGTTTGCCTGGGGTATTGCTGCGCTGAACATTGTCGGACTGCTGGAGCCGATTTCCTCGGTACTGGATCAGGCAACATTACCGATTGGGGAAACGCCGGTCAGCGCGCTTGATATTCTGGTGGGTATCTTCACCTTGATCGTGATGATCTGGATTGCATTCCTGCTAACCAGTCTGATTGAACGGCAGGTTAAAAACCTGGCCAGTGTGCCGCCAAGTGCAGCGGTTCTGATCGTCAAGGCGACCCGTATCATCCTGATTGCGGTTGCCTTCCTGGCATCCCTGAACGCCAGCGGGATTGACCTGACGGCGCTTGCTGTTTTCGGTGGTGCCCTCGGTGTTGGTATCGGTTTTGGCCTGCAGAAGGTTGTCGGTAACTTTATCTCGGGTCTTATTCTGTTGCTTGACCGGTCTATCAAACCAGGCGATGTGATTGAAACAGGCGGTACATACGGGACGATCAATCGGCTTGCGGCACGCTATACGTCTGTAATCACGCGGGATGGTACAGAGTTTCTGATCCCGAATGAGGATATGATTACGCAGCCGGTGACCAACTGGTCCCATACGCACCGTCTGGTCCGGCGACGCATCCCGGTACAGATCAGCTATCAAAGCAACGTCGAAGAAGCGATGGCATTGATGTGTGAGGCAGCGGCTGAGGAAAACCGTGTTTTGAAAACGCCGGAGCCGAAAACGTTAGTCAGGGGATTTGGCGCAGACGGGATTGATCTTGAGCTACGTATGTGGATTGATGATCCGCAGAACGGCGTTTCCAATATTGCCAGTGCGGTCATGTTGCGCATATGGCAGAAATTCAATGATGCAGATATCGAGTTCCCGTTCCCGCAGCGTGTTATTCATGTCAAACGGGATGACATTGATAAACTACTAACGGATGACATCATAAGTCACACAGCGAAGGACAAGGTCGGCGACACTGACTAAGACGGAAGAGAGGGGAGATCACTCATGTCGATTGGCAGATTTATCGGTGCTGTTGTTCTAAGTTATGTTCTGTTTGCAATACTATATATGATTGGCGGGATGTTCGTGTATGCGGACGCCATGGCTACCAATGCAGCGTTGATGCGGTCAATGGACGACCCGTTTATCGCTTTCTCTCATATCGGTCATTTGTTTCAGACGATGGTGCTGGTGTGGATATTTTTCAGCGGTTTTGACACGGCTGATGTCAAAAAAGGCGCCTTTTTTGGCCTGATGGTTGGTGTGTTTATGGCCGGCAGCAACATGGTCTGGATGGCCGGATTAAATCTGAACACGGCTCCACTCGTTCCCATGATCATCAATGATCTCGTGGCATTTTCCGCCGTTGGGGCCGTGCTTGCGAAGGTATTTGGCAAGCCTGCCGCAACTGATTGAACAAAAAGCCGGTTTTTGTAGGTACATTGATATTCTTTGCGGCAGGGCACCCTGCCGCATAGCGCTCGGTAAACGGTCTTAGCTATTCATAAAGTCCATGTAGGCATTGATCAGGCGCAGGGCAACAGGACCGGGCTTGCCGTCGCCGATCACGGTGTCATCAAACTGGATAACAGGCATGGCGCAGCTTGTTGTGCTGGTGATGAAAATTTCTGCGGCATCAGCGACTTCCAGCAGGCTGAATGCCCGCTCTTCCACTTTCATCTGATTTTCTTCCGCCAGTTCCATGACACACTGCCGGGTAATGCCTGGCAGGATATTGTCCTTCGTGGAACGGGTGACAAGCGTTCCGTCCTTGGTAACCATCCAGACATTGGTGCTGCTGCCTTCTGTGATCATGCCGTCTTTGTCAAACATAACGGCTTCAACTGACCCGGCTTCGCGTGCCGTTTGTTTTGCCAGAACATTCGGCAGTAGAGAAATGGATTTAATATCACACCGGTCCCAGCGGATATCGGGCACAGAAGTTACTTTAATGCCTGACTGGGCTTTTTTGTAGACGGCATCATAGCTCAGGCGTTTTGCTGTCATAACAAGTGCTGGACGTGTGAAAGACGGGAAAGCGTGATCTCGCCGCGCAACACCGCGTGTTACCTGGATATAGACAATACCTTCCAGGATACGGTTCTGTCGCACAACTTCTTTGAGCACCACTTCCATGGGGGCTCGTGCCATCGGGGCTGCGATCTGCAGTTCTTCCATCGACCGCCACAGACGGTCCAGATGCCGCGCACCGTCAATCAACTTGCCATTCTTGATGGCAGCAACTTCATAGACGCCGTCTGAAAATTGGTATCCGCGATCCTCGATATGGACGTAAGCTTCGTCATGAGGAACGTAGGAACCGTTCACATAAGCTATTCTGGACATGTCTATTCTCCATGCTGGGCAATCATCAGTCCCAATAGGCTGAAACGGGGTACACAATCAAGCGCAAAGACGTTGGACCACATTTGTATATTGTTCCATAAACAGAGGTTATGCCTGTCTTTTAAATAGTCTGACGGGGCCTTTCTTCCTTGAATTGATCTGATACTCTACACCAAAATACAGATGGGTGATTAGGAGTATAGTATGACTAGGGAATTTAATACCTTTGTTACGCACTTAGAGTGTGGGCTGACCGGAGAAACGGATTATCAGGCCGGGGTTGTTCACGGCTTGTCGCGCGCAGGGCGGCCACTGTTGGTGCGATATGATCTGGATGGTATCAAGGCACATGTAGACCGTGACGAAATCGGCAGTCGTCCGGGCGGCTTTTGGAAATGGCGGGAACTTTTGCCGGTTACCAAAACTGAAAATGTGATCGCGCTTGGCGAAGAAGATACGCCCCTTATTGAGATGCCGACGGTGGCACGGGACCACGGTGTAACGGGTTCTATCATTGTGAAGGATGAAGGACGCCTGCCGACCGGTAGTTTCAAGGCACGTGGTCTGGCCCTTGCAGTATCGATGGCAAAGGAGTTTGGTCTGACCAAACTGGCCATGCCAACAAATGGTAATGCGGGTGCAGCTATGGCCGCTTACGCGACACGTGCGGGAATGGAGACATTCATTTTCTGTCCCGATGATACACCTGATTCCAATGTCTGCGAAATCAGTCTGCAGGGTGGCAAGGTCTGGCGCGTTAATGGCTTGATCAATGACTGCGGTAAAATTGTCGGGGACGGCAAGGAATCTGTTGGCTGGTTTGATGTTTCAACGCTGAAAGAGCCTTACAGGATTGAAGGCAAGAAAACCATGGGGCTGGAACTTGCCGCGCAAATGAACTGGACGCTGCCGGATGCAATTTTCTATCCCACTGGTGGCGGCACCGGGCTGATTGGCATGTGGAAAGCATTTCATGAAATGAAGGAAATGGGCTGGATTGATGGACCGCTTCCAAAGATGATTGCTGTGCAGGCCACAGGATGCGCCCCGATCGTGAAGGCATATGACGAAGGCAAGCGCCACGCAGAATTATGGCAGGATGCCCATACTTACGCTGCGGGTATACGGGTGCCGGTTGCTGTTGGGGACTTTTTGATATTGGATGCAGTTCGCCAATCTGGCGGATGGGCTGTTGCAGTGGATGATGACGCAATCGAAGAAGCGCGCCAGGAGGCCGGACATAAGGAAGGCTTGCTGATTTGCCCCGAAGGGGCAGCGACCTTTGCTGCGTATAAAAAGGCACTTGCCGAGGGGCAGATTGGCAAAGATGCAAATGTTGTACTGTTTAACTGTGGTAACGGGCTGAAGTACCCGATGCCTGATTTGGCGGGGTCATTAGACCGTCACCAGCCAATCAAGTACGAAGATTTTAAATAAACTATACTGGAGGGACTTTATGAAGTTTGTAAAATCACTTGCCACCGGGGCGGCCATGTTGCTTGCTTCGACGGCTATTAATTCTGCTTATGCGGAATCGCTCGACTATTATATGGTCGACGGCGTTACGTATAACAATGCTATTACCAAGCCTGCCGACATTCTGGGGCACGATATTGGGGACCAGCCTTCCCGCCATGATTTGATGGTGCGTTTCATTGAAACAGTTGCTGCGCAAAGTGACCGGATGACGATCGAGACGATTGGCTACAGCCATGAAAATCGTCCGATCCTGACATTGATTGTCACGCATCCAGATAACCATGCACGTATCGACGAGATCCGTGCGGCGCATCTTAAGCGCACAAGCGCTGCGACAGCGGCTGAAGCATCAGACGATCTGCCAGTTATTACATGGCTGAATTATGGTGTTCACGGCGCAGAAGCAAGCGGCATGGAAGCGGCTATTCCTACTGTGTATCACCTTGCGGCTGCACAAGGTGCCGAGATTGAAGAGGATCTGAAGAACAGTGTTGTTGTACTGACAGCGGTCTTTAACCCGGACGGGCATTCCCGTCGTGCCAATTGGATTACGTCATACGGTTCTGATGTTGTTATCACAGACCCGGATCACGAAATGCATAACCACCGCTGGCCTGGTGGCCGGACAAACCATTACTGGTTTGACCTGAACCGTCAGTGGCTTTTGCAGAGCCAGCCTGAAAGCCGTGCCTGGTTGACCCAGTGGCATAAATGGAAGCCGGAAGTAACGGTCGACTATCACGAGATGGGTCGCAACGCGACATACTATTTCCACCCTGGTGTACCGACGCGTAAATATCCTCTGATCCCAAGCAAGGGCCGGGAGCTTCTTTATGAACTCGCTGGGTACCATTCTGAGTGGCTTGACAGTGAAAAGCAGCTGTATTTCACGGAAGAAGGCTATGATAACTTCTATGTTGGTAAAGGGTCCACATATCCGCAGGTAAACGGTGGTTTGGGTGTTCTGTTTGAAGCGGGCGCACAGATGGGTATCGCTGCGGAAAGTGATCAGGGCGTGAAAACATACGCGCGGAATATCCGTGACCATTTCCGTACCAGCCTGACATCCATTGCCGGTGCGGCGGACATGCGCGAAAAATTGCATGCGTATCAGCGCGACTTCTTCCTGTCAGCGCAAGACCTTGCAAAAGAAGATAAAGTTAAAGGCTATGTATTCCGTGCGCCGGAAGATCCGGAGCGGATGAATATGTTCCTTGATCTTCTGAAACGGCACCATATTGATACCTACCGTGTGAAAGGTAGCATCAAGGCTGACGGTAAAACCTACGGCGATGAGAGCTATATCGTTCCGCTGGCACAGGACCAGTACCGGATGGCGAAGTCCATGTTTAACAAGATCACAGAATTCCCTGACCGGGTATTTTATGATGTATCTGGATGGACGCTTCCTGCTGCATACGGTCTGGATTTTGCCGAAGTAACGGGCAGTGTCTCTGCTAAACTGGGTGACGCGGCAGAAATCACGCGCGTTGCAAGTGTGCCTGAGCGTGCACCCTATGCCTATGTTTTCCGTTGGTCAGACTATTATGCACCGCGTGCGCTGAACCGTTTGCTGCAGGCAGGCATCATGGCGCGTGTTGCGATCGAACCGATGGAAGTTGCAACAACAAATGGCGTCGTCAAGCTTGACCGTGGCGGTATCATCGTGTCGCAGGACCGTCAGACCGTATCCAATGATGATATCTATGATGTGATCAAAACCATTGCTGCGGAAGACGGCATTACAGTGCATGCAGCCACATCTGGTCGTACGCTGACGCCGGGCACGGACCTTGGCGGCCGCAATAATGTGCGGGACCTGAAGGCACCGCATGTGCTTCTGGTGACCGGTCCTGGCGTTGCAGTCAGCGATGCTGGCGAAGTATGGCACTTGCTTGACCATAAGATGAAGGTGCCTGTGTCTCTGGTTCGTAAAGAGCGCCTTTCCAGCCTGAAAGATATGGGCCGTTATACGCATATCGTTCTGGTGGGTGGCTATAACCTGAATCTGGACAAATCCTTCACTGCAGACCTGAAAGATTGGGTCAAGGATGGCGGTACCATTATTGGCCACCGTCAGGGTGCACAGTGGATTGCCCAAAATGTTGTCGGTGTGAAGAAAGACGACAAAAAGGATGATTCATCCAAGCCCGTGCGTCTGACATACGCTGACAAGGGCCAAAACGATGCCCGTCATGTTGTTGGTGGCGCCGTGTTCGCAAGTAATCTTGATATTACGCACCCAATGGGCTTTGGCTATGTCCGTGATGAAGTATACACGCACCGTAACACGACACTGACACTGCCGGTTCCAAAAGATCCGTATGCACAGGTTGCAGTCTACGGCGAAGCTCCGCTTGTATCCGGGTATGTTTCCGATAAACGTCTGGGCGAAATCAAAGGCACGCCAATGATGACCGCTGAGCGTCTTGGACGCGGGTCTGTGATCCTTTTTGCGGATAACCCTGCCTTCCGGTCCACATACATCGGCGCAGAGAAGATGTTCATGAATGCTATCTTCATGTCCAAAGTCTTCCTGAAGGCGCGTGGCCCTGGCGATGAAGAAGAAATGGAAATGGAAGCCGAAGAATAGGCTTCCTGACAACAACATAAAAAGAAGGGGCCAAGGCCCCTTTTTCTTTGTGTCGGCAAAGCTGGATCCCAGCGCTTGTTTACAGCGCTTGATTGCAGCTCTTAATTACAGGGCGCTCACATCTTCGCCGGGTTCAAGGGACACACAGGATTCGTCAGTGTCTGCCGCCTCTGCCACCAGCCAGTCGATGAAATCAAGAACGCGTTCGCTTTTGATTTTCTCTGCCGGGCTGACAATATGGTGGGCAAAGCCTACCGGCATAACTTCATCAAATAATTTCACCAGTCGTCCGGCTTTCAGATCCTCTTCCGCGATGGCAGAGCGCGCCAGTGCAACGCCGCGACCTGCGACAGCGGCTTCAATCGCCAGGGAATGGGTGTTGAAATGCAGGGCCGGCAGGCCTTCCTCGATATTCACGCCGGCGGCCCGCAGCCACATAGACCAGTTTGGGGCGCTGTCATCGTCAGAGAAACTGTCGTCGTGAATAAGAGTGTGGGCCTTCAAGTCTGCCGGTTTTTTAATCGGCTTGCTGCTTTCCAGCAGTTCCGGGCTGCACACCGGGAAAACGGTTTCCCTGAGAATCTCGATCACCTCTAGGCCAGGGTATTTTCCGCTACCATAACGAATCGCCAGATCAATATCCTCGACATTGAAATCGGTCAGCGACATGGTGGCAGAAATTTTGACAATGGCATCCGGACGGCGTTCATAATAACTGGCCAGTCTAGGCACAAGCCATTTGCTGGCGAACGACGGCGACACACTGACTTTGATCACATTATGGGATTTGCTCTGTGTCAGTATATCGACGGCTTCTTCCATTTTCTCGAAGCCTTCCTTCAGGGCAGCAAGAGACAATTGTGCTGCTTCTGTCAGGATAAGAGACCGGTTTGTCCGTCTGAACAGCTCCACGCCCAGAATATCTTCCAGTGATCTGATCTGCTGGCTGATGGCCGCAGGGGTCACGGACAAATCATCTGCGGCTTTCTTGAAGCTCATGTGGCGCGCTGCTGCATCAAAGGCGCGCAGGGCATTCAGGGGTAACAAAGACCGTTTCATGACGTTTCCTTACAGTCATACAATGTGGGGATAGTATCGGCCCCGGCGTATGTTTGCCAATATCAAATTTATATTGTTTGAAAGACGGGTGTCCTATAGCTCGCTCGATTGGTGGCTGGCAAGTCGGGCATTTTCTGCAAAAGACAGGTGAATACCGCATTCGGTTTTTGCGCTGCCGCGCCAGCGGCCAGCCCTGCTGTCTTCGCCTTCTGTTACCCGGTCGGTACAGGGCATACAGCCGATCGACGCGAACCCTTCTGCCACCAATGGGTGTTGGGGCAAGTCATGCTTTTCCCGGTAGGACTGAACATCTGCAGGGGACCAGCGCGCGAGCGGATTGATTTTTATTTTACCGTCACTGATCTCAAAGTGGGGCAGGCGTGCACGGTCGCCGCCCTGAAATCTTTTGCGACCAGACGCCCAGCCATCAAATGGTGCGATGGCTTTTTTCAGCGGCACAACTTTGCGAATGAAGCAGCAACCACTGGTATTGCGTGTCCAAAGTGCACCTTTGGGGTCGTGCTGCGCGATGTCGTCTTCGTCAGGTGTTAGCGTCATGACCGATTGTAACCCGAGCTGGGTTGTCAACTGGTCCCGGTAGCGCTTGGTCTCCCCGAACAGTTTGCCCGTATCCAGAAACAGTACGGGAATGTCCTGCGAAACGTCCGCCACCAAATGCAATAGAATGGCTGATTCTGCGCCAAAGGAAGACACAACAGCGAACCTCTTCCCCAGACGGCGATATGCCTCTGTGATCACGGTTTGCGCACTAGCGTCTCCAAACCGCGCTTCCAGCTCTGCGGCAAGAACCGTCAGGTCTTTGCCCGCAGAGGCAGCAAAGTCGGATTTTGGCAGTGGCGCAGTCATTTAAGATGCCTTTCGCTCCCGCTGGGAAGGCCCATGGCGGGTATGGGCAACGGATGTGTTGCCGGTATAGTCAGTTTGGTAAAAGGCAGTGAATCGGCCCGCTGCTTTCTGGAACGCAGCCGCGCGTGCATCATCGGTATCCACACTGTCAAAGCCCGCACGCAGAAGAAACTGCGCCTGATCCGGGATCACCGGACCGGTGGCGCGCAGCTCGCCCGTGAAGTTAAAGTCCTTACGCAGGCGCACAGCCAGACTAAAGCCGCGCCCGTCGCCAAAGGCAGGGAAGTCGATGGCGATCAGGTCTGCCTTTTCAATCAGTTCCGGGTCGAGGTCTGAATAGGCTGTTTCTGTCGTCAGAATCAATCCATACGGCGCGTTCTTGCCCGCTAGCTCCTGTGCAGCTTCAGGTGACTGGTCAAATACGGTCAGTGCCACATCGGACAGGGCCCGTCCTGTTAAATTAATGCGCTTCATATACCGCCTCCTTGAATGGGTCTGCGCCAATACGGCGATATGTTTCTAGAAACTTTTCACCGTCCTGACGTTCGCCCAGATAGACAGCAACAACAGTTTCCACGGCATCAACAATGCCGTTTTCGTCAAATCCCGGGCCTAAAATCTGGGCTTTGCTGGCGTCTTCGGCACCGCTACCACCCAGTAGAAGCTGATAGACTTCTTCGCCCTTACGGTCGACACCGAGGATACCAATATGGCCTGCGTGGTGGTGGCCACAGCTATTGATACAGCCAGAGATTTTCACCTTCAGTTCGCCGATGTCCTGCAGGCGGGTAATGTCATCAAACCTTTTGGCCAGATTTTGGGCAATCGGGATCGAGCGGGCATTGGCCAGGGCACAGTAATCAAGTCCAGGGCAAGCGATAATGTCAGAGATCAAACCAACATTGGCCGTGCCAAGACCGCTACGGGACAAGGCTTCATACAGTTCTGGTAAATCGCGGCGTGCAACATGCGGCAGGATCAGGTTTTGTTCGTGACTGACACGAATTTCGCCCAGGCTATATGTGTCAGCAAGGTCAGCAACCAAATCCATCTGCGCGTCGGTCGCATCGCCGGGGATGCCGCCGTGCGGCTTAAGCGAGATGGTTACATTGACATGGCCTGGCACCTTGTGTGGACGCACGTTGTTTTTTAAGAACGCATGAAACAGAAAGTTGTTGGCAGCCAGTTCATCTACAGCCGGGTCCTGTTCGGGCAGCACCTCCAGTGGGGGTGGCGCGAAGAAGGCTTCGATCCGTTTGATTTCGGCTTCCGGGACATCAATTGGATGGTGTCTGGTTGTCTGCCATTCTTTTTCAACCAGGTCGGCAAAGGTATCGGAACCCAGTGCCTCAACCAGGATTTTGATCCGAGCCTTATATTTATTGTCACGGCGGCCCTGTTCGTTATAGACGCGCAGAATAGCCTCCAGATAACCAAGAAGATCGGCCTCGGGGATGAAGTCGCGAATGGTTTTGGCGATAACCGGTGTACGGCCCATGCCGCCACCGACCAAGACTTCAAAGCCGATGTCGCCGGCGTCATTCTTGCGCACAACAAGGCCAATATCATGCCATTTAACCGCTGCCCGGTCAGACGGGGCACCAGTGATGGCGATTTTGAATTTGCGCGGCAGGAACGAAAATTCCGGATGGAACGTTGACCACTGTCTGATCAGTTCTGCATAGGGGCGCGGGTCCGCAATTTCGTCAGCAGTTGCGCCGGAAAACTGATCCGTGGTGACATTGCGAATGCAGTTACCACTGGTTTGGATTGCGTGCATTTCCACGTCAGCCAGATCAAGTAGAATATCAGGTGTGTCCACAAGTTTTGGCCAGTTATACTGAATATTCTGGCGTGTGGTGAAATGACCGTAGCCTTTATCGTATTTACGGGCAATCAGGGCAAGGCGGCGCATCTGAACCGATGACAGCGTACCGTAAGGAATTGCCACACGCAGCATATAGGCATGCAGCTGCAGATACAGGCCATTCATCAGCCTAAGCGGCCGAAATTCTTCTTCCGTCAGTTCGCCGGACAGGCGTCTGTTCACCTGATCGCGAAATTCTTCAACGCGGGTGTTAACTATCTCTTTGTCGTAGGGGTCGTAAGCGTACATCTTTAAAACTCTCTATCCTTTGGGGCCTTAACGGCGTTCCCAGTCTGGAGAAACCTGATAGCCTAAATCAGGGCGCACGCTTGGGCCTTTGGCCTGCATGACATGCTTGATATGGGCTGGGTAATAATGGTCGTCTTTTTGCTCTGCCGGGATAAACACAGGGTCAATGACGTTATTAGCGTCGGCAAAGGCACGTGCTTTTGCCATCAAGGCATCCAGACCGTCCCCTTCGGCGACATCCGCCAGTGCAGGTTCTGCGTGCCAGGCACCGTCCCGTCCGAAAAACAGCGCACGGCCTTCGCGCAGGCAATTCGCCAAAATCATCTGTGGGCCAACAGGTTTCTTTGCCATTGTTATTATCCTTTTGCCTTAGGCCGTTTGCGCAAGTGGCGCATCAGCCGGAATATTGAGGTCAGCCGCATTTCGGACCACGTCACCAATCAACAGAAGTGCCGGGCTTTTGACTGCATTCTCTGAAATCAGGTCGGGCAGATTTTCCAGCGTACCGTAAAAGCGGCGTTCATTCGCACGGGTGCCGTTTTCCACTACTGCAACCGGGGTTTTTGCGTTCACACCTTCAGAGATCAATCCGGTCGACAGCTCTGGCGCGGTGCGAATGCCCATGTATATGCCGAGGGTGCGACCGTCGCCTGCCAGACTTGCCCAGTCAGAGAAACTGCGGTCTTTCAGGCGACCGGTCACGAGGGTGACCCCCGCGGAATAGTCGCGGTCGGTCAAGGGAATTTGAGTGCGGGCTGCAATACCGCTCAGGGCTGTGATGCCTGGAATAACATCTACGGCAATATCATGTGCACGCAGGGCTGCCAGCTCTTCGCTTGCACGGGCAAACAGCATGGGGTCGCCGCCTTTTAAGCGTACCACGCGGCGTCCGGCCAGGGCATGCTCAATCATCAGGGCATGAATGCCTTCCTGGCCAATACCGTGGTCGCCTTCACGCTTGCCAACGAACAGTAGCTCCGCATCCCGCCGTGCAAGTGCCAGAACATCGCGGCTTACAAGCCGGTCATAAATGATGACGTCAGCCTGTTGCAGGGCGCGGTGCGCCTTGATTGTTAGAAGATCAGGATCACCGGGGCCTGCGCCGACAAGCTGTACCTGGCCCGACGTGGGGACATGACGGTGTTTGTGGGCAGCACTGATCAGTGCGGCTTTCACCGTGTCGAGATCGAGATCGGCATAGCTGCCCGCATGATCGAAAACCGAATCCCAAAATAACCGACGGCTGGTGGCGTCAGGAATGATGCCTTTGATCACAGACCGTGTTTCGCCCGATGCCTTGGCCAGGATGCCAAGGGATGGGGGGATCTCCCGCTCAAGGGTGCTTCTGAGGCGGCGGACAAAAACCGGGGCATCCCCACCGGATGAAATGGCTGCCTGCAGGGGACCGCGCTGGAACTGCGCCGGTGTTGTGAATGTGCTTTTGGCGGGCTTGTCGACTACATTTGTAGGCAACGCCCTGTTGGTAGCAAGCCGGGCAATGCGTTCTTCTGCCAGTTCATCATTGGTTGCGATATAAACCAGTGTTTTGCCGTTCAGGTCATCTTCACCGAAGGGTCTGTCATGAATGATCAGATTGTCACGCCCTGTCTGGTTCCCTGATAGGCCTGCGGCATCAATGGCGGTAGATGCATCAGGGGCAATAACTGTAACGCGTGCACCCGTAGCAGAAACAAGGGCAAGTTTCGCCATTGCTGCTGCTGTCGATCCAACAATCAGAATATGATTTTTATTGGCCGTTAAAAAAACGGGAATACTGGTCATTGGTCGCTCCTCGCTGCTCGTAACCTCGGGTATCGTGAAGTGCATTAGGTGATCTAATGCGTCCGACCCTTTACATATTGAGGTGAGGAGGAGTCTTCAAACGAGAAGAAATGTCTTTAAAGAATAGAAAAATTTACCAATATAAAGGAATTTATAGTCAAAAATTCTCTTATAATTTCTATTATATCGCAAAAATTAGAAATTAATTCCTAATTATCCAGCATTGAGAAAATCAAAACCGGAAAAGAAGCCTGCGTTTAAAAATCAAAAACCAGCAAGAGTTTGGGTGCCTGGGGCGTAAGAAAAACTATTCATACAGTCATCACATGTATGTGACAGGCGGCAGGTGTTTTTAAAAGATGTCCTTACGGGCCCGTATTTCCGTAAAAACAGCCACAGGGTCTGCGTCCGGCATGGCGACGGCAGATTGCAAAACAGGATCATCCGCCCGCAGGAAAGGATTTGTACGGCGTTCATCACCCAGCCGGGAAGGTACTGTTGCCATGCCTTTCTCTCTGGCAGTTTTGACCTTTTCCATCCGGTCAAGCAGGGCCGGATTGTTCGGTTCAAGCGACAGGGCAAACAAGCCGTTCGCCAGTGTATATTCGTGGGCACAGCAGACGAGCGTGTCATCCGGCATGTCCCGGAATTTCTGAAGGGATGTCCACATCTGCTCTGGTGTACCTTCAAACAGTCGTCCGCAGCCCATGGCAAACAGGGTGTCGCCGCAAAACAGCGCGTTTGACACCGGATCAAAATAGGCAATATGGCCCTTGGTATGGCCGGGGACATCAAACACCTGCAGGGCATTGCCGCATACGTGCACTGTATCACCGTCGCTGACAGGGATATCAATGCCGGGAATGCGGTCCTGATCTGCAGCGGGGCCAATAATATGGACATTATAGCGGGATTTCAGATCAAGATTGGCACCGACATGATCAAAATGATGATGGGTGTTCAAGATGTGTGACAGGGACCAGCCGCGTTCCTCAAGGACGTCAATAACAGGGTCGGCGACCGCAGGGTCAACCACGGCTACTTCGTCGCTGCTTTCATCATGAATAAGATAAATATAGTTATCTGTTAAAACCGGTATCTGAAGTATTTCCAGCATAAATGCCCTCTTAGCGCCTGAGTGGTGCCTTTTACAGAATCTATTATGACAGGCCCCAAATTTCAAAAACTGCTTTCGCACGTTCGCCGTCTACTATAGCGTATTTTAAAACAAGTTAGGGGGATTTATGAAAAAGTTTTTTACGCTTTTTGTTTCAGCGTTTCTATTGTGGTCCTGCGGTTCGGCGGACACCCCTGAAACACTGGAAAAGTATGATGTTGTGATTGTTGGCGGGACTGTAATGGACGGGTCCGGGCAGGCTGGCAGGCTGGCAGATGTGGCCATTCAGAATGACCGTGTCGTCAAGATCGGCGATCTGGGCGCCTATGAAGCGACCCTGACAGTTGATGCGTCCGGTCAGGCTGTGGCGCCGGGGTTCATTAATATGCTGAGCTGGGCACCTTTTGGGCTGGTAACAGATGGTCGCGCTGTTTCTGATCTGGTGCAGGGGGTAACGCTTGAAGTGTTTGGTGAAGGCATGTCCATGGGACCTCTGAGTGACGCCAATAAAAAAATGATGCAGGACCGTATCAATACCATGCCGAAACCCTTTGAGGTTTCCTGGACCGGCTTTGGTGAATATCTGGACTTTGTAACGGAAAAAGGCGTGTCCCCTAACGTGGCATCTTTTGTTGGTGCAACGACCGTGCGTGCCAATGTCGTGGGATATGAAGACAGGGCAGCAACGGAAGATGAGCTGGTAGCCATGCAGATGGAGGTCAGAACAGCCATGGAAGAAGGCGCGCTTGGTGTTGGTTCGTCCCTGATTTATGCCCCGGCATTTTATGCAAACACAGAAGAGCTCATCGCGCTGAACAAAGCGGCGGCAGAGTATGACGGCATGTATATTTCTCACATGCGCAGCGAGGGCAACCGGTTCCTGGAATCGCTTGATGAATTAATTACTATCGCCCGCGAAGCTGGTGTTCGTGCCGAGGTGTATCACCTGAAGGCTGCCGGACAGTCTAACTGGCCGAAGATGGAGCAGGCTATCGCGAAAATTAATGCAGCCCGCGCAGAGGGGCTTGCGATTACCGCAGATGTTTATACCTACCCTGCAGGCGCGACGGGCCTTGATGCAGCAATGCCGCCGTGGGTGCAGGCAGGTGGCTATCAGGCATGGGCGGACCGTCTGAAGGACCCGGACGTGCGCGCAAAGGTTTTGGCGGAGATGCGGACCCCAACGGACGAATGGGAAAACCTGATGATGGCCGCTGGACCTGACGGTGTGTTATTGCCGTACTTCCAAAATCCTGATCTGAAAAAATATACAGGCATGACCCTGTCTGCTGTTGCGGCCGATATGGGCGTAACGCCCGAAGAGGCAGCAATTGATCTGGTGATTGCTGACGGTACACGGGTTAGTGCCATTTACTTCCTGATGTCAGAGGAAAATATCCGCCGTCAGATCAAGGAACCGTGGGTTTCTTTCGGGTCTGATGCTGATGCCATGGACCCAGCGATTGCCAGCCAGTTTGGTTCAACGCACCCGCGCGGCTATGGTAACTTTGCGCGTGTCTTCGCAAAATATGTGCGCGAAGACGGGGTTATTTCAGTCGAGGAGGCTGTGCGTCGTTTGACACATCTGCCGGCGACCAATCTGAAAATCCGGGACCGCGGTTTACTCGCAGAAGGCTATTATGCAGATGTGGTTGTTTTCGACCCCGCGACAATTCAGGATCATTCCACCTTTGAAAATCCGCATGCACTGTCAACGGGGGTCAGCCATGTATTTGTCAATGGCACACAGGTTGTCAAAGACGGTACGCATACTGGCGCAACGCCTGGTCGTGTGGTGCGCGGTGCTGGCTGGACAGGGTGGAAAAAGGCAGACAAATAACCTGAAGGTACGCAGTGGTGACCCGGTTAATTGTCGGGTGCTGGGTCACGATAGCTTCCAAACCCCGACATGAAGCGTAACATCCTTGTCCTTGCCGGTTTCACCGGTTGGGGCAAGATGCCATTCCCAGCCTGTTAGCTTTTCTTGGTCGTCGAGGATGCCTGCACTGAAGGTCGGTTCTGTTTCAACGGTTGCCCCGGTTTTTATAGTACGCTGAAAGTCGCTGATAAGGATTGCCGGGCAGGGTGCAGCAGACAGAATGCTGGTGTGCGCGCTTTCCAGTAGATATTCCACATTGCTGTCAGCACCAAAGGGTAAAGAAAGCTGGCTTAGCAGATTACAGCTGATAATCAGGCTATATCCCGCAATCGGGATCGGTGCATAGGCAGGCACCTGCAGGGTCTCTGCATCATCAGCCTTTGCCCAGATAGCCAGCATGCCAGTGACATCATAGAGTTCAAACCTGATATTGGGATATGCTTTTAGTTTTTGCCGGGCTGAGGGCAAAAGAACGGCATCCATCAGAAGGGCCCCTGCCGGATGGGCGTTTAAACTGTCCAGCGGTATATCAAGAAGGGCACCGGCTCCCAGTATAAGGATGGGTTCTGCCGGGTCCGCTGCCTGCACGGCTTCTTTGATAACTGCTTTGGTTCTGTCCAGATGGGGCTGCCATGCCTGGGCATGGCGGCGGTACCGGGCTTCGATCGCAGGGGCTTCTTTTTTAAGGCCGGTACTGGCAGCACCAGCGACGCTGTCAGTACGGAGGTATGTCCACCATTCACGCAGCAAGGTGACTAATCTTTTGCCGGTGTCATCTGGATCAGGCCGTCTGTCCGGTGGCCAATAGGTATCGACCGGTAAAAACAACTGGGATGTCCGACATGGCAGCATTTACCGCCTTTTTGTTCAACCACCAGCAACAGACTGTCCTGATCACAATCAGTGCGGAAGTCATGGACGATTTGATATTCGCCGGAAGTTGCCCCTTTGTGCCACAGCTGTTGCCGGGACCGGCTGAAATAGTGCGCTTCGCCCGTTTCAATGGTTTTCCTGATCGCATCGGCATTCATCCATGCCTGCATCAGCACCTGCCCGGTGGCCGCGCAAGTGGTGACAACCGGAATTAATCCCCGGTCATCAAATTTTGGGGCGAACGTCAGGCCGTTTTCAACCTGATCCTTATTGGTGCGATCACCAAACAAAGTGGCAGGCATTAGGACTGTGCCCGTATGAGGTCCCAGAACTGACGCTCATACCGTTCTTCTTTGAAGACGCCGCGGAACTGGCGGGTGATGGTGAAAACATCGCTATGTTTCACACCGCGACAGGTCATGCACTGGTGTGTTGCGTCCACAATAACGGCAACGCCTTTTGGCTGGAGATATTTTTCGATCGCATCCGCAACCTGCGCTGTCATTGTCTCCTGGGTTTGCAGGCGATTGGCGTAGGCTTCGACAATACGTGCAAGTTTGGAGATACCAACAACCCGACCATTTGGCATATAGGCAACATGGGCTGTGCCTTGCACCGGTACCATATGGTGTTCGCAGTGGCTTTCGACTTTGATGTTCCGCAGAACAACCATGTCGTCATAGCCCGCGACTTCACCAAAAGTGCGCGCTAAAATTTCTTCGGGGTCAGCTTGATAACCTTTGAAGAATTCTTCATAGGCTTTCACGACCCGTTTGGGGGTGTCTAACAGGCCTTCACGTGACGGATTGTCACCGGCCCAGCGGATGAGGGTACGAACCGCAGCTTCAGCCTCTGCCCTTGATGGGCGTGTCTCGGCATCCACTTCAGATACCTTCAGTTCAAAGTCATCATCGACTTTTTCAAGTACGGCATCCATATAGGATTTCCTTTCCAGGTTGGAACCGGCGTGTACTCGGACCGATTCCTGATTTTACTTCAGGTGCTGTAACAATCTTATATACGGCTGTCCTGATGAAACGGATTGTCTATATACTGTTTGTTGTCCCCGTTAAAGACAACATGGACGAATATGGTAATAAATATCCGCGAATCAAGGGTAGTCCATATTCGGCTTGGCAACAAGGCTACTCTTTTGTATGCAGGACCATCGCTTTTTCGCAAAGGTGCCTGATTTTTATGACCGATATTTACACCAAGGATTTATTGCGCTGGACGTTAAAGATCCCGTTTCAGGAACGCATGGAAAGCCCGGACGCATCCGTGGTGAAAACCAGCCGTATCTGCGGCAGTCGCATCAGCCTTGATGTAACATTTGGTCCGGACGGCACAATAAATGGTGCCGGATGGGAAGTGAAAGCCTGTGCACTCGGGCAGGCGACCGCTGCCATGGTCGGGCAGCATATCATTGGTCTTGGCAAAGCTGAATTTGATGAAATTGATCAGCTGTTCGCGTCTCTTGTTAAGGGCGAGGACGTTCATTTTCCGGACAAATGGCAGGACTTGCAGGCGCTGGCACCTGTCAAGGACCACCCGGGAAGACAGGGCTCTGTCGCATTGCCGTTTGATTGCTTGCGGGCTGTCTTCGCTGCATGATCCGGCACACCCGAATATGGGCAGTGGTGCTGACTTCCGTGCCGTTCGGGGCCTACTTTTTGGCAGGTATGCCAACGGACCTGTGGCGGGCGTTATTTTTTTATGGGTGTCTGGCGTGCCTCTCGGTCATTGATATGGAAACCAGACGGCTTCCTAATCCTTTAACCGGGTTATTGTTCATCGCTGGTATGCTTCAGGCCTATATGTATGGTTATTTTGAAGCTGCACTCTACGGCGCGCTTATCGGCGGTGTTGGGCTGTGGCTTGTTGCCTATGTTTATCAGTTGGTCAGAAAACGGCGCGGCATGGGCATGGGGGATGTTAAACTGTTGGGCGCCATGGGGGCATGGACGGGGCCGTTCGCAATCCCCTATATCCTGTTGATTGCGTCTGTTACGGGTATTGTCTTTGCCTATCTTTATAGTCTGCGTGATGCTGAGAAACGCGGCGCGCTACAAGCCTATCCGTTTGGACCATTTCTGGCGCTGGGTGGCTGGATTGCCTTTCTTATTCTTGCGGCTTGATGGACCTGCCCACTTAGCAAATAGTGTTTTTTACGAATCTGTGACCAGACCGGCATTTATGACGGCCCAGTGATTCTGGTCGCGGGATTTGTCAGGACATAAATGGATCAAGCGTTATTAACTATATGAAAAATATAGATAATATTCTGTATTAAATCTGTAATAGTACCGAAAAGAAGATGTCACACTGACTCTTTACTGCTCTCGTCAGGTCTTAATCCGGGGACATGCATGTTCCCAGGTGGCTTTTACTAATCACAAACAGGCTCAACCTGACGAGGAAATCTCATGATCGACATGAAAAAGTTCAAAAGCATGCTACTTGTATGTGCTTCTGCGGCAGCCCTTGCGGCATGTGGCGGTGACAGTTCAACAGAAATCGCCAGCCCTGGCAATCAGGGGCCAAACCCGGGAACGGGTGATGGTGGCAATGGTGGTGGCAACGGCGGTGGCGGCACTGTTGATACATGCCCAACCGGTACATCGGAAGTTGCCCTTGGTTCGGGTAAAGCCTGTGAAATTGCTGGCGAAATCCTGAGCGACCTGACGCTGACATCCGAAAATACATATCTGCTTAGCGGCAAGGTTGTTGTGGGCGGCGATGTTGGTGCAGACGGCTCAGCTGGCGGTGCACAGGCAACATTGACAATCGAGTCTGGTACGACCGTAGCCGGTAAAGACAATACATCATATCTTGTGGTATCGCGCGGGTCCAAGCTGATTGCCAACGGTTCTTCTTCTGCCCCTATTGTGATGACATCTGCGGCAGATATCGAACGGGGCTCCTCTGCTGCTACGGACGCACTGTCCGAAGGTTACACGTCTGAATGGGGTGGTCTGGTGGTCAATGGCCGGGCAACTATTAACGGCTGTGACACTGGTATCTGCGAAGCAGCAGGCGAAGCAGACAGCGGCAACTACGGCGGCGATGACGACAATGACAGTTCCGGTACGCTGCGGTATCTGCAGGTTAAATATGCGGGTAATCCAATCACGTCTGAAGACGAACTGAACGGTATTGCCTTCCAGGGTGTTGGTGCGGGCACGACCCTAGATTACATCCATGTTCATAACGGTGCCGATGATGGTGTGGAGTTTTTCGGTGGTACGGCCGAAATCAAACACCTGATTGTCACGGGTGCGGACGATGACAGTCTTGACTGGACAAAAGGTTGGCGCGGGAAGGCCCAGCACGTCCTGATTATGCAGAATGATAACCAGTCAGCGTCTGACCGCGGCTTTGAAGGCGACAACAATGGCTCTGCCAATGACGCGACCCCGCGTGCGCAGCCAATGATCTCCAACGTTACCCTGATCGGCGGCAACAGTGTCGGCGATACTGGCATGGTACTGCGCGCTGGTACCGGTGCAAAGATCTGGAACGCAGTGGTCAGCGGTTTCCGTGATGATTGTCTGGATATTGATGATGCCTCTACATACGCTGCACGCGATACTGCGGACGGTATCACAATCGAATCAACACTTCTTGGCTGCGAAAGCCCAACGGACAACGGCAGCGAAGATGGTGATTTGCGTGCTTGGTTTGAAGGCCAGAACAACAATGTTATCGGCACGACATCACTCTCTGGTTTCTTCAATGGTCTTGAGGAAAGCAAGGTTGTTGCAACTGATCCGTCCACGATCGACAGCTTCTTTGACAGCGTCAACTATATCGGTGCTGTAAAGTCCTCTGATGCGTCTGATAACTGGACACTTGGCTGGTCATACGGCATCAACCCAACGCCTACATGCCCGGACAATACAACTGATAATGGCGACGGCAGCTGTACGCTGTCAGGTGTCTATACGGGGGCGATGCGCCTGCGTGCAGGGCTTGACTATAAGCTCAGCGGCAAAGTGGTCATCGGTGAAGACCTTGGTCCGGATGCGGCGAACCCGATTGCCGGTGCGGTATCTGGGTCCCTGACTGTTGATGCAGGCGTCAAGGTTATGGGCGAAAACAACACAAGCTTCCTTGTGATTTCTCGTGGCTCCAAGATCATTACAAATGGTCGTGCTGATGCGCCTGTCGTCTTTACGTCCTCTAATGATGCAACGGCAAACCTTGATACGGATACGTCTTTGTGGGGCGGTCTGGTCATCAATGGCCGCGCAACTATCAACGGCTGTGACACTGGTATCTGTGAAGCAGCAGGCGAAGCAGACAGTGGTAACTACGGCGGTAACGACGACGATGATGACAGTGGTCAGCTTCTGTACACGGTTGTGAAATACGCTGGTAATCCGATCACGTCTGAAGACGAATTGAACGGTATTGCTTTCCAGGGCGTTGGCCGCGGTACCGAGGTTGACTATATCCAGGTGCACAATGGCGCCGATGACGGTGTGGAATTCTTCGGCGGAACAGTGAACGCCAAGCACGTTGTTGTAACCGGCGCAGATGATGACAGCATCGACTGGACAAAAGGCTGGCGCGGCATGGTGCAGTATGCAGTTGTGGTTCAAAATGCCAATCAGTCTGCCTCTGATCGTGGTTTCGAAGGCGACAACAACGGTTCCGCAAACGACGCGGCCCCGCGTGCACAGCCGATTTTCTCAAACGTTACACTTGTTGGTGCCGAAGACGGTGCAGGCGGTGACACGGGTATGGTTCTGCGCGCTGGTACGGGTGCAAAAATCATGAACCTGACAGCGGCTAACTGGCGTGATGACTGTCTGGATATTGACGATGCTTCCACGTATGCAGCCCGCGATACAGCAGAAGGCATAACTATGACGTCTGTGTACCTGGCATGTACCAACAACTTCGACGATGGCAGTGAAGATGGCGATCTGGAAGCATGGTTCCTTGGTCAGGCAAACAACAGCGTCGGTGTCAGCACGCTTGCCGCACCAAACGGTGGATCCCGTGCCTACATCAACGGCGCGAATGAAACAGCGGTTTCTGTGACCAATCCGGCCGCTGTGAACAGCTTCTTTGACAGCGTGAACTACATTGGCGCGGTTAAAAACTCTGCCGGTAACTGGCTGCAGGGCTGGACAGTCTGGATCAACGACTAACCTACCGATACGGGCGGCGCTGCAGGGAGAGATATATCCCTGCGGCGCCGCATTCCCAATAAAATTAGCTAATGGTGGCTATTATGAAAATGTTCCAAACAAGTTTAAAAAGCGCGCTTCTGGCTTCGTGTGCAATGGCGGTACCAGCGGCAGCTTTCGCACAGGAGCAGGTCGCAATTGAAGAAGTAGTCGTTGTGGGTCAGTATATCCCCGATGAAAAACGCGCTACCTCGGAAATCTCCAGTGTTGTTGATGCGGATGCCATGTCTCTTACCGGGGATAGCGATATTGCCGTTGCCCTGACCCGCCTTCCTGGCATTTCTCCTGATTCAAGTGGAAAATATGTAGTCGTCCGCGGTTTAAGCGAACGCTATACCTCAACCCTTCTTAACGGTACGGAGCTGTCTTCCCCCGATCCTTTGAAACGGTCAGTACCGCTGGATATATTCCCGACGTCGCTGATCTCCAGTGTCTTGGTCCAGAAAACATATTCTGCGGAATATCCAGGTGCATTTGGCGGCGGTGTGGTTGATATCCGCACTAAGGCTGTGCCGGATGAGGCATTTCTGACTCTTGGTGTCAGCACGGGTGTTAATACTGAATCCACCTTTAAAAAGGGCTTGCAGTATGATGGTAGCGGTACGGATTGGCTGGGCTTCGATAATGGCCGTCGTTCCCTGCCGAAACTGATTGCAGATAATCCGACACTGGAAGGATACAGTCCCGAAGAAATCGAGCGCGCCGGTGAAAGTTTCCCGAATGTGTGGTCGCTTGATTATGAACCCAACCGGCCTGACCTAGATGTCAAAGCCAGTGCGGGAAAAGCCTGGGATACGGAAGACGGTAGTTTCGGGTTTATCGTTGCCCTTGATTACGGTTCTGAGCTTCGGAATAAAAACGGCATTCGGAAAGTCTACAGTGCGTCTGATGCGACCGAATCCGGACTTGAAGCCACACAGGGTAACTATGCCCCGGACCAGTGTGAAGAATTCGGGTTGCCGGGCGAAGATTGCGGTGTGCGTATCACCAACTGGAACATTGATCTGAATATGTTCGGATCGTTTGGTTGGCAGATCAATGACCAGCACGCTGTTAAATTGACGTCGGTTTTACTGCGGTCCAGCCAACAGCAGGTCGAAGTAAAACAGGGCGGTAACAACAGTCGTGATATCGCGAACTATACCCGTCTAGACTGGAAAGAGCGCCAGCTTTGGTCAAATGCCCTGACAGGGGAACACAGCTTTAACCTGTTTGGTGGCGACAACGATATGGAGCTTGAGTGGTTCGCAAGTCTGGCAAAAGCCAAACGTGATGTGCCGCTTCGCCGTACCTATGAATATTTTTATGATGATATTGACGGTGTGTTCCGCCTGTCTGACCGTACCGACGGCAACCAGACGGCATTTGGCGCAATGAATGACGAATCGAAAAATATCGGTTTCAATTTCTTACAGCCAGCGTATCTCGGGGACATGATCGTCGATTTTAAAGGCGGTGCGTCCTATGTGAAAAAAGACCGTGTATCTGATTATAAGCGGTACGGCTTTGATCTGAGCAACGTTGAAAATACCGAGCTTAGAGAAATGATCCCGGAAATTATTTTTGGTTCTGTGAACATCGATCCGAACGGCATAATTCTGAAAGAATTTATTGACGCATCGGACCGGTTTGAAGCGGATTTTGAAAACAAGGGCGGCTTCGTACAGGCGGATGCGCAGGTAACTGAGACACTGCGTGTGTCGGGCGGTGTCCGGTATGAAGACAGTGTTCAAACGGTTCTGACAACTGATCGGACAACCAAAGACCCTATTCTGGTAACTCAGCGTCTGGATACCTTCCTGCCATCGGCTACCATCACGTGGGAGTTTGCAGAAAACCTGCAGGTACGTCTTGGGGCTTCCGAGACGGTTAACCGTCCTGATAGCCGTGAACTGTCGCCGGCGCGTTTTGTCCGCGAGGATGGTCGTACAGAAGAAGGTAATCCGTATCTGGAGCCTGCTACTATTCGCAGTTATGACGCCCGTTTCGAATGGTATATCGGCGCAGGCGAAAGCGTAACAGCAGGTCTGTTTTACAAGGAAATCGACAATCCGATTGAATATACCCTGAAGCAGTTTGGTGACGGGGAGCTGGATACCATGGCGAACGCAGAGAAAGCAGAGCTGAAAGGTATTGAGCTGGAAGTCGAGAAAATCCTTGGCCAGTGGGGTGACCGCGAAATTTTTGTCAAAGCCAATGGATCTTATATTGATTCGGAATCGACACGTACGGTCGAAAATTTTGGCGAGATTACCAATCTTGTTGGTCGTCTGCAGGGGCAAAGTAAGTGGCTTGCAAACCTGCAGGTTGGCTTTGAAGATTTTGACCGCGGCGAGAAGTTAAATGTGATTGTGAATTATATTGGCAAACGCATTTACCGTCTGGGTTCAACCAGTCGTCCTGACCTGATTGAAAAGCCGCCGCTGGAGTTGAACTTTGTCTATGGCCGGGATGTTGATCTTTGGGGTCAGACCTTTGCCCTGACGTTCAAGGCAAAGAACCTGCTGAACGAAAGCCCGGAGCGTACACAGGGCGGTGAAATCGCCGAGATGTATGACGAAGGTCGTACCTTCACGGTTGGTGTTTCAACAACTTTCTAAATTGTTACAGAAAGTGGCCTTACGGGGCCACTTTCAGCCCCTGCGTCATAAAACTGTAAGATAAGTGGTCTTATTAGGAGGTCACTTGTTTTTGTTTTTTTGGCCGAAAGCCCGATGCGAAATTTTTTGAAAAAACGCGATACTTCAACCGGGAAAACAGCTTTCTTAGGGCTGACACCTTCGCAGGAAAGACGGCTGTCTGCGGCCAGTATATTTCTGGACTGCGGGCTTGTTATCCTGCTTGGCCTTCTTGCTGGAAAAGCCACCGTACAGTATCTGGCTGGCCCCGCGCAGTTTCCTGTGCCCAGTCTGGCACAAGCGGCAGGCAGCATAGCTTCCGTACCGAGAACAGACTATACACAGTTACAGCACCATGATCCATTTTACCGTGTGATGACAGCACAGGTGCCGGGAGAAACCCATGCCCCGGAAACCAGTCTGGAAATTGATATTTACGGCCTGCGCGCCTTTGGGGACGGTTCTGGTGTTGCTATTCTGAAAATACAGGGTGAAGACCAGAAAACGCTTTCCGTTGGGGACTATCTGCGGGCTGGCGTCAAAGTGTCCGGTGTGTTTGCGGACAGAATAGAAATCACCCGCGGCGGCGTGCGCGAAGCTGTTTACCTGATCAAGGACAAGGCTTTACGGCCAGCACAAGCGACAAGGCCGCAGACGACCCGGGCAGACACCCCCGCCGCTGCATCCAGCACAGGCAGCAGAGCAATGATCAAGGCCACAGAAACGGCGCTCAAATCCCTTGATTTAACCTTGTTCAAGCGGGACGGCAGATCAGTTGGTTTTCTTGTGGGGGACGGGGCGATGCCAGGGGCACTCGCTCTATCCGGATTGGCGACCGGCGATATTTTGAAATCTGTAAATGGTGAACGGCTGAATACGTCCGAACGTCTTCAGGAATTGGCTCAGGAATTGGACGGTGCAGCGCGTCTTTCCCTTCTTTACGAGCGCAGAGGGCAGGACATGACCACCACCGTTGATCTGGAATCTACTAAGGAATTGAAACAATGAACCTACGGACCTTGCTTATCCTGCTGTGCATGATTCCAGGCGTGACGGCCGCCGCAGCGGCGCAGGACCAGATCCTGAATTACCGTGATGCGGATTTGTCGGAATTTATTCGCGATGTGGCACTGGCCACGCGCAAGACATTCATTATTGATCCCGAAGTGCGGGGCAAAGTGAACATTGTGTCATCCGACCCGGTGAATGAAACAGAATTGTTCGAGACACTGCTTAGTGTGCTCCGTGTCAACGGTATGGCGGCTGTCCCCACGTCAGGCGGTGCATATAAAATCACTAAAACCGATATGGCGCTGCAGGATGGCGGCCCGGTAAACACTGCCGTGACTGGCGATGCCCTTACGACACGTGTTTTCACTGTGCAGCATAGTGACCCGCTGGCGGTGCAGGCCGCGATCAAGCCCTATGTCGCCAAGAACGGTTTCAGCTTTGCGCGTGTTGGTATGCCGGTCGTGATTGTTACAGACTTCGCAGACAATCTTCTCAAAATCGCGGGCATCATCGAGTCTATTGACCGGGACAGGTCCGTTGTACGCACCCTTGTTTTGCGCAATTCATCGGCAACCGAAATGGTTGCGATTGCCGAACGGCTTGTCGAAAGCGGCGAGGAAGACCGTGCGAAAAGACTATCCGCAATTCCGGTGGAAAGCAGCAATACCTTGATCCTGAAAGGGTTGCCGGAAGTCCTGGATCAACTGCTGCCGGTGCTGGAGGATATTGATGCAGGTAACGCCAATCGCGGTGATCTGCGGGTTGTCAGGCTGAAGAATGCAGATGCTGAAACGCTACTGCCGGTACTGGAAGGTTTAACCCGGTCTGTTGCCGGGGCAAACGCCGCGGCGGGGCAACAGGGGGCAGTTGTCTCTGCTTACCCGGGAGCAAATGCGCTGATCCTGAATGCGAAAGCAGAGGTGCAGCAACGCCTGATTCAGGTGATTGAAAGCCTGGATACCGCCCGCGCACAGGTACTTGTAGAGGCGATTATTGTCGAGGTCAGCGAAAATGCAGCCAAGGAACTAGGACTTCAGTATGTTTTGGCCGGCGGCGACAGCGGCAGCATTCCTTTTTCTGTTACCAATTATACCAACACAGCCCCCAATATTTTGGCGACCACGGGGGCCGCGCTTTTAGGCGGCGGTCTGGATGGTGGATCAAACGGCGATGACAGCAGCAGCTCAAACACAGTCACGGACCTGGTTCGGGCGCAGGCAGTAGATTCGCTTCTTGGGCTGAACGGGTTTGCGCTTGGTGCGGCGGGCCGTATCGGCAGTGATGGTATCTTTGGGGTTATTCTGAATGCGCTGGCAAGCGATACAGACAGTAATATTCTGTCTACACCGTCTATCCTGACCCTTGACAACGAAGCCGCTTCGTTTCTGGCGGGGCAGGAAATCCCCATCACAACAGGTGAAGCTCTGGGCAGCGCCAACGCTAATCCGTTTCGAACAATTGACCGCAAGAATGTCGGTGTCCAAATGGAGGTAAAGCCCCAGATCAGTGAGGATGCGGAAATCCGTCTTCAGATCAGGCAGGAAATATCCAGCATTTCTGGGCCGGTCGGTGCTGGCTCTTCAGAGCTGATAACAAACAAACGCGAAATCAATACCACAGTGCAGGTGCGCGACGGCGAAATCGTCGTGCTTGGCGGGCTGATTGAACAGAATGAAAGCATCACGCTGGAGAAAGTGCCGCTGCTTGGCGATATTCCGCTGATCGGACGGGCCTTCCGGAACGAAGCCAAATCCCGCAGCAAACGTAATCTGATGATTTTTCTGCGTCCGACCATTGTGCGGGACGGTGCAGACATGAAGGATATCACCGACCGCAAGTATGAGTATATGACAGCGTCGCAGCGCGGCGCAGGATCGAAACTGGACATGGACAGGCTGGTGCGCGAAGCACTTGGCCGCCAGTCCGGGTCCTGACAGGCTTGCAGGTGTGACCGCCATGACGTCTCCTGAACAGTCTATAATATTATTGCCGTATGGTTTCGCCCGGACGCACGGCTATGCCGCCTGTGATGGGGAGCCACTGACCGTTTACCGGCGGCAGGGGGCGTCACCCTTTATGCTCGGTGAAGTGCGCCGGGCGCTGGGCAGGCCTTTTGCGCTTCATACGCTCGCCACTGATGCGTTTGAACAATATCTGTCTGATCAGTATGCAGCGGACAGCATTAGCGAGGATGCGGATGATGCGGCGGACGACACCAGCCTGTCTGACGCAATCGAAGGCATAGAGGTGCGCGCAGATCTGCTTGCCGGGGATGATGATGCACCTGTTATCCGGCTGATCAACAGCATTATGGCCCAGGCGGTGAAATCTGGCGCATCGGATGTGCATCTGGAACCATTTGATAGCCGCATGGCGGTCAGGCTTCGTATTGATGGTGTGCTGAAGGAAGTGGCTGGATTATCAGCAAAGCTGATCCCCTATCTTGTGTCACGGATCAAGGTAATGGCACGGCTGGACATTGCGGAAAAACGTATCCCGCAGGATGGACGTATCTCGCTTGGTTTTGGTGGCCAGACATTTGATGTTCGGGTGTCTACTTTGCCTGCCCGGTACGGCGAACGGGTGGTGCTGCGTATTCTGGATGCGGCACAGACCCGTATGGAATTGACTGACCTTGGTATCGGGGCGGATGTGCTGCCGCGCCTGCAGAAATCCCTTAGGGAACCGAACGGTATTTTGCTTGTCACCGGGCCGACGGGGTCGGGTAAAACCACAACACTTTACGCCGCGCTGTCACAGCTGAATGATCAACAGCGCAATATCATGACCGTGGAAGATCCGGTTGAATATGCCCTGAACGGCGTAAGCCAGACACAGGTAAATACCAAGGTTGGTATGACGTTTGCCTCTGGCCTGCGGGCCATATTGCGGCAGGATCCGGATGTTATCATGGTCGGCGAAGTTCGCGATATTGAAACCGCAGAAATGGCCGTGCAGGCCAGTCTGACCGGCCATTTGGTATTGTCGACGGTCCACACCAATAGTGCGATTGCCGCGGTGACACGCCTGCGCGACATGGGGGTTGAAAGTTTCTTACTGGCATCCACGGTAAAAGGCATTCTGGCGCAGCGTTTGGTGCGCCGCCTATGCGAACATTGCAAATCCCCGATTGCGGATGACGGGGCACACCGTGCGGCCCTTGGACTTGGCCGACAGGAGCCAGCCGATCTTCACGCAGCGGTGGGGTGTGCGCACTGTAACGGTACCGGTTACAAGGGCAGGATCGGTATCTATGAGTATGTTGTCATCGACAACCATTTGCGGGCGATGATCCAGGACGGGACCAGTGAACAGGCGATGGCTCAGTATGCTTTTGCCGAGCATGACACCTTGTCGGACGCCGGGCTTAAACGGCTGCTGGCTGGCGACACTACTCTTGAAGAACTGCTGCGTGTAGCAACAGTGCCGGAGGACGGTGATGCCAGCCTATAATTATCAGGCATTTGACACGAAGGGTAAAACGCAGAAGGGCGTTATTGCAGCCGATAGCGGCCGCGATGCGCGGGCGCGGCTGAAAGGCATGCATCTGTTTCCGATATCGGTTGAACCTGCGCGTCAGGGTCAGACGGGTGCGGGCAATAGACCACTGACATTATGGCAGCGTCTCGAGGGCCGGACAGACAGAGTTTCGCATAAAGACCTTGTTATGGTGCTGCGGCAGCTGGCTACTATTATCGCAACAGGCAGTCCGGTAGAGGAAGCACTGTTGGCGATACTGCAACAGGCAGACAAACCATCGGTAAAAAGGGTGTTTACCCGTATGCGGTCCGAGGTTGTGGAAGGTAGGCCCCTGTCGCACGCGATGATGGCCGAACCGCGCAGCTTCCCACGCCATGTGTGTGCCATGGTTGCAGCGGCTGAAACAACAGGTGATTTGGGGCGCGTTCTGGAAAAGATCGCGGATCAGGCAGAGAAAGCCGAGGAAATGAATGCCAAGGTGCAGGCTGCGCTCGTGTATCCTGCGGTTTTGGCGGTGGTTGCTATCGGTGTTGTCTCCATCCTGATGGTTTTTGTGGTGCCCAAGGTGGTGTCACAATTCGACAGTTTCGGGGCGGATTTGCCCGTGCTGACACGGCTTGTTGTTACCGTTTCTGATTTTCTTGTCTCCTACGGGTGGCTTCTTTTACTGGTGCTAAGTGTGGGCGCGGTACTGGGACGGTTGGCGCTTCTGCAGAATGGTATCCAGCGCCGGGCACACCGCGGCCTTTTGATGCTGCCACTGGTAGGCAATGTAATTAAAAAGGCAGAAAGCGCACGTTTTGCCCGTACCTTTGGCACCTTGATTGATAGTGGTAGTCCCGTCACAGACAGTCTTCGGTCCGCCAGAGAAACCCTGAAAAATGCCTTCATCAGAGATGAGATGAATAAGGTTCAGAAGGATGTTGAGGCAGGCCGCAGCGTGGCAAGTGCCTTGGGTGGGTTGGCGCTATTTTCCCCCATGATGGTGTCCCTGGCTGCCGCCGGGGAAAAAAGCGGCAAGCTGGGCCAGCTCATGCTGTCGGTTGCTGAGTATTTGGACCGGGATTTCGATAGTTTTACCAAAACAGCTTTAAGCCTCCTGGAGCCCCTGATCGTGATTGTGATGGGGGGCATTGTGGGGCTGATTATCATGGCGATTATGCTGCCCATTCTGCAGCTGAACAGCCTGGTATTATCCTGAAGGAATATATGATGAACAGGTTTGCAAAATTTTTATCCCTTGATGCAGCGTCTGTCACAGATGAAGACGGATTTTCCCTGATTGAATTGATGGTGGTGATTGTCATCATCGGTCTGTTGACGACTGTTGTGGTGATTAATGTGATGCCCAGTCAGGACCGGGCCATGGTCGAAAAAGCCCGTGCTGATGTCCGTCTGATTGAACAGGCGCTGGATATGTACCGTATGGACGCTCTTAAATATCCTGCTATGGAGGATGGGCTGGATGTGCTTGTACATGCCAAGGGCGGTTTACGCACAGAAGGATATATTCGGTCCCTGCCAAAAGACCCGTGGGGTAACGAATACCAGTATTTAATTCCTGGCGAGCACGGTGCCATTGATGTCTTTTCTTACGGGGCAGATGGCCGTTTGGGTGGTGAAGGAATGAACGCCGATATCGGGAATTGGGAATAAGGGGCGCCCTTTTATTTCTATAAGGCTCATAGCATGACAGCAGCACAGACATATGATGAGGGTTTCTCGCTGGTAGAGTTGATGATGGCGATTGCCATATTGGCGATCGTGGGTGTTGCCCTTATGTCCAGTCAGACAGCAACGGTTCGTTCTGCGTCATACATGCAAACGAAGGCGCTGGCGCAGATTGTTGCGGCAAATCGTCTTGCAGCTTACGAGTTTAGTGAACAGGCTTTGGTTGCGGGTATGGATGCCGGCCGGGAAGAACAGATGGGGCAGTCCTTTGACTGGACGGCGAAACTTTCCCGTGTGCAAAATGGACGGTTAATGCTGCTGCGTATTTCTGTCTCGCCGCTTGGCGGCCGTCCCGTTTATGAAACAGTGGCATTGCGGGTGACCAAGTCATGACGACAGGGCCTGCCAATAAACTTTGTCAGTGTGATGAAGGGTTCAGCCTTGTTGAGGTGCTAGTCGGCGTGATGCTGTTGTCCCTCGTGTCTATTGTTGGGGCTTCCCTGCTTTACGGCCATGAAGAAGCACGGGTGCGGGCGCAAAATGTGACGGCTGATATGCAGGCGCTGGTGTCTTTCCGTGCCGTGCTGGATGATGATTTGCGCCACATTGCCAAACGTCCTGCCCGTGATAGTCAGGGGAATCAGGACAGGCGGTTTTTTGTCGGTGGGGCAGTCGCCGATAATCTGCTCCTGTCGTTTGTACGGACAAGTCATACCGCATCCGAAATGGATAAACGGTTGCCAGCCGTGCAGCATGTCACTTATGCCCTTGTGGATAATAGATTTGTGCGGACAATCACCCGCCGCCCGGATGCAGTGGATGAAGCTGATCTGATCAGTAGCGTCCTTCTTTCTGATATTAGGGATGTTCGTGTGCGTTTCAAAAAAGGATCACAGTGGTTCAGCGACTGGACAGCGACCTTAGGGGCCGCGGAAGAAATCCCTGATCTGGTCGAGCTGACCGTGACCCATGAGCAAACTGGCCGCAAAAGTGTGCACCTGATTGGGGCGGAGGTCATAGGCCTATGATGAGCCGATTATATACCAGGCTATTCACCCAATCTTCAGGGCTACTTCGGGAGGACGGCGCGGCACTGGTGACAGTGATGTTGTTGGTCGCCATGATGAGTTCTGTCGCAGTGATTGCCTTTGATCAGATAGGGGCAGCGGTCCGATCGGTGACAGCGGAGACACAGAAGGCACAGGCCAAGCGTTATGCACTGGGCGGCGAGGTGTTGGCGCAGGATATGATTGGCCAGATTGCTGATCTGCCCGTGGCGATGCAGTCGGTGGAACAGTCTGTGTCTTATCCCGTAAGTGGGGGTGCCATTTCCGGCAGCCTGCAGGACGCCAGCAATTGTTTCAATATCAATAGCCTGGTAACGCGGGACGGGCGGGGCGGCTTTTCCGCGGACCAAAGATCGGCCGAGGAATACGGCCGGTTGCTGCAGTCGCTTGGCATTACGGGCACCTTGCAAATGACGCTTGTCAGCAGTCTGGTGGACTGGATGGACACAGACCGCCAGCCCGGCCCGCTTGGGGCAGAGGATGCGGCTTACAGTGCCCTGCCGGAACCATACAGGGCCGCGAATACACCCATGGTGGACGTATCAGAAATTCGGTTGGTAAAGGGATATACAAAAGCTCTGCAATCACAGCTGTTACCGTATCTCTGTGTTGGTGAAATTGGCATGCCTGCACCTTATAATCTGCAATCAATGCAGGCGCATCATACGCCGATTTTGATGTCACTGCTTGGTGACCGTATCACACAGAGCGAAGCCCAGCAGTTGATCACCCGTCACGGCGGGGCAGGACGGACCGATCATATCAGTAGCTTTTGGCGCGATGACGCGTTCAGAAATATAGAGATCAGCCAACAGACAAGAACCCGTCTTGGCCTAATACCTACCCGGTTCGGTGTCAGAATAACGGTATCGTACGGTGACGTTACCCTAGGCTTACGGTCAGAATTTCTTCAAACATCAGGCGGTGCTGTAAAACTGGTTAGCCGCCGTTACATGGGGGGAGCGAAAGCATGACCCATATCTATACTTTAGAGGAAGGTGGCACCTTTCCTGCGGCGGGCGCGGCCCCTTCCGAGGCGTTTGGTGCCGAGCCTGTTTTTCTGGTTCTTGATGGTCGTGATGTCAGTGTGTTCAAGGTGGATATGCCCGACCTGCCGACGGATAAACTTAACCGGGTTTTGCCTTCAATCATGGAAGAAATGATTGCCGGTGATGTGGCGGATCATCATTTTGCTTTGGTATCGCCCCCTGAAGAAAATAAAGAAAGGCAAGCTGGTTTGGTGGCGGTCATCCGGCGTACTGTGCTGGATACTGCGCTCGAACAGGCACAGCAACAGGGTATCAATGTTGCAGGGGTTACCTGTGAGTATTTGCTACTGGCGGTGCCGGATCACGCCGATCATGGCTTAGAGTCGTGCGATTCGAGTGAATCGAAAGAATCGAAAGAATCGGAGAAGAGCAGGTCCACCGGTCCTGCGGTCAGGCAATCAGGAGACTGTGTACTGGTGCGGTTCCATGACGGAACCGGGCTTAAGATAGAAGATAGTCTTACCGCAGATGTTCTGGACGGGGTGGATACGCTGGAGGCGGTAACCGTCCCGCCATCCCCGGCTATATCCTTTTTACAAGGTCCCTATGCACCGGGTGTGCCGTTCCAGGCATTGGTTTGGTGGTTCCGGCGATCCGCTGTTTTATTCTTTGCGCTGGTCACGGTGTGGGGTGCGTTCTCGTACACACAGATGATCAGGAATGTTGACGCACGGGACAGGTTCGATACTGAGGCTATCTCGGTATTTCGCGCAGCCTATCCAGACGTTAAGCGGGTCGTGAATGTAGAGGCACAGGCAAGGGCCAAGGCCGCGTCTGGAAGTCAGGCAGGAAAGCATTTCCTGTATTTTACAAGCCTTGTCACTGAGGCTGTTGGTACATCCAACACACTTGCACTTGATGCAGTACGGTATGATGCGGGCCTTGGTACCTACAGTGTGGTCCTTCGCCACCGGACATTTTCAGATGCCGAGGAGTTTCTCTCAGCGCTGAAGGCTGCGGGTCTTTCGGCTCAAAGCGGTAACAGTCGCCAGGAAGGCGCAGATATTTATACCGAAATAACGGTAGGGGGTGTGCTGCGATGACCACTATGACACTCAGTAAGCGCGAGAAGCGCTTGATCATAACCGCTAGCCTTATGGCGGTTCCGGTCCTTGGGTATCTTCTGATCTACCGTCCGGTAACGGAAATGGTCCGGTTGTCGGCGCAGGAAGCCAGCAGCAGCGCCGCCCGGCTTGATCGGGTTAAGACATATATTACGGATACGAAACAAAATGGGCAGGCCAATAATCTTTCGGCGGGCAAAAGTCTGCGCACTATCATGACTGAATCGTCATCGGCCGCTGGTGTTTCGATCAATCGATTGCAGCCGGGGTCGGATGGTGGGTTGACGGTCTGGCTGAATGCAGTAGAGGCACCCAAATTATTCTCCTGGCTTACCGTTTTGGAAGATGAATACGGGGTGTCTGCCGTAAAGGCTTCTGTTCAGAAAACGCAGGGCGACACAACTACAACCGGCAGCGTTACAGCGCAGGTAACCTTTGGTGCGCTTGGTAGTGCACAGTAAGCCTGAATGGGAAGGATGAACATGCCCCCTTTTTCAAAGCCACTTGGGTTCCGCGCACTGGTCATAGTGTTTGCCCTGACAGTTGCGGGCACGGTTTTTCTGTCCCTGCCAGTGTCCTTGGTCACCGCGCGCTTGCCCGCGTTTGTTTCTGTTGCCGGGTCGGAAGGCACGCTGTTCAGTGGCCGCCTGTTTGGGGTGCAGGCTGGTGCAGTACGACTTGATACCGTTGATCTGGATTTTGATAGAATGCCGTTATTGGCGGGCAAGCTTGCCGGGACTGTTCGTTTTGATGCGCCGGACTTGTCTGGAACTGCTGATCTTTCGTCCCTACGGGGGTCGGATGCGGTCATTCGCACGGGCAGCATACAGGGATTTGGCATGCTTACAGTCGCTGGCCAGAATGTGCGTTACCGGTCAGACGTGACGCTGTCTACAATCCGTCTGGAGCCTGCGGCGGGCTGCATAGGCGGCAGTGTAGAGATGCGTCTTGTCGCAGATGTACCAGCACTGGTACCAGAATTGGCGGTGATATTTGGGGATACGGTAGAAATGACGGGCGGTGGTTCGTGTCAAAATGGGCGTTTGAATGTGGATTTACGGTCGCCTGACGGGCGCACAGGCATAACACTGCAGATCGAAGCATATCATGTTCAATCAGCACAGCTGTGGATGAAGACCCAGCAGCAAGAGCAACCAGACCCATCCCTTGGTCATTTCCGGCGAATAGAGGACCGATTGGTTGCGGATATTGATTTTGTAAGATAACGTCCGCTGGCATTGGAACGGAGAAGAACGCATGCAGATTCAGACACTGATAAAAACCCTGATGATCCCGTCAGCATTGCTGTTGGTGTCTGCCTGCAACTCTGTGACCAGTGCAGAGAAAAACGTAGCTGCGACTGCACCAGCGCCAGAAAGTGCCGGCGAAGAACACCACCATGTTCACCCGCCGTCTATGGAACATCGGGAAACGCTTCTGGGCGCATTGCCTGCAGAAGAATTAAGCATTGGTTCCTGTAAGCTGTTTTTGTGGGCAATACAGGATGACAGACCGCTTGTCTTTATTCAGGAAGGCCGCAGCGATACTGCGGTGGTCAACCTGCGCGGTCAAAAGACTGTGTTAACCAGAACAGCGGCGGAAGACCCATTTGCCACCGGTGCCTACACCGCGCAGACATTCCAGTATCAGGACTTAACGATCGAGGTTGATCTGCGCCCGGAAGCACAATCCTCGGTTATGGACGGCATAAAGATTCCGCACGGATTGATCGCTCTGTCTGATGCAGCAGGGCAGCAGGTAATTCTGTCCGTAACCGGGCTGTATGGGTGCAGAACACGCTAGAACGCAGAAGGGCATAACTGCCTATCTGCGCGTGTCCTCGATGAGACTATTTATCTGGCGGTTATTTGTTTTCCCAGGACTTTAGAACCGCTTCGATATCCGTTTCTCCTTCCCCTGCAAGGGACCGGACCTGGGCCGGTGTTTTGGAAAAACGCGGTGCAGGCGCCGGCTGGGTTACACCGTCTTTGGTGATATAGGTCTCACGCTCTGCAATGTGTGGGTGCTCCAGCGCTTCATCCGGGGTCAGTACTGGCCATACACAACCATCTGTGTCTGCAAAGAGCTCTGCCCAGTGTGCCTGGGGTTGGTTCTTGAATATCTCGGCAAGTTTGGCCTTCTGCTGCTGCCAGGCGCCAGGGTTCATCTGTACCTTAAAGTCAGGGTCGTCGGTCAAACCGAGTTTATCCATAACGATTGCATAAAACTGCGGTTCGATGGCGCCAACAGATATATATTTCCCGTCAAGACATGCGTAAGTATCATAAAAGTGCGGCCCGCCATCAACCAGATTGGTGCCGTGCGGTCCCCATCCAAGTGTTCCCTTGAACGCCCAGACAATCGAGCTGAGGACAGCAGACCCGTCAACAATAGCAGCATCCACCACCTGTCCTTCGCCTGTGGACCGGGCATGGAGAATGCCGGCAAGTATGCCAAAGGCAAGGAACATAGCGCCGCCGCCCATGTCGCCGACCAGGGTTGGCGGGATTGCCGGTTTTTCACCTTTGTTGCCGATTGTATCCAGTACCCCGTTGACAGAGATATAGTTGGCATCGTGGCCCGCAAGGTGGGCTAGGGGGCCAGTTTGGCCCCAGCCTGTCATCCGGCCATACACAAGTGCAGGATTTTCAGCAAGTATGGCCTCAGGGCCAAAACCAAGCCGTTCCATTACTCCGGGGCGGAAACCTTCGATCAGGGCGTCTGCCCCTTTAATGAGATCAATAATCGCAGATTTGTTAGCGTCATCACGAATATCAAGACGTACGGTTTTGCGGTTACGCGCCAGAATATCATGCTTGCCAAGCGAGAAGGCATCAACCCGGCCCGACTTTCCTGCAATATCTACCGGCCGGTCAATGCGAATTACATCAGCCCCCATGTCTGCCAGCATCATGCCGCAGAAAGGTCCAGGGCCAAGCCCTGCAAATTCAACAATTCTTACACCGGAAAGCGGCCCCATAAACAAACTCCCAAAACCATAGTTACCTGATCAGCCGTCGTGCCTGACCCCCGTTATTTAAATTCATACACGACAGTCCAGTAATTCCAACCCCTTTGATGATGTCGAATATTATATACAATTACATATAAATGTATTATGTTATTTGTTAAGTATGAAAAGGAGTGGATATGTCCGACCAGCTGAATACCGCAGAAAACATTGAAAGACAGCCAGTTCAGGCGCTTCGTATTAATGATCGTGCGCCGGATTTCACCGCCCGGTCTACGCAGGGTGTTGTGCAACTTGGTGATTATCGCGGTAAATGGTTGGTGTTTTTCTCGCACCCGGCGGACTTTACGCCAGTGTGCACTTCTGAATTTGTTGCGTTTGAGAAAAAGGCAGCAGATTTCCGTGCGCTGAACTGTGAACTGCTGGGATTATCCGCAGACAGTATTTATTCGCATCTTGCCTGGATGCTGAATATTGAAGAGCGGTTTGGTGTCAGGATTAATTTCCCGGTTATTGAAGACCTGTCGCTGGTGATCGCGGAAGCATACGGCATGGTTGATGAACTATCGCCGAGCACAGCAACCGTCCGGTCAGTTTTCTTCATTGATCCAGAGGGGAAAATTCGTGCCCTTATTCATTATCCCATGAGTATCGGACGGTCTGTTGATGAAATACTGCGGGTGTTGACGGCCCTTGTTGAAACCCATGACGGGGAAACTGCGACGCCCGAGGGCTGGACTGCCGGTGATCCGAAATTATTAGCACCGCCCGTGACACTGGACGGCATGCGTGACCGTTTGGCGGCTGGCCGTAGGGGCGGTGAGGCGGTCTCTGGTACACCACAAATGGATGGCGGTGATTGGTATTTCACCCGTGTGTCTGAAAAGGGGGTGCCCCGTGCAGGCCAAGTTTGATCTGGTGAAGCCCATTGCCGCGGATGTGGCTGCGCTGTTGAAGACCCTGTCGCACCCCAACAGGCTTTTGATTTTATGCGCCCTGACAGACGGTGAGAAATCCGTCAGTGAAATAGAGGAACTAACGGGCGTACGGCAGCCTGTTTTGTCCCGCGATTTAGGCCGCCTGCGCGATGAAAGTCTGGTGAAAACGCGGCGCCAGTCGAAGGCAGTTTACTACACTATATTGGAGCCGAAGGTCACTGCGCTCCTGGACAGTCTGTGTGCTGTCTGGCTGCCTGAAGCTATGCCCAGCGTAGCGTCGTCCGTAGCGGATAGGCGGCCTGAAGAGATAAGGGAAGAGGCATATTCGGAAGCTACAGTTTTCCCGGCTGTTAGCGAAGTGAAGACACCTGCACGCCGTCCCCGATTTAAAATTAAGCCCGATCCATACCGGGCAAATTAACCCCTGCAGAGTTCGAGAATAAGGAAATAATGTTATGACCAGTCCAAAAGTTACCCCGTTCTTTGACGAAGATACCTTTACCTACAGTTATGTCGTCGAAGACACAGCAACCGGAAAATGCGCCGTTATCGATTCTGTGCTTGATTACGATCCTGCTGCGGGCCGTACATCAACCCGCAGTGCGGACGCTGTGATTGCCTTTGTCAAAGAGCATAATCTGGATGTGGAATGGATTTTGGAAACCCATGTGCACGCGGATCATTTGTCGGCCGCACCGTATCTGCGCGATGCGCTGGGCGGCAAAATGGCCATCGGTGAGCATATAACCGTTGTGCAGGGTGTTTTCGGTAAAATCTTCAATGCCGGAACCGAATTTCAGACGGATGGGTCACAGTTTGATCATTTGCTGAAAGACGGCGAAACGTTCAAGGTCGGCTCGATAGAGGCAAAGGCAATGCACACGCCTGGACATACGCCAGCTTGCATGACCTATGTGATCGGTGATGCCGGGTTTGTCGGCGATACGATCTTTATGCCTGACTTTGGTACGGCGCGCTGTGACTTCCCAGGCGGTGATGCTGAAACGCTGTACGCGTCTATTCAGAAGCTTTTTGCGCTACCAGACGAAACACGGCTGTTCATGTGCCATGACTATAAGGCACCGGGACGGGATACATATGCATACGAGACAACTGTTGGCGAAGAAAAAGCCAACAACGTTCATGTCGGTGTTGATAAAAGCAAGGACGATTTCATTCACATGCGGACCGAGCGTGACAAGACCCTTGATATGCCGCGTCTGATCCTGCCGTCAGTTCAGGTTAACATGCGCGCGGGGCACCTGCCGCCCGAAGAAGATAACGGCGTTTCCTATATCAAAATCCCTGTAAACGCGCTTTAAGATCGGAGATACCTGTCATGGATATCAAAAAAATATCGCCTAATCTGTCTGTGTCGCCGCAAATCAGTGCAACGGATATCAGTGTGCTGAAAGCTGCAGGCTTTCAGTCCATTATCAATAATCGCCCGGACAATGAAGAGGATGGTCAGCCGTCTTCGGCCGACTTGAAATCTGTCGCGGCAGAAGCAGGCATGGACTATGTTCACCAGCCGATCACACCGGGGCAAATCTCGGATGGGGATGTGGCGGATTTTGCAGCCAATATGAAAGGCATGAAAGGCCCTGTGCTGGCCTTTTGCCGGACCGGCACACGGGCGATTAATCTGTGGGCATTGTCAGAAGCACACAGCCTGAGCGTTGATGCGATACTGGAGACGGCAAAAGACGCGGGCTATAATCTTGATGGCCTGAAGGCTCGATTGACAGATATGTCCGGTGACACGGCGCAGAGCCGCGATGAGTTAAGCCGAATTGATAATGCCCATACCTATGATGTGGTTATCGTAGGCGGTGGTGCAGGGGGGCAGGCCGCAGCAGCCAGCCTGCGGGCGCGTGACAAGCATCTGGATATTGCGATCATTGAACCCCGGGATGTGCATTATTACCAGCCTGGCTGGACCCTTGTCGGCGGCGGTGTATTTTCCCGCAATCAGACAAAGCGGTCGATGAAATCCCTTATCCCTTCGGGGGTTGAGTGGGTACGGGCCGCCGTTGCCGGATTTCATCCAGACAGCAATAGTATTTCGCTCGAAAGCGGAGAGCATATTCGCTACCGCGCGCTGGTTGTCGCGCCGGGGCTGAAGCTGGATTGGGATGCCGTGAACGGCTTGCGTGAAACACTTGGCAAAAATGGTGTTACATCAAACTACCGGTTTGATCTTGCATCCTATACCTGGGATCTGGTCCGCAATATGAAGAAAGGCACGGCGATTTTCACCCAGCCGCCTATGCCGATAAAGTGTGCTGGAGCACCGCAGAAAGCAATGTACCTATCCTGTGATCACTGGCTTCGTTCTAACAGGCTGGATGATATTGATGTTTCGTTTCATACGGCAGGCGGTGTGCTTTTCGGGGTACCGGATTATGTGCCGGCGCTTGAAAAATATGTTGAAAAATACGGCGCAGATGTCTGCTACAATCAAAATCTGGTCGCCATTGACGGTGAGAAGAAAGTCGCAACATTTGCAGTAACCGGCGCTGACGGCACGGTAACAAAAGAAGATCGTTCCTTTGATATGATCCATGTCTGCCCGCCGCAGACGGCGCTTGATTTCATGAAAGCAGCCCCCATCACCAATGATGCCGGCTGGGTTGAAGTGAATAATGAGACGCTGCAACATGTGCGCTACGGTAATATCTTCGGTCTAGGGGACGGTATGTCTGCCCCGAATGCGAAAACGGCGGCGGCTGTGCGCAAGCAGGCCCCTGTTGTGGCGCATAATGTGATCTCGCTCCTGAAAGGCAGGGAGTCTGCTGCCATTTATACCGGTTATGGGTCCTGCCCGCTGACGGTGGAACGGGGCAAGGTTGTGCTTGCTGAATTTGCCTACGGCGGCACGCTGGAGCCCACATTCCCTAAATGGTTGCTGGACGGTACACGGCCAAGCGGGCTGTCCTGGATGCTGAAAGAAAAACTGATGCCTAATCTGTATTTCGATCTGATGCTAAAAGGGCATGAATGGTTGGCCAAACCGGAAATCCTGACGCACAAGCCACTGTTGCATGATGTGGATAGTGCCTGTGATTTTGAAGACAAGCCTTAGGGCTGTGTAAAGTAAAAAGGCGAGTATCAGTATGAAGCTGCTCCGGTCGATTGAAAGCGCGTTCCCCATCATTGAATGGGGGCGCACCTATTCAAAACAGATGTTCGCAGAGGACGGTGTGGCGGCAGTTATTGTAACCATCATGCTGATACCGCAGTCTCTGGCCTACGCCATGCTGGCTGGGTTGCCGCCAGAAGTGGGCCTGTATGCCAGTATCCTGCCACTGATCCTCTATGCTGTATTTGGCACCAGTCGCACGCTTGCGGTTGGGCCGGTTGCTGTTGTCTCCCTGATGACGGCAACGGCAACTGCTGCGATCGCCGCACCCGGCACGATTGGCTATCTGGAAACAGCAATTGCACTTGCATTCCTTTCCGGGCTTTTCTTACTGTTTATGGGTGTTTTCCGGCTTGGGTTTATTGCGAATTTTCTCAGTCATCCGGTGATCAGTGGTTTTATCACTGCATCCGGCCTTCTGATCGCCTTCAGCCAATTAAAGCATATTCTGGGGGTTCAGACCACGGGGCATACCTTGCCGGAACAAACAGTGTCGATGGTGTCACAGCTTGATCTTGTGAATATACCAACTGTGATAATCGGGTCCGCAAGTATTGTTCTGCTGTTCTCGATCCGGAACTATATGAAGGCTGCCCTGATCAAGGCTGGGCTGGGTGCCCGCGCAGCGGATCTGGTGGTAAAGGCAGGCCCGATCATGGTTGTTGTTCTAACGACTGTGTCGACCTATTTTTTTGGCCTGGCCGACAAGGGGGTTACAATCGTAGGCGCAGTGCCTACGGGTCTGCCGGGACTGTCTGTGCCGGGAATTAGTTTTGATCTGGCCGCGGATCTTGCTGCGGCGGCTCTGCTGATCAGCCTGATTGGGTTTGTAGAGTCTGTTTCAGTGGCGCAGACACTTGCGGCAAAACGGCGGCAGCGTATCAGACCTAATCAGGAGCTGGTGGCACTTGGTGCCAGTAATATTGCCTCCGCTGTCAGTGGCGGCTATCCCGTGACCGGTGGTTTTGCGCGGTCTGTGGTGAATTTTGATGCTGGTGCTGTGACGCCGGCGGCTGGTGCGCTTACGGCAATCGGGATTGCGCTTGCCACGCTGTTTTTGACACCGTTATTGTACTTTCTGCCCAAAGCAACACTGGCTGCGACCATCATTATCGCCGTTCTGACACTGGTGAAGGTTGAACCTATTATTGCCACCTGGCGGTATAGCAAGCGTGACTTTTCTGCGATGGCCGCAACCATACTGCTGACATTACTAGTTGGGGTAGAGGCAGGTATTGCAGCCGGGGTTATTCTGTCCTTTGTGCTGTTTATGCACAGAACAACTATCCCGCATTTTGCCATTGTTGGCCTGGTGCCGGGGACCGAGCATTTCAGAAATGTTTTACGACACGATGTTGAAACGGCCGATAATCTGTTGACGATCCGAATCGATGAAAGCCTGTATTTTGCGAACATGCGGTTTTTAGAGGATAAAATCTATGATTTGGCGTTGGGGTGTCCGAAAATCAGACATGTGGTGTTGATGTGCCCTGCCGTTAACAACATTGATGCAAGTGCACTGGAAGGGCTGGAAGCCATGAATCACCGGTTGCAGGATGCTGGTATCACTATGCATTTAAGCGAGGTAAAAGGGCCGGTTATGGACCGCCTGCAAACAACAAGTTTTCTAGACGATCTAACAGGCGATGTTTTCCTCAGCCAGTATCAGGCCTGGAAGATGCTGGCAAACCCGGCCAAGTGACTGAAGCCGGGTTTGGTGCTGCGGTTAAAGCCTGGGTTGCGCAGTGGGCGCTTGCGGCGCGCTGCCTTCCATATGCGCCCTGACACAGCAGGTGGGTGAATGCTGCCTTAGGCGTCTGGTGCGGACTGGGGGATAGACTCAGCCAGAGGTGTAGGCGCCTTTTTAAGGGATGCATAAATCAAGGTCTTGGCAGCTTCTTTGGCGGTGTGCTGTACGCCGTCGGGGCCAAGCATATGGGCCGTTACAATGGCACCTTCTTTTAACAGCAACAGTTGCTTCGCCAGCAGGATAGGGTCTTCGACACCTGCTTGCTGCGCCAATCCGGTTACATAGTTCAGAATCAGACGTTTATGCTCTGCGGAGACTTTATATACCTGATGGTTCGAATCCGGATATTCGGAAGAAGCGCGGATAAACATGCAGCTGCGAAATTCTTTGGTATGAAACCATTCATCCAGGGCATCAAACATGGCAAGCAGTCTGCCTACAGGGTCTTGTGCAAGGCTGTCGATACGACCGACAAGCCATCCCCGGAATTTTTCATCGCGCAAACGGAGAACAGCTTCGATCAAATCTTCTTTGGTTTTGAAATGTTTATACATGGATGTTTTGGATATGCCGGTTTCCTTCACCAGCCTGTCCATACCAACAGCATAATAACCACCCCGGTTGAATGCGATCAGCGCTTTCTCCAGTAATTCGTTTCTTTTTGATCTACTCACGTGATTCTCCAAACATTTACAGATAGGTACTATAGCATCTTTGATTTCATATGTCGAATTTGAATTTATAGCAGCAGAAGTTATTTGTAATGTTCTGAATTTAATAACTTTTATACAATATTTCAACTATGCGAAAAAAAGAAGTTGACAGATCGGTACACTTTCCATTAGAAGGGTTGACAGATCGGGACACCTTAAGCGTTATTTGGCTTAGCCCCCCGAGTCAGCGACCAAAGAGGATATGAGCATGAATGATAATTACACTGTTACCGACATGTTGGCAGATGCGATTAAAGCTCTGATTGTGGTGGGACTGTTTGCCATTGTTCTTAGTACCAGCGGTTCCTTCGCAGCGGTCCCGATCTAATGTGAATAAGAGTTACCGACTTCGTCCGTTTATCCCCTTGAATCGAAGTCGGCAAAGGAAGCCCGTCACCAAACTAGCCCTCCCCATGCCCAGACGGGCTTCCTCCCCCTTTACTGGATAGCAGGCACAGAGCCAGGGAGGAACGGGAAAGGACTTAGGTATGCGCGGTCATCACTCAGGAATGGTGGCGATATATGCAGCCCAATTAAGAACATTTTTGCATACAAGGCATATGCGCCGCACACTGCGTTACTCGCTAATATTTGCAAACAGGTCCGAACGGCCCCGGTTTGAGCTGTCTCGCTGCGAGGCGTCTTTATGTTTATTTATTAGAAGGAAGATACATTAATGTCTGAACGGAAATTATATAGCTTTCCACTATCTGGAAATGCACACCGTGTTGCACTTTTTCTCTCATTTCTTGGCCTAGACTACGATCTGGTTCAGGTTGACCTGAAGGCAGGTGAGCAAAAGACAGATGCCTTTTTGCAGATGAACCCCAACGGGAAGGTACCTGTGTATGAGGACGGCGATGATACGCTGTATGAATCCACGGCAATATTGATGTATCTGGCTTTGAAATATGGTGCCGACACATGGTTGCCTTCAGACCCCTATGGGCGGGCAGTCGTGCAAAAATATCTTAACCTTGCCGGTACGGCAGTGGCGAACGGCCCGGCTGCGGCACGGCTTGCGAAGCTTTTCGGGGCACCTGTTGATCTTGATCAGGCTTACAGCATCACGGCTGATCTGTTTAGTAAACTTGAAACGGTTCTAGGGAAAACAGCGTTCCTGGAAAGCGATACACCAACTGTCGCTGATGTGGCCATATACACATATGTTGCCCATGCGCCAGAAGGAGGATTTGACCCGTCGCCTTATCCTGCGGTGATTGCCTGGATCAATCGGATTGAAGCCCTGCCAGGGTTTGTACCGATGATCAAATCACCAATTGCCAAGGTGGCATAACTTATAAGGGGAAGGGCTTGCCTTCCCCTTTTTTCTTTCAATACGGTTTGTGGAGACTTGGTATGAAACCCGATCACATACAGGCGACAGCGATTAAACGAGATGACAGTCCTTTTCATGAAGGCGAACTTGAAATCCAGGAGCGTGTCGGTGTTCGGGAACAAATCCACCAATATGCACCGCGTGTTATCCGCAACTATATGCCAGATCAGCACCGCGATTTTTTTGCAGGATTATCCTATCTTGTCGTGGGGGTGGTAGACAGGGGCGGGTGGCCGATTGCCTCGATCCTCTTTGGGGATGAAGGGTGCATTTCGTCGCCGTCACCGGTGGAGCTTGTTGTACAGGCGGTACCAGTGGAGGATGATCCTATTGCGGTGGCTATTGTGGGCGGTGCGGACATTGGCGTGTTGGGTATAGAGCTTCATACCCGCCGCAGAAACAGAATGTCTGGCCGTATATTCAATATCTCTGACCAGGGCTTTTCCATTGGCGTTATGCAGTCATTTGGTAATTGCCCGCAGTATATTCAAACCCGGTTCGTCGATCAGATTGTTCCGCGGACATCACCCGTAAGGACGGCCCCGACTGACGTTACCAAACTGAATAAAGCCATGCAGACCCTGGTCGCAGAGGCTGATACCTTCTTTATTGCGTCAGCATACCAGCATGACCCGGAGGACAGACGCAGCGGCGTTGACGTTTCCCACCGGGGTGGCAAGCCGGGGTTTGTTGAAATACTGGATGAAACAACCCTTATTTTTCCAGATTTTTCAGGAAATAAACACTTTAATACCCTTGGTAATATTCTGAAAAACCCCAAGGTAGGCTTGGTCTTTCCCGACTTTCAGACAGGGGATTTGCTTTATATTCAGGGTGAGGCCGGAATTATCTGGCATAGTGATCTACTGGATGCCTTCAGTGGGGCAGAAAGACTGGTCTCTATTCAAGTGAAACGGGCACGGTTACTGCGTGGCAGAATGCCTTTTCGGTGGCACTTTCAGGAGTATTCACCAGCGCTTGCATTCACTGGGTCCTGGCAGGCAGCCGAGGCCATGGTCGGAGACAATAATTGGGAACCGTATGTTGTGCGCCGGATTGTAGCAGAATCAGCGACCATTATTTCCCTGTATCTGGAACGACAGGACGGAGAAGCCCTAGCGCCCTATAGGCCCGGTCAGCATTTACCGATATGTCTGTCTGACCCGACTGGTCCTGATCCCATCCGGCGTTCGTATAGTTTATCAACAGCTTTTTCCCCAAATCATTACAGAATTAGTGTTAAGCGGGAGGAAAGGGGCAGGGCCTCTGCTCTTCTGCATGACCAAGTGCAGCCGGGATCAGTTGTGCATGCTAAAAAGCCCCAAGGATCCTTTTTTCTGGAAACTAAAACAGGCAACCCGATCATTCTGCTATCCGCCGGGGTTGGTATAACACCTATGATTGCCATGCTGAATGCATTGCTGGCCGAAGAAATGTATGCTCCGACAAAGCGTCCGGTGTATTTTCTGCATGCCGCTCGTAACAGTGACGAGCAAGCCTTTAAAAAGCTTTTGAAAGATGCTGAAACACTGTGGGAGCAAGTGTCTGTTTTCACCGCATTTAGTCGGCCGCTGGACCATGACATACAGGGTCAGGATTATATGCATGAAGGTCACTTCACTGCGGCAGTTCTCGAATCCATTTTGGGGCAGGTTATTCAAAACAGCGCCGTGAATGTGTATCTGTGTGGGCCTTCTTCCTTTATGGCGGATATGACGTCCGCGCTGACCGCACTCGGTGTATCTGGCGATAGGATACTAACAGAAAACTTCGGTCCGGCCAGTCTGCCCGCAATTGGTGAAATGCCAGATGCTGAGGTGGTTTTATTGCGTTCTGGCACGGCGGGTATATGGTCCAGTAAAGACGGCCCCTTGCTTGATTATGTCACCGAAAAAGGCGTTGATGTTCCCTATTCCTGCCGTTCGGGCAGTTGTGGCAGCTGTCGTACACGCCTTGTTGCGGGCACTGTTAAGACGCTGGTGTCAACAAATGTTCCGCTTGCGGATGATGAAATTTTGCTGTGTTGTTCTGTCCCTGACCAATCAGGTGATCTGGGTACGGATACAGGCAAGATTATACTGGATATCTAGGGCTGCACGGTGCAGCCTTTTCCCTGAAATCGCTAGTCTACCATAACTTTATGTCAGAATGCTTGAACCTGAGTGGCAACGCCTGTCGGTGTCTATTGAGGGTTTTCAGTGCGATTATACAAGTAATTTCATTACCTTAAGGAAAGTCAGGCTGATGTTTGACGGGCAGGACTTAGGGCGTTAGTATTTGTACGAACTTGACAAACTTGGTAGTTATTGTAAATAAGATCAAATTCTAGGTGAAAGTACAGAAGAATGACGGACAGACTTCAAGCCGCGTATTCCGTGTTTATGAAATATGGGTTTAGAAAAACCTCTATGGACGATATCGCGCAGGAAATCGGTATTTCCCGGCAGGCGCTTTATAATCAGTACGGCTCAAAGCAGGAGCTTTTTGATGCTGTGGTGGTCCATATGTCCACTTTGTCTCGTACAGAGGCACAGAAAGCATTGGCACAACCTGATAAGCCCATTCAGGAGCGCCTGATTGAAGCAATGGACTGCCGGATAGGGAATCATATTGATGATCTTAGAACGTCACCGCACAGCCATGAAATCATCTTGGCTTTCGAAGCAGGACAGTCCGGTAAGGCAGTGAAAGAGCATTCTTTGAATCTGATAAGGGAAGCTTTTATCCGGGATGGTCTGACCCCTCCTAACGGCTCGCTTGAGGACTTTCTCTCAACACTGAAGCATGTGATCGAAGGATTGGTGCATACGGTAGCCAGCCGGGAAGAATTTCTACAAGAATTAAAGAAAGCGATCAGGGTTTTATTGGGGTAGCCCCTCACCGGCCCGAGTACAAGGCAGCGACTTATGGAAAAAATAAAATCAACAATAGCCTCCAACCTCTCAATATTCGCAGGTGTCTGCGTGTTGGTTATAGGGTTTATGCTGTTAACAGCAGGCGGCAATGACACACTTGCGCAGTCCGGCAGCAATTCAGAGGTACTGAACCGTGCTGAACTGATTGAAACCATGTCAGTGAACAGTAAGGTATCTTCCTATATGATTAAGGCTACGGGCCGGTTGACGCCGCAAAGCCAGCTACAGGTTGTGGGCGAAGTGGCCGGTAAGATTACCTATATTAATCCGTCTTTCAAAGTTGGCGGCCGTATCGCTGGCGGTGATATACTTTTCAAGATAAATCCCACCACCTACGAGGCGGACTTGGCGAATGCCGAAGCGGCCCATGCAAGTAGTCTGGCGCAGCTGGCGAAAGTAAAGGCCGACCATGCCCGTGCGCAGGACCTGTTTGACAAGGGGCATGTCTCCGAAGCGGTGGTTGATACAGCTGATGCTAACCTCGCGGCAGCCGAAGCTGGGGTTAAGCAGGCATCGGCGCAAATCCAACTGGCACAGGAACGGCTGTCGAAGACTGTTATTCGCGCGCCGTTTGAAGCACTTGTTGTCTCTGAGACTGTCTCAAAAGATAGTTTCGTGTCGCCGGGTCAGGTGCTTGCGGATCTGATGAATACGGACCGCGCGGAAATTGCCATTAGTTTGAAAAGTGATGAGGTGATGGCGGTGGCCCGCACCTATGAAGCCAAGGGCAAAAAGCCGATTTCTGTTGTTGCCAAACCGGGTAACGGCGCCGTTGGATCGCAGGAAATCAAAGGCCATATCACGCGCATTGCGCCGGTGGTTGATCCCCGGTCCAGAACTGCTGTGATTATCGCGGAGTTTGATGATGTGTTTTCACCTGAAAATATGGGCCGTGTTTTTGGTAATGATTTCATGTCGGTTGAAATTGAAGCAAGCAGTACAGAGCCACTGTGGGAAATTCCTTATGGGATAATCCGCAAGGGTGCATATGTCTGGCTGGTTGGTGACGATAATAAAATTCACCAGCAGCCGATCAGGGTCCTGGCAACAAGTGGCTCCAAAGCCGTTGTAACGTCAGAAAAGTCCCTTGATGGTCAGGCTTTGATGGTAACGCTGCTTGCTGAAGAATTTAGCGGCAAGCCGGTACGTGTAGCCGGTTCAGCAGACCAGTAGAAGCAGGCATAAAGTATGAAAACGTTAATTGATGTATGCCTGCGTAACCGTGTAGCGGCCAATCTTCTGGCGGCTCTGATCATCGTCTCGGGGCTAATTTCTTTTTTGTCACTTGAAGTACGGCTTTTCCCTGAATTAGTTCTCAGGGCAATTTCCGTAACAGTGCCGTATCCGGGGGCAACCCCAGCCGAGGTGGAAACCTCGATCGTCAAGCCGATTGAAGAACGCCTCGAAGGTATGGAAGGTGTTCAGAAAATCACGGCGCTTGCTGCAACCGGTGTCGCAAGTGTTGTTGTAAAGCTTGAAGAAGATGCAGTCATTCAGGAGCTGAAAGACGACATTCAGGCAGAGATAGACCGTATTACCGTCTTCCCGCAGCGATCAGAGCGGCCCGTTGTCGCCCACATGGAGCCGGAAGAACTTGCCGCGCGTATTATCCTGTATGGTGATACCGACCGAGAGACATTAAAGCAGGTTGCAGACCGTATACGCACGAATCTGGTTGATTTGCCTGATATATCGCGGGTCGGCATCAGTGGTGTTCCAGAATATCTGATTGATATTTCTATCAGTAAGGAAACGCTGGAATCCCTGGGGGTGTCCCTGTTGGATATTTCTGATCGCGTGGCTAAACAGAGCCTTGATCTATCTGGCGGTAATATCGAAGAAGAACGTCAGAAAATTCTGGTACGATCAGTTGGAGAGCGCCGGACAGAGGCCGAATTTAAAACCATCGTCCTGGGTGCCAGCAGTACAGGTACGCCCGTTTATCTGAGTGATATTGCGTCAATCACGGACGGCTTGTCAGAAAGCCCACAGCAAGCGCTGTATAAGGGCAAGCCCGCTGCATATGTGTCAATTTACAGGGTTGGTGATGAACAGCAACTTGATCTGGCCGAGGCAGTTCGGGACTATTATGCCAATGACATCGAAGCTGTGCTCCCAGAAGGTGTACAGGCGGAGTTTTGGCGTGATAATTCCGTCATGCTTGAAGAACGTATCGACCTGCTGACCAGCAATGCATTACTTGGTCTGATGCTGGTAGGTGGACTGTTGATGATATTCCTGGATATCAGAATTGCCGCATGGGTTGCCTTTGGCGTGGGTGTATCCTTTGTCGGCGCCGGGATGCTGATGAATGTGTTTGATGTATCGATCAATCAGTTATCCCTGTTTGGGTTTATTCTGGCCATTGGTATCGTTGTTGATGATGCGATCGTGGTCGGTGAAAACATCCACGCCGAACGACGGGAACATACAGGCACAGCTATGGAAGCAGCGCGCAGTGGCGTGCTGCGGGTATATATGCCGATCCTGTTTTCTGTATCGACGACGATTGTAGCGTTCGTACCGCTCCTGTTCCTGCCGGGTACATTTGGTCAGTTTATTGGCCCGATCGCCGCAGTTGTGATTATCGTTCTCGTGCTGTCACTTACAGAAAGCTTGCTGATTCTGCCACGGCATTTGGCCCATTTGCGCAGCGGTAAACCGCGCCGTTGGTCGCCGCGGCGCTTGGCGGATCCTGTACGGGATTATTTCGCTGCAGGGCTACGGCATGTTGTGGAAGCCAGACTACGTCCTACGTTGAAGGTTGTTATTGCTAATCCGCTGGCAACTGTTCTGGTTGCGTTTGGATTGTTCTTTGCCAGCATGTCGCTGATGACCAGTGGGGCAGTGAAATTTGTCTTCTTCCCTGAAGTGGAGGGCGACTATGTAAATGTAACACTGGAACTGCCTGAAACGTCTTCACAGGAACAAACTATCCACTATCTGAACAGGATCGTGGACGGGGCTGAGAAAGCGGCTAAGCGGTTTGAACAGTCGGGTATTGAACCCTTGCAGGGTATCTTCTGGGTGCTTGGCGTGTCCCCGATTGACGGCACTGGACGCGTGGCCACTGATGGTGGCGCCATGTCAAATAAAGGCTATGTGGTTGCTCGTATTCAGGAGGCGTCAGAACGGACATTCAATGCGCAGGACTTTATCGAAGAATGGCGCGGAATTATCGGTGAAATTCCAGGGGCACAGAAGCTAACCTATTCTGCAGATCTGGTGTCGCCGGGGGCGCCGGTCTATTTCGAAATTAGTACACGGCTTGCGGATGATACCAAGGCGGCTGTACTGGCAATTCGGAAGGAACTGGAGAAGTTACCCGGTGTTTACGATATCAGGGATGACCGTTTCCGCACTACGGATGAAGTGAAAATTGAAATCAAACCGCTCGCCCTGTCTTATGGTCTCACACAGAATGAACTGGCGCGGCAGGTCCGGGCAGCGTTTTTTGGCTCAGAAGCGACACGGGTTCAGCGCGACCGGGAGGAAATCCAGGTTCGGGTCCGCTTGCCAAAGGATGAGCGCTATAACCTTGAGGCACTGAAGTCTTTGCGGATTAAGGTTGGTGACGGGTTTGTCCCGGTTACAAATCTGGCCGACATCCGCGTGGAGCCAGCAGACGCCAGTATTACCCGCATTGATGGTCGTCAGATTTATACCCTGACATCAGAGGTGGACACATCTGTCACTACTGCGGGTATTGTAACAGACCACATATTGAATACAGTCGCACCGTCACTGCAGGACGATTTTGACGGTTTGCACATTACACTGTCCGGGGACCAGGAAGAGCAGGCAGAAATGGGACCTGTGATTGTACAGAATTTTCTGATTGCACTAATGGTCATTTATTCCCTGCTAGCGCTTAATTTCCGGTCCTATTCGCAGCCGATCATTGTGATGATCGCGATCCCGTTTGGGTTCATGGGTGCAATTCTTGGCCATGCCATTTTGGGCATGAATTTAACCTTGCTGAGTATTTTTGGTGTGATCGGTCTGAGCGGGGTGATCATCAACAATTCCTTGATGGTTATTACCTTTGTCAACGAGCGTCTCGATGCCGGAGAAGATTATCTGTCAGCTATTCTGGAAGGCACGCTGGAGCGTTTCAGGGCGATTTTGCTAACGACGCTGACCACGTTTCTTGGTGTTGCGCCGATCATTCTTGAAACCAGCGTTCAGGCACAGTTTCTAATCCCAACGGCGGTTTCGCTCGGGTTTGGTATTGTCATCGGGACAACGGTTTTGATCCTGACGGTCCCTGCCCTGACTGTCCTGCACTATAAAGTTTTCGGTCGCAAATCGTAAAGCAGGCCCTAAAGACTGACCCTGAAGAACAGGCGAGGGCACCGGACCAATTGTTGGTCTGTGCCCTCGCAGTTTACTCCATACTAATACTGGATCATGACGGCGATACTTAGCAGTACAAGCGACACAACGATAAAAATGGCCCACAATGGCACGATGAAACGCGCCCATGCTGTCCAGCCAACCTGTGCCGTTGCCAGATACGCCAAAAGCGTACCGGATGTAGGCGTCAGCATGTTGGTGATGGTATTCCCGAACAGGAACGCCAAAACGGTTGTTTGCGGGGTAACACCGGTGATCTGACCAATCGGCCCCAGAATCGGCATACTAACGGCGGCCTGGCCCGATGTGGATGGAATAAGAAAATCAAGAAACAGCTGCGAGAAGAACATGCCAGAGGCAGCAATCATCGGATTGTCTTCCCCGATCATGCCCGTCATGCCGCTGACAATGGTATCCAGAATTTGCCCTTTTTGCAGGACAACGGAAACAGCCGTTGCGACCCCAATCAGGAAGCTTGCCATCAGGACTTTTTTCATACCCGAAACAAAGGCATCCGCGGCCGCACTGGCACCAAGACCGCTTAGAACGGCCAAAAGGATGCTGAGCGCAATATAGTAAGCTGTCAGGTTTTCGTGTTTCCACTGCCATGTGCTGGAGGCATAGACAAGAAACCCGATACCGACGACCAGCGACCACAGCATGGATTGCTGCCGCAGGCTCAGACGATCACCGGAAAAGTCAACTTCGACATCAGTTTTGTAGCCGGACTTTCTGGCCATCCAGAGCATGAACAGGATACCAATGATAAGGAAAACACAGAAGGCAGCAAACCGGAAACCTGCGCCTGAGAAAATCGGCAAACCCAAAAGAGGCTGAGCAATTGTCAGTGGAAGCGGGTTGGTTACTGATGCAATATAGCCGATCTTTACCGATACGGTTACAATCGCAAGCCCCATGATATTGGACATGCCCATACGGTTCGCAAGGGCGACCATTACCGGGATGATCAGCAGATATTCCGAGGCGAGCCCAAGGAATGTGCTACCCGCAGAAAAGACGATCATTAACCCCGGTATCAGGACATACACATTCCCTTTCACCAACGACAGCAGGCGTTCCAGCCCGACATCAATTGCCCCGGACTGTTTGATGATACCGAACATGCCACCGATTATCAGGACCATGAAAATCAGGCCCCCACTGCGCTCCAACCCTTCCGGGATGGCAAGCAGTGTTTCTATCAAGCTTACCGGGGATGCCTCTGTTTCCGAATGCGGCCCCAGTGCAAAGAGGGCGGATGGGGAGGTTTCTTTTTCAATCGTATGATAACTGCCGGGGACAACCAGCTTGCCGTCCCGTGCATATTCACCGGACGGTATAAAATAGGTCAGGAAGGAAGCAAAAAACAGAATCCCAAGAAGAATAACGATGGGATTTGTCCCGCCTTTTTTCTTCGGTGCAGGTGGTGTTTCGTGATGAATGTCCACATGGACTTTCTGCTCAGCACTGCTCATACCCTTTCCCCTTATTTGATTGGTGTGCTCAGCGACGGGTCAATGGCGTCCCGAATATAGGCGCATAACTCTTTTGTCAGGTCGCTAAGATCCTGTTTGAAAGTCTGATAATGATTGTTTGGCTTGAAAGCCTGCTCGTCCATATATACGGCGCGATTAATCTCAATTTGCATGGAATGGCGGTTACGCGTCGGGGCTGCGTAATGCCTAATAAGATATCCGCCCTTGTAGGGAACATTGCGGGAAACGCTATATCCTTTGCTGCGGAAGCTATCCTCAATAACAGCAATGAAACCTTCTTCGCAGGTGGTGCCGTCTCCGTCGCCCAGAACAATGTCCGGTCGCGGTTGGCCATTATCAATATTCATGGCATTGCCCTTTGACTTCATCGAATGGCAGTCAATATGCCAGACACTACCAAACGTTTGGTGGAGTGTCTCTAACCGCTCGGTAAGGGCCGTATGATAGGGCGTGTAATATGTGTCTATTCGGTCCATGATCTGCTTGGCAGTCAGGGGCGTTTCGTACATGGGGATACCAGGCAAAGCGAATTTGCGGATCAATCCCATGCCGCGCTCGGAATAAACGGTTGGTTTGCAGGTAAAAGGGAGTGTGCCGTCCACATCCCGTGCATCAACATCATCGGGTGCACGGTTGGGGTCAATATATACTCTTGGGAAATGGGCCTTCAGGAGACTGGCACCCTGGCTCACGGCCGGTGCCCATAAGTCTTCTACAAAGGCATCCCACGCTGTCAAAAGTTTCTCGCTGCTAACGGGAGACGAAAAGTCGTCGGGAAATTCTGTCCCGCTGTGCGGCGAGTCGAAGACCAGAGGAACTGTGTTCTCTGGTACCGGTAGGTCAAGTGTAAAGCCTTTGATTTTCATGGGTGATATTCTACAGGGGTCGCACCTCTTTCGGCGACAGAAATACTTCGGGAAAAGAAAGGGGAACCGTGGTTCCCCTTTCCAGAGAGTCAGATATTAAAATCCGATTGAGAACTCTGCGTACACCATCCGGCCACGAATATCGTGGACAGTTGCGTCGTACCCAGGGCGCTGACGATCAGCAAGGGCTGGCGGCTTCTTATCGAAGACGTTGTTTACGCCGATGGAGATGCGTGCAGTCTCAGCATTGAACAGCTCTGGCATTGCGTAAGAGTAACGCAGGTCCATTGATGCCCAAGAACCGATTTTCGGGCTGTCTGTGCCCTGATCGTTCTCGTAGCTGGAAATGTAGCGGATCGCAGCATTTGCACTGTGAACGTCCAGGTTCCAGTTCAAACGAACGTTACCGCGCCAGCGTGGTACAGAGTTGAACGGGTTAGCGAAGTTACGAGTACCCGCACCTGCCCAAATGTCTCCGTTACCTTCTCTGTCAACGTCGAACTTGTTGACATAGCTAAGGGAGCCACGCAGACCGAACTGACCATAGTCACTATCAGGGAATGTGTAACCAGCCTGAATATCAAGACCGTCAGTTACAACACCACCGAAGTTACCGTTAGACAGGTTCACAGAACGTACCTGACCAGATGGGCTACGAATAACCCGTGGATCAGCTTGGAAAACACCGCCATTACATTCGCCGCTAACAATTGCCTGTGCAACGCCGTCCGGACCAATCAGGTTTGTATAGTCAAAGCGCCAGTAGTCGATGGAACCGCTGAAGCCAGCTTTCTGAACCACGATACCTGCGTTTACGTTCTTCGCAGTCTGAGGCTGCAGATCGTCTGAACCAGTAACGTTGATTGTGGTGTTGGATGCGTTACCGCCATCACAAGTCATGTTGCCGTTGGCACCCAGAATTGCTGGATCATCCAGGAACTGCGTGCTGCTGGAGCTTGACTTCTGACGAGCACTTGGAAGCTGGAAGGATGTACCGTAGGACGCGCGCAGGGCAATGTCGTCAGTCATCTGCCAGCGGGCACCGATTTTCGGATCAGTTGTTTTCACGCCGCCAGAGAATTTCTCGTGACGTGCTGCAACTGTTACTTCCAGATCAGCAGTGACAGGAAGAAGTGCTTCTGCAAATACTGCATATACCTTCGTTGAGCCCTGAATTACCAGTGGGCTTGTGTCTGGCGTGCTGCCAAGACCAACAGAAGACAGTGGATCATTGTGCTGGATGAATGTCTCATCACGGAACTGACCACCGAACGCGATACCAACCATGCCGCCGCTCATCTCGAAGGCGTCACCGGATACGATAAGGTCTGCAACAGACTGTTCAGCAACAGCTGTTGTCAGGCTTCTGTGGTGCCACTTGGCAAAGTCATCATAATCCAAAGCCGCAACACTTACACCGTCTTTAGGGGAAACAAGTGTTGGGTTTGTTGTCCGCGTACCAAATGGGTTGAAAGTACCGTTCAGAAGTGACTTGTTCAGTTCAGATGCAACATAACCGTATGCAGCGCGGTTGCTACGCTCGGCTTTATTGTAAATGAAGTCTGCTTCGATGTACCAGCTGTCGTTAATCTCGTAGTTAACGCCGCCCAGTGCACGGTAGTAGTTGTAGCGGAATTCACGGTCGAATTCAGAACGATCGCCGTTGAATTCATCACCGAGTGGACGACACTGACATGTCAGGTCAACCGCCTGGTGAATGCTGTTATCCCACTGTGTCGGATCAATATACATGATGCCGTCTGCGCCGTCTGACACATAGAAGTTAAACGGGTGGTCAGCAGGGATATACATGTTACCGCCAGCAAGACCGTTCCTGAAAAGGTTCGGGCCGTTTGTACGGTCAACTTCGTTGTTGGAGAAGCTGATTTCAGTGAAGACACGCAGTTCGTCAGTCAGATTGTACTCTGCTTCAGCAAATGCCTGAATGCGAGTTTCTTCTGGAATAACGGAAACCTGATCTTCAAAGCTGTGGCGGCAACGGCCACCGGAGAGAATACCACCTGCTTCTTCACAGTCTGGATCTGGAATAGTGTTGCCAGATGTACCAAGGAAGACACCGTTATCGTCAAACAGGGCACGCTGCCATGTACCTGGCGCACCAGAAGATGACGTCAGTGCAGAGTTACCATCTGGGCGTTCCGGGCCAATGCGCTCACGCAGCCACTGGAAATCAGAACGGTCATTACGAGTCTGGCGGTAGTAAGTGGCATAAAGGTTGATAGACCCTTTGTCAGATTTCGCACCAGTTGCAATGGAGACATTCCACTGATCGTGCGATGATGACGCCATCTTGCCAGAGATTTCAAAACCTTCGAAGCCTTTACGTGTTACGATGTTAACAACACCACCCACAGCCTCGGAACCGTAGGTCACGCCGGCACCGTCAGTCTGAACGTCGATACGCTCAATCATGGACAGTGGTAGCTGATTTACGTCGAAGAACTGGTTACCAAGACCGTCTGCTGTTGCAGACTTACCTGCGCGGCGACCGTTAATCAGAGTAAGAGATGAACCAGTGCCCAGACCGCGAATGTTAAACTGGCTAGTACCGATCAGGCTACCTGTTTCCTGTGTCAGGAAAGAGCCTGTGTTCACTGGCAGATATTTCACAATATCTACAACAGTAGAAGCGCCTTGATCAGTGAAGTCAGAGCGGTTGATCACATTGATCGGTGCCCGAGCTTCATAGCCGTCGCGGCGGATGTGAGAACCTGTAACAACAATCTCTTCAAGAGAGATGTCGGCACTTTGGTCCTGTGCAGAGATGGATGGTGCGTAGACAGCTGCCACGCCAGCTACCGTCCCCAGCAGCAGAGTTTTTCTGAGAGCCGTGGCTCTTTTAATATTTGACATAATTCCTCCTAATGAAAATTGAGGCTTTGAGCATCAGGAAAAATTTCCCGCCCTTTCCCCTTATAATTTTCCACGGTAACCCAAATATTATTTGGAGGATAAAAACTATAATTTTCTGAAAAGGAATTTAATTATTCCAAAATGGAATGTTTGTCTGAACTAAACGAAAAGATGGCTGGAAAAAGAAAGAAGTTTAAAGCTTTTGGGTAAATTGCTTAACATGCTCGCGGAATGCGCTAGCAATTAATGACTTTTGTCTAGTTTTATGGCTAACCAAACCATAACTATGCATAATGTTAGGCTGGAATGGAATAAGCTGCACGCGCTCATCTTTATAAGCTTTAGCTAAGAAGCCATTGACTATGGCTATGCCCATGCCTTTTTTTGCAAATGTGCAGGACGCCCCAACGCTGTGTGTTTCAAGGTTCACGCACATTGGTACGGAATGCCGTACGAACTCCCGTCGTAGTTCGGACTGAAATGCCCCGCCGGAGCCAAGAAGGATAAGGGATTCATCCGCCAGATCTTCTGGCGTCAGGAAGGATCGGTTTGACAGTATATTCGATGTTGGCACCACGCAGACGGTCCCTGATTCAATGAAGGGCATAATGACCAGCTCTGGGTGGCTTATCGGCAATTTGACAAAACCGAAGTCAACATCGCCATTGGCTACCTGCCTGATCACAGTTGCAGAGCTGCGCGAATCAAGGTGAATAAGACATTCTGGCCTATCAGAGCGAAATCCGTGGAGCACGTCCACGAGCGGTCCCTCGACGAAACTTGGCGGCGCAGAAATTCTAAGCGTTCCTTTTTTCCGTGACCGCACATCTTTGGCTAATGCGGATAAGTTATCAACACCCTCAAGTATTTCAGACACTTTATCTAAAAGAAGCAGGGCTTCTGACGTAGGAACCAGATTATTGTTTTCGCGGTGAAAAAGGGAGATCCCCAATGATTTTTCCAGTTCCAGTATATGTTTGGAGATCGTTGACTGTGCCACATCTAATATTTGAGCGGCACCAGAGGCAGAGCCACTGTTGATGACTTCCTTGAAACTAACCAGGGTTTTAAGTGTAGGTTTGGACATGACGCTCCGAAGTAGCTTGGAAAACTCTATGAAATGTCGCGAAAGTTCTGACTAAATCTTGCACAAATTCAGCGCATTGGTAATACAAAAGCTGCGGCATAATTATTTTTTGGTGTAAGTATAGTTATGCTCTATATGGCTTGTATCAGGCTGATTAAGATGGGGTATGTTATGAACTTTCGGCAAATAGAAGTTTTTTATTCGGTTATGACCGAAGGCAGCATCACGGGTGCAGCAAAAAAACTAGGTATTTCACAGCCTTCTGTGACAACGACGGTCAAGCAGGCAGAAGAAAAAATTGGCTTTCGTTTGTTTGAGCGCGAAGGAGGGCGGTTAATTCCAACGGCCGAAGCGCGGGTGCTGTTTGAGGAAGCAACACGGGCGCAGGAGGCCTTGACCGCAATTGATAGACTTGCAGACCGACTTCGGGACGGTATCTCCGGCCATGTCAGTATCGCTGCCACGGCTTCTTTCTGTCTCGAGATTATTCCAGATGTGATCGCGACGTTTACTAAACAGTATCCGCATTATTCGCTGTCAATTTCCACCCATAATACGGATGCGATTTTGCGCAAACTGGACGCCAGAACAGGAACGCATAATATTGGGTTCACTTTTGGAACAGGAAACTATGACGGATTGTCCACATCAAAACTTGGGACTGCTGACCTGTTTGCTGTATTGCCGCCCAGCTGGCCAATGATCAAAGGCGATACGATCAATATTGCAGACCTAAACCACAAGCCTTATATCGGAGCGGTGCAGTCTACACCTCTTGGTACGACCATCGAAAATACGCTCCTGCAGGAAGGGGTGGAGCCAAACCGTGTTGCAACGGTACATTCACATCAACTGGCGCTGGATCTGGTTAAACGTGATTTGGGTTTCTCGCTGTTGGAAACGGTGACCGTCCATAATCTTATCAAGTCAAACACTGAGCCAAATGTCAGGATCAAGAAACTGTCTCATCCGGTTAAACTTCCCGTAACGGCGGTGTTCCCTGGCGGGCGTACCCTGTCCAATCCGTCCAAGCATTTTCTCGACTGTGTTCGGTCGCGTTTCAGACGCCTTTGCACGGATGTGAATAATGCGCTTTAGGGGCGTAAATCCTGCGTCTGCTATAGATACATAGTCAGAAGTTATGATGCGTTTTTTTTGCTGGGAAGCGGCGATACAGTATCACCAACTGTCCTGAGAAATGGAGACTTCTTATGTACCGGATTGTGTGTTCTTTCCTTGCTGTTCTGGCGCTGCCTTTTTCCGTGGTGGCGACCGATGCAAAATCCTTTGCAGGAATTGTCAGTTCCGCATCGCCTGAGGCAACCCGTGCCGGGCAACAGATACTGGAGCGGGGCGGCAACGCCATTGATGCCGCTGTTGCTGTATCGCTTGCCGTTGGGGTGACAGAGCCGGCGGGCTCGGGCATTGCGGGCCAGACCGTAATGCTGGTTCAGCCAAAGTCGGGCGACCCTTTTGTCATTCACGGCACGACATGGTCCCCGGCAAATATCCCTGCGACTGTTACAAAGGACCAGCTGCGCCAGGGACGCACCGCGTCCACGGTTCCGTCTACGCTGAAGGTTCTTTCGCTTGCACATCAGCGTTATGGTAGCGGTGCAATTGACTGGGCTGACCTTGTCGCACCGTCTATTGCGTATGCAGAAGAAGGGTTCGTCGTAGGACCGTTCCGTCAGCGTGCCTTTCGTTTCTATGGGGACGCGCTGAAGAAACAGGCGGAAGCAAAGTCTATTTTTATCAAGCCGGACGGCACTGACTATCAGGTTGGCGAAACTTTCAGGCAGCCAATCCTTGCGGACACACTGCGTCAGATTGCTGAAAAGGGTGCCGAAGATTTTTATACCGGTGATATTGCAAGAAAAATTGCTGCTGACATGGCCGAAAATGGGGGCTGGATCACCTATGATGACCTTGCGAACTTTCCTGAGCCGCGTATCGTCACACCGCTTTCCGGTACATACCGCGGGTATGAAGTTCTGACCTTGCCGCCGCCCTTTGGTGGCTGGGTCGTACTGCAAATCCTGAATGGTCTTGAAACAGCGGATCAGGGGGATGTGGATGCAGATGATGCAGCACGCAGAATTGCGCTCCTGAAAGCAATGGCAATAGGGCACGGTAGCCGCAAGCATACACCTGTTCCTGGTTTTCTGGAGTATGAAGATGATGTGAAGGTCAAAATCTCCAAACAGGAAGCGGCAAGACTATTGTCCTTAATGGAAGACCGTGCCTCAGGAGAAACAACGCACTTTTCTGTCGTTGACGGAGACGGGAATGCAGTCTCTGTGACCCAAAGCATAGATAGTTATTTTGGATCAAAGGTTGTTCATCCTGAACTGGGATTTTTATACAATAATTATATGCAGTCTTTCCGCCTTGTTGATGACGGATCGCCTTATGTGCTCAAGGCGAAGGAAATGCCGTTAAGTTCCATGAGCTCAGCAATTCTACGCAAAGACGGTGCGCCTGTCATGGTGCTGGGAAGCCCTGGCAGCGCTCGCATCATCTCTGCAGTGGCACAGGTCAGCAGCTTCTGGATTGATGTAGAGGCAGATATTGAAAAAGCCGTCGGAGCATACCGCGTACATGTGGTGCCGGACGGTAAAGCATATGTTGAGGGGCCAGTGGTGCCAGCGGACCTTCTGAGCGGTATGGCAAAATATGGTTTCAGCCTTAATCGTCCTGCCTACGGTGTTTCTGACAGCCAGTATGATCCCTATTTTGGCGGGGTACACGCACTGGCAAAGGAAGGCGACACATGGGCCGGGGCCGCTGACCCGCGTCGGGACGGCTTGGTGCTAACCGCCAGGAAATAGGCCTTGTTCTGATAGCGATAAACAGAGGAAACACCGGCCCAGCGCCGGTGTTTTTTATTGGCCGTTTGTCTGCGCGGTCTTGGTCGCCGGAATTTCAACCAAAAAGCCGTGCGTGACGGCGTCTGTAGTCAGGACAACATCCTGAAAGTCATATTCTGCGTACCTATAAGGGGTGCGGGGGCTCCAGACCCGAACAGTCGTATCTGCAAGCTCACTAAGATGCTGTTCAAAATCCTCGTGAATATGAATGCGGACTTGGCCGTCAGACTTGGTTTTTGCCAGAAAAGGGGTGCTAAATCTGACAATATAGCCGGCGGGCTTATCGGATCCTTCCGCAGTTAAAATCTGCACCCAGTCCATGTGATCATCCTGAACGGCATCGGGGGTGGGCGTGGCTGTTATATTTGCCTCTTGCGTGACGCTATAAAGCGGGACGTTAATGTAGCGCCTGCTTTCGGATAGTGTCGAGGGTACTTTGGTGCTCGCAGGAAGGGCGATTGGTGACGTACTGCAGGTATCAGATAAACAAGGAAGGGCCACGCGGTATGCGTGGCCCTTCCTGCAAGTTCAAATAGTCGGTAGTTTACTGTTCCTGCCAATCAGGGATGCGGCCAGGCGTTGCCGGTGCACCTTTGCTTTCAAGCTCGGCTTCAAGTGCAGCAAGATCACGGGCAATCGCCTGAAGATCAGCCTGTGCCTTGGTAAACTCAGAGGCAGCGATCTCGTAGCTTTCGCGGTGTGATCCTGACACAGGTGACTGGCTTCCCCAGGATGCAAAAATGATCCAGCCAATGCGTCCCTGAATGGAAAGCGGTGTTGGTTCATTGATACTGGCGATTGCGCGGTCACCTGACAGCGCGACCGATAAGTCCGCCACCGCGGATTTGATGTTACGCAGGCGCTGTGCATCATCCTCGGTTGCCGCAGCCGTCCGCAGGATCGCCGTGTCCAGATGGCTGATGCGGGTACCGAAGTCCCGAACCGCACGGCTTGCTGCGATAACAGCCCGCTGTAGATCAGATGTCTTGGTCTGGAAGTCCAGAAGCGCTGCACGGTCTTCGGTGATTTCATCACTGAGCGGCAGTGTTTTGACGGTAAAGGACTGTGGGTCACCGACTTGTGTCAAGGTGCCTTTGATACGGGTGCTGAGGGTTACAGTATAAGTACCCGGCAGTGCCATTGGACCAATCACATCACCCTCCCACGGCAGACGAGGGCGCGGTGAAAGATTAACCGCATCCGGCGCATCATAACGCAAGTCCCATGCTGTACGGTGCAGACCCTTGCCGGATTTGCCGTTAAGTTTCCGGACAACATTCCCTGCAGAATCACGCACGGTCAATAGAACACTTGGTGCCTCTTCGCGGGCTTCGGCGCGCAGGGTATCAAAGTCAGGATATGGGGTGTCTTTCCCTTCTTTCTGTGCTGCCTGATCTGCCTTCTGGCGTGCCGCTTTGTCTGTTTGCAGTCCTTCGGTCAGATGATAAGTAAAGATCGCGCCATATGGCGGGTTCTCCGCACGCCAGAACTGATCACCAAGCGATCCCTTTTCTGTCATGCCCCATTTATCGCCGACAATGAATTGCCAGGCGTCTTTCACCGGGAACAGAGTTGCATTTTCTTTGGTGACGTCCTCGGCGCTGATACGCAGGGGCGAATAATCATCCAGAATAAACACGCCGCGTCCAAAGGTGCCGATCACCAGATCATTTTCCCGACGCTGGATTTCCAGATCACGGACTGCAATGGTTGGGAAACCGCCTTTGACCTGATGCCAGTTTTCGCCGCCATTCTGGGTGAAAAACAGGCCGTATTCGGTACCCACAAACAGCAGGTTTGGATTAGCATGGTCTTCGGCAATTGTGTGGGCGGTGCCGCGAACAGGTAAATCACCGCTGATCATCTTCCATGACTTTCCCTTGTCTGTTGTTTTCAGGACATAGGGTTTGAAATCGCCGCGTTTATGGTTGTCAATGACACTATAGGCGACATTTTCATCATGCACTGATGCGATAACATCTTCGATCAGGGACATGTCGGGGACGCCTTTAAATTTGTCAGTTTTACGCCAGTTCTGTCCACCATCCTCGGTTACCTGAATAAGGCCATCATCCGTGCCGACATAAATCAGCCCTTCACGCAGGGGGCTTTCAGATAGGCCGATAATACTGCCATAAATGGACGTGCTGTCATTCTTGGCAATGGCGTCCACACTCCAGACACGGTCCATAACGTCCAGCGCATTGCGGTCAATCTGGCGTGTCAGATCGGGGCTGACCGCAGACCATGTATCGCCGCGATCTTCAGACACAAATAGTTTCTCTGCGCCGTAGTAAATGCGGGTGGACTTATGGGGACTGATGATGATCGGTGTATTCCAGTTCCATTTATACTGGTTCTCGCCGCTTTTCGGTTGCGGCGTGATATAAAGACGTTCTTTGGTCTTTTTATCGTAGCGTGCCAGGCCGCCATACTGATACTGGGTATAAACAATATCAGGATTGGTGGGGTCCGAGACAGCTTTGTAACCATCGCCACCCAGAATGATATGCCAATCACTGTTGGTGATCCCGTGCACTACATTGGTTCGTGAAGGACCGCACAGGGAATTATTATCCTGCGTACCCCCGCACACATTATAGAAGGGCTCTGCATTGTCTGGTGTGATCCGGTAAAACTGCGCCAGCGGCAGATTGCGGATGTGCCGCCATTTGTTGCCGCCGTCATAGGTTTCATAGACGCCGCCATCACCGCCAATATACATATGATCGGTATTATCGGGGTCGATCCACATGGCATGATCGTCAACGTGGCGGCTGCTGAAATTCAGGGCTGACCAGGTGCGTCCACCATCTTTGGATACATTGGTGAAAGTGTCGGTGGAATAGAGGGTGTTGCCGTCTTTTGGATCCACGAACAGCTCGTTATAATATTGGGGGCTGGTGGTCATGTGCGCGGACCGTTTCTCCCAGCTTACACCAAAATCTGTGGTCGCATAAACGCCCCGACCTTTTTCGTCCGCTTCGATGATGGCATAGATCAGACCGGGTTCAGACGGTGCGGCTGCCAGCCCAATCCGACCCAGATCTCCGCCGGGTAGTCCCGATGTAATTTTAGTCCAGGTCTTGCCGCCGTCTGTTGTTCGCTGGATACCGCTGCCGGGTCCGCCGTTGATCAGGGTCCAGACATGTCGTCTGCGCTGATAGCTGCTGGCGACAATTGTGTCAGGGTCATTTGGGTCAACGACAAATTCGTTGATGCCTGTATGGTCGTCAATCTCCAGAATACGGGTCCAGGATTTGCCGCCATCGGTCGTGCTGTACAGACCGCGGTCCCCGCCTTTGTCCCATAGATTGCCTTGTGCAGCGACCAACACATGATTGCTATCGTCGGGGTTGATCCAAATCTGCCCGATATGGCCGCTGTCTTTCAGGCCCATGTTGGTCCATGACTTGCCGCCATCGATGGATTTATAGACACCGTCGCCGTTTGCGACTGACCGCTGGGCATTGTTTTCCCCGGTACCAAGCCACAGGGTGTTGGTATCATTTGGGTCCATCTCAATAACACCGGTCGCATATGAACCGTATGTATCAAAAATGGGTGTCCAGCTGATCCCGTTATCAAGCGTTTTCCAGACGCCGCCCGAAGATGTTGCAACATAGAAAATGTTGGATTTTTCTGGGTGAAAGGCAAAGTCGGAAATACGTCCGGACGTGTGCGCCGGGCCAATCTCGCGTGGTTTTAAATTTGTAAATGGATTGCTGTCGGCTGCACTCGCTGCAAAACCGCCTAGGTGTGACGCAGACAGTACAAGTGCCGATGTCATAAGCGCCGAACGTATGAACGTTGATTTCATCGTGGTATCCCCCCTGTTTTTTCCGCTTGCTGATTACCCGTGCAAGCAGATTTGACGAGGGGGGAGAGTAGCACTGAGCTGTGTGCGAGTAAAGTGGACCGGATCGTCAGAAATCCGCAGAAAACCTCAGAAATTCTGGACTAAACTTTTTTCCACTTGAGAATATAGTGACTTTCTCTGTCGTCTCTGCCTTTGGACGTTAGGGTGGTCAGCGTCATACGGTCCCCGTCCAGTGATGCTTTTCTGCGGACAGTCTCTCCGATAAGGTTGGGTACCGAAGACAGTTCAATATCATGGTGAACCACATCGCCGTGCAGGCTGTAATGCCCGACATAAGACAGCACCATCGGACGTGGCGGCACCCCTTCGATATGGGCATAGTCCGGGTCCATCAGAAACCCGCACATCTGGCCGGATGGATCATAGATCAGACGTCCTTTTGCCTTTTCGCCGTAAGGGTAGGTGACTGTGCCGTCGCCAGCAACCCGTGTCCATGACAGAAGGTCCCATGTACCCAGCAGCTTGTCTGTGCTTAGATCAGTCATGTCATTATTCTCCTGTTCCAATTACAAGGCTGACGGTGGTGGTGGCACTGCCACCGATATTCAGCGTGCCAACATTTTTGGCACCGTCCACCTGATAGTCCCCGGCGGCGCCGGTGACTTGCTTATAGGCATCCAGTACCATGCGCGCCCCTGTCGCCCCCACAGGGTGGCCCAGACCGATCAAACCACCGGACGGGTTAATCGGCAGCCTGCCCGTCATGCTGATAGTGCCGTCTTCGACTGCTTTCCAGCTTTCGCCGGGGGCAGTTATGCCAAAATGGTCAATGGCCATATATTCTGTGGTGGTGAAGCAGTCGTGCGTTTCGATCGCATCCAGATCAAACACGTCTTTGCAGCCGGCACGCCCAAGCGCATCCTGAATGGCTGCGTGGACGTGGGGGAAGATATAGGGCGAATTAGTCGTCGTGCCTTCGGCAATTTTACTGGCATAGGAAATGGCGGCCGTCCGGTGTCCCCACCCTTTAATACGGGGGATGTCTGACAGCGCGATATTATGCTGTTTTGCATATTTTTCGGCCGTACGTTCATTTGCGAGGAAAACAATGGCGGCACCGTCTGTTACCTGGCCGCAGTCTTGTCGGCGGATGATACCGTCAATAACGGGGTTGGCTTCATCATTTTCCGTGAAACTTTCCGGGGTGAAGGCCCATTTCCGTGTTTGGGAATTGGGGTTCTTGCGGGCGTTGGCAAAGTTGATGTCCGCAATGCCCGCCAGATGTTCATATTTCAGGCCGTAGCGTCTTTGATACTCCTGCCCGAGGGTGGAAAACATGTGCGGCCATGGATACTTGATATCCTGACATTCATGACCTGCCCACATGGCCGGTCCGCCAATATTCAGGGCAGCCTGATCACCGGGGACGTTGCGCATAATTTCAATGCCCAGCACGGCGACCAGTCCGTATCTGCCCGCTTCAATTTCTGCGCTGGCGGCCATCATGGCAATGCTGGATGATGCACAGGCCGCCTCGTGTCGTCCGGTCGCAATACCTGCCATTTTGGGGTTTGCCTCGGCAAAAAAGCCGCCCAGATGCCCCTGGTTGCAGAAAAGTTCGGCTGTAAAGTTACCCACATGAGCCGCTTCAACATCCGCTGCATCAATGCCGGTTGCATGCAGACCCTGTTCAAGAGTTTCCTTGAACAAATCAAAAATTTCCAGTCCTTCACGGTACCAGTTACGGGCAAAGTCGGTTTGATGACCGCCGAGAATATATACTGTGTTGTTCATGGTGTTCCCTCCTGATGGGATTGTGATCTTACATTAATGTCGTGCGGTATCTGCCGAGAGACAGCCAGACCCTTTACCAGCCGCCGGTTGAGGCCCATTTTGCAGCTTGCTCCAGCCGGTCTGCACCCCAGAAAATCTCGTCCCCTACTTTAAGGGTCGGAGCGCCGAACACCCCCAGGTCCTGTGCTTCCTGTGTAGCGTCCTTCAGTGCCGTCTTGGCAGCTTCTGTTATATCAACTTCCAGACCAAGGGTTTTTTGGATAGCTGCTAAAACCTCGGGCGATGATACATCTTCTTCGCCTTTATAGGCAGCAGTGAAGACGGCCCGTGCGAAGGCGACAGCCTGCGCCGGATCCACCGCATCAATGGCATAAAATGCACGCCCGGCAGCAACGCTGTTGAAGGGAAACTGTTTTGGCATTGCGAACGGCATACCGTGGGCCCGTGCACAGCGGGCGACATCATGAAACAGATATTTGCCTTTTGGTGTTTTTGGAGATGCCGGTGCGGCACCAATTGCCTGGAAAACAGGCCCTAGCAGAAATGGTTTCCATTTTGTCGTAACATTGTGTCTTGCGGCTGTTTCTTCGATTATCCCTTGGGCAATATATGAATAAGCTGATGAAAAATCGAAATAAAATTCAATAACCATGGACATGTCCCCATCCCTTTTTAACTGCTGATACCATTGAAATCAGGCAAACCATAAACTGATTAAGTATCGTATTGCAAGTTACTTCATGACCCGCTATACATACATAGTTTCTTTACGCAAGTTAGTGTAGAGATGTGGCAAGGGGAAGTGTCGCATGAACGCGAAAAAGAGAGTATCCAAAAAACTTATACCGGCAATGATGTCGGTGTCTGTAGCTGCCGTTAGTATTGGCGCAGCATTTGCCAGTGATGTACCGCAAGATATGGGTGACGTCTCAGGCCTGACTGACCGCTGTGAGGCATTTGCCGACGCGAAAATAACCGGTGTTGAAATCAGCAGCAGTACGGCATCCACAGACAATGAAGCATTGCCGGACCATTGCAGGGTGCAGGGCACGATTGCACCCAATATAGGGTTTGAAGCACGTCTGCCCCTTACTGACTGGAACGGGAAATATTTCCAATCTGGCTGCGGCGGCTTTTGCGGGTCTGTACTGGCTGACAAGCCGGGATTTTCAAACGGAATTAATGAAGCGCTGAAAAAAGGCTATGCAGCGCTGACAACAGATAATGGCCACAAGGGCTGGCTTGGTGATGCGTCCTGGGCCAAAGACAATCCGGAAGCTTTGGAAGTGTATGCGCGGACGGGTGTGAAATTTGCGCACGCGGCTGGTACGGCACTTGCGAAGGCATACTACGGTGCTGAGGCGCTGGACCGTGCATATTTTTCTGGCTGCTCAAACGGCGGACGGATGGCGGCCATGACGGCGCAGGTATATCCGGATTTGTTTGACGGGATTTTAGGCGGAGCCGGAGTGCTCGATCTGACGAACTCTGGCGGTGTGTATGGGCCTTGGATTTATCAGGCCAACTCGGATGCTGGCGGCGAACGTATTTTAACACGGGCCAATTTCGGCATGGACAAAATCAAGCTGCTGGAAGCAGAAGTTATGCGGCAGTGTGACGGTGTTGACGGCCGTGAAGACGGCCTGATTTCTGATCCCTATGGCTGTGAAGTTGACTTGGGTGTCCTGCCGACATGCGAGGATGGCGGCAAAGCTTGTTTTTCGGCTGCACAGAAAGATGTTTTGAAAAAATGGTATCAGGGTCCACAAAATTCAAAAGGCGAGCAACTGTATCCGGGGGTGCCGCCCGGGTCTGAACGCTTCCTCTATGTCTGGTTCCTGGACGGTGACAAAGGAATGGCGCCGGGGACCGCGCTTGGATACAGCTACACAAAATACATAGGTTTTGAAACGTTGCCAGTGGAAAACTATACGGCTGCCGATTTTGATTTTGATGCCCATCCCGCTTTGTTGCAGAACCGCGGAAAGCTGGTTGATGCAACAGATCCGGATTTATCCGATTTTCGCGACGCAGGCGGAAAATATTTGATGTGGCACGGTCTTGCAGACCCGCTAGTCCTGCCAGAGAACAGCACCGCCTATTACAGTGCAGTCGCTGACAAGATGGGTGGTTATGACGCCATTCGGGATTTCTACCGCTATTTTACTGTGCCGGGATACGGGCATTGTTGGGAAATGCCAGGCGCCGGTCCGGACAGTTTTGATCCCATCGCTGCGCTGGAGCAGTGGGTAGAGGACGGAATAGCCCCAGAGTCAATTCCGGCAAAGGCTTCAGATCCGTCAGCGCGTACCAAGCGGGCTAATCTGCGTCCGTACCCGCTGCAGGCAGAGCCGATGTCGGAAAAATAGATAAAAATTGCAACCTTAGTACTATTGTAAAAGTAATCACTTGCATAATAGTACTAAGATGTGATCAAGTGTTTTGAGATTCAGAAAGTTCGGGAAAGCTTTCTGACTCCGGCCTTAGGGAAATGGCCGGACTTTACAGGGAGAGAGTTTACATGATTACTGTATCTAAATTATTTGGCACGACCGCACTGACGGCTGCTGTCTTCGCTGGTGTTGTTCCAGCGGTTGCGCAAAATCAGGGTGGTGAGGCTTCCTTCTCGCTTGAGGAAATTACGGTTACAGCCCAGAAGCGTGCTGAAAGTATTCAGGATGTTGCGATCGCAATTTCTGCTTTTAATGGCAACGATCTGGATAAAATCAATGCGGTTGATGTAACCGACGTTGTTAGCCGCACGCCTAACTTCAATATGACCCAGTTTAATCTTGGGGAGCCGCAGTTCACGATCCGGGGTGTTGGGTCTTCGTCTGATTCGGCTGCAAGTGACCCAACGGTCCCGGTATTTGTTGATGAAGTCTATAACGCCCGCCCCGGTTCTGGCGCGTTTGACTTTTTCGATCTGGAACGTGTGGAAGTTCTGCGTGGTCCGCAAGGTACGCTTTATGGCCGAAATACTTCTGGCGGCGCGGTCAATATTATTACGAAAAAGCCAAGTCAGGAAGCATACTCTAAAGTATTCCTTAGCTACGGTAATTACGATTCTATGCAGGCGAAAGCAGTCTTTAACGGCGGCCTGACCGAGACTGTGGCAGCCAAGCTGTCGCTCGCATACCGCAAGCATGACGGTTATTCGGAAAATATTCTGACCGGTGACGAGTTGATGGACGCGGAAAACTTCAGTGCGCGCCTTCAGTTTATGTTCGAGCCTAGCGACACAACCAGCCTGTTGATCAGTACGGATTATTCCAAAGACGATAACGGTGGTAATGCGCGGGTGCCATTCCCGTCATTGGCGCCGCTGGATGCCTTTATCAAGTTGCAGTTCCCGGACGGCACATCCATTCGTAAAAGTTATGCCAACCCAGATAGTTTCCAGAAGCGAGACATGGGCGGCATCATGGCAAAATACGAACAGGAAATGGACTGGGCGACTCTAACATCGATTTCTGCATACCGCGAAACAGATTACAGCTGGTTTGAAGATTTGGGTGGCCTTGAGTTCGGCAACCCGGAAAAACCGTGGGTGTTGAAAAATGATGATTATGCAGACGAGAAGGCTTCCCAGTTCAGTCAGGAACTGCGCCTCTCCTCGAAGCCTGAAGAAATGGTCAAGTGGGTTGCGGGTCTCTATTACTTCACAGAATCTGTGGACAGGACTGAGCGTTTTGTAACTGAGGCAGCTGTTATTTTCCCGCCGGTTCTGGGTGGTGATGTATCCTTCCTGCAGGATGTGAAAACACACAGCTATGCGGCTTTTGCCGAAACAACGTATCCTATCTCAGAGAATTTCCAGATCACGGGTGGTCTGCGCTACACGCATGACAAAAAATCAGTTAATCAGGTGACTACCGACAATGATGGCAGTGACCCGGTTCCAGGTTTGCCACTTCTTGCAGCGCCATTTGACGTGTCAGCAAGCGATAGCTGGGACGCTCTGACAGGTAAGATCTCGCTTGAATATAAGTCTGACAATGTTCTTTATTATGGAACAGTTTCCCGCGGGTATAAATCCGGGATGTTCCCGAGCCAGCCAAATGACCCGGTAGTTGCTGTAACGGCCCAGCCGCCAGAGCGTCTATGGAACTATGAAATTGGTATCAAGTCTGACCTGATGGACAAGCGGGTGCGTTTGAACGTAGCGGCATTCCTGATGGATTACAGCAATTTGCAGCTTTTCCAGCTGACACCGGAACTGCGTCTGCAGACATTCTCCGGCACTGCCAAAAACTACGGTGCAGAGGTTGAACTGGCTGCGGCTGTAACACCTGAGCTAGAGATTGGGGCAAACGGTTCCTACCTTCATACCAATCTGAAGGAAACGTCCATTGGCATGTTCGCAGGCTCCGATCTTTCGGTTTCACCGACCTGGTCCTATAATCTGTATGTTGATTGGTCCCGTCAGCTTGATGGTGGTGAAATCAGTGTTCGCGCAGATTATCAGTGGCGTGATGAGTATAACCGGGGCTTTACCCCGGAGGGTGGTCAGCCACCAGCCGAATCCAATATCCCGTCCCTTGGTCTTCTTGATGCCCGGATTGCCTATGCATTCAAGGAAAACCAGTATGAAGTGGCGCTATGGGGTAAAAATCTGACCAATAAAGATTATCAAACACACGTGATCCCCTTCGTGGGTTCGGGCTTCTCCCTATTCGGCCCCCCACGCACATACGGAGTATCCTTCACTGCTCACTTCTAGGGTAGAGGATTATCTGTACGTTCTGGAGCCCCGCTGTATCGCAGCGGGGTTTCTTGTTTCAGGGGGTCAAAATCAGGCAAAAAACACCAGAAAATCAGCAGTTTCTGGTTGCAAAGCCTTTTGATGGCAGGTATAACCTAAGTAGGTTTAGTTATAAAAGTTACGGATAAGAATTTATGAGTGCTGGTTCCTCTTCATCTGAAATATTTTCTGGAATGAAACTGCCGTTGATGGTGGCGCCGATGTTTCTGGTGTCTGGTCCTGATCTGGTTTTAGGGGCCTGCAAAGAAGGGGTCATGGGTACCTTTCCGTTTCCGAATGCCCGCACAATTGATGTGTTGGATGACTGGTTAAGCCAGATCACAAAGACATTGCAGAAATGGACCACCGAAAACCCCGATTGTCCGCCTGCGCCGTTTGCTGCAAACATGGTGGCGCATTCGTCTTATGGACGGTTGTCGGCAGAACTGGAACTTATCGCCAAGTATCAACCGCCCGTAGTGATTACAGCGCTGGGCAGTCCCAAGCCGGTTATTGAGGTGGTTCATGCGTATGGTGGGCTGGTTTTTGCCGATGTGAACAGTGTTCCCTATGCGAAAAAAGCTGTCGCAGCAGGGGCGGACGGGCTGGTGCTTGTTGGGGCAGGCGCCGGTGGGCACACAGGGCATATGTCTGGCTTTGCGCTTGTTTCTGCCGTACGTGAATTTTTCAGTGGCCCGGTCATTTTGGGCGGCAGTATCTGTAATGGTGGCGGTATCCGCGCGGCCGAAGTACTGGGTGCCAATATTGCGTCCATGGGCACAAGTTTTATTGCGGCAGAGGAAAGCCTTGCTGACAGCACCTATAAAGAGATGATTTTGGCGGCCGAGTTTGAAGATTTGGTTCTGTCGAATGCCCTGACCGGCGCGCACGCTTATTATCTGCGTGAAAGCCTGCTCAAAATGGGCCTAGATCCAGATAACCTGGGCAAGAAGGCCGGGCCGGATTTCAGCGATTCTGAAAATCAGGTCAAAGCCTGGCGTGATATTTGGTCCGCGGGGCACGGGGTAGGTACCGTGACCAAGGTTAGGCCAATCGCCGACATAATTGATGAATTGAAAGCACAGTATCAGGCAGCCGTTGATTTGCCGCACTGTGCGATTGCAACGTGATTTACGAGAGTGTTTGTAGGAGGGAAAGATGAAAGAAATAGTCACTGATATTCCGCTATATATTGATAGCGATACTAATCCTCTGCTGGAAGGTGGTTACGAGCCCATCGGTACAGAGATCAATGCAACGGATATGGAAGTTATCGGGACATTGCCCGCAGATATTGATGGTGTCTATGTCCGCAACGGTCCCAACCCACAGTTTCAGCCGCGTGGCCGCTATCATATTTTTGACGGCGACGGCATGCTGCATGCGATGCAGTTGAAAGACGGCAAAGCCGTTTATAAAAACCGCTGGACCAAAACCCGCGCGCTTGAAATGGAGCGTGAGGCAGGTAAAGCGCTGTGGCCGGGACTACTTGAAATGCCTGACCGCACCCTCCCTGAAATGTGGGGGTCCGACGATAACCTGAAAGACGTTGCTAACACCGACGTTGTGCCATTTGGCGGTAAGGTGCTGTGCATGTTCTACCAGTGTGGAGAACCGTATCTGGTTGACCCAATCACGCTGGAAACTGAATCCATTATAGACATGGACGCGATGGATGCGCGCCTGATATCTGCGCATTCGCGGACGGATTTGCACACTGGCGAATTCTACTTTTTTGATTATCACACAAAGCCGCCATACATGACCTACGGTGTGCTTAATCCTGATGGTACGAAAAAGCATTTCACGGAAATTGATCTGCCGGCAGCGCGTTTGCCGCATGATATGGGTATCACTGATAATTATGTGATCCTGCATGACCTGCCCCTGTACTGGGATCCGGAACTGTTGAAGCGTGATATCCATAAAGTCTGTTTCTTCCCGGAAAATCCAAGTCGGTTTGGCGTGTTGCCGCGTCTTGGCACCAATGAGGATATCCAGTGGTTTGAAGCAGAGCCCGGGTATATCTATCACGTGATTAATAGCTGGGAAGAAGGCGATGAAATCGTTCACGATGTTTGCCGGATGCAGACGCCGTGCCCACCGGATGATGCGCGTATTGGTGATACGAAATATGCGTCTTTGCTGGCGTGGGGCGCGATGGATGCACAGTATTACCGCTACCGGTTTAACCTGAAAACAGGGGAGACAACCGAAGGGGTGATTGACGACCAGTGCGTCGAGTTCCCAACCATTAACCAGTATTTCCAGGGTAAGAAAAACAAATATTCTTACTGTGTTTTCATCCCGCAGGGTGAGCCGCTTCGCATGGGTGGGATCATTCGGTATGAAACCGATACAGGTAACCGTACAGAATATATGTACGATAAAAATGTCTATGCCAGCGAACCGGTATTTGCCCCTAGGATTGGTGCAACTGAAGAAGACGATGGTTATGTGATGACCTTTGTCGAGGATATGAATCAGGATGGACGGACAGAACTGCACATTTTTGATCCCCATAAGATTGATCAGGGGCCTATCTGCCGGGTTGTGATCCCGCAGCGAATCCCAATGGGCTTCCATGCTTGCTGGGTACCGGGCGAGACTATTAAAAACTAGGAAGTAATCTGGTTTCCAAAACACCTAAGCCCGACTTTGTCGGGCTTTTTTCTTGGGTACATTTCACTGCTAAAGAAGTTTTAGACAGCGTTTTTCAGGGTGGTTTCGGTTGTAGACGCTGTCTCGTCTCCGGTGGAGGCTTCTATCACGGTGAATTCAACCTCGTCCGGTGTGATGACTTCGCGGCATTCGGAACAGATAACTTCCTGTTTCATTTCCTTGCCGCAGGCCTTGTGGGACAGTATCAGAGGCGGTCCGGCTTCAAAGCTGTACCATGTTTCGCCCCATTCTAGCAGGGTCATTAAAATCGGATAAATATCCAGCCCCTTGTCCGTCAATTTGTAGCGGTATCGGTTGGGGCGTGTCTGATAGGTCTTCTTGGAAAGGAAACCATCATCGGTTAGCATTTTCAGGCGATTGGCAAGGATATTTGTTGCCATGCCGGTATCTTCCAGCATTTCATCATATGTATTGATGCCAGTGAAACATGACCGGATGATCAACGTTGCCCATCTGTCGCCAATGATGCGTGTGATGGTATCAAGGAGTGTGGTGGCATTTTGCCGTTCCTGCGCACTGCTGGTTTGCTGGCGTCTGCGTTGATAGTTCAGCGGCACCATGCCGTTGCCGGGGCCTTCTTTCCATTCAATGTCACGCGCTGTATATTCTTCATGACACTGGTCACAGGCAGGGGCAGGTTGAAAATTCTTCCCACATGTACTGTGTGTCAGCGTTACCTGAATTTTCTGACTGTTCGCACCCCATTTGTTTTCCCACCGCAACATCATCAGGGCAGTATTATATAGCCCCAGACCTTTTTTCGTCAGGACATATTCATACCGTTTCGGTTTTTCGCAGTAGAGCTTCTTTTCCAGACAACCAGCGTTAACAAGTTTACGCAGGCGGTCACTTAGAAGTGTGCGCAGAATTTCGGTCCGTTTTAAAAATTGATCAAACCGGGTAACGCGCAGAAACGAACTTTCCAGAATTAGTAAGGTTGGTACGTCGCCAACTATTTCCAGGGCACGCCAGATTGAACAGGCTCGTATGTATTTTTCTGATGACATGGATACTTCATCCTTATTTACCCCTGAGTCTAGTTTTGAAAGTAAACTGATTCAAGGTTTTCTTCGGAGAAGTTTTAATAAGCGTTACTTTTGTGCATTTGATTCATGATTACCCTTGCAGTGATCGGGAACACTCATTAACTTGCATTAACGAACTAACTTGATTGGAGATGTGACTATGAGTTTGGCAGCCCTGTTTGAAGCCCACAAAGATACTCTCGATAAGGCGCTTGATGCCTGCAGGACACGGTCTTTTTTCTCTCCATTTGTTGAATCTCCAAGTTCCAAAATTCATGGTACGGACAAAGTTCGTGCAGGGAAGGAGGCATTTGAAGCCCATCTGGGTACGTCTTTTGATCTGGAGCAGCCAGGAACCGTTGGCCGAACAGGATTTGAAGTGTCCCCCTACACGCAGGAACCGCTGGGTATAGACTATCCGCGCATAGATGTGGACATGATGATGGAGGCAGCAAGCAAAGCTATGCAGTCTTTTGCGCACACCACTGCTGACGAACGGGCTGGGCTGTGCCTGGAGATGGCTTTTGCCTTCGACAGCCATAGTTTTGAAAACGCCCATGCGACGATGCACACGGCGGGGCAAAGTTATCTGATGGCATTTTCCGGAAGCGGTGCCAATGCGATTGACCGGGGCGTCGAGGCGCTTGCTTATGCCTATAAGGCCCTGAAAGATGTGCCAACAGAAGCGGAGTGGGAGAAATCTTTCGGCGCAACGGGTGTCGTGAAACTAAAGAAGACCTACCGCACGGTGTCGCGGGGTGTTGCGGCCGTCATTTGCTGCGCGACCTTTCCGCTTTGGAATGCCTACCCTGCGATTTTTGCAAATTTGATGACGGGTAATCCAGTAGTGCTGAAGCCGCATCCTAACGGTATTCTGCCGGTTGCCATTGCGGTTAAAAAGGCGCGGGATCTTCTTATGCAGCACGATCTTGATCCAAACATGGTAACCATGGCGGCTGACACCCGCGCGGAACCGATTACGATTGATCTTCTCAAGCATGATGCAGTGCAGATTATTGATTATACCGGTAGCCAGCGTTTCGGTACCTGGATTGAGGATAATTTTGCGACCAAGCTCGTTTATACTGAAACGGCTGGCTGTAATGGCGTCGTGATCGAAAGCCTGAAGGACGTTGATGACATGCTACAGGGGCTTGCCAACGCGCTTTGTGGTTTTTCCGCACAAATGTGTACCAGCCCGCAAAATATTCACATCCCGGCGACGGGCGTTAAAACACCGGACGGCACACTTTCCTATGAAGACGTGCGGGATCTGATCGTGGGCAAAGTTCAGAAAAATATTGCCACGCCGCGTCAGTGTGCGGGCCTTTGCGCAACCATTCAGGCGGATGAGACACTGACACTACTCTCAGATGTGCGGGCGGCAGCACAAAAAGCGGGGCAGGTCTTGCTTGATAGTGCGCCCTATGAGCACCCTGACTTTCCAAAGGCGCGCACGGCAACTCCGTTGATTGTTGAAGTACCCGCCAGTGATACCAGCCTGTATGATCAGGAACACTTTGGGCCGATCTCTTTTATCATCAAGGAAGAGACAAGCGAAGCAGCGCTGGCGAATGCTGCAAATATGGTACGGGACCACGGGGCTATCTCCAGCTATGCCTACAGCTATGATCCTGATTACCTTGCTGCGGCGCAGAATGCCTTTGCAGACGCAGGGGCATCCCTGTGGTGCAATATGACGGGCAGGATGCCGATTAATTTTGCAGCCGCATACAGTGATTATCATGTCACGGGTATGAACAAGGCAGGGAATGCCTGTCTTGCTGATCTGGCCTTTGTTGCTAGCAGGTTCCGGATCATCCAATTCCGAGAACCCATTTAGTCAGAGACTGTTACGCGATAAAAAGGGCGGTACCAGGTTTGGTGCCGCCATTTGTATGGATGATATAGTTTTTCTGGCTGGTGTGCCGGGCTTTTACTTTGTGCGAAAGACCTACACCCGTTCAAGGACCATGGCGGTTCCGACCCCTGCGCCGCCTGACAGGGACACAAGACCTGTCTGTAGACCACGCCGTTCCAGTTCGTCCAGGAGAATACCGATCAGCGCGGTGCCGGATGACCCCATGGCATGTCCCATGGCGATTGCGCCGCCATTGACATTGACCTGATCATGACTAAAGCCAGAGTCGTTCAGGAATTGAACGGAAACAGCTGCAAACGCTTCGTTAAATTCAACAAGATCAATATCGGATGCAGTCATGCCTGCTTTTTGCATCGCCAGTTTGGCTGCTTCGAACCCGCCGGTCAGTCCCATCACGGGCGTTACACAGCCGTTAGCCATACTGAGAATTTTGGCACGTGGTTTCAGGCCCGTTGCAGACAGGGCTTCATCAGAGGCAAGAATAACCGCAGACCCGCCGTCACACATAGCGGGGGAGTTACCAGCATGGTGAATGTGGGTAATCGCTTCAAGGTTATCAAACATGGCGACGATCGCAGCATCAAAACCTTTAGCGCCGAGCCCGGCAAAGCTTGGCTCCATCCCGGCCAGTGTTTCTGCGGTGGTGCCTTCGCGAATACATTCATCTTCTGAAATGATCTGGCCTGTTTCCGGGTTGGTAATTGGAATGATGGATTTCTGGAAATAGCCATTTGCCCGCGCTGCAGCCGCGCGTGCCTGCGATGTTGCCGCGTAGGTATCTGCATCCATTCGAGAAATGCCGTACAGACTTGCAATTAAATCGGCAGAGATACCGAGCGGAACGGATTTGGCGCGTGTGGCTACATCGGCATCAACGAAGAAGGCCCCCTTGTCTGCCAGCATTGGAACCCGTGACATGCTCTCGATACCGCCCGTGATGTTCAGTGTATCTAATCCAGACTGGATTTTTGTAGCCGCCAGAATGGCAGCGTCCAGACCACTGGTGCAGTAACGGGTAACGGTCACACCGCCCACTGTATCCATTTTCTCTGTCAGGAGCGCGGATGTGCGGGCGATATTACTGCCCTGATCGCCAACCTGTGTGACACAGCCAAGGACCACATCATCGACGGTATTCAGATCCAGCCCATTACGGTCAGCCAGCGCCAAATAAAGCTTTGCCATCAAGTCTGCCGGTTTGACAGCATGCAAGCCGCCTGTGTCTTTTGCTTTGCCGCGTGCGGTGCGCACGGCGTCGCAGATGAATACGTTTGGTGTGCTCATTAAATCAGGTCCTTCAGTTCGGATCGTACAACTTTGTTCAGGGGATTGCGCGGCAGTTTGTCTACAGAGATAAGCTTCTCTGGCAGTTTGAACACCGCGACATCCTTGGCCCGTAGGAAGTCCGTAATATCGTCCAGTTCTAAGGACTTGCCTTCCATTGGTACGACGACTGCGGCGACTTTTTCCCCCATCAGTGTGTCTGGGTAGCCAACCACTGCGGCCTCCAGAATATCTGGATGGCCATCCAGTAGAATGTCCAATTCCTCGGGCGAGATATTCATGCCGCCTCGCACAATCAAATCCTTGCAGCGGCCAACAAACTTATAAAATGCATTGCCATCACCAGTGATTTCGAACAGGTCTCCGGTGCGGAAATAACCGTGTTCATCAAAAACCAGGGCATTGTCTTCGGGGGAATTATAGTATCCATCAAAGACGGCCGGGCCTGCGATCCGCAGTTCGCCTTTTATGCCAGGTTCGGTGATCTCTTCGTTTGTATCAGGGTCGCGCAGCACAGAACGCATGCGGTGCGCCATACGGTTATGCCAATCAAAGCCACTGACACCGTAGCGGGGGAAACAGGTTGCCCGGGTTTCCGGGTCGGGCACATCCTTGGAACAACTGGCAAGCGTGCAGCCTTCGTTGGACCCAAAGACATTAATCACGTCAATACCGACCTTTTCCTTAAATCCGCGCACCATATCCGGGGCAAGCGGCGCGCTGCCTGACAGGATAAATTTCAGTTTTGACAGATCAACCTTGTCAAAAATACCGGGCATACTGTTCAGGTGTGACAGCACGGCTGGCGGTGCAATGGTATAGACAACGCTCTCAGTCTGCAGTTGCTGCAGGAAGATCGTCGGGTCAAAAGGATGGTGCAGCACAAGAGTGCCTTTAATGTTCAGCCAAACGAACAGGAAACCACCGATCGATGCCATGTTAACAAATGGGAACGGGTTTAAAAGCACGTCCCCTTCGGTTAGGGAAACACTGTCTTCACACGACACCATGGAATTGCGCCAGTGGTTATAGCTGCGCGGAACCCCTTTGGGGCGCCCCGTGGTGCCGGATGTCCAGCAGATGGTGAAAATATCGTCGCCGCTTTGTTCCAGTCCTGCCAGATAGGCGGCGAAGTCGTCGGATTTTACTGCCGTGCTTTCGTCTGCGCCAATGTCCTGCCCGATGGATAGGATCAGTGTGTCTGCATCAAAGGCTGACTTATGGGCCTCGGTGGAATTTTGACCTTTGAACCAGTTGGTGCTGATAAATGCCTTGGGTTTCAAGGTGGCAGCAATATGCGTCAGCTCATGCAAACCATACTGCATGGGGACAGGGCTTGCGATTGCGCCGATACGGGAAATCGCCAGATACAGGATGACAATTTCAACTGTGTTTGGAAGCTGGATAACAAGGATATCATCCCGGCGTACACCGGCTGTGTATAGTTCCTCAGCCAGTTGTTCCGTTTTGTCGGCCAGTTCAGCATAGGTGTAGCGTTTCGGAGCCTCCTGGCTGAAACTGCTGCGGTCCGGCGGATCAGCAAGGGCGCATCTACCTGGTGCAGACGCCAGAGCTGTCGCGAACATGCTATATAGCGTCTGATCTTCCCACCAGCCCTCTTTGTGAAAGGTTGAAATTTTTTCTGCATTTGAAGTTTGCATACTGTTTCCCGCTTCCCGAATAATAATAACTTGCATAAAAGAACTAACGTGCAAGACTACTATTGTCAATCAGGTTACGCTGAGAAAGTGATGTGGTATTTACAGGCCCTTGTAAGCCGTCAGAGCTGGATTGTTAGCTGACGGCTTACCCGTGATTAAAGGTGCCTCGATTTTCAGGGCGTGGCGGGCGCTAGCTTGGTGCAGAGACAGATTTCCCGGTTGGCTTGATCCGCTGATACAGATAACCGATACCGATCAAGGCACCCCCCAATCCCATGAAGGATAAGGCACGGGCCAGGCCTTCCAGCTCGCTCATATCAATCAGGAAGACTTTCAGTACCACGATACTAAGAACAGCAAGACCGCCCATGCGAATCTGACTGACTTGCCGGCGCAGCCCCAGACTAAGAAGCCCAATAGCATAGAGAAGCCACGCCATTGAATATCCGTATCCTTTCCAGTCGCTGGAGCCGAAGAACTGGTGTACTTCCACGGTCATCCATAGCCAGAAGACAAGGAATGTAACTGCCCCGTACCGTTTTGCCGAACCGCTGCGTCCGGCCTTGTAAGTCAGATACGCCTTGGCCGCGAAAATAAAGGCTGGCAGCAACAGTTGCAGGAAGTTCAGGTTAAACAGAGGCAGACTGTCATCCGGTTCTAGATCGAACAACTCGTTATTCCATAAACCGCCACCGACCAGCAGCGCACCAACCGACAGTGCGGTCATAACACGACGCAGGGCGCGCAGCACCTTGTCATCCGTTTGAATTTCAAACCATAACAGCACCAATGTCGCCAGTGACCAGTTCAGGGTTTGCACGGCGATTTCAAAACCGGTCGGTTCTGATGTGAGCGTGCCGCCCTCACTGAACAATACTCGGATTTCAAGGCTGATGAAGCTGATGAACAGTAAAATTGCACCGGCTTTCAAGACGGTAAGCAATCTGTCCTGTATCCCGTTTGTCTCGAATATTTTTGCGGCCACCGCAAATAAAACAGCTGTCAGGCCATAACCGTAAAATAACCAGTTAAACACCGGCATTGGGCCTTCGCCGTGATACTCTACGACCGCATCATTCAGGAACAGCCTGCACAGAACCGCTACCGCCAGAAGAAGCGCAAGACGGCGCAGGCCGGACACCTCGGTTTTACGCCAAATGTAGGCAAGGGCCACAAGTTCGAGTGCAAGTGCAAAACTGAGCCATGCGTCCCTAAGTATCATCGTAAAGGCAAGGGCCAGTGCCGCGGTTGCCCCGGATGCATAGGCCGCCACCGGCACATTCTGCGCGGTACTATCCAGTTGGCGCATTCGGGTGACTGCAAATGTAAACGCCAGACACAGTCCAAGTGCAACCATTGCGAACGGTAGATTTTGTTCCAGGTCCATTACGCGCCAATAAGTAATGATCAACAGAAGTATTGGCGTTGCAACGCCAACCGATGCCCACACACCCGTCCGTAATAGCCTTGGGCAAATCCAGAAAAGCACACTGCCAATACCAAGCGCATAGAGCGCAACCAGCGTGATAAATTTCTCCATACCCGGGGGCGCAATAGGGGACCAGGCAAATTGCTGGAAATTATGCCCCGTTAAAGTTGCCTGAATTTCAAAAAAATCTGGAACGTGCCACGTACTGAAAAGAAACAGGATGCTGGCAATGGCAAAAATCCCGGCCACATCATTTTCAGCAGACCTATATACCGCATGGGCATGTACGGCCAGATTCAGCGTGACCAGCATGATGCCTAGACTGCTGTAATGATCCAGCCGCACAATGCTGACCAGCAACAGCATACACACAAGCGATGCGATATCAGAAATGAAGGTAATCCAATGGGAAGGCATTAAGCCTTGCAGCGTTGGGATGTTTTGCCTGTCAGGGGACGCGCCCTGTGCCATGTAACTGTTGGCTGTGGTCAGGAGTATTAGATAGAGCCCGGTTGGCAGTATGTCGCCGGGGCCCCAATTTGTGAATATCCAGACAAGAACCCAGAGAGCCGCTAAAACCAGTGTTGGGACTGCAATTTCGAGCCAGGCGCGCTGGCGGCTGATCCACAGGCATGTAGCAACAATGATCAGAAGATAGGGGAACAAGGCCCATGCATTCCCTGATCCGGTGGAGACAAGGGCAGGGGTAACAAGCCCCCCTAAAACGCCTAAAATCGCGAAAAATCGTCCATGCCGAAGCGCGAGGAAACTGGAAGCAAGTGAGAAAAGTGCAAGCAGGCCAAAGGCAACAAGGGCAGGGAGTAGCTGGTATAAGGCAAAAGCAGCATAAACCGCGGTGAAGGAGAGCGATAATCCAGCTGCGGCAATAGCGCTGGGAACATAATCGGGTGCATCCCGCAACAGGGGCACCAATGCGCGCCGTTGGCGCAGAACTTCCCCTGCGCCCGTCATAAGGATACCAAAGATAGTCCCCAGAGTAACCCGGACACCGGGGCTGAGGAGACCAGCGTCCACGGAATATTTAACCATAAAGGCGCCGCCAAGGGCAAATGCTACGCCGCCTAACCATATGATCCAGCGCGATGACAGGGAATGTTCCACCTCGCTTATGTCAGATGGTTGGGCTGCTGTTTCCGCTTTGCCTGCGGTGTCACCCAAGGTGGTGTCTTCTGTTCTGAGGGTGGACACTGCAGCATCATTTGCCGGCACACTAGCCGGTGTGATTGCGGCATCCTCTGGTGCAACGTCAGCAACCCAGACAGTGTCTTCTTGTGATGACGTTTTCTCAAGGGCAGTCGTATCTTCAACAGTATCAGGGGGCGGGTATTGCCGTGCAAGACGTTCTGTCAATCCCCGACTTTTTTAGACAAGCGCAGAAACTCATCGGTGAATAATTTGCGAAAACGCCTGTGTTCCAGATGCGTATTGATGGCGACCAGCCCGACAATCACGAGCAGTACCCCTAAAATTTCACCCATAAACGCATCCCCCTCTTTTTAAGACAGGCAGCCGTCGCCGGCATGTCTATACGCGCAGGCTCCGTTGCTGCTACTATTAAGAGAGAATAGTCACGAGATCGCGTTTTGCGAACTATTTTATATTTTTCTTAGGGTTGGCTGGACCGAATGACAGCATTTAGACGGCTAATTATGGCATCGTCCACGCGCAACGAGCAGGCAATATGAAAAATTGGACCATGCTTCAGCATCGGAAGATGGGTGTATTTGGTGAGCTGATCTTCGTAATTGTCCCAGTTTCGGATTTCTTCGGTAAAAGCATCTGCAAAAATGGAATAGTCAATCGAACGGGATGCGATGGCGTGAATAATCCGTTCACTTGATGACAATTCTGCTGGGATACGTGAATTGCCAAGGAGCTTTTCAATCGGTTCCACATAGCGTGCTTTATGGGGCAGAACACCCTTGGCACCAGTTTTAATCAGCTCTTCAAGGGTTTTGCTGTTTTGGATACGCGTGTCATCAGACCGGCCAATCAGGATATATTCTCCTACAGTGCCAATTGGATCAGAGAATTTCATCACGCCTTCACGCTCTGGCACATGGATAAAATACGATCCGCAAATCGGGCGGGCGTTGGCTTCCAAAACTCGCAGTTGGTCATGCCAGGGGATTGTTACCGTGATTGTGTTGATGCCTGCTGTATCAAAAATCTTAGCTACTTTTGCACCGATTGCACCGCTGGGGGACAGAGTGGACCGTATTTCACTTTCGCTTGATGACGCCGGGTAGGAGTACATCAAAATAAGCTCATCATCCTCAATTGGTTCCTGCGCCTGCACCTGTGGGTATTTAATTGAAAAACCTACAGCTAAACATGCAGCGAATATAAGCATAGAACGTATAAAGGCATACAAGGTCATGTGTGACAGTAATATCGGCAAAAGTTTGATTAGTTTCATTCCACTGGTGACGGGCAAAATTGCGAGACGCTTATCCTTGATTTAGCCAGCGAATGCAACCTGTATGTGTTCAACTGGCGAACTAAATTCTAATGTTGGTTGGTGCAGTTTTATTGAGCATTTCAAAAGCATGATACCAGTGAATAGTTAACAATCTTGACACGTCCCTGACAAATGCATAGCGTTTTCAGGTAAGCAACCAAAAGGAGTTGGCATAACTGCCAGTTACGGGTTCTGACCCATGTGCAAATATTTGCGGTGATGTGCTGGCGCTTTCTGCCCATACCAATTCATGACATTCAGTATAGATATCCGCCCAATCGTGTTTGTGATCGGGCTGCTTCTTGTGGGTATTGCCACATTTATGATGATACCCGCAATTGTGGAAGCGGTTATGGTGGATACAACACCGACGGAATTTCTTTTTGCAGCGGCAACAACCGGCTTTTTTGGCTTTTTGCTGATACTGGCTAACCGGGATGACCGTGCGTTTAGTCTGGATACCAAGCAGGCATTTTTACTGACCGCAAGCTGCTGGATTATACTGCCGGTTTTCGCGGCGTTGCCCCTTTTGGGAATGGGTCTGAATGAAGAGGCCGGGCTTTCTTTCACCGATGCCGTGTTTGAAACTGTCTCCGGGATAACAACGACCGGGTCGACGGTTATGACCGGACTTGATGACATGCTGCCGGGAATTTTGCTGTGGCGATCTCTTCTGAACTGGATAGGCGGGGTCGGTATTGTTGTGATGGCCATTATCCTGTTACCGTTTTTGCGTATTGGCGGGATGCAGCTTTTCAGGGCAGAGAGCTCGGATAAGTCCGAAAAGGTTGTCCCGAAATCAGCAGAACTGGTGAAATGGATTACAAGCGTATATCTTGGGCTGACCTTCCTGTGTGCGCTGGCATACTATATGACAGGCATGTCAGGCTTTGATGCGATCAACCATGCTATGTCAACGCTGGCAACCGGGGGATATAGTACCCATGATGCTTCCTTTGGCCATTTCGGGGCTGGCAGCCAGTGGATAGGCAGCGTCTTTATGTTGGCTGGTGCCTTTCCCTTCATTGCCTTCATCAAGTTTGCACAAGGGCGGCCAAGGGCACTGATTGACGATCCGCAGATTCAGGCCTTTATCAAGTTTTTAGCGGTGGTTATCTTTTTTTCTGCGCTAATGCTGCAGGCAGACCGTGGGTGGGATTTCTTTGATGCACTGCGTATAGCAGCCTTCAATATTATTTCGATTGTGACAACAACCGGCTTTGCATCAACGGATTATACCACCTGGGGCACAGGAGCGGTTGCAGGCTTTTTTATTCTGACCTTTATGGGGGGCTGCGCGGGCTCTACTTCTGGGGCGATCAAAATATACCGATTTCAGGTTTTGTGGATAACGCTCAGGGAGCAATTAATACGCTTAAATAGTCCGAACCGGGTCGTGGTGATGCGGTATCATGGTGCGAGAATGGCACCTGACCTACCGATTTCTGTGCTTGCGTTTTTGGCGGCTTTCTTCGCATCCATTGCAATATTTACGCTCTTGCTTGCGATGATGGATATTGATTTTGTTACCGCGCTCAGCGCCAGTGCAACCGCAATTACCAATGTTGGGCCCGGATTTGGTGATATCATTGGCCCATCGGGCAATTTTTCTGCACTTCCGGACGGTGCAAAATGGCTCCTTTGTCTTGCCATGCTGCTGGGCAGGCTGGAGGTCTTTACCTTATTAATGTTATTTGATCCGCAGTTCTGGCGCGAATAATTCTGACAGATTATTACTGTCCTTAATCCCTGTCTTGCCTGATGCTCAGGGCAGGGTCCTTCCTTACTTATCGCGTGCAAGTTAATTTCTGCCTTTGGGGACGCTCTGACTTCGAAAACGTGCAGTATAGCAACTGGCTATGTGATCTGCTCTGCTCCCTTTCCCGTACCCCTGTATGCAAACAAAAACTTATGTTCCAAGTATCAATACAGCTAGTCATTAATCGAAGGAGGCGGGTATGACGACCATCGCTGGCATCGCGACAGGCGATACTAATTTTGAAATTCTGGTTGCAGCAATCGGATTTATTGATGCGGAAAAAGGCACAGATTATCTGGGCACCATTAGTGACCCGAATGAATCTCTTACAGTATTCGCGCCAACGAATGCTGCTTTCGGCCAATTGGCTGCAGATTTAGGGTTCGACGGTGATGTAACAGACACTGGTGCAGTTACTGGTTTTCTGACAACGCTTGGGGCTGATACGCTCGAAGCCGTCGTTTTGTATCATATTTCCAGCGGCGTACAATTGTCCGGTGACATTGCGACTTCTGGTGAAGTCATCACCCTGCAGGGCGGCACTATCGGAGCCTCAGAATTACCAACGCTAACAGACATGGAGCCAGATTTGATCGACCCATCGCTTGTTGCAACTGATATTGTTGCAGACAACGGCGTTGTGCATGTGATTGATAAGGTACTGTTACCACTTGACCTTGAAGGCAACGATGCGGCGTCCATTACGGGTACGGTCCTGGCTGTCAGCGGTGCAGAAGGCTTTGACGACAACGGCAGCGATTTTGATATGCTCCGGGAAGCGGTGGTAGCTGCGGGTCTTGCAGATACGCTGGATGATGTGAATGCTGACCTGACAGTCTTTGCGCCTACGGATGATGCCTTTATCGGACTTACCCAGGCTTTAGGCTACGAAGGCAATGACGAAGCAGGCGCCTTTGATTATCTGGTTCAGGCGCTGACACTCATGAATGGTGGTGACAATCCTATTGATCTACTGACAACAATTCTGACGTATCACGTCGCCGGTGAAAGCCTGCAGGCAAGTCAGGTTTTGTCTAAAGATACGATCATGACCCTGCAAGGCGGAGAGCTGGGCGTTGATGCGGCAGGCCTGACGCTTTCTGATGCTGACCCGGATGTAGCTGACCCAATGTTGACTGCAACGGATATTCAGGCTTCGAACGGAATTATTCACGCCCTGAACGGTGTGCTGCTACCAGCAGATTTGCTTCAGTCTGACGGATCAAATGATGTTGATCTGGTGATCGGGGGTGACGGTGTTGACGTTATTCGTACCGGCCTGGATGCAGATTTGATTGCGGCGGGTGCAGGCAAAGATAAAGTTTTCGCAGGTCGCGGTGATGATCTGGTCCTTGGCGGTGATGACCGGGATCAAATTTTCGGCGGTTGGGGCCATGATACGCTGCATGGTGATAACGGTAATGATATCATCAAAGGTGGCTGGGGCCATGACATGATCGCCGGTGGTAGTGGCGATGATCAACTTTTCGGCGGTTGGGGCAGTGATACTTTTGTCTTCGCGGCCGGGGATGGCTATGACCGTATTTTTGGCTTTCAGGATGGCGAAGATCTGATTGATCTCTCCGCTTATGGTTTCACTGGTTTTGCGGACATCGCTGATATGATATCCGGCACTGGTGCGAAAACAACAATCGATCTGGGTGATACAACGATTGCGATCATTGGACAGAAAGCCTCAGCCTTTGATGCGGATGACTTTATTTTCTAATCGCGGTCAACGGACCGACAGAATATCGTTCTGAAAAAGATAGGCGTATAGTACGCCGCCCAGCACCCTCGGCACAGCTGCTGCCGGGGGTGTTTGTTTTCTGTTCGAATATGGACACAAGTGTTCAAAAGTGAACGGTTTGGCGCAACTTAAACATAAGTTTAATTTGTAACTCATTGTTTTTACATGTTTTAAAAGTTGCGCTGTTGGCTTGATTGTTGCCTCTCTGCTGAGTTCGTGTGTCCGTCATGAATGTTGGGCACATCACTGGTAAAAGGGGGGCGGTACCTATGTTCCGAAATTATTTGATCACTGCCATTCGGCATCTTTGGAAAGACCCAACGTTTTCACTGATTAATATTATGGGTCTGGCTATTGGTCTGACTGCTGTGATGTTGATATCCCTGTATACGTGGGACGAAGTTACTTTTGACAATATGTACCCCGGTACGGAGGGCGTGTATAAAGTCGAATTACAAATGACCCGTGAAGGCCGTCCACCCCGTGCGCATTCCAATACGGCTGGTGGTGCTGGGGTTGGCCTGTTAAATGATTTTCCGGAAATGGTCGATCAAACTGCACGTATTCAGTATGGGACACGGGTGATTAGCCTGAATGGTAAGCCGCAAAGTATGGATATCGCCCAAGCGGATACCAGTATTTTCGAGATATTCCAGATCCCTTTTATCGCAGCAGACGCAGACAATCCCCTGATTGACACATCGTCTGTTGCGATCAGTGAAACATCGGCAATGCATCTGTTTGGGACCACCTCCGCAGTAGGTCAGACGCTTGAACTGGATGATGGCCGGTCGTATCAGGTGCGGGGTGTTTTTAAAGACCTGCCGCGAAATACACATTTGAATTTGTCTTTGGTGTTTGCACTCCAAGCAGGAGAGTATGACCGAATTGACGCAGATAGTGGTTGGTGGTGGCTGCAATTTTCCACCTATGTCAAGTTGGCTGATGGTGTTTCGATCTCGGACCTGCGGGCCCAAATGCCTGCTTTTGTTGAGAAATATGTCGAAGCATCGTCACCGGATGCTAAAGCTTCGGATGAATATAAGCTGACCTTTATCCCGCTTAGGGATGTTCATTTTGAAACCGCTGGACCGGAGCGAGGCGACCGGACAATTCTGACGGGTTTTGTGGCCATTGCCTGCCTGATCCTAGGGATTGCGACCTTCAATTTCATGAATATGACCTTGTCGCGAACTGTCATGCGTGCACGCGAAGTAGCCATTCGCAAAACGGTAGGTGCAACCCGCCGGGATATTATCTATCAATTTGTAGGGGAAGCAGTGGTAACAACATGTACGGCACTTGTGATTGCCATTGCGCTGACAGAATTTTCACTTCCCTTCTTCAATGATTTTGTCGTCAAGACCATGCAGGCTGGCACGCTGGGGTCACCAGTGTTTGTATCGGGTATTTTGGTGCTGATAGGACTGGTAGGTCTTGTCTCTGGCTATTACCCGGCGTCTGTTATGGCCGGGTTCAATCCCGCGCGGGTGTTGCGTGGTGGCCGGGCAAGCGGCAAGAATATGACCGTGTTCCGGTCCATACTTGTCACAGTTCAGTTCAGCATTGCTATTGGGCTGATTATCGCGGCAAGCGTGATTTACAGCCAGATACAGTATAGCCGCAGCATGGACCCAGGCTTCACCAAAGAGAATGTGGTTATTATCTATGATATAGATCATAGGGATGTCACGGCCAGTGCAGAAACGCTGAAGCGGACCTTAGCAAGTCACCCAGACATAGAGAATGTCAGTCTGAGCGATTCTGTGCCCGGTGGTAGATACGGCTGGATATCCGGGATTGAAAGTGTGGCCGGCTCACCGACACCGTCGCTGACCCTGATGGGGCAGACCATTGATGCAGACTTTTTCCCGACAATGGAAATGACCATGGTTGCGGGGCGTAACTTCGCATCAGACATGGAAAGTGATTATAACCGCCGCTTGGGCGGGGACTGGAAAGATTCGAGCGTCATCATCAATGAAACAGCTGTAAGAACGCTCGGTTTTAGCAGTCCATCGGCTGCGCTTGGCCAGACGATCAACGACGGTAATGTGAAAACAATCATTGGTGTTGTGAAGGATTTCATGGTGCGATCTGCGAAAACCCCTATCCCTGCCATGTATTATATCATGGACGAACAAGGGGCGCGGATACTGTCACTGCGTTACAGAACAAAGGATGAGCAGTCTTTACTGTCCTATGTCGATGCACAGTGGAACCAGGCAGTGCCAGGGCGGCCCATCCGGCGGGATTTTCTGGATGAAAGACTGGCGCAGCTCTACAGCATAGAAGAACATCAGGGGGATTTATTCGCTTTGTTTGCGGCCCTTGCCGTTCTGGTGTCCTGTATTGGGCTTTATGGTTTGGCGGGGCTAACTATTGGCCGCAGAACCAAGGAGGTTGGTGTGCGCAAAGTCATGGGTGCCAGCGTGACTGCCATCACAAGGCAGTTTCTTTGGGATTTTTCCAAACCGGTTCTGGTGGCGAACGTAATCGCCTGGCCACTGAGCTTTTTCCTGCTTCAGGGATGGCTGGAACAGTTTGCATTCCGTATTGATCTTGGGGTGGTGCCTTTTGCCACGGCGGGTTTTACGGCCTTGGTCATTGCGTGGATAACGGTTGGGGGGCATGCGGTACGTGTTGCACGGTCGAACCCTATCCATGCCCTAAGGGCAGAATAAGGGTTTTCATGCTGACTAGCGGTCGTTGCTCTGGCGACCATAAAAATGGCGGAAGGAAAGTGCCTTCCGCCAATATCTTAAAGGGGATAGTCGGTGGTTACCGTACAAGACGGATTAGTCTTTCAGATCTTCGAGTAGAATTGTCATCATTTCTTCGGCAAAAACCTCGGCCGCTTTCTTCAGCTTCGTGCGGTCTGTTTTATCACCGACTTCATAGGTGATAGAAGCGATACCGTAGGTCCGGTACATATAATTTTTGGATGTATAATAGGCCCGCTGATCAGGGGTGTAATCCGCTGATGGGCGTTCCGCATGTTCCAGTTCGTACATACCATCTAGTCGTTTCATCGCAGCCGCGGACCAGCGGCGTGCAAACATATCGGGTTTGGTTTCTTCTTCGTCACCTTGTGTGTAGAGCACATTCCGGTTCGTGGAATGGAAGTCAAGGAACAGGGCAATGTCATCCTGTTTGGCAAAGCGTTCCAGCTCCTGTTCGATTGCCTGGCTTTCAGGATGGTCAAACAGGCCCCAATCACGGTTCAGGTCCTGCCCCTGCATATTATGGCGCCAGTTGCCGTTGTCGACACCGTCCGGGTTTACCAGCGGGATCATCACGATGCCGAATTTCTGGCGAAACTCTTTTGCGAGTGCACTATCACCCAGAAGCGTTTCAACAAACGGGAAGAATGCCAGCGCGCCTGTTACTTCTGGCGGATGCTGTCTGCCCACAAGGAAAATATATTTTCGGCTGTCGCCATCAGGAGCCGTTTCCAATTTGTGGATATCGCGCCCTTCGACAGATTGTCCAATAACGGTTGTCTGTATGTTGGATGTGGCAGCAAGTCGTTTATACCAGTCCAGATAATAGGGCTGTGCGATAATTTCCTGCCCCGCGACATACAAATCACCGGTAAAGGCAGGCAGTGTCATCTGCATTTGTTCTTTTTCAGCCACGATATTGTCCGCGCTTAGTTTGGTCCAAACCTTGCCATCTGTGCTGACTTTTGGCCAGTATCTGTGCCAACCATGCTGATACGACAGTGTGATCTGAACCGGGCTTGCCTCTGCTGCCTTCAGCTTGAAAGCATACCACGGGCTTGGATTGATCGGTGGCTCATCCTCTGGGCCGATTGTCAGGGTGAAAGCACCATCGTCAGACACGCTGCATGCCCGTGCCTGCCCGCCGGGAAAGTCTGTCCGCAGGGTGATAGTTTTGCTGGCACAGGTGATTTTGCCAGTGGCGGTTTCTGTCGATTTTGCAGACAGGGGGGGCGCCAGTACCATCATTGCAGCAAGGATGAACAGGGACGAAATACGAATTTGGGTAAAATATCTTGGCATTCTGGATACTCTCAGATTTGGTGGGCGTCACATGGACTTGTCATGGCCGCAGTCTGCAGGACCGAAGTCCTGCAGTAAAGTCTAATGCTAAATCCTAGAAGGATTTTTTGATGTCCAGATAGAGGAACCGACCCTTGGCTGAATGGATGCTGCCGAAGAAGCCGTAACTTTCATCAGCCAGTGGTGGCAACTCGTTAAAGAGGTTGGTGACACCCAGACGTACCCTTGTGTCTTCAAGCGGGCCTTCCTGGAACGTGTAATGAATATTGGCATTCACGGTGAACCAGCTATCCACTGTCCAATATTCACCAGTGTCATCCTGTGTTGCACTGGTCTCGTAGAAAGAGCCAACATAACGTCCCTGAAGACCGGCACCGTAGTTGTCCTTGCGCCAGTTCAGACCTGCTGTATAGCGCCATTTCGGACGACCGTTTTCCCGAACCAGATCACCAACACCGCCTACATCGATTGGATTGGCAATACCCAGTTTACTAAGCTCAGTGTCAAGGTCAGCCTGCAGCGTGGTTGCAAACTCACCCACATTTTGATCAAAACGGTCCAGCTTTGCAGCATTCAGCTTGAAGGTGAAGTCACCCCAGTTATCCGTTTCAATTTGCTGAATGACGGCGATATCAATGCCGGCCACAGTTCTGTTATCAAGATTCAGGTAGGGGTCGTGTACCTCGATAATGTCACCAACAGCGGTAAGGCCGGTACCGGCAAACCGGTCAATGGCATCCTGGTCCGGTGCGCCGCGCACAACACTGTCGGATGTTTCGCCGCGCAGCAGTTGCAACAGCTCATACGCCAGCTGGTTCTGGTCACCAAAAATACCAACCAAGCCGTTTTGCTTCAGCTTCCAGTAATCAACAGTAACTGTCAGGCCTGGTGCAAACTCTGGCTGGAACACGGCACCAATATTCCACTGTGTTGTGTTTTCGTTCTTCAGTTTATCAGAACCTGACCGCACACTTTCAACACCCACGCCAGAACAGCCCTCGAGATTATCTTCAATGCCATTGATGACATCAGGCAGACAGCTGTAATAGTCCTCCCGCGTGTTCACGCGGCGAATACCTTCGTCGAAAATCTGCACAAGGTTAGGCGCGCGGAAGCCTTCGGACCATGCACCGCGCAGCATCAGACCGGGGGTGACTACCCATGATGCAGCTACTTTTGGTTTCACAGTTGAGCCGGAATAATCGAACTTCTCGTACCGTGCGGCCAACTGCAGATCAAGACTGTGTACCAGCGGGATTTCCATATCCGGGCTGATAACTGGGACAGCAAACTCCGTGAAAGCACTCAGCACCCAGCGGCTGCCGGATGTGTCAGGCGTTGGGCTTGAACCCAGAACATCACTTGTTGTCACAAACTCGCCGGTTACCATGTCTGTGAAGGTGATGGTTCCGTCAAGGCGGTCATCACGGTCGTCAGAAAAGCTTTCGTTCCGTGCTTCGACACCAACAGCCATACCGATTTCACCGGCAGGCAATGTGAATAAGGATGCGTTCGACAGTTTGAAATCTGTCAGGAACAGGTCTGTCATACCGTCCCGTGTGACATCAATGCGAACTGCATCAAGTGCGGTTTGAGAGTTTGCAGTACCACCATTACGGACATCGCCCAGCCACGGGTTGTAGGCATCTGGTGTATCAAGCGCCAGCTGCTGCTGTAACTTGGTCAGCGAGTAGCGGTTACGCGTCAGATCGTGTTTGGTAGCCTTGTTATAAAGGATCGCAGTGTCATAGTCCCAGTCACCCCAGGCGCCGCGCAGACCCGCAAGAACACGGTATGTTTCGCCGGTCACTTCACCAATGCGGGGGCCAAGATCGTTTGGTCGCCAGTAACGTACCTCGATATCTTCGCCAAACGGATTATAATAGTTGGATTCCGGAATATAAAAACGCTGCGAGCTTAGAACCGAGCCGTTTGCCTGTTCCCGCCAGGTTTTACTGCGGTAGTATGCAGCTTCTGCGTAAAACTCTGTGCCGCTGTCAAACTCATGCGTCAGCATGGAGAAAACATTGAAGCGGTCAATCTTCGAGTTTAAACTGCGGTGATTGTCGTGGTCGTAATAGAGATCACGGCCCAGATCACTGGTGCCGCCACCTTCGGTCAGGCAAACACCGTTGCCAACATCCAGAAACGCCGCGCCGTCAGACACGGTGCTACAAGGGCGTGCGTGGAAATCATCGTCGCCTAGGCTGTCCAGGCTGTCATCTGCCTCGAAGCGGCCCCATGGTGAACTCGAAGACCGGTTATCAAATGCCGTGTCGCCTTCCCATTCTGTCCCTTCAAGCAAGGGTCTGCGATCAGATGATCTGGAAGCTAGACGTTCGCTGGACGGCACAGCGTTTCTGTGGAAATAGCCACCGAAAATATTGATATGCGTCGCGCCGTCATTCAGCTCAAAACCGGCTTTCATATTCAGGCTATATTCTTCGCGGCTGGTGCCGTCCACAGCACCAATGCGGCCTTGAACTTCCAAGCCTTCAAAGTTGTTTTGCAGGACGGTATTGATCACACCGCCAACAGCATCCGCGCCGTAAATCGCCGCCGCACCGTCACGCAGAACTTCCACGCGGGAAATGCCCATGGTCGGCAGAACGTTTGTGTTGGGCGATACTACAGGGACCAGCAGCTCAGTCTGGAAACCGGGGTGCAGTACCATCCGGCGCCCGTTGATCAGGGCAAGTGTGTTACCGGTGCCAAGCCCGCGCAGGTTCATTGAATTAACGTCACCACGAACGCCGTTAATGCCGCCGGACGTGTTGTTATCGTTAAATGTTGAAAAACCAATTTGGGGGATGGAACGATAGAGTTCGTCACCGGAAAAAGCGCCTGTCAGTTCAACGTCTTCGGACGATACAACTGAAACGGGCAGGGTGTCGGCGACTTTTGCGCCCTTAATCTGTGAGCCAACGACAGAAATTTCTTCAATCTCTTCGCCGCTACTGGCTGTATCCTGTGCGTGCAAAGGCGCAACGGACAGGCCAAAAATACTGCCCAGTAAGGCAGCTTTAAAAAAAGTGTTCTTTCTCATGCAGGATGTGTTCCCTCTTGTCTGTTTTTGACACGTTTTCATCTCATGATAGATGTTTATTGTTGTTAATAAATTTACACGCTAATGCGGGCTAAAAAGTTTCTTTTGAAACCATACACATTTTTATCGATGTAAAATTTATGGCGTATTTATAGGTACAAATACGCATCAAAGAAATACATAGTGGTGCCTTTAGGTAAATTTATTGCGCGGTATGGCATTTATGTTACGGTATTGTTACAGGTGAAAGTATTCGCGAATTAACCTTCGTCTTGAAATTAATAAACGATAGAACTAGCCAGCAGAGTGTTGCAGGTATTGAGTTTTGTTAAAAAATTAAGAATGATTGTTCAATCTGGTAAAATTTTGTGTTCGGAGGGGGTCGATGCAGGATAGATATATTGGAGATATCGGGGATTATGCGAAGTATGGATTATTAAGGGCCATACAAGGGTCTAGAAAGTTAGGAATTGCTTGGTATTTATTTCCTGATGAGCAGCATAACGCTGATGGAAAACATATTACATTTTATCAGCAACCTAAGAAATGGCGTTATATGGATGCGCCCCTTTTTGATGAATTGAAGCAGATTGTAGTGTCTGGAAAACGCTCTGTTAAAGAAGTCTCGGAAAGAGGCATTTTTACAAATGTTGTCTTTCATTCAGAATTGCTGAAAAATTCTTCAACATCAATAAAAGACAGACAAAGCTGGCGTAAGAATTGGTTCGATGGAGTTTTAAAGAAGGTAAGCGATGCTAATATTGTATTTGCTGATCCGGATAATGGGCTGTGCCTTGATGAGCGCTTTTCATATGGGGGTAGTAAATCATGGAAAAGACTTCCAATCAGTGAGGCACTTCGACTAGCTGAGGGTCGCGTTGCCGTTATTTATCATCATAATAGCCGCTTTAAGGGAGGTCACGCTAAGGAGATTGAATATTGGATGAATGCCTTGGGAGGTAATGTGGTTGCCCTGAGATGGCGGGCATACAGTTCACGAACATTCTTTATTGTGAACCCTACTGAGGAAATAAAAAGAAAGTGTGAAGCATTTTCGGTGCATTGGGGTGATAAAGCCGAATTCGTCTCATAAGAATTACACCGAGAGGGTAGGATAGTGCCGGATAAAACATTAAGTTTGCTACACAGGGTGGCGATGGGCCAGCATCCTTCGTCCACACTTTTTCTGACGGTGACGGCACTTATCATTCCGGTTGCGGTTTTTACCCGGTCAGAGACCTTTATCACCATGGCGGCCTTGGGGCTTTTTATTCTTGGTCTTTTCATCGTCTGGTCTGGGCTTCATCACAGTCTGGAGGGGGTCAGATCACGCCGCTGGCCAGCGTCTGTCGCGACGCTATCCCATATCGGTAAACGGGGCGGTGTCGGTAAAAGTCGCCGAATGTTCGAGCTTGATATCACCTATCAGTATGCAGCACTGGGGCGCGACTATACGTGTGATCGGTATGATCTTGCGGCGGGTGCCTATTACACCGAACAGCAAATAGACAGACTGATCGCCAAAATTCAGGCAGAACCGCTGCATAAAGTTAGCTGGGACCCTGATAATCCGGCGCGGTCGGTTGCTGTGCCCGGTCTTCATGCAAACCCGGTAATCCGTATCGTGATTGGTCTTGGTATGGTCGGCGCGGTTGCCACATGGTGGCTGGGTCTGTGGACGTTTCAGTGAAGATCGGTAATAGGCAGGGGGCGTCCTAGCGTTGCTGAGACAGGGGTACTAAGAAGAGCTGTTTTTAAAGGGGTTCAGTATACTAAAAGCCGGGAAGCGCACTATACCAGCAGGCATCTTCCCGGCCTTGAACTGTTACGTCATTGGAGAATGACTTAGTCCTTCAGGCACACTTTCGCGGCCTCTGGCAGGTTTTTCATGAAAGTTAGGTCAAGCGCGCTAAGCTTGCCGTCTTTCTCGATTTTCTCTGCCCATTCTTTCATCTGGTTTTCACCAACTTCTGCCGTAAGTGCCTCTGCAATGCAGTCAGCTTCTGCTGCGTATTTGCTGTCTTTTTCTGCGATATAGTCCGCAAGAACGTCTTCGTCGTTACTGCCGCAGGCAGACAGGGAAAAGGCAGCGGCGATCACACATGCCGTTTTAACAAATTTGATCATAAATAGTCTCTCTTGATTGGTGTCGAAAAAATGCCTGTCAACGATAGGTATATTGGCGCTGGAACACAATACCGGATAACAGCCTGCTTGCTATACAGGACCGTTTGTTTGCTTCAAGATAGTTTGAGGAAATGGTGCTGCCGAGAAGATTTGAACTTCCGACCTCTCCCTTACCAAGGGAGTGCTCTACCCCTGAGCTACGGCAGCACGCTGAAAAGCGGGATGACGGCGAACGTCACGGCAGGCTAGTTGCCATACTGGCCGCTTTGAATCAAGCTTAAAAGAGTCTTTTCACGCGACTTTTTGTTCTTGATTTTGGGATTCAGTCGCTTATAGCTTGGCACATTATGACAGATCAAGAAAACAAAGCCCCCGAAGGCACTGGCAAAAAGCAGAAAGAACGCCTGAAAGACGCAGACAAGCAGGCGCGTCTGGCAGAGGCTCTGCGTGCAAACCTGCGCCGCCGTAAAAGCCAGGCCAGGGACCGTAAGGACACGGGCGAAGACGATCTTTAGCCAGACCTACTTTAGTCAGCTCTACTTAAGCCAGATCGGCAAACCCCTTTGAGATTATACTAAAGCTATGTCTTTGCCGCCCATGTCACGTGTTTGGGGGGCTGTCTCCGGGCTGATGATTTTTCTGCGCCAGTTCTTCTAAAAGCGTAAAGAACTCTTCCTTGTTATTGGTGCGCGGATAGGGCGTATCGGGCACCGGGACGCCTAGCCAGGCACACAAAGGCTCCCACCCGTCACCAATTGTATAAACGAGAAGCCTGTCACCTGGGAAAGATGCTTGAACAGCGGCAACGTTCGCATTGAACACCTGCATCAGGTGGTCATCGTTCGTAATGTCCCCACCGAAGGTTGTCTCCTTGATCATTTTTTCAATCATGGCGCCAAACATTATGTCGTAGGGGTCAGGATTTGGTGGTGGGTTCTCCAGTGTTTGGAATATGGTCGCCTTGATGCTTTTGACCCAGCTCTCCGCACTGCGGGTGGTCAATAGGATTTTGGCGTCAGGGAAATGGTCTGCAAGGGTGGGCCAGTAGGCGGCGGTTGGCCAGTCGACAGCAGAACGGTACCCGGCATAGGCCTTGTTCCAGTCAACCGGTTTGCCGAATGCGGCGTCATGCCAGAGAGGCAGGTGCTTCTCCCGGTTTTGCAGGACTTCTTCCATATGGTGGCAGGGGCCAAAGCCAAGCTGTTCCAGTGCCAGTTTCATGGACATGGTCCCCGTGCGGCCGAAGCCCGCCCCGATAATTTTCAGTGTCATTGCTCTTTAGCCCCCTCAGGTGATTGGCTACTCCGAACAGAGACAGTTTACCACGAAATATCAGGAAAGCAGAATCGTGCGCCGTGCGCCCTAATCTAAACTTGCCGATAAGAGGATATTGGCTTAAAACCGGCTTCATACAGGTAATAAATTTCCAAGGGGAGGGCCCGCATGTCTATCATGTCCGATAAGTGGATACGCACACAGTCACAGGAAAATGGCATGATTGAGCCATTTGTAGACGGTCAGGTGCGCGGGGATAATATTTCCTACGGCTTATCTTCTTATGGCTATGACGCTCGCGTGGCACCAGAGTTCAAGATTTTCACCAACGTAGACAGCGCGATTGTGGACCCGAAAAACTTCTCCACGAAAAGTTTTGTTGATCGGGATACGGATGTCTGCATCATTCCGCCAAACAGCTTCGCGCTTGCCCGCACCGTGGAATATTTCCGAATTCCAGAAGATGTTCTGGTTATCTGCCTTGGTAAATCGACCTACGCACGGTGCGGCATTATAGTGAATGTGACACCACTGGAGCCGGGCTGGGAAGGGCATGTCACGCTTGAATTTTCCAACACAACACCACTGCCTGCGAAGATTTACGCGAATGAAGGGGCTTGTCAGTTCCTGTTCTTCCAGGGCAATGAGCCTTGTGAAACCCCTTATAACAGCCGCAGCGGTAAATATATGGGTCAGACGGGCGTAACCTTGCCGAAAGTATAGACTAAGGCTACGAGCTGAGTGGGCGAAATTTTGGCACGCTGTGGCCCTATTGCAGCCGTTTTCCAGCGGTACCCAATGGGCAGATGGTAAATACGGCGTGCACGGGATTCCCGTATGCACACTGAAAAGTTAAGTGTTAGGACGAATTAATGGAAAAACTGGTCATTCGCGGCGGTAAAAAGCTGTCTGGAACCGTACCTGTCAGTGGTGCAAAAAATGCGGCCTTGCCGCTTATGTGTACACCGCTTTTGACGGCTGATCCGGTGACATTGACCAATCTGCCGCGGCTTGCTGATATCAATACCCTGACCGACCTGTTGAACCATTTGGGGGTGGCAGTCACCATCGAAGGCGGTAAAGGTGGCAGATTGTCGGGCAGGTCCATGACGTTCAATGCAGCCAGCATCAATGACACGGTCGCCCCTTATGATATCGTCCGGAAAATGCGGGCCTCTATTCTGGTGCTTGGGCCACTTGTCGCGCGCGCGGGCGAGGCAATTGTCTCGCTGCCTGGTGGGTGTGCGATCGGTAACCGCCCGATTGATTTCCATCTTCTGGCGCTGGAAGCACTGGGTGCCCGCATTGATCTGGAAGACGGCTATGTCCGGGCCAGTGCGCCAACGGGTTTGACAGGTGGACTTATTAATTTCCCCGTTCCCAGCGTTGGGGCGACGGAAAATGCCTTGATGGCGGCGGTTCTGGCAAAGGGTACGACAACGATTGAAAACGCCGCGCGGGAGCCTGAGATTATCGATCTTGCCAAGTGTCTGAACAGCATGGGGGCAAAGATCACCGGAGCAGGGCACGAAACTATCACCATTGAAGGTGTCGACCGCTTGCACGGAACCACCCACAAGGTCATGCCTGACCGGATTGAGGCAGGCAGTTATGCAGTCGCTGCCCTGATGACAGGCGGGGACGTTATTCTGGAAGGCGCGGAAGCTGCCGACATGCGGGCGATGCTAACGAAGATTACCGAGGCAGGTGGCATTGTTGAAGAAAAGCCAAATGGTGTCCGTGTTGCGGCGAACGGTCCAATCAAGGGGTTCAATATTGTAACTCAGCCTTTCCCCGGTTTTCCAACCGATATGCAGGCGCAGTTTATGGCACTGGCCACCATTGCAGACGGGGCCAGTGTGATCACGGAAGCCATTTTTGAAAACCGCTTTATGCATGTGCCGGAGCTGTGTCGTCTTGGGGCGGATATCACCGTCACTGGATCCAGTGCCACTATTCGCGGTGTTGGCGGCCTGAAATCAGCGCCGGTGATGGCAACTGATCTGCGTGCCAGCATGGGACTTGCGCTGGCCGGGCTGGTGGCAGAAGGGGAGACGTCAGTGAACCGTCTCTACCATCTGGACCGCGGGTATGAACGGCTTGAAGAAAAGCTGCGGGCGCTGGGCGCAGATATTGACAGGGTTCCCGGGTAACACCTTTCGGAACACACGTTGATAGTCAGGTGCGTTTAGGGGGCGGTAGAAAGTCCCTTACAACAACGGGGCTGTACAGGGGGCGTCTGAATGCCTACATATGGTCCTGTTGATTTGGAAATTTTGGATACTGTATGTCAGAGTCGCTAAAACTTACCTTGCAAACACAAGAGGACCTAACTGTTGCATCTGCGCTTCTGCAGGATGCAGCAATTGTGGATACTGATATCATCTGGATACCATCAGAGCGCAGATTCGCCCTTATCGGTAACCGGTTTCGCTGGGAAAAGCGTCGCTGGTTCCGCAAGCCGAAGGGCGAGCGTGTTCGCACTGCCCTGCATCTGGACGGTATATTGGCGGCCAAACTGAAGAATATCGATCTTGGTGAAAAGGGTTCTGGTGATACCTTGTCACTTCTGGCGATTGTGGCGGAAAAACATGGGGAATTAACAGAGATCACCTTTACTTTTTCGGGTGGACCTGCCATCAGACTGCAAGCAGAGTGTGTCGATGGTTTGTTGACAGATATTGGCGATAGCTGGGACGCACTTGGAAAACCGAAACATTCATAGGATCCGTGTCCGATGCAGATGAGTGAGAAACTGGTTCTGGCCTTGCCCAAGGGTCGTATTCTGGGAGAGGTTATGCCGCTGGTGAACAAGGCAGGCATTATCCCCGAAGCAGCGTTTGATGACCCCAAGTCCAGACAGCTCGAATTTAAGACCAATATTGATAACCTGACGATTATTCGTGTGCGGGCGTTTGATGCCGCTACCTTCGTTGCATTCGGGGCCGCGCAAATTGGTGTGGTCGGTAACGATGTATTGCAGGAATTTGGATATGATGACCTGTATGCACCGCTTGATCTGAATATTGGTCATTGTCGTTTGTCGCTGGCGATGCCGGTTGATGCGGATGAGGTGGACCCAAAAGAATGGTCCCACATCAGGGTTGCGACCAAATACCCGAACCTGACCCGCTGCTATTATGCATCGCGCGGGGTACAGGCAGAATGTATCAAGCTGAATGGCGCAATGGAACTGGCGCCGTCCCTCGGGCTGTGTAACCGGATTGTGGATTTGGTGTCCACCGGCAGCACGTTGAAGGCGAATAACCTGAAGGAAGTAGAGGTTCTGACGGATATTACCTCGCGCCTTGTGATCAGTCGTCCTGCATTCAAAACACGGCCGAAAGAAATTAATTATTGGATCGACCGCTTTAAAGAGGCGCTGAAAGATGCCTAGTTTTTTGACCTTTGGGGCTGATGGTTTTGAAGCCGCTTTCACGGCACTGTTGCATGCCAAACGGGAAACTGATCAGGACGTTCGGGAAACAGTTGCAGGCATTATCAGGGATGTAACTGCCCGCGGTGATGAGGCGCTGTATGATTATACGTCAAAGTTCGACAGGTTTGACGCACACGGTGCGGGGCTTGCAATATCTTCCGCCGAAGTGGATGCAGCCTGTGCCGAAGTGGATGCGGACACGGCGGCCGCGCTACAGTTTGCTGCGGACCGGATACAGGCCTTTCACGCACGTCAGACACCGGAAGAGCTGGATTATACAGACGAAGCGGGTGTTCGCCTTGGGCAACGCTGGTCGCCCGTTGACGCGGCCGGACTGTATGTGCCGGGTGGGCTTGCAAGCTATCCGTCCAGCGTATTGATGAATGCTATCCCGGCGAAGGTTGCGGGCGTAGACCGTATCGTGATGACCGTACCAACACCGGACGGTGTGTTAAGCCCGCTTGTCCTGCTCGCTGCCCGTATTGCCGGTGTCACTGAAATATATAGAATTGGTGGCGCACAGGCAGTTGCAGCCCTTGCGTACGGTACAGAGACTATTTGCGGTGTAGACAAGATCGTTGGACCCGGTAATGCATTCGTTGCAGAGGCGAAACGACAGGTCTTTGGTCGTGTTGGTATTGATACCATTGCTGGCCCGTCAGAGATTCTTGTGGTCGCGGATAATAAGAATGATCCCGCCTGGATCGCAGCTGACCTTCTGTCGCAAGCGGAGCATGACACAGCGGCGCAAAGCATATTAATTACAGACTGTCAGGATTTTGCGGATGCTGTGGTCAAGGCGGTTGATGTGCACTTGCAAACTCTGCCCAAGGCCGACATTGCAGGCAAAAGCTGGGCAGATTTCGGTGCGGTTATTGTCGTCCCCACGCTTTTGGATGCTGTATCCCTGATTGACCGGTTGGCACCGGAGCATCTGGAACTGGCGATCGAAGACCCTGAAAGTTTGATGAGCATGATCAAACATGCCGGTGCGGTCTTTATGGGGCGTTATACACCAGAGGCGATTGGCGATTATGTGGCGGGTCCAAACCACGTGTTACCAACCGCGCGGTCAGCACGTTTTTCCAGTGGCCTAAGCGTTTATGACTTTATGAAACGTACCAGTTTCGTTGAGTGTACGGCGCAGTCGCTCGAAAAGATCGGGCCAGCTGCAGTGACTCTTGCGCACAAGGAAAATCTGGATGCTCACGCACTTTCAGTTGCCATTCGACTGAAGGACAGGCAATCATAACTCCATGACGGATTACAGGCTGATAGATGTATCGCTAGACGAATCGACCATTGTGCGCTGGAGCGCCGAGGTTGATCATGAAAGACGTGTCGCTATCTATGACCTGCTGGAGGAAAATAGTTTTCAACTGGTGAAGTCTTCCGATCCGGATTATCCGGGGCCTTATAAGCTGACGCTTGGAACCATTGAAGGCCGTTTGATGTTTGATATCCGGTCGAAAGACGGTGTTGAGCTTATGTCCTTTCGGCTAGCCATGTCCCCATTTCGCCGGATTATTCGCGAATATTTTGCCATTTGCGATAGCTATTATGAAGCGATTAAAACGGCTAGTCCCTCGCAGATCGAAGCCATTGATATGGGTAGGCGGGGTATTCATAATGAAGGTAGCGAACTGCTGGCCGAGCGCCTTGACGGTAAAGTGAAGGTTGATCACCAGACCGCACGCCGGCTGTTTACACTTGTTTGTGTGCTGCATCTTAAAGAAGGTCGGGGGCCAATCTAATGGGGGCGACTGAACCGAAAAAGCTGCGCAGCATTTTATTTGCCTGTAATCAGAATGCAGTCCGAAGCCCGATGGCAGAGGCTTTGGCAACCAGATTTTTCAAGCGCCGGGTTTTTGTTGATAGTGCAGGATTGGTTGCTGGCACCCTGGATGGTTTTTCCGTTGCAGCGATGCAGGAGCTCAATATCGATATCTCTGATCATGAAGCCAAAACGCTGCAGGATATCCGTATTGATGACTTTGACATGATTGTCGCCCTGACGCCCGAGTCGCGGGATAAAATTCAGGAACTGGTCGCTGATAAGGACATTCGGGTTGACTATTGGCTTACGCCTGACCCGGCGGAGGCAGAAGGTAATCGTAATCAGGTTCTGGATAGTTATCGCCTTGTCCGGGATCGGCTTGAATGCCGGATTGCTGACGCTTTTGCCAATACTTAAAGGGGCAAGTCTCGTTTTTCCGTGATGTTTCTCGGCCATTCGTTCCGGTGAAAAATTTAAAATTCGGGGGCGCATCTGCAGTTCAGGCGTTGCCCAATGATCACAGCGACGCCCGGTTTATCGGGTTTTTATGCTATAATATCAGTGAATTCGGCCAAAACTGTTGCATTTTGGCGCCAATAGAGCCATTGATAGGCGCAAAATTTCCCTGCCTTGCAGAGAAGTTTCAAAGGTTGCCATAATTAAAAGGAGCAAGAATGGCAAAGGAAGAAGTATTGGAAATGCGTGGTACGGTAACTGAACTGCTACCAAATGCTATGTTCCGCGTGAAACTGGAAAATGATCATGAGATCCTTGGTCATACTGCAGGAAAAATGCGCAAAAACCGGATTAGAGTTCTGGCAGGCGATGATGTTCTTGTTGAACTGACGCCATATGACCTGACTAAAGGTCGTATCACCTACCGCTTCAAGTAAGCTGCCTGACCGGGTTGCACACCTTGTTTCCTAACATTTGCGACCTGCGGGAGGCCCTATGACGATCCCTCTTATTCTTGCATCTGCATCGCCCCGTCGCCGTGACTTGCTCGCGCAGATTGGTGTTGTGCCGAATGCAATTGATCCCGCGGATATTGATGAAACACCGCGCGCGGGGGAACGCCCCAAAGAGTATGCGGAACGTATCGCGCAGGAAAAGGCTGCGCTTGTCGCCACCCGGCATGCAGGCAGTCTTATCCTGGCCGCAGATACGGTCGTTGCCTGCGGTCACAGAATCCTGCCAAAAGCAGAAGATGAAGCGACAGCCCGGCGCTGTCTTTCTTTGCTGTCTGGTCGCAAACACCGGGTTATCTCTGGCATATCAATTGTTACAAAAGATGGAGTACAGCATACCAAATCTGTCTCCACCAGTGTAACCTTCAAACGGTTAAGCGCGTCTGAGATGAAGCAGTATCTGGCGGACGGTGACTGGCACGGTAAAGCAGGCGGGTATGCAATACAGGGCCCTGCGGCAACATTTGTGCGGTTTCTGTCCGGGTCGTATTCAAGTGTCGTTGGGCTGCCGCTTTTTGAAGTGGGGCACTGGCTTGAGGCACACTGGAGACACACGGCATGACCGATTTTCTAACCGTTATTGAGCCCCGATTTGGAGGATGGCGCGCTGCAGAGATTGACGACGAAGGTTTTCCTGTATCTTTGCAGTTTTTCGATGACCCGCAGTATCATCCTGTGGACGCCCTGTTTGATGCACGTGTAACCGCATTTGATGCGGCGTCTGATCTGGCGTTTCTGGACTTGGGCGGTTTTGACGGGGTGATGAACCTGCAGCGTGCCAAACAAATCGCTGATAAGCGCGTCGACCGTATTCAGGACTGTCTGCAGATTGGTCAGATGATCCGCGTACAGGTAATTGCCGAACCTGCTGCGGCTGAGGGTAAAGCGCTGTCTGTTACGCCGCGGCCCCGGCTTGCGGGACGGTATGTGACGCTGGAACACGGTGCACGTCTGAATTTTTCCAAAGACTTGAAACCCCATGTGATTGGCACGTTGAAAAGCGGCCTCGAGGCTGTCAGTGCGCATCATGCCGTTATTGTGCGGACCCGTGCCAGCCTGGTGGGTGCAGAGGCAGTTGTCAGGGAAGCTGAAACATTTGCGCAAGCACTTGCAGCACCCGCGAAAAGTGCGCCAGGCCTTGTGTATGCGCCGTCCCCGGCTACGGCCTGCCTGATGGCGATGAACACAAGCAGCGCAGATATTCTGATTGACGGTGTGGAAGAAACACTGGCCGCACAGAAGATAGCGCGGACCTCGTATCCTGATCTTGCGGACCGTATTAAAGCGGGCAAGGAAACCGAGGGACTTTTCGAATTTTACGGCGTGACCGAAGCGATTGACGAAGCTCTGTCTGATCGGATTGAACTGCCCTGTGGCGGCTGGATATCCATTACGCCGACCCCCGCGCTGACTGTGGTGGATGTGAATATGGGCGGGGCACTGAAGGGGCGCTCTGCGGCCGAGGCAAAAATCACTGTTAATCTCGAAGCAGCGATGGCAATTGCCTATCATCTCCGGTTTCAGGATATTGGCGGCCTGATTGTGGCTGACTTTATTGATATGTCAGGCAAAGGGGCTGCAGCTGAACTGATGGCAACCCTTGATGATGCTTTGCGGGATGATCCTGTACCGGTACGGCATTCGGGTATCTCTAACTTCGGGCTTGTGGAATTTACGCGCAAGCGCAAGGGCATTAGCCTGCGCGACAGAATGCAGCGTGCACGCAAGCCAGTGGTGAACCCGCGCGAAGAAGCCTTGACCCTGCTTGATCGTGCGCTCCGGGTTGGGCGCAGTGGCCAGCCAGGCACGCTTATTCTGCAGGCACCGGACGCAGTGATATCTGAGCTTGCGCGTTTGGACACCTATGTGGAGGCCCTGAAGACCAAGACCAGTCGGCAGCTCGAGATACAGGCCGGGCAGGGTTCAGACGTTTATCTTAAAACCAACTAATCGGAGACAAGTCAGTGACCGACCACGCGGCCCCCGCAAAATGTCCCCAGTGTGACAAACCAGTTGATCCGAAATACCGTCCGTTTTGCTCAAAACGCTGTGCAGATCTGGATTTGGGTAAATGGTTGAATGAAGAATATGTCCTGCCGGGCAATGCCCCGGTCGAAGGAATTGATCCGGGCGACAGAGAAGCCTGATCAGGGCTTTACCGCTGGATTTACGGGCCCCAAAGTCAGGCTGTGGAATTATTTCACAGATTCTCAAAAAGAGGGCTTGCAAGGACCGCGTATATTGGCTAAAAGCGCGTGCGCACCACGGCACTACCCCGCTTGTTGTGCGATTCTAAGATTGGTGAGCCCGGGTAGCTCAGGGGTAGAGCAGCGGATTGAAAATCCGCGTGTCGGTGGTTCAAATCCGCCCCCGGGCACCATTTAAAAAAGCCTCCATTTTGTGGAGGCTTTTTTGTTTCCCGATTAGAAGTTCAGGGTTGGATCTGTCACTACTCTGTAAAGAGTGCAGCGGGTCAGCTACCTCCCTCAAGAACTCTTTTTAGCTTTATTGCTGCTTCAAAGCTTGGGTCGTGAATCAAAGCCGCCGATACATATTCAAGCGCAAGCGCCTTGTCACGATCCTTCGAGCCGAGCGCTTGGACGAAGAGTGCGTACGCCTGATAATTCTTTGTCGGTCCCTGTTTCAGTCTTTCCGAAGCTTCAGGATCAACCTGGTCAAACAACATGAACGAGATATGCAATGCGATATCTCGTTGAACCTCAAAAACCTCCTCAAATGGGCGGTCATAGGTCTGCCCCCATACTATCTCGCCTGTCTTCCAGTCGGATAGCGATACGACGAGATGCAGTCTGTCTGAGCCTTTGGCAAGCTGACCCCTTAGAACAACATCAACATCTTTATCATTGCTCAGGTCTATCGGACCGATTGCCCGAAGTTTTGGTAGCGACGCAATCTTTGTAGCAAGTTCAAGTGAGAGGCCATCTACAAAACTCTTACTTACAGGTCCAAGTGTATCTGACCGCTCCATTGGCTCAACACGAACAAGCAGACTTTCGGGTCTGTTGACTTCCAATAGCACAATGATTGCCAATACAAGGACTGCAGCAAAAGCTACGCCAAAATACCAAAACCTCTGCAAATAAGAGCCTTGAGCCTGCGAGTGAGCTGGCTGGGCTGGTATGGCAAGACGATATCCCTTGCCTCTGTGGTTAACAATATAACCACTTCCATCCGGTGAGGGACCGAGAGCCTTCCGCAACAACCTGATACGTTGTTTTAAAACGTCTGGGCCGACCACTTGTCCCGGCCAGAGAAGTTCCTCCAACTCAGTTTGAGACAAGACACTTTTTTGGCTGCAACAAAGTGCGTCAAGCAATGCAAACGTAAGATCTGGAAGATCCAACTTCAGTCCCTGCTTAAAAACCTCGCGATTGCCGAGATCGATGCGAAGGTCTAAGACCTTCAGCACTCTACCCCTTGGCGTATCGTTCGTTCCTTCACTCATCTTCACCTGATTTCACCTGACCCGCAAATGTTTGAAGCTATTCTGCTAGCGCAAACATGACTGAACGCGGGAGAATTAATTATGCGCAGTATCCGTATATTCCTCATTTTAATCTGTCTCTTTGAGGGGCGGGCTACAATGGCCACTGTTGGAGAAGGTGACACCAAAGTCAATAGAGATGAAATAGCCCCTCGTTGGTCCGATGATGGGAATTTCATCTATTTTTATAGTTACAGGGATAAAGATCCGGAGCTGGTTCACAAGTTGCCTTCTGTGACGATGCGAATGACCTCAAAGGGAACAGATCGAAAAATATTATCCGACAGAAGCTCCAGAAACTGGTGGCTTGCGCCTGCTGCCTGCACGCCTGAGAACTGTGGAAAAACGAAACTTTACCTTATCTCTGAAAGAGACGCAGGAGAGCCTTTTGGCGGTTCCAACTTATATGAGTTTGATCAAGTAACCGGACAATACACTGCTTTGACTGAAGCAGCTCCAGAACAGGGTGAATGGGTGCTGTTTCCAACCCGCTCAGCAAATGGTCAGCAGTTGAGTTACATACGACGTGCCAGTTTGCGAGATAGAGAAACATCCCATTTGTTTATACTGGATCTATCTTCTGGCGATCACAGGGAAATTCCGCTTCCACATACAGGTATCAAGGAGGCTGTTATTTCGCCGGATGGAACCAGTATATTCTATTCGCCAAATGACCATCAGATTTATCGTTTTGACATGAAGCATCGTGATTTGACCTTGCTTGTCGAGTTTGATGAGAATGAGGGGCAAATTCTCGACGGCCTCTCAGTTAGAAGTGATAGCGGCGCGCTTCTTTTTGCCTATGGACCCGGCAATATTTCCGATACCGAAATCTACATGATGGACCTTGCCAATAGCAATTTGACCCAATTGACCGAAAACCAGGTAGCCGATTTGCGCCCTTCCTGGCACCCAAGCAGCAAGAAAATTATTTTCAACCGTATACCGTCACCTGAGAGGGACTGGAATGATATCATCGTGTATGACTTGGAAAGCGGTGCTGAAAGTAATTTGACGGGAAACGCAAGTAGGGTCAGGCCTCAATAAATCCACCAAATGAGGATGGCGGCGATCTTGATTGCCGCCATAAATGCATGGAAGCACCAAATCTGATTATGTCTGGCCTGTCCACGCGCGTGGTTGTCGAAGGACACCTACTGGTGTTTCAGGTCTACAAGATTGAAACAGAACCCAAGGGGTCTCTGGAAGTTGTCGGTGAGAATAACACACCGACAGCATGGGATGACCTATTCGACACAGACAGAGCGGTGAAGGAAGAAACGGAAAGAACGACCAGGGAAGAAAGCCTCCATTTTGTGGAGGCTTTTTTGTTTCCCGATTAGAAGTTCAGGGTTGGATCTGTCACTACTCTATAAAGAGTGCAGCGGGTCAGTTAAACGTCGCCTGTTAGTTACTGGCGGCACTAAACCAGTTTTCGAATTGCTCCGACACATCTGCACTATAGAAAAGGAATTCGGGTATATCCGCACGAAGAGCCGTTCTATGATTGGTGAAGGCTGTGAAAGCGCCGTTTACTTCGAAAGAAGGTGTACCATAACTGGTTATCATCTTCTGTCTTAAGGCAGGTAATTCACTCTCGTTGACCAGTATCCAAACCAAAACCAATTTATCATCACGGTAGACAAATTCGGCAAGCCGTTTTGCGCCAGCCATCTCAAAGCCTTCGCAGTCCAGTTGCATTTGCCTGGTTATCGTTCCTGGAATTTCCGCAGGTATAATTTCCCGCACACTGATATTGTCGCAGTAGGTGGCCAGTGATTTTCGGCTTTCCGATAGGTCTTGTCCAAAATGAATTATCTCAGGCTTTGCGATATCTGCGTCATCCTGCGTATATCCGGCGCTCGTAGTTATAAGAGCAATGATCAAGGCCATGGTAGATTTCATGCGTGTTACTAACATCTTTTATCCTGTTTTTGATTTTCTACTGCAGAAAAGATGTCAGCACTTGCAACGCATAGCGTCCAAAAAACAGAATTTAGACGTTTTACTGGTTTTGTGCTGAGCGCCACTGAGTGGGCGTGACCCCGGTTTCATCCTTGAACGCCTTGTTAAAACTGGATTTAGCACTAAAACCAGCATCAAAACTGATACGTAAAAAGTTAGCCTTAGTGCCAGCTTTCTCAGCATCAAGAATCAGCTTTTTGGCTTTTTCTATACGCAGCCGTTGTACGTGTTTGGGAAAACGATCGCCACTAACCGCCTTCAATTGTCTGGACAGTTGTCGTTCATCCATGCCGACGTGGTCTGCAAAGTCCTTCAAGCGCAGATCCGGCTGCAAATAAAGATTGTCTTCAGCAAGGCGGACAATTGCGTTCTCTATTCGCTTGATGTCCTCAGAATTGACCTCCGTCGGCGTAGCTTCAAAGGTCGATGCGATACTTTCTTCCCCCGGATATAATCCGTTAAATCGTTTGTTGAATTGAAAGGTAAACAAAGCAAGCCAGTTAATAAGCAGAAGTACCCCTAGCATGGTAATTGCAAACCAGAAATCAGTACGCATCACGCCGAAAATGTCATGCGCCAGCGTTCGGGTAATGTCATACAGGGTTAGAATCCCAAGAAAACCGCAGAGCCATTTCAGTCCTGTTAAACGGCCGGATAGTGCATCACTTAATGTTCGGTCGATAACCCGGTCATAAGTCTGCACATAGCGATAAATCAATATGCCATAAATCAGCAACGATACTAAGGATAACGCCCCGAGCACTGACGGATTTATTGTTATCAAAATCGTAGCGAAAAAAGGGACAAAATGTAACCAAACATCCGGCCTCAGTGTTTTGGCTTCTTGTGTCAATTCTTTAATGAACAGATAGAAAAGCGGACCATACAAAAAAACAAAGGATGATGTGATGTCAGTAAATGGCCCGAGGTGGTCTGTATCGACCATTATGTTGAAAGACATGTGCAGGAAGAATGTAAACATCAGGGCGGAAAAGGCAAAAAGCCTCTCCGACAGGGCAAGTCCTCCAAAAAGGGCCGCCTGAGCAGCCATAATCAATTGAATAATGTTGATTAGCGATAGGATAATCATCGCACCAGCTTATCTTTGGATAATCAGAGCGGCAAGTCATGAAATCAATTGGGTATCAACTGAAAAGCCGTGTGGCGGTAGTTCAAATCCGTTCATAGGCATCGTTTAGAAAGCCACCACAAAATGGAGGCTTCCTTGGGATTGCTTTGAGAATCTCACCGGTCTGTGCTGTGATCGGTGTAGGACTTAAAATGTATGTTTGGTGTCTGACATGACGGCTGATCAGAGGACACCATATCTCTGCAGTATCCGTGTGTGTTCAGGTGAAAACGTCATAATTTCAAGGATGCGACTTTTCTCTTCAGGGGTGAAGAAGGCATCTCCTCTTCCACTGGTGCCCTTGTTAAACCTTAAGTCCTTTTTGTTGGCCATGGTTTTTTGTAGCGCACTGTCTATATCCTGGATTGAATAGGTGTTTGCTGGATCAACGTGTCGAGCAAACTTTGACAATAATATTTCAGGGTCATTGGAGAGCTCTTCAAAGGAGGTCCAAAGGGGCGGAATTTTCCCTGCCTCACGACATGCTTCGGTATAGTTCAACCAGTATGCATAAAACCGTGCGTACCAAATAGGCGCAATATTTACGAGAGACCAACGCCGTCTATCTTCGGTCATGTCACGATAATATTCAGAGCTGTGAGAAAGAAAGTCCACGCCCAGTTGGTCAGCTTCCTTAGTAACCATGTCATTGTAGCTTACGAGCGTATCAAGAATGTTACGCGTATTGACAATGGTTGCGAGTTTAAACACTTCAATAATCTCAATGTTTGGTTTGTTTGCGTGCATATGACAGTGAGCAATCAGCGCTTTTGGCGTGGGGTCAATCGTCACATGATGATGTAGGAAGGTCGGAAAATATAAATCTCTGGCCTGGTCCGTTGATGCATAGGAACCCCGACTTAGATATGCATAATAATTTTTAGAGAGTAATTCAATAAGAGCGGTACGCAGGAATGTCCCACCTACTTTTGGTGGGAATGCCAGAATTGCACCAATATTGGGGGATTGAAAGTTTTGAATTTGATTTTTAACGACGGGATTAATGCCCCCTTCGGGATCAGGCATTGTTTGGAGGATTTTATATAAAAGTTCGTAGGGACTACTCATGGCGATCTCTGAATTTGTATAATAACAATTTTAAGTTTCTGTTATCGTATAAGAATCAGATTTAAGTTGAAAGAGCTATATTGAATATATAGCGGACTACCAAAGTAAGTAGGCTTCAATAGGCCGGTTTGATAATATTTCTCGCAGTCGTGATCGGGTTTAAGCGGTTTCGTCGCGCAACTGTTCCATGTCAGCCAGAATTTCTTCTAGGTGCTTTACGAACTATTCCCCCGTACGTTTTAAGGCACTTATTGGTTCACGCTAGGCTTCAAATACTGTTCGCCCGTTCATGATGGTGCGTATTATCTGAATGTCCTGCAGGGCATCGGGGTCCACAGAAAATGGGTTGTCAGACAGCAGGACAATATCAGCCAGTTTGCCTGCACGAAGTGATCCTTTTTTATTTTCATCAAACGATGCGTAGGCCCCGTTGCGTGTGCAAATGGTCATGGCTTCCATCATGGAAACCCGTTGTGACGGTCCCCACACATTGCCTTGCAGGTCTTTTCGGGTGACAAGGCTTTGCAGCGCCATAAGTGGCTCATAGGGCCCTGGTGTGAAGTCAGATGCCGGGGCAACAGGAATACCTGCATCCAGCATGGACTTGTGGGCAAACATCCACTCCATTTTCTCGGGACCGTATTCGTGCCATTTTTCGCCGTGGTAGTGGGCGTAGGTATAAAAGGGTGTGGGGATAACCCCCAAGTCTTTCATGCGTTTCAAAATGGATGGATTAACCAGCGAACAGTGTTCAATCCGCAAGCGCGTATTTCGCCCTGTGTTGCCGCGCAATAGTTTCTCGTAGCTGTCCAGCACCATATCAATGGTTACATCGCCGTTTGCATGCACACCGACCCTGAAGCCTGCTTCGTATGCTCCGGATACGGCGTCGTCCAATGCGTCTGCTGTCATCGTCAGGATACCGTAGTCATCAGGCCGGTCCTTGTAGGGCGTGCTCATGCGCATGGTGCGTTCTGATGCAGATCCGTCTGCGGCAAATTTCACGGCCCCGACCTTTAGCATATCATCGCCAAATCCGGATAGTATGCCTGCCCGTTTGAACAGTTCATAACAGGATGCATCTTCTCCCTGCCACGCAGATGAGGACGGCATAAAGTCAATCCTACAGGACAGGGTTTCATCACGGTGGCAGTCACTGTATGCCAGCCAGCTAGGCATGGTGCCAAAGGCATCTGTTGTTGATGTCAGGCCGGTTGCGGCCATTCTTCTGGTGATCAGTTCGGCATTCCGGGCCAGGGTTTCACGGTCTATTTTGGGCCAAACGCCGACTTGCTCAAAAACATCCAGCGCCAGCTCTGCAACCTTGCCTGTAAACTGCCCATTGTCGCGATAGAACTTACCGCCGTCAGGGTCCGGTGTGTCTATAGTCAGTTTGGCTATTTCAAAGCCTTTGCTGTTGATAACTGCCGTGTGCCCCCCACGGTGACGGACAAAAATGGGATGATCGCGGCTGACTTTGTCAAGATCGGTACGCAGCAGCGGGCGTCCTTCGACAAATTTTGTATCATCATACATATGACCAAGTACCCAGTGACCAGCCGGTGTGTTGGCAGCGCGTTTGCGCAGGCTTTCTATGACTTCATCAATTGTCCGGAAATTAACATCAGTGCTGATGGCCTCGTTTGCCATCATCGGGTGGCTGTGGGCATCGATAAACCCAGGCACAATTGTCAGCCCCCGTGCATCTATCCGCTGCGTTGCTGGGCCTGCAAGCGGATCAATCTCCGCCGCGGTGCCCACCGCTAATATGCGTCCGTTCTTTATTGCCAGCGCTTCGGTTGCGGCTGTGTCTGATTCCATGGTGATAAACGTGCCGCCGGTTATGATGGTGTCGGCACTGCCGAAAGCGCTTGCAGCGCGCGCAGTGCCGCCAAACGCTGATGCGCCGTAGAGTGCCGCTGATGTGGCCAGAAATTCTCGTCTTGATGTCACCTTATTGCTCCCCCTGAAACTTAAGAACCCAGAGTGTACCGTCAAACGGGGAAGGTGTCGAGCAACCACCCTCTACTGTGGGCAGCAAGGATCGTTTATGGCAATTGGGGGAGGTCTTTGAAAAGGACGCGCCCAATCTCTGCAATGATGTGGTTGCGGTCGCTAATCGGTAGATCATTTTCCGTCAGGTAAATTGCAATAAAGATCGGTTTTCTTTCAGGGGGATAAACAAGTGCGGTAATAGACCGGGACCCATAGCCACCAGCCCCCGTTCTATCGGCAATCCGCCATCCCGTTGGCATGACTGACCTTAGTAACGGACCAGCTACCTGATTATCCATCATCCAGTCCAGAAGCTGCTGTTTCGAGCCGTCAGAGAGAACAGTACCTGTCAAAATCTTGTGGAGCGTAGAGACCATGGCCAAGGGAGTTGTTGTATCCCTTGTATCACCTGGCTTGCCTTCATTCATGGATGTTTCGTATCTGTCCAGCCGGGTGATAGTGTCGCCAATAGTGCGTAAAAAGCGGGTCAGACCTTCTGGACCACCTAGTTTTTCCAGAATCAGATTAGCGGCTGTATTGTCACTTAGGGTCATTGCGGCGTGACACGTATCCGAAACAGATATTGATCCGGAACTGACAAGAGGCTCCAGGGCAGGGGAGTATGTGACGATATCTGCCCCGGTGAAGGTTAGAAGGTCATCTCTGCCGATTTCGCCCTGATCAATTTGTTGGAGAACAGCTGCGCAGGCAAGTGTTTTGAACGTACTATTCAGCGGAAAACGGACATCACCATTATAGTGTCTGCTGGTGTTGGTTTCCGTGTCATATACTGCAAGACCGATCCGGGTCGCATAGCTGGTCTCAAAGTGTTTAACGGCGGTAATAACCGGGTCGTCCTGACCGGCAGCGTGCGCTGCCAAACCCAGTATCAACACAAAGCTGCAAACAAAATTCCTGACCATTCTTGTCCCTATGTCACCGTGGGCGGACGCAGTGTGTGTCCTGTGTTGCCTATAGTCGGACCACTTGGCCGGTATATTCCCCGCTCCAGTGACCAGCAGCCTGTGTGACATTCAATCAAGGCAGAAGTGAGGTCGCCTAGTTATGCGTGTGCTGCATGTGATTGTTATAGTGTTCTTTCACCAAATCCAGCCGGGAGTGGTTTTGTGCCTCTGCTAACTGCACGGCTTTTTCAAAGCTCAATTCTGCCTCCTGATGAAGAGCGGAGGCTTGCTGTGCGGTTGCCAGTCGGAACCATGCCCGAACAGACGCAGGGAAATGTTTTGTGGTTGTACTTAATAGTGAGATTGCCTCAGTATGTAGTCCCTTGCTTGACAGGAAAGACCCGTAGCTGACATAGCGGTTTTCGTTCTGGTATGCAGCCAGCAAGGCGGGTGTGAAGATGTCTTGTTCGTTCAGGATTTCCTGCATCATGGTAGGGTCGTCATCCTCCATGGCAATCCGAAACAGCCACCACAATGTTTCAAAGTCGATGGCGGGGTCGGTACCGTACCGTGCCGCCCGCTGGCGGTAAAAGTCCTGCACATATGCCATACTGCCCAGCATGCGGTATTCTGCGGCTGTATCAGGGCGCAAAGGGGCATAGCCCTTGTGGGCATGGGCAAGGCCGGCCGCAAATAGGGCAAAGGGGGACCGTATATGATCTGCCTTGTAGGTGCTGCCCTTGATCAGATAGCTGTCTGTGCTAAGGCCCGGTATCGGTGTTTCAGACAGGACGTCCAGCAAGGTGTTGACCCCGTCATTGACGGTGCGTTCATGTTCTGAAACGCCGAAGAAAAGATATTTGGGACCTGTTTCGGTGCTATGCGCAAAATCAATGGTGTGTGCATTGATGGGAAAAGGGCTTGCTGCAATATAATTATCGAACAGCTCAGCATGGTGCGCCAGCGTGTATAAGGTGAATGCCCCACCGTATTCCCATCCCAGGAGGGTGCGGTCTGCTGTTGTTCTGTAGTGACGGTCCACGAACGGGATTGCTTCCCTCTTCAGAAATTCAACAAGGCGGGCCGCCCGTTCGCCGCCGGGTTGCAGTTCGTCGAACCGGTCAGGGTTCTCCATGGATAATCCGATAACGATGGATGCCGGCATTTGATGCTGTTCTGCCATACGTTCAACCAGATTGTGTGTGAAAGGAAAGTACCATTGACCTTCCAGAAGAAACACCACGGGATAAGATTTGTCTGTTTTGCCGTATTCTTCCGGCACTGAAATCAGGATCTCGATCTTTCGGTCAAGAACTTCTGACTTTAGCAAATGTCCACCACCAAGCGATAACAATCGGTGTCGTTCACTTTGGCTTGCATGGGAAGAATATGCCAGAAAGATGATAGAAGCACAAAGTGCCAGAAAGGGTCGAATCTGTCGCTGCATGGTAGTTTCCTTGATCTGGGAAGGGGAACAGGAAATGTCACTAATATTTGAACTGAAGTGTACAGATCGGTACACCTTTTGGCAAGGCTGTATTTTGCACTTCACGAAACTGTGAAGATGACCCGGGTGGTGAGAAGTTTTGATCTTGATGTCAGGAGTTGGATGGTGGGCAGGTACGTTGATCAAGGGCGCATTTTACCAGATCAAGTGCCTTCTGGTTCGTCTCAGCCTGTTGTTTGCGTATGGTGGCGGCGCGGTTCTGGCGGCTTGCTTCAAAGAGTAGTTTTTGAATAAATTGTGTATCCCCAACAACGGCCCTTAAATTTGGTACGAGGAAAACTTCCCCGGTTTCGTCCTGCATAACGGTAAGAAATTTACCATTACCAGAGGTCCAGTCACCTGCACTGCTCCGGATATAGCTGAATTGACCGTCTGCCTGTTCTTTCATTGTTGCGACTGTTTGCAGGGCTTCACGTACCGACTGATCACTGATCAGGGAAAGCCTGCCGGTGGATACAAGCTCTTCCCAGGCACCCATGCGAACATCAGCGGTGGGGTAAGCGCCCCACGGCGCCAGTCGTTTGGATTGTTCGGCCAGATTGGCTTCTGATACACTATCGTCAATCAGTACAGTCGCGAGTGCATTTATATTTTTGTGGATGTGGGCGTGAAACTCGGCAGACTCTTCAAGTGATTCCGCATTATGTCGAAGATCACCGGATAGCCGCTCGAGATATGCAATTTCCAGTGCCGCGTCTTTGCGGGTGTCATTCCAGTCTGTGACCTGCATCCCAAGAAATATACCGGTGATGACGACAAGAACGTCCAGTCCCACGGCGAACCAGTTCTGGTCCTTCACGTGCTCAATAAAACGGCGTAAGATCACAGGCTGTCTCCCTCCCTGATGTGGGAGGGATAGTATCACAGATTTATCCCGTTTACCCTGCTATTGTTTGCTGTCCTGCTCTGGTGTAGTGCTCGTGCGAAGGCTTGGGATATAGGTTTGCAGTACTGCATCTTCTATCTCCTGTGTCTGAGCGCGGTAGCGATTGACAAACACAAGGGTCATCAGTCCTTCGTCGGGGAAACGGCGGAAACGCGTGATAAAACCCGCAACCTGACCAGTATGCCACTGCGTTTTAAGCCCTTTATAAGGCTCCAGCGACCATCCCATGGCATAAGTCCATGAATTTGTACCGGTTGGAACGTCGGCGACCGTCCACATCAGTTCCTTGGATTTTTCTGACAGGACTTCATCACCATAAAGCGCTGCGTCCCACTTGGCCAGGTCAGCCGCGGAAGACAATAGTCCCCCGGCGGCGAGTGTGGACGATGTCTCCGTAGGGCGACGGTTGATTAACTGATCAACTTTATTAACCCAGTAGCCGCTTGCCCGGTGCGGGATGATTGCTTCTGGATCGGCCATGCGAGTCTGGTTCATTCCGAGGGGTTTGAAAATGCGGTCTTCAAGCACCTGCCCCAGGGGCTTTCCTTCAATACGTTCGACAATCATGCTGATCAGAAAATAGCCGGTGTTGCTGTAATACCAACCTTCACCCGGTTGAAAGTCCATTGGCCGGGAATGGGCAATCTTGATGATTTCTTCTGGAGTTAGACGAAAGCCGTACACATCATAACTTCGGATTTCTTCATAGTCCGGGATGCCGGATGTGTGGGTCATCAGCTGGTAGGGTGTAATGCCCAGCCATTCGCTAGGCACGAAAGGCAAATACTTTTGAATTGGGTCATGCAGGCCCAGCTTGCCTTCTTCCATCAGCATTAAGGCGGCGACAACAATAAACTGTTTGCTGACGGAGCCAATTTCAAAAACATTATCCTTCGATACAGGTACATTCAGTTCCACATTCGCCATGCCGTAGGTGCGCAGATCAATCATCTTGCCGCGCGACGCAACGGCTACCAACGCGCCGGGGATTGTGTGTTTAGCCAACAAGGATTCAACTGTTTCATCCAGCTTTTGCAGGTCTTCGGCTGAAGGTGTTGGAATGTCCTGATCAGCAAGTGCCTGCGGGGCAGCAAATAGTGCCAGTTGGCCAAGAAGAAGACTGCATACCCAGAATGACTTGTAACCGTAAGATAAAAATGACCTAAGGTTGCCCTGAAAAGCTTTCATGATATTCCCCCATAACATCGCTCGCAGCATGTCCTTGTGCAGTGATTAATAAGTAAAGCATTACTATATCGTTTTGGCGAGATAATGAAACTACTAAGTGTACCCAAAATCCTGAATACTTTCAGTTAGTTGGCGGGTACACTCGTTCGTTTGTTCCAAATAGCAGCGGCCTCCTCACGGGTTGTGGCAGGTGCAGTGCTGGCACCACATTTGTCTTCATCCAGGCACTCGGCCCACCAAATACGCAGGTCCGGATCGCCGTCTAAGTTGGAGACAAGCTGGCAGGTGCTACCACAAAAGGGGCAAGGCAGGCATACGGGAGTTGTCATGGATATATCCTTCGTTTGCTGAAATTCCACTTGGTAGGACGGTCTGCAGCCCCGAGACCGTAAATTTTTTGATGTTTTGTGCGTTCTCTGAGGATTTCAGGGACTAAATGCGCCTGAATGTGGTTGCATTTGTCAGACCATACGCTGATGTTTAGAGAAACAGAAAGAAAGGGTGGGTATGTTAGGGTTTGCAAAATATAACAGGTTTGGTGTCGCTTTACGCATGGGGGTGTCAGCCGGGATGTTGATACTGTCCTCCCAAGTCGTGGCTGATCAGGCGACGGAATACCCTGCCGCGTTCAGTAAGGCTGTGGACAAGATATTTGCCCCTTTTGACCGCACTGATGCACCGGGGTGTGCCGTGGGTGTTATGAAAGATGGCGAGTTCCTGCATAAGGGAGCATACGGGATGGCCAGTCTGGAACTGGGCGTGCCGCTGACACCGGATTCAGTATTTCGTATTGCATCTGTTTCTAAGCAGTTTACTGCTGCGGCCGTTCTTCTGCTGGCTGATGATGGTGTCATTGATCTTGACGAGGACATCAGGCGTTATCTGCCAGACTTGCCCGACTATGCCCATACAGTAACCGTTCGGTCAATGTTAGGGCATACAAGCGGCATGAGCCGCTATGACCATATATCAGGGTCGTACGAAGGTGAAAAGCAGCCAAGTGCTGTTGATTTGCGGTCGCCGCTTGGACGTCCGTTTCGTTTGGGAAATGAAGACTATTTAACCAACGATGAATTTTATGATGTGGTGAAAAAGCTTGGTCTGATCCATGAGCCGGACACCAGGTTTGAATATAATAATGTTGCCTATTTTCTATTGTCCAAACTGGTTGAAAAAGTCTCTGGGAAAACTCTGCGTACGTTCGCGGATGAACGGATATTCGGTCCTTTGGGCATGTCTGAGACTTTTTACAGTGATGATGCCGTGGAGATTATCAAGAACCGTGCACAAGGGTATAAGCCAAAAGAAGGCGGTGGGTATATCAATGATATGACCAATCTATTTGTCGTCGGTGACGGGGGTGTGCACACAAGCATCAATGATTTCATCAAGTGGGACAGAAATTTTATAGACCCAAAACTGGGCAAAGACCCGGCCGCCTTCAAAGCCTTGATGAACACCCCGACCAGTCAGCATAAAGCACGGGGTGCACTGTATGCTTATGGCCAGTTCAGAATTGAAACGGATAGTAACGTTCGTTACGAACACAGTGGGGGCTGGCTTGGCTTTACCAGCTATTATCGCAGGATTGAGGACGAAGGCTTTTCCCTGGTAACACTGTGCAATAATGCCCAGCAAGAGGGGCTATATGAAGCGATTGATGCGGTGGTAGATCTATACTTCTCTGATAAACCCGCCGGATAAAAAAGGGGCACACTGTGCCCCTTCGTATGTTCCCCAGTGACGCTGGCGGCTTAGTATGTTTCGCCGCCACGCAGGATCGCAACACCGGACAGCGCGCCTGTTGGTGCACCATCTTTCAACAGGAAGTCACCGTTCACAAGAACATGGACTGTACCCTCTGATAATTCTTTCGGTGCTTCGTAGGTGGCTTTTACCTTGATTTTATCGCGGTCAAAGACGGCAATATCAGCCGCCTGACCAACTTTCAGATAGCCACGGTTCTCAAGGCCCAGGAAATCAGCAGCCAGTCCGGACATGGAGCGCACGGCAAAGGCCATGGAAATCATGTTGTCTTCAATCACATATTCATACAGTTTCTTGGTAAAGGCACCATACGTGCGTGGATGTGCTGATGCCTGATCAGGGTGTGGTGGGCGGCCATCCGTGCAGGTCATCATCCAGGATTGTTTGGCCAGATACCGGGTGTTGTTATCGTCATATAGTTCAAGATTCATCACAGCGGTTTTCTTTTCGCGGATGAGCTGTCTGACAGCTTCCTGCACACTTAGCCCCATGTTTTGAGCGGCAATATCCAGTGTCAGGCCGTTAATGTCAGGAGAAGGGTCAACAAGCTTAATTTTCGATGCGCCGCCACGAATGGCCAGCATTTCCATTGTTTGAACATCAAGCTGTTTGATAATTTCAGGGTCTTCGAAGCGTTTCATGATCGCATCGTAACCGCCAGCAGCAGCCCAGCGGGGCAGGGCATAAGCACTTAGCGAGCTGCGGGTTGCATTGTAGACATGCTGTGCGCCAGCCACATCAACACCGCGTGCCCGGGCTTCATTAATCAGGGCTGCTCCTTCGTTTGCACGGCCGTAATTCTGGATGCCCTGTGCATTAAAGTGCGAGAAAATGACCCGTGTTCCAGAACGCTCGCCAATCTCGATCCCTTCCTTGATAGAAGCCAGATACCCTATGCCTTTGTAGGCGGCGCCTAAATCACGGTCATGGGTATCATAGATGCCTCCGTATGGTGCAGCGACTGACGCCAGCGCAACAACCTCGTCGGTGCTGGAATAAGAGCCAGGAACGTAGAAAAGACCACTAGACAGGCCAAAAGCTCCTTCGTCCATGCCGGTTTTGACCAGACTTTTCATCTGTTTCAGTTCGGTATCAGTCGGTGCACGATCAGCATCGCCCATAACTGTACGCCTAATGGTGTTATGACCAACATAGGAAAAGAGATTGGGGCCGAAACCGGTTTTTTTCAGGCTGTCATACCGTTTTTTGATGTGCGGTGTGCCAAACCCATCCAAACCCAACGACGTTGTCGTGATACCCTGATAGATATAGGGCAAGCCTTCGCGGGCATAGTCTTCTTCTGGCGTGTTATGGGAGTGCATGTCGATGAAACCAGGCGTTACCATCAGCCCGGTAGCGTCGATAGTCGTTGTCGCATCGAAGCTTTTATCGCTTGCGGTACCAATATAGACGATTGTCCCATCCTTGATGGCGATATTGGCTGTATAGGGCTTGCCGCCGGTGCCGTCGTACAAAAGGCCCCCGGTTATGACTGTATCTACTTTCTCTGTGGATGGAGCAGTTCCCTGACCAGTGTCACATGCCGCAAGTGCAAGGCAGGCCATACCCAGAAAACCGACTTTCTTTACAAAATGTATCCCCCACATAGAAAAACTCTCCTTTAAACCCTGAAAATAACGTAGATATACGGTACCACCGTCAACAATAGAGCCGGTGAATATTGTCTTCAAATTGATTGTTTTAATGCTTACATAGGGTGGGTTTATAGTAAGCGTCGATATGGTGGCTGTGGGTGGTAAGTCACCATGATAAATGATGGGGTGCAAATACGGGGGCCGCAATGTTTGGTACACTATTTACAGCGTTGATGATGGGGGTCTTGGTCGGTGGGTTAAGCTATGCACTATTTTGGTGGGCGCACCGTGTTGGTTTAACTGATGATGACGGTACTGTAAAAAAACGCCCAAAACGGAATGAAGAAACGGGCAAAAAACAGGATCGGAAAACCGGGGACTACACCATTGATAAGTGGCTTTCTTTTGGGGGTGGGTATTATGGGGTGGTAGCCCTTTTGACCTTTATCCTTATTGAGCTTGAGCAGGCTATTGAATTTCTGACAGATTGGGATGCCATTGTACGGTATTTTTCTACTTTTGGAATCAATACCCTTGTCCAGTTTCTGATCAATCAGATTCAAAACTTTGTGCAGGCAATTATTTGGCCTGTTGAGTATATCCAAGAATATCAGCCACTTGAGTGGGCAATATTATTTGCTGTCACGTACGGTGCCTTTCGCATTGCGCAGGCGTATGCGAAACAGAAAAATCATCAAACAGGGTAATGTTTATCACCTTGGAATAGGCTGCGGGGCCGGCCTTTTTCTAACCGAACGCTAATGATTACGGCGTCATCAGTATTTCAAGATACTTGGGGTCAAGGGTTGATTTTGATCCCGCCAGGTAGATGTGGGATGCGTCAACTGTTGCGACTGGTATAACTGCTTGCTCTGAGTGTCCGAGATTTTTCAGATTATTGTTTACTTCCTTCATGTCACTGACAATAAAGTCAATGCGCCCATGCAGCAGCAGCGATTCAAAGCCTTCGGCTTTTGCTTCTGCTAGTTGGAGGATATTTTCCTCCTTAAAGCCAAATTTGGATAGCATGTCACACTGGGCAGATTCCGTTTCACACACAACGGTATATTTACCGCTGATGATGCTGTCATGGTCCAGGTTTTGGAATTCTTCTGTATTGCGCGCAATCAGCTTGTAGTCAGTGATAAGGAGTGGATGAAGCCAGTGAAAGTGCTCTTCCCGTTCAGGTGACCTGATCAAGCCAATAATAAGCCCGTTTTGCTGGGTTTCGGCATCGCGTAAGATGCGGCGCCAAGGCTGTATTTTTATCTCGTACGGCACATCTTTGGAGCGAAGAAATTGTTTACTGGTTTTAACAATTTCACCAAATCTGGAAGCACTGCCATCGTGAGTTGTGAGAGACACAGTCGAATCAAGGAACAGCACAACAGGCGTTTTAGGGGCCGCAGACGCAGAATACGCCCCTAAAAAAGATGCTACAAATAGAAGTCCTAGCGAGAAATACCGTTTTCTAATCATTATGTGCAGGTCTGAACTGTCGCGTATTAATTGAAATCATTATAGTTAATAGATAGTAAACATGACTTTTACACAGTTTTGCCCAGCCTTTCAAGAAAACTGTGCTCTTAGGTCCTTCAGCGCGGAACCGAGCGTGTGAGCTTTTAGCATTCAAGAAAATTGTACCAATAGCAGATATCAACCCGTGATAGAATAAACAAGGAATAGTAAAGGTAAAGTCTAGTTAAGGTATTGCATAAAACATTCCGTAAAGATTGATTTTTGCGATATTCAACCTAGATTTCATTTTACTATGATTGGGTACAATGATTACTATTTTCAATCGTACAATAATGTTCATAGGGCTGTTTGCTCTTTGGCGCTAGCGTCGCTTATAATGTTGACGTCCCTGGCTTCTGCCAATGATGGCCCTGCTTATTCTGGGGGTGGCAGCAAGGCTGTATGCCTGACAGCGCGTAAATTCACCGATATTCCAGCTGTCCTTGAAGTTGTTCGGGAAGAACTTCTCAGAGAGGGATACTGTATCAACTTTATTGAGATCAGTATGGCCCGTGAAAGAGTGCTGCTGGAGCGGTTGGAACTTGATGTTGCGTTTGCACGAGAGCCGGACCTGCTACCGGCCGACAGACTTGATATGTCACAGGTAAAGCCCCACTGGTTATCTTTCAATGAATTGTTAATCTGCGGAACGTATGTGGAATGTGGTCTGGAAGTTTTGCCAGAACTGGATGTCGGATGGGTAAGCGAGAATAAATGGGCTGTTGAGTATATTGACCAGGCCCAGTCCGGCGTCAGTGTACCCAGTCATAGCCAACTGGTTGGTCTGTTTGATCGGTTTCGGGTGGACGCAGTGCTGACATCATCTGCGCGCTATATGGTAAGAGAGCAGCGGTTCACCAGGCCGCATACCTTCAAAAAGCTGAAACGCAAAGATGTGTTCATCTGGACCCAAACCAAAAGCCCAAGGCTGGTGGATGCGATGCGGCGCGTAGCGGTTCGGCTAAAGTCACGGGTGGAAGAAATGTATCCCGAATTAACCACCAATTAGAAACACCCAAAAAAATATAGACTGGCTTGGCTTATCTTATCTTAATATTCGAACCCGGTGGCTTGGAAATCTCAGTGTAACCGTTGTCCCTACGCTTAACTCGCTTGACAGGGAGACGCTTCCATCATGGAACTTCATTAATTTATCCACAATAGAAAGTCCCAGCCCCATGCCCTGATAGGTTCTGACCATAGAGGTTTCAACCTGTGAGAAAGGCTTGAGAATGGTATCAATTTTATCAGGCTCGATACCAATGCCGCAATCTATAATGCTCAGAAGAAGGTCGCCTTTGTCATCAACTGCAAGCTTGATGGTGATAGTGGAATCTTTGGGAGAGAATTTACTGGAATTACCAAGAAGGTTTAACAGTATCTGGCGAAATGCCTTGGCATCAAAATATAAATCAACATCGCCAACACTATTCTCTATGATGATTTCATGGTCGGCATAGGATGAGTTACGCTTGAACAGTGTGATAGCGCTTTCAGTGTCTTCCAGAACATCACGCCACTGTTCCTCTGATGTATATTCCCCAGTTTCTATGCGGGTTAGATCCAGAATGTCGTTAATGATACGAAGCAAGTGTTCCCCGCTTGATTTAATCAGTTCCGGGTATTCATCGGACGTTTCTTTGCTTCCTTTTTTCTCTGCTTCATCAGCCATGATTGTTGAAAATCCGATGATGGCATTTAGCGGGGTACGCAGTTCATGGCTCATGTTGGCCAGAAAATGTGACTTGGCATCATTGGCTGCTTCAGCGCGTTCCTTAGCCAGATATAGTTCATGCGTGCGCTGTTGTACCCGGTCTTCCAGGTCTGTTTTGGCGGTGGCTAATTTTAGATTTGCAATCTTTAGCTGGCGGCTGACCCGGAAAATCAGCAGGGCACCGATAATAGCTAATATGAAGACCGCTGCGATACCCAATAGCCAGTTGCGCTGCAGATTAATCAGTCGCTCTTTGGTTGCCAGACCGGCTCGCTGCTCTTCCAGTGTATTTGCCTGATCGGCGATGCGCGCTGTGTTCTCTGCGATAATTTTTCTTTGTTCAGCTGCTTCTTGCTGTGCTGCTGCTGCCGCGCGTTCAGACCTTTCTTGTGACTGCTGAATAGCGGTCAGGTTTTCAGTAGCCTCTGCGACGGCCCTTGCCCCGTCTTCTAGTTGCTGTTGCAAGATTGCTGCGGCTTGTTGTTGGCGGTTAAGCTTTTGCGTACTTTCTGCCAGTTTCTCTTCAAGTTCAGCTTTTTCCTGTTCGATGGCTCTTGTGGATGCCAGGGCTGCTTCTGACTGTTGCCGCAGGCTTTCAATGATTGCCCGTTGTTCTTTCAATTGATTACGCTGTAATGTCTGCTGACTTTTCAGCATTTCCAGATCGTTTTCAATTTCCTTATAGACTTCGGCAACATCCAGTTCAGTCCCCCCTAATCTGAGCAGACTGCGATCCAGTTGCAGATATTCATAGATAATGTTGGTTCGGTTGATCGTAAATCGTACAGTATCGTTGGGGCCACGATACAGATTGATCATGTAGCTTAATGTTTCGTCGCTCTCATCTGTTACAATAAGTGTATTGGTCCGTCTGGTGCGGGCGGCGATGGATTGCAAGTCAACCGGAGGCGACGGCGCGATATAAAGAATATGAAATCTGCTTAAATCTTCATTCGGGCTAGTAGCTGATACGCTGACAGGTCGCCCTTTTTCCTGATGGTTTTGCAAAGAAGACTGTAGCTGAACCACTATATCGGGGGCATTGCCAACGATTCCTATTTCAAATTGTTCAATGTCAGCATCGTTTTGCCAGGTAACATAGGAAATAAATTTAACAAGCAGAGCAGCTTTAATCTGGGCGACATCATATTGCTGGGCCTTCAAGGGTAGTGGAAGGCTGGTGGCTAATGTCAGTAGGAAAATTGCAAAGGAAACCAGTCGAATAGTTGTGCAGAAGCGCCGTGCGAAAATTACCCGCGGAAAGTCAATATTCAACTTGTTACCAGTTTGCGACAGCACGTGTATGGCTTTGCCTCAGTTAATTACAATTCATCCTGCTTTTCTTTGTAAAGTACTTACGCAGAGTTAAGCAACTATGAACAATTTTATCAAAATTACTATTCTTTATCGCTGACGCTGAATCTTAGAATAGAAATCTGAAACCTAGACGCATCATCCGCCGCGGCGCTGGTGTACCACGTTCAAGCCCTGCAATTTCGCTGTAAGTTACATAGGACTTAGCGAAAATATTGGACACTTCGAAAAAGACTTCAGCAGAATCTGTCACCGAATAATTGATATGACCGTTCCAGACACTGAAGCTATCTAGACTGATGCGCTCAAACGCGCCGTCACCGACCGGTAGCAGTGATGGAATGCTGCTTCTGAAAAAGCCGTTTACGTTCAAATTCCAGCGATTGTGATTATAATTCAGTGCCCAAAACGCTATGTTTTTTGGAACAGCAATATCATCATATTTCAAGAGGTGAGTGAAGCCAGCGCTGATATCCAGCCCACTTGCAAGACGACCAACGACTTCAAGTTCAAGCCCTCTGTGTGATTGCTTGTGCACATTTTGTGGCTGAAAGGAATTGAAGCCAGGAAGGATTTCTTCAACCAGCACATTTTGAATGCTGTCTTGAATGCGGTTGGTAAAAAAGGTTGCTGTGACTTTGATATTCTCAAATCGGTGCGAGGCAGAGAATTCAAAACTGTTGTTGGTTTCGGGTTGCAGGTCTGGATTGCCGACAATCGAGGAGGAGATCTCGGACCTTTGCTCAGAAATTGTTGGAGCACGGAATGCTTGCCCGAACAAGGCCTTGATAACAGTCTCAGAGAAAGGCTGGAAGACTACGCCGCCCCTGAAAGTTATTTTGCTGCCTGTATCTTCGTAAGAATCGTAACGAATGCCACTGGTCAGGGATAGTTTTTCCGCTATGGCGAATTCGTCCTGCAGATACATGTGGAAAACATTTCGGGCGTATTTTTCTAACAGGTAAATTTCTTCCCCGGTAAAGGGGGCGCCGGGGCCACCATAAAAGCCGACTGCCAGACCCGGCTCAGAAAGTGGAATAACATCAGCACCGTTGCTGTTCAGTGTTGCTAAGCCGTCGAAGTTGCCCTGAAAAGAAACTCTGCCAGTTGACTGCCTATGGACCGAGGAGCCAAAAGAAACCACATGTCTGTCAGACGGTGTCCATGTCAGATTAAGACCGGTTTCAATTTCTTTTGATGCCCGAGTATTACCGCCTATGAAGGCAAGATTTGCACCATTGGACCAAATATTTGCGGCAGAGAAATCCGCCGGGAACAGTCGTGTTGTGAAGGAATAGCGTATCCGGTGATAGGTTGCGTACGCTTCCGCATTCAAGGCATCATTGATATCCGCAACGTAACTGGCGCGCAGGAAAAGATTTTTCGTCTTTGTTCGTAGGTGATCATCAATGTAATTCAGACCACCACCCGAGACAAATCCCTTTTTATTACGGTAAAAATAGTCCGCAGTCAGGGTCAGACCCCCCGCGGCGGCTCTGCCCGATAGGTCCATCTCCGAGATCGGGTCCCGTGTCTGAAAGTTTTCCCCGAAAAAGTCATAAAAAGGATCGTATGTTTCCCCGCGGGTCTTACCGTAACGGGCTGAGGTCGTGATGGTGGTTTTACCGATCGGCTGACCCCAAAATACACCAGCATCATACGTGCCGTGATCCCCTATGATACCGTATATTTCGTTGCCGGTTGTTTTGGGCACGAGGTTAATGACACCGGACTGGGCATTGGACCCATAGAGAGCCGAACCGGGGCCGCGAATAACCTCAACCCTTTCGATGAAATTTAGGTTGATTTCGGGTGTTGTCTCGAACACGCCACCACCGACGGGGTCATTCATCCGCATACCGTCCAGCAGTACCAGCACATCTGGAGAAACACTGCCTGTTCGGCGCCCCCGGAAAACGGCACTGCGCGATATATGGTCTGTCCGGTTTGTATAGACACCGGGCACATAGTTTAACAGGTCTTCCAGCTTGTGTACCCCAAGCCTGCGAATGTCTGTTTCGCTAAAGACGGTGACAGTAGAGGGGGCTTCCGTGATTTTTTGCGTACGGCGTGTGGCAATGGAGACCTGAATTTCCATCAATTCTTCAATGGATAAATCAAGAAGCGATTCTGTCGCCCCTTTGGCAAGCGGTGTCTCTAACGCGTGAACAGCAGCCCCTGAAACCACGGTAGCAATAACACCGAGGGCAGACATATATCCAAACCATGTTGCAGCGATCGTTCGGGCCATAACATTCTCTTTGCCAGTCCCCATGTGCAGCATTGTCAGTATGGGCTTTGTGAAGAAAAAATTCAACGGGAATATGACATGACTACCGGTAAACTATACAAAAGCGATAGGAAATATCTCCTTCACTTCAGGTTAGATATACTAATGGTAATCGCACCTTGTAAAAAAGCTGACGCGACCTAGATTCTGACATGTATTTGCCACGATTGCTTTGTAGCGATCCTGCGCGTAGCCTCAATAATGGCAATCGGGCCAGTTTTCCGGTATCCTTTATTGTGGCTGTTTTTGTTACAGCACGCGTGCTGTGACAGTATTTTGTGCTCTGATCTACAGATTCAGAAGCGTTCTTATCCAAGCCGCTCGCTGTTGCGTTTCTTTCATGACCCCGGCCGGCAAAAAAAATTCCGAGACTGTTTTATGACCGTATCTACCCAACGTATCCGACAAAAACTTGGCATCTTTTTCCTCCTGATCGGAGGATGGAGCACTATTCTATCTGCCCAGCAGGCACTGCCCGTAGACGTTGCGACGCCGCTGACGGACTCTGTCACTGAATATAATGAATATACGGGGCGTTTCGAAGCACCGCAGGCCGTTGATATTCGTGCCCGTGTTTCTGGCTATATTCAGGAAATCAGGTTTCGGGACGGTCAGGATGTAGAAAAAGGGGACGTCCTTGTTGTGATTGACCCCCGGCCTTATCGGGCTGTTGTTGCTCAGGCGCGTGCTGATGAAAGCCACGCTGCTGCTATGAAAAAACTTGCGGAACTGGAAGTGGTCCGGGGCGAAAGTCTGGCCAGAACAGATAATATCCCGGTCGACGAGTTGGACCGCCGCCGTGCCAATCTGGAGGCTGCCAATGCTACGCTTGAGGCTGCTCGCGCTCGTCTGGTACTGGCCGAACTGGATTTGGAATATACCGAGGTAAAGGCACCATTTGACGGGCGCCTGTCCCGCAAGCTTGTTGATGTTGGGGCGCTCGTATCTGGTGGATCATCCCAGTCTATGCCTTTGGTGAATATCGTCAGCAAGGGCCAGGTGCATTTTTGGTTTGATGCCCCCGAGGCAGATTACATCCGTTTCATTCGTCTTGATTCTGCCGGGGAACGAGTTTCTGCCCGCTTTGAACAAAAAAAGGTCTTTGTCCGCCTGATGGATGAAGACGAATGGACACGGGAAGGGGTTCTGGATTTTATCGACAACCGGATTAGTGAAGGCGCGGGTACCATGCGCGGCCGTGCCGTATTTGATAATGCGGGCGAGCTGCTTCTTCCCGGTACGTTTGGGCGTTTGCGGCTGCCAGCTTATGGGCCGCATGAAGTTATGCTTCTGCCGGATAGTGCAATTGTGTCGGATCAGGGACGCAAGCTTGTTTATATTGTCGGCGCGAACAATATCGTAGGTGTTCGTGTTGTGGAAACTGGACCGCTGGCCAAAGGGATGCGGATAATCCGGTCGGGCATCTCCCCAGATCAGGAGGTGATTGTCGGCGGCGGTGCACGTATTCGGCCTGGGATGCAGGTATCGCCTACGCGCATAACGCTGTCCACTGATCCCCAAACCGGTTCGTAAGGAAACAGCCCATGCGATTTTTCCAGAACTTTATCGACCGGCCAATCCTTGCGACGGTTATCTCGATCCTGATTATCATTGTGGGCGGGGTGAGCTATTTTAGCCTGCCTGTATCCCAGTATCCAGATGTAGCCCCGCCGACAATCCAGATTACAGCCAACTACCCAGGGGCATCTGCCGAGGTGGTTGCAGATACAGTCGCCACCCCGATCGAGCAGGAAATCAATGGTGTTGAAGGCATGCTGTATATGCTGTCGCAGGCCACGGGGGATGGCAGGCTAACCATTACTGTAACCTTTGAGACAGGCACCGATCTGGATAGCGCACAGGTGCTGGTCCAGAACCGGGTGGCGATTGCTGAACCCAGGTTACCTGAATCCGTCCGGCGGCTCGGAGTTGTGACACGTAAGAACTCCCCCGATCTGATGATGGTTATTCACTTAAGCTCGCCCGATGGCAGCCGGGACCAGCTGTATATTTCCAATTATGCCAAAACCCAGATTGTTGACCGATTGGCGCGGATTGAAGGTGTGGGCGAAGCGCGTATCTTTGCGGAGCGTTCCTATTCCATGCGCGTTTGGCTTGACCCGGACAAGATTGCTGCACGGGGTCTGACTGCAGGCGAAGTTGTGAGTGCCCTGCGCCGGAATAATTTACAGGTCGCCTCTGGCGTTGTGAACCAGTTACCGGTGGAAAATCAGGGGGCGTTTGAATTGGGGGTCAGAACCCTTGGCCGGCTAACTGCGCCAGAGCAATTCCAGGAAATTGTGGTCAAAACGGATGATGAAGGACGCATTACACGGGTTGGTGACATTGCCCGCGTCGAACTGGGGGCACAGGACTTTTCCAACAATGGCTATTTGGGGACTGTTCCGGCATTGCCGGTAGCTATATTCCAGCGGCCTGGCTCTAACGCGCTGGAGACAGCAGCATCCCTGATCCAAACCATGCAGGAGCTGTCAGAGGATTTCCCGATTGGTGTGGAATATACCATTGCCTATAATCCCACGGAGTATATCGCAAAGTCCGTCGATGCGGTTTATGCCACTATTTTTGAGGCAGTCTTTCTGGTTGTCTTGGTGATCATGGTGTTTTTGCAGTCGTGGCGGGCTTCGCTTATTCCTGTCATTGCCATACCGATTTCCCTGATCGGGACATTTGCGGTTATGGCTGCCTTTGGTTTTTCCATTAATAATCTGACGCTGTTTGGTCTTGTTCTGGCGGTTGGAATTGTGGTCGATGACGCCATTGTGGTTGTTGAGAATGTGGAACGCTATCTGAAGCAGGGGATGTCCGCCCGTGAAGCGGCGCGCAAAACCTTGACCGAGGTCGGTGGCGCCCTGATTGCGATTGCGCTTGTTCTGGTAGCGGTCTTCCTGCCGGCAGCGTTTATCGAAGGCATCAGTGGTCAGTTCTACCGTCAGTTCGCGCTGACTATTGCAACGGCGACGGTAATTTCTGCTGTCGTGTCCCTGACATTGTCGCCGGCGCTGTCTGCCTTACTTCTAAAAGGGCATGCGGACGGAGTTTCTGATGCCGATGATGGTGAGGACGAGGCTGTGGCACATTCCAGCAGTCAATCAATCTTCGGCAGATTATCAGACCGGTTTAATGCGGGTTTTGACCGTTTGGCTGATTGGTATGGTGCGCTTACGCGCCGTATTTTGAAACGATTGTTCCTGGTTGGCAGCGTGTATGTTGCCCTGATCGTTGCGACAGGTTTGATGTTTGTGCGGGTTCCTGCGGGCTTCATTCCGCAGCAGGATCTGGGGTATTTCATAACGGTAATACAGTTGCCTCCTGGGTCGTCGTTAAGTCGTACCGATGAAGTTGTTCGCCGCGCTGTAAAACTCATTGTCGACCACCCGGCGATTGATAATGCGGCTGCTTTTGCGGGCTTTGATGGCGCTACCTTCACAAACGCCCCGAATGCAGGGGCAATTTTCTCGCCCATGAAACCATTTGAGGAACGTCTGAAAGAAGGCTGGACCATCGAGAAAGTTATGGCTGATATTCAGGGGCAGTTATTTGGCATCAAAGAGGCAATGATCTTCGCGGTTCAGCCACCTCCTGTTGCCGGAATTGGTAGTGCCGGTGGCTGGAAACTCTATGTGCAGGACCGAAACGGGCGGGGGTCAGTTGCGCTTGCGCAGCAAACCTTTGCGATGATGGGTGCAGGATCACAAAACCCTGTGCTGCAGCGCCCTTTCACCCTGTTTAATACATCAACACCGCAAATCTTTGCTGATATTGACAGGGCCAAGGCAGAAATGCTGGGTGTATCGTCTGACCGGGTTTTTGAAACACTGGAGGTGTATCTCGGCTCTGCTTTCGTTAATGATTTTAATTTCCTTGGCAGAACCTACAGGGTTACAGCACGGGCAGATAGCGAATTTCGGGATGAACCGGAAGATATTGCGCGGCTAAGGACCAGGTCCGATACTGGTGCCATGGTGCCGCTCGGGTCAGTAACCAAATTTGAAAACCAAACGGCGCCTTACCGGGTGTCTCGCTATAATCTTTACCCTGCTGCCGAATTGATCGGGGATGTGTCTGCGGGCCATTCAACCGGGGAGGCTATTCAGGAAATAGAAACGCTGGCAGAAAAAATACTGCCGGACGGGTTTGCGATTGAATGGACTGATCTGGCGTATCAGGAGAAAAATCAGGGCGATACAGGGGTGTTTGTTTTTGTTCTGGCTGTGGTTTTTGTCTTCTTGCTTCTGGCCGCCCTGTACGAAAGCTGGTTGTTGCCATTGGCAGTGATATTGATTGTTCCGATGTGTATTCTGGCCGCGATGATTGGTATTTCTATGCGGGGCATGGACAATAACATTCTCACACAGATTGGTTTGTTGGTTCTTGTAGGACTTGCGGCCAAGAACGCGATCCTGATTGTTGAATTTGCCCGCCAGCTAGAACAGGAAGGACGCTCCCGCGTGGAGGCTGCGATCGAGGCAGCACGCCTGCGCCTGCGCCCTATCTTGATGACGTCTTTCGCCTTTATCTTTGGCGTGGTGCCGCTGGTGATTGCTTCGGGTGCCGGTGCTGAAATGCGACAGGCACTTGGAACAGCAGTTTTCTCAGGAATGCTTGGGGTGACACTGTTCGGTCTGTTGCTTACCCCCGCTTTCTATGTCGTGTGTCGGTCTCTTGCACGTAAGGAAAAAGCCCCAGATAGCTCCGAAGCAGCGGATTAAACGTATCGAGTGATCGAACAACTGTGCTGCCTTATGGCTACGCCATGTAAGACGATAAAGCCCGGCGGGATTTCTGCCGGGCTTTTTTGTATCTGAAGCGGTTGAGGAAATGCGGTGGCATTGATGTCTGCATTAGATGGTTTCTGGTAGATTTCTGGGGAAGGTCAGCGTTACGGTGGTGCCGACATCTTTCGTGGATTTAATCGTGATTGACCCTTCCAGAAGCGCGGTGAATTCGTGGATTAACGGAATACCCAGACCAGTACCGGAATGGTCACGTGCATAGGTAGACTGAACCTGGCCAAAGTGAGCGCTGGCAATCGCGAGTTCTTCCGGGGTCATGCCGATACCCGTATCCTCAATCTCGATTAAATATTCAGTATCAACATTTGTCCCGCTGATACGCACTGCGCCGCCTTGGTCGGTGAATTTGATGGCATTGGACAGCACATTCAGCAGAATTTGGCGCAATATTTTTTTGTCTGTGTACATCAGCATTTTGTCTAGCGAGCAGGAAACATGCAGCTCTTTTTTGCTTGCGCTTGGCTCAAGTGTTGCCACACATTCTTCAATTTCTGCGTCCACCTCAAATTCTTCCGGGCGTGTCTGCCACTTGCCGGCTTCGATTTTCGAGAGGTCGAGAATATCGTTGATTATAGAAAGCAGATGGACGCCGCTTTCATGAATATGTTCGATATATTCTTTGTTTCGCTTGTTGGTGATGGGCTCGAAAATACCAAGACGCATCATGTCGCTGAAACCAATAATGGCATTCAGCGGGGTGCGTATTTCGTGGCTCATATTGGCCAGAAATTCTGATTTTGCCTGATTGGCTTTGTCAATATCAGATACAAAGCGGCTAGCACGTTTGAAGAATATTGCGAAGGCAGCGCTGGCAACCCCGAAGATCAACAGAAAGGGAATGGCGGTATCCATTAGAATTTCCGTTCCTGGGGTTCTTGGCTGCCATGACAGGATATAGGGTAGATCATCCGAATACACAGTTGGGAAGAAAGACCTGTCAATTGGCATATGTACCGCAGAAGGTATTTCGGTTGATGTGTGTAAATGAACATCATGAATGGAAAGCCTGTCGCCGAATGCCTGCAGGTTATCGGGCCGCATTTCCCGTATAAAGATCAGTACGGGGCGTCGTTCTGGTTTGGGCAGGGGCTCGGATTTTTCCAGAAGGTTCTGGACCATGCCGATGCCGAGTATAAAGAAACGTCCATCTTTCAGTACAAGAGCAGAGCCGGACTTGGAGCTACTATTGTCTACGGCTTCAAATGTTTGCAGGTAAGTAAGTAGATCAGGCAGAATCAGATTGGCGTCATATAGTGAAGGGTCTTCAAAATACTGGAAAAAAATCGTGTCATTCTCGTCGAGAATAATCACCCCATCAATGAAGTCGATACCATTGACGGTTTCGCCTATAGTGACTTTTGCCCACTCTAAGTTGGGTTTGTTGTAGAGATTTTCATAAGCGTCTGCCCACCAGCTATTGTCTTCTGCAATCAGGGCCAGGCTGCGTCCCAAATCCCCAACCTGTGCCTCAAGCACGCGTGCATCGGATCGGATAACTTCTTCGTCAGCGCGACCAACGGCCTCTTGCAAAATATACACAAACCCTGCAGCACAAATTAACAGGATGCTGACTACAGGTATGGTGAGTTGCCTTATGTACACAAAGCTCTCCCTAAATCCACGGCTCGTATGTGCAGTGGCTTGGTGTTTGTTCTGATGGATATCGCACGACCAGAACTAGAGAACCCCCATACTTATTTACTACCCTTAAATAGTTAACTTTGTCCTAAATTGCCCCACGTCATGTGGTAGTTTCAATAGGGTGTATTCAGAAAAGTTCAGCATGTCTGCAGGCTATATTAGGCTTACAAAATAACATTATATAACAACATACTATGGTATATTTACGCTTATTTATGTATGGGGGTCAGGCTTTGTGGTTTGCCGTAGAAGAAACCCTGAAGATAGTCAGCGCCCAGTTCTTTTACGGTTGCAGCTTCTTTGTAGGTTTCTATGCCTTCAGCGATTACTTTAATGCCTAGTGTATGGGCTATCTGTATCAGATATTTCACGATTGTTTCTTTGAAGATATCCTGCTCAATGCCGTGGATCAGGTCCATGTCAATTTTGATGTAATCGGGCCGCAGTTTGTCCAGCAGGTTCAGCCCGGACCAGCCAGAACCGATGTCATCAAGGGCGACACCAAACCCTGCCTGCCGGTAAAAGGCGATAATACCTTTTAGGTGGTTAATGTCTTTTGCCTGATGTGTTTCGGTAACTTCGAAGATAATATCTTCGGGTTTATAACCCAGTTCATATATCGCTCGCTGGGTTGTGCGCAGGCAGTAAGCCGGGTCGTATATTGCACTTGGATTGAAGTTGATGAAAATTTTGCCTTTCAGGTTTGCTTCCGAGGCACAGGTTACAGCGGACCGGCGTGCTGCCAGATCTAATGGAAACAGGAGACCTGCATGCTCTGCTTCTGTGAAGACGGCATGGGGCGGGATTATACCACCGGTGTCATCCCGTAATCTGAACAAGGCTTCATGTGCGAAGACATTTGTATCATTTTCTGCATGGACTATTGGTTGATACCAGCTTTCATAACTATTCTTTTCCAGTGCTTCAATAAGCCATACCCCTTTGTATCTGTGCACCAATACATCAACGAGGGCGACCCGGTTTACATCTTCAGGGGTGATTGTGTCCTGTTCTACACTGGTTGTGATAACTTTAGTTTCGCCCAGTTCAGGCCCTTCAAGGGTACCCGGAAGGTTGACGAGAAAAGCATCCAGTGAGCTTCTGGGCACGTTAATTGTTATAATTTTGGGAGAATGAACTGTAAAATCCAGTTCTGTCTCGGTCGCTAGACTGGAAAGTTTCTCTGTGGTGCCTTCAAGGGCGCCGAAAAACCAGAATTTGGTTGTAGCAAAGAAATAGTCGTCGATAGTTTCACACTCTGTACACTGCATGATATGCTCCTTCAGGTGTGATACGAACTTCTGGTAAGTGTGGATTACCTAAAATATTTTGAAAGCAAAGACTGTGTGTTTATAATGCTGCATGGTTGGGCTTGTTTCAACCGACACGACACATTAAATATGTGCGTATCTTAATTGTCCCTGAAAGGTCTCAATGACTCTCCTTCTTTTCTATTTATTTTTGGCGCTGCTTGTTTCGTGTTTCTGCTCGGTCGCGGAAGCGGTTCTTTTGTCTGTACGGCCATCTTTTGTGACTGCCCTCAAAAAGCAGGGTAAGGCGAGCGCACAAACGCTGGAGCATCTGATCGAGAATTTGGACCGTCCACTGGCGGCTATTCTGACGGCTAATACCATTGCCCATACTATTGGTGCAGCTGGCGTCGGTGCGCAGGCTGCTGTGGTTTTTGGTAATGAATACCTGGGTATCACCTCGGCTGTATTGACGTTGTTAATTCTTGTGCTGTCGGAAATTATTCCGAAAACACTGGGTGCGACTTACTGGCAGCAGTTGGCGCCGGTTTTCGCACCGATGATTAATGGCCTTACAAAGCTATTGCTGCCGTTTGTCTGGATGTCGGAAAAATTAACCCGTGTGCTATCGCGCGGTAGTGACGAAGGCTTCACATTCAGCAGAGCAGAAATGCAGGCGATGGCAGAAATCGGTGCCCGTGAAGGCTTGCTGGACAGCAAGGAAGAGAAGATTGTCAGCAATCTGATGCGGCTCAGAAAACTGTCTATCCGGGTTATTATGACCCCGCGCACCGTGGTTTTTTCAGTACCGGCAAATATGACGGTGCAGGATTTTTTCAACGACCACGCGACCCAACCTTTTTCCCGTATTCCGCTCTATGATGAAAGCCGGGATGAAGTAGATGGTTATGTGTTGCGGGCTGACCTTCTGATGGCACAGGCACGGGATGAGTTTGCTAAGCCGCTGTCTTCGTTCAAGCGTCCATTTCTGATGATTTCCACCCATGCGTCTGTGTCTGAAACTTTCGACAGGCTGTTGCACGAACGGTCCCACATTGCGCTGGTGATTGATGAATATGGAACGATGCAGGGAATTGTAACCCTTGAAGATGTGCTGGAAACCCTGATCGGGCTTGAAATCACAGACGAACTGGATGCAGTTGAAGATATGCAGAAGCTGGCAAACCGCCGATGGCGCGACCGCATGTCTGCAATGGGAATCGACCCGGATAGCCTGAAATCCTGAGGGGCGAAGGATAAGTAACCAGCGAAGCGATCGTTAAATTGCGCGGCCAAGGCTCAAGAGCTCATTCAGGCCGTGCAAAATTTCCTTATGCTTGGGAATGAAACGGAAGAATTTTTCGATACTGTCTTTGACCGTTTGCGTTGCTTCCATCGCTTCGTCCGTGTCTTCGACAGATCGCAGATGATCGATCTGATATTGTTCGTTTACATACGCCATCTCGGCACCTGTAATCACAATAGAAAAGCGGCTTTCGTTGGCGCGTTCAGTGTTATCAAGAATACGGTGCATTTCATCGCCGTGTAGCTCTTGGCTGAGCTCCCCCATAAGTCCGTCTACCAGTTCCAGAAGATGCCGTATTTTGGCGTATCGCCTGTGATCCGTTTCCAGCATAACGGCTTTTGCTCTGAAAGCTGTGTGGATGGTGTCAGTGAAGGTGGTCCACTCTGCTACCCATTCTGAGTTTTGAAGGTCAAGATTCATGATTATCCCCCTTTTGCAGCGACGTGCCGGGACAAACTATATCATAAATAAAGGAGGCTCTCAATTCGGAGCAATCAACGGGAGAGGGGGAGTGAAGACCTGATAGTCTTCACTCATTTTCTTCAGTCTGCCAGTAGCAGACGCAAATATCTGTGTATTATTTTAGTTCCAGGTTTTCGGCAGATGATTTGCCGCGAGCCTTATCAACAACAACTTCGTAAGAAACTTTGTCATTGTCATTCAGACCGTTCAGACCTGAACGCTCTACTGCGCTGATGTGTACAAATACATCCTGGCCGCCATCATCAGGTGCGATGAAACCAAAACCTTTAGTTGGATTGAACCATTTTACTGTTCCTGTAGCCATGTTATTTTTCCCTTCATATATAAAATAACGATTAGTGATAGTTATAGGCAGAATACTATGGGCTAGTAGTCTGCGTACGTTGTGTGTTTGCATTGCTGAGAATGCGCATTAGTCCGCTTGTTGTGTTGTCGGCCTGGGCCGGTTTCCTTCTGTCGGTCTCTGACCGTGTCTTTTTAGGGTGACCCCGTTTTGCGCCATTACTATGGGGCTTTCGGTGTGCTTTCTTGCCAGATACTGATATGTTTTCGCCCTGATCCCCGCTAGGGTCGCTAGCCTGTGATCTCTTTTGCGAATTGTCTTTTGATTTGCTGCGTGCTTTTGACCTGTTAGCACTTTTCATCTGCTTCGGCGTTTTCTGTCGATTTTCTTCAGACGTTTTAGAGGGGTTTCTCCTCTCGTCCGAAGATGGGTCAAGATTTTTGCCGATCAGTTTTTCAATATCCCGCAGCAGTTTGATCTCATCAGAAGCGCACAGGGAAATGGCAATACCACTTCGGCCTGCTCGGGCGGTCCGTCCAATTCGGTGGACATAGGATTCCGGTACGTTAGGCAGTTCAAAATTGATAACGTGCGAAACGCCGTCAATATCAATGCCGCGGGCTGCAATATCTGTCGCAACAAGAATTTTTGTCGTGCCAGCCTTAAAACTTGCGAGCGCTTTTTCCCGCTGGGACTGGCTTTTATTGCCGTGAATAGCAAGTGCGCTAAGGCCTACTCCTTCGAGGTGTTTGGCCACTTTGTTCGCACCGTGCTTGGTCCGGGTGAAAACGACCGCGCGTTCAATATCCTTTGCCGACAATATGTCGCACAAGACCGCGCGTTTTTCTGCTTTTTCCACACGTCGGATGCTTTGTTCAATCCGTTCGATTGGCCGTGATGCAGGCGCGACAGATATCTCGGTTGGTTTCTGCATAAAGTCCTTGGCCAGTGAGCGAATTTGATCCGGCATTGTCGCCGACATTAAAACGGTTTGTCGCTTAGAGGGCAGAGCCTTCATGATCCGGCGAACAGACGGCAGAAAGCCCATATCCATCATTTGGTCTGCTTCGTCAGCGATGACAATCTGGGTTGCGCTCAGGTCGATGGCATTTGTGCTCATATGGTCCAAAAGCCTGCCAGGCGTTGCCACCAGAATATCTAGACCACGTGCGCAGGCTTTGATTTGGGGGCCGGGCTTGGTGCCGCCTACAACAACGGCTGTTCTGACCTGCATAAACTTACTATAGGTATGAATATTATCAGCAATCTGTGCGGCCAATTCACGCGTCGGGGTGATAATCAGTGCACGGCAGCATTTGCTTTGCGGGCGCATGGGGGCCGTTGCAATCTTATTTAGGATTGGCAATACAAAGGAAGCAGTTTTACCGGTGCCAGTCTGGGCAATGCCGATAACATCCTGATCTGCCTTACAGGCAGGTATGACCTTTGTTTGAATGGGGGTTGGTGTTGTGTATCCTGCTTCCAATATGGCTTTCAGGATTGGCTCGGCCAAGCCGAGGGTATTAAATGATGTCAATCAATCTCTTCAATCAGCCGTCTGTCATTAACAGCTCATACTGTAATAGCGGCGTTATTTTTTCGGAGCCTGCGTAGATAAACTGCCGTTTGTTATTGTGCCATTTGTTGGCTATTCAGGGCAGTAATCATGGGATCAGTGACGAGAACATTTTTGCCGCTGATTGGTATCATCTACACGCGGCGAGTGCTGCACACAAAACACACATTGTGCGTAATAGCAAGCAGAAAACATTTCCTTTGCCAGTTACGGTGCAAGCTTATACAGTGCTCACAGAGTATAAATTTGCACGATGAAAACTGGAAATTATTTTCAGTACAATGAGTTAGCTGTTGGCTGTTGGCCAATTGAAGGCTTGCTTTCACTGGGGGCAAATTTTTGAAAATTACGTTCAGGTTGGGAGAAGACGATGATGCGTCTGTGGGTTTTGTGCATGCTTTTTGCGGGATTACTGTCCAGTTTTTCGGTACGGGCTGATTCTGTTGAGGTCGACGATATGGACAAACTTTCTGTCCCTATTTCGGCAGCAGAAATAGATGCTTTGGTGGAACGGGCTTTGGTGGAATTTAACGTTCCGGGCATCGCGCTTGGCATTATCAAAGACGGACGTATCATCCATAATAAAGGATACGGTGTCCGCAATCTTGAAACTGGTGCACCGGTGACGGCGGACACACTGTTTCAAATCGCGTCTAACAGTAAATCCATGACAGCAACCGCGCTTGGGCTATTGGTCGCTGACGGCAAGATTGACTGGAATGACCCTGTTAGTAAGCATCTACCGAAATTTCGGCTGGAAGATGAATGGGTCACCCGCAATTTTACAATATTGGACATGCTGACCCACCGCAGTGGTTTGCCGCTTGGCGCGGGGGATTTGCTGTTTTTCCCGGATCCCACGGATGATATTGACCGTGTGTACCGCGCGCTGGCAACCATTCCCGCGGTTTCCAGTTTCCGCAGCAAATATGATTACGACAATCAGCTATATACACTGGCGGGGCAAATCATTGAATCTGTGTCTGGCATGACCTACGCCGAGTTTATCGAAACCCGTATCCTGACGCCTATGGGCCATCCGCAGTGCAAGGGCACGTGGGCAAATGTCCCAAAGGGCGCAAACTGGGCCACACCCTATACGTGGACGGGTTCCCAATATGTTGAAAATGATCCGAAAACAACCACACTTTCTGCGTCAGCAGGCGGCGTGAACTGCACCACAGGCGGTGTTTTGTCGTGGCTGCAAACACAGATGAATAAGGGTAAGGCGCCCAATGGCACCACGATCTATTCGGCTGATTTGCAGAAGGAATTATGGACGCCACGGACAATCATTACCTCTGGTCTTAAGGATGAACCTTCGCTCCGGATCAGTACGACTATGTATGCGCTTGGCTGGCGCATTGCAGAATATCAAGGCAAGCAAACAATCGGGCATACGGGCGGCCTGAACGGTATGAAGACATTAATGTCAATTATGCCGGAATATAACCTGGGTATTGTGATCCTGACCAATCAGGCAAGCGGCTTTGCCCGCCCGGCGATTTTATCGACCCTGCAGGAAGCTTTCACCGGGATAAAAGCACCACAAACCTTTGATGATTTTGTCCGGGATTCACAGCAAAACTCTTCCGGGGCAGAGGAAGAAATGGCGGCTGCGTGGGCTTCCCGCAATAGCGCGCTGAAACCCAGTTTACAGGCAGACGCCTACACCGGGCTTTACCGGGATGAATGGTACGGTGACATTCAGATTGAAGACCAGGCAGGGACAATGCGGTTCCGGTCAACATGGGGGCCGCGCCTGAAAGGCGACATGCGTCACTTCGAAGGGGACACATGGATTGTTGTGTGGGACGATAGAACCATGAAGGCCGATGCAAAGCTGACTTTCGTCATTAAGGACGGCCTTGTGACGGGTATTCGCATGCTGCCTTTTGACCCAAGGACGGATTTCAGCTTTGATTTCCAGCATTTGAATTTGCGGCCTGTCCGATAAGTGGGGGCTCTTTTCCTGAAAAGCAGTATAGGTATAGGCAGAGACTATTATGAAGCCATTGGTGTTGTTTGATGTTGACGGTACGCTCGCTGATATAGCGCACAGACGCCATTTTGTGCAGAACGGCAAGAAAGATTGGCGTGCCTTTTTCAAACATATGGGGGACGATACCCCCAATGCGCCTGTGGTTGGTCTCTATCAGGCATTGCAGGCGTCGGACCGGTACGATCTGGTTATTGTCTCTGCCCGCCCTGACAATTACCGCGAGTTGACGGAGCAGTGGCTGGTCTGGAACGGTATTTCCTTTGATCGCCTGATTATGCGCAAGGAAACTGACAACAGACCCGATACAGAGGTAAAGAAAGATATTCTTGATATGCTGTTGGCTGAGGGACGGGAGATCGCGTTTGTGGTCGATGACCGTGACTGCGTCGTAGACATGTGGCGTCAGAACGGTATCGCCTGTCTGCAGTGCGCACCCGGCGCTTTTTAACGCACCGTCTCTGTCCCGGCATCAGGGTCTATGGACTTTCGCAAACTTTTTGCAACATTGGTGCTGACGGTGTGGTCGGGACAGCCAGACACAGGGATTATGCCGCCCATACGCGGTTCGGGCGAGGGAAATACTAACATTTTTCAGCCCGTATTTTCCATAAGGGGTATGGCTCCAGAAGCTGTGATGGGCATTGGAAGCAAGTCGTAACTTGTTTCACACTCTGTATTGTCGAATAGACTGATAGTTTACCGGTTTTACCGGTGAATACGCCCTGTTTGACGTCCGCATGGGAATTCTTTTTACATTTATTGAATAATTCGATAATACCTATTGAATATATTCGCTATTCAAAAACATGAAACAGGCTCAAAGAGAATTACAGGCCCTTTGTAAGGTATAGGTATGAGCCGTTTTTCATATGTCGATGATTCCATAGGATTTGAGGATGAGGATTATTCCTCTGACCGTTTCCGTTTGTCGTGGCCGCTGAACGAAGTTGCGCTTTTCTCTGCGCTGAACAGTTATATGACGGTTGATGATATTGCAGAAGAATATGGTGTCTCCACGGACGATGTGATTGAGCTGTGTGAACGCTACCAGCTTGATTGGGATTGACCTTGTACCTGGGGCCAGAACATGGCCAGCAACCACTGACATTTGCAGCCGTGGCCCAGCCATCCCTGAACCTTGATCCAGTAATACTCCGTGATTTTCTCTCGCCACAAGAATGTAGCCTTATGCAAGAAGGTGCGTTTGCAGAAGGCATGAAGGCAGCAAAACTTGCGGGTGGTACGGCTTTAAAGTCGGTTAGATCAGCAGAAAGTTGCTGGATTGATCTGGAAGCGTACGCTTGGTTCGAACGCAAAATGCTGCGGGCCTTGTCTGAAATTACCCGAACATATTTTCCTTTTGAAATTGACGGTTTTGCTGAAGGCATTCAGGTCCTGCGCTATGAGGGGGCTGCTGTGACCGATGGGGCGGCTAGCCAGCCCGGTGATTTTTATGATTGGCACAGCGATGTTGGCAGCAGTGGTTCGACCCGGTCAAGAAAACTGACATTTGTGATCCAGCTTAGTGACCCATCCGATTATTCTGGCGGGCAACTGGAGGTAAATACCACCGGTGATGCGTGCCCTTTACCAACGGAGCAGGGTACACTTGTAGCCTTTCCGGCTTTTGCCCTGCACCGTGTTACACCGGTCACCCAGGGGACGCGATGGTCCCTGGCCCTTTGGGCGCATGGTCCGGCATTTAGGTAGGGACGAACAAACTAGTTATTGAAATCTATTGTTCTTTAGTTATCCCTATCTTGAGAAAATCATCAGCCCATCCATCGAAGCCCCCAATGGCCATTTTATATTCAAGTATGATATCAACATCATAAGATGGAATTTGGGTGCGATGGAAAGTCATTTTTCCTTCCCATGCTTTGACGCCAGTTGCAGGGCCTTTAAATTTGGCACCTGATAAGCAACTAATCGTATTGAGGATATTATTCTCAAAAAACTCTGTGGAGGTATTCCCCATCACCCATTGGCAAAACCGCTGCGGTCTTGGGTCAGTTTCACTGGTAACACACCACTTGACAGAATCAACAAGCCATCTGCCATGACGGCCATATTTGAGCTCAATGGTTTCTCCAGCATCTAGAGTTTGCGCGATTTCTTCAATTGGAGTGCAGAAGTCATTTCTCTGAAAGGTGGATTGATCTTTTGTGCACGCTGTCGTTGCCACAGCCACAGCCAACATCAAGCCTGTTTTCAGCATTGATAATTCCCTCTTTCAAGATTGATTGATGCTAATATTTATCTTTGGTTGAGTCCAGACAGTTTCTTGGTATGAAAAAGCAGCGCAAAGGGTGGGCAGGATTAACACCGCGGTGATACCTGCCGAGAAAGCAGACGTGAATGGGGCCACCAGATACTATGCCCGGAAGACAGTGCTCATAACCCTCTGTTGACGCCGGTTGGCTTCACAAACTGTTGTACAGTATGTGAGTTGACCGATCGGTACACCTTCTTATATCCAGTGAAGACAAACCCGTCTAAACACTTGAAATCAGTATATAGGAAGTACCCATGACAAATTTTACCACATACACGATTGACACAGCACCAGTGAAGGCGAAGCCTTTTCTTGAGGGGGCGAAGAATGTGTACGGCTTTGTGCCAAACCTTCTTGGCACAATGGCAGAGGCACCAGCCCTTTTGGAAGGATATCTGACACTTGCAGGTATTTTTGACAAAACCAGCCTGACTGAGACGGAGCGTCAGATCATTCTGATGACGAACAATCGGTTGAACGGCTGTACTTACTGTATGGCGGCGCACACTACAATTTCGCAAATGGCGAACGTGCCAGCAGATGTTATTGATGCCCTGCGCAGCAACACCCCAATTGCGGACGCTAAACTGGAAGCGCTTCGTGTATTTGCTGGTGTGGTAACAGAAACGCGCGGCTGGCCCGAAGAGACTGACATCGAGGCATTTCTTGCCGCAGGCTATACCCGCCAGACGGTGCTGGAGGTCATTCTGGGCACTAGCGTGAAGGTCATGTCCAACTATACAAACCATGTGGCAGAGACCAAACTTGATGATGCTTTTGCCCCGAATGCCTGGTCGGAAGCTAATCTGGTAGCCGCAGAATAATCCGCATTTTTACTGTTTGCCAGCTATGTTCGGATTTCTGAGTTGTACCGAGTAACAGAAATTGGAATGTAGCTGGCATCTCTCCCTCCCTACAGGTGCCTAATCTTTCTTGTCTCGTCTCTCCGTTTCTATCTTTTCCTCGTAAATCTTAGCCGAGTTTATCATCCCTATCCGCTAAGTGTGAATAGTGTCGTCCCAAGAGAAGATGCGCAGACACGCGCGCGGTGGCCCTTGCTGTGCAAAGCAGCATATGGGCGGACAATAACATAATCGGACAGCGAGGAACGATATGCAAATAACGGTAAACGGCAGAAGTATTTCTATCAACGAGGGGCTAGATGGGGAGATGCCTCTTTTGTGGTTTGTGCGTGATTTCGTGCAGCTTACAGGGACAAAGTTTGGTTGCGGTATTGGTCAGTGCGGTGCCTGCACGCTGCATGTAAACGGAGATGCCGTACGGTCATGCAGCTACCCGGTGTCTGCCCTGTCTGAGGGGGACGCGGTCACAACAATCGAAGGCATTGCGGACGGGGAAAAACTGCACCCGGTGCAGCAGGCGTGGAAAGAATTTGACGTGCCTCAGTGCGGTTACTGTCAGGCAGGACAGATGATGGCCGCCATTGATTTGCTGAAACAATATCCAAACCCCACTGATGAAATTATTGATCAGAACCACGATAACCTGTGCCGCTGCGGTACGTATGACCGTATTCGCAAGGCGATCCACCGGGCAGCTGACCTGATGGCAGGTAAGGGGTAATGCACATGACAAAAGCACAAACCCGGGGCGGGATCACACGCCGTTCTGCCATACGTGTGTTCATTGGGGGCGGCGCGCTAATAGCGGCTGCGCCGTCGCTGACCTTGGCGGCGCCGAGCTCATCTGACAGGGCAATGACAATCCGCGATCTGTTTGGCGGTGACATTGGCCCAATGGTGATTATTCATCAGGATAATATAGTCACGCTGGAGGCCCCGATCCCGGATATGGGAACAGGGGTTGAAATGGCGCTTCCGATGATCCTTGCAGAGGAACTGGATGTCGATTGGCAGCAGGTTAAAATCGAGCGTTTCAAAGCTAACTCTGTCCCGAATGCAGAGGGGCAGCGGATTCAAAATTATGTACACCAAGGGTCTGGCGGTAGTGCATCGGTTCGTACCGCCTGGCCGCAACTACGCAAATGTGGTGTGATCACCCGGCGGATCATCCTTACCGCCGCTGCGGTGAAACTCGGCGTACCCTATGACCAGCTGTCAACTGATAAGGGGTTTGTTGTTACAGGCGGCAAACGGTTTCCGTATGCCGATTTTATTGACGATGCGTTGATGCAGGACGCGGGGCTGGTCAAACAGAAATTCACGGCGGTAGATAATCCGCATGAAGTGCCTACCTACGAGATAGATATCGACGGGGATTTCTGGGCGGTAAAGCCGCGACAGGAATATGCTGTAATCGGGAAGGACGTTGCCTCCCCGCGGCTTGAAACATTACTGCGCGGCGAAGAGACGTTTGGCATTGATCATAATCTTCCCGGCCAGCTTTATGCGTCAATCGAGCGCTGCCCCTATATCGGTGGTGACGTAAAGTCATTCCGTGCAGAGGAGGCAAAAGCCCTCGCCGGTGTTGTTGACGTGATTGCAGTGCCCGCGGTGACTGCACCGGACAGCGACTATGAATTCAACACGCCCGGTGTTGCTGTACTCGCGACTAGTTACTGGGCAGCCTATAAAGCCAGACAGCTGTTAAAGATTGAATGGGACAAGGGCCCGCAGACCCACGAGAACACAGCCTGGCAGTATGAAAACAGCATCACGGCCTTTGATCAGGATGATAAACGGGATCTGCACAACTCGGGCGATGTGGAAAAGGGGCTAGCGAGTGCGGACAAGGTCCTGGATGTCCAGTATCAGGCCCCGCACTTTGCCCACCTGACGATTGAACCAATGAACTGTGTCGCATCTGTCACGGATGATGGGTGTGTTTTTGGGGCAGGGGTGCAATACCCGAATGGCGCTATCCAGTTTATCAGCGATATTTTCGGTATCCCTGTCGACAATATCACGCATCTGACGTGCAAGCTCGGATGTGGTTTTGGACGCCGGGCGCGCGATGACTATCTGGCGGAGGCTGTGTATCTGTCAAAAACCGTCAAGCGGCCGGTCAAGGTTATCTGGACGCGCGAAGATGATATCCAGCATGATTTTTTCAACCCCATGTCCGTTACACGGATGCGCGGCGGTGTAGACAAAGACGGCACTATCAGTGCGTGGGACTGTCTGTTTTCATCGCAGGGCGGTACAAACATGCAGTCTTTTCCAACGTTGTTGATCCCGAATATGCGGATCAGACACACAAGAAACGCCAGCAAGGCAAAGCTGGGTGCCTGGCGGGGGCCGGGTCATAATCTGGCAGGTTTCTACGCAGAAGGATTTCTGAACGAACTGGCAGAACTGGCGGGGCGCGATCCATACGAGTTCCGGATTGCACTGCTGGGGGGCGACCGTGGCCTGCCCTACACCGGGTGGTATCCGCAGCGGCCTGAAAACCCGACGATCAGCACAAAACGCAACAAAGCGGTTCTGAAAGCAGTGGCTGAAAAAGCAAACTGGAAAGGCGGCAATCCGGCACCAGGTAAAGGCCGGGGCATCGCAAGCCACTATACGTTTGGGGCCTTTGCCGCGATGGTGGTTGATGTAACGGTAGACCAAACCGATGGCACTTTTCAGGTTGACCGTGTTACGGCCGCAATTGATTGCGGGCTGGTGGTGCATCCCTCAGGCGCGCGCGCCCAGATCGAAAGCGGTATCATCGACGGCCTGTCAGCGGCCGTGCACCAGAATATCCAGTTTGACGAAGGGCGGGTAACAACCCGAAATTTCGATGATGTGTATTTGACACGGATGGACACAAGCCCCCGTCATATTGACATCAGCTTTGTCGGCGAGGATGCGGAGCCATTCGGCACGGGCGAGATCGCATTGCCTGCCTTTATCCCGGCGCTTGCAGCCGCACTTTACGACGCAACGGGTGTCCGCATTCGCAAACTGCCCATCGGTGACCAGCTTAAAAAGACATAGGGTGCGTGCGCACACACCCGCCTTGCATTTCAGGGGGTATGCAGGGCGGGAGCAGTTTGTCTTGAAGGATGGTATTTCAGAAGGGTGGGGGTGGTGATCCCTGCTGGACTCGAACCAGCGGCCTACAGATTAGGAATCTGTCGCTCTATCCACCTGAGCTAAGGGACCGTTCAATGACTGCTATAAAGCGCATGCCTTTTAACATGAGCTTGAAAGAGCTTCAATACAAGGAATGGTCGATCTAGTATGGAGCAATAATCTCTTCAAAAATATCAGATTGAAAATCCCTCAGAAGGTTGGGTTCGACATCATTAAGTAGGTTTGTAGGGGTTGTTCTATAAAGCTTGCCATGCTCACTGTATACTAGGGTCTCGCCTTCGACTTCTGCCCATTCCCAATCGGGCAGAATCTTGAGAAAATTGTGTTTATTGTCAGTAAGGACATGCTCATCCCAATAGCAGCCTTTTCCATCACCACTATCGAGCTGACTGTGAGCGATTTTTTGAAGGGAAAGTTCATCGCCACACTTCTTGTGGAAGCTTGATTCGTGATGCCACCGGCCAAGTTCGTTTGTTTGGTCGACGGACCAACCGTCTCTGATCAATCGATGGTAATAGATACCAGGGCATTCATTTCCATAGATTTGGCTGGAAAAATTGCTGTGACCGATTTTGAGTCTGGAGGTTCTTCTGATTTCAAAATGCTCTCGGCTAGAATGGGCGAAAATCTCAATGGTGTTATTATCACTAAAAAGGCCTCCGCCATTCCAGCAATCGCCTTTGCCATAGAGGTCAAGGGCTTTCAGCCACGGAGTACGGGAGACTGCCGTCCATGAGCCCTTGGGTTCACTGCTCCATTTGCCATTCATGGCAAAGTAACTGATATGGCTTCCATCCGGTGAAATATCGGATCGACGCTCATATATGCGTCCTTTTAACCATTGGCCTTTGGTAAAGGTGTCCGTTGCCCGGTCCCAGTGAAAAGTACAAACTCTTTTGGAAGGGCCTCGGCGAAATATAACTGCATCATTAGTGTCGCGAGCAAAGATTGCGTGAAGGCGTGGTGGAAATTCGGTTGTAGCTGTACCTGTTTTGTTTTTCACCTGTTGCGCCTCTCATCAAAATTGGGGAACAGCCCGCCTGATTCTTGAACCGTATCATGGCCGAAGTCACGTTCAAATATTTCCCTGACGGTGCGGGTAAAAGTAGGGGGCAGAGTATTCAAGCAAGAAGTTATGGCTCAGGACTGTGTCACACGTATTTTGGAAAAAGGACCGAAACGGTTATATTTTGTTAAGGGGTAGCACACTATAGTCTGGTTTATGAAGTGGTTCAGATCATACATAGCAGGGTGCCTGTTTGCGGTGATGGTTGCCGGTAGTACCATTTCTGCCGCGCCGTCAGAGACTGAGGAATACGGCTGGATGCCGGACCGGCTGCGCGTTAGCATCGGGACTGTCCCATATATCGTGGACCCCGATAATGACAGCGTTTATTCCCGCATTATTACTGAGGCTTTATCCCGCCTGGATGTGGCCGTGGCAACGCAGTATTTTCCGCTGAAACGGGCGATGCTGAAAATGAAAGCGCAAGAGTTCGACTGTTTTACCGTTGGGTTGCGGGATTCGCCTAACTGGGCAAAGCTGGGCATTGACTACAGCAGCATGCAGTTCATTGGCCCGATCAACACCATTACAATCAAAATGTATGTGCATGAGGACGATCAGTTCCATTCCGTCGAAGACTTCATTGGTGAGTTGGTTGCGGTGGACAGCAGTATTTTAAACTTGCGGGAACTATATCCGCCTGCGGTTCAGTCTTATTCTTTGATCCATACAAAAAGTTTTGTGGAGTCTCTGGAGCTGGTCGCCAAGGGGCGGGCCAAGGCAGCCCTTGTGTATGATATTGAATATCAGGCCCTGCGCAGTTTAAGGCCCGGCTATTTTGGGAAAATCCGGCCGAATGGGTTTGATCTGAAAAGCTATGACGTAGGGTTTGTCTGCAAGAAAGATAAAAGCCTCAGTAAGCATACTGCACACCTGCAAGTCATCCTTGATGACATGAGAGAGACAGGCCAGATTGACCGGATCAGCGGATCGAAATAGGGTACCGGTTCGACTGAGTATTCTATCCCCTATCTGTAGCCGGAGTTTTCCTATGTCTGATACTAGCACGCATGAAGTTTTCAATCAGGTTCCTGTGTACGGGGACATTAACCTGTATGAAAGCGATAGGACGCTGCAGGCTGCGGTAAAAGCCGAAGGCGGCGCCTGGGGGCAGGCAGAAATATCTGCCCTGGGTCAGACATTGGGGACGGTCGACAGTTTCCATCAGGGGCATTTGGCGAATGTCTACACGCCACAGCTTCATAGTTTTGATCAGCGCGGGTATCGCAGTGATCAGGTAGAGTTTCATCCTGCATATCACCAGTTTATGTCCCTGTCGAAAGCCAGCCGCATTCATTGTGGCGCCTTTGATTATCTGGCGGCAGATACAAGGGAAAAGGGTCAGGGCATTGGGACTGTGCGTGCCGCCAAACATTTCATGATGGGACAGGTCGAGGCAGGCCATGTCTGCCCCATTACCATGACCCATGCAGCCATCCCAACCCTGCAGATACAAGAGGAGCTGGCGGATCTGTGGCTGCCCAAGATGCTGTCTACTGAGTATGACCCCGCGTTCAAGCCTGTGGCGGAAAAAGCCGGGGTGACAATCGGCATGGGGATGACGGAAAAGCAAGGCGGTACGGACGTGCGGGCGAACTCCACCACGGCTACCCCAGTTGGGCAATCCGGCCCCGGTAAGCCCTATCACATCACAGGGCACAAATGGTTTATGTCGGCACCGATGTGTGATGCATTTCTGGTGCTGGCGCAGGCAGAAGGGGGCTTGTCTGTGTTTCTTGTCCCCCGGTTTCGGGCAAGTGGTGACATCAATGGTCTTCAATTCCAGCGTCTGAAAAACAAGCTGGGAAATAAATCCAATGCCTCCTCAGAGGTAGAGTTCCGGAACGCAGAAGGATACCTGATCGGTGAAGAGGGCAGGGGTATCGCCAATATTATGACGATGGCCAATTATACGCGGCTTGACTGTGCGCTGGGGTCTGCCGGGCAGATGCGGCAGGCTTTGGCGCGGGCCCACCACCATGTAAGCCACCGCACGGTTTTTCAGAAAAAGCTGATTGATCAACCGATGATGACGTCCCTTATCGCAGACCTTACACTTGAATCAGAAGCAGCAACCCATTTGGCCATGCGCTTAGCCGGGGCCTATGAGGGCCAGTATCGGGGCAGTGAAGACGATACGGCATTCGCCCGCGTAATGACCCCTGTAATCAAATACTGGGTAACCAAACGGGCCCCAGGCTTCGCGTATGAGGCCATGGAATGCCTTGGCGGGAATGGGTATATCGAGGATGGTATTATGGCCCGACTGTACCGTGATCTGCCGGTTAATTCGATTTGGGAAGGATCCGGCAGTGTCATGTGCCTTGATCTGTTGCGGGTGCTGATGCGCGAACCCGGTGCCGTGCAGTCTGTCCTGAAGTGGTTACAGGCTGGAAGAGGTGGTTCGCAGGCATATGATACCGCGCTCGGCGCGCTAGTGGAGATGCTGTCCACGAGCGCGGTGCGGGAAGCAGATGGCCGAATTCTGTGTGAACGTCTTGCAACGCTTGCTGCATCCCGGATCATGGCCGAACGGTCACCGGCGGTGATCGCATCTGCTTATACGGCTACCCGCCTTGATCCACATGGCAAAACTGGTGCGTATGGTGCTTTGCTGGCCACTATTGATGGTCGGGAAATCATCCAGGCAGCATTCGGTACATAAAAACGACAAAATTTGTCATAATTAATATGCGGTGGAATCAATATGTTATCTGCTGCAGATATCTTGCTATCATGGAAAAGCGACTCTTATTGCGGGACTTTTGTCGTAATCGGCCTATATCAAAAGGTATCTGGTGAGGAGTTTTCAACACTAAGATAGCAGGAAAGCACATGTCTTCCTATTACTCCAAAATGAATCAAGTCATTGAGGGGCCAGCCTTTAAAAACGGTGTTTGTAAAGAAGACAGATGGGGGGCTTTTGTTTCTGAACTGCCAAGCCCTCAAAGTCGACAGGTGGCCAATCTATGGAAAAAACTTTGCGCTGAAACGCGGAGCATGCCGAAACGTCATGCCTTGACCTTGCGCAATCTGTGCGGAAATGCGCTTCGTGTTATGGTGATTGACAACCCTATGGATCGTAACGAATGTGTCATCAAACTTTACGGCTCTGAACTGTCGGGCAAGGTAGGGGCCAATCTGACCAACTGGCGGCTTGAAGATACGGCGCTGGACGACGTGCAGGCGGATTTCTGGTTTAAGAATTTTGAAATGTTTCAGGAACCGCGTCCCTATATCAGCATTTACCAGCAACGTGGTTTTGGTGTGGCAGATAAATTATCATACACATTGAACTTGCCGGTGCAGATTGAAGAAGGGCATGTCGCTGGTTTTCTTTATCAGTCCTTATACCGGCTTACCGACTATTACACCGTGAAAGACGGCTCAGCCTCTGACCGGCATAGTGGTGGTTCCAAAGGTGGGGGTAACGATGATCCGTCGATATCTTCCTTCCGAGGGGACGGCGCTGTGGTCAATCTTCGCACGTTTGGGTCGCTGCGCACCTTCCATTAGGATATGTGTCGTCATCAGGGACATATTACGCGCCTTACTAATCACTGCGTCCCGCTCAAAAAAGGAAGTCGCAAAGAAAAGGGCGCCGGAGATATCCAGCGCCCTGTCGTTCTTTTAGGTTACTACGCGATTAGTTGATCGCAGGTACCTCTGCGCCCGGTGTCCAGGGTGCATCCACTGCTTCCAGTGCCTTTTGGAAGGCTGGAACAGTTTCCTGCGACAGAACGTTCAGGCGTTTCTGGACGGAACCGAATGCATCCATGGCGTAGCCAAACTGCTCACGGTGCGTCTTCGTCGGGCCGTACGTGCTGGATGCACCTAACATCGCATGGAAGATACGGCTTTCGATCGTTGCAGGCGTCGCGCCCTTACGTTCGCGGGACTTCTGGCCGCCCAGTGCTTCTTCAATAGCGAACAGTTCAGCACGCATTGCTTCCCACTGGGTGTTCAGTGTGTCATCAGCCACGAACGAACGATCAAGCGCAGTGCGAAGCAGGCCAAGCTGCTTGTGCAGATTACTGATTGTTGCATTCGCACCGGATACAGCCCGCATTGCATTTGCTGTCTTGCGCGCAAAGGCTGCGACTTCCTGTGGGGAAGACCCCTCAAGTGCACCAGAACGCATCACTTCCACATCAAAACTAACGGGACCAGCAAGCTCTGTCACTGCACCGTTTACACGGCTGTATAGAGTTGCCGTATAAGTGCCAGGCGCGGCGAGAGAGCCGGAGTTGCCCAGGAAGTAGTTGTCATTAGACTGACCATTGAGTGCAGAGTGTGCCGGGTACCGCAGGTCCCACGTTACACGGTGAATGCCCTTGGACGTTGGACCGTTCACACGGCGCACAACGTTTCCTTCGCTGTCTTTGATCAGCAGATAGGCAGCAGGCTTGGATTCGCGGTTTTCTGCTTCCAGAACATCCCATGCAGGATAAAGGGTACCCTTGCCGTCTTTTACCAGCTCCTTGTCCGCTTTCACCCGCTTATCTTTTGCAGTCATCAGGCTGTCTTTCAGATAATAGGTCATGGTCGCACCAAACTCAGGGTTTGGAGCTGCGAACTGATCATCGCCCTGACTGTCGCTGTGAAGCGTGCTTGGGATATACCAAGGCGCCGTGCGGGACGGGAACAGCAGAACGTCTTTTTCAAGGTCTTCAGCCGTCATGTCACGCAGTGGCGTATAGTCATCAAGGATGTAAATGCCCCGACCAAAGCTACCTGCAACCAGATCGTTTTCGCGGCGCTGGATTTGAACATCGCGGAACGAGATTGTTGGTACGCCGCCTGTCAGTTCAACCCACTGTTTTCCGCCGTCAAGCGTGAAGAAGAGACCAAATTCGGTACCGATAAACAGCAGGTCTTTGTTCACATGGTCCTGCACAATGCGCCACACCAGATGCTTGTCCGGTAGGTTGGATGCAATGGATTTCCAGGTTTTACCGCGGTCCGTACTTTTGATCAGATACGGTTTATAGTCACCATATTTGTGGTTATCGAGAGCCGCATAAACCGTGTCTTTGTCGAAAAGGTCTGCGCGGATGTCATTGACATAGGCAGTCGCAGGGATGCCTTTGATCTTGCCAATCTCATAGCGTTTCCATGATTGACCGCCGTCCTCGGTTACCTGAATCAGGCCGTCGTCAGTACCAACATACAGAATGTTTTCGTCTACTGCAGATTCTGCGAAGTTTGCGATGGTATTATAGTTGGACATCGCATAGAGATCCCAGCCTGCTTCCTGTGACCATGTGCGGTCCATAACAGGCATGTGCAGACGGTTTTCATTGCGGGTCAGATCCGGTGAAATTGGTGTCCAGCTGTCACCACGATCATCAGAGCGCCATACACGCTGGGAAGCGTGATAGATCCGTTTTGGATCATGCTGCGAGACATTGATCGGGGCATCCCAGTTGAAACGCTCCGCAGGTTCGCCGGGACGTGCCTGTGGCTGAATGATAACGATTTCACCGGTCTTGCGGTCATGGCGTGCAAGGCTGCCCTGCTGCCACTGTGAGTAGAGAATGTCAGGATTGCCAGGTTCGGTTGCCGGCTGGTGACCATCTGCAAACAGGGTCAGGAACCAATCAGAGTTTTTAATGCCTTCCGCACGGTCTGTACGGGATGGGCCACCCTGAGTGGAGTTATCCTGACTACCACCGTAAACATTATAGAAGGGCTTGGCGTCATCGACTGCAATTTTGTAGAACTGGGTCAATGGCAGATTAGCAATGAAGCGCCACTTCTTCATGCTGTCGTTACTTTCGTAAATACCACCGTCCGAACCAATCAGAATGAAATCAGGGTCTGTTGGGTGGAACGCCATGGCGTGATCATCAACGTGCTTGTTTTTATTGTTGATCGGTATCCATGTTTTACCGCCATCGTTGGAAACTTTACTATAGTTGCTGCCGATGTAGACGCGGTCAAAACGGTGTGGATCAGCCCAGATTTCCTGATAGTAGTGTGGGCCGGTACCGCCGGATACTTCATCAGACATCTTAGTCCAGCTGGCACCGCGATCATCAGAACGGTAGAAACCGCCTTTTCGCTCGTCCAGTTCAATCACGGCATATACTACATCCGGGTTAATCGGCGAGATAGCCAGACCGATTTTACCCATGTTGCCTTTTGGCAGGCCATTGGACAGTTTCTGCCATGTCTCGCCACCGTTATCAGACGTATAAATAGCCGTGCCCGGCCCTGTGCCGACATAGGACGCAACAGTTCTTTGACGTTGCCACGTAGCAGCATACAATTTGTCAGGATTGCGGTTATCAATCACCAGGGACGTCACGCCAGTCCATTCGTCAACTTCAAGTGTGTTGCGCCAGGTCTTACCGCCGTCTGTTGTTTTATACAGACCGCGCTGGCCGCCTTTGGACCAAAGCGGACCTTGTGCCGATACCCAGACAGTATTGGAATCGGTAGGGTGTACGATAATGTCCGAGATATGCTCAGACTCTTTCAGGCCCATGTTTTTCCAGGTTTTACCGCCATTGTCTGACCGGTACACACCGTCACCAAAACTGATATGACGACCACCATTGTTTTCACCTGTCCCAACCCAGATAATATTTGGGTTAGATGGGTCCATAGTGACATCGCCTGTTGAATAAACGGCTTCCTTGTCAAACAAAGGGGTCCATGTGGTACCAGCATTTTCTGTTTTCCAGACACCGCCAGAAGACACAGCAACATACCAGGTTGCAGGATCATTTTGATCAACTTCGATATCAGAAATCCGACCTGACATATATGCAGGACCGATATTTCTTAATTTCATCCCACTGAAAGTAGCGCTGGACATCGCATTCTTTGCATCATCGGCGGCAAGGACTGCCGACGGCAAAGAGATGGACGCAGCAAGCGCAAGTGCTGCTATGAGCCTCATAAGCGTCTCCTCGTTTATAGATTTTGTGTAATCCGTACTTGATAACATCCAAAAGAATGAAATAGCAAGTAAATGCGGTTCCTAATGGTTGTAAATGCACAGGTGTTTGGATCATGGGATGGCGGCAAGCATTGTTTCCCCCAAGCGGTCCATATTCCCTGTAATGATTCTCATGAAAAAAATACAAAAGGTGCAAAAACCTCCATGCAATTTAGGAATGTGGGCATTCTGTCCCTCTATAAGAGGACAGCATCTTTTGGTAATCGCCTTACTATAACGCTTTGGGAATAAGTGGAATTTTCTTTTTTGTTAGAAGAAGACAGCATTTTTTTGGAAATATTTAATTGACTGATTGGTCGGTCAATGATCAGATGCTGTGAAATTTATGGAAACTTTTTCCTGAATTTGTGGTGGAGACGGTCGATATTTCGATCAATTTTGAACAAATATATCAATGTACAGCACCGCGGGTGATGAGAGCGCCCATTAAGGTGTAAAACGCTGAACCGATTAGAGAGAGTAGGGGAGAGCAATGAAGAAATATTTGATGTCAGTGTCCGCGATGGCACTGGGAGTTAGTATGTCGTCGGGTGCGGTTCTCGCACAGGATGAAAATTTCAAGCTTGAAGAGATTACAGTAACGGCACAAAAGCGGTCTGAAAGCCTGCAGGATGTGCCGATCGCGGTAACTGCCATTAGTGGTGAGGAACTGCGCAAAGGTAATATTGCCAGTCTGCAGGATGTAGGTAACAGAACACCGGGTATGGTGTTTGCTGCGTTCAGCCCTGGTCAGCCTGAAATCGCAATTCGCGGTATTGGTACCAAAGAAGACGGTGCGTCCGCTTCTGACTCGACAGTAGTATCTATTGACGGTGTTTATATCGCAGCTCGAACGGCTCAGGTTTTCGATATCTTTGATCTTGAGCGGGTCGAGGTTCTGCGCGGACCACAGGGAACTCTGTACGGTAAAAACTCTATCGGTGGGTCTATTAACTTTGTCACTTCAAAACCAAGCGAAGTAACGAAAATCCGTTTCCGCCAGACGGTTGGTAACTACGGCACGCTTGATACAGGCGGTATGCTTTCCGGTGCTATTTCCGATACCCTGTTCGGTAAGATTGCCTTCTCCCGTCGGGACCGCGATGGTTACATTAAAAATGTCCTGCCCGGTGAAAATTTCGGTGAAATGTGGGGCGAACAGGAAACCTTCGCATGGCGCGGCCAGTTGGTTTGGGCACCAAACGATCGGTTTGAAGCTCTGTGGTCTATTGACGGTGCTGATGACAGCATGGGCGCGACTAACCGTGAACCTATTGGTTCTGCAGGTCCACTTCATGATGGTGGCCATGCATCTGACCCTGTTGCAGTCAACGAAGCACTGGGCGGAGCAGGAAGCCCATGGGACACACTGGCAGAAACCGAAGGTTACACAGAGCGTGATGTCTTTGGCACCCATTTGAAGCTTGAGTATCAAATGGACTTTGCAACGCTTACATCGATCACGGCGTACCGCGAAAGTGACTTTGACTGGCTCGAAGATTCTGAAGGCCTGCCACCTTATCCGGGCTTGATTGATCTGACAGGGCAGTCCGGGAACCCAGGTCCTCTGCTTGTAGATGATGCGTCCAAGGGCTTTACCTTCGATATTAACGATAGTGCCATTGAAACGTCCGAGCAGTGGATGCAGGAACTGCGGTTAACGTCTCCGGGCGGCGAAACCTTTGACTGGCTCGTAGGTGCTTTCTTCAGTGATGAGGAAATCGAACGTTCAGAGACATTCTTCTTCCCTACTCTTGGTGGCCCAGATGGCTCTGACGATGAAACATCATACCAAACGCACGAGGGCAAAAGTTGGGCGCTGTATGGTCAGGGAACCTATAATATCTCCGATCAACTGGGTCTGACACTGGGGCTTCGTTACTCCAATGACAAGAAAGACGGTACGGCAGAAGTGGTGCTGGACCGGGGTATTGGTCTCTTGTTGAAACCATTCGATGAAGTTGCCTTCAGCGAATCCTGGAATGACCTGTCCTGGCGTATTGCCCTTGATTATCGGGTCAATGATGACCTTCTTGTTTACGCCAATGTGTCTACTGGCTTCAAAAGTGGTGGTTTCACCGGTTCTGCCTCTACGGCGGCGACAGCTGCGACACCGTTCGGTCCGGAAGAAGCGACAAACTATGAGTTTGGTTTCAAGTCCGACCTTTTTGACAGCAGACTGCGTTTGAACGCGACTATGTTCTACACGGACTATAAAGATCTGCAGGTTACACGCTTCTTCCAGCCAGTGGGCAGCGGCTTTGGTGAATTTATCACTGAAAACGCAGGGGAAGCAGAAATCAAAGGTCTTGAGATCGAATGGACGGCTCTGTTGACCCGTTCGCTCGTATTCGGTGGCTCTTATGCGTATCTTGATGCCAAATACACCAAGTTCCAGGGGACTCCTTCTGCGGCAGATCCTGATGCAAACTTTGACGGTAACCGTCTGCGTCAGGCCCCAAAACATAGTTTCAATGCCTATGCAGAATATACCTTTGACCTTGGTGACAAGGGCGAGATCGCTGCCAAGCTTGATTGGCGCTATCAGGGCCACAGCTTCTATGATGCCGACAACAATGACCTGGCTACCATCCCGTCTTACGATATCTGGGATGCGCGTGTGGCATGGATGTCTGCTGATGGACGGTATGAGCTTGCTGCGTGGGGACAAAACATCGGCAACGAGAAATATCGTACCCATGTGTTTACCCAGCGTGGTTCCCGCATTGCCTTTGCGCAGTATGGTATGCCGCGGACATATGGTCTGACGTTCACATATAACTACTAATCCCTCCCTGGGGTGAACCCACAGTCGGGAGTGTAGCGCATTCATTATGTGCTATACTCCCGATGTCATGTGGGGACAGACTGATTTTAATGTGTCGAATTGTGGAGGGTTATACGTGTCACACGAAACTTTAACGCCAAATGAAACCATGCTGCAGGAGAAACTGGCGCCGATTGTCAAAAGACGGTTGCGCGTGTCGGGATATTTGACAGCATTTCTTCTGGGGCTGTATGCATTTTTCGCCTATCTGCTTTCTACCGGGGAAGAGGTGGCGGGCGTCCCAGTAAGCGGGGAACTTAATCTGGTGGTGATGACTGCCATTTTTGCGATTGTCTCTGGTGTGGTTGTCTCAGGGTATTACAGTTGGTGGACCAAGAAAAATCTTGATCCTGTAATGGAAGAAATTCGGGAGTTGGTCACCAATGAATAAGCTACAATCTGTTTATGCACGCGGCACAAGCGTGTACGCGCTGGGTCTGGGGCTGGTGTTTGCGCTTTTGATTTCGGCTTTTGGCAGCCTGCCGGCTCTGGCGGACGGGATTGATACCAGCGCGGTAGAGAAGCAGGCCCTGAACCCGATTGCCATTGGCACCTTTCTTCTATTTGTAGTGTCTACACTGGCTATTACCTGGTGGGCGGCAAAGAAAGTTCATTCCCGCAGTGATTTTCTGGTTGCCGGTGGCGGTTTGAAGCCGTGGCAGAACGGCATGGCGATTGCGGGCGATTTTATGTCGGCTGCAACTTTCCTTGGGATCACCGGTGCGCTCTATTTTAACGGCATCGATGCCTATATTCTGGGCGTTGGGATTATGATTGGCTGGCCAATTATCCTGATGGTTATTGCGGAAAGGTTTCGGAACCTTGGCCGGTATACCTTCATTGATGTGGTGATAAACCGGCTGGAGGAACGCCCGGTACGGATCATGGCATCCTGTATCTCGCTTGGTATTATTACCTTTTATCTGATCGCACAAATGGTAGGTGCAGGAACACTGATCCAGATTTTGTTCGGCCTGGAATATGTCTGGGCTGTGATGATTGTTGGGGTTCTGATGGTTGTTTATGTGGCCTTTGGCGGCATGGTCGCAACCACATGGGTGCAGGTGATCAAGGCTACGCTTTTGTTGCTTGGTGGCAGCTATCTGGCGATTGCAATTCTCGTTCAAACCGGTTTTTCATTCGACACACTCGTGATGAAGGCAACCGATGCCAGCCCGCATGGTGATGGTCTATTGTTGCCCGGTCACTGGTTCGGGCGCGACCCAATTGCCATTGCAACGGTCGCTCTGACCATGACATTTGGTGTGATGGGCCTGCCGCATATTCTGATGCGTTTCTTCACAGTGAAGGACGCAGCAGACGCCAGAAAGTCTGTATTTTATGCAACATCTATCATGGGATACTTCTACATCCTGATTCTGATTATTGGGCTCGGGTCTGTGTTTGTACTGGCGGGTGATCCGTCAATCCTGACTGACACAGGGGCACTGAAAGGTGGGGCCAACATGGTCGCTGTGCATGTGTCGCGCGCACTGGGCGGTGATATTATGTACGGCTTCATGGCCGCTGTCAGCTTTGCTACCATTCTGGCCGTCGTGGCTGGTCTCACTCTGTCGGGTGCAGCGACAATCGCCCACGATTTGTATGCAAGTGTGCTGGCGCACAAGAAGATCAAGGAAGGGACCGAGGTAAATGTCACCCGCTATTCGACTATTTCCATCGGTATTATTTCCGTTCTTCTTGGTCTGGCGTTCGAAGGGCAGAATGTTGCGGTAACAGCAGCTATTGCCCTTGCCATTGGTGCCAGTGTTAATTTCCCGATTATCTTGCTGTCGCTTTACTGGGGTGGGCTTACTACGCGCGGCACACTTTGGGGTGGTTATATTGGCTTGATCGTCTGTATCTTGCTGATATTGATCAGTCCAGGTGTGATGGTTGCTGTTCTGGGCTATTCGGAAGCGATATTCCCTTACACCTATCCAACGATTATCGCGATGCCGGTCACGTTTGCCGTGATTATTCTGGTGTCAAAGTTTGACAGGTCAGACCGTGCCCGCAAGGACAGAAATGGTTTTGCCCATCAGTCGTTGATATCTGAGCTGGGTAACGAAGTGGAAGGCGCTTCTGGTCATTAATGTGCGGGTGGACTTAGTGCCAATAAATGTGAAATAAAGGGGACAGCCTTACGGGGCTACTCCCTGATGAGCAGGGACCAGCAACTGTGTGATGGATGATCAGCGAATGAACCAGCAATCGGAACTTGGTGATCTGTTTCTCAAACACCCTGCGCTTGGGGTGTATTTCCGGTCTATTGCTGGTGTTGTGCAAGCACTTGGGACCCCAGACTTTGAAGAACGACTGATGGCATTTCTGTCAGACGTTGTGCCGGTCGATCACTGCGCCGTTTTCACCTACTCAGAAAAAGGCGAGGCAGGCCATCTTTTCACCCACAGCCGGATGCCCGACCGGGAGGCAGAGGAACTTGCCCGGGATTATGTGGAAAAATTTCATGCGCAGGACCCTAATTTTCAGGAGATGAAGGATAAGGCGCTTGATGACAAAGTCTATTACCGATTCAGCAGACGGGGTATGTCGGAGGGGTACGATCCAGCCTATCAGAACCATTTTTTCGATCGCAGTGGTCTGATTGACAAGGCATCCACCATTGGCAGGATTGAGAACGGTCAGGTGTACTGCAATTTCTACCGCATGAGCGACTCTACCACATATTCTGCCGAAGACTGGGAAGCGCTTAAAGACCTGATGCCCCTTGCTACTGCCCTTGTTGCCGCGCATTATGATCTTGCACGGTCCCGTGGGCATCTGTTCATGGATAATGGTAGCGAAAACATTGTCCGGAAAAGTATCGTTCATAACGTTATTTCAAGCGATAATCCCCTGTTCAGTGTATTGACGGATCGGGAACGTCAGGTGTGTGAACGTATTCTTCTTGGGTTTACGACAACGGGGATCGGGCTTGATCTGAACATCGCGCCGACAAGTGTGGCGACATACCGGAAACGGGCTTACAGCAAGCTTGGCATTAGTTCCCAGAACGAGCTTTTCAGTCTCTGTCTGCGTGCTGCGGAAAATTCCCCAATAAAATCATAAGCCTGCTCGAAGTGTCCCCCTTTCAGGGGACAGTCAATAGAGTAGTGTTGCAGTAATGTTTTATCCAAGCAAAGTATAGGCAATCAGGAGAGAAGTATGTCAAAGGCATTTGCCTCGTCCGCAGATTTGGGCGAGAAGAAAGAAACTTTGGAAGTATTGGCCGACGGTGTGTATGCACTGACAGCTGAAGGGGATCCAAACATTGGGGCGATTGAGGGTGAAGATTTTCTGGTAGCCTTCGAAGCGCGTGCAACGCCGGTCGCGGCAGCTGACTGGCTTAAAAAGCTGCGTGAACATACGCAGAAACCTATTAAGTATCTTGTCTTATCGCATTATCACGCGGTGCGGGTTTTGGGCGCTGCGGCGTTTGAGGCAGAGTCCATCATCGCGCATGAGAAAACCCAGTTTCTGATCAATGAGCGCGGCAAAGAAGATTGGGACAGTGAGTTTGGCCGTATGCCGCGCCTGTTCCGCGAACCGGAATCAATCCCTGGTCTGACGCACCCTGATATTGTTTTTAATGACCGGCTGGAAATTGATCTGGGCGGGGATCGCGGCAATCTCATCCTGGAATATTGTGGTCGTGGTCACACGGCGGGCGATATTGTTGCATGGCTGCCTAAACAGAAAATTTTGTTCGCTGGCGATCTCGTAGAGGCCGAAGCGGCTCTCTACACCGGAGATGCTTTCCATAAAGACTGGTCAACAGGGACGCTTGATAAAGTCAAGGCATACGGTGCCGAAGCAGTCATTGGTGGGCGCGGTGCGGTTGCCCGTGGTCGTGAAAATGTTGATGCAGCGATCGAGCAAACGCGCGAATTTCTGTCCGTAATGATTGACAAGGTAGGGACAGTTCACAAGGCAGGCGGGACGCTGAAGGAAGCGTTTGAGGCAACCCACGAAGCCTTGGCGCCAAAGTTTGGGACGTGGCCGATTTTTGAACATTGCCTACCGTTCAATGTGCAGCGTCTGTGGGACGAATTTGATGGCCACGACTGGCCGCGTATTTGGACTGCCGAACGTGACCGGGAAGTCTGGGACAAGCTGCAAGGTTAATTGCTAAACCATATTTGGGGAGGATAATGGCATGGTGTATGTACCACCGTCGTTTGAACCAACTGTGCCTGATGCTGTCGCATCGGGCCAAGTTGACAAAGTTCCTGTAATTGTTGTCGGGGCAGGGCCTATAGGCCTGTCTATGGCGCTTGATCTGGGACTGCGCGGCCATAATGTTTTGGTTCTGGATAAGGGAACCCAGTTATCAGACGGATCGCGGGCTATCTGTTATGCCAAGCGGCCTCTGGAAATCATGGACCGACTTGGGTTCGCAGCGCCGATGCTGGAAAAGGGCGTAAGCTGGAACATCGGGCGTGTGTTTTTCAAGGATACACCTGATCCGGTTTACAGTTTTGACCTTCTGCCTGTGAAAGATCAGAAGTTCCCCGGCATGATCAATATTCAGCAATATTATAATGAAGAGTTCAATATCGCTGAGCTGGAGAAGCTTGATAATGTGGAGCTGCGCTGGGGCAATGCTGTAACCAATGTGGACAACCGCGACGACGGTGTGACCGCCACGGTGGAAACAGATGCAGGTACATATACGCTGGAAGCGGACTGGTTGATTGCCTGCGACGGCGCGCATTCTCCGGTGCGGAAAATGCTCGAGATGGGATTTGAGGGGGAAACCTTCCGTGATAATTTCCTGATCGCGGATGTAAAATTCAAACATGAACGCCCAACCGAACGGCATTTCTGGTTCGATCCACCTTTCAATCCCGGTCAATCCGTTCTGCTGCATAAACAGCCTGATGATGTATGGCGTATTGATTTCCAAGTAGGCTGGGACATTGACCGCGAGGAAATTGTCAAACCGGAAAATGTAACACCCCGCATTCAGGCGATGTTCGGCGATGATATCGAGTTCGAATATGAATGGATATCGGTCTATACGTTTAACTGTCGTCAGGTTGAACATATGCTGAATGGACGGGTGGTATTTGCGGGCGACAGCGCCCATCTTGTATCGCCGTTTGGTGCCCGCGGTGCCAATACCGGGTTTCAGGATGTTGATAATCTTGGCTGGAAGCTTGATTTGGTCATAAAAGGCTTGGCGGGTGATGGCTTGATGAAAAGCTATGATGACGAGCGGTCCCATGCTGCCCGTATCAATATCCTTAACTCGACCCGGTCAACGGATTTTATTACGCCCAAAAGCAAGGTCTCTTCCCTGTTCAGGGATGCTGTTCTGGAATTGGCGCACGATGTTGAATGCGCGCGCGGTTTTGTCAATTCCGGGCGTCTGTCGATGCCGGTACCGTATCCAGACTCAGCCCTGAACACGCCGGACAGGGACGATTGGACCGGCGGCGTTTGTCCCGGGACCAATTCTGTTGATGCACCTGTCATCCACGACGGCGCTGAAGGCTGGTTTATTGATCACCTTGGATGGTCCTTTACGGTGGTTGTTTTCGCGGATGAAGACGGGATTTCACCTGAAATGCGGAAACACCTGCAGGCATTCCTGCAGTCTGATGTTGCATCCAAGGTGCTGGTTATTTCTGACCAGCAGGACCCTGAATTTGAAACGCTTTCTGATTGTAAAGGGTTGTTGGCTGAGCGACTTGGCGCTGTGGCGGGGACTGCGTATTTATTTCGGCCTGATCAATATGTGGCAGGTCGTTGGCAGCAGGCCGTCAGTGCACGCGACTTGATTGCGGCGCGCGACAGGGCTCTTGGAATAGTGGAGGAAGCAGCATGACCGATCGTTTGAAAAAACAGGCGAGTTTTGACAGTCCCGATGATGTGTATCAGCTGATTATTGATATGCATAAAGGCTTGTCCGACGAAGAAAGTCAGCTTGTGAATGCCAAGATGATTGTACTGTTGGCGAACCATATTGGTGACGCAGCAATAATTGCAGAGGCAGCCCAGCTTGCGCGCGATAACACGTTATCCCGTCATGCAAAGGAGACAGTCTGATGAATATTCAGAAAATTCACCATGTGGCGTATCGGTGCCGGGACGCGAAGGAAACGGTTGATTTTTATAAGCGGGTCATGGATATGGATCTTGTGCTCGCGATTGCAGAAGACCTTGTGCCGTCCACGAAAGAGCCAGACCCCTATATGCATATCTTTCTGGATGCCGGGATGGGCAATGTACTGGCGTTTTTTGAACTGCCAACAAAGCCTGATATGGGGCGTGATGAAAATACACCAGAATGGGTACAGCATATTGCTTTCGAACTTGAAAGCCTGGATGCCCTTCATGCCGCGAAAGCGCAGGTGGAGGCCGAGGGCATTGAAGTAATAGGCCCCACTAATCACGGTATTTTCAAAAGTATCTATTTCTTTGACCCTAACGGACACCGGCTTGAACTGGCGGCCAATACACACCAGCCCGGTGATCTGGAACGCTTACATGAAGTGGCCCCCGCGATGATTGAGGAATGGGCGCAAACAAAGAAAGCACCACGCCATGCAGCCTGGCTGCATGAACGCGAGTTTGGAGACGCTTAATGAAACTGGCAACGATGAAAGACGGTACCCGCGATGGCACGCTGGTGGTCGTATCACGTGATTTAACACGGTATTTGCCCGCAGGCGATACAGTCCCGACATTGCAGGCCGCACTTGATGCATGGGCAGAATGTGTGCCGCATTTGCAGCGGCTCTCTGATCAATTGAACAGCGACGCAGCTGTGGGTGACACATTTGACCAGGAAGGCTGCGAAAGCCCGCTGCCCCGCGCCTATCAGTGGGCAGACGGTAGTGCGTATGTCAACCATGTGGAATTGGTGCGTAAAGCTCGCGGTGCTGAAATGCCCAGTAGTTTTTGGACTGATCCGCTTATGTATCAGGGCGGCTCCGATAGTTTTCTCGGGCCGCGGGATGATATCAGAATGGGGTCTGAGGACTGGGGGATTGACTTCGAAGGTGAGATAGCGGTCATTACAGATGATGTCCCGATGGGGGCATCCGCCGAGACCGCTGCCTCCGCAATTCGTCTCCTCATGCTCGTGAATGATGTGTCGCTGAGGGGACTGATACCGGCTGAACTGGCCAAAGGATTTGGTTTCTTTCAAAGTAAGCCATCAAGTGCCTTTTCACCGGTAGCGGTAACGCCGGATGAGCTGGGTTCTGCCTGGGATGGGGGTCGTTTGCACCGCCCGCTTCTGGTTCAATATAATGGTTCGGCGTTCGGGTGCGCGAATGCAGGTGTTGATATGACCTTTGATTTCCCCACCCTGATTGCGCACGCTGCGAAGACTCGTCCGCTTGGGGCGGGCGCGATTATTGGCTCGGGCACCGTGTCCAATAAGGATAGTGATGGCAGCGCTGGCAAGCCGGTTTCTGAGGGCGGATTGGGCTATAGCTGTATTGCTGAAATCAGGATGATTGAAACGATCAAAAACGGGAAGCCGTCAACCGGCTTTATGGCTTTTGGCGACCGTGTGGCTATTGATATGCTTGATGAGGAAGGTGTCTCGATCTTTGGCAGGATTGATCAGGGGGTGATCAAGGCCTGACGGACATGATACTCCGTCATATTGTTTGAATACAGGGGTGGGCCTACAGTGGCTTGCCCCTTTTTTTTGTCTTGAGCTTTAGGCAGTATCCGCTTCGCAGGTTTTAAACGCAAAATTTCCCGCAATATAGCAGCACCGCACAATAGGTATGTTTGTATGTTGCCAGATTGAAGCGCATCATGTTTTAGCTCGATCAACCAGATGATCCTTGTCAGAGGATGCCACGGTTCTTTTTCTCCTTGCACCATTAATGGCCGAAGAAGTTTGTCTATATCGCGATGTGTCAAGCAGGGTGCAAGCCGTCTGGCATGCTGCCAGTATAAACGGACATAAGTGGCACGATTTTGCCGTGTGGGGAGGGAGGGAGAAGATTGGCAAGTTGAAAGGCGTTCCATCTTATCTCCTTTGCTGCACCCTGCTTTTGATCACCATGAAGGTGATTTTTTCCCTGAAAACATATGGCGAATAGTGCCAGTTGTTGTTCGGGGCGTATCTTCTCTGGATCTGCCATAGCACCATCCGTTCTGAGAAGCCGCTGTCTGAGGAAGTAGCATCGACCTTTGCCAATTGGCTTGGGTGATAGGGCCGCTTCAACGATGCGATAATTAATAAATACAAAAAACGTAATTAAATATCAAGAAGAAAATAACGAAAAACATAAAAATAGACTTGAGCAGATTTTGTGCCTATCCTTTAAGGAAGGGTGCCAAGGCGATAATCAGCTATGGCACGCTTTGGGGTAGAGCGACAAGAGAACGAGCAGGCGCATCAGGCATCACCGAAACCCGGAGAGGTAAAGGCAGTATAGTTTTGAGTCAGAGTATTCAGGGTTTCAAAGCTGAAAAGAATGTGGTTTTGGGGGTAAAATGCAGGATAAGCATACGAGTGATGCACACAGTTTGATACATGTGCGAGGGCAGGGAAACACAAGGAGGCAAAGGGAAAAGCGGCACAAGGCCGGAGCAGTAACCAACAGTGAAAGATTGCACGTTAGTCGGCGTTGTAGCGTCGATGAACCCACAACACGCCCAGAGAAATGTCGTCAGTGTGTAAGATTTTTTGACCACCGTTTCTTTTGCCCCGTGTGGGGAACAGGGAAAATGGCCAGGCCTGATACGCAGGATTAGGCTTTGAAGGTAGTGGGATCAGCCAGTCTTCGCCTGTTGCCGTCTGGTGATATAGTCTGGGTGCAAGTCTGTCGTCACCCAGATTCATCAGAAATATGGCGCCGGGTGTCATGGGGAAGAAGTGCTTTTTGGGGTCAGCAGCAATGATGATGCTTCCCTTTTTAATTTCCTGGTCCAGGCAGTCGTCGCCCATGATAAAGCAGTGTAAACCGTCACGTGATTCTGCGTCGGGGGGTATCGGGATGGATTTGAAGGGGAAGTCCTTCGGAATTGGCAGAATACTGCCGTCCCCCATCAGTTGTCCAGCGACTGCTAGGCGGGACTGTTGTTCTTCATCAAGTTCTACGAGAATGCCCTTTTCCAGGCTTTTTAAAAGTGACATGGCAGAGATGCCCAGCAGGTTTGATAGCGGGATAATTTCATCGCTTTGTACCTCGCGCGTACCCTTAAGGATATCTGTAATACGCGGGGCAGGCACGCCCAGAACCTCTGCAACGTCCTTCAGCTTTCGTCCTTTGGACTTTAGCAGTTTTTTTATCCACTCTTGCTTACGCATATTGTTATTTTAGTGACAAATAATCTTTTGTCATTACCGAAAATGGTAATTATTTTCTTGTCTAATAATAACAAAAAACGTAATAATGGGGAGCCGTTTCTTCTGTGGGGTGGAAGTGAGCCAATTGAGTTAGACAGCGGTTGCCCTCATATCATGTGGGAGCTGCATCCGGGTAGTTTGCAATTTGCCTAATCAGTGCTCTGCTGCTTTTGGTCGTCTTACTTCTTTTGGAGAAAAGGACATGAAACTATGGAAAACATACAGACTAACTCTGCGGTCACCAGTGCATTGACCCATTTTGCCGATGAATTGCCTGTGTGGTCAAAAAGCAAAGAAGGACCTGACCGCATGCGTGCATCAATGACTGTGTCAGACAGGTTTCACACGCCGCTGACAGGGCAGCCACGGACTATAGCTGACAGGGAGGTGCGTGCCCATACGGATGATCGGTCCTGTCTGTCAGATTTTGTCGAACATCGGTTGGTTGAAGCGACATGGACACTGCGACGGTTACCGGACAAGGAGGCGGGCTTTCTGTATTCGCGACGGGTTTTATGGCCCGAGACGGTTTCAGGGCCGGAAGACTATCCAAACGGGTCCCTGTCGCTGTTGGAGGCGCGCAAACATATGCGGTTATCAGCCGCACAGATTGACAGGATGGAACCAAGTCTGGATATTTTGCGGTGCTTACCCGATAGGGAAGATCGACGAATTGTCTTTTGGGGTGCCTGGCATCAGGACGGCGAACAACAGCCCAGAATTCCCTGGGCAAAAGTTAGAAGATCGCTGGGATCGGACCTATCAAGGTGGACACTGAAACGTCGCTATCAAAACGGGTTGGACTGGCTAGTGGCAAACATCCTTACAAAGGTAAACGCGTCTGCGGCTAACTGACTGATTTTTGTAAAGGATTTATGACGGAGTATAAAAAGTGGTGAAAAAAGTAAAAAAAAGCTTGCACCCGAGCCCCCAATAATGCACCTTATATGAAGCCATAGTGACCGAATGTGCCCGCCACTGGGGATTATCCCCGGGGCGGGTTTTCTTTTGTCAAATGGTTGTATAACTCTCTGATAAAACATCATTTTATAGACTCTGATGCCCCTTACTTGCGTGGCACCGGATGTCTGCGTGTGCCTGCGTCTTATTCGAAGGCGACGCTCAATGGGCGCTGTGACCGCCTTTATCCCATTACTGACAGGAACCTGCGTATGCCCTCTGGTACGTCGAAGGACTTTGCGCCCAGAGCGGCGAAGAACCGCTTCTTGAAATGCCTGGAACGTGGGGGATCAGTTGCCGCTGCGGCAAAGGCAGCGGGGGTGGCAAGGTCAACATGCTATGACTGGCGGCAGCGAGATGCCATGTTTTCCCGTGAGTGGGAGCGGGCAGTAGAGACCGGCACGGATGCACTTGAAGACGAGGCAGTCCGTCGGTCCTATGAAGGTGTGGACAAGCCTGTTTTCAGAGGCAGTGAAATAATTGGTCATGTGAGGGAATATTCAGATGCAATGTTGATGTTTTTGCTGAAAGCACGGCGCCCAGAAACCTTCAGAGACAGTAAGAAGTCTAAGACAACCGAATTGGACCTGAAAGGGATACGGAATGAACTTTTCCGCAAGTTTCCTGCGAGCGCAGCCACAGGAGAAGGTTCAGGCGTTTCTGACGGGGCTGACGGATGAAGAAGCAGCAGTTCTGTTTTATGATTGGCAATTTTGGGCACGGAAGGATCAGATCCCACCCCCAGGCGCCTGGACCCACTGGCTGATATTGGCGGGTAGGGGTTTCGGTAAGACACGAACAGGTGCTGAATGGGTCAGATCCCTTGTTGAGGAGGGAGCGGTCAGGCGTATCGCGCTTGTGGGGCCAACCTACCGGGATGTCAGGGCAACAATGGTGGAAGGGGAAAGTGGACTTTTAGCTGTTTCGCCACCATGGAACCGCCCAACTTTCGAGCCTTCAAAATTTCGGGTGACATGGCCATCCGGTGTTCTTGCGTCGCTCTATAGTGCAGATCAGCCGGAACGACTGCGTGGTCCCCAACATGAAGCCGCCTGGTGTGATGAGCTGTGTGCCTGGCGATATGATCAGGAAGCCTGGGATCAGTTAATGTTTGGTCTGCGGTTGGGGCCGTTTCCGCGAACCTGTATCACCACAACACCTAAGCCAACACCACTGTTAAAACGCCTGATGTCGCAGGCGGATGTGCATCTAACGCGCGGCAGTACATTTGATAATCTTGCCAATCTGGCGCCGTCCTTCGCAGATACAATCATTGAACGTTACAAAGGTACTCGGCTTGGCCGGCAGGAACTTGACGCAGAAATACTGGAAGATACGGCTGGGGCGCTTTGGTCGCGTTCAATGATAGAAGATGCCCAACACCAGGGAGAAAGGCCAGATTTTGTCCGGGTGGTTGTGGGGCTTGATCCGCCGGCAAGCGCTGGCCCCGGGGCTGATGAATGTGGTTTGATTGCCGTTGGGCTGGATGCCCGGTCTTGCGGGTACGTTATTGCCGATAGCTCATCACAAGGGTTAAGCCCGCTTGGATGGGCAGAGGCTGCGGTTAATCTTTACTACGAAGTAGAAGCAGACCGTATTGTGGTGGAGGTTAATCAGGGGGGGGCGATGGTCCGCGCGCTTCTGGAGCAAATAGATCCATCTGTGCCCATCAGAGAAGTATATGCAGCGCGCGGAAAACGGGTCCGGGCTGAACCGGTTGCCGCCCTTTATGAACAGGGCAGAGTAAAACATGCGGGCGTATTCCCAATACTTGAAGATCAATTATGCAGTTACACAGGACTGGCCACTTTTGGGGCTGGTTCAAATGCCAGAAGTCCGGACAGGATGGATGCGCTCGTTTGGGCAGTATCGGACTTGATGCTGACCCCGCACAAGACCTTGAATATCAGGAAATTATAATGAAATTTTTTGCACGATTACGCCAGAACCGTTCGGACGGCCCTGTTGCTCAGAAATCAGATATACCAGCGTCTACTGGCAGGGCAGCTCGTCCAAAATATGCCCCTGTGGGGCCGGAGCATGCCGTTACCACACCGCGTCGTTATGACAGGCTGGCAGCAGAGGGGTATCAGCAAAATGTGATCGCATACCGGGCGATTAACCTCGTCGCGCGCGGTGTCTCGTCTATTCCACTCCGGGTTAAAAAGGGGCAAGATACACTTGCAGAGCATCCGCTTATCTCTCTATTGCAGGCACCAAACCCACAACAAAAAGGGCCAGGATTTCTTTATAATCTGGTTGGGTTTCACCTGATTGCAGGAAATGCATTTATTCTGTCTGTTGGTAGGGATGGTGCACCGCCGCAGGAATTATGGTTGCTGCGGCCTGATACTGTCTCGGTTTTGAAAGGTCGGGATTGTCTGCCCCTTGGTTATATCCAGCAAAGTATGGGGGCCAAGCGCCGGTTTACCGCAGAATCAATTCTGCACTGGAAAGCGTTTAATCCATTAAACGACTGGTACGGTATGGCGCCGCTGGAGGCCGCTGCGATGGCCGTGGATGCGCACAATGAAGGCAGTCGCTGGAACCTTGCTCTTATTCAAAATGGGGGTACACCATCGGGTGTTTTGTATCAGGAGGATAGTGATGCCCATCTGACAGATAGCCAGTTTCGCGCGCTTAAAGAGCAGGTTGAAGATCATTATACAGGTGCCGTGAATGCCGGACGACCGCTCCTGCTGGAAGGGGGGCTTAAATGGCAGTCGATGGGCTTCAGCCCCAAAGACATGGACTGGCAGACCGGCAAGGATATGTCAGCCCGTGAAATTGCGCTGGCTTTTGGGGTGCCGCCGCAGTTGCTGGGGATCCCTGATAGTCAGACCTATTCCAATTTCTCAGAAGCCAGACAAAGCGTTTGGGAAGACACGATCATACCGCTGGCTGTAGACCTGATTGCAGAACTGAATGGCTGGCTGGTGCCGCTATACGGTGATGATGTTCATATTGTTGCAGACCTTGATGATTTACCGGCACTGGAAGCAAAACGGCATAAGAAGTTTGATCGTCTGACGCGCGCAACATTTTTAACCGATGATGAAAAACGGATCGCCCTTGGCTATCCCGCAAAAAATAGTGACGCATCATCGCTGCTTAACACCCCTTAAAGGACACATGGAATGACATTAACGGAAGCAGAGACCGTATCGTTACCGCTTGAAGTAAAGACAACGGGGGCGATCGGAACGTTTGAAGGATACGGCGCCATTTTTGGCAACGTGGACCGGGACGGAGATCAGATACTGCCCGGTGCCTTTGAGCTTAGTTTGAAAGAGCGCACACCAGTGCTGTTATGGCAGCATAATAGTCAGGAACCTATCGGACGGTTTGATACTGTTCGGGAGGATGCGCGCGGTTTATTTGTCAAAGGGCGCTTGTTGCAGCATGGGCGGGGGCTTGAGGCCTATGATCTTCTGAAAATGGGGGCACTGGACGGACTATCCATTGGATTTGTTGTCAAGGAAGCATACCGGCATCCGAAAACCGGCGTACGCCAGATCAAGCGGGCAGACTGTATGGAAATATCGCTGGTGACTTTTCCTGCGAACGATCTGGCCCGCGTCCAGTCAGTTAAGTCCGTTGCGGGGGTTAGGACGGAGAGAGACTTTGAACGCTTTCTAAGGCTGCATGGTTTTTCGAAAAAACAGTCAAAAGCGATTACAAGCAGGGGTTTTCGCAAAAGTATAGCAGAGGAAGTAGAGGATGCAGGACTTGTTTCGCAGATGCATGACCGGCTTCGAGTGCATAGACCGCAAGCACACTGATGCTCAGACAGCGATAATTCCCCAGAAGCGCAAACAGAATACATAGAAAGATGTAGTATGACAGGGACCACATACGACAGCGGGTATTTACAGACCAAGGTCAGCGGGCTCGCAGGCGGCGGTGACGATCGGTCTGTAATGGAGGCAGGAAAAACGGTTCTGGAAGCCAGTATGCTTTTGCAGAAAACAGGATCGTATCTGGCTTCTGGCGGTAAAACAGTTTTGACCGGTGGAGGGCTTCATACAGTCTCAGCCAGTAATAGAACCAGCAGCACGCAGGCTCTACCATCCGTGAGGGCAATTGAAGATGCCTTCAGACAAGCCGCCCGCGGTATCCGACTGGATTTTGATGACCTTGGCGGGTCGGTTCAGAACATCTTTCGGGATGTGGCACAGAATATTCTTGGGTCTTTGACTTCAGTTGTTAATCAGTCGGTTGGTGGCGGCTTTCTGGGGTCAGTTTTTTCAGGACTTATGCCGGTGCTGGGGTTTGCCGGGGGCGGTAGGGTTCAGGCAAACAAACCTATCCTGGTGGGAGAGCGCGGCCGCGAGATTGTGGTACCATCAAGACCTGCAACCGTGATGAATGCAGCGGATAGCCGTCCTGGATTCGGCCCTGTAGCCCCGGTGGTCCATATTACCAATCACTTTGATCTTACGCCGTCCCCCGCGATTGCGGCCATGATTGAAAATGCAGCACCTGCGATCCGGGACGCAGCAGTTGCCAGCACAATCAATGTGTTACGGCGTGGAGGATGAAATCCACGCTAAAACGTGTCCCAAAATGGGACAATTTTCTCTTTTTTAGCCTAATTCTTGTCACATTCAGCGGCGAAGCCAGTGGTCGAGAATATTGGTGCAGTGCCTGACTGGGGTGGGACTGCGATAGGCAAAGGAGTGATAATTGACGAACCCGGTGTATGGATTCCGTTCTTGGTCGGTGTACCAGAACCCCCTATTGAGGGTGGTCGCAACTAAGGTTAAGAGTTTTCAGCAATCAGTATGGGGGATTTATGCCGTTTGATCCCCGTGTTCCTGAGTGTGAGTTTAAGTCTGTCCCTGCTAGTCCCGCTCAATTAGGGCGGTTAGAAGATGGGCTTAATCAGTTTTTGTTTGTAAAACCAAAAGCCGTGTCTGTGCATTTTTCTGTCCTGGGTTTGCCCGATGACCCCATGGATATTCCAGCGATTAAATCATTCATTGCCTCCCTGGTCGTAAACCACCGATCCCGCAGGCGGCAGGTTACATTCCAGCACCGGATCCAGATTATGTGGGACAACTGCCCCTTGACCTTAACCATTACGGGGTCATTGCAGGCACTGCCCGAGACCTGGAAGCTGGACGCTTATATTTCGGCGCCGGAACAAATGCTTGAGCGCGCCCCCAATGCCCTTGCCGAAGGGAAGTGGCACAGGTTTTTCCGACTTTGTTCCATGTTGCTGAAGGGCAGGAAAAAGCAGCCCTACAGTGTGCATTTCGAAGGCGGCAAACGATACAGGCTGGAATTGGACCGGCTGTAGACACGCTCTGCTAGTGCAAATTTTTGATAAAGCCCATGCGCGAAGCATGGGCTTTTTTGTTTGGTGGTGGGATGCCGCTTTTTTCATAAGCAGTCTGACTGGTACGCCTCCATTTTGGATGCCAGCACTGCACGTATTTCCTCTGACGCTAACAAGGATAATTTCATGGAACTTACGGAACTAAAGGCAGCAGTTGACACATATGCAGATGCATCAGAAGCAAGCATAACAGCACTTGATGGGCGATTGGCTGCGCTAGAAACAAAGATGGCCCGCCCAGAGGCATCTGCCGATTATACACTGGAACAGGAGGACAGCGGTGCCCTTGCTTATAAAGGGGCGTTTTTGGATGATTTTATTCTGAAAGGGGACGAAACGCAGGTGCGCAAACTTGCGGCCCGTTCCCTTGAGGAAAAAGCCCTCAGTACCTCTTCTGCCACGGGTACTCTGGTCCCTGAAGACATTGATGGTGAGATTGAGCGGCAGCTTTTGGCACAGTCTCCTCTGCGTTCATATTTGAAAGTAAAGGCCATTGAAACCGGCAGCTATAAACGCCTTGTCTCCACCGGTGGTACCGCGTCTGGCTGGGCTGGAGAAGAGGACGCACGTACGGAGACAACCGCGCCGGGGCTGCGCGAAATTGTGATCGACACAGGGGAACTATATTCGAATGCGGCCGCGACCCAGCGCGCACTTGATGATATGCAGTTTGATGCCGAACAGTGGTTGATGGAGGAAGTTGCGGATGAATTTGCAGCCAAGGAAACTGCTGCGATTATCAGCGGCAGCGGCGTTAATCAGCCACGCGGTATTCTGTCGGGCGGCATGTCGGCGGATAGTGACGGGGCCCGGACCTTTGGTTATCTGCAGTATCGCCTTACAGGGGTTAGTGGCGGATGGAAGGCCGCAGACCCCTCTGACGATTTGATCGACCTCGTTCATGATCTGAACCCCCGATACCGTCAGGGAGCCATCTTTGTTATGAATTCAAAAACCCTGGCGGACGTGCGCAAGTTCAAAGACGCAGACGGCAATTTCATTTGGCGACCCGGTTTGCAGGACGGACAGCCAGACAGGCTTCTTGGTTATCCGGTGATTGAGGTGGAAGATATGCCGGATGTGGCCGCTGATAGTTTCTCTGTTGCCTTTGGTAACTTTGAACGGGGGTACACGCTCGTAGAACGGACAGGCACACGGGTTCTGCGCGATCCATACTCTAACAAGCCCTATGTGCATTTTTATGCCACCAGACGGGTTGGCGGTGCGCTCATCAATGATGCGGCGATTAAGCTCCTGAAATTCGGCACGACGTAAAGCTTAAATACGGAACTTGAATGGTGCCTTAGGTTAATCTTTTCACAGTAATGGGGTCAGTACTGGAAAGCATTACTGACCCTACAGAAAAGGAGTAATGTTTTATTTTATAAAAGTCATGGATTCTGAATGGGTGGCAGGGCTGAGAAGGAAGGAATAGGTTACAGCTTGTGCATAATTGATTGATTTTTAGTTATCCACATTTTTCTGTACTTGTGGAAAGAATCTGATGTGTTTTATCTTGACACATATTACGCAAGACCATTGCACATTGTGATTAAGTGTGTATAAGATGCCCTTGGTTGAGTAAAGCTGGCAGAAAATAAAGGGTTTTCACTTATATGTGATCCTGATTCACAAGCAAGTGACCTTGAATTTGCCGTAATCTTAACTACTTATAAAGGGTGCCAAGGTACTTTTTGCTTATCTTGAAAACCTTGATTAAAAAGCTTTTGCTTTTTCTGGAGGAAAACATGCCAACTGCATTGCGTGATGATTCATATGACGTTAAAAACTACAAGGCTTCTTATAGTAAGCCTCAGCCAGTTTGTTATGATGAGGACATCACTGAAGAATTTATCGAGGCTGTAAAAGCTTTAGCTGCTGAGGAAAATGACCCTGAGCGGAAACGTATTGTTGTGGATGGGCCTGCTTGGTAGAATATGTCAGGTTGGCGTTATTATCCAATATCAAGTTTACCATCGGCATTAGACGTAGTCTGGTGCCGATTTCCTTTGGAAGAGTATCCAAGCGTTCCTGCTTCTAAATGCCGTCCTGCACTCGTGAGGCAAACAGCAGTAAGTGAAGAAGGCGGTAAGCCTGAAATTGAAATCGTCTATGGCACTTCAAAACTATTGAAGGATCAATATCCTTTCGACTTATTTGTTGAACACGTAAGAGATATGAATGAAGCTGGGTTGTGGCAGGCCACACGGTTTGTTCTTGGGAAAAAGGCATGGCTCCCATGGAGTGAAGATTTTTTTGTTCCCGGGGTCGGGTGCCCCACCCCTGTTATTGGTAGACTACCGGCCACATATTTGAAAAAACTGGAAATAATTATGCGATTTAGGGACAGACTTCAGATTGACGATCAATTGTCTCTCGATGTGAGATAAGTTTCTTTTACGATCACTTGAATAGCTAACTTAAAAATAAGGGGCCTGACGGTCCTTTTTTCGTATCAGCCTCGCTTTAGCGGGGCTTTTTTTTATGGAGAAAGAAATGACAACGAATGTGAAATCCTACATGGAAGGGATAGCGAACCAGCGTACCTTGTACCGGGAAGGGATGGCGCTGTGTGATCAGTTGGATAATCTTCTTGGTCGCGCCGCAGAAGGTCGCAGCCGCATACAAACAAGCCTGCAGACGGCGGATGGGATATATACGGCACAGGACTTGGTGAATGCGGACCTGTTGATTGGGGAAGTACGTACCCGCTTGCTAGGGGTTTCTTCTGGCATTGATACGCTCATGGGCAGCTAGCTATGGCGACCTTGCGGACCCTGCATATTGGCGCGGGACAAGGACTGGTGCCCGGTGTCAGCTATCCTACGTATCAGGCATTCTTTGATGATATCGGGACCGGGCTGCCGTCTGACCTTGTAGGTGCGGACGAGGATTGGTTGCTCCTGTTTTATGGGGACGGTGTTACGCCTTTGACTGTATCAGGCGTTCACCGATTTGACAGTAAACTGACCGGTGCAAGCGGCAGAACTGTTACCTTTTCCCCGGCAGTGGGGCATGGTTTTTGGGACACATATGATCCGGCAACAGACCCCTTGACATATCATGGAGCGTCCCGCGGGGTGACCCTATCCGTTGGTGCCTGGTCAAGTTTTTGTGGTTCAGGAAGTGCGGGCCTTGGTCTGCGAACTGTTGTTACAGCGGGGTTTCAGTTTCTGCTGGCGAATAATGGCGCCCGCATTCTGGACGGTAATACGGGGGTCCTGAATTCGCTTGATGGCTGTCTTGTCTATGATATGCGGCAAGGCAATTATAGTGATATAGTCCGAACCAGCAGTGGTGCCGGGGATACGGCCCATGTTGAAAACTGTATTTTCTTTACGCGGGGCGGGCGGGTTATCAATGCAGCGTCCCTGAGCGGCACCAGTCGTGTTTCCAATAATATTATTGTCTATATGGGGGCGGGCACAAATCTGTCACCTGCGGTTTATTCGGACCACGGTGTCAGCCCGGGGGACAAAGAGTTTTATAATACCATCTGTACAGGCTACCAGACGGTATATTCCAATAATCAGACCTCGAAACTTGCCTGCTGGATCTCGGATGGGATGGCTGCGGATAACCCGGCGGTCGCCAATACCGCCGGGTCGGAGTTTGGTATATTGCCTCAGGATGTTTTTACCCTTTGGCCCGCAGACCCGGTCGTTGCAACCGCAGTAGACTTTGATCTGCGACTAAGAGCAGAGGGACCGGCAATCGGGTCCCATGTCGCTAGTGTGGAAAATACTTTAACGGATGCAGCGGGCGGCGTGCGACAGGGGCCACAAGATGCAGGGCCGCTCCTGTCGCCGTTTGTGGCTTCGGATGGAGGGGCGCCGTTTCGGGAGGTACTGAATGACAGCTTGTGGCAACGCTATTCTGCGACGGCAATCACCCCGGATGGGAATGGCTGGTTTGATATAACGACCAGTTATGACAGCCTGCTTCGGGGCGCGCATCCGCTTGCCCACATGCAGATATTTCCATCAGGATTATATTTTGCATGTGAATTTCAGACGTCAGCCCCCTTTGGGACGACACGCAACCGTCTATTTTCGCAAGGGGCCGTTCATATTGATTTGCTGCAGTCTGGCGGGGTCGAGGTCACATTCGTGCACGCATCCGGGCAGGTGGTTCTGACATCATCGGGTTCAGTTCCCGCGGTGGATGATGGGTCTCCTCATAGTCTGAGCGTTACCTGGGACGGCACGGCACTGCCAGATAATGTACAGATTAAAATTGATGGCAGCACTATTGGAACGGGCAGTTTTGTTGACGGCCCTCTTCTCAGCACGACTGCCCCTCTGACACTTGGCGCGGCACTGGACGGGTTTCAAGGCAAGGTGCGCAATATCCAGCTTGCAAACAGGCCTGTTGTACAAACTGTATTGTCTGATTGGGCCGGGTCTGGTGTGCATACTGATTGTCTGGCATCAGGAAATTCGGGGGCGGTAAGCCTGGGGGCGATTTTACAGCTGACAGAGGGTGGCGGTACATCCCTTCTTGGCGTGTCTGGACGAACCGGCGAGTTACTGACGGCAAAAGCAGTGCGCCCCGTGGGTAATGGGGGATACCTTTTCCTGCACGCAAGTCTGGGCAGCCTTGCCGCTGACTGTATAGCGCAGGGTAGCGGACAAGCGCACCTTGTCAGTGGTAATGCCGGATGGGGCATGTTTTCAGGGGGTACGTACCAGTATGCGTCCGACCGCCAAACCTTCGTTCGGTCAGGTTCGCGGCAGATACAGGCCTGCGGGCACATCAGTGTGCCCCGCCGCCTATACAGAGCAAGTGATAAGAACACCGACCGGACCCGCTAATTGGCGCGGCATCTGTTGGCCAGTTTCGCAGCTTGCTGCCTTCTACTTACATTAATCTAACATGGAGAATATTATGACGGTTGGAAGTTTTCAGGTTTTCGACAAGACGTTGGAGGCCATGCTTCTTGGTACACTGGGTAGCCTTGATGGGGCGGTGCTATCGGGGGTTCTCCTTGGTGCGTCTTACAGCCCAGATGTTACGCTGCATGCGACATACGCTGATATAGTGGCGTTGGAGATATCTGGCGGCGATTATGCGCAGTCTGCTGTTTCGTCTGCCGCGGTAACAGACCTTCTGGACGGCGTTGGGTTTTCGACGGCGGATGTGTCCTTTGGCAGTGCGGTAACGATCAGCGGAGCCAAGTATCTTGCCCTCGTGGTCGGCAGTGCGGGGCTGTTGCAAAATACCGATAGGATACTTGGGGTGCAGGATTTAAATACTGACAGCCCAGTGGCAACTGTTGCCAGCACAAATGGTGAATTTACAGTGCAGACACCTGTCGGTGGCTGGTTCGTTTTGGCAAGGTCATAGCAATGGGAGTTTATCTGAAAGACCCGTCCGCTACGCTTGATTACAGCGTTGACTGGGCCGACACGCTACTCGCGGGCGAAACAATAGTTTCTGCCCAGTGGTCAGTTACACCAAACGGTGCAGAAGACCTGCAATTGGGGCAGGAATATATAAACGGTTCTGTCTATTCTGTCTTTGTGGCCGGAGGGTATCCTGGGGCGCAATATCGGTTGTCCTGCCGTGTATCAACGGATCAGGGGCGGACGATGGAACGCAGTTTTTGCCTAAGAATTGGGGAGACCTGATAATGCGGTATGACTATGTATCCGAGGCGGTGAATATGCCGCTTTTGCTTGAGGATGTGAAAGACCATCTGCGCATAAAAAATCATGCGGAAGATGCGTATCTGACCGGACTGGTGATGTCCGCACAGTCTGCTATCGAAAGTCGGTTCGGGCTTTGCCTGCTTACCAGGAATATCCGTTTTTTCCTGAATGATTGGGGCGCAGAGCGCAAGACTTCGCGGTGGTGGTCAGGGGTGAAAGACGGTGCGACTTCTGATGTCCCGGCCTCGGCACGGGCAATTGCACTCCCGGTCAGACCGCTGAAATCGGTGGTCACTGTCACCGTGGACGGTGGTACTGTTCCCTCAGGTTTGTATGATATTCAACCGGGTGAGATGCCGTGTTTTTACGTCAGGGGTGGTTTACCGCGACCACAGGCACCGTGTGATGGAATTCGGATTGAGGCGGTTGCAGGGTACGGCGACAGTTGGAACGATATTCCCCCATTGATACGGCAGGCACTGTTGCAGGTGATTGCCTATCTTTATGGCCACAGGGGGGATGACCCGCATCAAGCCCTCTCGGGATCCGGGGCTGTTTCCTTGTTATCCTCTTTAAGGCGCTTCAGCCTTTAATGTGATCTAGCGCCTTTAGGCGTTCATATTTTTACAAAGGAATTATGATGACCAGATTTGCCGCAGGCCCCCTGCAGGCGGGGGTGCGTGATGTGTTGCAGGCCTCTTTGCCTGTGATGGAATCAATTGCCAGTCTTTATGACACTGTGCCCGAGACTGCTGTCAGCCCCTATCTGTATTTTGGGGCATCGGAAGAGGTTGCAGAGGATACCAAAACCCTAACCGGACGATCGATCACCTTTGATCTGGGCATAGTCGCGGGCAGCGGGGGCCAGTGCACGGTGAAATCCCTATTCAGTCTGATTGACACCGCGCTCAAGGATGGCGGGTTGGCCGTTTCCGGATGGTCGCTTGTTTCCCTTTCGCTCGTTAGTGCCCGTGTGGATGCCAACCAAAAGACGCTTCAGGGCACAATCGCCCAAAGAACGACGGAAGGTGTTCTTCGCTACAAGGCTCTTTTATTTCAGCAGCAAAGCTGAATATCGCAGTTAAAATCAACAATATTGGAGACAGAGAATGTCAGCACAGGCAGGCAAGGATATGATCCTGAAAATGGATATTGCCGGTACAAAAACGATCATTGGCGGATTTCGGTCGAACAGCTTCAGGCTGAACGGTGAAACGGTAGAGGTCACAAATAAAGGGTCAGGTGGCATGCGGGAATTCCTGGAAGGTGGCGGTGTTAAGTCCTTGTCCACATCCGGGTCCGGGCTTTTTGTAACTGACGATCATATGGTGGCTGTTCAGACGGCGTTGTTGACCGGCAGTTTGGTAGACTTTGATATTCTCATTCCCGGACACGGAACGTTTTCTGCACACTTTGCAGTCACGAATCTGGAGATGTCCGGCGAACATAACGGGGAAGTGACATTTTCCGTTTCCCTTGAAAGTTCTGGTCCGATTGCTTTCGCAGTATGACTATTGGCCTAAAGGATAATATGCCAGTGGACGTCCCTGATGAAGCTGCCTTGATAGAAGGCTACAGGGAAGTAACGGCAGCCTGTCTTGCAGCGGCGACTGATCTTCAGGGTGCATTCAGGGACACGATACGCAGGACCAGGGCGGGGTTTGAGGGGCTTGGCAACAGGGCCACCGCCGTACCCAATTCACCCAGCATGTCAGTCGGCCATAAAGAGGCTGGGCCAAATGACGGCTTCCTGCAGCCGTTCGCACGGAACTATACTGGCAGCAGGGACATGCCAGACGGTACAGTGGATGCCAAGCCAATTGCCCGGCATAACAGATACGCGCTGTATCCTGCGCAGGATCACGGTGTGATGGTCCTATCTGCGCTTCCCATGGTCAGTCAGTCTATTGAACAGGCGTTGGGGCACTATGCCTCTGCACAGCACCGCTGACGGTCAGACACTATCAGATACTTTCAAATCAACAGGATACGAACAAAGCATGGCTATACCGCTATTAGGGGAGAAGACCCTGCCGTGGTCGGATGGGGCGCTTACCCTCCGGCTGTCGATTGGCACTATGATGGAACTAGAAGACCATATGAATATGGGGTTGATGACGGCACTGCAAACCCGTTTTGCTGACATGACCATCCGTGACTTGGTGATGTTACTGCTGGCGATGACGGGGCGCGATTTTCGTGACCCTCAGCTTATCAGGAACGTTGCGGCAGAGCTTCCCCGAAACGACATTGCACAGACTATGCTGGCCGTGGCTGAATGTCTGCAGGCTAACCTTGCGCCCCAGCTTACGCCGCTTACCCAAGGGGACGACAGTGCCGCACAACCATGACAGTGATCTCGCTTGGGCGCTTGAGGCCGGGGCTGTTCTTGGCTGGACTTTGCCGGAAACATTAACCGCAACCCTGCCGGGGCTGCTGATCGCCTTGCGTGGGTATCAGCGCCGGTACGGCATTGACCCGGACGCGGCCAACCCTGCGGTCACACAGCCTATGACACGGGATGATCTGGATACCATGATTACATCGCTGAAAAAGGAAACAGAATGACACTGGTTTATCCGCTTAATATGCCTGCCAGCCCCAAGCCCCTTGATGCATCCATTTATATTGAACGCAACCAAACGACTGTAGAAACATTTGCCAGGAAAAAGCAAATCCACCGCAATCCAGGGGACAGGTGGATTGGGAAAATCAGCCTGCCGCCGATGTCAGCATCAGATGCGGCAGACTGGCTGGGTTTCTTTGACGCACTGGACGGTTTTGTTGGCACCTTTTCAATGCCGCATCCTGATTATCATATGCCAAGGGGCTCTGCTTTGGGCAGTGGTCTTGTGGATGGCGGAGGGCAGCGCGGCACAACGCTTCAAACCCGGGGCTGGGGCGTGTCGCAGTCAGTTTTATTCAAGCGGGGTGACATGCTGGAAGTAGGAGGGCGACTAAAGCGTATTGTCGTTGATGCAGCATCAGGCGCAGATGGTTCTGCCGAACTGACGATTATGCCCGCACTGATAGAAAGCCCGGCGGATACAAGCCCGGTCATCGTGACTAACCCCACCGGTATTTTCAGTCTAAGTGACGGCTTTGTTGCCCCGACATCAGACCACCTTGGCCATCACAGATTCAGCTTTGCTGTAGAGGAGGCACTGTAATGACAACGGATACGATTGTTTCAACCACGGTGCAAAATGCTCTGACAGGCAAATCCCTAATGATCCTGCCACTAGTGAAACTGGAACTGGGCGACCGGACAAGCGAACAGGATTATGTCCGGGTATGGGGCGGGGCAACGAATCTTATGTGGGATGGGCAGACTTGGCAGGGTGTTGGATCACTTGGACAAATCGAGGCGGTTAAAGCAGACGCCAGAGGGGCGCTGCATGGCTTGTCTCTGACACTGAACGGTATCCCGCAAGATCTTTTGCAGGATGTAAAATCCGTTGGGTACAGAGGACGTCTGGGCCGTGTATGGATCGCGGCCTTTGATGATGCCATGTCCCTGATTGATAGACCGGTCCTGATTTTTGCTGGCGAGATATCTGCCATGATCCTGAAGGATGGACGCACAAACCGGTCTGTGGGGGTGGAACTTGAAAGCCGTATCTCTGTCCTGAAGCGGGTTATGCCTGCCCTGCGCACCGACGAAGATCATCAACGCCGGTATCCGGGCGATAAATTTTATGAATTCGTCCCCAACGTTCTGAATAAAACCCTCTATTGGGGGCTGAAGTCGCCGTCGACTGCCCGCAGTGTGGGAGGTGGGTTTGGCGGATCGTATGGCAGGGGCAGCAGCGGCTATCCTTTTCTTGAGCAGTTTTAATAGGACGGCATATACCATGAAACGATTTTACGACTGGCCCGAACGGCTTGATGCTGCTGTTCGGGGGCGCCTGCGCATGCCATTTGCGTATGGCCAGCATGATTGCTGCATGGCGGCGGCGGATCTTATTCATGCGGTGACGGGCGTCGACCCTATGAAAGCATACCGCGGTCAATATCACAGTGCAGCATCAGCCGTTCGGTTGTTCCATTCTGCCGGACACAGCAGTCTGGTCACTGCCGTTGATAGCGCGCTTACTGCCCACGGTGCACATACCATCCAGGTTCTGCAGGCAAGTATTGGCGATCTGGTTATCGCCCAAACAGCTTTGCCGGATGCGCTGGGATCTGATGCCTGCGGTATTGCGGTCGGCGAACGTGCCTTATTTCCCAGCGACGTAGGCTGGATTTCGCTGCCTGTCAGGCAGGCTCACACAGCATATAGAATAGGACATCAGCATGGGTAAGGTTGTTAAATCGGCATTGGCGGTTGCCGCGATTGCGGTTGTGTCAGTGGCGCTTCCCGGCAGCACGGGCATATGGGCGTCCTTGGGGGCAAGCGTTGGAACCGCCCTGGGGACAGGGCTGGCCGCTGGTGCCGCGCTGGCGGGGGCTGCAATCGGTGCCGGGATAGGGATTTTATCGTCTGTGCTGGCACCGCGTCCATCCGATATGGTGCAGCAGGCAGGTATTAAATTGCCTGTGGTCAACTCGCTCGACACACGGAAAATTCTTTACGGCACCGTACGTGTTGGCGGTACCGAGATATTTATCGAGGAATATGATGCCGCTGGTGGCGATAATGTGCCCAATGATACGCTGGTATTTGCACGGGTCCTTGCGGACCATCCAGTATCAGGATTTGGGGATTTTTATCTGGGGGACACTAATCTGGGTCCGGTCAGTGGCGAGACAGTCGCCGGAGAGTATGCAGGCAAGCTTCATATCAGACAGTATGACGGGCAGCAATCGCAAGCAGATAGCTGGCTTTCTGCTGCACATCCAGATTGGGGCGCAGGACACCTTGGAACTGGTCAGGCATACTATGTTGTAAAGGCAGGCTATGATCCTGAGCTGTTTCCGTACGGAGCAGGTGAACTGCGCCGCTGCAGCCTCGAAGTCGTCGGTAAAGCCGTCTATGACCCAAGAGACAGCCAGCAGGATATGCATGCAGCAGATACCTGGCTTTTTTCGACCAATCCGGCCTTATGCATTCTGGACTTCCTGCGGGATGCGGTGCTGAACAATCCCGTTCGGGATGACGAGATTGATTTCGATAGTTTCATAGCGGCTGCGAATGTTTGTGATGAACCGGTCACAGTGAAGGGGGGCGGCACGATCAAACGCTACAGTCTGAACGGCGTGGTAGACTGTGCTCGGTCCAAATGGGAAACGGTCCAGATGATGCTGACTGCTATGTCAGGCAGAATACTGTGGACAGGTGGGAAGATCAGGGTGCTGGCCGCGGCCCACCAGACAGACCTGAAACTGTTGAACAGCGAAGATATCATCAGTGCTGTCTATACGCCTGCCCCGCCCACCGGGCAGCGGTATAATGAAGTTCGCGGCACCTATATTGACCCAGCAAACGGGTATGAACCGCGCGACTTTCCAGCGAAAAGATTAGCAGCCGATCAGGACGACGAAGGGCAGGTTATCTTCACCCTGAACCTGCCGTTTTGCACCGACCACAGAGAAGCCCAGCGACATGCAAAAATTGCGCTTGGACAGGTGCGACAGCCGCTATTGCAGCTGGAGACTTTGCCAATTGGCCTTGCCTTTCAGCCGATGGACGTGGTGGTGATAAGTCACGAAACACTGGAGCTTGTAAACGAACCTTTCCGTGTGGTGGAGCAGACGATCTCCCCTGCCGGGAATGGGGAACCGCTCAAGGTACAGCTGGGGCTCGTGAAGGAAGATGCGTCCATATATTCCTGGTACCCGGATACAGAAGAGTTTGATCATGCAGCACCGCCCTTACAGTCACAGGGAACGGGCCGCGAAACAAATATGCCGACCGGGGTTGGAACCATTCCCGTTGTGATGACGAATACTGACGGTACAGAAACCGCTGCCTTGCAGATATTCTGGAGCCCACCGGCGGTACAGGTTGCGAGTACACTTGTTGACTACCGACCCACCGGGACAGTGTCTTGGGTGCCTGCGGGCAGCGCACTTTATCCCGATACAGAGGTTATTCTGCCACTGCCGGAGAAAAGCGAAATTGATATTCGCGTACGGCATATCCACGGCAATGGAACCGTCAGTGCGGCTGTTGTGATAACGGCGATCAGTCCCGATGTTGCCGGGTCAGGCACACTGACATGGGGTGATATTACCGGCGACGGCAAGCCGGAAGATTATGCCGATGTAACCGCAGACGCGATGATGGAACTTGGTGCACGCTGGGCCTTTAACGGGTCGGATGATGGATGGACCACCGAAAATGTTAGTCTGTCCGTTGCTGACGATTATATCAGTTGTACGACCACGGCCGCGAACAATTCAATTACCAGCCCGGCGGACCTGAACATTGACGGATCAAAATACACCCGTGTCATATTTAAGATGCGGCGGACCGCTGCCAGTGGCGGTGTTGATTATGATACGCCGGTTCTGTTTTATGCGACTACGGGCCACGGGATCTCTACCAGTTACCGCAAGGCCGTTACCCGTCCTTTCAAGCTGGGTGAGTGGGTTATCTTCACCTTTGACATGACCAAGCTGACAGCGGGCGGGACAGACTGGACCACCAGCACCATTACGCAGCTAAAGCTTGATTTATCGTTTCAAAGTGGGGATGGGTTCGACATTGATTATATTGCGCTTGGTAAGCCGGGAATGCCGTCTTCTGGTGTTGAAACACCAAACCTGATTGATGATAAATATTATACCAGCTTCCCTGCGTCGGATACTGACAGCCCGTCTGAATATGCCTATGTCACACTTGAAGATCTGGGGCTGAAAGTCGGGGACGTTATCAGTGCCTCGATTGAGGTGCAGACACAAGGCGCGCGCCGCGGCAGGGTCGGCCTGTTTTTCGCACAGTCTAACTGGACGCTGGTAAAAACGCCCGGTGGCGGGTTGGTATCCACGGGGGCGTCTGAATGGAAGGTTGCCAAACTTGAAGGCTACCAAATCCCGCCACTGACCCACTATGTTCGGATAATCGGCGGCAGGGAAAACGGCGTTTCTGGGGCTGTAGCCTTTCGCCGGCCTGTGATAAATCGCGGTGCTGTTGCATCGAGACCCGCAGGCACCCGCCCGGACGTGGAAGAAGGGGCGACCAACACCACCAACACCAACCAGCTTGTAGACGGCGCAGGGCTTGGCCAGACCGCCACCTGGTCAAATATAACAGGCACTGGCAAGCCAGAGAATGATGCAACAAAAAATACAGGGGTACTCGCTGACCGCAATACGGTCGCAGAGGCACATATTGATGATTATTCCACAACAAAGGTTGGCGGCGGCGAAGGCCCCGGCGAAGTGTCTTTCACTGTTGATAGTGGTAGCGGCCTGAACAGGACGATTATCAGTGCCTCTAACCTTACGGGCAATGACACAGGGCGCGAGGTGATGGTCTCCGCCCGTGCGCAGCTTAGGTGCGGGTCAGCTAGCACAGAGTTTTTTATTCGTATCGTCAGGAACGGCAACACCGCCGCCCCTTTGATTGACGAGGTTGTCACCGTGCATACCAGCTACCGGGGATTTTCCCTGATGGTGGTGGACGAAAACCCCGGCACCAATCCCGATTATTCGTTCGTTATCAGATACAGGGACACAAACAGGACCGTATGGCGCCAAAACGCCCACATTACCGCAGTGAGTTTCAATCGATGAATTACGCCTTTACCTATGACAACGCTACGGGCCGGATTACGCATGTCGCCTATGGTAGCGCGCCTGCAGTTGACTTGTCTGCCGGACTTGATGTGCAGCCGGGGGAAACTTTGGTCACGGGGATAAAGCCGCCGCTGGATGCCCACCTTTACACCGTGACGGAAATAGAAAGCACAATCGAATTTACCTATGTCGGGGCAAGCGAAAGCCTGGAAAGTGCGAAGCTATCTGCCCTGTCGGTCATTGAAGGTGCGCATGAAAGCGTGGCCCACGAATATTTGTCTGCGGGCGAAGCAAAGAAGCTTATCTACCAGCGTAAGGCAGAGTTGATGCGGGACTGGTTTAGCGAGGTCTCTCCCGACCCTGCTGACCCCAAATACGCCATGATCAAGATGGAAGCAGACGCAACCGGACAAACGGTAGCAGAGCTGATGACGACTATTCAGGGCAATGCAGTCCTGTGGGAACTGGTCGCCGGGCATCTTGAGGCAGCACGTATGGCAGCTAAACAAGCCATAGAAAGCGCGGCAACCGTGGCAGAGGTTGAAGCGGTATTGAGCGGCCTTGATTGGTATCAGGCATTACAGGCCTGATACCAATACAGTCACCGTAACGAACTAAACACATACCCGCGTTTAAATGGCGTGGAAATCACAAACATATTTCAGGAGATCATCATGAAGATTGTTCCCTTTTTGTCGGGAGCATGCCGGCCGGTGTGCGCCCGTGTCTACCAGTTGGTATGGACCGACTATTTTCTGCGGATTTTTGTCTGGATCAGTCAGGGGCTGAACACCCTGTTGGGACCTCTGTTCAATGCTGTACTGTTCCTTGAAGCAGCACTGCGCGGCAAGGTGCCGACAGTTTTGGCGCGTTTTGGATTTCCCGATGAAACACTGTCGTCGGTGTTTGGCAAGAACCGACAAAGAAGTTTGTGGTGCGCCTGGGCGGCGGCTTTCCTTGATTTTATCGACCGGGGCCATGCCGCAGAGGCGATAGAATATGATGAGGGCAGTTACTGGAAAACAGGGGCGACTGATGATTGATACAGCATCTGACGCCGCGAATGCTGCGCTTTTAAAGGCAACGCTCGCACTGGACCGGATAGCCCGGCATGAAGAAACCTGTGGTCGGCGCTGGGCCATGGTCATGAAACTAATGTGGGTTTTGGTGATGAAAATGGCAGTGCTGTTAGGGGTGTTGCTGGCAGACAAAGTGGGGGTGCTTCATGACATATGACCCGACTTACCTGCTGTCACCGCATTTTCGAAAAACCGAGTTCGCAAGAAGCAAAACGGCTGAAAAATACGGCATTGATAACAGTATTACAGAGCCGCATATCATTGCCAACCTGCAAGCCCTGTGTAGTTTGGTGCTGGAGCCTATTCGCACCAGATGCGGGCGACCGGTGATAATTTCAAGCGGTTATAGATGTGAGGCACTGAACAGAGCAGTTGGCGGTGCAAGGGAAAGCCAGCATACGTTCGGGGAGGCTGCCGACTTTTATGTTCGCGGAATGCCAATGGAAGATCTGGCGCTGACGATCAGCCATTCGGACGATATTCCGTTTGATCAGCTTATTTATGAAGTTCGCTACCGGAAGAACAGCACGCCTGTGCGGTGGATACATGTTTCCCATAAACGCCACGGCAGAAACCGACGGGAGTGTCTGACAGTCTCGACTGCCTGCGGACAACGACAGACGGTCACAGGTATTCAGACACCGGTATATGGAGACAAGGGAATGACACATCATTTCCGGAAGATTTCGGAGGGTAGTCATGGCAATTCCTTTCATTGATTCGGTGCTGGATATTATCAGGGGACCGCTTGATAAACTTATTCCGGATAAGGACCAGCAACGCGCTTTCGCGCATGAACTTGAAATGACTATCCTGCGGTCCGGGATGGGGCAGCTGGAGGTAAACAAGGCAGAAGCATCGCACCCCAGTTTGTTTGTGTCAGGGTGGCGGCCTTTTGTGGGGTGGGTGTGCGGCGTTGCTCTGTTTTGGCACTTTATCGGCTTTGATCTGCTGAATTGGGTGCGCGGGCTATATTGGCCGGACTTACTACCGCTACCAGTGCTTGGAGGTGCTGACACATTGGTGACCGTTCTACTGTCGATGCTCGGACTGGGTGGTTTGCGAACCGTTGAGAAGCTGAAAGGTGTGGACCGGACATCCTGGCCTCGGAATTAAGGTATGTAAGTATGTCTGCAACTTATAGGATATGCTATGGGGGTGCGCCTGTTTGAGGGCAGTAAAAAATTTAGAATTCTTTAAAAAATAATTACTGGAAATTGTCCCGAATAAGCATATTGCAGATGCCTTAAAATGCCTGCAAAGCAAGTAGTTATGTAGGTTTTATGCATAATTTCCGATAAAATTTTACCTGAATTATCCCTCAATTGAATCCAGTTTTTAAATCCTGCTTAAACATCGCTCTATAGGGTCAGAATCAAGTGTTGCAAGTACTGTGATGAAACAGATAAAGGGCTGTTTGGCGCTATGGCATATTTGATAAAATTATGGTCTGCAACGATCGCTTTGACTGCGGTCTATTCTTCCGCAGTTCTAGCCGCAGTCGCAGAAGATACGGCAAGTGCTTCTGCGGCCTCTGAAACCAGTATAGGGACTGCATCCCAGGGCTGGTTCAATAATTTTGTCGGGTTTGAAACCGGCCTTCTTTTAATCGGCGGCATAGCTTTGATTTTTTTAATCCAGCGCAAATTGCCGACAGAAGAAGATATGTATTCATAACAACAATGTTTTCATGACCTTTTTCCGAGGGTCGAAGACTGGGCGCCCCTGAGTAGTCGGGGGCGCCTTTTTTCTGCAATATGATACTTTCTTCCAGCCCCGGTCTGTGGCATGAGTTTTAGTCATGGGACAGGTAAAAATTCAGATCGCAAAGGCCGGCAATAGTCCGGCACATGCAGCACTTCTTTCGGGGGCAGAACGCGCGCGCCTGCAAGCGATGACACCTGAAAACAGACCTGCATTTATGACGGCGCGGGGGCTCTTGCGTATTGCGTTGGGGCGTCAGCTTGCCATGAAGCCGGAGGATGTGCCGCTTCTGCAGGAGGGGGCAGGCAGGGTTACCCTTGGCTGTCGTGGTGCACAGTCCCCCAGCTTTTCCGTGTCGCATACACAAAGTGGCATGTGCGGCTTTGTAGCGGTTGCCGTATCAGATGCCGCCCCGATTGGTGTAGATATTGAAGCAACGGACAGGCAGTTTGATTGGCGGAGGCTGGCGTCAAGGCGCCTGTCAGAGACAGAACAGGTCTGGTTTTCCAAGTGTTCAGACAAGGAAGGCAGAGAAGCTTTTTTAAAACTCTGGACGCTGAAAGAAGCTCTGGTCAAATTGTGGGATGATAAATTGCTGCGGGTGCTGGCGGAAACTTCACTTGACCTAGGTGCTCTAAGCAAGTGCAGGAAGGGTGCAGCCCTGTTGCATCCGAGTGTGTTAGTACCCTTGGTCCAGCCAAAATTGCCGCCGGGCGCTGGTGTTTCTCTTTGTTCGGGTGAAATCACAAAGCCACAGTTATATCTGGGACTGGCAATACAGGCTGACAAAGAATTAGATATTGACATAGAGTATCTATGAAGGGATTACGGGCCGGTGTGTTATCTCTGTCCCCAATGTCAGATAAATAGTATCAGACAAACACTATAGTGAGGAAACCTATGATCCGCGATGTCGCCATTGGCTCTGAAATCCGAGTCAGCAATGAAAGACCTTTTACACTGTTTGGCGGTATGAATGTCCTTGAAAGCAGGGACCTGGCGCTGGAGATATGTGACCATTTCGTCAAGGTTACTGACAAGCTCGGCGTACCCTATGTATTTAAAGCGTCCTTTGATAAGGCGAACCGGTCTTCTATTAAATCCTTCCGTGGGCCGGGGCTGGAACAGGGGCTGGAGCTTTTGGCAGAAATCAAGGCAACCTACGGTGTCCCTGTCATCACGGATGTGCATGAACCAGCGCAGGCCAAAGCGGTTGCAGAGGTGGTGGATGTAATCCAGTTGCCAGCCTTTCTGGCGCGGCAAACAGATTTGGTAGTTGCCATGGCAGAAACCGGGGCTGTGATCAATATTAAGAAACCGCAATTCCTTGCCCCGCATGAGATGACCCACATCATCAAAAAATGTACTGATACCGGCAATAAGAATATTCTCTTGTGTGAGCGTGGGAGCTGTTTTGGCTACAACAACCTGATTGTTGATATGCTTGGCATGGATTTGATGAAATCCATGGCGCCGGTAATTTTTGACGCAACGCATGCCTTACAGCGTCCCGGTGGGCGCTCCGACAGCGCCGACGGACGCCGCGATCAGGCCACGGCACTTGCGCGGTCTGGAATGGCTCTTGGGATTGCCGGATTGTTTATCGAAGCACATCCCGATCCGAACGAGGCTAAGTGTGATGGCCCGTGTGCGCTGCGCCTTGATCGGCTTGAGGCATATCTGGCGCAGATGAAAGCACTGGATGATATGGTAAAAGCCTTCGATACGGTAGAAACGGACTAGTTTATGAAAATCAAAATGCTGGCACTGGACGTGGATGGTGTCATGACAGACGGATCCATTTACTACACGCGGGAAGGCGAGGAAATTAAAGCCTTTCATGCACAAGATGGTATGGGGATAAAATATCTGCGCAAGTCTGGTGTGCATGTTGTTGTAATTTCAGGCCGGAACAGCCCGCCGTTGCTGCGTCGTCTGAAGGATTTGGGTATCCGGCACTATCGTTTGAAGTGCGGCAACAAGGTCGAGGCACTGTGTGATATTTGCGATGACCTTGGGATTGATCTATCGGAAACAGCCTTTATGGGAGACGATCTGATTGACCTCGCTGTCATGCAGGCGGCAGGCTATGCCATTTCCCCTGAAAACGGCTGTAACGAGGTTAAGGCAATCGCGAATTTTATCACGCCGCGGTGTGGCGGCCATGGTGCCGTTCGGGACGCGTGCGAACATGTCGCCGATATGAACGATATCCGTTTGGTTGATTTGGTTGATGGGAAACACAGGGTGTAGCCATGATAGTTGTCATCCCCGCTCGCTATAGTTCTTCACGACTGTACGGCAAACCGCTCGCCATGATCGCAGGCAAGCCAATGATAGAGCATGTATGGCACCGCGCGGTTAAGGGTATTGGTGACGCGGGCAGGGTCTATATTGCGACCGATGATGACAGGGTACTCTCTGCCGCGGCGTCTTTTGGGGGGCAGGGTATTAAAACCCGGTCTGATCATCCGTCAGGTACGGACCGTATAGCCGAGGTGGTGGAAATCCTGTCCCTGCCGGATACTGAGATTATTGTCAATGTTCAGGGGGATGAACCAATGATCCCGTCTGATCTGATTAATCTGGCTGGTTCCTTATTGGAGGAAGACCCAGCGGCAGACCTGGCAACACTTACCTGTCCTATCACGACCCTTGAAGACGTCCTGAACCCCAATATTGTCAAAGCTGTGCTCGATGCTAGTGGCTATGCCAGCTATTTTTCGCGTGCGCCGGTCCCTTTTGACCGGGACGGTAACATGGAGCTGGGTTTGCAGAACGGGATATATCAGCGTCATATCGGCCTTTATGCCTACCGGGTTGAAACCTTGAAACGTTTGACTGCCCTTCCGCCTGCGCCGACAGAGCATCTGGAGCAACTGGAACAGTTGCGTGCCCTATATAATGGTATGAAAATTGGTGTTGTCCCGATACCTGAGGCCCCGCCACACGGTGTTGATACACAGGAAGATCTGATCGCAGTACGCCGATTGTTCGGGGAAGGCTAGGCTGTGACAGTATATGCAACATCATCAGGGATCTTGCGGGATGCGGTGCTGCCCCTGTTGTTGCAGCAGCAGATAAAACCTTTGCACGAGGTAAAGGCAGACAAGGTCGACGACACAGATATAGTCGTTGGATGGGGGCAGAAAGACAACACCCAAAAAGCACGGGAAAGCGCTGCCGCCCGCGGTATGCCGTATGTGGCGCTGGAAGATGGTTTTTTTAGCTATCTGTCACATCCTTCAAAAGATACCAGAAGACTGTCGATCGTCATGGATAGATCAGGCATTTATTATGATGCACACAGTTCCAGTGATCTTGAAGATTTGCTGAATACATCTGCCGACTGGATGACGGATACACTGCGGCAACGTGCCGCTGCGGCTATATCCCGTATCATTCAGTGGCGGCTGTCGAAATATAATCAGGCGTCCTGGTCGTTGCCCGGTGCGGTCAGTGACAAGATTGATGCGCCTGATGTCAAAAAAGTGCTGGTTGTTGACCAGACCGCAGGGGATATGTCTATCCGGCTTGGGCTGGCTTCCCAGAATAGCTTTTCTGCAATGCTGGATGCGGCGCTTGATGAAAACCCTGATGCCCGGATATATTTGAAAGTGCACCCGGATGTCTTGCTCGGCAGGAAAAAGGGGCATTTCAATCCACACCAGCTACCAGACCGGGTCACGGTGATTGCGGACCCCTGTAACCCGCAGGCTCTGATCGCCGAAATGGATCATATTTATGTGGTCACCAGTCAAATGGGGTTTGAAGGGTTGCTTGCAGGCAAATCTGTTACCTGTTTCGGTATGCCTTTTTATGCTGGTTGGGGCCTGACGACCGACCGGGTCACATGTGACCGCAGAACTGCACGCCCGGATTTGGAAACACTTTTTGCGGCTGCCTGCATCCGGTATGCACGGTACCTTGATCCGTACCGTTTGCAGCTGTGTGAACTGGAAGATGTTCTTGATATTCTGGTTGCCGACAAGCAGACCGACAGGCCTGTTGGGCCACGCGCCGTAGCTGTTGGCTTTTCCTTATGGAAACGGGGTTTCATTCCGGAATTCATTGGCCCGGGCATCCAGAAGGTACAGTTTGTTGCTGCCAGAAAACTTGGGGCTGTTAAGTGGGAGACTGGCGACTGCGTGGTTCTGTGGGGGCGTAAGCATGACCATTTAACGGACCGGATTCCGCCGCATGTGCCCGTGTGGCGTATGGAGGATGGATTTCTGCGCTCGGTTGGACTTGGCAGTGATCTCAGGCGGCCAAGTTCGCTGGTGCTGGACCGGCAGGGTATCTATTATGATGCAGGACAGGTCTCAGACCTTGAAGCTTTCCTGCAAACCCATGACTGTACTGATCGGGAGCTTGCCAGGGCATCCAGATTACGCACCCAAATTCTGGCAGCGCGGGTCAGTAAATATAATGTTGGCGCACACACGGCCCTTGATTTCAAGGCGAAGGCAGCGGGACGGCAGACTATTCTGGTGCCGGGTCAGGTGGAAGGCGATGCATCACTTGCCTACGGCTCCCCGGCATTTCAGACCAATAGCAGGCTTTTAGAAAATGTGCGCCAGGAGTATCCGGATGCCTATCTGGTGTTCAAGCCGCACCCTGATGTTCTGTCTGGAAACCGTAGTGGGGGCGTGCCGGCACCCATACTGGATATGGCTGACGAAATAGTCACCGACATTGATATTATCGATTGTCTTGATGCTGTTGATGCAGTTGCTACTATGACCAGTCTGACCGGCTTTGAAGGACTGCTGCGCGGCAAAAAGGTGATTTGTTTCGGCAATCCATTTTATGCGGGCTGGGGACTGACCGAGGACAAGAACCCTCTGAGCAGGCGCAGTCGGCATTTGTCGCTAGATGCCCTGATCTACGGTGCTTTGATTGTGTACCCGCGCTATATCCGCTGGCCCGGGGGGCAGGCGTACGGCCCTGAAGCCCTTGTTGATGATATTGCCCAGCATGCAAACGGCGATAGATCCGTTGCAAGTACGGGCTTTGATCAGAGGGTGAAGAAGTGGATCAGGAAAGTTAGCTATCTGGCAGCAGCCTTGTTTCGCTAGTCTGGCGTAAAGCATTTCTACAGTATTTGCCTAGTTTTTTTAGCTTTCGCAGAGTTTGATATATGGTATGTACCCTCCCATATTGATGTGTGACTAAACTACGTTACGCCAACTTAATTATTAAGAATAAGAAATTACATGACAGACCTGACACACCTGAAACGACTAGAAGCCGAGAGCATTCATATCATGCGCGAAGTGGCAGCCGAGGCGGAAAACCCGGTTATGCTATATTCCATTGGTAAGGACAGCAGTGTGATGCTGCATCTGGCGATGAAGGCCTTTTACCCATCCAAACCGCCATTCCCCGTAATGCATGTGGATACCACATGGAAGTTTCGTGAAATGATCGAGTTTCGGGACAAACTGTGTGCTGATCTGGGCCTTGACCTGATTGTTCATATCAATCAGGAAGGTGTAGATCAGGGCGTCGGTCCTTTTTCGCACGGCAGTCAGGTTCACACAGATGTTATGAAAACGCAGGGTCTGAAGCAGGCGCTGAATAAATACGGCTTTGATGCTGCTTTTGGTGGTGCCCGTCGCGACGAGGAAAAAAGCCGCGCAAAGGAGCGTATCTTTTCTTTCCGGTCAGCGCAGCACCGCTGGGACCCCAAAAGTCAACGCCCAGAGCTGTGGTCCCTGTATAACACACGCAAATCACAGGGCGAAAGCATCCGTGTCTTCCCTTTGTCCAACTGGACTGAGCTGGACATCTGGCAGTATATCCATTTGGAGAATATTCCAATGGTACCGCTCTATTTTGCCAAGGAACGCCCTGTTGTGGAACGGGATGGTCAGTTGATCATGGTTGATGATGACCGGATGCCGCTGCAGGACGGTGAAAAGGTCGAAAACCGTATGGTGCGCTTCCGTACACTGGGCTGTTACCCGCTGACAGGAGCGGTTGAATCGTCTGCGGCCACCCTTACGGACATCATTCAGGAAATGCTGCTTACACGGACGTCAGAGCGTCAGGGTCGTGTCATCGACCATGATGCCGCCGCCAGTATGGAAAAGAAAAAACAGGAAGGATATTTCTAATGGCACACCAGTCCGACCTGATTGAAAAAGATATTGATGCGTATCTGAAAGCGCAGGAAGAAAAGTCACTGTTGCGGTTCATTACCTGTGGCAGCGTGGATGATGGCAAATCGACCCTGATTGGGCGTCTTTTGTATGATTCTAAGCTGATTTTTGAAGATCAGTTAAATGCGCTCGAATCTGACAGTAAGAAAATGGGCACACAGGGCGAAGATATCGATTTTGCCTTGTTGGTGGACGGTTTGGCTGCAGAGCGGGAGCAAGGCATTACCATTGATGTGGCGTACCGTTTCTTTTCGACTGACAAACGCAAATTCATTGTGGCTGATACGCCGGGGCACGAGCAATATACGCGCAATATGGCGACCGGTGCGTCGACCGCTGACCTGGCAATTTTATTGATTGATGCCAGACGCGGCGTGCTGACACAGACACGCCGTCACAGTTTCATTGTTTCGCTTCTGGGGATTAAGAATGTTGTCCTCGCGGTGAATAAAATGGACCTGGTGGATTATAGTCAAAAGACCCTGAATGATATTGAGCTTGAATACCGGGAGTTTGCAAAGGGGTTGGGCATAGACGAGATCATGTCTATCCCAATTTCTGCACTGAAGGGTGACAATATCCTGACGACCAGTGAAAATATGCCCTGGTACAAGGGGCCGACCCTGATGCAGTATCTGGAAGACGTTCGCGTTGAGGATGCCCGGAAGCTGGCTCCTTTCAGGATGCCGGTTCAGTGGGTAAACCGCCCTAATCTCGACTTCCGCGGCTTTTCAGGGACGATTGCCGGGGGCACGATTGCACCAGGTGATACGGTTAAGGTCCTGCCGAGTGCGAAGGTATCCAAGGTTAAATCCATTGTGACATATGATGGCGATCTGGACGCGGCAATCGCAGGCCAGGCAGTTACCATCACCCTGGAAGATGAGATTGATATTTCGCGCGGCGATGTGCTTGCCAGCACGGATCATCCACCGGAAGTCGCCGACCAGTTTGAAGCGAAAATCATCTGGATGCATGATGATGCCATGCTGCCGGGTCGTCCCTATTTGATCAAGACGGCAAACAAGCAGGTTCCAGGCGTTGTGACCGCCCTGAAATATAAGGTTAATGTTAATACGCTTGAACATACCGCGGCGAAGAAGCTGGATTTGAACGAGATTGGTGTGTGTAACCTGTCGCTTGATAGTGCGATTGCGTTTGATGCCTATGCAGAAAATCCTGAGATGGGTAGCTTTATCATTATCGACCGTATGACCAACACAACGGTGGGTGTCGGTATGATTGATTTTGCCCTGCGCCGCGCATCAAATATTCACTGGCAGGCAATGGAAGTCAGTAAAGAAGCGCGGTCGGACCTGAAGATGCAGACGCCTGCAATTCTGTGGTTCACAGGCCTGTCGGGTTCAGGGAAGTCAACGGTCGCGAATATTGTCGAGGCACGTCTTCTGGGTCGGGGCAAGCATACATATACGCTGGACGGCGATAATGTGCGCCACGGTCTGAATAAGGATCTTGGTTTTACAGACGCTGACCGGGTGGAGAATATCCGCCGAATTGGGGAAGTGTCCAGACTGATGGTGGATGCAGGGCTTATGGTCCTGACCAGCTTTATCTCTCCTTTCCGTTCAGAACGGCAAATGGTACGCAAGTTGGTTGAAGACCGCGAGTTCATTGAGGTGTTTGTTGACACCCCGATCGAAATTTGCGCCGAGCGTGACCCTAAAGGGCTGTACAAAAAGGCCAAGGCAGGGGAGATCAAGAATTTCACCGGCTTTGATAGCCCGTATGAAAGACCAGAAAACGCTGAAATCCATCTGGAGACGGATAAAATGTCTGCCGAGGAATGCGCTGACAAGGTTATCGCATATCTGGAGGACAATAACTATCTATCCAGAAATGGTGGCTAAGTTCGGCGAGAGCACTGCCACTTAGAGAAAACGAAAAAGCCGTGACGGTGATGTGACTGAATGCCAGTCTTCCTGTCACGGCTTTTTTTCGGTCTGGCGCTGGCTAGCCTGCCATGTGTGCAGTCCAGCATGAAAGCATCTGGGAAATCAGGTGCGGAGGGTTTTCAAAAGGAAGTCACCAAACGCTGTGATATCCATTCGGGACACGCCGTCAACAGGCTTGTCAGAGTGCCAAACAAGATAGTTGGTTGCAATGTCTGAAAACCCTGCCCGGTCGAACGCAGGACCAAGTGCAGGCATATGATCTCCATACATGGCAACGAGACGAGGGCGGTCCGTATGACTGGACTGTATGGACAGCCTGTCAAACATCCCCATCAGATTATCCATGTGAACCTGATAGAGGCTAAATTCCTGATCATCTGACGGCGTGGCCTGCATGGCGGCCGCTTCGTCGATATGCTCAGCCAATCGACCCGCAAGCCAGGGGCCGTGGCTTTCGATTGAGATGGCAAAAATAAAAATAGGCTGGTCACTGTTTTGTCTTAGCCCGGATATAACTTGCTCGATAGTGTCCGTCAGGCATGCATCACTTACGTAGGGGCCAAAATACTGAGGATCGCTGATTTCCTGCAAGTCGATGAACTCGTCAAACCCCAGATTGGGGATCACGGTATCCCGACGGTAAAATTCTTTTTTTGCAGGGTGAATGCAAACTGTTTTATAGCCCATGGCTTTAAGCTTGTGGGCAATGGACTGTACCGGGGTAGAGGCAGTTCGGATGTACGGATTTAAAAAATCGACACCCAGAGTTTTAATTGGGCATCCGGTCAGGAAGGAAAATTCCGTTTGCATGGTATAGGCACCCCATGCTGGCACATCGACAGCTTCAATATGGACACCAGCTGCAGCTAATCGGTTGAGTGTTTCCCAGCTTTCGCCCGAGCCCACATGGTCAGTTGAAAAATACCGGTTCAGATCAAAGAATGACTCGCCCTGTATGGCGATCAGGTCTGCAAGTTTTTGTCCGTTGTTTTCGTACTGGCTCGATGCAGGCAGCACATCTTCATCTTGTTCCTTGGGGGCGGGCAGTTTTTTGTGCGGTATGAACCAGCACAGACCATATAGAAAAAGTGCACCGTACATGCCGTGTCGGGCGACATCGCGGCAAGGGTCCAGTGTCAGATCAAACATCTCGGGCGTTTTGTTCTGCATCCATCTCAGGAGAGCATTGCGGCCTACTTTGACACTTACCCAAAGTGCACCAATCCCCAGACCCCACAAGGCTACAGGGGGTATGCTTGACTGCATGGCAGCATAGGGCGTTTCAAGCATGTAGGCGGCGATGACAAGACCAGCGAACAAGAGGCTAAGGAAAATCAGGATCGGTGACCCGACATAAGCGATATAAAATTCCGGATAAATGCGAAGGTGCCTTAGGTTTTCAAAATCATGCAGCACAAAAGGCATCTTTAACACCCGTTCTTTGGTGTTCGAGATGGCTGCAAAGCCTGTGAATATCAGCAGATAGAGCGCAAGACTTAGAAGCGGTAAACTGGTGATCAGCGCGAAGATTGTATAGAGCGCAACGGAAACAAGCGGTGTCAGGATATAAAAAGCGCGAGAACGGGTACAGTCGCCGTAACTGGTCCGGATAAAAGGTTCCTGCAAAAACGGAAACAGGATCAGGAAAATAAAAATGGCGGCAATCATAGCGATATGTCTGCCTTCTGCTGATCTGTTATTTGCAAGGATTGCCTGTCAGCAAGCAGTCTGGTTACAGCAGCGTCGGCAGCGACTGTAAGCCCTTCGTGCGTGAATAAATCACCGGGGATTTGTGTTGTTGCAATGACGACTTTCATAAAGTCCTTGATATCCTCTTTTGCAGGGGCAGTCGCACTGGTCCAGAATTCATCAAGTGTGCCGCTGAATGTGATGTCTGCCATGTCGTAGAACGCACGGCCTGTAACTTTCACAGGCTTTAAATGACGTAAAGCTGCAAACCCTGTGGTGCTGTTGACTAGCACAACACCTTTGCAGTTGGATAGAATTTCTTCAAGATTGCCACCAATTAGAAAATCAACCCTGTCAGAGATGCCGTGTGCTTTTGCATGCCTTTGAATGAAGCGGGCGTAATTGATGCGGCCATTGTCAAGGGGATGCAGTTTAATAAGGAGCCTGTCCTTCCCCTTCGCATGTACTGCGAACGACTGCAAAATCTCCTCTATAAAATCGGTCACAGATGCATAGGAGGAGTTCGCCCGTATCTGGTAGTCTGAGTTCAGTTGGAGCGGTACAAGAAAGAAGTCTGTTTCCGTTAGTTCATACCGTTTTGCCAGTTGGCTGTGATGGTTTTTTATGAACGGAGCATTTGCCAGTTTTTTGATCCAGCCCCATGCTTCCTGTGCTTTTGTCTCTGGCCGATGCGTTTTGTAAGCCGGATACAGAACTGGATTAAGAAGGCTGGCGGCGATATTCATCAGGTCCATCCGTACCCGCGCTGGCATCGGGTTGCCGTAGGTGCGCTGTGGGTTAAAAACGTCAATATGGGCAAGGCTGTCACCCAAGTCGTTTTGAGCGTTTGCCTTCTCTTGCGTACGCGTTAGAGTTTGAAGGATGGCTCTGATACCTGTCAGGGTGCGGGGCATGTTTGATTTGTTATTACTGCCGCCTTTTTCAAAGGTAATCCAGCCTGGACGGATATAGCCTTCTTCACAGACGTAGAGCGTTAGCCCGCGTTGTTTGGCTTCTTCAATAGCAGGCAGGTGGATTTCGCGGCAGTCTCCAAAAAGGATAAGCGTGTCTACTTGATGCTGGTCGATAATGTTGCGGTAGAACCCGGCAAGAGTATCTGAAGTGCCAGTGAAACGGGTTGCAGGCAAGTTACGCCAAAACAAAGCATCCCCGGCAGTATAGTGAACTTTGTGTACATGGTGACCAGCACGGGCAAGTCGATCCCCGATTTCCTGAAAAAAGGGTGTTGGCATCCCCTGCAGAAACAGGAAAGACCTGGGGGTATTTACGGTAGGATGTGCTGGGTCTGACTTTATGGTCACGGCTGATTGTTCCACCATAGTGTGGGTTTTGTGATCTGTATCAAAAGCAGGCCTTGGGTTCAATTTGTTTCCTGTGTGCACGGTGACTAATTGCGGGTGTGCTTACGCGCTGTAGGGTTAAACTGTTTCATTTGAGCCATACTATTGCCACTATATGTTGGGATCAGAGGGGTAAATCCCATGTGAGCCGTTGACGGATTGGATGCGATTCTCTATTGGTATTTGAATTGGGGTTACGGCGTTCATCTTGTGTACATGTTTCGTATTGCAAAAGGTCGACGTGTCGTGTGGCAAGCGACAAGTCACTAAGTCGTGGATCTGTTTTTGCGTAGGAGTGAAGACTAAAATTTGACAGGATAGTTGTACCACTAAGGTGGGTGTGCTACTTTCCCGGAAATTTTTTGCCAGCCTTCAGGCGTCATTTTTACAATGCTGGAATTATATTTTATTTCAATGCGTTGTTGGTAATAAAGCAAAGATAAAAATACAATTGAGGACAGTTTATGAAGACTTCTTCAGACACTAATGTTCTAGAACTTCCAAATACTGTTAAGGCAGATCTGACAGAAACCATAAATAATATAGGCGCAGCCTTCCTGAAGCAGGGTCAGGCGCTTGAGAGACTTTCCCAGACATTTGATGAAAATGCGTACCGCGAGGCAATCCGCCTGTCGCTGAACACGCATGGTCATATGATTGTCATCGGCATGGGGAAATCGGGACATGTTGCCCGCAAGATCTCTGCGACGCTTGCTTCCACGGGTACACCATCCTTCTTCCTGCATCCGGCGGAAGCATCGCACGGCGATCTGGGTATGGTAACCAAGGACGACTCGCTTCTTTTGATTTCTTATTCTGGCGAAACGTCCGAGATTATTCAGTTGCTGCCGTCCCTGAAGGCGTTCGGTAACAAGATCATTGCTATTACGGGTGCGAAAAGTTCCACATTGGGGCGGGCCGCTGATGTTGTTTTGGAAATTCCAATCGCCGAAGAAGTGTGCCCGAACAATCTGGTGCCGACGACATCCATTGTGGTGACAACAGTCATGGGCGATGCGCTTGCACTCTCCCTGATGCAGCTCCGTCAATTCCATGCCAAGGATTTCGCCCGCTATCATCCAGGCGGCTCGCTTGGTCGGCGTCTGTTGAAGAAGGTGGAAGACGTTATGCTTTCCAACTCTGTCCCAACGGTACCGCCCACGATGGTGCTTTTGGAATTGGCGGCGGAAATGGCGGGTGGTCCTGCCGGTGTCGCGGTTGTGGTGGACGAACAGAGAAAGCCTGTGGGTATCGTTACCAAGGGTCAATTGGCCGTTGCCCTGCGAGTTACGCGCCGTATTCGCGAAGTATCTGCAAGCCAGTGTATGAGCCAGGATTTCTCAATCATTAAGCGTGGTCAGATTGTTGATGATGCAGAAACAATGCTTCGGTCTGATGAAGTGAAATTCCTAGTGGTTGTGAATGAAGACGGAACTTTTGCGGGCCTTTACAAGCATGAAGAAGAAGCCTAGGGTCTAACCTTGGACGGAATTTCCGGTTAGAGTAGGGACACTCCATGCGCGCAAGATCCACTCTTGCAATCCAAAAAGATGTTGTGTTCGCCATTTTCCTTCGGGAAATGAGCGGCCGCTTTTCCGGATACACTTTTGGCAATATTTGGTTGGTGCTTGAACCGCTTCTGATGATGGGGGTTTTCATCCTCTTGTTCGGTGCGCGCGGACGGGGCGAATTTGGCTATGCCGAACCGCCAATCTTTATTTTTGCCGGTTTCCTGCCGTTTAGGCTTTTGTGGAATTCAACCATGCGCAACAATATGAATGCGCTGGGGTCTGCCAAACAGCTGATCGGGTTTAGGCAGGTAAAACTGTTTGATGTGTTTCTTGCCCGGACCCTGTCCGAAGGGGCGCTTTTCTTTGTTGTGGGAACTATTATCGGGTTGATATTCCTGTGGCTTGGGTTTGATCCGGTTCCAAAAGACTTTTTGGGTGTGTTTGGATACTGTTTTCTTCTGTGGCTATTTGCAGCAGGGTTTGGCATTCTGGCATGCATTTTATCCGAAATTACGCAGGAAATTCAGAAGGTCATATCGCTTATCAGTATGCCGTTGATGATTTTGTCGGCTGTGTTTTTCCCGATGTCAACTATTCCGGAGCCGTACCGTTCGTGGCTGGCGTATAATCCGCTTGTTCATTTTAATGAATTTATCAGGGAACATTGGTTGCAGGCCTACACCAGCCCGGTAGCGGATATGGAATATCTATTGGCCTGGACAATCGGTATGCTGACAGTCGCGCTGGCCACCTACCGGTTACGCTGGAAGAAGGTTCTGGCCACATGATCCATCTGGAAAACCTTACAAAATATTATCCTACCCGGTATGGCCCCAAATATGTATTTAAGGATTTGAACCTGACATTGCCCGGGGATCGGGACATCGCAATTCTGGGGGAAAACGGCGCAGGGAAGTCAACACTACTGCGTATTATCGGGGGAATTGATTTTCCGTCTAAAGGTAAAGTGCGGTCAGAGCGCTATATCTCCTGGCCGCTTGCCCTCGGGAGTGGTTATCAGCGCAGTATGACGGGGCGGGAGAATGTCCGGTTTGTGTGTCGCATTCACGGGATTAAAGACACGCGCGCGATTGAGGAATATGTGAAAGAATTTTCAGGCCTGGGACAGAACTTTGAGTTGCCGGTAGCCGGCTATTCTTCCGGAATGCGTTCAAAATATAATTTTTCTGTCAGCATGGGCCTTGATTTCGATACCTATCTTTTGGATGAAATTATGTCGGTTGGTGATGTTTCTTTTCGTAAAAAGTGTGAAGAAGCCCTCGACGCGAAAAGAGAATCTGCCAACATCATACTTGTGTCACATTCTATGAATGTAGTACGCCGCCATTGCAATGCCGCTATTTTGCTTGCATATGGAAGGGCAGAATTTTACGAAAGTATCGATCGTGCGATTTTCAGGTATGAAAATCTGTAGATACAAAATGGGGTCTTAATGCAGACAGGGTTGGAAAAATTACGCAGTGCCGTAGCCAGTAGATTTTCAGAATCTACAAAAGGTTCAAGGCAGTCCGGATTTATGGGCATGCTCTCCAGCCTTGGTGGGTATCGCTATGTGGTATTTACGGTTCTTCTGGCCGCTTTATATTACGGGGTTTATGCATCTGACCGGTATGCAACCGTTACGCAGATTTATGTCAAACAGGTCCGTGGTGGTGCCATGCCCGTTTCCGCGCTGACCAGTCTGATGGGTGCGTCCAGCGAACGACAGGATGCGCTTCTGGTCCAGCAGTATATTTTGTCCAAGGATATGCTGGCACACCTCGATGCGAAAATTGGTTTGAAACAGCATTTCAGCGCCAAGGACTGGGATATTGTTTCCCGTCTTGATGATGATGCAACGGATGAAGACTTTCTGGAATATTTTCATAGTCGGTTAAAACTAACCCTGGACCCGGAAAGTTCTATCCTGACGGTGGAAGGGCAGGCCTTTACCCCGGAATATTCCAAAATGCTGATCGAAGAGATTGTCAGTGAGTCAGAGACGTTCATCAACCGTATCAGCCAGCAGATCGCCGAGCAGGAGACAGAGTTCGTTACCCGTGAATTGACCCGGAGTAAGGATGCGCTACATGCGGCGCAGCAGGATATCCTGAAGTTTCAGAATACATATTCCTTGCTTGATCCGGAACAAACAAGTGCCGCCGTGCAAACTGTTGTTAATGAACTTGATGCAGAGCTGGTGCGTTTGCGGGCCGAGGAAAAGACGCTGTTATCCTATATGAACCCCGAAGCATCAGATGTCGTGGTTGTTCGAGATAGAATTGACGCAGTGGAAAGACAGCTTAGCGAAGAACGCAAGCGCATGACAGATGTCATGGATGATCAGGCTCTCAGTGATTTGAACGCAATGTACCGGGAAAAGGAATTGTCGCTGCAGTTTGCCACAGACTTATACCAGACGACGCTGGCGGGGTATGAGCAGGCGCGGGTGGAGTCATTTCGCAAAATCAAACATCTTGTCGTAGTAGAAAAGCCGGTTACTGCAGACGAGGCGTTATATCCAAGAAAGCTTTATAATCTTGCTACTCTGCTGGTTATTTTAAGTTTGATATACGGAATTATGGTGATGACTATCGCAACTATTCGGGAGCATCGGGATGCGTAATTTATTCAATGGGGTAAAACAAATCTTCCGTGTGCTCGGACTTTGTATGCTGGTCTTCGCGGGCCTGGCCGGCTGGTCAACGGTTTCGGCACAGAGCACCCCGCCGGAGCAATCTCTGGACTTGCCATCAAATCAGCCGGTCCAGATTGATGATCAGAAGAGCGATAGTGTTTTTGGCGACAGTATCTTCACAGGGCAGTTCGCTAATCAGTCTTTCATCGGGTTTAACCCGTCTTATGAAATCTCTGTCGGTGATACGCTGCAGCTTCAGATGTGGGGTGGCTTTGAATTTGCTGGCCAGTTAACGGTTGATGCGCAGGGAAATGTTTTTATCCCAAGGGTAGGTCCTGTGCAGGTTCAGGGCGTCAAAAACGGCGATTTGAACAAAGTTATCAGTAGTTCTATCACCAGCGTGTACAAGAAAAATGTTGGCGTTTATGCGAGTCTGGAAGGGGCAGAGCCGGTCAAAGTTTTTGTCACCGGTTTTGTGCGCCAGCCGGGTCTTTTTGCGGGTCATTCCTCTGACAGCGTTTTGTTTTTCCTGGATCAGGCAGGCGGCATTGATCCGGCCAGAGGGTCATTCCTGGATATCAAGGTTATCCGTGGCGGTGAAACATTCCGTACGGTCAACCTCTATGATTTTATCCTGACCGGAAAAATGCCGGTATTCCAGATCCTTGATGGTGACACGATCGTTGTCGGGCGGGTCCAGTCACAGATCGGTGTGTTGGGGAATGTGCATACGCCAGCAATATTTGAATTTGAGTCTGACTTTATTGAGGCGGGCAAACTGCTTGATATGGCGGGGCTCAAGCCGTCTGCCACTCACGTCAGAATTTCCAGAAATAATCTGAAGAATACACGTGTTGATTATTTGCCACTGGATCAGGCGTATAAAGTGGCCGTGTATCCTGGGGATGTTCTCGAAGTAACGTCTGACAAGCAGCCGGGTACTATCTCGGTTCGTGTGGAAGGGGAGCATCTTTCCGATCAGGAATTTGTTCTACCCTACGGGGCGCGTCTTGGAACGCTCTTGAATATGATTGAATATGGCCCCAATGCACAGCCGGAAGCAGCCCAGCTGTTCCGGGAAAGTGTGAAGGCAAGACAGAAAGAAACATTGTCGGCGCAGTTGCGGGCACTGGAAAACAGTGTTTTGACGGCCAGATCAGAAACAGAAGGCGAAGCCAACCTCAGGGCACAGGAAGCCGAACTGATTATGCAGTGGGTGGACCGTGCACGGCAGGTGGAGCACACAGGCCAGGTTCTCCTTGGTACGTCGTCCCGCAAAAATGATATTTTGCTGGAAGCTGGCGACATCATTAAAATACCACGTCAGAGCAATCTGATCATGGTTCACGGTGATGTCTTATTCCCAACCGCCATGGCATTTAAACCGGGTCAGACGGTTGAGGATTATATCAAGGCCTCTGGTGGGTTCACGCAGAACAGCCGGTCTGCCAATGTCCTGATCCTGCACCGGGACGGTACCTTTGTGAAGGTGCGCAATGGTGATCTGGACAGTAAGCGTATCAAGCTTGTTGAAGGGGATGAGATATTTGTCCTGCCTCGGGTTGCCACCAAGAATATCCAGATTGCGTCCGAGATTGTTTCAATTCTGTATCAGCTGGCCTTGTCAGCAGGTGTGGTCCTTAATCTCTAGAAAGACCGGGCAGAAATGGCGCGTGCACTTCGTAAGCTGAAGAAACTCTTTCAGAGCCCATTGGCGTATCTGATAGACAGCCGCCATGCTTTTCTGTCTGATTTGGGGCGTTCGTTGCTTGAGCGAGAGCGGCAGCGCCTTATGACGTTTGGTCATACGTGCGCTGATGACAAAGTAACCGTCATAATGACTGCCTACAACACGGGGCCGCATATTGAAAAAGCGGTCAGGTCCGTGATGGCACAAAGCCACGCCAACCTGACTTTAATGGTCATTGATGATGCCAGCACAGATGAAACACCGCAGATCCTCGCAAAGCTGAGACAGGAGTTTGCGGGTCGTATGCGGGTTTTCCAGTCCCCGGTTAATCATGGTACCTACTGGTCAAAAAATTGGTGCATGCGTCATGCTGACGGTGAGTTTATTGCATTTCATGACAGTGATGATACATCCCACCCGGACCGTATATTACTCCAAATGGCGGCAATTAAATCCCGGCCACACCGTATGGCAACAACGGTTCAGTGGCGCCGTGTGTTTGAAGATGGACGGACGGCACTTATTGGCGGCAGAGAATTTCGCATGGCCGCGATCAGCCTGATGATTAGGCGGGAGCCTGTTCTGCGGGATATGGGCTATTTCGATAGCGTACGGATATCGGCAGATTCAGAATATTTAGGAAGACTACAGGCGCTGTATGGGCCGCGGGGCCTCTATGCTATGCAGCACTGGTTATATACGGGTCTTTTGCGGGACAGTTCACTAACCCGTGAAACCGGGTCTGGTATGAGCTGGCGACAGCAAGAGCGCAGCGACGATAAAATTGACTATGCGATAGAAACATCGGGCGACAGGCAGGCGTATATGCAAAGTGCGAAAGCGTGGCACGCCAGAATATCGCAGGGTGACCGCGGTAAGGGGGCTCATATCCCGTTTCCGCAGACCGGCCGCCATTTGTATGCTAGTGAAAATCTATGCCGGGGCTGCGATGATCAGGCAATAGATCAGATAGTGGAAATCACGTAAGCAATGTGCCACAGTCGGCAGCGTTCGTTTAGAAGGAAAAAGAATGCCCAAGAGCGATGATAGCTTGTTCAAGAAACTGGTTTTCAGTTTCGATTGCTGGAAATGGCCCACCCTGATCAAACGGTTCGAGGATACCGACGTATTAGTGATGGATCAGGTGCTTTTTGATCATCTGCCTCTTGATGCCGACACACTTCAGGCCCGGCATGTGACGCCGGATGCTGCGCTTTCCTCGCTGCCAGAAGGAATAAAGCGTGTTTTTGTGTTCGCCTTGCACGGTGAATGGGCACAGGTGAAAGCCCTGCGTTCGGCCTACCCGGAAGTCAGTGTGTATTCCATGATATATCAGCTTGGGCCATCTTGCGCACAGCGACCGGTGAAGGTGCCGGTTTACGCACATTCAAAAATAAAGAAACGCGCCCCGATCGTTATTCTATCTACACCGGGTAGTGATGTTGAATTCCTCGCGCGAACGATGGAGGCCAACGGCCTGCCGTATCCGAAAGAATATTTTGGCAAGGCACTTATGAATCTTGTGCCTGCCATGGATCATTTTAATGCCGCGCGCTATTTGGATGAAGTACTGGCGCAGTCTCCGGGGCAGCGCGTTTCCATGATTATACAGACAGACGTCTGGAAACTTCTGCAAAAGCAGACCAGTCTGTCAGCCAGACGTATGCAGCAGTGGCTGAAAGAGACAAATGCCAAGGTTATCTATTTTAGCCGTCGCGATAAAATGATGCAGGCTGCGATCCATAATCTTATGGCGCGGCAACCAAGCCGTTCGCCGTGGGACATGATCCCAAAGGAACGTAAAGAGCTGAAAATGCGGCGCAAGGTCAATTTCCATGCTGCCAATCTTGTTATGCACCGAATGGTAACAGTGGAAGAGCGTCTCGAACGTTTCACGTCGACATTGCCGCATGTAAAAATGATCTCACTGGAAGAGCTCGTCGAAAGTCCAGCAAGGGTAATAGAAGGTATCGCTCAGTTTATCGGGCAGAAACCTGCCAAAGAACTGAAAGAACTGGATTACGGCGAACACTATCGGTCAATTCCTAACCTGGAATCGGCCGCGCTATCCTACAGACGGGAACTGATTGACCGACTTGGGCTGCATGTGAATATGAGTGGATCGCTTGTCACGAAATCAGACGAACTGATCCACAAGGGAAAGAAATAATACAGAATGCCGGCCATTGGTGCCGCGTTATTGATGCGGTTCTATTTTGATCCTGGAAACACCCAAACTGACATGGGGTGATTCTTCACCGCTGGATAGTTTGGCATGGCCGGGACTTTCAAAACGCAGCAGATGAAATGCTGTTTTGTCGGAATCTAGCGCGGGTATATCGCCGGTAAATTGCCAACTGGACAGGCCCGTGCGTTTTACCGTGCCGGTAACTGGGTAGTCATCCATCCAGATGGTTAGTCCTTTCAGAAAACGTCTGCGTTTGACTTTAAACCCATCAATTTGAAGCCTACCCCCCGCTGAGAGTTGATTATAGACCATCAGGGTTGCGACACGTCCCATCCAGCGGTAGGGCGTATGGGCGCGGCCATAGGCTACGTCAGACCAGCCGAATCCTCGAAAGCTATCAAATTCAACATCATAACTGGAGGATGATGGTTTTGCCGGCAGGGCGAATCGTGTCGCTCTCTGATCCCGTAAGGCCGTAGTGGCGCTGAACAGTTCTGCTTGTGCCTCAAGGAGCGTATCCACATAGTCTATGGCGGCTTTGGAAAAGCCACTTTTTGCACTGATTGGTGAGTTCTGTTTCTGAGCCATGCTGGAAATTACTCCCGGTACCATGCAAGTTCAAGGGGACTGGTCGTGAACAACTGCAGAAGTTCACGCGGTGAAAGCGGTTTGCCTGTGATGCGGTCGGTTGCGGATAGACCGAACGATAACAGGTCGTGTGGACCTTTGGGCACTATTATCGGCTGCCCTATTTCCAGAAGCTGCGAATGGCTACCGTTTTTTACCACAATAGAGTGACTTTCCAGCCCAGTCTTTATCGTGATGTGGCTAAGGCCAGCCATCAAAAAGACGGTATCCAGTTGATGGGCAAGAAAGTTTAAATGCCAGGCGGCGCCAATGGATGCATCAAACCCCATAAGCCGATCAAAATCGGCAAGTGCGTCACTTTGAAATCCAAATGTTGTTTTGAAACAGGGAGCGGTGGTTGATTCGGTCTTGGGGTGGGCTATGTCGTCCTCGTCCCCCTTTGGCAGCATGTAAACACAGTTCCCATGGCCCTGAAGGAAAGGTAGAAACGGGGACAGGTCGTTTATGTCTTGAAGTAGGCAGCTTTCAAACCCCAATCTTTGCGGCAGTAGCGGTGCAGGAAAACGCAGCTTCCTGCTTAGGTGCCACGCTGCGGCTGCGGGCAAAAATATTGCACAGGAAGACCAGTCAATATTGGGCCAGACCGCCATAAGAATTGACCGTCCAGGCAGGGTGCCAACAAGGATGGCTTTCCCGTCAATTGTATCTGGCGAGAGAGCGGCACTGGGCAGGCTGTCCAGCGACAAAACATCAGGTTGGATCGGTGGACTGATCAGGGGGGTAACAGGCGCAGACAGATTGTGCAGACAATTCAGCCAGCGATCGGTTGCTTTTTCGGTCTCTTCTTCCACAAGGGATGGTTTTGCAAAATAACGATAAACATCAGGCTGAGTTGTCAGTACGCTTAACGCAGCGGTTAGTGCATGTACGTCCTCAGCAGATCGCAGTTTAATAGCTGCAGCCGCACTGATATCTGCGGCCCAACCGGCGCAATGACAAATTAGCGGAATGCCGTTTCGTCTTGCGTGATTGGCAAGTAGGCCAAAGGCATAGGTAGTAGCATCTGTGAAATCAATGATAATATCAGGTGTTGGTATTTCTGTCACAGAAGGCGGTAAACTGCCTACGGGTAGCCAGATCACATTCATATGCACACCAAAGGACAGTAGGGCCTTTGCGGACTGTTCAATCGTCCGGACAGACTTGCTGTCGCCCCGTGCCCAAACAGTCCAGCTTCCCTGCGCGCTTTGTGGGGCTTTGGTCTCAGCACAGCGAACAGCGGGCAGGGTCATGTCTGAATAGATGAGTGCAGGGGTGCCGTTCGCGCCGTAATCCAGCAAAGCGATCTGGTCAGACGTGAAGGTTGCAATAACTGCTGTTTCAGGCAGAAGCGACAAGCCGGACATCATACTATCTGATGTTTCCGCATAGCGTTTATGGTTTTCAAGAGTTGTCGCAAGTGCATGTGTCGCCGCAGTATCCAGGGATTTTAACCACTTGGTATAGGCAAGAGGCCATGTGGCATCCTCGCGCATTTTCTGGCGGAAAGTTTTTAAAAGCGACACGGCCGCAAGAACTACAAGGCAAGGGCTGTCGTCCAGATAGTGCAGGCAGTCAACACTGTGGTTGCTGTCGCCCAGGATGAACAGACGTTTGGCGGTCTGTAATGGATGGTCCGGGTCCGCAAGAACCGATACGTCTGTGAAGTGAACGCCGTCGGGGCCAATTGCAGAAGCATCATTGCCGCCGCGATATTGATGGATATCGCAGGTTTGGTCTATCAGCCAGTGCACGGAGTAGTGGCGCACAAAAAGACCGGACAGGATATGAGCAATTTCGGCCTCTGCTGATTTACTATCAGGTGGCGGTGCAAAAATGATAATTGCTTCTTGATCAGCCATGCGCTTTCCCCGTCGTATCATCGGATGTGTCGTCCTGAGGAAAAAGCCGTCTGAGTGTTGAACGCTGTTTTTCCTGATAGGCAAGAAACTCTTGCCGGCCAGCGGCGTTTAAGCCCGATAGAATTGAGGGGTCGCCCGCGATTTCAGAGAGCGCCTTACAAAAAGACTGCATGTCAGGGACCTGGTGCAGACGGTGCGTGGTCGGGATGCCGATCATGGCATCTTTGGTTGCAATCAGTGGGCGGCCAAAGCCAAGTGCTTCTACCGATTTTATTTTCAGGCCGGATCCCCCCATGTTGGGGTTCAGAACTAGATCCATATCTGCATAAAAGGCCGCCTGGTCAGCGACAAAACCGTGTTTGATAAATGCAGGGTGGGCTGTTTCTTCACACGAACAGATTGCCCCGGCAATATGGAAGTCATACACACTGTCCAGTTCAGGAAATTCTTTAAGTGCAGAGCAGAGATCAGCCATCGTGCGTCTGTTGATGGCATTATCGCTTGCCATAAAGCCTGCTTTCAGCTTCTGGCCTTTGGTCGCACCGTATGGACGGTCGATAAACTGTGCATCCAGGAAATGGCCGACCACATCAACTGGCACAGGGCAGTAAGATTCGAAAACTGCTGCTTCCTCTTCCTGAATGGCGAAAATTCTGTCTGCGCGGGCAAACCCTTTTGCCTCTTCCTTTTTGGTTGTGCTGAACCAACTGGGAGCGATCCCGTCCGCCCGCAGTTTTTCGTGTCGGTCCGCAAATCGGTCGTGGCTGTCGATGTATTTGATGATCGACGGCGGTACTTTCTCCAGATGCTGGGAAAACCATGCATAGTTGGCAAGCACTGCGCCGATATTCCACCTGCTTAAAATAGTCTGGACCGTGTCAGTGACTTCCGGGATAAACCATTCGTCAATCATATGGGGGCGCGATCCGTCCTGCTGCCGTTTTTTGGGCTTGTGCGGCAAGACATACACAAAGTCCCATTCCGCCCGCATTGCCAGTTCCTGTCCCTGCGTCAACCCTTCAAAACCCGCATACAGAAAATGGATCGCATGCCCTTCTCTCTGCAAGGCCTGGCAGAGCTTGAAGACACGGGATCTGTTGCCGTGGTTCTGTGGATGGCTTGGGATGGGGGACGTGACAAGAATATGCATAATCGTAGCGGTGACCCTATCTGTGCCCTGCACCGGCTTTTTCAGCCATTTTGCTTTGATAGTAAGGAGCAAGGTAGGCCCAGGCATCTGCCGCGATGGTCGCAAGGTCTGATCTGAAAGCCTGCCAGCCCAGAATTGATTGCGCGCGGGTGGGATCAGCAACCAGTGTAGACGGATCGCCTGCCCGGCGTTCTGCTTCTGTCACAGTAAAGGATGCCCCAGAGACAGCACGCACCGCGTCAATCACTTCCCGCACGGAATAGCCGGTTTTGGTGCCAAGGTTAAAGGCGTCAAAAAAACCAGTTCCTGCAGGCCCATCCAGTTTTCTGAGGTATTCGAGCGCACAAACATGCGCCTCAGCCAGATCACATACATGGATATAATCCCGGATACAGCTGCCGTCCCGGGTAGGGTAGTCTGTACCAAAAATCTTAATGTCAGAGCGCATGCCGATGGCCGCCTGAATAACAAGGGGAATCAGATGCGTTTCCGGATCGTGCCGTTCCCCGATGTGACCAGCGGGGTGCGAGCCTGCCGCATTGAAGTAGCGCAGCGCAATCGCCCGCAAACCGTATGCAGCGGCGCAGTCCTGCAGTATGTGCTCTGCAGCCAGCTTGCTTTGCCCGTACGGATTAATCGGTGCCTTTGGGAGTGATTCCACGAGCGGCTCAGTACCAGCCGGCTCCCCGTACACGGCCGCAGTGCTGGAAAAAACCATGTCACGTACGCCGTGTTTTTTCATCGCCTGCAACAGGCTTACTGTGCCGCCCACATTATTGTCGTAGAACGTCAGGGGGTCCTTCACGCTTTCCCCAGCCTCGATAAAGGCTGCGAAGTGCATCACGGCGCTGATGTCAAAACGGCTAAAGGCGTCGTCAAGCGCTGCTGCATCGCGGGTATTGCCTTCGATCAGGATAAAATCCTCCATACCGTCCTTGTGGCCATTGGAAAGATTATCAAACAGAACCGGGGTATATCCGGCATCGCGGAGCGCAGTACACGCATGGCTGCCGATAAATCCTGCACCGCCGGTTACGAGTATATGTGTCATCTGGTCCTGACCCTGTCGTTTAATCTGTCTGTTATGACGGTTTGTTACACTGAAATCCCGCTATTGTCTTCTGATATCGGGACATAAGCGGGTGTTCCTATGTTGATTGCCGGGTGAAAGTAGGCTAACAGCGGTTGCAGGATAACAGCGCGTAACATGGTGGGATTGATTTATGAAGGCTCTTTTTGTCCACAATAATTTTCCAGGGCAATATCGGCGTATTGTGCCGTATCTACATAGAACCGGCAAATATGAGATGGCAGCAGTCACGCTTGAAACAAACAAGCAAAGCTTTAACCTGCCTTCCGTCCGGTTCAAGCCGCACCGCAGCCCCACAAAGGGTATTCACCCCGGTCTGGTCTACACAGAAACAGCGGTTATTCAGGGGCAGGCACTGTATCAATCACTTCTAAAGGTGAAAAAGAAGCTGCCAAGCCCGGATATTATCCTGAACCATACGGGCTGGGGATCTTCGATGTTTTTGCGGGATGCTTTCCCGAATGCAAAGATCCTTACTTACTATGAGTGGTATTACCATGCGCATGATTCGGACGGTGAATGGATCAGCCGTAAACGCAATGACCCAAACGCAGAAATGCGGATCAGGTTAAAAAATACGGCGATCTTACATGATCTTGCTGCAATGGACTGGGGGCAGTGCCCAACCAGATTCCAGCACAGTCAGTTCCCGGACATTTTCAAAGACCGGATTTCTGTGCTGCATGACGGGGTCGATACAGAATTTTTCACCCCGAACGAGGAAGCAACCCTGACCATTGGTGATACGGTCCTGACCGCAAAGGACCAGGTGATTACCTACATCGCTCGCGGGATGGAAGAATATCGCGGCTTCCCGCAATTTATGGAAACTGTGTCAATCCTGCAGAAGAAATACCCGGCGCTGCAGGTTGTTGTCATCGGCGAAGATAAAGTTTCTTACGGTAAAAAACGCTCAGACGGCAAAACATGGAAACAGTGGGCGCTCGATACTTTCAAATTTGATATGTCGCGTCTGCATTTCATGGGGCGGCAACCGCTATCGGTCCTCAGGGATGCTACCCAGATCACGTCTGCGCATATCTATCTTACGGCGCCCTTTGTGCTGTCCTGGTCGATGATGGAAACCATGGCTACGGGGGCTTTGATTGTCGGTTCAGACACCGATCCGGTGCGCGAAGTTATCGAAGACGGCAAGAACGGTGTTCTGGTCCCGTTTTGGGAGCCAAAGGCAATCGCCAAGAAAATCGGCCATATTCTTGATAATAAAGAAGACTATAGAGAGATTCGCAAAAATGCCCGTCAAACGATCCTGGATCGCTATGATGTGAAAAATCTACTGCCAAAATATAGACAATTGATCGAAAGTGTGGCAAACGGGTCACATCCCGTAGTAGATTAACGGGATAGGATTAAGAATTATGCATAACTGGGGATGTTTTTTGGATTTCCGTGTGTTTTCTTAGGAATATGTGGGTGCATGTCACTTTTTTAGTGTTTCATGCGTTGACAAACGAGGTGCATCATATAAATATGCGCTTTACATGACTGGGTGTATGCCCGGTTGCGAGGGGTTCGAGGGCTCATAACCTTTGGTCGCGCCTCGGAAATTTAGAAAAGCATGTTGCTTTTTCAGGAGGAAACTATGGCAACTACGACAAATGATTCTGGTTTTTCCAGATTTGATTTTGAAGATTATGATTACGAAACGGTCGGCACTAATGCAGATGAGACGTTGACCAGTTCGGATCTGGGTGATGATGATATCGACGGCGGTGCTGGCAGTGATGTAATCTCTGGCGGTCAGGGCGGCGAAGTCCTTTGGGGCGGTGAGTCAACCGGTACTCAGAATGACGGCGATGATGACATCTACGGTGGTGAAGGCGACGACACGATCGGTGGTGGTGATGATGCTGCTGGTACCAACACGCTCGACGGTGCTGCTGGCGATGACCATATCGAAGCAGGCGCTGGTGGTGATGACATTCTCGGCGGTACTGGTGCTGACGCGATCTTCGGCGGTGCTGGTGATGACACTGTAGACGGTGGTGTTGGTGCAGACGACAGCGTTGCTGGCGATGCTGACGAAACTATCGATACATTCGTTGTTGAAGATTCAGTAGCAGGTGCTGCTGACACTGGTAACATTGCTCAGGTTGGTGGTGTTTGGACTTTGACGTTTACTGGTACTGGTACAGATACCGTAACTAACGTTGAAGCACTGCAGTTTGATAACGTTACGCTGATGCTTGATGGTAGCGACCAGTTGAACTTCACTGGCAATGCTTTCGTCGGTGATGATGGTGGTTATGATTCTGGTGGTGAGCAAAACGTTGTTGGTGCAAACGTTGGTGATACGCTCCGTTCTTTCGCGTTCGATCTGAATGATGAGCTGTTCACTTTCGATGGCGATCAGGTTCTTGCTGACGCTGCTGCTACTGATTACGGCTTAACAAAAATCTGTGCAACAGAAGATAGCCCAATCGCAAGCGTTGTTGATGGTGACGGTGAAGCAGTTGCAGCAGAAGATGATGGTTCATATCTCGTTGACGACGATTATGTTGTCACGTTTGAGAGTGGTTCTGTCCTTACTGTAGTTGACGCTTCTGTAGGTACGGTTTCTTGGGTTGCAGGTCTTGAGTTTGTTCAGACGGCTGCGGCTGACGGTGACACTCTTGAAGTAACTGTAACTGACGGCGTTCTTAGCAAAACTGCGGTTGTCTCTTTCCAGGAACAAGATGCCGACCAGCTTCTCTATTCATTCACTGGTGAGCATAAGGTTATCGGTGATGCCTCTGCTGAAACACTTTATGGTTCTGACGACATTAACGACCGTATCGAAGGTAACGACGGCGACGACGTTATCGAAGGTAAGGCTGGTAATGACAAGCTGAACGGTGGTGACGGTGCTGATTTGATCACTGGTGGTGAAGGCGACGATAAAGTCTTCGCTGGTGCAGACGATACTGGTAACGATACTGTTCGTGGTGGCGAAGGTCGCGATACACTGAACGGTGGTGCTGGTAATGACCTCCTGATCGGTGGTGGTTCTGATGCTCCTATCTTTGAAGACTCTGTCGGTGGTGATGATCTGCCAGCTGCTGTTCTTCCAGGTGATGGCGGTGATAGCTCAACTGATGCGCGTGCCGGTTCTGACAAGCTGAACGGTGGTGAAGGTGACGATATTCTGGTTACTGGTCACTGGGTAGACGGCGATACGGATGGCGTTTTTGACGGTCTTACTGAAGCAAATGACACGCCTGGCGAATCTCCTGATCAGGCTTGGGCTGGTCTTGGTAATGATGCTGTCTACGGTGCTGGCGGCAACGACAAGCTCGGCGGCGGCGACGGTCAGGATACTATCTATGGTCAGTCTGGTGACGACCGCATCTACGGTGGTATGGACGCTGACACTGTTGCTGGTGGTAACGAAGATACCCTGAGTGGCGGTGCCGGTGATGACCAGATCTTCGGTGGTTCTGACAATGACGAAGTCTATGGTGATGCTGGTGATGACCGTGTATTCGGCGGTGACGGCGATGACAGTGTCAACGGCGGTGACGATGACGATGAAGCATACGGTGGTGCCGGTGACGACTTCGTAAACGGCGGCGACGGTGACGATGATGTCTATGGTGGCGACGGCGATGATAATCTCGACGGTGATGCTGGTAACGACATGGTTGATGGTGGTGCTGGTAACGATCTTATCGACGGTGGTACTGGCGATGATTATCTAATCGGCGGCATTCAAAACGATACTATCAACGGTGAAGATGGTGATGATACTATCGACGGCGGCGACGGCGAAGAAGATATCTCCGGCGGTAATGGTAATGATGTTATTGATGGCGGTGATGGCGATGATAGCATCGACGGCGATGCTGGTAACGATACAATCGACGGCGGTGACGGTGACGATTGGATCCTTGCTGGCGCGAATAATGACGTCGTAGACGGTGGTGCAGGTGACGACTCTATCGAGGGCGGTACTGGTAACGACCTAATCGATGGCGGCGCCGGTGCTGACAGTATCTTCGGTCAAGACGGCGATGACACAATCGACGGCGGTGCTGGTGATGACTCACTTCATGGTGGCCTTGGTGCTGATACCTTCGTGATGACTGCTGGCGGTGATCGTGATGTGATCCTCGACTTCGACAAAGCAGAAGGTGATATGATTGATCTGTCTGGTGCTACTAAGACGTTCAACACACTTGAAGATGTCTTGAACTCGATTACTTCCAACACGGGTGATCTTACGATCTCTCTTGGTGGTAACGATGTACTGGTCATCAACAACTTTTCTGCAGACGATCTTACTGCGGACATGTTCGGCTTCTAAGCCAGACATATCATCAAAGAATTGGGAAGGAGGGCTTTTGCCCTCCTTTTTCTTTGGTCTGACACGGAACATTCCAGCATGTACGGTAGAACGTCACAGTGAAGTGGCTGTGTACTGCTATACAATTCACCTTCGCCAATATCAAAAGGTGACAGGCGGGGTTCAGCTATGCTAAAGCCTATTGCCTGTATAGAATTTTGGGGAATTCTGTTGCCAGCCTGTACATTGGGGGTATTGTTCGCAGGTGGGCCGGATAGGAATATTTATGTATTTGATAGAAGACTACAAGCGCATCAAAGCCGAGTTTACGGCCTCCCTAAAAAAAGTTGCACTTTATAGCCTTGCTGCAAGTTTCAGCATGCTGGCTATGCCTGCTTTTTTGTTCCAGGTGTATGACCGGGTTTTGATGTCCAGAAGTGTTGAAACGCTCGTCGCTATGCTGATCATTGCGCTTGTGATCCTTGGGGGATACGGCATTTTTGAAGCCGTGCGTCATGCGATCCTTGCCCGCGGTGCTGCAAAGGCAGAAAGTGAATTGATGGGCGAACTGCTGGCCGCAGAATTGCACCGCGAATCTGATGCCCGTCTTACAACAATTCAGGATGTGGTCACTGTCAGGCAAACACTGACATCACCGGTGTTCGCAGCAATCTTTGATCTGCCGATGATGCCGCTGTTTACCATCATCGTTTTCCTTGTGCATCCCGTACTTGGGTTCTTGCTGGTGATCGCAGCAATCGTTCTGTTCTCCCTGACACTCTACACAAACAAGAAAACAGCCCCTATTATCCAGTCAATGGGCGAAGCAGCGACGGATGCCAACAAGACGTTGGAAAATATCCTGAAGAACCACGAAGTAGTGCGTGCCAACGGTATGTACCGCGAGGTGGTTGACCGCTGGGGGCAGAAACATGGTCGTTTGCTGCAGGAATTCAGTGAAAGCCACACGACGACCCAGTCGTATGCAGCTACCTCAAAAACGGTGCGTCAGGTTATTCAGATTGCACTGATTGCGGCTGGTGCTGCACTTGTTCTGGCTGATCTGGCAACGCCCGGTATTATCTTTGCGACATCTATCATCGGCTCGCGTGCGCTTGCACCGATGGATGCCTTGCTTGGCGGATGGCGCCAACTGCGTCAGGGCCAAAATGCGCTGAAACGTTTGGAAGCCCGTCTTGAAGAACTATCACTGCCTGATAACCGCACGCCGCTACCGGCTCCAAAAGGACGTATGGTGCTCGAACGGATTATCTATACGCCGCAGCCAGGGACGCCGCCAATTATTCGCGGTGTTTCTGCGACTATCGAAGCCGGGGACCGGGTGGCTATCATCGGCCCGTCTGGTGCCGGTAAGTCTACGCTGGCCCGTATTCTGTGTGGGTATCTGCCGCCAAGTGCCGGCAAAGTAACGCTGGATGGTCAGGCGCTAATGTCCTGGGACCCGGTGATGCGGGGCCTTTATATGGGCTACATGCCGCAAGAGCTGAGTTTCTTTAACGGGACAATCCGCGAAAATATTGCGCGTCTTCGCAATGATGATCCTGCACTTGCGATTGATGCGGCGAAGATTGCAGGGGTGCATGAGTTTATTGTTTCGCTGCCCAAGGGCTACGATACGGAAATATCGCGGGAAGGCTTCTGGCCGTCTGGTGGCCAGGCTGCTTTGATTTGCCTTGCACGCGCCTATTATGGCCGCCCCAAGGTCCTGATCCTTGATGAGCCGAATGCCTCGCTTGACACCGAAGGCGAGAAAATGTTCCACCAGTCCCTGATGCGTGCGGGTAAGCTGGGTATGACAGTTATTCTGGTTACACACCGACCTGCGCCAATGCCGTTTATGAACAAGGTCATGGTAATGGAAGCAGGCCAGATCCGTGATTATGGTCCCAAAGAAGATGTAATGAATAAAACGGTTAGCGTTGCTGGTCCGGACGGGAAAATTAAACCCAATGCGGCGGCTTCACCAAAACCGGCGACTGGTGCGCAGGGTAAGCCTGCGACGAAGGCGGGCACGGCAAAGGCTGCGCCGTCTGCATCTGCGTCAAAGAAAGCGGCCAAACCCGCCACAGCTAAAAAAGAGGCTGATACACCATCATCTACAGATGAGGGAGCCGGATCATGACCGATACACCTGAAAAACAGAAAAATGAGGCTGTAGCACAGCCACAAACAGGTACCAGTTTGGTGCTGCGGGACGGTTTTGACCGCAAAGATCTGCAACACTGGAACCAGAATATGACCGATAGCAGCACGGGCCACCGGCGCGTTGCTTTTATCGCGTTCCTCAGCATTTTTGTCTTTGGCGGGCTTTGGGCGGCATTTGCTGAACTTGGCGGGGCCGTGATCGCCAGTGGCCAGATCATCGCCAAGGACAGAAATATCATTATCCAGCATCTGGAGGGTGGTATCATTGAGGAAATAAATGTTCGCGAAGGTGAAACTGTTACCGAAGATAAGGTACTCGCACGGCTGCAGGATACGCAGTATGGCCCCCAATTACGGGCAAATAAATTGCGCCGCGCCATCCTTCGGACAGAGCTGGCACGGTACCGTGCTGAAATAGCCATGGCTGAGACTGTGACCTTGCCTGCATCCTATGATGCAGAAGTTGCAGATGATCCGCGCCTACATGAAGCGCAGGCAAGTCAGATCGCCGAGTTTGAGGCATCTCGCCGTGTGTTGCAGTCGCAGTTGACGATTTCCAAGAACAGAGAGAATGCAGCCGCTGGTCGTGCTGAAGGACAGCGCGAAGTTCTGATCTCTGACTTGAAGGCAGCTGAGCTTTTTGCCAAGGAGCTAGAGGGCCGCAAGCAGCTATATGAACAGGGGGACCTGGCACAGCCGGTCTATTTCCAGACCCAGCGCCAAGCCGCGCAGGCACAGGCACAGGTGGCAACCAGAAAGCTGGAGATCAAGCGGGCTGAGGATGAAATCATCAGCTACCAGAACCAGCAGGAACAGATCATTGCAGATTACCTGCGGGATGCGAACACAGCAATTGTTCAGCTGCAAAAAGAGCTGAATGAATTGTCGCAGCGCGTGGAACGCATGGAAGATATTGTGGACCGGTTGGAAATCCGGTCACCGTCCAAGGGGACTGTTTTCAGAATTGCTAAACGGTCGATTGGAGAGGTGGTGCGTCCGGGGGAAGCTATCTTTGAAATATTCCCGATCACGGATACCTATACGCTTGAAGTGAATGTCAACGTAACGGATATCGAGCAGGTTTATAATGGTCAGCCGGTTGATGTGGTTTTCCCATCCAACAGGGAGCGGGCGATGGTACCGGTGCCGGGCAAGATTATTTATCTGTCGCCGACAACTATCACCAGCGAACAGTTCCCGATGGGTACATATATCGCGCATGTTGAAATTGATCCGGACCAGCAGGATCAGCAGATTCTGCCAGGTAACGTTGCACAGGTATATATCAAGACCGAGCCACAGACACTGCTTGAAATTCTGGCGCGTCCGATTACAAGATTCCTGTATAATTCCTTCAAGGGTTAGAGATAGACAAGGCTCTATGCCAGAAAGGCTTTCAGGCTGATGACAGGTGTAAGAGTATCCAGACAAGCAAGCAGTGCGCTTTTTTCCTCAGCAGGGTTTATTGTTGGGGATAAAGCCTCTGTGCGGCAACTGGATAAAGCAGGCACGATACCTTTTGATATTTTCCTGATCACACCGGAGGGTGTGATCGTAACCACGGATGCACCAAAACAGGCAGTAGACGATGCTATCGAGCTGACTGTGCTGCCAGTTGGACTGCGCGGAGTGCTACTTGGGTGGCGATCGCAGAAGCTGGCTGATGCTTTTGGGAGTCTGATTGCCAAAACCAAACCGCATATGCCGCCAAAGGTACATGTTTTCAAAGGCCGTCCTGGCGCTGCGGCAGTGATGGGCCAACTCATGAATATTGTAACAGCTGTACACCAGGATACTGTGCAGCAGTTAGCAGCACGCGAAGAAGAGGTTGCCGGCTTGCGGGAAAGCAAGCAAAGCCTGCTTCTGGGGGTGGAGCGTGCCAGACGAATGATGGCTGCCCTTGGTTGCGATAGTAGACGCATTGTTGCTACGATCCCTCATAGTGCCGACACAGCGGGACCCGGCGGGGACCTGGACTGTTCAGCCCTTTCGCAGATACTACCGGTGGACAGCGTGGGCATCACCGTTGTGTCCCTCTATGTAGCAGACCGCAAAGTCACTGCCAGCGGCGTGCTGCGGTGCAGTTTGGTCAGCTGTCAGTCGGGCACCGTGGTTGCCACAACGGCCAAAGAGTTCAGTGATCTTAAGGCTGGCTGGACAGACTTTACCTTTCCCTATGTCCATGACGACTATCTGGGCGATGCTGAACTGCGCCTTGCGTGGGAGCAAACTAGTGATGGTGACGCGCCTCTGGTAGCACTTAGTGATATTCTGCCGGACCGTTTTGGCGGTGTTGACGGCACAGCCCGGTCGCTTGCTCTTAAAATTGCGAAAGGGTTGATTGACCCGGCACACTATGCTGGCCAACCAAAAGAGCAACATGCTGTCTCAGGTTTCTCTCTCGCGGGTACTATCACTGGTTTTTCAGATATTGGTGACCATGCGGCCCTTATAGAAAAAGCTGGATTTGATCCCGTTAGTGTATCGGACGACTGGATCGAAACACGGGCTGTAAAAGGCTGTGTTACGGGTGTTGTGACCGACACATGTGTACCGATAGGAGCGCAGTCGGTGTCGGTGCAAGTCAGTATCAATCATGCCAAGATCGGGCTTGTGGATTATCTTTTTGCGCTTCTACCAATGGATGTGTACCGCAACGGCGCACCATCTGACTGGCAATCTGAATTATTTGCAGTTCGGGATACGGACGGAATAACAGCCACAGGTATTCGCTACTGTGTCCGCACGCTTCATAGCAAAGATGCGCCCCTGTGGATGACACTGAATGCAGGCGGTGCAACAACACAGCCCTGTGTGCCCGTGATGATGGTTCGCCCGATTGGGGACGGAATGGACTACGGCAGATGTCGTTGGCAGAAGCTTGTTTGGGACATGCCCGTTGAGGATGATAGTTTCAGACTATTTGGCGGTATGACTGGCCTGAATGAAGATGGGCGGCCCTCTTTGCAGGTGTCTTCCATCCGTTTCCCGGAGGTAAGTTCCCAGATATCCTTCTTATACGGTCGGGAAAAATTGGATAACTATATCAGCAAGCTGGGTTTCAGCCCGGTGATGGTGAATGACGAACTGGGGTATCTGCAAACGCATCCTATTCAGAATGACATAAGTGCTGCGTTTATTCCTTACTGTGTTCCGGGTGGAACAACCAAAGTATCAGCGAGTGCGAGGACCGCACATCCCGCTGCGCCCGCGTCACATTATATGGTGATGGTGGTAAAAGATACTACTGCAGACGTTGGTGAACTTGTCCGGCAGATCGCCTTTGGGGATGCAGCGGAAAATTGTGGGGAAACAGACAGCGCCAGCTGGGTCATTGAAGAAATCCCCGCAGCGGTCGACAAAGAACTGTCTTTGACACTAGACAAGCCGCTAGTGCGAACAGGACATGTTGTACTGGCCGTTGTAAACACCAAAGGAGACACATCTTTTGGCTGGTGTCGCTGGTACGGCCTGCAAATGGTTCTGGACAAGTCACAGATGACTGCAGGGGAATAGGGGCTGGTCCAATGACAGAAGGTTCCTCCAAATTGCCCCTTGGTATTGTGATCCCCGGGTACGGTCATCCAAAGTTTTTGGCCGAGGCAATTATCAGTGCCTGCACGCAGGAGATTGACCAGCCTGTGAAGGTGGTTGTGGTGGACGATGGATGCAGATTTAAAGAAACTGCTGATGTTGTCCGCAATCTGATGCCCCGCTATCCAGGAACACTGCATTATATCAGGCAGGAAAATACGCGGTTGCCCGGTGCCCGGAATACAGGGATTAAATTTCTTCTGGACCATTTTCCAGACATGGATGCCATTTTTTTCCTGGATGCTGATAACCGGATCAAGCCGTATGCACTGGCAAGTTATAGGCGGGCGCTTGGGGATGATCCGGCCGTTGGTTGGGCATATCCGGATATCACATTTTTTGGACTGAACAGAACCGATGCCGGATATGACATTCGGGAGACTTCACCGCAGTATTCTGTCCTGCGGCATATGGTTGGTAATATTTCCGAAGCAGGATCGATGGTGCGTGCAGATATGCTCCGCCAGGGCGTGTTGTTTGACGAAGACATGAAATTCGGGTTTGAAGACTGGGATTTCTGGTTATCGGCAATCGCAGCGGGCTTTGTGGGAACACGGGTGAAAGATCCGGGTTTTATGTACCGCAGACGTCCTGAAAGCATGCTGTCAGATGCAAGGCGGGGCGAAGATGCCCTGCTGGCGACCATGTATAGCAAGCACAAAGCCTTGTTTAACCCGCGGTTTATATCCCATCAGGCACATTTGGATGCTCCTGCTTTTGCCATTGTCGAAATTGATACAGGTGTGGTGGAACTAACAGGCGACCCATTGGTCGAGGGTAAAAAACTCTGGCGCGATGACTTTCTTGATCTGCTGCGTAATTATGAACGCTGCCCAAGGGAGTATTTTATTCCGGATCAGGTTATTTTTCTGACCTCGGCAATGCGGCAAGCCTTGCAGAAGGAGATGTCTTATCTCCGGTGGATCTTCTGGAATCTATCCGAGGAAAAACTGGATGTCCGCGCCTGTTCAGTTGTTCCGGGCACTGGCATGTCCAAGGTGACGCATCCGCGGGAGAAGCTTAATCAGGATATCGTATTTTTAGCCGCAACGTCCGCCGCTGTTCTTAGTAAGTCCGACAAGGTGGAACGCTATAAGAAAACTACAGATATGATGCAGAGTGCCTATATATTGCCCAAGGCACTGCCGGATATTGCCACGCTTTCTGATGATGGGACTGCTTTGTTATCCAGTTTCCATGACCTTCGGGCAGATATTGGGGCTATTCGTCAGCCTATCCGGCATTTTGCCCGTCGGTTTGCAGGGCCGGCCAAACAAGGTGTATGCGAAAAGCTACTGGAGCCTTTTTGTAGCGAGGAAGGGCGTCAGCCGTATCCGCTTGCAACATCTGTAAACAGACAGCGTCTCAGCATTGTGGTTAGTGAAAATTTCCTGGATATGGCGAACGGTGTCAGTGTGATAGCCAGTGATGCTGTCAGGATTCAAGAGGCTCTTTTCCCGCAGTCTGACCTTCAAGTAGCTATTGAATTTGACCGGCCGGCAACACTGAATAGGCTTGTTGGTCATTTCGAGAAGATACAAAATACGGATATTCTGCCGTTCCCAACTGATAAGGCGGAAGGTGAGTATTTACTGTACCTAGGGTCCCGAATTGAAAATAAATTTCCGCTGCATGAGAAGGAAAGCGCATCCATTGCAGCGCGTTATTCAGATATTCTGATCATTCTTGGCCCCGGCGAGCATTTAGGACAATTGGGGGAAGCCAGACATTATGGGGTGAAGGGAGTTCTGTTTCTTGATGGTTCCTACCTTGACCAGGCGAAAGTCACAGCGTCCCTGCCAAAGATATTGGCTTATGAACATGCGATAGACACCATTGTCTGCCATGACAGGGGCTTCATAAGCCATCTTACAGCCGAAGGGGTGCCGCCGGGGAAAATCATGTCCCGGCAACAATTTTTTGACAAATTTCATAGCTCAATATGCTAGGACATCCACAGATACTGCTAGCAAAGCAAAGGTAGAGATAATGAAAAAATGGCAGCCTGAAGGTGGGTTTGTATTCATTGTTACATATGGACGTTCAGGATCAACGTTGCTGCAAACGGTTTTGCAGTCCATTGATGGATATTTCATCCGCGGTGAAAATAATAATGCCTTGATCCCTTTGTTCCGCAGTAGCAAGCGGCTGGGCGAAGCCAAAGAAAAACATGGGTACCGTGAAATTCCAACCTTTGGCCCATGGTTCGGTGCTGATAAATTCGATGAAGAGGCGTATGCATCGGCTTTATGTGATGTCTTTGTCGAACATGTCTTGATGCCACCGGAAGACGCACGCGTGATCGGCTTTAAGGAAATTCGCTACCCGGAAGTTATGGGGGATGAATTGTTTGGCCTGCTGGATTTCATGGCCAAACATTTCAAGCCGGCGAAGTTCATTTTTAACACCCGTGACTGGCAGGATGTTTCCAAATCCGGCTGGTGGGCGGATCAGAAGAAAGAGCGCGTACAAAAACAGGTTGAGAACGCCGATCGCCGTTTCAAAGACTATGCAGAAAAGCATCCTGACACATGCTACATGATCAAATATGAGGATTATACGGCTGATCTGGACCAGTTACAGGGCTTGTTCGACTTTTTAGGTGAATCGTTTGACCGTGCGGTCCTTGAAGAAACGCTCAGTCGGAAACTGAAACATTAATGCTGCAGGCTTGTCTTAATCAGCCCGTTGGCACTGCAACTTAAATTCTGGATGCATTTAAAAAGAAAGTGAGAACTGATGAAGGCCCCTCGCCAGATAATCTTGTGTGCGACCCAGCGGTGTGGCTCTACCATCGTGGTGGAGGATCTGCGTAATACGGAACTGCTTGGTATGCCGCAAGAAGCCTTTATCCCGTGGTCGCCTTCGCGGGAAGGCGTGGATTTTTCGGAGCGTCTTCAGCGTATTCAGGAGCGTGATGCAACAGACAATGGTGTATTCTCTGTCAAGGTGATGGCGCGGCAATTACCTGTGATCGAGAAATGTCTGGCCTTGTCCCCGATGCCGGTTAGAGATGATGTGCCTGATATATCTGACAAGGTCTTTCCGTATGTTTCATCGGCGTTTAAGGATGCAACCTTTGTCTGGATTCGTCGCCGTGATACTATCAGGCAAGCAATTTCACGGGTTATGGCACGCCAGACAGGGGTGAACCATGCTGTTGGTGACAAGAATGATGAACATTTCGCTGGGAAAGTTCTGAAAGGCTATAGCCAGAAGTATAATCAGAATGCCGATTATCGTCAGAATGCGATCCGCGGGGCGATGAAGCAAATCCAAAAAGAAGAGTTAGTGTGGCAACGCTTTTTCCGTGACTGGGATATCAAGCCGATTATGGTTGACTATGAACAGTATGTGGACACTTGGGAAGAAAAAGTACGTGAGATAGCAGCCGCTGTTGATGTGACCCTTCCGACAGAGTTGAAACAGCGCAAACTGGTGAAATTGTCTAACGCTGTTAATGACGAATGGTTCAGACGTTATACAGATGACGTGATCGCGGAACTGTCGGAAAACATCTAGCCTGAACATTATGGGTTCTGAAGGAACTACTCAAACATTCCTGTGATATCGTCTGTACTGCCTGCCAAATAGCCTTGGATATGCGCGGCATTCAGTGCCAGCTGTTTTTCAATATCCTCCTGAGGCATGTTCACAGACTGCCCATAGGCCTGATCGCGTTCATTCAGTGCAGTCAGTGCTTTTGCCGCTTTTTCTTCATCTTCGACCAGAATGTACCCAAAGAAATGGCGGAAGAAGGCAGCTTCCGTGCGGCTACGTTCATAGGTTTCGTCTGCATTATAATCGTGGGAGTGATAGACAGTCGCCTGTGGTACATACAGTTTACCATGTCCTGCCTTGATAATATCGTCTGCCCAAACCTGATCTTCTCCGTATTTGATCGACCGGTACGGTATTTCGTTCCAAACACTGCGCCGCATGCAGCTATTATTGTCACTATAGAAATGTAGTAATTGTCGCCAGCCTGGGTCAGCAGCATTGTAGCGCTTCTCATTTGTATCTTTGCTCAGAAGCAGTGGATGTTCTTTCAGGCCTTTAAAGTGCCCCAACAAGTCTCGCTTGGTGAAGGCACTGGCTTCTGGCCACGGAAGATGGTTGCCAAAGGCTCCGGCAGCGGTTTCGTGGTGTGCGAGAGCGCTGACCAGATTATAGAGCCAGCGTTCATTTGCCGGTTGTGCATCATGGGTCAGAAACGCAATGAAATCCCCGGATGTCAGCTCAACACCCAAATTACGGGTGCCGCCATGATTGAACGTCGCAGAGGGGATTTGGTGTAAGCGAATTGTCGGGAAATCTGCAATGATTTCCAGTGTTTCATCTGTGGAACCACTGTCGATTATCAAGACTTCATAGGGCCACGGCGCAATCTGGTTCGTTACGCTTTCGAGCACAGTCCGGAATCTCGGGCCGGCATTGAAAGTCGGGATAACGACGGATGCGGTTGGTTTGCTATCTGTTTGAGCGAGCTTGATAGTTTCGGTGTCTGCAAATTCCTGCAGGCGCGACACCAGTGCATCTTCCACTTTGTCCGCGGCCGTATCCCACGTAAATTGCCGTATCCATTCCAGGCCGGCTTTCCGCTGTATGCCCCGGCGGTCAGGGGTATCTATCAAATGTGATAAAGCATCTGCAATCGCATGAGGGTTCGGGTCAGCCAATGTGACTGTATCGTCGGGGAAGATGCTTTCTGTGTTATCACCTTTCAGTTCAACAAGAGGCAGGCCACTTGCCATCATTTCCTGCGGAACAAGGGAATAGTTTGTCGCCGAGAAAACAAGTCCGATATCAGCTTGCTGAAACAGACTTGCCAGAGCTTCCGGGCTGGCTACACCGTGATCGGTATATGGGAACGGTGCTTCGGCAAACTCCATAGGGGCGCCGAAAAAATCGACGGTAAAGCGCACATTCCTGGCCGCAAGGTCTTCAAGTGCAAGGAATGCCAGTTCAACGGCCCGGCGTGCTGTGAAATGACGTGCATATACGGCAATTCGTGCGGGTCTATCACTGAGATCATCCCGCGGGGCGGGCCCTAATGGGCGATACAGCGATTGGTCAGCTGCCAGATTGAAATGTCGTGCCCAAAGGCCATATTTCTCTGACATAAGTTTGGCAAGCCATGGTCCGGCACAGATACAGTCCAGTCCCTTTTTGTAGGTTTGCTCTGCCGCCAGATAATGGGACCCAATCGGAAAGAAGCCAGGTTCGAAGTCCTGCACGAAATAAAAACGGCGAACGAAGTTTGGTGCCCCCAGCGCCGGGTAAACAGACCAACAGTCTGTTGCTATGATGGCATCACCGGCAGTGTCGGGGAAACTGTCATCGACAAATTTCACGGTGCCGGTGAAATGCTGAAAATGCTTGTTGATGGTCTCAAACGCAGCCGCAGGTGTTCGGTGGCTGACAGGCTTGTTTATCCAAACCGTTTGCTGGTGGCCTTTCATTTCAAGGCGGCTGATCATCCGAAAGATGGTCATGTGCCCGCCGGACCCTTCGGAAAAGTCAGGCATGATCCAGTGAATATCTAACCGTGCGGGATTGATAGTTTTTCTGTCGGTACTAAGAGGGCGTTCCGGGAAACGCATCATCTGGCGCAAGGAGGAATCTACCGGCAGTTTTTTGGTTTGAGCAACTGCGGCAGTATCTTTTTTGTCAGCGCACATGTGTGCGATGAGATCATCAGGTGTGCTAACACTGTCCGGTTTTTGCAAGGCGATGAAATGGGACAGCGGGTCTTCAACCGCCCAGTCCACATCCGGGAAACATGCCATATAGGTTTCGCTCGGGAATTTGGGCGCGGGATCGTACCCTAGACGGTAGCCTTTGTGCATATAGTGTATGACGGGTAATTCTTTGGGACCAATTTCCCGCCAGTGACTGCGCTGGTAAAAGGCGGTGTCAAAGAATGGGTTTGGGCTAAGGCGTTCTTTGCGGCCATGTGCCAGGAAATGGTTGATGCACTGGCTGAATGTGCCTGGCTCACCGGACTGAGTTGCGCTGTACCACGGTGCATCGAAGATGTTTTTTTGTACCATTTCCTGCACGGCGCGAACTAATGGCAGCTGATGCTTGCCTTCAAACTTGCTTGGGAAGGCGACATATTTTTGGTGTTGGCCATACTGCAGAAAATGGCGCAGTGGTTCCGCGCCGGAATCCTTCACTTCCTTGTAACTGTCAAGATACAGTCTGACAGAAAAGTCAGGGGAAGGATTAAGGCCTTTGGTCCATCCTTTGCGGGCATAATGGTTTATCGCCAATCCGGAATATGTTTTAAGCTTGGCTTTTTTTCGGTACCATTTTTCGTCGAAATAGGGATTGGGTTTATATCCCAGGTCGACCCCTGTGTTGAAATAATGCTCGTAAGGATCTTCTTGCAAAAGCGCAACATCTGGATAGGTTTTCAGATACCAGTCCGGCATAAACAGGCCGGATTTGATCAGGCGTTTGATCTCGCGGGACTTTATCCCTTTTTTTGGAATGGAAGTGATGCCGGAGAGTGCCATAATATTTTGCGTTCTGTTACCTTGTGTCTTATTGCGAATAAAGGAATTCCGGCCATCTTGCAACCGGGGTGATGACAATTGCCTTGGTATTTCGTTTATCTCTGACCCTCCAGCCGAAAGAGGCTATCAAGACGGCTAAATGGTCTACCATTTCGTGCAAACGCAGGTGGATAGTAGGGATCGATGGGGTCAAGGTGCCCCCAGATGGTTTTCATGTTGTCATATTCGCGTTTGGCGCGTTTGATTTGATCAGGTGCTACCAGATCTTCATTGCCGCGGGTTTCCCACCCTAAATGGGTAAAACTGAATTGCGGCGTGTAAAGACAGGTCAGACCCTGTTCCCGAATACGGAAGCACATATCATAATCATTATAGGTAACGGACAGGTCATCCGCATTGAAGCCCTTTGCAGCGGTAAATGTATCATGACGCATAGCCATGAAAGCGCCAATAAGGGCGGCACATGCATGGTCCCTGTCTCGTCTGTCCAGATACCCATGGAATGATGCTGGCTCGCCCAGTCCCTCAATGCGGCCATCAGCGGTATCATAAAAGATAAGCCCGCCTTGTTGCAGGGTGCCATCTTCAAACAGAAGGCGCGGGCCGACAAGGCCAATATCAGAACGGTCAAGAAGGGCCCTAACCGTCAGGTCCCAGCCATAATCATTCGCCGTTGCGTCATTATTCAGAAAGACCAACAGTTCTGCATCTGTCTGTGACGCAGCCAGATTATTTTGCGCTGACCAGTTAAAATCTCCTTTGTAGGAGATCACCCGCGCAGTGCCGGCCTTTTCATACTCGGCAAACAGGGTATGGGTTTCTTCCTCGATACTGTCATTGTCAATAATAAGGATTTCTGTTTTATCCCGCAGGGCAAGGGTGTGTTCAAGGCTTGTCACACATGCCCGCAGGAGGTCCGTACGGTCCCGTGTTGGTATGATGATGGCCATTCTGGGCTGCTGGTCGGGTGTAGACTGTTGGAGTGGGTGCTGCGCCGCCCAATTGATTTTAAGATGCGGTGCAAAGGTAGCCTGTTTTTCCGGGGAGGGTATTTCGACGGTCGCCTGTAGCTGCATCCGTCCAAAATGTGCGGCCGTTGTACGCTGCAGATCAGCTAACTGGACTTCTTGATCTCCAGTGGTATTTCTGTGCCACAGACAGGTCCCGACATGTTGGAAGCCGTTTTTGCCAAGACGTTCATAGGCACGTAGGGCAAGGTCATGGAAAACGGCGGACTGCGCAGTGGGTGCAAAGCCCCCCAGTTCAAGGAAAAGAACGCGGTCGATAATAAAGCTGGGCCCGATGTAGGCCGTTTGCAGCATCAGGTCATAGTCAAAGCCCGCTTTTAAATGCGGGCAGCTATAGTTATCCGTCTCTTGGTCATAGTAATCATGATCACTATAGATCAAGGGAGCCGCACCCGTTTTAGCTGCTATATCAAGTCGTGCAAGGGAGGCGTCCGATACCCTATCATTCTGTGGTAGAAACAGGAGGTAGGGACGATCAGCGGCGTCCGCTTCTGCGATCATATCCTTCGTTGGGTATGGGCCGTCCAGTTCAATGACAGTAATCTGTGTGATTGGTTGTGACGGCGTACTTGGTTCTGTGTTCTTTACAAAAACATCATAATCACACAGAGGGTAGTTACTAAGCGATACTAGGCTTTTTTCCCTGACCAGCAAGTGACCCAGCTTGTCCGCCTGTGCGACGCTAGAGGTTCCAAAGGCTTGAACTTCTTTAATCTGGTGTCTGATGTCTTTCAGATCAGACAGAGCATTGATGCCGGACGGCTGGATTTCCATAGGGGCGAATAAAAGCTTATCCGTATTGCCGTCACGAATGATCAGTACCAGCGGTTTTTCGGTCAGGTCTTCAGGGATAGCTTTCAGTGCAAGGTCAAAGCCGCAATTGGTCATTGTATCTGGCACGCCGGTAATGTCCCGGCGAAGCAGGTTAGCAGTAGCGGTAGCGCGCAACCGGTCATTCACTAGGATCTTCAGATTTCGCGGAACATTCGGTGCCTCAGGCAATATCCAGCCAGCTATCTGCCCGGTTTGGCGTATTTCCACCTCGCCAGGAATGGAGGGTTCTGGTGGTGACTTGGCAAGTGCATGAAGCCCCCGGGTGAAAGATTTTGCACCTTTTGGGGATAGTATTTTTGTGAGGGCTTTTTTGACCGCTCGCACTTTGTAAAAAGCAATCAGATACGCGAGCCAGTTACCGCCGGGGGTATGTTTGCCGCCATGCCGGGTTAGAAAGTTACTGCACCCTGGTAAGAGGGCTGGGTCAAGGTCACAGGTTTGTGGCAGTTGGCCATATAGAACGCGCTGATACTGATTGATCTGGAACCCTTGCCAGCGGAATAGCCGTCTTGCAGCAGCTTCCAGCGTTTGCCCGGTCAGCATTTCCACCTCGCCGCTGTGGACAGGTTCGCGGCCCAGTACGGAAATCAGTAATCCCTCGGCGTCTTCCGGGGAGAGCCTTGTCTCCTGTTTTTTCCAAAAATAAGCCATGGGGATTTGAGGCGTCTTTAGAAGCCGCCGTCAACACCGTATTTCAGGATGCCTTTTAGATAGTCGCCGTAGCTGTTTTTATAGTCCGACGCAATCTCTGCAAGCTGGGCATCGTCAATAAAACGTTGCCGCCATGCAACCTCTTCCGGGCAGGCAATCTTTAGGCCCTGACGCGCTTCGATCGTCTGGACAAAGTGACTGGCCTGCAACAGGCTGTCTACCGTGCCGGTATCAAGCCACGCGGTACCGCGCTGCAGTTTCACCACATTCAGGGTGCCTTGTTTCAGATATACGTCGTTTACGGCAGTGATCTCCAACTCGCCGCGGGCAGATGGTTTTACGCCTTTGGCGATATCAACCACAGAATTATCGTAAAAATATAAACCTGTTACAGCCAGATTGCTTTTGGGGTTTTCGGGTTTTTCCTCAATTGAAATTGCCTGCCCGTTTTTGCCCATTTCAACAACACCAAAAGCCGTTGGATCACCTACGGGGTAAGCAAAGACATAGGCGCCGTCTTTAACCTGCCCGGCCTGCCGCAGATACTGAGTAAAACCAGCGGCGTAGAAAATATTGTCACCCAGTGCAAGCGCGCACCCTTCGCCGTCAATAAAGTCTTCGCCGATCAGGAAGGCCTGCGCCAGTCCTTCGGGGCGGGGCTGCTCTGCATATTCCAACCGGATGCCCCACTGGCTTCCATCGCCAAGAAGGTCACGGTACAGGGGCAGGTGCTGGGGTGAGCTGATGATCAGGATTTCCCGGATGCCGGCCAGCATCAGGGTCGTTAACGGGTAATAGATCATTGGCTTGTCATACACTGGCAACAGTTGCTTGCTGATAGACTTGGTAATTGGATACAGGCGTGTGCCCAGACCGCCAGCCAGAATTATGCCTTTCATGTGACCTCTCCCGTCCTAGTTTAGTTTTTTTCGAGCAGTTTCTTGATACAGCTTTTCATGCTGTCCCGCCAGTAGGGTAATTGAATGCAGAAGTTATCGTCCAGCTTCCCGCAGTTCAGCGTTGAATTGGCTGGACGCTTTGCCGGTGTCGGATAGTCGTCGGTAGTAATGCTGCTGACTGTCGGGCACGGATGGCCGTATGTGTTTGCTTCTTCAAAAATTGCGGTGGCGAAGTCAAACCAGGATGCAGCGCCCATGCCTGCCATATGGTAGATGCCGCCATAGCCAGACGCGCGCGGTACTTCCCACATATGATAAAGGGCAGTAAGCAAGGCGCAGGCTATGTCAGGCGCATATGTTGGATTGCCTACCTGATCGCCCACAACACCCAGTTCGGTCCGGCTTTCGGCCAGTGTCAGCATGGTTTTCAGGAAATTTTTACCATGGGGACTATACACCCAGGCAGTCCGAAAAATAAGCGCATCAGGATTGATGTCCTGTATCAGCCGTTCACCAGCCAACTTGCTTTTGCCGTAAACCCCTGTGGGGGCCGGCTGGTCTTCTTCTGAATAGGCTCCGTTTTTGGTGCCGTCGAATACATAGTCGGTAGACAAATGCAGAAAAGGGATCTTGTGGTCTGCTGCTGCACGCGCCAAAAGTGCGGCCCCGTCAGCATTAATTGCAAATGCAGTTTTTTCGTCTGTCTCGGCGGCATCAACAGCTGTATAGGCGGCGGCATTCAGGATCGCATCCGGTTCAAAACTGTCGATCGCCTGCCGGACAGCATCTTCGTTCGTCAGGTCATAGTCAGGTCGACCCGCAAACAGAATATCTGCTTCGAACTCGTTAGCTACATCAGCCAGAGACAGAGCTACCTGTCCAGATTTTCCTGCAACAAAAAGTTTCATGTTATTTTTTTAATAACCCCAGACGTTCTTTCGCGTGCGTGCGCAGCGGCTCCCACCACCAGTCATTTTCCAGATACCAGTCTACAGTCTTTTCAATGCCGGTTTCAAAGTTTTCTTCTGCCCGCCAGCCCAGTTCGGTTTCTAGCTTGGTTGCGTCGATTGCATATCGGGCGTCGTGGCCGGGCCTGTCGGTCACATAGGTGATCTGATCTTCATATTTGCCCGTCTCTTTGGGGCGGCGTGCATCCAGTATTTTGCAAATACCTTTGACCACCTGCAGATTCGTCCGTTCGTTCCGGCCGCCCACATTATATTTTTCGCCCAGACGTCCTGTTGTCAGGATGGTGAAAAGCGCCTTGGCGTGATCTTCTACATACAGCCAGTCGCGGACATTGGAACCATCCCCGTAAATTGGCAGCGGCTGCCCATCGAGTGCATTTAAAATCACGAGCGGAATCAGTTTTTCAGGGAAATGATACGGGCCGTAGTTATTGGAACAATTGGAAATAACTACAGGAAAGCCATAGGTTTCATGCCAGGCATTCGCCAGATGATCCGCTGATGCCTTGGAGGCAGAGTAAGGCGAGCTTGGGTCATACGGGGTTGTTTCCATAAACAGTCCCGTGTCCCCCAGCGATCCGTACACTTCGTCGGTAGAGACATGCAGGAAACGAAAAGCCTGCTTGCCCGCCTCTGACAGTGACTGCCAGTATCCGCGAGCTGCTTCCAGCAGTTCAAACGTGCCAACAATGTTGGTTTTGATAAAGTCGCCAGCCCCGGTGATCGACCGGTCAACATGGCTTTCTGCTGCCAGGTGCATCACCGCGTCCGGCTGGTATTTGGTAAACAGGGCGTCTAGTGCAGCACGGTCACAGATATCGACTTTCTCAAAGTGATATAGTTCAGAATCTTCAATTTCTTTCAGCGAGGCAAGATTGCCGGCATAAGTCAATTTATCGACATTAATTGCCATGTGTCCAAGGTCTTTGACCAAGTGCCTGCACACTGCGGATCCGATAAAACCTGCGCCGCCGGTTACTATGATTTTCATACCTGTGTCCTTCTTGCGGTCGTTTGCCATTCACTGTGTCTGTTTGCGGCTGTTCGCTGGATTGCCGCACTATTGCCTATTCTTCCTTGAATTGAAAGGGAGAGTTGAAATCTTTCAACTTTGGGAGTTGTTTATCTTTTTCCGACTGAATGACGGTGTCAGGCGTAACCGGCCAGTCAATGTCTAAATCCGGGTCATCATAGGCGATGCCCGCATCATGGTCGGGGGCATAAAAATTGGTTACTTTATAGAGAAATTCTGTATCGGGTTCGAGCGTGCAAAATCCGTGGGCCATGCCGGGTGGTGCCCAGAGCTGTTTCCAATTATCTGCACTTAATTCTACGGCTACATGCTGTCCGTATGTCGGTGACCCAACGCGAATGTCTACAATAACATCCAAGACTTTGCCGCGTGTGACACGGACCAGCTTGCCCTGATCAAAGGGTGGTGTTTGGAAATGTAGCCCGCGTAGAACGCCAACATCCCGTGACAAGGAGTGATTATCCTGCACAAAATTGGTGTCAGGCAGAAGCTCGTCAAAAACCTTTTGATTATAGGTCTCTGAGAAAAAACCACGATCATCCCCAAAGCGTTTGGGTTCGAACACATAGGCTCCGGGAATGGCCAGTTTTGTTACCTGCATAAAAACTCTCAAAAAATAATTCGTATTCTTATCCTTATAAGGAAACGAACATTGTATATAAAGATGTTTATTCATTGATTCTTCGCCCAACAGGCTCGTAAGATGGCGGCGTTGAGAGGTTCGAAAAGTTAAAAACGACAATGCACAGAATCAGCCGTACAGGAAACACCCACTCATTCGGGAAACAATTGCGCCTTGCCGCCCAGCAGGCAGGTGAAAATGGGCATGTATTAGCCTATTTCAGGCCGGTGATGAGTAATCCGTTTCTTCGCATGCTTTACAGCGATAGTTTCGCATCCGGATATGCCTGTGTTCCTGTGCTTGAGCGAACGTATCTGGATGAGATACGACAGGCACTGCCGCGGCCTGCATCGGTGACTATCCATTATCACTGGGTGAATGCCGTGTTTTCAAAGATGCGTACTGCCCGCAGTGTACAAAAAGCCTGTAAATCCTTTATCGGCACGCTTCAGCGCCAGCGCGATGAAGGTTTGGCGACCTTGTGGACTGTGCATAATATCCTGTCCCATGCTGGAAAGTTTATCGATGAAGAACTGTATCTGCGGCAGGAAATGGCGGCACTGGTTGACCATATCCATATTATGAATCCAGACACAAAGGCCCTGTGCGCGCCGTATTATTCGTTACCGGACAGCAAGATTTTTCACAGTCCGCATCCATCCTACACCGGGGTATATAGCTCGTATGTAAGTAGAGAGCAGGCGCGGCTGGATTTGGGTGTGGCAGAAACGGATATCGTCTTCCTGGCGTTTGGTGCGATTGGTCCTTATAAGGGGCTTCGGCATTTTCTGGATATCTGGCCACAGGTACAGGCAGCCATTGGGGGGCGCGGCAAACTGGTAATCGCGGGCAGGGCTGCAGACGGCAGCTTTTTGAAAGACGTGCAACGTCGTATGAAGGGCCATGACGACATTCGCCTATTTGCCAATCATATTGACGATCAACAGGTGCAGGCTTTTTTCAAGGCTGCGGATATTGCGCTTTGCCCGTATCAGCGCACCCTGAATAGCGGTGTGATTATGACCGCTGCGACATTTGGCAAACCTGTTATCCTGCCGACTGAACTGGCTCCCATTCTGTCCGGTGCAGAAGATGGATGTTTTACCTTTTCATCCCGTGACATGGCAACGATCGTGCCCGCCGTAGTCAAAGCCGTTGAAAGACTTGAAGCTGCTGATATACTTGCGCCAATTGCTGACTGGGCCCGCACCATGGAGCCTGGTATTTGTTCGCAACAATTTTTCAAGGCGTATGCCGAGGCACGCCAACGATAGACAGGTTTAACCAGGGGGTTCAAGTTGGTTCATTCGATCACGCCAGTCATTCTTTCCGGCGGGTCCGGTTCAAGGCTTTGGCCGCTCTCCAGGTCCGACTTTCCAAAGCAGTTTTTACCTATCTTTGGCAGTAAAAGTTTTTTTGTGCAAACGGCAGAGCGAGTGTCCCCGCAGTACGGCTTTGAACCACCGATGGTCGTCGCTAATGAAGCGCACCGGTTTATTGTAAACCGGCAGGCAGAAGAAAATGCTGTCGAACTTGGTGATTTTTTTCTGGAACCAATTGGTCGTAATACGGCTCCTGCAATTTTGATCGCTGCCATGCGGGCGTATGCCAGTAACCCTAAGGCACTGTTGCTGTTTCTGCCATCAGATCATGTGATTCTGGACACGCCGGGTTTCCATAAAGCGGTCCAAAAGGCTGCTGAGGTTGCTGCGAATGGTCGGCTGTGCTGTTTCGGGATAACACCTAGTCGGGCAGAGACAGGGTATGGATATATTCTGGCTGGGGATGCGCTGGCTGCGGGTAAGGGGGCCTACACTGTCCAGGCTTTCAAGGAAAAACCTGATGCAGAGACCGCGGAAGCCTATCTGAAAGCAGGTACCTACACATGGAATAGCGGGATGTTTCTGTTCCGCGCAGATGTTCTCATGCATGAAATGAAACGGTTTGCACCGGCCATGGTTGCGGCCTGTGAAAAAGTATTGGCTGCGACGGTGAAAGATCTAAATTTTGAGCGGTTCAGTGAAGACTTGTTCAAAGCGGTTCCCGCAGATTCGATAGATTATGCACTTCTGGAAAAGACCGATTTGGCTGCGGTAGTGCCCGCTGATATTGGCTGGTCTGATGTTGGGAGCTTTTCCTCGCTTTGGCATCACAGTGAGCAGGATACAGAGGGGAATGCGCACTCGGGCGATGCCATCTTTGTTGATACTAAAAATACCTATGTGCGCTCTGGTGGGAAGCTTGTTGCCACTGTTGGTGTCGAAGACCTTATCATTGTTGCAACAGACGATGCTGTTCTTGTGGCCGATAAACATTCAGATCAGGATGTGAAGAAGGTTGTTGATGTACTGAAGGCACAGGACCGTCAGGAAGTACAGGAACACTCTACGGTCTACCGGCCGTGGGGAAGCTATAAAAGTATAGCAATTGGACCCCGGTTCCAGGTTAAGGAAATCATGGTCTATCCCGGCAAGCGACTGAGTTTGCAAATGCACCATCACCGTGCGGAACACTGGGTCATCGTTGAAGGAGAGGCCGTTGTTACCCGCGACACAGAAGAGTTTACACTTGGTGAAGATGAGAGTGTCTATCTGCCTGTGGGTACGAAGCACCGCCTTGAAAACAAAGGGGATGTGCCGCTTAGATTGGTGGAAGTGCAGACCGGTTCATATCTGGGTGAGGATGATATTGTACGTTTTGAGGATGATTTTAACAGGTCATGAAAGTAGCTTAGAGTTTTCAGTAAGAAAAAACCCCTGGCCAGCGTTATGAGGCAAGGGGTTTACTTTTCGGGAAACACTGAGATGCGTTACTTCAGTGTGACCAGATCTGCGAGGTTTTTCTCCAGATGCTCTTCTTCAAGTGCGAGCGAGAGGTTAGCCATCAGCCATCCCACTTTGCTACCACAATCAAATCGCTGCCCTGAGAATTCCAAAGCATGGAAAGGTTGTTCGCCAATCACTTTGGCCAGTGCATCTGTTAGCTGGATTTCGCCGCCCGCACCGATTTCCTTGCTGGATAGATAGTCCATTACGGCTGGCTGCAGGATATATCGGCCCACGACCGCTTGATTGGACGGGGCTTTCTCTGGTGCGGGTTTTTCAACAAGGCCTTTAACCTCAATCATGTTACCGTCGACCACACCGGGGGTGATGACGCCGTAACTTGAGGTTTCAGCGGGTTCAACTTCCATAGTTGCGATGATATTGCCGCCAACATCCTTATAGGCTTCGATCATTTGTTTCAGGCAGCCGGGTTTGCCTTTGATCAAATCATCCGGAAGGGCGACGGCAAAAGGTTCATCATTGATGAAATTACGGGCACACCATACGGCATGTCCCAGACCGCGTGGACGCATCTGCCGAACATAAGTAATGCGCCCTTCTTCAAGCAGCATGCTTTTGGCAATTTCCAGTGCTTCCAGCTTTCCTTTTTCTGCCAGAATATTCTCAAGCTCATAGGCATGGTCAAAGTGATCTTCCATTACCTGTTTGTTACGCCCGGTTACCAGAATAATTTCTTCGATACCGGCTTCGAGCGCTTCTTCCACCGCATACTGGATAAGTGGCTTGTCAAGCACGGGCAGCATTTCCTTCGGGATTGCCTTGGTGGCAGGTAGAAACCTTGTTCCAAGACCGGCAACAGGAAGAACAATTTTCTTGATCGGTTTATGCATCAGTTATCCTAGAGTTTATTCGAAATTATTTGTGCACTTATTGTGCCTGTATCTGTGCTGTTCATTATTCAACGGTGACAGACTTGGCCAGATTTCTTGGTTGGTCCACGTCAGTGCCTTTTTCCAGTGCGGTATAGTATGCCAGCAACTGCACGGGTAAAGCGTACAAAATAGGGCTGGTCAAGTCACCGGCAGAAGGCATGGAAAAGCTTCCGGCCAGATCAGCTTGCGGCAGACTTTTTAAATGATCAGAGAACAGCACTACCCGTCCCTTGCGGGCCATGATTTCCTGTAAGTTTGATACAGACTTATCCAAAAGACCGTCACTGGGTGCGATGCCAATCACAGGGACATTTTCGTCAATTAGCGCGATGGGGCCATGCTTCAGTTCTCCTGCAGCATATCCTTCGGCGTGAATGTAGCTGATTTCTTTAAGCTTCAGGGCACCTTCCATCGCGATTGGGAAATGGATACCGCGTCCGACAAAAAGAATGTCGCGTGCATCTGCAATTTCCGCCGCGATGGCTTTAATATTTTCTTCGGTCGCAAGAACCGTGGACATCTGGGCGGGCAGGTGCTCCAGCTCTTTCACCAATGTTTTTTCTGTGTCGCTACTGATGAGCCCCTTGGCGACGCCCATCGCAACAGAGAAAGCAGCCAGAACGGCCAGTTGGCATGTGAATGCCTTTGTACTGGCGACGCCGATCTCGGTCCCGGCATAGGTTGGCAGAATGATATCAGCCTCGCGCGCCATGGTTGATTCGGTTACATTGACAATGGCGGCAGTGTGCTGCCCAGCCTCTTTGGCATGGCGCAGGGCGGCAAGGGTATCTGCAGTTTCTCCCGACTGGGAAATAAAGATACACAAACCATTTTCTGCATAAATGGGGTCCCGGTACCGAAATTCAGAGGCGATATCGACCTCGACAGGGGTGCGCGCATATTTCTCAATCCAGTAGCGGGCAACAGATGCAGCATAATAACTGGTGCCACAAGCAACCAGTGTGATTTTTGTGACTGACTTCAGATCAAAAGGCAATTTGGGCAAGGTGACCTGTGTCCCGATCGGATCCAGATACCGTCCGAGTGTTTGCGAGACAACAACAGGCTGTTCAAAAATTTCCTTTTGCATGAAGTGACGATGATTGCCCTTGCTGACAAGCGCATTGGTTACATGGGTTAGGGAGATTTCCCGTTCCACAGCAGAGCCTGCCGCGTCAAAGACCGCCACCCTATCCCGGGACATGACGACCCAGTCGCCTTCCTCCAGATAGATCAACTGATTGGTCAAGCCAGCAAGCGCAAGAGCGTCAGACCCAAGGAAGTTTTCTCCTTTGCCAATGCCTGCGACCAGTGGGCTGCCACGACGGGCACCAAACATGAGATCATCTTCTCCGCTGATAAGAACACAGAGTGCAAAGGCCCCCTCCAGCTTATCCAGCGTGGCTTTAAACGCGTCTTTTGGTGCCATACCTTCTTCAATGTGGCGGGTCAGCAGGCGTGCGACAACTTCGGTATCAGTTGCCCCCTCGAAGACAACCCCTTTGGCAAGTAAGTCATCTTTCAGGCTTTGGAAGTTTTCGATAATGCCGTTATGGACAAGGGCAACATGGTCCGTCATATGCGGGTGGGCATTTTCAATGACCGGCTCACCGTGGGTTGCCCAGCGTGTGTGCCCAATGCCGGCTTTTCCTTTAATGGGAGAAGTGACGAGTTCTTTTTCAAGGGCTTCCAGTTTTCCGACGGCCCGCCTGCGATCAAGCGTACCGTTCAGAACAGTCGCAATGCCCGCGCTGTCATAGCCGCGGTATTCCAGACGTCTCAATGCTTCTACAATTCGGGGGGAGGCAGACGAAAGCCCCAGGATGCCAATGATGCCGCACATGTTTTAAGCCTCTTTGTCTTTTTGTTTTTTTTCTTCCTGACGTTTGCGGAACCGGGCGGCATAGTTTTCTTTGCCGCGCTGGTCGGCCCGTGTTAACGCCAGTGAATCGTCTTCAACTTTCTTGGTGATGACACTTCCGGCACCGATTATGGCCCCGGCACCTACGGTAACAGGGGCAACCAGTGCCGTGTTTGAGCCAACGAAAGCCCCGGCGCCGATCCGGGTTTGATATTTGAAAAATCCATCATAATTACACGTGATTGTCCCGGCTCCGATATTGGCATTCGCACCGATGTGCGTGTCGCCTATGTAGGACAGGTGGCTGACCTTCACGCCTTCGTCCAGTGTCGATTTTTTTATTTCAACAAAGTTACCGATTTTTGACTTTGGTCCAACATCTGCTGCTGGCCGCAAGCGGGTATAGGGGCCAACGGATGCACCGTGTCGGATGGTTGCGCCTTCAATATGGGTAAAGGCTTTTACCGTAACTGCGTCTTCCACGGTTGCCCCCGGTCCAAACACAACATTTGGTTCAATGGTAACATCAACGCCAAGTTTCGTGTCATAGGAGAAAAAGACAGTCTCAGGCGCGGTCAAGGTCACGCCTGCATCCATAAACTCCTGCCGTTTGCGCTTCTGGAAAATTGCTTCTGCGGCGGCGAGGTCGGCCCGGCTGTTTACACCGAGAACATCTTCTTCCGCTGCTTCTACGACATGGACGCTGCGCCCTTCCTTGCGGGCTGCGGCCACCAGGTCGGTCAGGTAATATTCCCCGGATGCATTATTGTTTGTCAGCGTATCAAGCCAGTCAAACAAACGCGTACCGTCAATGATCATAACACCGCTGTTGCACAGGGTGATGGCGCGTTCCTCTTCGCTGGCATCTTTATATTCAACAATACGGTCGAGCGTACCGGCTTTGTTGGTTACAAGTCTGCCGTATTTGCCCGGATTCTGCGGCCTGAACCCCAGAACAACAATGCCAGGGTCGGCGCTGCTAGTCCGTTCAGACAGCATTGTTTCCATAATAGCAGTAGGGATAAATGGGGTGTCACCAAACAAGACCATTACATCGCCCGTGAAGTCGGTAAGCGCATCCTTGCAGACCATGACGGCATGACCGGTGCCGTGTTGTTCTGTCTGGTCAATATAAATATGGCCCGGCGCAGCTTCTTTGATTTGTTCACTAAGGGCGCCTACAACCAAGAGTGTTTTTTGCGGGCCCAGTGGGTGAACACTGTCCAATAAGTGCAGGAGCATTTCCCGGCCTGCAATTTTATGCAACACCTTGTGGCGGCTGGATTTCATCCGTGTGCCCTTGCCGGCGGCAAGAATTACCGCAGCGATGTTGTTCGTGGTCATAGTCCTGGCGCCCCTTATGCCTAATAGAGTGTTAATAACTGACCTTTTATACCCCTGAATGTCAAGAAGTGAACCAGCATGGCGGCAACTTTATGGCGACATCTTTTGCCGTGTATGCCCTTGATCTTGTTTGAGGGATGGTGTGACCGTTTTCCCCAGCATATCTTCTTTGGGAATACGGTACCAGCTTGGGCGTTTTCCCGTTCTGGCTGCGACCTTGTCTTTATGTCGGTAGAAGGCTTGAACTATGCTGTTTTCCAAACGGTGCAGCAAGCCCGATGCAATGCCCGGAAAAGGATTAAAGGGATTGTACCGACCATACGCCCATATCTCCAGGCGGGTCTGGTATCCTTCCGCCTGTCCCCGTCCATGGAACCCGTTTGTGTTTGCAATAACAAGGGTACCTGCTTTCACTGCCAGACTTTCGGGTGCAGGCAGCCCCATGGCAGCCAGATCATCCGGGAATGCACGAAGCGAGCCCCGGGCAGCATAGGTATTCATCTTGTCGGGTCCCAGGATGCTTTGCCTATATTCCCAGGCCAGCCGTTTGCGCGTTAATTGGTTTGAGCCGCGGACATATGTAAACGGCCCCTTTTCAAGCGGAACGTCTTCAAGGAACAGCCATGCTTTGATGGACGGGTGAAAGGAATCAGAATGCATGGTTTTCTGAGGGTCATTCTGTTTGGTGTCCTGGCCACCATTGACAATGCGCTGCAGATAAACAATTGGCCGGTGCCATTTGGCGCCGCAGTAGTAAATAGGGTCCAGGAAACGCTTGCTCGTTACAACGTCGCGCAGGGCCGGTGTGTGTGTAAGGGCAACTTCATCAAGCAGAATACGCTGGGTGAAGGTGTCGCCCTGTACCATTTGTCGGGCATCGTCGGGTAAGCTATTCAGGTCAGCATTGAGGCGTGCCAGCGTGTCGGCGGGCGCGAAATTTTCCAGAATGATAAAGCCGTCCCGGTGAAAGGCGCTGCGCTGCTCTTTGGATAGCAAGCCAGACAATATAGCCCACTTAAACTGTGACGCGGCGTGCGCGCATATGACCCGCAAGACATGTAGCCCCATCCGATTAAGGGTGACCGAACCAAGTATTGGATTATCGCGAAAGGACTTGCTGCGACCGAACAGACTAAGAAACCATAGGGGCCACATGTAGATTTTTCGGAGCGCTTTCATTGTCTGTGTGTTCTGCCGTTGTTATCGCTGGTTCGAGTTAAGGACATTTTGATTGTTCTTAACAAGCTCATGCAGAAAGGCATAGGCTTTTTCAAATCTGGGGATGTCGACCAGATCTTTGTGAATCGCTAGCCACAGCGGCAAGGATACGTTGATCTCGTCCTTTAATACCGGTGTTAGCGCTTTCATACGTTCTGCCACAAAACACGGTAAGAGGGCGATGCCAACCCCGCTTTCAGCGGCATGCGCCTGCGCTAAAACGTTCGTGGAGTGGAAGGAAATTTTCTGTCCTTCGATTAATCGGCCTACGGACCGTAATTCAGTAACAGGCAGCAGGTCTTCGATATACCATATGAAATCGTGCCCATTCAGACCGGCTAAATTTAGAATAGGTGCATGGTTTTTCAGATAGGACGGCGCAGCATACAGTCGCAGGCTATAGGTGCCGATCTGTTCAAAATCCAGTCTGTCATTATGGGGCTTGGCGATGGAAATTGCGGCGTCCGCTTCCCGTTTCGAAAGCGACAAATGACGTGTTTCTGCAACCAGTTCCAGTTCGATATCAGGATAGCGCTGGTAAAAGCCAGACAGTCGCGGGGACAGAAATTGGCTGCCAAACGCTTCTGGCGTCGCCAGACGAACCTTGCCGGACGGGCCGGATGATGTGCGCGACAAGCCATCCAGCAAGGCATCACTTGTATATTCCATCTGTTCGGCATGACGCATCAGTTTACGGCCTGCTTCGGTCAGCTGAAACTGCCGGTTTCGGCGTTTAAACAATGTGACACCAAGTGCCGTCTCTAACGCCTGAATACGGCGACTAACGGTGGTATGCTCCACGCCAAGCCGCTGTCCCGCCAGCGATAATGTCCCGCGACGTCCCAGTTCCAGAAAATATCGCAGATCATTCCAGTCATACATACAGCGTATCCCATCCAGTGCTATTATTTATGTGCAAAAATACACATTACATTATGCAAAACTTCTCAGTGACGTGCAAGAATGCATATTATATGGTGCGGCACGTAATTTCAAATTTGGGAGAGAGTTATGTACGAACGTCACCATTATGTGGGCGGTAAAGTTGTTGAGGGTACTTCCGGACGGTTTGGTCCTATTTTCAATCCGTCTACGGGCGAAGAGCAGGGTCGTGTTGCGCTTGCCAGCAAAGCCGAGGTCGAAGCCATCATCGAGGTTGCAGACAAAGCAACAGAAGAATGGGGTACAACATCAGTTGTGAAGCGCGCCCGTGTTCTGCAAAATCTGGTGCATATTCTGTACCGTGAAAAAGACAAACTGGCCGAGGCACTGTCCAGCGAGCATGGTAAAGTTTTCTCTGATGCACAAGGGGACGTGCAGCGCGGTCTGGAAGTAGCAGAGTTTGCAGCAGGTATCCCGCATCTGATTAAAGGTGAATACAATGATAATGTTTCCACTGGCATTGACATGTATTCCATGCGCAAGCCACTGGGCGTTGTCGCAGGCATCACACCGTTTAACTTCCCGGCGATGATTCCGCTGTGGATGAGCTGTGTTGCCATTGCTTGTGGTAATACATTTGTTCTGAAGCCGTCTGAGAAAGATCCAACAGTACCAATGATGCTGGCGGACTGCTGGAAAGAAGCAGGGCTGCCGGACGGCGTTTTCAACGTTGTGAATGGGGACAAGGAATCAGTTGATACGCTGTGTACAGACCCGCGTATCAAGGCTGTCTCGTTTGTTGGGTCCACACCAATTGCGCAGTATGTCTATTCTACTGCAACCGCACATGGAAAACGCTGTCAGGCAATGGGCGGCGCCAAAAACCACATGCTGATTATGCCTGATGCGGATATGGAGCAGGTGTCAGATGCACTGATTGGTGCTGCTTATGGTTCTGCGGGCGAACGCTGCATGGCAATTTCTGTCGCGGTGCCAGTTGGCCAGGCAACTGCCGACAAGCTTGTTGAGATGCTGAAACCTCGCGTTGAGGCACTGAAGGTTGGTCACTCTATGGACCCGGCGGCAGAAATGGGCCCCCTCGTGACAAAGGAGCATCAGGCGAAAGTGCGTGCTTATCTTGATCTTGCAGAACAGGAAGGCAGCAAGTTTGTCGTTGACGGTCGTGACTTTAACTATTCCATGCAGGGTTATGAAAATGGCTATTATCTGGGTGGGTCGTTGATTGACCACGTAACACCGGACATGCGCTCTTATAAGGAAGAGATTTTTGGTCCAAGCCTGCAGATAGTGCGGACGAACTCATTCGATGAAGCGGCAAATCTGCCAACTATTCATGAGTTTGGTAATGGTACCAGCATTTACACCCGTGACGGCGACACAGCGCGTGAGTTTGTTAACCGCGTTGAAGTTGGCATGGTAGGTGTGAATGTGCCTATTCCTGTGCCGTTGGCGTTCCACAGCTTTGGTGGCTGGAAGGCATCTGCCTTTGGCGACACAAACCAGCACGGCATGGAAGGTGTGCGTTTCTACACCAAGACAAAGACTGTTACCAGCCGCTGGCCAACCGGTATTCGGTCCGGTGCGGAATTTGTTATTCCGACGCTTAACAGCTAGGGCTTATATGCTTTTTAACAGGCTCGACATTGTCGGGCCTGTTCTGTGTTGTAGGTGCAGGTCAGGCTGTAATTCTTTGTTGCAATTGCCTGCCCAAACGGCACTATGAAAATTCGGAGTCTGGAGTAAACCTGACCCAGGAAAACATCAGCGGGGGAGATACCTATGAAATTCAAGAATTATTTACTGTGCGGTGCAGCCGTGCTGGCACTGGCAGCCTGTTCACCACAAACTGGGGGTGGCAACAGTCAGGGCACTGATCAGGCCACGGGCTCGGCCAGCCAATCATCACTTGCGGATATGGAAATCCATATTCCTTACGAAAAATTTGTCCTTGATAACGGCTTGACAGTCATCGTGCATGAAGACCGCAAGGCGCCGATCGTTGCCGTGAATGTCTGGTATCATGTCGGCAGCAAGGATGAACCTGCTGGCAAAACAGGTTTTGCCCATTTGTTTGAACATCTGATGTTCAATGGGTCTGAAAATTTTGACGGGGAGCTATTTGTACCGCTTGAAAAAGTGGGCGGTAAGGATCTGAACGGCACCACCTGGTTTGACCGTACAAACTATTATGAAACCGTACCAACCCCGGCACTTGAAATGGCACTTTGGCTGGAATCTGATCGCATGGGGCACCTGCTTGGTGCGGTGACGCAGGAAAAGCTGGATAACCAGATTGGCGTTGTCCAGAATGAGAAGCGTCAAGGCGATGCCCAACCATTTGGTAAAATGGAATACCCGCAGTTAGAGGGCCTGTTCCCGCCTGGCCATCCATACCGTCACAGCACAATCGGGTCTATGGAAGACCTGTCCGGCGCAAGCCTTGAAGATGTGCATGCGTGGTTCAAGAAATATTACGGCGCTGCCAATACGGTTGTTGTGCTGTCCGGTGATGTGGATGCGGCTACTGCCCGCCCGCTTGTTGAAAAATATTTTGGGGATATTCCGGCTGGTCCTGCACTCAGCAAGACCAAAAGCTGGGTGCCCGTCAAGTCCTCTAATCAGATAGAGGAAATGACCGATGATGTACCGAACCTGCGAATTTCCAGAACGTGGACCGTGCCAAACCGTACGGACAAGCGCGCGTATTTGTTGCGGTTAGCTGCCGAAGTTCTGGGCGGCGGCAAGAACAGTCGTTTGTATCAGGCACTTGTTTACCAGTCGCAGCTGGCGTCGGATGTGTCTGTGCATCTACAGCCGTTCGAATTGACCAGTCTGTTCGAAATTGAAGTGAATTTGAAAGACCCGGATGCGCGGGAAAAAGCCGAGCAGATTTTGAACGAAACGGTTGAAAAGTTTTTGGCAGAAGGTGCAACGGCTGAGGAAATATCCCGCGCCCAAACGGTGATTACAGCCAGCACCATTAGGGGGCTGGAGCGTATCGGCGGTGGCGGCAGTAAGGCTGTGACACTGGCGCAAGGGGAGCTGTATGCCGGTGACCCAGCTTTCATCAGCAAGGTCATCAACTGGACAAACACAGCAACGGCCAGTGATGTTAACGAACAGGCGAGAGAGTGGCTGACAAACGGCTACTATCAGTTAACTGTTCTGCCAGCGCAGTCCTACACGACTGTGGCAAGCAGTGTCGACCGGTCCGCGGGTCCGCCAATGCCTACAACAATGCCGGAGTTGACGTTCCCAGCCGTAGAGGAAGCAACCTTGTCGAACGGTATGAAAGTGGTTCTGGCCAACCGGACAACCGTACCGATTGTTGAGATGGCGCTTCAGTTCGATGCAGGGTATGCCGCAGATGCCGGACAAAAACCGGGCACGGCGAAGTTTGCCCTTGCCATGATGGATGAAGGGACGACAAACCGCTCGGCGTTAGAGATTGCTGCCGAGGCAGAAAGTCTGGGCGCTGGTATCAGTTCCAGTTCCAATCTTGATGTATCCCGACTGCATCTGAATGCGCTGAAGCCTAATCTGGATCAGTCACTGGATTTGTTTGCCGATGTTGTGAGGAACCCGGCCTTTGATGCCGAGGAAATGGAACGTCTTCGCCAGCGCTGGATCGTCAGCATTGATCAGGAAAAGTCCAGCTTGATGCAGGCGGCCCTGCGGTTGATGCCAACGGCCCTGTATGACGAAGGGCATCCCTACCATATGGCGTATCAGGGGTCTGGCACGAAAGAATCAATTACGAATCTGACCCGTGAAGACATAACGGCTTTCTACAGCAACTGGCTGCGTCCGGATAATGCCACGGTGATGATCGCAGGGGATATCACAATGGCAGAGGCAATACCCGCGCTTGAAAAAGCATTTGGGTCATGGACAGCCCCTGCAACGCCAAAACCGGAAAAAGACGTGGATGCGCTGTCTTCGCCTGCAGGCGGGCGGATCATTTTGGTTGATCAGCCTAATTCACCATCTACGATGATTATGGGGGCACAGCTCCTATCCTCAACCGGGGCGGATGATGCCATGCTGATAGATATGGCAAGTGATATTTACGGCGGCGAGTTCACCAGCCGATTGAATATGAATATCCGGGAAGATAAAGGATGGTCTTACTATGCCTATGCCAGTGCGCTTGATGCGCGCGGACAACGGATGTGGATCAATTATTCTCCTATTCAGGTTGATAAAACCCGGGATGGTTTCCTGGAAATGCGGAAGGAACTGGAAAATTATGTCCGCGCTACGCCTGCGTCAGAAGCAGAATTGCAGAAGATGAAGGAAACACGGACCAACAGTTTGCCGGGTGCGTTTGAAACATCGGGTGCGGTTCTGGGTAACATGTTGGGGAACGAGCGGTTTGGTCGGCCTTATGATCATGTTACGACCCTGAAATCCCGGTATGAGGCATTAACCGTGGGGGATGTCCGCACGGCTGCTAGCGAAAGCCTGAAACCAGAAAATATGGTATGGTTGCTGGTGGGTGATCTGTCAAAAATCGAAGCTGATATCAGGGGCCTTGGTATTGGCACCGTTGAAGTGTGGGATAAAGACGGCAACCGTCTACGTTAAAAGACATTAGAGATATCTCGGATCGTTGTGGCGGTCCGGGTTTGCGAAAAACGCATTTACAAAAGACTATATGGGGAAAGAAAATGGTTCGGAAGTTCGGGATAGTAGCACTTGCTGCATTAATGTCATCATCGGTTTTATATGCAGAATCTGCTGACTGGCCATATCCGCAGGATGTGCCGGTTTCAGAGCCAGTATCCGTTGGGTTGGCGGGTGAAGTTCCTGCGGATATCACACGCTATCTGATGGCACGCAGTGTCCGGTCCGTTCAGATCGCTCCTATGGGCGGCAAGGTTGCCTATATCAGCAACGCCACCGGTATTCCCCAGGTTTGGGTCATGAATGATGACGGTACTGGTGAAACCCAGCTTACTTTTGGTAACGGGGTTACTTTCTACCGGTGGCATCCAGAGGGAACGCATATTCTATACGGTGCGGACAATAACGGTGACGAACAGGAAGCTTATTATCTGCTGGCTGCAAACGGTCGTTCTGAGAAACAGGTGCTGGAGCATTCTAATGCCTATCGCCAGTTCGGGGCCTTTTCCAGCGACGGCACGCAAATCGTCTATGCGTCGACCGAACGTAATGGCCGTGACTTTGATATCTATGTCACTGACCTTGAAAGTGGCGACACGCGCATGGTGTATGAAGGTACTTTTGGATACTATCCTGTTAGCTGGCAACCAAACGGTGATAACGTCATCGTCAGTCAGACGGTTGGGGAAGATGCCAACAATGTTTTCCTGTTAAATGTTAAATCGGGAGAGATGAAGCCGCTGTTCAAGCCGGAGGTGGCGTCCGCCTATACCGACTTTACCTGGTACTGGCGCGGCACACGCTTCTATTTCGCCACTAATCAGGACCGTGAATATCAGGCACTTGCATCCTATGACATGGAAACCGGTGAAATGTCTTTTATCTCCGAGCCTGACATGGATGTTGAAAACGTCCGTATGTGTGGCGGAGGCCGTTATCTGGCATGGACAACCAATGAAGGTGGGTATGACCGTCTGCATTTGTGGGATTTTAAAGAAAATCGTGCGGCCAGCGTTCCCTACCTGCCAGACGGCGTGATCAGTATCAGCTGGGTGAATATGCACCGGTCCTGGATGACGATTACAGTTACAGGGCCATCAAGCCCTGGTGATGTCTATCTCTGGAAGGTGTCAGAAGGTGAAATGCGGCATCTGAAAGCACCTGTAATGGCCGGTCTAGACCGTAACACGATGGTCAAGCCAGAAGCGGTGACATTCAAAGCGCGGGACGGCGTTACCGTGCAGGGTCTTTTGTATTTGCCCAAGGGTGTGGAAAAGCCGCCGGTTGTGGTTGACGTGCACGGCGGGCCAACGGCACAGGCACGGCCACGGTGGCAGCCTGCCGCACAGTATCTGGTGGGCAAGGGTATCGCCGTTCTGGATATTAATGTACGCGGCTCCACTGGATTTGGTAAAACCTATATGCGTCTTGATAATCAGGAAAAACGTCTTGATAGCGTACGTGATCTTGTTGATGCGGTTGCGTGGATGCGGGAAGACGGGCGCGTGGATGCCGACAATGCTGCCGTGATGGGTGGGTCCTATGGCGGTTATATGGTCAATGCCGTGATGGGGCTGTATCCCGATGTGTTTAAGGCCGGTGCTTCATTTGTCGGTGTATCAAACTGGGTGCGTGCGCTTGAAACTGCATCACCGGGGCTGAAAGCCAGTGACCTGATTGAATATGGTGATATCCGCGATCCAAAGTGGCAGAAATTTTATGCGGAAAATTCTCCGATAAACACAGCGCACAAAATTAAGGCGCCGATGTTTTTCGAACACGGTGTCAATGACCCCCGGGATCCGGTGACAGAAACCGATGATATGGTCAAAACCATCCGGGATAATGGGTATGAGGTTGAGTATCTCCGTTTCCCCGATGAAGGGCACGGTATTCGGAAAATGTCGAATAGAATTACCCATTTCCGCCGGTTGGCACGTTTCCTGGAAACGCACCTGAAGGCTGAAAACTAAAAGGACAAATGTTGTGGACTATCAGTTAAACGAGGATCAGCGCGCCATACAGGATATGGCGCGATCATTCGCGGAAGATGTAATTGCACCGCAGGCAGCCCGCTGGGACGAAGAGAAAATCTGGCCAGCAGATGTTGCGAAACAGGCGGGCGAGCTTGGCTTCGGCAGTATTTATATCAGTGAAGACGCAGGTGGATGTGGGTTAAGCCGTGTTGAATCCGTTTTGGTTTTTGAGCAGCTTTCAAAAGGCTGTCCGTCCACAGCATCAATGATTTCCATTCATAATATGGCAGCCTGGATGATTGATCAGTTCGGATCCGAAACGGTTAAGGCTAAATATCTGCCAGAGCTGGTAACGCTGGAGAAAATGGCGAGCTACTGCCTGACCGAACCTGGTGCGGGGTCTGATGCAGCGTCTTTGAAAACCCGTGCTGTCCGGGATGGAGATAGCTATGTTCTTAACGGTGCCAAGGCATTCATATCCGGGGGCGGAACCTCTGATGTGTATGTGGTTATGGCCCGTACAAGTGATGACGGTGCAAAAGGGATAAGCTGTTTTGTTGTCGAGAAGGGTACGCCTGGGCTTTCCTTTGGGGCGCAGGAACGCAAGCTCGGGTGGCATAGCCAGCCTACTTCCGCCGTCATGTTTGATGATTGCCGAATTCCGCTAGAAAACCTTATTGGTGCCGAAGGCCAAGGCTTTAAAATTGCCATGCAGGGTCTGGATGGGGGGCGACTGAATATTGCAGCCGCATCCATCGGCGGGGCGCAGCGCGCGCTTGATGAAGCCATTATCTACACCAAGGACCGCAAGCAGTTTGGCAAGTCGATTGCTGATTTTCAGGCAACTCAGTTTAAATTGGCAGATATGGCAACCGAGTTAGAGGCAGCAAGGCTTCTACTGTATGCTGCCGCGCAAAAGGTCAGTGCCAAGGCATTAGATGCTACCGCGTCGGCTGCAATGGCGAAACGGTTTGCCACTGATGTTGGCTCCACTGTTGTCAATGACGCCCTGCAGCTTTTTGGCGGTTACGGGTATCTGATGGACTATCCGATCGAACGAATTTTGCGCGACCTGCGTGTGCATCAGATTTTGGAAGGTACGAACGAGATTATGCGTGTTGTCATCGCACGTGATTTGTTAAAGGACTAAAAGTATGAGCGATAGCGAAACCCTTTTTGAAATCAAGGGATCCATTGGCCTGATTACCCTGAACCGGCCTAAGGCGCTGAACAGTCTGACGCACGGTATGGCCGTGGCGATCAAGGACCAGTTAGCGGTCTGGACAAAGGATGATCAGGTGCAGGCGGTGGTGGTAACCGGCAGCGGCGAGAAAGCCTTTTGCGCTGGTGGTGATGTGGTCAGAGTCGCACAGTCCTACAAGGCGGGCACAGACGAATGGCGGGCGTTTTTCCATGACGAATATCTAATGAATGTCGCCATTGCCGAGTTTCCCAAGCCTTATATCAGCCTGGTTGACGGTATCACCATGGGGGGCGGCGTTGGCGTTTCTATCCCGGGTGATTTCTGGGTAGCGACTGAAAAGACATTGTTTGCAATGCCAGAAACCGGTCTGGGGCTGTTCCCTGATGTTGGAGGTGGGTGGTTCCTGCCGCGCATGCCGGGGGAAAGCGGGATGTTCATTGCACTTACCGGTGCGCGCTTAAAGGCACCCGATTTGCACGCACTGGGTCTTGCCAGTCATGTAGTCGCGTCAGCTGATATTCCAGAGCTTATCGAAGCCTTGTCGATCAAGGCCATTCACTGCGGCAACTGTGTCAAAGACGTTCTGGATGCGTTTCACAGCGATCCGGGCAGTGCACCGCTGATGGAATTTGTTGATGGTATTGACGAGCATTTTGCCGGTTTCAGTGTCGAGGACATCATTTCAGGCCTGCGGGCGGATACGTCCGACTGGGCGCAGAAACAGGCGGATATTATGGCCACCAAATCGCCGACCTCTCTGAAAGTAACTTTTGAGCAGTTGCGCAGAGGCGAGGCACTTGAAACATTCCGCGATGCGATGATCATGGAGTTTCGGATCGTGAACCGCATGATGGAAGGCGCTGACTTTTTCGAAGGTGTGCGGGCAATCCTGATTGATAAAGATAATAAGCCGACATGGTCCCCTGCTACGCTTGCGGATGTTTCTGATGAGGCAGTTGCTGCATATTTTGCACCGCTTGGTGACGGGTGTGAGCTTGCTGTGTAACCCTGTTGCTGGAAGGAAAGTAAGATGAAAACACTTGGATTTATTGGCCTTGGAAACATGGGACTGCCGATGGCGAAAAACCTGCTGGGTGCCGACTTTATGGTTAAGGGCTTTGATCTGTCCAGCGATGCTTTGAATGCCTTCAAGGAAGCGGGCGGTACCGTTTGCAGCAGTGTGGGCGAAACGGCGTCGAATGTGGACTGTGTGATTACCATGTTGCCGTCTGGCCCGATTGTGCAGGATACGTATCTGGGGGATGACGGTATTCTGGCAAACTGCGGTTCTGACTGTTTGCTAATAGACAGTTCCACGATTGATGTGGCGACTGCGCGTGCGGTATCTGCCGCAGCGGCGGATAAAGGCTGTGCCATGCTTGATGCCCCTGTGTCTGGCGGCGTAAGCGGTGCTGCAGCTGGGACACTGGCCTTTATGGTTGGCGGTTCAAAAGATGCCTTTGATCGGGCGCAGCCTGTTCTGGACCCGATGGGTGCCAAGATTGTTCATGCTGGAGATAGCGGCAATGGGCAGGCGGCCAAGGCCTGTAATAATATGTTGCTGGCAATTTCCATGATCGGCACCTGCGAGGCTTTTAATCTGGGGCGGTCCCTTGGTCTGGATGATCAGGTGTTTTTCGATATTGCATCAAACGCATCTGGCCAGTCCTGGTCTTTGACAAGCTACTGTCCTGTACCCGGCCCTCTGCCAACATCACCGGCGAATAATGGCTACCAACCGGGCTTTGCAACGGCACTGATGTTGAAAGACCTTGGCCTTGCGATGGAAGCAGCACAGTCCACGGGTGTACAAACGCCGCTTGGCGAACTATCGAAAAAAATCTACAGCGCGATGACAGATGCCGGGCATGGCGGCGTCGATTTCTCGGGTGTGATTAAGCACCTGGACGGTAGTTTATAGTCCTGGTGATTAGCGCGAAGGCCGTATGCCTGAGCGCTTCGTAAGATATGATAAGACAAAGCCCACGCCGAAACGGTGTGGGCTTTTGCATTTTGCTAGGTCAGGTGCAGCAATATCCTGTGCTACAGGCCCATGTCATGCCAGCCTCTGTGGCTGTCCATGCGTGTCCCTGCTGGTGTGCGATCTGTGCTGTGCGGGCCCTCTGTTACAGGTGCAGGGCGAACATTCTGCCCCGATGCACCATACCGAATAACGGCTTGTGTTCTGTTTGACACACCCAGCACCTTGAAGATTGCGTGCATGTGTGCCTTCACCGTACCTTCGGCAATAGTAAGCTGTGCTGCGATTTCCTTGTTTGGGAGTCCGTCTGCGGCCATGGCGAGGATCTGGCGCTGTCGGAAGGAAAGACGCTTCAGGTCGATGTTTGCCGAATTGTGTGCATCCTGTTTCATCATATTGGTCTGAAAATCGGTGAATTCGTCTTTGATCGCACTATGGATATCTGGGGTTGCTGGTGTGTTGCTCATACGTCCCAGACTATCAACCGGCATACGTAGTATCTGGCGGACATGTCGGATGATATCAACAACGCTGGCGCTGCGGTGGACCGAACTTGTGGCGCCTTCGGGGATTTGCGTTCCTTTGACATCTGCCACTGCAAGAATAGCCGTTGAAGGATAAAGGCGATGCGCCACCTTCAGACAATCTGCGCCGTCACCGCCTAAAGAGGCAGGGTGGATGACAATCAGATCAAATTTCGTATGTTTTGCCGTTTTGGCCAAAAATGTGGTGTTGCTGTCTGCTTCGACAACGTCAGTAAAAGGGGCAGCCGCAGAAACGACTTCTTTTAAAGACAAACGATAGAGTTCCTCACCATCAATAATGAGAGCTTTCATAATATTATCCTCGCTGTAACCCTGCTTCTAAGACATGGGTGCGGGAAATCGCTGTTGACCAGTCGTTTCCCTATTTGTTTTTATTGTGTAAGCTTAGCCTAATTTGCTCCAAGAATAAAGATGTTGCGATAACTTGTGTTTATTCAGCGATGAAATGCTGAAAGTTGATCATTTTTGAATGTGTAGAGAGATATATGTCGAACGATCTAATGAATTTGTTGGTTACTGACGAGGTCAAGACGACTCTGGACTGGCTTGATGCGCAGCAGGTATCCATGCAGGAAACTGTTATTAACTGGTCTCATATCAACAGTGGTAGTCGCAACCTTGATGGTCTGTCCGCGATGGAAGACGAAATTGTCTCTGCCTTCCGCTGTCTGGATACTGAAATCGAGCTAATTCAGTTGGAGGATACGGAAACTGTGCTGGACTCGGGAGAAGTGACCCAGGTCGCTAATGGTCGCACAATCCGCATTTTTAAACGCCCGACAGCCAATCGGCGCGTGTTGATGACCGGGCATTATGATACAGTTTTTCCGAAAAACAGTGCCTTTCAGAAAACCCACTGGCTGGATGAAAACACCCTGAACGGCCCCGGTGTTGCCGATATGAAAGGCGGCATACTGGTGATGTTGCACGCTCTGCAGGGGTTTGAGAAGACGGCGGCCGCAGCCAACGTTGGCTGGGAAGTGCTCCTGTCACCGGATGAGGAAACAGGATCGCTTGCATCGGCCCCCCTGTTGGCCGATCGGGCACAGGCTGCACATATCGGCATGACGTATGAACCGGCTCTTGCAGACGGTACGCTTGCTGGTGAACGTAAGGGCAGTGGTAATTATACAGTCCGGGTTCAGGGCAAGGCAGCCCATGCGGGTAGGGAGTTCTTCGAAGGACGCAATGCGGTTGTTTTGCTGGCAGGTATTATTGGCAAGCTTTCAGCCCTAACCGGTGGTCGGGAAGGGTTGACGGTAAATCCAGCGGTGATCACAGGCGGTGTTGCCCCGAATATTGTGCCGGACCTTGCCATGTGCAGGTTTAATGTCCGACTGAAGGCGCCAGAGGACGCCCCGTGGTTTGAAGGGGAAGTTCAAAAAATTATCGACACTGCAAATACGGAAGATGGTTTTACGGTGGAACTGTTTGGCGGCATTAATCGTCCTCCAAAAGCCCTTTCCGATGCGAATCTGAAACTGATGGATTTGATCGGGGCCTGCGGCAAGTCACTGGGGCTATCCATTGCCTATGTGCCAACGGGCGGGTGCTGCGAAGGCAATAATCTGGCGGCGGCAGGGCTACCCAATGTTGATACGCTCGGTGTGCGCGGCGGTATGATCCACAGTGATGAAGAGTTTATGATTGTAGAAAGCCTTTCTGAACGGGCAAAACTTTCTTTTCTAATCCTGACGGCTTTTGCGCACGGAGCACTGGACAGCGTCATTTCCGCCCGGTAGAAAGGAAGAGAGGGAATAACCCGCTACCCTCGTAAGGCGGGGAAATATTGGGAATAACCAATGCTTGTTGTCCGAGCCGTCCGGGAAAGCGATTTACCCGGTTTGATGGACCTTGCTGCGAAAACGGGGACAGGGCTTACAACTCTGCCAGCGCATGAGCCATCGCTTCTGGAGAAAATCCATGCCTCGCAGGAGGCATTTTCTGCAGAGACCTTCTCTGAAAAAAAACTAACCTATCTTTTTGTCCTGGAAGACACAGAAACCGGCACCATCGCCGGAACCAGCGCGATCATTTCTGGTGTTGGGTATGATCGGCCTTTTTACAGTTATCGCCTGCTTCATATCACACAGGTCAGCCATGAACCTGAAATGCGCGTCGATACGGAATTGTTGCAGCTTAGCAATGACTTTGTCGGCGCGACCGAAGTAGCAACCTTGTTCCTGGCGCCGGAATATCGCCGTGATAATCTGGGAAAACTGCTCTCAAAAGCACGCTATATGTTCATGGCCTGTCACCCGGAACGGTTTTCTGAGCGGGTAATATCCGAGATCAGAGGCTGGGTCCGTAAGGATCAAAGCTCCCCTTTCTGGGAAGCAATTGGCAGACATTTTTTCGGTGTAAGTTTTGCGGAAGCAGATGAAATTAATGGGCGTGGCAACAGCCAGTTTATCGCCGACATGATGCCGAAATTTCCGATTTACACAGCGCTACTGCCGTCCAGTGCGCAAAAGGTTATCGGCAGACCCCATGATAATGCCAAGCCCGCGATCCATATGCTGGAATCTGAGGGTTTTCGTTTCTCGGGCGCGGTCGATATTTTTGATGCCGGCCCGGCAATGGAAGTCAGCCGCGACAATATTCGCACCGTTCGTACAAGCAGCGAAGCAACGCTTGGCGGTACTGTTGATGGCGCCGGTCATGACTTTGCCCACCTGGCCTGTAATCAGGAACTTGCAGGTTTCAAAGCTATATTGACGGATGCAGTGGATACAGCCAGTGGACTTTGGATACCGAAGGGCTCTGCAGAATTGCTCGACATTCAGGCAGGCGACGCCGTCAGAACAGCGCCACTATTGGCAGACACGTAATTATCAGACCCTGAAAGGGAATAGCATGACGCATTTTATCGGAGGGAACTGGACAGAAGGTTCAGGCGCAGCCTTTCAATCACTGGACCCCGCCACGGGTGAGACTGTCTGGCAGGGTAATGAGGCAACCGAGCAAGAGGTTGAACAAGCTGTAACCATCGCCCGTGCAGCATTTGAAAGCTGGGGTTTTCTGTCGCTTGAACAGCGCGTACAGCATGTTCGCGAATATGCCGCAGCTCTAGAACAGCGTAAATCGGAAATGGCGGAACTGATTTCCCGGGAGGCGGGCAAAGTCAGCTGGGATGCGCTTGGCGAAGCTGGCGCCATGGTGGGCAAAGTAGAAATTTCTATCAAGGCGTATGAGGAACGGACAGGTACACGGGAAGCCGAGAATGGCCCGATTAAATCCCGTCTTAGCCATAGGCCGCACGGCGTTATGGCAGTTTTTGGCCCCTACAATTTTCCCGGTCACCTGCCGAACGGTCACATCGTTCCTGGGCTGATTGCGGGGAACACGGTGGTGTTTAAGCCCAGCGAACAAACCCCGGCGGTAGCTGAATTGATGGTTCGTATCTGGGATGAAGCCGGCCTGCCAAAGGGTGTCATCAATCTGGTGCAGGGTGGACGTAGCACGGGTGAAGCACTTGTTGGATCGCGCGGTATTGATGGATTGCTATTCACCGGTAGTGCCCGTACGGGGCAGGCTATTGCACGGCAACTGGTCGACAGGCCAGAAGTTATTCAGGCGCTGGAACTTGGCGGTAATAATCCCCTGATTGTACATGAGGTAGAGGACAAAGAGGCAGCGGCGCTTCTGACAATTAATTCGGCGTTTATCAGTTCCGGTCAGCGCTGCACCTGTGCCCGGCGTTTGATTGTTCCTGTCGGGGCAGAAGGAGATGCCTTTATCCAGACATTGGTGGATATGATGGCGCGGATACGGGTCGGTGCATGGAATGATGATCCAACTCCCTACATGGGGCCGGTGATCAGCGGGGCGGCAGCAACAGCGGCCATCGCGGCCTATGACGATTTGGTGCGCGCTGGTGGCATTGTATTGAAGCCGTTAGCGCGCCTTGACCGCGGCGATGCTTTTCTTACCCCCGGACTTGTCGATGTATCGGTTATTACCACGCGCCCGGATGAAGAAATTTTCGGACCGCTTCTGCAGCTTGTAAGGGTGAAAGATTTCGAAGAAGCAATCGCCGAGGCCAATAATACCCGATTTGGTCTGGCTGCCGGGTTATTGTCTGACAATCGACAGAACTATGAGAATTTTTATCCCCGTGCCCGTGCGGGCATTGTTAACTGGAACCAGCAGTTAACCGGTGCAGCGTCCACAGCGCCGTTTGGGGGCATTGGCTGGTCAGGCAATCATCGGCCAAGCGCCTATTATGCTGCTGATTATTGTTCATACGCGGTTGCCAGCATGGATAATAGTGGTGGCCGGGTAGAGATTGGCGCATTGCCGCAGGGACTGGATACAGAATAAGTAACACGGCCGCCTGACGGTGCAGTGACAGGCGCAAGTGAAAAGGATTTGAAATGGCGTGGTTTGAAGCAAATTTTGATGGTTTGGTCGGCGCGACCCATAATTATGCAGGGCTGAGCTACGGTAATGTTGCTTCTGCAAAAAACAAAGGACTGATAGCGAACCCCAGAGAAGGGGCGCTGCAGGGATTGGCAAAAATGCAGCATATGCGTGATCTGGGCATGGTTCAGGGTATCCTGCCGCCCCATGATCGGCCGCATTTATCCACCTTGCGCGCACTTGGGTTTTCTGGCTCTGATGCTGAAATTCTTACGACTGCATGGATGGCGAATCCAGCGCTAGTTGCCAATTTGTCGTCAAGTGCGACCATGTGGACTGCCAATGCTGCAACGGTTACACCGTCGCCCGATACCACCGATGGACGGACGCATTTCACACCTGCAAACCTGTCCGCAATGTATCACCGGTCAATTGAGCATGAGACAACAGGAAGGGTTCTGCAGGCCATATTCCCGGAAGGGGACCGGTTTACCCATCACGCTGCTATTCCCGGTGGACATCACATGGGGGATGAAGGGGCTGCAAACCATACTCGTTTCTGTGGCGAGTACGGGGATGAGGGGGTTGGCCTGTTTGTTTATGGTCGCGGTGCTTTTGAAAAAGCAGACGATCTGACATTCCCCGGCCGACAGACGATGGAAAGCAGCCACGCTGTGGGAACTGGGCATGGATTGCGTCCCGGCCGCATGCTGGTGGTGCGCCAGAACCCGGAGGCGATCAACATGGGCGCGTTCCATAATGATGTGGTTGCTGTTGGGAACCGGAATGTACATTTCTATCATGAAAAAGCATTCGAAAACCCCGCGGCGCTTAATGCCGCGCTGCAAAAGGCAGTGGGCGATGTGGAAATGCATTTCGTTGAAGTGCCGGACGCTGCAGTTCCTCTGAAGGATGCCATTAGCAGCTACCTGTTTAATAGCCAGCTGATCAGTGTGCCCGGACGCGACGGCATGACCCTGATCCTGCCGGTTGAGGTGGCAGAAACGGTGTCGACTAAACGATATGTTGATGAACTTTTGGCGTCAGGCGGGCCGATTACGCATGCAGACTATATGGATGTGCGTCAAAGCATGCGCAATGGCGGCGGGCCTGCGTGTCTGCGGCTGCGTGTTGCCATGTCGGATGAGGATAAAGCCGCGCTGGGTGCTAACTGCATATTGACCGATACGTTGGTGGCAACGCTGGAAGACTGGGTGAAAAAGCATTACCGGGACCGGGTTGCGCGCGAAGACTTGGGCGACGTTGCCTTGATGGAGGAAAATTTCCGTGCACTTGATGAACTGACGCAAATCCTGCAGTTAGGTAGTGTCTATGACTTCCAGCGGTAATGACCTTCTGATCGCATCAATTTCGCGAATAGGTTTAAGTGAAATACGCATAGGTTATGACGTGCAAAATACATATATGCACGTGTGAATAATCTTTTGAAATTAATAGGATAGTAAGATTTAGCTACTTTAAATAGCCTCTGATTTACATACAGTTTTCAGGGGCTTTTTATGCGTGCTTTGGTTTTTTGTTTGGTGTTTTTTTCGTCTACGGTATCAGCGCAGGAGGCAATGTTTCGTATGCCATCAAAATGTGCCGGAGTTGAAACTGGTGCTCAGCGCGAGGACTTCTGGAATATCACTTTCCCGCCATGTATCGACCGTTCAGTGTGCGGCACCGAAGATGCAGACAGTGTTTTAAAATCGCAGCGCCAGATCGGTGCAGAAATCCATAGCATCCACGAAAATATTCGTGATTATGATATCGGTAACACTACGGTCTCTATGTGTTCCAAGTTGAACACCTTTCATGATTTATTATCCTACTATGATCAGTTCGTGACGAATTTTCCGAAGTCGGATCAGGTAACTTACCAACAGGACCGGGCCGCAATCCATGCAGGCATTTCAAAATGGATGGCACGCGAGACAATGACCCGTGGCCAGTTGAATATGGAGTTGATGAAGGAAAAGCAGCTGGAGAAAGAAAGGCGGGAGCAGGAGCGTGCTGCGGCTATTGCCCAGGCAGAAAATGAACGCAAACTGAAAGAAGAAAAGAAACGCCAGGCAGCAGAGGCGAAAGCCAAGGCAGAAGCCGATAAAAAGGCACTGGCAGCTGCCTTTGAACAGCGTCTGCTTGCAGCACTGGCGGAGCGGCAGAGGTTTTTTGTGTCGACGCTGACAGCTGGACCGGGTCAACCGCTTGGTTCTGTCCGTGATCTGTTCAGCTATGCGTATTTGCAGGTGCAAAATAGTTTGGTGGATATTGCCAGCCGAGAGTATGAACCGACTGCCAAAGGCGAATTTGAAACGTCTGATGCCTATAAAGCCCGTATTCAGACAGAGGAGAAGGCGTTCCTTGCTGAAACAGAAACACGTCTGAAAGCTGCGCAGGCAAAAGCTGCGGACACCCTGAAAGGCGCACTTCAGAAAATGTTCGGGCGTGTTCGCGTCGCAGGTGCCGTTTATGACGCTGATCAGCAGGTATTTTCAGGCGTACTGGTCACACCTCATAAAGTAGAGATTGGGCAAGTGCACTTTAAAGTGCCCCTTGACGTAGCGCCACAGGTGAAACAGCGGCTGACGCATAGTGATGTGATACTTGGCTTTGATATGAGCCAGAAAAATCGCGCCCTACTGGACAAGGCCGTGATTGTCGACCGCAATGCGGCGGACCCTGCCCAGTCAAACTTCTATGATGCCACTGTCCAGGCTAGCTCGGTTGACACGTCGACAGAGGCGCTGGATGCCTGGTTGGCGGCCTATACGGAAATGGTAGAGAAACAAAAGGCCGAGCAGGCAGAAAAAGCACGTCAGGAGCGGGAGGCTTATGCAAAACGCTATCCTTACACGGCGACTGTGAGCTGTAATCTGGGGCGTTTGGCGATCTGTCTTGGTAAGGATGGGCAGGTCAAAGTCAGAACGGCTGAAGGTGCTGACACGATCACCAGCTACAGTCATAGCGGTGACAGTGATGTGGAAATCCCGCTATCTTACCGGTTTGAGGTGTTGGCCCAAAATGGTGGTAGCCGTAATCGAGTATTGTCTGTGACGATTTCGGAAACCACATCCGGCAAGGTTGTATGGCAGGATGCAACAGCTGAACCCTTTGGTGTGCTGCGTGCCAGTAATTAAAGTGAAGCAATCACAGTGGCATAATTAGGGTTGAGGGAATTCAGGCTGATCACAATAAATCTACTGCCTGTTACTGGACGTACAGGGATCGAGTGTTAGGCTGTGACCAGTTATGAGGAGACCGAGACATGTGGATCAAAAATCGCAATGGCTGGAATAGCCCTGAAAGAGATGTGACGCCAGAAAGCCTTTTCCTGAACCGGCGAAAGTTTATCGCGGGTGCGGGTGCCATTGCAGGGGCGGCGCTGGTTGGTGGCGCTTTCTCCCCAACCGAAGCCCGAACGCTGAAAGAATTGGGCGCAAAGTCTTCTGCGTTTGATCCGGGCGAAGAGCTGACGCCGTACAGTGCTGTAACCCAGTATAATAATTTTTATGAATTTGGTACGGACAAGTCTGATCCGTATGAAAACGCAGGGTCCATGCAGGTTGATCCGTGGTCGGTTAGTGTTGACGGCCTCGTTGACCGGCCAGGTACTTATGACTTGATGGACCTGATTGATTTTAATGCGCTTGAAGAACGGATCTATCGTCTGCGCTGTGTTGAGGCATGGTCCATGGTAATTCCGTGGATTGGTGTGCCTTTGTCATCTGTCCTGAATAAAATTGGCGTTCAAAGCGGCGCTAAATATGTGCGCTTCGAGACCCTGAATGACCGCAAGCAAATGCCGGGTGTGCGCTGGCCGGTGCTGGACTGGCCTTATGTTGAAGGGCTGCGCATGGACGAAGCCATGAATGATCTTACCTTGATGGCGGTCGGTTTATACGGCAAGGAGTTGCCAAACCAGAATGGTGCACCTCTCAGGCTTGTGGTGCCGTGGAAGTACGGATTCAAATCCATCAAGTCCATTGTGCGTATCAGCCTGACAGAGAAACAACCACGGACAAGCTGGCAGAAGTCAGCACCGCAGGAGTATGGGTTTTACTCCAACGTCAATCCAGAGGTGGACCATCCACGCTGGTCACAGGCAAGAGAGCGCCGCATTGGTGAATTCAGCCGCAGGAAAACATTGATGTTTAACGGTTACGGCGAATGGGTTGCAGATTTATATGCGGGTATGGATCTGGCGAAATATTATTGATGAAGGTTTCTGTGCATCATCTGAGGGTATGGGGTAAACCCTTGATATTTTTGCTGTCGTTGGTCCCGGCACTATGGCTCGTGTATCATTGGTATCTGGCCTATGGGGGGCTGCCCCATGATCTTGGTTTTAATCCAAATGAAACATCCAACCGGTTTACCGGTGACTGGGCGATCCGGTTTTTACTGCTTTCACTAGCTGTTACACCTTTTGCAACTGTACTGCGGTCGCCGAAACCGCTGCTGTTTCGGCGGATGCTTGGGCTATACGCGCTTTTTTATGCAGGCCTGCATGTGCTCAGTTATATCTGGCTCGATATGGCGTTTGACTGGCCAGAGCTTTGGGCAGATGTGCTGAAACGGACCTATATCACGGTGGGTATGCTTGCGATTCTCTTTTTACTCCCGCTTGGGGTTACCAGTACAAAAGGCTGGATCAAGCGTATGGGCGCAAAGCGGTGGCAAAAGCTGCATAAACTTGTTTATCTGATCGGGCTTCTGGCGTGCGTGCATTTCATTATGATGCGGAAGGGTTTTCAGGTGGAACCTTTGATTTATGCGGGCATATTCGCTGCCTTAATGCTGGCGCGGCTAAGAAAAAGGCGCGGAAAAGTCCGCGCCTGATGCCGTTTCTGAATGCTTGTCAGTCTTAGACCCTAGGTTGGATCAGCCTTGTAAATCATATTTACATCGTCGCATTCTTTATCCAGTTTCTTAGAGATTGCCTCAAGCTCTGTTCCCATGGCTTCCATCTTGTCGAGCGGGATTTTACCGCTTAGGGCAAACCGCATCATTTCGGCCACATCCCCTGTCATCGCCACGGAAAACATCTCCATGAACATGCTGTAACTTTCTGGTTTCAGCTCGCGCTTCAAGCCATCAATCACGCATTTACAGCCTTCACTAGAGTTGTTGTCATCATTCATGCAGGCTTGCATCAATTGTTTTTCTGCATCCTCAACAGATTCTGCAGAGGCCGGCAAGGCAGGTATTGCCAATCCTGCAATTAGTGCCAGTGTGAGTTTTAGTTTCATCATTTTTCCTCGCAATTACTTTTATACTCAGCACATGGAATCACTTTAGTTTAGCTGGGATTTCTTTTTAATACCATCATGTTTGATACCATGCGCATGACAACTTCATTATTTTGGTTAACAACTACCGTTTCAGTTTTTACCAGCCCAAGGTGTGGTTTGGAAGCACTTTCCCGTTTCTCCAGCGGGGTGCTTTGGACACGGAGTATATCACCGGGGAAAACAGGTTTTTTCCATTCAAGCTTATCAAGGCCAGGGGAGCCCATGCCAGCGAATCGTCTGTCCTTCATATCATCTACGAGGATACGCATGGTCATCGATGCCGTATGCCAGCCGCTCGCACACAGATTACCAAAGACGGATTGCTTGGCCAGTTCTTCATCCATATGAAAGGGTTGTGGATCGAATTTAGAAGCAAAATCCACGATTTCTTCCTTGGTTACTTCGCGTTTGCCAAATTCGCTTGTTTCGCCGACCACAATATCTTCATAAAAAGATTCAAACATAGATTTTCCAGTTCAGTTTGCGCAAATATTGGATGAAGACTATAGTGGAGGGGCTATGAAAATCCATACTAAGATATGTATTGCTGCTATTCTTTTCACTGTAGGTGTTACCTCTGGTGCCACTGCGGATACGTCCAGCAGTGCTATAGTCCCAGCAAAATCACAGAAGGTTACAGCGGTTTATGATTTTGTATGGAATGGATTTCTGATTGGTACCAGCGACACTGTCATTGACCTGGCAGACGAGAAGTATGTGATTGACTTTAAGTTCCGTACCCGCGGAGTGATGAAGATATTCTCAAGTGGTCGGTCGCAGGTAACATCGTACGGCAAATTCTTAGCTCCCGGCGAAGTGTTGCCGAAAGAATTCTCCTCCTCAGGTCGCTGGAGCGGTGATGACTTTGCCCGGTCAGTTTTTTATGATGACCAGGGCCGGGCTGTTGGTTCGCAGCTGGATTGGCCGCAAGAATGGCTGGATGATTTCAAAAATGAAGATGTCCCGGTTGATATGCAGCAAGGGGCTGATCCTTTGTCTGTAATGTTGCCAGTATTGACCCAGCCGTTACCCGTAACAGACAAAAAAGATCCAGCCCAACACCGTTTTTATACCGGGCGCAGTGTACTGGACTTGCTGATGGCCTGTGACGGCGAAGCAGATGATCTTAAAAAGGTTCGGCGGTCAGAGCATTTTGGCCCGGCGAAACTCTGTCGTTTTAATTTTAAAATGATTGCCGGGTTTCCGATCGAAACCGAAGAAGAGAAGCGTAAGCGCGAAAAGCGGGAGGCCAAAGAACGTGCCCGTGCAGAGCGTGACGCTAAAAAAGGAAAAACCCGGAAGGATGAAGACGATGATGACTTTATCCAGGTCTGGTTTCAGGATGATGCTTCGGTACCTGGACTTAATCTTCCTGTCCGGGGCGAGTTTGCCTTGGATATGGGGACGGTAAAGATGTATCTGCGCGAACTGAAAGGGACGGCGCCCGTCACACAATCTGGCAGGTGATTCTTCGAATAAAATGTGGTACTGAGTGGCTGTTCTGCCCTGTGATAAGGAGGGGCAGATACAAACATAGTACCTAAGGCAGGAGGACGGTATGGCAAAACGCCAATCACCCACGCCGCCTAAGAACCCATTTGCCAAGGCTTTATCAAGCGGATTGTTCCAGCAGAAGAAGGTCAGGGCAAAGAAGGGTAAGGGGGCCTACATACGCCGCCAGAAGCATCAAAAGTCGCTTCCGGCGGCGTTTGACGTTCTGCCACATGCTGTGTGCGCTATATAACTTTAGTTAATCCTCTTAGATTGGTTTTATAGGCTGGATTTTTCCATTCAGATGCCACAGTATGGCGCCGTTTCTAATGTTATTAATTATTTCAGTAAGGGGGCTTTCATGAAATCCATCCTCAAAACTGCTGCAGCGACGGCGATTCTGTCCGCAGCATTTTCTACGACCGCACTTGCAGGTGTGAAGCTGATCCATGCAGGGGAACTGCTTGCGGTCCCGGGTAATGATCCGGTCAAGGAACAAACAATTGTTATCGAGAATGGCAAAATTAAAGAAGTTCGTTCCGGGTATGCTGATCCGGCTGCGTACGGTGCTGACACAGAAGTTGTTGACCTGAAAAACAGCTTTGTGATGCCGGGCATGATGGACATGCATGTGCATCTTCAGGGAGAGCTGGGTCCAAATAACGATAGCGAGTCGCTGAAGATGTCTGATCAGCTGGTTGCGATCAAAAGTCAGCATTACGGTATGCTGACACTGAAAGCTGGCTTTACCACGGTTCGGGACGTTGGGTCGAACCCGCAGTATATGTATGCACTGCGTGACGGCATCAACAACGGCTGGGTCGATGGCCCACGGATCATCGCAGCGGGCGGTGTTGGCATCACTGGTGGCCACGCTGACGTTAGCGGTATGAAGCCTGATCTGATGGAGAAATATACATCAAAAGCCGTATGTGATGGTCCTTTTGATTGCCGCCGTGCGACCCGTCACCAGATTAAATATGGTGCGGACCTGATTAAGATCACGTCTACGGGCGGCGTTTTGACAGACCGTGCAACCGGTACCGGCCAGCAGATGGAAGCTGACGAACTGGCAGAGGTTGTTCAGGCAGCCAAGCGCATGGGCCGTAAGGTAGCGTCACACGCACACCAGGAAGACGGTATCATTGCTGCGCTGAAAGCAGGCGTGGACAGTATCGAACACGGTACTTACACGGGTCCGGAAGCGATCAAGCTATTCAAGAAAACCGGTGCGTATCTGGTGCCAACGCTTATTGCGGGTGACACTGTGAAGAAGATGGCAACAAGCTCTGATTTCATGTCTCCGGCGATTAAAGCCAAGTCCATTGAAGTTGGTAGCTCGATGAAAGCGAACTTCGAGAAAGCCTATAAAGCAGGCGTGAAGATTGCCTTCGGTACCGACAGCGGTGTGTCCAAACACGGCACAAACGCCTACGAAGCTGTTCTGATGAACGAAGCTGGCATGAAGCCAATGGATATTCTGAAGTCGGCCACTGTGAATGCGGCTGATTTGATTGATATGAGCGCAAGCCTTGGCACCATTGAAGCCGGCAAGCATGCTGATATTATTGCAATGGATGAAAGCCCGCTGCAGAACATCAAAGCATTGATGGACGTAGATTTTGTCATGAAGGGCGGTAAGGTTTTTAAAGACTAAGCCTCTCAGTCACTAACTTTGAAAGAAAGCCCCGGTTCTGCCGGGGCTTTTTGTTTTTTAGAATGCGAGACAGGCTGGTGTTACTGCGACTTCATTAGAATGTTTTTCACATCTTTGACCGGCAGGGCTTTGATCGTGCCCCGGTGGCCTATGGTATCCTCCGCCATCAGAAGGGCGTTATAGATAGCTTCCTCGGTTGCTTCTGCGACGCTTTGGAACAGGGGGCTCATTCTGCTGTTGGGCAGAGTGTTTTGGTCAAGGGCATCCGCACTATTATCACGGCGAACGGACGGGTGGGTGGAAAAGGCCAGTATATAATCCCCTGATCCGTTTGTCATACTGGACCCGGTGCGGGCAAGTCCGACGGTTGCCCGTTTTGCCAGTCGTAGCAGGTTCCTGTCTGATAGGGGCGCGTCCGTTGCAACTACAATCATGATTGAGCCATCAGCCGATGCATCTGTGCCGACCGCGTCTTTCAGGTAATATTGATCCAGTTGTTCGCCGATTTTGTGGCCGTCAATCGTTAAAACACCGCCGTAGTTCGCCTGGACGAGAACACCAACCGTATGTCCGCCAAGACTTGCAGGCAGTCTCCGGCTGCTGGTGCCAATGCCACCTTTCCAGCCGAATGCCACGGTGCCTGTGCCAGCCCCCACGGCCCCTTCCGTCACCGGGCCGGAAACTGCTTTGTCCAGTGTTTCCTTGATCTGGTCTTTTGTAACAGCGCGGGCACGAATATCATTTAGAAATCCGTCGTTGGTTTCCCCTACCACCGCGTTGACCGACCGGACATCTTCATTGCCCGGCTGTGCCAGGGTCCATTCGACGGTAGCTGCGATACCTTCTGCCACATTCAGGGTGTTTGTCAGCACGATCGGAGTTTCAATTTCGCCCAGTTCCATGATTTGACTGATCCCGGCCAGTTTGCCGTACCCGTTTGCAATATAGACGGCCGCGGGTACCGGGTTTTGCCGTAAATTCCCGTCTGCGGGAATAATGACTGTGGCGCCCGTGTTTATCGCTGGCGGTGCTTTCAGCGTATGGTGGGCAACTTTCACACCCTTAACATCGGTTATCGCATTCAGGGGACCCGTTGGCAGAATACCGGGCGTGATCCCCAAATCACGGGCGCGGACTTTGTCGCTGTCTGCTTCAACAGAAGATACATCTGATACGGGAACAGCGGTGGTTGCCAGTCCGGCAATGATAGCAAGGGCGGCTAGGCCCTTTGCCGTGTGTGATAGACGGGTAAACATATTTACTAATCCTGATCTAATGAAGTGATGGGTATCATGCTGTTAACCGATTGGCCGAGCATGATCTTAAGGGCTGCTTCCAGCATGGGCAGATTGACATCCGCGTTAATTTCAGCCGTGTGACGGAAATTGGGGAAGCTGTTTATTTCTGTCAGTTGCACGCAACCGTTTTGCTGCAACAAGATGTCTATACCAAGGAGGGCATAGGTATCCTTGGTGGACGCATTGCAGGCATCATGTAGGGCAGGGTTAAGGTCCCTGATAAGCTGCACACAGGCAGGGAAGAAACGGTCATACTGTTCATAGTCCGTGAATGACTGCATGGTGACAGGGCTGTCATCCTTGTCGTATCCCCTGTGATCAATCTGGACGGCGTAATCAGTACTGTCAGCCTGATAAGGCACACCGTGGATGACATTAAATCCACCCTTGAAAAGATAGATTTTATGATCCCATAACAGAACGTATAGACGTGTCGTGAATTTGCGACCGTCCAGAAGCATCAGGTCATTCACCGCGGCCTGTATGATTTCGTCGCTGTTGATTATTGCATTGTGCAGGGCGCTATTTGTGACACAGCGCATGCCTTTGCCGCCGGTTCCAGCGGCTTTCTTGATAAACCAGAGGGCGGCGGGGGCACCTTTGTGGGCAAGGGCGTCTTCTTTGGTGAAATAGGTGCGGGGTGCGAGCCGTTCTAACCCTTTGTCAGCCACCAGCTTTGCCAGGCTTTTCTTGTTGGACAAGGCATTTAAAACAGCCCGTTCTATCAGCCCAAGCCGTCTATACTCTGATGGTACCGATGACAAATCAGGCTGCGAGCCGCCGTATGTATCCCAGTAGGTGAAACAGGTCCGCAGGAAGCTGCTGGGGTTCTGTTCCCAGATTGCCTTACTGACTTTGTGAAAGTGTGCAGTAGCACGGTTCACCAGAACCAGTGGTCCCATCGCCGGATTTGTTGCGGGTACAGGCAGTAGATCATATCTACCGTTTCTTGCACGTTCAGACAGGGTTTTTGAGCGGAAATCAAGGCCACAGAAGGTTTCATAGTCTTCAAGCGAACGGGCTGTGCCCAGACTGAATTTCTCTATATCCTGAAGATATGCCGGATTAGACGGGAGCTCACCAGTTAGAAGATACTTTACTCTTTGGCGCGATCGTTTGTCTCTGTCTGTCCAGTCACTATGGTCATCAAAATGGGTCGCCTTGCGGTGACTGCGCTGCCAGCACTGATACGCCACTAGTTTATTGGGATGGAAAATATCAAAGCCGTGTGTCCAGTATCGGGCAGACAGAGATATTTCTTCCCCAAAGAAATAAAGATAAGGATCGCAAGGCACCTCAGTGAATACCTCTGATTTGCCGAATAGCAAACATCCGCCCATAAAAGCGCCGCGGAAGGGTTTTGCAGGCGCTTGGTCAATCGGAATACTTTTTGAACGCAGCAAAAGGGTGTCAAATTCGTCAAACCGTTCAGCCTGAATGCCAGAAATATGTGTTTTCTTCAGATCCATCGGCGGAATATAGGGCGGCGTATAGGTTGTCAGAACCGGCTTGTCGCTGTCACATTCTGCCAGCATGGCAATCAGGCTTTCATCCCAGCCCGGTTCAAACCGCATGTGGCTGTCAGTTTGCAGTACATAGTCTTCGTCTTTATAGTCCAGCTGACCACGCCAGCGTGCCTCGCAAACACCCTGTGCATGTGCGGCATCTATTCGGTGGATGGTGACTTGTTCCGGCTTCGTTACGATTTCAAAAAGGTCATCATCTTCATGCGGGTCTGCATGAAACATCACAGTGACGCGCAGTCGGTCGGGGAACGCTGCTTTGTCGAAAAGGTCATGTATGGAATGTTGGCATTCCGGGTCGCGGTAGGCAGCTATCTGGATAAATATGGTTTTGTCAGATGTTGGTGTTTTTTTTTGTGCCTTGGCAGAGCCTTTTTCCCGGATAACAGCCTTACCTTTTCCCGTTGTTTTAATCAGTTCTTCTGAAAAGTCCTGAATTTCAGCCATGGGACGCGCATGGAACCAAAGGTTGAAGGCCCATTTTTCGCCCTTTATGACAGGTGTGCCAGCATGCAGGCTGTCAGGGTGAATTTTTGTGGTGCCTGATTTGCAGTTATGAAACAGAGCCAGTCGCCCTTTTTTTGCTGTTACTTCTGCCTTCAGCGTGGGGAAGCCGGTCGCGCCGCCTTCTTCAATATCGTTCAGATAAACAAGGGCTGTGACTAGCCGCTGACCACCGCGTTTGCAGTAGTGCCGCCCCCGTTCAGTAGACAGGTCATAGCTATCGAAATGCGCCTTATATTCCTGACTTACACCGTAATGTATCACTTGCAGAGCTTCTGCATTCTCAAGCGGTATCTGAACGATGCCTGCGATCCTGTCAGCAATGGCTTTGATCGTGTCGTCGGTCTTATGGGGTATCCATGTATTACTACCAGTGCGACCGTCAGAGATCGCATCGTCACCTTCCAGTGAAACACGAGCGCGCTCTACCTTATCTTTGGCCAGGTTGATAATATAGTCACATTCTTCAGGCGACAGTACATCATCAATATAGGCAATCATGGGATCTACGTTAATCACATGGCTGTTCTTATATGCCGGTTGTACCGGAGCTACTTTTGTCATTCATGTCGCCGTAAAGTAAAGTGGAAGCATATCAAAGATGTATTCTTCCCTAGGTTAACGATTTGGTCACACATTCCAAGTAAGTCCCGTATTTTGTGAAATTACATGCCGTTATGTAAACAGTTATATTACAGGTTTCAGCTTTTTTATGAGTACTTCTTCTATTTTGCCACCGGCTGATGCAGCCGCTGAAACACCGTCGAACGTGTCAGATGGAGGAGTATTGCACCCTACACCATCAGAGACCGGGGTATCACCCTATACCTTTCATGATTTACCTGGTCAGCTTTATTTTCTGTCTGTGAACGATAGTGGATGTGTTGTGGACGCTAACGGCGCATTTTTGGCATTTGTTGGCAAGAAACGTCAGGATGTATTGGAACAGCCGGTTGAGTCTATTGTAAGTGATCTTGGTATTTATATCACACAGGATATAATCCAGCAGGTTCGGGAAACGCGCCAGCCATGGGGAGAAGCACAGGAATATCATCACCCGTCTTCTGGCAAGCATTTCATTGAGTGGCGCTGTTATACGACAGTTCGACAGACTGATAACCGCGTATATGTGGTTGGTGTGGATGTGTCCCACCACCAGTTTGTCAAGGACCAGCTAGCAGAAACCACATCGGTTGGTCGTGTCGGATATTGGCGGTTTGACCTGAACCATGAAAAGCTGTTTTGGTCTGATGAAATCTATGCCATTCACGGTGTTTCAAAGGATGACTTTGTTCCAAGTGTGGAAACGGCGATAGAGTTTTATTTGCCTGCAGACCGCGAAATAATCAGTGCTGCGGTTGTCGACTGTATAGAAAACCATAAGGCCTATACTATTCATCTGCGCATTATGCAGCAGTCAACCGGCCGTACGATCTATGTCGAGACTAAAGGCCGCCCCGAGTTTGATGTAGAAGGCCGTATCGAAGCAATTTCCGGCACTTTCCGAGACCGGTCCGATATCGTTCTCGTGCAGAATGAACATGAAGTAATGGTGAAAAGCCTGCAGGAAGCCAGACATTTATCAGAGCACCTGCATCATACGCTGGACGAACATGCACTTGTGTCAATTACAGATGCGACTGGCGTGATTATTTATGCCAATACCAAGTTTACTGAAGTTAGTGGCTATAAGCTTGATGAACTGCTTGGAAATAAGCACAACATCATTAAGTCGGACAAGCATGATGCCGCTTTTTATAAAGATTTATGGCGCACGATTGCCAGCGGTGAAACCTGGCAGGGTGAAATTTGTAACCGAAAGAAAGATGGGGAATTATATTGGGTACGATCAACGATTGTGCCCTTTAAAAACACCTACACAGACAAAATTGAACAGTATGTTGCTGTTAGAACCGAGATTACTGAAGCTAAAAAGCTGCAGGCCGAGCTTGATGCAGCGCTTAAAATGGCGGAGGAAGGCAATCTGGCAAAAAGTAGGTTTATTGCCAATATGTCTCATGAATTGCGGACACCCCTAAACCATATTATTGGCTTTTCTGATTTATTGATGTCTTTGGCAGACGATAAGCAAGCACAGGAGTTTGCGTCCTATATCCGTAATAGCGGTCAGGAGCTTTTTGAGAAGCTCCAGTCAGTACTGGAATTGTCGGCGAATATTGCACCAGATAATCTGAATCAGTCTAACGTTCAGCTGCTCAAGCATATCGAGGAAGATTTATTTCCTGGCTTTCGGTCTTCTGCGTCAAAGGCTGGCCGTATTCTGGAGGAAGAGGTCCCGAATCAGTCCGCGACAGAGATATATCTTTGCACGGATGAGATAGACCGAGCCATCAAATATGTTTTCGAAAATGCGGTACGTTACACACGCTCTGGTGAGAAAATTCTGCTAAGATTGTCAGAGACCGACACGAAGGTTCAAATAGACTTAGCTGATGAAGGGCCGGGCATACCGGAAGAAAAGCAGAATCTGATTTTCACGCCATTTGCGTTGGTGAATGAGGATTATAGTGCAGCAACGCCAGGAATGGGTGTCGGACTGCCTGTGGCCAAAAGGTTGATTGAACGGAATGGCGGTACGCTGGAGCTGATTGAGATGCCAGGCAAAAGCACCTGCTTTAGGATTAGTTTTAACAGGTCATAGAAAAGCAAAACGGCGCCTGTTACAGCGCCGTATTTATTTTGGCTAGACGTTAAAGCGGAATAATAATACATCCCCGTCTGCGACAACATATTCCTTACCTTCAAGGCGCATTTTCCCTGCATCCTTGGCACCTTGCTCCCCACCGAGGCTGACATAATCGTCATAGGCAATGGTCTCTGCGCGGATGAACCCTTTTTCAAAGTCGGTGTGAATTACGCCCGCTGCTTGCGGTGCTTTGGTGCCGACAGGAATTGTCCATGCTCGGGTTTCTTTTGGACCACATGTGAAATAGGTAATCAGGTGCAGAAGGTCGTATCCGGCACGAATAACACGGGCGAGACCCGTTTGACCAAGACCGAGGGTTTCCAGAAATTCTGATTTGTCTGCTTCATCGTCCAGCTGGGCGATTTCTGCTTCAACTGCCGCGGAGATCACAACAGCACCGGCCCCTTGCTCGGCAGCCATTTTAACAACTTTTTCGGAAAACTCGTTGCCGCTGGCTGCGCTTTCTTCGTCGACGTTACAGATATATAGAATTGGCTTGCTGGTCAGTAGCTGCAGCTCGCGCAGAATTTTTGCTTCCTCGTCGCTTGACAGTTCAACCTTACGGGCAGGAATACCGTCTTTCAGCAGCGGAATACATTTTTCGATCATTGCCATTACGGCTTTTGCTTCTTTATCGCCACCGCGCACCTTGCGACCCAATCCGTGTATACGGCCTTCCAGACTTTCCAGGTCTGCGATCATCAGTTCGGTTTCAATGGTCTCAGCATCAGCTACTGGATCAACACGACCATCCACATGTGTGATGTCATCATCTTCAAAACAGCGCAGAACATGACAAATCGCATCTACTTCCCGAATGTTCGCCAGAAACTGATTGCCAAGGCCTTCCCCCTTTGAGGCACCACGAACAAGGCCAGCGATATCAACGAACGATAGCTGGGTCGGGATGACTTCTTTTGACCCCGCTTTGGATGCAAGTTCATAAAGGCGCTCATCAGGCACAGGAACCTGGCCTACGTTTGGCTCAATCGTGCAAAATGGATAGTTTGCAGCTGCGGCGGATGCCGTATTTGTCAAGGCATTGAACAGGGTAGACTTGCCAACATTAGGAAGCCCTACGATACCACATTTGAAACCCATTATTTGTCTCCTGTCTTCAGAGATCGCAGCATATCAGCCATCGGACCATCTGGTACTTTTTTGGAATAACTGGCGGCCGGTTTAGGGGCCGCTGCTTTTTGTTTTGTTTCGTCCGTGGGCGACGAAGGTGCCCCGGCTGGTTTTTTTGTGCCTGTACTTGGGCGCTGCGGTGTCAGACGCTGTGCTAGTGCAGTCTGGAAACGCGCACCGTCGCGTTTGGCAAGCCACGAGGCTTCCCGTGCGATACCGTCCAGAACTTCTTCAATTTCCGGCCACTCTGATTTGGCAAAGTCGCCCAGCACATGACTTGTCACCTTGTCACGATGCCCTGGATGCCCAATGCCAATTCTGACCCGGTGGAAGTTTTCTCCGATATGGGCCTTGATTGATTTCAGCCCATTATGGCCGGCAAGACCACCGCCTTGTTTAACTTTGACTTTTGCAAACGGTAAATCCAGTTCGTCATAAAAGACGACAACATCTTCGGGTGACAGCTTATAGAAGCGCATGGCTTCACCTACCGAACGGCCACTTTCATTCATAAATGTCTGTGGTTTGAGGACCAGAATTGGTTCTCCGTTCAGCTTGCCTTCGGATACCAGTGCCTGAAATTTTTTTCGTTCCGGCAAAAAGTTATGGCAGCGAACGATTTCGTCCACTGCCATAAAGCCGACATTGTGCCGGTTATCCAGATATTTGCTGCCCGGGTTGCCTAATCCGACAAAAAGCAGCATGCTATCTTCCTTTCCGGCTACAGGTAGGGACTTGATTAAGCCCCCGACCAATATTTATGCAGACTCTGCGTCCCCGGCATCTTCAGATTCTTCGTCAGAAGCATCAGCAGCGTTTGTCGCAGACTTAAGACCACTTGGTGCAACAATCGCACAGATAGTGAAGTCACGGTCAGAAATAGTAGGTGTGCAGCCTTCTGGAAGCGTAACGTCAGAAATTTTAACAGCTTCGTTAATGTCAAGGCCAGCAACAGATACTTCAATAAACTCAGGAATAGCTGATGCAGGAACGTTCAGTTCAATATCGTGACGCGTGTAGTTGATAACGCCGCCACGCTTCAGACCAGTTGATTGTTCTTCGCCAATAACTTTCACTGGAACAGCCATTGCAACAGATGCACCTTTGCCCAGACGCAGGAAGTCGATGTGCATAGGAATATCAGATACCGGGTGCAGTTGCAGATCACGTGGCAGAACAGTTGATTTGTTCTTGCCTGCTACGATTTCGTAGGTGTGTGACATGAAACCACCACGGTTGATCAAACGAATTACTTCGTTCAATGGAATCTGGATGGACAGTGGGTCTTTGTTGTCACCGTAAATTACGGCTGGAACTTTACCAGTACGGCGAACAGCACGAGAGGCTCCCTTGCCAACCCGGTCGCGGAGTTCCGCTTCGATTGTAATGACTTTTGCCATTGTAATTCTCCTAAATATTACCTGTCGGGACAATCCAGACAGGCCCGTCACTTCCTCCAGGGATGCAAGGACGGATTACCACCCCTTCAGATAACGAAGGGAAGTCGGGCGCGTGATACTGTACAATGCGCACAAAAGCAAGCTGAATCACGGTAAAATGCAAAGAAAGCAATAGACCTTTAACCATTTTCTGCGATATATGTTTTCAGGGGATGATATTTAATCCGTATCGGGGTTTGAGTAAAGTAACTGTGTATTCCATATCAGGAACCTTGAATGCGTATAAGTAAATATTGGGCGGCACTTCGGATAGCTCTTGGTTTAGCGTGTCTGTTACCAGCAGTGATAGCACTTGAGGCTGTTCAGTCATCTGATTCCACAGTGCGCGTTTTTACCCATGGTGAAGGGACCTATGCCCAGCCTGATGAAACTGGAAAACTGGCAGGGCCGGGCATGGATGTGCTGCGGTGTGCTATGGACCGTCTCAAGCGCGCGTATGAGGTAAAAACTGTTGCCATGGTGCGGGTAGACCGCATGATTGAAGATGGTTTAATCGATATCTGGTTTCCCAGCTATAACAAGGGCGAGATTGACCGACACAGAAAAATAATTGGCGTGCTGGGGGAATTAAGAATTAACTGGATTTTGCGCCAAAATATGGACATGGATCCCTTCAGCAAAATGTTCAAAGATACCGCCAAAGTCACCGCATTTCCCGGGTCAACACCAGAAAGAATGCTGCAGCGAAATGGCTATCGATATATACAGGGGACAGATGATACCGACCGCATGTTTTTGATGCTGTATGGCGGTAAGGTAGATGCAATCCTGTCTGCAGACTTCCGTGCATTTCTCAGTCCCCGCTTCAAGGACGCTGTAAAAGACGTCCGTGTAATTGAATATGCCCGGTACCCTGCAGGGTTTGAGCTATTTTCACCGTTCATAGACAAAGAGCCAGAGTTTGAAAAGGCTTTCGCGACTGCACTGGATGGATGTTAGCCGCCTGTGAGGCGCCGCTTCCCTGATAAGCAGTAAAAAATAACCGCCTCCTGATGACAGAGGCGGTTTTGTATTTTCTTTATTGGGACGGCAGATACCTACCTACGCCCAACAAAATGCGACCATAGCACCAGGTGCCCTTAAGTGCGCTTAGTCAAACAGGCTGGAAACGCTTGTTTCGTGTGCAATTCTGTTCATGGCTTCTGCAAGCAGGGGCGCCACGCTTACAACACGGATTTTGTCAGTTGCAACGCAGGCATCGCTTGGGCGGATGCTGTCTGTAATTACAACTTCGTCCATGACACTGTTTGCAATGCGGTCATACGCCGGACCAGACAATACGCCGTGTGCGATATATGCGGAAACGGATTTCGCACCCTGCTTCATCAGGGCTTCTGCCGCGTTACACAGCGTTCCGCCACTATCGACAATATCGTCAACCAGCACACAGTGCATCCCGGATACATCACCAACAACGTTCATAACCTCGGACACACCAGCGCGTTCACGGCGTTTGTCGACGATTGCTATCAGGGCATCCATACGCTTTGCATAGGCACGGGCACGAACAACACCTCCCACATCAGGCGATACGATCATTGTTTCCTTGCCCGCGTATTTTTCTTTCAAATCACGAACAAGAACCGGCATTGCATAAAGGTTATCGGTTGGAATATCGAAGAAACCCTGAATTTGCCCTGCGTGCAGGTCCATAGTCAGAACGCGGTCCGCACCAGCGGTTGTGATCAGGTTTGCAACAAGTTTCGCCGAGATCGGTGTCCGCGGGCCGGGCTTCCGGTCCTGACGGGCATAGCCGAAATACGGAAGAACAGCTGTGATGCGGCGGGCGCTTGCACGGCGCAGCGCATCAATACAAACGAGTAGTTCCATCATATGGTCGTTTGCGGGATAGTTAGTGCTCTGAACAAGAAAAACGTCCTCACCGCGGACGTTTTCATGAATTTCTACAAAGACTTCCTGATCAGAAAAACGCTTAATGGACGCTTTCGTCAGGGGCATGTTCAGATAGGCTGCGATTGCTTCGGCAAGTTCCGGGTTGGAATTACCGGCGAGAATTTTCATGCCCATTGGCTAGCCTCCATCAGGACAAAAGTTAAATCAAAAACTTGAATCGTGATGTATCAGTATCGTCATGCTTTTGTAAAGTTTGCAGATACGAATTTTAGGATATTGGTGCCTATCAGACACACATGGCTAAGAATTGCTTCTCAAATGGTCTGTTCAGGGCAGCATTATTACCGAGATTTGCCGTCCGTAATCCGAATCACCCTTGTGTGTGGAGCGTCTGTATGAAAAATGCCTGGAACTGCTGTAGGTATCTGTGCCGCTTTGCCAGATATGCTCGATACCGTGTTTCTGAAGCCGGTTCTCAACATACCCAGGTAGGTCAAACTGATGGTGGTCAGCATCCTTGCCGTTCTCGAAAAAGCGTTTTGAATTGGCATCTGTATCCAGAAAACGCTCTAAAAAGTTTTTATCAACTTCATAACTGGGCTGATGGATGGTGGGGCCAATGGCAGCTTGGATCCGTTGTCGGTCAGCACCCAGTGTTTCCATCATACTGACTGTATTTTCCAGAATGCCCGTCAGCGCGCCTTTCCAACCCGCGTGGGCCGCGCCGATAACGCAGACTTCCGGGTCGTAAAACAGGACCGGGGTGCAATCTGCTGTCAGGATGCCAAGAATAAGTCCGGGTGTGCGGGTGACAAGGGCATCAGCTTGCGGCCTGTTGTCTGAAAAGCTCTTCGTCGCATGATGCACGATATTAGAGTGTATCTGGTAACAACTAAGGAGCGGTGTGTGTGCGCTACCAGACAGTGTATCCGCTACGATACGTCTGTTTTCTGTTACATGCGCCTGATTATCGTTTGATCCCGGGCCACAGTTCAAACTGCTGTAAACGCCCTTGGACACTCCTCCGGTATTGTCAAAAAAACCGTGGGGGCACTGCAGTGATGATGTTTGATAATTTTTCATAGCGGGTACCATCATACGTAGGAGTGTGTCTGAACTATGGACATGGGGGCAACGGCCTACCAGCCACCACCGCCTCCACCGCCACCGCCGCCTCCGGAGCCGCCAGAGAAACCGGAGCTGCCAGAAGAGGAAGGCGGTGTTGCTGCCGCTGCAACGATTGTGGACATGGACGACCCAATAGACTGTCCGACTGATCGGCTGGAGAAACTGGAACTACCGTGATACCAAGCAGGACTGTAGGACGATTTGCCCTGTGCTGCCGCAGTGTCCTCCAGAATGTTATGGAACTGGGCGCCCCATTCATTTTCCAGCTCAAGCGCAATCGCATACGGCAGATATTTCTCATATAGTTCCGGCGTTTTCTCCGGTGGTGTATGGAAGTTTAGCCGGTCTTCTTCTGCAACTTTCAGATACAGTTTGAAGCCTTCGATATGGTCCATGATTTTACGGCCAAACTGTGTGGGGGCCGGCATCAGGAAAACAAACAGCGTCATAACAGCCATTGTAGCGCCCAGAATAATGATAGCGCCAAGGCCATAATCCGCCAGACTGCCAGAGAAGAAACTACTGCCCCACATGATAAAAAGAACAAGGGTAAGGAGGTGTCTGGCCTTTAAGCTTCCGTCAGTCAGGCGAAAACTTTTAACCATCCGGGTCAGAACAATGCCCAGGGCAGTAAGGGCAAACAGCATCGGAATACCTTCAGCGAGCGAGTCAGCCGCAATAAATGTCGAAGTAATGGTCAGCATACCAAGACCAGCACCAATAAGGTATGCGGTCCAGTTGCCAACGAAATAATCAGACTTTTCCTTTAGGATTGCTTTTCGGAAGGCTGTCTGTGCTGCTGCAACATCTTTGGAATATTTGTCTTTCAAGGTGATGGATGACTGGGTGCCGGGCAGCAGCTTATCAAAGAGCGCTTTTTCACCCCGCGCCAGTGGCACTGTCCGGTCTTTGACCGTCAATGTAATTTCGTCGCCTATCTGATCAATGACAAGAAAGCCTTTTTGTGCAGCACTGACAATGGCGCCTGTCAGCGCCTTGCTGTCATAGCGCATTTTCAGAATATAGCGGCACGCAGCAGGGGACAGTCCCTCGGGCGGCTCATACTGGGCAATAATGGTGCCTTTTTTCGGATCACGCCCAAGCTTGTTCCATGCCATGAAAAAATACAGCGTGGTAAAAAACAGTCCAATGGAGCCAGCCAAAAGATTAAGATTATCCAGAAACAGGCGATTGGTTTTGTCCAGTGCCGTAGGCCTGTCTACAAAACCGGCTGGCCATTCAACAACAATTGTCAGGCCTTCATAGGTGCCAAGGGGGCTCGTTGTATCAAACCGGACAATGTTGTCACTGATCATGTCGGACTGATATGCCCCGTCCCTGGACCCGGACCGCCCGGTATAGGCTGTCGTGCGGGAGATGGTTGCTCCACTGGGCAGCTCAATAACCGCACGTGCTTTCAGTATCGGGAATGCCCAGCCATTGCCGGTCACATTCCAGTATAGTTCGTCGACTGTATCGAAATGTGTAACCTGCCAGCTGGTGGTGTAGGAAATCGTGTATGTGTGTTCCCCGCGGGGTAAGATGATATTGGCGCTTCCAATTCTAATACGTTCACCGTTACCGATGGATTCCTGGGTCCAGTTAACATCACTGTTATCCTTTTGGACAGACTGGACTGTAAAACCCATTTTGATACGGTTGCCGTTTCTGTCGGTATATTCGGTTGGGAAGTCCCGGAAGATGCCGTGTCTGATCTCGGCTCCTTCTGCGTTAACCCGAATGGTCTCCGTGATTTGCAGCTCGCCTGTCGGCAATACAACAATATCACTGATAAATTCTCTGATCTCTTCGCGTGCAGTAGCAGGGAAGGCGACTGCCGAGATCAAGGTGATCAGGGCAAGGATAGAAAACCGAATACGCACAGATATATCTCTATTAATTAAAGGTAACTTTAGGGGCGGTTTTCACGGCACCAGCTTCTGCCTCGTCCAGCTCAAAATACTCGGATTTATGAAAGCCAAATTGCCCGGCAATCAGATTGGACGGGAAGCTTTCGACCATAGTGTTCAAATCCCGCACACTGCCGTTAAAATAGCGGCGAGACTTTTGGATATGATCTTCGATCTCAGAAAGGTCGGTCTGCAATTGTTGGAAGTTGGTGTTGGCTTTCAACTCCGGGTACGCCTCGGATACGGCGAAAAGCTGTCTTAGTGCGCCGGACAGGATATTTTCTGCGCCGGATTGCTCTCCCGGGGTGCCTGTGGATTTGCTGGCGGTGTTGCGGGCTGCGATAACATTTTCCAGCGTTTCTTTTTCGTGGGATGCATATCCCTTGACCGTTTCAATAAGATTCGGGATCAGGTCGTAGCGCCGTTTCATCTGGACATCGATATCAGACCAAGCCTCTTCTGTACGTGTCCGAAGCACAACAAGTTTGTTGTAGATTGATATGACAAACACGGCCAGAAGGATTAGGCCACCAATAACACCATAATATATCATGATAATTTTCTCCAATGTCTCTATGTTATCTTATGGTTAAATAGTGATTCAGGCAACAAGGGATAGAAAATATGCGGCTGAAACATTTGATAGGGGTTGTTGGGGTTTTAATGATGGCTGGTTCTGCAACTATGGCGGAAACGGAGGCTGTGCCAGATGCAGAACTGGTCGACCTTGGGCAGGTTATTCCCGGGCTTGTGTGCGAGGCGCGCTACTTCGGGAATGAGAATTTCATAGGCGAGCAGATTGATGGCTATCTGGCACCGAAATGCCTGTTGACCCGCCGTGCAGCACAGCAGCTCGCATATGTACAGAAGGAACTGGAAGCTTTCGGGATGACGCTGGTGGTGTTCGATGGGTATCGGCCACAGCTTGCCGTTGATCATTTTGTGCGCTGGGCGGCGGATCTGGATGACACTAAAATGAAGACTGCCTACTATCCAAATGTCCCCAAATCCAAATTATTTGAAGAAGGGTATATCGCTGCCAAATCAGGTCATAGCCGGGCAAGTACCATTGACCTGTCCATCGGGAAAACAGACAAAAACGGCGGCTATACTCTTCTCGAAATGGGGACCCCGTTCGATTTCTTTGATGTGCTGTCACACGGTGAAAATCCGGATATTCCTGCGGACGCGCGCGGGAACCGCTTGTTACTGCGGTCGGTGATGATGCGTCACGGTTTTAAACCGTACAGTGCAGAGTGGTGGCATTTCACCCTTGAAAATGAACCGTTTCCCACCACTTATTTTACAGAGCCGGTTGAATAAGGGCTGATAGTAGGGGGATAAGATGGCGAAAAACCTGCCTGAAATTTTTGAAGAAATGCGTCAGGCCTTGCTTGGTCGAAGGCCTGATCACAAGTGGGGTGCCAGTGCAGGTGAAGCTGCGTCTGCTGCGGTGGGTGGCCTGAAAGGTCTGGGCGGTGACACCCTGACCAAAACGGCTGAGCATTTTAATGAAATCTCCCCCTATATTGAACAAGCGGGCTTTGAGGTCATTGAAATAGAAGTTGGGCTGGGCCTGTCACCAAAAGTGGTCGCACACTTGGTTTTGAATGAATTGCTGGAGCCAGAGGAGCAGCAAGCCCTGCTGGACGAAATTCAAACGCAGAATAAAACCCTGACATATACGGTGGTGAATTCCCTGTTCAAAACCACAGAGGCAAGACGCAAGCTTAACTTCAAGCGGTTTCATTTTACCCATATTGAATTGGAGCTGAGTATTCTGCCGACCGTTGTGTTGAAGTTCCGACGCAATGATTATGACGGCGATGATGTCAGTGATGTCCTGTCTGCAAATGAAGGCGAGGCTGATTCACTTCTTCCGGAAACGTGATTTCAACTGGTTCAGGCGAGTTGACTGGGTATTAAGAATACCGGTCCGCAGGAAGTCAGGGATATCCGGCAACTCCTGATTTGTAAGAACATCCCGCTTTTTCGGCGCTTCCACCGAGGTATTGTGCGGGGTTACATTGCCGCCGCAACTACTGCAGACGACCTTCGGCACCACTGCATGCCCGCATGTTGAATGCCGGGTAATTTTCGGTGTGCCTTCTTCTTCAAAACAGTAGGCGTCCCCCCATCCTGTGATGGTCATCATCACGGGGAACAGCGCCATGCCCTTGTCCGTCAGGGCATATTCATAGCGTGTCGGTTTTTCCTGATAGCTAACTTTGGTGAGAACCCCACTGTCCACCAGTTTGCCTAGTCTGTCAGATAGCATTGTCCGGGATATGCCAAGCGATGATTTAAAGTCGTCAAAACGCATGGTCCCCGCAAAACATTCCCGCAGAATAAGCAGGGTCCAGCGATCACCAATGACCGCAAGCGCCCGTGCGATAGAACATCTTTCGTCTGACAGGTTTTGCCATTTCATGTGTATGAAGCCCTCCGATACAACTAAGCATTATCAGAAGGCAACCAGTGCCGTCTAGCGGAAATAACCTATGGTCCAAAAAATGGACCATTAGGTATATCAACGATTATTTTGCAAAAAGCTGTGACATGTCTTTAAAGCTTTTTATCTCGATCGCATTACCTGCGGGGTCGCGGAAGAACATAGTCGCCTGTTCTCCAACCTTGCCCTGGAACCTGATTTTAGGTTTGATGATGAAATCCACATCGGCTTTGATCAGCTTTTCTGAAAGCACATGCCAGTCATCCCAGTTCAACACTGCTCCGTAGTGAAAGCTGGGGACATTATCGCCGTCCACACCGTTATGATCCGGGTCTGTCAGCGGTGTGCCAAGGTGCGTCACAAACTGGTGACCGAAAAAGTCAAAATCAATCCACTTTTCGCTTGAACGACCTTCCGGGCATCCCAGGAGCCCCCCGTAGAAAGAACGGGCTGCATCAAGATCGTTCACTGGTACAGCAAGATGAAATGGGGGAATGGAATGGGTCATAGTCTAAGCTCCTCATAAAACATCCTGACACCATAAACCTGCTTATAGAAAAACGGTATCTTTTTGAACAAAATTTCAATTCCTTGACACGTGTCAAGGTTTCTTCTTCAAGTTGTGTGCATACTCAGGATATCAGAACGCCAAATCTGATGCTATCCGGGGCCGAACTTTGCTTTAATGCTTCCCCTATTCGCCCGGTTCCGGTAAATTGTGGCGCATTCTCTTTGAGGATGCGTCACTTTTGTATTTCAGGCTTTGCCGCACGTATATGCGCCAGTGTTTACAGCGCAGGTGGCGCGGGTATGTCTTTGTTCTGAAGCGCAATAACTTTAAATAGTTCGCCCATTTCCTCTGGTGCGGTTAGTCGCTTAAGCTCTGACAGTAGGGTCGCTTGTGTTTCCAGGTCTTTGCCCTTTGCAAGCGCCTGTGCCCGCAGCCCAAGACCAAGTGCCATTAAGAATTGCCCCTGTGTCGCAGGGCCAAATGTCGCGGCTCCTGCCTCTTTGCCGGCATATTGTAGTTGGTCAAAGGCAACATGGGCCGTCAAGTCAGCTTTGCCGGGCTCCAAAAGCGGATCGGTATAGTTGTGTTGCCTGAGCGCCTGGAAGCTATCTCCGGGCTTTGATGTGCTGTACCCATAGTCAATGAAAAGGGCAGCCCCGCCGTGACCGACAATATGGCGGGCTATCTGCCCGGTGAATGATAAAGCAGCCGGGCATACTTCCACCACATCACCTTCCGGGCACTGTTGCAACGACGAAGGAATAAGTGCTGCCATGGAGGATGCGGGCATCAGGCACCACTGCAGATCATTGTTGTTGTCTGCGGTAATGGCACGTTGTCGCCACCCATCTTTGGTCTTTTCAAACTGGTGAATAGGCAAGGCATCAAAAAATTCATTTGCAACAAAAAGTGTGGGCAGGGGGTCCAGGGCTGCAAGATTATCGTGCCACGCTGCATGTGGTACTTTTTTGCGCTGCATGTCCCGTAGTTGTGGTGACGCTTCGACAAAATTTACTGATGCTGCTTCGGTAAAGCCCTGCACCTGTTTGCCTGCCCGCAGAATATCTGCCATTAGCGTCCCGCGCCCGGGGCCCAGTTCAACAAGCTGAAACGAGGCGGGGCTACCCAGGGCCATCCATCTATCCGCGCACCAAAGGCCAAGCATTTCGCCGAACATCTGGCTAACATCCGGGGCCGTGATAAAATCCCCTTCTGCACCAAAGACGCGCTCTCGTGTGTAATATCCATGCTTTGGATGCATCAGACATTCGGCCATATAATCAGCAAGCGGGATAGGGCCGGTTGCACGAATGCGGTCAAGGAAGATATCTTTAAGTGCGGTCACAACTTGGTTCGCTTGCTGTTGTTGCTATTATTTGTTTGGTTTATTTTGGTAAAAAGATTGCCCAACCAGCCACAGTGCGAAAATCAGTGTCGGGATAGAAAGCATCTGTCCTCTGGAAATCCCTTCGACCAACCCGATATGGGCATCAGGCTCCCGCACAAATTCAACAAGAAAACGAACCAGACCGTATCCAAGGAAGAAGACACCTGCGATAAAGCCGGGTCGCTCTTTCGCCAGATTGGTCTTGTGATAGAGGAACTGCAGCAGCAGAAACAATAAAAGACCTTCGCCAATAGCTTCATATAGCTGGCTGGGGTGTCTGGGCAGCCCACTTGGGTCAGTGGGGAACACCATCGCCCAAGATGCATCTGTGGTCCGACCCCAAAGCTCACCGTTAATGAAGTTAGCGAGCCTGCCGGTGAAAAGGCCAACGGGCGCGACGATTGCGATCACATCTGCAAACCGCATCAGATCAAGCTTTTTCCTTTTGGCGAAAAGAATAACGGCTATCACAACACCGGCCGCCCCGCCGTGAAAGCTCATGCCCCCATCCCACAGACGTAGGATAGAAATTGGGTCCTCGAGATAGGCTGACAAGTTATAAAAGAGAACATATCCAAGTCGGCCACCCAAAATGGTGCCGATCGCTGCCCATGTCAGAAAGTCATCCACATGGTCTGTCGACATAACTGCGCCGGGTTTGGATACCAGTCGTCTGATATACCACCACCCAAACATCAGGCCAGCAATATAGGCAAGCGAGTACCAGCGGATCACAATTGGTCCAAGTTCAAAGAGAACCGGGTCAATCTCAGGGTACGCCAGTACGGAAGCGCTGACAGCAGCAAGCATAGATATAGCCTTTCAACGGGTGGTCAAACTGCGACAATCTTGATGGTCGGTAGCTATCTGTCAAGTCATGTCGGCGCTATTTCGAACATCAACGGGGAAAGCCATTGCATTTTATGGGACAATGTCCCATATCAACACTGACTGTCTGAAGGATAATGACACCTGGAAGGATGCAAGCATGCAAACCAATAACAAGTTTATTGATGATCTGGCGAAACTGGCAACCAGTGCTGCAGGTGCAGTGCATAGTGTTCGTGGTGAAATGGAAGACAGTTTCCGGGCGTGGCTTGATCGGCAACTTGCGGGCATGGATCTTGTCAGCCGCGAGGAGTTTGAAATCGTCCGTGACATGGCTGAAAAAGCCCGGTCCGAGAATGAAGACCTACGCGCCGAACTGGAAATTCTGAAAAAGAAACTGGCAGACTAGTTTTTTTAAAAGAATTTTTTCCAAAAAATATTCAAAAAATCGCACACCTTAAACGTTCAGAATAAGCGACTGTTTCGACTCGCTTAATCACGATTCTAAAACGATTCGCTGAAATAGTTTTCCACAGGAAATCTTCGGTGTTGGTAAATTCGTGCTTGCCAGAATGCATTCGCTTTGGCACCCTACATATAGTGTTTTATTGCTGACGTACTAGCTAGAAAATGTGTTTTCTGGCGCTGGGGAAAGTATCTCCTGCGATTGGCAAGTCAGGCGGCAGGGCAAGGTTGCCGCGATTTCCAGGGGGAAATGGGATGACGACTCTAAGCACAGGGCTTTCCGCATACACAACGCCGCATCCGGTGGACATGGCGCAGGAATTGGCAGGCGCCAATGACTGGGCTTACGAACGTCATAATGAAGATGAACTGACGATGTTTTTGTCAGGGCACTATGCTGATCTTCAGTTTCGGGTTTTTTGGCGTGATGATTTTAAAACGCTGCAGTTTGCGTGCCTGTTCGATATCAAGGTACCTGAAGGCAAGCGGGATGAAATTTACCGCGTTATCGGTCTGATCAATGAAAGAATGTGGATCGGTCATTTTGAGTTTTGGGCCGATGATAACGCTATTTTATTCCGGCATGCCAGTTTGGCAAACGACCCAATGACAGGTGCATTCGGCGAAGATCATATGGCTACTGTTGTGGAAACTGCGATGGGGGAATGCGAGCGCTTTTTCCCGGTATTCCAATTTGTAATGTGGGGTGGGCAATCACCAGAAGAAGCGATTGAGTCTGCCATGCTTGAATGCATGGGGACAGCATAATTATGCGCAGTAGATCTCAGGCTTAAGGGAGCTATGGGTGGCCCCTGTCGGGTTGGCAGTGATCAGGGGCTTGTCGCAAGGAAGGGGTAGGGCTATGCTCTGCCCTTTCTGTTTTTAGTCATACGGTACGAGAGAATTTATGCTGGATACATTCCATTCACACGCTCCCTTGATCCTTGTTGGTTGCGGTAATATGGGCCGCGCAATGGCGGAAGGGTGGCTGCAGGCAGGGCTTCGGCCAGAGGCGCTTTTTGTCGTTGATCCCGGTGTCACTTCAGGGCTTTTGCCAGGTGTTCCAGATGATAACTATCATACAAGCGCAGATGATTTACCGAGCGGGATAAAGGCGCAGGCATTAATCCTTGCAACGAAACCCCAGATCATGGATGTGGCACTGCCGCCGCTTGCATCCTGTGTTGATGCGGGCAGTCTTGTGATTTCTGTGGCTGCAGGTGTTCGTGTGGCACGCTTCCAGCAAGCATTCCCCCATGCGCCAAAGATTGTCCGTGTGATGCCCAACACACCTGCCGCTGTTGGGGCTGGTATTTCGGGTTTGTATGCTGTGGATGCAGTTGACGGTGCATCCAGAACGCTTACGGAAGCATTGATGGCTGCGACCGGGAAAACAGTGTGGGTAGAGGCAGAGGCCGACATTGATAAAGTAACCGCAGTGTCAGGCAGCGGACCGGCCTATGTGTTCCATATGGTTGAATGCATGGCGGCTGCGGGAGAGGCATTAGGCCTGCCCTCCGACGCAGCTATGGCGCTAGCGCGGCAGACAGTTATCGGCGCAGGGCGACTGATGGAAGCGCAGCCAGATACCGATGCCGGGGAGTTGCGGCGACGTGTCACCAGCCCTGGAGGCACAACAGCAGCAGCGCTCGCAATATTGATGGAAGAGGATGCGCTGAAAGACCTTATGGCGGCTGCGATAAAAGCTGCTGAAAAGCGTGGTGGCGAATTGGGGCAATAGTCCCGGATGAACTGGGCAGGCTGACGGTATGCCGCCTTTTCCTGATCTACGCTATCAGGTGCGCTCTGTCAGCCGGGTTTGAAATACATGCTTGATCGTGGATTTCATCAGTGTGTGCATTTCAGTCTTGATCGGTTCTGGCAGGTTGGTTGCGTGACTTAGGGTGCTAACCGCAGTCAGGAAGACATACTGAAAAATAACATCCATTTCTTCTGCTGAATTGCTGTAGCGGGTAACTGCTGAACGGGTCAGTATATCTATGCATCGCCGCTGATGATTTGCTGAGTGTTCCTTCATCGCGGGAATGGTCTGAATTGCCAGCATGATATTGTAGCGATAGGACGGATTATCATAGTGCCGCGTTGCTGATTCATCTAAATAGGCATTTGAATTTTCCCACATGGGATTGGTCTCTCGCCCGTTAAGGAAATAATGCTCCAGCCTGCTTTCAATATCGGCAAAATACTCCTCCATAATTGCAACAATTATGGCTTCTTTGTTTTCAAAGAATCGGTAAAGCGACGCCACATTAACCCCTGCATCGCGAGCAATATGATTGGTCGTCATGCTCATCAGGCCTTTTGTTTCCATGAAACGGAACGCAGCGTCCATTATTTTGCGTTTGGTCTCGAAGCCCGATTTACGGGTAGGGGTAACTTTGGCAGATAGTTCAGACATTAGACACTGATATTCCTTGGGAAACTTTCAGAACAGAAAGTCATTATTCTCTGAAATAGAAATGGAATCAATTGTTAATACCTGAGTGTAAGCAATTACTAAAATAACTTGACAATATGCAGTGGCCTCGAGATATTAAAGCAATTACTCAAATATTGGAGGGCTTTATGGGATACAAAGCGTTGATGGGTTGTGTTTCACTCATTGCGATTTCAGGCGGTGTTGCTGCACAGGAAGCTGATTCTTCCGGTGGTTATGCGCTCGAGGAAATTGTCGTATCTGCAACGAAAAGGGTGGAACGCCTTGTAGATGTTCCAACATCCGTGTCTGCGGTTAATTCAGACATGATCGAAAATGTAAACGCGCGGTCACTGGATGAAATTTCAAACCTGATTCCTAACGTAACGATAAAGGGTCAAAACGGCCTGAATAGCGTTGTGTCTATTCGCGGTGTTGGTAGTACCAGTCGAAATATCGGATTTGATACTCGTGTTGGCGTCTATATTGACGGCGTGTATCTGGGGCAATCACCGGCGCTTAATCAGGAATTGGTGGATCTGGAACAGGTAGAGGTTCTAAAAGGTCCGCAAGGCGCGCTGTTTGGTAAAAATACCGTTGCTGGCGCAGTGAACCTGATTACTAAAAAGCCAGGTGATGAGTTTGAGGGCAAGGCCCGTGTCAGACTTGGTAATTATGATACGCGGGTTCTGTCAGGTATGATCAACGTACCTTTGGGCGATATTGCAGCCTTGAAAGTGTCCGCTAGTAAAAGCGACCAAGACGGATTTGTAAAGAATCTGAACGCTGACTCCGTCAATGGTACCGAAATGGCGAACCGTGACCGTTTCTCATGGCGGGCCGCACTTCGCGTGGATCCAACCGCGAACCTGAACATGAATTTCTCTATCGATGGGTTGGATGTGAATGAAAACCCCTTGTTCGGTGAGCCAATCTCTGACCCATTTGGAACGACACCTGTTCCTACTGGTGCTGAGCCGTATGTAGTTGATTACTGGCAGGTGCCGACCGAGGACCGCGAGATTCTTGGTATGGCGGGAGATGTTACCTATACGATGGACAGTGGCTATGCGGTCCGGTCGATCACATCGTACCGTGAGACAGACTTTAATCAGGTTTTCTCTGCGACTTATGCACCCTATGAGCTGTTGTATGTGGACTATACAGACAACTATGATCAGTTCACCGAAGAGCTGCAGTTGATTTCACCGCAAGGGGAACGCTTGGAGTTTCTTGCTGGCCTGTATTATTATCATCAGGACGGCTCGACAGAGCGCTATACAGTGCCCGGTGATGCAGCGCCTGCATATTTCCCGGATGACCGGCTTTCCAGTATCGGTGATGTTACCACCGAAAGTTTCGCGATCTTTGGTAATATTACCTATGATCTGACAGAACGCTTGGAACTTGGTGTTGGTTTCCGCTATTCGGATGAGACTAAGGACGTCGATTGGGAACTGGATGGTTCGGCCTCCAACGCCTTTATGATCGGCGTAGCAGATATCGAAGATGATCAGAAGTTTAAAGATTTCGCACCAACGCTGACCCTGACATACGATGTTACTGACCGCATGGTTGCGTATGCACGTTATGCCGAAGGGTATAAATCAGGCGGCTATAATCTGGACTATGTGAACCAGAGTACGTTTGATAATTTCCTGGCCGCTGGCCGGACAATGGTTGATGCAATCAAGTTCGATAAAGAGACCGTTAAAAACTGGGAATTGGGACTTAAGGGCGCAGCGCTTGATCGGCGCCTGAATGTAGCATTATCAGTATTCCGCACGACCTATAATGACTATCAGGTTAATCAGTTCCAGGACCTGGGTGAAGGCCGTACGGCCATGACCATTACCAACGCAGCAAAAGTGAAGACGACTGGCGGTGAGTTGGAGTTGCGGTATATGGCAACTGAGAAACTGACAGTGTCTGGTGCGGTAGGCATTCTGGACGGTAAATATGTATCCTTCCCAGGCGGTGCTGCTGGCGGCGGTGATGCATCAGGTAACAAGCTATCTGCGCCTGATTTCGAATCTGTTGTTGGTGTCGACTATTACGACACGCTTGGTGACAGTGATCTCAGCCTGGCTTTCCATGCTGACTGGACGTATCAGAGCTCGCAATATTCTACGATCGATAACATCAGTACGTATCCATCTGCTACAGGCCATGTATTCACCTGGGGCAAGGTTGGATCGCAGAATCTGATCAACAGTAATCTGATGCTATCGAACGAGGTGCAGGGCTGGTCAGTGTCCTTATGGGCGCGGAACCTGCTGGGTTCGTCAAAGATAAACGCTTACAACCGGGACTTTTTCGGCACGCTTAATGCGCAGTATCAGGCGCCCCGTACATACGGTGTAACCCTGGAATACCGTTTCTAGGCTGTAAGACATTGTTTTAAGGAGGGGGCTTCCCCTCCTTTTATTTTCAAAATTGCAATGCCGGGACTGGGATTTTGGTCACGGTAACATTGAAACCCTTTTTTGGATTGGGGGGAGGAAAAGATGGATCGTAGACAATTTTTAGGGGCCTTTGGTGCAACGGCGTTGGCCGCGGGCAATATTGGTGTGGCTGCAGAGGCGACTGCACCTGCCGCAGCAGCGAAAAGTGTCCCCAACACAGCATCAGATGATTTTGCTGATCTGGATGCAGTTGGTCAGGCGCAGTTGTTCAAGTCAGGCCAGGTGTCTGCTGCGGAACTGGTAGAAGCATCAATCAGCCGGATTGAACGGCATAATGGTTTGTTTAATGCCGTCGTGGAGCCGGCTTTTAATCTGGGGCGGGAACTTGCGAAAAAATCCAAGCCAACAGACGGCCCATTTGCCGGTGTGCCATACCTGCTTAAGTGCCTGAATAGCAAAGAAGGCCAGCCCGCGACAAAGGCCAGCCGATATTTCAGAGATGTTGTCGCGGACAAATCGGATCCGGTTACAGTTGATTTTGATAAAAGCGGCGCAATCTTTATCGGTCAGTCCAATTCCCCGGAGTTTGGTGCCTTGCCAAGTACAGAGTCCTCTCTCTATGGCCCATGCAATAATCCGTGGGATCTGGGTCGCAGCTCCTCTGGCTCATCTGGTGGGGCTGCGGCTGCGGTTGCGGCTGGTCTAGTGCCGCTGGCAACTGCCAGTGATGGCGGCGGTTCAATCCGGTTGCCTGCATCCGCGTGTGGCCTGGTGGGTTTGAAGCATTCCCGTGGTCGCGAAAAACCAAAATCCAAAGACAATATACTGACGAACACTGGCTGCGTATCACGTACTGTTCGTGATACGGCGGCTGTTCTGCAGATGACAGAGCAGCATAATAATTCGGCTTTGCCGCCTATTGGTATGATCAGTGGACCATCGTCAAAACGTCTGAAAGTGGCATTGGCGATCAAAGGTGTCCGCGCAGACAGCAAGCCTGATGCGGAAGTGGAAGCAGCAACGTTACTGGTTGCCCGCAAATTGGAAAGCCTTGGTCACGAAGTCTCCATGGAGCGGTTTGATGTCAATGGTGAAGAGTTTTGGCATCATTTTCTGATGCTTTGGTCCATGCTGCCGTACAGTTCAGATCAGCGTGCGCAGAAAGCACAGGGTCGTCCATCCGGTGAAGGCGATTTTGAGAACTGGTCCCTGCATTTGTCTGGTCTTGTTGGTACAGTTTACGACCCTTCAGTTGATATTGATAAAGCTCTGGCTTATTTCCAGAAACTGGAAAGACAGGCAAATGCATTTCATTCAAAGTATGATGTGTCGCTGACCCCGGTTACGGCCAATGTTGCGGAGAAGACAGGCAGCTTTAGCCCACGCCGTGCAGATATGGATGCTCTGATGGATGCCGTAACCTACTGGACTGGCTACACGCCCTTTCATAATGCAACGGGTCTACCGTCCATATCACTGCCGCTTTCCATGTCAAAGGCTGGTATGCCCATTGGTGCGATGTTTAGCGCGGGATTTGGAAACGAGGCGACGCTTTTGCATCTAGCGTATGAACTGGAAGAAGAGCTGCCCTGGATTAATCGGCGTCCAGTCTATCATGCCTTTGGCTCATAAGGCTTAGTCAATTCCCCCTTCCTTTTTAGGTAGGGGCAGAAATACAGGAAAACCACAGGTGGCCAAGCGGCTGCGCTGTGGTTTTTCTTTGGGCTTTGGTAAACCGCAAACAAAAAACAATAGCGAAAGGGCCATTAGGATTAGCCGGTCAAGTGGGAGTAATTTGATAAAGCTTTGTGGGAAGTTATGGGCCGGTCCCAGGAGGGAAGTGGGGGAGGGGGGGAGGGTATCCTGGGACCGGCTTAAAGACGGTGGTCGATTAGATCGCCGTCAAAACTTTGGTCGCTGGGGACTGCGTATATTGCAGTGCGTTGCGATGAGGTGGTTATACGTTTTGCAGCGCAACATTAAAAGAGCAAAAAACACACACCAGCCATGCGCAATTTGCATGGCTCCGGGGGTGGGTCTGGTTGCTCAGGACATGGTGGGAAGAGCCGTCTTTGGTAAGTACTTTAGAGGATATTACTTTCCGCCTTAATTTGTCTGACAAGAAAGTCCCGGAGCAGCGCAACTTTTAAAGATCCTTTAAGTTCAGGTGGATAGCAGAAAAAACTGTTATAATTTTGCACTTCCCAGTCTGGGAAAATACGGACCAGTTTCTTTCTGTTGTGAACCAGGTAATCAGGCAAGACAGCGATACCCATGCCAGCCTCTACTGCATTCAAAACCGCATAGAGGTTATTGACCTGCAGGCGCGGCTTCCATTTGATGCCGGGTTGGATGATTTCCAGAATTTTACTGAGATTCTTCAAAGTTGGCGCATTTGTTTCGCCGAACGTGATCAAATCATGATTACACAGATCACTTTGGTCCAGCGGCATGCCCATTCGGTCGATATAGTCGGGGCTGGCATACAGGTGCACATGAAACGTGGCTAGCGGCCGTTGAATTAAGTCTGCCTGTTCTGGCTCATGCAGTCTGATGGCGACATCGGCTTCCCCTGCGGCCAGATCAAGGTCCGCATCATCCAGAATCAATTTGATATCAATATCGGGATATTCTTCCATAAAGTGTTTCAGGTGGGGGGTCAGCCAAACGGCCCCAAAGGTGACCATCGTCGTGATTCGCAGCAAGCCCTTGGGACTTTGCTTCGATTCCATAATTCTGCGCTGGGTTTCTTCCAGTTGCTGAACCACGCCGTTTGCCGTTTTGAAAAGTTCCTGACCCTCATGCGTCAGGACAAGCCCGCGCGCGTGCCGGGTAAAAAGGCTTACATTCAGACTTTCCTCAAGCGCCCTGATCTGACGACTCACTGCGGACTGGCTGCAATTCAGACGGTTGCCAGCGCTTGTAAAGCTTCCTGACTGTGCCACTGTGTGAAAAATACGAAGCCTGTCCCAGTCCATTTGTCATCCTGAATGTTTATATGGTACCCTCAGGAAGTTTCTAGCTCAGTTGGTGACTTAGAGCAAGCACAGGGGAGTTGGAGGGTGCAGGAACGGGATGCCTTAAAGATTGCGACTGAGTGTTTCAGGCACTCATTCCCGTCTATCAGTCCGGAAGCTATCCTGGCCTTTTTGGTCGCAGCTGATACGGATAGAGCCAGCATCGACATGATTGCCCAAACGATTGGTCATACAGACCCGGACACCCGCAGATATTTGTCCCAGCTTCAGGCAGGTAGTGGTTTTGGTCTGATCAGACTCGTGAGTGATTCTGACGGCGCTACTTACGTTCAGTTGACCGATACAGGCTTGAGCCTCGTCACGGAAATTGAAACAGCATATACCGTCGCTGCAATAAGCTAGCTACACTGCGACTAATAGCCTTTTCGGGAAAAAGCAGTCGACTTAATGAGGCAGGATTTCTACTGTCTCTGACAGTAGGTGGTGCCCCCGCGCCATAACAGAGGAAGATTAGTATGAAAGCAATTATCGGCGCAGTGGTTCAGGCCGGAACCCCACTTTTCGACAAAAAGCATACGTTTGAGAAATTGGGTGACATGCTGTCTGATGCTGCGGGGTTAGGAGCAAAGCTGGTTGTTATGCCAGAAGCCTTTGTTGGCGGCTATCCCAAGGGGCTGGATTTTGGCGTGCGCCTGGGCTCGCGGACACCAGAGGGGCGGGAAGATTATTTGCGGTATGCAGAAAATGCGATAATGGTCCCTGGCCCGGATACCGATCTGATCGGTGAATTGGTGCAAAAAGCCGGTGTCTATCTGGTTGTTGGTGTGGTTGAACGGGATGGTGGCACGCTGTATTGCACGTCTCTCTATTTTGCACCGTGTGGCAGTTTACTGGGTAAACACCGCAAACTGATGCCAACGGCGTTGGAACGGGTTGTCTGGGGTTTTGGTGACGGGTCCACACTTGCGGCCCCTGAAACAGACATCGGTACGCTGGGCGGCGGGATTTGCTGGGAAAATTATATGCCGCAATACCGCTTGGCCATGTATGGCAAGGGGGTAGAGTTTTACTGTGCGCCAACGGTGGATGACCGTGATGTCTGGTTGCCAACAATGCAGACAATCGCACTGGAAGGTCGCTGCTTTGTCCTAAGTGCCTGTCAATATCTGGAACGCGGATATGGCCCCGCTGATTATCATCCGGTGCAAGGCAGTGCAGATGATACCGTTCTTATCCGGGGTGGAAGCTGTATCATTTCACCGCTTGGCGAGATACTCGCGGCGCCCATCTTTGGGAAAGAGACTATTTTAACGGCGGAGCTTGATAAGGCAGACATCCTGCGCGGTAAATATGATTTGGATGTGGTGGGGCATTATGCCCGTCCTGATGTTTTTAGTCTGCAGGTCAATGAATGCCCCCAGTCGTCTGTGAAGCCTGTTCCGTCACAAACAGAAAAAGCATAGTCCGCACAAATCCGGTTTTGATAAAGGAAAAGGGCGGCTGGAAGCCGCCCTTTTTGGGAAAATTTGATGTGGCGGTGCCACTGAAACGGTTTGTTTAAGCTTCTAGCTCAGCCAGATATTTTTCCGCTTCGAGTGCCGCCATACAGCCCATGCCTGCGGCAGTAACCGCCTGCCGGTAGACTTTATCAGTTACGTCACCTGCAGCGTACACACCCGGAATATCAGTGGCAGTGCTATCCGGCTTTTTAAGGATGTAGCCCTCTGAATCCATTGGCAGCTGGCCTTTGAAAATCTCGGTTGATGGTGTGTGGCCGATTGCGACAAATACACCGTGCACGCTTACGTCTTCAGTGTCACCCGTCTTCACGTTTTTAAGCCTTGCGCCTGTAACCCCAAGCGGGTTTTCGTCGCCCAGAACTTCGTCAAGAACCGTGTCCCATTTCACTTCTACGTTTGGCAGTTTAAACAGACGATCCTGTAGGATTTTTTCTGACCGCAGCTCGTCACGGCGGTGTACCAGTGTAACTTTGCTGCAGATATTTGCCAGATACAGTGCTTCTTCTACGGCAGTATTACCACCACCAATCACCAGCACTTCTTTGCCGCGGTAGAAGAAACCGTCACAGGTTGCACAGGCGCTAACGCCGTAGCCGTTGAATTTCTCTTCTGATGGCAGGCCCAGCCAGCGTGCCTGTGCGCCCGTTGCAACAACAATTGTGTCCGCGGTGTAGACAGTACCACTGTCACCAACTGCACGCTTTGGTGTTGCCTTCAGGTCAACTTCATTGATCAGGTCATAGACGATTTCAGTGCCAACATTTTCCGCTTGCTGGCGCATTGCTTCCATCAGTTCTGGGCCCTGAACGGCGTCGGCAAACCCAGGATAGTTCTCAACATCTGTTGTGATGGTCAACTGCCCACCGGCCTGCATGCCAGTTACAATCATAGGGCTAATATTGGCACGTGCAGCATAAATAGCCGCTGTATATCCCGCAGGACCAGAACCGATAATTAGCATTTTAGTATGTTTGGTGTCAGCCATGCATAACTCCTGTGGCAAACTGAATTCAGAAAAACTTTGATATAGTACATAGGGAATTGTTTTGAATATGCAAATGGGGAATGCCGATTTCTTTGATCGACAGGTTCAATCATGTTGATTGTCTGTGTAGGCCAAGGCTAAACTGGTTGTGAATTTACCGGAAAGGAAGTTGTATGAAGGGGCTTTTTGGATACCTGCGACAGGATCAGGGGATGGTTGATGTCTATCTCTACGAAGATAGTAAGCCAATCACTGGTTTTATTGCAGAAACTACACCCGAACTGATGTTCCTGAAGCGCGTCACCGACGGCCCTTCCTTTGATGGGGGTAGTCTGGTTGCAACAGACCGGGTTGCACGGGTTCACAAAGGAGGGCGGTCCCTTGAAAGTCGTCGCAGGCTGATCTCGGAAGTTCAGGAACCTGACTGGCCCGGACTTGACCTTCGGTCATGGCAGTCTTTGTCCAGTGTTTTGAAAATGTCGGGCGAGGTTGTTCGTGTAACATTGCGCGATGGGGATCATCTGGCGCGGTTTGTTGGCAAAATCCTGCATTTTGAAGAAGATATTATGGAGCTGGATGCAGTCGGTGCGTATGACGATCCGGACCGGGAGCAAATTTTCCTGAAAATATCGGATATCCTGCAAATGGACTTTGGCCGTAAGAAAGACGAAGATTTGTACCGGTATAATTTGCGAGCTTTAGGGCCAGGCTAAATATATCCGAGTATCGGATTTGAAAATTAGTATCTGGACACAAAAAACCGGGGCCAAGTTGACCCCGGTTTGTTTTTAAGATTTTGTCTGATTTTACTGTGCAGACAGCAGGCGGTGCAGATAAAGCGCCGTACGCTTGGTAGTCAGGCGCAGGCCTTCAATATCTGTCCATTCATCTTCTGTGTGGGAACTACCACCAAAGGCACCGAGGCCGTCCATTGAGGCAGGTACATACGGTGCAACAAAGCTGATGTCCGCGGCGCCGCGACGTTCTGGCGGGAAGGCTGTGACTTCACCCAGTCCAAGATCCTGATTGACCTGACTGAATATTGCCAGCAGTTCTTCATTTGCAGGCGTTGCCGTCATGGCAGGGTAGCTGTCCGTGAAGGTTACAGTTGCGCTGGTGTGTGGCAGGTTTTCCGCCACAATTTTCCGCATGATGTCGCGTGCTTTTTCCTTGTCTTCTTCACTCAGGAAACGCAGGCCACCGTTGACGACAACTTTGGATGCAACAACATTGGATTTACCGAAGGCGGATTGATAGGACTGATTTTCGCCTTCTTCGACCTTGGTGCCGCCAGCGATCACGCCGGGGTTAAAGGTCAAACCAGGGATTTTGCGGACTTCTTCATAGAATTTATGGATGATCCGGGAGGCTTCGAAAATTGCGCCTGCGCCGACCTGGTCACTGAAAATGGCACTGGAATGCGCGCGGCGACCAGTAACTTCAAGCGCCCAGCCAGACGAACCGCGACGACCAATAACCGCCGTGGACAGTGCACCCCCTTCGAAATTCAGGGCAATGTCACTTTCCTTCGCCATGTCGATCATGTCTTTTCTGGAAACAGACAGGGGTTTTCCTGTTGATTCTTCGTCACCCGTCAGGATGACCTGCAGGGTTCCCTGGTCCAGATTGCCACTGGCTTTTAGTGCCTTCAGTGCATACAGAAGAACGGCATTGCCGCCTTTCATGTCAGAAGCACCGGGGCCGTAAATTCGTTCGCCGCGACGGGTGGCTGTCTGGAATGGGCTATCCTTTGGGAATACGGTATCAAGGTGACCGATCAACATGATTTTCGGGCCGTCCCCCAGATCCAGCTTACCAGCAAGGTGGCCGGCCCGGTTCATTTCCTCCGGCATATCAATCCAGCGTGTCTGAAAGCCGAGCTCACTGTATGCTTTGTCCATAACCACGCCGACTTTGCGAACGCCTTCAAGGTTGCGGGTGCCGCTGCTGATGTTGATTGTTTCGGTCAGGAAGGAAAGCTGATCATCAAATGCAGCATCCACTGCATCCATGATTTTTTGCTCCTCTTCTGTAAGGCCGTCGCCGATAGCTGGCGCCAGTCCCATCATTACTGCCAAACCTACGCCGGCAACCTTTGAAAAAATCCCCATGGTACTCCTCTCCAATCAATTAAAAATAACTAAAGCTGTTGGATTTTCATGATAGCGTCTTACTTCCGGGTCTGACCAGTCTTTTTCTGTTTTATATTGGCTGGTTACGATCATCTGGCCGTCTTCAATTGCGATTTGGGAGCGCACAGATTCAGGGCCTCTTCTTGTGCCCTTTACGGTTTCTTCGACTATGATCTGGTCATCCGCCTGCCGGATCGTACATTCAGTATAAAACCCACCATTGGTGACATATGTACATCGTAGTATACTTGCCTCGGCATCATAAAAGATCAGGGTATAGCCGCCGTACACACCCTCATTGACAGAGTGCCGGGTCAAAACCGCATGCCCGCCCATAACGGTTTGCCAGTGACTGATATCATTAAAGTAGCCTGGCTCCCCTTTCGTGCCGACGGTGTGTTGCCATGTCCGGTTCGTATAGGGTTCTAATAGTGCCAGGGGATCAATCAGGGCGGGTGCATTTGTCTGGGGGGCTGCGCTTACCATACTGTTGATAGAGAGTAATATCAGGGTGACAGACGTGACCAGAAGCTTTTTCATAGCGGACCTTCCTGTAAATGCATGACGAATGGGTGCGAGTGTAGCACAGTCGCCAGCAATTGCAGAGCTGGCTGCAAAGGCAAGAGGAAGACGGTCAGCCAAGTCTTTTAAATAAGCGGCACGCCTGTCAAATAGGGGTGTGCATAAACCAGCGCTGCGGTTAATGCAGCACCAATGGCCAGGGGCAAAAGTGCAGTCGATATTGGTTGCCGTTCAGGGCGTGCCCAGGTGCCATCCCGTTTGTTTAAGAAGAAGATTTCCAGGCAGGCCCATAGAATAAAGCCTCCGAACAAGACGGTGGTTCTATCATCTCCATTCACCAGAAGATGGGTTATACATAGCAGAATAAAACCAGTAAGCTGGGGGTGGCGCAGATAATGTTTGATGATGTTTTTACCGTAGGGTGCGACACTTAATGACAGCGCTACAAACATCAATAGTGCTGTAACAGGAACATTTGTCAGCGGGGGTGTGTATAGCAATACCGGGCTGACTGCTTGCCATCCCGTTACTATCACATAAATCGCCGCCAACAGCCCCAATGAGATCAACCCGCGATAGGGGTGACCGAGCTTGGCCCATAGTTTAGCGCGCAGGTTTGGTGCTGCGCTGGAAATTAGATGTACGACCATCCATAGTGCGATGCCGCTGATAAGAATATGCATTGTTTCCCTCCCCGGAAGCGGTCCCGCATGCAGTATGCTTGCCGCAATGGTCACTGTATGGCGGTGGGGGATGGGGATCAATCTATAATTGGATTAGGGGATTGTTGCGGCGTAGAGCCACAAAAAAGAAGGCCCCGACAATGCGGGGCCTTCTGATTTTACCGAACGCAGACGACTTAGAGTTCGTCAGCGTGCTTGGAAAGGTAAGATGCAACGCCGCTAGCATCGGCAACCATGCCTTCGTCACCTTTGTTCCAGCCTGCAGGGCAAACTTCACCGTGCTCTTCGTGGAACTGCAGTGCTTCAACAAGACGGATGAATTCGTCAACGTTACGACCCAGTGGCAGGAAGTTTACATACTGGTGCCAAACGTTACCGTCTTTACCGATCAGGAAGGTGCCGCGCAGTGCAATGCCAGCGTCTTCGATCAGAACGTCATAATCACGTGCGATCTGTTTGTTAATGTCAGCAACCAGCGGGAACTTAACCGGGCCAAGGCCACCTTCGCTAGTTGGCGTGTTCCGCCATGCAGCGTGGCTGAACTGACTGTCGATAGAAATACCAACAACTTTCACGCCCAGCTCTTCGAAGCGTGCCATACGGTTGTTGAATGCCAGAATTTCTGATGGGCATACGAATGTGAAGTCAAGCGGATAGAAGAAGATCAGACCGTAATCATCACCGATATATTCTTTGAGGTTGAAATTCTCATTGATGCTGCCATCGCCCATTACGGCAGTGGCTGTAAAGTCTGGAGCTGGTTTACCTGCGAGAACGGCCATAATGCCCTCCTTAATAATGATAGTTGAAATATTCTTTTGTCTAAAATGGATGCACCACCGATGGTGATGCAGCGCCTGCAGTGAATGTAGGCACAATGGGCAGGAATTCAACCAGCTAAATTCGATTTATATAATCGACAAAGTCGATTAAACGCATGCAGATTGAACATTAAAGCCGTTTAGGCGTCCGATCCCGGAAGTAATTGATCCCTGAGAGTGCGTGCACAAGCTGTGGCAATCTCTGTCTGCAAACGAACTTGCAGCTTATTGCCTGTTTCACTGGCTGTTGACAAACGGCTTAATGCTTCCTGCAGCATGTCAAGTGTAGCCAGAAGGGCTGCCGGGTCAGGTTGTCCAATAGGGCCAATGTCATCGCTGCTTTGGGGATGTTGTGCTGCGGGAATAGGTGCAGATTCCACCTTTGCGCTATGCTCCTGCGGCGAAGATGGTTCGTCTGCAGAATCATCCTCCTGCTTGGAGGTGTTCAGTGTTTTCTGCAGATATTCCCATGAGGCAGATACTGTATCCGCATCAAGGTGAAATGCGTGACTGTCAGCATCTGTTTGTGTCGCCCCGGCACCTGCGGATGGGTTACCTGGCTGGTGCTGGGTGCGGGCAGCTGCATTTTCCTCGTCGCGAAGCAAATCACCAAGGCCGCCGAGGGCTTCTGTCAGAGAGTTTTTAATCTGGGCATGTGCAGTCTCGTCCAGATCGCTTGCTGAGCGCCTGAAAGAGGGTTTCACATCTTCGGTAAAAAGTGGTGTGTCCCCTTCGTCTAGAAGGGAATCACGGCGTGTATCATTTCTGGCCGGAGAACCAGACCCGCGCAGCAGCTCGCTGGCAGCAAGGGAATCCAGATCGCTTTGTGCCGGTATGATGTCTTCTTCGCCTTCTGCGGGGACAACAGGCATTAAAATGCCTTCGTAGCCTTCAAAAACACCAGTGGCACTGAAAATAGGCCGTGCGTCCAAAGTCCAGTATCGCTCCCCCTTTTTTAGGTGAGACAGATACAGTGGGGCATCGTGAATATGGCTACGGCGCTGAAAGGCGCGGGCGACCGGGTGTCCAACCTTCATGCCAAGGCCCAGCATTTCAATCATGGGCATGCCATTCATGGTTTCGGGCTTTTCTCCAAAGAGCTCTAAACCTAAATCCGAGATACCGACAATCCTGCCGTCACGGTCGCTGAACCAGGACCAGCCTCCGCTTGCAGCCTTCGGCAGGGCAATGTCGCTAGAAACTGTATTGTCCTGCCGCGGTGCCGCAGGTTTGTCTTTGGCCTGCGACTGCGCAAGAGCTGCCGGTGTAGTAGCCGGCTTTGAGGCAGTAGCCGGTCTTGAAGTCAGGGTATTAGAGGTCAGGGTATTATCTGCCTCTGATGGCAGTATGGGTGCCCTTTTGCCGGTATCCACCGGTACAGGCGCCCCTGATGTCAGCTTAAAGTCACCAAGCGCGTCATCTGCATCCATATGGTCGGACATCAAGTCTTCATTGGTACGCAGTATTCTAAGTTTGGCGGTCGATCCTGCTGGTTTCTCCGCTTTTTCTTTTTTCGGATGCAGGTGTGTAACTGTGGCAGATGCCAGACCGGTAATATCCGGGCCACAAAGTTCATCAGACCATAATGCCAGCGTTGACTGGGATTCGTAAGGGGGGGCTGCAGGCGTCGCACGCGCCAGTGCAATCCAGACATTCGCAGACAAATCACCACGGCTGGCAATTTCCTGATGATGTTCACGGCCAGTTGTTTCAATCAGGTCAATCAGTTCGTCTTCGGTGAAAGGTGCTGCAAGCAGAAGCCCGGAAACAATTGATGCACGGTCCCGGCACACACGCTGGACAAGGTCCATGGGGGGATCTGACATGTTTGCAAGCAGGTCGGCCACAACGCGCCGTGCTTCTACCTCTACATGAGGGACGAGCGCATCAAGAACACCAAGAAGCTGCCCACGAGTGGGTTCTTTCAGCGGTGCTTTTCCTGTCAGGAACATATCGACAAGATTACGATACAGAACAGTTCTGTCTTCGCCATCTTTCTCGCGGGCATACGCCACAAGTTCCCGTATTCTGTTATCCAGTGCGTTCATTTCAGACTAAAGACAATCCAGCTAACCCCCAGATCTTTCGACAGCATTGACGAAAGATGTGCATCATAATTTATGCCCGAATCGATTGCCACCATAAGTCACAAAAAAGTAAATTAAAAGCGGCATTTTAACCAAATTTTCAAGAGTTCAATCGCGTGTAAAATCATTCAGCAACATCATTGTAACGAAAAGATTTAGAGACGCTATAGATAAAAGTAAAAGGAAATAAAATTATACGAATTTGGAACTTTATTTCCGAAAGCGCCTTCGCTAGTATGGCAGAGTTTCAAAAATGGTATGGAGGATTACCAATAATGGCACGTGTTAAGCTAGATGCGGTCGACAGAAAGATACTGTCCTGCTTGCAGGCCGAGGGCCGTGTTTCGAACGTCAACCTTGCCGAGCGGGTAGGTATCACTGCCCCGCCGTGTCTGAGACGTGTGCGCGCGCTTGAAGAAGAAGGCTATATCCACGGATATCATGCTGACCTGAATCAGGAAGCTTTGGGGTTCGGACTGACAGTATTTGCCATGGTTGGGCTGCACAGCCAGGCAGAAAGCGACCTGCGGGCGTTTGAAAAACAGGTCGAAGATTGGCCGATGGTGCGTGAATGCTACATGCTGAACGGTGAAATTGATTTTATGCTTAAAATTGTCGCGCATGATCTGCAGGAGTTTCAGAAGTTCCTGACGTCTGAGCTAACGCCTGCTGGTAACGTGGCAAGTGTGAAGACTTCTTTGACCATACGTAATAGCAAGCATATGCCGGGTGTTCCGCTGCCGGAGGTGCCGTAACGGCCCCATCCCTTTCCGACGTTTTCTAACCTTTGTGCGTGGCATAATGGCGCGGCATCGGACTTTTGGTTGCCGATGACAGTCATGCTGGTCTCGGGCGACTATGTGGCAGCTTCGGTGAATACGGACCAGGGGAAGATAAAAAGCGGGCACCTATTGTCTAAAAGGTGCCCGAAATTCTTTACAGTATTTGCAACGGCGGTTTGATCAGCCTGTCTGCGCGAAAGATAGCATCAGGGAAGCAAGTGCTGCACTCATTAGATTTGACAAAGTTCCGGCAGCTAGTGCCCGCATGCCCACTTTGGCAATGAATGCTTTGCGTTCTGGTGCGAGTGCGCCAAGGCCGCCAAGCTGAATCGCCAGCGAGGAAAAGTTTGCAAATCCGCACAGGGCAAAGGTTACAACGGCCAGCGTATGCGGGTTCATCTGGTCCAAGAGAGTCGTCATATTAGAGAAGGCAACAAACTCGTTCAGGATTAATTTTTGTCCGACCAGATTGCCCGCCAGTTCAGCCTCGGCCCAGTCAATGCCCAGAATATACATCAGTGGCGAGAAAATGGTGCCGAGAATCCCTTCAAATGTAAGGCCTTCGAAACCAGCCAGACCGCCAACATATCCCAGGATACCGTTCATCAGGGCAATCAAGGCGACAAATGCAAGCAGCATGGCGCCGATATTGCCCGCCAGTTTTAAACCAATGGATGCGCCGTCAGCTGCAGCTTCGATAACATTTGAAGGTTTGTTACCGTCTTCATCGGCAAGGTCAATATTCAGTATATCAATATCTTCATCCGTTTTGCTGGCCACGTCAGTTGCAGGCATAATGATTTTAGCCATCAACAGGCCACCGGGTGCCGACATGAAGGCTGCTGCGATCAGGTAGGTAAGCGGTATGCCCATCGCCGCATATCCGACAAGCACAGACCCGGCTACAGAGGCCATGCCCACCACCATCAGTGTGAAGAACTGATCGTCTTTCAGACTTTTCAGATAGGGGCGTATAACCACTGGTGCTTCGGTTTGGCTGACAAAGATGTTGGACGCAGCGCCCAGAGTTTCCACTTTGCTGGCCCCTGTCGCCTTGGCAAGGCCGCCACCAATGATCATGGCGATCCACTGCATAATCCGCAGGTGATACAAAACGGACATCAGTGCAGACATGAAGATGATGACTGGCAAAACATGGAACAGGAAAATAAAGCCGATAGTTTGTGGTTTCCCCAGTGACCCGAAAATGAATTCGATACCAGCGTTCGAATATTGAATGATGGAATGAACGGCGGAGGAAAGCCCTGCCATAACAGCCTGACCAAACTCGAAATAAAGCGCAAAAGCGGCAAAAGCCAATTGAATAGCAAATGCACTGCCAACAGTCCGTATGTTGATGGCTTTTCTGTTAGTCGACAATAGCACGGCAAGGGCAAGGAGAAAAATGATACCGAAAATGGCGATCATACAAAGGGTCCTTTGTTCTTAGGCACCATCAGTCGTGCCGATGATTTCCTTTTCCAGGTTATCTGGACCGAAAGAATGCGGGAGTAGCTCCCCAAGGGTTGTTTTTAGCGTAATATCGCCGTTCATGTCACAGCAGATAATCTGTGTATCATCAGTGGCGAATTCACGTAGGACCTGGCGACAACCACCACACGGTGGACAGGCGTGCTTGCCGGGGCCTGCGATAATCACAGTGGTAATTCGTTGCAGGCCGTCACTGCCGATCATGCCGGCGACAGCATTTCTTTCGGCGCAGGTGCCCAGGGGGTAGGCGGCATTTTCGACATTACAGCCCGTATAGACATTGCCTGAGTCGCTGACAATCGCAGCACCAACAGGGTGATGGGAATAGGGTGCATAGGCCTTTTCCCGTGCACCAATCGCCAGTGTGGTCAATGTTTCAATCTTAAATTTCATCCTGATCCCCTAAATGGACTTGAAACAATACGGACAAATGAGTCATGGTCAAGTCCCCAGAAAGAATCAAACATACAAGTTTATTCATGAAAATTCTCTCGTGATGGCACGGAAAGGTAACGGCATGAAGTCAGTCACAGAAGTTAATCATCCTCTTGTGCAGCATAAAATGACACTTTTGCGCAGGAAGGAAACAAGTGTACTGGAATTTCGGCAGCTACTAAGGGAGATTGGCTGGTTCCTGGGTGCTGAGGCTACAAAAGACCTCAAGCTAATTGATGAACCTATTGAGACACCGGTTACATCCATGGTCGGCAAGAAGCTTGACGGCAAGAAGGTGTGTCTGATTTCCATCCTGCGTGCCGGGGATGGGTTGATACAGCCGATGCTGGATTTGATCCCATCTGCCCGGATCGGTGTCATAGGTTTGGCACGGGATGAAGAAACCCTCATGCCAACTAAATACTGCTTTAAGGTGCCAAAAGATCTGGAAAACCGTGTCACGATCGTTGTGGATCCCATGCTGGCCACTGCTGGTTCTGCGATCTTTGCGCTGGATGAAATTAAAAAGGCAGGTGCAAAGGATATCCGGTTTATTTCGCTCGTGTCCTCCCCGGAAGGTGTGAAGGCCCTGCATGACCGTCATCCGGATGTACCGCTGATTACCGCAGCCATTGATGATCACCTGAATGAGGCGGGCTATATTGTGCCAGGTCTGGGGGACGCAGGCGACAGGATTTTCGGCACGAAGGGCGTGTAAGACACTATTATGGCCAAGCTGTATTTCTATTATTCGGCAATGAACGCCGGCAAATCCACCATGTTGCTTCAGTCCAGCTTCAACTACCGGGAACGCGGTATGAATACCTTGCTGTTCACGGCGGCCATTGATAACCGGGCAGGTGTTGGTCGTATCTCCAGCAGAATTGGTATCGAGGAAGAATCGCGTACCTTCGAGGGGGCAGTGGATTTGTTTACGCTCGTTGCGGACGAACTGAAGCGGCGCCCCCTGCACTGTATCTTCGTTGATGAAGCACAATTTCTGTCCAAGGAGCATGTGTTTCAACTGGCCAGCATCGCAGATTCGCTTGGTATACCGGTGCTATGTTATGGCCTTCGGACAGACTTTCAGGCGAATTTGTTTGAAGGCAGTAAATGGCTTTTGGCGATTGCTGATGAACTGAGTGAGCTGAAGACAATTTGTACCTGTGGGCGCAAGGCAACCATGAATTTGCGCATAGATGACAAGGGCAATGCTGTCAAACAAGGCGAGTCGATTGAAATTGGCGGTGATGACAGATATCTGGCGCTGTGTCGCAAGCATTTCATGGAAAAGATCGGTTGGTCAGGGTAGCTATTATAGCAATAGAAACTACTCTATCAGCTATATATGTAACAAATCTGCAACAATAATGTCATTAAACTGTAGCTAACCGGGCTATGCTTGGGGCGTCTGCGTTTGACTTCCACTCTGGCTGATATATAAATCCAATTCATCAAGGGGGCCCTTATGGACAATCAATTTGCGCGAGCCTTCGGCTTAGCCTTTCTGTTTGCATCTATCGTATCCAGTGCTGGAACCAGCTATGCCATACAGGATGATGCTTCTGCTCAATCACAGACAGTTTCCGATGAAATTTTAATTCCAACGCCTGCGCCGCCACTGGCAGGCGATACGGTTCTGACCCGTTTGGCGTTTGGTTCCTGCGCTGATGAAGAGAAACCACAGCCGATTTGGAAGGCAGTGTCGTCAGTATCCCCGCAGCTTTTCCTGTTCACCGGTGATAATGTGTATGCGGATATTAATCAGGGCGTTTGGGTGAATGAACCCAGCATGGATGCTTTGCAGTTCGCCTATAACACACTGGCGACCAACGCTGATTTCCTGTCTGTATACGGTAAAATTCCCATGCATACTACCTGGGATGATCATGATTACGGTAAAAATGATGGCGGATCTGATTTCCCGATAAAAGAACAAGCAAAAGACTATATGCTTGATTTCTTCTCGGTGGCGCAGGATGACCCTGTACGGTCCCGCGCTGGCGCCTATTACTCCCGGATGTATGGACCAGAAGGACAGCGGGTTCAGTTGATCATGCTGGATACACGTTTCTTCCGTTCTGCACTGACGAAAACGGACGAACGCAACGCCCCGGGCAAGGAACGGTATGTGCCTTCTGAAGACCCTGATCAGACAATGTTGGGCGACGAACAGTGGGCGTGGCTGGAAGCCGAGCTGCAGAAGCCTGCCGACCTGCGGATAATGGTGTCCAGTATTCAGGTTTTGGCAGATACCCACGGATGGGAAGCCTGGCGCACCATGCCGCAGGAACGGCAACGGTTATACAGTCTGATCAATAATGCCAAAGGTGGTCGCGTTGTGATTGTCAGTGGTGATCGTCATGTTGGCGGCATTTACCGCCGTGCTGACCTGATTGATTACCCTCTTTACGAAATTACCTCCAGCAGCCTGAACTTGCCATTTAACCCATCCAAAGAAATTCGCAATGAATGGGACAAGAATCAGATTGGGCTTCTTTATGGTCCAGAAAATTTTGGCACGATGGATATCGACTGGGAAAACAGCCTCCTATCCATAGACCTCAGAGACATTAATGGAGACAGTGTTCGGTCGGTGACCATTCCGATCGCAGAGATTACCAGACCAGAGTCTGGTGAAAAGACCGAGTCATAAAAGAAGAAAGAAAGCGTAACATAGCTGTCATACAGTTTCAGTAGTAGGGGGCAGCTCGAACACAAAGTTCAAGTACGCCGGTTTTCGCACATGGCTCGATTAATATAAGTGACGAGTAAAACTCGATATAAAACAACGAAAGTGGAAATGATGAAACGCTCATTGAAAGCATACATGCTAAGCGGTGTTGCCGCTGCTTGCCTTCTGGCGAGTAGCCCAATCGTCGCACAGGAAACGTCTTCCTCCATTCGGGGGCAGGTAATAGATCAGTCGGGTCAGGCACTTGCTGGCGTAACTGTTCAGGTTACACACGTTCCGTCTGGCTCTGTCAGAACATTCGAGACAAACAACCAGGGTGTGTTTTACGCACGTGGCCTGCGTGTTGGTGGTCCATACATTGTTAAACTGGCTGATGGTTCTGAATACCGCGCGAACACTGTAGAAGGTTTGGAGCTTCTGCTTGGGCAGGTTGCTTCAGTAAGTCTGATCGCAGGCATGGGTGACATTGAGGAAATCTCTGTAACGGCACGTGCAATCGTTGCAGACGTGGCGCCGGGTCCAAACGCGACATTTAACCTGACGGACCTGGAGAATGCTCCTGCTATTAACCGCGACATTAAAGACGTTGTTCGGATGGACCCACGGGTATTCATCGACGAATCAAACAGTGACGCGATCCAGTGTGTGGGCGGTAACCCACGTTTCAACTCTTTGACTGTTGACGGTGTTGGTCTGAACGATAACTTCGGTCTGAACTCCAATGGATATCCAACAGAGCGTGTACCGTTCTCTTTTGACGCAATCCAGCAGGTTGCAGTTGAAATGGCACCGTTTGATGTTGAATACGGTGCTTTCACCGGTTGTAACATCAACGCTGTTACCAAGTCCGGTACTAACGATTTCCACGGTGGAGCGTTCTTCGATTATACGAATGACAGCCTGCGCGGTGAAACAGTCGACGGTGTCAAGTATGACAATGGTGACTATTCTCAGAAGCGTTATGGCGCCCATCTTGGTGGTCCAATCATCGAAGACAAACTGTTCTTCTTCGCATCTTATGAGAAGCTGGAAGGAGCACAGCTCTTTAACCGTCGTCCAAGCGAATCGACTGTAACGCAGGCTGAGCTGGATCAGATTGCAGAGATTGCACAGCGTGTGTACGGGTACGAGGTTGGTGCAATTGTTCCGTCTCTGCCAGTAGAAGATGAGAAAATCCTGGCGAAAATTGACTGGAACATTAACGACCAGCACCGTCTTGCTCTCGTCTATAACTATAACGACGGTTTCTCTATTGCAGAATCAGACGGCGACAACAACGAGTTTGAATTCTCCAAGCACTATTATGAGCGCGGTTCCAAGCTGAAAGCTTACTCTGGCCAGTTGTTCTCTGACTGGACAGATAACTTCTCCACTGAAGTACGTGTTTCCTACACTGATCTGGATGGTCGCCAGAACTCCCGTGCAAACGGTGAATTCGGCGAAGTACGTATCACTACCGCTAACGATATTGATGTGTATCTTGGTAATGACGACTCCCGTCAAGCCAACGATATGTACTATAAAATCTGGAACTATAAAGCTGCGGGTAACTATCAGCTTGATGATCATGCGATCACATTCGGTCTGGAACGTGCAGAGCTGGAAGTTTACAACCTGTTCGTACAGCACACTCTGGGCGAATACCGTTTCGACAGCATTGCTGATTTCGAAGCTGGTATCCCGGACCGCGTATACTATGGTAACGCTGGTGGCACCAATAACCCGATCGATGCAGCCGGCACTATTGCCTACAACATCAACACTGTCTACTTGCAGGATGAGTATACTTTCCCGTCCGGTGATCTGACAGTCACTGCCGGTTTGCGCTATGACTGGTACAGCAGCAACGCGTTGCCACGTGAAAACCCAGCCTTCGTTGCTCGGAATGGTTTCTCCAATGCGACAAACCTTGATGGAGAAGACCTGGTGTTGCCGCGTTTTGCCTTCCGCTGGGATGCTAACGAGACACTGCAGGTCCGTGGTGGTATTGGCCTATATTCTGGTGGTAACCCGAACGTTTGGCTGACAAACAACTATCAGCAGGACGGTTTCACGCAGATTCAGGTTAATTACCGCGATTACAGCGAAGACTTCACTTTGTTTGACGAAGCAACTGCCAATGGCGGTACGCCAATCAAAGATGTACCGCTGCGCGGTGTGGAAGATGTTGCAGCCGGTTCTTCGAACACTGGTGTGAACGCGATGGACCCTAATTTTAAAATCCCAACCCAGCTTAAAGTCGCTTTGGGTGCAACGTGGGAATTTGATGCAGGTGAATTCGGTGACGGTTATGTGCTGCAGGCAGACATCCTGTATTCTAAAATGCGGAATCCGGCCACAATCATCGATACGACGCTGGTCGAAGTTGGTACAGCACCTGATGGACGTCCGACTTTCTTCTCGCTTAATAAAGCAGATGCAGACTGTGCGGCTGATCCGGGCTCAAACCCATTTGGTTGTAACCGCTGGTTTAACTCAGATTATGTTCTGACAAACACCAAAGGTGGTTCATCCAAAGTCTTCTCTGTTTCCCTTGCGAAAACGCATGAAGACCTGGGTATCAACTGGAATGTTGGCTATGCATACACTGATGCAAAAGACGTAAATCCAATGACGTCGTCTGTTGCCTTCTCTAACTATGCAGGCGTTGCTGTAAGCAATCCAAATAACCCTGGTTCCGGTACAACAAACTGGGAAATCAAGCACCGTTTTACGGCGAATGTTTCCTGGGCTAAAGAGTTCTGGGATGATAACGAAACTCGTGTCAGCATGTTTGCAAGCTTGCAGTCTGGTCGTCCTTACAGCTTCACGTTCAGTGATATGGGTGGCGCGTTCAATGGCGGCTTGAGCGAGTTCGGTGATGCGGTAGATGATCGTCATCTGCTGTACGTTCCAACGGGTGCGGATGATCCACTTGTGACATTTGCTGATGGTTTCGATACAAATGCATTCTTTGCATACCTGAATGAGCAAGGCCTGATGGATTATGCCGGTCAGATTGCACCGCGTAACGGTCACCGGTCTGACTGGTGGGGTAAGATTGACCTGCGTTTGTCACAGGAAATCCCTGCACCCTTCGAAGGTCACAAAATGAATGCCTACATGGTTATCAAGAACCTGACCAATCTGATTGATAGCGATTGGGGCGTGATGAAGCATGCTGGTTACTTTGGCCATATCAATGTGGTTGAAGCAGAGATCGAAGGCGGCAAGTATGTTTACTCCGACTTCAATGCACGTGACCCACAGACTATTCAGCTGGCACCTTCCAAGTGGGAAATCCTGCTTGGTGTTAACTACAAGTTCTAGGGAACTCAGCTAATCATAAAAATAAGAAAGCCCGCCAATTTGGCGGGCTTTTTTCGTCGAAAAAAATATCAAAAAAATTAGATATATTCGACTTTTTCAATCTCATAATACCGTTCGCCACCAGGTGTTTTAACCTCGATCTCCGCGCCCGTTGATTTGCCAATCATGGCCCGTGCGATGGGAGACTGGTAGGAAATGCGGCCTTCTTTAACATCACCTTCGTCTGCGCCGACAATCTGATATTTGACGGTTTTGTCATCTTCATCAATCAGTGTAACGGTCGCACCGAATACGATACGGTCGCCAGACAGGGTAGACGGATCAATAACCTGCGCCCGGCTCAATTTACCCTCGATCTCCAGAATACGACCTTCAATGTGACCCTGTTTCTCTTTTGCTGCATGATATTCAGCATTCTCGGACAGGTCACCGTGGGCGCGCGCTTCCTCAATCGCCTGGACAACAGCAGGGCGCTCAACGGACTTTAAATTTTTCAGTTCTGCTTCAAGAGCCTCATGGCCCGCTTTCAGCATAGGTACTTTTTCAGTCATATTCTCTCGTCCAATGGCTAAAGGCCGGTGGCCTTTAGTATCAAATGTTAAACGTGTCGGAAGGGATGCCCCTCTTAGAAAAACATAGACGCCGACCTCGGAAAGGTCGGCGCACTAGGATTTATGTAGTGTATTTAGTGCTGAAAATCAAGGATATGCGTAACCCATTGTTTTCAGGTGCTATTTTGAGACGGCAAATTCCTGCAGGCTCTTTACATCCATGGCGCCTGAACGCAGTACTTTCAGTGCCTGTACGGCAGCGCGACTGGCGGCAATGGTTGTGAAATATGGCAGCTTCATCGTCAGGGCAGTATGGCGCAAGCTGTAGCTGTCCATAATGGCCTGTTTGTCTGAAGTTGTATTGAACATCAACTGGATTTCACCGTTGACCATGATGTCCAGAACGTGTGGACGCTGACCTTCGGTAACTTTATAGACAGATTCCACATTCAGCCCCTGCTGGTTCAGATACGTTGCAGTGCCAGTGGTGGCAACGACGCTGTATCCCATTTCAAGAAGGCTTTTGACCAGGGGAACCAGTGCGTATTTGTCACTGTCTTTCACAGATACGAAAACTTTACCTTCGGTTGGAAGTTTTACACCTGCTGCCAACTGGGATTTGTAGAATGCCATGGGGAAGTTGCTGTCAATGCCCATCACTTCACCCGTAGACTTCATCTCTGGGCCCAGTAGGACATCAACACCCGGGAAGCGAGCCCACGGAATAACAACTTCTTTGACTGCAACGTGATCTGTTATTGGATCTACCAGATCAAAGTCCGTTAATTTCGCACCGGCCATGACCTGCGCTGCGATGGCTGCAACCGGGCTGCCAATTGCCTTCGCGACGAAAGGCACAGTCCGTGATGCCCGTGGGTTAACCTCGATCAGATAGACTTCGTCATCTTTCACGGCAAATTGTACATTCATCAGGCCAACAACATTCAGTGCCCTTGCAAGGGCCTCTGACTGGCGTTTGACTTCATTGACCACGCCAACAGGCAGGCTGTATGGAGGCAGCGAACAGGCACTGTCGCCAGAGTGAATGCCAGCCTCTTCGATATGCTCCATGATCCCTGCAACATGAATGTTAGTACCGTCGCTCAGGGTGTCCACGTCAACTTCGATCGCATCCTGCAGGAAACTATCGATCAGGACGGGACGTTTTTCGCTGATTTCCAGTGACTTGTCACCGGACATGGTTACCGTTTTGATATAGTTTTCAAGCCCAGCTTCGTCATGGACGATTTCCATCGCACGACCACCCAGCACATAGCTAGGGCGTGTCAGGACAGGATAGCCAACCTGCTCTGCAACTGATTTTGCTTCATCCAGGCTGAAAGCAATGCCGTTTTTCGGCTGCTTTAGACCCAGTTTTTCGACCAGTTCCTGGAACCGCTCCCGGTCTTCTGCAAGGTCAATCGCATCCGGGCTGGTGCCAAGAATTGGGATGCCTGCTGCTTCAAGGTCCATGCAGAGTTTAAGCGGTGTCTGGCCGCCAAACTGAACAATCACACCCTTTACAGAGCCGTTTTCATTTTCCTTGTGGACAATCTCGACCACATCTTCGGCCGTCAGCGGCTCGAAATACAGACGGTCAGAAGTGTCATAGTCTGTTGAGACAGTCTCAGGGTTACAGTTGATCATGATAGTTTCATACCCGGCGTCAGACAGGCTGAAGCAGGCATGACAACAACAATAATCAAATTCGATCCCCTGACCAATCCGGTTTGGTCCACCACCAAGAATGATGATTTTTTCGCGGTCAGACGGGAAGGCTTCACATTCAGCACTTTCACCGGCGGCAAAGGTCTCGTAGCTTGAATACATATAGGGTGTTTTTGCGTCAAACTCAGCCGCGCAGGTATCAATGCGTTTGTAGCTTGGGCGCACACCGGCGTTGCGGCGGATGTCAGAAACCTCAGCTGCAGTTTTGCCGCAGAGTTCCGCCAGTCGGCTATCCGAGAAGCCCAGCATTTTTAGCTGACGCAGGCCGCGCTCATCAGAAGGAAGACCGTTTTCGCGAACAGAGTTTTCTGCGCTGACAATGGTATCCAGTTGGCGCAGGAACCACGGCTCATAGTGACATACGCGGTTGATTTCTTCGAGGGAGACACCTTCGCGGATTGCCTGTGCGATACGAAGCAGGCGATCAGGTCGTGCGGATCCAAGGTCGCTCAGGATCGCGCGCTTGTCGTCACTGCCGGGTGTGTAACCGTCGAATACAATTTCGTTCAGCCCCGTCAGGCCGGTTTCCATCGACCGCATAGCTTTTTGCAGTGATTCCGCAAAATTACGGCCAACGGCCATAACCTCACCGACAGACTTCATAGCGGTGGAAAGGACTGGCTCAGCTCCCGCAAATTTCTCGAAAGTGAACCGCGGTACCTTGGTGACTACATAGTCGATTGTAGGTTCGAACGATGCCGGGGTCACGCCTGTGATGTCATTTGATAGTTCATCAAGCGTGTAGCCAACCGCAAGCTTTGCTGCAACTTTGGCAATCGGGAAGCCTGTTGCCTTGGACGCCAGAGCAGAAGACCGACTTACCCGAGGGTTCATTTCAATGACGATCAGGCGACCATTTTGGGGGTTCACAGCAAACTGTACGTTCGATCCCCCTGTTTCGACACCGATTTCGCGCAGAACAGCAATCGATGCGTTACGCATAACTTGATATTCTTTGTCTGTCAGTGTCAAGGCAGGGGCTACGGTGATACTGTCGCCCGTGTGAACGCCCATCGGATCAACATTTTCAATCGAACAGACAATGATACAGTTGTCAGCTTTATCGCGGACAACTTCCATCTCATATTCTTTCCAGCCAAGGATGCTTTCCTCCACCAGAACCTCGTTCGTCGGTGAAGCATCCAGCCCCTTGGTGACGATGTCAAGGAACTCGGCCTTATTATATGCAACGCCGCCACCGGTGCCGCCCATCGTAAAGCTGGGGCGAATAATTGCAGGAAGGCCACCGATTTCTTCCAGAACCACTTCTGCTTCTGCGATAGACCGGGCAGTGCGGCCCTTACATACTTCCAGATTGAGCTTGGCCATTGCGGCATTAAAACGTTCGCGGTTCTCTGCTTTATCAATCGCATCGGCCGTGGCGCCAATCAGTTCGACATTATGACGCTCGAGCGCACCGTTTGCGGCCAGTGCCAGTGCGGTATTCAGACCGGTTTGTCCGCCCATCGTTGGCAGGATCGCGTCGGGTTTTTCCTTGGCGATGATCATTTCCACGACTTCTGGTGTGATCGGCTCGATATAGGTCGCATCGGCCAGTTCTGGGTCGGTCATGATCGTCGCAGGGTTAGAGTTTACCAGAATAACCCGGTACCCTTCTTCCTTGAGTGCCTTACAGGCCTGTGTTCCGGAATAATCAAACTCGCACGCCTGGCCGATGATAATGGGGCCGGCGCCGATAATCATGATGCTTTTTAAGTCAGTTCTTTTTGGCATGGTGATCCCTTTATCCTAGGCAGCTTTGTGCGCCTTGATAGATTTCATAAATTGTTCAAACAGGTAAAAGCTGTCCTGAGGTCCAGGGGACGCTTCAGGGTGCTGCTGGACGCTGAAGATTGGCTTGTCGGTGCATTCGATACCACACACAGTCTGGTCAAACAGAGATACGTGGCTGATCTTTACGTTTGCAGGCAGACTGTCTCCGTCCACACTGAAGCCGTGGTTCATGCTTGTGATTTCAACCTTGCCCGTGCGCAGGTCCTGAACCGGGTGGTTCGCACCGCGGTGTCCCTGGTGCATTTTGTATGTCTTGCCGCCGAATGCCAGTGCCAGCAACTGATGGCCAAGACAAATACCGAAAATGGGCAGGCCGGTTTCGATCAGCTTGTTGATAACGGGCAGGGCATATTCCCCTGTTGCCGCAGGGTCGCCTGGGCCGTTAGACAGGAAAATGCCGTCAGGCTTATGGGCCATGATGTCATCAAAACTTGCTGTCGCCGGTACCACGGTCACCCGTGCTCCTGTTTCAGCCAGACAGCGCAGGATATTGATCTTTGCGCCATAATCGACTGCAACGATGTGTGCCTCTTCTTTGTCGAGCGTCCCGAACCCTTTACCAAGATGCCACCGGGTGCCGCGCCAATCGTACGTTTCGTCACAGGTAACGTCTTTTGCCAGATCCATACCGTTCAACCCGGGCCAATCTTGAGCCTGAGCCAATAGTGCGGGAATGTCGAACACGCCGTCTTTATTATATACAATCACACCGTTTGGTGCACCGTTCTTGCGGATGTGACGGGTTAGCTTGCGTGTATCAATGCCGGCGATGCCTACCAGCCCCATCTCTGCGGCCCATGCCCCGAGCGGGCTTTCTGCTCGGAAGTTTGCAGGGCTTGTCACCTCTTCGCGCACAACGAGACCGCGTGCGGCGGGGTGTCTGGTTTCCATGTCTTCAGCATTGGTGCCGACATTACCGATGTGCGGGAATGTGAAGGTAATGATCTGTCCGGCATAAGATGGGTCAGAGAGAATTTCCTGATAGCCTGTTATAGACGTATTAAAACAGACTTCGCCAACCGTGTTTCCTTCTTTTCCGAAGCCGTATCCCCAGAAAACAGTGCCGTCTGCGAGTACCAGTGCAGCCGTAATATCAGAGGATGGAGGAGTGGAAGAACAGGAGGCATTCTGGAGAGTGTTGGTGGCAGATTCGGTCATTTTGACGGTTCCTTTTCCAGAATTTACATTCAAGCCCATGAAATCTATATCGAAATCTGGGCAAGGCCAACAGGGCAAAGTTAAAAAGGCTTCGCTGACTAGAGGCCAAATTGCCGGGACACTATTCAAAACATGCCGGCTAGTCAAGAAAAGAATTTAAAAAAATATATAATAAAATCAATGACTTACGGCTGTCTTTCTTGTTTGCTTGATAGGGGCTTATGCGGTATGATCCGCGTTTCCATTTCGTTAGACAAAACTAAAAGGGGGCGGTCGCTCATGTTGCGTGATGATCTAACACAATCAATGAAAGAGGCCATGCGATCCAAAGACTCACGACGACTGTCTACAGTCCGGTTGATTCTGGCTGCAGTAAAAGAAAAAGATATTGAGCTGCGGACACAGGACGATTCAGATCGTGATGATGATGCTATCATTACCGATATACTGGCTAAAATGGTCAAACAGCGGAAAGATAGTATCCAGGCGTATGAAGAAGCAGGACGCTGTGAGCTGGCTGAGCGGGAGCGTGAGGAAATTGAAATTATTCAGGACTTCTTGCCAACTCAGATGACAGATGATGAGATTAAAGCCGCGTGTGAGGCAGTTGTTTCGGAGCTTGGGGCTGAGGGGCTCAAGGATATTGGACGCTGTATGGGGGTCTTAAAAACAAAATATGCAGGCCAGATGGATATGGCCAAAGCCAGCGGTATGATTAAGGCGATGCTTAGTTAACACAGATACTGGCAAACTTTTAGAACATGATCAGGGTAGCTTTTTGCTGCCCTTTTTTATGGTTTTGAAGCTTTTCAACTATCAGTTTTGATCCGATTCGTAAAAATTAGTATCAAATTCCTTAAAAGGTAGTGCATCCATAAGTAATATTAAAGTGGTATTTATGTACTAAAGGTGGCGTTTCCGGCATAATTAGTTAACCATTTGTTAACGAAAGTTGAAAATTTGACATGACTTTAGTATTGTTTCGGACCTAATCAGGTTCAGGCTAACCTCAGGGGTTCACTTAAGGAGGGTAACGCTATGAGAAGAGTACTTGTAACTTTAATGACAGTATTTGCGATGAGCATGTCAGCTCATGCAGCAGTGATATTTTCGGCTTCGGGTGCCACAATAAACAGTGGTGGTCCTGGATCAGGGTCTATTGCAGACACTTATAATCAGTCTGGTTTGTTATCCGGTTATATTGACGGCGTGACTGATTTTGATGTGTATATGGCTACCAATCCAATGCATTCATTTGTCTTTGCCGGCAATGAATGGTTCGGAAATCAGGGCACTACATCTGCTAGTGTCACATACGATTTTGGCAGTGTCCGATCTGTCGATGCAGTGGCACTATGGAACGAGGAATCTTCTGGTATTGGAATACTCGATCTATTCTGGTCTGTGAACAATGTTGATTTCTTCTCGCTCTCTAGCGGGATAACTCCAACAGATAATCCGCTTGCAGACTATTCTGCGGACGTTTTTTCGTTCACATCTGTTGATGCCCAGTATATTCGGTTTGATATGAACCGTTGTCCGCAGGATGATCCGGGCAGTTATGCGTCGTGCGCGATTGGTGAAGTTGCTTTCCGGGAAGGTGTTACAAGCGCTGTTCCTGAGCCTGCGACCTGGCTGATGATGATCCTGGGTTTTGGTATGATTGGTGTTGCAACACGTCGCCGTAAGTCTTTGGCTTTGGCATAAACTGTTAGAAACCATTCATATGAACTTAAAGGGTGACTTTGGTCGCCCTTTTATTTTGCATTTCTGTGACGCGCTGGCCGTGGTAATAACTTCCTATTCACTGATTCCCGCGCGGCTTATGGAGACCCTATGGCGTTAAGTCCACAGTTTCTGGATGAACTTAAACACCGTTTTACGCTGTCTGATGTTGTTGGACGGACGGTCAAGCTTGTGCGTCGCGGCAGGGAGCATACAGGACTTTGTCCCTTCCACGGGGAGAAAACGCCTTCTTTTACCGTTAATGATCAAAAGGGCTTTTATCACTGTTTCGGGTGCGGGGCACATGGCGGTGTTATCGACTTTGTCATGGGGACCGAGGGTCTGACTTTCCCTGAAACGATTGAAAAGCTTGCTGGTGAAGTCGGGATGGAAGTACCTAAGCCGTCCCGTGAACAAGTGGAACGGGACAAGAAACGATCCAGCCTTTCAGAAGTGATGGAAATGGTGACCACATGGTATGAAGCACAGCTGCAGGGGGCTGTCGGCGCGAGTGCGCTTTCATATGTGCGTGGGCGAGGCTTGCGGTCGGACACCATTACATCTTTTCGGCTTGGCTATGCGCCGGGCGGACGCGCGGGGCGAACCCACCTTAAAGACGCCATGCTTGCGCGCGGGGTGACCGAGGATCAGTTGATCGAAACTGGCATGGTGATCAAGCCCGAAAGTGGTGGTGAGAGTTATGACCGGTTTCGGGATCGCCTGATGTTCCCGATTGCAGACAGACAGGGCCGTATTATCGCATTTGGCGGGCGGGCCCTGTCATCCGACGTGAAGGCGAAATATCTTAACAGTCCGGAAACAAGCCTGTTTCATAAAGGGGCTACCCTTTATAACTGGGCCAATGCCCGTCAGGCTGCTTATGATACCGGGCAGGTGATGGTCGTTGAAGGATATATGGATGTCATTGCACTGGCAGAGGCAGGTATTCCTTACTGTGTGGCGCCCCTTGGAACAGCCCTGACCGAAGAGCAAATCGCCCATTTATGGCATATGGCAGATGAACCAATATTATCCTTTGATGGTGATAATGCGGGCCGACGCGCTGCGACACGGGCGATGGACAGGGCGCTGCCGATGCTCCAGCCAGGAAAATCTCTGCGCTTTCTGTTTATGCCGGAAGGTGAAGACCCGGACACGCTGGTTCGTAAAGAAGGCAAAACCGTCCTAGAAACCATGATTGATACAGCCGACCCGCTTGTCAGTGTTCTTTGGCAGTCGCTGACGGACGGTGTTGCAGTCGATACGCCGGAACGCCGCGCCGGGCTTGAAAAGGCAATTTTTATCAAGCTTGCTGATATTCAGGACGAGAATATCAAAAAGCTCTATCAGGGCGAGTTTCGGGATCGCCTGTATCAGTTATTCAGACCGCAGAAGAAATGGACAGCGGGGCATGAAAAGGGAAAGTATTCACCACGCTCTGGCCATGGTCGCAAAGGGCAAGGATTGGCAACCGGACTGTTGGCTAAAACAATGCTGGGGCGATCTCGCGGAGTGGAGCCGGTCACCATCATGATTGAACGTATATTACTGCTGTGCTTGATCAATCATCCTGCGATCCTGCTGAAATATACAGAGGAGGTTGCCGCGCTAAATCTGGTGGATGAGGACTTGGGGCAGATAAGAAATTTGCTCATTCAGATGATTGATGACGAAATAAGCCTTGACCGAGAGCATGTTCAACACCAAATAAGCGAAAGCGGGCTTGCCCATGTGGCCGGTAAGTTGATGCAGGACAAGGCGCTGAAGGGAGACTGGTTCGCCTATCCAGAGGCGGCGCTGGGGGATGCGGAAACGGGGTTTGCTCATACGATGGCACGGTATCGGCATTTAACATCTGCGCGGTCTGACTATTTGAGGGCAGAAGCAGAATATGCTGCTGATATGACCGAGGAAAATCAGGAACGTTTTTTTGCTGCCCAGCAAGTGTTTCGAGCATTGGAAGAAAAAGAAGCGACTATTTACGGGTATGGTATCGAATCAAATAAGGTTCATGAGGCTTAAAACCAGTAAAAAGTCATCGAAAAAGTTAAAATGGGGCCGAATCAAGGGGTACCCCATCAAAATTTATGGTATAGACTGCGATTCGTAAGCGCAAAGCCGCGAATCTGGAGAATTTTTTAATGGCAACGACCAAGACTCAGGATGATCAAAAAGACACTCGCTCAGAAGAGGGCAGCAATGACCCAATGTCTGATGCTACGGAGGCGGCTGTCAAAAAGATGATCGTCAAGGCGAAGGAGCGTGGGTACATCTCATATGATGAACTTAATGCGGCTTTGCCAACCGAAGAAATGTCATCTGAAAAAATTGAAGATATTATGACCATGCTCTCCGAGATGGGCATTAATGTTACCGACGGTGACGAAGACCCGGAAGAGGCTGAGGGCAAGAAGGACGAATTTGTTGCGTCTGAGACCAAGAAAGACGCCGGGGACCGTACGGATGACCCTGTTCGCATGTATCTGCGTGAGATGGGCACTGTAGAACTGCTGTCACGCGAAGGCGAAATCGCCATTGCAAAGCGTATTGAAGCAGGCCGTGCGACCATGATCGAAGGGCTTTGCATGAGCCCGTTGACGTTTCAGGCGATTATCGAATGGGCGACCAGACTTGAAAACGAAGAAATGCTGCTGCGGGACATTATTGATCTTGAGGCAACGATCGGCAAAGAGCCCAATACCGAAGAGCTGGAAGACGAAAACGCAGGCGATGTTATTGCTGAGAGCGCTAGTAGCGATGACGACGATGATGATGACGATGACGATAAAGAGAAAAGTGACGAAGACAGCACAGAAGGTGAAGACGGTGAAGGCGGTCGTTCAAGGGATGATGACGACGACGATGATGACGATAACACCATGTCGCTGTCTGCGATGGAAGAGCACCTGAAGCCTGAAACTATCGAGAAATTCCGTCTAATCGCTGCGACATTCAAAAAATACGTCAAACTGCAGGATGCTCGCATGACTGCGGTTGTTGCCGGGGATGCATTATCCACACCGCAGGAAAGACGCTTCAAAAAGCTTCGTTCTGAATTGATCGAGCTGGTGAGTTCCGTCAAGTTTAATAACCTGCGGATCGAAGAACTGGTCGACGAACTGTATGGTTTGAACAAACGTTTGATGAGCTTGTCTGGACGTTTGTTACGTCTGGCAGAATCCCATAAAGTCAGCCGCACGGCTTTCCTCGACGAGTATGAAGGCAACGAGCTTGAAGAAGGCTGGCTTGAGCGTGTTGGCAAATTGAAGGGTAAAGGCTGGGCCGCATTTGTTGATAATGAAGAAACTGCCGTCCGCCATATTCGCTCCCAGATCGGGGATGTTGTCAGCCGCACGGGTTTGAAGGTTGCGGAGTTCCGGAAAATTGTCCGGACAGTGCAAAAGGGTGAAAAAGAAGCCCGGATTGCAAAGAAAGAAATGGTGGAGGCTAACCTCCGTCTGGTGATCTCGATTGCCAAGAAATATACGAACCGTGGTTTGCAATTCCTTGATCTTATTCAGGAAGGTAATATCGGTCTGATGAAGGCGGTGGACAAGTTTGAATATCGTCGCGGTTATAAATTCTCCACATATGCAACATGGTGGATCCGGCAGGCTATCACCCGGTCTATTGCGGACCAGGCGCGCACTATTCGTATTCCGGTGCATATGATTGAAACAATCAACAAGCTGGTTCGTACGGGCCGGCAGATGCTGCACGAGATTGGCCGCGAAGCCACACCAGAAGAGCTTGCGGAACGTCTGTCCATGCCACTTGAAAAAGTGCGCAAGGTTATGAAGATCGCCAAGGAGCCGATCTCCCTTGAAACACCGGTTGGTGACGAGGAAGACAGCCATCTTGGAGACTTCATTGAAGACAAGAATGCGATCCTGCCGGTGGATGCTGCGATCCAGTCGAATCTGCGCGAGACGACAACCCGGGTTCTGGCGTCACTGACACCGCGTGAAGAGCGTGTTTTGCGGATGCGTTTTGGTATTGGTATGAATACGGACCATACTTTGGAAGAAGTGGGTCAACAGTTCTCTGTTACACGGGAACGTATTCGTCAGATTGAAGCGAAAGCGCTTCGGAAGCTGAAACATCCAAGTCGCTCCCGCCAGTTGCGGAGCTTCCTCGATACATAGGGTGCGGTAGAGTGTTCTTGAACAGTAAAAGTCAAAAGGGCTGCACGGTTGTGCGGCCCTTTGCTGTTTTGCTCTATGTTATTGTATCAGTACAGCTTTTGACTGGCAGTCAATATGCGGCCGCCACAGATGATGCAGGGTCTGCACCGTTCATCCCAAGCCGCGAAACCGTTCAAAGTGAAGGCCGCCCTGTAACTCTTGTCCGTATTGGCCAAGGGGGTGTTGGTTATCCCTTCATCGTCGATACGGGGGCCAGCCGAACGGTTTTATACCGGTCGCTGGCGACTGAACTTGGACTAGAGGCACTGCCGATGCAGTCGCGCGCAGTTATCACCGCAACGGGCACGCAGGAAATGTCGCTCTACAAGGTTGGTGTAGTTCAAATATTTGGCTATGACTTTGACCTGCGGGATACCGTTGCTATGCCAGATCCAAAAAGAAATGGTGTTTTTGGATTGGTGGGTGTTGATGTCCTTAGGGGGCGGGTACTGTTGCTGGAAAAGGGACAGCCCGTGACGTTGGCTCCCGATTTATCCGCCTTGTCAGGGGATGGCTGGCAGTCGGTGCAGGGCAGGCCCGTCGGCTACGGCTCCATTGCGGTTGATGTGCAGATTGACGGGGAAACAATCCCAGCAATTTTGGATACCGGGGCCTCGGTAACTGTTTTGAACCCTGCTGCTGCGCTGCTTTTGGAAAAGCATGATAGCACTGTCACTGGCGCAGATACGCCCCGTGTTGAGGCATCTGGCCGCGGTATTACTGCTACAACGGTTCCCGTCGGGTCAATAAAGCTTGGCGACGTTACTTTCCGGCCAGGGCAAATCATGGCGGCACCACTACCAGTTTTCAGGGCGTTTGGGGCAGGCCGTGCTGCCGCTGTAATCATTGGCATGGATATACTTGGTCAGTATGATACGGCGCTTGATTTTCGTGGGTGGTCGCTTTGGATACGCCCAGCCTCATGATTTGGGTACGGCTGCTGCGCTCAGTGGCAGTTGTTAGATACCTGCACCAATGTCGATATGCTCAAGATAGTTGGCGACAGTCTTGCTGAAATCGGTGGACACAGGTTTGGTTTGATCATACGCATCCATGGCCTGATGTCCAACCCCGATAATATGGGATACCTGTCCCTCTGCATTAAACAGCGGCAGTTGGATCGTAGTATAATCAAATTGCAGATTGGTCTCTAGTGTAACACGCCTGCGGGTTACTTTACCTGCGCATGGTTTTGTCCTGATGGACTGATAAAAATCGACATTCTTCTGTATTTCATCGCCCTGAAACAGCGACAGCAGATCAATCCCGGCCAAATTCTTGCCTAGCCATGCATCAAGCTGGGTACCTGATATCTGCAGTACCAGGGCATCTGTACCTTCCCATTTGCTCAGGTAAATGTAGGGCAGAATAGTTTTCAGCTTCACCATGGAAAGACTGGCTTTTTGTGGACACAGGGCATTCTCACGCACACGTTCTTCATGCCATATATCAACAAGGCGGGAAGCCTGATCAGATATGCAAAGAGCTTCAAGAGATTTGGGAGAATTCATTCTATACTCAACTGTTGTAAGAGATATGAAGGTAAATGATGCCGTATTACGCTGTTGCTTCTTTGAAAATTGGTACGCTGCGCTTATATATAGGTGATACTATAAAAACCGACAGAGAGAGAAGCAATGCATGTTTTCGAAGCAGCCGCGATAATTGTAGCGATTGTTATGATCGCAGGGGTCATTAATAACTGGATCAAGTCCAAACAACAGCAAGCATCAGCCCGGACGGATATGGATGACAGCACGGCAGAGCGCATTCAAAATCTGGAAGAACGGGTGCGCGTTCTGGAACGCATACTCACCGATAAAAGCAACCGCCTGAAAGATGAAATCGACGCACTGTAAGTAAAACGTTGGCGCAAGCGGCTTAAATTATACGGCACATGCATTTTTTGCTGTTTTTCTGCGCTCGCTTTTGCTAACAACTCCGGCGTGGTATGGGGGCGTAGCTCAGCTGGTTAGAGCAGTCCGCTCATAACGGATTGGTCGGGAGTTCAAGTCTCTCCGCCCCTACCACGATTTCCCGTCTCAAATAGTATTCTTATATGCATACCATCAGCTTCACTGAACGGTGGGGTTCCGCATGGAATTTACGCAAAATATATGACGCTACTAATCGGTAGACTTATTACTACCGGCAGCGCTACTATCATGCTTCGCTTGGACGGCTCTTACAACCCGATCCCACCCAAAATGGGAACAATAAAAACCTGCAAAGTCGGTGAAACAGCCTGCCTCAGTCACATCTGCTGGCAATGACTTGATGGGTGGTGCCGAGGCATGCGCATCACGTCACGCAGCGCTGGACGGGCGGTATGTTGAACTGAACCCGGTTCGCACGGGTTATGGTTTAGGGGCTCTAAGTGGGATTTTGCGCTCTATCCACAACAGGCTGGCAAGGATAATGAAAGAAATCCACAGCCAGGTTTTATCTATCGGAGTTCGCTGCGTGAAGGCGGACGTTTCCGGTTGCCCCCCATTCAGTAGCCGTTCCTGATAGCGTTTTGTTGCTTGCTGCCTGCTGTACTGTGCTTGCGCGCTGAAGTCATTTGCGGCGTAGACGTAAAAGGCACTTTCGGCCTTCTCTCCGTCAGCAGTTTCTGCGGTGACCCTGTGCCACCCACTTTCACGTGCATAGTGGACAGCGCACCATAAGGGTGCGCCCAAGCTATCCTGGTTGGCCTGTACCGTTTCCTCTGTATCCTGACGAACTGTGCGTATCTGAAACTTTATCCCCGAATCGGCGGTCAGGGCGCACAAACGGTTTGCACGGTCCACTAGGGCTATCTGGTCAGAGGGTTCAGGCACAATGCGGACGGCAGCGTCAGCGCGGCCAAGGCTGCGCAGTATGTGGGCCCAGTAAGCTGCATAGGCCGAGCGTTCACCACTTGTCGCCAGGATATAACGCTCCCTTAGAATGCTGACTGCGATTTTGCCGAGGCCTTGTGGGGTCGACACGCTTAGGACTTTGCCGTCGGTGCTTTGCAGTAGCGGGGAGGCTGAATTCCCCTTCAGGGCAACGGCCAACACGGGCAAAGGGATGTCCGATGTGATCCCCGGCCAGACAGGAGTAACCGTTTCGGGTGCGGGGTCCTGCCCCTCGATGGCAACAGCGCCGACCCTTATATCACCCGCCTGAACCGCCGCGATTAATTCGCGGTCAGCCAATATGAAAAGACCAAGCCCACCGGTAACAGCCATTTCAAGGGTGTTTCGTTGTTCGCTGTCCATGCCAGCATAAAAGCGTCCATCGATAATCATCAAATCAAAGTTACGCAGGGTATCGCTGGTGAAAATAGTGTTGGTTGGGGCGTCTGGGAAATTCACCGTCTGCGTTAGAAAGCGGTCCTTGCTTATCTGGCTTTGTATAAGCATTTTCGCGCCGAACTCTTTGGCCCAGTTTTTCAGGTGCTGGGTTTCATAGGACGGTGCCGACTGAACAACAAGAATACGGGCAGGGTTTACGGCCGTGACAAACAGATACAGATTTTCAGTATGAAGTACGGTGCCGTCCCGTTCAGTAGCAACAAGTTGGTATGCAAGATGGCCTTCTGCCCGCGGTACCGCAGACAGGATAAAGGGTGCGTCGCTTTTGGTGTTGACGGTACCAATTTCATCGCCCGCGGGGTCCAGAAGTTTGATACGCAGGATTTTATCCGTATCACCGCCGGTTATGTAGCGGCCATAAATCTGAAGCGGCTCACCAACCGTAAGGGAGCGCTGCCAGCGCATATCGGCAAACCCGGAAATTTGTGGCGGCTGCCATTCCAGATTTTGGACAGGGGGTAGTGTATTCAATTCGGGTGCATCAAGGCCATTTCCAACAAGCGTCAAGGTATCAATAGCGGGTACCTTCAGCGCAAGCTGGCCAATATCATGCAGTCTTATCGTGTCTTTTTGTGTGCCGGTTTCTACCAGCGTGAAAACCTGGCTTCCCGTCTGTGCCGGGGCAGGGGTAGACGGGTCTGTCAGGAGAATGATATTTTGTGGGGACTGGTCAGATGTGCGAATGTCCAGCCCTAGAAGGAATAACGCACCTGCTGCCAGAAGGTTCAGGAGGGTAACGCCGACAAGGCGCACGGGACTGCCTGCCAGTCTGCGCCGTACTTTGGGGAGTGTTAGCATCAGCGCCACTATAAGCAGTGCTGCAGTAACTACTGTCAGTGTACCGGCCGTTTCAAGTGTCCAGGGGAAAAGGTTAGTCATACGTGCTTACCCCGTCAGAAATGATCTGATCACCATGTAGATAATATTGTTGCCCGACCGATGGCTGCGCAATCGGATCCTTCAGCAGGTGCCACAAGGTGCGCTGGATGCCGGTTACACAGTCATCACAATCGGCAAGTGCCAGACTGCGGGTGGCGATCAGTTTTTCAAGTGTTGCCACATGGGTAATCAGCGCCGGTCTGTCCTGTGCAGCCTGCAGGAAATAGTCCTTCAGGTCAGTAAGCGTCTGCCGTGTCTGTTCAGAAAGAAGTGCTGTCTCTCTTTCCGGGTTCGACAGCAGTTTATAGCCCGCAAGCAACAGAGCCTCATCACGGTCGTTTTCAGGGGTGGCTGCTTCGTCGCGGCGGAAACTTTCAATGTCGTCCAACTCCCCGGTCAGGCGCCGGTCTTCTGATACAGGCGGGGGTTCAAAGCCCAGACGTTTAACATAAATCCGGTCAGCCTGTTTGGCGAGTTTCAGGAACTTCAGTGCTTCATATTCATACGGCAGGGCTTTTTCCGGTTCTGCCAACATCAGATGCAGTTCAGCCTGCCACATTATGCTGACCGCTTTTTTCATCAGTGTTTTGGGGTCGCGTTTGGCAATTGGGCCGACATCAGAGTCGCCGTGATTATGTCCAAACCGTGCAATCATTTCAGCCGCACCGCTCCTGCTTGTGGCCTGATCAGCCCCTTCATGGGTATGGCCAACCTCGGGGGCTGATACTTCTGCTTCCTCATGGCCATGGTCGTGGCCCTCTTCATGGTCATCATCTGCGCCCGTGTCGGCGCGGCCAGCCTCCGCTAGCTGGTCCCCCGGTCCTTCGCCAAATTCGTCGCCCAGATACTGGCCGTACCGCTGCTTCAGATCGCTTTGTGCCTGCCCCAAGCCGTAAGAAATATCTTTGAATTCCTGTGCGTCCAGAATGCTTTGATCTTCTATCAGCTGTTCTGTTTCGATGATAATCTGGCGCTGGCTTTTGAAATATTCCGGTTCAAGATTGATAACAATACCCGCCGCAGCAACAGGGACTTCTACATCATCCAACCATTTCACTATGACGGTTGAAGACTTGCCGCGATTGGGTGTTGGTGTTTTATTGTCCCAGGCTTCGACGCTGAAATACACCTCATCCCCGGGTTCCATCCCAAGGGCTAAAAGGTCCCAATCCTTGCTGTATTGATACCCATTTTCTGTCGTAGTCTGCTGGTCAAAGCTGAAGACTTCATCCCGGAATTTGACAGCTTCCCCCGTTCCCTTTGCCACTGACGCAAGGATCTGTGCACCAGCCACCCCGAAATCATCCCGTACCTCCACAATAGACCGGAAAAACGGGTCCCCGTTTTTGGGTATCTCAAGCACCCGTTTCTCTGGTTCGCGGATATCAATATCCGGTGCGCGATCTTTGAAAACCTGAAGCGTGTAAAAGTCACCAACCTGCGCCTCTCCGTCGCTGGTTGAATGCATGATCCGGTATAGTCCGGTACTGTCGGCGATCATCTCGGCGCGGAAGGATCCATCGGTGTCTGCGGTGAAGGGTACCAGTTCCCCGTCACTGGCATGAAGCATATAGCGCCCGTCCATCCGTGAAAATTTCAGACGCCACATAATCTGGCTGGCTTCAACCGTTTTTATGTTCAAATCCTGCATAACAGAGGGGGCAAGATTTGTGTAGGGCGGGGCCGTTACTGTTACAGTCGCTTCCGTAATCGAGGCTGGCAACAGAACATTTTCTGCCGTTTGTTCATACATATTTTGTCTGGCAGTTTTCCGCCAGTCATATTGGTAGAGTGCGACTGCAAGCATCAAGAATAGAAGGGTAAGGGCAATGGGCGTCTTTGCTTTTAAAGGGGGTACCCACAAAGAATGATCTTGAACGGCCCTTTCAAACGCTGCTTCTGCGCGGTCGAATTGTAGCTGTTTTAAGGGTGGGAGTGTCGTTCTGTCCGCCAAGAGGAGCTGACCGCTTTCCTCCAGTTCGGGTATCTTGCGGTTCAGGTGCAACAAGAAGGTTGCGACAGATATTTCCCTGTATCCGCGGTGTCGCGGCAACAAAAGAAGGCCCGTGACGACAACAAGCAAAGGCGTAGCAACTTTGACCGCAATAGGCATTTTGAAAAAGGCCATTACCATCACCACAAAAGCCGCAACTGCAAGCAAGCGGAGCAGGGCAGACAATAAAGTTCTGCGCTTCAGATACCGCACCGAGTGGGTAAGGCGATCATGTAGGCTACCGTTTTGGCCAGACTGAGTTCTGCGGCTATCTGTCACGGGATTGCCTTTCGCTCAGAATACGTTCACCAACCCAAAGTAGGGCGATTAAAAGAACCAGCCAAGCGGACAGGTCTGACAAAGGATGGCTATATCCTGCCCCGTCAGGGGACGCCGCCGTGTCCCGATAGACCGGATCGGTTAAAGCCCTATCCAGTTTTCCTTCTGTTTCCTGCAATAAAGACAGTAATATGATCGGAAATTCTGGTTTTGCCAGCAGGTCACTTGAGCCCGCGCCAAGGTTGAAACCAGCCTGATGCCACATAGCCCCGTTCGATACGAAAGTCACCAGCGCAGGGGTGCCAGAACCGGTGATCCATGCCGCATGCCCGGATTGGATGTCGCCTATTTCCGAGATGTGAAAACGGGAAAAGGGATAGTCGGGCAATGTGACCGTTTCGTCCGTAGGTCTTGACCCTCGCGCAAAAAAGAGTGCCTTTTTTGGGGGGATACCAAAGCCTGACAGATCAGGAAGCTCGGATGTTTCTGGTAGCCAGATCAACCAGTCGAACAGTGTCCCGGTTTGGTTTTGAAGGGCGTTGGGCGCTGTCACCGTAACTGTATAGTCAATTGCCCGGTGCTGGTTCAAACGATCAAACGCAGTTTGCAGATTGTTCAGAATGGACAACTGTTCCGGATTCGAAACAAGTAAGATATTGTAGGATTGTTCAGAATCCATGGCACTCGCGGACGTATTAGAAAAATGCCACGTCACTGGCTGGGCGAACTCTGGCCAGCTGCTCCCAATTTCACCTGCTGTCGCGCTGGCATAAATGTGGATAGTGCCGCTGTGTTCGCGCTCTGTCAGGGTTTGGTGAATGTGTGCCCAAGCCGTGTCATCACCTTCAATCCTGTGGACGACAGCATCCGGGTGATTTTCTTCAAGCGTTTGCCAATCAGTGTCTGTTGCGGACTGTGCCCACATCGGGGTGACAAACACGCTTTCCCTGTCTTCATCCCCGGCTATATTGCCTGCAAACTCCGCCAAAATGAAAGTAGCCAGCGTAAAAATACCCAGTCGAAACGCCAGCAGCAGATATTGCTTCAATCTGATCTCGGTAACGCGCTGCATTGCGGCTGTTCTTAGAAATTCTACTGACCCTAATACAACACGCCGCCCTTTGCTCCGATTAAACAAATGGATCAGTATGGGAATCAGAAGCGTCAGCAGGCCCACAAGGCCAACAGCATTCAGGAAAGTAAATGTCCCAGAGGAATAGATCATCTACCGTACCACCCGACTGCGGTTTCGCAGAAAGTCATACAGTGCCTGATCCATGGGGGCATCAATATTGATGGTTGTCAGCTCTATCGCTCGCTTCAGGAGCGTTAGCCTGACTTCTTCTGTATGCGCGTCCCGGGCAGTTTTATAGATCTGTTGCGCATCACGTGCATTCACCAGTATTTGTTCGCCGGTTTCTGCATCTTCAAACCTGACCGGGCCGGTGAAAGGGAAATTTTCTTCATCATCACAGTTGAGCTTCATGGCGATGACTTCGGTATGTTTACCTGCCAGGCGGTTCACGAAGTCATAGATTTCAGATTTTTCCTGATAGAAATCACTGAGGACGAAAACCATACCGTGTTGTTGTAGCAGGGGAAGATACTGTTTAGCGGCATCCTCTGCCGGGAAGCGTTGCCCCGGTTTTACTGTTACGAGCTTCCGAAGAAGGGCTGACCAGTGCTGGTCGCCGGTGCCAAGGGGCGTGATGGCCGCGCTATCATCGTATAGAGCCATCAAACCAATACTATCGCCCTGACGGCCAGCAATATATGCCATGGTCGCTATCAGATGTTTTGCATAGTCCAGTTTGGTCCAACCGTCTGCGTCTTCGCTGGCTACCGCCATGGATGCGCTTGCATCAACAACAAACCAGACGGATATCTCGCTTTCGCGCTCGGCTTCCCTGACAAAATAACGGTCCGAGCGTGCAAACAGTTTCCAGTCGATCCGGCTTAGATCGTCGCCTTCTTCATATTGACGGTACTGGCTAAATTCCACCCCGACACCGCGCATCCGGCTTTCATGCAGCCCGTGCAAAAACCCGTCTGCCACTGTTTTTGCAACAAGGGGCAGATCCTTAATCCGGGATAGTGTTCTGGGGTCAAGGAACCTTTCCATGGAGGGTTAGCCCTCTAGCTGGCTTTTGGGTTCCGGTACATGTTTGAAAAGATCATCAATAATATCTTCAATACTGATCTCTTCTGCCTCGGCCATGAAACTTCTAAGAATGCGGTGTCGCAGGACAGCCTTAGCGACAAATCGGATATCCGGAAGGGTTACTGCAAACCTTCCAGACAGGAGTGCCTTTGCCTTCGCGCACATGACAAGGGCCTGTCCCGCCCGTGGCCCGGAACCCCAGCGTACATAGTCGCGTACCATGGGAACCTGGCTTTCATCCGGGCGCGTAGCCCGAACAATTTGGGCCACATATTTTAGAATATCCTCGGACACTTCAACCGACCGCACCAGGTCCTGTAAGGCAATCATATCATCCCCTGTCAGCACGGTGCTTAGGTCCGGGTTATATGATCCTGTGGTACGGTTCAGGATTTCAATTTCGTCCTGTTCTGTCGGGTAGCCGACCTGAATAAACATCAGGAAACGGTCGAGCTGCGCTTCCGGCAGGGGGTAGGTGCCGGACTGTTCAACAGGGTTTTGGGTCGCCAGAACAAAGAAAGGTTTGGGCAGCTTGTGTTGTTCGCCCCCATAGCTGATGGACCGTTCCTGCATCGCTTCGAGGAGGGCAGCCTGAGTCTTGGGCGGCGTCCGGTTGATTTCATCCGCCAGCAGAATATTGGTGAACACGGGACCTTTTCGGAATTTGAAGAAACGTTTGCCAGTGGCATGATCTTCTTCAAGGATTTCGGTGCCGATAATATCACTGGGCATCAAATCCGGTGTGAACTGTACCCGGTGGAAACCGAGATCAAGGGTTTTCGCCAGCGTATTGACCATCAGGGTTTTGGCCAGTCCCGGCACCCCTTCCAGAAGACAGTGACCACCAGCCAAGATGCTGATGAGTAGTTCTTCAACGACGGTACGTTGACCGACGATAACTTTGCCAACTTCATCAACGACTTTGTCGAGCTGGTTGATTCTTTCCTTGATGTCCTGTGTGTTCATGCTGTCGTTCATTTCTTTTTTTGGTGAATATAGTTAGCCCGTCATGGCGTACATAACGATATTAACGGCGAAGCGCGTGTTGTCTTTTGCAAGCCACCGTTTATTCCGAAAGTCATAGTCCCATTCGCACCCATAATCCTTGTTGCTGTATAGCACCCGGATTTTGCCATCTATCTCAATGGCTTTCAGGTAATCATGTACCAGGTCATCACCCCAGCCATTCAGTTCAAGCCCTGTAGTTGGTGGGCCGTCGAACTTGAAAAAACTCGAATATAGGGGATGGTCGTTCGGTATTTTTTTCAGCGCATCTGGGCCAAATATTTTGGCCATTTGCTCTTCAAAAGTACGTGCGAACAGACCGTCAATATCGTGATTGCAATCGTCAACAAAGACGAAACCGCCATTGCGGACATAGGTTTCGAAGTTTTCGGCTTCCGCGTTGTTGAATTCCACGAGCCTGTGTCCGGCCATGTAGCAAAATGGCGACCGCAGCATCAAAGGGTCTTCAAGAGCGATTACCCGTTCGCGCAAGTCTACCCGGATTGTTGTATATTCTATCAGGCTGTTGAGGATATTGGCCGGTGCTCTCTCGTCAACTTCCCAGTTGCCGGATTCGTAGCTTAGTCTGGTGAAGTAAAAGTCATAGTCGTCGTCAGATGCGAAAGCACGTGTGGGTACAAGGCAGGAGCCCAGTCCGCATGCAGCAATGGATTTCAGAAAATGACGACGGTCCAACGTCTGCTCCTGTATAGGAAAAGGGATTGGGGGCTGGAGTTGCTCCCCAATCCTTCATTAGGCTTTCCCTGATGAAATTACACCGCGTCAGAAAGGGAGCTGAAGTTAAAGTCCCGCAGTTTCATCGGAGGAATCATGCAGCCATTGATGCGCTGGGGCTTGCCCAGTGCTTCGATGTTATTCAGCATGACGATCGGGCTTTCATTGAAGCGGAAGTTTTTGATCGGATATTTGATCTCTCCGTTTTCAATGTAGAATGTCCCGTCCCTGGTCAGCCCCGTGTACATCAGGCTTTGCGGATCAAGCTGACGGATATACCACAGGCGTGTCACCAGAACACCGCGCCGGGTGTTCTTGATCATATCCTCGAGACTTTCGTCACCGCCGTCCATATTGATCGGGGTTTGCCCTGCGAACAGACCACCGCCAGTGTAGGGCGTCGGAACATAGGGCATGCCGGTTTTCTCTGCCCAGTAGCGGGAGTTTGGCATGGTGGTGACAACACCATCTTTGATCCAGTCGGTTCTGCGAAAGGCTGCGCCGTCCCCTGAAAAAGGATGTGTTGGCGCATCCGGGCTTTGCGGATCGGTGTAAATGGTGACGCGTTCGTCGAACATTTTTTCACCAAGACGGTTTTTGGGCGCGCCTTCTTCCTTTGATTTGCCAGACAGGAAACTACGGCCTTCATCCGCTGTTCTTTGATTCATTGCGCTGAACATATTTTGCAACAACTGCACCGTGGCTGCAGGTTCCATGATCACAGTGTAGCGACCTGGCTCCATCGCCTTGCCGTCAACACTGTCCATGGACTTCTGGATTGCGATTGCGGACGCTTCCTTTGTGTCCATTTTCTTCGCGTCGTTAAAGTCGCGGGAAACCCAGCCAGACCCCTTGCCATCCGCAGTTCGGATTGTTGCAGTGAAGCTAACGTTGGTCATCTTGTTGTAGGCAAAAAGCCCTTTGGAGTTCATGACAGCAGCAAATGTTTCACTGTCATTCAGGTAGCCGGAGGATACCAGATTGTTAGCTTTGGAAGCTGCGATGCTGGCATCTGCTGCTTCTGCGCGCCAGGATGGGTCCACATCAACAGTGGACTGAAAATGTGTGTTCACTTTTTCATATTCCTGCGGGCCCAGAATTGGCATGAATTCCGGATTATCAGGCGCCAGTCTTGCCAGCTCTTCTGATGCGCGAACCACTTTCTCAATCGCTGCGTCAGTGAACTCGTTTGTCGATGCGGTTCCCTGCTTTTTGCCGAATGATGACTGAACGGTCAGGTTCACGTCGTTTAGTTCACCAGATGTGCTAACGGTGTTACGGGCATACCGAATATTGCCGTTTACTTCACCGTCCAGATTACATTCGCACGCTTCTGCCTTTGAATAGGACAGGACCTTGGTCAATAGCGCTTTAGCTTCTTCTCTTGTCATAATAGCCATGATGTATAATTCCTTGATTTGCCAAACGCCAACTAGACCTTACGGGCCGTGCTGATCACGTTTACATTGTTAAAGCGGGTGGTAGGGCAACCGTGTGAAACGGCGCTTACCTGGGGCGGCTGCCCCTTACCATCAAAGAATGATCCACCAATTCTGTAGTCAGACTTGCCAGCCAGATCGGTACAACTGTTCCAGAATTCCTGTGTATTGGACTGGTAAGCAACATCTTCGATCTGATCAACGATCTTGCCGTCCTTGATTTCATAGAAAAGCTGACCACCAAACTGGAAGTTATAGCGCTGCTGATCAATCGAGAAAGATCCGCGGCCAACGATATAGATACCGTTTTCAACGCCTGCGATCACATCTTCTGCGCTTTTGTCTTCTTCGCCAGGACGCAGGGAGACGTTTGCCATCCGCTGGAACTGCACATCACGCCAGCTTTGGGAATAACAGCAGCCATGCGATTCTTTTTCGTCAATGATATGGGCCTGATCGCGGATCGCCTGATAGTTTACAAGGATACCGTCTTTTACAAGGTCCCATTCCTTGGTCTTCACGCCTTCATCGTCCCAGCCAACATAGCCAAGGGAGCCAACCTGGGTCTTGTCCGCAAACAGATTGACTTTGTCAGACCCATATTCAAACGTGCCGCTTTTCCATTTGTCGAGCGTTGCAAAGCTGGTGCCCGCATAGTTGGCTTCATAGCCAAGAACACGGTCAAGTTCCAGCGGGTGTCCTACGCTTTCATGGATTGTCAGCATCAGGTGGTGCGGGTCGAGAACCAGATCATATTTGCCAGGCTCTACCGATTTGGCCTTCAGTTTTACCTGAAGCTGTTTGGCTGCCTCGGTCGCATCTTCGACAAGGTCATATGACTTGCCGTACCCGATGTTGGCACCCTGCACGCGGATTTTGTCTTCTTCGCGACCATCCAGATATTCAAAACCCATTCCAACTGGGTTTCCAAGGCCTTGGCGCTGTTTGAAGCCGCTTTCACCCACAGCTGTGGCAAAGAATGGACACCAGAGGCGGTGCACATCCTGATCTGTGTATGTGCCCTCAGTCGATCCGAAATATTTCTGCTCGTTCACCAGGAACAATACGCTGGTGATGAAGTTCGCACCGTTTGAAAGGGCTGCATTGTTTGCTTCCAGAAGCAAGTCGACCTTTTCCTTAATTGGAACCTCGAAGGCATTTTTCTTGATTGGTGTTTTCCATTCAACATCGCCGTAGCTTTCGACAGGGGCTAGCTGCACGGGATCTGTCTGAAACTTGGCATTTGCCTTTGCCACCGCAACGGCTGTTTCGGCTGCCTTTGCAATGCCGTCATCCGTCATGTCGGATGTAGAGGCAAAACCCCATGTGCCGTCCGCTATCACACGAACACCAATGCCGTAGGATTCTGTATTCACTACGTTATCGACACGTTTTTCCTGAGCGGTGATGAATTGGTTCAGATACCGTCCGATACGTACGTCAGCATAGGTTGCCCCCTTTGACGTTGCCGCGTTCAGGGCGACATTGGTCATCCGCTTTTTCATCGCGACATCTGCTGCTGGCTCTAGCAGAGCTTCTGCGGATACTGCATTCCCAATCACGGGTAGCATAAGGCCCCCAAGCCCCACACCAGTTAGTTTGATAAATTGCCTTCTGTCCATTTTTTTGCCTTTTGTTTATTAGCCCGCGGGCCATTTCTATAGCGCAATAGATTCCGATTAAGACGCCGTGCCCCTCCCTGTGGACAGACGCAAAGGATTTTTACACGCTGGAATACTGTATAGACAATTGGCACTTGTCAAATAGTTGCTGATGAAATTAAACCATGGTTTTAGTGGGCCGACCTGAAACTTCATTTGTCAAAAGCCATGATCCTCTTTGGTGTCCATATTCAGAGCGGAACACTATTGTCGTTAGGAACTGCGGCGGGAGTGTTAGTGCCCTGGATTATATCTTTTTTCTCAAGGAGGGCCTTTGTCAGGAAACTGATCAGAGTTTTGATGCGGGGGCTGGTGCGCAAGTCAGGGTGCGTTAAAATCCATAAGTCCTGCTGCAACAGGGGTTTTGTGCCCGGCAGGCGACGAACGGTAGGGTCCGTGTCGCCAAGAAAGCAGGGCCCCACATACATGCCAAAACCACGTGCAACAATGCGGTGCCGGGCGGTGATGTCCTTTAGTTGCAGTTGCAAAGGATGGTTGGGGTAGGGGGATAGTGCCAGAAGTTCTCTATGCCATTTTTCGTCCATGCCACCAACCCAACACCGGTCCTCTTCCGGCGCGGTGCGCAGGTATGCGTCAGTGCTATAAAAGCCAATTGCGTAAGGAAACAGACGGCGTCCAACCAGATGGTCCGGTGGGGTGTCACTGCCGCGTATGACAACGTCTGCTTCTGACTTGTCCAGATCGACCAGAGTAAAGGAGCTGTCAATCCGCAACTTAATGTCGGGGTATGTTCTGCAAAACGCACTAATATCATCGGCCAGTAAATAGTCTGCATACGCTTCTGGCAAGGAGACATCTATACCCCCTTGGTGGTGCATGTCCTGCGTGCTGATCAGATGGTTTGTTTCCTCCGCCAGTGCCTCCATCTTCTCAGCGGCCTTGACTAAAATCTCACCAGTTTGAGTGGCTTGATATCCTCCGGCAACTTGCTCAAATACATTATGGTTATAGGCATCATTCAGTGCCTGGATCCGCCTGGAAACCGTTGAATGGTTCACGCCCATAAGCTTTGCCGCGCCTCGCAACGTGCCCGTCCGCGCAAGTGACAGAATAAATTGATAATCATCCCATGCTTTCATTGGTGCAAAATTGCACCATTTTACGGAAAAATCAATCCGCCCATGCTGGCAGGTGGGTATGTATGCTTCGGCTCTAATCGGAGAAGGAGCACATTATATGCGAGGACTATTAATGATGGCAGCACGCAGAACAGCGCTGGCGTGCATGACGGGACTATCCTTCGTGACCGCATCCCTTGGGGGACTGCAGGCCGTAAACGCTGCAGACGTGGCAGATACCACAGGGGTCTCAGGTGCCAAAGAAGACGTGATGGGACTTTTTGTGCTGCATAGCCCTACTTGGAGGGCAGAAGCGGATGTAATGAAGCGCATGCAGGAGGAGGAGCAATGCCAGATACGGCGACAGGGCAGGATTGAAGGTGCTCGAGGAGCGATGTCCATTCAGGGGCTGGACCGGTTTAGCTTTTTTGAGTGTGCGAGGCGTCCGGCTGCTGCGCGACACGCATCCTGGGCGCAGTTTCAGAAAGATCTGAAGAGCGACGGGGCGCTTGCAGTTGCGGGTACCTATCACCGGTATCAAAAAGATACACCGGATGTAGACACTAGCAACAGTCGAAAATATGTGCTGAAAATCAGCCGTCTGAAGGGCGGGAAGGATGATGAGTTTTGGGCCGATCACACTGACTTTATGGATACGGCGCTTGAGCGCCCGCATGCCTTTACCTACAAAGCTGCGATACGCGTTGATTGGGCCGCAGGTATGCCTGCGCCCGAGTTGTTCGAAGTTTTTTATTATGACAATGATGCCCAACAGGAACTGTTTCTGGAAAATAACCTGGACATACGACAGCGTTCAGCAACCTTTAACGCAAAGCATATGGCCGAGTATGTCTATATGGCAGCAAGGGTTGAGACAAAAGAAGGCACTGATAAAAGCCCGCCGGGGGGCAACAGTCCCCAAGACAGCAGTGTGGGTGACGATGATGCCAGTGCTTTCTTCGCACAGTATCTGGATGCCTATAATGCCTATGATCCCGTGCGTGCGTCACAGAATTATAACGATACCGTAACAGTTATTGGTAAGACTGTATCCCAACTGTCGCGGGACGGTATGGCATCGCTTTTAGGGCGCTTTCTGGGGCAACTGAAAGACCAGGGCGTCAAACGGTTTGCGTGGTCACATCAGGGGCTGCAAATGCTGAATGATACGACCGCAATTGCCAGCAATGTTGCGGCACGGTATCTGGCAGACGGAACCGTTTTTAATACGGCTTCGGCAACTTTTGTTGCGGTGAAAACGGACGCGGGCTGGAAAATATCTGTACTGATTTTGCATCCCTCAGATGCGATTTTGCCGCTGGGGCGCTAAAACGTTTCAGTGCCAAAATTTGTCCCGTGGGTTTGGGGGTAGTTAAATCTGCGGCGCTGCTCTGTGCGTATACTTTTTATCATGTCAGATAAAGGAAGTGCCGTGCCGAGTATGCTGCCCAGATTAATCCTGATCCTTGGGGACCAGTTAACCCCGGACATTTCTGCACTTAAGGGAGCCGACCCAGAGCGAGACCACGTGTTGATGGCGGAAGTGCAGGATGAAGCAACATATGTTCGTCACCACAAAAAGAAGCTGGCATTTGTGTTGTCGGCCATGCGGCATTTTGCCGGGGAACTGCGGGCCCTTGGTTTCAAGGTTTTGTATGTGCCCCTGACGGATGATCACAATACTCAGTCACTGCCTGGGGAGGTTCGTCGTCACACTGCAGCAGGGCATTACAGCGACGTTGTCATGACCGAAGCGGGGGAGTGGAGACTGCGGCAGGCATTCTCCAAATTGGCTACAGATATTCCAGTGCCGCTGGAAATCCGTCCAGACACACGGTTCCTCTGCTCAGAGGAAGAGTTTAAAGATTGGGCAGAGGGTAGAAAAAGCCTGCGCATGGAATATTTCTATCGTGAAATGCGGCGCAAAACCGGTTTATTGATGGATGATGGCCAGCCAATAGGTGGGCAGTGGAATTTTGACAGTGAAAACCGTAAACCGGCGAAGAATGATTTGTTTCTACCGTCTCCGCCCAGCCACACCCCGGACCAGATAACAGAGGATGTGATATCGTTGGTTGCGGAAACATTTGCGGATTATCCGGGTCAGTTGACACCTTTCTGGTTTGCTGTCACACGGGCGCAGGCGGAAAAGGCCGCAGACTATTTCATTACCCATGCATTAGCGGATTTTGGTGCCTATCAGGATGCCATGCTTTCGGGACATCGCTTTTTATACCATTCGGTATTGTCGCATTATATTAATATCGGCCTTCTTGATCCACTCAGTGTGTGCTGGCAGGTGGACAGAGCGTACCGGGAAGGTCGGGTGCCGCTGAATAGTGCAGAAGGATTTATTCGTCAAATCATCGGATGGCGGGAGTATGTGCGCGGTATTTATTTTTTGAAAATGCCCGACTATGCCAGTAGCAATTATCTGGAAGCTGCCAGAGCCTTGCCGGACTTTTACTGGTCTGCCGACACGGACATGCACTGTGTGCGGGCGGCAGTTACGCAAACCATGGAGGGCGCGTACGCCCACCATATTCAGCGCTTGATGGTAACAGGCAATTTTGCATTGATTGCCGGGGTTGACCCCGGTGAATTGCACGAATGGTATCTGGCGGTTTATGCAGATGCATATGAGTGGGTGGAAATGCCCAATACAATTGGGATGAGCCAGTTTGCCGATGGCGGTCTGTTGGGGTCAAAACCATATGCCGCCAGCGGTAATTATATCAATAAAATGTCAGATTATTGCAAATCATGCCGGTATTCGGTATCGGCCAAGACCGGCGATGACAGCTGCCCGTTTAACAGCCTTTACTGGGATTTTATGATCAGACACAGATCCAGATTTGCGAAAAATCCCAGGGTCAGCAGGGTTTACACAACGTGGGACAGGATGAAAGAAGATACCAGGAATGCCTATACGTCAACGGCCCGTGCCTTTCTTGCACGGTTGGACGCAGGCAAGCGACTGTAGGGGGGCAGAGGGGGCTATAGATCAGGAAACCGCTTTGTTCCGTGCTTTTTTCTTATATTCTGAAGCCGTGCAGTTCATCTGTTCCTTGAAGGCTTTGTTGAAGGTGACACGGTTGCTGAAGCCTGATTCCAGAGCGATGCGTTCGATGGGCCAGTGTAGCTTTGGATCGTCAAGTAGCCCGACAGCATGCTGCACGCGGTAGCTGTTAATCAATTTATAGAAATTGGTCTCCAGCCCCTGATTGATGACCTGCGACAGCGTGTGTGATTTCATATCCAGCTTTTTGGACAGGTCGGTCAGGGATAGTTTGTCATCCAGATAGAGCTGGTCTTCTTCCAGACTTTTTTCAATCATGCGGGCGATTTCATGGGTCGTGCTTTCCGGTAGGGCTGAATAGAGATATTTGACTTTTTCGTCAGTCTCTTGCGCCCCCGACGTGGCCTTTGCATTGGTTTGGCCAGCCTCTGTCAGCAGTCTTTCTTCCTGGGTGAAGACAATCTGAGGGTTCTGCAGACCTGCAAACCCCATGGCCAACACAATAACTGCGATGAATAATAACCAGCCTTGGCTGACCAGACTGAGTGTGCCTATCCCTGCATATTGCTGTGCAAGAAACAGACCCACCCACAAAGCCTCCAGAAGGATAAAGGAAATAGCCAACAATCTGAGTTGTTTGATAATGTCTCCGCTATTGTCCGACCGCAAATTCTCCGCGCTATGGGCAAATAGATTAAGTTTCTTCCAGCTTGCATACAGGTACCCGGCCAGAATGACCTTAATGGCAAGCAGCCTGATCACAATTGCTGTTGGAAGAACGACGATGCCACCGGCCGATGATGCGGATCGGTCATACAGCGCCACTTTCTCTGCGCCCGACAGAAGTATGAAATCAGAGTTCACATAAAACCACATACCAACAAACGGGACCAGGTGCAGCGCCCAGTCGACAAGGCGGAATGGGGGGTCACCGGTCATTCTTCTTACATATGCATAAAAAACCGGCCCCAGTGTCAGTACCATATAGGGCATCAAATTCATCAGATGGGGAACATAGCGGTATAAACCAGAATAGACGGCACCACCTTCGAACAGGGTATAAGCCATGATGGCAAGCATGACAGATAATAGCCGACCGGATTGCAGGGTTGCAGAGCGTCGCCATAAGACGATTGCAAGCATAAAGGCATGACTGAATGCTATGAAATATATTACGCTGAGAAGGCTAAGCGCCATAGTCGGTCCCGCAGTTATTTACCCGCTTGGTATTAAGACTATCCGGAAAGGGTGTGTAAATCTCCATTTATTTTATCAGGAAGGGAGCGGCTCTTATCTACCCTGTTCTTTCAGTCGGGGCATGAAAGATAAAAGGGATACAAAATGGATGTGAAAGCAATACTGGCAAGGGGATTAAGCGCTATTATTCTACTGTCTGGCGGGGCGATTGCAGATGGTGAAGGCGCGGCCAGTGGCGCTGCATACAAAGAATATTGTGCCAGTGTAACTTTTCGAGAAACGCCCTTTGCGGATATACGGTGTGGCAGGAAGCTACGCCAACAGACTATCGGGGAAATGAAACATTTCCAGCTGGACTATGATGGTGCAGGCAGGCTCACAGAAGTTCGCTATCAGCAGGGCACTTCTCTCAGGGCTTACAGTGACAGGTTTGTCCGCGCACCGCGCATCGCAATTACCTATCAGAATGATACGGAAATCCGCACTTTCTATAATGAGTGGGGCCACAGGGCGCTGGTAAGCGGTGATGTTTATGAAGTGCGCTTTAATCTGGACGCGGAGGGTGTCCGAAAGGCTGCACATTTTTACGGGTTGGATGGCCAGCCGGTAAATAATGATTTCGGTATAGCTAAGTATGAATGGGATGTTGCCACAGACGGGGACGTAATTGAACGCCGCTATAACCTAGCCGGGGAATTGGTGCGTAATCGCCCTGGATTTGGCTATATGATTACCCGGTTTAGCTATGATGCCAGAGGCTTGCTGGCGCAGATGGACAATCTTGGTACAGATGGGCTGAAGGTAACAGCAGATGAAGCCGGTATTGTCAGTACACGGATCAATTATGACCATCATGGGCAGTTTACCGGTTGGGTGAATCTGAATGCCGCTGGAAACCCGCAGCGAGGTATGAGCGATATTGCAATTATTCGGTATCTTCCATCACGCTATGCCTCTGAGGAAGTTGCGACATTCATTGATGCGGACGGTACACCCCAGACAACCGGGTGGGGGGCGCATCAAGTTATCTATAGTTTTGATGTGTTTGGTAATGCGGTTGACCGCAAACATTATGATACTTCGGGGCAACTGACGGGGACTGTCTCAGGTGTGGCGCGAATAGTCTCCCGCTGGACACAGGATGGTGCTTACCACCAAGAGGACCAGTATTTTGACACCGATGACAATCCTGTTGCCAGCAGCTATTCCAAAATTCACAAGCTTGCCACCCAGATGGGAAAGAACGGCAGACCCGCGGAAAGAAGCTTTTTAAATCTGGCGGAGGATGTGATCACTCATCCCGGATTAGGGTATGCAACAGAGTATTTTATCTTTGATGCAGCGGGCCGTCTTACAGAGAGGGGATTTCGGGATGCAGACGGCTCCCCCGCGGACCACCGCACATGGGGTGTTGCCCGTTTTACATATACGTATGACGGTACCAATTTGACATCTGCGCGTGCTTACAAGGCAGATGGAACCGTCGCAAAACCACTGTGGAATCCAGCGCACTAATAGAGGGGTAAGACCGGAGGAAGCTTTCCCACCCCCGTGGTCCTGCGATTAATGCGGTTAATTTCAATCCATCTTATCAAACTGTGGCGGAATGCGGTGCAAGGATAATCCCATGTTTCACAAAGGGGTGGTGGACGTTAGATGAAATTCCTATCAATTGTTATGACAGCAATGCTTTGGACGCTGCAAGCCGGTGCTGAGGATGTTGAACTGCAACGCAGCGCCTTTCTGGGCGTGATACCAGCATCGCCTGCACAAGGGCAGCCAGTGATCGTTGCGAGCCTGCATCCCGCCGGATCGGCACAAGCTCTGGGTGTTCTCGAAGGGGACGCAGTGTTGACGGTCAACGGTCAGGAGGTGCCCGATTATCCAACGCTCGCGCGGATAACCGGACAGGTACGCGCGGGGGAGACACTATCCCTGACAGTGCGCCGCGATGGGGCTGTACAAACCCTGACCGGGGCTGTGGCGGTTCGTCCGCTTGAGACAGGGGATGGCTATTCGGTTACTTACGGTCAGTTTGAATGGCAGGATAACCACATCCGTTCTATCGTCTATACACCGGATACACCGCGACCGGACGGTGCAGCGGTTATGTATATTCAGGGATATACCTGCGGTTCTATTGATTACGGCATGGTCCCTGATCTGACCCTCAATCAGGTATTGGCGACATACGCAAAAGCGGGCTTCACGGTCTTTAAAATGGAGAAACCCGGTATTGGGGACAGTGTCGGGCCGCTTCGGTGCGATCAGTATGATTTTCATACGGAGAACGCAGCCTTTCAGGCAGGATTGATGCATTTCAAGACCCTGCCCGGTGTGAATGGTGATGCGGTCTTCGTTCTGGGGCATTCTTTAGGTGTACTTCATTCTGCTGTGCTTGCCTCAAAAGGGCTTATTGCCGGCGCGATGGGCTACGGCGGGGTTGTGAAGTCCTGGCATGAATATTTGACAGAAATCTACGCCAAACAGTCGGTAAAATATTGGGGCGTGTCGCAGGCACAGGCGGATGACAATGTCCGCACGATCAAACCGCTTCTGGCAGACTGGATACTGACAGATAGGGACTGGAATGAGGTTCTTGCTGACCCGAAGAACAAGGAGGCACTGGAAGCTGATTTATTGCCTATTCGCGGGGATCAGGTGTTTGACCGGCACTATAGTTTTTTCAGGTCGGTAAATGCCTATGATTTCCGGCAGCTTTGGGCGCAAAGTACAGCCTATGTGCTGATGATGCATGGTGGTTATGATATCCAGGCAATTGAAAGTGGCTGGCAGGATGACATTGCAGCCATCGTGAACGCGCAGCATCCGGGCACGGCAACTGCCCTGGTCTTTCCCCGGACAGAGCATGCGATGATGCGTTACCCGGATCTGGCAGCCCTGCGGCAGGCCATGTCTGAGGGTACCCACCGTGCGGGTAATCCAGGCGATAAATATAATCCGGATATAGCCAGCCAGTCATTGGCATGGATGCAACATATCCTTGATCAACAAAAAAATTAGAGGACACATAATGTCAAAAATACTCCTGCTGTCAGTAGTAATGAGCGCCGCTATATGGTCAACGAACGCCAGTGCGGAACAGGAACATTTCCGCCATATGATGTTCCGCGAAAGCCCCTACGCACCCTATCGCGGTATCTATCCTATGGATGGAAAAGATACAGAAAAAGCTGTCCATTACGAATTCTCGTATGACGATGAAGGCCGTGTAACGCGTATCAGCCACAAGTTAGATGATCAGACCGTCCCGCTTCACGGGGGCTTCGATACCTTTATCTGGTTTGCGCCAGAAGTCCGCATTGCGTACAGCGACGGTCAGGAAGTCCATACATATTACGGTACAGACGGTGTGCAAATACACGCACATGGACAGGTCTGGCGTGCGGTTTATTCGCTTGATGCCGATGGCAATCGCACCAGCCTGGAGTTTTTTGACAAGGACGGTGCCCCCAGTGCCAATGCATGGAATATCACCCGGTATGAATGGCGACCAAGTGAGGATGGCCATATCTTTGAAAAGCGTTTCAACCCGGCTGGCGAGCAGGAAAAAATGCGGCCGGTGCTGGAGTTTTATGAAGTGAAGCTGGAGTACGACCGGGACGGTAAATTATCCTTCATGCGGAATTATGGTCTGGACCATACACCAACCAATAATAGCTCTGGTGCAGGCATTGACCGGATTACCTACGACCTGAACGGTAATTTTATCCGTTGGCAAGTCTATGACAAGGACGGAAATGCAGTAGAAGGCAACCGCCCTATGGTGCATCTGGGTGAACATTTATACGACGATAAGGGTAATAAAATTGGTATGCGGGGATTTGATCGGCACGGTGTGCGGATGCCTTTCTCCTGGGGAGCCATCATGGAAGAAACTTCTTATAACCAGCAGGGTGTGCGCATAGCTTTTCGTTCCTATCGTCCTGATTGGTCGCTAGATGCCAATTTCGCTTTTGACTATTCGAAGGACCTTTCAAGGCAACTCAGTATCAAATCCATGGATGCTAATGGTCAGCTAAAAGATGATCCGCGCCTGAACGGTGGTGCTGTGTTGCAGTTTTCCCAGGATGATGCCGGCAATATTGTGCGCACTTTCAAACGGGCGGACGGCACACCTATCACTAGCGATGATGAATAGTTTCTCGCCGGGAGGGAAACCTCCCTGTTGTCACTCCTACCTGCAGCGAACTTCACAGGTAGGCACCTTACCTCCGTCTGGTTAAAGCCAGATGGAGGTCATTTCTTGATCAGGTCTGATGATGAAAATTCAGGTCACATCATAATCTGTTTTTGGCGGAGGGGAGATAGTATGCGTACCTTGATATGTTTTTCTGTGCCTGTCTTATGGTGGTCGGCGCCAGCAAGCTGGAGGCAGCGCAGTACCGGTTTGAAGGGCTGACACCTGCTGATTATAATCTGACCAAGCGGCAATATATGACCTACTTCATCGACAGAGATAAAAACGAGATGAAGTGGATTTCCCTGTGGGAGTGAGAGAGCCATCTGCGCACTATTGACGGGGGTAGACTATGTTGAGACGGTTCAGACATGGCATATCTGCTTAGAGTGCATTATCCAGATAGTAGCGCACCGCATCCTGAACGTGACGGAAACGGTCGCCACCTAAGTGTTTCCCGCCATACCAGCGGGTGACAACGATGATATGGCCCATCAGTTCTTCCCGTTCCAGCATTCGGACAATGACCATGCCGGCACCAGACTCGCCGTCGTCATTTTTGACAGGGCCATCTTCTGACAAAAATGCCCAGGTATTGTGCGTTGCCTTGGCAAATTTCTTGGACTTGCACAGGGTTTTAATGAACACTTTTGCCTCATCCGCGGAATGACACGGCCCACCGGACACCGCATATTTAGAACCACGATCTGAAATTATGCTTTCAAATTTTTGCATAGATCCTAGAAAGGTTTGAGATTGAGTTGATTATGTGACGGGCACCATACCACGGGACAAGGCGGGGTCTAGTGAAATCGTGCCGTCAGGATATGTGCTTTGAAGAAGGGAAAATACGCTGGTGTGCCGAAGTTGTTTCCCCCTTCAACATATGTCGCAATACGGTATCCATCAAAGCTTTGGAAGTTGGACGGTATTCCCCCAAATGGTTGCAGGCGAAAACGCTTGTCCTTGTTTGCATCGGTCCACCGTTGAAAGGAAACTTCCGTTGGTTGTCCGTCTTTGTCTACGGTGATGTCAACTTCCTGGGAAAGCGTACCGTGTGTGATTGTTACCCGCGCTGTGTCTGGTCCAGTCTGTGCCCAGCTAACACCCGGTCCGGGAAGTAGGGCGGCCGGGCACCAGAAAGCAGCTTCACCAGCGACCCTGCCAAAACTGGCGCGCAAATGATCATGGGAACCGCCTACGCGTACAACAGGGAGTAAGTTCACAAGCCAGAACTTCACCCATGATACACGGCTATACATGCCGTCTGACCCTGACAAAATTGTCACCGGACCACCGGTGCGCAGTTTCCAGATAAAGCCACTGGGCGGTGCCAGAAGCTGATGTGCCGTCATGGGCATATAGTTGGGAGCATCTTTGGTGCCAAGCCCTAAATCCCCCTGCATTGTCAATTCTACAACGGATGAAAGACGTGTCCCCGGTTTGATTGCAAAAGTAAAATATCTGCGCGCAGGCTCAGGCAGATCAGCAATCATGTCAGGTGAAAACCGGCAAGTCTTGTCTTGTGATGAAGATAGAAGTGCGTTCCATGTTCGGCGTAAGGAGACGGCATCCCACAAGCGCCAGCAAATCAGTAGGATCAGCAGTCCGAGGAAAAAGAGTAAAATATAATAGGCGATCTGGATCATACTGGCAGGACTCCGGGCTGATTGTCAGTCTTGGGAGTGTGCCGGGGACGTCTGTTTGGTTCAAGTTTTCTTTCTTGGTGCAATAAAAAAGCAGCCCCGGATTGGGGCTGCTTCGGTGTTTCTACGGGATGGATTACTTAGAATGCGATGTCCATGGAATCCAGGTCACCGACCGTCAGGCCCTTCAGGAAGATGGAGGCATTTGCACCAATTTCGATCAGCAGGCCGCTGTCGCCGCCAATAGTCGTAGTGCTTGATGCAGCCTTTATTTCAGCAAGGCTATCAAGGGTGGTGCTATCAAGAAATAGCTCGTCTTGACCAATGTTAAAGTCAGTAACGATGTCATGTCCTGTGTTCATCTTAAAGCGGAAGATATCTGCACCGGCACCACCCGTGTACAGGTCATCCCCAGCACCGCCCCAAAACATATCGTTGCCGGCTCCACCATTCACAGTGTCATTACCAGCGCCGTCCCAAAGAGCATCGTTACCGGCTCCACCATCCACGATGTCATTGCCGTCACCGCTGAAGAGGGTATCGTTTCCGTCGTCTCCATTGACTACATCATCGCCATCGCCAGAGAAGACTTCGTCAGCGCCGCTACCAGCGGAGATGGTATCGCTATCGCCGCTTGCACCGCCAAAGATCAGGTCATCGCCTGCGCCGCCATAGATGACATCTGAACCTTGACCACCGCCGATCTTGTCGTTGCCGAACCCGCCAGTGACTGTGTCATTGCCGGTACCGGCCCAAGCGGTGTTAGGGCTTGTGTCGCCATTTTCATCACCTGGATTGTTGAAGGAGGTGAACAACTGGTCATTGCCTGAACCGCCCAATAGCTTGTCGGACCCTGCGCCGCCAACGAGAAGGTCATCGCCTGCGCCGCCACCCATTGTGTCGTTGCCTTTGCCGCCTTCGATCGTGTCATTGCCTAAGTCGTTTGGACCGGCCCAGATTTTATCGTTACCAGCACCGCCGTTGACAAAGTCGTCCCCTTCGCCCAGCACAATACGGTTATTTTCCTTACCAAGCTGCAGTGTGTCATTGCCATCCGTGGGGGTGGTGCCTTCGGTTGGCAGTGTGGATGTTGGCTGGTCGCCCGGGTCTGTGCTTGGTGGTGTAGGTGTTTCCAGTGATACCGAGCCTGCAGGGGTGAAGCCAAAACCATCGTCCGCTTCAACCGTCAGGGTCGTCGTCACCGCACCAGATGCACTTGGGGGCGTGTAGGTAATGTTGCTTGCACTGTCGAGGTAGCTATTGATATCCGCAATGTCACCAACAAGTGTGATGGTTGTTGCGTTTACCAGAGTTTCTGTAACACCGCCACCAACGCCGGCACCGTCAGCCGGGGTGCCAAAGGTACCAGCGTCAACCGTTAGACGAACTGTTAGTGGGCCCGCAATATCCGCGTCGGTGAAGTTACTGGCAGATAGATCAATGTTATTTTCGGCACGCGGTGTAAGTGCCTGCGAGGCAACAAGGCCGGAAAGCAGAGGCAGGTCATTAACATCAGTGATATCAAACTGAACCGTATCACTATTAATGCCGCCATTGCCGTCATTTGTTTCAATTTGAATGCCGCCTGCGTTAACACCGTTCAGGTTCGCGGTTGGTGTGAAGGTCATGGCATCAAGCGCTGCGTTGACGTCCGCAAGTGACCCGCTAAATGTCATGCTTGCATCATCAGTGCCGTCCCCCGTTGTGAAGTTCAGTATAAGCCCAGTTGGGTCAACAGAGACAGTACCACCCGTTGCTGTGATAGTTACTGTTTGGTCATCACCGTCCAGATCTATGATGCTAACATCGTCTGCTATAGCAACCGCTGTGGCATCTTCTGCAACGGTCGGTGCAGACGGTGCCGTAACAACCGGTGCGTCGTTGGCCCCGGAAACAGATACGGTCGAGCTAACAGACAGAGGCGTTGTATTTACGTCATTGCCACCAGTTGCACCATCATCAGTCACGCTGGTGATTGTGAACACCCGGTTACCAACTTCTGTTGGCGTATTGCTGTCATTTTGGTAGGTCATACCGTTCACGAGGGTCGTGAAGTCAGCTTCTGACACAGTGCCGCCCGAGAAAGTAATAGTAGCAGTGCCGCCGGCGACACTAACACTGTAATTTAGGCTGTTTGTTGCGGTAGAACCATTTGCACCGTTTGTCAGGGTAATAGCTGAGCCGTCAGCATTTAGAATTTCATCTGCACCGTCGGCAACATTTGTGACCGTCATAGTGAAACCAGCCACGCTCTGCCCGGCTTCTATCGTAGATACAGACGCTGCACTGAATAATCCTGCAGCGCCAGCTCCTTCGGTAAAGGCTGGATTGTCACCTGTTGCAGAGAAGGTAGGTGCATCATTTACATCGGTGATATCGATGTTGACCGTTCTTGGGGTGCCGTCTGTTGTGCCGTCATTTGCAGTAATAGTAACTGTGGCTACATCCTGACCGCTAGTATTAGCGGTGCCCGTATACTGGATGTTGCTTGTAGTATCCAGGTAGGTGGTAATATCTGCAGCAGATCCAACCAGGGTGATGGTTGTTGCGTTCACCAGTGTTGCGGTAACACCTGCGCCGACGCCTGCGCCGTCTGCGGGTGTGCTGAAGGTACCGGAACTGATACTTAGGGTCAGTGTAACCTGTTCGCCTTCAACTTCCTCTACGGTAACGCCAGATAGGTCAAAGTTACTTGTAATATCCTCAGTTACCTGCACATCAGCAGGTTTCGTAGGAAGTGTTGGCGGTGCGTTAAAAGACAGCGTGTCGATGCCTGCGCTGATGGGACCCTGGTCACCGAAAATAGTGAACTCGGTTACGTCCTGCCAGTCGCTTGGTGAAACGACGACGCCGTATTGTGAGCCGTCCAACGAAAAGTTAGGGGCTGTGAAAGTAACGTCCAACCCTGAGCCGAAGCCAGGGGTCACTTTGTAGGTTATAATGCCAAGCGGCTGGTTGCCTGAGTTGTCGAAGTGAATGAAGTCGGTGATATCAACCGGTGCGCTGAAGGAAACAGTAACAGAGGTCGCTGTGGCCGCTGAGATGGCAGCTGTGCCTGTGCTAAGGCCGTCGTCATGGGTGGTTGTGCTTGCTGTACCCCCATTGAAGGTTACGGTCATAGTCACGCCGTTCACGGTTTGCTGGAAGTCTGTTCCTGCAGTGCTGCCGCCTGTGAAGTCAAACGTGCCAACAAGCGTATGCGGATAGTCAGCGCGCGACTGGGCGGAGAAGGGGACAGCTGTACCGATATTCCATGTGCCGCCTTGCGCCGTGGCACCTACGGGCTGGCTGGCTGCAAAAACATGCGCGCCGGATAGCAGTTCCAGCGTCTGGGTAAATGCCTGGCCCACTGTGTCTTTGGCAACATCGCAGGCCCACAGGGCTATTTCACTGCATTTGCTGAAGATGGTTTTCAGTGTCGCTGCATGTGCTTCCAGATAGGCGCTGTCCACGCGTACCTCTGACAGTGCAAGACTGCCCGGTGCGCCGTGCGACAGGATATGCATCTTGCTGTAGGTCTGCCCGTCTTTAAGAGCAGCCTGCATGGCTGCAAGGGGGTCCTGACCCGCAGGTAAATGCACCACGGTCATAGTGTGTGGCAGGTCAGCCAGAAGAATGTCCGCGTCCTCAACGTGACTATCGACAAACAAAATTTCAGAAGAAGAAAGTTGGGTCTGAAGGTCGGTCATGTTTGAACCTTTCGCTCCCCACTGCGAGACATTATTCATTATGGACTCCTAAAGTAGATCACACGCACGCGTGAAAAAATTTAACTAAAATACTCTAGACAAGGTTGTGCTACCTTATGGTCAGTACCAGCTAATAATACCGGGAATCAATAGATAAATGATTGCTCATAAGAGCAAATATTACGCATTCTAAAATTGAATAATATAATTCTAAAATGGAAATTTTTTGAACATTACTAATTGTATCTTTGCAAAAATGGCAATTGTCTGCCGTTTTAACTGTTTGTAATTACGTTTAATTTTAATGAAGTGTCTTTCCTAGTAGCAGTGTTGATGGTTGTAACCTGCGTGTTTAGGGTATGTGCAGTCTTCTGCTAACGCCAGGCTATTGCCGGATAAGGTGAGAGGTGGGAATGTAGTACACTAATAAGTATATATTTTGGCCTTGGAGATTTTTGATTCGCTGTAAGCCAGGGGCGTGCGGAACCTGAATGCCTCTGGATACCTCAGTGGGGCCAGACGGCAGGACCCCCGCAATAAAAAAGCAGCCCCGGATTGAGGGGCTGCTTCGGTGTTTCTAAAGGATGGGTTACTTAGAACGTGATGTCCATGGAATCCAGGTCACCGACCGTCAGGCCCTTCAGGAAGACAGAGGTATCTGTGCCAAGGTCGATCAACAGGCCGCTGTCACCGCCAACCGTTGTCGTGCTTGACGCTGCCTTCACTGCAGCAAGGTTAGCAAAGGTGCCGCCCAGATACAGGTCGTCTTGACTAATATTAAAGTCAGTAACGATGTCATTGCCTGAGTTCGCATTAAAGCGGAAGACATCTGCACCGGCACCGCCCGTGAGCAGGTCATCACCAGCACCGCCCCAAAGAACATCATTACCGTCACCACCATCCACGGTGTCATTGCCAGTGCCGCTGAAGAGAGTATCGTTTCCGTCGTCTCCATTGACGACATCGTCGCCCTTGCCGGAGAAGACTTCGTCAGCGCCGCTACCAGCAGAGATGGTGTCGCCTTCGTCGCTTGCACCGCCAAAGATCAGGTCATCGCCCGCGCCGCCGTAAAGGACATCTGAACCTTGACCGCCGCCGATCTTGTCGTCGCCGAACCCGCCAGTGACTGTGTCATTGCCGGTGCCGGCCCATGCGATGTTAGGGCTGGTGTCGCCATTTTCATCACCAGGGTTGTTGAAGGAGACAAACAACTGATCATTGCCTGAGCCGCCCAGTAGCTTGTCGGACCCTGCACCGCCAACGAGAAGGTCATCGCCTGCGCCGCCACCCATTGTGTCATTGCCTTTGCCGCCTTCGATCGTGTCATTGCCTAAGTCGGTTGGACCTGCCCAGATTTTATCGTTACCAGCACCGCCGTTGACAAAGTCGTCCCCATCGCCTAGCACGATACGGTTGTTTTCCCGGCCAAACTGCAGGACATCGTCACCCTCGGTTGGGGTAGTGCCTTCGGTTGGCAGTGTGGATGTTGGCTGGTCTCCTGGGTCGTTGCTTGGTGGTACGGCAACATCAAATGCCATGGTGCCAACGCTCGTGTAACCAAATCCGTCATCAGCTTCGAACGTCAGTGTTGCAACAGTGCCCGACCCGGCAGGCGGTGTGTAGGTAATGTTACTTGCAGTGTCGAGGTAGGTGTTGATATCCGCAATGTCACCAACAAGTGTGATGGTTGTTGCGTTGACCAGTGTTTCTGTAACACCGCCACCAACGCCGGCACCGTCAGCCGGGGCACCAAAGGTACCAGCATCGACCGTCAGACGTACCGTAACAGCCCCTGCGATATCGACATCCGTCAGATTGCTTGCGGACATATCAATATTGTTTGATACGCCAGTGTTGAGACTTTGGCTGGCGGGCAAACCAGTCAGAACAGGAAGGTCATTAACGGAAGAGATATCAAACTGGATGATATCGCTGTGAGTACCGCCATTGCCGTCATTTGCCTGGATTTGAATGCCGCCAGCGTTCACACCGTTCAGGTCTGCTGTTGGTGTGAAGGTCATGGCATCCAGGGCGGTATTAATGTCTGTAAGCGACCCGCTGAAAGTCATGTTGGCGTCGTCTGTGCCGTCCCCGGTGGAGAAAGCAAGGCCGGATGTGCCGATGCTTACGGTACCGCCCGTGATAGTCAGGGTGATTGTCTGTGCGTCACCGTCAAGGTCAGAAATATTTACATCGTCTGCAATGGCAATATTTGTGTCGTCTTCAGCAACAGTTGGTGCCGACGGTGCCGTGACAACCGGATCGTCATTTGACCCGGCAACAGATACGGTCGAGCTAACAGTCAGAGATGCTGTGTTTTGGTCGTTGCCGCCAGATACGCCATCATCAGTCAGGCTGGTGATAGTGAACACCCGGTTACCTGCCTCTGTTGGCGCTTCGCTATTGTTTTGGTAGGTCATACCGTTCACGAGCGTTGTGAAGGCAGCCTCTGACATGGTGCCACCAGTGAAAGTAACGGTAGCAGTGCTTCCGGTCACGCTAACACTGTAGCTAAGGCTGTTTGTTGCAGTTGTGCCGGCTGTGCCATTTGTCAGGCTAAAGGAAGATCCATCCGCATTTAGAACCTCGTCTGCACCATCTGAAACATTGGTAACGGTCATAACGAAGTCTGTCAGTGTTTGTCCTGCTTCCACTGTTGAGACGGATGCAGCACTGAATAATCCTGCCGCACCAGCACCTTCGGTAAAGGTTGGATCGTCACCGGTCGCGGTTAAGGTTGGGGCATCATCTATTGCTGTAATATCAATATTGATTGTACTTGCGGCGCCGTCAGCGGTGCCATCATTTGGTGTGACAGTCAGCGTTGCGGCATTATCCCCGTTAACGTTGGACGCACCTGTGTACTGGATATTACTTACGGTATCGAGATAGGTTGTCACGTCTGCTGCAGAACCTGCCAGGGTAATGGTGGTTGCGTTCACCAGCGTTTCAGTAACGCCTGCACCAACTCCGGAGCCGTCCGCAGGGGTGCTGAAGGTACCAGCGTCCACAGAGAGCGTAACCGTGATAGCTTCGCCTTCAGTCTCGGTGAAGGACATGGCAGATAAGTCAATATTACTGGCAATGTCTTCGGAAACGGTTACATCCGTTGGTGCCCCCGCCGATGTTGGGCGAATGTTATAGACAAATGTATCAAGCGCGAGTTCCATGTTTGCTTGTGTAGTCGTTATCGTAAAGGAGGTGACATTAGTCCAATCGACCGGTGTAATAGTTTTTCCGTAAAAGCCGTTGGATAAAGTGTAATCAACACCTGTATAATTTAGTGTGGTACCAGATCCGCCAATGACTGTGTAAGAGAGTGTGCCCAGAGGTGCGTTACCAGATGTATCGGCATGAACGAAACTCAAAATATCAACAGCACTACTGAAGGTAACAGTGACAGAAGTGGCAGCAAAGCCACCCGCTAGGATGATATCTCCGACTGTGCCACCGCCGCCTGTACCTGCAGTCGAGATCGCAGCTGTATCATCGGTAAAGGTAACAGTCATTGTGATACCGTTGACGGTTTCTGTATAGTCCGTGCCAGCTACACCACCACCTTCACTATCAAATGTGCCAAGGAGTGTATGCGGATACTCAGCGCGCGACCGGGCGGAGAAAGGGACAGCTGTACCGATATTCCATGTGCCGCCTTGCGCCGATGCACCTACGGGCTGGTTGGCTGCAAAAACATGCGCGCCGGATAGCAGTTCCAGCGTCTGGGTAAATGCCTGGCCCACTGTGTCTTTGGCAACATCGCAGGCCCACAGGGCAATTTCACTGCATTTGCTGAAGATGGTTTTCAGTGTCGCTGCATGTGCTTTCAGATAGGCGCTGTCCACGCGTACCTCTGACAGTGCAAGACTGCCCGGTGCGCCGTGCGACAGGATATGCATCTTGCCGTAGGTTTGACCGTCTTTGAGTGCTGCCTGCATGGCAGCAAGGGGGTCCTGACCCGCAGGCAAATGCACCACGGTCATAGCGTGCGGCAAGTCAGCCAGAAGAATGTCCGCGTCCTCAACGTGACTATCGACAAACAAAATTTCAGAAGAAGAAAGTTGGGTCTGAATGTCGGTCATGTTCGCACCCTCTCTTCCCCACTGCGAGATGTTATTCATTGCGGACTCCTATAATTTAAAACGCGCGCATCAATACAGGGTTGGTACCCTGCATGAAAGATGTAACCAATTAATTAACATCTATATAAACATTGAACGCAACGTTTGTCTAAAGTTTTACGCTTGATAATACATGCTATTGTACGACTTTATATTACAGTTTTAGTATGATAAGTTTCGCCTAGAGGTAGGCGTAAAAAGATACGTATTCAGGCTGAGTAGTATGATTTCCAAATTATTGACGACTATCAGTATCACGACACTCATAATGACAGCGCCGGCTGCGGGAAGCCACGAGAACGCTGAGCAGCCGGGCACAAACATGCGTCTGCCGAAGGAACAGAACGCGCAGGTTCGTGTTGCTGCCGTTGACTGGTGTCCGCAGATTTGCCCTGATTCTGCTGAAAAGCCGGGATATCTTGTGGAAATTATGAATGCTATTTTTGACGGTTCAGGCTATTCTCTGAAGGTCGAATATTCAACATGGGGGCGTGCAATTTCCCGTGTGGAATACGGCAATGCGGATATTTTACTGTCGCCAGCAAAAGAAGAAGCACCGCGCCTTGTGTATCCAGATCTTCCAATCGCATCACAGCAGCACTGTTTCTACAAGGCGGCCGGCAGCAGTTGGACATACACAACGCCAAAACAGTTGGCGGAAATTCCGTTAATCTTGTTTGAAGAGCATTCCTATCAGGAAATATTGGCAGACTATTTTGCCACAACACCAAAAGAACTTATTACCATGGTGTATGATACCTCATATTTACCGCGGTCCGTGGCGCTGGTTAAAAGAAAACGGGCAACTGCCTTTCTGTTTACACGTAATTCGGCCAGATATTATCTGAATACCCATCATGTGCAGGGTATCGAAGAAGATGCCTGCATCAAAAAAGATCCATTGTGGTTTGGACTGTCACCGCAAAACACCCCGAAGCGGGATGCCATCCTTGAGCTGATTAATAGTAAAACAGCCCCATTCCTGCAATCTGATCAGTACCAGAAAATACTCCAAGCCTATAATATACAATAAGTTTATCTATGCCTTACAGGCATTGCCTTTTTGCCGGTGCCCACGCAGGATGTTCTGGTGTCCAGGGAGGAAGGTATGTCAGAATTTATACGCGATCCAAAAGCCGTATCATCGCAGTGGCTTGTGATCAGAAGATTATTTCGAATTTTTGCAGGTGTTGGTGTGCTGACACTTTTGCTTTCAGGGTCAATTTATTACGCTCTCTCGTCGCATACTCCGACAGTATATATTGATGCTGATGTTCAGGGCCAGACGGTCACCGTTACGGGTGCTGTGAGAGATGTAACCAAGATAGCCTACAGTTGTCTTGGTAAACCCAGTGTCTGTACATGGTCGGTCAATGTTATTGATTTAGATGGCAACATCCTGTTGGAGGACTATTGGCTTGAATATGGGATTACACTGGTTCCAGGCCAGCCGGTAACGGTTCTGTATGATGGCAATACCGCCTTGATTGAGGACTATCCCTATTTCACTACCGAGGGCAGGGCAGAGGGTAACTTGAAGATATTTGGGTGGCTTGGCGCACTGTTCTTTGCGATAGGGATTTTTATGCGTTTAATTTTGGCGCTGGTGTCGCGCCGATAGGGGCAGGGATATTCATCCGGTGCAGGAAAGCCAGCCGACGTATCGGCTGGCTTTTATTATTGGGGAATAGAGTTGCCGATTTAAATCGTTTGCAATTGATCGCCGATCGGAAGCTTGCGAATTCGCACGCCAGTTGCTTCATGCAGTGCTGCCAGAAGGGCGGGGATAAAGGCGGGAAGCGCGATTTCACCCGTGCCGAAAGGTTCCCCGTCTGTGCCCGTGAAGTGAATATCAATCTCCTTGGGTGCTTCATTAATACGCAACAGGCGCTGGTCGTCAAAATTGCCGGTCAGAACGCGCCCCCGTTCAATTTGTACATTCTGGTAAAGCACTGTGGATAGTCCGTCGATTATGCCGCTTTCTATCTGTGCTTTGGCGCCTAGAGGATTGATGACCATGCCGCAGTCAACACCGGCTGTCACACGGTCTACGGTAAAGCTGCCATCGTTCGCAACACTGACATCCACCACCATTGCCACATAACCACCAAACGTGAAGTAGGAAGCAATGCCGCGACCTTTCCCTTTTTCTTTGGGACGGCTGTGGTTCCAGTTTGCGTGCTGTGCTGCTGTCTGCAGTACATCTTTCATACGTTTGGTGCTGATGCCGCCATCCCCTTTTTCAGGATACCAGTCATTGAAGGGCAGGCTGCGGTCTTCGCCCAGCAAGTCTAACCGTATCTCGAGGGGGTCACGTCCTGCGGCCTCGGCCAGTTCATTAAGAAACCCTTCTGTATAGTATCCGGCCAGATTATGGCCAGGACCCCGCCAGGGGCCTAGAGGAACCCGGCTGTCACCGCGTACCCGTTCTACCTTCATATTGGGAATAAGCTGAACGGGGAAACCGTCCATGCGGGTGCCACCCTGGGACGCGAAAAGAGATTCCCAGGCTGTGATGGACCCATCCGCAGCAATGCCGCCGCGGAAGGTTGTCACCGATTGGGGGTTGAAAAAATCATGGCGGGTGTCGTCTTCGCGCGACCATATTACCTTTACAGGCTTTTTGACTTCTTTAGCCAGATAAACGGCTTCAGCGACATAGTCGGCGGATGCCTTTCTGCCGAATCCACACCCGATCCTACTGGGAATGATGTCGATCGCGTCATAGTCCAGCCCGGTAATATGTTTGGCTGCAAGCTTTGCGGTATCAGGGAACTGAATACTGCCTGCGACCGTACATGTAGCACCGGTAACCAGTGCATTACAGTTAATCGGCTCCATGGTCATATGGGCAAAGTGCGGGGCTTCATACTGTGCCTCAACGACGGTAGCAGCCTTTGATAAAGCCTCTTCGACATCTCCGGATGTGTATATGTTGCGGCGCTCTCCCTTTGTTGCGGCATCTATACAGTTTTGCCGGTGCCATTCGTTGTTTTCGTGGGTGCAGGGCCCTTCATCCCATTCAATTTCAAGCAGGCTGCGGGCTTTGAAGGCGGCCCAATAATTGGTTGCGATAACAGCAACACCGGGGGAGTTTAGTTTGAACGGACGCTGTTCACTTTTCAGATCAGGCACTTCGAGAACGGCAAGGACACCGGGTACGGTCTTTGCCTTGGTCGCGTCAAAAGACTTTACCCCACCATAAAAATAGGGGCAGCGTTCAATGCTGGCATAGGTCTGGCCGGGGAATTCATGGTCTATCCCATAAGGATCCGTCCCGGTCAGCGTTTGGTATATTCTGGACTGGTGTTTTTCCGTGCCTACAATCGAGTAATCTTCCCGTTTTTTATCCGGTGCAATAGTGGTTGGGAAATCTAGTTCCAGAACCTTATAGTCATGTTCGACCCAGGTGCGTTTAACCAGATCCGCGCTTTCCATGCCAGCTGTGGTGATAAAGTCTGCGTATGGATATGATTTCGTTCTGCCGTTGACGCGCACATGTCCTTTATAGGTGGTAAGGCTGGATACCGGTACATTAAGCTGTTTTGAGGCGGCTAAAAGAATGACGTGGCGTGCAAATTGGCCGCACCGTTTCAGGGGGCGCCATGCCGTGCGTACGGTGGCGCTACCACCAGTTCCCTGCAGGGCATATTCAAAGCGCAGTTCTCCATCGGTATCTTCAATGATTTTGGACGGCATTCGTTCTACATCAACAAGGGACCAGTCGGCGTCCAGTTCTTCTGCAACAATCATGGGCAGGGCAGTTTCCACACCTGTTCCCATGTCAGGCACTGGGGCCATGATGGTGATGCGGTTGTCAGGTTCAATGCGGACAAAAGGTCCTAGTTTGCCGTCAAATAACTCTGCGATTGTTGCGGCGTTGTTTGCCTTCCCAAGGGCGCCGGGGGCAACTGCAACCAATGCGCCGCCAATGCAAAAAATCCGCAAGGCATCCCGACGATTTACAGTGATCTGTGTCATGACGTTGCCTCCGTTGTTTGCAGTAATTCTGCGGCCCTGTGGATTGCCTTTCTAATCCGGATATAGGTGCCGCACCGACATAGATTGTCGTGATGGGCATCAATGATGTCGTTAGTTGGATTTGGAAATTGCTTCAGCAAATCAACAGCAGCCATGATCTGCCCGGCCTGACAGTATCCACATTGCGGAACATCGAGTTCAAGCCATGCCTGTTGAACAGGATGGAGGTTTGTCTCCTCGCCCAGTCCTTCAATCGTGGTGATCTGATCCCCGTCAGAGAGGGCATCAAGAGGTATACTGCATGATCGGACAGCGTCCCCGTTGACATGAATGGTGCAGGCCCCGCAGGAGCCAATACCGCATCCAAATTTTGTTCCCTTCAGCCCCTGATGATCGCGAAGAAACCATAGAAGCGGTGTGTCATCCGTCTCGTTTACTGTGACATTGGTGCCGTTAATAGTTATTTGCATAAATTTCTGCCCCTCCCATAGTCAGATGATAGGAAAGGCAGTATATCTGCAGGGGTTAAGCCAGCCAAACCTGCCTGTCGTAAATCCGGAACGCTTTATCGAAAAATGCCAAGATTTTGTGCCAGAAACTTAACCGAAGGGTACAGACATTCGGGGAGGTTAAGCGAAAGTTACAAAGAAAATACTGCGCTAACCTTATAGAGTCAGCGCAGTATTTTCCTGCCTGATGTTTAGAAAGCCTCTTTGATTAGAGTTTGCCAATCGGTACCGGCTTGGCGCCTTTACGAAGAGCCAACAAACAGAGTATGTCATGGGCGATTGAGGCTGCGGACAGTGCGGTTACTTCTGACACATCATAGGCGGGGCTGACCTCCACAACGTCTGCACCAACCAGATTAAGGTCGCCCAGTGCCCTGATAATCGTAAGCGCCTGCGCCGAGGAAAGCCCCCCGGGAACCGGTGTGCCTGTGCCGGGTGCAAATGCAGGGTCCAGACAATCAATATCAAATGTCAGATAGGTTTTCGTATTGCCAACCCGCTCACGGATAGCATCAATGCAGGCTTCCGGGCCGTTTCGGTGTACCCAGGGGGCGGTCAGGATTTCGAACCCGTGATCGGTATCATTCGCTGTTCTGATGCCAACCTGACAGGATGTTTCCACCGATATCAATCCTTCGCGTTTTGCACGCAGAAACATGGAGCCATGATCAAATCGCGTTCCGTCATCATCCCATGTGTCACAGTGTGCATCAAAATGCAGCAGGGATACGGGTCCATGTTTTTCTGCGATTGCTCGCAGGATTGGATAGGTCACAAAATGGTCACCGCCAAATGACAGCGGGAAAACATCTTTGTCTAGAATGCCGCTAATATGATCTGTGATGGATGATATAACTGTGCTTGGCTCATGCGGGTCAACAAAACAGTCACCGTAATCGACAACCGACAGGGTATCGAACGGGTCAAACCCAAAGGGAAATGATTTTAATTCGGCCAGTTGGACGGACGCCGCCCGAATGGCACGTGGTCCAAGCCGCGCGCCGGGTCTGTTGGTTACCGCATTGTCAAAAGGGACACCGCTTACCGCGACATCAACCCCGTTCAGGTCCCTGCTGTAACGGCGTCGGAGGAAACTCAGGGCGCCGCCGTATGTCATCTCAGGCCAGCGGCCATGCGGCTCCTTGTTTCTAAACGCCTGGTCACCATATTGGGTGTCGGTTGTATCGCTCATTTGTGAAGTTTCCTCAAACAGTCATAATTTTTGTGACGTTATTCCATGTTGCAACAGGCAACAAGCGGATTCAGCAGCGCATTGATGATCCTTGACCTTACAAAGATTATTCGCATTATTTTTTGTTTCTTGAGTTTTTACCCATTTCCTGAAAATAGGGTAAAAGAAACACAGACTTTTAGCTAATAGGGACGCAAATAATGGCCACCTGGACAATCAAGGATTCAAATGACTTGTACCGTATCTCGCAGTGGGGTGATGGCTATTATGGGATCAGTGATGCAGGCTTGTTGACAGTCTATCCCAAAAGGGAAAACCAGTCTGTTCGCATCCCTATAGGGGAAGTCGTTGAAGAACTTCGGGAAAAGAATATCCAATTCCCGGTCGTGATCCGTTTTCTGGATGTACTGTGTAGTCGGGTGCAGCGACTGAACCGCGCCTTTGGGGATGCAATTGCTGACCAGAATTACGGTGGTGCTTACAGAGGCGTTTACCCGATTAAGGTGAACCAGATGCGCGAAGTCGTTGACGAGATTGTCAGCGCGGGTGAGCCTTATCACTACGGGTTGGAGGCAGGATCGAAACCTGAATTGATGGCGGTTCTTTCCTGTGACCTGAGCGCAGAGGCGCTGACCATTTGTAATGGCTATAAGGATGAGGAATTTCTAAGGCTAGCCTTGCTTGGCCGGAAGTTTGGCCGCAAAGTCATCGTCGTGGTTGAGAAATTTTCCGAGATTAAACCGTTGTTGCGGCTGGCGCGGGAAATGGACTGCAAACCCATGATAGGGATGCGCGTTAAAATGCGGGTCAAAACCGGTGGTAGGTGGAGCGCGTCCAGCGGAGAACGGGCCAAGTTCGGGTTAAGCGTATCCGAAATGCTGCAGGCCATTGATCTGATCCGGTCCGAAGGGTTTGGCGACTGTATTGATCTTTTGCATTTCCATGTCGGCAGTCAGTTGTCTGATCTTAGGTATATCCAGGAAGCAGTTGAAGAAGCTGCGCGCATCTATGCACGCCTTATCAAACGTGACGTTCCCCTGAAATACCTGGATATCGGAGGGGGGCTAGCTGTTGATTATGACGGTAGCGGAACAAATGCGTCCTCATCAATGAACTATTCGCTGGAAGACTATGCCTCTACTGTCGTGGGTATCGTTAAACAGGTGTGCGAGCTGGAGCATGTCGAAGACCCTAATCTGGTCAGTGAAAGTGGCCGGGCCATGGTGGCGCACCATTCCTGCGTTATCATGGAGGTGATAGGCGAGATATCGACACAGGCCCGTCTGAAAGAAACCAATATTGCCGCTGATGCGCATTATCTGGTGCGGAACATGCTGGATGTTTACGAGGACCTGGACCGGGATAGTAATTTCGCCGAGGCATACGGTAATGCTGCCAAACTTCTGGAAGATGTGTTGGCGGCCTTTAAGTTGGGCGTTGTTGGACTGGATCAGGTTGCAGATGCAGAAACGCTATACTGGAAAATTCTCAAGAAAGTGCATTCAAACCTGCTGCAGGAGGATGGCCCGGCGGATTTGCTCAGTGAGCTTGGTGATTTACTGTCGTCGCAGTATCTGTGCAATTTCTCACTGTTTCAGTCGGCGGCAGATAGCTGGGCGATTGATCAGGTCTTACCCATCGCTCCGCTTGCACGACTTGGCGAGGAACCAACGAACGATTGTACGCTGGTTGACATCACCTGTGACAGCGACGGGAAAATCAGCAATTTCATCGGTGATGGGGGGCAGGCAACAACCTTGCCGCTGCATACTCTGGGGGGCAGCGAACCCTATTATATCGGCCTCTTTATGACAGGCGCGTATCAGGATGTTATGGGCGACATGCATAATCTCTTTGGGCGCCTAAGCGAAGCCCATGTTTTCTGCGATGAAGACGACCCGACAGATTTTTATATCGAGGAATATATCCGTGGGTCCAGTTCTGCGCAGGTATTGCAGTCCATGCAGTATAATCCGGATTCAATGGCCCAGTTTGTGAAAAAGAAAATTGATGCCGAGGTTAAACGAGGTACGATCAAGGCTAGGGACGGGGTCGGCTTGGTGGACTTCTATGAGGATTGTTTGCGCGGTGATACCTACCTGAAGCCGTAAAACATAGGTCAAGCGTCCTGCTTTTTACGCTGGTACGTTATGGAAGGCTGGCTTATAAAAGTAGCCTGCGAGTTGTGATATCAAAACTATTCATAAATTCGTTGAGCTGCTTTCTAAGGGGCATGTGGTAAGGATGGGGATTTGACGGCATCTGGTAACAAATTAGGCTGGCTTGTGTGTTTTTTAATGCTACTGGGCATACTGAGCGCACTTTCTTTGTCGTTGCATGAAGATACGGCTGACCTGACAACTGCCCCTGTTTTGGAGGAAGCTGTCGAGCCTTCCAGCGGTAAGGTGACAGTCTATGTTGAGGAAATATCCCGTGTTTTTCTCGAAGATTTCAAAGACGCTGACACAATTGCTGCCTTTGAGAAACTGCAAACTTTCATGGACTGGTCAGGGCTTGCATATGACATCATGTTCGTGCCCTGGGGGCGTGCAGTATTACTGACTGAGAAAAACGACAGGGCACTTCTCTTTCAGTTACTGCGCACGGATGAGCGCGAAGATAAATATCACTGGATTTTGCCAATTTTTGGGGATGAACCCCTGTATTTATTTGGTCGCACAGGACTAGAGGTGACGTCAGGTATGCCATCACTGTCTGGATATTCAGCCGCATGCATTAAGGACAGTGTACAGTGCGATTTGTTGCTGGAACTGGGGTTTGATGCGGATAAAATTTTGGTTATGTCGTCCTCCACCCCAGCGGCGCTAGAGCAGTTATTGGTGCGGGGCCGCGTCGATTTCATCTTGGGCTTTCAGTACGGTGTGTGCATGAATTTGGAGGTAATCGACCATAGTATGTTGGATGTTGTTGCGTACAAACAGATAAAGCTGGCATCAGATTATCTGGCGGCACCTTTGCACATTGCGGAGGATATCTTGCAAAAATTGCAAGAAACGCGACAGTCAGATTTGCCTCTTTTACTATCAAAAGCAGATAGAGAGCAGGCCAGCTTAGCGAAAAAATCAGCAGGAGTTCTTGGTAATGACGGCTGTGCAATCCGTTTTTCTAACAGGGTATGGGATGGAAGTTAGAAGCAAAAAATTAACTTGTTTAAATTATACCTAAATCTGTTAGAGTTTTTAGGCGTAGGAGCACGATAGGTATTGGCTGGGGGTCTTGAGTAGGGTTTGCCTGTTTCTGGGGAACGGGAAAACTTGTAACCAAGGAAAGTTATTCAGTATCGTGTTGAAACGTTTTGTTTGTATATTTTCCCTGATGTTAGTTGTCAGCTTTTCCCCAAGCTCTGCGCTAACGCAAGCTTCCGCAGAATTAACGACCTCACCAGCACTAACACCTTTAACAGATGCATCAAGATTTCCGGTAATCCAGATTTATACTAGCGATGCTTCCAAGCCCTTTTTAGAAGAAGTGAAAGATGACGTAACGGTTGCATCTTTTGATCGTCTGGCTGTTTTTATGCGCCGTAGTGGATTGCGGTATGAAGTAAATTTTGTGCCGTGGGCACGGGTGCTGCGCAAAATCAGTGAAAATGATCATGCCCTGGTTTTTCAAATAGTGCGTACCTCGCAGCGGGAAGATGATTATCACTGGCTTGTTCCTATATTGGATTCGAACCCCTTGCATCTCTATGGCTTGGAATCTCCCGATAAAAATCCTGATGTCTGGAGGGAGATCAGAGAAGGAAAACGATCAGCGGCCTGCCATCGAGACAGTGTCCATTGCACTGTGCTCGAAGAGATGGGATTCCCGCCCTATACCATCTTGCGAATTTCTTCGGAACAACCAGCGCTGACTGAACAACTTCTTCTGCGTAAACGTGTGGACTTTATACTCAGATTTAAAGAGTCACTGTGTAACAATCTGATACTTCTCAATCTTGATGCCCGCCTGTTCCATCTTTATAAAACGATAGAACAAAAGCCTGATTATCTGGCTGCGCCGAAAAATATTAATCCTGACATTTTGAAAATTTTGCAGCAGGTAGATATGTCCGACTTGCCACCATTGAAATTCCGACAGGTTTTGACCTCTAACGGCAGCAAGGACAGTGGCGATGATGACCTGACGTGTGGCCTTGAAAGGGTGGGGGATTAAGCCTAAGGGTCTGTGATCACATAATTATGACTTGACCCTGCATCAGTTAAAGGACAGATAAAGCTGTATGGCATGGTTTAGACAAACAGCACAAACAACACTGCGCAGGATACTTCTGTGGCTGGTCGTCAGTGCATGCCTTGTCTCGCCCGTATCTACTGCCTCTGAAAGTTTTATGGTGATGCCAGAAGCTGTTGCTGAAATGCAGATGCAGGTCGATAATGCTGTATCGGATCACTGTGCGGAAATGCAGCAAGAAGTCCTTGCCGACGACGATATGGATTGCTGCGGTACTGCCGACTGTACCTGTGTTTGCATCACGGCTTTTGCGGCATTGCCACTATACACGCCACTTCATGACAGGTCTTTGGTTTTGCGCAGACTGCAACGTCTCGGCGGTCAGGTAGCTACTGATCAATTTTCTCCAAGTGTGATCCACCCCCCGATAATCGTTTCCTAAGTCTATGACCGCACAGCCGGTAAGGCTGTGTCCGATTTTCCCTATTTTCAGGAAACGATAATGTATATTTTAAATCTTCTTACGAGGGGACTTGTCTCCTTATCCATATTCAGTGTGGTTGCATGGTCCTCTGATGTGCCGCTAACTCTTGACCAAACGGTGTCCATTGCCCTGCAGCGGCAAGACGCCAGTGTGCAGACATATTCTGCACGGGCTGCAAGCGAAGATGCGCTTGCCGTCTCCGCTGGTCAGCTGCCTGATCCCAAGGTCAAGTTCGGTGTTGCCAATATTGCGGCAGACAGTTTTGATTTTAATCAGGAACCCATGACCCAGTTGCAGTTTGGTGTGCACCAAACCTTCCTGACAGGTAAAAAAAGATCTCTGGCGCGCCTGAAAGGCCATGCGCAGGGGGATGCATACAGGCATATGGCACGGGCGCGTGAACTGGCTATTATGCTCGAAGTTCGGACGCTTTGGCTTAATATTCATATGCTGGAGAATGTTCGCAGTATCATTGTAGCCAAGCAGCAGCAAATGCAGTCCTTGCAGGATGCGATCACCAACGATTTTGCTCAAGGCGATAGCGCGGCCAGATTCTTGTTTCAAGGCGAAGCTGAACTGGCGCTCCTGGCTGATAAAATCGAAGATACAGATCAGAAAATATTCCGCTTCCGAGCGATGCTTGGCCGCTATGTTGGTCAGGAGAATGCAGCACGTCCAATAAGCGGTGGTGTGGACTTATCTATGCCCAAGCCGTCAGAGGTTCTGCCGGAATTTATTGAACAGCACCCCCGTGTGCAGAGAGAAGAAGCACTGGTTGAAGCCGCCGAGAAAGGCATTGCGCTGGCTGAGGAGGCCTACAAGCCAAACGTTGGTCTTGATCTGGGGTATGGGGTACGTGCCGGGGGACGTTCCGATATGGCGTCCGCGATGATCAGTGTTGACGTGCCGCTTTTTACCGAGAAAAGACAGGATAAAATATTGTCGGCAAGCAAGCAGGCGCGCCAGTCATCCATGCTGGCGAAACAGTCTGTGGTCATGGATATGCTGCGGGATATGCGCGCCAGTTTCGAAGTCTGGACAAGATCTGCCAAGCGTATAGAGCTGTATCAGAAAGTTGTCCTTGATCGCGCCCGTGCTGCCTCTGAGGCAACAGAAAGGTCCTACGCGGCTGGATCTGCAGACTTTAGCGAGATTATTGGCCGTCATATCAGCGAACTGGACGCCCATCTCGCCCTTGAGAAGATTAAATTTGAACGTGCTGCCGCACAGGCAGAATTACTCTATTTGGAAGGAGCAGGCGCATGACCGTTTCTACAGTAAAACTTGTTGGTGTCGGTCTCTTTTTGGGCCTTGGTATAGGTATTGCGGGTACCATGATGACCGGTACGTATTTATCAGGGGCTGCCGATCACGGCGCAGCTCCTGCCGGGAAATCTTCAAATGATGGGGAGCCGGAAATCGATTATTGGGTTGCCCCGATGGACCCTAACTACCGGCGTGATAAGCCTGGCAAGTCACCAATGGGGATGGACCTTATCCCCGTGTATAAGGGGGAAGGGCCTGATGCGGCAGATGCCGGATTTACCGTTTCTCCAAATGTGGTGGCGAGCCTTGGTGTGAAAACCACCCCTGTTGTACAGCAACATTTCGCACCCAAACTACGCGTAACAGGACAAGTAGCGTATGACGAGCGTCAGGTGTCTCAAGTCCAGGTGCGCGAAGAAGGCTGGGTTGAAAAACTTTATGTCCGATTTGCAGGGGATCAGGTGGAAAAAGGCGCGCCGCTTTTCAGCTATTATGCACCGGGGATTGCGAATGCTATCGCAGACTATATGCATATCATGAAAACTGGGTCGGAAGCTTTTAAATCGGCGGCCCGTGTGCGCTTACGTGCGCTGGGGCTTAGTGACCGGTCGTTGCAGGCAGTGCTCGATGCAGGTGATCCGCATACTCCTATTACGGTCTATGCACCGCAGGGCGGGATCGTAACGGCGCTGGGTGTCCGTGAAGGAAGCCGGTTTGCTGCCGCTACGGTCGCGTTTGAAATTACCGATACTGAAACCATGTGGATTGTGGCTGACGTGTTTGCAGGACAGGGGGCTGAACTGTCCGTTGGGGATACGGTGACACTTGCCTCGGGCGAGACAGCGACAATCGATTATATCTATTCTGACGTCGAAAAGACTTTGCAAACAACCCGTGTCCGGGTGACAGCGCAGAATTCGGACGGGCACCTGAAAGCTGGTGCTTTTACCACACTTGAGTTTACCCCCGCCGGTCAGCATGCGCTTGTAGTGCCGGACACCGCGATCATCCGTCTGGGCGATAGTGACCGGGTGATTATCTCTCATGGAGACGGTAAGTTTGAGGCCGCGGAAGTAACCACCGGTGCTTCAGACGGAACAAACACTGCCATTGCATCCGGGCTTGCAGAGGGTGAGGAGGTTGTCATAAGCGGCCAGTTTATGCTGGACAGTGAAAGCAGCTTTACCGGGGCGGCGCTCCGTATGGCAGAAACGTCCACTGGCGGCAAGGATGAGCAGGAGATTGAAACGGCGGCCTTTGCGATGGGTACCATTCATTCCGCCGATATTGACAGCAGAACTGTGTCCATAACACACCCGGAAATCCCGGAAATTGGCTGGAATCCAATGACAATGGATATGGAGGTTGCAAAAGGTGTTCCCCTTGAAGATATGACCTTCCCTGCATCCGTGCATTTTGGGGTGGGGCAGGATGCAACCGGCAAATATGTCATTACCGTCATTCATGTAATGGATAGTGCAATGGGGGATATGTCATGATTGCATGCATCATTCGCGGGTCCATCAACCAGCGCGGTCTGGTTCTTATGATGGCACTCGTTCTTTTATTTACGGGGATATATTCCGTTCGACAAACACCGCTGGATGCAATCCCGGATCTGTCTGATGTGCAGGTGATTGTCCGGACCAGTTATGCGGGGCAGGCCCCTCAGGTTATTGAAGACCAGGTAACCTATCCACTGACAACTGCGATGTTGTCGGTGCCGCGGGCGACAACGGTGCGTGGGTACAGTTTCTTCGGCGACAGTTATGTCTATATCCTATTCGAGGACGGTACGGACATTTACTGGGCACGCTCCCGGGTTTTGGAAATTCTGTCGCAGATTTCTGACCGGTTGCCGGACGGCGCCAAGGCAGAACTTGGACCGGACGCGACTGGGGTAGGCTGGGTGTATCAGTATGCACTGGTTGACCGCACGGGTAATCTTGGACTGGATGAATTGACCAGCCTGCAAAACTGGTTTCTGAAGTTTGAGCTGCAAAGTCTGGACGGTGTCAGTGAGGTAGCGACTGTTGGCGGCATGGTGAAACAGTATCAGATTGCTGTTGATCCTGAACGTTTGCTGCAACATGGCTTGACCTTTAAAAAGGTGGTAGCTGCTGTCCGACAAGGCAATAGTGAAACCGGCGGCAGTGTCCTTGAAATGGCCGAAGCTGAATATATGGTGCGGGGGCGTGGTTACATTGCAAGCCTTGATGATATCCGCAGCCTGCCTCTTGCCGTGAATGCAGCGGGTACTGCGCTGACAATCGGCGATGTTGCATCGGTGACAACCGGACCGCAAATGCGGCGCGGAGTCACAGATCTGAACGGCGAAGGCGAAGCCGTTGGCGGCGTTGTTGTGATGCGCTTTGGTGGTAATGCGATGACAACCATTGAAGCGGTAAAAGACCGGCTGGAAACTCTGAAACCAAGCCTGCCGGAAGGGGTGGAAATTGTCGAAGTATATGACCGGTCCAGCCTGATCACCCGTGCTGTGGAAACGTTGCAGGAAAAATTGATCGAAGAGATCGTTATCGTCTCAATTGTTTGTATGCTCTTTCTGTTTCATTTCCGATCTTCCCTTGTGATTGTTGCCACATTGCCGCTGGGCATTCTGGCGGCGTTTGTCATGCTAAATCTGCAGGGACTGAATGCGAATATCATGTCGCTGGGTGGTATCGCGATTGCCATTGGCGCGATGGTGGATGCAGCCATTGTGATGATCGAAGCGCTGCATAAGAAAATGGAGAAAACAGAAGTTACCGCGGAAAACCGGTGGGAGCTGGTTGCAGAGTCGACAAAAGAGGTGGGGCCTGCGCTCTTTTTCTCTCTTTTGATTATCACGGTCAGTTTTCTGCCGGTGTTCGCACTGGAGGCGCAGGAAGGCAGACTGTTCAAACCCCTTGCATACACGAAAACCTATGCAATGGCGGCGGCTGCAATCCTGTCTATTACGCTTGTGCCAGTTTTGATGGGGTATCTGATCCGGGGCCGTATTCGGTCAGAACAGTCAAACCCGGTTAGTCGCCTGCTGATTGCAGTGTACCGGCCTCTGCTGGCGGTTACACTGAAATTCCCCAAAATGGCAATTATTGTATCAACCGTGATTGCATTGTCGGCTCTTTATCCTGCCAGTAAACTGGGAACAGAATTTATGCCGGAACTGGCAGAAGGCGATATTCTTTATATGCCGTCTGCCTTCCCTGGTATTTCTGTTGGTAAAGTGTCGCAAATCCTGCAGCAGACAGACCGTATGATCATGACAGTGCCAGAGGTTTTGTCTGCTTACGGCAAGGCAGGGCGGGCACAAACGGCCACCGACCCAGCACCTTTGACCATGATTGAAACCACAATCCGGTTGAAGCCACAGGAAGAATGGCGTGACGGCATGACGCTTGAGAAAATCAAGGCAGAGCTGGACAAGGCTGTGCAGGTGCCGGGGTTGACCAATGCGTGGGTTATGCCGATCAAGGGCCGTATTGATATGTTGGCTACGGGTATCAAGACCCCGATCGGGATCAAGCTTGCGGGCCCAAGTCTGGATGCGCTTGCTGATATCGGTCTGGAACTTGAAACGATTCTGAAGGATGTTCCGGGAACGGCGTCAGTATATTCAGAACGGGTCGTCGGTGGGCGCTATATTGATATCAGCGTCAAACGGGATGTGATCGCGCGTTATGGTCTGCAGGTGGATGATGTCAACGATATGATCCGCTATGCAGTGGGTGGAATGAATATCGGTTTGACCGTCGAGGGGCGGGAGCGTTACCCGATTAATGTCCGTTTGCCGCGTGATAGTCGCAGTAATCCCGATATGTTGCGGCGTATTCCTCTTGTCACCCCGTCCGGTGCACAGGTTCTGTTAGGTGATTTGGCAGACGTGACACTGACAACCGGGCCAGGGATGATCAGAAGCGAGAATGCCAGATTAAGTGCATGGGTGTATGTGGATATTCACAGCGGGGCCGACGGTGTTGATCTGGGTAGCTATGTGGAACAAGCACGCAGTGTTGTGGCCGCGGAACTTGATTTGCCGCCTGGATATTCCCTGACCTGGTCCGGCCAGTTCGAATATATGGAACGGGCAGGTGAAAAACTGCAGGTCATTGTGCCGGTTACACTGGCCTTGATTGTGATCATTCTGTTTCTGGCCTTTCGGCAGCTGCGCGATGTTGCGCTTATACTTATCAGTTTGCCACTGGCTCTTAGCGGGGGTGTATGGCTTCTTTATGCTCTGGACTATAATATCTCCATTGCGGTTGCGGTTGGTTTTATTGCGCTTGCCGGGGTGGCCGTGGAAATTGCCGTCGTGATGATCCTGTTCCTGAATTCGGCATTGGCTGAAAAGGGACAAGCGTTCACAAAGTCGGATGTGCGTGATGCGATAATGAGCGGCGCATTGATGCGCCTTCGGCCTATTGCGATGACGGTTGTTACGATTTTCGCAGGCCTTTTGCCCATCATGCTTGGCAGTGGTACCGGGTCAGAGGTCATGCGCCCGATCGCAGCGCCAATGGTAGGCGGTATGGCCAGCGCAACCGTTTTGACACTGATTATGCTGCCTGCATTATTCGCTCTGATCCATGGGCGGAAAGCCAAGGGGTAGCTGTTTAAACAGCGTTTGATAATAAAACACATGTCAGCAGGATAGTTTCCTTCAGGAGGCTATCCTGCTTGCAACTTGACGGTTTCAAGCATCAGCTTCTCTCCGCACGCTTTACAGCAAGTTTCAGCAAGTAACGGCTTGCCGCAAGATGTGTGGGTCAGCATAACATGTGGCCCCGCGTCATTTGCGAACCAGCGTTCGCCCCAATCCAGCATAAAGGCTACAATCGGGAACATGTCTGTTGCCTTTTCTGTCAGGATATATCTGGGGTGGGCATGACCATCATCCCCGGTGTAGCGATCAAACAAGCCGTGCTGTACCGCAAGCGCAAGCCGGTCGGATAAAATATTGGTCGCCATTTTAGTGGACCTGAGAAAGTCATCAAACCGGTCGTGTCCCAGAAGGGCTGCCCTGATAAGAAGGGTCAGCCAGCGGTCCCCCAGAAGGATCGAGATATCTTCAAAAAGATGGGGTGTATGGTCGTTGCTGCGCTTCAGCCCGCCCTGTCTTCGGCGCTTGGTATAGTCGTCCTGCCCCATTGTAAAGGAAGGCCCCCGTGATGCGACCACAGTGTCATATTCTGCAGGAAGATTGCAGCTGCCGCACTGGAGGATTGGGCTTAGTGTCTGGCCACATGTTTTATGTAGAATTGATACCGTCAGACTTGGGGGCGGGTGGCCCCATTTCATTTCCCATGCGAGCATGGCCATGGCAATGGGGAAGGTATCAAGGCCCATTGGGCTTAGTATATATTCATATCGTGGTGGGCTGTTTGTATATTGTCGCCGCTCCAAGAGGCCGATTTCTGTCATTTGTTTAATACGGCTGCTGATCAGCATTTTATTCAGGCCGGTTTTAGCCTGGAATGCAACAAAACGGGTTTCCTGAAGCCACAGGCATTCAAGCAAAAGCAGGGTTGATGTATCGCACAAGGCGTCTACTGCCTGCCACATTGCCCCTGATTTAATGGTGTCTTTTGTAATCATGCCGCCCAGATATCTGCCCACCCGTATCAGCCCTGATGCGCTTTGGAATAAGCGTAATATCAGGCTGAATATATCATCTATATAGGGGTGTGAAGCGCGGTGCAATGCCCGGCTGGGACATCGCACCAATGGCTATCAGGTATGCAGCTTATACCGGAACGGATTTTACAGCAAAGAATCTACAGCCCCTGTGCCTTTCGGATATCGGCACCGGCGGCCCAGGTGGCATGTGTGCCGCTTGGGATACGTTCTGGCAGCATGATCCGGCAAACCGGTCCATCAGCAATTTTCTGTGCGTCTACCAGAATACATTCGGATGTGTTTGTGTTCATGTCAGTGATGAAACTGACCAGATATCCATCATCCTCTGCCTGCGCATTGATACGGGGGACAAAAGGTGCTTCGCTTCCGTATCTGTTATCTCCAAACATCAGATGCTGTTTCTCGCCTGTTTCCAGATCATGTTTCACCAGTCCCTCAAACAGGAACCAACCGGGTTTTGGTTTGGCGCTGTATGCATAACGGTATTTTTTACCGGCATACTGCTGATTAAACATGCCGAATTCCAGCACTTCATCATCCAGATCCTCTTCCCGGGTTTCACCGGTTTTCAGATTAAACCGCCAGCGGTGCAAGCGGGCTTCCAGCGAATGTAAATCCAGAAAGGACATCATCAAGCCATACTTGGCGGGGAATTCCGGTTTTGGTTCCGGGAAGGGCGTGCCTTGAAAATATCCATCTAGTATAAGCTCATCCCCTTCTTCATAAGCATTCAGCCAGTGCAGAACGTATGTGGCATCAGCTTCAAACCATTTGATGTCCTCTGGTTGGCCCATCCGCGGCACAACAGCAAACCGGGATTTCATCTCAGGTCGGTATGTCGGGATATGCAGACCCTGTTCCAGGGCTTCTGGAATCCAGAAGGTCGGAAAGTCGTTCAGTATGGCGTAATTCTCAGAGAAAGCCATATCATGGGGCAGGCGCGGACCGGGTAGTTCAACAGGAATATAATGTTTCAGTTTGTTATCGGCACCGACCACGCCGTAATGCATATAGGGGGCCTTTTTGGAATAGTTGAAAAACAACAGCTCCCCCGTGGTTTCATCCAGTTTTGGGTGCGCGGATATACCGTCTTCAGGTGCCCAGTCCTCAACGCCGTATTGTTCAAGCGTGAAAGGATCCAGGCGATAACCATCCCCACACTGCCAGAAAGTTGAAAGAATTTTCCCGGCATGTACGATCACATCCGTTGAAGATGCATTTTTCAGTCCATCCTGTACGCATTCGCCGGGGCGCTTGGACTGAACCGGGTAGGCCGTCCAGCCAGCCCATAACGCTTCTCCCGCTTCCTGCTCTTCTTCAAAGCCGTTGGTTCGGATGAATCTATTCCGGTATTCGGCACGGCCCTCTTTGAAGTGCATCATATGCAGCATGCCGTCCCCTTCAAATGGGTGATACCGGCCAAGCGGTTTAAACACCGGGTTTTCCGTGTTGCGGATATAGACGCCGTCTATATCGTCCGGGATGGTGCCTATCACTTCCATATCAGTTGCATCATATTCCCTGTGCATGGGGGTCCAGGCACCGTTCAGATAGGGGTGATTGTTCTCCGCGATAGTTGTTTTAAATTCTTTGACAAGCTTGGTAGCCATAGTTTCCTCCCGGTCGCATCCATGATGGAGCAGACTATGATTAAGTAGGTAACATTATGCAAGTAAAATTATTCCACGGTAGTTCATGGGCGATAAGAAGCCGTGGCTCAGACCAGAATATCTTTGATGCTTTCATAAAAAAAACGAGCGCCTGGGCGCCCGTTTTTCAGTGTTTTTATTCCTAGGAGACTGTGCAGTTAATGAGTTGCCCTGATGTGGTTGGCAAATTCATTGGCTGTAGCCTCAAGTTCTCTGTGCTGTTCCATAATGGTTTTCAGGATTTCTGCAGTCTTGCCTGTGTTGGACTGGACGGTAGACATGACATCCTGCAGTTCGGAAGCGCGGTGTTTAACCGTTTCTGCTTCTGTTGAGGTCGTCTGTGCAGCACGGGATGTCTCGGAAGTTGATGCAGACTGTTCTTCTACTGCGGCGGAAATGCTGATTGCATTATTGCGGACCTGATTGATAATTTCGACGATCTGGGTAATAACATTTGATGTGTCATCAGCTGCCTTAGTCATAGCATTGATCAGGACTTCGATTTCTTCCGTTGCTTTCGCAGACTGATTGGCAAGGTTTTTAACCTCGGACGCCACAACCGCAAAGCCTTTACCGGCCTCGCCAGCGCGTGCCGCTTCGATTGTTGCGTTCAGTGCCAGCAGATTTGTCTGCTCAGCAATGTCATTGATCATCTGTACTACGGAGCGAATTTTAGAAGATTGATCCATCAGTTCGCGTAATGTTTCTTCGCCACCTTTGGAAACGGTGGCGGCTTGTTCAGATACCTCAGTAGTCTTGTTAACCTGCAGGGCAATTTCGCCTGCGGTAGCGGACATTTCTTCGATGCTGCTTGCAACAGTTGCAACATTCATCGACATGGTATCATTGGCGATGCTTACAGACTGCAGTTTTTCATCTGCGTCCTGTGTAGACTGAATAAGCAGGGTAGAGTTATGGGATACTTCTTCAATATTACGAGAGGCTTGCATGAGTAAGGCCCCAACCGATTCCTCGAAGTCGGCAGCAATCTGCAGTCTGTTTTCTCTGGCTACCTTTTCTGCTTCTTCCCTTTCCAGGCGGCGATCTTCGGCCATGCGCGTGTTCTCTGCTTCTTTTTCTTCTAGCGCGCTTAACGCCTGCTCCGCATTGGCCTTAAGTTGCAAGGCTTCTTCTTTCGCCTTGTGGGCTTTTTCTGCTTCTTCTTTTATTTGTAATTGGGCTTCCACTACTTCTTCAAGGATGGAACTGATTTTGATGCATAGCCAGATAAGTGTTGGTACTTCAAGAACGACGACCAGAGCATGCAGGAGAACTCTGCCGAAATCGGCCCCTTCGGGGAATACCCATGTCGGAAATGCGAAATTGAGAACGATATGATGAACAGCAACAACCGCGGCAGCCACCACAATAACCCGGAAATCACTGTAGGCAGTCAAAACAGCAAGGACCGCGAAAAAATACATGTGGACATCAATTTGCCACGGGTGACCACTGAATAAATAGACAAGCAGGGCTGCAAACAACACAAGCGAGACGCCTGACAATTGTCTCTGAAAAGAAGAGGCACCTTGTAATTTCAGAATGACGATTGGAACACCGGCGAATATTACGGCAAATACCACGGCGACCCAGTCAAGGTTGCCTGTAAACCAACCCGCAAGTATGACAAGTGGTACGTGCGCCGCCAGTATGTAGACCATTGTTTTAGCGAATGTCTGGCGGATAAGGCTAAGATTGTCCATATTTATCACTCCTGAATGCTGCCTTTTGTCTCTCGCGTCCTGCGCACCCTGCAGCCGAAACCTGGTTCACAACCAAAAGGGCTCCTGCTTTGTAATAATCGGCCACAGAACTGCGGGGGCCAGGCCGTATAATGTATGTTGTATCTGATAAGACGTCGACGAGTTGGGCGTCATGCAAGAAGACAGAACCTATCTTGTCGGGGGTATTATGGTTATTGGGAAATTTAACCAGCCACAGCTGATCCTGTGATGGATAGGCGTGCCCGACCAATAGTGCAAGGATTGCAACGCAACCCCAGACAAATGCTTTCATAAGCTCTCTCCGCTAAGTCGGTTTTCTGGAAACAGAATCGCAGATAATGTTTAAAAATTTATAAAAGCCAAATAAAGGACAACCTTTTGTGAATATTCTGTTCATACGGCTCTTGATCGTTTGCAGTAGATGGCTAGTGTCGATACGAATGTAACTCTGAACCGGATTGGTGGTTGTATGCAGAAAGTTTTCAGTCGGGAAACAGATCGTCTGGGCATTGCGCTTGGGGGCGGTGGCGCCAAAGGGTTGGCTCATATCCCGATCCTGGAGGTATTGGATGATCTGTCTATACCCGTGCATCAGATCGCCGGTACCAGTATTGGCGCCATTATCGGTGCTTTTTACGCGGCAGGCATGAAAGCAGGAGAAATCCGAAAAATTCTGGATGAAATTCTTAGAATGGAAAAAGATATCTGGCGCGAGATGTTTGAACGCAGGGTAGGGGTAAAGTGGTATGATCTGATCATGCCGAATGCTTCGGGGCCAGGTCTGTTGAACGTTGATGGTCTGCTCGATTTTCTGCGTGAAAGAATACCTGTTGAACGCTTTGAAGACCTTCAAATTCCTCTTACTATCGTGGCTTCTGACTTTTGGCGCCGCAGTGAAGTTGTGTTCAGGGAAGGGGATATTTTAACTGCCATCAGTGCGAGTATTGCTCTGTCTGGCATCTTCTCTCCTGTCATATTGGATGGTCGGGTACTTGTCGACGGTGGTGCGGTTAATCCGGTGCCTCTGGATCATCTGGAAAAATGTAGCTTCACTATTGCAGTGAATGTGTTGGGGGAGAAAAGCCCCGTAGGGGAAGATATCGCGCCGGGTGTGTTTGAAGCGATTTTCAATACCTATCAGATTATGCAGGAATCGATTGTCCGCGAGAAAATGAAACACCAGCAACCGAACATATATCTGAAGCCGGAGATCAGGGATGTTCGGGTTCTTGAGTTTCATAAGTGGGATAGTATCTACCGGCAGGCAGAAGACTGCGTCAATGACTTGCGCGCAGCACTGACACAGTCTTAGGCAGGCACAGCCGTAGATGGTACCCTTATATGCAGGCTGCGGGATTTAGGTAGCGCCAAGGTCTGCTGCGTCGTGCCTTTCGCGCAGTTGCTTTGCTTCATCACCCCAGGTTTTGTTAACCCGGCTTCCGCGCTGCACCGCGGGACGTTCTGCAATTGCATTGGCCCAGCGGGTCACATTTTTGTATGAGGATACATCCAGAAACTCTGCCGCATTATAAAGGCCACCCCGGACAAGCTCACCATACCACGGCCAGATTGCAATATCCGCGATGGAATAATCATCGCCTGCCATATAGGTATTTTCCGCCAAATGGCGATCCAGGACATCCAGTTGCCGTTTCACTTCCATTGCAAAGCGGTCGATACAATATTCAATTTTCACAGGCGCATAGCTATAGAAATGTCCAAAGCCGCCTCCCAAATAGGGGGCAGAGCCCATCTGCCAGAACAGCCAGTTAAAGCATTCCGCTCGTTTGGCTGGATCCTGTGGGATGAAGTGGCCAAATTTTTCCGCCAGATACATTAGTATTGAACCGGACTCGAACACGCGGGTTGGACTGTCTGTTGATCTGTCCAGAAGCGCAGGAATTTTTGAATTTGGATTAATGTCCACAAAGCCTGAGGAAAACTGGTCGCCTTCGCCTATGTCGATAAACCAGGCATCATATTCTGCATCTGTTTTACCAAGCGCTAACAATTCTTCGAACAGGATGGTGACTTTTTGCCCATTTGGAGTAGCCAGCGAATATAACTGGAATGGATGCTTGCCGACGGGAAGCTCCTTGTCGTGGGTTGGGCCGGCAATGGGACGATTTATACTGGCCCAGCGGCCGCCACTTTCCTGATTCCATTTCCAGATTTTTGGTGGTTCATATGCTTGGTTCGTTGGGGCATTGGTCATAGCGTGTTCCTATTTTCCTGAAGTCTGTCATCCCAATATTGTTATCGGGTGCAGGATTGTCCAGTTCACGTATGTTGAACATTCTGTGATTCTGGACAATTCGTACGGAAACTATGGTGCAATGCCCTATGTGTAGCCGTTTGTTACGGAGTGTTGATGGCTGTGTAGGTGACTTCAAATGACGGGGCCCATGTTTTGCCACCATCATCACTTGCCTCAATATGAAGCTGTCTTTTTCCGGCTGTCAGGTCAAATGTCAGGCGAAAGGCACGCCAGGCTGTTTCGCTGATTGGAAAGAAGGTTCCCGACTTTAAGTTCGTCATGACCAATTTACCGTCCTCAATAGTGCCCTCATACAGATCCATAATGCCCCACACATCATCAACGGAAGCATTTCTATAGACGTTACGATACTGATCGTAGGAGATGAAAGACCGCATGTTGAATTCGGTTTCGGACGGCACTTTTGGTTCTTCGGAAAGTAACATGCCTTTGTGACTGAGTTTCACTTCCACCTCTACCGGGGGGGACTGTTGCCAGGTTTTGCCACCGTCCTGAGAGAAGGAGGTCACCATTGACCAGGAGCCAAGAAGCGGTGCCAATTGTTGCATCATGGCGTAGGGCTTTTCTGAAACAGCGGGACGAACCGGTTTGTCTGTGTTTTCTGTCGCAGATACAGAAGCTGCTGTGGTCATGAAGCATAGCGCTACTGCAACCTTCAGAATAGATGAACGGATAGTGGTTTTTCTCATTTTTCCCCTCCCAAACTTTATAAAGGGCGGACAATAAACGACCCCATGCCCCTAGAATAGATGATAATAAGTTTACAACTTGGTGTCTATGGCGGCTGAGGGGGGCAGGTGAATGAAAATCTATCTGCTTGAACGGTGCAGGGAGCTGGTTTAAGACGAATGAAACAGTTTGCAGGAATAAGCAGGAAGACGGGACAGTATGATTCAGAAGCATCCGACCGGGGAATGGCGTATCAAGTGCCTCGTCCCTGATTTGCCGTCGCCTGAGGCAGTTATCCCGTATCTCTATGAAATGAGCGACAATCGTTGGTATGCAAACTTTGGTCCGATCAATGGCCGGTTTGAAGAGGCTTGCAAAAAACTGCTGACAACGGATGGCCAGACTTGTTTCGTATCCAGCTTTTCGTCGGCGACCGCCGCGATGGAAGTGGTGCTGGTCGCCAAAGGCCTTGAACGCGGCGCCAAGGTGCTTGTACCGTCATTAACGTTCCCGGCGACAGCCCTTGCCGTTATCCGTTCAGGCTATGAGCCTGTTTTGTCAGACATTGATCCAGATTCCTACCAACTTACACCTGAGATCGCGAAAGCATGCCTGGCTAAGTCAGGGGGGGAAGATATTGCTGCGGTCGTGCCGGTGGCACCCTACGGTATTCCGGTTGATATTGATGCGTGGGAAGACTTTCAGGTTGCAACTGGCGTACCTGTGCTGGTTGATGCAGCAGCGGCGTTTCCCGTGCAAAAACCGGGCAGAACAATACCGGTTGTTTACAGCCTTCATGCTACGAAACCTTTTGGCATTGGCGAGGGTGGTTTGGTTGCCTGTGGTGAGCCAGCGGTTATTGAAAAAGCCCGTTTGTTATCCAATTTCGGGTTTGAGCATTATGAAATTGTCACGCCAGGCTCTAACGCCAAAATGGGTGAATATTATGCGGCTGTGGGGTTGGTTCAGCTGGCACGTAGGGAGGAGCTGGAGGCACGCCGTGCTCATTTATGGCAGAAATACTGTGATGTTTTCGCAGGGGCATCGGATAAGGTACACATCATCGGTAGCGCTGGCTACAGCGGTGGCTACAGCGGTGGCACAGTTGCGATTCCTGCAAATTTGCTAATTGAGACGAAGGTACCTATTCAAAAGGTTGTGGATGCCTGCATAACCAAAAGCATTCAAACCCGTCACTGGTATTTACCACCCCTGCACAGCCAGCAAGCCTTTGCATCCTGTCTGCAACTTGGTGATGGCGAAAAGGGGCTGCCGTTGGTGGCAGACAGGCTTATGCAACATATGACCGGCTTGCCGTTCCATAATTTTCTATCAGATGATGATATTGAAGAGGTAGCAGCCGTGGTGTTGAAGGCAACCATATAGCCCCGGGACGGCGGTGCTATATTAGGGAAACTTTTGTCATTGCTGATTTTAAGTAGAACGCTCAGCCATCAATCTTGTTAAATCATCATATTCAAATTCACGCCTGTCTGATGCCTTCAAATCATCATTAAGTATATGCAGCATATAGGCGATTTGATCCAGATCACTGTCTTCATCAACGAAGAATGTCTTGTCGACGTCCAGTTTTTCTAACTCTTTTGACAACTGGATGATGTTTTCTTTAACCGCAACCCATTTGAAGGCTGTTTCATAATATTCACGTTTTGAAGATGCGATCATCTCTGCCGGGGCTTTGATTTTGCGCAGAATGCGTGCATCTGTTTTCGCGTGGGGTTCTGGGCCTTCTAGGGTAAGAACAGGCTTGTTCATGAGGAGTGCATCAATTGTACCGTTCGTGTTTCCAAATGGAGCCGTGCTGAAAATTACATCCATACGGTTCACGTTATTCATATAGACATCATAATTTGTTCTTGGGTGAACCTTTGCGTCTGGTAATGTGCGCTGCATCTCTTTGCGCAAGCCATGCAGCAGGTTTGAATAATCATTTGGGAAGAAATGAAACTCTACCTTTGTGGGCACATTATCTTGCAGGGTTTTGCACATGCGTACGAAGCTGTGGGTAAGTTTAGGCATAAAGCCAAGAACACCAACCCTGACAAAATCACGCTTCTCTAGAGGAAGGCCCGCAGTCGTTTTATCGCGTTCCCAGGACGGATGTGGACTAAAACCGCCACTGATGCTGCGGTGGACCAATTTTTCTGTGAAACAATCTGCATCAGGGCGCAGGTCGTTGTTCATCACGATATAGTCCATCTCTGTTGAGCAGGTAGTTGCAGGATGGCCAAGCGCCATAAACTGCACAGGAGCAAGTCTTAGATTACAAAGTCCCATAGTGGCAGCACTCATGCCAACAGACGGATAGTAGATAACGTCAGGCGCGATTTTCCGAATTGATTTAACCGTTTTTGGAAGTGCCTTGGCAGACACATTCATATGGACAACTTCGTTAAATAAGTCGCTGACACGTTTATCGATAGTTTTAGAATCCACCATCAGTATGGAGTGAAACTTATTTTTCAGGGCCGCAGTAGCTTTGCCGTGACACCGAAACATGGCGTGTTCTGCAGAAAAGCTTTCGGCAATCGTCAGAATAACCGGTTTTTTCCTGTATTTGGGGCGCGCGGGCAGTTTGTTCTTGATAATGCCAGAACGCTCCATCCAGCGTTTGATCATCCGGTTGCTGGCGGCTTTAAACTGATGTTTTTGGGGCATGTCCAGATAGCTGCATGTCATCCAGCTACCCAAAACCCGATATTCATCAAATGTTTCAAAGTCGACTTTGTCGATCAGATCCGTCCGGCTTGTCAGCCACATTCTGTTGTGTTCTTTTTCCGGGCCGCAGAAATATTTCTGATCACAGCATCCATATATCAGGGGACCCAAAAGACCCGGGTCCAACCTGTCAATGATCTTCCCCACATTCTGATAAACTGTCGTTAAAGTAATAAGGCTTAGAAAACGAATGATGGCAAATTTTTCGTCTTTGCGAAGTCCCGCATATTTTGCTGCAAGTTGCCTTGGGGATAGTTGGGCGTCCCCAATGATATCCAATATTGCCCCCAACGGGCCTTTTGCCTGACTAATTGCAATATATTCGTCTTCAACAACGTCCAGATCCGCGCGGACAATGAATGTAATGAATGCCTTCAGGATTTTTTTGTTGATCGCAGTGATGTCTTTTATCGGCTTCGTGGGTTTCATGACCGGCGTTTTACGAAGCGCCCCCATCTTGGGTACAATAAATCTCAGGCCTTCATTATACGCGCCCTTTTCCAACAGTTCGTAGCAGGATTGAACCCAAGCGGCTGTTAGCTTTTCATTTTCAGTGAATGTTTTCGGGGCGGCCATATGATGTCACTACTCATAAAGTTCAAAATTAATGCAGTAGAGATAGGAGAAAAATGTCAGCAAGGCAATCATCTGATTACAGAGAAAATCTCAGACAGTCAGGAGCATAGGAACAGATCCCTGTCCCTGTGCTCGCTGATAGCGATTGTCGTGCATTACTGGGGCACTGCCGGTAGACTTGGCGGTGCTGCTGCCTCGATCCGGTCCGCGGCCAGCAGGTAAATGGCGATTGCTCTGCGGCCTTCATCCGTCACATCTGGGGCGGGCATTGGGCCTGGGGGTGTCTCAAGCAGTGTGATCAGGCTCTCCACATCATACCGCTGAGGCAGATTTGTCAGTAGTTTGACCTGCACACCTTCTTGTGCGGCCTCGGGGTCGTGACACTGGGCACAGCCATTTGTCATGTAAAGAAGGCCGCCCAGACTGATGTTGCGGGCAATGTCGGCAGGTTCCAGATCCGCCAAGGGATCCGCAACTGATTGTTGGCTGTTTTGCACAGGCGCTCCCGCTGCAAGTCCGGTACGCGATACCCGGAAAATTGTCCCCGAATAATCATCAGAAATATAAACGGTACCGTCTGGGCCTTCAAGTATCTCAGCCGGGCGTCCAATAACGTCTTCGTCTTTTTCAAAGCCGGTTAGAAAATCCTGCTGTGTAATTGTTCCGTCCGGATTGAAGTGAAGGGACACAACTTTGTAGCCTGCCAGTTCGCTACGGTTCCAGGAACCGTGCAACGCCACAAGAGCAGTCTTTTCAAATGCAGGGGTCAGACCGCGGCCACTGATAAACCGGATGCCCAAAGGGGCACGGTGCGCGCCAAAACCGTGCAGCATTGGTATGCTGTTCTGTACTTTGTCCATATTGCCTGCGCCGAAATCGGGATCGGGTTTTCGGTCATCATAAGCATAAGGCCAGCCGTAGTCGCCGCCTTCGGTAATGGCATTTAATTCGCAGTGGGGGGTGTCGTCGCCGAGAAGGTCACGGCCATTGTCTGTGCCGTACAACATACCTGTGTCCGGATGCCAATCAAAACCGACTGTGTTTCTAAGACCCGTAGCATAAATACGGGCACCACTGCCGTCGGGGTTCATTTGCAGCATTGCGGCACGGTATGGGTTATCTTCAATACAAACATTACAGCTGGACCCTACTGTGACATATAGCATGCCGTCAGGGCCAAAACCGAGTGTCCTGGTCGAGTGATTGCCGCCACCGGGAAGTTCATCAAAAATCACTTCGGCTGTGCCAACCTGGCGCGTAGCAGGATCAAAAGGCATGCGCGATATTTTATCTGTTTCTGCGACATACAGCATGCCGTCCTGGTACGCTAGTCCGTAGGGGACATCCATCTCGGATAATAACACTTCTCTGCCATCAGAGGTGCCGTCACCGTCCTTGTCTGCATGCAGAAGAATGACCTCTCCTTTGCGATAACTTGCCACCAGCATATCGCCTGTGGGGGTAAACAGCATTGTGCGGGCATTATCAACTTTGGCCGCATAAACACCAAGTTGCAGCCCCTCCGGCAGGGAGAAGCGATCATTGATCACATTGCTAGTAGGGGTTTCCTTTTGCCTGCCAGACATAAAGTCTAAAATGGGGCCTTTCACAGCGTAGTTTTCCGGCCACCACATCCATAGGCCCAGAACACCAATCACGACGGTGGCTACAACGGCCAGCAATATTTTTTTCAGCATGAGACACTCCCTTTGCAGAAAACCATATCAGAGACTAGACCTGATGATCCAGCACGATTATGGTTTCTCCTGATCAGAGGGAGGAGTGCGTGGATAGACGCTTGTTTATAAGAGCCATGTTGGCATCGGGTGTTTCGCTGGCAAGCCTTGGATACATCCAGCCAGGCGACGCGGTGGCCAGTGGCGCCGGGGGGGTGAAACCAGCGCGGTTGCGTGTTGGGGATACTGTCCGTTTGGTTGCCCCGGCGGGCGTTATTTATGAAAAAGTTCGAATTGATATTGCGCTTGAAAGCCTGACTGCGCTGGGCCTTAAGCCAACTTTGGGCAATCATGTGTATGACCGGCATGGTTATTTTGCTGGCAGGGACGCAGACCGTGCAGCAGACATAAATGCGGCCTTTGCAGACCCGTCGGTGAAAGCTGTCTTCGCCCTTTCTGGTGGATGGGGTGCGGCACGAACGCTACCATATCTGGACTTTGACCTTATTAAAGAAAACCCCAAAGTTATTATTGGATATAGCGATATTACGGCGCTTTTGAATGCCATTTATGCCAAAACCGGGCTGACGACATTTCACGGACCCAATGCGACAACCCGCTGGACCGATTTTAATGTGCAAAGTTTTCAAGACATGGTGATGAAGGGCACAACCCCGGAACTGGTTAACCCGCAGGTCAGGGACAATAGTCTTGCTGTCCGCACCAATCGCATTCAGACAATTAATGCCGGTACAGCAGAAGGCGCCCTTGTGGGGGGAAATCTGACCGTGTTGACCGCGCTTGCAGGCACCCCGTATTTGCCTGACTTTAAAGGGAAAATTCTTTTTCTCGAAGATGTGGGCGAAGCGATTTACCGTGTTGACAGAATGTTGTCCACGCTTGAGCTCGCGGGGGTGTTCAAGAAAGTCACGGGCATTGTCTTTGGCGGCTTTACGAAGGTTGGTAACGACGGGGCCGGTTTTGGTAGTTTTGCCCTGATGGATATATTTGAACAATACGGCAAGCAGCACGGCAAGCCATGCTTTTACGGTGCTATGTTCGGACATGTTGAGAATGCCCGCACCATTCCAATCGGCGGCACGGCAAGAATAGATGCAGACAAGGGGTCAATTCACCTACTGGTACCAGCGGTTAGGTAGCATGGGTGATAGGGATTGTGGAGGATAGAATGAACAGCAGCAAAACAGCATCAGTACATCACGAGCCAGTCATAAGGTGGACGGGATTAAGAAAAACGGTCACCAGTCTGGTTTTTCTGATGGCCGGCGCAGGGCATCTGGTTCTGGCGCCGTCGGTGCAGGCGGCAGAGGAACCATGGCGCACAGAATTGCGCGGTGCCATTACGCCAGACCGGGCCTGGTGGGATCTTGATCATTATCATCTGGATATTGATGTTGATGTCGATACTAAGACCATCTCTGGCACCAACACCATGCGGTATAAGGTGCTGTCAGATGGGCAGCGGTTGCAGGTTGAATTGCAGGCCCCAATGATGTTCATGCGGGCTGAGCAAAATGGCAAACGTCTGAAAGTCATTAAAAAGGATTATAGCTATTTCATCTATCCGGACGGGGAGCAGAAGGTTGGTGAAACCTACGAGATCAAAATGATCTTTGAAGGTACGCCGATTATCCCCAATAATCCTCCGTGGGATGCAGGCATTACCTGGACGACAGATAGTAGCGGCAAACCCTTCATCGCCAATTCCAATCAGGATCAGGGCGCAAGCGTTTGGTGGCCCAATAAGGATCACGGGTATGACGAGCCAGACAGCGGTATGGATATCAGTGTCGAAGTCCCGGATGATTTGATGGACGTTTCAAACGGGCAGCTGGTCAAGGTAGAAGAGCATAAAGACCGGGGCACGAAAACATGGCACTGGCGCATGAAAAATCCGCCGAATAATTACGGCGTCAATCTAAGTATCGGCGATTATGTCCATTTCAGCGAAAAATATGAAGGTGAAGATGGTACGCTTGACATGGACTATTATGTGTTGCGCGAAAATCTGGATAAGGCGAAAACCCATTTTGCTGATGCCCGCCGTACGATAGAAGCCTTTGAACATTGGTTCGGGCCGTACCCGTTTTATGAAGATGGTTTCAAGCTGGTAGAAGTGCCCTATCTGGGGATGGAGCATCAAAGCGCTGTCACCTACGGTAATAAATATCTGATGGGGTACAAGGGCCGGGATTTATCGGACACTGGTTGGGGACTGAAGTGGGATTTCATCATTATTCACGAAACCGGACACGAATGGTTCGCCAATAACATTACAGCCAAAGATATTGCGGATTTATGGATACATGAAAGCTTCACTAATTATAGCGAGGGTCTCTATACCGAATATCATTTTGGCAAGGAAGCTGGCGCAGAATATGTGCGCGGCACCCGACTGGGTATATCAAATGATAAACCCATAATCGGACAGTATGGTCGTCACGAAAAAGGTTCAAAGGATATGTACCCGAAAGGGGGCAACATGCTGCATACCATCAGGCAGCTTGTGGATTGTGATGATTTGTGGCGCAGTATTTTGCGCGGCCTCAATAAGACCTTCCATAACCAAACTGTTACCTCAGCGGAGATTGAGTCCTATATGAATGACCGGTCGCCAGTAGAACTTGGCAAGGTGTTTGATCAGTATCTACGTTATGATCGGGTGCCGACCCTTGAATACTATTTCAAAGAAGGCACGTTGTTGGTGCGCTGGACGGATGTGGTGCCCGGATTTGACATGCCTGTGAAGGCGGTGGTGAACGGTGCCGAGGTTTGGTTGAAACCTACCGAGAACTGGGCCGCCGTGTCATTTGAGCAGCCTGCGAGCACCCTTGCGGTCGATCCGGATTTTTATGTGCGGTCTTCGAATATACTGGGTAACTGATCCACCATTTAGTTATCTGGCTTATCCTTCATGAAAAAAAGCCCGCTTGCAGAAGCGGGCTTTTCCATTTGATTGATTTTTCTAATGTATTAGGCAGCCTGTGCATTCTCTGCCTGGCGTTTCTGCATGTGCAGGAACAGGGCCTTGCCGCCAAACAGGGCAGTTGCGAACACAACATCGCCAACAAAGGCAGCAGAGACAAAGGGCAGAGCCATCACATAACAGGACACAAATCCTTCAAGTGTGAAACCGTATGAGCCTGTGGCGAATACACCCAAATTGGACAGGATGAAGAACGCAAGAGTGTTCAGGCCAACGCCGCCTGCAACCGTTATAACTTTTTCCCTACCTTTGATCAGGTAGTGACCAATCACGGGTGCCATCAGGAACCCAAGATAGACACCCAGCATAGACTGCCAGGAGTAAAAGCCGATCATCATGTCGCTGATCAAGAGCGGCACAAGTGGAACAATCAGTGCTTTGCGCAGTGAAAGGTTCGCCCCTGCGAATAATCCTACGGACCCAACGGCTGTAAAGTTCCAAGCATGGGGAACCAGACGGGTTATGACTGCAAAAACAATAAGAAAAATCTGCATAATAGCCTCTTACAAGATAAATTTCAGTCCCGCATAAAAGGCGGCACCCGGATTGGCAAAACCATAAACGTCTTCGTAGGTTTCATCCAGTAAATTTTCTGCGCGGCCATAAAGACTGACAGATTGATTGATTTTATAGGACCCGGACAAGCGTACCAGTAAATAGTTATCCTGGGTTACTGTCTCGGACGGATTTGGCCATGGCGGGTAGAAAATATCGTTTGCTGACCCGGTGTAGGCTGCATCCAGCGTAAAGCCAAGATCGTCAGTTGGCTGGTAGCCAAGGATTACACCACCCTGATGTTTTGGACGACGCAGTTCGCGAACATAAAGATTGTCTGTATTTTGTTCCTTGGCGTTTACATAACTGTACCGTGCGCTCAGGCTGACTGTCTCCGACAGCGCGGCATCCAGTGTAACTTCAAAGCCGTCCCGTTTGCTTTTGCCTGCTTTGTTGCCAGCGGTGTAGGCAAAGGTAGCCGGGTCATAAACAAAGCCGTCAATTTCATCTGTCAGGCGAGCACGGAAGGCTGTTGCGCCAAATTTTACGGCACCGTCCAATGTTACTGCTTCAAACCCCAGTTCAATGTTTTTCATTTTCTCGGGCTTGATATTCGGATTGCCGAAAAACACATCAGAAAAGTATCCGAATCGTTCGATGAAGGTTGGTGCTTTCTGGCCTTTTGAAACATTAGCAAAAATACGACTGCCGCTGTCATCCAGTTTATAGACACCGCCAAAACGCCAGCTGGTTGAGTTGGCGAAGTCGCTGTTGTCATCGTGGCGCACAGTTGCCGTGACAGTGATTTCCGGTGCGAGTGTGCCGTTATATTCTGCCAGATAACCAGTGACCTGCATTTCCTGATCCTGATTTGGATCGCCCCATGGGCTTGCTACGCCGCGTTGTTTAAACTCTGTATCTTCGTGGTCCAGCGCCAGTGTCAATGTATGGCCGTCTGTCAGCAGGAAGCTATTGTCAAAATACACACCAAATTTGTCAGAGGCTGTTAGTCCGTCCGGCAATTGATCCGCAAAGTTTTCAATTTCAGTATCAATCCAGGTAAAACGAAGCTGCTGTGTAATCGAATCCGCCACAGGCGTTCCGGCGAAGGTAGCAGACAGGTAGGATTTATTGGTGTCTGTGTATTTATCGCCGTCTGCAGGCAGGCCCGTTGTAAAATCTGTACCGTCAAACTCGCTCATAGACTGGGTGTGGCGGGCGGTAACTGTCAGTTCAAGGTTATCAGCAAGGGAGACGCCAGCCTTAATGTTAGCTGACAGGTTTTCATACCCGTCTTTTTCATTCCCCAGGCGGGAGGCGTTGGTGCCGTCGCTTTCGCTGTAGGATAATCCACCACGGATGTGCCAGCCGTCCCCTGCGGTGCCCGCACCGACAGTACCGCGGTACGTACCAAAACTTCCAATCTCGGCAGAGGCAGTTAAGGAAGGACCAGAGGCTTTTTTCGTGACGATATTGATCACGCCTGAAACTGCATCGCTACCCCACTGGGAAGACATCGGCCCGCGGATGATTTCTATACGCTCGATCTCCAGGCTTGTCAGATGTTCAAACTGCACTTCATCCCCTGCTGCGGGATCATTCATCTCAATACCGTCAAGAAGGATCAGCGTCTGGTTGGCTTCGGCACCGCGAAGGCGCAACTGTGTTTGACCACCAATGCCGCCAGACCGGGCGACTGATATGCCAGGCAGTGTTTTCAGGGCATCTGCCACCTGAAAAATTTGGCGGGCAGCCAGGTCGTCGGCTGTCAGGATGCTAACAGGACTTGCGATGTCAGTTGCTGCAACCGGTACCCGGCTTGCGGTGATCTGAATTTGTTCAATGTCGTCTGCTGCAATAGACGGACCGGTCAGACATGTGGCGCCCAAAAATGGGAGAAGGATTTTTTTCATCATTGTTATCCAATAGGTTTCATGGGCGCAAAAGAGCACCCGGTAAACATCAAACCGTTTGGAGACATGAAACTATTGACCACTATCCAAACGGCAACACACATGGGTCAAATGACCCAGTATCGCCGTACGGAGAACCGCTCTTCCTGGCTAACCCGGCCCGAAGGTGACGATGCGGTGGCAGGCTTCCTGACTTACGGGTCATGGTGCCTGGCAGGCCTTCCCGGAATAAATCCAGTGGCATGAGTTGCCAAACACTCTCCGCTTACAGTTGCGGGTACAGTCGCGGATTTATCCCGTGCGGGATTCACCACGTTTCCTCTTAGCACCAGTGCAAACGCACACGGGCACCACCAAAACCGTTCCTTAGTCCTAGAAACGCAGGCAGTCAAACAAAGAATAGTGTCTGCACGTTTCAGAAAGTCTTACGATGTGCCATTTAACGACTATCTTTTCTACATATGAGTGCGCTTTGGCTGTGTGCTGATTTAGTGTCAATTTTAGGCGAATTCGGACTGTCATTTTTTGTTAAGAATTGCCCCATATTTTGCGTGAAACACCGTAGGAGTTAAGGCAATGAACTACAGAAATGCACGGATACATGTGATTGTCAGCGAATCTGGTATTCGTTTCCTTTTACGTGACCTGCTGCGGGAAGTAGGGTTCACAGATATTTATCTGGGCAGTAATTTTGACGAAATCAAAATATCAGTCACGGAAAATCATACTGATCTGTTAATTGTCGGCGCCAGTTTTCCTGATGGTGATCCCCTTGGTGTTATCGAAGATATTCGCCAGCAAAGGCTGGGACGTAACCCATTTCTTGCCATGATGGCAATCTCGTCTGAACCTACTAAGCAGCTGGTGAAGAAGGTAGCGGATAGCGGTGCAGACGATCTGCTGGTATATCCCTTGTCGCTGGCACACCTTAAACACCGGATTGATGTGCTGGTGGAGAAGCGAAAACAGTTTTTGGTGACCAGTAACTACATGGGGCCAGACCGCCGGGCGCCAGGCTCTTTCCGGGAAGGGTCCGAGACCGTTCCTTTATTCGACGCGCCGAATGTGCTGCGTGCGCAAATCAAGGAAGATATCAGCCTTGCAGAGCTTGAAAGACAGATAAAAAGCAGCATTGAAAAGGTTGCTGGCTATCAGTTTGATCGTGATGTTAGACAGATTTGCTGGTTAATTGACCGTATTGTTGCTGGATATAACTGGGCCGGTGGTGGCCTTTTGGAGCCGCATGTAGGTGATTTCCTTTTGCAGTTGTTGAAAATTACCAAACGCACCTGCGAGACCCTGGACGAAGGGGCGCACCCACAGTTTAAATATCTGTGTGATACAACTCTGACCGTTGCAAGTCGGATGTTCCAGAAAAAAGAAAATGCCGAGCAAAAGGATCTTTTGCTGTTGCCGGAAATGTCACGTGCCCTGAAGGCTACGATTAACATGGATACGTCTGCAAAAGCAGCACGGGAAATCCAGTCAATGATCAAAAGCGCCTAAAGAAGGAACAAAGCCCTTCTTTAGCAGATGCCAAGTTTCTAGAAACTATAGTGCATCACTTCATGGTTTAAATCGGCGCGTTTGCTGTCCGTTGCGGTAACCTCGGTACCGATCTCTGTAGTAATGGGAATGTGTCCAGCCCAGATGTCATGGTCAGCCTCTACAGAGTCGCTTGGGCCACCCGCGCGTTCCTTCACTGCAAAATCTACGATATCCATTTTCAGCATGCCGGTAGCCTTCAACTCTTGATCAGCCATTGGGCGAAGCGTATCCCACCGACCCGGTGCAAGGCGGTTAAAAAACAGTTCAAACTGCCTTATTACTTCGTCTTTGTCGGTTATTAGTTCAGGGCGTCCCATGCAGATTGCTGATCTATAGTTCACGCTGGTATTGAAACCGGACCTAGCTAGTACAAGGCCATCCAGGTGGGAAACAGTGACGCAGGCTTCACGCTCTCCCGTGGACAAGGCTTTGATCATCGAGCTTTTCGATGACCCGTGCCAATAGAGAGTGTCCCCTTCGCGCCAGTGGCTTGTTGGAATGACAAAGGGCTGTTTATGGACGCAGTATCCAACATGGCACAGAAATGTACTGTCTAATATCCGGTTGCGGTCATCAGCGCTGTAGCTACCGCGGTGATGCTCTCGCTTGATGCGAACGCGGGAACTCGGGCGATTTTTTGTTGTAGAAGAAGTCATTTGTGTACCTGATTGTTATTCATGTTTGCGCCTGTAAGGTCTGCGAAAACACTAGCTACACAAGCAGAGTAAAGCAATCGGGATGTGGTGATGAAAATTTAACAGAATGTGAGTTGTCATTCTCCCTCTTGACCCTGTACCTTACTACAGGGTGTAGGCTTTGTTCGAATCGAAGTTGAACGGGCCTACTTGCCCTGATTGAAGGAGTGGTTCATGCACTATTTCACCATAGGTAAACTGGCGCGGCAGGCTGCCGTAGCACCAGAGACAATTCGTTACTATGAAAAATCAAGATTATTGCCGCCACCGGACAGGCTTGAATCCGGCTATCGGGTGTATGATAGCTCCACGGTGAAGCGCGTTCGCTTTATCAAGGAAGCGCAGGCGCTGGGCTTCACGTTGGCCGAGATTGCCGATCTTCTTGGTATGACCGAAGATGAGGGTGCGGACTGTGCAACCGTCAATGCGAAAGCCCAGGAAAAGCTTGAGGAAATTCAAAAGAAAATTGGAACTTTGCGTAAGATGCAGAAGGGCCTTGAAGTGTTGGCTCAGAGGTGCCCGGCTGATGAACAACCACTCAGCGAATGCAGTATTATCTCACATCTTTACGGTGCGGAGGAATAATCATGTCTCATTCAGAACATAACACGTCCCAGACATCCTCCTGCGGTCATCAGAGTGGATCATCCTGTCACGGCAAGAAAGGTCGGCCAGATTTTCTGTTGTGGGGCTCACTGATATCCGTTGTCGTTTTGTATCTGGTTAACTGGCAATTTACTGCGGCCATTCAGGATATCGGCTGGTTGTATGTTTTAGCTGGTTCCGTTTACGAACTGTCAAACACAATCTGGTGGGGCGTCTTGATCGGCATTGTCATGGTGGCAGTGCTGGCAAAGGTACCGCGAGAATTTGTGATCAGCATCCTCGGACGTGAGAAGGGTGTGAAAGGTATCGTGCGGGCGACCCTTGGCGGTGTGCTGCTGGATTTATGTAGTCACGGCATTTTAATGGTTGGTGCTAAACTGTATGAACGCGGGGCAACGGCCGGGCAAATGATAGCCTTTTTGGTTGCAAGCCCCTGGAACAGTTTTTCACTGACCCTTGTCCTCGTTGCCTTGATTGGGCTTAAGTGGACACTTGCTTTCATTGGGCTTTCGCTTGTTGTTGCGATTATCGCAGGCATCCTTTTTGACTGGTTCGTAGACAGGGGAACACTGCCTGCCAATCCGAACCGCATTGAACTACCAGAGGATTTTAATTTCTGGCAAAGTGCGCGTGAAGGGCTGTCAAACACGCGGTATGACCGGGCGTTTTTCAAGTCGCTTATCGTGGAAGGTATTCAGGGATCGCGTCCGGTATTGCGCTGGATATTGTTCGGTGTTGTTTTGGCCAGCCTTGTCAGGGCCTTTATGGATACGGACAGCTTCCAGACATGGTTTGGTCCAAGCCTGATGGGACTGGGAATGACGATCCTTGCCGCCACAATCATGGAAGTGTGCAGTGAAGGCAGCACTCCTATTGCTGCGGACCTGTTGACCCGCGCGGGCGCACCGGGGAACAGCTTTGCATTTCTGATGACCGGCGTGGCGACAGACTATACGGAAATAATGATTTTGAAGGAGACGACAAAATCCTGGAAGTTTGCATTCTTCCTGCCGTTGGTGACGTTACCACAGGTACTTTTAATTGCCTGGGTCATGAATTTGACTGCTGTATAGCGCAGTCTTCTGACCTGGGTGTCTAGTGATTTGACAGCCGCTGTGTCATAGCAGCGGCTGTTTATTTTTCTAGATACAGCCATTCTGAAGTGGGTTTCCTTTGGCCTTAGTAATAACAAGGGGCCTGAAAAGTGTTGACATGCACATTATTGCAATTAAGAATTATTATTAACTAAGGCAATCAACATCCAAAGAGGTCCTCATGTCTGACACGGCACTTTCTGAATTCGACACCTATCGGCTGAACAAACCTGAGAGCAGAATACCACAAGACAGCACTGTCCAGACTGATGCAGCCAGTGAATTTATTGTTCGGGTGACCCGTGCCTGGGTTGGTGCTTTAAACGCCCGTCGAGAGCATGGCGCTGCAAAAGACTTGCATAAAAATGTCGATATCTGGAACCGGAGTTTTTGCACGGTGGGCGGAATTCCAGCATCCAGAGCCTGGGATATGTTCCTTGCTTGTTTATGCCGCAAGTCAGAAAGGCAGATTATGTTGGGGTGTGCGTGTTGCGGCAAGATCAGTGAAGATGAACTAACGATCCTTCTGTCCTTATTACATTTACGGGAAGGGCGGGCGCAGGATGCTTTTGATCTGTATAAACAGTGGCTTAAGCCTGACGATGCCCGTGTGGCCTTGTCATGTGCGATCGAGTTTTTTGATCAGTTAAGCCGCTACGGTGCTTATGTGAACAGGAGCATCTTGGCTGCTTTGATGGATGATAGTTACAGATCCAGACGCCAGATGCATTGATGCATCAGGGTATCGTCAATACCTCTAACTTCAGGTGCTCCCAGGGGCTTGTTTATCTTACCAGTCCCAGTCTGCATCATTGTCTGGGTCTGCACCCTCTTCTTCAAAGACCAGTTCCGCGAACAGGTCATATTCGTCACTGCCTGTGATCAATGCCATCACCATTGTACCGGGTATCAGTTCAGTTTCGCCTGCCAGAAAGACCTTGCCGTCAATCTCTGGCGCATCGGCATAGGTACGGCCAATCGCGCCTTCGTCGGTAACATCATCAATGATAACGGCCATTTCCATGCCGATACGGTCTTTTAGCTTGGTTGCGGATATTTCCTGTGAAAGAGCCATAAATCTTTCCCAGCGGTCCTGCTTTACATCTTCAGGCACCTGATCTGGCAGTTCATTGGCGGCGGCGCCGTCCACTGCTTCGTATTTAAAGCAACCCACGCGGTCCAATTTGGCTTCTTTCATCCAGTCCAGAAGATACTGAAAGTCCTCTTCTGTTTCGCCGGGGAAACCGACGATAAAAGTCGAACGGATCACAAGTTCCGGAACAATTTCGCGCCATTTTTTGATGCGCTCCAGGACTTTTTGTTCATTCGCTGGGCGGCGCATGGCCTTCAATACCTTGGGACTGGCATGCTGGAAGGGAATATCCAGATACGGCAGAATTTTGCCCTCTGCCATCAGCGGAATGACCTCATCAACATGGGGGTAGGGGTAGACATAGTGCAGCCGCACCCAAACGCCCAAATCACCAAGGGCATTAGCCATATCGGTCATGTGTGCCCGGACTTTGCCGTCCTTCCATGGTTCTTCAGCATGCTTCAGGTCAAGACCGTATGCGGATGTGTCCTGCGAAATAATCAACAGTTCCTGTGTACCAGCTTCAACCAGTTTTTCTGCTTCGCGCAGTACGGCCCGTATGGGGCGTGATTTCAATTTACCGCGGAACGAAGGAATGATGCAGAATTTACAGGCGTGGTTACAGCCTTCGGAAATTTTGACATAACTATAGTGGCGCGGTGTCAGTTTTAGTCCGCCTTCAGGCACCAGATGGGTGAAGGGGTCATGGGGCTGGGGCGCAACTTCGTGGACTTGATTGATGACCGTTTCATATTGGTGCGGGCCAGAGATTGCGAGCACATCAGGCGCGACTTCGCGGATGGCTTCTTCTTCAACTCCCAAACATCCTGTGACAATCACCCGGCCATTTTCAACCATTGCTTCTTTGATGGCGCCGAGGCTTTCTTCCTTGGCACTGTCGATAAAACCACAGGTATTGACCACAACCACGTCTGCGCCGTCATAGTCGGCAGCGATTTCATAGCCTTCTGATCGCAGCTGGGTCAAAATGCGTTCGCTGTCAACCAGTGCCTTGGGGCACCCAAGGGAGACAAAGCCGACTTTGGAAGTGGTGGGTCTGGAATTTGTGTTCATGCGCATTACTGTCCTTTTGCCGGGCGGTATATAGGAAATCGTTTAAAAAAGCCAGCGCATGTTTGCAGCCGTCAGCTGGTTCTGTATGCGTCTTTTCAGGGTGTGAGCACTCTCTGTTGATTGACGTGTGCTTACACTTCTGTCTAGGGTACATCAGACAGAGGGGGTATATGATGACTGCATCAATTTCAGCATCGACCGATGCCGGGGCGCTAGGCGCAATAATTGCGGAAAGCTTCGCAGATGATCCGGTGAACAGCTGGGTTTTTCAGAACAAAAAAGCCTTGGAACCCTTTTTTACGGCGGTTGCAACCAAGCTGTATGTGAAACATGGGTTCTGCCACATACATGATGACGGGCTGGGGGCAGCCTTATGGTTGTCGGACAAAACACGCAAGCATATTCCCTTGTGGAATTCACTGGATATTCTTGCGAATATCATCCGGTATAGCGGCTTCTCCGCACTTAAACGGGGTATGATGCTGGATGCTGCGATGGATAAAGTCCGTCCGGTCCAGCCGCATTATTATTTATTCGCTATCGGTGCGGTGCCAGAAGCACAGGGCAGAGGTGTTGGCAGTGCTCTTCTCAGAGAAGGACTGCGGTTGGCGGATGCAGACGAAATGCCTGTGTATCTGGAAAGCAGCAAGAAAAACAATGTCCCCTTTTACCAGCGGTTCGGATTTGAAGTCATGGATACATTAGAGCCAGGCGCAGATTGCCCGCCTCTGTGGCCCATGTGGCGTCCGGCAAAATAACAGGTTAACTCGTTGCCGGGGCAGGGTTTACCCAAGAAGGTCTTCTAAGGATAAAAATTCTGAATTGGGCGAAAGTGCAGTCGCCTCAGATTTTATTTCCTCAAAATACAGTCGGGAAGCAATCAGGATGATGTCCGGCTGAATGTGTCCAATAGTGTCGGTATTATCTATTTTTACGCCAAAGACTTCTTTGACAAGAGCGTGAAGTTTCTTATCCACAACAGCGGACAAGACATGTGGGTCCAATTCCCCATACTCCACAAGACTAGAGAAAATTCTGCCCGCCCCCCAAATGGCAACTTTTTTGTCTTGTGCCAGGCTCGTGACCTTTGCTGCGCCGCTTTTTAAGCTTTCAAGATTGCGTGTCAGTGTTTTTTCGTAGGTTTCAACCGCCGCTCGGGTTTTCGCGACCAGAGGCGCGTTTTCAAATGTCGCGGTGGGAGAGATTTCCCCGGAGACCTTCTGCGCCAGAATGGTCAGGTTTGTTGTGTCTGCGTCTTCTGGACCCCATAGGATATTGAACCCAACTTTTTTGATCAGGGTGGTCAGTATTTCCCCGGAATAATGATAGAGGTGCTTGTCCATAAAGAATTCCTCAACAACATCTGTGAAGTTTAGAACTTCAATGCTGGGCACCTCCAGGCACATTATACCGCCATCTTTCATCGAAGCGTAGGTCTGCTCCAAAGTTTGCCTGCCGGAGAGCACGTGCTCAAGCGTGTGGCAACTATAGACCAGATCAAAATGATTGGCGGGCAGTTCTACATTTTCTATGCGGTCAATAATTACAGATAAATTGGAAGATGTCGGATACTCCGAAAGAACGCGGTTGTCAGGCTCCACGGCCACAAATTCACATGTTGGATTTATCTTCAGAAATGTTGTCAAAAAATCCCCGCGGTTTGATCCGATGTCCAGGACAGCACGCACATTTTTCAGGTCGATAAAATTCTGCAGTGTTTCTATTGCGAAAGCGGTTCTAAATCCTTTGCCGTACCGAATATTCCCGAAACCAGCACCGCTGGCTGCGTAGCCGCTCTTTCTATTTGGTTCATGGTCGATCCGCGGTAAACTCTGCAGTAAGCCACATGTTTCACATAGATAGACTTTTAGCCCCCGGGTAGTTGTCGGGGCCTCATACACAAAAGAAAGGTTGCTAGAGTTACAAGCATCACATGTTTCAGATGTCATGGGGCGTCTTTCTCCAAAGAGTTCTTGGAATAATTTAGCGTATATTCTTCACGGGACTGGTAACCCAACATTTCCTGCATGCTACCACAAATGTTTTGAAACGCGGTTGTTTGCGCGTCATTCAGCGGATTGTTTTCCGGGCGAACAACATTATAGGGGCGTCCTAGCAGCTGGATTTGCTCTTCGGTTGGGGAAAGACCGAGGAAGGCGCTTAGGTCCAGAATCGACTGCCGCGAAGACGTTATGTCTTCCAGTTTAATCGTTCGGACATTTGCAGGCGGCAGATGTGAAAAGTCATCAAGGATTCTCTGGTTAATCTCTCGCCAATGCCAGCAAATGCGGGCGAAATGGTCCCACGTTTGAAACGCCGGAAAGGCAGGATCGTTTTCAAGGGGGCTTGGCCACCAGTATTTTTTCTCAGGCGGGGGACACATTTGCGAGGTGCCACGCAGGTAGTTTTGCATAATTTCCATGCTGTGGTCATCCATGACCTCATCCCCTAGTTTATGATAAAGGGACGAAGTGACCTTGCGGCCATCGCGCGTTAAATGAATAAACTTTGCTTGCGGAAAGACCTGGTGAACTTCGGGTATCATCCAGGCAAGTTTATTGGAACTGTCCCCCCAAATCTGTTTTTGGGAGTAATGCACAGCGGCTTCGTGATGTGTCCTTAGAAAGTCTATACATTCCCGGCTGTTTACCAGTCCTGCATACTTTAAGGTTCCCAGCTTTTGTGTTTCCAGAACCTGATATTCATGTTCGCAGTCAGCTTCCTGAAAGGCGTTTAAAAACCTGGCCATGGACTGTGTTCCAGAGCGGCCACAGCCAATGATGAACACCGGTTGAGTTTCAGCAGACATGTTTACTCCGATCCATTTTGGGCTGTTATAATGGCCAGACGGCCCATGTTGATACCAGCAAGATGGCGGTAGAATTTTTTCAGTAAATCTTTATCGATTTGATTCAGGTTTTGGTCGAATTTCTTCCTGAGTTGGTGGCACTGTTTCCCGATCGCAGGGTCTGCTGTATAGTCCTGCCCCATCAGCAAAAAAAGTTCCATTGGGAAATTTGTCGTTCGGTCAATGCATGTAAGGCATTGTGCGCGAAGAATTTTTTCCAGACTGTCCATGGTAAAGTAATTCAGGTGATGATCTGGTACTACCCACCACTGGTCTGCAGATACGGCTTTTGCTGCAGCCATTTGTAGTGGGCTGAAATCATTCGGAACCGAAATTGTTAAAACCCCATCAGGACGTAGTAACTGTTTAGCGGCTTGGATCACTTCTGTGGGGCTGGGTACATGCTCCAGTACTTCGCTCATATGGATGAAATCAAAACTGCCTGCCTCATGATTAAAGTCATCAGGGAAGAACCCTGTCTGTACGTCCAGGCCTAATGACTTGGCATGGTCTGCCGCAACAGAAGATGGCTCAATGCCATAAGCGTCCCAGCCTTGTTTGCGGGCGACTTGCAGAAAATTGCCCGGACCACACCCTATGTCCAACACTTTTCCAGCATGCCCAAGGTGTTCGTGTGCCAAATCAAGGCGTAAACCATATTCAATATCATGCCATGCACCATCTTGTTCAGAGGCAGCAATATACTCTGGCTTCTCAGACTGGTAAAAGTCCTGCTGATAGAGTTTGGTTAGCTCAGCTTCGGTGGGAAGAGGGGACACATGTAAAAAGCCACAGTTCTGGCAGTCAATTATATCATGCCCCGGTACGTGAGATACGACTTTTCCCGTGTGGGTATTTTGTTTCTGGTCACCAGAAGTAATCATACTGTCCTGCTTTCATCGAGCTTTAATGCACTATTCTATAGCCTTTTGAAAATGTAAAACTTTAAAGCAATTTTCTTGCCACGTATTAGGGGCATCCTTCTTTTCAGGTTTTCTTGCATGGCTGCTAGATTGCTACGCGGAAATCGGTATTGTGTGCCGTGAATGAAGCGGGAGAGCATTTTTTAAAAATGTTTTCTTTTTGTTCTAATCTCTGGTAGGGTTGCGCCGCTCTTGAGTGAGCATTGGTATTTTTGGGGATTTTGAGTGAAACTTACGAAGAAAAGTATTCATAATCCAGCAGCTGTGGCGGTTGTTGCTGCCGCGGTTATGCTGTTGGGTTTGCTGTCGATGATGCGGATGCCTGCACAGTTATTTCCGGATATTGAAAAACCGGTGATGACGGTCGTTAATTCGTGGCCTGGTGCATCGCCACTCGAAATTGAATCAGAAATCAGTGTCCAGGTCGAAGAGGTGCTGGAAGGCCTGCCCGGGATGACGTCCATGCAGACATGGAACATGTCGAATTTCAGTTTTATGCAGCTGGAGTTTGACGTCGAAACCGATATGACACGGTCACTGATTGAGGTTATTTCCCGGTTGAACCGGCTGCGTCCCTTGCCTGCGAACGCTGAAAAGCCGCAGGTTTTTCTCGGTGAATGGGGGGATAGCGCGAATACACTGCTGGACTTTTTTGTCCAGCAGTTACCGGGCACAGAAGATCGGCGTATCGAAAATTCTGAATATCTGCGGGACGTGATCGTGCCGGAATTGATGTCACTTTACGGTGTATCACGGGTTGAGCTTGAAGACGGCATGGGCGGCGGTGTGCAGCTGCAAATCATTTTTGACCCCTACAAGGCGGCTGAACTGGGGATTGATATCGCCCGGGTTCCAGCCCGTATCGGCCGGTCTGCAGATATCTCCAGCGGTTTTGTTGATGTAGGCAGCCGTCAATATACTTTGCGGTATGAAGGCCGGTATGATGCAGAGGATTTGGCTGGCCTGATCTTGGAATGGCGGGACGGCAAGGCAATCAGACTTGGTGATATTGCGACCGTGCAGATGGCACCGGGGCGTAGAGACGGCTTCCGATACCATAATGGAAACGAAGCCTTTATGCTGTCAATTGCCAAGGAAAATGGCGCCAATGTTCTTGAGGCGCTTGATGGCCTTAAAGCCCGGATGCAGGAATTGAACGAGACCGAATTCAAAGAACGCGGTCTTTACGCAGAATATACTTTTGACCCTAGTCTCTACATCAATCGGTCCATTGGTTTGTTAGGCAGTAATCTGATTTTGGGCGTCTTGATGTCGGTTGGTGTGCTGTGGCTGTTCTTACGTCAGTTGCGGGCTACCTTACTGATCGCGCTTGCAATCCCAACATCGTTGTTGGCGACCTTTGTTGTTTTGGGGGTTACGGGGCGTTCCCTGAATGTTATCTCGCTTGCCGGGCTTGCATTCGCAACCGGGATGGTGCTGGACGCCGCCATTGTCGTGCTGGAAAATATCGTCCGCTTACGCGAACGGGGCGAACGACCCCTGGATGCCAGTGACATGGGTGCGACGCAAGTTTGGGGTGCACTGCTCGCATCAACTGCAACGACAGTAGCCATTTTCATCCCGATTATGTTTTTGAAGGATGCCGAAGGGCAGATGTTTGCCGATCTTGCCCTGACGATCGCCATTGGTGTTAGTGTATCGTTGGTTGTAGCCGTAACAATATTGCCAACGGCTGCCCGTTTCTGGATGCGGGATTTACCAGACCCTATCAAGGGTGAGACAATATGGGACCGTATCGCCAATCGTTTGATGAATATGACATCCAGCCGCCCTGCGCAGCTAGGGTGGGTTGCTGGATTGTTTAGCCTGTCCATTGCTTTGTCCGTGCTTTTTTGGCCCCAAAGCAACTATTTGCCACCTGTACAGCGGGACAGTATCGACAGTTTTCTGTTTTTCCCACCAGGTATGAATGTTGAAACGTCCGATCAGGAAGTAGCAAAGGTTATCCACAATCGTATCGAACCCTATATGGCGGAAGACGCAGAACTGAAAGTGCGGGACTATTTCTTCTGGTCCTTCCCCGGTGCGACCGGCGGTTGGCTGTCTATTAACGGCGAAGACGGTACCGATCTGGAGGCGCTGCAAGCGCTTATTCAGAATGAGATTGTTGCAGGTATCCCTGATTTATTCGGATTTACAATGCGCCGTAGTCTTTTTGGTGGGTTTGAGAATGCCAATAGTGTTTCGATGCAAGTCACCAGTAAGGATCTGGACGCTGCAAAAAATGCAGTTATTCAGGGTATGGGCATGGTTATGGGGGCAATTCCCGGTGCGATTGCCAACCCGGAACCCGATCCATTTGCCCAGGGGACGGAACTTCGTTTCACGCCAAACGATGAACGGTTGGCAGAGGTTGGCTGGACACGGAATGACCTGACGATGGTGATCCTGGAATTGGGGCAGGGTAGCTGGTTGGGGGAGTATTTTGACGGTCAAAAGCGCCTTGATATTTTTCTGAAAACTATCCGGTTTGAAACGCCCGAAGAAATGTCAAGCCTGCCTGTGATAACGCCGCTGGGTGGGCAGGTGCCGCTGGGTGAGCTGGCCGTGATTGAACCTGTACCGGCCCCAAGCGCGATTGCACACTATGACCGCAAACGCGGATATTCTCTTAGTGTAAACCCGCCCGAGGGTATGGCTCTTGAAGAATTGATAGCAACGCTGAAACGCGATATCGAACCAGCGATACTGGCGCAGATGCCGCCGGATGCGCAGGTGAAATATGCCGGCAGTGCAGAGGATCTGGAGCGTGCGCTCGGGACCCTTGGTAGCAACTTTTTGCTGGCTTTTGGTTTGCTTATTCTGATTATGGCGGCGCTCTTTCGGTCCATCGTAGCATCATTGATTGTTGCGTTCTCCATCCCCCTTGCTGGTGTTGGCGGCGTGTTGGCTATTCAGGCTGTGAATCTGATCAATTTTCAGCCGCTAGACCTGCTTGGTATGATTGGATTTATCATTCTGCTTGGTTTGGTTGTGAATAATGCCATTCTGCTTGTGGCCCAGACACAAAAAGCAGAAGAGCGCGGATTAAACCGTCACGATGCTGTACATCAGGCTTTGCGCTTACGCTTGCGTCCGATCTTCATGAGCACGCTAACCAGCCTGTTTGGCATGCTGCCGCTCTTGGTTATCCCGGGTGCAGGCAGTGAAATTTACCGAGGCATGGCAGCAGCCATTGTCGGCGGTATGAGCGTTTCTACAATTTTCACCCTGATCATGATCCCAAGCTTGTTGCAGCTTACAGCGTCATTCCGCGGGTCAGGCGGGGCTAAAGCTCTTGCCACCAGTGATGACATAGAGGCTACGCAATCTGATTTGAAATCAAGCCAGGACATAGCGGCGCAGTAACCATGCGACTGTAAGTAACATATTGATATATAATAAAAAGATATTCGCCTTATGAGAAAAAATTTACTAAAAGCTTTTGGGCTTGTTGGTGCCCTTCTATCAGCAGGTACAAGTGTATTGGCCCAGATGGGGCCAGGCGGGCAGATGCCGCCGGCCAGAGTAGAGGTCGTCAAAGCTGTTGAGCGCATGATGGCGCCAACAATGGAGGTGACAGGTACTGTCATAAGCTTGAATGACAGCCGGATATCGTCAGAGGTTGAAGGCGTTCTAAGCTGGATTTCTGAGGTTGGTACGCATGTGAATAAAGGCGATGTTATCGCTGTAATCGACGATCGGTTGCTTGCAGTTAACTATCGCCGGGCTGAGGCATCCCTGAAAAGGCTGGAAGCAGATTTGCCCAGACGCGAAGCCGCTGTAAAGCGTTTCGAAGGTCTTGCGGCGAATGATGTTGCATCGCGTGCACGGCTCGAGGAAGTTGTTTCTGACCGTGACATGTTGGTGCAGGACATAGCAGATGCAAAAGCCCGTCTGGATCAGGCGCGGGGGGATTTGGAGCGTACTAAAATCCGTGCACGTTTCGAAGGTAATGTTGTCGCGCGGTTATCTTCGGTTGGCGAATATATTACCGTTGGGGAAGAAGTGATCCGTCTTGTGGACACGGGTGCCATTGAAATTTCCTTGCCAGCGCCGATTGCTGTTACGCCGTATCTAAACAGCGCAGAAGAACTCCCTGTCCAGACCAGTGAAGGGACGGTACACCGCCTTAAGGTCCGCACAGTGGTGCCGGTTGGTGACAGTGTCTCCCGTCAGGTGGAAGTCAGGCTGCAGGCAAGTCCTGACAGTTTCATGATTGGTGCACCGGTTACAGTTAGTCTCCCGACAAGCGCGCCATCAGTTCGGGTTGCCGTACCGCGTGATACATTGGTGCGGAAGGGATCGAAAATGTATGTATTCCGTGTCAACGCTGATGGTTCAGCCGACCAGCTTGTTGCGGATATTGCAGTTATGGACGGTCTGTGGGTGTCTATTGCCGACCAGAGTTTACGCGCCGGGGATACAATTATTTTGCGGGGTGGGGAACGTCTGCAGCCAGGTCAGAAGGTTGTTTTTGACGCACAATAAATAAGGCTGTGAAAGCCTGCTGTAATACTATTCCTGTAGCTGAAAGCCCGCTCATGACGGGCTTTTATACTTGGTAAGTTTGTTGCTAGTAGGTGTGAGCGGCAGGAAATTTCTTAAAGTATGCTGGTATTCTGAGACGCTCAGTTATATATTATATAAATGTACGACTGGGGACTGATATGCTGAGTTTGCTGAAAAAAGCATTCAAGCCAACTGATTTGGGGCCAAACGCGCAAAAGTTTCTGCGGTATTGGCATAAGGTTGGTGGAAATGCCGCCGGATTTGATGTTGCTTCTTTGCAGTATCAATCTATCAAGGCTTTACATCCATATATGTTTTCCATTGTGCCTGATGGTTCGGGTGGCCTTCACATGCGCGATGTTGGGGAAGCATTGCAGAAAAGGGATGAACTCAGACTGCCGGATGATTTTCTGCAGGTTTTTGTTCGTGCAGAGCAACAGCAGGTGGCTGCCAGATATGATGTATGTGAAGACTATACATGCGGTGTTGCGGGGACGATCGCCCGCCGACCTACCGGTGGAAGACCGGTTATTTTCCGCAGTTTCTTGTCCCTGCCAATTTTGAATGATGACAGAACGCTGGCATATTTTATAAATATTGATGACGACCCCAAACAGCGGTCCCTTAAATACGCAGGCATAGAGTTGCCGTATCTTTCTTCGGGTCTGACAGCTGTGCTGGAATATGAGTTTCTGGATATCGGGCACGGCGCCCCGGAATAAGCACGCTGTTTCCTGCATATGGTTTTGAATGGACGCAGGTTTCAGTATTCTGACGGTCCTTTCATTTTATGTTCAAATATAGATACCCTGCAGCTACGTGTTGATCCTGGGATAAATGTTCCGTAAACAGAAGTGTGTTTGAGTGAAAGGACTTACCGTGGATTCATCTGACTTCCGTAAAAATGCGCATGCACTTGTCGACTGGATTGCCGATTACATGGATACGGTTCGGGCCTATCCCGTACGGTCACAAGTAAACCCCGGCGATATACGGAAGCAGTTAGCCCCCTTACCCCCGCAGGACGGTGAAGATTTCGAGACAATTTTTGATGATTTCAAGTCAATCATCATGCCCGGCATCACGCACTGGCAACATCCGCGCTTTTTTGCGTATTTCCCTGCGAACGGCACCCCGCCCAGTCAACTGGCTGAAATGTTGCTGTCGGCACTAGGTGTGAATGCGATGATATGGGAGACATCCCCAGCTGCGACCGAGTTAGAGGAGCAGATGATTAACTGGCTTCTGACAGCACTGAAACTCCCGTCAGACTGGTCAGGTGTAATTCAGGATACTGCATCGACGGCAGTATTTTGCGCCGTGCTTGTAGCGCGGGAGCGTGTGACGGGCTGGCAAGTGAATGACAAGGGTTTCACAGGTGATGACCGGCTGACGGTATATACAACAGGTGAAACGCACTCCAGCCTGGAGAAAGCAGTCAAGATGGCGGGTCTTGGGCGCGCATCGCTGCGGTTCGTGCCCACTGGGGACGATCATTCCATGGATGTTCTGGCACTGTCAGAAATGATCAAAAAGGATAAGGCCGCAGGTTTCAAGCCTGCGCTGATAGTTGCCAGCGTCGGCGCGACAGGCATTGGTGCCTGCGATGCGCTCAAGGAAATCGGTATTATTGCCCGATCCCAGGATATCTATTTCCATGTGGATGCAGCATGGGCAGGCTCTGCCATGATTTGTGATGAATACCGGCCACTACTGAACGGTGCTGAACTGGCGGATAGTTTTTGTTTCAATCCCCATAAATGGCTGGGTGTTAATTTTGATTGCTCGGTTCATTTTGTGAAGGATAAAGACAGTTTGATCCGTACGCTGACGATCCTGCCGGAGTATTTGAAGACGCGGGAAGGGGACGCGGTTACGGATTACCGTGATTGGGGGCCGCAATTGGGACGCAGAAACCGGGCACTGAAATTATGGTTTGTACTGCGGTCTTACGGTCTTGATGGCTTGCGGAAAATGATCCGTGGGCATGTCCGTATGGCAGAAGACCTTGCAAAAACTATCGGTGCTGCGCCCGATTTTGAAATCGTGACCCGCCCGCGCTTGTCGCTGTTTACGTTCAGAGTCTATCGCCCCGGTGTCGCCCACGGTGCACTTGATGCAGCAACTGAAGCACTTATTACAGCTGTCAATGATGATGGATTTACCTATCTGACACGGACCGTTGTGGACGGCAGACCGGTTATCCGCTGGCAGGTAGGGCAGGTACATACCACTGAACAGGATGTGTCTGAAAGTTGGGACAGGGTTCAGACGCTTGTCAAGCCACTACTGGCGACTCTGTAAATAGGGCCTTTGACCGGTTGAGTAACGATTAAAGGATTCTTTTCCTAAAGCCATTCCCGCAAAGACAGGTGGCATATTGCTGGTTACTTAGTCGCTGACGATACCAAAATTTGGACGGTCTGCGTTTGGCGGTAACCATCCTGTTCAAGTGAGATTGTGCCGGTCCATATGCCGGGCTTAAATCCACCAGCAGGGGCGCGTTTGCCAAAAAACTGGCTGCGAAATTGCTGGGTTTTTTCCGTTGCGACCTGATGTTCAGCGAATAATTTTCCGTCAGGGTCTGTTATCCTAAATGACCAGACGTCCCCGCGGCTGGCGCCAAAAGCACGGCCAGTTAAAATAAGCGCACTGGCATCAGGGGAAATGCTCTCTGCCTGTGCGGCCCATCTGTTTTCCCTGGGCTCTGGTGCTACAGAAAACTTAGGCGGTAAGAGTGTGAACGGGGCATAGTCTGGATGATCACGCCATAAGCTCGTTTCTGAGGACCCTGAGCACGCTTGTTCATAACCGCCACCGTCGAAGGGGTCTAGTAGTGTCCCGTTTTTGCGGATTCCGATATGCAGATGCGGATATTCAGTTTGCCCGCTTAAGCCCATCAATGCGATCTGTTCCCCTGCACGGACCGTATCGCCGATATTTTTGCTCAGGCTCGCATTTTTCAGGTGGCAATATTGACTGGTGTAGCCATTTTCATGCTGAATAACATAAGCATTACCGCAGTCTTCGCCCTTTTTATAAGGGGCGCCATCATCAACACCGTCTCTCATGCGCAGGATTTTTCCCGGGGCGACCGCCAAAATAGGCACGCCCGAGGCAAGTACACCTGTATCGCTGACCATAATGTCCGTACCACGGTGTTTATCCTGACTTCTGTGCTTGCACATATAGTCTGCGACACTCTTGTCTTCGCCGCGGTCCACATATCGTGCAATCCAGCAAGTCTCCCCTAGTGTGCAATCAAGGGGCCAGTCAAATGTGATATCGGCGGCATCTGTAGGCTGTGCACAGCCTGCCATGGCAACCACCGGTATAAGTAAGAGCATTTTTTTAATCATGCGGTAACTTAACCGATCTATTCAGCCGATAAAACGGGTTTTCTTTTCTGTTGGGGTTGGGTAGTGTCATCGTCCGTGCCGCACTCTTATTTCACAGGAATTCGTATGACTGCTTTTAGATCGATTGCACTTGTCAAAAACAAGGAAGCACAGTCCTTGTCCAGCCCGCAAGATGACAGAGTAGCGCTGGTCCCGGCTGATGTCCGCACTTTGGTGGATGACGGTGTTTCGGTGTTGGTGCAGTCTGGTGCGGGTAGTGATGCCGGGTTTTCTGATGATTCTTATGTGCAGGCAGGTGCAGAGTTATGTGAGACTGCAGACGCATGCGCTGAGGCTGATCTTGTTGTGTCGCTTGATACGGCAGTAAAGCTTGCTCCGCTTGGCTCCTCTGTTCTGCTTGCACGCTCTACAGGTCAGATAGAGGCTTTGGAAAATCATGGCGGCGGTACAGTGATTGCACTTGAACGCATTGTTGAAAGCCCCAAGGTGCAGTCGGACCAAGAAATACTTGGCCGTATGGCGATGGCCGAAGCGCTGGCGCCATTTATTGCCACCAAGTCTATGAATGATCTGGAAATCCGTTTCATTGGCTGGTCTGACTTGTTCCCTTACTGTATTCGGAGAAGCTGCAACCGTGCGCCTGCGTCACTAAAGCTTCTGTCTGAAAATGCCGGCATCAGCGACATGGATGTGGTGGGCCTGAATGCGCTTTATGTGTACGACAGTCGTACATGGAGCGATCCGAAAAAGGCAGTAGCCAAGCTGAAGCGCAAGAAGGCTAACCTGTTTGATGTGGCAGTTTTTGTCGCGGAGCAGGGAGAAGAAGCTGTAGCGGATTACCGGGACGACCATGAAATGCACCAGTTTGGCAAGCGCCGCATCACCTGGGACAAGGAAGCCGGCCGAGCCGCCGCTAAGCAAGGTTTATCCCTATATGCAGAACAGGCCGGGGCGAAAAAGACAGCTAAAATTCATGCAGCTGTTTCTGGGTATGGCCCCATGGAACTGGGCGTTATTGAAGAACTTTTAGGGCAGGCAGTGGGATCGGTTGCAGTTCTTACAGACCAGCAGAAAAATTCTTCTGCTTTGAACTCTTCTCTGTCTGACGCTGATCTTGTGTTTGTGGGGGCAGATAGTGATCCTGTGGCACACGCTGTTTCAGCAGAGACAAGCATCACTATTATGCTAACGGCAGATGGTACCGCAGGCGACTCGGAAGGCGGTGGCGCAGGGACAATTCTATCCGCGGATGATTGGGCGCTATATGTTCCTGCCGACGAGATGTCGGCACTGGTATCGTGCCAGATAACCGATATTTTGCTTGGGAAAGAGCGTCTTATAGAGGGGCTTGAGCAATTGGCACCGGGTGTGGCCTGCGCAAGACTGTAGCAATAACAGGGCCTTTCAACTTATTACGACATTTTTTGTCATGATTTTTAAAACAGCTTACTGAAGACCCGCAGAACCCTGCGGGTTTTTTTGTTTTGTGGTTAATAAAGAGCTGCGACGGTGTGTCGCGCCGATAATGATAACAATGTTTTGGTTTTGATAAGTCATTGAAATTTTTAGATAAATATGGCACCCTTCGCGTGGTCCGGTAAAGGGGGCAAGTTGTGCGACAGCGCGTCGCATGGTGTGTCGAGCGGTTTTTGACATTTATCAACTCGCCAATCCCCGAAAAAGGGGAAAAGGACGCATTGTTAACGCGCCTGCATATTTGTCTCCATAGGGGGAGACAAGGAAAAGCGGGCCATAAGACTAGGGGAAAGACCATGGGGTGTGATGGATCAGCCGATATGGCGGTCAAGAAGGGCCTGAGCTTACCAGCCCTTATCACCATGATACTTTTTGCTGTAGGGACGCTCGGGGGCGTGATTGTCTCTGCGGGTGCCTGGGATGCCGTGATGGAATTTCATGCGCTTCTCTTTTCTGCCTTTTTTGTTGGCGGGATCCTTTGGATTGGCAGCAATATCATGTCCGAGCCTGAACAAGGCTATATGGATAAAATTGTTAGATACGGCGTTGTCGCTTCAACCTTCTGGGGTGTTGTGGGCTTTTTAGTCGGCTTTCTTATTGCCGCACAGCTAGCCTTCCCGGAATTAAATTTTGATACATCGTTCTTGAATTTTGGTCGGATGCGTCCACTGCACACTAGTGCGGTTATTTTTGCGTTTGGCGGTAACGTTCTGTTGTGTACCAGCTTTTATGTTGTACAGCGGACCTGTCATGCACGTCTTTGGGGCGGCAATCTGGCGTGGTTTGTATTCTGGGGCTATCAGTTCTTTATCGTTCTGGCAGCAACAGGCTACCTGCTTGGTGTTACTCAGGGTAAAGAATACGCAGAGCCAGAGTGGTATGTTGATTTGTGGCTGACCATTGTGTGGGTTGCGTATCTGCTGGTGTTCCTTGGTACGCTGATCAAGCGTAAAGAACCGCACATTTATGTGGCGAACTGGTTCTATCTTGGTTTCATCGTAACAATTGCGATGCTGCACCTTGGGAATAACATGGCGGTGCCGGTTTCAATCTATTCCAGCCAGTCAATTATTCTTTATTCTGGTGTTCAGGATGCACTGATTCAGTGGTGGTACGGTCACAATGCGGTGGGTTTCTTCCTGACTGCTGGCTTCCTTGCCATTATGTATTACTTCATCCCGAAAGCGGTGAATCGTCCGGTCTATTCTTACCGGTTGTCGATCATCCATTTCTGGGCGCTGATCTTCCTGTATATCTGGGCGGGACCACACCACCTGCACTATACTGCGCTGCCAGACTGGTCGCAGACACTGGGGATGGTCTTCTCCATCATGCTGTGGATGCCGTCCTGGGGTGGTATGATCAACGGTCTGATGACGCTTTCCGGTGCGTGGGACAAGTTGCGTACTGACCCGATCGTGCGGATGCTGGTTGTGTCAGTTGCTTTCTACGGCATGTCCACATTCGAAGGTCCGGTAATGTCTATCAAGGCGGTTAACAGCCTTAGCCACTATACTGACTGGACTGTTGGTCACGTTCACTCCGGTGCGCTTGGCTGGGTAGGTTTTGTCAGCTTCGGTGCGATCTACTGTCTTGCTAAGTGGGCATTTGGCCGTAAGCAGCTTTACTCAAACCGTCTGGTTGAATGGCACTTCTGGGTGTCCACTATCGGTATTGCTATCTATGTCGCATCCATGTGGGTTGCAGGCATCCTGCAGGGTCTGATGTGGCGTGCATATGATAGCCTGGGCTTCCTGCAATACAGCTTTGCTGAAACTGTTGAACAGATGCACATTTACTATGTCATCCGTGCTTTTGGTGGACTGCTGTTTGTTATTGGATCGTTCATCATGGCGTACAACATTTACCGCACTATCAAGGGCGATGTTCGGGAAGGCGAAGAAATGCCTGACGAAGACGTTGTTCCTGTGGCTGCTGAATAAGGAGAGGTTTCATGGCATTTTCACATAAAACCATTGAGAAAAACTCAATCCTGATGCTGGTCCTTGTTCTGGTGGTGGTATCCATCGGTGGCTTGGTCGAAATTGTGCCTTTGTTTTTCATCAAAAGCACGATCGAAAAAGTAGACGGTATGCGTCCTTATACGCCGCTGGAGCTTGCGGGGCGTGAGATTTACATCCGCGAGGGTTGCTATAACTGTCACTCCCAGATGGTTCGTCCACTACGTGCAGAAGTAGAACGCTATGGCCATTACAGCCTGGCTGCGGAAAGCATGTATGACCACCCATTCCAGTGGGGTTCCAAGCGTACTGGTCCTGACCTTGCACGTGTTGGCGGCAAATACAGTGACGAATGGCACCGGCTGCACCTCAACAAGCCAACAGATGTTGTGCCTGAGAGCGTGATGCCAGGCTATCCGTTCCTGAACGAACCGCTGGACTATAAGCATATGGATGCGTTCCTCAGAGCAAATGCAATTGTGGGTGTTCCTTACACAGACGATATGATTGCAAATGCTGTGGCTGACGTTGAGGCGCAGGCAGATCCAGAGAGCGAAGGCTATGATGCGCTTCTGGAGCGGTACGGCGACAATGTGAACATTCGTGACTTTGATGGCCAAGGCAAGCAAGTCACTGAAATGGACGCTGTTATTGCTTACCTGCAGATGCTTGGCACGCTTGTTGACTTCTCAACATATGATGCCAAAGCGAACAATCGCTAGGAGTCGGTGAAATGGATTATTCAAATACGATTTATTTTGCTGAGACCTGGGGACTGGTGATCCTTTGCACCATGTTCGCTGTCGGAGTGGCGTACGCGCTCTGGCCGTCCAACAAAGATAAGTTCGAGCACGCAGCCAGTCTGCCGCTTGAGGAGAATGAAACCTCACATGAAGGAGGTCGTCATGAGTAAAATCGAACGTGACGAACACACCGGTACTGAGACCACTGGCCATGAATGGGACGGCATTAAGGAACTGAATACGCCGCTTCCTAAATGGTGGCTCTACACCTTCTACGCCTGTATTCTGTGGTCTATTGGATACATGGTTGTTTATCCTGCCATTCCGTTTGCCGGAGAGAATGGATATTCAGAAGGTACATTCGGGTATAGTCAGCGTGATGTGGTGGCAGAAGAGGTTGCTCAGGCTAAAGCAGCCCAAAGCCAGTATCTGGACCAGATTGCTGCCAAGGATTTCGAGGAAATCCGTGGGGATCAGGATCTGATGGCCTTCGCGGCTCAGGGTGGTAAAGCTGCATTTGGTGATAACTGTGCACCATGTCACGGCACTGGCGCGCAGGGTTTCACTGGCTTTCCAAACCTGAATGATGATGACTGGATTTGGGGCGGTACGCTTTCTGATATCTATCAGACTATCAAGCACGGTATCCGCTGGGATGAGGATGATGAAACTCGTTTTTCTGAAATGCCGCGTTTCCTGGATGATGGTCTTCTCGAGCGCTCTCAGGTAGAAGACGTGACAGAGTATGTTCTGTCTCTCTCCGGCAATAGTAGTTCACCTGAGAAGGTTGAGCGTGGTGCGGTGATCTTCGCTGAACAGTGTACAGTATGTCACGGTGAAAGCGGCATGGGTGACCGGATGCAGGGTGCACCAAATCTTACAGACGCGATCTGGCTTTATGGTGGCGAGCGTGAGGACGTGTACTCCACTATCGCGCATTCCCGTCGCGGTGTGATGCCTTCATGGGCTGGACGTCTTGACGACGCTACTATCAAGCAGCTGGTACTGTATGTACACGGCCTTGGTGGTGGTGAGCAGACTATCGCAGATGAAGCAGAAGACTTTGCCGAGGAAATGGCAGACGAACCTGTCGAAGATGAGGCTGCGCAGCAGTAAGCGTCAATACTGAAGTATTTGTAACCCCGGTTTAGGGAGACTTTTATGACTGCCGAGAAAAACACTGATCAAGCTGCCGAGACCTATAAAAAGTCTCCTGCTGGAACTAGTGCTGGTGGGTCTGTCCTTGGAACGCCTGATGCGAAACCCGCAATCAATCGTGAAGAAGACAAGGTTCAACTCTATGCAGATCGTGTAAAAGTTTTCCCACGCCGGGTTTACGGTACTTTCAGATCAATCAAATGGATAGTGATGGCTTTGTCGCTATCCATCTACTATTTGACACCGTGGATCAGATTTGATCGTGGTCCTGGTGTGCCTGATCAGGCCGTCCTGATCGATATGCCTGCCCGTAAGGCGTATTTCTTCTGGATCGAAATCTGGGCGCAGGAAGTTTATTATGCGACCGGCCTTTTGATATTGGCGGCAATGATTTTGTTTCTGATGACCTCGCTTGCCGGACGCGTCTGGTGTGGCTATGCCTGCCCCCAAACGGTCTGGACCGATTTGTTCGTGCATATTGAACGCTGGATACAGGGCGACCGCAATCAGCGCATGAAACTTGAAAAAGCGCCGTGGGGTCCGTCGAAGATTTTCAAAAAATTCTTCACGCATATCTGCTTTATGATTGTCTCTATTTTGACGGGCGGGGCATTCGTTTTCTATTTCGGGGACGCACCGACACTTGCCGTACAGCTGGTGACGGGGGATGCGCCGATGACCAGTTATCTGTTCATTGCGATCACGGCTGGATTTACATATTTGCTGGGTGGTATTGCGCGGGAGCAGGTCTGTATTTACATGTGTCCATGGCCCCGTATTCAGGGCGCTTTGGTGGATGAAAACAGCCTGTTGGTGACGTATAATAAAGACCGTGGCGAGGACCGTGGTCCACACAAAAAAGGCGACACATGGGAAGGCCGCGGTGACTGTATTGACTGTAAGCAGTGTGTTGCTGTGTGCCCCATGGGGATTGATATCCGTAATGGTTTTCAACTGGAATGTATCCAGTGTGCGCTGTGTGTTGATGCCTGTAACGGGATCATGGAAAAAATTGACCGGCCAAAGAACCTGATCGGCTATGCACCGACCCACGTTGATATGGCTGGTGGTAAAGTCACGCAGGAAACAAAAATCCTGCGACCACGGATTTTCATTTACATGGGCATGATTGCAATTGTGTGCGGTATTATGCTGACATCTTTGTTCACGCGGTCTGATATTGAACTGAATGTTCTGAAAGACCGTAACCCACTGTTTGTGACCCTTTCCTCTGGGGAAATCCGTAACGGTTACACCGTCAATATTCTGAATAAACAGCATGTGGATCGTCCGGTTTATGTGCGTGTGTCCGGCATTGAAGGTGCGCAAATCAGAACCGCTTTTTCAGAGCCAGCGAAGCAGGTAAAAACCACTGTACCACCAGATGATATGCGCAGTCTGCGTGTGTTTGTGCTGGTAGACGGAAAGATTGCCACAACAGGTGACCTGGCGGACGGTAAAGGCGAGGTAACATTCGAAGTACTGGATGAAAACGGTACGCTTCTTTTGGATCATGACAGCGCCTTCAACAGCGCAGGCAAGTAGGCGGAGTAAGATAGTGTCAGAGAAGAAACCCTTTACCGGTGGTAAGTTCCTCCTGTGGGTGCTTGGTTTTTTTGCCGTAGTGATTTCTGTAAATATTGTGATGGCATATTTCGCTTTGGGGACTTTCTCAGGCGTGGTGACAGACGATGCCTATTCAAAGGGTCGGGATTATAACCAGACACTGGAAGCCGCTAAAGAACAGGCGAAGCTTGGCTGGCAGGCTCAGTTTCAGGCTACAAGCCTGTCTGAGAGCGAATATGCCCTTTCTGTCACGCTGGCGGACAAAGACGGCGTTCCGCTTGATGACCTTACTGTATCGCTTGAACTGCGTCGTCCCGCACGGCAAGACTTGGATCAGACCGTGTCGCTGGCACGTGTCGGTGCGGGGGAGTATCGCGGCGTGGTGTCTTTGCCACTGCAGGGGCGCTGGCTCGTCCATATCACAGCACAGCGCGGCGAGACCACGTTCCTTCTGAACGATGAGTTCATGACAGCAGTTTCCAGCCAATGACCCAGGCTATGACAGCGTCTTCCAAAGACCCGTATGTGCGGCTCCTCTCTGATACGGAAGCCGAGGCAGAGTTGCATGTGCCTACAATGCACTGTGCCGCCTGTATTTCCAAAGTAGAACGCGGCATGCCCGAGTTTGAGGGGGTTAACTATGCGCGTGCGAACCTATCCACGAAACGGGTTAAAGTGCGTTTTAACCCCCAGCTTGTCAGTCTTGATGATGTTATCGCTGATTTTGATCAGGTAGGCTTCAAAGCGAGCCCCTTTAATAGCGAAAAGGCTGATGTAGAGGGGGACAAGACAGCCAAGGAGCTGTTGATCGCACTGGCTGTGGCAGGTTTTGCAAGTGCGAATATCATGCTGTTTTCCGTGTCGGTTTGGTCTGGCGGTGAAATGGCAGAAGAGACGCGCTCTCTGTTTCACTGGATTTCGGCCATCATTGCCATTTTGGCGATTGCCTATTCCGGGCGTCCCTTCTTCCGCAGTGCCTTGACCGCGCTGAAGGCTGGCGGTGTGAATATGGATGTGCCAATCGCGCTTGCGGTTGTGCTGTCGGTTATTGCCAGCATTTATGAAAGCTATCGTGGCGGAGAACTGGTGTATTTCGAAGCCGGGATTATGCTGTTGTTTTTCCTGTTGATCGGACGCTATCTGGATCAGCGCATGCGGTCCAAGGCTTCTGATGCTGCGCAGAATTTGCTGGCACTGAAGGCGGTTCCTGCAACGGTTATCGGCGAAGATGGGTCCCAAACCACTGTACCGTCCGAGCAGGTTGAAACTGGGGCGACGGTTCTGGTTCAGACTGGAATGCGCCTACCTGTGGACGGCGAGATAATTAAGGGCGTCAGTGACATTGATACCTCTTTGGTGACGGGGGAAACGGTGCCGGTCAAAGCCGAGGTTGGCGATAAGGTTTTTGCCGGTACGCTGAATATTTCGGCGCCCCTTCATGTTCGGGTTGAAGGACGCGGCGAAGATACCTTCCTCGCAGAAATCGTCCGCCTGATGGAGGTAGCAGAGCAGGGGCGTTCCGCCTTCGTCAGGCTGGCTGATCGTTTGGCCCGATCTTACGCACCTGTGGTGCATGTTCTGGCGGCTGCGACATTCCTGGGCTGGTGGTGGTACGCTGATGACCCTCATATGGCATTGATGCGGGCGGTGGCTGTTTTGATCATAACCTGCCCATGTGCACTTGGGCTTGCAGTGCCGGTGGTACAGGTTGTTGCGTCTGGGCGTCTGCTGTCTGCGGGTATTCTGGTAAAGTCCGAAGATGGCTTGGAACGCATGGGTAATGTTGATACGGTCGTCTTTGACAAGACGGGCACACTGACCCTTGGCGAAATGACCCTGATTAACGGTGCAGATATTGCGTCGCGTGATCTGTTAATGGCAGCTGCGATTGGTGTTACCAGCAGGCACCCTTTGGCACAGGCTGTCGCAAACGCAGCGGGCAAGCGCCGTATTCCGATGATGGACAGCGTCTCTGAAATTCCAGGAAGCGGTCTGGTCGGCGAGTTAAAGGGCAAGACACTTAAACTGGGTAGCCGGGAACATGTTGGCCATGTTACCCCTGACGCTGCTACAGGGCCGGAATTGTGGTTGCGCATTGATGATGCTGCCCCGATTCAATTTCGGTTTTCTGATCAGTTGCGTCCTGATGCAGCAGACGTTGTCGCGGGGCTGAAGAAATCAGGGAAACGGGTTATTCTTGTGTCTGGTGACCGTAAGGAAACGGTGGAGCGTGTCGCCACAGAGGCTGGCATAGACGAATGGTACGGCGACCGCAGGCCTGATGACAAAATCGAAATTCTGGAAAAGCTGAAGGAAGACGGTGCAACTATTTTGATGGTTGGGGACGGCCTGAATGATGCACCGGCCTTGCGGGCGGCACACGTTTCTTTGTCGCCTTCCTCCGCAACGGATGTTACGCAAACTGCATCCGATTTTGTCTTCCAGGGTAAAAGTCTGACTGCGGTTTCGGAAGTGTTGACCGTCACCCACAAAACGCGCAGACTGGTTCTGGAGAATTTTGCACTGGCACTTGGGTATAATGTGATTGCCGTGCCGTTGGCAGTTCTTGGATTTGTGACCCCGCTTGTTGCGGCGATCGCAATGTCTGCGTCTTCGATTGTTGTGACAGCGAACGCCCTTCGCCTGAAAATGGGAGCAGCAAAATGAATGTTCTTTTAATCCTGATACCTGTGGCCTTGTTTCTGGGGGCAATCGGGCTTGGTGCCTTTGTCTGGTCTTTGAAGTCTGGTCAGTTTGATGACCTTGACGGTGCCGCAGAACGTATCCTGATGGATGATGACGAAGACGAAGTCATTACCTGATATTTCGGATGTCAAAAAGTTTTAGCGCCCCAGACCCGGGGCGCTTATGACTGGCAAGGGTGTCGCCAGACTCAATTTGAAAAGGCCCCTTCGACCCACCTGTCACGCAATTCAAAACGGCGTATTTTGCCTGATCCGGTCAGCGGAAATTCTGACACATAATGCCATTCGGACGGTGTTTTTTGCGGTGATATATGGGCCCTGCAGTGGGCTCAGTTCTTCCGGGGAGATTGCAGTGTCGGTAGAAAGCCTGATAAAGGCACCGACGATTTCGCCCCATTTGTCATCGGGTAAGCCAACAACTGCTATTTCCGCTACTGCGGGATGTTCCAGAAGGCAATTTTCAATCTCTGCCGGGAAAAGATTTTCGCCGCCGCGAATAATCATCTCTTTTACACGGCCGGTAATGCGCAGGTACCCACTTTCGTCCATGGTGCCCAGATCGCCGGTATGCAGCCACCCTTCTGCGTCAATTGTGGCATCTGTAGCATCCGGATTTTCGTGGTAGCCCAACATATTCAGATACCCGCGTGTGCAGATTTCCCCTTGTGTGCCACAAGGCAGTATCGCCCCGGTATCGGTGTCTTTAATCGCCACTTCTATTTGCGGCATGGGTTGGCCAATTGTAGTTGCAATGGTCTCAACACTATCAAGCGGGCGGGTCATGGTAATAAGCGGGGATGTCTCTGTCTGGCCGTACACCGTGATGAATGAACACTCCCATGTATCTATCACGCGGCGCACAAGCTCTGGCGGTACCATAGCCCCGCCGGACCCTGAATGAGACATGGCAGAAAAGTCACGCGGTGTCTGCCTGTAATCTTCAAGAAGTGCAACGAGCATAGTGGGAACACCGAAGACCATGTTGATGCTTTCGCGTTCCACCAGCGCATTCACCGCACTTGGGATAAAGATGGATACAATATAATTGGTAGACCGGGCCAAAACCGAACCAAGTACCGCAAGCCCACAGCCGGAACAGTGAAACATGGGCATCATCGTTATGATCCGTGCCTGTGTGTCCAGCATGTTGAGTATACACTGCTGGTGATAGGCGCTGTTGACCATCCCCTTATGGTGCAGCAGGGCGCCTTTGGGAAAGCCAGTTGTACCCGACGTATACTGTATCTGTGCCGGGTCTCCGGGTGATACATCAGGAAGCGACGGTGCGGCCTGCTCCCCCTTTATCCGGTCAAGGATGCTATCAAGATAGACAAGCTCCTGAAGGTGCGGGATGTCTTTGGCTACTTTTTCCGCGATTTCCCCCATCGGGTTGCCGCGATATTCATGGACCAGAAACAGGGCGACTGAGCCGGACTGCTTCAGCACATAGGAGAGCTCTTTGGGTTGATAGGACGGGTTGACTGTCACGAGAATAAGGCCGGCAAAGCCGCAGGCAAATTCAAATAATACCCATTCTGGTGAATTGGGTGACCAGACAGCGACCCTGTCGCCTTTATTAAATCTTGCGGCAAGCCAGTGCGCCAGCGCAAGACTGTCATCAAGCATCTCTTGATAGGTCCATCGTCTGCCAGTCTCGCCCGTGGGCAGAACATCCACAAGGCCACAGGTATCAGGAACGGCGGTCGCCGCTTCTCGTAATATCTCGCCGACAGTTTTATCAATAACGGCGAAATCTTCCTGTTTTGGAAAATAGGACTCAGACAGTTGAACGCTATACATATACCCTCCCGATAAGCAGAGCCGCCGGAATCCAAGCAGATTGCAGCAGCTTTTGTTACTTCCAGTGCAGTGTATTTTCCCTCCCCAGAGAAAACAGATGCACGGCTAGCATGCCCCAATTATTTCGGTGGCTCAATTCAAATCGGTATCGGGTTGCATAAAGATACTATCAAGGGTCGGCTTTGATGATTTTGCCGCCCTTCATGACAAAGGTTACACGCTCCAATGTTCGGATCTCTTCTAAAGGATTGTCGGCTACCGCTATGATATCGGCGCGCAGGCCAGGCTTTAGCTGTCCCCTGTCGGACACACCCAGCAGGTCTGCAGCATTGATGGTTGCACTTTTCAGGGCGTCAACCTCGGTCATACCGCGTTTGACCATGGCGTAGAATTCGCGGCCCACTTCGCTGTGTCGCATTACGCCGGAATCGGTACCAAGGGCAATGTTCACACCTTCTTTCACGGCCAGACGGAAACTGGCTTCGTGCAAGGGCGTCAGATAATTATTTTTATCCACGGTCCACTGCGGCGTGTTTGGCGGCAGGGGGATGTCATCCAGATACACCGTAGGTACAAGATAGGTGCCGCGTTTCTTCATTTCGCGGACAATCTCGGGCGTTAGTGTGGAGCCGTGCTCAATAGAGGCAACACCGGCCTTGACCGCCGCCATAATACCGTCGCTTCCGTGGGCATGTGCCATTACTTTCAAACCGTGCCGGGTTGCTTCTTCTACGATGACTTTCAGTTCTTCGTCAGAATATTGCTGAGCGCCTGGAGAATCACCTTTTGAGAAGACACCGGCCGTTGCGCAGACTTTGATAACCTTCACGCCGTGCTTGGCCTGATAGCGAACTGCACGCAGGATTTCTGCCTTTCCGTTAGCAATGCCCTGTTCTGGTTTTAATTCCATAATGCCGGGCGCAAAGCCCGTGACATCGCAGTGGCCACCGGTAATGGAAATATAGTGCCCGGCAGGATAAATGCTTGGGCCAACGATACGGCCAGCATCAATGGCGCGCATCAAGGCAACATCGGCAAATCCAGGAAAGGTGCCTGCATCGCGGACCGTGGTAAAGCCTGCATGCAGCATTTCCTGACCGAACTGAACGCCGTGTAGTGCCCAGTCAGCTGGAGTTTCCATGACGGGTGCCGTGGTCCAGTGATCGCCTGTGTAATAATCAAGGGTGACATGACTGTGCATATCCATCAACCCCGGCAGCAGAATCTGATCTTCGAGATCAGTGACAGGCAGGGCAGGGTCAGTGTTGCCAGGGTTGACCGCACTGATCAGCCCGTCTTTGATAACCAGTGTTGCTGGCCTGATGAGCTTGCCCGTTGCTACATCAATCATGCCAGCTGCCTTTATGACCTGATCGGATGCACCCACGGGAGCAAAGGAGACCAGAGACGCCAGAAGCAGTGTTGACAGGGCCAGTCGCAGATTCTTTACCTTTACTACCAGCATCTTTGAAAGTGAGCGGCAGACAATGAACACACTGTCATGATGTAAGGAACGGCAAGTCATCGTTGGCACCTTTTTGATATGTAGCAGGTGGAGAAAAATGACCCAGCTCTTGGGCTGGGTCGTTTTGTTATGTGACGGGCTTTCGGAAGCCTTAGTTCGCGTCTTTCGGTGCGGCTGTGGCCAAGGAGAATAGCATATCAACATATGCTTTCTCGATTTCAGCAAGGCCGGCAACCTTCACGCCTTCCGCCGGTTCAATCAGCAGGAATTCGTTCGGTGCATGGGCGCCTCTGCCGTGACCAAGACCCGCAGGAATAAGCGGCAGTTTCAGACGATCTGTAAACTGGTAGAAAGGCGCACTACCCGCAATCCGTGGGTTGATCGACAGGCCTTCTGTATATTTGTTGTACACAGAAATTACCGTCTGGCTGATGTCAGCAAACGCTGATGTTTGTGCAGCAGGATAGCCGGACATCTGACGCAGTTCGATATCCTGATACCCATTGGCATCCAGATGGGCACGGATTTTGGCTAACATGTCAGCCGGATCCTGACCAAGCGGTAGACGGCTGTCCACCTTCGCTGTTGCAATGTGCGGCAGGATTGTCTTGGTGCCTTCACCCGTATAACCAGACCAGAGACCATCCACATTCAGTGTGGGGTTATACAGAAGGTCAACAAGTGCTTCGCGGCCAGTTTGGTCGTCGATCCAGCGGGATACACCCAACACTTTTTGAATCGCTGCATCATCGCGTGTTTCGATCGTCTTGTTGATTAGAAGCTGTTCTTCTTCTGATGGCGGGATGATGTTGTCATAATATCCCGGTATCAGGATTGTATTGCCGTCTTCTGATGTCATGGAGGCAATTGCCTGAATCAGACGCAGGGTCGGCGAATCTACTATGCCTTTATTGGAACCGTGAATTTCCGCGACACTTGGGCCACCCCAATCGCCGCCTTTTGCTTCGATTTCAAAATACAGGATACCCTTCACGCCCAAAAGCATGTTGGATTTACCGTCTGGACCCTGTGATGTCATCGGAAACAGAACACCGTCCGCGGTTTTCATCCGTTCTTCGTATTTGTCTACAATTTGCGGATAGTGCGGGGAGCCAAGCTCCTCTTCACCCTCTGCTGCGATCATCAGGTTAACCGGCAGTGTACCATTTACGTCAATGATTGATTGAAGCGCATTCAGGAACGCACGCTGCGGGCCTTTCTGGTTAACGGCACCGCGTGCCATCATCACTTTACCAAGTTCATGATCAATGATGTTTGCTTCAAACGGTGGGCTTTGCCAGTCTTCTTCATTCACGGGCTGTACGTCATACATCATGTAGATCAGCAGCGTTTTTTCTGCGCCTGCGTCATAATAGCCCCAAACTCCGGGGTGGCCATCGGTTGGAACCAGTTCCGCTTCCTGAAAACCCATGTTTTCTAGGTCGTCACGCAGCATGTTCGCCATATCAATGACGCCGATATTCTGTGCGCTGACAGATGGCTGACGCATCCAGCGCTGCAGGTTTGCGACGTGGTCATCAAGTGACGCATCAATTCTGTCATAGATTTCCTGATGTGTGCCAGTATAACCGGCAACCGTTGCTGGGTCATACATTTCATCAGTTGAAAATGGATACTTTGGACGGCTGACCTGATCGGCAGCTGCGACGGCTGTCTCTGCCTTGCTGTCGCCGGTGTTGGCAGGTGCGCCAGTGTCACATGCTGCCAGCCCAAGTGCGGCCAGTCCAATAGCGCTAAGTTTTAGTGTGGATTTGATCTGTTTCATAAGTCCCCCTTATACACTGTACAAACAGGAAAACGGCCTCTGTTCCCTGTGTGTCGGATCAAACATATTATACGCCTGCAAAAGGATATATCCTTCGGCCATTTTACTGCGACTATGTTTGTTAGAACGCCTGTACGATACACAGCGAGGGGATATGTGTCCAGTTTGCGACCTGGGACGATGGTATGAAGCAGGTGCGGGCACTGCGGTTAATGGCAAACAGGCATAAGAAAAGCCGGGACAATATGCCCCGGCTGCTCTGGTTCTCTTGAACGTCAGATGGGTTTAATCAAGGTCGAACTTGATACCCTGCGCCAAAGGTAGCTCGCGGCTGTAGTTTACTGTGCTTGTCTGACGTCGCATATAGGCACGCCATGCATCAGAACCACTTTCGCGGCCACCGCCCGTTTCTTTTTCGCCGCCAAAAGCACCGCCGATTTCAGCGCCGGACGTGCCAATATTCACGTTCGCGATACCACAATCCGAGCCGGCAGAGGAAATGAAGCTCTCTGCTTCGCGTACATCTGTTGTGAAGATGGCTGACGACAGACCCTGCGGCACATCATTCTGAATTGCCATGGCTTCATCAAAGTCACTGTATTTTACGATGTAGAGGATAGGCGCAAATGTTTCTTCCCGCATGCTTGCTGTCTGCTCTGGCAGCTCAACAATAGCAGGGTTTACATAGTAGCCGTCTGCATATTTATCTTCAAGTGTACGCTCACCGCCAGTGACAGTGCCGCCTTCACCGCGTGCTGCTTCCAAGGCACGCTGCATGGTGTTGAAGCTGTCTTCGTCGATTAGTGGACCAACAAGCGTACCGGCTTCCAGCGGATCCCCAATACGGATGCTGCCGTATGCTTTTTTCAGCTTGGCAACCAATGTGTCGTAGATGCTTTCGTGCGCGATGATACGGCGTGTAGACGTACAGCGCTGACCGCATGTGCCAACCGCACCAAAGACGATCCCGGGAATAGCCATATCCAAATCAGCAGATGGTGCCACGATGATTGCATTGTTACCGCCCAGTTCCAGAAGGCATTTGCCAAAACGCTGTGCAACGCGCGGTCCTACTTCACGGCCCATACGGGTGGAGCCAGTTGCAGAGATAAGGGCCATACGGTGATCATCAACCATGCGTTCGCCAATGTCGCGCATGCCGATGATAATGTCAGACAGTCCTTCTGGTGCATCAGCGCCAAACTTGGCTGCGGCCCGTTCAAATAGTTTTTGGCAGGCAATGGCAGTCAGCGGCGTTTTCTCAGACGGTTTCCAAAGGATGCTATCGCCACATGCGAGGGCAAGTGCCGCATTCCATGACCAGACTGCAACCGGGAAGTTGAACGCAGAAATGATACCAACCGGACCAAGTGGTTGCCAGTATTCGCGCATGTGGTGGCCGGGGCGCTCAGATGCGATAGTCAGGCCGTGTAACTGACGGGACAGACCAACTGCGAATTCGCAGATGTCGATCATTTCCTGTACTTCGCCTTTGCCTTCTTCAAGAATTTTACCACACTCCGCGGTTACAAGGGCACCGAGTGCATCCTTGTGCGTGCGCAGTTCTTCTCCTAGCAAACGGACAAGTTCACCGCGACGAGGTGCAGGTACAGTGCGCCATTTTTTGAAGGCACCGTCTGCTGCTGTGATTTTCGCATCCACCGTTTCGGCAGTGTCCATCGTTGCTTTACCTAGAAGGCTGCCATCAATCGGGCTAAAGACGTCCAGATTCCCCTGTGAAAAGTCGGCAGGGTCCATATCCATGGATTTCAGAATGTCGACGATACGGTCTTGCATAATAATCTACTCTCTTTCTGGTCCGTGTTGCTCCCCGGTGACCAGGTCAATCCAGGGAGGGTTTATTGTGGTGTTAGCAGGCTATATTGGATGAGGGGCGCCTGCTTATGCCCCTCCTTTCAGGGCCGACAAACTGGTTGTCGGTGAAATGGCTTCCTGATCTACAATAATTTCGATCAGTGCTGGTTTACCTGCTTTGCGTGCCGCTTCCAGTGCGGGTGCAAATGCGTCTGTTGTCTCAACCTTGGTCGCAAAACAGCCAAAACTTTCGGCCAGCGCAACGAAATCAGGATTTGACAAATCTGTCCCGGAAACCCGTCCCGGATATTCGCGTTCCTGATGCATGCGGATCGTGCCAAGATAGCCATTGTTGAACACAAGGAAAATAACGTTGGCACCATAGCGAACAGCGGTGGACAATTCCTGCACGCTCATCATAAAACACCCGTCGCCCGCGCAGGCGATGACTGTTTGATCAGGATTGACAATCTTGGCTGCAATGGCTGCAGGGACACCGTATCCCATGGCGCCGGATGTCGGTGCCAATTGGGTAGGGTAAGCCCGGTACTGATTAAACCGGTGTAGCCATGATGCATAATTGCCGGCACCATTTGTGTAAACGGTGTCTTCGGGCAGGACATCTATCATGTGCCGGTACAGTTCAGCTAATTGGACATTGCCGGGATTTTTAACAGGCTCTTGCCATGCCACATATGCAGCACGGGCGTCAGCACACCAGTCTTTCCAGCGGTCCGCATATTTAAACTGCATACCACACAGCGCACGGGCAAATGTTGTCGGTGTTGCGTTGATAGCCAAATCAGGCTGATATACACGGCCAAGTTCTTCTGCACCCTGATGGATGTGGATAAGCGTTTGTTCCGGAACCGGTACAGACAGACGTTTGTAACCGTCTGTTGTCATTTCGCCAAGACGTGGACCAAGGGCAATGATGACATCCGCATCCTGCAGGCGCTGTATCAGCTTGGGATTGGCGCCAATGCCCATATCTCCCACATAACAGGGGTGGCGGTTGTCCATTCTGTCCTGACAGCGGAAGCTGGCAGATGTGGGGATGTTATTGGCGGCCGCAAAGTCTGATACGTCCTTAACAGCATCAGGTGTCCAGCCGCTACCGCCCAGAAGAAGAAAGGGACGTTCTGCATCTTCAAGGATTTCTTCGAATGCGGACATATCCATTTCGCCCGGGTGGGGTTTCGCCGGTGTGTAGGGCACTGACTTTTGCCGGTGTGTTAGGGCGGTCAGCATATCTTCCGGTAGCGCGAGAGCGACCGGCCCCGGACGGCCAGACGTCGCAACCCTGAAGGCACGGCCAATATATTCGCTAATGCGGTCCGCGGTATTGATTTCCGCAGACCATTTGGTCACTTCACTTAGAAAACGGCGATAGTCCATTTCCTGAAAAGCTTCGCGTTCAACCTGATCACTTGCGACCTGGCCAATCAGCATGATCATGGGGGTGCTGTCCTGAAACGCAGTATGCAGACCAATCGTCGCATGCGTGGCACCAGGCCCCCTCGTGACCATGCAAATACCGGGACGCCCTGTCAGCTTGCCGTAAGCTTCTGCCATATTGGCGGCACCGGCTTCGTGCCGACATGTGATATAGGATATGTCACTGTCTACAAGTGCGTCCAGCACTGCGAGATAGGATTCGCCAGGGACGCCAAACGCAATGTCAGCGCCGTTGGCGGTCAGTGCTTCTACAAGAGCCTGACCACCAGACACAGTGGTGGATGATTGATCCGTCGTCATATTTTCCCCCCTCCAAGGGAGCCGCAGGAATTATTCCGCGGCTGCTACTACTGGCGTAGCTACTTCATGAGAACGGGCATAAGCTGAACCAAAGCGGTTTGCAATGAAATCGTGATAGCTGGTGTCTTCCTGACGGACAAAACCTTTTTGTGGAAGTTTGCCTTCAGCCAGAAGGTCAAGCATCGCGCAGATGCCTGCAGCTGTTGTGATTTGAATGCCTGTATGCATCTTGCCACCAATTTCACGGGCATAAACTTTGTGGCTGTAGGATTCCTGAACGAATCTGCCGTCTTTCATTCCTGATACGGACGCAAAGATCACAATCACATCCTGCATGGTTGTTGGCAGGGAGTGCTCAAAGATTTCACGTAGCAGATCCTGACGCTCATTCAGGCGCAGATCATGCAGAAGTGTTTTTAGAATGTCGCGGTGACCTGGATACCGAATCGTGCGGTAGTTTAGATTCTGTACTTTGCCTTTAAGGGTCTCGCACAGTGTTCCAAGGCCGCCCGATGTGTTCATTGCTTCATATTCAAGGCCATCAATTGTGATGTGCTCCAGTTCCTCAAGCGGGGGTACTTCGCGCAGTTCGCCGCGAACGATTGCTTCGCATGGCTGGCAGAATTCATTGATCATGCCGTCAGTTGACCATGTCAGGTTATATTTCAAGGCATTGGACGGGAATTCCGGTAATGCCCCCACACGCAGATGCACATCTTTAAGCTCATCGAACTTTTTAACAAGCTCGTAGGCTGCAATCGTAATGAAGCCGGGCGCAAGACCACACTGTGGAATGAAGGCGGTCTCTGAGTCTTTCGCCAGGTCTTTCACAAGGCGAGTGGATTTCACGTCTTCGGTCAAATCCAGATAGTGTGCTCCTGCTTTTTTTGCTGCAGGTGCAATTACGTGGGTCATGACGTGACCACATGCCATCAGAACGGCATATTTGCCCGCCGCAGCAGCGTCCATCTGCTCTTGATTTAGGGCATCAACCATCTTGGTTGCGATGTTTGGGTGTTTTGGCATCCGGTCCAGTGCAGCCTGATCTCTGTCGGCAACTGTCACATGGTAACTACCACTTTCCGCAAGCATAATCGCGATCATTTCACCGATTTTACCGGCACCCATAAGTAGAATATTTTTCATGATTTCCCTCACACACTGAATGTATTTCCCTTGGCCGGACCGGCCCATATGTCAGAATTTTATGGTTTTTTTCCGTCGATATGTAGTGCAATAATGTAAAAAATGATGTACTATTTCTGGCAAAATGACGGAGATATCGACAAAATGCATATTGGTCTGGATGAAACCGATCGCAAATTATTTGCCTTGTTGCGGGAAGATGCACGGCGGTCTGTATCAGACCTGGCCCGTACGCTAAAATTATCGCGGTCTACGGTACAGGACAGGATAGCGCGGCTAGAGGACCGGGGGTTTATCAATGGCTACACGGTTCGTGTCGGTGAAGACTATTTGGGCCGCACAGTACTTGCGCATGTAATGTTGAAAATAAAACCCAAGGTGCAGGACGATGTTGTTGCCTTCTGCGCCCGGCAGAAAGTCATCACGTCACTTTATACTATATCCGGTGAATATGATCTGGCAGCTGTCCTGCGTGCGGCAACAACGGCAGAGCTTGACGAAACGCTGGATGCGCTTGGCAAGTTGGACGGTGTGGAGCGCACACAAACAAGTGTTGTTCTAAGCACGAAATTTGAGCGCGGGTAGGCGCCCAAAGTATTCCACGTCGTCAGAAATGGCGATCGGTCTTATCGGAACAGGCTTAGCGCACTGCTTGGCGCCTGATTCGCAATGGATAACGCTTGCAGACCCAGCTGTTGTTTAACTTGCAGAGACTGTAGTGTCGCCGATTCTTTCGCCAGATCTGCATCTACAAGGTTGCCAATGCCAACTTCTATCGCATCGCTTACGGAGGTAATGAATTCATGCTGTAAGCTTAGGCGTTTATGCGTGGCACCAAAGTCAGTCAGCGCGGTATTGATTTCGTCGATAGCATTATCCGCCAGTCCAACAACGCTGGCGGCATTGGATGCATTATTGAAATTTGCAGTGGATAATCCAAACTGGAAATAATCCATCGTCAGATCATGGGCGGTTAATTCGACGGTCGTGGAACCATCCGGGCTGGTGATGACGCTGGTTGAATTCGAATCAAGTAGAACCAGATTGTTGCCGCTAAATTCTGCTGACTTTGAGATTGAGTCTACTTGTAAACCGATCTGAAACGCATCTGCCCATAATTTATCGCGGCTATCCTGATCTAAGCCTTCATCAGCGGCAGCTACAGCTTTTCCGCGCAGGTCAATCATTAAGTCGGAAATGGCTTCGCCCGCTGCGATGGCGACATCAAGTGTTGAAAGCCCACGGTCGATACTGTTTTTAACCGCATTATAGCCGGAAAGGGTAGCCCGCATGCGCTGTGCAATTGCATAGACGGAACTATCATCTTTGGCGCTACTAACGCGTAAACCAGTGTTTATACGGGATTGAGTCGTCTCAAGACTTGCGTTCGTTCTTGAGAGATTTTGAAGCGCGAGCAAAGCCCCGCCATTTGTATTAACGCTAAACGACATTCTGTCATCCTAGATATTCTATCTGCACTTCGCTGGCCATTTTGGCCCCGGGTAGATTCTCTACCATAGTGATTATCTAGTCTGAATATACCAATTGAGTCAACGGATTTCACAACCTCTGAGTGAAGAATAATCAGTTTTTCTGGATTCTGAGCTATTCTGCGAGGTAATTTTCTCGCAGAATCTGAAGGCGTTCGGGTGTTAAGCCCATTGCCTTCTCAAGGTATGCATCCATTGATGAATAGTGCCGGTCAATCGCATCATAGGCTGCTTTTAGAAAATCCTCTTCCACGCCAACCAGCGGGTAAACATGCGAAGGATCAATCGTGCGGTCTGCCTTTACCGAAATATACTCTGCCACCTGCGTAGCCTTTGCTTTAAGGTCGACGGCTGTGTTGGTTAGCAAAAAGTCTTCCATCACCTGTTCTTTGGGGGTGCCCAGGGCAGTTAGTATCAGTGCACCGGCAATCCCGGTTCTGTCTTTGCCGGCGGTGCAGTGAAACAGGGTGCCATTGCCGTGTGCTGAATCGATCAAAATATCAAAAAGTGCCTTCAGACCATTAGCGTTTGCGACCGGTATGGTCTCAAATGCCAGCACAAATTGTGACCGTAGGTCTTCCGCAGGGAAAGGCGACGTGGAAAGACGTTCAAATAGCTCTTTAACCCATGCCGCAGCATTGCCCCCAATCGGCACATCGTGATAATCGGGGGACCACATTGGCGGCCAGTGAACCGGGCGATGCTCTTTTTCCTGGGGTGACCGAAAATCAACCACATTTTCTATATCACGCGCCAGCATTTCAGTGCCGCAGTCTGTTGTCATGTCATGCAGATGGCCTGACCGAAACAGGCGTCCCCATCTGATCTTGCGACCCAAGTGGCCTTCGTATCCGCCCATGTCCCGAAAGTTCTGGACCCCGGTTAGTGGAATTAAGCGATTACAATTAGGATGGGTTGTTGGCATGGATACCTTCTGTTTGCAGTGACTGTTTCATACGGTTTTTGACAAAGCCAATAGATACTGCGCCTGCAAAGCAACAGAGCTATTGATTCATAGAACTATCATGTTACGGTCACATTTCAATGGAATTCGCTTGGAATTCTTGCTGGTATCAGGTTTAAAGCGGTTGCCCCTAGTGGTGTGGTGACGTTGAATTCAGGACCCTGCCTTTATCGTATGACGGAAAATCAGAAAAATCTTGGGCCGCGTGCCGCCTATAATCGGATGGTGGAAGATGGCGAGATCAAACCGGATGCGGAACAGTTGCGTGTGATCGACCAGTTTGAACGCCTGTATAGTGAACTTCTGGACTATCCTGAAGTATCGTCAAAAGGACCCGGACTATCGATTAAAAGCTGGCGTCTGTCGACATTGTTTCGTTGGACTGGTGGGGACCGCAAGCCGCCAAAAGGTCTGTATATTTACGGCGGAGTTGGTCGCGGTAAATCCATGTTGATGGATTTATTTCATGATGTTGCGCCGGTGAAGTCCAAAAAACGCATACATTTTCACGAATTTATGCTGGATGTGCATGCCCGCCTGAAAGAGTGGCGGTCGCTGGATGCCAAAGGTCGGGTGGCACGCGGTGGCCGTGCCTCAGAAGATGATCCGATTCCGCCCGTCGCACATCAGATAGCAACGGAAGCCACGCTCCTGTGTTTTGACGAGATGCAGGTGACAGATATTGCAGATGCAATGGTTTTGTCGCGGTTGTTTAAGGAGTTGTTTGAGCGCGGGGTAGTTGTTGTGACAACATCGAACCGTGTGCCGGATGATCTCTACAAGGACGGACTAAACCGTCAATTGTTCCTGCCTTTCATTGGTATGATCAAGGATACACTTGATATTGTGCCCCTTGATGGGCCGACCGATTACCGTCTTGACCGGTTAAAGGGGGTAACTACTTACCATACGCCTATAAATGCAGAAACCACTGCAAAGCTGTCTGAAGCATTTTTCAGATTGACGGACAGAAACGTTGAAGACCGGGATAAAGTTCCGTCAGAGGAGTTGGAAGTCCAGGGCCGGACGTTGTTTGTTCCCAAATCAGCGCGCGGCGTTGCCGTATTCTCTTTCAAGCGGCTTTGTGCAAATGCTTTGGGGGCTGCTGATTATCTGACCATTGCGCGGCACTATCATACGGTTATTCTGGTTGCTATTCCCCGAATGGGACCACAAAATCGCAACGAGGCAAAACGTTTTGTAACACTGATTGATGCGCTCTATGAGCAAGGGGTGAAGCTTTTATGCTCTGCAGAGGCGGAACCTGCTGATCTCTATACATTTGGGGACGGTGCTTTTGAATTTGAGCGCACCGTGTCACGGTTGATGGAGATGCAGTCGCTGGATTATCTGGCGCGGGGGCATGGCGAAGATGTGTAAAATGATTAAAATGCATCATAATTCTAAAGATGTTGAAAAGGCTTGGTCCTTATAGTTCAGAAAAAAGAAGGACCAGTATCAGGCATGGATACCACTAGTGCTTTACAAAGACCGTCGTTTCGTACGGGTCTTTTGAATGTTTTAAAGCGAGACCGCTATATCTACGCGGTCATATTCCTGTTGTTTGTTGCGACCAGTGCAGTTGGCTACCTATACGGTTTAGAAAACCGGGTGAAATTCTTTGTGTATGCAAAGCTTTTTGCCGGGGCGAGCGTTCTGACCTTTATCGTGATTTTTATTGGCTACTTTTTCGTCCTGGCGAAAAATCAAGTTCCCCGACCTACCCTGACCATTTTGCGCAAGGGACGAGACGTTCTGACGAATTGGCCTGAGGTTATCGGGCTGCTTTTAATGATGAGCGCTCTGACCGTTTTTATGTCCAGTTTTACATCACTGAAGGTGATGATTCCGCTTATAAACCCATATGAGTATGATGTTGCTTTTGCCGATATTGACAGGTTCCTGCATTTTGGGATCGACCCCTGGAAAATCACGCACGCTGTTTTCAACACGCCTTTTCTGACCGGGGTTGTGAACTTCTTCTATAATCTTTGGTTTTTCCTGTTTTGGACAGTTTGGGTTTATTTTCTAGTGCGCCTGAAACCTGAACATGATCGCCAGCAATATCTGATCAGCTTTATTTTAAGCTGGATGATCATTGGCGGTGTTTTTGCGATTTTTCTGTCATCTGCGGGGCCATGCTATTATGCGCACCTGATTGATACCCCAGACCCGTTTGCAGCCCTGATGGACAGGCTGTATGAACAGCGGTTGTGGATCGAGACAAATGACTCTTATCCGCCGCTCTGGGCGCTGGATACCCAAAATATGCTGTGGGATAATTACATGGCCGAGGAAACTGCGGTCGGCAGCGGTATTTCCGCTATGCCCAGTATGCATTTGTCTGTAGCAACAATGATGGCGCTTGGGATGTACCGGATCAGCCGTTTTTGGGGGTATGTGTTCTGGGTGTATGTGGCGATGATACAGATTGGGTCTGTGCATCTTGCCTGGCATTATGCGATTGATGGCTATGTCAGTATTATACTCACTATTATTATATGGAAAATCGTCGGCCGGTTCACGAAACCCGGACAGGGTAAAGTAATAGCGAAAGCCCAATGACAGGGACATTAACCTCTCCTTTGGTACTAGCATTCAAGATAAGGCACGGGAGGTGTTTCAGGGTAGATGGATTATGAAGCAGTTTTTAGCACAGACAAATAATTTGATTTATAGGGACCGATACCTCTACTTGATCGTAGCATTGTTATGTGTTGCGTCGTTTACCATTAATGAGTTTCTGGAAACCGGCGCCAGAATAAACTATTTATTATATTTCTCGACTATTGCCCGAGCGACATTCATTTTGTTTTCTTTTCTTTTGGCGGGTTTTCTGACCCGACTCTTGCTTTCTAGGCACCCCAGCCCTGTGTCGGGTCTGGTGGCCAAAATAAAAGATATTCTGAACAGGCCTGCAGAGATTGCGTCGTTTTTGTTGCTCACACTTGCTATCATTATTTTTAAATCTGCCTTCACTGCGCAAAAAGCCATGATACCAGCCTTACTGCCGTTTTCGCAGGATCGGCAATATGCTCTTTGGGATCAATGGTTGCATTTTGGTTACGCGCCGTGGGAAATAACACATGGCCTTTTTGATCATCCACTGATGACACTTTTTATCAGTCACTCTTACAGTATCTGGTTTATACTTTACTGGGTGATTTTGATGTATTTTACCGTGATCAAAGGCAATGAAAAATTGCGGAAGCAGTATCTGGTAAGCTTTTTTCTGTGCTGGGCCGTTGTCGGGAATATTTTTGCGACATTGATGTCATCCGGCGGGCCTTGCTTCTACAAATATCTTGTGCCGGGCGAAGATGTCTATTCTGGTTTGTTTGCTAGATTACATGAGCAAAATAATTGGATTATTACCAATATCGGGGGCGCAGAGATTTGGGCGCTTAAGCTGCAGGAAATGCTGTGGGACTTCTATACTGAAGATGTAACAGGTCTCGGAAGCGGGATTTCCGCTATGCCCAGTATGCATGTTTCTGTTGCCGTGCTTATGGCGCTGGGAACTGGCGCATTAAATAAATATCTGGGATATGTTTTTTGGCTTTATGCCGTAATAATTCAAATTGGTTCCGTCCATCTTGGATGGCACTATGCTGTTGATGGCTACATTGGTGGTATACTGACTTTTATTATCTGGAAAATGGTTGGAATGATCATTGCAACGTCTACAGATGACAGTGCCGTGATTAGGTCGCCTCAGCTCGATTAAGCCAGCCAAGATAACTGAGGCGCTGGGTACCTGCAAAGGGCGCAACATAGGTAACTGCATGTGGTTGCGGCGTCAGGAAAATATTGAGTGTGTTATAGGCCGGGGCGAAACCTTCCGTGATATTGCCTGTATCGTGATCGTAAAATACCAGGTTGCCGCCCCAGTCAGCCTTCCAGCCACGTGTCATAGATAGCACATAGGCTGCAACTCTATTGTAGGTGTCATGCTTGTCATCATGGTTTGTCAGGAAATGGCCCGGCACATATTTGCTGGCAAAACTGTCGGCATAGGCAATGTCGGCAGCGCCGCAAAGTATTCGCATAAAGTCTAGAAATTCTTGGCTGTTAACAAACGCATGCATCACATGGATGGGATGCCCGGCGTTTTCGCCAGACCGTACCGCATTAGAGATATAATACTGCTGAAAAAAATACTGAAACCCGTCGCGGGCGCCATTGTTTAGGTTTTTCATCAAGATCGCCCGTTCTGGCGCAGACATTTGGGCAAGTTCTGACTGCGGCACTTCAAAATGCAGATCACCTTCATTGTAGGTGCTGTACCAGATTTGGTTTCCTGTCAGAAGTCTTTCCAGGTGAGAGGCCGATTCTGCGGTCAGAAAATTCGCAACCTGTAGCCGGGTTTTTTCTTGGAGACTTCTGCCAAGTATCGCAGGATCTAGCGCAGGATTTATCCGCAGGTCGATCATTTCATATCCTCTTTCACGACGTTAGTTTTTTACCCTAACCATGCAGTACCAGTAAACGCAAGTGTGAAGGCAGGTGGCTTGAGACTCAGGAGAAACAGGGCAATAATCTGTTTGATCCATGCGCTGGAAGAATAATAAAAGTTCCCTTTTAGGGGTAAATTGCGATATTTTATGCGTTTGACGCATGGCTCCTATGCGGTTGGCGAATAGAAGGATGGGCGATTCATAGTGAAAATGCTAAAAATCTTGATTAGGTAACTTTTCCTAAAGATTTAGTGTGAATTGTAACGCTAAGTATCTTGCCTCAGCGGCCCAAACCATATAGGACACTTAGTGTAAATCATATTGGTATAGAGATTGTCCTCAGGAATAACCGCACCACCAGCGGTTCACATAAATTAATATGCTGGAGTATTTTCATGGCACGTAATAAAATTGCACTAATTGGCGGCGGCCAAATTGGCGGTACACTCGCGCACCTAGCTGCTCTTAAAGAAATGGGTGATGTCGTTATTTTCGATATCGTAGAAGGCCTGCCACAGGGTAAGGCACTTGATCTGGCACAAAGTGGCCCGGTCGAAGGCTATAATTCCCGCCTGAAAGGCGCAAACGACTATGCAGACATCGAGGGTGCAGATGTTGTGATCGTAACTGCTGGCGTACCGCGTAAGCCTGGCATGAGCCGCGATGACCTGCTGGGCATTAACCTGAAGGTTATGAAGTCTGTTGGTGAAGGCATCAAGAAATACGCTCCGAACGCTTTTGTGATTTGTATCACAAACCCGCTTGATGCGATGGTTTGGGCGCTGCAGCAGTTTTCTGGTCTGCCGGCGAACATGGTTTGTGGTATGGCTGGTGTTCTGGATAGCAGCCGTTTCAGCACTTTCCTTGCCGAAGAATTTAATGTTTCTGTAGAAGATGTAACGACATTCGTTTTGGGTGGTCACGGTGATACCATGGTGCCGCTGGTTCGTTACTCCACAGTAGCAGGTATTCCGGTGCCTGATCTGATCAAGATGGGCTGGTCTACAGAAGAAAAAATTGCTGAAATCGTTCAGCGTACCCGCGATGGCGGTGCAGAGATCGTTGGTCTTCTGAAAACCGGTTCTGCCTTCTATGCGCCTGCTACAAGTGCTATTGAAATGGCAGAGAGCTATCTGAAAGACAAAAAGCGACTGCTGCCGTGTGCGGCATACCTGAACGGCGAATATGGCCTGGATAACATGTATGTTGGTGTTCCAACTATCATCGGTGCAGGCGGTATTGAAAAGATCGTTGAAATTGATCTTCAAGGTGAAGAAAAGTCAGGCTTTGATCATTCGGTTGATGCAGTGAAAGGCCTGATGGACGCTTGTAAGAATATTGATGGTTCTCTGGCTTAGGTCAGGGAACTTTCTTTTTAAACCACCAGTGTTTAACCTGGGAACGAGGGATCCCGATGAATATACATGAATATCAGGCCAAAGGCCTACTGAAACAATATGGCGCGCCCGTCCTTGACGGTGGTGTTGCCTATACAGCGGCAGAGGCCGTTGATGCAGCAAAGACCCTTGGTGGCCCGGTTTGGGTTGTCAAGGCACAGATCCATGCAGGCGGTCGCGGTAAAGCGGGCGGCGTAAAGGTTGTCAAGTCTCTGGATGATGTGGAAGCAACTGCAAAAGAACTGATCGGCAAGATTCTGGTAACACACCAGACAGGTCCAGAAGGTAAAGAAGTCAAGCGCGTTTATGTTGAAGACGGATGTGCGATCAAAGACGAATTTTACTTCTCTCTGTTGGTTGACCGTGCTTCAAGCCGTGTTGCAATCATTGCCTCTACTGAAGGCGGTATGGACATTGAAGAAGTTGCTGCGGAAACGCCTGAAAAGATCGTTACAATTGCGATTGATCCGGCAACTGGTCTGCAGCCATTCCATTGCCGCCGCGTAGCGTTCGGCCTTGGTCTTGCCGGTGCAGCAGCAAAAGAGTGTCAGAAGGTTGTGGCGTCTCTATACAAAGCATTCATGGACAAGGACGCATCGCTTCTTGAAGTGAACCCGCTGGTTCTGACAGAAGACGACAAGATGGTCGTTCTTGATGCCAAAATGTCCTTCGATGGTAATGCTCTGTTCCGTCACAGTGACGTTCGCGAACTGCGTGACGAATCTGAAGAAGATCCAAAAGAGATCGAAGCATCCAAGTATGACCTGAACTACATCAGCCTTGATGGTAGCATCGGTTGTATGGTGAACGGTGCTGGTCTTGCGATGGCTACAATGGACATCATCAAGCTTAAAGGCGGCGAGCCTGCAAACTTCCTGGATGTTGGTGGCGGAGCGACCAAAGAGCGCGTTACCGAAGCATTCAAGATCATCCTGAGCGATGATAATGTTGAAGGTATTCTGGTTAACATCTTTGGTGGTATCATGCGCTGTGACGTTATTGCGGAAGGCGTTGTTGCTGCAGCTCGTGAAGTTGCGCTGAGCGTGCCGCTGGTTGTGCGTCTTGAAGGTACAAATGTTGATCTGGGTAAACAGATTATGGCGGACAGTGGCCTGCCAATCATTGCAGCGGACGATCTGAATGACGCTGCCGAGAAGGTTGTGAAAGCCGTGAAGGAGGCCGCGTAATGTCAGTTCTCGTTGGTAAAAATACTAAAGTCATCTGTCAGGGCTTCACTGGTGCCCAGGGGACTTTCCACTCAGAACAAGCAATCGCATACGGCACAAACATGGTTGGTGGCGTAACGCCGGGTAAAGGCGGTGCGAAGCATCTTGATCTGCCGATTTTCGATACAGTTGCCGATGCGCGTGAAGCAACAGACTGTAATGCGTCTGTGATTTATGTGCCGCCTCCATTCGCGGCGGACGCAATCCTCGAAGCAATTGATGCTGAAATCGAGCTGGTTGTTTGTATTACAGAAGGTATCCCGGTTCTGGACATGGTGCGCGTCAAGCGTGCGCTGCAGAACTCTGGTACACGCCTGATCGGCCCTAACTGTCCTGGTGTTATTACGCCTGGCGAATGTAAGATTGGTATTATGCCTGGTCACATTCACAAGCCTGGTAAAGTGGGTATCGTATCCCGCTCTGGTACACTGACGTATGAAGCAGTAGCACAGACTACCGCTGCCGGCCTTGGCCAAAGTACGTGTATCGGTATCGGTGGTGACCCTGTAAACGGTACTAACTTCATCGACTGTCTGGACATGTTCCTGGGCGATGATGATACAGACAGCATCATCATGATCGGTGAAATTGGTGGTTCTGCCGAAGAAGAAGCTGCAGAGTTTCTGAAGCAAAGCAAAGTCAAGAAGCCGGTTGCAGGCTTTATTGCTGGGCGTACTGCACCTCCTGGCCGTACAATGGGTCATGCCGGTGCGATCGTATCTGGTGGTAAAGGTGGCGCCGAGGATAAAATCGAAGCCATGCGTAGTGCTGGAATCGTAGTTTCTGACAGCCCTGCTGCTCTGGGAACCACGCTTCTTGAGGCGATGAAAGCCTAAGTAAAGTTAAGAGGGGCGCAGCTGCCAACAATGGCTGCGCCGTTTGCCCATGGGAGCAGATATGGACCGCTTTGAAGCCTTGGAGGGTGTAAGCCCTGCCTTCGTTGAAACACTTTATGAAAATTACTGTGCTGACCCGTCGTCTGTTGATGCAGGTTGGCGTGATTATTTTGCCGGCCTCGAAGGGGGTGTCGCGGCAAACGCAGTATCGGGTCCAAGCTGGGCTCGTTCTGATTGGCCGCTCCGGCCCGATGATGACCGCACGACTGGTCTTGACGGGTCTGACATGTTCATCGAAGACAAGGAAAAACCATCTTCAGGTAAAGGCGCATTAGCCGTTGAAGATGTTCGCGCTGCGACAATCGACAGTATTCGTGCCCTGATGATGGTCCGTACGTACCGCGTGCGGGGTCATTTGATGGCCAACCTAGACCCACTCGGACTTGAAGACCGCCCACAGCACCCGGAGCTGGAGCCTGGAACATACGGCTTTAGCGCAGGGGATCTGGATCGTCCGATCTTTCTTGATGGTGTTCTGGGGCTGGATGTTGCTACGGTTCGTGAAATTCTTGCGATTTTGAAACGGACATACTGTTCCAACCTTGGCGTTGAATTTATGCACATCAATGATCCAGAGGAGAAATCCTGGATCCAGCGTAAAATCGAAGGCCGCGATAAGGAAATCCAGTTTACCGACAAGGGTAAGCTGGCAATTTTGAACAAGCTGGTAGAAGCCGAGCAGTTTGAAAAATTCCTTGGTAGAAAATATACAGGCACCAAGCGTTTTGGCCTTGATGGCGGCGAAAGCATGGTCCCTGCACTTGAAGCAATTATGAAGACCGGCGGTCAGTTCGGTCTGGAAGAAATTGTCATTGGTATGCCGCACCGCGGACGTTTGAACGTTCTTGCGAATGTGATGCAGAAGCCGTACCGCGCGATCTTTAACGAGTTCCATGGCGGTTCGTTTAAGCCTGATGACGTTCAGGGTTCCGGTGATGTGAAATACCACCTTGGTACCAGTTCTGATCGTGATTTTGACGGCAATAAAATTCACTTGTCCCTGACGGCTAACCCGTCTCACCTGGAAGCTGTGAACCCGGTTGTGATCGGTAAAGTTCGTGCCAAACAGGCCCAGCGTGAGGACAAAGACCGGACAAAGGTTCTGTCATTGTTGCTGCACGGTGATGCCGCCTTTGCAGGGCAGGGCATCATTGCAGAATGTTTCGCCATGTCCGGCCTGAACGGCTACAACACTGGCGGGACTATTCATTTTATCGTCAATAACCAGATTGGCTTCACGACCAGTCCACAGTTCTCCCGGTCAAGCCCGTACCCAAGCGATGTCGCGAAGATGGTACAGGCCCCGATATTCCATGTGAATGGAGATGATCCGGAAGCTGTTGTTTATGCTACCAAGCTTGCGACTGAATTCCGTCAGGAGTTCAAGCGTGATGTCGTGATCGACATGATTTGTTACCGCCGCTTTGGTCATAACGAATCTGACGAACCATCTTTCACACAGCCAATTATGTATGCGGCGATCAAGAAGCATCCATTCGTTACCAAGCTGTATAGTGACCGTTTGAAATCAGAAGGCATTCTGACAGATGCGATGGTTGCCCAGATGGAGCAGGACTTTACATCGTACCTTGATGGTGAGTTTGAGGCAGCACGTGACTATAAGGTCAATGAAGCAGACTGGTTTGCGGGTAAATGGCAGGGTATGGGCCTTGCTAGCAGTGACCCGGAAGCACGGCGTGCGGAAACCGGCGTTGCGGAAATTGCCCTGCGTGAAGTCGGGCAGGCACTGACGGCGATCCCGGAGAACTTTAATGTTCACCGGACACTGAAACGTGTGCTGGACCAGAAAGACAAGATGTTCGAAACCAACAAAGGCATCGACTGGGCGACAGCCGAAGCCCTTGCCTTTGGTACGCTGCTGCGCGAAGGCTACGGTGTCCGCTTGTCCGGTCAGGATTGTGGCCGTGGTACATTCAGCCAGCGTCATGCGGTTTTCGTTGATCAGAAAACGGAAGAGCGTTTTATCCCATTGCAGCATGTGAACGACGAAGCACATTTTGAAGTTCTGGATAGTCCGCTAAGTGAGTACGGCGTCCTGGGCTTTGAGTATGGCTATACGCTTGCAGAACCTAAAACACTGACATTGTGGGAAGCTCAGTTCGGTGACTTTGCCAACGGTGCCCAGATCATGATTGATCAGTTTATCTGTTCTGCCGAAGCAAAATGGCTGCGGATGTCTGGTCTAGTGATGCTGTTGCCACATGGCTATGAGGGCCAGGGGCCTGAGCATTCAAGCGCACGTCTTGAACGGTATTTGCAGTTAAGCGCGGAAGATAACTGGCAGGTTGCCAATTGTACCACGCCTGCAAACTACTATCATATTTTGCGCCGTCAGATGCACCGGAAGTTCCGCAAACCACTGATCCTTATGACGCCAAAGTCATTGCTGCGTCACAAGAAATGTACATCAGGCCTTGAAGAGTTCGGTCCAGGATCACAGTTCCACCGCGTTCTTTGGGATGATGCTGAAAAAGGTGGCGGTTCTGATCTGGTTCTGGCCAAAGATAGCGATATCAAGCGCGTTATTGTTTGTTCTGGTAAAGTCTATTTCGACATTCTGGAAGAGCGTGACCGTCTACGCCAGTCAGATACCTACATCCTGCGGATTGAGCAGTTGTTCCCATTCCCGGAGGCAGCGTTTGCCAAGGAAATGTCCCGATTTACAGGTGTTGAAACTGTTGTCTGGTGTCAGGAAGAACCACGCAATCAGGGGTCATGGCATTATATCAATGAATTGATCGAAGACGTTCTTGTCGACTTGAACCTGAAGGCAAATCGTCCCGTTTACGCTGGTCGCAAAGCGAGCGCATCAACGGCTACTGGTCTGGCATCCAAGCATGCAACTGAACAGGCAGCCCTGATCAACGACGCATTAACTATTGAAAGTAAAAGGTAGGAGCACATCACGTGGCTATCGAAGAAATTGTTATCCCACAGCTTGGGGAATCTATCACAGAAGGCTCTATTGGCTCCTGGTTGAAGAATGTTGGTGACGCTGTTGCCGCTGATGAACCGATTGTTGAAGTAGAGACTGACAAGGTGGCTATGGAAGTTCCTAGCCCAGTCGCTGGTGTTTTGGTTGAACAAGTTGTTGCAGAGGGCGACACCGTTGAAATCGGTGCGTTGATTGCAAAAGTTGACACCGAAGGCAAAGCTGCTGCGGCACCTGCGGCTGCTGCACCGGCCGCGGCCCCTGCAGCATCTGCACCGGCACCAGCGCCGGCTGCTGCACCTGCCGCTGCGCCAGCACCGTTCGCGAGCGCGTCATCATCGAATTTGATGCCGATGTCTCCGGCAGTTCGTCGCCTTGTTGAAGATTACAATCTTGATCCTGCGTCTATCACAGGCACGGGCAAAGATGGTCGCCTGACGAAAGGCGATGTCCTGAAAGCGATTGAATCGGGTACAGCGCGTACATTGTCTGCAACTGCAACCGTTGTGGCGGCTGATACCGGACCACGTGAAGAGCGCGTTAAAATGACTCGCCTGCGCAAGGTTATTGCGACACGGCTCAAGGAAGCACAAAATACTGCAGCGATGCTGACAACCTACAACGAGGTTGATATGACCGCCGTTATGGAAGCTCGTGCAAAGTACAAAGATCTGTTCGCGAAAAAGCATAACATCAAACTTGGCTTCATGAGCTTCTTCACGCAGGCATGTTGTCTGGCGCTGAAAGAAATTCCTGCGGTTAATGCGTTCATCGACGGTGATGAAATCGTTTATCACAACTATGCAAACGTTGGTGTTGCAGTATCCAGCCCGAATGGTCTTGTTGTTCCCGTTCTGAAGGATGCGCAGGACATGTCCTTTGCAGAGACTGAGCTGGCGATTGCGAACTACGGCAGAAAAGCCCGCGACGGCAAGCTGACAATGGATGATATGACGGGTGGTACGTTCACTATCTCCAACGGTGGTATCTTTGGCTCCCTGATGTCCAGCCCGATCCTGAATGCACCGCAGTCTGCTATCCTTGGCATGCACAAGATCCAGGATCGTCCGATGGCGATTGGCGGCAATGTCGTCATCCGTCCTATGATGTATCTGGCACTGTCGTATGATCACCGCATCATTGATGGCCGCGAAGCTGTAACATTCCTTGTACGTGTTAAAGAGGCTCTTGAAGACCCAACACGTCTACTTCTGGATATGTAAGGGAACTGACAATGAGTGAATATGATCTGGTAGTTATCGGTTCTGGCCCTGGTGGTTATGTCGCGGCTATTCGTGCAGCACAGCTTGGTCTTAAAACAGCGTGCGTTGAAAAACGCGATACCCTTGGTGGTACCTGTTTGAATGTTGGCTGTATGCCGTCCAAGGCTCTGTTGCATAGCTCGCACATGTATGAAGAAGCCAAGCATGAATTTGAAAAAGTTGGCATCAAGGTAAAGGGCCTTGAAGTTGACCTCAAAAAGATGATGGCAACCAAGGACGAGACTGTGTCTGGTCTGACCGGTGGCATCGAATTCCTGTTTAAAAAGAATAAAGTGGATTGGCTGAAAGGATCTGCTGCATTCACAGGCAAAAATACAATCGAAATTACTGACAAGGACGGTAAAAAGTCCACAGTTACTGCGAAAAACAGCATCATCGCGACGGGTAGTGACGTTTCAAGCCTGCCCGGCGTTGAAATTGATGAGAAGAAAGTGGTGTCTTCCACTGGCGCTCTAAGCCTGCCAAAGGTCCCAAAGAAAATGGTTGTTATTGGCGGCGGCGTTATCGGTCTTGAGCTTGGCTCTGTCTGGTCGCGTCTTGGTGCCGAGGTAACTGTGATCGAGTTTATGGACCAGGTTCTGCCTGGTATGGACATGGAAGTTCGTAAAACTTTTGGCCGTGTTCTGAAGAAGCAGGGCATGACCCTGAAGCTTTCGTCCAAGGTTACCGAAGTGAAAAACACCAAGTCCGGTGTAAGCGTGACGTTTGAGCCAGTTAAAGGCGGTGATGCTACAACGCTTGATGCCGATGTGGTGCTTGTATCTGTTGGTCGCCGTCCGTACACAGATGGTCTTGGCCTTGAAATGGCGGGTGTGGAACTGGACGAACGTGGCCGTATTGCCATCGGGCATGACTTCTCTACGAACGTGCCGGGCATCTACGCAATTGGTGACGTTGTTGAGGGCCCGATGCTGGCGCATAAGGCAGAAGACGAAGGCGTTGCCTGTGCAGAGAATATCGCGGGTCTGACTGGTTATGTGAACCATGATGTTATCCCGGGCGTTGTCTACACATTCCCGGAAGTAGCTGCAGTTGGCAAAACGGAAGAAGAACTGAAAGAAGCAGGCGTTGCCTATAATGTCGGTAAATTCCCATTCACTGCGAACAGCCGTGCAAAGGCAAATTTGCAGACAGAAGGCTTTGTTAAAATTCTTGCTGACAAAGATACAGACCGCATTCTAGGCGTTCACATTATCGGTGCAGATGCCGGCAACATGATTGCTCAGGCGGCAACGGCAATGGAATTTGGTGCTAGCGCGGAAGATATCGCCCTGACATGCCATGCGCACCCAACCGAGACAGAAGCGGTGAAGGAAGCAGCTTTGGCGGTGCATGGTCGCCCCATTCACATGTAGGGATTTGCGCCTTATTGAACCATTGAAAAGGGACCTTTTGTGGTCCCTTTTTTGTTGCATGGGGCGAGGAGTGTAGTTCTAGTGCTTATGTCTCTGGGGCTAGTTCACTGAAACTTGGGGCTGATAAGGCACGGCACGGACAGCATAGCCATCAGAGAAGGGACGGTATCAGCGCTCCTTCGTGTTGCAGTAACCATTCTTTACGGTCCAGGCCGCCAGCGTACCCGGTTAGTGATCCGTCAGCACCAATGACGCGGTGACAGGGATACAGCAGGCAGATCGGATTACGCCCATTTGCACTGCCCACGGCGCGGGCACCTGTGCCGACCTTGTCGGCAAATGTTTTGTAGCTAAGTGTTTTGCCGCTTGGGATAGATTTCAATGCTTGCCATACTGTTTGCTGAAAGGGTGTTCCTCTGGGGGCTGCAGCAATATCACTAAGTGCGTCAGTCTTGCCCCCGCGGTAGGCATCAAAGGCTGCTTCTATAGTATGCGGCAAAGGTACTTCCTGTACGTCATGGTTCTGGAAATATTTGTTCAGATAGGCGCTAATTCGCTCTGTCCTGTCACTGAACTCGCATAAAACTACAAGATCTTCATGAAGTATCAGGGTCAATTCTCCACATGGGAGAGTGGTCTTGGTTTTAAGTAAGGTCATTCTGTTTTCTCCACTGGCTTGGTGAGGTGCCTGTGTGCTGTTTGAAAGCATCATTGAAACGGCGCAGGCTACGGAAACCCGCTGAATAGGCAATGTCACTGATCGGCGCCTGTGAAACGGCTAACATTTCGAGTGCCAGTTCCAGCCGGTTTTGTAGTTGCACTTCTTTGGGGGACTGTCCCAGGTGCTGCACGAACAGGCGTCTTAGGTGCCGGTCTGTTACGCCAAGCTTGTCGGCAAGGGCGGGTATGTCTTCTTCACCTGCGGCCAATAGCCTTAAGGCACGCTGGACAGTTGATTTGGTGCCTTCCCATGCCGGGCTGCCGGGTCTGCTTTCCGGGCGGCACCGTTTACAGGCACGAAAGCCTGCATCCTGTGCTTGGTCGCTTGTGTTGAAATACAGGATATTTTCAGGTTTGGGTTTGTTGGCTGGGCATACTGGTCGGCAGTAGATGCCCGTCGATGTGACGCCGAAATACACTTTGCCGTCGTAATTCTGATCCCGTGTCAAAAGGGCCGTATAGAGTATATGTGTGTCCTCTTTCATGCCTGTAGTATAGCAGGATTATAAGAGAATACGCGCCGTTTTCGGACCTTTATTAAGGACAGGCTTAGGCTGCGAATACGCTGCTGGCCAGATACAGCACAGCCGCAGCGATGGCAAAGGGCATCATGGCCGTAGGAACTTTTTGATCTTTTTTGAAGTACTGGAAGAACTGCCACGCAGTTCGTGCATTAATAATAAACATAACGACACAGCTGAAGGCGAGTCCAAGTACAAGGAGTGACCCTTTACTTTCACTGACGGCTGGCCAGAACTGTAATGTGGCAAAGCCAAGAAGCAGACCTAGCGCCGCGAGTGCAGCATACAGGGCAGCCAGCCCACCAATTCTGATTTTATCATATGATTGCATAGAGTTAAGCTCTCCTGAAGGCTTTCGAGTAAATATCCTGAATTCGTGCTGCGTCCACTTCTGTATAGACCTGAGTGCTGGCAAGGTCAGCGTGTCCCAACAGCTCCTGGATGGTACGCAGATCGCCGCCGCGCCCCAAAAGGTGGGTTGCAAAACTATGGCGCAATGCATGGGGGGTGGCACTATCTGGTAGTCCGAGTTTGCCGCGGATACGTTCCATCAATAATTGAACGGTGCGGGCGTTCATTCTGTTGCCGCGCACACCGATAAAAAGAGGTTGCCCGTGTTCCAGAACATAGGGGCATGCTTTAACGTAAGCGTCTACCGCCTGTCGGACAATAGGGAGTATGGGAACCAGTCTTTCCTTGCGCCGCTTACCAATAATGCGCATCGTATCGCCCTCTGGAATATCACCGACATTCATTCCAAGTGCTTCGCTGATACGCAGACCACAACCGTATAGAAGTGTCAGGATGGCTGCGTCCCTAAGACCGGTCCAGTCTGTGATACTGTCTGCCGTCTTTGCAGCATCCCCGGAATGCGCATCAGGCTTGCCAGCTATCTCTAGGACTTTTTGTGCATCTTTCTCTGACAAGGGGCGCGGGACTTTATGCGGTAACTTTGGGGCTTCTATTGCCGCGATGGCATCGTTGCGGATGCCTTCAGCCCGGTCCAGATACCGGAAAAGATTTCGGACACTGGATAAAGTACGGGCAACAGTTGCGTTAGAAACGCCGTCACGCCTGCGGGCAGCAAGAAAGGATCTGAAGTCACGAATGCCGAGAGACGCAAGATCCGCTATGCGAACAGTGCCCCCCAAATGACTGTGCAGGAACGCAACGAAATATCCAACATCCCGGCTGTAGTTGGAAAGGGTGTGGGGGGACACTCTTTTCTCGCTCGTTAAATAGCGGTGCCAACTGGCTAAGAGCGTTGCTAATTCAGACGTTGCACTGCCGCCCTGGTCTTCTGACAATAGGGACACAGGTGTGATATTCTTGTTTTTCGTCATTAAGGCGCTGGGTAGCGAATACGGTTTAGAAAGCGGCTGATAGAGGGCAAATCCTGACAGCTTTTACGCAGCTCAAACTTTGCTTTTTCAAACTGCATGACATTTTCTATCCGGCGATCAAGAAAGTCCCATGTTGCAGCTAGATCATCACTATCATCATCCATCCAGTAAAGCAGGGTCGTACTGTATACCGCACTTAGGGTCATACGTTTGGTATACCAATTATAATCAGTTGAAGTATCCCCTGCTGCGCGCCAGATAACATCGCAGGTTGCCCAAAGGGCTTTGGTGCCCAGCATGGCATGTTGCGGCATGGACAGGACAGCCAAACCGCGTCTGACAGCTTCCTTGTGGTTTTTTGCCTGCTCAATGCGGGTTTTAACGGCAACCGTGATCCGGTCCCGAATCTTCATGGACGGCAGATCCAATGCTGCAAGCGCGGTCGCCAAGCGCACATCTGCGTCCTGCAGATGGTACTCAAGCACCTCGATCGGTCCTTTGGGGAACGCGAGTTCCGCCATAGGGGCTGTGATGCCAACGTCGCTTGCCGCTGCTGCCATTGCCTTGGCTGACCAGCCGTCAAAGGGAACATGGTCCAGCATCGCATGCATCAGGGGCTCACGGTAATTATCAACAGGGATATCAGATGTCTCGGTATGTTTTTGTGCTGCCATTTTACTTGCTCGTACGCTGTTTGACATAGTCTATCATGACTATTTGGCCGGGTGCAATGGCTGGGGAACAGGTGCGCAATAATTCCTGCATTTTGCAAAATTCCTTCAGTTGTGGTATATAGAATTCAGTTGCCACCCATGCGTATACCTATGGCAAAAAGTATGGGCGGCAAGGGAAACTTAGCAGCATCCGCCTCTGTGTAGCAGGGGTGTCGATATGCTGTTGTCGGGAAAAGTCTTGTATGCGGGGCCTCTGTTTGCTATAGAGCCGCTTCCGGCCCGTGATGTGTGCGCCCGACTTGCCCCATCACAAATTATGCCATTAGAAAGGAGTGAGCAACCTATGCAGGTTGTCGTTCGGGATAATAACGTTGATCAAGCCCTCCGCGCACTGAAGAAAAAACTTCAGCGTGAAGGTGTTTATCGTGAAATGAAACTGCGTCGCTTTTTTGAAAAGCCATCTGAAAAGAAGGCTCGTGACCAAGCCGCAGCTGTACGCCGTGCACGTAAACTGGAGCGCAAGCGTCTAGAGCGTGATGGTGCATTTCAGAATCGTCGCTAATCGCGCGTTTTGATCGCTAAACGTTAAAACCCTCTGGAGCCTATGCTCTCGAGGGTTTTTTTATGTCTGGCTGCTAATCGCAAGAATTTGGAGGTCAGTAGTTATTTTTTGTAAGGTGCAGTACTAGCCCGCACCTGTTCACTTTACCAGATTATTTTGTATCTGTTTCCAGCGGCAGTGGCTCTGGCTGCGGCACGATTGCTCTGTAGGCATGCCAGGACGCATGGCCCACCAGCGGGAAGATAATAACCATGCCGGCAAACAGGGTCATCAGACCGAAGGCAGAGAATAGCACAATCAACCATGCCCAGATTAACATTGGATATAGATTGTCTACAAAAGCCCTTAAAGACAGCAGACACGCTGACACAAAATCAGTGTTTCGGTGATAGAGAAGCGGAATACCGATCACTGATACCGCAAACACTACAAGGGCAATCGCACCACCAATCAGAGTTCCAATAGCAAGCATCCAGGCGCCTTGTGCGCTAAACAGCAGGTTTGGTAGGAATTCTTCCAGCGGCGGAAACGCCTCCATGCCGAAGAAGATTGCATAAAGCAGGGAAGCAATACGGGCCCATGCGATATAAAATATCATGAACACAACCCCCATATAGGCCAATTGCAGCGGAGAATGTGTCCGCACAAACATCATAGAGCGGGTCGTGACTTTCTCTCCGCGTTCAACGCGGCGGCTAAGCTCGTAAAGACCAACGGCAAAAAGGGGCCCAAGCAGCATAAAGCCAGATGCCAGCACAACAATCATGCCGGTCATTTCAAGTTGCATCAGACCAAAGAAGATGAGAACAGCAAGACCACTGAAAATAGCACCGTAACCAAGGCTATGAGCGGGGTGCTTCCAGATGTCGGTCCAACCTTTTGCCAGCCATCGCCACGGGTCCTCTGCCGAGATGCTATTCAGCTTCAGATCCAGAATGCTTTCTGGTAAGGAACCAGCCTGTTTTTGGGCTTTTTTTGTTGGTTCTGCTTTTTTTGGTGTGGTTGTGGCCAATGTTTTTCTCCCCTCAACAAAACAGTCGGTTACCGTACCCTGTTATATCAGGGTGTCTGTCCTGCTATTTTGATCATAGTCAATTCTATACCAAAGCGGTAGAAAAAATTCGTGTGGGAAGCAGTTTACTCAATGCCAACAAGGGCTTTGGCAAAGTCCCTTGCATCGAAGGGCTGTAGATCTTCAATAGCTTCACCAACGCCAATGGCATGTACAGGCATGCCAAACTTCTCGGCACAGGCAACCAGAACACCACCGCGGGCAGAGCCGTCCAGCTTGGTCATGACAATGCCGCTGATATTTGCAATGCGGGAGAAGACTTCCACCTGGTGAACCGCGTTTTGACCGGTCGTTGCGTCAAGGACGATAACAGTGTCGTGCGGTGCGCCGTCCAGTTTTTTATTGATGACGCGCACAACTTTGGCAAGCTCTGCCATAAGCTCATCGCGGTTTTGCAGACGCCCTGCCGTATCAATAAGGAGAACGTCTGTACCGTCATTGATGGCTCTTTCCATGGCTTCATAGGCAAGAGCAGCAGCATCAGATCCGATTTCCTTGGTAATCACAGGAACTCCGACCCGTTCGCCCCAAACTGTCAGCTGTTCAACGGCGGCTGCACGGAATGTATCCCCGGCGGCCAGCATGACAGACTTGCCTTCGTCGCGAAATTTTTTAGCGAGCTTGCCAATCGTAGTGGTCTTGCCGGCACCGTTTACGCCTGCCATCAGAATAACATGAGGTTTGTTGGCTGGATCGATCACCAGTGGTTTTGCAACTGGCTTCAGAATGGCTTCGATCTCTTCGGCCAGTACCGCTTTTACTTCTTCGCCAGAAATTTCCTTATTATACCGTCCTTGGGACAGGGCCGCCGTCAACTTCGATGCAACACCAACCCCAAGATCGGACGTGATCAGAAGGTCTTCCAGTTCTTCGAGCGTATCATCATCCAGTTTGGCTGTGGTGAAAATACCGGTTATGCCGTCCGAGATGGCACTGGTGGATTTCTTCAGGCCTTTTTTCAGACGCTGGAACCAGCTTTCTTTGGCAGCGGGTTCTTCTACAGTGTCCTTGGGACTGTCTTCTTCTGTTAAAGGCGTGTCCAAATCAGGCTCTGGCGTGTCTGGATGGCTGTCCGGTGCGGCAGTCTCTTCTGCTTCTGTATCGGCGGCAGGCTCAACAGTCTCTGCTATAGCTTCTGCTATCTTTGGTTCTGGCTCTGGTGTGCTTTCCCGCGGGGGTGCGGGTGGCGCAGCATCTTCAGCCGGCAGGTTGTCATCAGATGCGTTAAGGGGATCTTCCGACGGTATTTCTGATACGTCCGCTGCTTTTTTGCCGCGCAAGCGATCGAACCAGCTGATTTTATTCTTGTCTGACATAAGAAGATCCGTTGTTGAAACCTGAAGCTACGATTGAAGAGTTGCGGTCATGACCCCGCCGTCTACTGTAGATAGTGTGACCGGGACGATGGTTCCAGCCTTTAACTGGCCGGATAGTTTAACCGGAATGAATTGTTCCGTGTGGCCGGTTGCTGTGCCGTCATCTGCGACTTTCTCGACGAGCACTTGTGCAGACTTGCCGAGTGCGCCAGTGAACAGGCGACTGACTTGCTGTTCCCCCAGTGCCCGCAGGCGCGCAGCCCGTTCTTTGCGAATAGCTTTGGCGACTGGCGGCATCTTGGCCGCTGGGGTGCCCTCGCGTTCGCTGTATGGGAAGACATGCAGCCACGTCAGATCGCATTCTTCGACCAGTCGCAGACTGTTTTCGAACATTTCCTCTGTCTCGGTTGGGAAACCTGCGATAATGTCTGCGCCGTAAACCATCTCGGGTCTGGCCTTCTTGACTCGCTGGCAAAATTCAATGGCCTGTTCACGTAGATGTCTGCGTTTCATTCTTTTCAAGATCATGTTATCTCCGGCCTGCAGGCTTAGGTGCAGGTGCGGCATAACACGTTTTTCACCGATGATGGCATCATACAGTGGTTCATCCACTTCAATGCTGTCGATACTGGAAATTCTAAGGCGGGGCAGGTCGGGCACCAGTTTCAGGATTTTCTGTACCAGTGTTCCCACGGTTGGTGTGCCGGGCAGGTCCTCGCCGTAGCTGGTAATGTCGACACCTGTGAAAACCACCTCATTATAACCTTCATCAACCAACCGTTTGATCTGGTTAACAACTTCGCCCATTGGGACGGAGCGACTGTTACCCCGGCCGTACGGTATAATGCAAAACGTACAGCGGTGATTGCAGCCGTTTTGAATTTGGACGAAAGCACGGGCCCGGTCGCCAAAGCCGTCGATCAAATGTCCCGCGGTTTCCGTGACAGAGAAAATGTCATTCACCGCAACGCGTTCCAGCCCCCCTGTAGATAAGGATGCGAAGGATTTTGCTTCGAGTTTTTCCCGATTACCAATGACACTGCCGACTTCTTCCATGGCAGCGAATTCTTCAGGGTTAATCTGGGCAGCACACCCGGTCACAATGATGTTTTTTGCAGGGTTTTCCCGCTTTATTCTGCGGATGCTTTGGCGTGCCTGCCGAGTGGCTTCGGAGGTCACAGCGCAGGTGTTGATGATGACAGTATCTTTCAAGCCCGCGGCATCGGCGTGACGTTTCATTACTTCAGACTCGTAGGCGTTAAGCCTGCATCCGAAGGTGACAACATCAATACCTATAGGGCCTGTATCCTGTTTCTCGCTCAAACTGCGACCTCTCCACCGAAGGCGAGTGTAGCCGGTCCTGCCATTTCGACCGTGCCGTCTTCGAGCCATGTGATCTGAAGGTCGCCGCCATCCAGTTTCACTGTTGCTTTATTCTCGTTATCTATCAGGCCGCGACGCATGGCTGCGACAGCAGCAGCGCAGGCGGCAGTACCGCACGCTTCGGTGATACCCGCGCCGCGTTCAAATACACGTAGGCGAATTGATGTGCCCTCAACTGTGGCGACAGATACATTTACCCCTTCCGGGAACATTTTATGTGTCTCTATTTTGGGGCCGATACTGGCAAGGTCAACGGCCTCTGCATCAGGCACAAAAAACACGGCGTGGGGGTTGCCCATGTTCACGCAAACGGGTTCTTTCAGATCACCCATATGGAAATCGGTATGCAGGGTATCACAGTCATGCTCTAGCGGAATTTCAGACCATTCCGTACGCGCAGGGCCCATATTAACGCTGACGCCGTAGTCGGATGCCTCGGCCGTTAGAATGCCTGTATCTGTTTCAAGTGTTACAACACTTTCGCCCAGTTGCTGCATCAGAAGCAAACCCACGCACCGTGACGCATTACCACAGGCGCCAACACGGCTGCCGTTGGCGTTGCGTATTTCCATGAAAGCCGTGGCATCGTCGCTCTCGCGAATGATAATAAGCTGGTCGCAGCCGATGCTACGCTTTCTATTCGAAAGGCGCTGCACCTGGGCATCTGTCAGGTCAAGGGCATGCCGACGGGCGTCGAAGATGATGAAGTCGTTTCCAAGTCCATGCATCTTTAAAAAAGGTACGATATGTGTGTCCTGTGTCATGTCGCCGCTTATAGTAGTCTCGCTGGCATGAGTCTACAGCATTTAATGACGTATGCCCACGCCGGAATGTAGGGATAAGGGCAGGGTAGGTATGAAAAGGGGGCAGAATATCCGCCCCCGTTACATTGTATTACAGGCCGATTTACAGACCGAAAACGATCGGGACCATCATATAGCAGATAAAGGTCACGACAAAAACGCCGAGTATATTCAGCCACAAGCCTGAACGCACCATGTCTGGCACATTGATATGACCGGTCGAGAAAATCACAGCATTTGGTCCCGTTGCAACCGGCAACATGAAGGCACAGCTTGCCGCCATTGCTGTTGGTGCCGCAAGCATAATGGGATCGTAGCCAGAGGATGTCGCCAGTGCCGCCAGTACTGGCACAAGGGCCGCTGTTGTCGCTGTGTTGCTGGTTAATTCCGTCAGGAAAATTACCATGGCCACGATCGACATGATGATGAAAAGCATCGGTATGCTGCCGAGTGCGGCCATTTCCTGACCGAGCCAGATAGCCAGGCCGGTTGACTGAATAGCTGCCGCAAGGCTAAGGCCGCCACCGAACAGCAGGATTACGCCCCACGGCAGTTGAACGGCGCTTTCCCAGTCCAAAAGAGCATGGGGAGTTTTTCTGTCGCGACAACCACTTGGAACAAGGAACATTGCCAATCCGCCACCCACGGCGATATGCATGTCTGATAGATTTTTGATAAATGGCATCAATGAGGTAAGCCATTCAATATCCACAATAACCTGACGGAAGCTCCACATCAGTGCCATTGTCCCCATGATCAGGGCAACCCGTTTTTCGGGCACCGTCATAGGGCCCATTTGGGCAAGCTGTTGTTCAATAACGTCTGAGCCGCCTTGTACGTCGTCCCTTTTGAATGGGAAGCAGATGCGGGTCAGCACAAGCCACGCCGTTGGTACCATTACAAGAACAACAGGAACTGCAAACATCATCCATTCAATGAACAGGATTTCCCTGCCGGTGCTATCTTCGATAAAACCTTTCACAAACAGATTGGGCGGGGTGCCAATATAGGTTCCAAGACCACCAATGGATGCAGCCCATGCACAGCCGATCAACAGCGCAATGGTAAACCGGTGGCGCGGCGCACGGTCGCCAAGAATTGTTTCTGCAACCGTCATGGCAATAGGGATAATCATCAGCGTTGTGGCAGTATTGGAAATCCACATGGACAGTATCGCGGCTGCCGCCATAAATCCGGCGATCAGTGCCGTTGGGCTATCACCAACCCTTGCCAGAATATTCAGGGCTATGCGTCGGTGTAGATGCCATTTTTGCATGGCCATGGCGGCGATAAAGCCACCAAGCAGCAGATAAATGACAGTGCTTGAGTAAGGAAGGGACGCCTCTTTGCTTGTAGTGGCGCCAAGAAGGGGCAATAGTATCAGGGGGATCAAACTGGTGGCCGGCACAGGAATTGCCTCGGTTGCCCACCATGTTGCCATTAGAAGTGCGACCGCTACAACACTCCAGCCAGTCTCAGTAATACCAGTTGGCGCAGGTATAGATAGTATGATTGCAAAAATAATTGGTCCAAGCACCAGACCGACTTTTTGATACGTTGCACGGCCCGCAGATGTCGATGACATGAGGTTCCCCTTGATAATCTTAACAGTATAGTTCCCGATATGGAAAAAGTCCCACATTCTTCCCACTTTGACTTGTGCCAAACTTCCCGCATACAGTCCAGAAGATATGGACAGCATTAGGGAGAAAGAGCACTCGTCAATTTAGCAGCGTCCTTGCATAATTTTGAATTGTTGACAATACTTACCGAAGTTTCAGAGCAGAAAAATTCTTTTGGAACGGGTGTAGGGTATGAGTGTAATGTTAGCAATACCACCTGAAATTCAGCCAAGGCTGAACCAGCTATATGCTCAGCGGTTCTCTGTGATTATGCTGTTGATTGCTGGATTGCATGCGCTGATGCTGTTTGTGTCTCTTGCATACACACCCTTAGGGTTTATGCCGCTTGTGCTGTCACTGAATGTTTTGGGCGGTGTGATCGCGGGCGCTTTGTATCTTTACCCACGCAGTCCGAAAGACAGGGCGCGCTATGCCGCATATCTATTAGTTTTGCCAGCGCTCATGGTGGTCGCGTCCATTTATTTGCAGCTGTTTATCATTGCGGATCAGATACTGCTGACTTTTTGTCTGCTTCTAATGCTGGGGACAGCCTTCACAACCCATGCCCGGTCAGTATTCTTGAGCGTGTTGAGTGTGCAAGCCGTGCTGTTTGTGACGGCTTTGTTGTTGTTGGAAGGCACGAATGTCCAACTATTTCTGCCAGCCTTGGTATGTGCGGGTGCTTTGTCGTTCTGGGCCTTTGTTGAGAGACGGTTGGCTATGGTGCAGTCTTTGCTGGCGCAGGCACGGTTAGATCAGACGCAGCAGCTTTTGGCAGAACGGGGACAGGAGCTTAGAGAAAAGGTTGCGGTTGCTGAAGATGCCAGCAAGATGAAAAGTGAATTTATCGCCAGTACCAGTCACGAGATTAAAACAGCGTTGTCGGGGATTATCAGTGCGATGGATGCACTGAGTGCCACCGAGATATCAGATGAGCAAAAAGTTCTGACAAATACGGCGCATTACAGTGCGAAGGCGTTACAGCGTGTGCTGGATGATATTATGGATACCACCAAGCTGGAGGGCGGAGAGCTGGAAATCCTTGCGGAGCCATTCTCGCCGGCAGCGCTTGTTACTATCGCTACATCGCTGCGGATGCCGGAAGCGCGGAAAAAAGGGCTGCACCTGACCAGCCATGTCCAGAAGAAGCATGAAAATATCAATTTGTTCGGCGACGGCACACGGCTTGCGCAGGTGCTGCAAAATCTTCTTGGAAATGCGATCAGATACACAGAGACCGGAAACGTTGCAGTTCTCCTGGAGATCTCGGGACGGGGTGGCAATCGAACACTCCGTATCGCAGTGCAGGATACGGGTGCAGGCATGACGCCGGATGAGATGTCTGAGATTTTCAAGCTTAAAAAAGATGTTAGCCAGCTCCTATATCGCGGGCATGCTGGGGGTGGATTGGGCCTATCCATTTCTCAGGAATTGATGAACATAATGGGCGGTAAGCTTTATGCGGAAAGTGAGAAGGGAACGGGGTCTGTTTTCTATATGGAAATCAGCTTGCCGCTGGTGAAGGCTGTCCCTTCCGAAAAATCAGAATCAGTGGATGACAGTGCCCAGGCAGTAAAAAAGCTACCGAAAACAGCAGCGCACATTCTGATCGCAGAAGATAATGAGATAAATCGTCTATTGATCCGAAGCATGCTGGCAACAGAGAATTACGAGCTTGAGTTCGTATCAGACGGCTTGCAGGCGCTCGAGGTGGTTAGTAGTGAATCGTTAATCCCGGATCTTATCCTGATGGATATTCAGATGCCGATTATGGACGGACGGGAAGCAACGCGGGCAATCCGGGCTTTGGATGATATGGACCGGGCTAGTGTTCCAATCGTTGCACTGACGGCCAATGTCGATAAAAGCGGTTTCAATATCTATGCAGAAGACGGTATAGATGAGGTGGTTCCAAAGCCAATTGATCAGGGGCAGCTGCTGAAAACTATCCGGCAGGTGCTTTATTGTTGATAAAGATGCCGGTGTAGGGTGCTTGCGGTGCTATTATGGCGGTTAAGACTTGACTCTGTCCCTTCGATCACGTATCACGCACGCGCTTCCCTGAGGCATTGACATAGTATTTGTGTCCTGATTGGCCCCGTTATTCGGAGAGGGCCGGGATACCCACCAGTTAGCGAGTTTCGCCCACTGGTGCGATAATGCTTTGTGCAGGCCATGGACGGAATGCAGGAATTTTAACCGGTTGGACCAAAGGACCAGGACACATGTTTGATAGCCTTTCGGATCGCCTTGGCGGCATATTTGACGGACTTAAGCGTAAGGGTGCACTGAAAGAAGCGCACGTTACCGAAGCGCTGAGAGAAGTGCGTGTTGCCTTGCTGGAGGCTGATGTTGCCCTTCCGGTTGTTAAGGACTTTGTCGCAAAGGTAAAAGAAAAGGCGATTGGTCAGGAAGTCCTGAAGTCTGTTACCCCGGGCCAGCAGGTTATCAAGATTGTTAATGACGAACTGGTTGCCATGCTGGGCGCAGAACAGTCCGGTCTGAACCTGCTTGGAGTGCCGCCGGTTGCCGTTTTGATGGTGGGCTTGCAAGGGTCTGGTAAAACTACCTCTACTGCTAAGATCGCAAAACGCCTGACTGAAAAAGACGGTAAAAAAGTCCTGATGGCATCGTTGGACGTTAGACGCCCGGCAGCGCAGGAACAGCTTAAAATACTTGGCGAGCAGACAGGTGTGAAAACACTGCCGATCATCGCAGGCCAGCAACCGGTTGAAATCGCCAAGCGCGCTATGGAAGCAGGGCGTCTGCAGGGTTTTGATGTTGTGATGCTGGATACGGCGGGTCGTCTGCATGTTGATGCATCCCTTATGGCCGAAGTCATCGCAGTGCGCGATGCCACCAGCCCGCTTGAGACGATATTGGTGGCCGATAGCCTGACAGGTCAGGACGCAGTAAATGTCGCCAAGGAATTTGATGCGCAGGTAGGTATCACAGGGGTTGCCCTGACCCGTATGGACGGTGATGGCCGCGGTGGTGCTGCGCTTTCCATGCGTGCGGTGACAGGCAAGCCAATTAAGTTTGCGGGTACTGGCGAGAAGATGGAAGCGCTTGAGGATTTCCATCCTGAGCGCGTTGCAAGTCGTATTCTTGGCATGGGTGACGTTGTCAGCCTGGTTGAAAAAGCGGCTGAAAGCTTTGAAAAAGATGAAGCGGAGAAAATGGCGAAGAAGATGTCCAAGGGTCAGTTTGACCTGGATGATCTGCGCGCCCAGCTTCAGCAAATGTCCAAACTTGGCGGCATGAAAGGCATACTTGGCATGTTGCCGGGAATGGGCAAGATAAAGCAGGCCATCAATCAAAGCGATATGGACGACAAGATTTTCAAGCGGCAGGAAGCTATCATTACGTCAATGACGAAAGAAGAGCGCGCCAAACCGCAACTCCTGAACGCATCCCGCAAGAAACGGGTTGCCGCAGGGTCGGGCACATCGGTGCAGGAAGTGAACAAGCTTCTGAAAATGCATCAACAGATGGCCAAGATGATGAAAAAAATGACCAAGGGGAAAGGCGGTATGCCGAACCTCGGAAGTTTGATGGGTGGCGGAATGCCCGGACCAAAAGGCATGGGCGGTATGCCCGGTCAGATGCCTGGTGGTTTGGGGGATTTGCCTCCCGGATTTGATAAATTGCTGAAGTAAGACTTCAGGCACGGAATTAACCAGAATACAGAGTTTGTTGAAAGGAAAATACAATGGCTGTTTCTATTCGTCTCGCACGTGGTGGTGCAAAAAAGCGTCCTTACTACCGTATCGTTGTTGCCGATGTTCGCGCACCTCGTGATGGTCGTTACATCGAAAAAATTGGTACGTATAACCCAATGTTGGCAAAAGACGCTGAAGACCGCGTTAAGTTCGACGCAGACCGCGTAAAGCATTGGCTGGGTCAGGGCGCGAAGCCGACTGATCGTGTTGCTCGTTTCCTCGAGGCTGCTGGCCTTGTTGAAGCCAAGACACGTAACAACCCGAACAAAGCTAAGCCGGGCCAGAAAGCTCTCGACCTGATCGAAGAGAAAAAAGAAAAAGCTGAAGCTGCTGCGGAAGCAGCCCGTGAAGCAGAAGAAGCAGCAAAAGCTGCTGCAGCTGCTCCTGCTGAAGAAGCTGCTGCAGAAGAGTAAGCCTGACCGCTTACATCTTTCTGTATTTTTCCTTGCGTCATGGCGAAAGCTGGACACACCGAACGCCTGCATCAGGGCGTTGACGGAGACTGGATTTCCGTGGGTGCCTTTGGTGCGGCCCACGGTGTCCGGGGCGATGTCCGGCTGAAAAGCTATACAGACACACCGGCGGATATTTTTTCTTATAAAGATGTCCGTCTTGGTGCGGGCGGCAAGGAAATATCCCTGCAGAAAGTCAGAACAGGCAAGGACGGTTTTGTCGTCCGTGTCAGCGGTATTTCTAGCCGCGAGGATGCCGAGGCCGTTAAGGGCAAGCAGTTGTATATTGCCCGTGAGGCCCTTGGCGACAGTCTGGACGAGGATGAATATTTCCTGGCGGATTTGATCGGTCTGGAAGTACGCAGTGAAAAGGGCGAGAAGATCGGCCTTGTTCGTGCATTTGAAAATTTCGGTGCAGAAGACCTTCTCGAGGTTCTGTTTGATGAGCCGGTAAAAGGGATCGGCAGATACGGATATTTTCCGTTTCGCAAGGCGTTGGTGCCGGATGTGAAAATCGCAGAAGGCTACGTGTCAGTTGCCCTTGAAATGTGGCTGGAAAGCCAGATCGCGGGTGAGCCGGAAACCAGCGAAGACAAAGGATAAACCGTGTCGTCGCAGTTCACAGCGCAGGTACTGACCATCTTTCCAGATATGTTTCCCGGCACGCTTGGGCAATCACTGGCTGGAAAAGGCTTGAAGGACGGTGTTTGGTCGCTAAAAACGCTGGACATTCGCGATTTTTCGAGCGATAAGCACCGCTCTGTGGATGATACACCTGCGGGTGGTGGTCCCGGAATGGTGATGCGGGCAGATATTCTTGGCAAGGCCATAGATGCAGCACGCGAAACCGCAGCGCCGGAATGGCCGCTTGTTTACCTTAGCCCTCGTGGCCGCCGCTTTACGCAGGCAGAGGCACAGAGATGGCAAAAAGCAGGCGGCGTTACTATGCTGTGTGGCCGGTTTGAGGGCGTTGATGAACGCGTTCTGGAGGCCCGGCAGGTTGAAGAGATTAGCTTGGGGGATTTTATCCTTTCTGGCGGGGAACCAGCAGCCCTTGTTATGCTGGACAGTGTGGTCAGGCTTCTGCCCGGTATCATGGGCAAGCAGGAAACACTGGATGAAGAAAGTTTTGAGAGCGGACTACTTGAATATCCGCACTATACCCGACCACAAGTGTGGGAGGGGCACGAAATTCCTGAGGTTCTCACAAGTGGGCACCACGGAAAAATCGCCGAATGGCGACGCTTAAAAGCTGAAGAAATTACCCGGTTACGCCGGCCGGACCTCTGGTCGACCTATGAACGGGACAAAAACAAAGTAAAGGACTAAAGCGATGAATATTATTCAGAAGCTCGAAGCCGAGCAAATCGCAAAGCAAACTGAAGGCAAGACCATCCCTGATTTTCAGGCTGGTGACACTCTGCGCGTTGACGTGAAAATTCGCGAAGGCGAGCGTGAGCGTATCCAGGCGTTTGAAGGCGTATGTATTGCTCGTGCTAACAAAGGTATCTCTTCTAACTTTACCGTTCGTAAACTGTCTTACGGTGAAGGCGTTGAGCGTGTGTTCCCACTTTATGGTCCAGCTGTAGACAACATCACTGTTGTTCGCCGTGGTAAGGTTCGCCGTGCGAAACTTTATTACCTGCGTGGCCGTACTGGTAAGGCTGCTCGTATCGCAGAAAAGAAAGACTGGCACCGCAAGAAATAAGCCGGTCTGTACCAAGACTTCCGAAAGCCGGGCCAGTTTGGTCCGGCTTTTTTGTTTTGTACGCACGCATATTGCCGATTAGCAGTCTGTGTTACGTGATCGACCATGCAGAAGTAATTTCCTTGCGCGTGAAACAATATTTTAAAATCGGTCGTATTAGTAATATTTTGTTGCACTGCACCCTGTGACACGGTAAACCTCCCGAACCGCTGGATTTCGGTAGCTTTCAGTGGTATTTCATGCGCGTTAGCTGATGTTTTGAATGCGCTCCAGACTAGCTGTCCGGAGCAGGTGGAAATATGATTATATAAGGGTCCAGATATGGCGAAGACACTGTATGATAAATTATGGGATATGCACCTTGTGGAAGACCGCGGGGATGATGTTGGCCTGATTTACATTGATCGCCATCTGGTCCATGAGGTCACAAGCCCACAAGGGTTTGAGGGGCTGAAAATGGCTGGCCGCAAATTGCGCCGCCGGGATGCCATTATGGCAGTGCCGGACCATAATATTCCGACCAAAGATACCGACAAGCCAAACCCAGACCCCATGTCTGCTATGCAGCTTGCGGAACTGGAGAAAAACGCGAAAGAGCACGATCTGGAGTATTTCCCAATGGGCGATTCCCGGCAGGGTATTGTTCATGTGATCGGGCCGGAGCAGGGTTTTACCCTTCCTGGCGTTACCATCGTTTGCGGTGATAGTCACAGTGCGACCCACGGTGCGTTTGGCGCGTGGGGTTTTGGTATTGGATCAAGTGAGGTCGAGCATGTAATGGCGACCCAGACACTTGTTCTGAAAAAAGCAAAGAATATGCGGGTAACGGTAGAGGGCGAAATGCCGGTTGGCTGCAGCGCGAAAGACATCGTCCTGGCAATTATTGGCAAGATCGGTATGGGTGGCGGTACCGGTCATGTGATCGAGTTTGACGGACCGGCGATCAAGGCGCTGTCGATGGAAGGTCGTATGACCGTTTGTAACATGGCGATCGAAGGCGGGGCGCGTGCGGGACTTATTGCACCGGACGAAACGACGTTTGAGTATGTCAAAGGACGCTATTTGGCGCCGAAGGGTGCCGAATGGGATATGGCGGTAGCCCAGTGGCGCACGCTTCATAGCGATGAAGATGCCGTTTTCGACAAAGAAGTCGTCCTTGATGCATCTGAGATTGTACCGCAGATCACCTGGGGTACAAGCCCCGAGGATGTGGTGCCGATCACAGGACAGGTGCCAAGCCCGGATAGTTTTAAAGACCCGAATAAGCGTGAATCTGCTGTCAAAGCGCTTGATTATATGGCGCTGCATGCCGGGCAGGACATGCTTGGTCTGAAGATTGACCGTGTTTTCGTCGGATCCTGCACCAATAGCCGGATTGAAGATTTGCGCGAAGCAGCAAGCGTGATTAAGGGCCGTAAGGTTGCGGACACTGTGATCGAGGCGATTATTGTCCCAGGTTCCGGTCTTGTGAAAGAACAGGCGGAAGCAGAGGGGCTTGATAAAATATTCATCGAGGCTGGTTTCGATTGGCGGGAGCCAGGGTGCTCTATGTGTCTTGGTATGAACCCTGATATAGCGGGACCCGGTGAACGGGTCGCGTCTACCAGTAACCGAAACTTTGTCGGCCGTCAGGGGCCGGGGTCACGAACCCACCTTGTCAGCCCGGCAATGGCAGCTGCTGCCGGTATTGCAGGGGCGTTTGTGGACGTTCGGAACTTTTAGAGCGCGGGAGAGAGAGCATGGAAAAATTCACACATATGACATCGACCGCAATCGCACTTGAGCAAAGCAATATCGACACCGATATTATTATGCCGAGCGATTATCTGAAAACCATCAAGCGGACGGGGCTTGGCAAGCATGCGTTTGAAAGTCTTCGCTATACCAAGGACGGAACGCTTAGAAACGATAGTCCGTTTGACTTTGGTGCTGGGAAAACGTCAAAAATTCTGGTTGTGGGGGACAATTTTGGTTGCGGCTCCAGCCGGGAACATGCGCCGTGGGGTATTGCTGACCTGGGTATTCGGTGTCTGATTGGAACCAGTTTTGCGGATATTTTTGCCTCGAACTGCGTCAAGAACGGTATCCTTACTATAACGTTGCCGGAAGAGGATGTGGCCGCGCTGATGCGGGACGCTAAGGCCGGTAAAAAGATTACGGTTGATCTGGAAGCGCAAACAGTCAGCGTAGACGGCAGTGATGACCGGGGGTTTGAGTATAACCCACAACATAAATATATGATGGTCAATGGTCTTGATGAGATTGGCCAGACCTTGCTGGTAGAAGATAAGATCACGGCATTTGAAGAACAGCAGCGGCTGCAGTCGCCGTGGCTGTACCGCGAACTGCCACAGTAACGATAAAATGGAAAAGACTATGTCCAAGAAAATTCTGGTATTGCCGGGTGACGGCATTGGCCCTGAAATCATTACCGAAGCACACCGTATACTTGATTGGGTGATCGCAGACAGCGGTGTTGCAATCGAGGTTGAAGAAGGACTTGTTGGCGGTATTTCCTATGATGTGCACGGCGAACCTTTGACGGCTGAAACACTGAAGGCTGCGCAGGCATCGGATGCCGTGTTGTTTGGCGCGATTGGTGGCCCGAAATGGGACGGCACTGTTGCCTATGACAAGCGCCCGGAGCAAGGGCTGCTTGATCTTCGTAAGGGTATGAATGCCTTTGCCAACTTACGCTCTGCCGTGTGTTTTCCTGCGCTTGCGGATGCATCATCGCTCAAGCGTGAGTTTATCGAAGGACTGGACATCCTGTTCGTACGCGAACTGATGGGCGGTGTATATTTCGGCGAGCCGCGCGGTATTGAAACACTTGAGGACGGCACCCGTGTTGGTCTGAATACGCAGCGGTATGCTGATTGGGAGATCGAGCGGGTGGCCCGTGTGGCATTTGAGATGGCCCGTAAGCGCGGTAGCCACGTCACAAGCGTTGAAAAAGCCAATGTGATGGAATCTGGTGTTCTGTGGCGTGAAGTTGTCACAAAAATGGGCGCAGATGAGTATCCCGATGTGAAACTGGATCATATGTATGCGGATAACTGTGCCATGCAGCTTGTCAAAAATCCGAAGCAGTTTGATGTGATTGTCACGGATAACCTGTTTGGGGATTTGCTTTCTGACGCTGCGGCGATGCTGACGGGTTCCCTTGGAATGCTACCGTCTGCCAGCTTGTCCGATGAAGGTCCAGGGCTATACGAGCCTATCCATGGTTCTGCACCTGATATTGCAGGGCAGGGCATTGCCAATCCAATCGCTGCTATTCTGTCGCTTGCTATGGCACTGCGCTACTCCCTTGATATGGGGGGCTATGCCGAGAAGATAGAAGCCGCGGTTGCGAATGTTCTGGAAAGCGGTACCCGTACAGTGGATATCATGGCAGATGGTTGCACAAAGGTGGGTACTACTGGCATGGGTGATGCCATTCTGGCAGAGCTGTCGAAATAGAAAATTATAGAGTTTGTTAACCCCATGGCCTGATTGCGCATCAGGTCACCATTTGGAGAAATATCATGGGTTTGCGTGTCGCTGTCGTTGGTGCGACCGGTAATGTTGGTCGCGAAATGTTGAATATTCTGGCGGAGAAAAAGTTCCCTGCTACAGAAATTATTGCAATTGCCTCTAGAAAATCAATGGGGCAAAAGGTCGGGTACGGTGATAAGGAACTGACCATTGTTGCGCTTGACACGTTTGACTTTACAGGCACTGACATTGCGCTGTTTGCAATTGGCTCTTCTGCGACCAAGGAATATGGTCCGAAGGCAGCCGCAGCCGGGGCGATTGTGATCGACAACTCCAGCCTGTACCGGATGGACCCTGATGTACCGCTGATTATTCCAGAAGTGAACCCAGGTGCGATCAAGGGTTTCAAGAAGAAAAACATCATTGCAAACCCAAACTGTTCAACAGCTCAGATGCTGGTAGCGTTGAAGCCTTTGCATGATGTGGCGGGTATCAAGCGTGTTGTTGTGTCCACGTACCAGTCTGTCTCCGGTGCGGGTGCTGCTGCTATGGACGAGCTGTTTCACCAAACAAAGGCAACCTTTGTGAACGACCCGGTTGAACCAGATGTTTTCACCAAGCAGATCGCTTATAATGTGATCCCGCACATTGATGTGTTTATGGATGACGGCTACACCAAAGAAGAATGGAAAATGGTAGCTGAAACCCACAAGATCATGGACCCTGACGTTGAATTAACAGCAACGGCTGTGCGTGTTCCTGTTTTTGTTGGCCATGCAGAAGCGATCAATCTGGAGTTTAAGAAACCTTTGTCAGACGAAGAAGCACGGGAAATCCTGCGGGAAGCTCCAGGTATTCTGGTTGTGGATAAGCGCGAAGATGGTGGCTATATCACACCGGTGGAATGCGTGGGTGATTATGCGACATATGTATCTCGTATTCGCGGTGATAAAACTGTCAAGAACGGTCTGAATATGTGGGTTGTTTCTGACAATCTGCGCAAAGGCGCGGCCTTGAATGCTGTTCAGATCGCAGAAGAACTGGTGAAGCAAAAGCTGGTTTAAGAACCTGTGCTACGTCTATTTGGGTGACTTCATAGTCGGTTAGATGAAGTCATCCTCTTCTACTGGCAGGACAAGACTAGCAGGGAACAGGAACTGTACGGTGGTTCCTTTCCCCAGTTCTGATTGTAGGTCAAAGCCAACATTCTGTTTGGACAGGATCAGGCGGGTAAGCGGGATACCAAGGCCTGTGCCGTCTTTGTGGGCTTCGTAAGTGTCGCCAATCTTGTCGATAGGCTCCATGGCTTTTTTGTAAACTTCAGCTGACATACCATTACCATTGTCGGCAATGGTGATGACAGCATCACCATTTTCCTGGCGTTCAGCCGACAGTGTGATTTTGCCGCGCCCCATATATTTAACGCAGTTCATAAGGATATTCAGAAGTGCCCGTTTGGTGACGGCAGCGTCCCCAAGAACCCGAATAGGCTCAGGCGCCTCTATTGGGGCGATATCAATGCCTTTGGTCACAGCAGAACCAAGCATCGTCAGCTTAACGGATTTCAAGAGCGCAATGATATCATAAGGGGCACAGAGAAGTTCCCCGCCTGACAGGTCCAGCGAGGATAAGGAGCTAAGATCATTCAACTGGGCCAGCATTTCCTCTGCCATGACGGTAATTTCTGCTGCCGCTGACTGAATCTCTTTCATCGGCATTTTTGTGCCGCGAATAAGTTCGCTAAACCCGCGGATGGCTTCCAGTGGCTCTCGCATTTCTCGGGCCGCATTGGACAGGAAAATAGTCTTGGTCAGATTGGACCGTTCAGTTTGCTGCAGAGACAGTTCGAGTTTGTCCTGTCGGATAATTTCTTCCAGTTCTGCTGCCAGACGGTTAGCAACCAGATGCACGTGAGAAAGAAGATTATCATCATAGTTGATCTTCTGGCGACTAAGGCCGACAAATATTCCGATGACTTTCCCAGTTTTGGATCTTAAAGGGTATCCTGCGTAACCTTCGATCTTCATTTCCTTGAGCAAAAGGTCATCGGGAAATTTTTCAGCAATTTTTTCCGGGAAAACACAGTAGCCCCCTTCCAGGACATTTTCACAGGGGCTGTCGGCCAGATCATAGGTGAAATTCGCAATTTTTTTACCTGCCTCAAAGGCGCAAAATGTCGTTACCTGGGTGCCATCAGGGGATAAAATGCCTACGAAGACGATATCCAGTGCTGTTTCTCTTGCGAGGCGCTCTGTAAAAAGTTCAACAAACTGTCTACCCGCGAGATCTGAAAAAAGATCATCAGCCAAATAGGTTAAATCTTTTATTGCCACTGGACCCTCATGGATACTTTATGTTTTATAAATACTGCTTATGATTGACACGTCGCCGTATTCTGATCACGAAATCACTAAATCAGATGGATATAGTACGACAATTCGTTCAAGGGTTGTAGTAAAATTGTATTCAATTTTCTACCGTTGTTTTTGCCTGTATGGCATAGCTATTTGACTATCAGTGCGCCATGGACAAGGGTGACGCAAAAACAAAAGCGGCAGTCTATCTAGACCGCCGCTCAGCAAGTACTAAAAAACTTTCTGATTTACTTCAGATGTTTGGCCAGAAACTTTTCCATTTCCTTCAGCTTTATTAGGCGTGAGGCAGCAGTCACCATATTATGACCGCCATCGTCAATCTCTACATAGGTGCTTTTCTTTTTCTTTTTCTTCAGTTCCTTGTGCATGGCTTCACTTAGTTTGTACTGCACACGGGCATCATCTTTGGATGCCATCAGAAGTACAGGCGCTGCAGTTTTCCCCGCCAGATGATAGGGTGAGATGTCTTTATCGTCGGCCCCTTCCAGTACCATTGACTGGGTCCAGGAGCTACCGCCGATGAAACGTTTATCTTTATTCTTCATTGACGGAATGTTGGTGACACCGTTAACCGATACAGCACAGGCATACAGGCCAGGTTCCTGTATAACCCCCATCAATGCAGAGTATCCACCGTAGGATGCGCCTGCGATACAGACTTTCTGTTGGTCAGATATGCCTTCTTCAATCAGCCACTTGGTTGCGTCAGTGACATCCTGTTGCATTATGCCACCCCACTGTTTGTAGCCTTTGGCAAAATAGGCCTGACCAAACCCGGTTGAACCACGGAAATTCGGACGCAGAACCGCATAGCCGCGGTTGGCTAAAAACTGTGTCCAGTAATCCCAGTCCATATCATCGCGGGCTCTTGGTCCGCCGTGTACCAGAACGACAGTTGGCAAAGCATCTGTTTTGGATTTACCTGCAGGCAACGTCAGATAACTTACTATCGTCTCCCCGTCGCGGGTTGGTATTTCCACCCGTTCTGTTTGCCCCATATGGGCGGGATCAATATCGTTATGGTGCAGTGCAATTTGATTAAGCTTTTTTGCTGTGCGGTCATAGAAGAAATACACACCTGGATCCGTTGGTGTTGTTGACAGGATTATATAAATCTCTTTATCGCGTGCTTTGTTGATGATGCGGTTCACACGTCCTTTCAAGGCGCTGTCAATTGTTCGCTGGACTTTCGCAAGCTCTGGATCAAAATATTTGTAACGGAAATGATCATCCGTATAGGAAACACCAGCCGCAATGCCAGTACTTGGATGCTCAATGACAGTATAAGCGTCATATTGTTCATCATCGAATAATGTTTCGATTACCTGACCTGTGCCAACATTGATCTTAACCAGTGCTTCCCTGCCGTGCTCGCCAGGACCGGTTGCATAGATCACATCATCTTCAATTGTTAGCCCTTCGACATTATAATATTGATACCAGTCTTGGGTTTCCAGGTCTAAATAGTCGCCATTAGCTTGCTTGAAATAGACCTTATAGTCATTCAGACGATTATAGCCGGTGCCCAATTTCACTTCGTGGTTGGCATCTGCGTACCAGCGCTGAACACCGTCGCGACCATCATTCTGCTCTCTGAAAGAGCCATCCCGGATATCAATATATCGGATTTCTGCTCTACCATTTAAATCGGAATCAATGGAAAGTAAAATATGGTTTGGTTCATCTGGAAGCAGGTCAATTATATTATCCTGTATTTGACCAATGAGTCCTGTGTCTCGGGAGATTCTATCTTTTCCAGCTTTGGAACGAGGGCGTGGTTTGACAATCCAGGCAAAATTTTGACCGTCTTTATCAATCGCAGCAAGCCTAGTCATATCAAGCTGTGTTGTGATGCCTCTGGCACGGTCCGTTAGTCGGTAAACAATAAGAAGCCTATCAGCATTCGCCCACATAACCCGGTTGATATCAGCGTTATCGATAGGGGGGATGATGAATGCTTCAGACCCATCAAGTGACTGCACCCGAATATGGCGTCTGCCTTTTACATCCATTGAAAATGCTAGAAACGTCCCATCAGGTGAAAGCTTAGGGCTTTCAAAATCGGGAAGCTGTGCGAATTCTTCCACTGGGATTAATGGAATAGCATCCTGTGCAACAACAGAGGGTGAGGCAAAGTTTGCAGCCAATGCAGAGGCAAGTAAACTGTGTTTAAGCAATTTTAAAAAAGTCCGCTTCATGGGCTTTCTCCAGAGATTATTTTATGAGTTGTTCGGTCAGGAAGGCTTCCAGCGCCTCAAGCGTAGCAAGGCGGGATTCTTCATTGTCCAGGAAGTGATCAGCATGATCGAAGGTGATCAGCTTATTTTGTGGGTTCTGATCTCTGAGCCTCTTGTAGATTTCATCGCTGTGGATATAAGGCACAACAGGGTCATCCTTCGCATGGATTAACAGCACAGGTGCCTTGATTTTATCTGCCTGATGGTAGGGCGATACGTCTTCCGCATCCATTCCGTCGGGGATAATTGTTTCGCGGTAAGACTTGCCGCCAATAAATTTCCTGGCGTTCCTGATCATGCGCTCAAGATTTGCCACACCGTTAATGGAAACAGCGCAGGCATATAGGTCAGGCTCCTGCGCAGCGCCCATCAAGGCAGCATAACCGCCGTAGGAGGCACCAACGATACATATGCGATCAGGGTCGGCGTAACCATTGTCAATCATCCAGCGGGTTGCGTCGGTAACGTCCTGCTGCATTTTTCTGCCCCACTCGTTTTTACCCATGTTTTCATAGGCTGCACCGTAGCCAGAAGACCCGCGGAAATTGGGCTGTAATACTGCAAACCCGCGGTTGGCAAGAAACTGAACCCAGTAATCATAGTCCATGGTGTCGCGTGCATGGGGGCCGCCATGCGGCATAATCACCGTTGGCAGGTTTTTGTCGCCGTATCCTTTTGGCAGGGTTAGATAGGAAGGCATGACCAGCCCGTCCCGTGCTGCTATGTCAACGCGCTGAACGTCGGATAAGACTGAACGGTTTACACGGGTCGCCGTGCCAATGGATGTCAGGCCCTTGGTTTTCATATCCAGAACATAATATTCACCTTCTTCCTGCGGTGAACTGAACCGGAACAGGTAAATCTGTTTTTCCTGATTATAGTCAACAAGGGTGATGTCGCCCCCGGGCAATAAAGAATAGACTTTCTTGATCAGGGCATTCAGGAATTTGTTGGTCATGACACGGCGGTACACATCATCCGTGTAGACATATGCTTTAATTTCATTGTTGTTGTCGAACTGCACATTTGCCAGATCAACATCTTCAAGGAAAAAGACTTCTTCTGTTATTTCAGCTTTGCGAATGTCATATTTCACCAGCCCCATGCGGCCTTCAGAGTTTGGGGCAAGGGCATAGGCCAGGCGTGGGTCGTTCGTGAAACGGAGGAACTGAAAGTTACTGGCTTCCAGATAAGAGGTGTCTTCAATATTATCCCAGTCATCTGTGTCTGGGTCTTTGTAGATATAACGCCTAGTTTTATTATCATCCCTGTAGCCCCATCCCATGCGTGGTTCTTTTTGGGCATCCAGCCACCAATGTTGGATCGCCCCTCTTGATGCCTGATAGCGCTTGAATTTCCCGTTCCGGACATTGACTTTGCGTATTTCTGCGTCGCCGTCCCGGTCACTGTCGATCTGTTGAAGAATATGGTCCGGGTCATCTCGCAGGTGGCTTAGGACTCTATCTTTGAACTGGGCAGGAGACGTTGTATAACCTCTCTTGCGCTGCTCCCTGTCTGGCTTTGCCATGTCGACCCATTCTTTGCCGTCTTTGGACACGCTAAACATGGCTGTTCTGACGTATTTCACAAATGGATCATCGCTGGTAAAGCGATAGGAAATAAGAAGTTGGTCATTATTTGCCCAGGTAAACCAGGCGATATCGGCATCCCTGATAGGCGGTATCACGACAAGGTTATCGACAGTAGCCACACCGCGTGGGTGGATGAAGAGATGTTTGCGCCCTTCGTGCGGCGTAATGTAGGAAATATGCTCTGCGTCCGGCGACATTTCTATCTGTTGAAGAGACGGCAGTTCGGCAAAAAGTTTTGCCGGGATTTTTGGTGGTTTGGCTTCTGCGGAAACTGCGGTTTCGTCCGCATAAGCAGTACCGGACGGTAGTGCCACTTCAGGAAGCGGTAGCATGCTACACGCTACAGTTAAAGTTACAGTGTATAGAATACGAAATGAATGCCGTATGTGCATCGACATCAGACCCCCCAATCAAATGTGCAAAACATATGGGAAAGCCATCCGAGTCGAGTCGTATATCCTATCCCCAAAGTTTATTGGTAGCACCGGGTAGGTGGTTTTGCAACCCACGCTAATATTTTATCGCGTAGAGGCTGGGGAAAAGTGTGCAGGTGCAAAAAAAAATATAAGATCTGCCTTGCTCTACAGACACGTAGCAGTATAAAAGTGGCAATTATACATGCCGGTATACCCGCATAGATTAGGTCAACATGTTGTGGGTGTACGGGTTAACTTTAAACTTTCTGTTCAGGGGAATGTTCATGGCACAGGCTAATCGCCCGCTATCTCCACACCTGCAGGTCTATCGCTGGGGCGCGCACATGATGGCGTCCATTATGCACCGGGCAACCGGTATGGCGCTAGCTGTAGGGAGTATCATCCTGACATGGTGGCTATTTGCGCTCGCTTCCGGGCCAGAATATTTTGCCGTTGTTCAGGCTTGTTTGTCTTCACTTTTTGGTCGTTTGGTTCTTTTTGGTATTACGTTTGCGCTGATGCAGCATCTTGCATCCGGTATCCGCCATCTTTTCATGGACGCAGGTAAGCTGTACGACCTGAAAATCAATTCGCTGACGGCACGTCTGACATTTGTATTTTCCATTCTGGCGACAATCGGTATCTGGGTTGCGGCCTATAAAATTTTGGGAGGTCTATAGATCATGTCTGATTTAAGAACACCCCTTGCGAAAGTACGTGGCCTCGGTTCTGCCAAAGGCGGCACACACCACTGGATGATGCAGAAAGTAACGGCACTGGCGAACATTCCGCTCGTTCTGTTTGTTGTTGTGTCCTTTGTCGGCAATGTTGGCAAATCACATGCTGACTGGGTTGCGTGGTTCAAACAGCCACTGGCTGCTGTGATTATGATCCTGTTCGTCCTGAACACGATGCACCATTTGCGTCTTGGTCTTCAGGTTGCGGTCGAGGATTATGTACCAAGTCACGGTAACAGAACGCTCGTTATCACACTTATTAATTTTGTCGTTGCGATCCTCGCGGTTCTCAGCGTCTTTTCTATTTTACGCATAGCATTTGGGGGATAAAATATGTCCAAGAGTTATCCCGTTACAGAACATACTTATGACGCGGTTGTCGTCGGTGCCGGTGGTTCCGGCCTGCGCGCGACAATGGGCCTTGCTGAAGCTGGCCTGAAGACAGCGTGTATTACAAAAGTTTTCCCAACCCGGTCCCATACCGTTGCAGCGCAGGGCGGTATTGCCGCGTCGCTTGGTAATATGGGCAAGGATACCTGGCAGTGGCACATGTTTGACACGGTCAAGGGGTCTGACTGGTTGGGCGATCAGGACGCGATTGAATATATGGTGCGCGAAGCCCCTGCGGCTGTGTACGAGTTGGAACATTACGGTGTTCCATTCTCCCGTACTGAAGAAGGCAAGATTTATCAGCGCGCCTTCGGCGGCATGACGACCGAGTTTGGGGAAGGCCCTGCGGCTCAGCGTACCTGTGCTGCTGCTGACCGTACCGGACACGCAATGCTGCACGCGCTCTATCAGCAGTCTTTGAAGTACGAAAGTGACTTCTACATCGAGTATTTCGCTATCGACCTGATTATGGAAGACGGCGAATGTCGCGGTGTGATTGCCATGAATATGGAAGACGGCTCCATCCATGCTTTCCGCAGTCAGGCAACGGTACTGGCAACGGGCGGTTATGGTCGCGCCTATTTCTCTGCAACATCTGCGCATACCTGTACAGGTGATGGTGGCGGCATGGTTCTGCGTGCCGGTCTGTCCCTGCAGGATCTGGAATTTGTTCAGTTCCACCCAACGGGTATTTACGGTGCGGGTGTTCTGATTACAGAGGGTGCACGCGGCGAAGGCGGCTATCTTCTGAATTCAGAAGGTGAGCGTTTCATGGAGCGGTATGCACCGTCGGCAAAAGACCTGGCATCCCGTGATGTGGTATCCCGCTCGATCAGTAACGAAATTCGTGAAGGTCGCGGCGTTGGCCCTAACAAGGACCATATGTATCTGCATCTGGATCACCTTGATCCTGCAGTACTGGCGGAACGGTTACCTGGTATTTCTGAATCTGCGAAAATTTTCGCGGGTGTTGACGTGACCAAGCAGCCAATTCCGATTATTCCAACGGTCCACTATAATATGGGCGGTATTCCAACCAACTATCACGGCGAAGTAATCAATCCAACGCCGGACAATCAGGATAATACTGTCCCTGGTCTGTTCGCGGTCGGTGAAGCGGCGTGCGTATCTGTTCACGGTGCAAACCGGTTGGGTAGTAACTCCTTGATTGACCTTGTTGTGTTTGGTCGTGCGATCGGTAAACGTGTGCCAGAACTTGTTAAAGCGGGTGCGACACAGAAACCACTGCCCTCCGGCTATGCTGACATGGCGCTTGGTCGTCTTGATGCGGCACGCTATGCTGATGGTGCAATCTCTACAGCTGATCTGCGTCTTGAAATGCAGCGTACGATGCAGGGCAAATGTGCGGTATTCCGTACTGATGAGCTTCTAGATGAAGGCGTTAAAGAGATTGATGCGGTTGCTGCCAAGCTAGGCGATGTCAAGACATCAGATCGTGGCCTTGTCTGGAACAGTGACCTGATCGAAACTCTCGAGCTGGATAACCTGATGGGGCAGGCTGTATTGACGATGCATGCAGCGTCTAACCGTAAGGAAAGCCGCGGTGCACACATGCACGAGGATTATCCGGATCGTGATGACAAAAACTGGATGAAACATACAGTGCAGTGGTTTGATGGCAAGAATGTCAAAATCGGCTATCGGGAGGTGCATAATTATACGCTGACCGAAGAAGTCGAATACATCAAACCTAAAGCGCGTGTGTACTAGGAAGGATTGGACGAATGGCTGAATTTACACTTCCTAAAAATTCAAAAATCGGCAAAGGCAAAACTGTCAAGGCCGATGGTGCATCCAACGTTAAGAAGTTTAGCGTTTACCGTTGGAACCCGGACGATGGTCAGAACCCGCGCATGGATACTTTCGAAGTGGACATGGACAATTGCGGGCCAATGGTTCTGGACGCGCTGATCAAAATCAAGAACGAGATGGATAGCACACTGACTTTCCGGCGCTCTTGTCGTGAGGGTATTTGCGGTAGCTGTGCCATGAATATTGATGGCACTAACACGCTTGCATGTACGAAGGCGATTGACGATGTGAAAGGCGAGGTCAAGATCACACCTCTGCCGCACCGAGAGGTTGTGAAGGATCTGGTTCCTGATCTGAATGATTTCTATGCACAGTATGCGTCGATCAAGCCGTGGATGGAAACACAAAGTACAACACCTGAGAAAGAGCGTCTGCAGTCTGTTGAAGACCGCGCCAAGCTTGATGGTTTGTACGAATGTATTCTGTGTGCCTGTTGTTCTACCAGTTGCCCAAGTTACTGGTGGAATGGGGACAAATACCTCGGGCCGGCTATTCTTCTGCAGGCGTATCGCTGGCTTATTGACAGCCGTGATGAGAATACGGGCGAGCGTCTTGACGACCTTGAAGATCCGTTCCGCCTGTATCGCTGTCACACGATCATGAACTGTGCGAACGCATGTCCGAAGGGCCTTAACCCTGCGAAAGCGATTGCAGAGATCAAGATTATGATGGCAGAACGCCACGGATAAACAGCTCCCAGTTTTTGGTATGCCTGTTAAATTTTTTGAGAAGCCGGGTTACCCCCGGCTTTTTTCATGGCTTGCGTCCGAAGGCAGTATTTTCGCCTGATTCGTGTGGTGCATGCTGATTTGATTGGTTGTATAAAATACAATCCGTGAAGATTTCAGAAATGTTTCCAACCGGTTATCAATGTGAGCGTGCTTCCCCTTTTTTTGTTTACCATTCTTGTTTATACAGCCGCCCTTGTTGCCGAGTATATGGTCTGGTTTCGTTGTGGTTTTTGCGCTGAAGGATAGATTTTGATCAAAATATGCTGCCAGAGACTAAAGTTCGGCTTCTGTCATATTTTACTGGTCCTGCTTTTCACTTCATTTGAGTCTACTTCGCTGTTTGCAGAAGATAAGATTCGTGTTGGGGAGAGTTATTCAAATCTATACAGCCATGTTTGGACGCGCGTGCTGGATGAGGCAGAGATCAATGCAGAATTCGTCCTTCCGCCCCATACGCGTAAACGTCGTATGTTTGTTGCTGGCGACCTGATCCTTGATTGTTGTTCTGCGCCGGTTTGGCGTATCGAGCCGGAAGAGGTGGAAACTCAATTACATACTATTCCGCTGCTTAATCTTCAGGAAGTCTATGTTTTTCGTAAAGGTGGCGTGCGTCCGATAACGATGAAATCATTTGAATTGCTGCGTATAGCGATCGTGCGTGGTTTTTCTTACGAGCAGGACGAGGTTTTTACCAACGTAATTCAGGGTGGCACCAAGCGGGATGCACTTGAACTGGTAGCAGCCGGACGCGCTGATTTTACCATTATGGATGAACGGGAATTTAAAGCCTATATGGACGTGTCTCCCTTACCTCTTGAAATAGGTGGTGTGCATTCATCCTTACCTTTGACTGCACGGGTACACAAATCACGACCAGATCTGTTGCCCCGGCTGAACGCGGCGATCAAGCGATTGCAAGACAGAGGGGAAATTGCTGCAATCGTCGCAGATATTGAGAAGAAGGCGGCTGCGGTTGCCGCCGAGCGCATTGATGGGGCGAGCCCCTAGAATGTCAGGGTGAATTTAGCCCCGCCTTTCTCTGCTGTGGTGACTGTGACAGTTCCGCCGTGGGAAATCATGACCTGCCTTGTTAACGCTAGCCCGACACCCGACCCGTCTCGTTTCGTCGTGAAAAATGGGACGAATATTTTTCTGGCCAGATCAGCAGGAATGCCAGGGCCATTATCGGATATTTCAATACAGACATGACCCCGCTTGTTCAGGCGCCCACCAAGGGTAACAATTGCACCTTCTCGACCGGTTAAGGCTTGTTCAGCATTTTGAAGGATATTGATCAATACCTGTTCCAGCATGTTCCGGTCGGCAATGATATCCAGTTCTGATGGTGCAATCTGTATAGAAAGGGCGATACCTTTTTGCTCCCAGTCACGGGTGACCAGGTTTGCAACATGCCCAAACAGGTCAGACAAAAGAATGGCGCTTTTCTCGGGGGCAGGCAGACGTGTCAGACGGCGATAGCTTTGAACAAAGTTCATCAGCGCGTCTGATCTGCGTGCAACGGTTTTAACCGCATCATGAACATCGTCCAGGTCTTCCACCAGATCAGGGTGGTTGGTGATTTTAGCGCGGACATCATCCACCAGGTCGGCGGATGTCTTGGCAAGCGAAGCCACCGGGGTAATACTATTCATGATCTCGTGGGTCAGAACGCGCACCAGATCCTGCCATGCCTGCAACTGGGCTACATCCAGTTCACTTCGGATATCCAGCAAGCTTATAAGCCGCTCGGCATGGCCACCAATGATGATCTGTGTGGCTGAAATGGTCAGGTTCTGTGCCATGCCATCAACTTCAAAGTCCACGAGCCTGCGTTCGCCGGCCTTGATAACAGTGACATTTTTTGCAAAGTCTTCGCCGAACTGACCTAGGTCTGGAACTTTGGTGACATGGACGGTTCCAAACAGGCGGCGGGCTGAATTGTTCCATACTGTTATACTACCGTTTGCATGAAGAGAAATTAGCGGCACGGGCACATGCTCGATCAAGGCTTTCAGGTGGCGCAGTTCTTCTTCATGGCTTGTACGCTCATCTCTGAAACGGTCCAGAATGGCGGTGAATGTTTCACCAAGGTCATCAAAACCGGCGCCAAGGCTTTTCATGTTAAACCGTTGACCAAAGTCAGCGTACCGTGCCGCATCAAGAAAGCGGTTCACCTCCGCATTTGTTTTGCTGATGAACCGGTATGTTTCCATCGTCAGGCTGATGACGATGATCAGGACCAGCAGGGTCGCAGCGTGATAGCCTGGCAGGGAAATCAAAAAAACGAGCGCAGCCAGCCCCGCGATGATGAAAGCCTGACGAATAACCAGCAGAAGGCTAAATCTTTTAAAGCCCATGTTTTTCCATCCTTCTATATAAGGCGGCGCGTGTCAGCCCCAGTTCTTTTGCCGCATGGGATATATTAAAGCGATTTTTTTTCAGTGCCTGTTCGATGGCTCTGCGTTCCAGTCTTTCCAGGTTCAGATCATTTGTATCTATGCTTTCAGTCTCGGCCGGGGCAGAGGGCGCAGATAGCCCAACCACAGTACCTGGCTGGTTGGGCTGTGCTTCAAGGACAAAGTCTTGCGGTTCAAAGCTGTCTGTTTCCGACAGGATAACTGCCCGTTCCAGCGCATGGCGCAGGGCGCGAATATTGCCCGGCCAGCCATAGGACTTTAGCGCGTCCATTGCCTGTGCGGAGAATGGTTTCACGTCTTTGCCGTACTTGCGACAGTAGAATGCTGCATAATGCTTGGCTAGCGCCGGGATGTCGGCTGCACGGTCACGCAGGGGCGGCAGTTTGACTTCAACAGTATTTAGCCTGAACAACAAATCCTGCCTGAAGGTGCCTTCATCCAATAATTTCTCTTTCGGTAGGTTGGTTGCAGCAATTACCCGGATGTCCAGGGGTATTTTCTTGTGAGACCCAACGGGAGAGACTTCCCGCTGTTCCAGTACTGTCAGTAGTTTTGCCTGCAGGTGAAGGGGCAAATTGCCAATTTCATCAAGAAAAAGGGTGCCACCATTCGCAGCTTCCAGCTTCCCGACACGGTCTTCGTGCGCATCGGTGAAGGAACCTTTCTTGTGGCCAAACAGTTCACTTTCAAACAGGTTCTCTGTCACTGCCCCAAGGTCGACGGTCATCATAACATTGTTTGACCGTTTTGACTGGGCATGCAGTTCCCGTGCGATCAATTCTTTACCGGTTCCGTTCTCGCCCAGGATCAGGACATTGGCATCGGTGGGCGCCGCCCTCTTGACGACAGACATGACGTCTTTCATGGCTTTTGACGATCCAATGATCGGTTGGCTGGCCTTGGTCGCAGCCTCAGCCAGCACACGATTGGTCTTCTTGAGGGTTTCTGCTTCTGACCGTGATTGGCGTAATTTGACAACAGTAGAAAGGGTCGCAACCAGCTTTTCGTTTTGCCAGGGTTTGGCGACAAAGTCGGTTGCCCCTTTTTTCATAGCCTCTACCGCAACACCGACGCCGCCATGGGCGGTGATCATCACCACGATGGCATTGGGGTCGAGTTCCAGAATACGTCCAAGCCAGAAGAAACCCTGCTGGCCAGAGGATTCGCCAGGGCCAAAGTTCATATCCAGCAAAATGGCATCAAAGGTTTGTTCCGCCATCAGATCCGGGATTAATTCCGGTTTGTTGCAGGTGATGACGTGGCCATAGTGCCTTTTCAGCAAAAGTTTGCCGGCGGTTAAGATGTCTTCATCGTCATCAACAATCAGAATTTTCCCTTTGGGTTCCGACATAACTGGCACTTTCCTTTATATGCTGCGCTTGATGTTTTTAAAACTGTTCAGAAGCGTACAGCGCGTGTTCGATATCGTACAGAAAAAACTGTTCAAAAATGAACACTTTATAATTTTTCTATATATTACAGCGCTTTATTAAATGGCATGAAGCTTGCTGTAATAGGGGTAGGTTGAAGCAAGCGAGATAAAAAGAGCCAGCAAGGCCATACTCAACCACACGATAGCAACGGTAGACAATAAAATGGGTACAGTAACAAAAATGACAGATACAGCAGCGGGTAAAGATAATAAGCCCAAAAAAACCATTGTTATGCCAGGGAGCAAGACAAAAAGTGGCGGTAAAGAGCCCAAGTCACCACAAGCGAGTAATCAGTCGAATACCAGAACCCCTGGGGGGGCGGTAACTGGTGCAGGGATGGACCGAAAAATTGAGGTCAAAAAAAATCCGCTTAAAACTTATGGGGTGCCTGCGGCTGCGGTCGTGGCACTTCTATTCGTTGGATACATGTTCTTGGGTGGTCCGGGTGGCCGTTCCCTGAAGGTAACCAGCGACCGTATTAGTATTTCAGAAGTAACTAGCGGCGTCTTTGAGGACTTTATCCCGGTGCGAGGACGGGTGGAGCCATTGAAGACGGTTTATCTTGATGCGGTTCAGGGAGGCCGTGTTGAGGAAATTCTGGTTGAAGATGGTACTATGCTTCGTGCCGGGCAGCCACTTGTGCGCCTGTCCAATTCCGATTTGCAGCTTAATGTTATGGGGAATGAAAGCCGGGTCATGGAGCAGTTAAATCAGATGCGTGATCAGGAACTGCGGCTTGAACAGAACCGTTTGGGCCATAAGCGCAATCTGATTGAACTGAACTACCGGATTGGCGTTCTAGAGCGCGATATCCGACGCCAGGAAGAGCTGGTTGCGCAGGGTTTTACCGCCGCTCGTGATTTCGATGAAAAGAAGCAGGAGCTGGAATATCTGCGACAGCGCCGCGATATTACCATGGAAAGCCAGGAGTCTGACGAACGGATGATGGTTAGCCAGCTTGCCTTCTTCCGGGATAAGTCGGAGCAGCTTGAAGATAACCTGAATTTCGCACGAAAAAGTCTGGATGATCTGAATGTGAAGGCGCCTACGTCTGGCAAGCTTTCTGGATTTGATCTGGAAATTGGTCAAAGCATCAGCCGCGGCGAACGGATTGGTCAGATTGATGACCCTGACCGCTTTAAACTTACGGCCCTGATTGATGAATTTTATCTGGGGCGCGTTGGTATCGGGCAGGTGGCTGTGTATGAAGGATACGAGCTGGCTATTTCCAAGATTTATCCTGACGTTGAAAACGGCCAGTTTGAAGTGGATATGCAGTTTGCTGAGGGCACAATGCCAACGGACATTCGCCGCGGTCAGACAATTCAGACAAAACTAACACTGGGAGATAGCTCGGAAGCCGTGCTGATCCCGAACGGTGCCTTTTTCCAGGATACTGGTGGAAACTGGATTTTTGTTGTGACAGCTGATGGCACCGAGGCCGTTAAACGTAATGTGCGCATGGGCCGCCGGAATACCCGCTATATTGAAGTACTTGAAGGGTTAGAGGTTGGTGAGCGCGTAGTGACATCACCGTACACCAGTTTCAGGGATATGGACCGCCTGAAGCTGAATTAATAATAATTCAGGTCCGAGTTAACGACAGCGGCATCGGGATGATTGGGGGCAAACCCGCCCGGGCTCAGATAAGCGAGAAAAGGAAACAAACATGTTGAAACTACATAATTTGTCCAAAGTATACCGTTCTGATGAGGTTGAAACGGTCGCCTTGAACAGTATTAATATTGAGATTGAGCAAGGGGAATTTGTTGCAATCATGGGGCCGTCAGGGTGCGGTAAATCTACCCTTCTGAATATCGTCGGGATGCTTGATAGCCCATCAAGCGGTGAATATATTTTCATGGACGAGGATGTAGCTGGATACTCAGAAGCCCAGCTTAGCGAAATCCGTAAACACAATATCGGCTTCATTTTCCAGAGCTTTAACCTGATTGATGAATTGACAGTCGAAGAGAATATCGAGCTGGCCCTTCTATACCACAATATCCCTGCCTCAGAGCGCAAGGCACGGGTAGCAAAGGTGATGGACAAGGTCGGTATCGCACACCGGGCAAGTCATATGCCTAGCCAGCTTTCCGGTGGTCAGCAGCAGCGTGTCGCAGTGGCGCGGGCGGTGGTCGGCGACCAGGCAATGATCCTGGCGGATGAGCCAACAGGTAACCTTGATAGTGCGCACGGGCAGGAAGTGATGGAAATGCTTCAGAGCCTGAACGAGGAGGGCACAACTATTGTGATGGTTACCCATTCACCAGCACATGCTGATTATGCACGCCGCACCATCAATCTGTTCGATGGTCACGTGGTGACAGAAAACCTCCGTGCTGCGGAGTAATTGCTGCTGACAAAGCGACTTTGCGGTGAGGGCACCCATAAAAAAATAATCGCCCTCCCGCACTACAACAAATGGCGAGGATTATCATGTTTCAGAACTATGTGAATATTGCATTCCGGAATCTGTTCAAGCACAAATTGTACAGCCTGATTAACATACTGGGTCTTGGTGTGGGACTGGCTGCCTGTATCCTGATCACGATGTTTGTTCGGGATGAGTTGAATTACGATACATTCTGGTCAAATGCTGACAGTATCCAGCGCATGCATACAACGTTCAATGTACCGGGTCGGGAGCCATTTGTAACCGTTGTGGCAATGGGGCCTGCCAAAGAGGCAATCACCACATATTTTGATGAAGAAATCGAATATTCAACCCGTTTTAACGGGCTGCGCCCCATTGTGAAAATTGGTGACAAGTCGTTTGACGAAAATGTCCACTGGACAGATCCAGAGACGGCTGAAATTTTTGATTTTGACATGATAAGCGGTGATATGCGCGAGACACTGCGCGATACCTCGTCCATCGCCATTAACGAAACTATGGCTAAAAAATACTTTGGCGACCAGGACCCGATGGGCAAAGTGATGACCCTGACGGTATATGGCCTGCAGCGGGACTATCGGGTTACAGCAGTCTTCAGGGACCTTCCCCATAATACGGTTCTGGACTTTCAGGCGCTGGTGAAAATTGTCGAAAGTGATTTTGAGGAAAACTTTTCGTTTCTCTTTAGCCAGTGGTTTTCAGTCAATAACAACCTCTTCTTTAAATTGCGGGACGGTGTGAACCCGGAGCGTGTCACTGCGCGCTGGGATGAGTTCGCAGATAACGGTGTGGCACTACCGCTCCAAAGCCTTAGAGAGGGGACGAAGCCATCAGACTTTATCAAGTTTTCCAGCATGCCGATCAAAGATATTCAGTTGAACGCCGTTGGTGGCGGTGAGATGAAGCCAACAGGCAGTATGATGAATGTAATCATCTTCTCTTCCATTGCTGCCTTGATCCTTGTGATCGCCTCTATCAACTTTATGAATTTGGCAACGGCAAAATCGACCCAGCGTGCGCGCGAAGTCGCCCTGCGAAAGGTGCTGGGTGCCAGCAGAGTACAGTTGTTGTTCCAGTTCCTTGGTGAAAGTATCCTTCTGGCGCTGTGTGGTCTTGTGCTTGGCTTGGTACTGGTAGAGCTTACCTCGCCTTTGTATTCTGACTTTATCGGCAAGGATCTGGTTTTCAGCTATGTTGACCCTTTCAACCTGTCTATAATTGTTGGTCTTGTCCTGACGGTTGGTATTGTCGGCGGGATATACCCGGCTGCGGTAATCTCCGGCTTCCGTCCTGCACAAGTGTTAAAGGCCAATAAATCTGCAGAAACATCGGGGTCAGCTGCGCTTCGCAGTGGGTTGGTTATTTTCCAGTTTGCCATTTCTATCGCCCTGATCATTGCGGCCGCAGCCGTTTATGGCCAGCAGAAATATGCGACAAATATTGATCCCGGGTTTAATCGGGAAAATCTGATTGCGATCCCCGGCGTTAGCCGTCGTGGAATGGTGGAGAACCAGCAGGCCTTCAAGGAAGAGGTGCTGCGTTTGCCGGGTGTTGTCTCTGCTGCGTACAGCTTTGACCGGCCGTCTACAGGGAACGAAAGCAATGTTTCAGTGACGATCCCGGGCGCAGAAACAGACCAGAGCATTCTGATAGGACGGCAGGATATCGATTTTGATTTCGTTAGCACGTATCAGATTAAATTGCTTGCAGGTCGTCTGTACGACCGAAATGTCGCCCGCGATTCCTGGCCGTCAACAGAAGGCGTGGAAGCAGGACAGATATTGGAAGCCAATATTCTGGTCAATAAAACGGCCCTTGCAAAACTGGGTTTTGGTACACCAGAGGAAGCAATCGGCCGCGTTATTCGGATTGGACGCGGAGAGCAACGTCAACAGGACATGACAATCATCGGCGTTCTGGACGATACCAAGTTTCAGTCGGTACGTCGTCAGATGCGCCCGGAACTTTATCCGCTAAGTGACAGCAGCTATCTGAATCTGACAGTGCGCTACAGCGGTGACGGTGCAGCGATGGCTGATCAAATACGGGCAATATGGGAGCGCATTGCGCCGGATGTGCCGTTTAACTTTGAATTTGTGACGGAGTCTGTCCTGCAGGAATTCACAGAGGAAGAGCGGACAGCAACCTTGCTGGCGGTTTTCTCAGGCCTGGCGGTTCTGGTGGCATGCCTTGGCCTTTACGGACTGGCAAGCTTTACAGCAGAGCGCCGAACCAAGGAAATTGGCGTGCGAAAGGTCATGGGGGCGACTGTTCTGGATATTGTGCGTCTTCTGTTGTGGCAGTTCTCGCGTCCGGTGTTGATTGCCAATCTTATTGCATGGCCGGTGGCACTTTGGGGTCTATCCAGCTGGCTGGAAGAGTTTCCATACCGGATGGACTTTTGGATGTTGCTGCCAATGTGTGCAGGCGCTGGGGCTATTGCTCTGATTATTGCCTGGGGCACTGTTGGCGGTAATGCGGCCAAGGTGGCACGGCGAAACCCAATCACAGCCCTGCGCTACGAATAAAATGATCCCCGGTAAAGGGGGCTGACAACAAGAAAGAAAGGACCATGGTCCTTTCGACATAATAAAGAAAAAATACAAAAAGCGAGGAAAGAGGAAATGTTTTTAAACTACGTAAAAATTGCCCTCAGAAATATTCTGAAGAATAAGCTGTATGCAGCGATTAATATTCTGGGGCTCGCCATTGGTCTGACCGTCTATTTGTTTGGCGGTATTGTGGCTGAGTATGAGTATAATCATGACACCATGTTTCCGAAACATGAGCGTACTTTTACCATCGGGTCAATATTGTCGCCGACTGCGAATATCGGCGTTAACGAGTTAAACAATACCTACACTGCGATGGGGCCGCTGATCAAAGCGGATGTGGAAAGTGTGGAAGAGGTGGCTCGGACTGTGCGCCGTGGCTATCTGGTGACGAATGGTGACAAGCACTTCTACAAGGATATCCAGTTCGCAGATAAGGAACTGACCTCTATCTTCGACTTTACCTATATTCACGGTGATGCTTCTGCACTTTCTGACCCGCGCGGCATGATTATCACGGCATCAGCTGCCACGCAGATATTTGGTACAACTGATGTTGTTGGGGAAACTATCCTCCTTAATCATGAAGAGGATCTTCGTGTACGGGCGGTTGTCGAGGACCTTCCGCAAAATTCACACTTCAACAGCTTCTTTATCATTGACCAAAAAGTTGAGTTTTTCGTGCCGCTTGAAGCGCTGAACCGTATGGCAGAATGGGACCTGAACGGTAACTGGAATAATTTGTCAGGTGGCAACTATGTGTATGTCCTGATGAAGGACAAGACACCTGTAGCTGAGGTGACGCGTCTTGTTGATGAAGTCTATAAAAATCATGCTGATCAGGAAATGCAGGAAACCTTCATTACCGGCATGAAAGCAAGGGCACTGAAAGAGACGAATACTGCTGTTTGGGATATGATCGGTATGCCTGCCATTGAGACAGTTCAGTTACTGGGTGTGTTGGTTCTGGTTATTGCGATTGTGAATTACACCAACCTGGCAACTGCACAAAGCATGGGCCGTGTCCGCGAAGTTGGAATGCGCAAGACGCTTGGCGCCTCACGCAAGCAACTGTTGCTGCAGTTTCTGATTGAAAGCGTAACTATTGCGACTGTGGCGATGGTAGTGGCGATTGTTTGTCTTGAACTACTTGTGCCACTTTTCAATGATGCCACGGGCAAGGTAGTTAGTTTTAATTACCTGCAAACCTTACCGTGGCTGGTGACAACAACACTCGTGGTCGGTTTCTTTGCCGGGCTATACCCCAGTTATCTGATCACAAAGGTATCACCGATTGATGCCTTGAAAGAAATGACCCTGAAAGGTGGCAGGGGGAGCTGGTTCCGGTCCTTGATGATTGGTACACAGTTTATGTTGTCCATCTTCATGCTGGCCGTTGTATTGATCGTGTTTTTCCAAAACAAGAAAGTGGAGGAAAGCAGCAATATTTACCCCAAAGAAGAAGTGCTGGTACTGAAGCGTCTGAATGTTGAAAGCATACGGGAGCGGGAAGAAACCCTGCGTCAGGAACTGTTGAATATTCCAGAAGTGGAATCCGTCTCATTCGCTACACAGGTACCATTCGAACAGTCTAACAGTACTTTCTCTGTAACGCCTACCAAAGGGGATGAAGCCGCGAAGTTTCAGGTGAACCAGCTTGATACTGATCATGACTTCATGAAAACCTTTGATGTTCCATTTGTTGCTGGCCGTGACTTTGACCGGGCTATTAGCGCAGATGTTCGCACTAGCACAGATGTACGCCGGTCGAATGTAATCATCAACGAAATGGCTGCACGGAATCTTGGATATGCACGTGCTGCTGATGCCGTTGGACAGACATTCTGGGGGCTGCAGTCAGAGGAAGAAGACGCACCAGCCGCCATGCAGTTTGATATTATTGGTGTAGTGGAAGATCAAAATATTCTTGGTCTCCATAATGATATGAAAGCCTGGATTTTCGCGATTGACCCTGTTCGCCACTTCTATGCAGCAGTGCGGATCAATCGTACGGCTGATGCTTCGGTTATCCTGAAGGTTGAAGACGTCTGGAAGCAGGTTATCCCTGAGTACCCAATCGAGCATGACTTCCTAGTTGGTATGTTCAATGACGTTTATCAGATCTATAAAGCCATGAATTCTGTTCTTGCCGGGTTTGCTTTTATGGCCCTGTTGTTGGCGCTGATTGGTTTGTTTGGTCTAGCAGCTTTCATGGCACGTGGCCGGACCAAGGAATTGGGCATCAGAAAAGTCCTGGGTGCATCAATCCCGCAGTTGGTGAAGCTTTTGATCTGGCAGTTCTCTAAACCAGTTATGTGGGCAATTTTGGTGGCCTTGCCACTCGCCTACTTCGCATCAGATATGTATCTGAACTTCTTCGCAGACAGGATTAACACACAGATTGTCCTTATTCTGGTTGCGGGTGCTGTTGCGGTTTCCATGTCATGGGGGGTGATCGGGCTGCATGCGATTAAAGTGGCACGCGGTAATCCAATTACGGCACTGCGGTACGAATAAACCAGACGCTTGATCTGGAAATATTATAAGGGAGAGGGCTAACCTCTCCCGTTAACGAGACGAGGAAAAAATGCTGCAAAGTTATATAAAAATCGCCATCAGAAATCTCTTTAAAAACAGGCTGTATGCCGCGATTAATATCATTGGGCTTTCGATTGGGCTTGCAGTGTTTTTACTAAGCACGATCATTGTCGACTATGAACGTAATCATGATCATATGTTCGCCAATCGTGATCAGATTTTTACCGTAAGCACTGTTTATGACCCCAGTGCAAACCAAGGTAGCGCTGAGAGTAGAGGCGTGCATTTGGCGATGAAACCGCTGGCTGAGGCGCAGATGCCTGAGCTGACAGGTGTTTCCCGGCGGATGATGTTTGAAACATTGATGCGGATTGAGGATGCATCCTTTTATCAGGATATTCATTTTGTCGATCCAGACTTTACTAAAATGTTTGATTTCTCATACATTTACGGCACAGCAGAAAGTCTGACAGGTCCTTCTCAGATTGTTGTGACCGATGAAATGGCAGAGAAATATTTTGGCCGCGTAGACGTTGTCGGGGAAACAATCAGGCTAGTTTCGCAGTCTTCTGAAAATCCTATGCAGATTGTTGCTGTGATCGAAAGCCTGCCTGCTGATACGCATTTCAACTCCGTTATTGGATCAGATGAAAGATTGGGTATTTTTGCGCTGGTCGATACGATTGACCTGATTACAGACACGCTAAATCCGAATGAGAATTGGAGCCATTTGTCATCTGATTTTATGCTCTATGTCATGACGGACGGGACTGTTTCACAGGACAAGCTTGATCGCGATTTGACCATGGTTTTCAATGAAAATGCACCGGTTTCTGAAAATGAGTTTGTCGCAAGCCTGAAAGCACGTCCACTGAAAGATGCCAACCTTTCCGTATGGTACACAACAGGAGTTCCTGTAGTGGAGACAATGGAAATCCTGGGCATTGTGGTGCTGGCAATCGCCATAATAAATTATGCCAATCTGGCAACTGCGCAAAATATGGGCCGGTTTCGCGAAGTGGGTATGCGTAAAGCGCTTGGTGCCTCTCGCCGTCAATTGCTTATTCAGTTTTTTCTGGAGTGTCAGAGCATCGTCGTACTTGCGATGATTGTATCCCTGGCCATCATTGAGATGGTTATCCCGTTTTTCAATGAAAGTCTGGGGCGGGTAGTTGCCGTTGATTACGTAACAATCCTGCCGCTTTTGATTGGGACCACTGTGGGTGTGGGGCTGCTTGCCGGGGTCTATCCAGCGATATTGATCACCCGGGCGACCCCATCCGATGCACTGCGCAATTTGATGCAGATGGGTAATCGCGGTGCATTGTTCCGGACAATCATGATCGGGACACAGTTTACCTTGTCGATTATCATGATGGCGCTGGTTCTGGTTGTCTATATCCAGAACGGTAAGGTACTGAAAGACAGTGAGATTTTCCCGAAATCCCAAGTCGTGAACATTCAGCGTATTGATAATGATGCGATTATGGAGCGGATGGATACCTTCATGACCGAGGTCGAGAAGTTGCCCGATGTTGAGTATGTTGCGCTGTCATCGCAGGTGCCATATCGCCAGCAGAACTGGACATGGGATGTCACCAGTGTGAAGGGCGACATGGAAAACAAAATTGGCGTGAATTCTATGAATGTGTCGCATGATTTCATGACGCTGTATCAGATCCCCATTGTCGCAGGCCGTGACTTTTCCCGCGACGTAAGTGCGGACGAAACAAAAGCAGGCGCCACGGGGGCAAACGTTCTGATTAATGAAATGGCCGCGCAGAACCTGGGCTATGCAACGCCCGAAGACGCCATCGGTCAGACCTTTTATTCTGCTAATGATGATTCCTATATGTTGCGTATCATCGGGGTGACTGAAAACCGGAACATACTGGGCTTACAAAACCATCTGAAACCTTTTGTCTTCCGCATTCGCAATCTGGGATACCGACATGTGTCTGTCCGGCTGCGTGAAGGTGCAAACGCGTCCACACTGAATGATCTGGAAGACATATGGCGCGAAATCAATCCTGACTTCCCGTATGTTTGGGACTTTCTGGATGCGGAATTTGAAGACAATTTCAGCATGATGCGCAGCGTTAATATGGCGATTGCAGGGTTTGCAGCGGTTGCTGTGTCGCTGGCATTGTTCGGTCTGTTTGGTCTAGCCGCTTTCCAGGCTGAGCAGCGCACGCGCGAGATTGGCATCCGTAAAGTACTTGGAGCAGGACTGAAAAATATTGTTCCCATGTTGCTGATCCAATTCTCCAAGCCTGCAATGTGGGCTGCACTTGTTGCCGTTCCGGCGGCTTATTATGCCTCTGATCAATATCTGGCGTATTTCGCGGACCGTATTGCAGGTGTTGTGCCGCTGATCATGGGCGCGGGGTTTGTGGCTGTTCTGCTGGCCTGGGTTACCATTGCGGTACACGCCTTTAAAGTGGCCAGACAAAACCCGATCAAAGCACTGCGCTATGAATAACGATAGGCAAAGACGTATTTAGGTGCTGTTGAGCAGCATAAATGGTCAAGAAGTTGAAAGGGAAACAGGATGATTAGGCATTATCTTAAAATTGCTGGGCGTGCGATGGCACGCAACAAGCTGTTTTCCTTTTTGAATATGGCTGGGCTGGCTATTGGACTGGCTGCTTTTATCCTGATTACGCTTTTTGTACATAATGAGTTTTCGTGGGACGACCACTGGCAGCGGTCTGAAGATATCTACCGGGTTGAGGGAACAATTACCTTTCCTGTTCGGGAAGACCGTCCCACACCGAATGCACCGGGACCGGTCAAAGACCTGTTGGAGCAATCCTTCTCAGGGGTCGAGGCGATTGCGCGCCATATTGTTTATCCAACCACTGTGAAGGTCGGGGAAACACTGTATGCACAGCAGGTCATCCATGCTGACAATGGTTTTATGGACTTCTGGAACGTACCATTGCTGGCAGGAGATAGCGGTCAGGCACTCTCTGACCCTTCTGGTGTTATTATCAGCGAACGCCTGGCACGTACCTACTTTACAAACACAGTGGCTCTGACGGATGTCTTAGGCAGCACGATTTCGGTCAATATCCAGGGGCAGATGAAGATGTTCCGCATCACTGGTGTGGCGAAAAACCCTGCCGATACCACGCATGCGCCTATGGATATGATTGTGCGGTTCAATCGTCAAAATTTTGACGGCGCTCGCTGGTTCAGTGATGGCTGGCGGTCAAACCCCTGGAAGACCTATATTCGGGTTGCGCCGGACGTGGATGTTGCCGCGATGGAGGCAGAATTGCCAAAATTGCTGGAGGCTGCCATGCCGCCAGCTGCAGCCGATCAGGACCCAGCACGGCGCAGGGGGCTGGTGCTGGATTTGCGTGCGGTTGGGGATATCCATCTTTACGGCAACGATTCTTCTGCGGATGTATCATCATTATACGGCATGTTGGCGATTGCCTTTTTGATCCTGCTGATCGCGGTGATAAATTTCCTGAATTTGTCGATGGCGCGGGTGGCCTACAGATCGCGTGAGGTCGCAGTACGAAAAGTCGTGGGTGCAGGTAATACACAGATTATGCAGCAGTTCCTGGGGGAATCTGTTTTGTTCGCCTTTGTCTCTCTTCTGCTCGCACTGGTCATGGTTGAAGTCAGTTTGCCGTATTATAATGCCTTTCTGAATGCTGTGATTGAAATTGACTTTTTGGCAGAGCCACTAGTCTTAGTGCTTATTCTGTTGCTTGGACTGGGCGTCGGGCTGAGTGCTGGTAGTTTCCATGCCTTGTATTTCGCATATCTGAAGCCAGGTGAGGTGCTTTATAACAATAGCAGTGATAACCCAGGAGGCAGTTTCTTCAGAAAGGTGCTGGTTGTGGGCCAGTTCACGATCGCCATTGCCCTGATGACGGTTGCTGTGTTTGTAAACAGGCAAATCGAATATGCCAGTCGTGTTGACCTTGGGTTTGATGACCAAAACCTGCTGGTGGTCAGCGGAGTAACGGCTGATGTGTCTGATACTTTTAAGCAGACACTGCTATCAAGTCCCTTCATTTCAGCGGTTGGGCGGTCGTCGGATGTGCCAACAGAGGGCAGTGAAGATCGACTTCAGATTTTGCCGAACGCAGGGGGCGAGAAGGTCACCTTGGATGGTCTTCCAATCGGTCCGGACTTTTTCAGCGTTTATAATATTCCGCTTGCTGCAGGTCGGTACCTGACCAACGCAGAGCCAGATATTCTGCGCAGTCGTCTAGAAGAGGGTGAATACCGCGGCGCTGCAAATATCCTGATTAATGCTGCGGGTGCCAAGGTGCTGGGATTTGATACGCCTGAGGCAGCGGTGGGCTACGTTGGTCAGGTTAATCTATCGACCTCCCTGGCATTTGAAGGGCGTATTGTCGGTATTGTCCAGGATTTTCACTTTGATAGTCTACGCAGTGCGATCCGGCCTGGCGTCTATTATGTAGATCAGATGCGCATACCTGACATGACACTGCGCATTGACAGCAAAAACAGAGACGCCGCTATCAGCGTCCTTGAGGAAGCGTGGCGTGAATTTTTCCCAAGTGACTTACTGGCATACCGTGAGATGACCCAGATGGTGGAAGACCAGTATCAGCTTGATATGCGTCTTGGGACAATGCTGACCGGTTTTACAATTCTGGCATTTGTAATTTCCTGTCTTGGGCTTTATGGCCTGGCAGCCTTCATGATTGAACGCCGGACCAGGGAAATAGGCATAAGGAAAGTTTTGGGCGCTGCGGTGCCGGATATTATGGGACTGCTTCTGTGGCAGTTCTCAAAGCCAATTTTAATAGCCATTCTGATTGCAGGACCGTTTGCCTTTCTGTTTCTGCAGGACTGGCTGCAGGCATTTGCCTACCGCATTGATCTGACACTGCTGCCGTTCATCGGGGTATGTTCGGCGACGCTGATGATAGGCTGGGTAACGGTATTTGGTCATGTTCTTGCGGTATCAAGAAAGCCGCCGATCACTGCCATACGATACGAATAATAAAACGACGAAGCGAGAAGGACATCATCATGTGGGGTAATTATTTTTTAACTGCACTGCGACACATCCAAAAAAACAGACTGTTTTCAGCCATTAATATTTTTGGTCTGGGCCTGGGGTTGATGTGCTGCATTCTGATCATGCTCTTTGTGCGTGCAGAATCCGGGTATGATACATGGCTCAAGGACAGTGACCGTTTGGTGCGCATGCACTCTGGGTATTATCCGTCCGCCCGACCACCGTTTGAAACCGTAAACTCGGCTGGACGCTTGATGGAGGCCATTCGGGATTATGCAGTTGCAGAAGTGGAAACCGGTGTCCGGTTTGTCCGGAATGATATGACTATTCAGCATGAAGGTAATGCCTTTTCCGAAAGTCTTGTCATGGCAGATGGCAGCTTCTTTGATCTGTTTGATTTGCCTTTTGTGCAAGGTTCTGCCGCCGCATCTTATAATAAGCCTTTTGATATGGTGATCACAGAAGAAGTCGCAGACCGCTATTTCGGCCGCAGTGATGTTATCGGTGAAACCCTGACTATTTGCTGCGTTGGGCCAGAGAATGAAGTGCGGGACGTAACAATCACCGGTGTTATTAAGGACTTGCCGTCGAATACACATCTGAACATTGACATGCTTGTCTATATGGATCCTGCGGTTTTCGCAAATGCCCCGAATATTCTTGAGACATGGAACAGTTTGAATGTGATGACATATTTTAAAATGCGTCCGGGTGTAACACTGGAACAGCTGCAGGAACGCATTGATTACTGGACTAATAATGAAAGTCCCTATGTCGAAATGTTTAAAAATATGGGTGATCAGGTGCCTGCGGGATCCAAGATTACGGATACTCTTCGCAACAGGGTTATGAGCGTACCAGATTTGCACCTGCGTGCCCGTGAACATGCGGGTAATTTGGGGGATATGACCCCAATGGGCGACCGGAATATGTTGGTGACCTTTATGGGGGTCGCACTTCTGGTCCTGTTGATTGCCTGTATCAATTTCATGAATTTGTCTACTGCGCGTGCCAGCCAGCGTGCACGGGAAGTTGCCCTGCGTAAGGTGCTGGGTGCCAGCCGCGCGCAGGTAGCTATTCAGTTTCTGGGGGAAGCTGTTGGGCTTGTCCTTGTTGCAATGGTCGTGGCTGTCGCTGGTGTGGAGGCTGTTCTTCCTCTCTATAACGATGTTTTGGGGACGGAAATTGATATGCAGATATTCAGTGACCCTCAGCTAATGGCTGCGCTTGTTGCCATTGTTGTTGTCGTTGGTGGTTTTGCTGGAATGTATCCGGCGCTGTATTTGTCACGCTTTAAACCCGCGCGTATTCTGAAGGCTAATAAAAGTGCGGATGCGCAAGGTACGACAAGCCTGCGCACCCTGTTGGTTGTTTTCCAGTTTGCGATTTCGATCACGCTTGTTGTTTCAACTGCTGTTGTTTACGGGCAGACGCTTTTTGTTACCCAGATGGATGTGGGGTACGAAAGTAACGACAAGCTGATTCTGAATGTACGGGCAGCACGCGGCCAGCTTGAAGGACTGAAGCAAGAATTGCTGCGCCTGCCAGAGATTAAAACAGTGGCTTATTCTTCTGAGGTTCCAACTCAGGATAATGAAAATAACACCGCCTTTCTTCTACTGGAGCAGTTGGAAGAGGGCATCGCCAATGAATATAAAGTCCTGAACTATCATCATTTCGGGTACGACTTTTTCGAAACATACGGGATCAAGCCAGTCGCAGGCCGTGTCTTCAGTGATCAATATGGTTCTGACCAGATCATCAGTGCCGGCGAGGGAGAGACAGGCAAGGCGTCTATTGTGTTGAATGAAACCGCTGTACGCCAGTTGGGTATAGCCACCCCCGAAGAGGCGATTGGCAAAACACTGCGTGCAGAAGTGTTCCGGGCAGGGATGCAGGAAGTACAGATCATCGGTGTTGTTCCTGATTTTTATTTCCGGTCTTTGCGGTACGGTGTGCGTGCGTCGGGATACATGATGGACCCGAACCGGTTTACGATGGCGTCCATGACATTTGAGACCGATGATGTCAGTGCGTTGGTTGAAAAGGTTGAGGATGTTTGGCGTAAACAGGTGCCATTGCAGCCGGTCACGATTGATTTTCTCAGTGAAATGATGTTGGCCCAGTATCAGGATGAACAGGCGCAGGCGACACTATTTGCGGCATTTGCCGGGCTTGCTATCATCATTGCCTGTTTGGGCTTGTACGGCCTTGCTGCCTTTACCGCAGAACGCCGGACAAAGGAAATCGGTATCCGCAAAGTGTTGGGTGCCCGGGTACGGGATATCGTCCGACTCCTTGTCTGGCAATTCTCAAAGCCTGTGGTGGTGGCGAATATCATTGCCTGGCCAGTAGCCTTTTATTTCATGAGCGACTGGCTAACCGGTTTCGAATACCGGATCGGGAATGATTATATTGTGGTTGTGTCTGTTGTTGCGGGAGTAGTCGCCTTGCTAATTGCGTGGGCAACCGTGGCAAGCAGGGCATTTAAAGTTGCCCGGTCCAATCCCATCACAGCCCTACGGTATGAATAAATATCAGGATGTTTTGACCCTCCTTCAAGAGTTTGGGTCAGTACACAAAGTATAGAAGTTCTGAGGCTTCTCGCTTTGCCTCAACTTCTCACCTAGGGGGAGGGAATACCTCCCCCCTTTTTCATGCGACATTGTCTGATTTTTTTGCCCTTGTAATAAAACTAAAATCAGTCTCTGGTTTTTCTAGGGATATCGAAAGTTTTAAGGACGAGGTCTTCATGTTTCAGGAATATAATGTTCTTGTTCTCTGTACAGGCAACAGCGCACGGTCCATCCTTGGCGAGGCAATCATCAATGAACTCGGCGAAGGGCGTGTCAAGGCTTACAGCGCAGGTAGTCGGCCTGTTGGTAGGGTAAATCCTTTTGCGATCAAGCTCCTGAAGAAAAAGGGGTACGAGACAGCCGGGCTTTATTCAAAAAGCTGGGATGAATTTACATCCCCTGGGGCACCTGATATTGATCTGGTTATTACCGTTTGCGATAATGCAGCAGGCGAGGAATGTCCGGTGTTTATGGGGGCGCCGAACAAGCTTCATCTGGGTTTCCCTGATCCGGCAGCCTTCGACGGCAGTGAAGAGGATAAAATGGCGCTGTTTGAGCATGTTTATGGCCGAATGTATCCGGTACTGTCATATCTGATCGAAAGCGACCCGCTGCATATGTGTGCAGCAGACCTGCGGCAGCAACTGATCCAGTATAAAGAGGAACGCGCTTACTAGGCTTCTGGCCCGCGTCTGGAGGCCAAGTAGGCTTGGAAGCTGGTCTGGGCCGTCTGGCGTCGTCAGGGGGGCGTCATGACAGTCAGGGGCAGTATCTGCCCCTGTTGCGCATTGTAGGCGTGTCTTTAAAGTTCTTCAACAATCTGAGCCAGGCTGCGCAGGCAGTCTTGCGCCAGATGGCGACACCGCTCCGGTGACCAGCCGAATAGTTCGTCGGGCAGGTTCGCATTGTCTTTAAATGGCATTTCCAGTGTCATGGACACACATCCAAATTCATGGGCAAGAAAATCTGTACATTTTTTCAGGTCAGAACTGCCGGGCTCGCCTTTTGGGTAGCCAAATTCGCGCTGGAAGTCCGGGGACTGAAGACAAAGCAGAGCTTCGAAATCCTCATAAAGTTTTTGCTGGCTTTCTTTGAGGTTTGGAATGCTCTCAAAGCCTGCAAGGAAGTTATAGGGAAGTGCCTCGTCACCGTGAACGTCCATTTGGAAGTCAACACCTGTTTCGCGCATTTTTTCGACAACCAGATAGACTTCCGGGCTTGTTTCCATGCTTGGATTGTTCCAGACGCGGTTCAGGTTTACCCCCGCCGCATTTGTCCGAAGGTGGCCGCGTTTTGATCCGTCCGGGTTCATGTTTGGCACAATGTAGAAATGTGCTTTATCCAGAAGGGTGCGGGCAACGGGGTTGTCACCGTCCAGAAGGAAGTCAAACACGCCTTCCATCCACCACTCTGCCATTGATTCGCCCGGGTGCTGCCGCGCGCATAACCAGATCTTTTTGCGGCCTTCTGCGCCGTATCCTACCTCGACAAGGTCCATGTCCTGACCGTCCAGCGTTTGACCCAGAACAGACGTCATCACAAGTGGGCTCGTAGCGACGTCGGCGATCAAGTCTGCATGACGCTCCATTGTGTAAGGAGCGAAATAGGCAAAATACATGCTGTCCTGCTCTGGCTCTACATCAAAGGACAGGATGCCATTTTCATATGTTGTTGGAATACGGAACCATGTGTCCCGGTCGTAGGACGCACAAACAGAATAATCATTCCAGCCATCCGCATAGGCCGCACCGCCAGCATTCATAATTCTTAAGGTGCACAGGGTATCCAGCGCGCCCGACATGCGGAAATAAAACCACTGATAAAAATCGGATTGATTATCCTTGTGTATCTCCAGCTGAATGTCTTCCGGATTGTCTGCCGCCAGTACTTTGATATTGCCGCCATCAAAGGCGCTAGAAATAAACATGTGTATGTCCCTTGGGTGTGATTTGGTTATGGTCTGTACCTATCATTCTTCAGCACCCTTGAAAAGGTGCATTCACACTGGTGGGTTGGGCTGAAAATTCTTTACAAAAAAGTACAGTATCGGTACTATGTATGGGTCGGCAGTAAGTCTGTCGGCATAATTATCCCCGCTATCTAACGGGGTGAGATTGAGGCGTTCCATCCATTTTGGGGGGCGCCTCTGATCGTTTGCAGAGGCTGCATGTCGGAGGCTTTGTTGGTGTTTGACATCACCATCAACCATGCCGGGTGGCAAAGTATCATTGTCCTACTTGACAGGTGCCCGCTTCACCAGTATGTTCCGCGCCCAATGGATTCGAGTGGTCCAGATGATTCTTGGATCACGCAAGCCTCGCTCGACGGGGAAAGTTTAACAGATTTATATAGAGAGACGAGCCATGAAAGTTCGCAACAGCCTCAAGTCGCTAAAAAGTCGCCACCGCGACTGTCGTGTTATTCGCCGCAAAGGCCGTACGTATGTGATTAACAAAACGCAGCGTCGCTTTAAGGCACGTCAAGGCTAAGGTTTACACCTTACCTTGTCTCTATCTGATTGTTAGCCGTGCACCCAAATGGGTTGCGCGGCTAAATCATTTGAGGCAAGGTGCGCCGGAATATGCCTTTGTGGCAGTTTTTTAAATTTCAGGGGGAATTATGAAGACGCAAATACGTTCATTAGTGTGTGCCGCAACCATTCTGGGTATGGCCGGGACAGTGTCAGCCTTGTCAGATGTTGTGAAGCCGGTCCCAATGACCAAGGATCAGATCGCGGGTAACATTTTCAAAGACTACACGCCGGTGGTTACGGAGCGCGAAACAGCAAAAGGCAAGTCAACGGCCTATGACGTGGAGACTTTTCTATCGTCTGATAAGCAGTTTGACACGGGTATGTATAAGGCCGGACCTGCGCGCTGGGAAATTGACGAACCATACGGTGTAGACGAGTTCATGTATTTCCTGGAGGGGAGTGTCACACTGACATCCAGTGATGGGTCTGTTATGACAATCAATGCAGGTGACGCGGTGACTATACCCCGGGAATGGACAGGTGTCTGGGAAACGGATGGGTATGTAAAAATCTATGTGATTTATAATTCAGAAGGGCCGATTGAATAAGGGCTTTCTGACTGGAGTTGATTTCCAGAAGGGGGCGATTATCGTCCCCTGTTTTTTACGGCCCAGATTTTTAAGGTAATGAGTTTGCATGATGGTTGATACGGTACTCTTTGATATTGGCAATGTGTTTGTCCGGTGGGATCCACGATATCTGTATGAAAAGCTGATCGAGGATAAAGAGGAACTGGATTTCTTTCTAAAGAATGTGGTGACACTGGAGTGGCACACACACCATGATCGCGGGCGCACATTTGCCGACGGCGTTGCAATCCTGTCAGAGCAGTTTCCTCAATATGCAGACCTGATCGAACTATATGATACCCGCTGGACAGAGACTATCGGCGATATCATTGGTGGCACAGTGGATGTATTAAACGAGTTGGCGGACAGAGGCGTGCCGGTTTATGCGCTAACCAACTTTTCGGCAGAGAAATGGCCGGATTTTGAACGGGATAATGCCTTTGCCCGCAGGTTCCACGGTGTGCTGGTGTCTGGTGCTGAAAAGCTGGTTAAACCGGATCCTGCAATATTTGCACTAACGGTGGAGCGGTTTGGCCTGACACCAGAAAAAACCCTGTTCATTGATGATCGGGATGAAAATGTGGTGGCGGCCAAAGCACTTGGAATGCAAGGGCACCAGTTTACAGACCCGCTACTTCTGCGCCGCGAACTGGAGGCACTTAGCCTTTTGTAGGCTTGCCGTCAGACTGTCTTGAAAACCAGATAACAGGAACGTGAAGCGTGTGCCCTTTGTGCGCACAGTTTCTGCACATTCTAACCATAATCTTTGTCGACAGTTCAGGTTCATGTTAGTTTTAACCCACACTTTAGGGGGATTGTCTATGTCATTACGTTCCACACTTGTTGCGTCAGCGGCTGTTATTGCATTAACGGCGGCGGTGACGGCTGACGATTTTACGGTTCAGGCGCCTATAAAGTCAGTAACACTTTATCAGAACGGCGCTGGTGCAACGGTGCACCGTACAGGTCAGATCAATCTACCTGCTGGTACGCATACCATCACGGTGGATGGTCTTTTGTCAGACTTTGACATGATGCCCGGCCTGCTTGGTTCTGGTTTGACCCTGATCGCAGAAGAACGGGAAGTCTACTATAAAGAACCGTCTGCGGATAATGAGGCTGCCAGATCACTGGATGCAGCAATCAAAGCTAAGAAACAGGAAATCGCGGTAATCGCAGATGCGATTGCGGCGGCTGACATGCAGCTTCAGTATATTGGATCTCTCTCTGCGCCGGGTAAGGAAGGTAGCGCCCCCGCTACGGCAGAAAATATGCAGGCAATTTTGGCATTGATTGGGACGGGCGCGAAATCCGTGCAGGCGGAGAAGCGCGACCTGCTTGCCAGTAAGGAAAAGCGGGATGCCGAATTGAAAGTCCTGATGCAGTCACGTGATAAATATTCCCTGGAAGAGCAAGAATTCCAGAAGGTCATTATGACCGCCCATGCCGCGCAGCCAACTACGGCAACAGTGAATGTCGCGTATGAGGTGCGTGATGCAGGGTGGACACAGCAGGTTCATGCACGGCTTGATACAAATACGGGCAAGATAGTGTTTGATGTCTGGGGTGCACTGGAACAGGACACCGAGGAAGATTGGATGTCGGTTGATCTGTCCCTCAACTCTCGTCGCCCTGATAGCCGTGGTCAGATTTATTTACCGCCGCCAAGCTATGTATCAATTGGTACAGCTGAGGAGATGCTGCGCCGGGCAGAAATGAAATATAGTTCTGCGCCTGCGGCAGACCTGGAAGAGGCAATGGCCATAGTTCCCCCCATTGCTGTTATGCAGTCTGACTTTGGCACGTCTTTGACGTTTCCGGACAAGTTTACACTGCGATCAAGCATAGAAGACAGTCAGCTTAAACGCCTGATGCAATTCGAGGAAGAGGCAGAATTGGTAATTCAGTCTGCACCGGAAATGCAGGGCAGGGCGTTTGTTACTGCCCGATTAGTGTTTGGGCAGGACACAACGTTTAGCGCCGGACAGGCGCGGGTTATTCGGGACGGTACAAGCCTTGGATCGTTCCGCTGGCCAGCCCTTGTCAAAGGCGAAGAAGTGGAGCTGCCAGTTGGCGGGATTGACACAATCCAGATCAAATCCATTCAGGAACAGGAAGACGACGGCACGTCCGGTATCTTCTCCCGATCGGGAGTGAATGAATTCAAGAAACGGTTTGAGGTCAGAAATACCGGCCAGCAGGCGCGCGTTGTTGAAATATTCGCGTCTGTTCCGACCGCAAGGAACGAAGATATTTCAGTGAAGCCGCTTCGTTCTGCGACAGACGCTTCCGACACTAATTTTAAAGGCCAGCCAGGTCTGTATATGTGGCGGAAATCCGTCGCGCCGGGGGAAACCTGGGTGATTAATCACCATTATCAGGTTTCAGCCCCTAAAGACGCACGACTAGAGTATTCTAGAAATTAAGCTTCGGTTTCCTTGCCGTCCAGCTCATCCCCTGCCACCCATGCAATATGCAGAACATTGGTGGCGCCGGGGGTACCAAACGGGAACCCCGCGGTGATAACGACCCGGTCACCTGCGGAAGCCAGTCCGTGCCGTAACGCCATGCGTTTTGATTTGCCGATCATTTCTTCGAACGTGTTGATGTCACGTGTTTTGACAGTATGCAAACCCCAGACAATCGCCAGGCGGCGTGCTATCCGGAAACTTGGTGTCAGTGTCAGGATAGGGACACCCGGCCGTTCCCGGGCGGCGCGCAGGGCAGTCGCCCCGGACGAAGTAAAGGATACAATCGACTTGGCGCCTACATTATGGGCGACCTGGCGTGCAGCCTGTGTGATTGCATCCTCTGATGTGTTCTTGCGCGACATCCGGCGTTCCATACCAAAGGACAGATAATTTGGTTCATTCTCCACACGGCGGGCAACTCGGTCCATAACCTGCACGGCCTCGACACTAAAATCGCCAACTGCTGATTCCGCAGACAGCATTACAGCGTCAGCGCCGTCGCCCACTGCGGTTGCCACATCCGAGACTTCGGCGCGGGTAGGGACAGGCGCGTGGATCATGGATTCGAGCATCTGTGTGGCAACGACAACCGGCTTGCCTGCTTCGCGCGCTTTGGCGACGATCATTTTCTGAATGCCGGGCACATTTTCCAGCGGTTCTTCAACCCCCAGGTCACCGCGGGCAACCATAACACCGTCCGCCAGTTCAATGATTTCATCAAGTCCGCTAACGGCGGCAGGCTTTTCAATTTTAGCCATCACAGCAGCCCGGCCGCGGATTATTTTCTTCGCTTGTGCCACGTCATCAGCACGCTGGACAAAGGACAGGGCAACCCAGTCCACTTTGACTTCAAGCGCGAACGTCAGGTCTTTAACGTCTTTGTCGGTCATGGCGGCAAGGGGCAGGATCGCATTCGGCACATTCACACCCTTGCGGTCCGAGAGTTTACCGCCGACGATAACCCGACACCGTGCTTCGGAGCCTTCGATAGTGGTGACTTCCAGCCTGATTTTACCGTCATCCAAAAGGATGTTGGTGCCAGGCTCCAGTGCCGCGAAGATTTCCTTGTGGGGCAACATTACCCGTTTATCTGTCCCAAGGTCGCTACAGCGGTCGAGCGTAAATATCTGCCCTTCTTCAAGTATGACAGAGCCATTTTCAAATGTGCTGATCCGCAGCTTTGGCCCCTGCAGATCGGCCAGAATGGCAATAGGACGGTCGGTTTCTTTTTCTACCGTACGAATGGCATCAACCAGCTTCTTTTTATCAGCATGGTCACCGTGGCTCATATTCAGGCGAAAGACATCAACGCCCGCTGCAAACAGGGCACGAATTTGTTCTAGACTACTGCTGGCTGGACCCAGAGTGGCAACGATACGGGTTTTACGTTCCCGGCGAAAAATTGTCATTTATATTCCTCTGTCAGACCCGGATGCGGTGTATTGATGTTGCTGGTGATTATGTCCGAGTAAGTGGAGAATCACTGAAACTTCCTGCGCCCAAGCCTTATAATATGCATATTTTACTGTAATGTAACGAAGGATACTGTATTTGTGAATCCCATTTATTGCGCCGGATCAAACTGGCGGTCGAATGTTTTATTATTTTTGATGACTGAGTGTAGATGAATATTATCCCTCTTGCCCCCGAAGTGATTAACAAGGATGCCCGCACAGGACTTATTCTGGTATGCGATCATGCCAGTAATTTTGTGCCAGAGAATCTGAACGGCTTGGGGCTCGACCCCAAACATCTGGAGGATCATATCGCGATTGATATCGGTTGTGCCGAGATGACCCGCAAGATGGCTGAGATGATGGGGGTTGCGGCTGTGTTGGCGCCGGTTTCGCGGCTGGTGATTGATTGTAACCGCGATCCGCTGTCTACAACAATGGTTCCAACGGTCAGTGACGGGATAATCATACCGGGTAATCACGGGCTGGATAGTATTGATATCGCTATCCGTAAACGCGCTTACTATGATCCATTCCACAGCACGATAGAGGAACTGATTGCGGCGCATCTTGCAGCCGGTCAGATACCTATCGTAGCAGCACTTCATAGTTTCACACCCGAAATGAATGGGCAGGAACGCCCGTGGGGCGCTGGGCTGCTTTGGAACCGTGATCCGCGTTTGGCGCAGGCGCTTATTGGCCTGCTGGAGCGTGAAACGGATCTGGTGATTGGGGATAATGAACCCTATTCCGGGCAGGATCTATATTACACCATGCAGCGCCACGGTGCTGATCACGGTTTGCCACAGGCAACTATTGAAATCCGGCAGGATTTGCTGTCGAATGATGCACAGATAACAGAGTGGTCTGCCCTGATGGCGGATTTGCTTGACGAATGCATGGCACGAGAAGACATCGTGCAGATCAAACATTACTGAGGGGATACTATGGACAAGACGACACAAGACAGTATCGAGGCAGCCGTATTCAGACGCCTGATTGATCATCTGGATATGCGTAAGGATGCGCAGAATATTGATTTGATGGGGCTGGCAGGGTTTTGCCGTAATTGTTTGTCTGACTGGTATCAGGAAGCCGCAGCAGACGCAGGCGTTGATGTCTCGAAGGATGCTGCGCGGGAACGTATTTACGGCATGCCGTATGGAGACTATAAAGCAAAATATCAGGGGCCGGCGACCGACGCACAGCTTGACCGTATGAATGAAAGTGTTGCGCTGAATAAAAAGCTGCGGGCAGAACGCACATAACCGTTGAAATCAGAGGGCTGCTTTTGTAGTGTCTGCCCTCATTTTTAGAATTTGATGTTGGAGACAGAACATGGTGCAAGCAGGTGGTGTAGCAGGCGATCAGCTTCGTAGCTTTATCGAGCGAATTGAGCGACTGGAAGAAGAAAAGAAGGGCATCGCCGAAGACATCAAGGAAGTCTATGCAGGTGCGAAGGCAGTTGGGTTTGACCCGAAAATCATGCGCAAGGTAATATCCATCCGCAAGATGGACCGTGCGGACCGGCAGGAACAGGAAGCGTTGCTTGATGTCTATCTGCACGCCATCGAAGGCGGCGATATTCCGCAGCCATCTCCAATCCCGGCACAAGCAGCAGAAACATCAGAAGCGGCTGAGTAAGCAGTTTCGGCATATAAGCAAAAGGGCAGGAAATATCCTGCCCTTTTTTGTTGAAGATGCCTGCCTATTACTTACCTGGCTGCAGGTGTTCTGCATTGGCTTGCAGTTGTTGGTACACGCCTAAACGGTTTACCATCTGCCAGTGGCCGCATACTTTGCCGTCTTTGAAACTATAGATTGTCAGCCCGGACATTTTTACAGGCTTTTTGCTTGCTGGAAAACCCGGGAAATCTGCCATGTGTGTTGCCTGCCATGTCCAGGACGTTGCTACTTTGTCTCCCTCGCCGATCATATCGACCACGGTGAACGCCTGATCAGGGAAAGGGTGCCGCGAGGTGATAAGCCGGTGTTTGTAGCCGTCCAGATCCAGAGTTTGCCCGTCGAATGGGTCGCCGGGGTCATGGAAAATGGTATAGGTCGGGTGAACATAGCGGTCCACGGATGCTACATCACCTTTTGACCAGATATTATCCAGAACAGCGGCTAGAGTTTTTTTGTTTTCTGTGATTGTCATTGCCTGTCTTTCCTACTGCGCAGTTGGTCTATGGACCATTTGGGAAGACGGGTGTTCGCGTTGCCGATTACCTGCGCTTATTGGTAATACAGACTTTCTTACACAGGGTTTCACCACTGTCGGCAGACATGCGAACGGCAGGCACCTGAAGCCCTGCCGTACTTGGTGCCGAACATTTTCTTATGTGTCAAGGGGAACGGGGATAATCGCCCCACACAACCTATTCCTGAATGCGGTCGGCGATGCCTTCAACTTCTGACGCAACTTCATGCAGTATCATGGCAAGGTCTTCGCCTGAGTAGCCACCAAGAATGCCGTCTGCCCCGGCCCCTTCCAGGGCGTCCTGCAGTTCGTCGGCAATCAGGATCGCAGCCATTAACAAGAGGCGTGTTTCGGCAACATGGCCAAGCTTTGCGGACAGGTCTGTCATTTTATTGTCGACATATTCCGCAAGCGTTCTAAGGCGTTCTTCTTCCCCCGCTGCGCAGGCAAGAGGATAAGTTTTTCCGTTCACTGTAACCTGGATTTGTGCCATTTCCCGCCCCTAGCTTCCGAGTAATTCTTCAAGTTTTGCGATGGATGCATCAAGCCGTTCCTTGATGCCGTCTTTCTCTGCCCTCAGTGCCTGCACTTCCTGTTGCAGAGCTTCATTGTCTGCTTCCAGTGCCTCGATCGCACGGGTATCAGCGCCGTGGGTGGTTTTTTGTTCGTTCCCGCTGTCCGCATTCGCGGCATCAAGCTGATCCTGCAAGCTCATATACTGTTTCTTCAAGAGCATATAATTTTGCTCAATTGCAGCTTTTTCCTGCTTAAGCGTTTCGAATGCACCGTCATTTGCGGCTTTGGGTGATTGCAGGTTCAGGGTCGCAACTTCTTCCTGCAGGGCAAGATTGTCTTGTTCCAGCTCGGCGATGCGAACGGTCAGATCCGCTTTCTCTGCTGCCATCTCGCGTGCTGACTTCAGAGCCTTTTTTGAACTTGCCACACCTGAAGCAAGTTTGGACAAAGCTGCCTCGAGTCGCGCCCGGGCTTTCTCAAGATTATCGTCTTCAACTGTGTTTGCCACGGAATTCCCCCGACTCTGCCTTACACTTATGCCTGTGTATGATTTTGATACTGAAAACCTGTTAACGCCATAGAAGATAGGCTTTTGGACGGATGGGCGTCAATCATTGTCATACAAGAATCATCAATATTCGTTAATTATGCGGACTTTGTGGCCTTTCAACTGTTGACTAAGCCTCGCAACATCGCCATTTTGTGCCAAATTCTTTGCCAGCACACCTTGCGATTTTAATAAGGTTTACACTGATTATGTCTGATACTGTTTCCCTGCCTGAAAACGTAACCCACAACAATATGGCCAATGCAATTCGCGCCTTGTCCATGGATGCCATCCAGAAAGCAAATTCCGGTCACCCGGGTATGCCGATGGGCATGGCCGATGTCGCCACTGTTTTGTTCCGCGATTTTATGCGGTTTGACCCCAAGAACCCTACATGGGCAAACCGTGACCGGTTTGTTCTGTCTGCGGGACACGGGTCCATGCTGATTTACAGCCTGCTGCACCTGACAGGTTATGACCGCCCGACAATGGACGATATTAAAAACTTCCGTCAACTTCACAGCCCAACTGCAGGCCATCCAGAATTTGGTGAATGCCCGGGTGTGGAGACAACGACGGGTCCACTGGGGCAGGGGCTTGCAACATCTGTGGGTATGGCGCTTGGTGAAAGACTGGCGAACGCAGAATTTGGTGGTGATATTATTGATCACTATACCTATGTCATCGCTGGCGATGGCTGCCTGATGGAAGGTGTTAGCCAGGAAGCAATCTCCCTTGCCGGGCACCTGAAACTGTCCAAGCTGATTGTGCTTTGGGATGATAACTCTATCTCTATCGACGGCGGCATTGATCTATCGTCTTCTGAGGATATGGTTGGCCGTTTCGAAGCTGCAGGCTGGCATGTTCAGCGTGTCGATGGTCACGACGAAGAGGCAATTGAAAGTGCCATCCGTCTGGCGCAGGAAAGTGATCAGCCATCCATGATCGCTTGCAAAACCACGATTGGGTACGGCGCTCCAAACAAACAGGGCACATCCGCAACACACGGTGCCCCTCTTGGTGATGACGAGATTAAAGCAGCACGTGAATTCCTTGGATGGGATGCCGAGCCGTTTGTGATCCCTGACGATGTTTTGAATGACTGGCGCGCAGTGGGTGCCAAAGGCGCAGATACTTTTGCTGCCTGGTCTGCCAAGTTCGCACAGTTGGATAGTGCCGTGCAGGCAGACTTCCTGCGCCGTCAGGCTGGTGATCTGCCAGAAGGTTTCGAAGCCGCTATCAATGACTACAAGGCCAAACTTGTTGCCGAGCCAGTGAAGGTGGCAACCCGCAAGGCAAGTCAAATGGCGCTTGAAGTCATCAACCCGATCGTCAAAGAAACAATTGGTGGCTCTGCTGACCTGACAGGATCAAACCTAACTAAAACAGCGGGTCTGGAGCCAGTGACGGCGGACGATTTCTCTGGTCGTTACATGTATTATGGTATCCGCGAATTTGAAATGGCTGCGGCGATGAATGGCTTGGCTCTATACGGTAGTCACATCCCATACGGTGGTACCTTCATGGTGTTTACCGACTATTGCCGTCCGGCTATTCGTCTGAGTGCCTTGATGAAGCAGCGTGTGGTTTATGTAATGACGCACGATAGTATTGGTTTGGGTGAAGACGGCCCAACCCACCAGCCGGTTGAGCATTTGGCGAGCCTGCGTGCCATGCCGAACCTGAATGTATTCCGTCCGTGTGACGCGGTTGAAACGGCTGAGTGCTGGGCATTGTCGCTGCAAGCGAAGGATACGCCAAGCATTCTGTCGCTATCCCGTCAGGGTGTTGCACAGCTGCGTACCGAGCACACAGAAGAAAACCTATGTGCCAAAGGCGGGTATATTCTGAAGGAAGCAACGGGCGGTGCGCCAAAGGCGATTATCCTTTCAAGTGGTACCGAAGTTGAAATCGCCGTGGCTGCAGCCAAGGAACTGGAAGCCGCAGGCACACCAGTCCGTGTTGTATCCATGCCGTCTACAGATTTGTTTGACCAGCAGGACAGTGCTTATAAAGCATCTGTACTTCCGGCAGATGTTCTGAAAGTTTCCATTGAAGCAGGCAGCACGTATGGCTGGGAACGCTATACAGGTCTGGACGGTGTCACGATTGGTATGACAACGTTTGGTGCGTCTGCACCAGCAGAGGATCTTTACGAACATTTCGGCATTACAGCAAACGCTGTAGTTGCAGCAGTGAACGAAAAATTATAAAACCAACCCCAGATTACAAACATATATACCGGAGGAATTTCCATGACTGTTCGGGTTTCTATTAACGGATTTGGCCGCATTGGCCGCAATGTGCTGCGCGCGATCTATGAGAGTGGCCGTGATGACATTCGCGTTGTTGCGATCAACGACCTTGGCGATGTGGACATGAACGCCTACCTGTTGAAGCGTGACAGCGTACACGGCCCATTCCCGGGTGACGTGAAAGTTGAAGGCGACAGCATCATTGTGAACGGCGACAGAATCCGTGTAACAGCAATCCGTAACCCGGAAGAACTGCCATGGGGTGAAGAAAACGTTGACGTTGCCATGGAATGTACTGGTATCTTTACCAAGCGTGACGCGGCTGCCAAGCACCTTACTGCGGGCGCAAAGAAAGTTCTGATTTCTGCGCCAGGTACAGACTGTGACAACACTGTTGTTTACGGTGTGAACCATGACACACTGACAGCTGATCATAAAATCGTTTCCAACGCATCCTGCACGACAAACTGTCTTGCGCCGGTTGCCAAGGTTCTGAACGATCTGGTTGGTATCAAGCACGGTTATATGATAACTGTACACGCTTACACGGGTGATCAGCCGGTTCTGGATACACTGCATAGCGATCCACGCCGTGCACGCGCTGCTGCTCTGAGCATGATCCCAACATCAACGGGTGCTGCGAAAGCAGTTGGTCTGGTTCTGCCAGAGCTTGCTGGCAAGCTTGATGGTTCTGCGGTTCGTGTGCCTACGCCAAATGTTTCCATGGTTGATCTGAAGTTTGTTGCAGGCCGTGACACAACAGCAGAAGAAATCAATGAAGCAATCAAAGCGGCGTCTGAAGGTGCACTGAAGGGCGTTCTTGGCTATGAAGATATGCCAGCGGTTTCTATCGACTTTAACCACAATCAGAACAGCTCAACTTTTGATTCCAGCCAGACCAAGGTTATCGAAGGCAACTTCGTACGTATCCTAAGCTGGTACGATAACGAGTGGGGCTTCTCTAACCGTATGTCTGACACTGCGGTTCTGATGGCGAAACTGGGCTAAGTCCAGCCATCAACCTGCACAGTCGCCTGTGCGACAGTATCCGGTGGTGGCAATTCCTGGGGAGTTGCCGCCACTTCTTATATCCGGATCGTGTTTCTGGCCCATGAAGTGGCTGCGCCACGATCTATCTTTTAACGGCATGATGTATGTTCAAGGGTAAAAGACATGACATTCAAAACCATTGCGGACCTTGGTGATCTAAGCGGTAAACGCGCTGTCGTCCGGGTCGATATTAATGTTCCTATGCAAGACGGCAAGGTAACAGACGATACACGTCTGCAGGCGGTAAAACCAACCGTGGACGCAATTGCTGCGGCGGGGGGCCGGTCCGTTCTATTAGCGCATTTTGGTCGTCCAAAGGGGCAGGTTGTGCCAGAAATGTCCCTGAAGCCTGTTGTAGGGGCACTGGCTGAGGTTCTTGGACGTTCTGTCGGTTTTGCAGAACTTGGTGATGTCCTGCCGGACGAGGACGTGGTTTTGATGGAAAATACCCGTTTCTTCCCCGGCGAGGAAAAGAATGATCCTGAACTTGCAAAACGCTTTGCGGCACTTGGGGACGTGTATGTCTCTGATGCCTTCAGCTGTTCGCACCGCGCGCATGCCTCTACTGAGGCACTGGCGCATCTTCTGCCAGCTGCAGCAGGTGTAACAATGGGGGCAGAACTAAAAGCCCTTCAGGATGCCCTGGGCACACCAAAACGCCCTGTGGCAGCGGTTGTTGGTGGCGCGAAAGTGTCGTCGAAGCTGGCGGTGCTGGAAAATCTGGTGGAGAAAGTAGACCACCTGATTATTGGGGGCGGTATGGCTAATACTTTCCTGTTTGCGCAGGGGTACAGCGTGGGCGCGTCCTTGTGTGAGAAAGATCTGAAGGACACGGCGCTTATCATTCTTGCGAAGGCAAAAGAAGCAGGCTGCACCGTGCATCTGCCTGTTGATGTTGTCTGTGCCAAGGAGTTTAAAGCCCATGCCGACAACCGGACAACAGGTGTTGATGACGTGCAGGCTGATGAGATGATTTTGGATGCCGGTACGGCGACCACAGACGGCTTGGCCACTGTGCTGAAGGACTGTAAGACGCTTGTGTGGAATGGCCCTATGGGCGCGTTCGAGATGGAGCCGTTTGATGCTGCTACTGTGGCGCTTGCCAAGGCGGCTGCAAGCCTGTCTGACAGCGGGAATCTCTTGACCGTTGCAGGTGGTGGCGATACGGTCGCAGCATTGGCGCATGCAGGGGTGAAAGACAGTTTTACCCATATTTCCACAGCCGGCGGAGCTTTCCTTGAATGGATGGAAGGCAAAACGCTGCCAGGAGTTGCTGCCCTTCAGTAATATCGGGCTCATGGGGGTGCCCTCTGGTCCACACTTTTGAATTATTTAACTAATGTTCCTTTTGGATTTGTGTGCATCAGGTGAATGCCGAAACCGATCGGGACGATACGGAGAGAAACGATGAAACCAGGTGTCGTATTTGGTGACGACTATGCCAAGCTTGTACAAAATGCCAAGGATGGTGGCTTTGCCCTTCCTGCGGTCAATGTGGTTGGCACTAATTCAATTAACGCAGTGATGGAAGCTGCGGCGAAAAACCGCTCTGACATTATTATCCAGTTTTCCAACAGTGGTGCTCAGTTCTATGCAGGAAAAGGCATCGAAGACAGTTTCGGTGCCAAGGTTCTAGGGGCAGTTTCTGCGGCGCGTCACGTTCATCTGTTGGCGAAACATTACGGTATTTGTGCGGTGCTGCACACGGACCATGCGAACCGTAAGCTTGTTCCGTGGGTAGAAGCCCTGATCGAAGAAAGTCGTAAAGAAATCAAGAAAGAGGGCGTGCCGCTATATTCAAGCCACATGCTTGACCTTTCCGAAGAAGATATCGACGATAACCTGGAAACATGTGCCCGCGTCCTGAAAGAGATGACGCCACTTGGTCAAAGCCTGGAAATTGAACTTGGTGTAACCGGTGGTGAAGAAGACGGTGTTGGCTCTGACGTCGGTGACGACTTTGAAAACCCTGCGCTTTATACACAGCCGGAAGATGTTCTGAAGGCCTATGACCTGTTGACGCCGCTTGGACATTTCTCTGTCGCTGCGTCCTTTGGTAATGTGCACGGTGTATATAAGCCAGGTAACGTGAAACTGCGTCCTGAAATTCTTAAAAACTCTCAGGATCTGGTAATCGCAGAGCGCGGTACGTCGGCAAACCCACTGAACTTTGTGTTCCATGGCGGCTCTGGTTCCGAGAAGGCAAAGATTGAAGAAGCACTGCGGTACGGTGTGTTCAAAATGAACATTGATACAGATACGCAGTTTGCCTTTGCCGAGGCAGTTGGTGCGTATGTTAACGAACACCCTGATGCATTTGCCTATCAGGTACATCCTGAAACAGGCCAGCCATACAAAAAACAGTATGATCCACGTGTTTGGCTGCGCAAGGGCGAAGAAAATATGATTGCTCGCTTGAATGAAGCCTTTGTTGACCTGAAGTCACAAGGCAAAACAGCAGCAGAAGGCTAAGTTAAATAGTCTGATAATAGTTGCGAAGCCGGGGTTTGTGCCCCGGCTTTTTTATGTGCCAGTATTTTTGTACAAAAGATACGGTGCTATTTGAATGCTGAACATTTGGAAATCAGGCTATCCCGGATTATTTTTAACTGGTCCTCTGGTATCAGTTCTGAATAGACCATGAAAACCGGCAGACTTATCTCCGGGGCATCTTCAACTTCGAACAACAGTCCTTCTGCCAATGATTTTTCGATCGTTCTGCGCGGCAGGTATCCTTTCATCCCGGCTTTCACGATTAATTTTTCGGCTAAGGCGCCCAGGTCGGCAGATAGTTTGCTAAGTGTGTAATCGGGATAGTGCAATTTGTGTTTACGGACAAATTCACTGCCCCAATGTACATAGGCATAGGTTTCGTCCAGTTCGGCATGTATACCGCGCTGGCTGGAGACCATAATAAACTTTTCATCAAACAATCGGTGAACACGAAGTCCCTGATTGGAATAGGGCGCATATACCAGACAAATATCCATGGTGCCGTTATGCATTTTCTGGATCAGGGAACTGGGAGTGCCGATGCGGGCATTAATCACAGACCCCGGCATCATGCTGCGCAGGTCCAGAAGCCAATCAAGTAGCAAGGGTTCCCACAAGCCGTACCGTGCACCAATGGTCAAAGACGCATTGATATCGTCCGTCATCGCGACTTCTTTCTTTGCATGGTCCCATAATTGAACGATTGACTGGGCGTGACGCTCAAAACGTACTGCCGCATCTGTCAAGGTAACCCCAGCCTTGTTACGAATGAAAAGTTTGCAATCAAGCTGTTCTTCCAGGCTTTTGACACGGGCACTAATTGTGGACTGTGTAACGAATAATTTTTCCGCGGCTTGTTTAAAGTTTCGTACTTCAACAATCGTCAAAAATGTTTTGGCTTGAACTATGTCCACGGCACTACCTTTGATGCAAAATTTTCGATATTATTATCAAATTTAATTCGCTTTTCAAAACTTATTTCTTCGGTAAGGTCAAAGTGTACCAACCATGAAGGATACGCGAATGCACTATGACGCAGAAAGCTTTAAGACAGCGAACGAGACAATTATACGGGAAAGTTCCCGCAGTGATCTTGAGGCGCGGCTGGAACTGAAGATCAATAAAATCAGGAAAGAGTTTGCGCAGGTTGAGAAGTTAATCACTTCCTATGATCCATCGCTGCTAGCCAGCATGGTATCGCTGTTTGATATGAGCAAACCAGTCATTGCCAGAGAAATTCTTGATGCTAGAAATCTGCTACTGGAGGCTCAGATTGCACTAGGCGCTGGGTCAAGCAGCATATCACGGCTGGACCAACAATTTGAAATGCAGTACCTGAACGCACTTGCGCAGGAGTTGGAAAAATATCAGGCGCTACTGTTGGGTCAGAATAGTTTCATCCCCCAGAAACCGGTTGCCTAACTGGTTTCCTTGGCGTGCAGTGTCCAGTCATAGCGTGGATAGCTGCACGCCCCCCTGTCTTCTCTTGCTTGTTCGAGGACCTGTTAGTTTATTCTAGGCCTGAGACGGTTTTTAGAATCAGGTCTGTTGGTGGGCGCTGGCGGTAACTTTCTTCATACAGTTTTGCCAGAATTTTTCCCTTTGTGTCTGTGACAAAAATGACGGGATGCGGGACGCCGTGCGCAAAGTGCCCTTCCTCATAGTCTTCATTGCGAATGCCGAACGCGTCAATGGCTTTTGAACCAGTGTCTGCAAGAAGGCTATACTCAATGTTCCATTTCTTCGCGAATGTCGCCAGGTCATCCACAGAATCATAACTCACCGCAATCAGGGGATAGCCTTTTTCCTTCAGGGCAGAGGCAGCGTGCAGATTTAAGTCAATAAGCTGGATTTGACAGTAAGGGCACCATTTAGCCGACCGGTAAAAGGCAATCACAGCCCCTTTTTGTCCGGTCAGGCTATCAAACGACTGTGACGCATTATTCTGGTCTTTTAGCTGCAGGGTATGCGGAATTGTCTGGCCGATCGCGGGGCCAAGGTCTTTGCTATCTTCTGCAGATGTAATTGCGGTCGCTATAAATAGTAGGCTTAGCCCTGCCGCAAGACTTAGGAAGAAACGTGTCATGCTGTATCCTCTCGGAAATGGTTCTGTATTGTGTTTGTTTGGACTGTAATCGCAGCACGGATTGAATCTAAATCAAATAATTGTCATATAAGGATTAATGATCCATTGGATTTTCAGCGCGGTTTTTGCAATAGCTACCGGCAGCCTAGAAGGACGAGAGAAAACTATGACAACATCTGATCAACCGTGCCGACTGTATCTGATAAGCCAAAGTGAAATTGCGGATGCTGACGCTTTTGCTGCCACGCTTGATGGCGTGTTTAAGGCAGGCGATGTCGCGTGCTTCCAGCTTCGGCTGAAGGGTGCGTCGGATGATGCCGTGGTAGCGACTGCAAAAACATTGATGCCGGTATGCGAGGCCCATGACGTTGCGCTTCTGATTAATGACCGGGCTGATCTTGCGCATGAAGCGGATGTGGACGGTGTCCATCTGGGGCAGGGTGACGGTAGTGTGAAGAAAGCAAAAGAGCTGCTGGGCCTTGACCGTATTGTCGGGGTTACCTGCCATAATAGTCTGCATTTGGCTTTCGCGGCTGGCGAACAGGGGGCAGACTATGTTGCGTTCGGTGCCTTCTATCCCACAGAAACAAAGAAAACCGAGTATCATGCTGAGAAGGATATTCTGACACGGTGGGATGAAATTGTGGAAATTCCCAGCGTGGCAATCGGCGGCATAACGACCGATACCGCGGCAGAATTGAAAGAAGCAGGCGCGCACTTTATTGCCGTTTGCAGTGCCGTTTGGCAGCATGCTGATGGACCCGCAGCAGCGGTTCGTGCTTTCAATCAGATACTTGCTGATTAAAAAAAGACCCGGCACAAAATTGTACCGGGGATAGGTAGGGGAAAGTCAGAGTGGTTTGGAGGTTCGGGGGCATAACGCCCCCGCTTTAGTCCGGCGTCCTGCTGTTTTTTGGGTGCAAATAGCCGGTGCTTAAAATCTGATGCCAAAGGCTTTATCAAGACTGAAGTCCCCGCCACCCTTAGTGACAAAGCTCAGCGCCAGGATTGCCCACAGGATGGGATATTCCCAGCCACCTTCTGTCCAGAAGAATCCAGCACCAAAATGGACACTGCTTGCTACAAACAACATCACGGTAATGGCAGCAGCACTAAACCGGGTGAACAGACCAAGAGCCAGTGTAAGGCCAAGGAAGAACTCAACGGAGCCGGCACCAAGGGCGGCCAGATAGCCGTTTGAAAACCCTAGCTGGCTTTCAAAAAACTGACCTGTGGCTTCAAGGCCGTACCCGCCAAACATGCCAAATAGTTTCTGGGCGCCGTGCGGCATAAGGAACAGACCCGTGGCAATGCGCAGGGCTGCTGTTGTAAGGTTGTCAAACTTCGATGCATTGTCTGCAAGCGCGGTCAGTGTGGATGTGATAGGTGCGGTCATGTCTATTCTCCTGAATAAGATATCTGGTTTCTGCGTACCCACTCGCCATCCTGGTGGGTATCAGGTGCTTCTCATGACTGGGAGAATATGTGTTTCAAATATTGTTATATAGACAGTTTAAATGGATTTCCGTGTTGCATTATTTCGAACAATAAATAAAGCACACCTCCATACTTCAGGCGTTTAATTGGCTTTACGGGGCTGGGAAATTCTGGTACACCCCGCACCGATTATCCCGGCGGCTATAGGTGCCCGGGTTTGTTCTTTGACCGTATATAGAGACTATGAAGGGGTACACCCATGAAGATTGATGGAAACTCGATCCGTCCAGGTAATGTGATCGAACATAATGGCGGCCTGTGGCGCGCTGTACGAATTGCCCACACTCAGCCTGGTAAAGGCGGGGCGTACCTGCAGGTGGAACTGAAAAACCTGCGTGATGGTAGTAAACTGAACGAGCGGTTCCGGTCTTCTGAGAAAGTTGAGCGTGTAGTTCTTGAGCAGAAAGACTATCAATTCCTCTATATCGACGGTGACATGTATAATTTCATGGACCAGGGCACATACGAACAGATTTCGCTGAGCGCGGAAGATGTTGGTGATGATGCTGTGTTCCTGCAGGACGGCATGACTGTATCGATCGAATTCCACGGCGATAGCCCACTTGGTGTAAGCCTGCCCGATAAGGTAACACTTGAAGTTGTTGAAACAGAGCCAGTGATCAAAGGTCAGACGGCTTCTTCTTCCTATAAGCCTGCTACACTCGATAACGGATTGCGGATTGGGGTACCGCCATTTGTATCTGCAGGTGACAGGGTTGTTGTCGCAACGGAAACACGCGAATACGTCAGCCGCGCTGATTAAGCCGTTTAACCAAAAACAATAAGGAGAGACAGCATGTCTCGTCGTTCCCCCCTACTGAATGTGATGGTTAAAACTGTCATGAAAGCTGCGCGCGGACTGCGCCGTGACTTTGGTGAAGTTGAGCAGCTTCAGGTTTCTAAAAAAGGCCCCGCTGACTTTGTGTCTGCTGCTGACAAACGGACTGAAAAGCTGCTTGTTGAAGAATTGATGCTTGCCCGCCCGGATTATGGTTTCCTTCTGGAGGAACATGGTGAAATCGAGGGCAAGGACCCGAAGAAACGTTTCATCATTGACCCGCTCGACGGCACGACAAATTTCCTGCACGGTATACCGCATTTTGCCATTTCTGTTGCAGCAGAAGAGAATGGCGAAGTTGTCGCAGGCGTTATCTATAATCCAATTATGGACGAATTATACTGGGCTGAAAAAGGCAATGGCGCATTCCTGAATGATGCGCGGTTGCGTGTATCAGGCCGGAACAAAATGGAAGATTCATTGCTTGCAACGGGTATTCCATTTCTGGGCCGCGAGGGCGGTGACACATTTAAAGCTGAACTGTCTGCGATCATGGGGCAGGTTGCCGGTATTCGCCGGTTCGGTGCAGCTTCCCTTGATCTCGCGTATGTTGCTGCGGGCCGGTATGACGGCTTCTGGGAATCTGGGTTGCAACCATGGGACCTGGCCGCGGGGATTATCATTGTACGCGAAGCAGGTGGATTTGTAACAGACATCACAGGCGGCGATAAAATTCTCGATCGCGGGGATGTTATTGCTGCGAACGACCGTCTGCATATCCGGCTTGAGCGTGCTATCAAGAATGCCCGTAAGGGGATGGCTGGATAATCAGCTGTTTTCTGCTAGTATTTCAAAGGCCCTGCAATCGCGGGGCCTTTTCTGTTGGTTGGGGTCGTTTATGCCGTTACCAGTTTACGGCGTCTGCGCATGGCGATGTCTGCCATGCCAAACCCAGAGATCATCATCAGCCATATTTCTGCCTATAAAATAGGATTTAAGGTGTTATAAGTACGTATGTTTAAGTGGTAGGAGTGGACTGCGGATGCAAAAGCCGAAAAAATTTGTCATTCGGATGAGCCTGTTTCTGGTGGCTGTAATTGCCATCGCGGCTGTGTTGAGCGATCAGATGATGGACGCCTTTATGGCGAATGTAGCGCTTAATGGGGTTATTATTGCAACGCTTGTCATCGGTATTGTCTTTGCCTATCGCCGCGTCTTTGACCTGACCGGTGAAATAGACTGGATAACCAGTTTCAAACGGCATGATAGTTCGGCTTCCACAGCATCTACACCAAAGTTGATGGCCCCTGCTGCCGCTCTTCTTGCTGAACAGGCAGAGGGCAATATGCGCCTTAGTGCCCTGTCCATGCGGTCGGTCCTCGATGGTATTGCTTCGAGACTTGAAGAAAGCCGTGAAATAAGCCGTTATTTTACCGGGCTTCTTATTTTTCTAGGTCTTCTGGGTACTTTCTGGGGGCTTTTGGGAACTATTGGGGCGATTGGTGGCACGATCAAAACGCTGTCGGTTGACGGCAGTGACATGGCCCTGATGTTTGATGAATTGAAAGCAGGGCTGGAAGCGCCGCTGTCTGGTATGGGGACCGCTTTTTCCTCCTCTTTATTCGGTCTGGCGGGTTCCCTTGTCCTTGGGTTCCTTGATTTGCAGGCATCGCAGGCCCAGACACGGTTTTATAATCATGTCGAGGACTGGCTTGCGTCTGTTACCAAATTAAGCCGCGGTGAAATTGCAGACGGTAGCCCGGCGTCGCCTGATGCTTATATGCATGCTTTGATGGAACAAACGTCTGAAAGCATTACTAAATTGCACCGTAGCATGAACAGGGAAGCAGATGAAAAACACCAGATGCAGGTGGGGTTGACCGCGCTTGCAGAATCCCTGTCTGCCATCAGTGACCGGCTGGATGCACAAACGCAGTCGGTGCAACTCGTACAGAAAGAGACGCAGGAAACCAGTTCAAAGTTATTGCGTGCCATCGAAGCCATGGCAGCTAAAGAACCCGTTGAGGCTGAACCCGCCCTGGATGAAGCATCACGTCAGCATATTCGTAACCTTGATCTGGGAATGAAACGCCTGCTTGAAGAGCAGACACGCAATTCAGAATTTGTTGTGGACGGTTTGCGCAGTGAACTAAAACTTCTATCACGCACACTGGCGGCGGGTATGTCAGCCCGCGCAGAAGCAGACCGGGCGGCGAAACTTGGTGGTGTAACCCGGGATGAAGACGGGAAGCCCTGGACCGATGCGGAATAAGGAGTGCACCTGATATGATTGGGGCACGCAAACGCATAGGGGGATCAGGCGGTAGCGATAACAGCTGGCCTGGTTTTGTGGACGCATTATCGACCTTGCTGTTGGTCATTATTTTCCTTTTATCCATGTTCGTTCTGGCCCAGTTCTTTCTGGGGCAGGCACTGACCGGGCGTGAGCAGGCACTTGCTGAGCTACGGGGGCAGGTTGCAGAGCTGGGCAATCTTTTGAAAATGGAGCGGCAGGCGAACACAAGCCTGCGTGACAGTATGGCAGAATTGTCAGCTAGTCTGACTGCAGCAAATGCTGATCGGGACCGATTGACCGCAGAACTTGAAGGGACAAAAGCTGCGCTTGAGGGTTCCAGCTCCCGCCTGTCAGAGCTCTCTGAAACTTATGAAGCGCTGGAAGCAGAGGCGCAGACGTTACGGACCCAGAATAAAATTTCAGCGGAAGCTTTGTCAGAAGAACAGGTGATATCGGCCCGTGCACGGGCAGAGGTCGCGCGGTTGCAGCGTGATATTTCTGCACTGCGCGAACAGCTTGCGCGTCTGGAGACGGCGCTGGAGACCAGCGAAGAACGCGACCGTCGCAATCAGGCGGTTATCGTTGATTTGGGCCGCAGGCTGAACCGGGCACTTGCAAGCAAGGTTGAGGAACTGGCTGGATACAGATCAGAATTTTTTGGCAGGCTGAAAGAGGTCTTGTCAACGCGCCCAGAAATACGGATCGAGGGCGACCGTTTTGTCTTCGCAAGCGAGCTGTTGTTTGCCTCGGCAAGTGCGGAACTTGGCCCGGAAGGGCGCGCAGAACTGAGGAAGTTTGCCGAAACGCTGATGGCTATTTCAAAGGAAATACCGCCGGAGCTAAACTGGATACTGCGTATTGATGGCCACACAGATAATAGGCCAATCTCGAATTATCAGTTTAAAAATAACTGGGAGCTGTCCTCGGCTCGCGCCATTTCTGTTGTTCAGTTTCTAATATCAGCGGGTGTTCCTGCTAATCGTTTGGCAGCCGCAGGGTTTGGCGAACACCAGCCGATTGACCCCGGAGAAGATGCATTTGCACTGTCCCGTAACAGACGCATAGAGATGCGACTGACACAGCGATGATGAGGTCCTGATAAATACCGGCGAGACTTGAGGAGGGTATCACGTGAGCAGATATTTACTATCGCTAGTCTTCCTGGCAGGAGTGCTGTCTGGCCCGGGTGCTGGCACGGAAGATGATCAAACGGTATCGCCGATCAATTCAGTCGTCAGTAAACTTGAACGCGGCGACTATGAAGGTGTGAATGGTATGATGATCACGCATGGTGGTCGTACCTGGGTAGCCTATAGCCCCAAAGGAAACCCGGTCAGAAAACAGGATATTCGCTCCGCTACCAAGAGCATCACGGCGATACTCGTGGGAGAACTTTTGGAAGACAAGCGCCTAAAAAGCGTGAAGGTGAGGGTTGCAGATATTCTGCCGGAAGAATTCGCTCATATGGAAAAGGATGATCCCAGACGCAGCATACAGGTTCGTGATTTGCTGACCATGCAGTCTGGCCTTGCTTGCGATGACTGGGTGCCATCTTCGGTCGGGCAGGAAGATAAAATGTACAAGACCAACGACTGGGCCGCTTTCATCCTGTCGCAGCCTGTGGCCTATGAACGCGGTCAGCATTTTAGTTATTGTACGGGCGGTGTTGTCCTGCTTGGGCGCCTCTTGGAGAAACTATCGGGCCAGCCAGTGCCGGAGTTCGCACGTGAAAGATTGTTTGCCCCGCTCGGGATTAACGGTGAGAAGTGGGATAAAACGCCCAAAGGATTTACCGACACAGGCGGACATTTGCGTATAACGCTTGCCGACTTGCACAAGATTGGTCTGTTGGTGCAGCAGGGCGGCGTTTGGGAGGGTGTTCAGCTTATCGAACCTGATTGGTTGTCAGAGATGACCAGCAAGCATGCGTCCGTGCCAGGACGGAGAGAGACTTACGGCTATTTATGGTGGCGCATGATGTTCCCGGCAGGCGAGGGTAAAGAGGTGTTGGCACTTTACGCCCACGGTAATGGCGGCAACTTTACCTTCTTCTTTCCTGATCTTGATTTGGTGGCAACTTTTACGGCAACGAATTATGGAAGCCGAAAGCAGTTTATTCCCATGAGAATATTGATGCAGGAGATATTGCCTGCCCTGACAGCAAGGTAGAGAATTTTTACTTTGTCACAAAGTTGGCGAATTTTATCAGTAGGGTGTCAGCCTCAGGGTAAGATGAGGTCTTGAACCTTATAAAATAATTCCTACTTAATAATCAGGCATTTCAAGGGAGAGAAACAATGCGCACACCATATTTACGTTCAATGTCAGTACTGGGGCTTGCCGCTTTGGGGCTGGTTGCATGTGGTGACAATTCATCCGATACTAATTCTGCACCAGCACAGGAAGCGGAGCAGGTTGCCAATCAAACAGCTGATGACAGCAAGTCCATGATGGATACTGCCAAGGATATGGCGAAAGAAACTGTCGAAAAAGTTGCTGAGTCTGTCAAGCTGGATACATCCAGTGTTGAAGCGTTCAAAGCAAGCCTTGCCAATATGAAGGCGCAGCTTTCTGACGCTGATCAGGGTAAGTTGACGGAAGCAGTCGCAGCACTTGGCAAGAAGGCTGTTGCCGAAAACAAAGATGGTTTGATGGGCGCAGCGAAAGACATGGTTTCTGGCGGTGCTGAGGATAGCATCTTGAAGAAATTCGGTGACCAGTTGGACGGTATGACGTTCGACGAGCTTCTGGCATTCGCCAATACATAAGCTGCACATTCAAACAGCTTCTGAATTTAGAAAAGCCCCGATCAATGTCGGGGCTTTTTATGTTAGCAGAGCTATTTAATGCATACTGCCGAATTGTAGATCTGCCAGGCGTTTATAAAGACCGTCTTTTCGAGACAATTCATCGTGCGTGCCTTCGGCAACAATCCGGCCTTCATCCATGACGATAATGCGGTCTGCCTTTTTGACAGTTGCAAGTCGGTGGGCGATTACGATGGTGGTCCGACCCTCCATCAGATGTTCCAGTGCTTCCTGAACTTTCAGTTCTGATTCTGCATCAAGGGCACTTGTAGCTTCGTCCAGTAGAAGAACAGGTGCATCCCGCAGGATGGCCCGGGCGATCGCCAGCCTTTGACGCTGGCCCCCGGACAGGCGGGCTCCCCGTTCACCAAGCACGGTGTCAAAACCATTCTCGGAGGCTTCAATAAATTCAAGGGCGGCGGCGGCTTTTGCTGCTGCCCGCACTTCTTCGTCAGTGGCTTCCAGTCGACCATAGCGAATATTCTCTGCAATTGTGTCAGCAAAGATGATCGTCTCCTGGGGGACGAAAGACAGATGAGAGCGAAAGTCCTCTGGTGACGTGCTGGCAATATTAACGCCGTCCAGCGTTACCTGTCCATTCTGCGGGTCGTAAAACCGTAACAAGAGCTGGAGGACAGTTGTTTTACCTGCACCCGACGGCCCGACAAGCGCAACAGTTTCGCCTGGGCTTAGTGATAATGAGAAATCCTGGAGGGCAGCCACAGACGGTTTCATCGGGTAGAAGAATGTTACCTCGTCATAATTGATTGCACCTTTAACGGGCGCAGGCAGTGCAACAGGATTGGCTGGCGGTTTAATCTTTGACTCAGCAGACAGTAGTTCGGTCAGTCTGCCCGCAGCACCGGCAGCGCGCTGCAGTTCACTGTAAACTTCAGAAAGGGCGCCAAACGCCCCGGCAACAAACATGGCCTGCATAATAAAGGCAGCCATTTCGCCACCGGTCATGGTGCCGCTGATAACATCCTGAATTCCCTCATACAGGACAAGGGCGATGGCACCAAATACCAAAAAGATCATGATGGCGGTTAGCCATGCCCGTAACTTTATGCGCAATTTGGCGGCAGAGAAGGCATCGTCAACACTGTCGCCAAAACGTCTGGTTTCTTCATTTTCACGGGTGAAAGCCTGAACAATATTGATCGCCGCCAGCGATTCGTTTGCGCGTGCGCCCACATCGGCGACTTTGTCCTGACTTGTACGGCTAAGCTTGCGGACACGGCGCCCCATATAAATGATGGTGAACACTGCGATCGGAATCACGACCAGGATAAGTGCGACCAGTTTGGGCGACATGATAAAAAGACTGATGGTGCCGCCAATGGCGATCAGTAAATTACGGGCCCAGATAGAAACACTGGAGCCGACGATTGACTGAATAAGCGTTGTGTCTGCTGTTAGCCGCGAGACAATTTCACCGGGTCTGTTTTCTTCAAAAAACTCTGGGGACAGGGTGATCAGTCGTTCGTAGACCGCCTTGCGGATGTCGGCGACAACCCGTTCCCCGATCCAGGTGACAAAGTAGAACCGTAGTGCCGTTGAGGATGCCATAACAGCAACAATGATAACAAAAACAAGGAAGTAGCGGTCAACTGTCTCTGCATTTTGTGCGGTGAAGCCCTTGTCAATAATGTCACGAAACGCAAGAGGAATACCGAGAACGGTACCGGCTGCAATGACAAGAAAGAAGGCCGCAAGTGCGACGCGAACCTTATACCGGCCAATGTAAGACCACAAGGTTTTGAGGTTCGCCAGTTTGCCTTTTGGGGGCTGATGTTCTGTACGTGTGGAGGTGTCTGCCATTGTCTGTCGATCTTGCTTTATTATTCTTGGGCTTGTTTATATATTTTCTCTATATGGACCATTCGGACTGGAAATGAAATCCCTGTGCCGTGTAAAAATATGCATAGCTGCTATTTCTCTGAAACAGGCACGGACAAAAAATGACAATAGTGGCTTGCCAAGCAGATAAATTTCTCCTATATGGTCGGCTCGTTTTTGGAGATATGACCATGAAGCAAGATATTCATCCCGATTACCACACTATCACTGTGGCTATGACTGACGGGACAACTTTTGAGACTCGTTCTACTTGGGGCTCGGAAGGTGACACGCTTACACTTGAGATTGACCCTAAGTCCCACCCAGCGTGGACTGGTGGTACCCGTACTGTTCTTGAAGGCGGCCAGGTTGCTCGCTTTAACAAGCGCTTCGGTAACTTCTCTCTCAAGAAATAAGGCGTATCCTGTAAGGGAAACCGTCGACAGTTTTATCAAAGGCACTCTGATCCGTCAGGGTGCCTTTTTTATTGGTCGCTCTCACCGACAGAATCGGAGGCGCCAGCAGGCAAATCAGTATATCAGACTGAATCTGTCTTTTTGTTGTAATAATGTAACACATCAATGGAATGTGTATGGTCGAACGTATGGCGCTGGCCGTGTTCTGTATCTTTTCCACCCCGCAGTATGTAGAAGCTTTGATGCTGTTTGGTCGGGAGAAGCCAAGCAGTTTTTTGATGAAGCTTTTTTACAGTTTTGAGGGGAATTTAATGTCCGCAGTAGACAAGAAATTTTTAGTGGGGCTGCTTGCCTCGACAGCTCTGAGTGTTGGTGTTACGAGTGGTTCTGTTTCTGCACAGGAGGCCTCTCAGGCTTCTGGTGCTGCAGATATTCTTATTGAAGAAGTAATGGTCTATGGTACCAAGCGTTCTGCCGCTGAAAGTGCGCAGGGCGTACCAGCACAGATCGCTGCCTTTGGTACGCGTCAGTTGGAAGCACGTCAGGTGATTTCACTTGAAGACCTTGCAATGGCGTCACCGAACATTGCACTGGACGGTATTGGTACAACCCCAGGCGTTGCAAACTTCACTGTGCGCGGCCTTGGTATCAACAGTTCCATCCCGTCTATTGATCCAGCCGTTGGTGTGTTTGTCGACGGTGTGTATCTGGGAAGCACTTTTGGTGTTATCACCGATATGTTTGATGTGGAATCTGTAGAAATCCACAAGGGTCCACAAGGTGTTCTGTTTGGCCGTAACGTGACAGGCGGTGCGGTGCTTCTGCGCTCACGTCGTCCAGACGGTGAAACACGTGTTCGCGGTAAGGTGGGTATCGAAAGTGGCCTTCAGAAAATGGTCGGTTTGTCGGTTGAAGGCTCCTTGAGCGAAACGGTTTCTGCGAAACTGGCTGTTCAGTATAAAGACGATAACGGCTACTTCGATAATGAAACCGTAGACCGCAAGGTTGGCAAAGACGAAACATTACTCGTTCGCCCGATGATCGTTTACTCGCCAAGTGACCGTTTTGAAACAACGGTAATTTGGGAGCACGGTGAGAAAAAAGGCGACGGTCCTATCGATCAGGATTCGTCTCTAAACACGCCTGCGGATCCGTCCAAAGATATCAAGACGGTCTCTGATGAGCCGGGTTTTGTTGATCTTGACTGGGATCAGATCACGGTTGAATCTCGTTTGGACCTTGGTGTTGGTTCTATCACCAACGTATTTGGATATCGTGACCTGAGCCATAGTGGCCTGAGCGATATCGACAGCACGGCGCTTAACCTGTTCCATGCAACAACGTCTACAGAGTATGAGCAGATTTCCAACGAAATCCGCTATAACGCGATGGTTCGTGATAACTGGGAGCTGACAACTGGCTTCTTCTACTTCAGTGCTGATCTGGATTATAAAGAAGGCCGGTCACTTGTCTTCGGCTCCACTGAAATCGGCGGTGGCGGCACACAGGACCACGAAACCTGGGGTGCGTTCATCAACAACTATGTGGACCTGTCTGATCGTGTGACACTGCAGGCTGGCTTGCGCTACTCTTCTGAGAAGAAGGACGCAATTGTACGCCCGCTGGGTACCTGTGATTTTGAGTTCACCACTTGCGGTGCAGGCAACACAGACAATGATAAATGGACGAACTGGTCACCAAAGCTGGGTGTTCAGTATGCGCTGGATGATGATAAAACACTCTATGCACACTGGGCGAGAAGCTACCGTGCAGGTGGATATAACTTCCGGTCGCCGCTACCGAATCCAAAAGCATTTGACCCAGAGCGTGTAGATAGTCTGGAAGCCGGTTTGAAAGCCAAGTTCATGGACAACCGTGTACGTTTCAATGCAGCAGCCTTCTATAACAAGATCAATAACATGCAGCGTGAAGTAAACCTGGCTGATCCTGTTGTTGGTGTATTCCAGGATATCGCGAATACAGCGAACGGTCGTTTGATCGGTTTTGAGGCTGATACTGTCATCATGGTGACGGATAATTTCGTGATCAATGCTGGTCTTGGCTACATGGATGACAAATATACTGACGTACTGGTTGACTTGTCAGGTGACGGCGTTCTGGATCAGACAGATCTGGATCTACGGTTCCCACGTGTTGCAAAATGGACGTACAATCTTGGCTTCACATACGATATTCAGCTGGATTCTGGTGTAATCACGGCACGCGGTGACTATAGCTACCGCTCACGTTCACCATACACAGACCGTAACCATGCCTGGTTCAACACGCGTGAAGAACTGAATGCGGGTCTTAGCTACGAGCCACATTCTGGTAACTGGACCTTGGCACTGTACGCGAAGAACCTAACAGACGAAGCCGTAATCGGCGGTGTCACTGTCTTGCCGTTTGGTAGCTTTGGCGGGAACTATTTCTCCCCAATGCTGAAGGGTCGTCGTTACGGTGCGGAGCTTCGCTTCGAATTCTAGATGCGACAATCAGCGACATGAAATTGGGCATCCCGTTTGGTCGGGGTGCCTTTTTTCTTGGGGCAGCATACTGTAGCTATTGCATGGTGCCTGTCAGACTTTGGGCGTACGACAGTACACTGATATCTCAGCTCAACTAATTTAATAAACTTTATATTGTCCCCTGCCTTGATGATCGCCTATGGTGTGCGTCATCTTTAATTTAATCAATTAAATCTGTTTTCAAACTGGGGAACAGTGGAAACGTGGGGAGTTACCAATGAAATTTTTAAAGACAACACTTGCGGTCAGTTCGTTTGCATTGTTTGCAAGCGCGACCCTGCAAGCGGCAGATTTGTCTGCCCATGAAAAAATGGCGCGTGAAATCTATAAGGAAACGGTTGAGACGCCAACGTCTACGGATCATCCGGAAGCCATGTTCACGCTGACAGGTAATTTGAAAAACCGGTTCATGGAGGCAGGGTTTGCCGAGGAAGATATCACGCTTTTGAATGTTGATGGTCTGGGCGGCATGATTGTTCGCTATCCGGGTAAAGATCGTTCCAAGCAGGGCATCGGTTTTATGGCGCATCTGGATGTCGTGACAGCCAAGCGCAAGGACTGGGTGCTGGACCCGTTCGTGTTGACGGAAAAAGACGGCTTTTTCATGGGGCGCGGCACGGCAGACAATAAAGCGGGTGCCGTCGGACTTGCGGCGACCTTCATCAAGCTTAAAAAAGAAGGCTATGTGCCCGATCGTGACCTGGTGATTATTTACACGGGCGACGAAGAAACCGGCATGGTGACGACCAAGCATATCGCTGCCAACCGTGACAAGCTGTTGAATATTGAATTGATTTATAATTCTGATGCTGGCGGAGGCAGTATGGACGAAGACGGTAAGCCGCTCGCATACAGCATTCAGGCGGCTGAGAAGACATATATGACGCTTCTGCTGACGGTTACTAACTCTGGGGGGCATTCTAGCCAGCCACGTGACGATAATGCGATTTATCAGCTTATTGATGCGCTTCAGAAGGTAGAAGACTATTCCTTCCCACCACGCCTTAATCCGGTTAGCAAAATTATGCTGAACGTTGCAGCGGAAAATGAAACAGGCGAGATGAAGCAGGCGCTTCTGGATTTTGCCAACGATCCATCTGATATGGTGGCTGCAGATATTCTGTCAAACAATGTTCGGTATAACTCTATCACGCGTACAACATGTGTTACGACAATGCTAGAGGCAGGGCATGCAGAAAATGCCTTGCCACAATCAGCGCAGGCAACAGTTAACTGCCGTATTATGCCTGGTGTTGATCCGGCTGATGTGGAGCATGTTCTGGCTTCTGTTATTGGTGATGACGGCGTAGTTATTACCCGCAAGGCGGAACCAAGTTTTGCAGATGCTTCGCCTCTGCGTGAGGATGTGATTGCCGCAGTGAAATATGCAATGGCCGAAGAGTATGGCGAGTTGCCTGTTTCTGCCAATATGTCTGCGGGCGGTACAGATGGGAAAGAATTCCGCGCATATGGTATGCCTGTTTACGGTACGGGCGGTCTGTTTGGCCGCAAAGGCGACAGGGCAAACGCACACGGTCTGAACGAAAAAATCCGTGTTGATAGTTTCTATAAATCCCTGACGCACTGGGAACGCTTGATGAAGTTTGTTTCTGGCGGCGTGCAATAATTCTTCTCTGAAATTCAGTGGTTAGATATGGCCGCCTCCTGAAAAGGGGGCGGCTTTTTTAATCTGCGTGGATGGGCAGGGCGTATAAAAACTGACTAGCTGAGAACCAGAGGATTTTTTCATGGATGCAGTAGCAATTATTGGTGGCGGCGGGGCCATCGGTGCGGCGCTTGTAACAGAAATATCAGCACAGTTTCCGAACTGCACTGTATGGAGCTTCCAACGAAAAGCCCCTGAAAAAACGCCCGCCGGCGTTCGGTTTGAGACGATTGATGTCTGCGATGAACGCAGCGTCCAACAGGCTGCTGGGACAATAACCAAACCACTTGATCTGATCCTTGTAACAACCGGCATATTGCATAATGACACGGTGCACCCTGAGAAGTCGCTGAAAGATTTGAATGTAGATCAAATGGCGCAAGTGTTTGCTGTAAATACGGTTGGACCTGCACTGATACTGAAACATTTTTCTCCGAAACTGCACCGTGACAGGCGTGCGATATTTGCTGCGCTGTCTGCCCGTGTCGGCAGTATAGGCGATAACAGATTAGGAGGCTGGTATTCATATAGAATGTCGAAAGCCGGGCTGAATATGTTCCTGAAAACTGCCAGTATTGAACTGGGAAGAGGGCGTAAAGAAAGCATTGTCGTTGGCCTGCATCCAGGGACTGTGGACAGTGCCTTGTCAAAGCCTTTTCAAAAGGGTGTGCGGGAAGGTCAATTAAAGACGCCTGACAGTACAGCACAGCAGCTATTGTCGGTACTTCAGCGGCTGGACAGTGCCGATACTGGCTATGTATTCGACTATAAAGGGATTAAAATAGATTATTAAAATCAATGTGTTGGGGAAAATCGTATGGTCGCATGTCGATTTTTGGGTTTCAGGCCTTGAAGTCCCAAAAACTACTCCCAAATAGGATATATCGGTTGCCACTACTGGGGCCGATTGATTGAAAAGCCTGGCCATGGTGGCGGGCGTAAACCTGGGCTGACGTTGCCCACAGTCGCTTCTAAGGAGGACTATAAAATGAGACGTTATGACCTTTCTCCACTGCTTCGCAGTTCCGTAGGATTTGATCACCTGAACCGTTTGTTTGACAGCGTAGCAGGTACAGAAACAACAAATGCCTACCCACCTTATAATATCGAAAAAGTGTCCGAAGACGATTATCGGATCACAATGGCTGTTGCAGGGTTTTCCCCAGACGAACTGGATGTAACCGTAACAGATGGTACTCTTGTGATTTCGGGCCGGGCGCTGGACGATGACGAAGATCGTAGTTTCATCCATAAAGGCATTGCAAAGCGCGCGTTTGAACGCCGTTTCAGTCTTGCGGAAACAATTCAGGTTGGTGATGCTCGTTTTGAAAACGGCCTGTTGGATATCGAGCTGAAGCGTGTAATCCCCGACCATATGAAACCAAGATCGGTTGAAATCAAATCTGCGCAAACGTCAAAGCGCAAAGTGATTGAGGCTGACGCCGCATAAGTGGCGTTTCCTCCCTAAGGACGCCGGCTTCCTCTGTCTGCACCCTCCCCCCCCCCAACCCCAATGCAGGCAGGGGAAGCTCGGTTGTTCGATCATGTTTTTCCTCGCTGTCAGGTTTTTTCCTGACCCTTTCCCCACCCTGGGCTATTGCTTTCACCAGGGTGGTTTTTTCCGATAATCAGTGCTAGCTTCCGTCCCTATAAGAATAGGAATGGGGATGATAATGCGTTCTGTTTTATTGGGAATTTTACTCGTTGCGGGCTTGTTGCCTGCGTATGGTGATACAGCACTGGAAGAAGCGCTGCGACCACAATTTGAAGCCGCTGTTGCCCAAGATAATGTCGTGGGTATTACCTTTGCTATTGGGGCAGGTGACACACTATTGTGGGCAGAAGGTTTCGGCGATGCTGATTATAAATCTGGCGCGCCGGTAACTGTTGATACGAAAATGCGCCCGGGCAGTGTTTCCAAAATCATGACAGCTGCTCTGCTTGCACGCTTATATGAACGTGGGCTGGTTGATCTGGATACAGATGTATCAAGGCTGGTTCCCGAATATGGGCCGAAACAATGGCCGATCAGTTTGCGGCAGCTTACTACACATACGGCGGGTGTGCGTCACTATCGGGGTAATGAATTTGCAAGCAACGTGCACTATCCAACGGTTATTGATGGATTGGTGATTTTTTCTGCAGACCCCCTTGAATTTGAACCAGGGACCAAGGTTTCTTATACGTCCTACGGCTGGAATTTAATCAGTGCCGCGCTGGAGAAAATGGGCGGGGATGAATTTCTGGCTATGATGGACCGGGAAGTCTTCAAACCGCTAAATCTGGATAATACGCTGGCAGAGGATGTAACCAAAGACATCCCCAATTTGGCACGTTTTCATGTTGCAACTGGGTATGCACCCGATGTTGACAACAGTTACAAATGGGCCGGCGGCGGATTTACAACAACCGCAACAGATATGATGTATTTTGGCCTTGCCCATGTGAAGCCGGGATATTTGAAAGCTGAGACACTGGACCTGCTTTTCAAGGAGCAGCAGCTTAATGACGGCACACCAACCGGATTTGGAATTGGCTGGATGGTAGGTCAGCGGATGCAGGACCGTTTGAAATCAGGTGATGATCAGAAACTGTCAAATGCTGCTTGTGACTATATGGTATGGCATTCTGGTGGTTCCATGGGGGCTGTTGCTTTGCTGCTGGTGGATCCGGAAGCCGATATCAGTGTGGCGTTGATGGCTAACCATCAGGACAGCTATCCTACACTCCAGCGTATTGGTTTGGCGGCGCTAAGGAAACAGCAGGAAATCAGAGGAAAAACCTGTCCGGCATCCTAACGGATGGGAACAATGAAATACCAAACGCACAGTAGAGTGCGTTTGGTGTGGATCAGGATTTAAAAAGCGCTTCTGCGGCGGCCATACTATTCGATTTTCCTGCCATATCCGCTTTCGTACGGGCAATTTCACATTCAAGCCGGTGAATGCGGTCTTCAAGTTCTGCAACGCTATAGTCGTATAAATCTTCTTTTTCGACCGCAGACAGAGGGCTGTCTTTACGCATAGGCAGATCATCATCATCCATGTCTTGTCTCCAGATTTGTTCCGGCCCATAGTGGCACCAACTGGAACAAGGAGGCAAGCACCATGAAAGCCGTAGAAATAGAAAAGCCGGGTGGACCGGAAGTACTCAAAGTATGTGATCGACCGGTCCCAACCCCAGGTGACGGGGAAGTGCTGATAAAGGTTGCAGCGGCTGGTGTAAATCGCCCGGACTGTGTGCAGCGACTGGGGCTGTATCCCCCGCCGCCGGGTGCCAGTGATATTCCGGGTCTGGAAGTTGCTGGTGTGGTTGAGGCTCTTGGTGCGTCTGTCCAGGGTATTGCCATTGGCGATGCAGTTTGTGCGCTGGTCCCAGGGGGCGGTTATGCACAGTATGTTACGGCACCAAGGGAGACAGTTCTGCCCGTGCCGAAGGGCTTCAGCATGGTCGACGCGGCTGCCTTGCCAGAGACCTATTTCACCGTCTGGTCAAATGTGTTTGACCGGGCAGGACTAAAGGCTGGCGAAAAGTTCCTGGTTCATGGCGGCTCTTCCGGTATTGGCAGTACCGCAATCCAGTTGGCAAAGGCCTTTGGCGCAACTGTCTTCACGACAGCAGGCAGTGCGGACAAGGTCGCCTTCTGCAAGTCGCTGGGGGCAGATTTTGCCATAAATTACCGTGAACAGCAGTTTGAAGACGTCGTGCAAGCCGAAACCGGTGGGCAGGGCGTGAATGTGATCCTTGATATGGTTGGTGGGGCGTATTTAAACAGAAACATAAGCTGTATGGCGCTTGAAGGCAGACATGTTTCCATTGCATTTCTGACCGGCCCCACTGCAGAGGTTACTATGATGCCAGTGATGCTGAAGCGTCTTGTCCTGACCGGCAGTACGCTGCGGCCACGTGATAATGGCTTTAAGGGCGCTATTGCGGGTAATCTGCGGGACAATGTCTGGCCGCTACTGGAAGCAGGTACCGTGCGTCCTGTTATTGATACTGTGCTTCCCCTTGCGGATGCTGCTGCGGCGCATACCCTGATGGAGTCCAGTCGACATATGGGCAAAATCATTCTGACCGTCGATTAAAATCGGTGACAGACTGTATTTATCCTGATAATAAAGGTGTTCGGGAGGAGATTCCCTTCCCCCCTCATTCACCAAAAGGTAGCTTACGGGTTGAGGGCAGCGAGCCAGAGCGGTTTGCTGGACCGGCTTCTATTGTCGTCGGGACTGTGGATATTCGAGGACGTAATTTGAGAGGATTAAGGCATGACACAGCCTCTTATGCCAATGGCAACTGCCGTATGGCTGGTAGATAATACGACCCTGACTTTTGATCAGATTGCAGAATTTTGCGGTCTCCATAAGCTTGAGGTGCAGGGTGTTGCAGATGGTACTGTTGGTGCGCATATCGTGGGGCTTGACCCTACAACGAATGCACAGCTGACGTGGGATGAAATTAAACGTTGTCAGGATGACAGCACAGCTTCCCTGAAACTGCTGGAAGATGAAGTGAAGGCGATGCCGCGCACCAAGGGGCCCCGGTACACACCTGTTTCCAAGCGGCAGGATAAGCCCGATGCTATTGCATGGCTTGTGCGTAATCATCCGGAGCTGAGCGACCTACAGATCAGTCGTCTGGTTGGAACAACCAAGCCAACAATTCAGGCAATCCGGGGTAAAACACATTGGAATTCTTCCAATATTAAACCTCAGGACCCTGTAGGTCTGGGCCTGTGTAAGCAGCTTGAACTGGATGCAGCTGTAAAACTGGCTAGTGCGCGCAAAGAAAAAATGCTTGCCAAGGGTGATGCCCCTGCAGACGGTGCGGCGGATGCGTCTGAGGCAGATGTCACTGTAGCTGAAGCGCCTGCAGCAGAGGATGATACGCTCGCAACTGATACCTAAGGTTATTGCTATTCCGTTGTTGGGATAACAAAAGCAAGTGTCTGGTGGATTGTTTTCATAACGAAGCTGCAGAGAGCGACACAAAGAAAAACGCACGGCATATGCCGTGCGTTTCTGCATTTCCTGGTGATATCTGACGTTAATGTCGTGTCATCAAGCTTGCCATTTCTTCTTTAATTCGAAGTTTCTTCTTTTTGAGTTGGGAGAGTTTCATAGTGTCTGGAACAGGTCGATGTTCTTCACGGGAGATAGTTTCTTCAATTTCAGCATGTTTATTGGCCAGAGATTCTACATGCGTTTCAATACTCATCATTCGCTCTCCTTCTATGTATAATTACCAATAACATTTGATCATCAATGTCATATGTTTGTCACGTGAAAAGTGTCAAATCCGCGTTTGATCTTGATTCTGCTTGAGAATTGGCAGCACACTTCCATGTGCCCTGTCATCGGCGCTGATTGGGTAGGGGCGGGACTCGTACGCTAGTCCTGTGATTTTAGCTTAAGAAGCTTTGCCTGAAGTGTCTGCGGCAAGGCCAGGCTTTTCAGATATTCTGCCGCTAGTCTGCCTGATCCATCACATGGCTTGCAGGCGGCGACCAATGCTTTTTGCTCCTGCTTTTCCAGGCGTAGTTCCTGCGCCTTCAGGTCATCATAGTCGGCGGTGCCCTGTGCGCTGCGCCTGCGTTGTCTGAGGGGGGCCAGATGTACAGATTGCCAGTGGTGAGACAGGGAATATAGCTCCTTGATGGTGTCACCGGTCAGGTGTTTGTTGTGTTGGTCAAGGTAGAGAAAGAGCAAGGCAAGATTGATATCCATGCCGAATCGGTCCTGAGCATCGAGAAAAGCGTCCTTCATGCCCTGCTGTCCGTAGCGCTGTACTGACCAATTCCAAAAATTATCCTCAAAATCAATCAATTGTACAATTTTCCCGTTTATCTATGCCAGTCTTTCTTCTCCCGTTATAGAAGACATGGTATAATCGCGCCGTCAACATGTCAGACATATCTATATTGCTTAGATACGGTACTGTGTGGCACATATTGGCGGGTGCTTACGGAGTTTCAAAACTATGGATGATCAGGCAATCCAGCAACGGCTTTCAGAAGTTCTGGAAGAGCATCGTGATTTGGACGATGCTATTCAGTCAATGATGTCTGTTGGCACTTTTGATCATTTGCAGGTTCAGCGGTTGAAAAAACGTAAGTTGATCTTGAAAGACCAAATATCCAAATTGGAAGATATGCTGCTTCCTGACATTATCGCCTGATAGGGCTATAGCATCCGTTAGCGTGGCTCCGCATTTTTCATCGCCCGTTTTTTCTCATACATAGCACGGTCAGCTTTATCGATGACTTCTTTGGGTTCATCATTGCCAGAGAAAGTATAAGTGCCAAATGCCATTTTCAGGGAATAGGGCTTACCGTTAATCTCGATCGGATGGGACTGTATCAGGTTGATCAGGGCCTCGGCCTTGTTATGGCCAACACTATCGTCCGCCTGTGCCAGTATCAGACCGAACTCGTCACCGCCCAGACGGGCGACAATATCAGTGTCGCGTACATTTGCGATCAAGAGATTAGCCACATGCAACAGAACCTGATCACCAACATCATGTCCGTACGTGTCGTTGAAATATTTCATGTCGTTTAAGTCGATGAAGACGAGTGTAGACGGCGCGCCGTACCGCTGGGCAAAACTGATCATGCGACTAAGTTCACGTACAAAGGCTCGCCGGTTTGGAATAGGCAGAAGCGGATCCATATCGGCCAGGTCTTCAATGTCTTTAAGGCGTTTGTTCGCTTCATGCAATTCGCGGCGCAGGGCGTCAACTTCCTCGACCAATTGCATGATAGCGCGCTGGACCGCAGGGGTCATTTCATCTGCAGGAATACTTTGTACTTCTACGGTGTCATGAATATCACGCACGGAAGACGGCGTTCCAACACGTGTCGTTGATCCGCTTTTCTGCGTGCGCCCCGTGGCGGCAGCCCGACCAGGACCATACGTCCCAGGGGTGTTGGATATCTTCATGACCACTCCAATTCTTGTGTGTTCAAGTACCTGAATTCTATCAGTCTATATTGTCTATCTTATTATATAGTAAATGGGAATCCCTCTTTTAAGGGTTTAGTGATGCTATGCTTGTGATCGCGTACGGTGTCAGAGCTGTCGGCAGTTGATATTGTGCGCTTGCATATAATTTGTGCGTGCATATAATGCGACGCCTTGTGGCGCAGGTGCGCTGGACCTTGAACAAAATAGGGCAAGCATTCTCTATGAGTAACGATACGCCGGTTGTCGGAATTATTATGGGTAGTCAATCTGACTGGCCTACAATGAAGCATGCAGCTACGGTGCTTGAAGATCTGGGCGTCGCTTTTGAAGCCCGGATTGTTTCTGCACACCGGACGCCAGATCGCTTGTACGAGTATGCCAAGTCTGCAAAAGACCGAGGGTTGAAATGCATTATCGCCGGCGCTGGCGGTGCTGCTCATCTGCCTGGCATGACGGCCGCCATGACGGCCCTGCCGGTGTTTGGTGTACCGATCAAAAGCAGCACCCTGTCCGGTAATGACAGCCTGCTTTCTATTGTTCAAATGCCTGGCGGTATCCCTGTGGGGACGCTCGCGATTGGTAAAGCGGGTGCCATCAATGCAGGCCTGCTGGCTGCCAGCGTCATGGCGTTGATGGACGATGATTTGGCTGAAAGGCTGGAAGCATGGCGCGCGGCCCAGACGGCCAGTATCGCCGAAGAACCTGTGGATGAATAAAATGGGCGCTCAAAATCTGACAGTTATTAAGCCCGGTGGCACGATCGGCATCCTTGGCGGCGGGCAGCTCGGCCGTATGATTGCTATGGCTGCGGCCAGACTTGGCTATAAAAGCCATATTTATTGTCCCGACCGCAGAAGCCCTGCGTTCCAGACGGCACACCAGTTCACGATTGCGGAATATGAAGACGAAGAGTCACTCGAAGTTTTCGCCAAATCTGTGGACGTGGTCACCTACGAATTTGAAAATGTTCCTGCGCAAACAGCAGATATTGTGGCGCGTCATACGCTTCTTCGCCCAGGTGCCAATGCATTGAAAGTGGCGCAGGACAGATTGGTTGAAAAAGATTTCCTGAATGACAGCGGTGTGAAAACGGCACCGTATGCAGCCTTTACAACACGCGAAGAACTTGATGTTGCGATTAAGACGATTGGTCGCCCTTGTGTGGCGAAGACCCGCCGTTTTGGGTATGACGGCAAGGGGCAGATGATGATCAAGGCGCGGGCTGATATTGACAATGTTCTGGAAGTGACGGCGGGTGCACCGGCCATTTTAGAAGGTTTCATCAAGTTTGACCGCGAGATCAGTGTCATCGTTGCCCGGTCTGAAAGCGGTGATGTGGCTGCTTTCCCGGTTGGCGAAAATGTCCATACGGATCATATTCTGGATACTACCAAAATCCCGGCAACGCTGAAGCCCGCGATCGAAGCCAAGGCAAAGGTCATGGCAACGCGGATTGCAAACGCGCTTGAATATATTGGTATTCTGACGGTGGAAATGTTTGTGGTTGATGCCACAAACGAAGTGATCGTCAATGAAATTGCCCCCCGCGTTCATAATAGTGGCCACTGGACCATTGAAGGCGCGGTAACCAGCCAGTTCGAGCAGCATGTTCGAGCGATTTGTGGTCTGCCACTTGGTTCACCCGTGGCCAAAGGCCGGGTGGAGATGAAGAATCTGCTTGGGGAAGATATTCTTGAGTATGAGAAATATCTTCTGGATGAAACGGCCCATTTCCATCACTACGGCAAATTAGAGCCGCGGAAAGGCCGAAAGATGGGGCACGTTACCTGGGTTTTTGAAAACGAATAAACAGTAGTGTAAAGAGCGCCCCTTGAGGCGCTCTTTACTTTTCATGTTTTCCAGCCCGGCCATTTATGCCGGCGGTGTAGACTTTTCAAGAACTGTGTAGTGAATGTCGTATTCATCCTGAAACTGCCGTACAGGTTTCCATCCGTGTTTTTGATAGAAATTCATTGCCTGTAGATTGTTGGTGAAACAATCCAGGGTCAGGCGTTTATGTGTTTTAAGCAGAATGTCTTCAAGTGCTGCTAGTAGACGGCTACCGGCCCCGGACCGGTGCATTTGATGGTGTATCATCATCAGATCGACACGATTGTCCCGGTATGTGCCCGCGCCAATCAATTGATCGTCACTATAAAGGCATAGCGTCGTGTCCTTATTCTGAGAGAAATAGGACGGCACAGCGCCGCTTTTGGTATATGTCTCTACGGTATCTGCCCCAATGATAGTGGGGTAGCAACGCCGGATGGTTGCATAGCAAATATCCGGCAGCTTCTGAATGTCAGCATTAGTGGCAGGTTTAATATGTAGTGTCATGTGATCGAGTCCTTTCTAGCGATTGTTCATCTGCGAACGGACTACAGAAAGACCGAGCGAGGATATCCGGTACGGCCGGGAATTCCGACTGCTGATCAGGCGACGTTTCTTCAGGCGCTTGAAAAGATCAACGTTAAAACCGGTTAAATGCCAGCCGTCTCTGTTTACACAGTCTGCCTGGATAATTTTGCGCGTGGTATCGCGCGTCAGGAGGACCGCACCACCCTGTGCCAGCACGTGCAAGGCGCGCTGTTCCTGTTTGGAAATATTCAATGGATTTCTCCGAGATAGCAAAAACCTTCTTCTGCGAACGGTGTGCAGAAGGTGAGAAAGATTTTTTCCCTGCCTGCTGGATCACGCAGATGCGTGCCGGGCAGGGTTTATCGGGTCTCGGATAGTGTATTAGTAGACAAAAAAGCTCCTGTGTTTGTCTGCCGTGACTTTAATCGGCAGAGGATGATGGAGCAAGAATTTATTTTTTTGTCAGCACCCATGTTGCCCAGTCGGCTTCTACATCAAAGCCGTATGTGTCGGCAAAATTGTTCACAACCTGACGCATGGGGTAACCGTACGCGCGGTTCCAGTGCCAGTCGTCACCGGTGATGCGAGCGTTTGGCCAGAGTTTATGGCTGACTTCCAGTTCATCGGGCTGTTTTGTGCAATCTATATATACCAGGTCTGGCACAACACCGATTTCGGCGATTTTATAGAGCGCAGCAGGTGAATAATCCCGAACCGGAATGAAACGGTCCTGATAGTCAAGGATATTGGCCATGGCGGTCAGAAATGGCGTCTGGCTTTCGACATCTGCAACAAACTGTAGCTGTGTTTCCTTATCCGGGTAGGCGCGGGTCAGATTTGGCCGTCCTATGTAACGTCTGCACTGTTCTGTCAGTCCTTCCTCATCCCAGGGATCAACGCCAATGACGATCAGATTGGGATCCAGTTCCAGCCACCGTCTGGTTGATGCACACAGAAAGCAGCCAATTTCCAGCATGATTTTGGGTTTGTCTTCTTTGATGATCGCGTCGATCATTTCGCGACCGCCGCCACCCAGGGTGTAATTCCACGGTGTTGTTCCGTCAGGAACGGACGGGAAAGGGTATTGTTTTATCAAGTCATCAAGCATGGTGTACTCGCATTGAAAAGGCGGCACCAGTGACAGTCCCGCCTTTTCATGATCTGAATTTGACCGCTCTTAAAGGATTGAGAAGCCTGTAGCGGCCCAGTCTTTATCAAAACCAGCCAGGCCATTTGTTGTCAGTGGATGATTAAAGAGCTTCTTCATCGCGTCCCACGGCATGGTGGCAACATCCGCACCGATCCGGGCACTTTCAAGAATATGCGCTGGGTGACGTACGGAGGCGACCAGAATTTCTGTATCAAAACCATAGTTGTCATAGATAACACGAATGTCTTCGATCAGTTCCATGCCGTTAAAACCAACATCGTCATGACGTCCAACGAACGGAGAAATGAAGCTGGCGCCTGCTTTTGCAGCCAAAAGAGCCTGGTTGGCAGAGAAGCACAGCGTAACATTGACCATGATACCTTCTGCGCGCAGGGCTTTACAGGTTTTCAATCCGTCAATAGTCAGCGGCACCTTAACAGCAATTTTATCAGAAATCTTCGCACATTTCAGACCTTCTTTCAGCATGGTCTCGTGGTCGTGCGCAACGGTTTCGGCAGATACGGGACCATCTACCAGTGCAGCAATTTCGGTAATCACTTCAAAGAAGTCGCGACCAGCTTTTTTGATCAGCGAAGGGTTGGTTGTTACACCGTCGAGTAGTCCTGTATCATTCGCTTCACGAATTTCGTCGATGTTGGCGGTGTCGAGGAAAAATTTCATCCGTTTGTCTCCTTGTCGTCCCTTGTCTGACTGTCAGTCGACAAACTGACGCCGGTTTCGGTGGCGGGACGTTTGTTTCAACGCACTGACTACCTGAGTCGCCCCCCGCAATCAAGCGGAAAGCCTGCTGGGCGGCGCAAGGGCGGCATGTCTGTGATCATACTACGGGGTTGATGGGTGATGGTGCATATACCAATGTGCAAATATGCCATTGGAGAAAACGATCAGTCATGGCATGTACAGTTAGAGAGGATGAGGGTAAAGAACGGTTTATGCAGCACGGTTTTTTCGATGACAGGGAGCAGTCTCAGACTGAAACGGGGCCAAAAGGTACGGTCCTGCGTGTGCCTGTTGTGACAACTGCTCCTCTTGGTGTGCTTGATTACCGGTGGGATAATGAGATGCCGCCGCCTGAACCCGGTTTAATTGTTGAAGTTCCCCTGGGCGGGCGCAAGGTGCGCGGGGTCATCTGGCATAAGGCGAGCGATCAGAGCGGCAAAAAAGTCTCAGATGCCAAGCTGAAGTCCATAGAAAAGCTGTATGACGTCCCACCTTTGTCGGAAGAGTTACTGAAGTTAGTTGCCTGGGTTGCAGCCTATACTTTGTCGCCACTGGGAAGCGTTTTGAAAATGTGCCTGCCTGTCCAGGCTGCCCTCGAGGAAGGGCCTTCACAGACAGGCGTATGCTGGACGGCGGACTGTGCCCCACCAGCGCGCATGACGCACGCACGACAGGCCGTGTTGGACGCAGCTGCCGATGGCAGGGTGCGTACGGTCCCTGAACTTGCCAAGACTGCCTCTGTCAGTGATGCGGTTGTGCGCGGCCTTATGAAGTGCAGGGCGCTGCAAACAACCACGATTGCGGCGGATAGTCCTTATGGGCAACCAGATATATCTAGGCACGGCCCAGAATTGTCTCAGGAACAGACAATTGCTGCAGAGGCAATTAAAAACGCTGTTTTCACAGGTGGTTTTGCGCCCTTTCTTTTGGACGGCATTACCGGATCGGGCAAGACCGAAGTCTATTTTGAAGGGCTTGCAGAAGCCTTGAAGACTGGCGGTGCGCAAGTTTTGGTTCTTGTGCCGGAAATTGCCCTGACAAGTCAGTGGCTGGATCGGTTTCATCACCGGTTTGGTGTTCGCCCGGTTGTTTGGCATAGCGACGTCGGTCAGGCGGAAAGACGACGCGCCTGGCGTCAGATTGCTACGGGTGAAGCGCGGGTTGTTGTCGGGGCGCGGTCTGCCCTGTTCCTGCCATTTCGGCACTTGGCCTTCATTACAGTGGATGAGGAGCATGATCCATCTTACAAGCAGGAAGAGGGTGTTCTGTACCACGGCAGAGATATGGCGGTTGTGCGGGCGAAATATGCGGAATGCCCGATCGTGTTGGCCAGCGCCACACCGTCGATGGAGAGTTTGGTCAATGCGAATAGTGGCAGATACGTCTGCCTGAAGCTGCGTGAACGTCATGGTCAGGCAGTCTTGCCGGACATTCATACGATTGATATGCGCAAGCATCCGCCCGCTGCTGGTAGTTGGCTATCACCAAAACTAAAAGAGGCCATTGATAAAAGGTTGTTCCGGCATGAACAGACCATGCTGTTTCTGAACAGGCGTGGGTATGCGCCGCTTACGCTGTGTCGGACATGCGGTCACAGAATTGAATGCCCTAACTGTTCTGCATGGCTCGTTGAGCACCGGTTCAAGCATAAGCTTGAATGCCATCACTGTGGTCATGAAATTCCTGTGCCCGAGGCATGCCCCCAGTGTGATACTGCTGATAGTCTGGTAGCGTGTGGCCCCGGGGTTGAAAGGCTTTTTGAAGAAGTTAACCGGGACTTTCCGTCCGCCCGTATTGGGGTGATGACAAGCGATACGATGGAAAGTCCGACCGAGACAGCCACGATGGTGCACCAGATTGCCGAGGGGCGTCTTGATATTATTATCGGGACGCAGATCGTCACGAAAGGGTACCATTTTCCAAACCTGACACTTGTTGGTGTTATTGATGCCGACCTTGGGCTTAGGGGAGGCGACTTACGTGCGGGTGAGCGCACTTATCAACAGTTGGAGCAGGTCGCAGGCCGGGCGGGCCGTGCCGATAAGCCGGGTGAAGTCCTGTTGCAGAGCTATGAGCCGGATCATCCAGTAATCACCGCACTTGCCAATAATGATGGTGAACATTTAATGCGGCTTGAGGGCGAGGCGCGGGAAAAGCTTCATATGCCCCCGTTTGGACGGCTTGCAGCGTTGATCTTATCGGGACCTAACCAGCGGACTGTGATGGAGCAGGGGCGATTGTTGGCGGTTAGTGCGCCAGCATCCGGGAGTGTCCAGGTCTATGGGCCCGCTCCGGCGCCGATGGCACGGGTTAGAGGGAATTTCAGAATGAGAATGCTTTTGCATGCACATAAAGGGGAACCTGTACAGGTGATTATCCGGGACTGGTTCGGACGCACCAAAATGCTACCAGAGGTGAAGGTGAAAGTGGACATTGACCCGTATAGCTTTATGTAACGGATGCAATCAGTTTGTAAAAATGTGGGCCTTTAATACAATAAGTTGATAGCATTTGGTGGCATTTTTTGTCAGACTAGTGGCCGAATCGTAAGAAGTGACTACTGCTGCATGGACAATATGGGGATGTGAGTGCGTTGCAGATGAGTATGGGAGTAATCATGAAAACGCGTAAGCTTAGAAGTAAGGCATCTGGACTTATTTGTATACTGTTGATTAGCCTTGCAGGTATGCAAAATCCTGTTGCAGCTGACCAGACCATACGGTTTTTGGCACAGGATGCTGAACCCAAGTATATTTTTCGTGACAGTCTTGGTGGCTTATGCGGGGAATTGTATTCCGAAATTGCGGAACGTATCGGGGCGCATGGTTTTCAGGCAGAATTGCCGTCTGTTGGCGTTCCGATCAAGCGTATTCTGATGGATTTGCGAGATGGTCGCGGCCATGTATATTGTGGGGCCGGCGGTCGTCACACTGAGCGTGAGCAACTTTATATATTCTCCAAAGAACCAATCTATAAAATCACAATGGTTGCTGTGAAACGCGCTGATGACCCTCTCAGTCTGAAGAGAATAGAAAATTTGACCGGTGATAATGCATTAATTTTAACGCCCTTTGGAACATCTACCGCATCGTGGTTGCAGTCGCATAAACAACTGAAAGTCGATGATCAGTTTCGTGATGTTGAACATGCCATATCACTTGTAGCGGGTGGCCGCTGGGGGCGGGTTTTCTATTATCATGATCTTGCTGCGATTTATGCAATCCGGCGTCAGGGGCTTGGTGATAGAACCGAAATGCTTGCTTTCGAGCATAATTCTTTTGATCAGTGGATGCTTTACAGTCGACATTTGCCCAGAGAAAAACGGGATGCAATTGAGGGCGTTATCGCTGATATGAGGGCAGACGGCACCCTGCGCAGAATTACTTCTGAGTATATTCTTTATAAAGACTAGATTGCTGCGGATACCCTGTTCTCTGACGGGGTTAGATGATCCCGTGAATTGGCGGTTTTTGAGACAAGATAGCTTCGAACTGTTTGTTTAGAAGGTTTTCTAGTGGGCAGCCGCCATATGGGCGTTCTTCAATACGCTGAATAAATGTTATGCCAGGGTTCCAGTTTCCTTCGATCAGGACCGGACCTTTATCAGTTAAGGCAACATCCCAGCCAATAAAAACAAATTTTTTGAATGCCTGTTCGTGTGCTCGCAAGCAGAGCCGTTTTATGTCCGTCCACCAGGGAAGTGTGATTCCCTCAATCTGTGCCCCGGTTTCGGGGTGGTGCGGACGATATTTATTTTTAGAGATATTATGACAATTATTTACGATAGCTGCTGACAGCTTCCCTGTCTCAATATCTATACAAGATGCCATGTTGCCATCATTGCTGGCGAGTTGATTGTTAAAGTTGTCTGTGATGTTCGTCGATGCCCCGGATAAACGCAGGAGTGCATTGGTCAAGCGGTAGTCACCCTCAACGGTTTTGACAGTATATATACGTGCGGTAGCCAGGCCACCGGGAGAAATCGGTGCTATCTCAGAAGAGTTTGATACAAGCGTCTGGATTAAGATTTTTTTACGCTGGGCAATGTCATTCGTTTGCTGAATGGCGGCCTGCGTGCTGAGAGGGACTTTGAAGCGATTATCAAAATAGCTATTATTTTCTTCATTATACTGAAGGCTTATAGTGTCCTCTCCTTTAGAGCCCTCGGCTGGTTTAATGAAAATATCACGCTTTGGTAAATCTTTAACATGTCGGTCAGGGCCGGCTACAGCCAGAATGCGGGCTGTCGGAATTTGATATTTTTGGCAAACTATAGAAAACTGTTCTTTGTCTGCCAGGGTGTTGCGTTCATCCCGTGCCGCGCTATTGAGAAGGTCAAACATGCCTTTTGTCTCGATTCGTCGTGAATAGAGACCATGCGGGTGCGGGGAGGAGTGCAGCGCATAATTATAGTAATCGGCGGGTAAGGCGCCGTACCATATAGCACCCTTAAAACAGCGGATAACATCGCCATAAAACCCATGTTTGAATTCACGGGGTACTCTGATCATCCAAGCAAGTGCTAAAAGAGCCGCGAGCGGAGCAAGCGCAATTCGGAGAAGTATAAAGAGGACTATTTGAAGTTTGTTCAGGTGCGTCAGCACACTACGGTAATAAGGAAGAGAATGTTGTGGGTGGGGGTGAATTGAAAACAAGGCAAACCACAGGACATTCAAGGGAAGGGGACGCAGACAAACCTTCATGTACAAACCTGACCAAAATAGCACTGGTAGCAATCAATGGAAATAAATACACTTATTAGTGTATTGCGCCTTGGTTTAATAGTAAAGTTTATTTGCCAGGGGTATTATGAAAAATATCACATGTTTCAAATGGGTTATGCACACATCAAATATCTAATATTGATTATTGTGGATTTCAGAATTCCGATCCTTAAATGTCTGGTACTGCGTAGAATCGTCTTGCCCGGCTAAAATGTGGCTTTCTGCCTCTTGCGCATGGGAGAACCTTGTGCTAGACGATGCTCGCATTTTGACGGAAAGATATTCACTCTGTGAAATGAAAACCCGATCAAAATTAATAATATTTTAGCGTGCGAGCGGTCCATACTAAGGGCGGCTGGCATATTGTGTACAACGGGTATCAGACCAAACCTAGGGATTGTCTGTAGTGGCCTCACACAAATCAATAGTTTCCGGAATCTCTGGCCGTTATGCGGTTGCGCTTTTCGAGCTTGCCTTGGAATCCAAAGCGCTTGAAGCGGTAGAGACCGATCTTGCCAAGCTGGACGCCTTGCTTGGTGAATCAGAAGAATTCAAGACACTTGTTACATCTCCGCTCTTCAGCAGTGAAGAACAGGAAAAGGGTACTCAGGCCGTTGCTAAAGCTGCGGAACTGAGTGATCTTACGTGCAAGTTTCTTGGTGTACTGGCGGCGAATCGCCGTTTGAATACTCTCAAGTCCTCCATTGCTGACTATTTCAAGCTTCTTTCTTTCCAACGTGGAGAGGTTAGCGCGAGTGTTGTAAGCGCGAAGAAGCTGACGAAAAAGCAGCTGGAAGATTTGACCAAAACACTTAAATCGGCTGTTGGCCGGGATGTGGCAATCACCGCAGATGTGGATGAGAGCCTCCTCGGTGGTCTGACTGTAAAGCTCGGATCACAAATGGTTGACAGTTCACTCAAGACCAAACTCGATAACCTCGCAATCGCTATGAAAGGGGTTCAGTAATGGATATCCGTGCGGCGGAAATTTCCAAGGTCCTGAAGGACCAGATCGCAAACTTCGGCACAGACGCAGAAGTTTCTGAAGTTGGCACCGTTCTCTCTGTTGGTGACGGTATTGCCCGTGTATATGGCCTTGACCAGGTTCAGGCTGGTGAAATGGTTGAGTTTCCAGGGGGTGTTAAGGGCATGGCTCTTAACCTGGAGACAGACAATGTTGGTATCGTTATTTTCGGCGATGACCGCGGTATTAAAGAAGGTGACACTGTAAAGCGTACCGGCGATATCGTGGACGTGCCTATTGGTAAAGGTCTGCTGGGTCGCGTTGTTGACGCACTTGGTAACCCAATCGACGGCAAAGGCCCGATCAAGGCAGAAGCACGTAGTCGTGTGGAAGTTAAGGCGCCTGGCATTATCCCTCGGAAATCTGTACATGAGCCAATGCAGACCGGCCTAAAGGCGATTGATGCGCTTGTGCCGGTTGGTCGTGGCCAGCGTGAGCTGATCATTGGTGACCGTCAGACTGGTAAAACAGCGGTTGCGATTGACACATTCATCAATCAGAAATCTGTGAATGATGCTGCAAAAGACGATAGCGAGAAGCTGTTCTGTATCTATGTTGCGGTTGGTCAGAAGCGTTCTACTGTTGCGCAGATTGTTAAAGCACTCGAAGAAAAAGGTGCGATGGAATACTCAATCGTTGTAGCGGCAACAGCGTCTGAGCCTGCACCACTTCAGTTCCTGGCACCATACACTGGTACAGCCATGGGTGAATACTTCCGTGACAACGGCATGCATGCGGTTATCGTTCATGATGACCTGACCAAGCAGGCTGTTGCATATCGTCAGATGTCTCTGTTGCTGCGTCGTCCTCCTGGACGTGAAGCATACCCTGGTGACGTTTTCTACCTGCACTCCCGTCTTCTGGAGCGTGCTGCGAAAATGTCTGATGACAGCGGTGCTGGTTCCTTGACTGCACTGCCAGTTATTGAAACACAGGCTGGTGACGTATCTGCATATATTCCAACAAACGTGATTTCGATCACGGATGGTCAGATCTTCCTTGAAACTGAACTGTTCTACAAGGGTATCCGTCCTGCGATTAACGTTGGTCTGTCAGTTTCCCGTGTGGGTTCTGCAGCACAGATCAAGGCGATGAAGCAGGTAGCGGGTTCTATTAAGCTTGAACTTGCTCAGTACCGTGAGATGGAAGCATTTGCGCAGTTTGGTTCTGATCTTGATGCGGCAACGCAGAAGCTTCTGAACCGCGGTGCCCGTTTGACAGAACTGCTGAAGCAGGGCCAGTATCAGCCACTTCCAATTGAAGAGCAGGTTGCTTCAATCTTCTCTGGTGTGAACGGCTACCTGGACGGTATCGCAACTGGTGATGTAACTCGTTTTGAAGAGCAGTTCCTCGCGGAAATGCGCTCTAAGCATGCTGATGTTCTTGGTACGATCAAGAAAGAAGGCAAGCTGTCGGACGACACTATCGCCAAGCTGAAATCAATCCTTGATGCTTTTGCTAAAGCATTTAGCTAAGTTCAACGATTAACGGAGAAAGGCTGGACCTATGGCAAGCCTTAAGGACCTAAAAAACAGGATCTCTTCCGTCAAGTCGACGCAGAAGATTACCAAAGCCAAGAAAATGGTTGCGGCATCCAAACTGCGTCGGGCGCAAGAAGCGGCGGAAGCTGCGCGCCCCTATGCTGTGCGTATGGAAAAAGTACTTACCGGGCTCGGTACAGCGGTTGCTGACCAGCCTGGTGCGTCACCTCTCCTCGTCGGCACTGGTAAAGACGATGTTGAGCTCGTTATCGTTGCTGCATCTGATAAGGGGCTTTGCGGTGGTTTCAATACCAATATCGTGAAGCTCGCACGCCAACATCTTCGTGAGATTTTGGCAGCAGGCAAGGAAGTCAAAATCCTGTGTGTGGGCCGTAAAAGTACGGCACTGCTTCGTCGTGAATTCCGCGAATACATTATCGACAACAAAGATATGTCTCATATCAAGCGTGTTGGATTTGCGGATGCACAGTCAATTGCAACAGAAGTTCTGGCAAAGTTTGAGCGGAATGAATTTGATGTTGCAACGCTGTTTTACTCCAAGTTTCAGTCGGCGCTTACTCAAGTGCCTACCAAGCAGCAACTTATCCCGGTCCCGCTGAATAATGCGGCAAACGATGATGAGCCTGCTGACGATCTTGGTGGCGCTGTGTATGAGTACGAGCCCGATGAAGCTGCAATTCTCGAAGATTTGCTGCCGCGTAACGTGGCGGTTCAGGTCTATCGTGCACTGCTTGAAAACGCTGCTTCCGAGCAGGGTGCAAGTATGACTGCAATGGAGAATGCGACTAAGAACGCAGGCGAATTGATTGACCGACTGACGATCACATACAACCGTACCCGTCAGGCTGCGATTACGAACGAACTTATTGAGATTATTTCTGGCGCTGAAGCGCTTTAGATTAATACACGAAGGAGTGTAGAAAATGGCTAACACAGGCCGCATTACACAGGTTATCGGTGCCGTTGTCGATGTTCAGTTCGACGGCGATCTGCCAGCTATCCTGAATGCCCTTGAAACAGACAACAATGGCCAGCGCCTTGTTCTCGAAGTTGCACAGCACCTTGGCGAGAACACAGTGCGGACAATCGCGATGGACGCTACTGAAGGTCTTGTACGCGGTGGCGAAGTTAAAGACACTGGTAACGCAATTAGTGTTCCTGTTGGTCCGGAAACACTTGGTCGTATCCTGAACGTGATTGGTGAGCCAATCGACGAGCGTGGCCCAATCGGTCACAAGCAGGTTGCACCAATTCACGCAGAAGCACCTGCCTTTGAAGACCAGTCTACAGAAGCAGAAGTTCTGGTTACTGGTATTAAGGTTGTTGACCTTCTCGCACCTTACGCAAAAGGTGGTAAGATTGGTCTCTTCGGTGGTGCGGGTGTTGGTAAAACAGTTCTTATTCAGGAACTGATCAACAACATCGCGAAAGGTCACGGTGGTTTCTCAGTATTTGCAGGCGTTGGTGAGCGTACCCGTGAAGGTAATGACCTGTACCACGAAATGATCGACAGTAAGGTAATCAACCTTGAAGGCGAGAGTAAAGTGGCACTGGTATATGGTCAGATGAACGAGCCTCCAGGAGCACGTGCGCGTGTGGCCCTGACTGGTCTGACACTGGCAGAATACTTCCGTGACCAGGAAGGCCAGGACGTTCTGTTCTTCGTTGACAACATCTTCCGCTTCACACAGGCGGGTGCCGAAGTGTCTGCCCTTCTGGGCCGTATTCCTTCTGCTGTGGGTTACCAGCCAACACTGGCAACTGACATGGGTGCCCTGCAAGAGCGTATTACGTCTACGAAGAAGGGTTCCATTACATCTGTACAGGCCGTTTACGTACCTGCGGATGACTTGACTGACCCTGCACCTGCGACGTCGTTTGCGCACCTTGATGCGACAACAGTTCTTAACCGTGCGATTTCCGAGAAGGGTATCTACCCTGCGGTTGATCCGCTTGACAGTACGTCTCGTATCCTTGACCCACAGGTTGTTGGTCAGGAGCATTATGAAGTTGCACGTTCTGTTCAGGAGCTTCTGCAGAAGTACAAGTCTCTTCAGGATATCATCGCTATTCTTGGTATGGACGAACTGTCTGAGGAAGATAAGCTGGTTGTAGCACGTGCGCGTAAGATTGAACGCTTCCTGTCCCAGCCATTCCATGTGGCAGAGGTCTTCACTGGTACTCCTGGTGAATTCGTTCAGCTGGAAGACACTATCAGCTCCTTTAAAGCGGTTGTTGCCGGTGAATATGATCACCTGCCAGAAGCTGCTTTCTACATGGTTGGTGGTATTGACCAGGCGATTGCCAAAGCTGAGAAGCTGGCAGCTGACGCAGCGTAATCATTTAACGGATAAGGGGACATCATGTCTGATACCTTGCATTATGAAATTGTCTCTCCTGAGCGTCTTTTGAAAGACGCGGAGGCAGCGATGATTGTGGTTCCAGGCACCGACGGTGACTTCGGTGTGCTGCCGAACCATGCGCCCATGATGTCCACAATCCGCCCTGGCGTTGTTGAGATTTATGAAACAGATGGTAGCGAAGCTGATCGTCTGTTCCTAAAAGGTGGTCTTGCACAGGTTGGTCCAAATGGTCTGACGATCCTGGCAGAGGAAACCCTGTCTCTTGATGATGTTGATACTGACGATCTTGCGAAGACTATTCAGAACACGATCGAAGATATCGAAGACGCCAAGGATGATGTGGAACGCGCACGATTTGAAAAAGAATTGGCATGGATGTCAGCGCTACAGGAAATTGTCGCGTAAGATTCTGTCGACTTTAAAACTATTCAAGACCCCGGTGCGCTGTACCGGGGTTTTCTTTTTGGCGTCTAAGCTGTTTGGTGAAAGCTTACGACAGGCACAATTGTATGATTACGGGTACTGATTTATAAAAATCATTGTATCAAGTTCGCGGCCGTTATTAGATAGTGGCACTTGCAGGACATGAAAATATTTATGCTCCTTACCAGCCCAGTACAAAGGTACCTTCGCGATATAGGGCTTTTCTTCCAGTACGGCTCGCTCAAACCTTGGGATTCCGCGGTGCGCGTCAGGAATATCTTCCATAAACTGGCCTGTTGCATCAAATCCTAATTTTTCGTTGTTTGCACTGCCGCTAAAAATCACTTTGAAGCGCAGAGGATTTCTGTGAACTTCGAAAATGAACATTTGATGCCGGAATGGAGCTAGCTCTTCTTCTGAAAATGCTGACAAAGAAGGCAGGTAGGATACTTCTGCATTTTTTGATAGCCACAGTTTATAAAACCGTCGGGACAGGTCAGAATGAATATCTTCTGGTCTAAAATCAAATTGCATGTGTGTGAGCTCAGAGATCAAAGAGGCTACCCTGTTCCTGATAAAAACTATACGGAGTAGAACAATACACCAAATGAATCTGCTCGACTATAGCGAACTACTTGCAGTTATCATCAAGGGGAACTTATTGGTGCACAGGTTTTCCATGTCGCTGGGCCAGATTAGGCCCAGTGATGAGTTAGATAGATTTATCCTATGACGCATTAATAGAGTTTCGCAAGGTTATCCAATCCGCTGGTCCAGCCTTCATAATGTTCCTGACAACCATCAGCGAAGCTTCCTTGTCTCAGGTATAGCTCTGTTTTGTCGCCTTTATCTGTAAAGGTTAATTCAACAGTAGTTTCTTCGCCGCGGTTTGCGCCTTGCAGCCATGCCCAGGTAAAGATCAACTGATGCGGTGGATCTATTTTTTTATAGACCCCAGCCACATCATAACTCTCTCCTGTTTCTGCTGTCATAACGGTTCGCCACGCACCTCCTTCACGCAAGTCAATCTCAGACACAGTTGTTTCCATGGTATCCGGGCCCCACCACTTTTTGATAATCAAAGGGTCAGTAAAGGCCTTGAATAGTTGCTCCGGCGAGGTGTTAAACGTGCGAACAATCTCAAGAACTGGCTCGGTGGTTAGGTCTTTTGCTTTCATGGCAGCAGTCATTATTTATCTCCTGGATTATTTGTCAGTACGTGGATGCTCAGTACTTAATATGCGATCAAGGCGGCCAAAGCTCGACTGCCAGAACTGGGCATAGCGTTCGAGCCATTCTGTTGCCTCTTTCAACCTGTCAGCTCTAAGCTGACAATAGAGGATCTGACCATCACGGCGCCTATCGATTAACCCTGCTTTCTCCATGACTTTAAGGTGTCTGGAGATCGCGGGTGCAGAAATTGCAAATGGTTTTGCTATATCGCCTGCGCTTTTCTCACCGTGTTTCAGTGATAGGAGAATCGCCCGGCGTGTGGGGTCAGCAAGAGCATGGAAAGTGTCGCTTAGTGGGTCCATTTTATTTAACCATATAATTAATTAACCATATAGTTAAATATAGTAATCAGCTATGTGAGTCAATTCATTTGAGGGCCATTGATAGCTCGCAAGTGTTTGGACATCGCCCGGCAAGGCTTGACGAGAGCGCAGATAAGCCCTGTCAGGTGTCATGATCTTGCAGGTGGGATGACAGATCTTTTCTTATGCTAAGCAGGCTTTACAGAAAAAAATCTTTACTTCACATAGTCTTCCAGGAAGAAAAGTCCCTCACCGCGAGCCTGTATACGATCAAATTCACGCCGTCTGTCTGGATTATCCAGTGGAGGTTTTGTCGCGTCGATTGCCCAGCAATTGTTCGGCAGGATTTCAATGCCACCACCTGCGTTGATTAACGTATTTATCGCGTCAGGTATGCCGGTCATGTCCTGTTTGTGCCGTAAGTCTTCAGCTGGATCACAGCGCGTGGAGAGCGCGAAGACTATGTCGTGTAGATCGTATATGTCGATATCTTCATCAACAAAGATGACAAGCCTTGGTGGCTGTTTGATGCCGCTGATCGTGTTGTACGCTGTTTTGATATCGTCTGCTGAATGCGTTGTCATTTGCACTATCAGGCAACTGCCACCAGTTTTGGTAGGCATTGCAACATCGTGCACGGTAAGTCCCACATCTGTCAGGAGCATGTAGACAGCTGGTGCCAAACGCAATTCCATTGCAGCATGATAGTCAGTGGCGGGATTAGGCTGCATATGTCTGTAAATCGGGTTTTCCCGGCTTGTCAGGGCCGTTACGTCGAAAAACGGCTCCATACTAACTATGGGGGCAAACGTGCCGCACGGGGACGACTGGTGCAGGTAAGGCTCGCGTCTTTGGTCAATAATGCCTTCAATGACGATTTCTGCAGTTGCAGGCACTTGTAAGTCTGCTGTTTCACAGGTGGTAAGGGGTAGGGGTGCTCCCAGGAAATGAGAGACATAATCCATCCCGCAGGTATCATGGGCCGGGTCTTCGAACTGGGCACAAAGCTCGATAGCAGGATGACAACCAATAACAAGGGCAATCGGGCAGGGCTGGTCCATATCTGACCAGGCCTTTAATATATCCTGAACCTTCTCTGAATTGATGGTGAACTGAGCCCGGTAATCACCGACAACTTTCGCCATGGTCTGAAATGTCGCCTGCACACCCGTAACCGGGTGCTTCACGATCGCAATGGCGCCGCTGATTACGGGCGACATAAAGTCCTCAGCAATAATATTCATCTTGGGGAAGTTTTTCCCCTCTGTCGGGATAGGTACCGGCAGACGGTTCAGGCTGGCATCATCATCCCGCCAGATAATTTCCTTAACAGGGGCATTGTCGATTGTGACTGTCTCGCCGGGGCCTTGGGACATTTTCTCAGCGAAGCCGGGGACCACATCAGAGGCTGCACAATCCAGTCCAAGTGCCATGGCCTGCGTGTTACGGTTGCGGGTCAAGCCGTCAACCAGAAGACAGTTCCAATAGTCTTCAACGCTGCGAAACAGGGTGGGCCAATAGGCCTGTGCGCACAAGGTGGCAACTTCGGTATCTATATTGACAGTTTTGTCAACGCGCAGGAATAAACCATTGCGCTGTGCATCATCCAGAAAACTTCTGAGATCTGCTGTGCTGTATATGATTTCCTTTTTTGCCATCTTTTTCCCCCATAAAACTGCACAGGCTACTGATTGATGTAGGGTGCAAATTCGTCGATAACAGTTTTGTAAACATCCCGCTTAAACGGGACAATATCACGAATGACCTCAGCGGGCGAGGACCAACGCCACGCCATAAATTCCGGATGTTTCGTATGGATATTGATCACACTTTCTGGTGCGTTCAATTGCATCAATGCCCAGTGCTGTTTCTGGCCGCGATATTTCCCCTGCCAAACTTTCCCCAAAAGAGAAGGCGGTAGGTCATATGTAACCCAGTCCGCCGTTTCCGCGAGGAGTTTGATTGCCGACTGCGGTACACCAATTTCCTCTTCTAATTCTCTGAAAGCTGCCTCGCGGGGTGTTTCACCAGGATCTATGCCGCCTTGCGGCATTTGCCATGCGCCGGGGGTGTCAATTCGCTCGCCAGTGAAGATTAGCCCCTCTGGATTTAAAAGCATAATACCGGCGCATTTTCTATACGGCAGCGTGTCAGTCATCGTACAGGTTGCCGATCTGCAAGCGCGGTTACCGGTACCAGTTGAAAGCCTTTTTGTTCAAGCGTTTCGGCCCATTTGGACACCGTATCCATACTGATTGGGTAGGGGCGTGCCAGACCAAGTGCAGCCCCCAGCGTTCGTGCGCGGTTTTCCAAATCTGTCAGGCTGTTCAGTATGTCAGCCTCTGATGGGATTTCGTCAATATAGCCATTATTGATAGCAACGGGCAGATTGATAGACTGGGCGATTGTGGCGGCGCGGGAATATCTGCTGCTGCGACTATCGACAAACATCAGCCCTCTGCGCTTCACCTCGTCCAGAATGGGTCGAATACTGTCCGTATTTGCCGTAAATTTTGACCCCATGTGATTAATCACACCAACATATCCGGTCATCTTGCCAAGAGATGTTTTCAGAAGGCCAATATTTTCCCGTGCATTTTTATTGGTTAGCAGCGCCAGCGGCCCAGCATCATTCTGGGAGCCGTTAACAGGCTCCATCGGGATCATCAGGAAGCTTTCATGTCCATTTTGTCGGCTTTGGATACCCCAGTTTTCCAGATCCCGGCCATAGGGAGAAAACGCAAATCCAACAGCCGTGGGCAGGCTACTGATCGCGCGCTCTGTCGTTCTGGCGCGCATGCCCATCTCTGTCATCAAGATGGCAATGCGGGGCATGTTGGTGTCTGCCGGATGCTTCGCTGCGTAATATTCCAACGGGGTCATACCTGTCCGTGCCTGTCGGGGCAGTAATCCGTATGCAGCTTCTTCGAGGATTGCCATGTTGCGGTCGAGTTTTATCGGGCTTTCAGGGGCGCTGATATCTGCAGTATTGTTGCCTGCTTGTGTGTTCTGGTTGCCCTCAGTATCAACCTCACCTGCGGCAGCTATCGGCTCTTTGTAGGCGTCGGGATCATAACTATATTCTACCGCAAGGATACCACCAAACAGCAGAATAAGGCTGATGGCCCAGGCAATCAGTACAGAATTTAAACTGTTACGCACAGCTAATGCCCCTTCCTCGCAACGAGCAGCAATGGAATTTGCTGATTATTGCCCGGTTCCGGAGGCTTGCGCAACCCTTGTTTCAGGCAACTTAGACATATCTTTCAAGAGCTTAATCGCATACTTTAGCTGAACATCAACGAACTCTTTAGGCTCTTGGACCTCCACAGCTTCTTCTACTGCTGCATCTTCTGCTGTGTCAGCCGCTGCCGCAGGCTCTGGGGTGTGCTCTTCTGCGATAATGTCATCTTCTTCACCAGTGCGGTCGATCGAGTTTTGATCATTTTCGATATGGCCTCGCAGGTCAATTTCACGGCGTGGAGTGCCGCGCGCACCTGCCGGGCGTGGGAACAAGACCTCAATATCTGGTTCAATGCCGCGTTCCTGAATGGAATGACCGCTTGGTGTGAAATACCGGGCAGTGGTCAGGCGAATAGCCTGATTACCTTCGCGGCCCAACCGAATTTCGCTTTGGACCGTGCCTTTACCAAATGTACGATCCCCAATCACAACTGCACGGCGGTGGTCTTGCAGGGCCCCGGCCACAATTTCAGATGCAGAAGCGCTATAAGCATTTGTCAGGACAACAATGGGCAAACCGTCCAGCATGTCGCCTTTTGTTGCGTACCAGCGATTATTATTTACCTGCCGGCGTCCGCGGGTGGAAACAATCTCACCGTGATCGATGAAGGCATCGGAAATTCGGATCGCCTGATCCAGAAGACCGCCCGGATTATTTCGCAAATCAAGGATTACACCGTCCAGCGTATCGCCTTTTTCTTCCAGAATGGCCTCAATGGCTTTTTCTACACCTTCCCCTGCCTGCATATTGAAGGTGGTGACGCGGATATAGCCAATGGTATCATCTTCAATTCGGTGCCGTACCGACCGAACCTTGATTTTGTCGCGGACAATGGACACATCAAACGGACCATCCTCTCCTTCGCGGTAGACACGGATCGTTAATTCAGAGCCAACAGGGCCGCGCATTTTCTCGACAGCATCGGTCAGGGTGCCGCCCATCACTTCTTTGCCGTCAATATGCGTGATTAAATCACCGCCCTGAATACCGGCTTTTGCCGCAGGTGTATCATCAATCGGAGACACGACTTTGACCACGCCTTTTTCCATCTGTACTTCAAGGCCCAAGCCACCGTATTCGCCTTCAACCTGTACCCGAACCTGCTTGAAAACATCTTCATTCAGGTAGCTCGAATGGGGGTCAAGAGACCGCAACATGCCCTGAATGGCAGCTTCGATCACTTCCTTGTCGTTGACATCATCCACATATTCATTGCGAACCCGCTGGAAAACACGCATCAACAGATCGAGCTGTTCATAGACATTTTCCTGATCGTCCGGGGCTGCCGAGACAGGTGCGGTTGTTGGTAATGCCATCATCATGGCCAGTAGCGAGCCAGAAATCAGCGCACGTGCTTTGCTCTTTCCCGTCCAAAAAGTCATCATGAGGTATTACCTTTCTTTATTCTGTCAGTCGTCTGCAAGCTGGGGGCATCTTGTTCTTTTATTGAGAGCCAGCCTCTTAATTCTTCAAACGTTCACTATAATCATTTTCAGATCAATATATAATCACAAAATTGGGCAAAATCCTGAACTAAACCAAATATAGAGCTAGTTTATGGCATGTTCAGGGTGCTGTGATGAAGGTCTATTTTCTAAACCACGGCATGGGGTCGATTGCCTGTCCCCGCCTGCGCAGTTCCACATAGACTTCAGTATTACCATTTTGCGCAGAGAGGTTCCCGACCGGTTCGCCGCTCAATACCCACTGTCCGACATTGGCAAAAATGTCAGTCATGCCTGCTATCAGGCTATGGTACCCGCCAGGGTGTTCAATGATCAACAATTGCCCGTAATGCCGGAAGGTACCTGCATAAACAACCTCACCATCATGAGTAGCAACAACCTGGCCGCCATCACGGCCCTTGATGCGAATACCCTTTGAGGTGCCGACTTTTTCCTGTGACCCAAATTTTGCAATAATTTCCCCAGATGCGGGTAGTGGGAGTTTACCGCGCATTTCAGTTATCATCACTTCCTTGCCAGGGGGTCTGGCTGGCCGTGCCGTGGGCAGCGGCGCTTCGCGCAGACGCTTTGCTCGTTCTTCAAGCTTTTCAAGGAGTGCTTGTAAACTTTTTGCTTCCTGTCCCAATGCTTCCAGCCGCTGTGCATTCTGTTGTGCCTGCCTGCTGGCTACCGACTGTTCGCGTCGCCTTTCTGCTAACAGCTGCTTCTGTCTTTCCTGATCTGTAGCTAAATCTGCCAGAAGGGCAGCGAGTGCAGTGCGTTCAGTCGCCAGTTGGGTTTGGACCCGTTTCAGAACCGACAATTCTTTTTTAAGTGTATCTGCTTTCGCGCTTATCTGCGGCACCATTGTTCCGAGCACAGAGGCCGCCCGCGCGGTATCTTTTGCCTTCCCCGGCTGAATTAGGGATAGTGCCGCAGGGCGCCTGGATAGTCGTTCCAGCGCCGCGATAAGGCCTACCAGCTCTTCCCGGTGTTCTTTTAGATACTGTGTTTTTTCAGCTTCTTCGGCAGCAAGCTCGCCGATGCGATTTTCTGTGGCCAGAACCTTCTCTTCTGTGTCTCGCATGGTGTTAGAAAGGGACACAAGCTGTCTGCTAATCGCCAGTGCAGCGGATGCAGCCATCCGTGCTTTTTCTTCCTGTGCCGCTTTGGCGTCCGCTGCGGCCTGCATCTCGGCTTCAATTTTCTTCAGCTTTTCGCTTTGATTATCCTGAGGGACAGGCAGGGGGGCAGGCTCGGCAATTGCGGGTAGTGTCGGCAGCAACAGGCTGCCGATCAACACTGCACAGGGCAGCAGGTTCGATATGTTGGCGTTACACGCTTTCACGAACATCCTGTTTGACAGGGGTATCAGTCAGCAGGACAGACCCGGTCATCTCAGCTGGCGGTGTGATATTCATCAATGCCAAAATTGTCGGGGCAACATCAGCCAGACGACCGTCCTTGATGCCGTGCTCACTGCCGACCAGTAGTAGTGGTACATCAAAATTTGTATGGGCTGTGTGGGGTTGGCCGGTTGTCTCATCCATCATCATTTCCACGTTGCCGTGGTCAGCCGTAACCAGAAGGTTGCCGCCATTTTTCAACACGGCTGTTTCAATTCGAGCAAGACAGGCATCAATGGTTTCCACTGCTTTTATTGCAGCTTCCAAAACGCCCGTGTGTCCAACCATGTCCGGATTTGCATAGTTACAGATAATCGTACCGTATTTGCCGCTTTCAATTGCTTCCACAAGCTTGTCGGTCACTTCGGGGGCGGACATCTCTGGCTTCAGATCATAGGTGGCCACATCTGGTGACGGAATCAAAATCCGGTCTTCCAGATCAAAGACAGCTTCCGACCCGCCATTAAAGAAAAATGTCACATGGGCATATTTCTCGGTTTCTGCGATCCGCAACTGCGGGATTTTATGGTCGGCCAGTACTTCACCCAGGCTGTTTTTAATTTCATCAGAGGGGAATAACACGGTCAGGAATGCATTCAGTGCATCGGAGTATTCCACCATGCCAGCCTGTGCTGCATATGTGGGAAGTGTGCCGCGATCAAATCCGTCAAAGGCCGGGTCAACGAGCACTGTCAGGATTTCCCGGGCGCGGTCGGCGCGGAAGTTGCCACACAGGATGCCGTCACCGTCTTTTACGCCGGCATAATCGCCAATAATGGACGGCGCGACAAATTCATCGTTTTCATCGCGTTTATATGCCTCTTCAATGGCAGCTTTGCTTGTGGTGGTCGTATATTCGCCCACGCCTTTGACAATCGCTTTATATGCTTTCTCCACGCGGTCCCAGCGCTTGTCACGGTCCATGGCCCAGTAGCGTCCGGTTACAGTCGCGATCTTTGCGTCCGTGTATGACTGGATATCTGCTTCGAAGGACGCCAGGAACTCCAATGCGCTGCGGGGCGGTGTATCCCGCCCGTCCATGAAGGCATGAATGCGAACCGGAATACCTGCGCCGTCTAGGATGTTTGCCAGTGCTGCAATGTGTTTTTGGTGACTATGGACGCCGCCCGGAGACAGTAGCCCCATCAGATGTGCTGTGCCGCCGGATGCTTTCAGCTTTTGCATAAAATCAAGAAGCGCTGGAGTGTCTTTGAGCGTGTCGTTTGCGATAGTCTCGTCAATGCGCGGTAAGTCCTGTAGAACCACGCGACCACCGCCCAGATTCATATGTCCAACCTCAGAATTGCCCATTTGCCCATCAGGCAATCCGACAGCCAGTCCGCTTGTTGCAAGCCAGGCGCGGGACGCAGTGGACCACAGGCGGTCATAAGTAGGCGTGTTAGCCAACTTGATCGCGTTGTCGGAAGTTTGCTCCCGGTATCCCCAACCATCAAGAATGCAAAGAACGGTGGTTTTGTAACTCATGAAATCTGTCCTGTAGCCTAATGTTTCTGCGTATGCCGTGCGCAGTATCTCATGCGCTGTTTATGAAACGAAAAGCCACTTTGATCAAGTATGATAACCGATCAGACAGAGAAAGTTGGGCATTTTAAGGATAAGGAACAATCAGTCGCGGTGGTAAGGATGACCATGCAGGATTGACCAGACACGGTACACCTGTTCCGCCAGCATTGCCCTGACCAGCATATGGGGCCATGTCAGGGTTCCAAAAGCCAGTTTCAGGTGTGCTTTTTGGCGAATGGTTTCATCCAGTCCGTCTGCACCGCCAATAATAAAGGCAATGTCCCGAACGCCTTCCATCTGCCAGCGATCCACCTGTTCTGCAAGCCCGCGGCTTGTTAGTGCTTTACCGCGTTCATCAAGGGCGATAACCATCGCACCGTCAGGGACAGCCGCCAGCAATTTTTCTGCTTCTTGCGCTTTTTGTTCGGCGACATTTGCCGCCTTTTTCTTCATTTCAAATTCTAAAACGTCAATCTTCCACGGCAAGCGTTTGCAGTAGGTCTCCAGAAGACTTTTCTCTGGTCCTTTTGCCATTTTACCTATTGCGATGATTGAAATTTGCACGATTGTATCACCCTCTTAATGAGGAGAGGGTGTCCAGTTCAGGCATCATTCAGCGCCCCCTGTACGATTTAGGGGGCTGAAAAATGCTTAATTTACTACCGTTTCGTTGTCAGTCAGGTCCGCAGTCCACATTTTGTCCAGGTTGTAGAAGCTTCTGACTTCTGGCCTGAAGATATGGACAATTACGTCACCTGCATCAATCAGAACCCAGTCTGCCTGATCCAGTCCTTCGACATGTAAACCTTTGACACCTTTGTCCTTCAGTGCACGCAGCACATAATCTGAGAGCGCAGCAACCTGACGCTGGGAACGACCGCTTGCAATGACCAGATGGTCAGCAATCGAAGATTTTCCTGCGAGATTGATGGAGGTGATGTCTTCTGCCTTGTGATCGTCAAGGCTTGTAACGATGGTGTTTAACATGTCCTGACTGGAAAGTGTCAAAACGGGGTCCTGCTGGCTGATAGCCTCGGTACTAGCGGTCAACTAATTCTCCTTTCATGATGATCTGCAATCCATAATTGACCCAATCGATTGCGGATCATTGTGGCCGACCCTTTGTGTCGCGGAATTGCGAGAAAGGACCAAGCCGGTCGCCGGGTGGTTCGAGCAAGGTTGCACGGCACTGTTCGGTGGTAGCGCGTCATTTGTGTCAGCCTGCTTGAAAGTCCACGTATAGTGTACCCCGGACGGTCAAAAATCGCAATGGGTACTGTCTTTAATATTCCTTGCCAGTCTTTCCAGCGGGTAAAGCTGGCCATATTATCCGCGCCCATGATCCAGACAAATCTGGTGTGCGGCATAGCATGCTTCAGTGCCCGCAGGGTTTCGGCCGTAAAATGGGTGCCAAGTCGGGTTTCAATATCTGTGACCTGAATGCGGCGGGTAGGGCGCAGGGTTTCTCTGGTATGGCTTAGGCGCTTCTGTGCGGGTGCCATGTCCATATTATCCAGTATTTTTAGCGGGTTACCAGGGCTGACCATCATCCAGACGGCATCCAGTTCAAGACGTTTCAGCGCCTGATGCGCGATATGGAAATGCCCTTTGTGAACAGGGTTAAAGCTGCCGCCGTACAGACCGACTGTGCGTCCCCGCCAGCGGGCCGCATCGCTATAGATTGAAATGGGTATGGACGGTTTCCTGTGCATGGATCAAGGGCGTGTCTGGCCTGTGCCCCGGACCTGATATTTGAAACTGGTCAGCTGCTCCAGCCCAACGGGGCCGCGAGCATGAATGCGTCCGGTTGCTATGCCTATTTCTGCGCCCATGCCGAATTCACCACCATCGGCGAACTGTGTGCTGGCATTATGCATCACGATCGCACTGTCTACTTCACGAAGGAACATTTCCACCGTTTCAGTATTTTCCGTTACGATTGATTCTGTGTGTCCGCTTGAATGGGCCGCAATATGGCTTATTGCCCCTTTTATACCACCGACAAACCGTGCCGAAATGATAGCATCCAGATATTCAGTATCCCAATCGGCATCATCGGCAGCGACAACCCTGTTATCAATCTCTTGAATATCAGCGTCGCCCCGTACGCTGCAGCCAGCATCTAGTAGCGCTGTAATAAGCTCAGGTGCCAGTGCGCGCGCCCGGCGGTCAATCAGCAGTGTTTCCGCTGCGCCGCAAATGCCTGTTCTGCGCATTTTGGCGTTCAGAAGAATTTCGCGCGCTTTTTTCGGATCGGCTTCTTCATCGACATAGACGTGGCAAATGCCTTCAAGGTGGGCGAATACCGGTACCCGGCTTTCTGTTTGCACACGCTCGACAAGGCTGCGCCCGCCGCGGGGTACAATTATGTCGATTATCCCAGTCATCGTTAGCATTTCACCCACTGCGGCCCTGTCGCGGGTGCTGACAAGCTGGATCGCGTCTTCTGGCAAATCAGCTGTCTTCAGCCCTTCAAGCAAACAGGCATGAATGGCGGCGGATGAATGAAGACTGTCGCTACCGCCCCGCAGAATGACAGCATTACCTGCCTTCAGGCACAGTGCGCCTGCGTCGGCTGTTACATTTGGTCGGCTTTCGTAGATAACGCCAATAACGCCAAGGGGGACACGAACCCTGCTGATGTTCAGGCCGTTTGGTCTGTCCCATGTGTCCATCTCCTGACCAACGGGATCAGCTAGTTTTGAAATTGCTTCCAGCCCTTGTGCAATGCCCTCAATACGCTCTGCCGTAAGTAAGAGCCGGTCGATCATCGCGTCGGATAAGCCTTTTTCGGTGCCGTAGGCGATGTCTTTTTCGTTGGCTGCCAGAATGGTTGGCGTGGACGTTCGAAGGGCGGTGGCAGCGGCAGTCAACGCAAGGTTTTTCTGGCGTGTAGACGCCAGCGCCAGTACACGGGCGGCGGCCTTAGCCCGCTGTCCCATATCAGCCATCATGCCTTGAATTGTGTTTGTCATCTTTACCTGCCTTGTTTTTGCCTTTGCATCTGATCAGGGTTAGTTCTGTCAGTATTTTACGTGGGCAAAATCAGAATGTCACGAGGTCGTCGCGGTGGACCAGAGCGGACCGACCCATATAGCCCAGAACTTTCAGGCTGCTTTTCATAGGATGCCCCATCAGCAAACGCGAATCAGAATCACGGTAGGCAATCAGTCCCTGGCCTACGATATGCTTGTCTGGTCCGATGAAGGCGACCAGATCGCCCCGGTCAAAACTACCGTCTACCGAGGTTACACCCGCAGGTAATAGGCTGGCGCCGCCACGGATAGCGTCGGCGGCCCCCTGATCAATATGCAGGAAGCCTTTTGGCGCCATCATGCCGCGAATCCAGCTTTTTCTGATCGAAAGTGGGTCGCCCTGCGCTGTGAAGAGGCTGTTGCGCTCCCCTTGTTCAAGCCGTGTGATCGGTTTGTCGGCCCAGCCGTTCATGATAACCATATTACAGCCTGCCGCCGTGGCAATGCGCCCGGCGTCAACCTTTGTGATCATGCCACCGGACCCCGGCGTTGTGTTCGCAGGTGGTCCTGCCATTTTGCTGACTTCTGCCGTGATTTCGTTAATCACCGGGAAGAAAGTTGCGTCCGGTTTATGTCGTGGGTCTTCTGAATAGATACCGTCGATGTCAGATAACAGGACGAGAACAGTTGCACAGGCCATTTGCGCGACCCGTGCAGCCAGCCTGTCATTGTCACCAAACTGAATCTCGGTCGTTGCCACGGTATCATTTTCGTTGATCACCGGAATGATACCGTTTTCAACCAGTGTCATGACCGTGTTACGGGCATTGATATAGCGTTTTCTATCTTCAAGGTCGCCAAGTGTCAGAAGAATTTGCGCGACTGTATGGCCGTGTGGTTCAAAAATTTTCTGATAGGCTTCTGCAAGCTTTACCTGACCGATTGCAGCTGCAGCCTGTGCATATTCAAGGCGGTTAGGGCGGCCAGTAATATTCAGGGCGCTTTTGCCAAGGGCGATTGCACCTGAAGACACCAGTATGATTTTTTTGCCCTGGGCCTTTAGGCGGTGGATATCCTCAGAAAGCGCACTTAACCAGGAGGTGCGGACATCCCCTGTGTCGGGATCAACAAGGAGCGCTGACCCGATTTTCAGGACGATGATTTCTGCATTCTTAAGGCAGTCAAGGGTGGTATGCGTCATAGAGCCTCCTGATTGAATGAGAAGGGGGAGCTGGGTGCCAGCCTGCCTAAATAGGCGACCAGCCACCTTCGCCACCAACGCCTTCGTTGCTCTCGTCCTCATGGACGCCATCTTCTTCTTCGATGCGCTTGGCTTTATCTTCCTTGATAACGTCCCACAGCGCACCAAGAACATCGGTGGTACCTTCATGTGTGGCACCTGAAAGTACCATGACGGGACGTGCCGCTGCATCCACTAGGGCAAGGCGTTTTTCTTCCAGTTCTTCTTCCGGAATGGCGTCACATTTATTCAGGCCAATGATCATTGGCTTGTCGATCAGACCGCCACCATACTGTTCCAGTTCGCCCATAATCACATCATAGGCTTCGACGACATCTTCCTGTGTACCGTCGATCAGGTGTAAAAGAACCCCGCACCGTTCAACATGTCCAAGAAAGCGTGTGCCAAGACCGATGCCCTCTGAGGCGCCTTCAATCAAACCAGGAATGTCCGCTAGGACAAATTCATTGTTTGCGTATCCAACAACACCCAGTTGCGGAGACATGGTGGTGAAGGGATAGTCAGCAATTTTTGGTTTCGCCCGTGTGACGGCGCTCAGGAAAGTGGACTTACCCGCATTGGGCAGGCCAACAAGCCCGGCATCTGCAAGAAGTTTCAGGCGCAGGACAATCCACATTTCCTCACCCTCACCGCCGTGAGTTGCCTTGCGGGGAGCCCTGTTCGTTGAGGATTTGAAGTGGGTGTTCCCAAGGCCACCTTCACCGCCGCGAGCCAGAACAACACGGTCTCCAACCTTTGCCAGATCAGCCATCATGAAGTTCATGTCTTCGTCGAATATCTGGGTTCCGACAGGGACTTGAAGAATAATATCGTCGCTCGCGGCGCCCGTCATATTCCGGCCCATGCCGTTTTGACCTTTTTTACATTTAAAATGTCGGCTGTAGCGATAGTCTACAAGGGTGTTCAAACCAGACACGGCCTCGGCAATGACATGGCCGCCACGGCCACCGTCGCCACCGTTCGGTCCCCCGTATTCTACGTATTTTTCACGACGGAAAGAGACGCAGCCATTGCCGCCGTCGCCACTTTTGATGAATATTCTGGTCTGATCTACAAATTTCATAGGAGTCTTATAGTTTCTTTTTGTTTTAAAAGGAACCGTCTCAATTCAGGAAAGAGCACGAAAAAAGGCGAAGCTTTTGCTCCGCCTTTTGTCAAAATCTTTTTCAGTCGCGGACGGACTTATGCGCCTTCAACAGAGACGATCGACCGGCCACCTTTACCGCGGGAGAATTTCACATTGCCGTCGATCAGTGCAAAGATAGTGTGATCTTTACCCATGCCAACGTTTGTGCCCGGATACCACTGTGTACCGCGCTGACGAATAATGATGTTGCCAGCAATTACATTTTCGCCACCGAATTTTTTAACACCAAGACGGCGACCAATAGTATCGCGACCGTTCCTGGAACTACCACCAGCTTTTTTGTGAGCCATTTTGCTACTCCTTAAAACCTATTACCGCGCTTATTCAGCAGCAGCTTTTTCCGTTTTCTTTGCTGGTGCTTTTTTCGCAGCAGCTTTTGCGATTTTAGTCACGCGCAGAACAGTTACTTCCTGACGGTGACCTTTTTTGCGACGATAGTTGTGACGACGCTTCTTTTTGAAGACAACAATTTTCTTGTCTTTTTTCTGCTCAAGAACTTCGGCAGTAACCTTGGCGCCAGCTACAAGCGGCTCGCCAACTGTAACAGCTTTGTCGTCGCCAACCATCAGGATCTGGTCCAGAGTGACGTTTTTACCGACTTCACCATCAAGTTTTTCAACTTTGATTACGTCGCCTTCATTCACGCGGTACTGTTTACCGCCAGTTTTAACAACTGCAAACATTAGCAGTTCCTTTCATCATTCTTTTGCCGCAGTAAACCGGGTGGGGCTTAACCCTTTGATGTTCCCACACTTTGGGCGGTTTCCGCTGACGTTTCTTCAAACGCAAAATCGGCAGGGAGAATCGTTTTCTTCCTTCCGAACGCGCGGACTATACGGAAAACAGCTGTTAAGTCAATGATAAATGGACTTTGGTGCATCTGATGCTATGGTGGGGTCGTTAACCATAATGTGTTTTTGCATAGTTAGATTTCATATCAAAATTTGGGGATTTTATGAACGAAGAAGTTTTTGCGGTAAGTAAAAAGCAGATCGCCGTTGAAATTGCACTTACCACGGGGGTGGAACTGAAAGGGTTTCTCTTTGTCCGAGAGGGAGAGCGATTGCAGGACTTGTTGAATGATGACAGAAGTTTCCTGCCGCTTGAAGAGACGCCGGATAATGTCACGATTATTCAGAAGTCTTCGATTGCGAATGCTCGCGCTGTTTCGGGGGCAATAACGCGTGCTGCCGATATCCCTAATTATGGATTTGGCCCTGACCCTATGGGGCCGAAGGAGGCGCTGCGTATTTTAGGGCTGGACACTGGCTGTGGCGAGACGCAGATAAACGACGCCTTTCACAGGATCATGCTGAGTGTGCATCCGGATCAGGGGGGATCAAATTACCTGGCAGCTAAGGTAAATTCGGCAAGGGACGTTCTTTTGCGGCAAATCCAAAAAGGGACTACAAGTCCTGATAAGCACGCGGACAATGATGAGCCTGTTTCGTGGGGCTTCAAGAAGTCAGATAAGCTTTAGGTCTGATTGTTGACCTGCATCAGGTGAGATGCGCTTTTAACAGGCATCAGGGACGAAACCCTGATGCCTTGGAAACTTAAGCAATCATCAGGACTTCTTGGCGATGCTGCGAACGGTAAGCAGTATAAGTCCTGCAAAAAGACAGTAGCCGCCCCATTCGAGTGCATTCAGGTGCGTGAAAATGTCCCCGGCCATGTATCCCATTGGGTCAGACGCAATGCCTTCTGCCTTATCGAAAAAATTCTGTTTCTGGTCTGTGCGCCAGGAATTGAAACGGGGAATTAAAAGGCCAATCCATCCGCCAATCGCCGCGAAGAGCGTCAAGGCGCGCATGCCCAGAAATATCAGGCCGACTGAGGCAGCAGCGGAAGCCATAATGATATAGGCTGGTATTTCGGCAACATCATAGAGGCTTTGTTTGCCGAGAACAGTGAGGTCTGTCATTGGCGCAAAACAACCAACAATGATTAAAACAGCAGCGACATACGTCACCAGATCCAGTTGTTTTTCAGTCATAAATGAAAAATTCCTCTCCGATTTTTGTGCATCAGAGAGGAATTTTTAGTATCTGTCAAGCAGGGCAAACTGCTTCTACAGGGCAAGCTAGCAGACATTGCTCCTGCTTTTACTGGCTCTATAAAACTTACAGCGCCAGACGTGCACGGGCCGCATCATATTCCGCTTTGAAACGTGCGACCATATCACCTGCGCTCATGATCTCGTCAATCACACCAATGCCCTGACCACAGCCCCAGATGTCTTTCCATGCTTTTGCTTCCTGGTTGCCGCCGGAACCAAAATTCATCTTTGAAGGGTCGCTTTCCGGCAGGTTGTCAGGATCAAGCCCGGCATTAATGATGGAGGGCTTCAAATAGTTGCCGTGGATGCCGGTAAACAGGTTTGAGTAAACAATATCGTCAGCCTTGCTGTCACAAACCATTTGTTTGTAGGCTTGGTCGGCATTTGCTTCCTTGGTCGCGATGAAGGCAGAGCCAATATAACCAAGGTCAGCGCCCATTGCCTGTGCGGCCAAAATGGCGTCACCGGATGCGATCGAACCAGACAGCGCGACCGGGCCGTCGAACCATTCGCGAATTTCCTGAATAAGCGCAAAGGGGGAAAGTGTACCAGCGTGGCCACCAGCACCTGCAGCGACTGCGATTATACCGTCAGCGCCTTTTTCAATAGCCTTGCGCGCAAAGCGGTTGTTGATGATGTCGTGCATAACAAGCCCACCGTATGAATGAGCTGCTTCATTAATTTCTTCACGTGCACCAAGGGATGTAATAATCAGGGGTGCTTTATATTTGACGCAAAGCTCCATGTCCTGTTCGAGCCGGTTATTAGACCGGTGGACAATCTGGTTGACAGCAAAAGGCGCCGAAGGTTTATCAGGATTTTTGGCATCATAGTCGGCCAGTTCGCTCGTAATTTGATCCAGCCATTCATCAAGAAGGGATACTGGGCGGGCATTCAGGGCAGGGAAAGACCCAACCACGCCGGCTTTACACTGGGCAATAACCAGCTCCGGAGTTGATAGAATAAACATAGGGGATGCAATTGCCGGAACGGTTAGTTTGTCCGAAAGCCACGTAGGAATTGCCATAAATCTTTCTCCTGACTGTGGGGCGATACGGTAAACACCATGCTCGCCCCGGAATATGTTATGAAGCTGTGCCCTTTATTTCAAAGGCTGATCAGCTAATGAGGATGACGATACTGACTTGCTTCACGGGCATCAAGGCCAAATTAGACTCTGCGGTATGAAAATTGAATGTCTGGCATAAGAGCTGGCATAAGATCTGGCATAAGAAAAGGCCCCGCAGGGCCTTGTCGTTCTGATGAAAAAGTATGTCGTTCTTAGTGCCAGCCGGGACCGCCCGCTGCGTCCAGGGCTGCTTTTACTGCCTGCTGCTCTTCTGTCAGTGTCTTCAGTTCTGCTTTGAGTGCAGAGAAGTCAGCGGCAGCAATAGCGTAGCTGTCAGTCATGGTTTTTGTTGGTTCCTGACGGGTCGTCCAGTGGCCAAAGGCAATCGTGCCCAGACGTGTCAGGATGGACGGCTTTTCTGACTGGTTCAGGCTGGAATAGGCCACGTTACCGTTCAAACGAACTGTAAGCGCATTCAGGCCCTTGTCTAGGGCATCCATTCTCAGAGCAAGCCCGGCGTCAGCGGTAGGCGTTTCCAGTAAGGCTTTCCGCATCTTCACCAGCTCAGTTTTGGCGTCTGCGATGGCTTTGGATGCTTTGGTCGCAGCCCGCAGGTCCGCTCCAACCTTTTGCTGGAAGGCAGATACGGCGCTGCTGTCCGTGCCGGTTGCCAGCGTGTCCACAGGTTTGACAACAATCTGTTGTGCAGGCCCCATTTTGCTGACGTCGCCGTTTGAGACCATCACCAGTTGAGCACTGTACGTACCCGGAGCAGCCAGCGGGCCTGTTGGGTCACCTACCCACGGCGGGGTGAAGGATGGCTTTTGCAAGCGTACCAGATCAGGTGCAGGATACCGCAGATCCCATGCTGTCCGGTGCAGTCCTGCTTTGTTCGCGGCTGGCAGACGCTTCACAGGGTTGCCCGATGCATCGGTAATCTCGATATAGAGGGAGGCTTCTTTTACATCTCTCTCCGCGAGAAGGGCATCATAACCCGGGAATGGGATATCTTTGCCGTCTGCCTTGAGAGTCTTTTCCCGCTCCAGCCTTGCTGCCTTACCTGCCTTGGGCAGTTCGGGCACCCGGTAGGTGATGATCGCACCAAAGGGTGGGTTTTCGGCTTCGAAATGGTCAGATCCGCGTGTGGGTGCACCCTTGGCCTGGCCGGGTTCATTAGGGACATACCACCAGGCATCGCGTACAGGCAGAATACCGCCGTCTTCGATGGCACTATTGTCAGCGGCGATGTCACGCAGAGGCTGAACGTCATCGAGGATATAGAAGCCGCGGCCAAAGCTCGCACCTACCAGATCACCGTCACGGCGCTGTAGTTCTACGTCGCGGAACGGAATAGTTGGTGCGCCCTGAAGTTTATGCCAGTTTTCGCCACCGTTTAGGGTGACATAGACACCGAATTCAGTACCAAGGTACAGAATGTCCGGGTTGACATGGTCCTGTTCCACGGCCCACACGATGGTACCGTCTGGCAGATCGCCTGCAATGTTGGTCCAGCTTTTACCGCGGTTACGACTAACAAACACATAAGGGCTGAAATCGCCTTCCTTGTGGGCGTCTGCCACGGCAAAAACCGCATTTTCATCATGCAGGGATGCTTTGATGTCATTGATGAAATACAGGGCAGGAACCTTTGGCAGATTTGCTGCCGTTTTCCAGCTATCGCCGCCATTTTCGCTGACACTGATTGTGCCGTCATCTGACCCGGTGTACAGAACACCTGCTGCAAGCGGCGATTCCGTAATTGCCGTCAAAGTGGAGTATTTTGACATGGCAGCTGTGTCATACAGGTCATTCACACTGTGAACACGGCCATCAATTTTCATTTCATACCGGTTAAGGTTTTTGGTCAGATCACCGCTGATGGGGGTCCAGCTGTCACCGCGGTCATCCGACATCCACAAACGCTGTGAGGCATAATATATGCGGTTAGGCGCATGGGGACTGATCATGAAGGGGCTATCCCAGTTCCAGCGCTCTGGCGCATCTCCTTCGGCAGGCATTGGCCAGATGCTGATATTTTCCCGGCTGCGCCGATCATGGCGGAACAGGGTACCTTCCTGGAACATAAAGTACATGATGTTGGGATCATCGGGATCAAAGTCTACACCGTACCCATCGGCACCCAGCGGCACGTCCCAATCATCATTGCGGACACCGTCCGTGGTTGTTGTGCGGGACGGCCCATAAAGCGTGCCCAAATCCTGTGCACCGCCCAGAATGTTAAAGAAAGGAACACTTGTGTCTGTTGCAACTTTATAAAACTGGGAAATCGGCATGTTGGTGAAGTGTCGCCACTCTTTTCCTTCGTCATAGCTTTCATACAGCCCAGCGTCCGAGCCAACCAGCATATGATTACCGTCCGTTGGATCAATCCACAAAGCATGGTTGTCGCTATGCTTGGTATGGCCATCTTCCAGTGTTTCAAAGGTCTTACCGCCATCGCGGGTCACATGCAGGAATACATCCATATGATAAACCAGATTCGGATCGTGCGGCGAAGCGTAGACTTCCTGATAATAGTGGGGGCCTGTGCCGCCGGCTACATAATCGCTTTGTTTGGTAAAGCTTTCCCCTTTGTCCGAAGACCGGTAAAAACCGCGCTCTTCAGAAGAGGCTTCAATCCCGGCATAGACAACATTCGGATCAGCGGGCGTTACAGCCAGACCAATTTTGCCAACATTGCCATTTTTGGGCAGGCCGGTTTCAATGCGGCGCCATGTTTTGCCTGCATCGGTTGATTTGTAGATGCCGCTATCATCACCACCGGCCATCAGCGCCCAAACCTTGCGGCGGCGTTCATAGGCTGCAGCATAAATGGTGTCGGGATTGCCTGGCTCAAATTCTATATCCGTGATGCCGGTGTCTTCGTTGATATCGAGTGACTTGGACCAGGTCTTGCCGCCATCTGTGGTTTTGTATAGACCCCGATCACCACCCGCGGTCCATAAGGGGCCTTCAGCCGCAACATAGACAGTGTTGCTGTCCCGCGGATCAATCATGATTTTACCAATATGCTGGGAGTTTTTCAGCCCCATGTTGGTCCATGTTTTACCGCCGTCCAGACTTTTATAAACGCCGTCACCCCAGCCGACATGACGGCCGCTGACATTCTCACCGGTACCAACCCAGACAACATCCGGGTTCTTTGGGTCAATAGTCACAGAACCGATCGAATAGGAAGCTTCTTTATCAAAAACCGGCGTGAAGGTTACGCCGGCATTTGTGGTTTTCCAGACGCCACCGGATCCTACGGCCACATACCATGTGCTGGACCGGGTTGGGTCAACGGCAATATCGGCAATTCTGCCGCCCATGAAGGCCGGTCCGAGTGACCGCATTTTCAGGCCTGGTAACAAACTTTCAGTAGTGGCCGTGTCTGCGGCAGTTGCAGGCAGGCTGACTGCCACAAGTGCCGATAATGCCACGGATTTTAATAAGCTATTCATAAAGAAGCCCCCTTGTTTAAGAATTGGCGAAACGCTAGCATAGGTGTGGCGCTGGCGACAATACCAATTACAGCAACTTCAGGGCAGTAATTGGTTTAGGAAAAACGCCTTTAGAAGCGCATTACGCCGTCCGGCGTAGTGGTATAAAGCGTGATCCCTGCGTTGGCGGCGCGCTGTGCAGCAAACGAGGTCGGGGCTGACAGGCAAACAAGCGCACCGATCCCTGCGCGGGCACATTTTTCAATGATTTCGAAAGAACAGCGGCTGGACAGGACCAGAAACCCCTGTGGCAGTGTTGAGTTTTTGTGCAGAAGGTGGCCAATTAATTTGTCCACGGCGTTATGGCGCCCTACATCCTCTTTGCCGGCGATCAAGTCACCAGTCGGGGTCGCCCAAGCGGCACCGTGGACACTGCGGTTCAGCCGCCGCAGCGGTTGCATGTCGGGAAACATCTGTAGTGCGGTATTAATGGCTGAAAGTTCTATCGTTTTTTGGGGCGATAGTCGGGGCAGTTGCCTGTATAGCCGGTCTTCGCCGTCAATGCCGCACAGGCCGCAACTGCTTGTGCCCGCCATGGTACGTCTATCTGAGCGCAGTAAAAACCGCTTTTCGCGGTCCTCTTTCAAGGTCAGGTGAATATCAATTCCATTGGTGCGTGTGTCGATACGGATATGTTTCAACTCGTCAGGGCGGTCAATAATGCCGTCCGACAAGGCAAACCCGAGCGCAAAGTCAGTCAGGTCATCGGGTGTGGCCAGCATGATAGCAGCGGTTCGGCCCCGTATGATAAAGGCAACGGGAACTTCCACTGGGATATGCCATGTTGCCTGTTCCGACTTGGTGGGGGTGATGTGCTGCCCTTTCAGCAGGATGTCACCAGCCAGTGTTGTCACAGGTGGTTTACAGGCGATTTTACCGTCTTTGGTCTGATTACTCACCTGCTTCAACTTCGATACGGCGCATTTCATCACGGGTGCGAAGATAGGTTTCCTGCCATTCTGAACGGTGATTGGACGGTGTTACCTGTACGGCGGTGACTTTATATTCCGGGCACTGTGTCGCCCAGTCACTTAGTTCTGTGGTGATGACATTTGTCCCGGATTCCGGATGGTGGAAAGTAGTATAAACAACGCCAGGGTTCACGCGGTCTGTCACATCGGCCTGCAAGACAGTTTCGCCCTTGCGGGAGGCAACTGATACCCAGTCACCCGACCGGATACCGCGCAGTTCCGCATCTGAGGGATGAATTTCCAGTAGATCCTGTTCCATCCATTTAATGTTCTCGGTCCGGCGGGTTTGCGCCCCGACATTATACTGGCTAAGGATTCTGCCGGTGGTCAGAATAAGCGGGAATTTACGGTTGGTTCGCTCCTCCGTCGGGACATATTCTGTTAGTTTGAACAGTCCTTTGCCGCGGACAAATTCACCAATATGCATGACGGGTGTGCCAAACGGTGCATCGTCATTGACCGGCCACTGCATGCTGCCTTCTTTGTCAAGACGGTCAAAGGACACCCCGGCAAAGGTAGGTGTCAGACGCGCAATTTCATCCATGATTTCACTGGCGGCCGTATAGTGCATAGGATACCCCATACGGTCTGAAAGCTCTGCTGTGACCCGCCATTCGGCTTTGCCAGTCTTGGGTTTCATGACCGGACGAACCCGGTTGATACGTCGCTCGGCATTAATGAAGGTGCCGTCCTTTTCCAGAAAACTGGTACCGGGCAGGAAAATATGGGCAAAGCGAGCGGTTTCATTCAGGAACAAGTCCTGCACAATGACGCAGTCCATGTTTCTAAGCGCCGCTTCCACATGGTGGGTGTTTGGATCGCTTTGGGCTATGTCCTCGCCTTGAATATAGATGCCTTTGAAGGTGCCCAATACAGCATTATCCAGCATGTTGGGAATGCGCTGGCCGGGAACGCCGTCCATAGGGGTGCCCCAGTCCTGTTCAAAGGTTGCGCGAACCTCATCATTGCTTACAGGGCGATATCCGGGCAATTCATGGGGGAAGGATCCCATGTCGCAGGACCCCTGCACATTATTCTGACCGCGCATCGGGTTAACGCCGACCCCGGGGCGACCGATATTACCGGTAAGCATTGCCAGATTGGCCATGCCCATGACCATGGTAGACCCTTGTGAATGTTCTGTAACACCCAAACCATAATAGATGGCCGCATTCGGGGCCGATGCATACAGTCTTGCAGCGGAACGAATCATTTCCGAATCAAGTCCCGATTCTTCCGCTACTGATTCAGGGCTGTTTTCCTTGCGCTTGATAAAGGCGGTCCATTCTTGAAAAGCAGCAAGATCACAGCGTTCATTAATAAAGGCTTCGTCGGCCAGTCCTTCTTCGACAATTGTATGGGCGATTGCGTTGATCACGGGCACATTTGTGCCGGGTTTCAGGGGAAGGTGATATTCAGCTTCCACATGCGGGGTACGAACCAGATCAATTTGCCGCGGGTCGATAACAATCAGTTTCGCGCCCTGCCGCAACCGCTGTTTCATTTTGGAGCCAAATACCGGATGGGCATCGGTAGGGTTTGACCCAATCAAGAGAATGAGATCGCACTCCTCAATACTGTCAAAATCCTGGGTGCCTGCCGATGTGCCGTATGTCTGGGCCAATCCGTATCCAGTTGGTGAATGGCAGACACGGGCGCAGGTATCTACATTGTTGTTGCCAAATGTTGCGCGCACCAGTTTTTGAACCAGCCAGACTTCCTCGTTGGTGCAGCGTGAGGACGTAATGCCGCCGATTGACGTGCGGCCATATTTTTTCTGCGTGGCTTGCAGGCGTGCTGCCGCGGTGTCCAAGGCTTCATCCCAGCTAACTTTGCGCCATGGGTCATCAATGCTGTCGCGCACCATGGGGGACAGAATTCGGTCGTCATGGGTTGCGTAGCCCCACGCAAACCGCCCTTTCACACAGGCATGGCCGTGGTTGGCCTTGCCGTCTTTGTCAGGCACCATACGGATTACCTGATCGCCCTTGATTTCGGCTTTCAGACTACATCCAACGCCGCAATAAGCGCAGGTTGTCTTAACTGTGCGTTCTGGCATACCTTCGTCAATGACGGTCTTTTCCATCAGTGTTGCGGTAGGGCAGGCATCAACACAGGCCCCGCAGGACACGCACTCAGACGTAAAGAAATCTTCTGTTCCTGTTTTTACCCGGCTTTCAAAGCCGCGCCCCTCGATCGTCAGGGCAAGGGTCCCCTGCACTTCGTCGCAGGCGCGGACACATCTGGAACAAACAATACATTTTGACGGGTCATACTGAAAATAGGGGTTGCTGGTGTCTGGCGTATCAGCCAGATGGTTGGCGCCTTCATAGCCGTAGCGAACTTCACGTAGACCTGTGACACCTGCCATATCCTGCAGTTCACAGTCTCCGTTGGCAGCGCAGGTCAGGCAGTCCAGCGGATGGTCCGAGATATATAATTCCATAACGCCACGCCGCAGTTTTGCCAGGCGGTCGGTCTGTGTATGGATTGTCATGCCTTCTTCAGCAGGGGTTGTGCAGGACGACGGCGTGCCGCGCCGCCCATCAATTTCAACAAGGCACAGACGGCAACTTCCAAAGGACTTTATACAGTCAGTGGCGCACAGGCTAGGTACTGTGAGACCGGCCTTCCGTGCTGCGCGCATGACACTGGTTCCTTCCGGTACCGTAATGGTGTGCCCATCAATAGTTAGCGTGACCGTGTCAGGTGACCCGACTGCGGGCGTTCCAAAATCTATGGATTTTTCCAGTGTCATGTCATGCTCCCTTCTGGGAATTCCTGTTTGGAAGATGGGTTGGCAGTCTGGCCGGGCTTTCTGAAATCATCCGGGAAGTGCTGCAAGGCACTTTTGACGGGAATGGGTGTCATACCACCCATGGCACACAAGGAACCATCTTCCATGACCTCAAGGAGATCAGTCACCAATTCTATCACAGATTCAATTTTTTCTCCATTTTGAACCTGTTCCATTAATTCTTTACCGCGAACCGAGCCAATTCGGCACGGAGTGCATTTGCCGCAGGATTCGATCGCGCAGAATTCAAAGGCATATTTTGCCAAGGATACCATGTCTGCTGTGTCGTCAAATACGACAATGCCGCCGTGGCCAATGCCTGCGCCGATCTCCGCCATTGCTTCGTAGGTTAGTGGCAGATCAAAGTATCTTTCATCAAGATAGGCCCCAAGGGGGCCGCCGATCTGAACTGCCTTGACCGGACGGCCGGACAGGGTGCCGCCGCCATATCCTTCGATTAAGGTCCGCAAGGTGCTACCAAATGGTACTTCTATAAGCCCGCCATGTTTAATGTTGCCTGACAGCTGAAATGGCATGGTTCCGGTTGATTTTCCTTCGCCTTTTTGGGCATATGTTTCGCCGCCCTCGGTAATAATCTCGGGTACTGCGCAAAGTGTCAGGACATTATGGACAAGTGTTGGATGGCCGTACAGGCCTTCAATCGCAGGGATTGGTGGCTTGGCCCGAACCTGGCCGCGCTTGCCTTCGAGGCTTTCAAGAAGGGATGTTTCTTCGCCGCAGATAAACGCACCCGCCCCCATGAAAACACGCAGCTTAAAGCGGTCGTCAAGAATACCCGCTTTCTCGGCAATCTCAATGGCACAGGTTAGAATGTCGCGGGCGATAGGGTATTCCGAACGGAGGTAAATATAGCCTTCCCGTGCACCGGTCGCGAGCCCTGCAATCATCATCCCTTCGATCAGGGTGAAGGGACACCCTTCCAATATCATTCTGTCTGCAAAAGTTCCGCTATCGCCTTCATCAGCGTTACAGACAATAAATTTTCTGGTGCTGTGGGTGGTTGCTACTGTATTCCATTTGATGCCAGCCGGGAATGCAGCACCGCCGCGCCCCCGCAGACCAGACAAACGAACCTGTTCTACAATATCAGATGCATCCATACTTTGCGCGATATGAAGCGCCTTGAACCCGCCATGTGCCTGATAATCTGCAAGCGATAATGGATCGGTTGTGCCGCACTGGGCAAACATGGACCGGCTTTGCTGTTTCAGCCAGGGGAAATGATCCACCACACCGATTGAGAGCGGATGGTCACCGCCTTTCAGAAAGTCAGCGGTGATCAGGCTCTCGATATCTGCAATGTCTACCGGGCCATAGCCGATGCGGCCGTGGTCTGTCTCGACTTCAATCAGCGGTTCCAGCCATGCCATGCCGCGACTGCCAGTGCGGATAATTTCAATGTCCAGCCCGGCTTGGTTCAGATTTGCAGCTACATCATCTGCGCCGCATGCAACGGCAGATGTGTCCAGCGGAATATACAGACGTGTTGTCATGACGCTGGCTCCTGCAGGATAAGCTGTGCAATCTTCTCCGCTGTTAGCCGTGCAACCGGTTTACCGTCAATGTCTGCAGCGGGGCCAGACGCGCACAGCCCCAGACAGTATACAGCTTCTACCGCGGTGTCGGTTCCCTTTGCTATTTCTTGTGCCTGTGCGGCCAGTGCCTCGGAGCCGCGTGCCTGGCAGGCTTCGGCGCGGCACATACGAAACACCCTGCCGGTAGGTGGCTGGTCTTTAAAGTCATGGTAAAAACTTAGCACACCTTTTAATTCGGCCTGTGTAATGTTGAATAGATCAGCCAGAAGGATGGTCATACCAGTTGGAATGCATCCTTCTTTGTCCTGAATATAATGCAGCACAGGTAGTAGTGCTGTTTGGCGGTCTTCGTAAGTATTGACCAGGGTACGTATTTCAGAAATATCTACCACTGTATGTCCCTTGTCCCACACGCTAGTGGCTATCATGCCTGCGTGTTTGTTTTTGCTTCCCTCTTGGTAGTTAACTATAGTGCTGACTGTGGGGTACGCCAAGGAATATTCTATCATGGAATCAGTAATAGGGGTTGTGTTAGCAGGTGGGCGGTCTATGCGTATGCGCACAGACAAGGCCAGTCTGCTGTGGCAGGGGCAAACTTTCCTGGATCGCGCCATTTCTTTGTTGCAGTCCGCAGGGGTACAGCCTGTTGTTGTGCTAGGCCGGCCTGATCACCCAAATGGTATCGCTGACCGGGTTTCTGATTGCGGACCAGGTGTGGCATTATTGGACTTTTTGGCGCAGCGGCCCGTAGGTACACGGGCTCTTGTGATACCCGTTGATATGCCTTTTCTGACTGCTGATTTACTGCGGCCCTTGCTGGAGACAGGGAAGGGGTGTCGGTATCAGGGGCATGTTATGCCAGCTGTCTTATTGCGGCAGAAAGATTTACCCGTTACTGACAGAGTTTCAAGGGTGGTCAATAACCTGTCAGAGGTCAGCCTCTCTGTGCCAGAGGGGGACGCTGCACGCTTTGCCAGTTGCAACACACCAGAAGACCTTCAGAAAGCGCGTCAATTATTTGAAAAGTAGCCAAGCGGTAATTCGGTAGCAGTCAATCAGGGCATTGTCCCTAGAATATTTATACTTGTTTGCAGCGGCGTAACCGTGACCGGGCCATATCCGACAAAATCGCCGTCAATTTGTATGGGCGTGGTTTCGTCGCCTGCTGTGAAACTTTCCTTTTCTACAAAACAGGTCGTTTTATTCCCCGTCTTGTGGAAACTGATCGAAACCATATCCCATAGACGCGCAAGGCTTCCATATCCTTCAAAGCTGTGGACATGAAGGCCGGGGGCAGCACATGCGGATGTCGTACTTATCTTAAAAGGCCCGGCATAGGACCTTATGTTGGCGGCCAATAGCCAATATGCCTGTGGCAGCTGTAATGTGGTGGGAATGACGGGATGGTGCTTTTCCTGTAAAAGGGCCGATGCCGTGGCGGGTACAAACGCCGCACGGCCAAAGCGTTTCTTATGGGCAGGGTTTACCCGTGCCAGAATTTCTGCGTCAAACCCGATGCCGGCCCAGCACATAGCCAGCCTTGTTTGGTTTTGTAGGGTGACCTGAAAGGGAAATAGTTGCAACGGCGTCATAGATAATAGATGCCGGGCCACGGACTGCGGATTTGAAAGGCCGCCAGTGCCGTATCCGATCTCCCTAGCCAGCACATTCGCATTACCAGCGGGGATGATCCCCATGGTGGAGATTGTCTCAAAAACCCCTTCTGCGACTTCGCGAATAGTGCCGTCGCCACCGGCCGCAATAATGATGCGGTCAGGGTTTTGGGTAGCAATTTCACGGGCAATATCGGTTGCGTGGCCGGGCCGTTCGGTTAATTCGGTATGTACGTTGGCACCCGATGATCTGAGATGGTCAGCAACCTGCAAGGTGAACTTGTCTTTTGACCATCCGGCAACCGGATTTCTGATAAGTGTAAAGGCCCGGTCCTGTTTTGAATGTGCTGTGTCGGAAGTCATAACCACCTTGCGCCTATATATGCCGAATATTGGTTCTGCTAGGTTTCAGTAAAGCGGGGCATAAGTTCCACGAAATTACATGGGCCAAAGCGGCTATCCAGTTGATACTGCAAAATATCGTTCCATGCGTCTTTGCAGGCGCCGGTTGAGCCGGGCAGGGCAAAGATCAGTGTATTGCCCGTTCTGCCAGCCAGGGCGCGGGACTGAATGGTCGAAGACCCAATTTTGGCATAACTCAGCATTCTGAAAAGTTCACCAAAGCCCGGTATCTCCAATTCGATAACGTCACGAACGGCTTCTGGCGTCACGTCACGCCCGGTAATGCCGGTGCCGCCCGTGGTTAAGATGACATCGACGTTTTCCTGCTTGATCCATGTGCGTAACTGGGCTGCAATTTCATTTCTGTCGTCAGGAATGATTTGGCGGTTGGCCAGTATGTGCCCTGCATTTGTGATAAAATCTGCGAGCGTCTGCCCGCTTTTATCTGTCTCAAAGGTGCGCGTGTCCGACACCGTTAAAACCGCAATGCGGACGGGGATGAAATCGCGATCTTCTCTGATTTTGCCTGCCATTGGTTATATCTCCAGCGGGGTAAAAGGGATGCAGTCAACCAGGCTGCCTTTTTCTATGTTCTCTGTGCCTTCCGGATAGACAATCCATGTATTCATATCGACCATCGGAGCGACGCGGAAACTTTCCTGGCCGGATAGAACGGTGGCAACCAGGCGACCATCCTCTGATATTCCGATGTTGCCTTTCAGAAAGCTGGTCAGACGGGGTGTTGTCTTAACAGTAGTCTTCAGAGTTGCTTTGATCATGGGTTCAGGCTGCTGTCCCGAAAGGGCGCGCAGGAACGGGGCCACAAATACTCTAAGTCCCATGGCTGTTGATACCGGATTGCCGGGCAGGCCAAAAAAGTGTCTGCCGTCCGGGAGTTTTGCAAACAGGATTGGTTTGCCCGGTTTGACCTTGGCGCGGTGTAGAAGAATGGTCGCCCCCATTGCTTCAAGCTCAGCGCGGACAAAGTCAAACTTGCCAACGCTAACGGCGCCGGTGGATATGATCACATCGGCATCACCGCGCAGTGCATCCCGCATCGCTTCACGAAAGCTGTCACCATCATCCCCAACAGTGCGACGCCACATCATATCTGCGCCAAGTGCGGGCAGGATGCTTTCGCCGTATGGACCGGAACTGTTATAGATCTGGCTTGGACTCAGTGGGGCTGATAGGTCATCAACCAGCTCCCGTCCGGTTGAAAGCCATACTGCTTTGGGGCGAGGGATAACAGGAAATCTTCCTTTCCCAAGGGCACATAGGGTCGGCACTAGGGCGGCAGAGATACACTGCCCTTTTCTGGCAACGATCTGTCCGGGCTTCATGTCCTCCCCGGCGGCACGAACATTACGCTCGCTCTCATATGGGGCATCAAGGATAAGCGTGTCGTTATCCCTCTTGGTCATTTCTACCGGGATAACACTGTCAGCACCGGGTGGTACGGGCGCGCCTGTCATTATTTCCGCGGCTGTTCCCGGCGCAAGCTGTTTGGGCAGGAGGTCAGTACCCGCAGGGATCGACTGGCTTATTGGTAGCTTGATAGGGCTGGGTGCACTGTCGCGTGCTGTATCCGCGGCCAAAAGCGCATAGCCGTCCATTGCAGAATTGGCGAAAGGCGGTACCTGCACAGAGGAGATAATATCTTCAGCTAGCACCATGCTGATCGCATCGGTCAGGGCGATTTCTGTGTGGGGGAGAGGGGATGCCTCCGCCATTATAATATTTAATGCATCTGTGTAAGAAATCATGATGATGATGCTTGCGTGCCTTGCCAGCGTTGAACCAGGTCCGTGTCGATATCCAGCAAGTCCAGAATGCGACCAACACTATGATTGATTATGTCGTCGACTGATTGCGGACGGGTGTACATGCCGGGCATTGGGGGGGCAATAATGGCGCCAATGGAACTGGCCCGCGCCATTAATTCAAGGTGCCCGGAATGCAGGGGCGTTTCCCGCGGCATCAGTATCAGTTTACGGCGTTCTTTCAGGCACACATCTGCTGCCCTGGCGATGAGATCATCTGCATAGGAATTTGCAATGGCGGAAAGGTTTTTCATGGCACAAGCGGCGACAATCATGCCGTCTGTTTTAAAGGAGCCACTGGCGATGGCTGCACCAATATCACTGTTTTTATATGTCGTGGTCGCCAGTTCTTCGACGCTTTTGATCGTGTGATCCGTTTCAATGCCGATATTCATGCGTGCAGTTTTAGACAGGACAAGGTGTGTTTCTACGCCGGGCACAGCTTTAAGTGCCTCCAATAGACGTATGCCGTAAATACAGCCACTTGCACCACCTATGGCGACGATCAGTTTCATTGCGGTTCCTTCTTGCGGGTTCTTTTTATTTATACAGGAACCATGCCAAGGGGCTAGAGAAATATCAATCTCTCCCTCTTCTCTCACAAAGAGTTTAGCTAGTTCATCTCGGGCATATTGAAGGCGTTTATATTGCCTAAACCTTGAGTCGTAAAAGATGTTGTGGCGTGGATTGGTTTGGACATGAAAAGGCCCCTGGCGAACCAGGGGCAGTCTCGAGCAAGGCGGAATTAGTTCCAAAATCCAGGACTAAAGCACCGCATCCGGGTAGTATCCCGGATGCGGTCACCATGTAGTAATCGGTCAGCTTTGTCTAGCATTAATTATGGTATATTAATAAATATTGATAAAATTAAAGTATACAGTATGAAAATTAATAGTTTTATTTCATTTTTATTTCATTGTGTCTGAATAGTTGTATTAATAGCATGCATTCATAAGTCTGGACGGTGGTTTTTAAACACTTTATGGTGGGCATTGTAGGGTTAGTTCAAGAGTAGTGGGGACAATATGCCAAATGGTCTGGAAGCAATTGACAGTGCGATTGTCGCGATTGAGCCGGTAACGCAGCTGGGGCTGGCACTTATTCTGATAATCGTGATGTTCAGTGTGGCACTTGGGCTGGGGATTGGGGACTTTCGTCTGGTGTCAAAGCGGCCTATGGCTGTTTTTATCGGTGCGGCCGCACAGATGGTTGGCTTGCCTCTGATGACGCTACTATTGATCAAGGTCATTCCTCTGCCTGCGTCTGTTGCCCTTGGTATGATCATTGTTGCCAGTTGTCCGGGGGGTAATGTTTCAAACTTTTACACAGTTCTGGCGCGCGGCGATGCCGCTTACTCGGTGACGTTAACGACCATATCCAGTTTGGCCGGGGTTGTGTGGGTTCCGTTTTCTATTTTATTCTGGTCTTCTTTTCATGCCCCTGTCGAATCGCTGGTTGATGCTATCGCGCTGGATAAAGTTACCTTTATCCTGCGGATCGTTGGATTGTTGGGGGTGCCGCTCCTGCTTGGGATGTGGATACGTCATAAACGGCCAGACCTCGCCAGAAAGATACAAAAGCATGCAGTGCCCGGTTCGGTTATTTTATTACTGATGGTAATCCTGATTGCGTTATTTGATAATGTCGAGCTGTTTACAGACTTTGGCCCCTTATTGTTACCTGTAGTCGCGGGACATAACGCCCTGGCCTTTCTCCTTGGATGGGGTGTGGGGTGGGTCTTTGTTGCCTCGGGCAAAGACAGACGCGCGCTGACTTTTGAAGTCGGCCTGCAGAATGCTGGCTTGGGGTTGTTGATTATTCTAAGCCATTTCGAACATGCTGCGGGCGCAGCGGTTGTGACAGCAATGTGGAGCATGTGGCATTTTGTAGGCGGTTTCTCAGTATTGGCGCTGTACCGCATACGGGACAAAATTGCAAAACGGCCCGAATGACGCGCATATTTGAACCTTCGGTATGTTTGGGCTTGTCAGGCTGGCCAGTCGGTGTTTAAGGTCTTTTATTGAATGTTGTCCAGTGTAGTGGGAGGATCAAATGGCAAATGGTGGCCGCTTGGAAATTGAAAGTGTTAAAGACAAAGTCAGCGCGGAAGAATGGAAAATCAGGCAGGATCTTGCAGGATGTTACCGTGCAGTAGCAGCGTTTGGCTGGGATGATTTGATTTATACGCATTTGACCGCGCGTGTTCCCACGGAAGATGGATCCCATGCATTTCTGATTAATCCCCTTGGCTTGATGTTTGATGAAATCACTGCATCGAGTCTCGTGAAAATCGATACAGATGGCAATAAGTTGATGGACAGTCCATTTCCGGTAAATGCGGCAGGTTTTACTATTCACAGCGCCATTCATACGGCAAACGAGAATGCGGGCTGCGTGATGCATCTCCATACACCATACGGGATTGCTGTCTCTAATTTAAAAGAGGGGCTTAGCCCAACGTGCCAAAGTGCTATTTTCCCGTGGGCCAAGATTGCATATCATGATTATGAAGGGCTGGCCGTGCGGCCGGATGAAAAGGAACGACTTGTTGCCAACATGGGTGATAAGGAAGTTCTGATACTGCGGAATCACGGTACACTTACTGTGGGTAGCTCGGTTGGTGAGGCTTTCCAATATATGTATTTTCTGGAATTTGCCTGCAAGACGCAAATCCTGACAATGAGTGCAGGTGGTGAACGTCATGAGATGGCAGACTGGGCGATGGAGAATACTATCCGCGATATGATGAAACCAACCGGTGAGCAAGGCATTCAAATGATGTGGTCTGCAATGATGCGCCGGATGGAACGTCTGGACCCAAGTTTTCTGGACTAGGGTTTTGAACAGGCAACAGGGGCTTCATCTGTAAGGTGATATGAAAAAGGGACGGGTGATATGCCCGTCCCTTTTTCATTGTGGGTCGGTGATCTGTTTGAGAACTATCCCCACAGTGCGGGTGGGAATGTCGCAATTCTATTGTCGGTAAAGCTTAGACCATCCGGGCGATCTTTCTGAAGCAGCAGAGGGCCATCCAGATCAACAATGCTGGCATCGCCCGCTAGTAACAGGGCAGGGGCCATGGCAAGGGAAGTGCCGACCATACAGCCGACCATGATATCAAGCCCCGCTTCTCTGGCCGCTTCTTTGAGTGCTAACGCTTCAGTCAGTCCGCCGGTTTTGTCCAGCTTGATATTAATCATGTCATACTTGCCGACTATGTCAGACAGACTTGCCGTGTCATGACAGCTTTCATCTGCGATGATCGGGATGGGGCGCGCTAATGTCTTCAGGGCCTCGTCATTACCTGCGGGCATTGGCTGTTCTATTGCCTCAATACGCAGTTTTTCCAGTGCCGGGACAAATGATCTATAGTGGTCAGCATTCCAGCCTTCGTTTGCATCAACAATGATCCGGGCGTTTGGTGCGCCTTTTCGAACTGCCTCAACCCGCTCAAGATCGCCGTCTCCGGCTAATTTGAGTTTTAAAAGCGGCATATGCTGGCATTCAAGCGCTTTGGCATGCATGTTGGCTGGTGTGTCAACGGACAGGGTGTAGGCAGTAATGATATTGTCAGGGGCGCTAATGCCGACCATATTCCAGACACGTTTTCCTGCTTGTTTCGCTTTCCAGTCCCAGACGGCACAGTCAACGGCGTTGCGTGCGGCGCCTGCCTTCAAGGCTTCGCCAACCAGGCATGGATCTGCGCTTATCTTTATCGCAGCAGCATCAATTTCAGCAATTACGCTGTCTATGCTTTCACCGTACCGGGCATAGGGAACGCATTCTCCGCGTCCCGATATGCCGTCTTTGGTAAAGGTGGCGACGACAACATCTGCGGCCGTTTTTGACCCGCGTGAGATCGTAAAGGTGCCAGCAATGGGCCAGCTTTCGTGTGCGGCGATTAGCATGATGCAAGGGCATCCACGAGTGCGTCAACTCCCGTGCGGACTGGGTCAACTGCAGGCAAGCCAAACTGGTCGCTTAATTCCTGTAGATAGGTTGTTGCTTCTGCTTCACTGAGCGCAGAGGTATTGACAGCAAGCCCAATGAACTTGGCATTCGGGTTGGTCAAACGTGCGCAGCGCAGATTCAGATCCATACAGTCTTCGATAGAAGGCAGAGGATAGTCGACACCGCGCATGGTTTTGCGGGTCGGCTCATGACACATGATCAAAGCATCAGCTTGGGCACCGTGCAGTAGCCCCATGGAAACGCCCGCGAATGAAGGGTGGAACAGGGATCCTTGTCCTTCGATCAGGTCCCAGTGATCCGGATCGTTCGCCGGGGCAATCTGTTCCACTGCGCCGGAAATGAAATCAGACACGACGGCATCAACAGAAACACCGCTTCCCGCGATAAAGATGCCGGTCTGACCGGTAGCCCGAAAGGTGGCTTTCATGCCTCTTGCCAGCATGGCGCATTCCATCGCGAGTGTTGCGTACATTTTACCAACGGAGCAATCTGTTCCCACCGCAAGTACACGCTTGCCTGACCGTTTTTCACCACTGCCGCATTCAAAAGTGCCATCAGCATGCCTGACATCAAACAGATCAAGGCCCTTATCGGCTGCTTTTTTACTGACATCTGCAATCTGTGTTAAGCGGGCGTGCAGGCCGGATGCTACGTGATATCCGATGTCCAGTGCTTCCATGATACAGTCGTGCCACTCTGCGGAAATCTTGCCGCCACGAGTTGCAACACCGATGACAAGTGTGCGCGCGCCCTTGTCCCATGCTTCCTGAAGTGTCATGTCTTGCAGGCCAAGGGTAGCCTTACAGTCCCAAAGACGCAGTTGACCTACACATTTTTCTGGTCGCCAGTCTTTAATCCCTTGCGCAGTTTTGGCCGCGAGTTGATCTTTGGCGTCGCCCAGAAACAGTAAGTAAGGTGCCTGCAAATTAATCATGATAGCCTCTTTTCAAAGAAAAATATTCAGTAATGAATTGCCAGATATTTACCGGGATCAACAAACCAAAGCCAGTTATTATTATGGATATTAACGTTTCGATAGTCTGCATTTATGGGGGCAGGTGCGCTATTCCAAGTACAGATAACTTTCATATAAACTGAACTGTGAATTTTTACAAAATCAATCAAGTATAATGTGTATAAATGTTTATTCTTGACTTTATATTTACAGTAATGGGACAGTATAGGTGCTACTTTTCAGGGGGGATGTATGCAGCAGACTAGGCAGTATATTGAAACGCTTGCAGCTAACACTGTACCAGGTCCGATGCTTTTGCAGTCTATTTGCAAGGATGCAGCCACAAATCTGCAGGTAGACTTGGTCAGTGTCTGGTTTTTTTCCGAAACATACGACCGTATTACCTGTGCCTGTCGATATGATGTTTTGGCGGACACGGTGACGTCTGGCGGTACGTTGGGCCGCGCGGCGCACCCTGTTTATTTTCAGCATTTGCTATCGGAAACACGCTTGATAGCACCGGACGTAGAGAAGCGTTCCTACACAGTTGAATTGTTGGATACATACTTTAGGCCGAATAAAATCAAATCTCTCCTGGATTATATATTGGTGCATAATAGTGAGCCGATAGGGGTTATTTGCTGTGAAAATCGCAGAACAACCCGCGACTGGAGAGAAGAAGATGTGCGGTATCTGAATATGCTCGGTACGATGGCTGCGGCGGCGCTGTTCCAGTCTCGGTCAGAGTTTCTGTAAGTTCCTCCGCAAATTTAGTAGTTAAACCATCTAGACTGGTTGCCGTAGTAGGATGGCATAAAGCTAAAGTGTGACGCGCCAGGATACACTTACGAAATCCATTTTTAATTCAGGTATATTTAACGCTATAAAGACGGTACCGTATCAGCCTGGACGACCTTTTATATGCAAACACCTTCTTATATGCAAACACCTTCCCGACCCGTACTTTCAAACCAAGCAGATATTCATGAAAGTCTGGACAAGACTGTCTTGCGGCATTTGACCTCTGAGAACCTGCGACCCATCGCTGATCACTCCCTGAAGGCGTTTGACCAAGCTATTGGTTTCCTACAAACGGCTCCCGAAAGGCCGTGGATATTGGATGCCTGCTGCGGTGTTGGGGATAGTACACGTGCGTTGGCGCGGCAATTCCCTGATCATCTTGTTTTGGGGGTGGATAAATCTATCAAGCGTTTGCAAACGGAAAGGCAAGACCCTGAGCCAGGCAATATGTTGCTGCTGCGAACTGACCTGAATGACTTTTATCGCTTGGCTGCCTCTCATGGCTTGCGGCCGGACAGACACTATATCTTATACCCAAACCCCTGGCCCAAGGCTGCGCACCTAAAACGCAGATGGCACGGGGCACCGGTCTTCCCTGCGATTGTTGCTGTTGGCGGGATTATGGAGTTACGCTCCAACTGGGATGTTTATTTGCGTGAATTTGCCCGCGCTTTGGAACTGGCTGATGTCAAATCAGTGATCGAACCATATGAAGCGACCGACCCGATCACCCCTTTTGAGCGAAAATACCGTGATAGCGGTCAGCCGCTATGGCGACTGAAAGTCCACCCTTAAGCAGCGTTTTGCGATTGCCTCAAAGGGTGGTATTCGCGCGGGCACACTGGTTAAAAAGGCGGCGTGCAGGCGCTGATCAGGCAGCATTCCTCATCACCAATGGTTCGAAATCTGTGGGGTAGGGTGCTGTCAAAATAGTAGCCGTCCCCGGGGCCAAGGATACGACGTTCATCCCCGACGGTCACTTCCATTCTGCCGCTGATGATAATGCCAGCTTCCTCGCCGGGATGGGACAGGGCCGCCGCACCAGAGGACGTGCCAGGTGCGGATACTTCCTTGATCATCTGTAGCATCCGTCCTTTGCTTGATTTACCCATTTGTAGATACTGCACTTTGCCAGTGCCGATATTGACAAAATCTTCTTTGGCGAAAAAGTAAGTGGCAGGCTCAGATGTTTCATCAGCAAAGAACTCAGCAATTGAGATATCCAGACCATCAAGAATGCGCCGCAACAGTCCAACAGAGGGATCGCTTTGACTTTTCTCCAGAACCGAGATGGTGCCATTGCTAACCCCGGAAATTTTCGCTAACTCCCGCTGTGACATGCCTCTGCTTTGTCGAATCTTTCGTATCTGTCTGCCGACATCCATGGTTGCTGCCCTGTTTTTATGTTTAAAATATTAAACAGAATAAGAAAAAGAATATGCTTTTTCAATATGTTGTCGCCAAAGATAAAGCACTTGTAAAAAAGTCATTAAAAACAGATACTTGTGAAAGTGATAAAATTTAGGGACTTTATGTTTGAGGGTGTGAAATGACTGATATGTCAAAAATGAACAACAGATTGGATGCCTTTTGGATGCCGTTTACGCCGAATGCTGCGTTTAAGGCCAATCCGCGACTGATGCAATTTGCCAGTGGCTTTTATTATACGACAACAGAAGGGCGACAGATTCTGGATGGTTTTTCTGGTCTTTGGTGTTCTGGTATTGGGCATGGTCATCCAAAGATCACTGAGGCAATCCAGAAGCAGGCGGCTGAGATGGATTATAGCTCCCCGTTTAATTTTGGGCATCCCAAAGCCTTCGAGCTTGCTGAAGTAATCGCAAACCAGTTCCCCGGTGATCTGGATCATGTTTTCTTCACCAATTCCGGGTCTGAGTCTGTGGATACTGCCCTGAAAATGGCTATCGGGTATCACCGGATGCGGGGCGAAGGTTCAAGAACCCGGCTGATTGGTCGCGTGAACGGCTATCACGGCGTTGGATTTGGTGGAATATCTGTGGGCGGCATGGTGAATAACCGGAAGTTCTTTGGCAGTTTGCTTCCAGGAACAGACCATATGCCATTCCCGTATGACCCTACTGTCAGTGCCTTCACACGCGGTGAGCCAACAGAAGATCCAATGAAATATTTGGCTGAGCTGGAGACAATGATAACCCTGCACGATCCGAGTACCATTGCGGCTGTTATCGTGGAGCCAGTGGTTGGGTCAGCTGGAATGTTCGTGCCGCCTAAAGGCTATTTGAAGCGTCTTCGGGACATTACGAAAAAGCATGGTATTTTGTTGATTTGTGATGAAGTCATCACCGGGTTTGGACGTCTTGGAACCCCGAACGCTGCTACCTATTTTGGTGTTGAGCCTGATATCATTACTTTGGCCAAGGGTATTAACAATGCCGCAGTCCCGATGGGAGCGGTCGTTGCAGGTAAGCATGTTTACGATGCCTTTATCAATGGAACGCAGGCAGGCGTGGAGTTTTTCCACGGCTATACCTATTCCGCGCATCCTTTGGCTGTTGCATCTGGCCTTGCAGCACAAGCCGTCTATAAAGAAGAAGGTGTCTATGAAAATGTGCAGGCCAAAGCAGCATATTTTGAAGAGGCAGTACACAGCCTGAAGGGGGAGCCCTTCGTAGAGGATGTCAGAAACATCGGTTTCGCTGCTGGTTTGACGATTACGCAGGACGGGGACAAGATCGGTGCCCGTGCGGCGGCAGTCTTCCAGGCTACTTACGATAATGGGGTTATGGTTCGGGCAAACGGCAATACCATTGCTATCGCACCGATACTGACGTCCACAGAGGTTGAAATTGACCGCATTGTTGATGCTGTGAAGAAGGCGGTTAATACCGTTTCCTAGTGTTTCTGCTGCTAGGTAGTTGGTTGAGAGTATCAGCAGCAAAACTAAGACTTTTAAATATAGTGAAGCCGGTATCCTTCAGGATGCCGGTTTTTGTTTGTAAAGACGGGTAAAATAGAGAGAATTTTCTCTTCTCATTTGCCACTCGTTAACTAAAAATATGCTAATCCATCAGGACTGGGAACAAATTGGGGCATAGCGAGATCGTGACACAACCAGAATTCAGGCTATTTCTGACACCGACCAAGCTTATCGACAGGGTGGATGATTCATTCATCAAGATCATGCGCTGGTCGGAGATTGATTTATTTCGGCAGCCGATTGGCTTTTTGTTTCCTGCAGATGCCCACGGTCGTCTGGAAAAGCTGATGGATGCTGACATGTCCTTGTTCAAGGATATTGTTTTTCCCAATGTTCCTCTCAGGGTATCAACGGGGGGCTATATCAATTTTGATATGAAGGTTGTCGACCTGGAGGATGGTAAACGCCAACTGGACTTCTATAAGCCTGGCCGACTTGACGGGTCGGCGTCTGATAGTGCGGCTGGTCCGACCGACATGTATAGCTTTTTCAATTTTGTCGAAAAACTTCTGGCCAGTCCCTATGACGGCGATATGGGCGTTACGATGGTTGATGTCGGCGGCCTGCGCGATGACAGCATCCTGGACGAGGCGCAAAAAGCTGAAGTTAAGAAAGAGGTTGAGGCAACCTTAAAGCGTCAGGCGCTGGGTGGTCATGTTGGCATGCTGGATGATGCCAGTTATGGCCTGATCACAACCGGTGATTTTGATGAAGAGTCTTTCGAGAAAGAGCTGGCAACAGTTGCTACAAAGCTCAACATTAATCCCGCTGTTCTTGGGGCGCGGTCTGCCAACATTAAGGTTGATGACCGGGAAATCGACCCTAAGGAACTACGGCAGGCTCTTAATCATAGCAGAGGGGTTTTTCTGGGGGAGATCGAAAGCAAGGATGACCTGGAAAGTCTAACGGGTGTTCTTGATGGCATCAAACATAACAGGCGGTTGATTGAAGATGCACTGCGCGAATATAAATACCGCACCAGTCCACGCCTTGTGATGGATAATGTGGCGACCGTTTCGCTTGCTGTGCTGCAGCAGGGGAAAGTGAATTTGGAACGGCAACTACGTCTGCCGTCAGAAATTATCGTCATGGAGGATCATCCCGATCTGGCATATGCGCATGACATGGCGCAACTGGAAGAATTGATCCGAATGAAAATGCGCCGTGATGACCCATCAGAGCGCGAGAAGGTTGAGTTTTACGATCTGTGCCGGTCGACGCTTGCCTTGCCGGATTTTGAGACAAAGCTGCAGGGCATGATAACCCAAAATCGTGGGGAGGCCAGATTGATTGGGTTCCGCATTAAAGGCATGCCGCCAGTCAAGCGCGGCGGTATTCACTGGGATGTGGTCAAGCGATTGGCAAAGCAGGGACACCCTGTTTGGGTGGACCGGTTCGGGGACGCAGTTGTTGATCCTGGTGCGATGACATTCCTGCAGGGCGGTTTTGTTGAAATGCCCCATGATATGATGAAAAAGCTGGCCGGTCATTTCGACGGCAAGGAAATGATGGCGAAACTTGTTGAGACCTGGAAAGCCCTGAATGTGCAGGTTTTGTCGGCTGACCTCCCCAATTATGAAATGAAAACACTGGCGCAGCAGCTAGGGATTTCGGTATCTGTCGCCGATGATGTGTCTGTGGGCGGCTAGATAGTATTTACCCTTTACCGAAACGGCGTGCCTTCTTTAAAAGCGTCGCTTGCGTGGCAGGGGTGGTTACCAGGCGCGCTGGTTTGATCGTTTTCACTAGAAGGTGAAAAGAATTTTCCCGGTAAAAAAAGGGTGCCGAAGCACCCGATTTTGTCGTTGTCCTAGCAAGTATTATTCTGCGGCTGCATGGCGCAGGGCACGTCCGCTTGTCGCACCTGTATAGCCATTCTTATCAATGGCTATAACGCCGTTTACCAGCACATAATCGATACCCACTGCCAACTGGTGGCTGTCAGTAAAGGTTGCTTTGTCGGCTACTTTGTCTTTGTCAAAGATAACGAGATCAGCAAAATAGCCGGTTTTGATCAGACCGCGGTCAGTCAGCCCCATACGGCTTGCTGGCAGGCCGGTCATTTTCCGGATAGCATCAGACAGTGTTATTATATTGTCCTCGCGGACATAATGGCCAAGAACACGCGGGAACGTTCCATAGTTGCGTGGGTGTGGTGCACCTTCGCCCATGATTACACCGTGCCCGTCAGTCGCAACAGATGTCATTTCATACTGCATGATACGGCGAACATCATCCTCGTTCATAGCATGATAGATAGCGCTACCACCGCCGCGGCTTTCTAGCTCGATTGCCAGCTCAGCCGTGTTTTCGATTGACGTTTCAACACCGCGCTCTTCCAGAATTTGTTTGAAAGTCTTGCCGTTCAGGGAAGGGTCATCCTCAAAAACGGCAACCTGAATACGCGCAGGGTCTCCGCCGCCACGGTCCGTTTTAATCGCGTGGATAATACCATCTTTGATCTTCTGGCGTGTTTCAGGGTCGGCAAGGCGCTCTTTAAGTGCTTCTCTGCCGCCTGCAAGTGACCATGCTGGGAAGATCACGCCAAAGTTTGTGCTGGACGCCGTGTATGGATACTGGTCAAGGGTAACATCCATGCCAGAGGCGCGGGCTTCCTTGATTTTCGCAATAGATTCTTTGCTTTTGCCCCAACTGATCAAACCAACTGCCTTGTGGTGGGAAATATGAACAGGCAGGTCTGCCTGACGACCAATTTCCAGCGCTTCATCCATCGCAGGAAGCAGGCCAATACCCTCTTCGCGCATGTGGGATGCATAAAATCCGCCTGCTTGTGCAACAACCTCCGAAAGTGCAACGACCTCTTCCGTGTTTGCGTAAGTGCCCGGAACATATTTCAGTCCAGTGGACATGCCAAAAGCACCGTCCTGCATTGCCTTGCCGACCAAGGACCGCATTTCTTTAATCTCTTTATCGGATGCCAGTCTGTTTTCGCGGCCCATAACAGCTTTGCGAACAGTATTGTGTCCGATCAGGATGCCGACATTTGGGCCAGCGCCGTTTTGATCAATCGTTGCGAAAAATTCGTCGAGATCAAGCGGAGATCCCCCACAGTTGCCGCCAAGAATTGTTGTGATGCCCTGTTGAACCTTGTTGGAAACAGATGGGTGTTCCAAAACCTGACGGTCAGCATGGGAATGCAGGTCAATAAAACCCGGGGACACAATCTTTCCGCGTGCATCAATGTGATTGGCAGCGGAAGCATCGGATAAATCTCCAACGGCTACAATGAGATCGTCGCGGATGCCGATGTCCGCCTGAACAGCCTCACCACCCGTGCCGTCGAGTATTTGACCGCCACTAATGATAACGTCGAACCGCTGGTCATCAGCGTGTGCAGATACTGAAAATGCCGATAGAATGGCGAATGACATGGTAATAATTATGCTGGGTAGTAATCGCATGAAGTCCCCCCGAGATACTTAAAGACAAAAGATTGTTGTTTATAAACGGAAAATACTGTTTGCGTTTTTCAGCGGTTTGTCAATGATGAGGCACCTTTTAATCTGGAGACTGGAAGCAGATGCAACCGCTGGATGGGATCGTAGTCCTTGATTTATCACGTATTTTAGCGGGGCCTTGGTGTACGCAGATTCTTGCGGACCTTGGTGCCCGGGTCATTAAAATTGAACATCCGGCAAACGGTGATGATACCCGTCATTGGGGACCGCCCTGGTTGAAGGACAAGGCGGGCAATCCGACGAAGGATGCTGCCTACTATCTTTCCGCGAACCGCGGCAAGCAGTCCGTTGCTGTTGATATTGCAACGACCGAAGGGCAGGAGTTTATTCGAACACTTGCAAAATCTGCTGATGTAGTGGTGGAAAACTTTAAGGTCGGCGGGCTGGCTAAATATGGACTGGACTATGCGGGGCTGAAAGAAGTGAACCCCGCGCTTGTATATCTGTCTGTTACCGGATTTGGTCAGACGGGTCCCAGAGCTGCGGAAGCGGGCTATGACTATTTAATTCAGGCAATGTCTGGACTGATGAGTATTACGGGTGTGCCGGACGGTCAGCCCGGTGCAGGACCCATGCGGGTCGGTGTTGCCGTCAGCGATATTACAACAGGCCTGTATGGGGTGATCGGGGTTTTGGCCGCGCTTCGTCACCGGGATAATACGGGCGTTGGTCAGCATGTGGACCTGGCCCTCTTGGACACTCAGGTTTCCTGGTTGGCCAATCAGGCGCAGAACTATTTCAATACGGGTGTGTCGCCTGTCAGAACAGGCGCACAGCACCCAAACCTTGCTCCGTACCAGCCGTTTGAAACACAGGATGGTTTCGTTGTGATTGCCATTGGTAACGATATTCAGTTCAAACGGTTTACAGACTTTATCAACCGTCCTGATCTGGCGGCTGACGAACGGTTTGCAACCAATCCTCTCAGGGTAACAAATCAGGCCGAGCTTGCTTCTATTCTGACGGACATAACCAGACAGCGTACATCCGCCGAGTGGCTGGAAAGCCTGCCAAAGATTGCGGTGCCGTGTGGGCCCATCAATACGATTGAGCAAGCACTTGAAGACCCGCAGGTCAAGGCACGTGGTATGGTTATTGATATGGAGCACAGTACCGCGGGTTCTATTAAGGGGCTTGCGAATCCGCTCAAGTTTTCTGAAACTCCAATTGTGTACGGCAAGGCGCCTCCGACACTTGGAGAAGACACAGATACGCTCAAGAAAGAGTTTGGAAACTGATCTGCCTGACTGAGAAATGACGTTAACTGGATATTTATAGACGTCTGTCACTTTCAAAAAGCGACATAAGCCACCGAAAATCGGATACGTTAATATTGAAACGGGTCGATTTCAGCATATATCAGGGCTTAATTATTTATTAGGGAGTGTTTGGTGGCACAAAAAAGAGAATCTTTTATTCAATCCTTTCTTAGACAGGAGTCTGCAGCAGGGTTTCTGCTGATGGCTTCTGCTGTACTGGCAATCCTTGTCGCCAATACACCTTTGGTTGCACAGTATAATCTGTTGATGGCAACCCCCGTTGAAGTGCGTGTCGGTGCGCTAGAGGTAGCAAAACCACTTCTTCTGTGGGTCAATGATGGATTGATGGCGGTCTTTTTCCTCTTCGTTGGGCTTGAATTAAAGCGCGAGTTTATGGAAGGCGAACTGAAAGACCGGAAGAATATTATCTTGCCGGGATTGGGCGCAATCGGTGGTATGGTTGTGCCAGCGTTATTTTATGTATTTTTTAACAAGGATAATCCTTTTGCATTGCAGGGTTGGGCGATACCAGCTGCGACAGATATTGCGTTTGCCTTGGGGATTTTAGCGCTGTTGGGGTCCAAGGTGCCCACCAGCCTGAAGATATTTTTAACGTCTCTTGCTATCTTTGACGATGTTGGCGCGATTTTAATTATTGCCTTTTTCTATACCAGTAAAATCTCGTTCACGGCGCTCATGGTTGTGGCGGTTTCAGTTGTCTTGCTGTTCATTCTGAACCGACGCGGTGTGCTTGAACGCAGTCTGTATCTTCTGATTGGCCTTGTGATGTGGGTTGCCATGCTGAAATCTGGCGTCCATGCCACACTGGCGGGGGTATTGCTGGCATTCTTTATCCCGATGCGATCAAAGGAAGATCCGACACATTCACCGGTGCGGGAGCTTGAGCATGATCTGCATGCTGTTGTCGCTTATGCAATTCTGCCGATTTTCGCCTTTTGTAACGCGGGTATCGCACTATCTGGTGTTGGGGTTGAGCAATTATTGCATCCGGTGTCTCTGGGGATTGCCACAGGGCTTTTCTTTGGGAAGCAGATTGGCGTGTTCTTATTCTGCTGGGTAGGCATCAAATTTGGTTTAACCAGCCTGCCTGACCGAATGTCCTGGGGCAGTTTGTATGGGGTCGCGGCACTTTGCGGCATTGGTTTCACCATGAGCCTATTTATCGGGTCGCTGGCTTTCGAGGAAACAGGCGTTGATATGATCTTTGATGAACGGCTGGGTATTCTTGTTGGGTCTATTGCTTCTGGTATTGTTGGGTATTTGATCCTGAATAAAAGCCTTAAACCCAAAGAAGCATAAGGCTGCACAGCGTAGCTCTGGATACTTGCAATTTAACGTCGTCTCTGCGGAGGCGGCGTTTTTTGTTGTCCTTGACAAGAGCGAAAAAATACTATAGGGGGTATAGTATATAGAAGTTAGGAAAAGGTCAGATGATCAACGACAAAGACAGACAGGCTATGCTCAACAGGCTGTCCCGGATTGAGGGGCAGCTACGCGGAATTCAAAAGCTGATGGGGCAGGATGTTGCAGACTGTGAAAAGGTATTGCAGCAGATGGCCGCTTCACGAAAAGCGCTTGATAAGGCCGCACATGTGATGCTTGCTTGTGTGATTGATCATGCTGTATCGGGCGGTGATGCTGTTGGGTTTGACGATATTGGTGATCTGATCAGCAAATACGCCTGATGTCCTGATTTGTGACGTGTAATATGGAATGCAAGAGTAAGTATGATGACAAAATTTAAAACTATTGATACTGCGACCTTCAAAGACGTGCATGCCTCGGACGCACCGTTTGTGATCGATGTCCGTACAGCTGGTGAATATAAGGGTGTTCATGTGGACGGGGCACACCTGTTTCCTTTGCAGGATTTGAAGCCAGAGTCTGTTGAAAAGGCGCGTATCGCTGCGGGTAAAGAAGACGGCCCGGTATATGTTCTTTGTAAAGGCGGTCAGCGGGCAGAAATGGCTGCAAAACAGCTGTGTGATGATGTGAAATGCGATGTCATTGTGGTTGAAGGTGGCACAGACGCCTGTGTTACTGCCGGTATGCCGGTTAACCGCGGGCAGGGTGTTATGTCATTGGAACGTCAGGTGCGTATTGCCGCAGGGTTTCTAGTGCTTACAGGTGTTCTTCTTGGAACTTTCGTGGCGCCAGGCTTTTACGGCCTTTCCGGGTTTGTCGGTGCCGGCCTGATGTTTGCGGGTATTACCAACACATGCGCCATGGGAATGTTGATCGCCAAAATGCCCTGGAACAACGCGTAATCTATCTGGCGGGCAAGTACGTAGGTACTTGCTAGGTGCCACTTCTGAGTTGTCACTACGAAGGCCTTTCCTCCTCGCATGGCCTTTGTCCTCCGGCTGCCCAGTCCAGCAATTCAATTGTATGGACAACGGGGCAGCCTCTTTTTTTTGTAAGCTGTGTGATGCATCCCAAGTTGCCCGACGCGATAATATCCGGGCTGCAGGCATCCAGTGATTTTAGTTTTCTGTCTCGCAGGCTGTCAGAAATTTCAGGTTGAAGAAGGCTGAAGGACCCGGCAGATCCACAGCACAGACCTTGTTCAGCGGGTTCCGAGACAGAAAAACCGGCGGCCCGTAAAAGATTGGGTGCAGCATGGGGGATCTGCTGCGCATGGGTAAGCGAGCAGGGACTTTGATAGGCTATATGTAAGGTGCGCATGTCCCGTTTTACGGCGGCACGAACATCTTCTTCTGTGACAAATTCAGACACATCTTTTGCCAGGTTAGAGACTGCTTCTGCTTTGTCTTTGTAGATTGGATCATCAGCAAAATACTGGCCATAGTTTTTGACAGTACTGCCACATCCGGAAGTGGATAGGACAATTCCGGCGATATCGCCTTTCTCTATCTCTGCGTGATAGAGGTCGATCAGTGTCTTCATATGACGTTTTGCCCCATCCTCGCCCATATGATGCGACAGGGCACCGCAGCATCCGGCATTTTCCGGTTTGACTATACGGTAACCAAGCCGGGTCAGAAAACGTTCGGTTGCTTCGTTGATATGATTGCCAACCGCTTTCTGGGCACAGCCAGTCAGTAAAATGACCCGCCCGCGATCAGAAGTTCGTTCAGCCTGCATCAGGGGCTGGTGTTCCTTAACAGACTGCCTTTTATCCGGGATCGTCTGCAACAGGCGCCTCAGAAAGTGCGGGAAGACAGGCGCGACTGGCTTGAACAGACGGCCAATGAATACCGCAAGCGCCATTCGTTTTGGATACGGCAAAATTGCAAGCAGAGTTCTGCGTCTGAGCCGTTCCCCCGGTGAGCGTTTATAGGTTTTGCGGATATGGTCGTGGGCAATTGCCAGCAGGCGTTCGTAATCCAGACCGGACGGGCACCTGTCCTTGCATGCCATACAGCCCAAACATTTATCCAGATGGTCAACAACTTCCGGGCTTGGGGCTTTGCCGGATTCCAGCATCTGTTTGATCAGATAGATGCGGCCGCGGGGGCTGTCGAGTTCATTAAGCGTTGTTTGGTAACTGGGGCAAGTCGCGGTACAAAACCCGCACCGTACACACTTGCGCAAAATTGTGTTGGCATCCGATAGAATAGGATCTGCAAGCTGCGGGGCTGAGAAGTCTGTTTGCATATCAGAAATCTCCGTATAGTTTGCCGGGGTTCAGGATACCAGTGGGGTCAAAGCTTTCCTTCAGCCGTTTTGCCAATGCTTTGATACCTGCGGACGGCGGCAGGATGAAGGGTATTTCGTCCCTTGTCCGTCTGATGGCCATGGCGGTCCCCGATCTGGGCTGAGGACGCCAATTCTCGTCAGGGGCAAGTGCCCATATCAGTCCTCCGCCCCAGCAAATATAATAGTGCTGCAGAGATGATGTATTCAGAAAGTCAGTAACTTCGGACGGGGGTAGTGTAATCCGCCAAAGGGATTGTTGGGAGGCGGCTGGTAGCACGCTTGCGCTGGTGATCTGGTGCCATAGCGTTTCTTCTGTCTCTCCTGTCAGTACCTCACACGATTTTCCGATCAGCCTGATCAAGGCCTCTGTCCGGTCCTGTACAGACGCCTCAGTGCCCTCTAGCCGTATCAAGGCTACGTTACTATCCTCCAGCCCGGCTCGGGCGGCGCAGTCTGTTGGCAGATATGTCAGCCCGGTAGGTTCACAGTTGGACAGGCTGGCTTGATGCAGGGCGTCGATCCCGGCTTGTTGGTCAAGGCCTGCGAACATCAGGGTGCGGGATAAGGTCGGCTTCGGAAGTACTTTAATTGTTATGCGGGTCAGGGCGGCCAATGTGCCAAATGATCCTGTCATCAATTTGGGCAGATCATACCCGGTTACATTTTTCACAACACGACCGCCTGCCTTGAATGGCGCGGCGCGGCCTGTTACCCCCTCAACTCCAAGAATATAATCGCGCACACTGCCGGTGTGAGGCCGGCGCGCCCCGGCGATCCCGGTGGCAATCATACCCCCAAGGGTACCCGCAGCCTGTGTCCCTGATATGTCGGCTTCTAGGGTACGATCAGGATGGAAGGGCGTGAAGGGGAGATACTGGCCCTGTTCATGCAGGGCCGAATATATTTCGCTCATCGGGGTGCCTGCACCGGCGGTTAAAACCAACTCTTCTGGCTGATACAGCTCAATGCCGGAGAAATGAGACATGTCCAGTGTGTGGCTAGCGGGAACAGTATGCCCAAGCGAGGCACGGCTATTACCGCCAATAAGCGATACGGGTGTTTCCGATGATACCGCCCAGGCCAGACAGTCTTGCAGCTGAGACAGATTTGCTGGTTTCATGTATGACGACATGACAGTGCAGTCCTTTTAAAAACGCGGCAGGTCAGGAAACTTCACTGACCCTTTATGGACATGCATATGACCCAGTTCCGCGCATCGGTGCAAGGTGGGAAAGACCTTTCCCGGGTTCAGCCGGTGGTTCGGGTCAAAGGCACATTTGATACGCTGCTGCTGTTTCAGGTCTTCATCGGTGAACATGGTTTCCATCAAATCCCGTTTTTCAACACCGACGCCGTGTTCGCCCGTAAGAACGCCACCTACCTCAACACACAGCTTTAAGATATCGGCACCGAATGCCTCGGCTTTTGCCTGCTCTCCGGCGATGCTGGCATTATACATTATCAGGGGATGCAGGTTCCCGTCACCGGCGTGGAAGACATTAGCAACATCCAGACCGTATTTTTTCGACATCTCTTTCATGGCATTCAGCACATCAGGCAGAGTGTGGCGCGGGATTGTTCCGTCCATACACAGATAGTCCTGCGATAGTGACCCAACGGCAGGAAAAGCCGCCTTTCTGCCGCGCCAAATCGTTTCCCGTTCCTGATCATCACGGCTGATGCGTATATTTGTTGCATTATTGGTGTTGGCAATTGCCTCAACTGTCTGGATCAGGTCGTCGACCTCGGCGCGCCTGCCGTCCAATTCAACAATCAGCATCGCGCCAGCATCTTTTGGGTACCCAAGCTGGCAATAGTTATCAACGGCGGTCAGGGCAAAACTGTCCATCATTTCCATGCCAGCCGGGATGATCCCTGCACCTATGACGTCGCCGACAAATCGCCCACCGTCTTCAACGCAGCTAAAGGCGACAAGCATGGCTTTCGCCACTTCCGGTTTTTTCAGAATACGGACCGTGACTTCGGTAATAATGCCCAATAGTCCTTCTGACCCTGTTAGCAGTCCAAGAAAGTCATATCCGGTATCATCCATAAACTTACCGCCAAACTGCAGTATATCGCCGTCGATGGTGACCAGTTCAAGGCCAAGGATATTGTTGGTCGTCAGTCCGTATTTCAGGCAGTGTACGCCGCCAGAGTTCTCTGCAATATTACCGCCGATAGTGCAGGCGATCTGGCTGGACGGGTCTGGGGCATAATAGAAACCATTTCCTGCGACCACATCAGTTATTCGCTGGTTGGTGACACCGGGTTCCACGACGACGCATCTGTTTGCATAGTCGATATCCTTGACCTTGTTCAAGCGGGATAGCCCCAGCACAATACCGTCAGCGAGAGGAAGCGCGCCCCCAGACAGGGAGGTGCCTCCACCCCGCGGGACAATTTTGATATTGAGATCCCGGCAAATCTTCAGCGTAACCGCCACTTCTTCTGTTGATCCCGGCAGAACAACCAGCATGGGTTTCTGGTGATAGCCTGCGAGCGCATCACTATCAAATGCAGCAAGCGCATCCTGATCCAGTACTAGGCTTTCTGCGGGCAATGATTCCTGTAACCTTGCAATCAGCAGAGGATATTGATCCAGAACGTCTTTTTCGGGTTTGGGCATCAGCACGGCATTATTCTCCAGTTCATAAGGCACGCTAGCAGATTATTTTTCCCGGATACAGAGACAGGATAAAAAGGATTTTAAAAAAATATGGTAACGAACCGCAAAGGCGTCTTATAGTCCGGCCGTGGGTAAGAGGAATCAGGAGTATAGTATGACCGAAATGTCGGTTTCACAGGCGATGAAGGCGCGTTTTTCTGCACGTGCCTTTCTGGATAAGCCTGTGCCAGAAGATGTTCTGACAGATTTATTTGACCATGCTGCGCTTGCGGCATCGGGATGTAATTTCCAGCCGTGGAACGTGCATGTCTTTACCGGCCAGAAGAAATCGGAACTGGAAACAGCCGTCATGGCCAAGGCACCAGAAAGCCCCCTAGGAGAAGGGTCGGATATTAACATCTATCCGTCAAACATGTCCGGTGTGCTTCGGCAAAGGCGGATTGAGTGCGGGGAGCTTCTATACAGCACTCTCGGGATTGCACGAGAAGACAAAAACGCCCGCATGCAGCAGACAATGCAGAATTTCACTTTTTTCGGGGCGCCTGTCGGTATTTTGTTTACTGCGCGGAAAGGATTGGGGGAAATTCAGTATATTGATTATGGTATTTTTATTCAGTCAGTGATGTTGCTTGCGGTAGAGCGCGGGCTTGATACTTGCGCCCAGGCGTTCTGGGCCATGTGGCCTAATACGATACGGGATCATCTGGGGCTTGAAGATGATGAAGTGGTCGCCTGCGGTATGTCACTTGGATATGCTGACCCTGATCACATTGTGAATTCAGTAGATATGCCGCGTGTCAATATTTCAGAGTTTTTAACACGTCACGGAGACTAGGCCCGGGAAGGGGAGGGACAAATGAGAGTAGACGAGTGTTTTAACGTCAGGGACCTGCGTGAACTGGCCCGGCGTAAAGTGCCTGCACCTTTTTTTACATATCTGGATGGCGGATCTGATGACCAGTGGACATTGGCCCGCAACTCCAAGGCATTTGATGACTATCAGTTAATGCCAAATACGTTGGTGGATGTGTCGTCCATTGATTTATCGAATACGGTTTTGGGACAGAAAATGGAATTGCCCTTTTTCCTGGCACCGACCGGCATGTCCCGCTTATTCCATCACGACAGAGAGCTGGGTGCAGCACGGGCGGCAGAAAAATTCGGGACCATGTACAGTCTGTCGACTGTAGGTACAACCAGCATTGAAGAAATCGCAGAGACGGTTAGCACCCCCAAGATGTTCCAGATATATGTCTTTCGGGACCGCGCTTTCACCAAGGAATTCGTGGACCGCTGTAAAGCTGCGAACTATGAGGCGCTGTGTCTAACCGTTGATTTGCCGGTAGCGGGTAATCGGGAAGGAAACCTGCGCGCTGGACACACTATGCCGCCCAAGCCTTCGCTGGCGACATTTATGGGCTTTGCTACCAAGGTTGCCTGGGGCATGGGGCTTTTGAAGGATCGTCAGTTTACGTTTGCCAATGTGGCGCACATGGCAGACGAGGTAAAAAAACGCGGGATCGATCTTTTTCAGTTTATTGGGGAGCAATTTGACAGGTCGCTCGTTTGGGATGATCTTGCATGGCTCGCCGAACAGTGGGACGGTCCGTTGGTGATCAAAGGCATTCTAAGCCCGGATGATGCCAGGCGTGCGCTGGATGCAGGGGCTACTGCCGCAATGATATCCAATCATGGAGGCAGACAGCTGGACAGTGTGCCTGCGCCGATTGATTGCCTTAGACCGATGCGGGATGCCGTTGGTGACAAGATGGAATTGATTGTGGACGGCGGGATTGAACGCGGCACCCAGATTATAAAAGCCCTGGCGATGGGGGCCGATGCCTGTAGCATGGGGAAATCCTACCTGTATGGCCTGGGGGCAGGTGGCCAGGAAGGCGTGGAGCGTATGTTCACCCTTCTAAAGGCGGAACTGGAGCGCAACATGACGCTTTTAGGGGTAACCAAGATTGACGATCTGAACGAACGGCATATCGTTGAATTATGTAAACGGGGATAGGGACATGGGAACAGAAAATAAAGACGGATATTGGAAAGCGAATATATCGCTTTTGCTGAAATTATTAGTGATTTGGTTTGTTGTGTCCTTTGGGGCCGGGATTTTGTTTGTCGACTTTCTCAATCAGTTTGAGGTTCTGGGCGTTAAGCTTGGCTTCTGGTTCGCGCAGCAAGGTTCAATTTATGTGTTTGTTGGGTTGATCTTTTATTACACCCGCCGCATGCGCAAAATTGACGAAGAACACGGCGTGGAGGACTAGGCAATGGATGTTCAAACTCTGACATATCTGTTCGTTGGTGTTTCATTTGCACTATATATCGGGATTGCAATCTGGTCGAAGGTAGGGTCGACCCGAGAGTTCTATATCGCCGGCGGCGGGGTGCATCCTGTTGTCAACGGAATGGCGACGGCCGCTGACTGGATGTCAGCTGCATCCTTTATTTCAATGACGGGTCTTATTGCTTTTTTAGGCTACGACGGATCCGTATATTTGATGGGCTGGACCGGGGGGTATGTCCTTCTGGCATTGTTGCTGGCGCCTTATTTGCGAAAGTTTGGCAAGTTTACAGTCCCGGACTTTATTGGGGACCGCTATTATTCCAAGTCGGCGCGTCTGGTTGCCATTCTGTGCCTGATTATCATCAGCTTCACCTATGTTGCAGGTCAAATGCGCGGTGTCGGTATTGTTTTCTCCCGCTTTCTGGAAATTGAAATTGAAATGGGCGTTCTGACAGGGATGGCCATTGTTTTCATGTATGCGGTTCTGGGCGGAATGAAAGGGATCACCTATACACAGGTGGCACAGTACTGTGTCTTGATATTTGCCTATACGGTGCCTGCAATTTTCATATCCATGCTGGTAACAGGCAACCCTGTGCCCCAGCTTGGCTTGGGCAGTGAAGTGGCCGATACGGGCAAAACCGTTCTGGAGACACTGGATACGGTGCTGGTTGATCTTGGTTTCAACGCCTATACAGAAGGTACAAAGTCCACGATTGATATTTTCGCGATTACAGCGGCGTTGATGGTGGGAACTGCAGGATTGCCCCATGTTATTGTGCGTTTTTTCACAGTGCCCAAGGTATCAGATGCGCGGGTTTCTGCCGGTTGGGCGCTGGTGTTTATTGCACTGTTGTACACGACGGCACCTGCGGTTGGTGCCTTCGCCCGGATTAATTTTATCAACGAGGTTAATGAGACATCATACGCTGAAACGCCAGCGTGGTTCAAAAACTGGGAAAATCTGGGTTTGATCGGCTGGGCCGATAAAAACGGGGACGGCAAGGTTCAGTACAGAGCAGGTGCACCGTTTGAAGGCACCCCCAGTTTTGAAGAAGACAAGCGCGGTCCGCACGGGGAGCGTGTTGTTGTCAACACGGCAACCCCGTCCGCTAATGAAGTCTATGTTGACCGGGATATTATGGTGTTGGCAAACCCTGAAATTGCAAAGCTGCCCGACTGGGTTTTTGCACTGGTTGCAGCTGGATCACTTGCTGCCGCACTCTCGACTGCGGCCGGCTTGTTGTTGGTGATTTCATCCAGTGTGTCGCATGATCTTTTTAAAATGACGCTGATGCCGGAAATAACGGATAAACAGGAGTTGCTGTATGCGCGTCTGGCTGCGGCCATTGCGATTGGCGTTGCCGGATATTTGGGAATTAATCCGCCTGGCTTTGTGGCAGAGGTTGTGGCACTTGCATTTGGTTTGGCGGCGGCAAGTCTGTTCCCGGCAATTCTGATGGGTATATTCTCTCGCAAGATGAACCGGGAAGGCGCAATCGCAGGAATGATCAGCGGGCTGTTCTTTACTGTTGGATATATTACCTACTTTAAGTTCATGAACCCTGACCTGAACACTGCAGCAAACTGGTTCTTTGGTATTTCACCAGAGGGCATTGGTACGCTGGGCATGGTTGTGAACTTTATAGTGGCATATGGTGTGATGAAACTGACCAAGTCCCCACCGCAGGAGGTTGGAGAGCTGATCGAAAGTATTCGTATTCCGTCAGGTGCAGGGGCCGGGCACCACCACTAAGAGTGTGTGGCGCTGCTGTCCAGAAGGGGGCGGCGCTTATCATCGTAAAGATGTGCATGGGGGCGTTTGCCCCCATACTGTATATTGGATATTAGAAGGCAAGCTGCCAGCCAACTATCAGACGATAATCCGTGCCGAGATTATTGTCAGCGCGGTTTTCATCAAGTGGCGCACCAACTTCAACAGCGAAACGGTTTCCCGCCAGACTGCCGTCCCGGATAACATAATTGACACCGCCATATGCCATCCAGCGTTTGCGGGTGCCGTAATCATGCAATTTGCCTTTGGCGTCTTCCATCTCGTCATATGATGTGCGGGCAGAAATGCTGAAAGATGGGGACAGCGTTTTGGACACCCATGCGGTTGTCATCCAGCTATCACCAGACCGCTGGTTATAGGAATTGTCATCCAGCCAGATAACGGCAGACAGCTGACCACCGAACGACCAACCATCCTGAAAGTTGGAATATGTCAGGGCTGGCTTAAAGCCGTAGGATCCGGTGCCAGACTGCATATTCTGGCCAAGGCGCATGCCTGCATCACTTAGGTCATTGTCATCACCTGTTGGCAGGGATAAACCTGCTTTGGCAACAAGACGACTACTGCCAGTATCAAAGACAGGGAAAAGCGCATTAACATTCAGGTCGGTAATGCCAGAGGCGTTCATTTCCATTGGCATAGGAGTCATCCCCATGTCCCCCATGGGCATCATGTTAGATGTCATTTCCTGATCGCTGAAACCAAGACTGGCTGCGAAAGTAACCCAGTCTACAGGGGCATACATAACGCCAGCCATAATCATGGATTTTGACATTTCCTGCGGTCCGATAGCGGAGGTCGGATCGTCCATTTGCATTGTCATATACCGCGCTGATGCCATCCATTCGCCAGCTTTGTGGTAATGGTCAGCCATTACCCCGATAGGGGCATGGTCGTCAACGCGGGCCTGATAGCCATCATGCGCCATAAGTGCAGTTGTGGACATAAGTACAGATGCAGCCGCAGTGGCCACACGAAAAGATTTTGAAAACATTTCTAGTTCCCTGAATAAAAAATATTGGTCGGCCAAACAGGTCAGCCATTTAAGTTTTTAAGTTTGGATGAAACTAGAAAGCCGTAGGAGGGGCGCGCACAGCATCAGAGCGTGTGTCGGGTACTGTTGGAGCTGCTTCTGTATGCCGGGCTAGGGGATCGGCAACACTATGAAGATCGGGACAGTCTGATAATAGGGGATCAGCGGGCGTGTCCGCAGATTCTCCATAGGTACAGGACATGCAGTCCATTGCACCATTTGGTGTATCTTCCCCAAGTGCAGCACCGCAGATAAAGGCAATGCTGAGGGGGCGGCCTGATGCATCTGTTGCAAAAGGGTCATTTGCTGCATTTGCAGCAGAGACATGAACAAGTTGCTGGAAAAATAACAGAAACGCCAGAGCCGCTACCGACAATGATTTGTCGATACGCTCAAGTAGTAGTTGCTGTTTTTTCCCGATATACTTGCTCATACGCGCCAGATATAGCAGTGTTGTTGGGAAGTCAATGCGCTATTCTGTCGCCGCCTGACGGGGAAGGGGCTGCATTGAAATATTGGAGTAGAGCCAGAGGGGAAGTACCATGAAACAGCTTGCGATTATGATTTTCAGTTTGTTCATTAGCGGTGCCGTATATGCTGAGGAGGCAAGCCAAACGGATCAAACTGCTATGGGTGCAGCGATAAAGCTGGCGGAACCAGTTGACCGACCCGGTTTCAGTGTTGCTGTGGTTGATGTCGGGGCCGGTTATATCAGTGGACAGCCATCAGAGGACGCGCTGCGCGGTATGGCAGAAGCCGGTGTGACAACCGTTATCAATCTAAGAACCAAGGACGAGATGAAAGCCCTAGGGTACGACGAAGGCACACTGGTGCAGGAACTGGGAATGAACTATGTGCATATCCCGCTGGGTGGGGATGCACACCCATACAGCCCTGCTGCGCTGGATGCGATGCTGGATGCGATGAAAAAAGTTGAGGGTAAAGTCCTTTTGCACTGTGCATCGGGTCGCCGTGCCAGCCATATGTGGGGCGCTTATCTTGTAAAAGGACAAGGCTTTTCCAGAGAAGAGGCAGAGAAACACGCCCGTGCCGTGGGTCGCGGCGAGCCAGCTTTGGATAAATTGCTGGACACGAAACCAGCTGCGACAGAAAAAAATCAGTAACGTCTGGACGGTGGCGCCAGCGTGGGAAAGAGATCAGGCGGTCAAGGGACCGCCTTTTTAGGTAGAACAGATGAATCTGGTGTCTATCTGCTATCCTGCTCTGATTGAGTGTCGCCGGGTTGCTCCGCTGCCAAAGTGCCTGCTAGCGATGAAAAATCCATAAAGGGTGTGGGATTTGTGCCCAGATATAGCTTTCCGTCTTGAAGGGTGTGATTAAGCACATAGTGACTGTTTTCTGCCTTTAGGACTTGCTGACTGACATAATTGTCCAGAACCTGCTGCGCACCCGCGAAAACCTGTTCCCGCATGTCTTCTGGCATTGTCTGTGGATGGGTTCCTGTCATAGACCATGCTAGCAGATTAATGGCCAGACTGTCATCTGCGGTCAACATGCCCTGACCGGTCAGGGCATTTAGAAGTGCCACCATCATTTGACCATATGTGCCAGCACCCCTGTAGGGCTGCAACGTGAATTGACTGGACGATTGAAGCGTGCCGAAATTCGTTATCACAGTTGAATCATCCACTGATAGTGTTGGCGAATATTCAGACAGCTTAGCAAGTAGAGTAAGTTGCTCCATTTCAGCATCTTTAACCTCAGCAGGTGACGCACCGGTTAAAGCCATCAACCGGATACGCCAGTCAAGCCGTGTGTAAGCATTTATAAGCGCGGGGTCTATATTGGTGGCCTTTCCAGAGACAGCAGTTTTTTCAATGATAAACGGTGCAGTTTCTGTGCCTGTGCTGAGCTTCTGAAGCTCCAGTCTGACGGACTGTTCAAGAAGCCCACTTTCACCGACAATAGTGTTATTGTTGACGGTAAGCGCATCAAGGGAAATGGTCGAACCGCCCTTTGACGTTAGCATCAGGCCACTGAAGTCCAGATGGGTTTCACCAATGCTAATTATTGTGTTGGGCAGTAATTGTCCTGTCGCGCTGAAAGTCAGTGGTTTCATATCAATCACTGTGGCGTCCTGCTCACTGCTGTTATTCAGAGACGAATTTACGCCGTGTATTGCGAAGCTGGAATCGTAGGACCGGTCGGCTACAGCATACTCCATAGTTAGTTCAGCACCGAGAAAGTCAAATGCACTATCATTTTTGGACGATGCTAGTGAAAATGCAGGGATCTCGGCAGAGACATGTATATCGCCGGAAAAGCTGATCACGGTTGTCATTTCCGCGAATGTTGGTGTTAACAGTGTTACAGCAGTATTTTCACCCAGTATAGCTTCGAGTGACATTTCACTGCGACTTCGGGCAAGTTTGAAGCCGTCCGTAAGGAAGAAGGGGCCGTGTTCTACATTATAGTTTAAGTTCAGGGTGCTATCGTCAGAAAGCGTTGGGTCGCCACGGCGTAGGTGATGTGGAAGACTGATAGTCAGTGTCACATCTGTCGAAAACCACCCACGATCCAGCGACATGCCAGACAGCAGTGTTTCGTGTAGCTCTGGCATGGTTGTCTGGCTTAGTTCCCACTGCTGGTGCAGTGTATCTTCTACCTTGCTGCCCAAAAGACCAGGCGTGACAAGCAGTACACCAATGCTGATTGCGGCGAACGCAAAGACACCTTTATTAACCACGTATAAATCCCCCAATTAACGTGCAGTCATGGTGTAACAAAACCATGGATAGTATTTAATGTCAAATTAGGAGTGTTGAACGGCGCTGAAAATGTTACGGGAGCGACATTATCCCGTGATTTTTCTTTTCAGAGCCCGGCCAACAAATCGTAGTTTGGTGCCAAGATCAAATCTGTTCAGGTTGGATTTGACGACACCTTCGGTGAATCTGGTTCGTTTGGAGTAGTCAATATTTACAGCAACAATAACGGGCCGGTCAGTGCTTGCAATATCAAGGGCCTGTTTGATGCCAGTGTCCAGATCATTATTCGTATTGATCCCAACAAAAGCAGCACCAACCGCATCAGCAAATGCTTCATGCTTCAACGGGGGTAGAACCGTACAGGTTTTGCGGTTGTAGGGGATTTCCTGACCTTGCGCGATTTGGCTTAGCTCACCGTCGGCAAAGATAAAATAAACAACGCCCAATCCTTCGGCGCGTGCGGTCAGGGCTTCCATGGCAGTCATGGTGAAAGCACCGTCACCAATAATGCCGATAACCTCCCTGTCGCGGTTCGCGAGTTTAGCTGCATTGACCGCAGGTAAGCAGTAGCCCATGCAATTGAAGTCCGTAGGGGAGATAAAGTCCCGTCCTGCCCGGATCGGCATCAACTCAGCGGTCAGGAATGTATGATTGCCGTCGTCGGTCGCGACAATGGCAGTTTCCGATAAATGGGCATCGAGGGAAGCAAAGAACAGACCTGGATTGACTTTATCACCGCTGTCGTGGGCTGCCCATTCGGCTTTATAGGCTGCTTTTTTTTCTGCGATCAATGCGGCTGGACTTGCTGCACGCGGCGCGTCCATAATGCGGTCCAGTGCATCCGCCAGCATGGGTAGTGCTTCGGCTGCATCTGCTTCGATGCCAACCTTTGCCGGGTAATTCGCGCCGATTGTGTCCGGATTAATATCCAGATGCACCAGATTTTCCGGGACTTGCAGGTCAAAACTGCCTGATGCAATCTCGCCAAACCGGACACCAACAGCCAGCATGGCATCAATACCCGTGAACGCAGCTTCCGAAGCCGGAACAGACGCCTTACCAAAAGACATACCCGTATGCAGTGGGTGGTCAGCTTTAAAAACACCAAGGCCCTGCAGGCTTGTTGATACAGGCGCATTCAGTTTTTCAGCTATGCGAATGGCGGCGTCCATGGCGCGCTTGTTGCCCCAGCCAAGAAAGATACCAGGCTTGTTTGCTGCGGCCAGTAGTTGTGCAGCAGCTTCAATGTCTGCGGGGTCAGGCTTTTTGCCAAGCCGTTCAGGTGGAGTATAGTCTAGAACCGTGCCCGCATCGCCTTTGTATAATTGCAAGTTTACAGGAACCTCAACATAGACGGGGCCGGGCTCACCGGTTGTGGCAATATCATATGCTTTATATAAGGTGGGTACGATATCCTCATGTGTTTCTACTTTAAATGTGGCTTTGGTCAGGGGCGCCATTAATGCTTGTTGATCCATCTCATGCAGTTGAAACTTAGCCTCTGTGTCGGTGCGAGTGCTGCCTGACAGAACAAGCATGGGAATACCGTCAAGATAGGCTTCACCGATGCCACTCATAGCGTGTGTTAAGCCAGCCGCAGGTACGACAACCAGAACACCAATGCTGTCCGATGTCCGGCTGATTGCATCTGCCATAAAGGCGCCGCCTGCTTCGTGGGATACCAGAACCGGTTTAATCTGGTTGGATTTATTCAGTTCGTCATACATTTCAGTTGTATGGACGCCAGGAATGCCAAATGTGTAGCGTACACCCAATTGTTCAAGGGCGTGACGCACTAACCATGCTCCGGATTTTTTCATGTCTGGTTTCCTTTTATGTGTCTGTTCTTTGTTCCAGTAATGTTTCTGCCAGTCGGCGTGCTGTATGAATACAGCCGGACAGGAACGTGCCTTCCAGTGACCGTTTGCCAGAAGCCCCGCCCCCGCCAAAGCCAGTTGCTTCCCCCGCAGCGAATAGTCCGGGGATCACGGTGCCTTCTGTGTTTAATACTTGACCGTGCAGGTTTGTTTGAATGCCGCCCAAAGACTTTCTGCTGATCAAGTGGGTTTTTATCGCAATCAATGGCAGGGCTTTATTGTCCAGAATTGGCTGATATTTACAGGTGCGGATCTTGTCGCCGGTCCACTGGCGCAAATGCTGCAACCGTCTTACTTGATCGTCATTCCACTGTTTGGGGGCGCGTTTAACCTGACTGTCGTACGTCTCCACCGTGTCGCGTAGAGTATGCGCCTTAATATAAGGGCTGTCAGTTCTGCCATTCATTTTTTGCACAAGTTCGTCAAGGGAACCAGCAGCAATAAAGTCGTCACTTTCAGACAACATTGTATCAATTAACCACGGGTCACCACGCAACATGCCGATGATAAACCTGATGGCCTGTCGGTCACGAATGTAGGGGTTGTGATCTGCGCCTGATATGGCCAGTTCCCGACGGGCTATCCTGTAATTCAGTATATGCCATGACCATGGTTTTTCCTGCTGTGCTACTTGCTGGCAAAGAAAGTTGGTATCAAATCCGGTGACAAGCGGCATAGGTCCGATCCGTTTGCCCAAATGGTCACACCACAGACTGGACCGTGTTGGAATCAGGCTCAGGCCGTGGCCATCAAAGCTGGGTTGGGGGTGGGGAACCCCGGCAGCATAATTCCACATTTTGTCCAGATGTGTTACCGCGCCGCCAATTTGACTGGTCGCTTCATGCAGTGCCCCGTCATTATAGGGGTGATTTCCGTTCAGGATATTACCGGGCGCAGCGCCCCAATTTTTCGGCCAATGTTTTTTGACCAGTGGGATATTGCCGCCAATCCCGCCTGTTGTGACAATGACAGTTTCTGCACAGTAGCTTTTTGTATCACCAGCACTGTTGGTTGCCTGCACGCCAGTCACGCTGCCGCCTGTTGTCTCCAGTGCTTTGACAGTTGTTTCAAACTGGATGGTCAATTTTGAGCTGGACCGCGCTGCTGCCTGCTCCAGGTGCGATATTAAAGTATCGGTTAACCGTTTGGCCGTACCCCACAGAACATGATAGCGCGGCACACTGTTTCCAGGTGCATAAAGACCGCGTTCCACCCACTGGACCGCCGGGATGAAGCGAAGCCCCCGCCTGATAATCCAGTCATAGACAAGCGACCTGTTATTTTCTGCATAATCCTGCGCCCACCGTTCGGGCCAATAGTCTTCTGGTTCGAACTCTGCAAAGCTTCGCCAGTCTTTCAGCATCAGATCCGGGCTATCTTTAATCCCCAGTCGTTTTTGTTGAGGCGTTGCACACAGCGACATGCCACCAAATGCCCAGCGTGCGAGTCCACCGAACTCGTCAGCGCGGCACCTGTCCAGAAGCGTAATGTGACGTTTGTCACCTGCTTCCAATAGTTCAAGCGCAACAGTAATTCCAGCGATACCGCCACCAACAATGATGATATCTGACGTCTCTGTCATGTATGTGATTGTGCCTCCCAACACGTCCAGAGTTGTTCATACAACGGAATGGAGAATGGCGCAAAGAAAATACGGAACTGGTCAGTATGAAAAATAAAATTCACGTGTCTGTGGCGAGCTGCACTGACATAGATACACAGTCGTTAACGGACGTGGCTGACAGGTTACCAGGCTCCGTCAGTTGGGATGTTTAGCGATGTACCACAATGCTTACAGTGAACCGCATCTTCGTCATGACGTGCCAGGCCGCATGTAGGGCAGGAGTGGGCTACCTTGCTAGGCCGGAAGATCGTCTGCACCAGGCGCAAGAATAATCCTACACCGAATACCATTATAATGACGGCAACAGCCCGCCCCAAAGTATCAGAGAGGGTAATGTCGCCGAACCCGGTTGTGGTGAGTGTTGTAACCGTAAAATACAGGGCATCCATATAGTTGTTGATGGATTCATTCCGGTCTACTTCAAGCACATAGACAATGGCTGTGATGACGAAAATGAAGACGAAAAGGTTGATCGTGGACTGGATGATTTGTTCATTTTTCCGAAAGAAGAAGAAGCTTTGACGCAGTTCTTTCGCAACATGATAGGACCGCATTAAACGCAGCATCCGAATAACCCTGAGGAAGGCAATATTTTCTACAAAGGCCGATGCCAGCAATGATAGAATGACAATGATGTCTGTAAGCGATTCAAAACGGGATATAAACCGCAGTCGTCCGGGGGCGATATAGAGCCGCGCCAGATAATCCAGAGAAAATATCAAGGCAAATATATAGTCTATCACCAGAATGGTTGTATTAGTCTCTATCATCGACGAGACAATAAACACCAGTATTGTTAGTATATCGAAACTTAACAGGCTGAACCTGAACCGCATGCCAGCTTTAGACTCGCCGTGATATAGGGCGTGAATTTTCTCTTTCGATGTCATGCAGATGCAACCTTCCTATAGCCAAGCTCTTCAGAAAAATGACAAATTCCAGATGGAAACGCAATTGCCTTTCAAGGGAAAGGGCTAAAGTATTACCAATACGTGCCATGTAATACTATGCGTTTTGTTTAAGGTGTGATCCGTAAAACGAGCAAATTAATCTAACATTAGTAGAAAAATGATGTAAAAACTTTCCGTGTCAAGATTTTGTTAACTTTCTTCTTCAACTATTAAATACTGGCTCGCTGCAGTATTGCCGGGCTTTATTCTTGAAGGGCATTTCATGGCTAACCTAAAACAGTTCAAAGAGTTTATTGATTACTGGAAAGAGCTGCGCCATGAAGATCAATTGGTGCCCTATCATGCGGACTTTGAACCACGCCGCATCGCATCTCTTCTACCACGACTGCTAATTGTTGAACATTTACCTGGCAAAGATGAATTTACTGTCCGTCTTGCAGGGACCGAAATTCGTGAAAGATTAGGGCGTGAGATAACCAATACACCGTATGACGACTTTTTCGGGACGGCTAAATTAAATTGGAGAGTTGGTACCGAAACGCTGGACGAGATTTTACAACAACCAGCAGGCGTACTTGGTCGCCGGGAATGGTTGACAGAATATTCATCCTACAATTGTGATTTCATATACTTGCCCTTTAAGGGGCGGGCAGGGGAAGCTAATGAGTTTTTCCTACTGTCCGAATTTGACAAGCCGCTTCATGTTTTAAAAGGTGGGGAGTTCAAGCAGCTAGGGGACGTATCCGAGATATATGCCCTCGACTTGGGTAACGGTATACCGCCATGCTTGCAGTCAATGCCAACATTGGCTATATCCTGAAGGCTGATACATCAAACGTTTAGCTAATTTTAGTCGTCAGGATTTCTCTATGAAATATTTACGGTCCTTTTTTGCTGCGGTGTCCATTGTCTTGGTCGCTTGTGGTGCGGTTACTGCACAGGGTTTAAAATCCAGCAGTAGCAAATATGTTGCCCCTTATACTTTCAACAGCCAATTCCAGCCTGTCTTAGGTGAAAACGGCATGGTTGTAGCCCAAGAGACATATGGCAGCGAAGCAGGGCTGGAGATATTGAAAGCAGGCGGGAATGCGGTTGATGCAGCTGTGGCCACCGGCTTTGCACTTGCTGTGACCCATCCGCAGGCTGGTAACCTTGGTGGAGGTGGTTTCCTTCTGGCATACCTGGCCGAAGAAGACAAAGTCATCGCCATTGATTTCCGTGAAATGGCACCGTCCGCTGCACACCGTGATCTTTTCCTCGATGCTGAGGGCAATGTTGATAACCGTCTTGCACGGTTCAGTATGAAGTCTTCTGGGGTGCCGGGTACCGTGATGGGACTGGTGGATGCGTTGGAAAAATACGGCACAATGTCCCTTAAAGACGTTATGAAGCCCGCCATCCGGTTGGCAGAAAAAGGCTTCCCGATGACATGGGGGCTATATGACTCGCTCGCCAGACGCGTGGAGCACCTGCAGAAAAATCCAGCCGCGAAAAAATACTTCTACAAGGTGGATGGCAGCGTGTACGAACGGGACGAGCTTTTTAAGCAGCCAGATCTGGCGAAAACACTGAAAGCTATCGCCAACAAGGGCGTTAAAGGATTTTACGAAGGTAAGGTTGCAGATCAGATTGTCGCTGCGGTTCAGGCAGAGGGCGGTATCATGACACTGGAAGATCTGAAAGGCTATAAGGCGATTGAACGGGAAGCGGTTAAGGGTACATACCGGGACTTCACTGTTGTGTCGATGCCGCCGCCGTCTTCGGGTGGGGTCCATGTTATCCAGATGCTGAACATACTTGAAGGCTATGACCTGAAAGATATGGGGCACAACAGTGCCGAGTATGTGCACCGACTGACAGAAAGCATGAAATATGCCTATGCGGATCGGTCCAAATACCTTGGTGATCCAGACTATTTTGATGTGCCGATCGCGGGTCTGACAGACAAAGAGTATGCAGCAGCCATCCGGGCCAAGATCAAAGATGACCGCGCTACGCCGTCCAAAGAGATTTCCCCTGCTCCAAAACTGCCGTATGAAAGTAACGACACAACGCATTATTCCACGGCGGACCGTTGGGGTAATATGGTTGCTGTGACATATACGCTGAACTTCACCTTCGGGAATGGCAAGGCCGTTGATGGTGCTGGTTTCCTGATGAATAATGAAATGGATGATTTTTCTGCCAAGCCGGGCACGCCGAATGGGTTTGGTTTGCTGGGCGGTGAAGCAAATGCGATTGAACCAGGAAAACGTCCTTTATCTTCTATGACGCCCACCATGGTTTTCAAAGACGGTAAGCCATACATGGTTACAGGCTCTCCTGGGGGTAGTACTATTATTACGGTGGTTCTGCAGACAATTCTGAATGCGATGGAGTTTGATATGAATGCGGCGGCGGCGACAGCAGCGCCAAGAATTCATCATCAGTGGTTCCCTGACCGGTTGATGGTCGAGCCAGGCTTTTCCATCGATACGCTGCGTATCCTGAAGGATAAAGGCCACATGGTCAAAGCGAACTCTGATGATCCGTGGGATAGAATATTGGGGTCAACGCAGACTATTATGGTGCGTGGTGATGGCCTGTTAATGGGCGCTGCAGACCCACGCCGTCCGGGGGCGAAGGCTGCAGCTTTTTAATGCGGAGGGATCAGAGTACCTGATCGTCTTCCTCGTTCGTATCAGACAATAAACTAAGCGCTGCTTCGGCATCGCTTAGTCCGCTACTGGCAGCAGGAACATCTATTCCTTCTTGATCGTCTGTTCCAGCGCTAATGCTGTCAGCGCCCTCTCCGTCATCGGATGCAGGGATGCTGTCGGTGCCACCTGTACTATCTGTACCACCTGTACTGTCAGTGCCGCCAACACTGTCCGCAGGCTCTTCTGCCCGCGGCAGAAGCGTATTCAGATCAAGGCCGCGCGCAAGGGTGCTGACAACTTTGCCAAAGGGCAAGTCAGCAAGCGCCTGATATTCCTCAAGTGCGAGCTTGGCACGGGCCGTATGGGCCACAGATTTCCCAGGAACGGATATTTCATCAGCCAGATATGCTTTTGCTTCGTCGCTTAGGCTAACTTCAACGGCTGCCTGGTCCGAGTTTGCCGTATCAGAAGTGGCGTCAGCCAAACTGGATTGAAAGCTCTGCTGTGTTTCTGTTGGTGCTGTCTTGTTTCTGCCTAGTCCCTGTGCAGCAGCTGCATTGGCATTGGGATTAATCGTATTCATCGTAGTTTCCTATTGGCTAAGGATACAGATATACTCATAAACTTAAAAACCGTATCAAATTCACTGTGATAGCCCAAGCACGAACTGTGCCATATTGAGACACTATACAAGCATGAGAGTGAAAAGGCAAAAAAGGTCGAATTTTATCAATTCATTAATGGGACATTTATCCGCATGTCGTAGGGTGCTTACAGATTGAACGTAAGGAGTAGAGTATGTCAGATGCAATCAGACAGGCAGCAGTTGCCGCCATTGGTAACACTGTAAAAGTTGCTGTAGCGCAGGACATGGCGCAGAACAGTAAAAAGATACAGGAACAGGCAGCCGCTTCTGCTGCCCCCAGCCCCGCGATTGCAGGCGGCGGTGCCAACGTTGATATGAAAGTCTAGTTGAAGCCCCTTCGCCGGGGCTTTTTCTTTGGATGGTCCTACATAGTAAGTGGGCTCCGTTTGGCATTCTGCCTTGCGGTGTGTCATGGCGCCCCTTGTAGTTATATAGAAGGGTATGTTGCTGATCAGTCTTTTTGAAATGAAGAAGCGCGGAAGGGCCGTATATACTGTTTTAACACTATAAGCCCTTAGAAATAAAAAGCTGGTGTACGGAAATACCGTCACCAGCTTTTTCTATGGTTTCTTCTCGCAGCTAGGGCAAAGTCTGATTGCTGCGATGTAAGCTGCAGGAACCAATCAGATAAGGCCGTTTGTTCCTGACAGCGGTATTTGTTTATTCAACGGTCCAAGTCTGACCGCCATAGACAATATCTTTCAGTGTTCTTTTGGAGCCAGACGCCAGATAATCCACCTGGGCATGAACCGCTTTTTCATACGATGTTTCAGCGGGGCTGTTATAGAGAACACCCATTGCGACAGGTTCCCCGTCACCGGCGCCAAGCTCTGCCAGAAGGCGCGCCATACCGTGATTTTTCTCGTCGTGGGTCAGAATATCATCTTCGGTGACACCGTCTTCACCAATGTTGACAACTTTCAGGCGGAATTCAGCCAGATCAAAGACAATGCCTTTGTTCCTTTCTGCGCCAAAGATCATCTTCTCACCATGTTCCAGTAACAACTGTTTCTCAGGCGCTGCTTTCTTCTCGGTAATATCTGACCAGGCATCGTCGTTATAGACGATACAGTTCTGCAGAATTTCTACAAAGGAAGCACCTTTGAACTCCTTCGCAGCCATGAATACGCCTGGCATGTGCTTTTGTGCCGTGTCCACCGTCCGGGCGACGAAGCGAGCCCCGGAGCCAAGAGCAAAACTGATAGGGTTCAGAGACGGATCAACAGAACCAAATGGTGTCGAGGGTGACAGATGACCTACTTCTGTAGTTGGGCTGTATTGTCCTTTTGTCAGGCCATAAATCTTGTTGTTGAAAAGTAGAATATTCAGATCAACATTCCGGCGCAGCATATGCATGGTGTGATTACCGCCGATGGACAAGCCGTCGCCGTCGCCTGTGATCACCCAAACATCAAGATCCGGGTTCGCCAGTTTCAGCCCAGTTGCAATCGCAGGCGCTCGTCCGTGAATTGTATGAAAACCATAGGTGTTCATATAATATGGGAAACGCGATGAGCAGCCAATGCCCGATACAAATACGGTATTTTCGAGCGTAGCACCCATTTCCGGGAGCGTCCGCTGCATGCATTTCAAAATTGCATAATCCCCACAACCAGGGCACCAACGAACTTCCTGATCGCTTGTGAAGTCTTTGATAGTCAGCTTTGTTTGTTCAGTCATGGCGATTATCCTTCCTCACCAAGAGCCGCATTAATAGCTGCCTGGATTTCGGTAATCTTGAAGGGTTGACCTGAGACCTTGTTCAGCGGTGTTGCGTCCACCAGATACCGGTCCCGCAATACAGTTTTCAGTTGGCCTGTGTTCATTTCAGGTACCAGAATATGGTCAAAGCCAGCAAGCAGGTCTGCCATGTTTGATGGCATTGGGTTCAGGTAGCGAATGTGGATATGGCTAACATCTTTGCCTTCAGCACGGGCAGCTTTCACGGCCTCTGATATAGGACCATAAGTGGAGCCCCACCCAACAACAGCCAGTTTGCCAGATTTTGCGCCCTGATCCACATCTTGAAGAGGAATGTCATGTGCGATGCCCGCAACTTTTGCTGCACGGGTATCCGTCATTTTCTGGTGGTTTGCAGGATCGTAGGAGATATGGCCAGTGTCGTAGCTTTTCTCAATGCCGCCAATACGGTGCATGGCGCCTGGTGTGCCTGGGACAGCCCAGTTGCGTGCCAGTGTTTCTTCGTCCCGTTTATATGGATTGAAACCGTCTTCACCAATTTCTTCCACGAATTTCGCGGGGAACGGCTCCAGTGCATCCATATCAGGCAGTTTCCACGGTTCTGCAGCGTTGGCGATAAAACCGTCAGACAGCAGGATCACGGGTGTCATATATTTTGTTGCCAGACGACAAGCCTCAATAGCGACTTCGAAACAGTCTGCTGGTGACCGGGTAGAGATAACCGGTAGCGGTGCATCACCGTTACGGCCATAAATAGCCTGATACAGATCAGATTGCTCAGTTTTGGTTGGCATGCCAGTTGAAGGGCCGCCGCGCTGCACATTTACAACGACCAGTGGCAGTTCAGTAGATATGGCAAGGCCTAGGGCTTCTGTTTTCAGCGCAATGCCGGGGCCAGAAGAACTGGTTATACCGAGTGCACCTCCGTAGGCCGCACCAAGGGCAGCACAAATCGCTGCAATTTCATCCTCGGCCTGAAAGGTTACAACACCCAGTTCTTTCATTTTGGAAAGCGTATGAAGAACAGGGGAGGCAGGTGTGATTGGATAGCTACCCAGGACAATCTGCAGATTGGCAAGCTGACTACCAGCAACCAGACCCCACGACAGGCTTTCTGAACCTGTCACAGTTTTATAGATGCCCGGCTCCTGTTTCGTTGCGCCGATGGTATAGCGTTTAATCGATGAATGCAGCTCTGCGGTTTCCCCAAACGCGTGACCTGCATTCAGGGCCGCAATATTTGCGTCCGCAATATCAGGAAGTTTGGCAAACTTTGCTTTGAGCCAGTCGATGATCGGTGCACGATTACGGCTGAACATCCAGAGCATAAGACCAAGCGTCCACATGTTCTTACAGCGCAGGGCTTCTTTGTTGCCCAGGCCAAAGTCTTTGACGGCTTCAACAGTCATCTTGGTCGCATCCAGTTCGACCAACTGGTAATGTTCAAGCGATCCATCTTCAAGAGGGTTCGCGTCATAGCCAGCTTTTTGCAGATTACGCTTGGTAAAAGAACCCGTGTCCACAACGATCATGCCGCCGGGGCGCAGTGTTGCCAGGTTGACTTTCAGTGCCGCCGGGTTCATGGCAACCAACACGTCTGGCGCATCGCCAACGGTTTTGATTTTCTTCGCCCCGAAATTAATCTGGAATGCGGAAACACCAAATGTTGTTCCCGCAGGTGCGCGAATTTCAGCAGGGAAATCTGGAAATGTTGCCAGATCGCTGCCTGACAGGGCCGTTGACGTTGTGAACTGGCTACCTGTTAGCTGCATGCCATCACCAGAATCACCGGCGAATCGTACTACCGCTGATTCAAGTACCTGAATGTCCGAACTCATGCATTCATCCTTAGTTTTAGTTACCGGACGGACGTGTCCGGATCAAATCGTCTTCCTTTTAGTGCTTCTGTTACAAAAAGGCGACGAAGTATTTCTTTCAGGGCAGGCTATAACAACTTTTCCTTAAACCCTAGAAAAACCCTCTATAAACAAGTTCGGACCGCGGTCAATGCGTCTTATTGTCAATATCGCAAAAAGACGCCTGGCCGATGACACATTGTCTACCGCATCAGAACGAATTCTTCTGCGCTTGAAGGGTGTACAGCCACTGTTGCATCAAAATCAGCTTTGGTCAGCCCGGCCTTTACCGCAATGCCAATACCCTGAATGATTTCAGCGGCATCGAGACCAATCATGTGGGCGCCAACAACTTTGTCTGTTGCCTTATCGACGATCAGTTTCGTGAAGGCACGTTCATCAGAACCGCCAAGCGTGTGTTTCATGGGGCGGAAGTCTGATGTGAAGACGCTGATTTCGCCGTATTGCTCACGCGCCTCTTCTTCTGACAGTCCGACTGTACCAATAGGCGGCTGAGAGAATACTGCTGTCGGGATTGCATCATGCACTGGCGATGTAGGTTTGCCGCCAAATTCAGTCAGGGCAAAAGCGTGTCCTTCCTTGATGGCCACGGGAGTAAGCTGAACGCGGTCGGTAACGTCCCCGACGGCAAAAATGCTCTCAACGTTAGTGCGGCTGTATTCGTCTACAATTACGGCACCATTTTTCGCCGTCGCGACGCCCGCTGTTTCAAGACCCAGACCGTCTGTCTTTGGTTTGCGGCCAGTGGCATACATAACAGCGCCGGCATCCAGCGTTGATCCATCAGTCAGGGTCAGGCGGACACCCGTACCAGTTTTCTCAATCTTGGTGATATTGGTTTCGACACGCAGATCAATGCCCTTTTTCCGCATTTCTGTGGCCAGACGGTCGCGCAAATCCCCGTCAAAACCGCGCAAAATCTGCTCACTGCGGTATAGCTGGGTTACCTTTGCACCCATGCCGCGGAAGATACCTGCAAATTCAACGGCGATATAACCGCCACCCACAACAACGATATGATCTGGCAGATGATCAAGGTGCAGTGCCTCGTTTGAGGTGATTGCATGTTCGATACCCGGAACGTCCGGCAGCGTAGGCCAGCCGCCAACCGCGATGAGAATCTTGCCTGCGGTATATGTCTTGCCGTCAACTTCGACACTGTTTGGGCCGGTGACGACCGCACGACCATTGATAGTTTCGACGCCCGCACCTTCCAGTGTTTTGATGTAAAGGCCATTCAGGCGGTCAATTTCCTGATCTTTATTCTTTATCAGAGTTTCCCAACTAAAGCTGCTGTCACCAACAGTCCAGCCGTAGCCTTCTGCTGATTCCAGATCTTCCCGGATGTGAGAGGCAAATACCAGAAGCTTCTTGGGGACGCAGCCACGGATCACGCAGGTACCTCCTACGCGGTATTCTTCTGCAACAGCGACTTTAGCGCCAAATCCAGCAGCGATACGACTGGCACGTACACCACCAGACCCTGCGCCAATCACAAACAAATCATAATCAAATGTCATCGTAAAATTCCTGCGTAGTTTTCCTAGTCATACCGGGACATAATCAATCTGCCAATAGTTCCAAGGCTTGCATGCCCGGGTTTTTCATCACATTATCGAGATTATTTTCTTGGATTGGAGTTTTGAAATGGATTTAAGCGGTAAATCAGCAATTGTGACAGGCGGTGCGTCCGGCCTTGGAGAAGCAACGGTTCGTCACCTTGCGGGCAAGGGCGCAGCAGTTGTGATCCTGGATATGAACGAAGACCGTGGTCAGGCGTTGGCCAGTGAATTGGGCGGGTCGGTTCATTTCCACAAGACGGATGTAACCAGCGAAGAAGACGTTGCTGCTGCGATCAAAGTTGCACTGGATGAAAGCGGCCGACTTGATATTGCTGTAAACTGTGCTGGCATTGGCCCACCGGTGAAAATACTGGACCGGGAAGGCAACCGAAATCCGCTGGATCATTATAAGAAAATTGTCGGCATAAATCTGGTCGGTACATTTAATGTTCTGTCACAGGCAGCAGAAGCCATGGCAAAAAATGCGCCGGGTGAGGATGGGGAACGCGGTGTTATCATTAATACAGCGTCTATTGCAGCCTTTGAAGGGCAGGTTGGGCAAACAGCCTATGCATCCTCAAAGGGGGGTGTTGTCGGGTTGACGCTACCCGCCGCGAGAGAGCTGTCCCGCAATGGAATCCGGGTAAATACGATTGCGCCGGGGTTCATTCATACACCACTGTTTGACAGTTTGCCTGAAAAGGCGATTGAAAGCCTTGTCGAACAGGTGCAGTACCCGAAACGCCTTGGCAAGCCTTCAGAGTATGCGTCCCTTGTGGGACATATTGTTGAGAACCGCTATCTGAACGGGGAAACCATTCGGATGGATGCAGCTGTACGCATGGCGCCGCGCTAACGTTTGGTGGCGGCCCCTCTTGCGACAGGCAAGGGTAAAGTGAAAACGAAAAAAGGGGCTCTGACAGCCCCTTTTTAGTGTTAAAAACCGCGGGTTTTATAAGTCCATAATACGGTCAATGTCTTTGGCGATCTGCGGCCGTTTGTCCAGAAGACTGATGCCGACAAACAGGATCATGGACGCCAGCATGGCAATGAAGCCAGGGCTTATGCCGTAGGGGACCGTGATCTCAAAGACCTGAAAGCTAAAGTTAATGATTAGGCTGAAGGTAATCGACGTAATCGCGGCTGCCTTTGTCGCCCCTTTCCAGTTCAAACCAAACATCACGACCGGTACAAGGGCGGCGGCAAATGTGCCCCAGCCAAAAGTACCGAGAATGGCAACCAGTTTACTGCCGTAATAATAACTGTAGAGCGCAAAACAGGCGGCAATTACAGACAGGACAATCGTTGCAACACGGGCCCACCAAAGCTCGCGGTCCAGTGACCGTCCCCGGATTGCGCGCGGAATATCATGAATGATAGCCGCAGCCCCGATATTCAGAAATCCGTCTGCTGTTGACATGATAGCAGCAAAAAGCCCAGCAAACACAATACCAGCCAGCAGGGGATGTGCGTAGGTGGACAAAAAGACCGGGGCTGCTTCATCTGCACTGGAAAGTGGCGGTGCAACATCACCCAGAACCAGCGCCCGCATAACAACACCAACACTGATCCACAGCATGGCAGCAATCGCATACCCGATCACGGTAATGGGCAGGATGACCTTGTTGTCACGGATCGACTTATTCATCATCATTTTTGTGACAACATGGGGCTGGCCGGCAAGGCCTAGACCAAACATGAAACACCAGGCGATAGATGCCATTGTGCCAAGCGTACCAAACGGCATGATCGATTCACTGTCGGTTTTCAGCAGAGTTTCTGACACCTCAGCCATGCCGCCGGGGAAGACATCAATGGCGGTGATAACAACCAGCGCGCCAGCGACAATCATAATGCCCCCTTGGACCAGATCGGTGTAAACACTGGCAATAATACCGCCCGTTACACAGTAAAAGATCAGGATTGCTGAGGAAAAGACCACGCAGGTAAACAGCGAGATATTCGCAAACATCTCCGAGGCAGACAGCACGGACTGCAGAACCAGTCCCATCGCCAGAATTTGCGTCGCCATATAGCCTAACACACCCAAAAGGATGGTGATGGCGGTTAACAGACGGGCGGCTTCACTATCATAGCGGGCTGCGATCACGTCAGGCAGGCTGACTGTGTCGCGGGCTTCAGCGACCATACGAATACGTATTGCGACCAAATAAAATCCAAGGGCATAGCCAAGGGTTGATACAGTCATCCAGACGGATGACATGCCAGTCGCATATACAAGCCCCGGACCCCCGACAAATCCAAAACCCGACAGGGTAGAGGAAAATACGGCGAGGGAAATAACAACAGGGCCCAAACCCCGGCCTGCAACGAAAAAGTCACCGGCAGACTTGGTGCGGCGCATGGCCCAAATACCAACCCAGATACAAAGCCCCATATAGGCGGCGACACATGTCAGGATAATTTCCTGGCGAAACTCTTCCATTATCCTGCCTCCGCTTCTGCTTTTCGAGTGGCGTTAATCTCTGCCATCAGTTCAGTGAAGGCTTTTTCATCTTCTTTGGGGAAGATGAAGGTATCAAACCCGAGAAAATAGGTTGCCGTGTAGGTTACAAGCGAACACCACAGGCCATAAACAAACCAGGCGGTCGGCTCCGGGAAACCCAGGAAGATGGTTGTTTCGCCTGTTGCAAGGTAGGTTTCGTAGCTGGTGTACATATTGTGCCAGACATAGAGGGACGCTAAACCACCCACGGAAAGCGCAGCGCGCACGAGATTAGTCCTGCGGTGCCTGGAGATGCCCAGGTACAGTAAAAATGGCACCATGCTAAACAAGGCGACCATGAACCAGTAGGGGGCTCTGCCAATTGGGGCAAGCCGCTCTGCGCCGTCTCCACCAATATCTATATGAGCAATAGTAGGATGATCAAGACCGGCTGCATTGGGTGTTGGATCACTGATCAGCACAAATGAAATAATAGCCCCCATGCTGACCAGCAGCACGAAGATGACATGGATTGGTTTCACGGTATGATTTCCTCCCCAGAAATTACCTCTGATAAATTTCAACGCTTGTTGAAACATGCACTGTATAGAAAGTCAATCTTGATTTTGTGCCTGATTTCGGGCATTAGAGCAACCCACGGGCTTCGAATGCGCCTGCCGTCCGCTCCCATTTGGGTTGGTGAAGTCATTCGAAATTACTTTGTTTTCGCACAATTCATAAAGAATAGCGATGACAGCAACGCGGACACCTGTACGACCATGCTATTCGCAATGAAATGCGAGACAAGTTATGATAACTATTACACAAATCAAAGCCGGGGCAAAACGCCTGCGGTCTTTTTTCTCTGACAAAGATATTAAATTAAGCCACAGTGATGGTCTGGAGGCTATGGCCTTTGCCCATGGTTTTCGGGATTGGAATACCTGTTCCGCTACACTGCGAGATTCAGAGGGCAGTTTCCGTCCGCTTCTGGGGGACAGGGTCATTGGTGCGTTTCGGGATCAATCTGCGGTGGGCCAGATTACGGCTTTGTCCATGATCAGTCCCAAACCAAAATATGCACCTGATGCGTTAAAGGTTAAAATCAAGTTTGACAGCCCGGTTGATGTGATTACTTCGGAACGGATGCAGGGGCTAAGAAGCTATATGTGGCTGTTTCTGGATAATCAGGGCCACACAATTGACCGTTTGGGACGCCCGGACGGCAATGGCTGCTTCCGTATTGACGGACGGTAACGTCAAAAACTCTTTGACCTGAAAAACTTTTAAGGCACTGTTCTGGCTGCCCGGCAAGTATTTGCCGGGCAGTTGCATGTATGTTTGTTTCTATCATTTCGGGGGAGGGGTTTGATGAAAAATAAGATTTTACCAGTTGCACTTGCGGCGGTGATGGCCACTGCTGCATTTGCTGGTCCGACGGCACTGGCACAAGATACGGCACTGGCACAAGATGAAGGTGCATCAGTTGAGGCAATGTCACTCTTTGGGGAGCCTTTGCGGGCTGCAGCACCGTCAGCGCGTATGTTGGAGCAATATCAGCAGGCGAAAGAGGCCTATGAGCAGTCGCCTTCTGATGCACTTGCCTTGATTTGGTATGGTCGTCGCACGGCCTATCTTGGGGAGTACCAGAAGGCGATTGAGATATTCTCAAGAGGGATTGAAAAACACCCCAAAGACGCCCGCATGTATCGTCATCGTGGACACCGGTATATTTCTGTCCGTGAGTTTGATGCAGCTATTGCCGACCTTGAAGCTGCTGCAAAGCTGATCGCCGGGCAGAAAAATGCCATCGAGCCTGACGGTATGCCCAATAAATATAATGTGCCGCTGACGACAACACACGGCAATATCTGGTACCATCTTGGTTTGGCTTATTATTTGAAGCAGGATTTTGAAAATGCCTACCGGGCCTTTAGTGAAGGGCACCGCATCAGCACAAATGATGATGGCACAGTGTCTACGGCACACTGGCTATATATGATCCTGCGACGTCTTGGGCGGGAAGATGAAGCAGAAGCGATTTTGGAAGACATTCATCCCGGCATGACAATTCTGGAAAATGGTGATTATCTCCGCCTATGCCTCTTTTATAAAGGTGATTTGTCAGAAGAAGGTTTGGGGGAAATCAGTGCCAATACACCGGGGGGCTCTGCTGCCGCGTACGGTCTGGCCAACTGGTATTATTACACGGGGCAACAGGACAAATCTGATTTACTGTTAGAAGAAATTCTGACCGGTTCCAGCTGGAGCGCTTTTGGCTATATCGCTGCCGAAGCGGATCTGGCAGCGCGTCGGTGACAGGAAGCTGGCAGCAAAGCTAAAAAAATACCCCGGCGCATAGGGACGCACGGGGCAAAGAGATGAACTTGGAAGAAAAGTGAGTGGATCACTCAGGGCAGCACGTTGTTCGTGTTGCCCTGATATTTATTGGGGTTTATTTCCCCGAGTTGTCGACACTTAGAATATATTTGGCGATAGCGATTTGTGTTTCGCGACCCAGATAATTCTGTGGCGGCATTTCAGGTGCCTCAAGACGTTTTTTGAAAGGCTTGTTGATATAGTCAGCCAGTGCTTCGGGCTCATCTTCATATATGGCCTGAATTTCTGATACTGGTGGCCCGATCAAGGTGCCTTCAAAGGCGTGACAGCCGGTGCAGACTGCATAATAGCCGCGTTTTCCGACGCGCTTTTCAAAGTCTTCTTTTACATCCCCTTCTTCGAGCGCATAGGGTGCCGCAGGCTCTGGCAGAGTTTTAGTGCTAATCGAAGCCGTCATCGTAGCTGCCTGATCGCAGGCACCATAATTGTCCAGACCGATTGTGCGGTAGCGACTACCATTGACAATACATTTACCTTCGCCTTTTGGTCCGCTGATAGCCTCTGTATCAATGATATCAGGCCCGCGGGTGGACATATTAGCCAGTGCAAGTGCTTTGATGTCTGTGACAGGGTTATTGCCGTTATTGTGCATAACGTTTGTCAGAATAGTCACCCGGTCTGAGTTAGGCTCGGAATCTGGGTCATTCGCCGCGGCACCAAATATGTTCAGGTCCGTGATGGTGATCCCGGCATTGTCGTTCCCGCTGATAATATTGTCTTCAACAATGACATCATCGGCCGCCATAATCAGAATACCTGTACCGGGCGGAATATTGGATACGGTCGACCCCGGTGCACCAAAGTTTTCATGATTGTTATTCAAAACGAAGTTTTTGCGGATAATAACATCGTAGGTAGTCTTAATTGGCAGGCCCGGTGTGATAAATGCCAAAATGCCGCCCGTGTTGTTATAGGTATAGTTACCTTCGACCAGCGCATGGCGAGAGTTTTCAATTTCAATGCCTGCGACGCTGTCAAAAACTTCGTTGGCAATGACGTCAATATTGTCTGACATGCCCACATAGATGGCGGCGTCAGCAATCTGGGAAACCACATTACCAGAAATCAGACCGTTTTTACCAAGCTGTGGGAAAATGCCGTAAACGCCTGCATCATCAATGATGTTGTTCCGGATAATGAAGTTGTTCCCTGCCTGGCCCATAATGCCGTTACCTTTGAACCGCTGGATACGGAAGTTTTCAACAAGAAAGTTGTTCCCGGAATATAAAATCGCATCGTTCAGGTCGCTTTTACCATCAGCATCAGAATCGCCGTCCAGTGTAGGCCATTCTCCTTCAATCACGACACCAGATAAGGTGATGTCATCCTTATCGACATATACAGTCTCATGATAGGTGCCAGGGTAGACCTGAATTATATCGCCAGGTTTTGCAGCGATGACAGCATCCTGGATAAGCTGACCTTCCCGTACCTCATGGATAGTACCTGATCCGCCAGAGCCGGCTGCAAGCGAGCTTTGACCACTATTGGTGAACAGGGGATTGGTACTTACGGTTTGTGTGACTTCCCGATCTTTCGGTGCAGGTTGTCCTGCAACACCGAAATAGTAGCCTACGGCCAGTGCAATCACTGGCAGAAGCCATTTAAGCGCGGTTTTCATATGTTCCTCCTATTCATCAGGTGGTGTTGTCGTTGCCATAGATGGTGATAAATATTGCTCGGTAAATTTTTTCTGGAAAGCATCCGCAGAAACGGGCGGCAAGCCAGAGGGAACTTTCTCCGGTGTTTTTGGTTTCATGCTTTCATCTGTCAGAGCGCCGAGAAAAGCGACCAGTTGATCCAGCTCTTCCTCGCGCATATTAGGTTCCCAGATATGCCAGTGAACGCGGACTTCCTGCCCTTCGGGTATCGCATGCCCGCGGCCATCGTTATAAAATTTAACGGCTTCCCGCATCGTTTTCAGGGCACCTGAATGCATATAGGGTGCGGACAGCGCAATGTTGCGCAGTGTTGGAACTTTGAAAGCTGCGCGCATAGTAGGGTCATCAAAAGTCTTCTCTGCACCAACATCAAATGGCATGCCTTCTGGTTCGGGTGTTACGATGACAGCGGTTTCCTGATTGGTAAACAGAGGAGGCGTGTGACATTCACTACAGCGTGCCACAAATGACCGGAAAAGATTCAGTCCGGCTATTTCCTCTTTGTTCAGGGCATCATGATAGCCGTGGGCATATTGGTCGTATCGACTATTGAAGGATACCAGACTTGCTTCAAAGGCCGCGATGGCGTGATAGATTTGGTCTAAGGTGATTTCATCGGCGGGGTTGGTGCCAAATGCATCAGCAAACATGTCCCGGTAGGCGGGAATATTGTTCAGGGTCGCCAGTAAGTTTTCTGGCGTGTTAGCCATCTCTATTTCTGAATATAATGGGCCGAGCATTTGCTCTTCCAGTGATCCGGCCCGAACGTCCCAGAATAAACGTTTGAGAAATCCAACATTCCACAAAGAAGGGGCAGATCTTGAGGCACGGGAACCGTTCGGTCCCATGCTGGTACCCAAGCCGTCAGCAAAGCCCTTATCAGGATCATGGCAGGTAGCACAGGACATGGAACCATCACCGGATAATGCAGGATCAAAAAATAAATACCGCCCAAGATCAATTTCTTTGGCGGTAAATCCGTCCCGAATGTCAGGCAGTCCCGTTTTCAAACCACCGATGCCGTGGTCCTGTAATGATGGATAAAGCTGATAGAGGCTTCTGAATTTACAGGCTCCGTTCGACAGTTTTTCAAAACTGGGCGGGCAGGCCTCGGATAATTTGAAAGTATCTTCTCTGTGTGTCTGCGCCTTGGTGACGGCACTATGCTGTGTGGAAGCGGCGGTTTGTGGTTCTTGCGCCTGCATTGGCATCATATTGTTGCCGCCTACGGCTATCATCAGGCCAAATGCGCTTACCACGGCAAAATGCTGCATTTTCATAAAAGCACCAAGTCGCATCGCAGGCAGGCTGCGACCCCAATTTTATTTGTTTAACACACCTTTTCCTGTACGATCCGGTGATCGCTTTACGGAAAAGAACCCCTCCCAAGCGACTGGCAGTGACAGCCGCAAATCTATAAATATGAAACTTTTTCACATTTTGCAAGGATTATGATTTTAGACGCTTTGTGCAGGTGAATGGTAGGCGGGGGCAGCTTAGTGCGGCAGCTGTATAGCTGGTGCGTTTAGTCTACAAATTCATTCACGAGATCATAGAGGTCACCGCGGTAATAGGACCGGGTAAACTCAACAGCATGCCCGTCAATGTTATATCCTCGTCGTTCCAAAAGCAGGCTGGCTGCACCTTCTTTCAAATGGAAATGATCTGCCAGATCACGGGTAAGGTTGACGGCTCTGATGCGCTGGATAGCCCGTATCGGGCGGTGGCCAGTTTGTTCCAGTGCAGTGTACAGGGAATCCTGCACATCATCCACGCTATGTAATGTAAAGGCGGGAACTGTGGCATATTCGACAGCCATTGGACGATCATCAGCTATGCGAACCCGTTTGAAACGCATTACAGCGGTGCCAGGACCCAGACCAAGGGCGAGACTTTCTTCAGGGGTGATAATACCTTTGGTGCGGGAAAGCCATAGATTGGTCGCAACCCACCCCCTGGACGCAAGATCCTCGGTAAAAGAAGACAGGCGCGTCAGGCGTTTTTCCATATGGGTGGTGACAAAAGTGCCTGCCCCTTGTTTCTTGGACAGGAAGCCACTTTTGACAAGGCCGTTCAGTGCCTTGCGAACTGTAATTCTGGAAATCCCAAGTTCCGAGGCAATCTCACGCTCGGCAGGCAGGGCATCTCCTGGTGATAAAACACCTTCTTCGATAGATGCCTGAATTTTCCGCTGCAACTGATGATACAGCGGCAAGCGTTCGTTTTCCTCAAGGGGGCCAATGGATTTAACAAGGGGCATATGCACTCTGGTCTTTATGTATTTATCAAAACTGTAGCACGACATTAGTACCATTGGAATACCAGTTTGGCTTGTTGGTATTTCCGTAGACATGCCCCAACAGACTGGTATCATGGCCCAATGGTATGCAGCGCCAGAGAGTAGTGTTATTTTACCTAGCGGTACGCATAAGAGTGTCACTGACATCCACAAGGCGGATGGGAAAGGTATTCACAGCATGGAAATGCCATTTGATCTGGTCATCTTTGGTGGATTTGGTGATTTATCACGAAAAAAACTGTTGCCTGCATTATACGCTGGATTTGTTGCAGGACATTTACCCCCTGACACGCGCATTTATCTGACGAGCAGAAAGCCGCTCACGGAAACTGTACCATCGTTTTTACAAACGGTATTCGACGAAACCATACCTGCTTGCCCCGTTGAGGTAGACACGCTGAACGCCTTTGCTCGTCAGGTGATTCCGATTGCTTTGGATCTCAGTAAAGCTGGTGATGACTGGACGGGGTTACAAGCTACGCTTTCTGTTGATCATACACGTCCACTGGTTCATTTTCTTGCCGTGCCGCCGCGGGTCTTTACCAGCACAACGGACCTTCTTGGACAGTATGCTCTAAATACAGCAAGAGCGCGCATAGTTCTGGAAAAACCCCTGGGCCATGACAGGGAAAGCGCCCGCGCGATTAATGACGCTGTGGCTAAGTCCTTCACTGAGGAGCAGACGTTCCGGATTGATCACTATCTGGGGAAAGAGGCAGTTCAAAACCTGCTGGCGCTGCGTTTTTCCAATATCCTGTTCGAAGAATTATGGAACAAGAATATTGTCGACCATGTTCAGATCACAATTGCAGAAGATCAGGGCGTCAAGGGACGGGCGGAGTTTTATGAGGGGATTGGCGCCATGCGTGATATGGTGCAGAGCCACTTGCTGCAGCTTTTATGTCTGGTTTCCATGGAGGCACCAGCGACGCTTGATGCTGCCAGTATCCGGGAAGAGAAATTAAAGGTTCTGCGTTGCCTTAAGCCTTTATCGGGTTCCGATATCGACGATAATGTTGTGCGTGGTCAGTATGCGGCAGGCGCAATTAAAGGGCAGGCTGTGGGTGCGTATACCGAGGACCTACGGCTTGAAGCACCATCCCGTACGGAGACGTTTGTCGCCATTAAGGCGCATATTGAGAATTGGCGCTGGGCCGGCGTTCCCTTTTATCTGCGTACCGGCAAACGAATGACGGAACGATTTGCAGAAATCATTATCCAGTTCAAATGTGTGCCTCATGCGCCTCAAAAGGATTGGCAGCCGGACCTGCGTCCCAATAAATTTGTCATTCGCCTTCAGCCAGAAGATCATCTGGCGCTTAGGTTCATGGTCAAACATCATGGCGGTGTTGGTGATAAACTGCGTGAAGTTGATATGAATTTGGATGAAAACATCCATGATGGTGCCGTGCGTCTTGGGCCTTATCTTCGGTTAATTCTTGATGCGGCAGCAGGTAATCAATCGCTTTTTGTGCACCGGGATGAAGTCGGCATGGCCTGGCAGTGGGTTGACCGGATCGTTGAACACTGGGACACGGATGCCTCTGGCCCGGTCGATTATCCCGCTGGGACATGGGGGCCGTATGAAGCCCATGACCTTCTGGCCCGTGATGGCAGGAAATGGTACAGACTGTAATTGTCTTGACCGACCTGGGCAGATGGCACTGATATTTGAAGGGGCTGGGGCGCTCGTATGGGGTGAATGTCCAGTTTCAGCAAGAAAGCGGCTTTATTCGCACTTTTCGGGGAATTCTGTCTTTACTTCACGGGGGCAGATGCGCGAAGGTGCCGTCTGATTTTATACAAATGGGAAGACTGATGAAACCTAACTTTATTACTCTTGATAGCGAGAAACACAAGTCACTGAAGCTGGCAGACGGCAATAGCTACAGTCAGATCAAAGATGAGAATTTAGCGCCTTTGACCATCCATGAATTTGTGCGTGTTTCTGCCAATATGCCGATTGTTTTCATTCCCACGGGTCAGGAAAATGGTTTCCGTGCGGTTGCGATGATGGGACTTGCGCAGGAAGAAAACCTGTTTGTTGGCGAGGATTCTGTGTGGGACGGCATTATTGTACCGGAAAGTGCAACGATTTATCCATTTGGTCTAGCCAATGACGAAAAGGATAAAACGAAGGCAGTCTTGTCCTTTGATGAAAACTCTGACCGTTTCACAGAAGACGGAGAGGGACGTGCCCTGTTTAATGACGACGGTACGCTAACAGAGTTCCATAATGATGCCCTGACGTTCATTCGTCAGCACTGGGAAAATATGCAGATGACAATGGCTGTTTTAAAGCAGTTTGCAGAGCAGGGGCTTCTAAAGCCATTTGGTGTTGCACTGAACCGTCCGGGCGAGACAGAGCCATACACAATTGATGGTTTCCACATTATGGATGAAGACAAGCTTCAGGAACTATCTACGGAAGATTTCGACACACTGCGTAAGCGTGGATTATTGCCTGCGATTTATGCGCAGTTGACGTCCATGCAGCAGTTTAATGCCCTGGCACGTCGCAAGTTCGCACCGAAATAATACTATCTATTTAGATATTGCAGTATGGGGGGCTTTTCAGCCCCCTTTTCATTAGCTGCGGTGGTTGTCTATGTCCAAAGAAAAGCCCGGCCAACAGGATTGACCGGGCGATTTTTGAATTTCTCAGGGTTGATTATTCAGCAGCAGACGGAGACTTCCTGCCTGTAAACATCTCAACTATTTTCCTCTTTAGGCCCGCGAACAGTTTGCCAATATCAAGACCAATTGCAAACAGGGATGGCACCATGAACAGGGTGACAAAGAAGGCAATCAAGACACCTGATGCCAAGGCAACGACAATCGGCTGCAGGAAGGCGGCCTGAATTGACCGTTCCATCATCATTGGCACAAGCCCAACAAATGTGGTTACCGAGGTCAACAGAATAGGGCGGAAACGGGCCACGCCTGCTTCGACGATAGCTGTCATCGGATCCATGCCGCGTTCTCGGAGCTTGTTACAGTAATCAACCAGAACAAGGTTGTCGTTTACAACAACCCCCGCTGCTGCTGCGATACCAAAGTAGCTAAAGATTGCCATCGTCATGTCGGTGACAAAGTGGCCGTAGATAGCGCCGACAAAGGCATAAGGCATTGCAACCATGATGGCAATTGGCTGCCAGTAACTTCTGAAAGCAATCGCAAGCAGAGTGTACATCAGGAAGAATGCTGTGACGTACAGAGATAGAACATCCTGAACGAAACGTGCTTCACCCTCTGATTGGCCAATCGGGTCAGTAGTCACGCCTGGATATTTTTTCTTCCAGGAAGGATAGAAGTTTTCTTCCAGATCCTTTGTGATTTCTGACCGGGTGTTATCTTTCATATCCGCACTAACACGTGCCGCACGGTTAAAGTTCCAGCGGCGTATGCCTTTAATACCAGGGGCAAACTCCAGGTCAGCAACGGCTTTCAGCGGAACTTCACGGCCATCAAGTGTACGAATCCGCATTTCGTTCAGGCTTTCCAGATTTCGCCGCGTTTCTTTAGGGTAGCGTACAAAAACCTTCACAGACTGACCTTGTCTTGGAATGCGCTGTACCTCCTCGCCGTAATAGGCTTGGCGAACCTGCCGCGTAACTTCTGACATTGTTAGTCCGAGCTTCTCTGCACCAGGTTTCAGATTGATGCGCATCTCCTGTGATCCGCTTTCAAGGTTGTTGCGAACATCATAGAGATTTTCATAGGTTCTAAGCTGTTCTTCCAACTCTTGCACCGCAGAACGGAGTGTATCTAGATCAGGGTGACGGACTGACAGCTCAAAGCCCGGGCTGCTGTTACCGTTTTTATACTGAACAGAGACAGCTTTCGCGTCAGGAATATCGCCAATCAATTCCCGCAACCGGATAGAGGCATCTTTCGCGCTCATGTCACGGACTTCTGGTGGGGCCAGTTTCACAATCGCAATAACGCTGTCACGACGGGAACGGGTGTACCAATTCTCAATCAGTTTGCCTTCACCATCAGTTCTTGCGTCAACCTCATCAACCAGCTTTTTCTCTGCCGTTTGAAGCTGTGCAAGAATTTCAAGCGCACGGTTATAGGATGTGCCTTCTTCAAGGGTAACATCAACGGTGATCTGGTCACTTTCGATTTCGGGCATAAAGTCTTTTTTGACATAGCCAATCGAGAACATGCCCATGCCAATGACAAAGACCACAATGAAGATAGCGAACGTTAAATAACGATTCTTTACTGCCCAGCTTCCCAAGCGACGATAATGGCGCTGTGCAAAGTTGGTGATACTGTCTGCAATTGACTTCTGGAACCGTCCGAATGCGCCCAGTTTTTCACGAGGCTTCATATTCGCCAGGTGTGCCGGCAAAATCAAAAGCGATTCCACAAGTGAGAAGATCAGTGCAGTGACAACCACCCACGTGATGTGACGCGTAAATTCAGACGTGCCGCCATCATCAATGAAAATCCACGGCAGGAATGCAATGATTGTGGTCAATACCGCAAAGATAACTGGTTTGGCCACCATCTGGGTACCAAAGACAGACGCAGTAATCCCGCCACCGGTTTTTTGTGCTTCTGAGTGAATACTTTCGCCGACCACAATGGCGTCATCCACCACAATCCCCAAAACAAGGAGGAAGGCAAAGGTTGAAAGCATGTTGATCGATACGCCAAGTGCAGGAAGAAGAATGAAGGCCCCAGCATAAGCAGTAGCGATACCAACCGCAACCCACAAGGCAACCTTAGGACGCAGTGTCAGCATCAGGATAATCAACACAAGTACGAGACCTGAGCCAGCGGCTGAGCCAATGGTGTTCATCCGGCTTTCAAAGGCTTCATTATCATCGGTCCACAAAGTAAGGGTGGTGCCTTCTGGAAGGGATGCTTTTCTTTCATCAATCCATTCGCGGACGGCCCGTGATGCGGTTACAATATCCATAGTTTCAGATGTTTGAATCTGCAGCAGGATAGCAGGGACACCGTTTAGCGTTGCCAGAATTTCAGTGTCTTCAAAACCATCAACAACAGTTGCCACATCGCCAACACGGATGGTTGCACCGTCCTCGGTCTGACGCAGGATGATGCCGGCAAAGTCTTTTTCAGTGTCTGCAAGCTTCCGTGCAGTAATGGAAAAACTACCTGCTTCTGTGCGGATGGAGCCGGCGGAACGGTTCAGAGAATTATTGCGAATTGCCTGCGCAACTTCATCGAATGTCAGGTTATACCGGCGCAGTTGGCTTTCACTGATTTCAATGGAGACTTCTTCGTCACGAACGCCGAACAAGTCAATGATGGAAACACCCGGCAGTCGGGTGGCTTCGCGGCGCAGTTCTTCGGCCAGATATCGGAGGTTTTTCTCGCCGATATCACCGCTGACGGCGATACGCATAAACTCGTTACGGTTCACAAATTGGCGAACGATCGGTGGTTCGATATCGCGTGGCAGACTGGAGATGGAATCAACCCGGATTTTCACGTCATTCATGAATTGTGAAAAGTCCGCGCTACCGGTCGCCAGAATAACAACGGTGCCGCTGCCTTCATTGGCGAAAGACCGTACCCAGTCAATATTATCAAGGTCACGAACTGATTCTTCAATTCGTTCGACAATCTGTTGCTCTACATCTTGCGGGCTGGCACCGGGCCAGACAACGTTGATTTCAAGCCCGGGAAAGCGAACCTGTGGTTCCATTTCCCGTTCCATGGAAAAGAAGGAGATAGTACCAGCAAGGAAGATACCAATCATCAAGAGGTTGGCGGCAACAGAATTGCGTGCCCACCATTCAATAATCTTATTCATGATCTATCCCCTTACTGACTGGAAGCAGGAGCAGAGGTGCTATCGGCTTTTGCGTTTCGCGTAATAGCCGTTGCTTCCATGCCGTTATAGGCTGTGCGAACTGGCGAGGTTACAACCTTTTCACCAGCTTCTACACCGCTGGACACATAAATGTGCGTGTCAGATGTATATATAATATCCACAGTACGAATGTGCAGAATATCGTCTTCAATGACATATACCTGATCGTCACCCCGCAGTGCATCCCGCGGCATGATCAGGGCGTTCTGAGCGTTCACACCTTCGATGTTAGCAGAGACAAACATACCAACAGCAAGTGGCATGCCGTCTTCATCGGCACCAGCGCCGTATGGGTCGTTCACTTCTGCAACCGCATAGAAAAGGCGTGTTTGCTTATCAACAGCGGCGTGGGTGCGAACAATTTTGCCAGACCATGTATGAATATCTCCGCCTACAGTAGCGGTAAGAGTTACGTTCGGCGCAGGCTTGTTGGCACTGGCATTAAAGCCAATTGGCATATTCAGTTCAGCAAGCTGCTTGTCTGTCAGTGGAAGTTTAATTTCGACTGTGTTTGTCGCAAATACGCTGCCTAGCTTCGTGCCTGCATTTACGTATTGTCCAAGACCAACTTCGCGGGACAAGACACGCCCGGGGAAAGGAACAGAGATCTTCGTCCGTTCCATATTCAGGCGGGCTTCAGACAGATCTGCTTGTGCGGCGCGCAGTTTTGCCTGCGCCTCAGCTACTTGTGGCTTATTGAGGGCAAGCGGCGTTGGTTCGCCTTCGTGAACCCAGTCTTTCCATTGCTGTGCCTTGATTTTTGCATCAGCCAGTTCCTGTTCTAGGCGGACCTCTGCTTCTGCAACACGCGCTTCAGCGCGGGTAAATGCCAGTCTATAGTCGGCATCATCGATTTCAATTAACATTTGATTGGGGGAAAATTCACCACCGGCAGCAAAACTTTCAGAGACATTAACGATACGTCCAGAGACCTGGGGTATCAGATCAATCTGGGTCTTTGCCTTTACTTCCCCTTGCGTGGTAACGGCAAGCGTCACGGTGTCAGAACGCACATCATCAACATACAGCGATGTCGGGCGCGGTGGTTCATTTACTTTTTCGGGGGCTTCTTTGGCTTCCGCCATCGCCATGACAGCAATAATTCCACCTGCAATCACAGCCACTGGTGCTACCAGCTTGACAATCTTATTCATTTTTTCCTCGCTTTGTTATGTGCAGCTTTTTCGCCACTTTTTTTATAACTTCCTACATATAGGAGCCTTATGTCCATTTGTCATCACTTTTTTCTCGCAAGAGGCGAGGTTTCTTCATGGACAACAGCTGGGTCGCGTGTAAGTATTTCTGTCTATAGTCTTAGTACAGATGCCCGAACGCAAACATGGAACTGTAGATGATGCGCACTGACCCTTGTTTTGAAGTTGTTGATTTAACAAAAGTTTACGGCGAGGGCGAAGCGGAAGTGCGTGCCCTCCGGGGCGTATCTTTGACAATATATTCGGGTGAAAATATCGTTCTTCTTGGGCCGTCCGGTAGCGGCAAATCAACATTACTAAATATTCTGGGGGGCTTGGACAGTGCGACCAGCGGGGCGGTGTTTTTTGAAGGGCGCAACCTGACTGAGATGACAGATTCGGAACTGACCCAGTTCAGGCGCGACCATATAGGATTTGTGTTTCAAAATTATAATCTGATGCCGGGGTTGACGGCCGAGGAAAATGTCGAGCTGGTTACGGAAATTGCAAAAAACCCGCTGCCCGCCAAAGAGGCACTGGACATGGTTGGGCTTTCGGCGCGAACCGATCATTTTCCGTCACAGCTTTCAGGCGGGGAGCAGCAGCGGGTAGCAATCGCACGGGCAATCGCGAAACGACCACAGGTACTTTTTTGTGATGAACCAACAGGTGCACTGGACAGCCAGACAAGCCATCTGGTTTTGAAGGCACTTGACCGGGTTACCAAGGAATTGGGTGCAACAACCTTGATGGTGACCCACCACCGGGGGATTGCGCCGATGGCGGACCGTGTTATCCGCTTTAAAGACGGCAATATCGACCAGATAGAGGTCAATGAAAATCCCGTTTCGCCAGAGGAAGTGGTTTTGTGATTCTCAGACGCCACATATTTGAACGGATACTTGGGCTGTTTCGGCCCCTTGACCGGAAGCTGTTTCGCGGTGTTCGCGGCCTTGGTGCACAAGTGATTGCCGTATCCGTTGTTGTTGCGTGTGGTGTAACCTTATTTATCACAATGAACGGTACGGTCACGTCCCTGAGTACTACGCGGGATACTTATTATGACCGCTATAATATGGCGCATATCTGGGCCCCGGTAAAAAGGGCGCCGATGGTACTGCGCGATCAGATTTCAGATATCCCCGGGGTGCGCCGGGCCCGCGGCAGGATTAGCGCAGGGGCCCTGGTTGATATGCCCGGGGAGCCTGCACCGGTGCGGGGTAAGGTGCTATCAATACCCGATGGGCGCATGCCAGATGTGAACACACTCTACCTGAAACGGGGCACGCTGCCGCGCAAAGGACGGGAAGAAGTTATTCTCCTCGACAGTTTTGTACAGGCGCACAAGCTGCAGCTTGGTGATACAATTCCGGTCACCCTTTATGGCGCAAAACGATTCTTACGGATCGTCGGCGTGGCGCTTTCGCCAGAATTTGTCTATTCAATTCCGCCGGGAGAGCTTGTTCCAGATCCGAAACGGAATGCGGTAATGTGGATGGGTTATGATGCGCTGGCTCATGCCTATAACATGGACGGTGCGTTTAACGAGATTGTTCTGCTGACTGAACGGGGAGCCAGTGAACAGGATATCATGCGCAGAATTGATATTTTGCTGGAACCATATGGTGGTATTGGCTCTTATTCCCGAGATAATCACATATCCGATGAATTTATCAAAAGTGAACTGACACAGCTCTCTGTGGTGGGAAGCATTATCCCGCCAATATTCCTTGGTGTTGCGGCTTTTCTGCTGAATATCATCATTACCCGCATTGTTGAGGACGAACGGGAGCAGATTGGTCTTTTGAAAGCATTTGGATACACACAGACGCAGATCGCGATGCACTATCTTAAATTTGCTCTGATCATCATTTCTATCGGTGTCTTTCTGGGCTGGGCAGGCGGGGAGCGTATGGGGCGTGGCACCGCTAACATGTATCAGGAATTCTATCATTTCCCGCTGCTGATTTTTAATCCGGGTATCGGAATATTTATCGAAGCAACCCTTTTTGCCCTGCTTGCGGGTGTTCTTGGGGTTTTTCTGGCAGTGCGCAAGATTATTGGCCTGCGCCCGGCAGTTGCCATGTCACCGCCACCACCGACAGATTATTCCGGGGTTGTTAGTTTTGGCGGAAAGCTGAAATGGATGGACCAGACCCTGCGCCTTATCGTGCGGCACATCCTGCGTTGGCCGCTGCGGGCGGCATTAACGTGTTTGGGGATTTCCATGGGTATGGCCTTGATGATTGGTGCCCGCGGCAATGTTGATGCCCTTGATAAAATGATGATGTTGAATTTTGAACAGGTTAGCCGGCAGGACCTGACAGTATCCTTCACGGAAACGCAGGACCGGTCGATCGTCAATGAAATGGGGCATATCGACGGTGTTTTGGCGGTTGAGCCGTTTTTGTCTGTGCCTGTTACCCTGAAAAACAAGCACCATATCCGCCATAAGGCAATTACAGGGGTGGTGTTGAATGCGCAGCAAAACCTTCTTCTGGACCGACAGGAAAGACAAATCAACCCGCCTGCTGACGGACTTGTGATGGAAGAATTACTGGCTGAGGCGCTGGACGTGAAAGCCGGTGACACCGTCACCGTCAAAGTGAAAACTGGCAATCGGCCTGAGCTGGAAGTACCGGTTCTACGCATCATCAAAACATACCTTGGAACACCGGTTTACATGGAGATGCATAGCTTGCATTCCTATTTAAGGAACGGTGAAGAGATATCCGGGGTCTATTTGACGATCGACGAATCAAAAGAAGATGCGATCTTTAAAGAATTGAAGGATATGCCAGGTGTGTTGGGGGTGAATTCTAATAACGATACATATCGTGCCATGCGGAAAACCATGGATCAGGCAATCGGTACGATGCTTGTGTTGAATTCAACCTTTGCCAGCTTGATTGCGATTGGTGTGGTTTATTCCAGTGCCAGAATATCTTTCTTTGAAAGACAACGTGAAATTGCCAGTCTGCGCGTGCTTGGGTTCACTCTGACTGAGGTTAATATGGTTCTATTGGGCGAGCTGGCGATCTTGACCGTTTTCGCATTGCCTCTCGGTGTTGGGCTCGGACGGTTACTTGCACAGACGATGGCCCATGAAATGAGTTCCGAGTTGTTTAGAATGCCCAGTGTAGTCGAGCTGTCCACGCTTGGCAGTGCGGCGGCTATAATATTGATTGCCTCAATCTTGTCAGCCGCACTGATGTCAAGGCGTGTAGCAAAACTGGATATGATTATCGCACTGAAAACAAAGGAATAAGGAGCGATCAGTGACCAAAATTAAAGCGAGGACAATTGTTTTCGGGGGCATGGCTTTACTAGTGGCCGGGTTTTTTATCTTTGCCTTTATTCCCAAACCGTTACCAGTAGATATGGGCAGTGTCGACCGGGGTGATTTGACCGTTCATACAAGTGACGATGGCCGCACGCAGGTACGGGAATTGTATGTTGTATATGCACCTGTCGCAGGAAGGCTCCTGCGAATTCAGGGCGAAGAGGGTGACCCTGTCATCGCGGGAGAGACTGTCATTGCGACAATGCGGCCGTCTGGTCCAGGGTTTCTTGACGAAAGACGCTCCAAGGAGGCAGAAGCAGCGGTCGCAGCCGCAGAAGCTGCGCTCGCATTAGCGCAGTCAGATGTAAAGCGTGCCCAGGCAGAGGTGGATTTTGCCAAGGCCGAAATCAAACGCACACGGGAGTTAGTCGCTAATAAAGTATCCAGCCCTGCAATGCTTGACCGTGCAGAACTTGGGTTACGCACGTCGGAAGCACAGCTTGATACGGCACAGTCTGCTGTGCGTGTACGCCGGGCAGATCTTGAAGTTGCCAGGGCTGCACTGATTGCGCCGGGCAACGAAGACGGTACCGGCCCCGGTCTCATTGAAATCAAGTCCCCGATCTCTGGACGGATTATGAAATTGGTGCACGAAAGCGAAGGTGTAGTGCTGGCGGGTACGCCGCTACTTGAACTGGGTGATCCTGCAGAGCTGGAAATCATTGCTGACTTTTTATCGCACGAAGCGGTGAAAGTGAAAAAAGGCGCCAGAGTAGAGATTGATGGTTGGGGTGGGGCGCCGCTGGAAGGTTTTGTCCGCCTTGTGGAGCCCAAAGGTTTTACCAAGGTTTCTGCACTTGGGATTGAGGAGCAGCGCGTCAATATTATCATTGATTTTGCCCCTGGCGTGCTTGCTGCCCATCCAGAGATTGGTCACGGTTTCCGAGTCGAACCCCGCATTGTTATTTCAGAAGGGAAAGATGTTCTTCGGATACCTACTAGTGCCTTGTTTATGGATAATCGTGTCTGGTCGGTTTTTCAGGTGATCGGTGGTGTTGCGACAATAACCCCCGTTGAGATTGGCCGCATGAATACCGACCATGCTGAGGTAATTTCAGGCCTCTCAGAAGGAGATTTAGTTATTTTATATCCTTCTGATTCTGTCCACGAAGGGATAAAAGTTGAAAGCCGTAAAAAGTTTTTTCGGGTGTGAGGGTTTTTTAAGTATTTCTACACTATGTGATGTTTATAATGGTCAGTAAGACAATGCAGTAGTGTCACGTTATGTTTGAAGAACAACCTCGGAATATCTCCGCGCCTAGCTCGCACGACATTTTAAACGATTTGCTCGTGGCCGTAATAGTGTGTACGGAACAGGAGATAGTATATTATAATCAAAGCTTTAAAGATTTCACGGCTATTGGTGGTAAGCAGGTGCCGCTGTCTCTTGAAGATCTCTATAAAAGTGTTGTTCCAGAAGATTTGGCCTTGGTGGAAACCTTCAGGAAGAAGGTTTTTTCCGATGGACAATTTCCAGACAAAATCGAGTTTCGCATCCAGCCATCTTCAGCTGAGATCAAATGGTGCAAACTGTCCCTGAATAAGCTTGATGGGGAGCAGGGGCAGGAGAAACAGGCTACCCTTATTCTGGAAGATATCACCCGCGAGAAAACCGCAACGGGTGAGCAGGCCTGGACAGATAATCTCTTTAAAACCGTGTTTCGGATATCACAGGATTTTATGATTCTGTCACGGCTCCCTGCAACAGATATTGTCAGCGTGAATCCAACGTTTCTGAATTTGTTTGGACTGCGCCGTGATCAGGTGATTGGCAAGGCTACCCATGAACTTGGTGTATGGGCGGAGCCAATGCTGGTACAACGCTTCATCGAAGAACTGAAGATGAGCAGTTTCATATCCGATGTACCGGCGTCAGTCAGGGTACGGGGCGGTGTCATGCGGCATATAAACCTGTCTGCTCAAAAGCTCGAGCAGGGAGGCGATGAGTATCTTCTGCTGATTGGTCGTGACATCACGGATGAACTTACACAGGCGCAGGAGTTGAAGCGTAGCAGAGATTCGGCAGACCTTGCAAATCGGGCGAAGTCCGAGTTTCTGGCGAATATGAGCCACGAACTGCGTACACCGCTGAATGCAATTTTGGGTTTTGCTGAAATTTTACGGGATGAGATTTTTGGCCCGATAGGCAGTGATAGATACAAGGATTACGCAAGCGACATTTATAATTCCGGGAGTCATTTGCTGGAAATCATCAATGATATTCTGGATCTTTCAAAGGTCGAAGCAGGGCGCATGGATACGCAAATCCGCTGGATTGAGCCACAGGAAGCGATTGAAAGTTGCCTTTCTTTCATTCATCAGCGGGCGCTGCAGGGCGGACTGGTTCTGACGTCTGATATAGATGAAGATATGGAACTTGAAGCCGATGAAAGGCTGTTTAAGCAGATTTGTCTGAACTTGATGTCCAATGCTGTGAAATTCACCGAGCCGGGTGGAGAGGTTTCTGTCAGATTAAAACCGTCGGCTAGCGGCGGTGCCATTCTTTGTGTGCAGGATACGGGGATCGGTATGACCCCTGAAGAGCTTAAAATCGCAAAGAGGCCATTTGGGCAAATTGATAATGCATTGTCCCGGTCACAGGAAGGGTCGGGTCTTGGCCTGCCGCTGGTTAGTTCTTTTGCGGAGCGCCTGAAAGCCACGTTTGTAATTGACAGTACCCCAGGGCAAGGCACCAGGGTTAGTATCATGTTCCCGCCTGATAAGGTACGTGCACCTCAGGGTAGCACAAACGAAAGTGACGAAATCTGACGCAGTTGGGGCGTTACTTTCTGTTGGTAACTTTCAGAAAATGTTCAATCATTACATTCACTTGTTCTGGAACACTTTGGTGCAGGTGGTGCGATGCCTCAAGGGGTTCTGCCCACATGATCTTGGGCGCATTCTTTACAATGCTGGTGCGGTCATTACTGGGATGATTGGAGGCAATATAGGCCAGCGGTTTTTCAGAGGCGGCCTGTAAGGCAGGTTTGCCGTACCAGTCCAGCATACCCTTCCATGCCGATATCGCAGATTCTCTCGGTACTTGGTTCATACACTTCTGGGCATGCGACAGCAGACCCTTGGGGTCTGATTTAAAGAACATAAACCGCACAGCCATTTCATTGAAAATCTTGGGTAGCTCACTTTCCTCCAGTTTACGGAGGGATGTTTTCATTGAATTGATGACGGGCTTGTGTGCGACAATCGGTGAAGGGTCGACAAGGATACACCCGGCGGCACACTCTGGGGACTGGTGCAGTATTTCAAGGGCAACGGCTCCGCCCATGGAATGGCCGATCAATATGGGCGCGTCCAGCTTCAACTCATGGATAAACCGGCCAATAATTTCGGCCAGAAAAACGATCGTTAAGTCGATATGAGGTTTGGCAGACTTACCGTGGCCGGGCAGGTCAACGGATATGCAGCGATGGCTTGTGGCTAAATGATCAATTTGTTTGCGGAAACTGGTGTTATCAGCACACCAACCGTGGATGAAGACAAGGGGACGGCCCTTGCCAACATCCGAGTAATGTAGTCTGACGCCGTACGCAACCAGTTCGGCCACTCTAACTCTCCTGAACGGTAAGCCCGTTCGCGTTCTAACTGTTACTGTTCTCTTGCGACTGCTCGCCATCCAATGTCTGAGCGACAGAAACCTTCAGGCCAGTCAATCTGTGCGATTGTACTATATGCCAGTTTTTGGGCTTCGGTCACGGAATTTGCTCTACTGGTCACATTCAGCACACGTCCTCCAGTTGCCAGAAGGCTCGCACCGTCGCGTTTTGTCCCCGCATGGAATATGGTTACATCTTTGCTGTCCAGTGTTTCAGTCCCTTTTATTTCTGTGCCTTTATCATAAGAGCCGGGATATCCTTTGGCAGCCATCACAACGGTCAGGGCTACGTCAGTGCTCCATGACAGGGAAACATCGGACAGGGTGCCTTTTGCGCAGGCTAGCAAAGCTGGCACGATATCACTATCCAGTCGCTGCATCAGCACCTGACATTCCGGATCACCAAACCGACAATTATATTCGATCAACTGCGGGCCGTCTTTTGTAATCATTAGTCCGGCATAAAGAACGCCGGTGTAGGGGGTTCCCATGTCTCTTAGCGCTTGTGCAGTGGGCTCAATAATATCGCGGATCACTTGCTCACACAAATCATCAGTCATGACAGGCGCGGGGGAGTAGGCACCCATGCCACCTGTGTTTGGCCCCTTGTCACCGTCATAGGCGGCTTTATGGTCCTGCGCAGTTGCAAGTGGAAGAACGCTTATGCCGTCCAGTAGAACAAAAAAGCTTGCTTCTTCGCCTTCTAGAAAGTCTTCGATGACTACTTCGGCACCGGCTGAGCCGAATTCACCGCCAAACATGTCATCGATCGCTGCGACCGCTTCTTCCATTGTATGTGCAATGATAACGCCTTTACCGGCAGCAAGGCCATCAGCTTTAATCACAACAGGAACGCCCGTTTTGGATAGATACGCTTTCGCACTTTCTGCATCAGTCAGGCGGGCGTAAGCGGCGGTTGGAATATTATAATTCGCACAGATGTCCTTGGTGAAACCTTTGGAGCCTTCGAGCTGTGCAGCAACTTTTTTGGGGCCAAATGCCGGAATGTCAGCTGCTTCAAGTGCGTCAACAAGTCCTTCGACCAGTGGTGCTTCGGGTCCCACAACAACCAGATCAATCGCCATATCCTGACAGAAAGACAGTACAGCATCATGATCGGAAACATTCAAATCAACAGAGGTTGCAATCTCGCCAGTGCCGCCATTTCCTGGGGCACAGTATAAAGTTTTGAGCATTGGGCTTTGAGCGATTTTCCAACATAGGGCGTGTTCTCTGCCACCGGAACCGATTACTAGGATATTCATTAAAACCTCTACTTTTGTGGGGACAGGCAGATCTTTATCAACTGGCCCGAACCAAGACTTGATTGCCTGCCTTTTGTATCATAGCTTTTCAAACACTCAAGCGTCTTTGACGATTACCAGCATTGGTATTATAGACCGCAACTTATACATACAGGCACAAGCAGGGCAACATATGACGACAGACGGATGGGGTACCACCAGTTCCACAGGTAATGCGCACGAATATACAGTGTCGGAAATTTCCGGCGCGTTGAAGCGCTCTGTCGAGGACCTTTTTGGCAATGTTCGGGTGCGTGCTGAACTGTCCGGTGTAAAGCGGGCGGCGTCAGGGCATGTATATTTTAGTCTGAAAGATGACAAAGCAGTTATTGACGGTGTATGTTGGCGCGGTGTGGCCAGTCATTTGTCCTTTGTGCCTGAAGATGGTCTGGAGGTAATTTGTACCGGGAAACTGACGACCTATCCCGCCCGGTCAAAATATCAAATGGTTGTCGAACAGATGGAGCCAGCGGGTGCCGGTGCGCTGATGGCGCTTCTTGAGGAGCGCAAGAAAAAGCTCGCTGCTGAAGGGTTGTTTGACCCCGCTCGTAAGAAACCAATACCGTATCTGCCTTCGGTTATTGGGGTTGTGACATCCCCAACGGGTGCTGTTATCCGTGATATTTTACACCGACTGGGCGACCGCTTTCCCCGACATGTTCTTGTGTGGCCTGTTCTGGTCCAGGGGCAGGGGGCAGCCGAACAGATTGCAAATGCTATTGCGGGCTTTAATGCGATTGATGGGCAGGGCGGCCTGCCACGTCCAGATGTTTTGATTGTTGCGCGCGGCGGTGGGTCCATCGAAGACCTATGGTCATTCAACGAAGAAATTGTGGTGCGTGCGGCAGCAGACAGCGCTATCCCGCTTATTTCCGCTGTTGGTCACGAAACAGATACCACGCTCATTGATTATGTATCTGATCTGCGTGCCCCTACACCTACGGGTGCTGCGGAGAAAGCTGTTCCCGTTAGGAGCGAGCTTGAAGCAACACTGTATGACCTGTCCAAACGTCTTACGTTATCCAAGGGGCGGGTGATAGCAGATCGCCGCGACCGGTTGACAGCTCTTGGACGGGCGTTGCCAAAGCCACGGGATTTGCTTGGCCTGTCGTCCCAAAAACTGGACGACCTGTCTGATCGTCTGCCGCGTAGTTTGATGGCAGTGGTGCAAACAAAGACTGGCCGGTTAAATCGCCTGATTGGCGGTCTGGGCACTGGCCAATTACGGCAGGGATTGCAGTACCGCCAGGAGCGCTTGAAACAGCAGTCTGCCAGACTTCAGCCAGCCTACGCGCGCCGTCTTACGATTTTATCAGACCGCCTGACGGCGGCGGGGCGTATGTTAGACACCCTATCCTACGAACGCGTTTTGGACAGGGGCTTTGCCGTGGTCACAAACACAAATGGTGATCTGGTGACTGTCGGTGCGTCATTACAGGCAGGAGAGCAGGTACAAGTACGCTTTAAAGACACCGCTCGCGCCATGATCGTCGGGGGGGCTGGCACAGATAATAAACCAGACCAGGACGGTGCGCCCGGCATGACTGCTTCAGTCTCTATGCAGAAAGACAAGAAGTCTACAAAGACATCAGGTACAAAATCGGTGAAGAAGGCAGGACCAAAACCAGCAAAGGACGATGGCAGGCAGGGACGATTATTGTAAGCCGGTCAAAATTTTGCCCTAGTCCCCCTGTCAAGTACTTGGCATATACGCTGTATTCAGTCTGAATAAATGAGGCACCAGTTCGTGATATTCATCCGTAAACTCTTTTTGTGGACCCTGTTACTCAGTGGTTTTAGTCTTAGTGCCTCGGCGCTTGATATTGAAGGGTCGCTGGTACAGGGCGGCTTTGCCTACGGCAAGGTGGCACCGGGCTCTACAGTGTGGCTGGATAATAAGCCTATATATGTGGGCGAAGAAGGGGACTTTGTCCTGGGGTTTGGTCGGGATCATCCTGCCCAGTCCCGGCTGTCGATTTCGTCACCGACAACAAATAGTATGGAGACACATACCCTTGATATAGCGGATCGTGATTTTGATATTGAGCGTGTAAACGGCCTACCCCCGAAGACAGTATCGCCACCACCAGAATGGGCGGCCAGACGAAAATTGGAAACGGGGCGGGTGGCAAAAGGAAGAGCCGCAGTTAGTACGGATACTTTCTGGAAAACCGGTTTCATTAAGCCTGCTAAAGGACGCTTTTCCGGCTTTTATGGCAGTCAGCGTATTTTAAACGGTAAACCCCGCAGTCCCCACTATGGGCTGGATATTGCAGGCCCGATTGGTACGCCGATTTATGCACCTGCGGGGGGCAAAGTCACACTTGCAGCGCCCGACTTTCTTCTGGAAGGCGGTATTGTAATCATTGATCATGGCTACGGTGTTAGTTCGACCCTGTTTCACATGGACACGGTCACGGTTTCTGAAGGCCAGATAATCGAGCAGGGCGATCCTATCGGCACAATCGGTGAGAAGGGCCGGGCATCTGGACCACACGTCGACTGGCGGCTTAACTGGCGATCTGTCAGGCTTGATCCCGCTCTTGTGATTGGGCTAGAGGGGGCAACATCTGGTACGTCCTGATGGTCGTATCGCTTGGACGCCTAGAAAATTTGCAGCGAAGGTAAATAATAATGAGAACATATGTAACGGCACTGTTGATATCATCAGCTCTTTCATCACTGGGTATCGTAGGTACGATTGCTGACGATGCAATCAGCACCGTTGATTTTGATGCGTATGTCGGGGTTGTCAGCGATTACCGTGACCGCGGTTTATCGCTTTCAGATAAGGACCCAACCATTGTCGGGTCTGTTGTCGGCTACCACGACAGTGGGTTTTATGCCGGTGTGAAGGGTGCGTGGATTGCTGACCGTCGCGGCAATGATGCACAGGCTAAATTCTTCACGGGGTACAGCTTTGATAAGGATGCTTACACCTACGATGTGTTTGTTGATGTTGATACAATCCACGGGGATGGTGACAGCAAGTTCTATCCGTCCGTAGGGGCATCAGTAGCACGTGATTTCGGACTATTATATTTCCGGACTGGTTTGTCTTACTCTTTTGACGGGCGTTGGTTTACACCGGAAAATGATAGTCTATACGGCTTTTTTGATTTGGAAGTGCCGATCCCGAATATGCCGGAAATAACGGTTCTGACCCACGTGGGGTATGACAACCGTGTTGGGCGTTCTGATCTGATGGATTGGGGTGTCGGGCTGTCAGCTTTTGTAGATCAATTTGAGCTTACTGTTATGTATGAGGATTCAAGCGTTAATCACCCACTTGGCAGTGGGTCGGTCATGTTTGGGATACGCACGTATTTCTAAACAGTGTCTAGTCTCTGCGTATTAAGCGGGAAAATGGGAATTGAAGCGAAACTTTTGTGCCAACACCTGGCTCGGATTCAATAACCATTTTGCCGCCATGCATTTTCATCAGGCTCGATACCAGAGGCAGGCCAAGTCCGGTACCTTCTGTTGACCGAGTAAGCGTGTTGCCTGCCTGCCCAAAGGGGGTAATGGCAACTTCCAGTTCTTCTGCTGACATGCCTGTGCCAGTATCAGTAATAATGATGCTAAGGGCATCATCAATTGTGTCGCCCAGTAAATAGGATACCGTCACCGTTCCACCCGCCGGTGTAAATTTGATGGCGTTGGTCAGAACATTAAGAATGATCTGTTTAATTAACCTTACATCACCGCGCATGTCGGGAAGGGCATAGTCTGGCTGGGTTATGGAAAGATCCAGCCCCTTATTCGCAGCCCTCTGTTCCACAAGATATGTAGTATCGTCAATCAGTTCGGGCAGGTTGAACACCTCTTCATGCATTTCCATCTGCCCTGCTTCGATCTTGGATAGATCAAGAATGTCATTGATGATGGACAATAGATGCTGGCCCGACCGCTGAATGTTCTGAGCGTAATCGTGGTATTGCGGGGTTGAGTGTTTTCCGTACAACTCTTCAGCCATAATATCAGAAAATCCGATAATGGCATTCAGTGGGGTTCGGAGCTCATGGCTCATATTCGCCAAGAAGTCAGATTTTGCATTATTAGCATGTTTCAGTTGCAAATAGCTCTGGCGTAGACGCTTGGTGAAACGGCGCTGGATGATCAATATGAAAATACCCAGCGTCAGGATTGATATAAGGAGCAGTATGAAAAGGTTACGGTTCCTGCCTTCAGATGCAACAAGCTCGCGTACGGCCCGGCTGCGGTCCAGCTTTAGCTGAAAGTTCGCGGTTAGCTGGCCAAGGTTATTAGCGATTTCATTATCAAGAATGGTTTTCTGCGCATCCATCGCCGATCGCAGAACTTCATAGCCTTTTTTATAGTTTTGCTGTGCATATAGAATTTGTGCCTCCGTGAAGAGGCTTCTGGAATAAAGCTCTGTCTGATAATAGTCGGGATTATCATCAAGTGCTTTCAATACTTCATTATGATGAATGATTGCAGCTTCTATGTTGCCGATTGCTGCATAACTGTCTGCCAGCAGCTGATCCAGATAAATGGAGAATGTTCCGACAGCTTCATAGTTTTGACGCGCGGATTGACCGAATTCAAGCGCTTCCTCGAAACGCTGCTGTTCAAAGGCAACACTCGCACGTCCATACTGTGCATAAAAGCCGCCGTCTTCGTTACCGTTTTCATCAATGACTTGTTGAAGACCTGCATAAAACCGGTCAGCTTCTTCCAGATCACCAATGCCGATAAACCCAAAGGCAACATTATATATGATGGTTTCCCGATCAATGGGCACGCCAGAGGTTTCGGCGATATCCATGGCTCTGTGATAATAGCGAAGGACGCTTTGCAGGTCGTCGCCTTCCACATATATATATCCAAGCGTCTGAAAGATGGTCGACCTGATCTGGTTCGACCGATAGTCATCAGGCAGTTGTTGGTCAATCTCAAGAAGTGTTTCAACGCCTTCCAAGAGGTTGCCAACTTTGGGGCCGTGTAGGGCAATAACAAGATTTATGAAATGCGTTGCCAGCAATTGATCTTCATCCAGCGCTTTTTGCAGAAGGACTTTCTGATAGGTGTGGGGCGCGATCAGGTCACCATCAACTTCATCAGCAAAGGTTTGCGCGGAAAGCGAGATTAGCTCCAGTTCGTAATCTTTTTGTTCCTTGGCAAAGGCATGTGCTTCGTGGCCGATTTCACGCATCTTGTCCGAGAATTCGGTACTTAAAAGATTAAATAGTAAGCTTGTGTATAATTCTTTTTTTCTGGCTGGGCTTTCCGTAGATGCTATTTCAGACCGCAATTGATGAATACGCGTGTAAACGTCATTGTCGGGTGCAGACAGTACCCGTTCCAGTAATGCATCAGCCGTTTCAATAAGGGCGCGCGGCGCTGCTTTTGTTACAATGACAGCACTGGTTGCGCTTCCTGATGCCATAAATAACAAAAAAGCGAGTGTTAAAACGCAAGCGATCTTAGCCTGCCGTTTTAAAACACCCGACAATATTTCCGGATATTTAAATATTGCTCCAGTCCCCAGCTTAATTCGTCCCCCACTATTTCGTTTAGTGCATCGGTTCTTGAATTTCAACGAATTGTTCTTCGGACTTGGGCTGCATTTCAGGTATGCGGTTAATCATGCCTGTATTTCGCGGTCTATTTCTATGGTGCCGTCGGTGCGATGCCCGTGTTTAAACGTTTGTGCCATGCTTCCAGTGCTGGCTCTACCCGGTCCATAATGGGCGTTATCAACCCCGGTGTCGATGCCACTATATGCTCATGCAGGGGTTTGCGTCTGTTGAATACCAGTTCACATTCGCGTCCCGTAGTCACCAGCCCCCCTGCTTCCCTTACAATCAGGTCAGCAGCGGCAACGTCCCAGTCATTTTTCGGGCGCAGTGTTACACAGCAATCAAACTGGCCGTCCGCGACCTGGCAAAGCCTGAGCGCGATGGAGTTTGCCTGTTCTGCATACATGCTCGGTGGCCACGGGGTTGGCCAGTATTTGCTGGCCTTGAAAGCATCTGGGTCACCCATCATTCGTGCACTGCATAAATCAATGGATCCAGAAATCTGAATGGGCTGCCCATTACGCGTTGCCCCTTTGCCAGCACGCGCAAAATAGAAAGCATTTTTCACCGGCGCATAAAAGGCTGCAACAACTGGTTTTTGGTCCTGTACCAGTGCAACGCTGATACCCCAATTATCACCGCCCTCTAGGAAAGAGCGTGTTCCGTCAATCGGGTCTACAATCCAAAGCCGGCCGCACCGCAGACGCTCTGGCTGGTCTTCGGTTTCCTCAGACAGCCAGCCATATCCCGTGCGGTTTTGCATCAAGGTGGTGCGCAGAAACTCATCAACAGCGAAATCGGCCTCGCAGACGGGATTGTTGGGCGACTTTTCCCAGACCTTTACATCGCGTGCAAAATAGGAAAGGGCAATTCGCCCGGCTTCTTCAGTAACTTGTCTGACCAGTCGCTCGTCGTCGATCAGTGACCATGGACACGTGTCTTCGTCAAATCTGGGCGCTGGTTGCAGCGTTTTCATCGTATCACCTACTGGCTGGCCCTGACGGTTAGGAACCAGCGATCATCATGCCATCAATGCGCACGGTCGGTGCGTTGCTTGAATAGCGGAACTTCAAGTCTGATGCTGCCACACACTGCATGAACATTTCCTTAAGATTGCCTGCAATTGTGATTTCCGAGACAGGTTCAGCGATCACCCCGTTACGTATTCTGTGCCCGGCTGCGCCGCGACTATAATCGCCCGTGACACCATTTACACCCATGCCGATAAGCTCGGTGATATAGACGCCGTCTTTGATATCTGCAATCAAATCATCTTTTGAAACAGTCCCTGCCGCCATATATAGATTGCTGCAGCCAATGCCAGGGGGGGAGCTGGTGCTGCGGCCCGCATGGCCTGTCACCGGTAAATTCAACTGCCGTGCTGCGGCGCTGTTCAGCGTCCACATTTTCAAGACGCCATCATCGACTAAAGCGCATTTTTGAACCTGTACGCCTTCGCCGTCGAATAGACGGGATTTCAGACCGCGTACAATCTTGGGGTCATCAATAATGGAAATGCCGTTGCTGAATGTCTGCTTGTTCAGGTAATCTTTCAGAAAGCTGGTGCCGCGAGCAATGCCGGTACCGTTAATCGCGCCAGCAAAATGCCCAAGGAGGCTATTTGCGACCCTTGGTGCAAATACCACAGGCAGGCTTCCGCTGGTCATTTTGGTTGGGTTCAGGCGTGCCACCGCCTGTTCGCCAGCACGGCGGCCAAATTCCTCGGGACTATCCATATCCTGAAAATGACGCGCACTGGTAAAATCATAATCGCGTTCCATGCCTGTACCTTCACCGGCAACACCGGATACAGACGCGCTGAAACTGCTTCCTTTGTAGCTGTTGGAAAACCCGTGGCTGGTTACAAGAGCCATGGACCAGCTACCTGCGCTGGCACCAGCGCCGGAAGAATTGGTTACGCCGTCCACACTGTACAGCGCATCCTCTGCGCGGTGTGCAATTTCTGCCAGAGTTTCCGCGCTGACATCTGTATCGTCATAAAGGTCCAGCTCTGCCAGTGGTCCTGTATGGAGTTTGTCTTCGGGAGCAAGGCCGCAGTAAGGATCTTCTGGTACTGCTTTGGCCATAGACATGCAGCGGTCGATTAGTTTGTTCAGGCTTTCAGTGCTGCGGTCACTGGTCGAGACCATTGCCTGCCGTTTACCGATAAAGACACGAAGACCAATGTCTTCGCCTTCAGATCCGTCAACGTCTTCAAGTTTGCCGTTGTGCCAGGAAACTGATTTGCTCGTGGCTTCAATAGCGGCAGCATCTGCCGCATCTGCACCTGCTTTTTTAGCTTTTTGCACAAGGTCATGAAGAAGGTCGAGCGAAGTATTTGACATGAACCGGTCCTTATTGATCAAATTTTCCGCAATAAGCCACAGTTTTGACCTGGCTTCAACCTTGATCGACGTTGATTATCAATCACCAAAGAAAAAGCAGGATCGAAATCCTGCTTTGTCCTGCTTTTATTTTGTCACCAGACCGGGGATTTAGAAGTTGACCCGGTACGTCACGCCGTATGTCCGCGGCTGGTTGGTGAAGAAGGCCAGCCGTGCCCTGCCGCCGCGTTCGCGGTTGAAGGACAGGTTAGCATTCTCGTCAAACACATTGTTGACGTAAAACACCAGTTCCCAGTTGTCTGTCATCAGGCCGGTACTCAGGTTCATGGTTGTGTAGCTGTCCAGCTCCAGATCCAGCGTTGTGGACGCATCAGCAGGCGCACCACCAAATGGCAATCCATGCGTGAAAGTTCTTGGATTGTCTTGCTGGTCGGATGGTTGAGTAAAGATACTGTCACGGTGCTGTACAGTGCCAGAGAAGAATGCCTCTGCGTCCCGAACCATTTCAATCGGCCATGAATACGTGGCCGTTGCCCCAATTGAGAGCTTTGGAACAGAAGGCAGGCGCCAGCCATCTTCGACCAAGGTATTGCCAAGGCTGTCCACAATGGTGCTGTCAAACTCTGCTTCAATCAGGCTTGCATTCAGCGCAAAATCCAGACCTTCGGTCGGGCGGGCTTTCAGTTCAGCTTCCAGGCCCATGGTGTGTGCTTTGGGCACGTTGAACGAAATACGCGACGAACATGTACCGGCGTCCAGAGTTACCTGCAGGTTTTTGATGTCGGTATAGAAGGCAGCGGCATTCAGGCTAACAGCGCCTTTTTGCATTTTGATGCCAGCTTCATAGTTCCAGAGACTTTCATCATTATAATCCTGGAAGCCACCAAATACTTCAAGGTCATCATCAGAACAAAGCGCAGTGTTCAGCGGATCGTTGACACCGCCTAGGCGGAAGCCCTTGGAGACTTGCGCATTCAGCGTGACATCCTCATTCATGTCATAACTGACCATGACACGAGGGGAGAAACCGTTAGAACTGGTTTCGTCAACCTGATCTACAACACCGTTACCAAACAGCCCAACCTGTGTTACCGAACGCTCTTCCTTATAATCATAGTAGCGACCACCCGCAGTAAGATGCAGCACATCAGAAACATCGTATGTTAGTTCTGCGAACAGGGAGATCTGCTCCAAAGTATAAGGCAGTTCCGAATAGAAAGGTGAATCAGGGGGTGCTACGCCTGCGCGGGTCGCTTCTGCCGTGCCGGCACCAAGTACAGAATCTGTGAAGGCGTCATAGCCGGGTGTTGGCAGGAACTGCTTGTAAAAGCGGTCTGTGTTTGAATAGAAACCGCCAACAACCCACTGCAAGGGTCCGTTACCATTTGAAGATAGGCGTAATTCCTGTGTGAAGCTTTCCACCTTGGTCGTATCGCGCAGGTTTGACGGCAGGTTCACAGCCTCGTCCGGGTATCCCAGATCGACGGAAACAGACCCGGTGAGGGCAGAAGCATCCCGGCTGACCAGAATGTCACGGTCCGTGTAGCTGGTCACGGAGGTAAGGTCGACACCGCCAAATGAAATTTCTGCAGTAAGATCAGCGATCATGGTCTGATCTTTGAAGCCTTCGTCCAGTAGCAGATATTGTTCGCGCTCGCCAAAATTGACGACGCCGCGGTCTGTTGTAAATTCATTGCCGTACAGGTTATAGACTTCCTGACGATTAAAGCCGTCCATATCTATTTCCTGATACACCAGTCGTGGTGTAAGGGTCACATTTTCACTTGGCTCAAACTTCATGGCGACGCGCAAACCGCTGCGAGTACCGTCATTGACATTTGTTTTCATGTCGCCGGACGGGGTGTAGGCGTCAATAAATCCACCATATTCCTGATGATAGGCAACCATGCGCAGGGCGACGGTATCTGTCAGTGGCAGGTTATACATGCCTTTCAGATGATAGCCCATGCTGCCGCCGTCTACCTGGTTAAGGTTAGCTTCAAAGCTGCCTTCTGCTTCATCCAGATTAGGTTGGTTGGTAATGTAGCGGATTGTACCGCCAACAGAGCCAGAGCCAAATAATGTCCCCTGTGGTCCACGCAGTGTTTCCACACGGTTCAGGTCATAGAGATCAAGGTCGGGGGTGAAAAGCGAAAGGGAGATTACAGATTCGTCCAAATAGACACCAACCTGTTCTTTAACGCCGGGCTGGTCACGGACAATCTGGCCAGCGGACACGCCGCGAATAGCGACCTGACTTTGACCTGGCCCAAGGTTTTGGATCATTAAGCCCGCGACATTTCGGGACAAGTCTTCCAGTGACTGGGAACCGGTACGACGAATATCATTAGAAGTCTGGGCATTAATGGAAAATGGAACATCTTGGATGCTTTGGGCACGTTTAGTTGCTGTAACGGTAATTTCTTCCAGTATAGCAATGTCACTATCCTGCGCGGTAACGGCTGATGATAATGCACCTGATGCAAAAACGGCTAGTGCGGATACGCTTAATAGGCTGGACGTAAAGGTCGTTTTCATACGATTCCTCCCTAAGTGATTATTATTGTTTCACTACCTCCCGAGTAGCGGTACTTCCGACTGACGTAAAATATTGAACTTCATGTCATTGCTGACACTACAGCAGGAAAGTACAGATAGTGGATAGTATGAATATTGTAAAATCCTGTCCATACAACAGGGTAGGTAGACATAGTCTGCCCTGCATACTTTTCCTGTCAGTGTTGCAGATATGTCCCCATCGCTTGTCCTGGTGCGGAGAATTTGAGAAATACTAGCAATTTGGTATAAAATCAGGTATCACGCCGGCCAAATGTTAGATATTGAGTAGGATCAGGAATGCGCGACCAGAAGAAAAGATCTGAGCTATTAATGCCAGCCGGTAATCTAGAGAAGCTGAAAGCAGCAGTGCTTTACGGTGCGGACGCGGTATATCTCGGTACACCGGATATGTCCCTGCGGACAAAATCTGAATTCTCGCTTGAAGATGTTATCGAGGGTGTTGAATTTGCCCACAAGCACGGCAAACGCGTATATCTGACGCTTAATCTGTTTTCACATAACAAAGACATTACGAAACTACCACAGTTTGTGGAGACAGTGCGCAAGGTTAAACCTGACGGATTGATTGTTGCTGACCCTGGTGTCTTTATGTTCGTCAAGGAACAGGCCCCAGAGCTGGAACTGCATATTTCCACGCAAGCGAATGTGTGTAGCTGGCAGTCTGTAAAGTTCTGGGAAGACCTGGGCGCCAAGCTGGTCGTGCTGGGACGGGAAGTGTCCTTTGCGGAGCTGGTTGAAATTCGCGAAAAATGCCCGGATATCAAGCTTGAAGCCTTTGTGCACGGCTCGATGTGTATGACCTATTCCGGACGCTGCATGTTGTCTAACTTTATGGCAGAGCGCGGTGCCAACCAGGGCGCGTGTGCCAATAGCTGTCGCTGGAAATACAAAGTCCATATGAAGCTGAAGGACGGCACGGTCAAAGAACTGCCGCTGACAGAAGAAAATCTAGAGCTGTTTGATTTCTTTATCGAGGAAGGGTACCGCCCAGGCGATTTGCTTCCGATCGAAGAAGATCAGCGCGGGACCTATATCCTGAACAGTAAAGATTTGTGCATCATGCCTAAGCTGAATGACCTGCTGGAGTTGGGCGTAGACAGCCTGAAGGTCGAAGGACGGGGCAAATCCGTATATTATGTGTCGATGGTTGCACGCGCGTACCGGATGGCTATTGATGACTGGTACGAAAACAAAGAAGACTGGAATGCAGATTCTTACATGAAAGAACTGTCCCACGTTCCGTCGCGCGGCTATACGCTGGCCTTCCACGATGGACGTTTGACCAACTATGCGCACGGTTTTGAGCAGACTTACACGCTGGCGGACTGGGAATATGCCGGTGTGATCCGCGAAGTTCGCGATGATGCCTTCATCGTTGAAGTGAAAAACAAAATCGCGGCAGGGGATGTGCTGGAATTTGTTTCTCCAATCCGGAAAGAGACAATTCTGTTGCGTCTTTATGAGATTGAAGAAGCCAAGAATGGACGCATATGGGAAGAGGTCCACGCAGGCAATAAGCCGATCATTCGTGTTCCTTTCTCGTTGTTCCATGAGGAAGAGATATCTGTGTTACAGAATGACTTCCCGGAAATGACGGTGATCCGGAAGGAAAAGCCACTTACACAAGACCAGTGGGACCGCCTGAAACTGGACGCAGAAGCACAGCTTCTTGAGCTTGGTAAAGGCAATGAAGGGTCATACGAGAAAAAGCGTGCAAAGCTGCAGGAATCTATTGATGCGGCTGAAAAAGAACTATCGCTGCGGACGCCGCGTCGAGGTAAGGAAGGCTGCTGCGGTAAGGGCTGTAATGGCTGTCTGCCGTTCTGGCATGATGAAAAATATGCTAAGGCTCGTGCACTTCTTGCACAGAAAAAGATGGGCCAGCTTTTGACCAAGGAAGAAGTAAAAGCCGAGACAGCCGAAGCCATCCCGGCGGAATAGTTTGAATGTAGCTTACTGACAGAAGATTACTGGCCGCTATTCAGCTTTTTATCTTTCCAGTATTTAGTGCCTTGCAGCGTTGCCTGCAGGGCAATACCGTTTTTGGTAATCTGGTAAACGCTGACTTCTTCACTGATGTTATCTGCAACAGATCCTTCGCCGCCTTTGTCGCCAGACTGGGCTGCTGCATCAGCCTGGGCAGATAAGTCCCATCCTTTGTCGATGAAATAGTCGAACGCTTTCTGGGTGCGGAAAATAAAGACGGCCCGAAAATCTTTCACGCCAAGGCCAAGACCGACACCGGCACTCGCCATTTTCATGAAGGTTTTTTCGCCGGTTTTATTGTTGATGGCAACGCCGCGTCCGCCCCCGCCAGAGAGAAAAATTACATTAACGCCGACATTCGAGAAGACGGCATAGCCTACGCTATTATCCAGTTCTTTCTTTGCACCGGGTTCCTCCTGCAGTAGCTGGGCGATTACATCTTGCTTCATCTCCATAATTTTGGCGCGCTTTGTATCCGATGCAAAGGTCGGTAGCGCAAGGGAGATGATCAAAAGGCCTGTGGCCAGCAGTCTTGCAAACATATGAATTCTCCTAACTAGCTTGGTTTGGCCGTATCATCAGTGATGATAGGAATATCGTCAATAGCACAATAAAAAAAGCCCCGACCCAGTTCAGGAAGCTGTCGTCGATGTAGTAGATTGTGTCAACTTGAAACAAGTTTGGTGAAAATCAACCATATGGAAAGTTTCTTGATTTATACTTAGATGAAAGCAGTTCACGAGCACTGTAGTTACTTTCATTGGCTTTAAATCAGGGATTTGCGCGGTTTGAAGTGTTTGCAGCGTGGTTTTGCTTTGCTAGTCTGCACCGTAGATTCCCGTCTAAGGGGTTGCCATCTATGCATATTTTTGACATGACTGTCCCGCCGTTGGGGGTGATGGCTTGCAGTTTATCGGTCATTTTAATGATTGGTGTGCTGTCAACAGGGACACATGGGGCGGACGTATGAGGGTGATTTGGTGTTGGGTGTTTTCCCTTTTATTAATAAGTGTTTCTTTTGATTCGCTGCATGCTTCTGGTCAATCTGGTACACGTCAGAACGTTTTTGTTGGTGGCTATGTTTATGAACCGTTTATCGACGCGGACGGTTCAAGCGGGGTTACCTTTGATCTGATCAGGCAGCTTAATCAGATCCAGGATGTCTATCAGTTCAATATATCGGTTTTTCCGTCCCGGCGGCGTTACGCCCAAATGGCGCAGGGTAATATGCATGTAATATTCTTTGAAAGCCCCATTTGGGGGTGGACGCCACTTGCTGAGCAGTATGATGTTACAGACCCGATTGTACAAGTTCGGGAGCAGATGGTCATGCGTGCAGATAGTGCCAGGTTTCCGCGAACCTTTGGCGATGTGGCAGGGTACCGGTTGGTGCTGATAAATGGGTTTTCTTATAACTTCGCAGGCTTTGAACTGGATACCATGCAGTTAAAACGACGATATGATGCCGTTTTCGTGCATAATCAGTATCAGATCCTGCATATGATTCAGACAGGCAGGGCAGAACTGGGCATTGCAAACGATATGTTTCTAAGTCTTTGGCGTAAACATAACCCTCAGGCTGCGGTTTCAATCGCAACTGGCCCAACGCCAGACTATGATTATAAATTACCTGCCATCGTCAGCAATCAAAGCCCGGTTGGTAAGGAGGAGCTTACCCATTTGCTAGACACGCTCAAGGACAGAGGGATGCTGCTGGATATTATTCCAGAGGAGAATCTTATCTGGGGCGGGAATGATAGATAGTAGCATCTGGCTAGATTGAATTTGCCGTGTTCTTTCTAAAGTGTTCCCATATAAAAGAGTGCCCAGATAGCAGCGTATCTGATCGCCTTGCCGAAACCAACCAGAACTAAAAAAAGTGAAAAACGCGTGTTTAGCACCCCCGCTATCAAGGTGAGCGGGTCACCAATCACTGGCAGCCACGCAAACAGGAGGGACCAAACGCCGTAGCGGGCAAACTGATTCGATGCCTTGTCTATTTGTGCGGGTGTGAACGGAAACCAGCGTTTCGTCTGGAAATCATGCAGGCGCATCCCCAGCCACCAGTTCACACAGGCACCAAGAATATTACCGGATGTAACGGCAAGAAACAGGAGAAAGGGACTATACTGCCCCTTTGTGAGCAAGGCCGCAAAAGCCAGTTCAGAAAAAGCGGGCAATAAGGTTGCCGCAATAAAGGCATTGCTGAACAATGTCAGATAGATGATGGCATCACCCATCATGCTTTGGTCCTGTTCTGTCTTGCGTTCGGTACGTTTACGGCCATTTTGCCTCTGGTGGCAAGGACATTAGAATTGCTTCTACATTGCCGCCGGTTTTCAAGCCAAAGGTGGTGCCGCGATCATACACAAGATTGAATTCAGCGTAGTAGCCTCTGTACTCCAGCTGTGTTTCACGTTCTGCTTCTGTCCAGCTGTCGTGCATATGGCGGCGAACTAATGCAGGATAAATCTCGTTAAAGGTTCGTCCAACGTCTTTTGTGAAAGCAAAGTCATCTTCCCATTTACCTGAGTTAAGCTGATCATAAAAGATACCGCCTTCGCCGCGGGCACGATTCCGGTGCTGGATATAAAAATATTCATCACACCATTTTTTGAATTTTGGATAATACGCTGGATCGTGACGATCGCAGGCCTCTTTGAAGGCTGCATGAAAGTCCGCTGTATCCTGTGCGACAGGCAAGGGGGCATTCAGGTCCGCACCGCCACCAAACCAGCTTTTTTTTGTGCAAATAAACCGGGTATTCATGTGAACGGCAGGTACTTTGGGGCTGTTCATGTGGGCAACAAGCGAAACACCGGTGGCAAAGAAACTTGGATCTTCATCGGCGCCGGGAATGTTTTTGGCAAATTCTTCGGTGAAAGTACCGTGTACCGTGGAAATGTTTACACCAACCTTTTCGAACACACGGCCGCCCCGCATTATGGACATGGTCCCGCCGCCACCTTCGGCACCGTCCGACTGGTTCGTCCGGTCCCATGTCTTTCTTTCGAATCTGCCTGCGTCCCGGTCGCTTAACGGGCCGGTTGCTTCATCTTCCAGCTTTTCAAAACTGGCGCAAATCTGATCCCGCAAAGTTCTGAACCAATCAGCAGCTTGTTGTTGTTTTTCCTGTAGTGTCAGATCAGACATGAGATATCCTTGTTTCAGTAAGACTTCAGAGTACGGTTTATTGCAATCGTCTGGCGCAGTGTTGTATGAAAGCTTTATTCAAGCGTATCAAATGAGCCGGTCTGTCGCAGTGCTTCACCCAGTACCATAGCCATAGATACGGCGACATTCAGTGAGCGCAACTGTTTTTGCATCGGTACACGGACTTTTCCGTCTGCCGCTGCAACGACCTGATCGGTTACACCGCCGGATTCGCGACCAACAAGCAGTATATCAGTCTCCGAATAAGTGAATTCGGTATGTTTTTGGCTGCAGGCAGTGGTCAAAAGGACAATCCTGCGACGGTTTGTCGCACACCATTTTTCAAAGGCATCCCAGTCCATATGATGATGGATAGTGACCATATCAATATAGTCCATGGCAGACCGGCGCAGTGCCTTGACGGAGAACGGGAAACCGCACGGTTCAATAATGTGTACAGCGCAGCCCATACAGGCCCCAAGTCTAAGCATGGTTCCAGTATTTTGAGGCTGGTCGGGTTCAAACAGGGCTATATCCATGGGCGGACACTAGAAAAATAATCCCGTCCGCGCAATCCAAACAATGGCCAGCATTGGAAAAATATGGCGTTTTTGTGAAAACTTCACGATAAACCCTTGCACCACAAGCCATACCCGATTAAACCCTCTTTATCGTACTGGATCTGTATCCAGTGTGCGTTATGTGGTGTGGGATATATTACCCTGTCTTATAGGGGCTGTACCTGATCCATGTAACTGTATAGAATTATAGGAGGGCTGGGCCCGGTTCGCCGGTTATTCAGTCTATGAGTTTGGAAGCAAACATTTGATCGCCTGAGATGCATCAAGTTCCTGCCAAGGAAGATTAGATGAGCACAGTAGAAGACACAATACATGGTGAAGAGGGCGCTACACGGCGTGACTTTCTTCATATCGCAGCAACTGGCTTCGGTGCGGTTGGTGCCGCAGTTGCAGTTTGGCCATTTATCCATCAGATGAACCCTGCAGCTGATACGCTTGCTCTTGCAAGTGTGGAAGTTGACATCAGCCAAATCCCGGTTGGTGAGGCTGTTCTGGTGAAATGGCGTGGTAAACCGGTTTTCATCCGCCACAGAACCGCAGCGGAGATCGCAGACGCACGTGCTGTTGATGTAGCAAGCCTACCTGATAAGCAGACCGACCAAGAGCGTGTACTTGAAGGTAAGGATGAGTGGCTCGTTCTTACTGGTATTTGTACGCACCTTGGCTGTGTGCCACTTGGTACAAAATCCGGTGATGAAAAAGGTGAATATGGCGGATGGTTCTGTCCTTGCCATGGTTCCCACTATGACACATCTGGTCGTATCCGGAAGGGTCCTGCTCCACGGAACTTGGAAGTTCCTGAGTATGCTTTCCTAAGCGACACAGTGATGCGCATCGGGTAAGGGGAAGAAGAATGGCACTTTCAGAAGTAAAACCGAATAACAAGGTTCTGGCTTGGGTAGAAGAGCGTCTGCCAATCCTGACTGTTGCAAACAGTGTAATGGGTCCTGGTACGCCAACACCTCGTAACCTGAACTACTGGTGGAACTTTGGTTCCCTGGCAGCTCTCTGCCTGATTATTCAGCTTGTCAGCGGTATCGTTCTTGCGATGCACTACACGCCGCACACTGGCATGGCCTTCGACAGCGTCGAGCGTATCATGCGTGATGTGAACTACGGCTGGCTGATACGCTACATGCATGCGAACGGCGCGAGCTTCTTCTTTATCGCAGTGTACACGCACATTTTCCGCGGCTTCTACTATGGTTCCTACAAGGCACCACGGGAAGTATTGTGGATGCTGGGTGTTGTAATCTTCCTCCTGATGATGGCGACTGCTTTCATGGGGTACGTACTACCATGGGGCCAGATGTCCTTCTGGGGTGCGACTGTGATTACCAACCTGTTCTCTGCGATCCCTGGTGTAGGTGAAAGCATTGTGACACTTCTTTGGGGTGGTTTCTCTGTTGATAACCCAACTTTGAACCGTTTCTTCAGCCTTCATTATCTGCTGCCATTCGTGATTGCAGGTGTTGTGGTTCTCCATATCTGGGCGAAGAAAATCTCTGATAGTGGTAACCCACTTGGCGTAGAAGTAAAAAGCAACGCAGACCAAATTCCTTTCCACCCTTACTACACAGTTAAGGATGCGTTTGGTGTAGGTGTATTCCTGATGGTATTTGCGTACTTTGTATTCTTTGCACCGAATGCGCTGGGTCATCCGGACAACTATATCCCGGCTGAGCCACTTGTGACGCCTGACAGTATTGTTCCTGAATGGTACTTCCTGCCATTCTATGCGATCCTGCGGTCAATTACATTCGATCTTGGTATCCCGGGTACAGACATCGTCTTTATCGACGCGAAGCTTCTGGGTGTACTAGCAATGTTTGCATCCATCCTTGTTTGGCTGGCACTGCCATGGCTTGATACGTCCAAGGTTCGTTCTGCAAAGTTCCGTCCAACATACCGGATTTTCTTCTGGTTCCTCGTTGCTGACATGCTGCTTCTGACAGTTGTTGGCGGTAAGAAACCTGAAGGTATCTGGCCGATGCTTGGTCTTGCCGGTACTATTTACTATTTCGCACACTTCCTCGTTATCCTGCCTCTGCTGGGTAAAAAGGAAAAGACACTGCCACTGCCTGAAAGCATTATTTCAGCAGTGAAAAAGTCAGCATAAGTAGGAGTATAGACAATGAAGATGATTAAAAACATTGCCCTTGCTGCCGCTGCTGTTGCTGCCTTTGCTGTGGGTGCGAATGCTGCGGGTGCTGCAAAGCACCCGGAGAAGGTTGACTGGCAATTCGAAGGTGTCTTCGGTACATTTGATGTCGAATCTGCGCAGCGTGGCTGGCAGGTTTACCGCGAAGTTTGTTCCGCGTGTCACGGTCTGAAGTATTTCCGTTTCCGTAACCTGGACAAGCTTGGCTATGACGAAGACATGATCAAGGCATTTGCTGCAGAATACACTGTAGCTGGCGAGCCTGATGATTTCGGGGATCCGACTGAGCGCAATGCATTGCCGCAAGATGCGTTTCCGAACCCATTCCCGAACGACAATGCAGCTCGTGCGTCAAACGGCGGGGCTCTGCCACCAGATCTTTCTCTGATCACTAAGGCGCGTCATGATGGTGCAAACTATCTTTACAGCCTTATGACTGGATACGAGGAAGCGCCAATCGGTGTGGATATCCCGGCAGGCAAAAGCTACAACCCTTACTTCAAGGGTGGTCAGATTTCGATGGCTTCTCCTCTTTCGGAGGGCATCATCGAGTATGAAGATGGTACGGCTGCTACACAGGAACAAATGGCAAAAGATGTTGTGAACTTCCTGATGTATGTTGCTGAGCCAAGCTTGCAGGATCGTCACTCCCTCGGACTGAATGTATTCCTGTTCCTGTTGGTTCTGACTATCATTCTGTATTTCTCAATGAAGAAAATCTGGAAGCCAATTAAGGCAGGCAAAAACGTCTACGAAGACGAGTAAGCCAGAACAGGCATAAAAAATTATGAAGGGCTGCGATTTCGCAGCCCTTTTTCTTTGTCTGTGTTTTCTGAACCGAACAGAGATGTGCTACACTTCTTCTGGACAGTTTCGGTTGATGGCAATGGGAACGTACAGAAAATCAGTAGCGACAATGGTGCAGCAGGATATCGCGGGTCGCGGTATCAGGGATCAGCGCGTCTTGGAGGCGGTGGCTTCGGTAGACAGAAAGCAGTTTGTACCAAAGGCCCTTGAGGATGCTGCGTATGATGATCGGGCTCTTCCCATAGCCGGCGGCCAAACGATTTCCCAGCCCTATATCGTTGCCTTGATGGCCGAACACTTACGGTTAAAGGGCACAGATACTGTTTTGGATATTGGGACAGGCTCGGGCTATGCCGCGGCTGTCCTCTCCCAGTTGGCTGGCAGGGTTATTTCCGTTGAATGTATTGCCGAACTGGCACAATCAGCGAAGGCCCGGCTGGAACATCTTGGGTATGATACTATTCAAGTCTGCCAGGGGGACGGTGCTTTGGGCTGTAAAAAATACGCTCCCTATGATGCTATTCATGTTGCTGCTGCTGCACCTTCTGTGCCTGACGCCCTTTATCAGCAATTGAAAGTGGGAGGGCGCATGATACTCCCAATAGGACCACCCGGTCACGTTCAGATGTTGAAACTTATTATTCGGCAGGAAGAAAATTGCTGGCAGGAAGAAGACATACTGCCTGTCAGATTTGTGCCGCTGGTTGCCGCTATGTAAGAAAATAGCCGGCATGGAAGTGATCCAGACCGGCTAACACCGAAAATACTGAACAATAGGGCAGCTAGTTTCTATTCGAACGGGGCGACCCCAAAGGTGCCGTCATCACACTGGGTGACCACGTTTAGTTCACCGGTATGAATGTCAAAAATCGTACCGTGGATATTCAGGGACTTTTCGGCCAGTCTTTCCTGAATGAACGGGAATGTTTTCAGATTATCAATAGACATATTGATGGCGGCGCGCTCTAACATGCTGGAACGTGCTTTCAGGTCAGATGATAGAATGCCGGTATTTTTCTGCATCCAGCTGTCCAGGGGCGCCATCCACTGGGAAACAAAGCTTCTGGTCCCTGATGTGGGGCAGGCATGTCCTTGGGCCACGTGGCCGACACCGCCGCAGCCTGTGTGACCCATAACCATAATGTTTTGTACTTTCAGTACCGTCACGGCAAATTCAATGGCGGCACTGGTACCGTGATATCCATCATCGGCTTCGTATGGGGGAACGAGTGCTGCTACATTTCGGACAAGGAATAGATCACCTGGTCCTGAATTGAGAATATGTTGTGGCAGTACGCGTGAATCTGAACAGGCAATCATCAATGTGTGAGGTGTTTGCCCCATTGTAGCCAGTTCTTCGTAAAGGGCGCGATCTTCCTGAAACCTGTGGGTTAGAAAGTGTTGGTAACCGTCCTTAAGTTTTTGATCCATCGTTGATATGGTATCCTTTTATAAAGAATGTTCGTTCGTGCATTTATGGTTTTAGGGCGGTTGGGCGAAAGGTCAAATAATTTCGACCCTCTATCCTTGCAGCCGAACACTGCCTTCAGGCTTTATGGCCACCTGTGCCGTCTCCCGCGCGTTCCCACGTTCGCTGCCGGTTGATGGACATTTTATCATTTAAAACCTGTGAAACGGACAGGCCGTTCAGTTCCAGTAATCTGTATAAAAGAATCAGCACGTCTGCTGTCTCATGACCTATTTCATTGGTCTGGCCAGCTTGCACCGCTTCCCTCAGTTCAGTCAGCTCTATGGCAGCACGGTCAACAAGTTTTGTCTGGTCTATAACCGGGCCAAATGCCGTGTTGGCCCAGTCTGCGATTGTTTTTTGTGTCTCGGCTGGGGGTGTTGATTGTGGTTCGGGCATAGGTTGCGTATCTGGCATCGAGGGTCTTTCTTGTCGCCTATTTTTCAATTTGCCCCAGAACAGCATCCCGTTTGTCTTCATCAACAATGTTTAAAAGGACCTCCCAGAAACCTGAAACAGCTTCCGGACCAGCTTTGCGATATGCCTGTGCAACGCGCTCCCGCTGGGTGTCAAAGAGCATTTTTTCAAACCTTTCGCCTTCATCTGTCAGGTATAACAGTCGTTGTCGGCGATCTTCTGTGCCTGCCTTTTGGATAATATAGCCTTCTTCTAGAAGCTGACCCAGCACACGGGACAGACTTTGCTTTGTTATCCTTAGGATGCTCAGAAGCCCGGATACACTAGTACCGGGATTGCGCCCAACGAAATACAAAACTCTGTGATGAGCCCGGCCGAAATTAGATTTAGATAGAATATCATCAGGGTCGCGGGTAAAATCACGATACGCAAAATACAGGAGCTCGATCCCGCTGCGGAGCTCTTCTTCACGAAGGTACAAATTAGAACTAGGAATTTTCGTTTGCATGAGTATTATTGCCAGCAATTTAAGTCAGTTATATTGACTTATATGCGACACAATGTTACGCCGATCAACATATTTATGATATTTTATAGTAGTAAGGTTCCGGAGAAAAAGAATGTCTGTTGCTGCTTTTGATGACCGTGATGGCACAATTTGGATGGATGGGAAGTATGTTCCCTGGAGAGATGCAAAAGTCCATGTGCTGACCCATGCCATGCATTATGGCAGTTCTGTTTTTGAAGGTCAGCGTGCCTATAATGGCAAGATTTTCAAGTTGGAAGAGCATACAGAGCGCCTTTTCGCTTCCGCAGAAAAGCTCGGCATGACTATCCCGTTCACGCAGGCAGACATTAATGATGCCTGTAACAAGCTCCTTGAAATGAGTGGCCTCGAAGACGCCTATTTCCGCCCTGTTGTATGGCGCGGTAGTGAAATGATGGGTGTGGCAGCGCAGAAAAACACGATCCATGTGGCGATTGCTTGCTGGGCGTGGCCATCATATTTTGAGCCAGAGGCACGCTTGAAGGGGATTCGGATTGCAATCTCTGACTGGAAACGTCCAGACCCAGCAACTGCACCGGTTACTGCCAAGGCTGCTGGTCTGTATATGATCTGTACGCTGTCCAAGCATAAAGCAGAGTCAGAAGGGTATGACGATGCCCTGATGTATGATTACCGCGGCCAGGTCGCTGAGGCTACAGGTGCAAATATCTTTTTCGTGAAGGACGGTGTAATTCATACACCTACCCCAGACTGTTTCCTGGACGGTATTACCCGCCGTACAGTGATTGATCTGGCAAAGGCGCGGGGTTATGAAGTGATAGAACGCGCGATCATGCCAGAGGAAATGGAAGGCTTTGAACAGGCTTTCTTGACTGGAACAGCTGCCGAGGTAACACCTCTTAGCGAAATCGGTCCATACTCTTTTGAAGTCGGCGAGATCACTAAAAACCTGATGTTTGATTATGACAAACTGGTACGGGGTGAGCTTTAGTCTTCGTCAGTGATTTTGTAGCGGTGAAGCAGGGGCGCGTTTTGTGCCCCTTTTTCTTTATGGTAAATCTGTCTTTTCCCAAGTGTCGGTTTTGGTTGAAATTTTTAGTATGTTTGCACTAGCATGCTGCAGTTTTATCTGGATGTATGGGGCTTTATGAAATTCTTATCGGTAAAAAATATTGTGGGACTGCTGATGGTGGTCATCGCTATTGTGGCATATCGTCAGTTGAAGGATGACAGCCCGCAGCTGGACCTGACCCCTGTTCCTGATCTTGTTCGTCAAACAGCTGACGGTTCTGTTATTGGAATACGGTCTCCAAACGATGCTGATATGTGGCTCGGTGTTCCGTTCGGTAAAGTGACGCAGCGCTGGACAGAAGCAGAAAAAGCTGACCCATGGTCAGGTGTGCGCCAGCCCTATCAATCCCCTGACTGTGTCAGCACGGGCACGTCCTTTGGTGAAAATGCTGGCGGTCTTGCTGTCGGTAGCGAAGACTGTCTGTATCTGGATATTAGTGCACCACAGAATGCCAAAGGCAAAAATCTACCCGTGATGGTTTGGGTGCACGGCGGGGCAAATCGCTACGGTGCGCCGGGTGATCTGACGCTTAATCGGCTAGTGCCCGAACAAAACGTAATCCTTGTTGGTGTGCGGTACCGTACGGGTCCTTTCGGCTATTTCAGCAGCAGTATTCTGCGTGATAATGGTATTGATCTTGCCAATTTTGGACTTTCCGATGTTATCAAGGCTTTGGAATGGGTGCAGACAAATATCGCCGAATTTGGGGGTGACCCTAACCGCGTGACCCTGTTTGGTGAAAGTGCTGGCGGCCGGAATACATTTGGCTTGTTAATCTCGCCTAAGGCACAGGGACTGTTTCACCGGGCAATCGTTCAAAGTGGTTCTGGTATGACGACACCGCGGGCACAAGCAGAAAACTCCCGTCAACATCCAACTGCGCCTGGCCTTGCGAATAATAGCACTGATGTTTTGGCTAAGCTGTCTGAACAAACCGGCACTGATATTCAGTCGCTGGCTCCGAAAGAACAGTTGGAGTTTTTGCGGAGCCTGTCGCCGGATGATCTGCTGGCAGCCTACAAAAGTAAGCCGGAAGATATTTCCTATAGTTTGCCAAATGTTATTCGGGACGGGGTGATTATCCCGTTTGAAAACCCGTATGACCTGCTGGCGTCCGGTACCTATAATCAGGTGCCTGTGATTATGGGGGCGAACCGGGATGAAAATAAACTCTATCAGTCTGTGAATCCGGCTTTGGTTGAAAAAGACTTGTTGCAAAGACCAAATGTAATCGACCAGGACTTGTATGATCGTTTATCATATTACGGCTCGCAGGCATGGATTATCTCGGGCGTCGATAAGCCGCTTGGCCTGATGCAGGCAGGGGGTGCCAAAGATATTTATGCGTACCGGTTTGATTGGGACGAGCAGGCAACGCCTTTCGGTGTGGATCTGCCTAACATTCTGGGGGCATCTCACGGTGCAGAGATATCCTTTGTGTTTGGTCAGTTTATCAACCGGGACTACCCGGACTATTTATATGACGATGAAAATGCTGAGGGTCGGTGGTTTGTCTCTCGCGCAATGAACGCTTACTGGGCAGAATTTGCGCGTACTGGTAAACCCGGTCGAGGGGGTGGTGCGTATCCTGAATGGCAGCCCTTTGGCCAGGCTGAGGCAAGCAGCATGGTGTTTGATACGCTGGCTGATGGTGGCGTTCGCATGGAAGGGCAGCCTCTCGTGGGGGCGGACCTGTTGAAAGAGCTATCGGCAGATACTCTCCTGTCGGGTTCAGAGATACGGTGCAAAGTAGCGAAAAGCTTCACGGGCTATCGCAGTTGGGATGAGGCTGAAACCGAGCGGTTCGCACAGGAAGCCTGCGCAGCTAAGTAGATATGCCTGATGGCTTAGGTGCTTTGGGAAGGGTGGCTGTAACAGGCTGCCCTTCTTTGGTTCAGAGGGGCAGGAAGTAAGCGCGCTTAAAAAATATCAGGGGCAGTTTCTTCTGCTTTAAAAATATCGCTTGGTCCGTTCAAGACTGGACCGAATACCAGCGAAAGCAACATATCCAAGCCCGGCAATGATCAGTAAATTCAAGACAGTCATTTTCATTTTCCAGTTCTAATCTGCATAATAATATTTCAACACCTGCAGGATGCAGGGATAAATGGGCATGATTGTGAAGAAAATAGGGAGTCTTTGTTGCAATTTGGGCAAGAGTTTGCCATAAGGCGGCTGAGTTTTTACAAGGGCAGCAAGTGTCAGTGTTTGTTGCTCTCCCAACCCTTTTAATCTGGAGGGATATCTATGTCTCATGATACTCTTGGTACTCGCCGTACGTTGACCGTTGGTGGGAAAGAATACGACTATTACAGCCTTGCTGCGGCGGCTGAAAAGATTGGTGACGTTTCACGCCTGCCATATACTCTGAAAGTTCTACTGGAAAACCTACTGCGCTACGAAGACGGCGTGTCCGTCACGACTGGCGACATTCAGGCGCTTGCGGACTGGCAGAAAGAGCGCAAGTCAACTGCGGAAATCGCATACCGTCCGGCTCGCGTTCTGATGCAGGACTTTACAGGCGTTCCTGCTGTTGTTGATCTTGCTGCAATGCGTGACGGTCTCAAGAGCATGGGTGGTGACGCCTCCAAGATTAACCCACAGGCACAGTGCGATCTGGTGATTGACCACTCTGTAATGGTTGATAAATTTGGCACTGCGACTGCCTTTAAAGAAAACGTTGATCTGGAAATGGAACGTAACGCAGAGCGTTATGAATTCCTGAAATGGGGCCAGAACAGCTTTGAAGATTTTAATGCGGTTCCTCCTGGAACTGGTATCTGTCACCAGGTTAACCTGGAGTATATCGCGAAAACTGTCTGGACGAAAAAAGAGGGTGACCGCACGGTTGCTTTCCCTGATACCTGCGTAGGTACAGACAGTCACACGACAATGATTAACGGCCTTGCTGTTCTTGGCTGGGGTGTAGGTGGTATCGAGGCGGAAGCAGCAATGCTTGGCCAGCCTGTATCTATGCTGATCCCGGAAGTTGTTGGTTTCAAACTAACTGGCAAGCTACGTGAAGGCATTACGGCTACTGACCTCGTTCTGCGCGTTGTTGAAATGCTGCGTGAGCTTGGCGTTGTCGGCAAATTTGTCGAATTCTACGGCGAAGGTCTGGACGAACTGACACTGGCTGATCAGGCGACAATCGCAAACATGGGTCCAGAATACGGCGCGACTTGCGGCTTCTTCCCTGTGTCACAAGCAACACTTGATTACCTGACCTTCACTGGTCGCGACGAAGAAACCGTTGCACTGGTTGAAGCATATGCCAAAGAGCAGGGCATGTGGCGTGACGGCAATAGTGCAGAGCCAGTGTACACAACAACACTTGAGCTAGACATTTCTACTGTTAAGCCAGCGCTTGCAGGCCCAAGCCGCCCACAGGACCGCGTTGATCTTGATAATGTTGCCAACTCATTCGTGAATGAGGTTCTGGCAAAAGCTGGCAAGAAAGACGACGAAAACCAGTATAAGGTTGAAGGCGAAGACTACACACTGGGTCACGGCGACATTGGTATTGCTGCGATCACGTCTTGTACAAACACGTCTAACCCGGGTGTTCTTGTTGCGGCTGGTCTGGTTGCTAAAAAAGCCCACGAACTTGGTCTGCAGCGTAAGCCTTGGGTGAAGACATCCCTGGCGCCTGGCTCCAAGGTCGTCACTGACTATCTCGACAAGGCTGGCCTGACGGAGCATCTCGATGCTCTTGGCTTTAACCTGGTTGGCTACGGTTGTACGACTTGTATTGGTAACTCTGGCCCACTTGCTGCGCCAATTTCCAAGACAATCAATGACAACCAGTTGGTCTGTGCGAGCGTTCTGTCCGGTAACCGGAACTTTGAAGGCCGTGTAAGTCAGGACCTTAAGGCGTCATACCTTGCGTCACCGCCACTTGTTGTAGCATACGCTATCGCCGGTAACGTGAAGATCGACATTACTACTGAACCGCTTGGTCAGGACAAAAACGGTAATGACGTATTCCTGAAAGACGTTTGGCCGTCAAATGCTGAAATTCAGGAAGCAATTTCCCAATCTCTGAGTCGTGAAATGTTCATCGAGCGTTACGCAAACGTCTTTGATGGTGAGCCAGAGTGGCAGTCAATTCCTGTTGCTGAGGGTGAAACCTTTGCGTGGAAAAGCAACTCAACTTACATTCAGCACCCACCATATTTCCAGGGTATGAGCCTGAATGTTGGACCAACGTCTGATATCACTGGCGCGCGTCCACTGGCACTTCTGGGTGACAGTATCACGACTGACCACATCAGCCCTGCTGGTGCGATCAAGCCAGATAGCCCTGCTGGTGCGTATCTGCAGTCCAAAGGTGTTGCGGTTAAAGACTTCAACTCTTACGGCTCTCGTCGTGGTAACCACGAAGTAATGATGCGCGGTACATTCGCAAACGTGCGTCTGCGTAACTTGATGGCACCTGGTACAGAAGGTGGCTGGACGACACATCAGCCAACGGGCGAAGTGATGAGCATTTATGATGCTTCTATGAAGTATCAGGAAGCTGGTATTCCGCTTGTTGTTGTCGGCGGTAAGGAATACGGTACGGGTTCATCCCGTGACTGGGCTGCGAAAGGCACGAACCTTCTTGGTGTCAAGGCGGTACTGGTTGAAAGCTTTGAGCGTATTCACCGCTCCAACCTGGTTGGTATGGGTGTACTTCCACTTCAGTTCAAAGACGGTGACAGCCGTGAAAGCCTTGGTTTGACGGGGACTGAAACGTTTGACGTAACTGGTATTGCGGGCACGATCAAGCCACGCCAGGATGTGAATGTTACAATTCATTATGCTGATGGTTCTCAGAAAGACATAACGGTACTGTGCCGCATCGATACTGCGGACGAAGTTGAATACTACCGTAACGGCGGCATTCTACATTACGTACTGCGTCGTCTGGCTTCCTAAGTCAGAGGATATCTTCAGATTGTGTGAAGGGGTGGCGATTGCCACCCCTTTATTTTTTGCGGTGCTGTGCGTTTTCTATGGCATCAAGCAAATCTACTACGGCTTCTTCGATACGGGTATGCGGTCGAAGGCTTTGCGACATAGATGCAGCGCTTGATGCCAGCGCAGTATCGGGCAAGGGGCGCAGGCCATGATAGAATCGTGTGACCGACACACCCATGGCGTTGGCCAGCATGAATAGTTGGCCTGCGCTGATACGATTATGACCATGTTCGTATTTGTGTATCTGGTGTGATGATACGCCGACCATGGTTCCCAATTGGGTTTGCGTTAGATGTTTATCCACCCGAATAGACCGAAGTTGTTGGCCAATATGTTTTTCCAACTTCTTCGTTTTTTCGCCAAAATCTGGTGTCACAAGACTTTCCCCACATGTGTTGTTTTACCGATTTGAGCGTCAACCCGCGGGAATAGGGGCAATCCACTCTGGCAAGCAGCAAAATCATGTGCTAGAGGATTGTCCAAGGTACTATTCGCGATCCCTTCATGCGGGAGCGATCAAATAGTAATAAACACTAATAGTAGAATTTCGGCAAGGGATTTTCTACTAAAGAAACGTGAAACCACTTTGCCAAGCTGGAGACAGAGACTTATGACGTCCAATTGGATCAAAATTCCCCTTATCGTGGCTACTTTTTTTAGTCTTGCGGCCTGTAGTTCATCGCAAGAGGAAGATCGTTATGTCGCTCGGGATGTGGAAGTTCTCTATAATCTGGCGCAAGATTTGTTGGAGCGGAAGCGTTTCACAGCTGCGGCTATTACATTTGATGAAGTCGAGCGCCAGCATCCATATTCTGTCTGGGCACGCCGGGCGCAGTTGATGGCATCGTATGCACATTATATGAGCAATAATTACGATGATTCTATTTTGGCAGCACAGCGGTTCCTGCAGCTCCATCCGGGTAACCAGGGGGCACCGTACGCCTATTATCTGATTGCTCTGTGTCACTATGAGCAGATTAGCGATGTAGGCCGTGATGCTGAGGAGACTATCCGGGCGCGTGATGCCTTGACCGAAGTTATCCGCCGGTATCCTGAAAGCGAATATGCGAAAGATGCGTCCATCAAGCTTGGCCTTACAAACGATCACCTTGCAGGGAAGGACATGGAAGTAGGGCGGTATTACCTGCAGCGCCATGAATATCTTGCGGCGGCACTGCGGTTCCGGCAGGTGGTGGAGAACTATCAGACGTCTTCTCATGTACCAGAGGCCCTGCACCGCCTTGTGGAAGTGAATTTGGCACTTGGTATATACGAAGAAGCACAAATGGCAGCAGCCGTTCTTGGCCATAACTACGGCGGTACGAAGTGGTATCGTTACAGTTATGCTTTGATGACGGATAAAGAGATCGAACCAGAATATTCCAATAAAAGCTGGCTGAGTAAACTTTGGCCGTTTTCGTAACGCGTTCAACTGGCGGTAAGGGGGAACAGGATGCTGGCGAGCCTCAGCATTCGTGATATTGTTCTGATTGACAAGCTGACCTTGAATTTCGAGGCCGGCTTGACCGTTTTGACGGGTGAAACTGGCGCTGGTAAATCCATCCTTCTAGATTCTCTGGGCCTTGCAACAGGCAGTCGTGCTGACCGCGCCCTTGTTCGGCAGGGGCAGGACACGGGTATAGTGATTGCTGAATTCTGCGTAGCGCCTGACCATGCCGCTTGTATAATACTGGAAGAAGAGGGCATGGATTCTGGTGGCGGCACGCTACTGTTACGGCGCCAGGTGTCCTCTGATGGCCGTAGCCGTGCCTGGATCAATGATCAGCCTGTATCACAAACCATGTTGTCCCAAGTCGGCTCTCTTCTTTTGGAGGTACACGGTCAACATGATGACAGGGGACTTCTCGAAGCATCAGCTCACCGCGGTTTACTGGACACGTACGGGGCATACGAGACTGAGGCGAAAACCGTATCCGATCTTTTCCGGGAGCTGGAGAAAACCAGAAAACATTTACGGTCGCTAGAAGCAGAAATCGAAGCTGCACGCAAGGACGAAGAGTATTTGCGCCATGCGGTGGAGGAATTAGACCTGTTAGGTATGACAGAGGGAGAAGAAGAAGCCCTGTCAGAAAAGCGCACCATGATGATGCAGGGCGAGAAACTGTCCGACGATTTGTCTGGTTTCATGAAAGACCTGATGAAAGATAAGGGTATTGATGCAGCAGTGCGTAATATCTTGCGGAAGATGGACCGTCTTGATGCATCAGCTCATGAACTGGTCAAACCTGTTTACGATTCTCTAGACCGTGCTGCGATTGAGCTAGGAGAAGGTATTGGGGCGCTGGAAGGTCTGATGCAGGATCTGGAATTTAACCCCGTAGACCTTGAAGAAACTGAAGAACGTCTTTTCGAAATCCGGCGGCTCGCTCGCAAACATTCCTGTGCGCCAGATGATTTGGTATCGCTCCGGGAGCAATTGCATGCTCGCATTCAGGCGCTAGAGGCTGGCGATACAGATTTGTCTGAGACACGGCACAAAGTTGAGGCGCTGGAAAAAGCGCTGGGTGACGCAGTGACAGTCCTGCACAAGAAGCGTGTTGAAGCCGCTGCAGAGCTTGATGCACTGGTTATGGCGGAGTTACCACCACTGAAACTGGAAAAGGCTATTTTCCGCACGGTGGTGACACCCGTGGAGCCAGACGAATGGACTAGACATGGCGGTGATTTTGTGACTTTTGAGGTGCAGACAAATCCGGGTGCCCCCTTTGGCCAGATGGTCAAGATAGCATCGGGTGGTGAGCTTGCCCGGTTCATTCTGGCATTGAAAGTTGTTCTCGCACGGTCTTCCAGTACACCCGTAATGGTATTTGATGAAGTCGACCGAGGCATTGGCGGCGCAACTGCAGATGCTGTTGGCGAGCGTCTGAAGCGGCTGACTGACGGGTCACAGGTGCTTGTTGTAACGCATTCGCCCCAGGTGGCGGCACGCGGTGATAGTCATTTCCAGATTGAAAAAGGGGATGACGGCGTTGTTACCAGAACTGCCGTGCGCCAGCTTGAAAATATCGAACGCCGCGAAGAATTGGCACGTATGCTGTCCGGTGCAGAAATTACGGATGAAGCCCGCGCGGCTGCTGATAGACTATTACTTGTATCATAGAGGATCTTATGGTTGATCTGTCCAAATATCCTGTGGAAGACCTGTCCAGTCGTGAGAGCAAGAAAGAGCTTGAGCGCCTGACCAAAGAAATCGAACACCATGACAGATTATATCACGGGGAAGATGATCCTGAGATTTCAGATGCGGCCTATGATGCGCTTCGTCTGCGCTTGCAAGCGATTGAGGAGCGTTTTCCCGATCTGGTTACAGCGGCAAGTCCCACGCAAAAGGTAGGGGTTGCACCGCAAGGCAAGTTTGCCAAGGTGCGTCATGCGCGCCCTATGTTGTCCCTTGATAATGCGTTTACGGACACAGACGTGCAGGATTTTACGCGTCGGATCAGACGGTTTCTGAATTGGAATACTGACACGGACGGTGCTATTGCCCTGACTGCTGAACCAAAGATTGACGGACTTTCACTGGCGCTTCGTTATGAAAAGGGAGAGCTGGTTATCGCGGCAACACGGGGTGACGGTACAGAAGGCGAAAATGTAACGGCGAATGCGCGTACAATCTGTGATGTGCCTTCAACCCTAAAGGGCGAGGGATGGCCAGACATTCTCGAGGTCCGCGGTGAGGTCTATATCTCCCGGTCCGACTTCCTGCGCCTGAATGAGGCCCAGGAGGCATCGGGCGGCAAGGTTTTCGCGAACCCAAGAAATGCGGCTGCAGGCTCGCTCCGGCAATTGGATGTGGAGATCACGAAACAGCGGCCACTGCGTTTCTTTGCCTATGCGTGGGGCGAAGAGAGTGGCCTGAATGCGCAAACCCAGATGGACGTTATCAAGCTGTTCCAAAAGTGGGGATTTTCCACTAATCCTTTGATGAAAAAATGCGACGGCTGGGAAGCAGCGGTAGAGCACTATCATCAGATAGAGCAGGCCCGACCAGAGCTGGATTATGACATTGATGGTGTTGTCTATAAGGTAGACCGGCTCGACCTGCAGGAAAGACTGGGCATGGTTGCCCGTGCCCCAAGGTGGGCCATTGCTCATAAATTCCCTGCCGAGAAAGCTTTTACAATTTTGAAGGCTATTGATATTCAAGTCGGGCGCACGGGGGCGCTGACACCTGTTGCAAAGCTGGAGCCGGTTACTGTGGGTGGGGTCGTCGTCTCTAATGCGACGCTTCACAACCGTGATGAAATCAAACGTCTTGATGTGCGGATCGGTGATACAGTTGTGATCCAGCGCGCGGGCGATGTCATTCCGCAGGTGGTCGAGGTTGTGAAAGACAAACGGCCCGCAGATACAAGTGCGTTTGAGTTTCCAAAGGCTTGTCCGGAATGCGGCAGCCATGTGGTAGCCGAAGGCGACGATGTGGTCGTGCGCTGTAGCGGGGGGCTGAGCTGCCCGGCACAGGCTTCGGAACGGTTGGCGCACTTTGTTTCCAGAGATGCCTTCGACATTGAAGGACTTGGAGAAAAGCAGGTCAAGGAACTGTTCCGGCGCGGGTGGGTGAAAACCCCTGCTGATATCTTTGAGCTGGAAAGCATAAACCGAAATGCCGCTGACCCTATTGAGAAATGGGAAGGATGGGGTGACTTGTCAGTGCGTAACCTTTTTGCTGCCATTGAGGAACGTCGTACCGTCAGCCTGCACCGTTTTCTATTTGCGCTGGGTGTTCGTCATATGGGGCAGCAAACAGCCAAACTATTGGCGCGTCATTATGGCTCTTTCGCCGTATTTTATACTGCGATGAAAGAGGCTGCAAACGGGGATATGTTGGCGCGGGGTGAATTGACATCCATCGACGGGATAGGTGACAAGGTTGCGGACAGCATCATCAACTTTTTCGCTGAAGACCATAATCTGTCCACACTTGATGCGCTGGAGGCCGCCTTGAGGATTGAGGACGCGGAAGTAGTATCCAGCGATAGTGCAGTATCAGGTAAGACCGTTGTCTTTACCGGCAAGCTTGAGAAGATGGGACGGTCTGAGGCCAAGTCCAGTGCCGAAGGGTTAGGCGCAAAGGTTTCCGGCTCTGTATCTGGTAAAACCGATATTCTGGTCGCGGGGCCTGGGGCTGGATCCAAACTGAAAAAAGCAACGGAACTGGGAATTACAGTCATGACAGAAGATGAATGGCTTGAATTGATTGGGGAATAATGTGTCTGAGTTTGCAACGCCTGTACCAGCATTTTCTGATGCGGAAATCCAGAAGTTAGTTCGTGAAATATACGGGATTGACGCGGCGGCCAGTGCCTTGGTTGGTGACCGCGATCAGAATGTTGCTCTGAAATCGTCGACTGGTGAAAAATACGTATTGAAAATCGCGAATGCCGCAGAAGATGTGTCTATTCTGGCATTGCAGGCGGAACTGGCAGATCATTTGGCAGCTGTTGATCCGTCGTTAGGTATTGCACAGGCCGTAAAATCGCTGTCCGGAGCGTCGATCCCGCAAATTACCGCGAAGGATACAGACGGTACCCATGCCGTGCGGCTGTTACCTTTCGTTGAGGGGCAGTTATTGGCGCATACACCTCGCACACTATCTCAAGTAAGAGCAATTGGAGCGTATCTGGGACGATTAACCCGAGCCCTACAAAGTTTTGGTAGTCCGGTGGCACACCGGCCAGACTTCATGTGGTCACTTGATAATGCAACTGGGGTGGAATCATTTGCTGGTGATATTTTGGACCCTGCCGACCGTGCGTTGGTAGAAAGAGAATTTTTTCGCTATAAGCTGCGGTGTAAACCGCACCTTCAAGGTCTTCGCAAAAGCGTGCTGTATCAGGACGCCAATGATCACAATATCATCATGCAAGCGGATGATCCTGACTCTGTTGCCGCAGTGATTGATTTTGGCGATGTAGCTTACGGCAGTACGGTGAATGATCTGGCGATCGCGCTAGCCTACTTGTTGCTGGATGCAGACGATATATATGCGACAGCGCGGGCGCTAATCTCCGGTTATGTTGGGGTATGCCCTTTGCAGCCCAAAGAACTGGAAATACTGTTTGATCTGGCTGCAATGCGTCTTGTGATGAGTGTCTGTATTTCATCAAACCGGGCAAAGGACTTTCCTGATAATGACTATCTTACTATATCACAGGCGCCGGCATTAGCATGCCTTAGACGACTGGATAGTTTGAACAGGGAGTTCCTGTCTTGTTTTGCCCGTCATGTTGGGGGCTGTGAGATTTTTGATGGTCAGCGAAACGTACTGGCTTCGATCAGAAGCGCGGGAAAATCTGCGCGCTCCTTACTGGGAATAGACATCCAGTCTGCCGCGAAGTCGCTGGTGTCAATGCGCGAAGGGGCGCGGGGGGCTGAGTATATTGAAGATCAGTCCCAATATACTAGCTGGCTTACTGAATGCATGGCGAGGGAGGGTAGCGAGATTGCCCTTGGTACCTATCTTGAAGACAGAACCTGTTATCAGATGGATCAGTTTCAGTCAGAGGCTGGTGAAAGCCGATCAGTGCATTTGGGTGTCGATGTTTTCGCGCCGGCCGGGATGTCTGTGCACACGCCGCTAGATGCAACTGTTGTCAGCGTTACGAATAATGATGCGGCACTGGATTATGGGCCAACAATCATTTTGGCGCATAACGGTATTCCGGGCGAAGGCACCAAGCAGCCATTTTACACCTTATATGGTCACTTATCGCTGACTTGCCTAAAGACCCTAAAGCCCGGCCAAAAGCTTGCTGCAGGGGACAAAATTGCAGAGATCGGTGATATTTCTGTCAATGGCGGTTGGGCGCCTCATTTACATTTTCAGGTCATGACAAGTCTTCTTGGCGAAGAAGGAAACTTTTTTGGTGCCTGTGAACCTTCTGTGGTTGATGTATGGCAGCAGATAACACCTGACCCGAATTTTATTATGGGTCTTGCCCCCGAAAGCTTTAAGTATGACCCGCTAGGTCCTGATCAATTGCTGGAGGAGCGCAGCCAGCTTATGGGGCCTTCCTTGTCTGTCAGTTATGACAAGCCCCTGAAAATAGTTCGGGGTAAAGGCGCGTATCTCTATGATCACACGGGACGGCAGTATCTGGACTGTGTAAACAATATTTGCCATGTCGGTCATGCGAACCCGCGTGTTGTAACCGCAATGGCGAAGCAGGCAGCGATTTTGAATACCAACACGCGCTACCTGCACGAAACAATATTGACATACTCAGACAGGTTGCTGGCAACCCTGCCGGATAATCTTGAAGTGATCTATTTCGTCTGCAGTGGGTCGGAAGCAAATGAACTGGCGCTGCGGATGGCACGCAATGCCACAGGAAGAGAAGATATCATCACCCTGGATTGGGGATATCACGGCAATACGGCTGGTTTGATTGATATTAGCCCCTATAAATTCAACCGTAAGGGTGGCACGGGCCGTAAAGATCATGTGCATATCGCCAAGCTTCCAGAAGCACAGGCTGCAGAGCCTATCGATCACTATCTGGAAAGTGTTCAGCAAGGTATACTCGCATCAATCGACCGGTGTGGTGATGGGCCCGCCGCCATGATCGCAGAATCCATTTCAGGGTGCGGTGGGCAAGTGGTGTTACCGGACGGGTATCTGAAATCAGCGTTTGAAATGGTCCAAAGGGCAGGCGGTGTTGCCATTGCCGATGAAGTGCAGGTCGGGTTTGGTCGCACAGGCAAAGGCATGTGGTCGTTTGTAGAACAGGGAGCACGTCCAGACATTGTGACGATGGGCAAACCCATGGGCAATGGCCATCCTGTGGCTGCGGTTGCGACGACACGCAGGATTGCCGATGCCTTTGCGAACGGCATGGAATATTTCAACAGCTTTGGTGGCAACCCTGTTTCCATGGCAACAGCATCAGCCGTGTTGTCTGAGATTGAAGACAAACAATTAATCGCTCATGCGGATGCAGTAGGCAGTTATCTGATGGACGAAATCCGTAAGATGAGTGCAGAATATCCAGCTATAATGGACGTTCGGGGCAGAGGGCTTTTTATCGGGGTTGAGTGTACCGGCACACTGGGTGGGGACATAGTTAGCTTCGCACGGGACAGGGCCATCCTATTGTCAACTGACGGGCCGCATAATACAGTAATTAAAATCAAACCGCCGATGGTTTTCTCATATGCGGATGCTGATACGCTGATGGCGGTCTTAAAGGACGGGTTCGCACACCTGTCGCCGTAAGCAATATTCTGATTCTGGCAAAGGGGGATATCAATGCCACTGAAAATGTTACAAATCTCTGCCCCTGTTGCAGCCGAAGCTAAACTCAAACAGCTTGCACGCGAGTATGAGTGCCTGTCTTTTCATAAAGGTGTGACGCTAGAAGATGATCATGCAATGTTTTTCATCCTCACCACGCCGAAAAGACGACAAAAGCTGATCGATAAATTGCAGGAGATATTGTCTTATTCCTCGCAAACACGAATCAGCATTATGCCTGTTGATGCGACCCTGCCAGCACCGGATGCCCGGGGGGCTGCAGATACCCGTGAAGAGCTCATGCATAAAATGGATATTGGTGCCAATACGGACGGTACGTTCTTAACGCTGGCAGCTTTGTCAACCGTGGTGGCGCTTATTGGCCTGATGCAGGATAATGTGGCCGTTGTGGTTGGTGCAATGGTGATTGCCCCGCTGCTTGGTCCGAATCTGGCGTTTGCGTTTGGGACATCCCTTGGCGATACAAGTTTGATGCGGCGGGCGCTTGTAACCGCGCTTAACGGCTTGATAATGTCAATCATCTTTGCCTCGCTTACCGGATATATTTGGGGTGAGGTTCCTGAAAGTATTGAATTGATGAGTCGTACGTATGTTGGGCTTGACGGAGTGATATTGGCAGCTGCATCCGGGGTTGCAGGTGTTCTGTCACTAACATCCGGTCTGTCGATGACCCTTGTGGGCGTAATGGTTGCGGTTGCTTTGCTGCCGCCTGCGGCCACTTTCGGGTTCATGCTGGGTGTGGGGGAATTGGGGCTGGCATTTGGTGCTTTCAAGCTTCTTGCTGTTAATATTGTCAGTGTCAACCTGGCAGGTTTGCTTGTCTTTCTTGCAAAAGGATTTCGCCCGCGGCTGTGGTTCGAACGCCGCATGGCACGGTCTTACGTTCTTACAGGTATAGTCTTCTGGTCCTTGTGCTTGCTTGTTTTGGTAGGGTTAATTCGCCAATAACAGGCCGTTTTCTCGCAATACCTATGTTTGCTGCCGGCTCAGGTCATGGCAGGAATGGTTAATCTATGCGTTTTGTGCATGGCTACCTTGCTGAAATTGCCCTTCTAAGCCTTTGAAGTTGAGCCTATATAGCGCCTCAGATGATCTGCGATAGATGACTGATTGATTTTTTGGCCTAAGGAGAAACGACATGGCTAAGACTCGGAACGAAATTGAAACTATTGGTGCATACTCATTTATGGGCTTGATGGCTTCGCGTGGCCAGATCCCGGGTGTTAAGTCTGCGCGTCAATCAAACGGCTTCCCTCACATTGTGCGCCCGCTCAGCATGGGTGGCACATCGGAATTCAAGTTTTCCTAAGTACTCTTCCCGGGGGTATCCCCGGGAAACACTCTCTGGCCGGTTACGGTTTTCTTAACAGTAATGCGGCCCACTCTCCCTTCTCTACTCTGCCCAGAGTTTCTAGTCCTCGCGCCGTATAGGCGTCGAGGACTTCTTTTTTCTGTGTGATCAACAAACCAGACAAAATAAGATGCGCCCCCTTGGACAGACTGGCAGTGATGTCAGCTGACAAATCAATCAGGGGGGCTGCAAGAATGTTCGCGATAATCAGATCAAACGGTCCTTCTGATGTAAAAACCGGATCATCCAGACCCTCCGCCACAGCAAGGGCGATACCTGTTCCTGTCTCTCCGGCTTTCCTCTCCGGCTGGTGATTAACTGTCAGGTTTTCACGCGTAACATCAATGGCGATCGGATCAATATCTGTCGCCAGTGTTTGTGCGGCTTGCCACTGATTTTGTGCGGCCAGTGCAAGAACCCCGGTACCGGTGCCGAGGTCAAGAATGCGTTTCGGTGCAGTGGTGTCTTTCAGGTCATGGATTAATCTTAGGCAGCCAGCGGTCGTCTCATGCTGGCCTGTACCAAATGCCTGCCCTGCATCAATCTGCAGAGCAATGACCCCGGTCGGGACAGTGTCAGCATCATGACTGCCATAGATGTAAAAGTTCCCTTCATGGACTGGCTGCAACAGTTTTTGGCTCTCGCTTACCCAGTCCCGGTCTTCTACTTTCGAGGAGGTGTAGGACCAATCGGACAGACCCGCACTTGAAAGCAGCGTGCTGACAAATTGCTCGTCTGGCTTTCCTGTGAAGAATAGATCAACTTTCCATTCCTCGCTATCTGGTTGTTCAAAGTATGATAAAGTCGGCGGGTACTGATCGTCCTCATATACCATTTCGATCAACAGCGTATCCAGGACTTCTGCTTGTTCCCGCGTCATCTCACCACTTAGGCACCAAATATCTGTCATGCATTTTATCCCTTGGTTATAAACTGGTCCATGACCCGTTTTGTGCCGGCTTTTTCAAACGCGACCAGCAATTTATTTCCTTCGACATCTTCGACAACGCCGTAGCCAAATTTGTCATGAAATACTCTTTCGCCCACAGCAAATTCACTTACTGCCGCGGTGGTTTTCTTCTTTTTCCGTCCTAAAGATGGGGTTAGCGGACTGGAGGTAATTGATGAACCAATACCCCGATCGCGTACAGGACGATAATTGTCGTATGATTCCCGCCTTTTCCAGCCAGGTCCGTATTTGCTGGGGTTCTGTTCTGGCGCTGTCCAGTCTTTGTCCCCTGACCAAGTGCTGTCTGATTCGTAACTGGTATCGCGGCCCCAGCTACTGCCACTGTTTCGTGTGTTTCCGTATAGGCCCTGCGCAGACTGAACAGTGATATGATCTTCCGGCAATTCTTCGATAAAGCGGCTTGGCATACTTGTTTGCCACTGTCCAAACACCTGTCTGCTACCGGCAAAATAGATATGGGCATTTTTCTTTGCCCGGGTCAGTCCGACATAGGCAAGGCGTCTTTCTTCCTCCAGCCCCTTCAGGCCGGTTTCATCAAGCGAGCGCTGACTAGGAAATACACCTTCTTCCCAGCCGGGTAGAAAGACAGTGTCAAATTCCAGCCCCTTTGCACCGTGCATCGTCATCAGGGTGACTTTTTCATCACTGGTGTTGCTGTCATTTTCCATAACGAGCGATACATGATCCAGAAACCCAGCAAGGTTTTCAAACTCGCTCATGCCGCTGACAAGTTCCTTCAGGTTTTCAAGCCGACCCGGGGCATCAACAGACTTATCAGCCTGCCACATTTCCGTGTAACCAGATTCGTCCAGTACCATTTCGGCGAGTTCTGTGTGGCTATAGCTGTGGGACAGGCCGCGCCACCGATCAAAATCGTCCATCAGGCGGGTTAGCGTGGTACGTGCGCGCGGTGTTAATTTGTAAGTTTTATCATCTGTTGTCAGCCCGGTGATTTGTCTGGCCGCCCGTGTCATGGAAATTCCGTGCGCCCGTGCAAGCGTGTGGATTTTCTGGACGGTGGTGTCACCCAGGCCGCGTTTCGGCACATTGATGATTCGCTCAAAGGCCAGGTCATTATCCGGCTGCGCAATAACCTTCAGATAGGACATCGCGTCCCGAATTTCGGCACGCTCATAAAAACGGGGGCCGCCGATCACGCGGTAGGGCAGGCCAATCTGTATCAATCGCTCTTCAAGCTCTCGCATCTGAAAGCCTGCGCGCACCAGAACGGCAATTTCTTCAAGGCTATGACTTTTGGATTGCAGATTCTCGATTTCAGTACAGATGTCACGGGCCTCCTCGGGGGCATCCCAGACACCTTTGACCGTCACAGGGGTGCCGTCCCCGCTATCTGTCCACAAGGTCTTGCCCAAGCGGTCCTCATTCGCGGAAATCAAGGCAGACGCAGCGGCCAGAATATGTCCGGTAGAGCGATAATTTTGCTCCAGCCTGATAATGGTAGCGCCTTCATAGTCTTTGTTGAATCTGAGGATGTTTCCAACCTCGGCACCGCGCCAGCCATATATGGATTGGTCATCGTCACCCACACAGCAAATATTCTTATTGCCCTGTGCCAAAAGTCGCAGCCACATATATTGTGCCGTGTTTGTATCCTGATACTCGTCTACCATGATGTAACGGAACTGGGCATGATACTGTTTTAGAATATCCGGATTATGCTGAAACAGTTTGATGACATGCATCATCAAATCGCCAAAGTCACAGGCGTTCAGGATTTTCAGCCGGTCCTGATATTGTTGATAGAGCTCGCCGCCCATCCCGTTTGCAAAGGCGTATCCTTCCCCTTGCGGAATCTGGTCAGGGGCCTGCGCCTTGTTTTTCCAGCGGTCAATAATGCCAGCCAATTGCCGTGGCGGCCACCGCTTTTCATCAATGTTTTCAGCTTTGATCAATTGCTTGAGCAAGCGGATTTGGTCATCTGTATCCAGGATGGTGAAATTGGAAGACAGCCCGACCAGTTCGGCATGACGCCTTAATATACGCACGCAAATGCTGTGAAATGTACCGATCCACATACCTTCTACAGGACGGCCAATAACTTTCATGACCCGTTCCTGCATTTCCTTCGCCGCTTTGTTGGTAAAGGTTACAGCCAAAATGTTCCACGGTGCCGCCCGACCCGTTGCAAGCAGGTGACCTAGCCGTGTTGTCAGAACACGGGTTTTGCCGGTGCCTGCGCCCGCCAGGACAAGAACGGGGCCTTCTGTTGCCAGCACTGCATCGCGCTGCGGGGCGTTTAGTCCGTTTAAATAGTCAGGTTCTGATTGGGCGTTCGCCAATGGGGCCCCGCTTGTTGTTTGCATGGGGGCTGCCGGGGCACGGGTTCCGTGATCTGCCGGTGTTAGGTCATCTAGGTCAAAAGGGTCGTCATTATTCATTCAGCGTCTATAGCATTCGGGTGCTCTAGTGCAAAGGCGAACTAAGGTGAAATCTAGAAATATTCTGATGTGACGTTGAGGGTAGACGGAAATTTACAATGCTTCTTAGATAGAAAGGTCAATTTGCCCAATAAGTCAGGTAGGAATGATTACTCGTCATCGCGCCCCTGCGCTTCTAAAAGAGCACGATTATATTCTTTCATGACATTGCGCAATTTAATGACCCCGACAACCGCTGCAGTGTCATCACTGGACAGGACGGGCAGCATTTCTTCCCCACTGTTTTCAAGGCGGGATAGAGCATACTGCAGCGGATCTGTTGTTCTAACAGTCATGGGTGGACTGCGAGAAATACGGCCTGCAGTTTGCTCGGCTGCTTCCTCGTCTGTCATGTTGTGCGGAATGTCTGTCAGGCATATACTGCCGGTCATCACACCAACATCGTTCGTTACAATCAGGTAGCCGCCTCCTTGCGCCATCAACAGGTCACTTGCGCGTTTCACCGTTTCTGATTCTGAAACGGTGAAGAAATCCCTGCTCATATGATCAGAGACGCGGGCCGTTTTCAGAAGATAGGTAGCCTTGCCCCCTTCAAGATAGACGCCGCGGTTCGCCAGTTGCAGGTGAAAGTAGGACTGTTTGTAAAAAACCGTGGACAGAAGGGAAGACACGGCAGACGCGATCATCACGGCCAGGGTGACATTATAATCCCCGGTAATTTCAAAGATGATCAGCATGGTCGAGATAGGGGCGCCAAGGGTAGCCGATGCCACCGCGCCCATGCCGATAATTGCGTAAACAGCAGGCGAGGATGCATATTCCGGCGAGATTTGGCCAATTATAATTCCAAATGCACTGCCCAGCATGGCGCCCAGAAACAGGGACGGACTAAATATACCGCCGCCAAATCGACTGGCCAAAGTGATGGTGGTTGCCAGGGTTTTGAAGACGACCAGCAACAACAGCAGCAAAAGGCCATAATCGCCAATAAGCGCCTTTGATGTTGCTTCATAGCCAACACTCAGGACTTCAGGGAAAAATATTCCAATAATGCCAAGCAGAATGCCGCCGATGACTGGATGCAGCCAATACGGCAGATGATTGATGCGCTCGCGCACTTTGTTGCCCCAATCCATCGTCATCATAAAGATCACGGCAAATATTGCGGCAACAACACCCAAAATGAAGAAGGCCGGAAATTCCCACGCACTGACGATATGAACGTCAACAAAGGCGAAAGCGGGGTATTCCCCCAGATGGACACGGCTGATTAACGTACCGGCGATGGCAGCAATAACAATGGGCGTGAAGGTGTGCAGGGCATAGTGGCCGATAACGATTTCAAGGGCAAAAAATACGCCGGCCAGCGGGGCATTAAACGATGCTGCAACGGCAGATGCAACGCCGCATCCAAGCAGAATTTGACCAGATTTCGGCGGCAGTTTGAAAGTACGACTAATGAAACTGGATATAGTCGCGCCCAAATGCACTACTGGCCCTTCTCGTCCGGCTGAGGCACCCGCCCCCAACGACAGGACAGTAGCAAAAGCGCTGACAACGCCGCTTTTAACATCCATATTTCCAGACCGAAGCGCTGCACATTCGATTGCATCAGCCACGCTGTAAGGACGATTCTCCGGTAACAGACGCAGTAACTGACCGACAAGAAAGCCACCAAGCGTGGTTGCAATCAGTATGTGATACCAAGGCAAGGATGCTGCGTGGCTTGCCAAAACTTCTTCTGTTGTCCCGTAAAAGAGAGATAGAACGTAGCCGATCCCTTTATAGAAGCCTATCGCCCCGTACCCGCAGATGATTCCGATGAATGTTGCAAGCAGCATCAGAAGCCAGTGCTTATGCCGCCCTGAGCCGTAAAACAATATTTTGACCCGGCGGCCAAGCCGTAGTCTTTTCAGTGCATTCAATCCACCAGGGGACATGGAGGGTCCTTTTACCGCTACTACCCGTAGTAGTTTTTAGTATCTAGACATAAAAAAGCCAAGAAATTCCACTAGACCGCCCAAATGCCATATCTATAGTAAGGGTAAATTCAGTCTGGTCACTGTGCCGGGTGCAGGTATCGAGGGGAAGTCTGTGAAGATCGCGAAGAAAATCAGTCTGGGAATTTTTACAGTGATCGTCGCGTCGCTGGTACTATTGTCAGTGATGCTTGGCTTTATGGATTGGAATGAGTATCGTTCGACCCTTGCTAAGATTGCGTCTGACGGGTCCGGCTTGAAGGTAGAGCTGGACGGTACTGTCAGCATGTCGCTTTTCCCCAGCCCGCAGATTTCAGCAGAAACCGTTAGTCTGTCGCCTCAGTCAGCCGATGTGACAAGGCCATTTGCCACAGCAGATAAAATTGATCTGAAGATATCGCTATTCTCTCTCCTGCGGGGGGATATCAGTTTTGAACGTCTGGATCTGGATGGTCTGGAACTCACCGTTGCTGAAAATAGTGAGGGTGGCTGGTGGATTGAAGGCTGGCCTGCGGCAGAGGACACCGGCCCTTCTGAGGCGTCGGGCCGTGGTCTGGGATTTGATAGTTTGCGGGTAGAGAATGCCCGTATCACGGTGGCGCAGGCAAATACTGCTCGGCGACAATTAATCATCCCGACACTTGATTTTGTCGGTAGCCTGCCGAAAGGCCCCCTTGATTGGGATGGGGAATTCCTGCTGGACGGCGAACAGGTGAAAACAATGGGTCGCCTGCGCCCAGTAAAGGTACGTGATGCAATCTCTCTGCGTGCAGAATTTGATGTCAGCGGTGGTAGCTTGATCCTGTCAGGCAGGCTTGACCCGGACGGGGCACTAACAGGCCGGGTAGAAGGGCAGGGCACAGATATTATCTCCTATGCAAATACTCTGGGCTTTTTAGCGACAGCCAACCGCGCTTTTGAGAGTGGACCGAAAAAGCCTTTTAAGTTTGATGTGCAGGTAGGCGGTCAGCGTTCTCTTATAGAAGTAGACACCAGGGAACTGCTGATTGGCGATACGCGTGGTCGTTTCGAGTTGGCTATTGCCGTCATGGACAGGGCTTCTATCACCGGCGCAGTATCTTTGGGGGTGATAAAAGCAGACGCATGGCAAGGTTTAACCTTTGCGCCCTCAGAGGAAGAAAATTTTGATTTTCCATTTTCGGCGACAGTGGATCTGGATATTGAGGGTATTGAAAATGCTCGGGGTGTAACCCAGCACATTGGTGCTTCTGTTACTGTCACTGGGTCTGATGTGACGGTTCAAAAAATTCAGGCGATGCTACCGGGTGGTTCAACGCTGACCGCTGGGGCAACATTTTCATCATCCAATGATTTTGACGGCACATATCGTTTAGATTCGGGCAATTTGCCGGCTTTGCTGCGGTGGCTGGATATTGACTTGAATGATAAAATCGCCACTGGTCGTTTGGCTACGGCTTCAGTTTCAGGACAACTGTTGTCCGGGCCAGCTGGTTGGCAGTTCGCAGTTACAGAGGGCAAGGTTGACACAACCCGTTTTGCAGGCACCATGTCTGGCCCAAGGGGTATCTACCGGCCAGAAAAGATTTTTGTATCTATCGCTGATTTAAATGTTGATGCGTATCAAACAGGATCTGCTGCGAATTCAAAGGCTGGGGGAACCGGTAGGGAGACGATCGCGCAGCAGTTAGATAAATTGCTTATCGATACCGATGATCTAGCGCTTTCTGTCGAGGCAACAAACCTTTTTTGGCAGAGCGAAAGTATCCGCAAAGTCAATTTTGATGCCGATGTGAAACGCAGCGGGCTGGCTGTACGCAACCTGACTGCCTCGATGGGGCAGGGGGTGCTGAAACTGGAAGCCAGTGCGGATAAATCTACGGGTGCCTGGACACTGGATACGTCTGGCAGTTTGCAAAATGTGCCTGTTAGTTTTGTTACAGCTTTCGCCAAGGACAGCTCTGCTCATTTGCAGGCTTTAAATGTTTCCGCCCTGAACGGCTCTTTCTCTGTTCGGGGGCAATTGTCTGACATGCGTGTAACCGCGGACTTTACGGCGCCAGGTAACGCCCTGAGTGCAAGCGGCACGGTTGCTGTCGCCGGTCAGTCTTTGTCGTCTTATGCCATACAGGGAAATATTCAGCACGGTGATCTATCGGATATACTGAAGGCGAATGACATAACGCTGTATCAACCAGTAGCAATAGAGGCTGCATACTCTCTGGAAAAGACGGGAAGTGCCGCCGACACCAGCTTCCGCTTGGGCGGCAAGCTTGCCGGGGGTCAGGTTCAAATTTCTGGCTCCGGGACGGAAAATACTCTGACAGCAAAAATGTCAGTAGATCACCCAAATGCCGGATATTTATCTGATTTGTTGGGAACAGGAATTTTCCCGACCCCAGATCAGCCAGCAACCATTGAAGCAAACATCAAGAAAACGGGGGATGTCCTCAGCTTGTCTGATATTATTATGCGCAATGCGGGAACAAGCCTTACGGGGCATGTTGATGTTGCTGCCAATAATACCATAAAAGGACGGGCGCGATTGGCCGGGCTGACAATTGATGCCACCAAGAGTTCTGAACCGTCTGCAAAGACACTGACAGATACAGAGATTAGTTTTCCCTGGCAGGATGCAGCGGGCACTTTGGCCATTGAACTACAAGACATTTCTATCTTCGGACAGAAGGTTGCGGCTCCCTCTGCGCAGGCAATCCTTGGTGACGGTGTTATGCGTATTACACTGGGCGACGACGCCAGCCTGAATGGCGGGCGACTTAGGGGGCAGGTAGACTTATTGTCTGATGCCGTTCCGTCCTTTCATGTGACGGTTGATGCAACACAGTTTGATTTAGCCTCTTTATTATTAGGAGGTGGCTTGAAACCCGTTATCAATGGTGGGGGGTCCGTTCGTCTTGATCTGGGCGGCAAGGGTAGGACGCTTCGCGACATGAAACAAAGTCTGACAGGCGAAGGCCAGATTGAAGGCTTTGCCGGAACACTAAACTTTTTGTCTGTGCCTTCGATTGTGCAGACGATGACGACGGCAGATACAGCGACGGGATTTCTCAAATCCATTGGTACCCATTTCCGGCAGGGCCAGACATCGGTGAATAAATTTAATGCCTCTTTCACGATGGATGGCGGGGTCGCTCTGTTTGAAACGCTGGATGCCTTTGGTGATTGGGGCAGCCTGACACTGGATGGTCAGGTAAATCTGGCGGATGACCTACTGAACCTAAAGGGACTGCTTGAACTTGTGAAGCCACAGGACACACCAGCCATTCCCGTTAGTTATACAGGTAGTTTGTCCGCGCCTGCCACCGATTGGCAAAGCCGTTTGTTTGAAAAATTTGTGATTGCCGACATCGAACGGCGTTTCAGATCAGTTGTGTTTCAGGAGTTAGAGCAAAAACAGAAAACCACGGGCGGGACGCAGCAATCTCCCGGTTCTGCGGTTTTTGGCCGTGCATTGGAGCTTTTGAACAAAATTCAGAAAAAGCCTGAAAAAGATGCAGCAGAGACAGAGACTAATAACTAACCCTGCAGCTTTGCTATGTGATCTTCTAATTGTTTAAGAACAAATGATCTAAGTGCACCGGACAGCGACCCTGTCCGGGCTTCATCAATCTGCTTAACCAGTTCATTCATTGAAATTGATTCCTGCTCTGCATACTGGCGCAGATGTCGCCAGAAACCTTTTTCCAGTGAAATGGATGTGCGGTGACCAGATATGGTCACAGAGTGTTTTTCAAGTTTTGCATCATCAAGGTTTAACATGCGCGCAGTTTCCAACAGCAAACAGAGGCTGTCAATCTATATAGATTTTACCGCGTGATGTGGCGGGTGGACAGTCCTCTAAACTGCGATAAATGAGTTTCGCCGCTGCATAGTCTTCGTGGGCACAGCCAACAGACTTAAAAAGAGTGATATCATCGTCTGACCGTCTAACGGGCGCATTGCTGCGTGCCAGGGCTGGCAGATCAGCTTCTATACTGTCGAGCGTAATCAGGCCTGCGTCCAGCGGTAATCGCAGATCGCCCGCTTCTTTGGTCGCGCCTGCAAAGGTATCACAAAAAAGGCGCGCCCGCTTGATCAGTGCATCATCGCTTTCGCGCATATCCGGCAGGTAGGCACCAGCAAGGTCAACATGCGTGCCGGCCTGAACCCAGTTACCGTCTATGACCGCCTTTTTCGAACTGGTGACACAGGTGATGATGTCGGCCTGCTTAACCGCTGTTTCGAGAGAATCAACAACAGCCGCGTTCATACCTTTAGCGGACAAGACATTCACGGTTGCTTCGGCTTTGTCTTTGTTTCTGCCGTAAACCAGTGTCTGGTTGATGGGCCGGGCAGCTCTGTGTGCTTCGGCAAAATAGGGGGCTAGCTTTCCTGTACCGATTATCAGATGGGTTTTGGATGTCTCTCGTGACAGGTAGCGGCTGGCAAGGGCGCTGGCACAGGCGGTGCGCCGTGCAGTCAGTTCAGGTGCGTCCATCATGGCTAGTGTTTGCCCTGTTAGGCTGTCCATTAATATGTAACTACCCTGAATGCTGGGCCGGTCTTGATTGAGCGGACAAACAGTAACCAGCTTGAAGCCAATATAATCCTGTGCTTCCCACGCGGGCATTGCAAGAAGGGTGGTTCTTGCGGGGTCTTCCTTATCAATGGCATAATGCTGCCTGACAGGCACTTCTATGTCGGAACGGAACGCTTCGTCCAGTGAATCCATAAGCACCGCGTAAGGGGACAGTTCCTCAATCTGTTTGGCGTCAATATATTGCATGCTATCCCCCTTGGTACTGTAATGTCTGGCCTCTAGGCCGGTTGATGCCATCTGGCACTGAAAGTACAGATAGACATAACGAACCGAAGATCGTCTTGGCAACCATCATGAGGTTTATGCATCAACGACGGTGAAGGCTTTGCCCGCAAAACCGGGATTTTCTGCCTCATCAAGTAACGCGACAGCGAAGTCTTCCATGGATATCTGTGATAGTCCTGCCTTCGATTGAAGAAGTTCATCCTGACCAAGCTGGTAGTGCCCGGTGCGTACGCCTGGATATATATTGCCGGAGGGGGACGCATACGACCAGATCGACAGGCGCGCATGATTGAACTGTTCATATTGTGCCATGGATGCTTTGGCGATCGGGACAACAGAATCTGGCAGGAAGCCAGGCTGTGACAAGACGGTCATCCCCCCGGTGCCGGGAATAATAAGTCTGGCCGCGCCGCCGGATATAATAAGACGTGTGTTATGTTTGGCACTTGCCTGCATGATGGGTGTGGTCAGGTCAGGTAAAATATGCTCCTGCCCGGCAGGTGGCCTTACGGCACTTATTATAAGGTCGATGTCTGGGTGGATTTGAAGAACTGTGGCCGTATGTTCTGCAGTTCCAACAATCGGTATCACTCCTTTTACAAGGAATCTGGACTTATGTTCTGATCTGATCATTCCAAGGACAGTATGCTTCCTTGAAATGGCTTCGGCGCTGACACGTTGACCGATATCGCCGGTCGATCCAATTATCAAAATTTTCATGGTATTTCTCTTTATTATATAGGCGGTGTGGAATGGGGTAGGGTGTTTACCCATTATTAGGTTGCGTCAGGTGCGGCGCACTCAGGCGGCGACGCTTTGTTGGGATTTGGCTTATCCAAATACTTGCGAGTGTTATCAGCACCCCCAAAATCTGTTGGTTGTTCAGGCTCTGCCCCAGGAAAAGCCAACCCAGCAAGATTGCGACGACTGGACTAAGAAGCCCAGTTTGAATGATTCGGTCAGGTCCAAGGTTTTTCACCCCCCAGAACCAGGCAAGATAAGACAGCGCTGCCCCCGGAACGGCCAGATACAGAAGCGCAAGGATATGACGTGCTTCAAGGTGCGGGGTGTTTGCTTCCAGCCACAGAGCGAACGGGAGTAATAGAATGCCACCTGCAATCAGCTGCCAGCTGGCAAATGTAGGCAGTGATACAGAATCAGGCGGCGTCCATGCCTTGGTCAATATTATGCCGCTGGCCATCGCGATTGCACCGCCGACTGCCGCAAGAACCCCAAACACATCCAGTGTGCTGAGACCATCATTCAGCAGAATGGCTATTCCGATGATACCGCCTATGGCAGCCACAACAGATTTTCTTTCGATGCGGGTGTTCAGCACCGCCCACGATAACCCCAGTACGATCAGTGGCTGAAAAGAACCGATTGTAGCGGCAATTCCTCCAGGTAAGCGGTATGCGGCAATAAACAGAAGCGCCCAGAATATCGAAAAATTCAAGGCGCCCAGGATGACGCTGCGCCACCACCAGTGACCCTTGGGCAAGATGGGCGCCCACAGAAACAATAGTATCCCGGCAACGGATGCCCGAATCATCGCGACGGTTAAAGGCATGTCGAACGGTAAAAACTCGGTCGCGATGAAAAAGCTGCTACCCCAGACTATCGGCGCCACCGCGGGTATAGCCAGCAGAAAGGGGGATACTGTCTGTGGTTTGTTTCGTTGCATGACGCATCTCCTGTTTTATCTTGACGTCAAGATACATGTATTTGTCTTGACATCAAGATAAAAATCGAAATAGTTGCTCCATGGACAGATTAGACACAGTGCGAGAGCAATGGGGCCGGGAACGTCCGGACCTGAATACAGAACCGATGGAGCTGATTGGGCGGTTTAAGGTGCTATCACGGTTTCTGTCGGCTGAAATGGAGCGTACTTTCAAAGAGCATGGTCTGAACGCCGCTAGTTTTGATGTATTGGCGACCCTCAGGCGATCCGGTCCTCCTTATGCGTTATCGCCTAATGATCTATTGTCTGCGACATTGGTAACTTCAGGAACTATGACGAATCGTATTGACCGGTTGGTCGCGGCTGGCTTTGTTCAGCGTCTTCCCAATCCTGATGATGCGCGGGGTTGCCTCATCTCCCTAACACCGGAAGGTCGATCGGTTATTGATACTGCGCTCGACGCTCATGTCAAAACGCAGGAACGTTTGGTGTCTGACCTATCTAAAGAGGAACAAGCCCGGTTAAATGCGATTCTGCGTCGCTATATGGAAGTATCGGGCCTGTAGTTCTCTCTGATCCGTATTGTGCCAGTCTCGGCCAGGAGATTCTTGCCTCTATTATAGAAGTCGCTTTTCTTGATCTGAAAGAATGGCAGGAATCAGTCAGGTCTTTACCCACTTCTGTACCGTTTACCCGGTACTTTGGCCAATATCAGTGTCGAACGGGCCTATGTGAAAGTATCCGTACACCTGATTCCCATCGTCACACATGGCAAAATACCGATTCTTAGCGTCTCCTGGGTCGCTTCTGGTGTGATTCTACCGTCTGTTTCCCCTGTTTTGGTGCATTTAGCATCTTTTGCGCGTGTTTTTATGTGTTTGTCTTGGTCCGATCGTTTTTTGGTGGCGTATCAGCATGAATGATTGGGGGGAGAGTCGCCTGATTCAGATCAAAATGGAGGTCGAATACCTATTATTTGATAGCGCGGTATAAAAGCGTACCCGAAGGATTACGGTGTTCATGTAATATTGTTTCAATAAGGCTGTCCTCATCATGCCGTTTATATCAAGAAAGCCTGATTTCTGCTTTTGTTACAGGTTTTTTAGAAAAAACTGAAAAAAGGTGTTTACAGACTGAATAACCACGCCTATAACCCGCCCCACACCGCGACACGGTAACGCCAACACGGCGAGGCAGCGAAGCGGAACAGCCTAAAGAAAACAACAGTTTACGGCAGGCGATTTGATCTTTGACAGAGTAGATATGGAAGGGAGATGAGGACGGTAGTCTGTTTTGACTACTATTTCTTATCTCTAACATGCTTCGCTTGTTTTTAAGCGAGTGAAGTTATTTTGATATATGTTCACGCATATATCAGTCAGTTAATTCTTGAGCTTCTGTGTTTAGGCACAGATGTTGGAAGATTTTCTGGTTGTGTGAAGGAATAGTGGTTTTTTATGGAGCCATTATTGGTTTCCTGACATTCAACTTGAGAGTTTGATCCTGGCTCAGAACGAACGCTGGCGGCAGGC
>NZ_BNCI01000002.1 GCF_014656395.1 Kordiimonas sediminis
CCATCGTAGTATCCCCCAAGTCTCTGATTGCTACAGGCTTTTAGCTCTAGCAGTCTGGAGGTTTGATGCAAAGGAGTGTTGTTTATATTTGCTTCTTTTCGGTTTAGGGTGACGCAATGGGGAGTGAATAAAGCCGTAGGCACACAATAAAACGGGGGTTACATGCGATTATAGAGATTTTTAGATGCGGATTATGGTTTAAAGCCTATCAAGCAACGGCGCTTGCAACATCAGCGACAAGCGGCAACGTATCAAAAAAATGATGAGCCAAAAACTCACTTCATAATGCGCTCAATCTGTGACAAGTGTTCTGACGACGGACAGAATTTTATTAAGCTACCATCTTCTTGATTACATCGAAATTCAATCAAGTATAATATTTTTTGCGTAATGCCCGAAGAGCATTCAAGTGCTTAAGAAAAACAGGATCTTTGGTATCTCCGTCTACGCCCCCGGTCCCTGAGTAATCTGTTTCGTCCAACGCATCTAGCATGCCAAATACATTATCAATGACAGTATCAGTCACTCCATCGCTAATTTTGGTGCTGGGGGAGGACACTTCAACGCGCTTCAAGCTTCCAAACTTGTTTCTATGTATTTCCTTAGTTTTCTCTGGGCCAATAGCCTTGTAGAAATCTAGTTTTGAGAGTTCAAACACTTCTGAGGTAATATTGTGAGTGGCGTCGGGAACAATGCCTTTATAATCGTCTCCCTTCTTTATAGTCGATATTGCTCTTGAATTCACACCTAATAACAAGGCGATATCCTGCCCATTTCGTCCTTCCAATAACAACCTTTTGACTAATCCCGCATTTGATCTGCCAACTTCATTCGCCATTTCAAGTCTCCTATTGTGTTGGAAGTAAGAAAATACTCTTGAGCTTTTTAAGGTTTTCTATGTGCTTTAGGAATATTGGATCGTGAGTATCTCCGAATTCACCGTCTCCACTATCATAATCGGTGTCCTCTAAAGCATCTATTGCTCCAAATGTCTCAAATGTAAGTTTCTCTAAAAGCTGCCATTTTTTTGCGTCTTCAAATGCCTTGAACGAGGCACATTTAACTAGGAATTCTTCTTTGCGTTCTAATATCTCGTAAGGAAGGTCAGAGCTTTGGTTGAAATTCACATGTGAAGAAACATTCCTATAATGCGCAAGTTCGCTGGTCAGCCTCTCAATGTCCTCATGTTGCTTAATAGCGGTTGCAACTGCAGGGGGAACCTTTCCGGCCTTGATCCAGCTTTGAACGTTGCTTGGGCTTACCCCTACGATATTTGCCAGTTTGTTTTTCCAGCCATAACCATGTTGGGCTTCTAGAGAGTTGCAGACATTTTTAAACCAAGGGTCCATCAATAAATTCTCACGAAATTACCATATAGATAATTTATCTATATTAAAAATGCGAAAATCACAATTAAAAAATATTAAAAATGTTAATATGATGGAATTCGAGGGGGTGGGATGGCTCGGAATTAATTTTTTATTCTTTATAAACTAGGCAAAAAATTTAGTTCATAATTTGTTGGACGCAAGCTAAATTGGCCTTTGGTGAAATACCTGTATGGGGCTTGTCTCAACTATTCCTGTTTAAGTTCTTGCCTTTTACTCGGTCTATAGATCAACCAGAAGGCAAGGCCAGCTGAAACACCGTATAAACCGGCGTAAATTGTTAGCGCCGTTCGTTGTATCAGCCCGCAATATGTTAGCATGCCATCTTCAATCGCCAAGCAACTACCCATTCTCAGTATATATGTGTCACCATCTGACACGAAAGGAGGGTGATAGGGCAAAATAAAAGCAATGTAGGCTATAAGGCAGCCAACGGAGAACGCGCATAGAGTTGTGGACCAAATATTTAGCAAGTTTCTTGAACGGAGCCATAAAAATAAGGGAACCCCAAAAATGAAAGCTCATGCTTAGGACACTAAGGCAGCTATGAAGCTGAAGGCCCATGTTAAGTTTATGAGGCGGTCCAGATTAAAGGGGTAAACGGTCGATGCAATTTCTTCATATGCGTTGTATCCAACAAATATTATCACCGGCACGATCGGAGATAAAAGAAATGCCGTCACCGTTTTATTCATGCTCCCCCCCAAAAAAAGAAGTAATAGGTAACCTTAGCGGGAAAAATATCTAGTTCAATGAATTTTGAATCAGCCCCGATACTCTGTCCGCTGCCTGGTGTGCAGGATCATCTGCAAGGTGGGCATAGCGTTCAGTCGTTGTAGTGTTGCTGTGGCCAAGAAGCTTGCCTGTCATTTGTAGGCTTTCTTTGCTGTTTACAGCCACAGACGCATAGGTATGGCGCAAATCGTGAATTCGTACTTTGTCCAAGCCTGCCTTTTCCCGTATGCGCCGCCACGGCTTTTGAAAGTCTGTCAAATACTGGCCTTCTTTGGAGCCGCATATCACGTAAGGGTTGCCCTCTAGGCGTTCTATAGTCGCTAATACGTCCAGGGCTGGCTGGCCTACAAAGACTTTCTTCGCGCCTGTCTTACTGTCAGGCAAGAAGAAGGCATTGCCGCGTATATAGTCTCACTTCAGGGTCTGGATTTCACCAAGGCGGCATCCTGTCAGGATAAGAAGCTTAATAGCTGCAATCATATAGGGGCTTTCGGTTCCCGTCTCTTCACATGACTTTAGGGTCTTCCCTAGTGCTTTCAGTTCTTCCGGTGATAGATACCGATCCCGCTTCTTCTCAGGGTAGGGCTTGACTTTCAATACCGGATTGCTGTTGTCGGGTCTAAGTTCCAGGTCTTCGGCATAGTTAAACATTTTGGAAAGAACGCCGCGTGTGCGGTTAGCCTGGTAAGGAATATCCCCATGTTTTTCATGCAGTTTAAGGATATTAGCTTTTGTAATGTCCTTTAACTTTGTTACTGGAAGATAGGATTTTACACCTCGTAAAACAGGCCAAAGCCTTGTTTTACCAAAGGCTCTTTGCGAAGCTGACGAGACACGGAGTGGCGAGACTAATCCTACTCCCGCAACCAACTTGATTTGCCCTCGTAAATCCTCAGACCCTTTCAGTCTACACAGGAAGGGTTTTTATCGTTTGAGAGGCTAAGGAAGTTTTATTACCTGCAGCGCTAGTATCGATAATAGATTGTGTCTTTACTACCACTGGGCGCGCTACTATCATGCCTCCCTTGGGACGGTTTGACGGCGTCGCTGCGCTCTGCGCGTCTACTGCGCTGCGCTTCGTGACCTGCAAACCGACCCCACCCAGAATAAAGACAATAAAACCCGCAACGAAGTGAAGGAAGCGCTTGGCAGCAGGCTAGATGGAACCCAATCAATCCTATTGCAAATAAGATGGTGAGGAGGTCAAATCATGATGCCATCGCGAATAATTCTGACAAATGTACGAAGGTGGAATAGGAATGAGGAAGTTTTGGCTAATTGCGCTTATAATTGCGATCTCAATTACGATATTGCTGCATTCCTTTTATACTATGTACCAAGCTAGCGGTTTTCTATTTTTTACTTCCAAGGCCTTGATTGTTAGATTTGCGATCCTTCTCTACAAAAAAATATATTGCTTGAGTCATGGGTTGGCTATGGTCTTTCCTTGACCATGGCTATATTTCTTGCGTTGGTTCCATTCTTAGATAAACAGCGCCTCTTAGATGGCACTGCTGGCGATACAGGGTTAGCATTATTGGCGGCAATGATTTACTTCCTTATCCTTTTGATTTTCATTAAGTTTTTGGTTGGAAAGCTTTCTCGGGAGTGTGAAGGGAATAGCACCTAATTGTTAGCTCCCGCCCATCGCGCATTACGGTGCTATTTGGGGCGCGTTCGCTCGGCTCAGGGCGTGCCATTTAGCTCAGGATAATCGGCTCGCAGGTCAATCGTATACTGTTCTATGGTGAGCTTTCTGTGTGCCCGCTGGGTATAGCGGAACCATAGGGTCCATGTGGGCGCGGTGTCGATTTTGGGGCGATTTTCACACAGGGGTTAAAAGGTGCGGCTGCTGGTGCCACAGGGGTCGGGATTGTTGTTAAAGTAGCAAAAGTTGCTAATCTTGGTCTAAAAGGAAAATCTGTAACCGCCATAGGTGCGACGGCAGTTGCAGAAGACGTGGTAGGTAACGATGCAGAGACGGCTGCTACTGCTACAAGAGGCAAAGCTTTAGACAATTTGGTTAGCGTTAGTTTGAAAGCTGCAGAAAAGTTGCCGAAAGTAGAGGAAACCTCAGAGATAAAAGAAAAAGAAGATTAAATATGGGAAAAGATTATTTTTCGTCAAAGATTAAAAAATGGGAGGAGTTTTTGCCGGAGTTTCTCTTGTCCCCTCTTTCTCTTATATTAGTGATATAACTGATATTTCGATTACTGAAGTCGTATTAGTAATTGGCATTGCTAGTACGAGCGCTTTTTTGCTTTCAATGGGGGGAGCACATGTTGTTTTCCGTCGGGCATTGTACAAAAAATATGGAGTGTCATTAGATGAATTGAGAGAATTACCTAAAGATGAGCAACAAAAATTACTAGATGACATTGGATTTTAGACAAAATTCCAAGGACAGTGTACGATTATTGCCGTTTAAGGGTTGGTTACTTACTTTTTTGTTATGGTACGTATAGCAATATTGACGGCTTCGGGGCACGCGCATCACGTGACAAAGCGTAGGGCACGCCTATGGAAGCCTTTCTGCAGGATAGGGGGTATTCAGACTTTCTGGCGTTAGTTTCTGAGGTTTTCAAAAAGCTGGTACTGAGGTGTAGGGGTATTACCTCATGCCTGGGTGAACAACTGGAAAAGCAAGAGTGCAGATGCCTCGCCGCCCTGCGGCCGGGGCACCCCAAGAAGACTGTCAGTGATGATAAATAGTATACTGTCCCCGGAATTAGAATGATTCCTGAACGGGGGCTGCGCACCAGACCAGCTTCGCAAGGCTATATCATGTCTTTCATGCATATATCTCTGTAGTAAGTATCGTTCTGTTGCTCGACAAATATACAGAGATATGAGAGCGAAATTCTCCACGAAACGTATACGTAAGAAAGTTCAGGCCATATAGGTACCTATACATATATACCTGTACATAACGCGGGGTAACGTGACGTATCCCAGCCATTCTATCTCCTTAAGTTTTCTGATAACGCAAGCTTAAGTCTCCTTTTCATTGATTCACTGTATGGTTGCATTCGATACGTCTTGACCATATTAGAATTAATATTCTAATATGGTCTTGTTATTATGCGAAGGAAAGCTTATGAAACCGCTTTTGATTGTTGTTACGCCTTGGCTAGTGTTCATTGGTGCTCATTTGGGCATGAGCTCTTCAAGGTTGCGGGAGAAGATAACCGCTAGGTATGGCCGCTTCGCATTTACGCTCATATATCTCTTTGTGACCATATTGACACTTGGCACCGTCATTTTTGCGCTGGCCTTTTTCGGACATGAGGGGCCTGCAGGCTTTCAAGTTTCTGACCAAACGTGGTTGACAGTATTGCGTGCAGTGTCAGTGTTTGGTGCCTTTCTGCTGGTTGCCGGTTTGATCAGTTATCCGACATCGGCTATAGCCATTCTGGCCCAGCGTATGAAGAACCCCGATCTCAAAACCGCGCTACCAAAACCAACTGGGATAGCTCGTATAACCCGACATCCATTTTTTGTAGGGCTGGCATTTGTCTCAACCAGTCATGTTTTTCTGGCAAGCACCCTTGCTATTGCAGTCTCTTTCGCTTGTCTCGCTTTTCTATCATTGGTTGGTATCTATCTTCAGGACAAAAAGCTGCAAAAGCGCTGGGCGGCAACTTATGAAGTATTCATAGAACGTAGCTCTGTGCTGCCATTTCAAAGATTGGCGGAGCAGGATTCAAGGTTGACTGCACGAGATATACCTATGCTGTTGATAGCTTTGCTTGTTGCCTCTTTTCTTTTTGGCGCTCTTCATGATATTTGGACCGTGGGCAATGGAGCCACATTTCTTGGGTTCATTCTCGTGTACGGAACCATTGGGGTGGTTACGGGCATCTTGAAATCTGCGGCAAAGAATAGGTGACAGGAGATGGGGCGACGTTCGATATTAGATGAAGCAGGATTGTTTGCAGCTGTTGGAGAGACGCTCGCAATGGATGGTTCACTGTCGATCCCGGCTTTGGTCAAGAAGACAGGTGTTTCGACGGGTTCGATTTATCATCACTATGGATCGAGAGAGGGGTTGCTTGCTCATGCCTGGGTTGATGCGTTGTCAGCTTTTCAGCGGCTCTTTCTAGCCACCATTGGTGATGCAGAGACCGTTGATAGCGAAGCAGTCGCACTTGTAACGCCGAAATTTTGCAGGGAACATCATGGAAGAGCTATTATTCTTGCTTGTTGTAGCCGCGCCCAGTTCATTGGGCATGAAACAAATCAGTCTTTGCTTGTAGAGTGTGATGCTCGAAATGAAGAAATGGCGGCTCTCTTAAGGAAATATTCCAGATCCTCAGGCGTACCGATAGACAATTGCTATCTGGCCTGGGTGCACTATCCACTTGCTGTAGTCAGACTATATCTTCCAGCGCACAAAGTTCCAAAATCTGCTGATGCACATGTGGTAGCCGCATGTCACGCAGCGATGGCTGTCAATCAAAAAGAAGACCAAACAGACAGGAACTAGCCCCTTCATGTCAGTTCCTAATGTGCATACTGCTTGTTCTCGATCAGGATCTTATAGCGCAGAATTGTTGTGAATATGTGAGTGTTATGTTTCACCGTAGTGATGCAAGGATAAGCCCTCTCGTTCCATCAAAGTGTTGAACCATATTGTCACGAAGATACAATGCAATATCCTTGAAATGGCATTGGAACGTTCGGATCTGTCACCAAGAGGGCCTAAATATTATGACATCGGGTGACGTTTACTTCGGAAGGGGAGAAACCATCTTGAAACGAAGAGAAAGGATCAAACATAACACTGTCAAAATCCGTCGCTTGCAACATCAACAACAAGCGGCATACTATTAAAAAATGATAAACTAAACACTCACATTATAAAGTGCCCAAACTGAGACGAATGTTCTGATGTTGGATATAATTATTAGCGCGCTATAAGGACTTGCAGGCACTTATGGAAAGCATAGATATCAAGAATCTTGCATTTGCATCACTAGGGTTTCATGCCGTTTTTATGGCATTGTACTTATTTTCCAGACGAGGGGAAGGTGTCAAATTCCAGCCATTTCTTGCTTTGGTGTTTGTGATGCTCGCGTGCTGGTACATTAGCTTGTTTCTGACTACCGCCGGCGTATATGTGCGATATCCCTGGTTAATAAATTGGATCACACTCCTCATTCCCATCCTCGCCCCAAGCCTTTATTTTTATGTATTGTCGCTTACATCTCCCTCTCCGTGGCGTATTCGGCATCAGCCTCGGTGGCACTTGTGTTTTGCTTTGACTATTATACTGCTCAAGCTACCTTTCACTTTGTTGCCGGGTGATATCAAGCTTCTTCAAATTGGGGCTGGTTCAGAGGGTACAAGCAGCATTTCAGAACTGCTTCTTCAGTTGTCATGGGTGTCTTCTGCTCTATTTGTGACACAAATGGGCTTGTATTTAACGCTATCGATCAATCGGTTAAGGGAACATAGCACACGGATTCGAAATCTGTTTTCAAATCTGGAAAACCGTACGCTGAATTGGTTGCGGAATTATCTTTTGTTGTTAGTCGCACTCTGGGTGTTGGGAGTTTTTGACTTTTTGGGCTTGGCTGATGATTACGGCTGGTTAGTACATATGCTTTGGCTCGTGCCATTCAGCTTGCTTGCGCTCAATCAACGAGTTGTATTTGACTCGGTTGCTGCGCCTCAATCGTCGAGAGTTCAAGAGCCTGAAATTCGCGCTCGCGTTAGATCTTCTCTTTCCCATGAACAGCGGTCAAGGATTGGCAAAAAGCTTAGAGCTGCGATGCAGGAGGAGCATTCATACCGGGATCCAGATCTGACGTTAAGAAAACTAAGCGATATCCTGAACATTTCCACGCATCACATCTCAGAAACCCTCCGCGACGAGATTGGTCAAAATTTCTATGACTTTGTAAATAGTTGCCGGATAGCCGAGGCATGTAATCTCTTAAAAACTACAGATATGGGGACAATTGATATTGCTTTTGCTGTTGGCTTCAACTCAAGATCCACCTTTTCAGCAGCATTTAAAAAGCATCAAAAAACCTCTCCTTCAACCTATCGTAAAAGTGACAACTTTGGCGCTCTGCCAAATAATCAAGAACCACATCAGACCAGTCAGAAAAAAATACAGAACCTTTAAGAAAGGTGCGCAGAAAAATGTCCGGTTCGTCCGGTTCGGTCGCCTGACTGTTTTCCATCGTCATATAGTCGTCAATATTTCTAAACTATTGAAAGGACCATCATTGTGACGGCATCTAATAATCGCTTACTGGGGCTAATCTGCCTGATACTGACAGCGACTCCTGTAGCTATATCGCAACCTCTCTCGGACAAGAACCACACACTCCATACCATCCCTATAGAAGAAGCCCAATTGCGGGCACATCTGACGTTTCTCTCAAGTGACAATCTGAAAGGTCGGGATACTGGCACAGCGGAATATGAAATCGCTGCAAATTATGTTGCTAGTCATTTCGAACAATTCGGCATGCGCCCTGCAGGAGATAACTCATCCTGGTTTCAGTCTGTCCCTTTTATTAGAAGCAAACTTAATCCGGGTTCAGTTCAGTTCACAATACATGAAGAGAACGAGCAATCTCATCTGACGTACCAAGATGACTTTTTCATGCTTCCGAGTGCTATATCTCAACAAGATAATGTACGCGGGGAGTTGGTGTTTGTCGGGTATGGTATTGTGTCTAAGGAGTTACATCTGGATGACTATGCTGGTCTGAATGTTCAAGATAAAATTGTTGTAATTTTAGGCGGTCGCCCTGCAGCGCTCGCAAATGATTTTGGCGCACATGTAAGTAGCATCGGAGAAAAAGTCCGACTGGCTGTTAGGCAGGGTGCCAAAGGGGTGATTTTCGTTGACACACCAGCTGAACAGAAAACAAACACATATCAGCGATATCGTCTATTCGCTTCGAAACCGCTTCTGCGGTGGAAATCACAATCAGGAATTGTCTCAGAAGATTATCCTGAACTGAAGGGATTGGCATACATCACTGTCGATGCAGGTCGCAAATTATTCAAATCCGCCGGCCATATTTTGGACGACACATTTGAAACAATGGCCAGAGGTCATATTCCAGCCGGCTTTGATTTGGGTATTGAAGTATCGCTTAAGCGCAAAAGCTCTCACGAAAAAGTAACTAGTTCAAATGTTGTCGGGCTTGTTGAGGGGAGTGATCCAACTCTGATGAATGAATATATAGTTTTTACATCTCATCTAGACCATTTAGGGGTCGATGCTGATGGTGCAGTTTATAATGGGGCTCTCGATAACGCCGCTGGAATAGCCATAATGCTGGAGACGGCTAGACGATTCAGCAATCTTGCAAAGCCAAAACGCTCCATTCTTTTTGTTGCGGTCACGGCGGAAGAGGCAGGACTGTTGGGCTCTGACTATTTTGCCAGATTCCCGACTGTCCCTCTTCAGTCCATGGTTGCCAATTTAAACATTGATATGCCGCTCATTATGTACCCCTTTGCCGATATCGTAGCATTTGGGGGGCAGCATTCAACAATCTCCGATTCACTTGAAGCGGCCTTAGAACCTCTTGGCCTCAAACTAAGCCCTGACCCAATGCCCGAACTTTCACTATTTACACGAAGTGATCACTACTCATTTGTAAAAATGGGTTTGCCGTCTGTACATTTATCGCCCGGCTTTGCTTCAAGAGATCCATCCATCAACGGTCATGATCTTTTTGGAATGTTCTTAAAAAGGCATTATCATCAACCAACAGATGAAGCCTCGCTTCCAATCGATTATTCGGCCGGGGCAAATTTTGTAAAGGTGGCCTTTTCCATTGGCACTATTCTGGGCAACAGCCCTTCTCGCCCCCGTTGGCGTACGGACAGCAACTTTGGACGACTGTTTTCCAAATGACCATACTAATAGCGGTCTCCCAAGTATCTTTTTTACTTGGGAGATATTAACTCCTCAATATAGGTCAAATTTTGCGAGCTAAGTATCACTAAATAACATACCGATTGTTCGGATTTTTACTGATGGCACCAAACACTGATTTCGAAAATGTATCACCATTTTGTAGCACTTTGATGGCATCCGCATAAATACGGAACAAATAAATCTATAAGGTTATGTTTATTTAACTTAATGAAAACAATGGTGAATAAAACCTCAGAATTGTTGACATAACTTCTCAGTAAGTTAGAGGGTTAGGAAGATAGATAGTCTAGAAGACGTTGTTCCCCTGCTTCAAGGAGGCCATATACAATGCCTCCCAGACGAGCTGCAATATTGACAAACATATTTTAGAATATATATTCCAATAAAATCAAAATCGTTTGAGACTAGTTTCCTTACACATGATTGTACGGGCACACAAGCTTGTGCCTAATAACCGGTAATCTCAATAGTTCGCTATCAGAAGATTTGAAGCGCTTGGAGGCGTTCGATAATGATCAGACCTACTATAACAAACACTCTCTCTGTAAAAATCAGACGTAGCATAATCGCACTACTTGCAGGTCTGTTAATCATATATCATTTGAATTTGATGGTTGAGACCTATTTTAGTGGGGGCACCACTGTGTCTTCTCCTATGATGCATGTACAATCCTTTATTCGGGTTATGATCGTATGTAGTCTGGTGTTGGTCGCGACCGGCAAACGTTTGGCCATTTGGGGGATGTGGTTCAGTATTACAGCGTTGGTGGTCACTCAATATCTGGTTCATTTCGGGCCGCAGCCTCCGGAGTTTTTGGCGTCGCGATCTGGACTGTCCTACCTAAGGGGATTTATCATCCCAACCCTGATCACAGTTGCTTTCCCGCTTTCGAACAGAAATCCAGGCAGTTCTCAAGCTGAGACTAATATGCTGACGGTAGATAAGCGGAACGGTGACCGCAGATGAGGGCAGTGGTTTTGATGACCGGGTTGCCTACTATCAGTATGTTACAACAGGAACCGGCATTGTTGAACAGGTGGCTAGCCGTGAATATCTGCTGAAGGATCATCAGGGCAGTATCATTGCGGGTTATAAGGCTTCACCGGCCACGGTTACCGTCTATTCTTATGATGAATACGGTGTCCCGGCCCAGGCGGATGGCCAGCCGTACCGCTACACTGGCCGCCGGTATGATGAGGCAACGGGTCTTTACTACTACCGGGCGTGCTACTATCATGCCTCTCTTGGACGGTTCTTACAAACCGACCCGATCGGCTATGAGGACAATATGAACCTCTATGGCTATACGGGCAATGATCCGGTTAATAATACCGATCCGACAGGGATGTTAGCAGAAGAATTTGCAGAAGATGAAGATTTAGAAATTGATCCAACTGAGGCAGCGTCTACACTTTGGTCTACAATTGCGGGGTCTGCTTCAATTTCAGAACAACAAAGGGCGACCAACCTTGTCAAAGAGGGTTTCAAGGAGGGAGGAAAAAGGGCGGCAGATTCAGCAAAGGTTTTAGCAAAGGGTCTGCTGGTTTCAATATAGCGGCTAAATCAGCACTCAGATAATCCTGTGCGTGAAACGGTTGCTCAAACTATTGGTGGCATTGCTGGTGCTGGTACTACATTGGTGACTGCTCCAGAAATTGGGCCTGCTGCACCAGTTGTGGGTGGGGTTGTGGATGTTGGTGTTACTAATACTGTTCGGACTATACTGACTCCAATTGGTGAAGCTCGGCCAAACGTAACGCGTGTCTCAGCTGGAGCTGCGGATGCTACAGGGCGCACTATTGGTGAGCGGATAGCGAATACACTACAGCGCTGGTCAACAGGCACAGTAGAATTTGATCCATCAAGGTGATTTGAGATGCAGGAAAAAAGTCCATATAGAAGATTTTTGGTTTGGACGGCTTTAGCGCCATTCTTTGGTTATGTTTGGATGCTAGGTCTTGCTTACTGGAATGGTGGTCAGGTTGAAGTTTTGGGAATAACCTTTGAGAGTCAGCTGTCGAGCCGGGAAATAACAATTGTCGTCATATCTATTCCCGTATTCTTTGTTGGATGGATAAATAGTCTTGTGGCCTGTTTGAAGGCAGGTCCTTTGAAAGACAAGATAAACACCCACGAATGAACTTGTTGAATTAGATAAATTCAATGTGCTCTCAAGAGATAGAGGAATTCCGGGGACACATTACTTGATCACTCACACGCCGCCTAGCTCACGGATTGGTTCGGGAGCCCCTTGGTATTTGCCTCGCATGGTGGGGTGGTCTGAGCCTAATTTACTATCAATCTTCATACTCACCGGACTGCAAAGAGGTGCAAATTTCGTTCAAAATTCTCCTTTAAAAACAAGGTCGGCAACATAACTTTGGTTATTATCAGGGGGGCTGTGATTTAGTGGGGATGGGGCAGATACTGCCTCGATCACTAGGCGCTATGTGTGGCGGCACACATTGGATAACAGGCCTCTGCCCCACCGTTCACCACTTCTTGTAAAGTTACTCACGGCCCCTCTGTGGCAATCGCTGAGCCAATCATAATGCTCGCCTGCTGTAATGCCGTGTCCTGTAGGTGCGCATATCGCGCTGTTGTCTGAACCTGCGAATGCCTAAGGAGTTTTCCGATCATCGGTAGGCTTAGCCCCTGACTAACGACCAGAGATGCAAAGCTGTGCCGCAAATCATGGAAGTGAATGTTTTGTGTTTCATTGGATTACCTCGGTAAATCAAAAGTGATGCATGCTCTTGCAACCAATAAAAGCCTCGGTACTCTGATGGTCTTGTGCTGTTGTTATGCAGGGAAACAGTCAGTTTGGCGCTAAATATGAGAGTAAATACACTACATGCTCGAGATCACTTCTCACGTACTTTATCAAAAAAACTGACGGGCGTGGATGGCGTTTTTAATCCTTGGGGTTGCCACAGATTTGCGGGTGAAACTCTAGGCCTATTCACCGAGCCTTGGCATGAGTTCGATGAAATTACAGGGTCCGAAGCGGTTGTCGAGCTGATACTTCAGGATGTCGTTCCAGGCATCCTTGCAGGCACCAGTTGAACCGGGTAGAGCGAAAATTAGCGTTGTTTTTGCTTTGCCAGCAAGTGCCCGGGACTGGATAGTTGAAGAGCCAATCTTCTGATAACTCAGTATTCGAAAGAGCTCTCCAAAACCGGGTATTTCAAGATCTATGACCCGCCTGACCGCTTCCGGCGTGACATCTCTGCCTGTAATACCCGTGCCACCGGTACTGATAATCACATCAATGTCTTCCTGCTCGATCCACAAATGTAATTGATCAGCAATTTTTATTTCTTCATCAATCACGATTTTACGGTCCACAAGGTTATGGCCCATGCTGGTGACAAAATCGGTGAGAATCTTGCCACTGATGTCAGTGTCAAAAGTGCGAGTATCTGAGACCGTCAGAACTGCAATGCCAATTTTTATAAAAGGGCGATCTTCATTGAACTTGTCTGACATAGTGACCTTCTAGCTGTTGAGGGGAAAGAAAGGAATGCAATCTACAAGACTACCTTCGGCTAAGACTTCAAGACCTTCTGGGTGCTTGATCCAACAATTCATTTGTACCATTGGCGCAACCTTAAAGCTTTCCTGCCCTTGAAGGCAGTGTACGACCAGAGTGCCTGTATCTGAACATTCCACTCGACCTTTCAGGAAACAGGTGAGGCGCTTACTCGCCTGTATGGGATTGGTTAGTCTGGCCTTTATTGGCTTCTCTGTAGCTTGACCTGAAAGAGCCCTGAGGAAGGGGGAGACGAACATTCGTAGGCCCATGGCGGTTGAGACTGGATTACCTGGCAGGCCAAAGAAATACTTACCATTTGATAACCGGGCAAACAGTATTGGTTTACCGGGCTTGACCTTTGCCCGGTGCAGGAAAATTTCAGCACCAAGTTTTGTGAGTTCGGATCGCACAAAGTCATATTTCCCGACACTGACAGCTCCGGTTGAAATAATAACGTCGGCGGGTCCTTTCATCGCTTCGTTGAGTGCAGTTTGAAAGCCCGTTCCGTCGTCAGCAACAGTTCGCCGCCATAAAAGATCGGCCCCAAGGGGAGCGGCCATACTTTCACCAAAGGGGCCTGAACTATTATATATCTGACTTGGACCCAGTGGTGCTGAAAAGTCATCAACTAACTCCTGCCCAGTGGACAACCAGACTATTTTGGGTCGAGGTGTAACAGGAACTGTGCCGCGCCCCAGTGAACATAAGGCAGGGACAAGAGCAGCGGTAATGCGATGCCCAGCTCTTGCGATTCTCTGACCAATTTTCATATCTTCGCCGGCGCTTCGTATATTGCAGCCTGTAGGATATGGTTCGGTAAAAATAAGGAAGCTTTCATCCCGTTGAGTCCGTTCCACGGGGATGACCGTATCTGCCCCAGCAGGTGTCGGGGCGCCCGTCATGATTTCTGCAGCAGTACCACCTTTTAGGGCATGGGGTGAATGCTCTGCACCCGCAGCTATTGATTGCTGGATGGGTAGCTTTATGGGGTTAGCAAGCGAAGCATCCGCTATGTCCAACGCCCTGAAGGCATACCCGTCCATTGCTGAATTGGCAAAGGGAGGTACATTGATATTTGCAGTAATGTCTGCTGCTAAAATACAGTCAAGGGCATCTTCAACTGTATGTATCTCTAGCGGAAGAGGTTGCGCTTTGTTCAGGATGATATTGAGGGCTTCATCGTAACTATACACAGGATATCTCACAATATGAACTAAGGTGCTTAGCCACCAATCATGGCAAGTTGTTCGGTTCTGCCACTGTTGCCCTGATGCAATTCATGAGCAAGGGGCTTGATACCTAACAGGGAGGTCACACGTTCCTGCATGTCAGGCAGTGATTGATCATCTTGAAGATATTTTCGCAAGCTGAAGTAATCTGCGCCAAATAGGCAGAGCTGTAGCCCACCGGTGGCGGAGACACGCAGGCGGTTACAAGTTGAACAAAAATCCCGGGAATAGGGGGCGATGAATCCAATGGAGCCTTGATAGTCCGGGTGGGCAAAGCAACGCGCAGGCCCGTCGGTCATTTCACGAGGGACTTCCTGCCATCCATTTTGCCGAAGGTCTGCAATATGGGCGGCGGGGTCCAGGTGATACTGATTGAAATAGTCCTGGTTATCCCCTGTTCGCATCAGTTCAATGAATCGGACAGAAAGATCACTGGACCGTATTAGTGATAGATAATTTTCAAGCTCTAGATCATTCACTCCTTTAAGAAGGACAGCGTTTATCTTGCGCTTCTGAATGCCAAGGTCCCGTGCCATTCGGATACCTTTCAGAACATCATCAAGCCGGTCATGACCCGTAAGCGAATGGAATTTCTGCTTATTCATACTATCCATGCTGACGTTGATTGCGTCCAGCCCGGCTGCGGCATAAGAATCGATGAACTCAGGTAGTTTGTATCCATTCGTAGTCATCGCAACGGTTTCAATGCCGACGGTATTTTTAATAATGGAAATGATATCCGCAAGATCATTTCTAACGGTTGGTTCTCCACCCGTCAGTCGAACTTTTTTAACGCCTAGTTCGGCAAATGCTCTTATGAGTCTTTCAATTTCTTCAAGCGATAAAAAGCTTTTCATACCCTGTTTTTTGTAACCATTTGGCAGGCAGTAACTACATCGAAAATTACATACCTCAGTCACTGATAACCGCAGATAGGGGAACGTGCGGTTATAATTGTCACGAAGCATACCCATCAGAAAACAATCCTTTCTAAAGCTGAGAGGTTGGCACGTTTCCATCACCAACCCGGCAAGGTTTCTACTTGCGACCCGGATGCCATATTGACTTTGTTCAAGGGAAACAGCAGTGGACAACGTAGGCAAAAGGGTTTCGGTGTTTTCATCAGGTTCAGATATAGGGGGCATGCATGATGACAGACTTGACCATGGTCAAGTCGCACATGTTTTTAGCATTCTTAGGGCCTACAGCAGGTCAATTTCTACAAAGTCAGGGTGCGGACAGTCGGGCTGACCGGCACGTTTGCAGTCATTGGCGACATAGCTATCGCAGAATTCACAAAGAGTCTTGCCTTTGGGAATGGTGATTGTTTCATTCTGTACTTCAAACCCCTCGGCACGCATCTTTTTTAATGCGCGAGAAAAGGTTTCTGGCCGCATATTCAGGTAAGATGCAATGATGGATTTATCATATGGCAGGTGAATGACACCGTCATCCGGATCCTGATTGATCATCAAGCGTAGCAGGAACCAGCCCACTCTTTCACGGGCAGATTTCAGTCTATTCTGTTCGATCTGGTAAATCAGCATCTGAGATTTCAAAGATACATTATTCAACATGCTCAGGGCGAGCTTGTTATTGCTTTGCACCCTTTGCCGGATAACAGGTGCAGGAATGGACATAAGGACCGCATCCTCAACGATTTGAGCATTAACAGGGGCAGAGGTGTTCAGAAAGACTGCTGCCTCGAGCAAGGTATCTCCACCTGTTAGCATCTGCAGAATTGTTTCTTCACCAGTTTCAAGCCCATTATAGACTTTCACCCAGCCACTGATCACAATATAGATGCGGGAAGCAGGTTCGCCCTGTAGGAATAAAAGCTTGCCTTTATTATAGGTTTTTACGGTGGCAAAACCGGAAAGTTCCATTAGTTCTTGATCTGAAAGCGTTGAGAATAAAGTTAGGGACCTGAGGTAAGGGAAAAGACTACTTTTTTCGTCATGCTCGCTTAATAGCTTTGGGGAAAAGTCAGCTTCACCTTCGGGACCATACAACCCTTTAACAAGCTCAATTTCGGCTTCCCTTAGTTCATCAATAACCTCTGTTGTCATCGTGAACCACTGTTCGCCGGAATACTCCTCGATTTTGGCAGTCGGGGAATTGGCCTTCAGAAGATCACGAACTTCCTCAACAGATTGCATCCTTTTGCTTGTAACAATATTTTGTACGATGGAAATCTGTCGTGGAGACGCAACAGCCATAAAGCTGTTTAAATAGGTTTCCTGCTCTGCCATCAAGGATATCATGCGATCACAGAATTCAGGGTTTCTATACGCATAGGTGAAAAAACCCCGCGATCCCAATGCTCTTTCTCGACCAATTCGGTCTTTCCACTGAATGAAATTACTGAAAGCGGTGACAAGAGGGGACACAAATTTAGGACAACCCTGTGCAATCGCAACCATGGTTTCCAAAATGGGTGCGTTAAACTCAAACGTGTAGGAATTAATCGCCTGCGTATAGGTAGGTTGAAATGTTTTAACCTGATCGCGTAAGACATCAAGCCCATTGAGTCTTCGCTTCAGATCAGCAAGACGCGTACATGCATAGTTTGATACAAGGTCAATATTATAGGCGTTTTCCATAACGACCAGTAACTCAGAAACAGCCGTGTCTGTTATAACTTGTTGTTTTTGCAGTCGTTTAGAGAATATTTTCCCACGGCTATCCAGAAAGAGGACAGCACTTCCCCTCTCCTGTTGTAAGCGATGTATCACATCCCCAAGAGAATGCAGAAGTTTTACAATTGTTATCATATCGTAATTATGAGGGTCCTTATTCGCGCATCGTATTTTACAGCACTCTGGTCCTGCGTCAATATGTCCAGGTGGCGAAGGTGAAATTGTCAAAATCGCTGAAAACCTAAAGTTTTCCGGGGAGGTAAAGGGAGGATTCCATCGGCTTTCTGATCACTTGACCTTGGTCAAACAGCCTTACGTCATCTTCTTGCATTTTACACACAGCAAATATTCAGAGGAGATGGCTATGCTTAGTCAAGGCGTTTCAAGAGGCGCACAGAATACGGCCCTGGGGGCAAGCACACTGGCATTCACTGTATGCTTTGCCGTATGGACTATTTTTTCAATCATCGGCATCAAGATCAAGGCCGATTTGGGTCTGAGTGATACGCAGTTTGGTATCCTCGTGGCAACACCTGTTTTGACGGGGTCGCTTAGCCGCATCTTCTTGGGGGTCTGGACAGACCAATATGGTGGGCGCGTTGTTTATACCGTACAAATGCTGGTAACCGCGCTCGCTGCCTATTTGCTTACCATGGTGACAACTTACGAAATGTTCCTGGTTGCGGCTCTTGGAGTCGGTCTGGCGGGCGGCAGTTTTGCTGTTGGTATTGCATATGTTTCCAAATGGTATGAAAAAGAAAAGCAGGGCACAGCCTTAGGCATTTTTGGTATGGGTAACGTAGGAGCGGCTGTCACCAACTTTGGTGCGCCATTCCTTTTGATCGCTGTCGGTGGTTCTTGGCAGGGTGTGGCTCAGATTTACTCAATAGTTCTTGCTATCACTGCTGTTCTGTTCTTTCTCTTTACAAAGGACGACCCTGCGACAGCTGCCAGAAAACAAACTGGCCAGAAGCACGCGTCATTTATGGAGCAAATGGAGCCCCTGAAAAATCTTCAGGTATGGCGGTTTGCGCTCTATTATTTCTTCGTCTTTGGCGGCTTTGTTGCGTTGGCTCTTTGGTTGCCTCGCTACTATGTTGGCGCCTATGGTCTTGAGCTGCAAACAGCGGGAATGCTGGCGGCAGCCTATGCCTTGCCGGGTTCAATTTTCCGGGCGTTGGGGGGCTGGCTGTCAGACAAGTATGGCGCACGGACAGTTATGTACTGGACCTTTATAGCTTCCGTTGTTTGTACTTTCTTTATGTCTTACCCAGCAACGGATTATACAGTAGCAGGCATCAATGGGCCGATCAGTTTCAACTTGACTATTCCACTTGAGCTCTTCGTCTTCCTGACGGTGGTGCTTGGGTTCTTTATGTCGCTTGGTAAGGCGGCGGTGTATAAACATATCCCGGTTTATTACCCTGATCATGTTGGATCGGTAGGCGGTATCGTTGGGCTGATTGGTGGCCTAGGTGGCTTTTTTCTACCTATCGTCTTTGGCTACATGAATGATGTTATCGGCGTTTGGACAAGCTGCTTCATGCTGCTCACAATCATCATCGGGATTGCCCTGACATGGATGCACTTCGCCATCCTTAACCTTGAAAAGAAACGTACACCGGCACTTCGCGGCCCCCGCAATTTGCCGGAACTGGAAGCCCTGCACGACTAGGGCCAATAACAGTGCTGGGCGAGAGGCTTCGCCCGGTGACTGTTCAGGAGAAAACTTATGTCTGACATTACAAAAGACAACATGGGTTCAGCTGTTTCCCAAACGAGCGGTGACCTAAGAGGCTGGGACCCGGATAATGAGGCCCAGTGGGAAAGTGTAGGTAAGAAAATTGCCACACGTAACCTTTGGATTTCGATACCCAGCCTTTTGTGCGGCTTTGCTGTATGGCTTTACTGGGGAATCATCACTGTGCAGATGATGAACCTTGGGTTCCCATTTGCACAAAGTGAACTCTTTACACTGACTGCGATCGCTGGCCTATCCGGTGCAACCCTTCGTATCCCTAGCTCCTTCTTTATCCGGTTGGCAGGGGGGCGTTATACGATCTTCTTCACGACTGCCCTGCTGATCCTGCCAGCGCTTGGGGCCGGTTATGCACTGCAAAGCCCTGATACACCACTGTGGCAATTTCAGTTATTGGCACTCCTCAGCGGCTTTGGTGGTGGTAACTTTGCATCATCCATGTCAAATATCAGCTTCTTTTATCCTAAGAAAATCCAAGGCTATGCGCTTGGTATGAATGCAGGGCTTGGCAATTTTGGTGTGACTACCATGCAGATTCTGGTGCCTCTTGTTATGACTTTTGGTCTCTTTGGCGGTGACAGCATGACACTTCAGAACACCTCCGGCACGCTGATAGGTAAAATCCCCGCAGGGACTGAAACATTCATCCAGAATGCTGGCTTTATCTGGGTGGTCTTTCTCGTGCCACTTGTGATTGCAGGCTGGATCGGGATGAACAATATCCGCGACGAGCATGTTTCACCTGATGCGGATGGTGCTATTTCTGGATTTGCTAAAATCACAGGCATGCTTTTGATCGGGCTTCTGACCTCCGTGTTTGGTTTGTGGCTGTTGCTGCCAGAAGCTGTGGGTGGGTCTGGTATTGAACTTTCCAAATGGATTGTCTTGCCGATCGTTATTGCCCTTACTTTGTTCCTGCTAAAATTGATCCCGGGCAAGGTGAATACCAACCTGAAGCGTCAATATAAGATCTTCAACAACAAGCACACATGGGCGATGACTATCATCTATACCATGACATTTGGTAGCTTCATTGGTTACTCAGCAGCACTTGCGCTTGCGATCAAGGTGATTTTTGGTTTCCAGCACCTGCTTGTTGACGGTGTGATGACCCATAATACTGTGAACCCAAATGGCCCAAGTGCCTTGATGTTCGCCTGGATGGGGCCGTTCATTGGTGCGCTTATCCGTCCAATTGGTGGTAAAATGGCGGATAAATGGGGTGGTGCCTATGTGACCCAGATCATTTCTGTGGTCATGGTTGGCTCTGCGCTTGGTGTGGCCTATTTCATGAAAGCAGCCTATGCCTCTGCAGCGCCTGAGCAGTTCTTCTATCCGTTCCTAATTCTGTTCATTATTTTGTTCGCTGCGACCGGTATCGGTAACGGCTCTACTTTCCGTACCATTGCGATTGTCTTTAACAAAGAACAGGCGGGCCCCGTGCTTGGCTGGACGTCTGCTGTTGCAGCTTACGGTGCTTTCATCATCCCTAAAGTATTCGGGGAACAGATCAAAGCAACAACACCAGAATATGCGCTGTACGGCTTCGCCATTTTCTACGGCGTTTGCATCCTGATCAACTGGTGGTTCTACCTCCGCAAAAACGCTTACGTGAAAAACCCGTAAGGCATTAACTGGAGATCTCTAATGAGCAATTTCTTAGATAGACTGAACTATTTCAAGGCTAGCCCCGAAACCTTTGCGGACGGGCACGGCATCACCACTGACGAAAGCAGGGACTGGGAGCATGCCTACCGTGGACGCTGGGCGCATGATAAAGTTGTGCGCTCTACCCACGGGGTGAACTGCACGGGCTCCTGTTCCTGGAAAATTTATGTGAAAAACGGCCTGGTAACATGGGAAACCCAGCAAACGGATTACCCAAGAACCCGGCCGGATCTCCCGAACCACGAACCAAGAGGATGTGCGCGCGGTGCCAGTTATAGCTGGTACCTATACAGTGCATCCAGGCTCAAATACCCCATGGTGCGTGCGCGTCTGATCAATCTTTGGCGTCAGGCAAAGGCGGATCATTCTGACCCTGTAGATGCATGGGCGAGCATTTGCTCAGACAAGGAAAAGGCGACGACTTATAAAAAGGTTCGCGGCCTTGGCGGTTTTGTCCGTGCTGACTGGGATGAGGTAAACGAAATCATTGCAGCAGCCAACATCTATACTGCCAAACAGTATGGCCCTGACCGTATCATTGGTTTCTCCCCAATTCCTGCCATGTCCATGATTTCCTACGCTGCGGGCTCACGGTATCTGTCGTTGATAGGGGGTACCTGTATGAGTTTTTATGACTGGTATTGTGACCTTCCGCCTAGTTCTCCGCAAACATGGGGCGAGCAGACGGACGTGCCTGAAAGTGCCGATTGGTATAATTCAGGGTACATCATGGCATGGGGGTCAAACGTGCCGCAAACCCGGACACCGGATGCCCATTTCTTTACGGAAGTTCGTTACAAAGGCACTAAAACCGTTTCAGTTACCCCTGATTATTCAGAGGTTGCGAAGCTGACTGACCTGTGGCTCAACCCACGACAGGGTACAGACAGTGCCCTTGCAATGGCGATGGGCCATGTGATCCTCAAAGAATTCCATTTGGCCGGCAAGTCGGACTATTTTGATGACTACTGCCGCCAATATACCGACATGCCCTTCCTAGTGTGCCTTGAAAAACAAGGCGATCGTTATGTACAGGGCCGGACGCTCCGCGCCAGTGACCTTGAAGGTAATCTTGGCGAAGAAAAGAATGCGGACTGGAAACCAGTTTTGTTTGATGCCAATACAGGCGAGGTAAAAGTGCCGAACGGTACTATTGGCTCCCGCTGGGATGGTAGTGCCAAATGGAACCTTGAGCTTAAAAATGCGGCTGACGGGTCTGAGATCTGGCCCGAAACTAGCCTCGCAGAAAAACATGATGCAGTTGTTTCAGTAGGTTTCCCGTATTTTGGTAACCTTGAAAACGACCAACCAATCTTCAAGCATACCGACCATGACGGTATCCTTGACCGTAATGTGCCTGTCCGCAAAATCAAAACCGCTGCAGGCGAGGAAATGGTAGTCGCCACTGTTTTCGACCTTCTTGTTGCAAACTACGGCATAGATCGCGGCCTTGGTGGTAGCAATGTTGCCAAAAGCCTGGACGAGGACATTCCTTATACCCCTGCATGGCAGGAAAAAATCACCGGAGTGGCAGCAGATAAGGTGATCAAGGTAGCCCGTGAGTTTGCGGATAACGCAGATAAAACACATGGTCGGTCTATGGTCATTCTAGGAGCGGCTATTAACCACTGGTATCATATGGACATGATCTACCGTGGGATTATGAATCTGTTGATCATGTGTGGCTGTATAGGTAAGTCCGGCGGTGGCTGGGCCCACTATGTGGGGCAGGAAAAACTCCGTCCGCAAACCGGCTGGCAGCCACTCGCATTTGGTTTGGATTGGTCACGCCCCCCCCGGCATATGAACTCCACCAGCTTTTTCTATAACCACTCAGACCAGTGGCGGTATGAAAAACTGGGCGTGGATGAAATCCTGTCACCAACAGCTGATAAGGAAAAGTGGAAAGAGTACAGCCTGATCGACTGCAATGTGCGGTCTGAACGGATGGGCTGGCTACCATCTGCACCGCAGCTTAACCGCAACCCGCTAACGATTGCCCGTGATGCTGAAGCTGCCGGAAAATCTGAAGCTGATTTTGTTGTAGACGAGCTGAAATCCGGCAACCTTGGCTTTGCCTGCGAAGACCCGGACAATCCGCAGAACTTCCCACGTAATCTCTTTGTATGGCGGTCAAACCTTTTGGGTTCAAGCGGCAAGGGGCACGAATATATGCTGAAACACCTTTTGGGTACCCAGCATGGCTTGCTTGGCAAAGATCTGGGTGCAACCGACGGCACACAAAAACCCAATGAAGTGGTTTGGCATGATGAAGCACCGGAAGGTAAGCTTGATCTGGTCGTCACGCTTGACTTCCGTATGTCTACTACCTGTGTGTACAGTGATATCGTTCTGCCGTCTGCTACATGGTACGAAAAGAACGATCTGAATACGTCAGATATGCATCCGTTTATCCACCCACTGTCACGAGCCGTTGACCCGGCCTGGGAAAGCCGTAGTGATTGGGATATATATAAAGGCATTGCAGAGAAATTCTCTGAACTATGCCTTGGTCATTTGGGAGTAGAAAAAGACGTTGTAACCCTGCCGATCCTGCATGACACACCGGCTGAACTGGCTCAGCCCCTGGGCGTTCAGGACTGGAAAAAGGGTGAATGTGACCCAGTTCCCGGCAAGACAATGCCATCGCTGATCACAGTTGAACGGGATTATCCTAACACCTATGCCCGTTTCACGTCTGTTGGTCCGCTCCTTGAAAAGATGGGTAATGGCGGCAAGGGCATTAACTGGAAAACCAATGAAGAAGTTGAATTCCTTGGCAAGCTGAACGGCAGCCACACAGAGGGTGCCAATGCCGGTCGACCAAAAATTGTAACCGACATTGATGCCACGGAGGTCGTTCTCTCGCTTGCGCCTGAAACTAACGGGCATGTGGCAGTCAAGGCATGGGGCGCCCTTGGTCAGCAGACAGGGCGTGACCATACCCATCTTGCCCGTCCGAAACAGGAAGAAAAAATCCGTTTCCGCGATATTCAGGCGCAGCCACGGAAGATTATTTCTTCGCCGACATGGTCCGGGCTTGAGGATGAGCATGTAAGCTACAACGCGGGCTATACCAACACCCACGAACTGATCCCGTGGCGTACTCTTACAGGGCGTCAGCATTTCTATCAGGATCATGAATGGATGCGTGATTTTGGGGAAACACTCTGTGTCTACAAAGGGCCAGTGAACACCAAAACAGTCAAGCCTGTTGCCAGCCTTGGCGAAGGCAAGAAAGAGGTGGCGCTGAACTGGATCACCCCACACCAGAAATGGGGCATCCACTCTACTTATTCCGATAACCTTCTGATGCTGACCTTGAACCGGGGTGGCCCAGTTGTGTGGATGTCAGAAGTGGACGCGAAAAAGATCGATGTGGAAGATAATGACTGGATCGAACTTTATAATGCCAACGGTGCAATCGTGGCACGGGCGGTGGTTTCCCAGCGTGTTCCTGAAGGCATGACCATGATGTATCACGCGCAGGAAAAAATCATCAATACACCCAAGTCCGACACAACTGGCGGCAGGGGCGGTATCCATAATTCTGTTACCCGTGCAGTTGTCAAGCCAACCCACATGATTGGCGGCTATGCCCAGCTTTCATACGGCTTCAATTACTACGGAACCGTTGGGTCAAACCGGGATGAGTTCGTCATGGTGCGTAAACTGGAAAATGTCGACTTTGGGGATGAAAACCACCAAAGCGAAGCAGCAGAATAGGAGAAAGACCGATGAAAGTAAGAGCACAGATCGGTATGGTCCTGAACCTTGATAAATGTATCGGGTGCCACACCTGTTCCGTAACATGTAAAAACGTCTGGACCAGCCGCGCCGGTGTTGAATATGCCTGGTTTAATAATGTGGAAACCAAGCCCGGTGTGGGCTACCCACGCAACTGGGAAGATCAGGACCGCTGGAATGGCGGCTGGAAGCGTAAATCGAGTGGTAAAATCCAGCCGAAGATGGGGGGTAAGTTCCGTTTGCTGGCTAATATTTTTGCCAACCCAGACTTGCCGGAAATCGATGATTACTATGAGCCTTTTACTTTTGACTATGCGCATTTGCAGCAGTCTGGCGAAAGTAAGGACGTACCAACAGCACGCGCCCATTCAGTAATCACCGGTGACAAGATGGAAAAACCGGAATGGGGTCCCAACTGGGAAGAAATCCTTGGTGGGGAGTTCGTAAAACGGTCACAGGACTATAATTTCAAAGATATCGAAAAAGATATGTACGGTGAGTTTGAAAACACCTTCATGATGTATCTGCCGCGGCTCTGTGAACACTGTCTTAATCCAGCATGTGTGGCGTCATGCCCATCTGGCGCGATCTATAAGCGCGAAGAAGACGGCATTGTCTTGATCGATCAGGACAAATGCCGCGGTTGGCGCATGTGTGTCAGCGGCTGTCCTTATAAGAAAATCTATTTCAACTGGCAATCTGGCAAATCAGAGAAATGTACATTTTGCTTCCCGCGGATTGAAAATGGTGAACCCACAGTTTGTTCCGAAACTTGCGTTGGGCGTATCCGTTATCTTGGTGTGATGCTGTATGACGCTGACCGCATTGAAGAGGCCGCCAGTGTTGCAGATGAAGGTGCACTTTATGAAGCGCAATGCGATATCTTCCTAGATCCGAATGATCCGGATGTGATCGCTGCTGCAAAACGCGATGGTGTACCGGATAGCTGGCTGGAGGCTGCGAAGGCATCTCCTGTCTACAAGATGGCGATGGAATGGAAAGTAGCCTTCCCGTTGCATCCGGAATACCGCACTTTGCCCATGGTTTGGTATATTCCGCCTCTGAGCCCAATTCAGAGTAAATGGGAGGAAGGTCAGATTGAGGACGATGGAGTTATTCCGGATGTGTCCAAGTTGCGTATTCCTGTCAAATACCTGGCAAACATGCTGACAGGCGGCAAGGAACAACCTGTCGCCCACGCTTTGGAACGTATGCTGGCGATGCGTGCTTATATGCGTACTCGCCATGTGGATGGGGCGGCCGATGACAACATCCTTGATCATGTTGGCCTCGACGTCAAAACCGTAGATGAAATGTACAAGGTGATGGCGATTGCTAACTATGAAGATCGGTATGTAATCCCGACTAATCACCGCGAATATGCAGGTGATACGCCATTTGACAATGACATCGCGTTTGCCAGCCGTAGTGAGTGCGGGTTCAGTTTCGGTAACGGCTGTTCAGGAGGAGCTACGAAAAAGTCGCTCTTTGGGACGCCAACCCACAACAATAGCATGAACGGCATAGTCAGGAGGGGATGATGAAGACATTCAAAATAATCGGTTTGCTCCTGTCCTATCCAAAGGAAGATATGCAGATTCATGTGGATGAGTTGATTGAAACTGTCAGTGAGGAAAAACTGGTTCCCAGAGCAGTTGAACGTAATCTTCTTGAGTTTATGGATAAACTCGCCAATCGCAATCTGTTGGAAATTCAGGAAGAGTATGTCGCAACTTTTGATCGCAGCCGAGGACACTCACTATATCTGTTTGAACATATTCACGGTGAAAGCCGGGACCGGGGGCAGGCAATGGTTGATCTTATTGGCCACTATAAGTCCCGTGGGTTGGAGCTGAACGTCAGGGAACTCCCTGACTATTTGCCGATGTTTCTAGAGTTCCTGTCACTGTGCAATCCAAAAGAGGCGCAGGAACTCCTTGGTGAAGTGGTTCACATCATCGCTGCTGTTGGGGCCAAGCTGAAGGCAAAGGGCAATGACTACCATATTGTCTTTAAAGCGCTGGCTAGTCTGACGAAGGCAGAAATCAACAAAGACTTTGTCAAACAGGCGCTGGCCGAAGATGCGGCCAGGGATGACAGTTTTGAGGCGCTGGATAAGGAATGGGAAGACACCCCAGCCTTCGACGGAACCGGGGCCGTGGACTGTGGAACATGTCCCAGCGCGATGCCGCGCCCCGGCGTCTCACCTGAAATTAGCAATGTAAAGCATTAGGAGGATAAAATGGCCAGTTACCTTAATGAATTCGTGTTTGGCATATATCCTTATATCGCCATTGTCATCATGATTGTAGGTAGTATTTTCCGCTATGATCAGGATCCATATAGCTGGAAGGCGGATAGTTCACAGCTTCTTCGCAAGAAAGGATTGCGGCTTGGCTCAAACCTTTTCCATATTGGTATTATCCTCTTATTCTTCGGGCATCTTGTGGGCTTGCTTACCCCGGAAAGTGTCTACCATCTGGTGATGTCAGCTGCGACCAAGCAGAAAATGGCAATGATAGCGGGTGGTATTTTTGGAGCCATGTGTTTTGTGGGGATGACCATGCTGCTGGTTCGGCGTCTGACGGATCCTCGTATTCGTGCAACTAGCAAAACGTCTGATACGCTGATCCTGTTGATACTCTATATCCAACTGATCCTTGGTCTTGGTACTATTCCGTTTTCAGCGCAGCATCCCGATGGCAGCAGCATGATTGCTCTCGCGAACTGGGCCCAGCATATTATCACTTTCAGGGGTGGGGCTGCAGATTATGTGATGCATGAAGCACTGGTCTTCAAGCTGCATATCTTCCTGGGGCTGACAATCTTCCTTATCTTCCCGTTCACTCGTCTTGTGCATGTATTCTCAGTGCCGATCAAATATTTTGTTCGGTCAGGGTATCAGGTTGTTCGGAAAAGGGGATAAGTCATGCCGATCTACGTTAATCAGACCGAAATTGATGATAATGCGGTTTTTACTGAGATGCAGTATCACTCAGCTGAAAATATGGAAGAAGCCCGCAATGCGGCTGCACAGGCACTGGTTGTTCGGGAATTGATGCAGCAGGAAGCCCGTCGTTTGGGTTTGCTTAAAGGCGAAAGGGTTGAAGAAGAGCATATTGATGCAGCCCTAATGCAGCTTGTGGAAGAAGCCGTGGCAGTACCTGAGGCAACGACTGATGTGTGCAGGTCCTATTATGATAGCAATGTTGACCGTTTTCGGACCACGGATGCAGATGGGCAGGTTATGCCATTTGGGGCAGTAGAGGATAAAATCCGGGACTATCTTCATACACGCAGTGTGCGGGAAGGGATTCGGTCTTACATTCTGAACCTGGCTGAAAATGCTAAGATTACCGGTTTTGACCTCGCGGCTTCCCTTTAGGGGGGAGCCGTCGACATTCCGATACAGGGGAGAGTACCCATGGATTCATATGAAGGTTTAATCGAAGGGTATCAGGCATTTCGTACCAAATATCTGGACAAAGAGTTTGAAGCTTATCGTACGTGGGCAGGAAAGACACAAAAACCAAAAGTGATGGTGATTGGTTGCAGTGACAGCCGGGTAAATCCTGCCATCCTAACCTATGCGGGACTGGGAGAAATCTTCGCGGTCAACAATGTGGCCAACATTGTGCCTCCGTTTGTTGAAGGACGGCACGACCATTATTCAGTGGGCGCAGCAGTGCAGTATGCAGTGACCGTGCTGGAGGTGGAGCATATTATCGTGATGGCCCACAGCGGATGTGGTGGTATCAGGGCATTGATGTCACAGCCCTCGGCAGAAGCCCCTTTGGTTGATGATTATATTTCAGGCTGGGTACAGGTTGTCGCGGACGCCAAAACAGCTGTTGAAGACGGCATGGACTTCGCCTCTTTTGAAGAAAAATGCCAAGTCTGTGAAATGGAGGCTGCACTCGTATCAGTTTCAAACTTGATGAGCTTTCCTTATGTGGATGAAGCCCTCAATAATGGCAGGCTTGATCTCCATGCTTGGTACTTCATTATCGAAAGTGGTGAACTGTTGTCTTACAACTTTGATGAAGGCCAATATCGCCGCCTGATCCGCCCTAACTCTTGATCCGTCGACGTTAGCCGGGTGCGACATTTTCGCACAGTTCTCGTTGTTTTTCAGACGCTTGACCTAGGTCACGTGGCAGGTGCGGTGCCTGACGTACATACAGGTTATGTGAGACGACTCAGGAGGACTAAAATGAGAAAAGTCACAACATCTGTTATTGCTTTGGCTATGGGCATGGCTTCAGTTCCGGCCCTGTCTTCTGACGCTGAGAGTGTTATTGATGCGTTGTCAAATGGTGATGTAAGCCTTGACCTGCGTTACCGTCTGGAAATGGTTGATCAGGACGGCTTGCCTGACAATGCTACGGCTTCTACGCTCAGAACCAAGCTTGGATACAAGACCGGCACCTATAGTGGCCTGTCAGGGTATCTGGAGTTTGAAAACACGTTGGTTCTCGGCAGCACTAGCTACAACAACACACTGAACGGCAAGACAAGCTATCCTGTGGTGGCCGACCCTGCCTCAACAGAGATCAATCAGGCCTTCTTGCAATATTCAGCCGGGAACGGCTTTGCATTTAAGGCTGGCCGTCAAGGAGTAAACCTTGGGAGTCAGCGCTATGTTGGTACCGTTGGCTGGCGTCAGAATGACCAGACCTTTGACGCGGTTACTGCCGTATATTCGGCGGATCAACTGACTGCAGTTTATAGTTATGTCTGGAATGTGAACCGAATATTCTCCAACGATCACCCACTTGGTAACCTGAAAACCCAGACAAATGTTCTATATGCTAAATATGCAGCATCCGAGTATCTAAATCTTGAAGGTACGGCGCTGTTAATCAATCTCAACACGCCAAACAATGCGGTGGATGCAACGCTGTCGTCCAAAACATTTAGTTTGCGGGCAACTGGCGGCACGTCCCCCAATGAAGGGTTGAAGATCGGGTACGCGGTTGAATATGCCAATCAGTCTGATTATGCGACAGACAAACGTGATTATAACGCTGATTATTGGAATGCTGAGCTCTCTGCCTCTGTTCGTGGGTTTACGGTAAAGCTTGGCTATGAACTCCTGGGCTCTGATAATGGACTAGCCAGTTTCCAGACACCCTTGGCAACCCTGCATAAGTTTAACGGTTTTGCGGACAAGTTCCTTTCAACGCCTGCGAACGGGCTTGAGGATAAGTTTGTCCAGCTATCTTACAAAACATCTGGTGATGGGCCGCTGTCCGGAATTAATTTCATGGCTGTCTATCATGATTTTTCTGCGGACGTCGGTGGTGCTGACTATGGTACTGAAATTGACTGGGTGATTACGAAGAAACTGAGCAAGACTTTCTCGCTGAATGTCAAGGGCGCACACTATAGTGCGGACAGTTTCGCAACCGATACTGATAAAATCATGATCACACTCGGCGCCAAATTCTAGTTATACTCTGGGGTTGGGCAGCCAGCCCCAAAGTTAAAGAATACAGGTAAGGAGGGGGCGGAAATCCAGCAACATGAACGTCTGGCCATTAGAAGTTTTGGATTTCATTCCTTTTTTATTATGACGTCGTTGTTTGCAGCAGACTTTGGCGTGTCTGGGTATTTTTGTTTCCTTTTGGTGTCTTTGTATACGGCGGGTATGCAGTACAGATCGGCACTTGAGCTTCCAAAAGTACGGAAAACTTCCCCGGCTGTAGCTCTTATACTATAAGAAATTTGCGACTGAGCTTCCACATTCTCCAAGACTAACATTGAATCTATGTTAAGATTTTCTAAGAATAGCGGTATAGTGGCAACAATTATCAGCGTGCCAATATTTTATTGTTCTTTGTGGCTGTATAATAATGCTTCGAAGTAAGCCTCTTCATTGGGCAGGCGGAATGAGGCATTTCGCCAAGTCAAGCCAATTAGGCAAACTAATCCGTCAAAAATGAGTAGAGACCTTCCAGTCTTTCGCAGCTTATTGGCTTACAGCAATTCCTCAGATGAAGATGCTCAGACGATCCTTAGGTATTGTTTTACGGACTATCGATGCGTTCAAACAATAAGTGAGTATGCACCCCAGAATTGTTACCCAAAGGAGAGGGTAAAAACATATCAGGCACATTCTTCAGGTGGTTCAATGGGCCTCTTTCATCAAAACAGGCCTCGCTGTACATGTATATGCAACTTGCTTCAATCATATCATATGGCAATACTTCGACAGTGGCACTTGCTATACATTGTTGTACGCATGATGTGTCCGTCGGGCTGGCTACACCGCAACGCTTTTCACATATTGAGGTCGAAGGGCTGACGCTCGCGGAAGTGCAATAGAGGGGGCCTTCAGGGTTTGGCATGGCTACTAATGGATTGCCAGGGGATGAATTTTGGCAGCAACTTGATGCGCTAGTATAATCAGTACAAAATTGATTATTGCTGCCAGCACACGCTTCTTGAGCCCCAAAATAGGTTTGTATTGCTTGTGTGCAAGACTTACTCATGCACGTCTGTTCCAATTCATTGCAAGCGAAGGAGCTATTTTGGCGAGCTTTAAATAATTTATCCACTAACTCTTTGGATCGATGCCTAGTGTAGCAATCTCCCAAATAACAATATCGATAATCCCAACTCCCATCGGAATTAATCTTAAAATACTGACCTTCATCAAAATATGAAGTCCTGCCAGAAGAGTCCTCATATGACGTGATATTTCCATCACCATCATAATGTGTAACAGAAATCATATTTCCATCTTCGTCACTAATCTGCACGTAGGAACTGGTGACGTTACCTTCACTATCGACAACATAGCCTCCTGATCGCGAATTGTCGCTATCTTCTTCTGGGGCACCAGTTACAACGACAGTAGTATTTCCCTCAGAATCCGTTGTCACCTCTGTAACCGTGCCATCTGACCAAGTTGTTCTGGTAGTCGTCCTGCCGTCCTCATAAGTAGTGGTTTCTTCTTCAACGGTGGCATCATCTGAAGGACCTAATTCTTTAGGCTCATCATCAGATTCCTCATCCGCTGAATCTGGAGAGCCACTTGAATCTGAACCTCCTTCCGATACTAAACCCATAGGATCTATATTTTGGTTATCTGAATCGTCCATGCAGTTTCTGAGGATACCCATTAAGCTATCAAACATAATGCTGTTTTGTGGTTTTATTTCCATTGAAAGACAGGAGTTTGTATCATTAGTCAGGCCTACCGACCCAAAATTAATTCCATTCCCCGGTATATTGCTTCTATTACTGTTCGAGCTGGTTGACCAGTTTGCAAACCATTTATTCTGTTCACATCTGTTTTTGAAATGTTCTTTGAAGTGGCTATTATTTTGGCTAGGTATATTTAGTCCTACCCACCTGCCGTCTGGGCATTTACCAACAGCGGCTGCGTTAGGGCTAATCGTTCCGCTTGCTACAAGATTATTGATTCCGTTTACAATTACCTTAATCATTTCCTGATCGTAAGATGCAAGCAAACTAGCTGTTTTAGTGCATAGCATATTGTTTGCGATATTTAGCCTACAGACCCACCTTGGCGCAGAACGTAGGCTTGCAATATCCTGTATAGAAGCTTTGGTTTTCAAGTTTACGTCTTTGTAATCTTTTGCGTTCCGCAGAGATAAAATTAAACCAGATTTGTCAGGCTTATTAACCTGTGCCAAATTTTCAGACCTGACAGATAGAAATTCATTACAAAGAGCTTTAAATGCAGAATTAGTCTTTGATACCTTGCACCACTTGGGGGAGCTATCGCTGATATCATTGGAATAAGCTAATGAACCTTGAGTGCTAAACACCAGTACTAAAAAGATCAATTTCGAAACGAGTAATATTATCCGCATAGCCACACCTCACGTGTAATGCTCAGACAACACTTTACCAACAATTGAGCTGATTTATTCCCTTCAAATCATATAACATGATGACGCTGAATTGTCACATTATTGGAGTTGTTTGAGGCAGTCGTCATTCTGCTTGCTAATGGCTATTATGACATAGCTAGCTAAGTCGAGCCTCTACTGGGAAATAATTCCTGCCGGACTGCTAGATAAGCCAGCGAAATTTCGCTCAAATTTTAGTCCTCGCCATGTGCTTGATGTTGACTTCGGTTCGTAATACAGAAGGAAAGATGGCACTTACAACATAACGTTTGCTGACTTCATTACCTATTTTGTGGGTGAGCTTAGTGTTCTTGTTCATTATTGTGACAAGACGGAGAGGGTGACACATTTTACTAACAGTAAGGATGTTGACGGCACTCAAGATTCCGGCCCCAATAAGGCGGGCGACCAAAATAGTGTGTTTACTGTTGGTACAAAATCTAAAGAGGCGAAGAGTAGTCCGCAGGACGTGCAAGGTAAGCTCGGTATAGGAATGGGTCGAGGGAATAATTCTGTAGCATTTGATACGAAATCAAGTGAGATTATAGAGGTTAAGAATCCTGTGACCTGAGCGAACGAGAAAGTAATCACGGATGATGTGGATCTAAAGGACAGAAACCCTGAGCTCAAAAAGAGGAAATAGCTGTGCCTGAAGAAGTCAACGTTAAGGCGGAAGAGTTGGTGCGGCTTTATCGTACTTTGGCACGCGTTCGATACTTTTTTGCATAGACCTGATGCGGTTTTGGTTGATTAAATCTGTGACTTTGGAGCCCAGATTTATCAAGAGCTGCATGATTTGGAATATGATGTCGTGTGGAACTGGCTACCGGAAGAATTACAAGAAACTCTAATGGAAGAGTAGCCTTTGCCTTCTCCTCGCTCACTACGGAGCGATGTGTGGCGCGTTCACTCGGTCAGGGCATGCCATTTAGCTCAGGGTAGGCGGCTCGCAGATCAATCGTATCCATCTCTACTGTAAGGTTCCTATGTACCCACCCGATCTGTTCGGAAGAACAGGGGATAAACGGCGTCTGTTGGCTTCAGTATCACAATGCAATATAAAGAAAACTTTATATTTCTGTTGACGATTGTTCGTAAATCCGTCAAATAGTCTTTGTCGATGGTTCTTCCGCGTTTTTATGCTGAAGCTAAGAGGGAATTCGGTGCGTTTTTGACAAGTCCGGAGCTGCCCCCGCAACTGTAAGCGGCACATTCGTTTTCAAAGATGACCACTGTGGCCACCGGCCATGGGAAGGTGGAAAACGGGTATCAAGCCGCAAGCCAGGAGACCTGCCGCGACAGTATTGAATGTCCTCGGGCGGGGTGTCCCGGTGAATGTTGTGTGGTAGGAGGCCAGCTGTTAGCAGGTCGCCTTTGCATGCTTTCCCAGGCCTTTGCCCCCTTATTTAATGGGGTTAAGCCAATGACCAAAAAATCTATAATACCTGTTGCCACACTTGGCACACCACGTATCGGTTCGCGACGCGAACTGAAGTTTGCCTTAGAGCGATACTGGGCCGGCCAGTCTGATGCGAAAACCTTGCAGCAGGAAGCTGCGGCGCTACGCCGGTCAATCTGGACCAGACAACATCAGGCAGGTGTTGATATCGTGCCTTCGAATGATTTTTCACTGTATGATCATATTCTTGATACAAGCGTGACTGTGGGTGCGGTCCCGCCTGTTTATGACTGGAAAGGCGGGTATGTCAGCCTGCCAACCTATTTCGCCATGGCGCGGGGAGATGCCCAGGAAGAGTCTTGCTGTGGAAAGGTCGTAAGTAGCGGTATCCCGGCCCTTGAAATGACGAAATGGTTCGATACCAATTATCATTATCTGGTGCCGGAATTGTCAGCGGAACAAGAATTCACCCTGACATCGACAAAGGTATTGGATGAATTCCGCGAAGCACAGGCGCAAGGTATCCCGTCCCGCCCCGTACTTGTGGGGCCTGTTACCTTTCTGAAGCTATCCAAGGCGACAACTACAGACTTTGATCCGCTGTCACTTTTAGGACGCCTTCTGCCTGTTTATAGTGAAATTCTTCAGAAATTGTCGGCGTTGGGGGCGGAATGGGTACAGATTGATGAACCTGTTCTGGTGCTGGATTTGGATGATAAAGACAGGAGCGCCCTTACACTGGCATACGAAACATTTGCTCGAGATGTACCTGACTTAGAGATCATGCTGGCCACATATTTTGGGGCACTGGGTGATAATCTTGAAACTGCCGTGTCGTTGCCAATTTCTGGGCTTCATTTGGATTTGGTCCGCGCCCCTGAGCAATTGTCACACGTTATCAGTAAAGCCAGAGAGGATTTGATACTCTCCCTTGGGGTGATTGACGGTCGCAATGTATGGCGGGCTGACTTGCAGGGTCTATATGACTGGCTCGCCCCGATTGTAGCGGAACGAGGCAGGGAGACATTCCAGATAGCTCCTTCCTGTTCGTTGTTGCATATGCCGGTGGATATTGATCTGGAAACGGATTTGGACCCGGAGTTGAAAAGCTGGCTGGCGTTTGCGTATCAAAAATTTGAAGAATTGAAGGCGCTGTCCACTGCTCTCGGGGAAGGGATTGGCTTTGTCACAGAGGTGCTTGAAGTCGCGACCAGAGCCGTCAGGGCGAGAGCGCAGTCCGGTAAAATTCATAATGAAGAAGTGGCTGCGAGTGTTTCGGCAATTAATGCAAGGATGGCACGCCGCTACAGTACCTTTGCGGTCCGGCGGCAGGCACAGAAAGCAGCCTTGAATTTGCCAGCTTTCCCCACGACGACTATTGGATCATTCCCGCAGACAAAGGATGTAAGAAAGGCCCGGGCGGCCTATGGGCGAGGGGATATGTCCAGGTCCGATTATGAAGCCTTCCTGAAGGCAGAGACTAAGACTGCTATCGAAGTGCAGGAAGATATTGGTATTGACGTCTTGGTGCACGGGGAGTTCGAACGAAACGACATGGTGCAGTATTTCGGGGAAAAAATGGCAGGGTACGCCTTTACCAAACATGGCTGGGTACAGAGCTATGGATCCCGGTATGTTCGGCCCCCCATTATTTTCGGAGATGTCTCAAGGCCAGAACCAATGACGGTCCATTGGTCATCGTACGCACAGTCGTTAACCGATAAGCCCGTTAAGGGCATGTTGACAGGGCCCGTAACTATGTTGCAGTGGTCGTTTGTCCGTGATGATATTCCGCGCGAGACTATTTGTAAGCAAATTGCGCTTGCCTTGCGAAGCGAGGTTACAGACCTGGAGGCAGCGGGTATTGGCCTTATCCAGATTGACGAGCCGGCGCTTAGAGAAGGGCTGCCGCTGCGGCAGTCAGAGTGGGCAGATTATCTGGACTGGGCGGTGGCCTGTTTTCGGATTACAGCGAGTGGTGTACAAGACGAAACGCAGATACACACCCACATGTGCTACTGCGAGTTCAACGACATTATGTACGGCATTGCCGCGCTGGATGCAGATGTTATTTCTATCGAGACATCCCGCTCGAAAATGGAGCTGCTGGACGCCTTTGTAACAGGTGGTTATCCGAATGAAATCGGGCCGGGTGTCTATGATATCCATTCGCCCCGCGTTCCATCAGTTGATGAAATGAAAGCGCTATTGCGGACAGCCAGTAGCAGGCTGGCACCTGATCAGATATGGGTCAATCCTGACTGCGGCTTGAAAACCCGTTCTTGGGAGGAAGTGACACCTGCTCTCAGACACATGGTGGCAGCAGCCAAATCCTTACGGACAGAAACCCTTTAACGAGTGTGATCATCAGTGGGGCCGCCATTACTGGTGGCCCTGCATGATATCTCACGCAGGTCAAGTGTATCCCGTACTGTCAGTAAGCGGCAGGAGGGCGGCTAGTATAGCGGCCCTTGCCGATTGTCCACAAAGATTACCGAAGGTGTTTTTTTAACCGGGAAAACAGCCCTTCGTCAGAGCGCGGCTTCTGCGTTGCTTCCCATTCTGCAATCTGGCGTGCATACTGTGTCTTGGTAACCCCATACCCTGGGGCTGGTTTTTGGATAGTCATTATATTTTCCTTCGCGGTCGTCATGAGCTGGATCGAGCCAGCATCTTTTAATTTTCTTATACATAACAGTATGGGAACACATTCTGGCTAAATCAAGGCTTCGAACGCTTTTTCTGAAAATTTTCAGAGTGATAAACTTTAAGGATATAGTGGTGCGGTGATAAGGGGGGCGGGTTGTAGTGGAGAGTGTTACTAAGACTCCACACCTAAGAAATGATTAGGTAAGTACCTTACCATTACTGTCTGCATTTCTTGATTATGCGTGATCACAGCAATAAGAAATAAAGCTGGTCGCGTTGGAGGTGTAGCGGTTTATGTCACGAGTATTGGAATCATTCCGCCATCAAAAGGCTGCTATTCGTAGAATAATAGCCAAGTACAGGCCCAATCCTGCGGATATTGATGAAGTTGAACAGGACGTATTTTTGACCTGTTTTGCGCTTGAGATGAAAGAAAATATCATCGAGCCAGATCATCTGCTGCTGAGGGTGGCGAAGAACCTGTCGATTAACCATGCGCAGAAGAAAATAAATAAAACATTGACCTTTTTGTCGGAATATGAGGAGTCGCCTGCCCTAATAGATGAGAGGCAGGTTTCTGCTGAAGAGCAGATGTCGGCAAAGCAGAAGCTTAAAATAATTGCTGAGGCTTTGGCGACAGTGCCAGAAAAAGATCGCCGGATTTTTGTAATGCGGCGGGTAGAAGGATTAAAGGCAACGCAGATTGCAACAAGGCTGAATATATCCGTACGGACGGCTGAACGCCGGAGTGCGGCGGCATTGTTGCACTGTTACAAATATTTAAAGTCTAACGGGTATGATCCTGTAGACTTCTGGATACCGTCGCAAAAACAGGATGGTGCGCCGCAGACTGATAAGGTCCGCGTGAATGATGGTAGACAGATAACCGCGATAACGACGAAAAAGACATGACGAACGACAATATCATACCCTTGCCGATGACGGACCGTATCGAGGAACAGGCTGCGATATGGGTAATGCGGCTTGCGGAAGGCGAGATTCTGGATACGGACGCCGAGCTTCACGAATGGCTTGGTGAAAGCCCACAGCACAGAGATGCGTTTGAACGTTTGAACGGCTTTTGGGATGGTCTGGATTTTGTGACCGGGTTGAATGATTTTGCGGAAAGCGATGTTGCGAAGGCTTCCATCCGGCAGGCGCGGATGGCGCACCGTTTTGGTTTCCTCCGCCCTGTTTTGACGGGGGCTGTTGCAGCTTCTGTTGTGTTAGCATTTATCAGTTTTGGCGTTCAGCTGTTTGATCAGTGGCAATCTCCTTATCAAGGGAACTATCATACGGCTATTGGTGAACAGCAGACTGTCAGCCTGCCAGATGGTTCAACGGTTATCCTGAACACGGATAGTGTGATTGATGTGGATTTCACAGATACTGCACGGCGCATCACCCTTGTGAGGGGTGAGGCCTATTTTGATGTGGCACCTGATAAAAAGAAACCATTTTCTGTTGAGACAAGTAAGGGTAGCGTCACCGCTGTTGGCACAGCCTTTTCGGTGAAGCTGGTAACCGAAAAGCTGAATGTTGTGGTGACAGAAGGGCGTGTTGCCCTGCAGGCCCAAACCCCGGAGCCGACTTTGGTGGCAGAAACTGTGCCGGCCGGAGAGCCGTCGCAGGAGAAACGCCGTGCCAGTAGCATGGAGGTAACCGCAGGGCAGACAGCTACTATTGATCAAGGCATTGAGGAAGTTTCCATCATCCAGCCTGATGCGCTTGAAAAAGCGCTGGACTGGCAGGACGGTGAGCTGTCCTTCCGCGGTGAAACGCTTGAACAGGTGATCGAGGAAATCGGCAGATATACGGATATTCGTATTGAGATAGCAGATGAAGAACTGCGCAATCAAAAAATCGTTGCTTACTACAAGATGGGTGATGTCGAACGAATTTTTGAAGCTTTCAACGTGATGGCAAACATTGGCGTAGAGCGTATCAGTCCTCATCACGTCCGTCTGTACCGCGCTGGCTAAGCCTGTCTTTGGTGGGTTTTTAGGTCCAGTGTTCAACTTTTTTATTTAGTAAAATCAGGCATCTATGAGTTTTTTTGCGAAAAAGTGTGATTTTGATGACAGATTTGTGACGCATTTACCGTGCTCGCCTGCCTTAAGGCTTGAGATCGGTAGGATTTGCTGTGGCAGTCTGACCAAAAGGTTACGATTATGAAGGGGTTTGGCCGGATCAGAAATATAGTATTATGTGCAATTGGATTTTTTTTAATCACACTATCCAGTTTCGCCCAGGATGCAGATACTCGATTTGAGTTTCGATTAAAGGGCGGAAAACTCGAGCAAGCACTAAACGACATCCATAAATTAACGGATGTTGAATTTTTATACTCTTTTGATCTAGTCGGTGTAGATGGGCTTTCCCCCGTTCATGGTGAATATACTGTCAGTGAAGCACTTAAGATAATGCTTCAGAATACAGGGCTTTCCGGTCTCCTTACTGAAAGCGGGATGGTTGTCATCACGCGACTTGAAAACTCGTCACTGCGAGACACGGAGAAAAACATGACCGATGGTCAAATGAATAAGAAAAGAAGAAACAGGGAAACCAATAAGGTTTGTCGGAACGCTTTGAAATCTACAGCGCTTCAGTCCAGTCTTCTGCTGGGCGGTTTGGCATGTGCGGTTCCTGCAGTTTCTGCACAGGACGCGAACACCGAAACTGCTATGGAAGAAGTTGTTGTAACAGCGCGTAAACGTTCAGAGAGCGTTTATGATGTTCCAATCAGCATTAACGTAATGTCATCTGACGCGATCGATAAACTGGGCGCGCATGACTTTACTGACCTGATCAGCTCTGTACCAAGCCTTGGTGCATACCAGAACGGTCCAGGCCGTACGCGTCTGTCCATTCGTGGTGTAAACAGCACCAGTAGCTCGAATGGTAACGACAACGAAACGCAGAACCAGGAAACTGTTGGTATCTACGTTGATGAAATTCCAATTTCACTGGCATCTTTGAGCCCGGAACTTGGTCTGTTCGACGCATCACGTGTTGAAGTCCTGCGTGGCCCACAGGGTACACTGTACGGCGCTGGCTCTATGGCTGGTACATTGCGTGTCGTTACGAACAAGCCAAATACTGAAGAGTTCGAAGGCAAGCTGGATGTAACGCTGTCTGACACTGCGTATGCAAGCAAGCACAGCTACGATGTTAAAGCTCTTGTGAACATTCCGATCGCAGAAGACAAAGTTGCTCTGCGTATGAGCGGTTACCACAAGCAGGCTGCTGGTTACATCGATAACGTAACTACTGGCGAAAAAGACGTAAACGATGGTCGTTCTGCTGGTGGTCGTTTTGCACTTAGAGCTACGCCAAATGAAAAACTGACAGCTGATTTTGTCTTCATGTACCACGAGTACAGTGACAACGGCCGTACAGAAGACACAGATTCTACTCCGCTATACTCACGGGATTACACGTCTTTTGATGGTTATGATGATCAGATCGCTATCTACAACCTGACTTTGAAGTACGACATGGACAACATGTCTCTGGTATCTTCAAGTTCATACTTTGATCGTAGCGTTTTCAATAGACGTTCTATCGATACTTTCTACGGCCTGCCAGGTATCCTGCCTGAGGGTGTAGATCCACACGAACTGGAAGACCTGACAGACGTAAACGCTTTCGTTCAGGAAGTACGTCTTTCTTCTGACACGGATTCTGATTTCCAGTGGACAGTCGGTGGTTACTATGATTACCGCGACATTGACGGTATCAATTCATGGCCAGTTCCTGGTCTGGATGAAGGTGCTGCTAATGACCCTGCGTTCGAGCCAGCGTCTAACTGGGGTGCACCTGATGATTACTTCCTGTATGCGACAAGCGACCAGCGTGTAGAAACTTTCGCCTTCTTCGGTGAAGCATACTACACTTGGGACAAGCTGACTGTTACAGCGGGTCTGCGTTACTTCAACTGGAAACAGAAACTGTCTGATTTTGAATCTGGCCAGCTGATTGGTGAAACTGATCCTCAGCCATCTACCTATCCAGTAGGTAAGGAAGACGGCTTTAATCCAAAGCTGAACATTTCCTACAAAATCTCTGATGACCTTCTTGTTTACGGTCAGGCAGCAAAAGGCTTCCGTTACGGCGGTACCAACACTGGTGAAGTGCCTGTAGATCTTTGTGGTGCAGAAGCAGCTGAAGCAGCTGCAAGCGGTGAAGATCCACAATTCTTCCGTCCTGACAAGCTTTGGAACTACGAAGTTGGTTTCAAAGGTACTACCAATAACCGTAAGCTGTCTTTCAACGCCGCTGCCTTCTACATCGACTGGTCTGACATGCAGAACTCCCGTCGTTTTGAGTGTGGCTTCAGCTTCCGCAGTAACGTAGGTAAAGCAAGCAGCAAGGGCCTCGAGCTTGAGTTGACTGCAAACCTGACAGACCAGCTGATCGCGACCTTTGGTGGTGCGTACACAGATGCCAAGCTGGACGAGACAGTAGAAAGCCTGACAGCATTTGAAGGTGACCGGGTTCCTTACGTTCCTGAGTTCGCATTCAGCGGTAGCCTTGAGTATGATTACACAATCAGCGATGACCTCGAAGGTTTCGTATGGGGTAACGTACAGTATGTTGGTGACAGAGGCTCTGAGTTCTCTAAAACTAATACAAACTACCGTCACATTGAGGCTTACACGCTCGCGAACTTCCGTACTGGTATTCGTAACGAGCGCTACGAAGCGTCTATCTTCTTCAATAACGCCTTCGCAAGTAAAGGGGTTATCCGGGCACAGCGTCGCTTCCCGTTTGATCCAGATGCGTCCCTGCGCGTTAAGCCAAGAACGATCGGTGTCAACCTGAAGACTTACTTCTAGGTAACTCTTATGCAAAGCCGGGTGGCTGCCCGGCTTTGCAGCTCTTAACTATCAACCGGCTAAAATCGTTATCTTTGCCGTTTAGATGCAAAGAGATGTGCGTCCACACGTAACCAACCATGTTTCATGCCTTATGTATGGATATTTGGATGGTCGAGGCACAGAAACGGGATAGGCTGATCAGGAGATTGACAATGTTTAAAAGTATGAAAACACTATTTGCCCTGGTTCTGCTGGTCGCAGCACCGCAAGCTTGGGCTGAAGTTGTCCTCATTAAAATGGAGACATCCTACGGACCCGTTTCTATCGAGTTGTACCCTGAAAAGGCTCCCATTACTGTTGCAAACTTTCTGAAATATGTAGACACCGGTAAATACAACAATGGCAGTTTCTACCGTGTCGTTCGTATGGATAATCAGGCGCAGAATAACATCAAGATTGAGGTTATTCAGGGCGGAATGGGCGATGTCCCGGAGCATGAACGGTTTGCCGATATTCCGCATGAAACGACTGAAGTAACCGGCCTGAAGCATGAAGACGGTACCATTTCTATGGCGCGCCTTGATCCCGGCACGGCTTCATCTGAATTTTTTATCTGTGTTGGTGACCAGCCCCACCTTGATTTCGGTGGTGAGCGTAATCCGGACGGCTACGGCTTCGCAGCGTTCGGTAAAGTAGTGTCCGGCATGGATGTGGTTCGTAAAATCCAGAATGGCAAAACAGATATGCCTACGGATCCAACCAAACTTGAATACACCAGCGGTCAAATTCTGATTGATCCTGTTGTTATCAAATCCATTAAGCGTTCCGAGTAATTTTTCTGAGTTTTGTTTCGAGTACCTCTAATTTGTTCTGAGTACCTCCAATTGTTCTGAGTACCTTCCAAGCCCTTCCAATCTAATAGGAAGGGCTTTTTTTTATCCAAATGTATTTCAAGATGATTTGTCCATTGCACCAATGGTAAGGGCATTGGAAAAGGGCTGAGTTAAATCGGCCAGAGACCAATAAATGAAAAACTATTTCAGCGTAATCGTGGAATAGAGTTTCACAGGAATGCCGCCATGACTGAAGGCAGTTTTCCGCTTTTTAAACGATAGCCCTGTTGCTTGTGCAAGGGGTTCAGAGTTGGTGACAATCCCCACACGCCACCCGTGAAATGACGTTTGCAGTGTTTTACCAAGCGATTGATACAGCGGCATCAGTTTTTTGACGTCGCCTAGGCGGGCACCGTAAGGTGGATTGATAATCACCAGGCCGGGGGTGTCCGTCGGCGGCACCAGGTTACTGATAGCTTGTTTGGTAAAGCGTGTGGCCGCAGTGACATTGGCACGGTCTGCGTTGGCGGTTGCGATGTCAATTGCGCCAGCGTCGCGGTCATACCCGTAACATGTGTGCCGTATCTGGTCTGGGCTTGTCTGGCTGTTTTCAGCGTCTTGTTTAATCTGCTGCCAGATATCTGCACTGAACGTTGCAAGTTTTTCAAAGGCGAAAGACCGACTGCGCCCAGGAGCCAAACCCGCGGCGATTTCTGCTGCTTCAATGACAAATGTTCCAGACCCGCACATGGGGTCAAGAACCGGTTCGCGGCCTCGATACCCGCATTCAAACAACAGGAGCGAAGCCAGAGTTTCTCGCATTGGGGCCTTGTTAACCGCCAGTTTATGCCCCCGCTTATGCAGACTGTCACCGGATGTATCGATGCTGACAGTGCATACATCCTCTACGATCCTGACTTTCAGGCAGATATCAGAGGATGGATCGGTGGGGATGTTGGCGTGGTCGCGCAAGGCATTCTCAATACGTTCTGCCGCAGCTTTACTGTGATAAATACGGGATTTCCGGCACGTAACATCCACTTTGACGGCGACACCGGGGATAAGTGTCTCATGCCAGGGAAACTTTTCTGCCTGCTTTGCCAATTTTGCAAGGTGAGAAGCTGGAAATGAACCAAGCCGCACAAGGACACGGGTTGCGCCGCGCAGTAAAAGATTTGCGCGCCATACATCCTGCCATGTGCCAAAGATTGTCACACCGCCTTTTTCAGCAGTCGGGGACGGAAACCCTAACCCCTTTACTTCTTTGCAAAGACTATTTTCCAACCCCGGTACGGTGGTGATAAAAATTTCATTTTTCTTTTCATTTGTCATCGCGCTTCTGTAGCACGTGTGGCGACGCCGGGCGACTGCATTTATGGCAATATCACACTTTACACCTATTCCTGCGCTGGGCGCCTAGATGAAATCTGCATAGGGTGCGTATCTGCGTGTAGGTGTAATGACATTGTTCGCAGTAGCATAACTTGCCGTGTAACAGTGTGGGTCAAAGTCAAAATGGCGGCGGCAATTCTCATGTTCAGAAAGCCCAATCGCTTTTTGAAGTTCTGGTATGACCCCATCGGGCTTATTGACCAAATCTTCATACCGACATTCTGTCATCCTAAGTGTTAAAGTGGTTTTCCAGTGATGCCACAAGCGGTGTTGCAGCTGCTGATATTGCTGAATATGCTTCAGGTCATAACTATAATCATGGCCTGTGCTGTAATGCTGGAAGAAGTTAGATAACAGCGTATCCTGATCATCTCGAAGGCAGGTGATCACCCGCGCTTGTGGCCATAAAGATGCAATCAGTCCCAAGTGAAAAAGGTTCGCTGGCATTTTATCCAGAAAATATGAACAGGTGGCAGGCACGTTACCGTATTCCTGATACTCCTGCAGCCAGTGGCGCTTGTGGGCTGCAGTTATTTTAGTAAGGGCCGACTGGTGATCCTGATCACGACAGCCCATCATTTGGGGCAGGCTATGAAACAGGGCATCAACGAAACGTGTTTCCCCGCAGCCGTGAACATCGGGATGGGCGGACAGGATTTCGTGGACCAGCGTTGTCCCACTGCGTGGCATACCGACAATAAAGACAGGGATGATACCTGCCTGATCGTCTTCAGGAGGGGCAGGATTGTCCTTTTTGGGGAATAAAGCCGTCAGATATTCCACCCCTGCCTCTGTCTTTTTTGGGTTGTAGGTTCGTGGAGAGACAGCATCATTAGCCTGCCGGTAGCATGTGAACGCTTGTGCATAATTTTCTTCCGCATCGTATATGGCGGCCAGTTCAAAGAGCAGTGCCCCACGAGCCTGCTGGCTATGTGTATTTTCAAGGGCAGTGCCAATACTGTCCTTCTGGGAGGGCGGCATTTTCAGGCGCCGTTCAATCCGACTATAAGTAAGGATAGTGTTTATGCTTCCTGTGCCGTCCTGTATAAGTGGGGACAGCGTTTCATAGGCGTCTTCCAGCTTGTTACGGCGTTCTTGCAGGGCAGCGAGTGCAGCAACGGGGTCTTCATAGTCAGGGTCCAGATATGCAGCCTGTCTAAAAGCATTTTCCGAGCCTTTTAAATCCCCGTTATCTGCCATAGCAGCGCCCATGTTGAACCATGCGGTCTTATTTGTCGGGTGTGCGGCAACAGTCTGTTGATACCAATAGGTAGCACCGTCAAGGTCCCCGGTCATTTGGTGGCAAATACCTAATTTGAAATAGATACTGTGCTGTGGGTTGTGGGCAGGGATGCAGGCGCGCAAATGTGGTATTGCGTCTGCATAGGTTTGTGCCGCCATGGCAGAGGTTGCCGCAGTGAATGCAGATGAGGGGTTTTGGGGCACGGTTTCTACACCAGTTTTATGCGTCATGCTGATCACTTCCCATTAATGTCTCTATCATGGATGCCTTGGTGGTTTTAGTCTGCTCTGATTTGGCCGCATCCGAGGGTGGCTTTGGTTTTGTGGGCTTTGTGCCTGTGGTGGTTTTCTTTCCTGTTTTCTCAGTGGCTGATTTTTTCACGGGGTTTTTTGTGGACCTGGATCGTTCTTCAGGGGCATCTATTGTATCGGATGGGGGCTGGGTAGTTTGGTCATCAATCAGGATCGACCGCTGGGCCGAAAATATATTATCCAGCATTGCGAGATCGGCATCTCTGCTTGCAAAACTTTTGTAGCGAATACTAAGCGGGGATTCAGAATCCATCGTTTTGATGGAAAGGCCGGGTTGTTCATGTTCTTCATCAGATCCGGGAGTGCCGGTTCCAGAGTACCAGACAAGGTGCTCCAGATTAATGCGAAGGCGGCCAAGAATAACGGCTTTCATGGTCAAGGTTTTGCTCCTGCATCTTGAACGGTTCTGCACAGGTGTGCGAACCGTGCACGCACGTGGTCCACTGCTGCCTGCTCCTCACTGCCTGGGCAGGCAGATATCTGTGCGAAGGGCTTAAAGCTTGCGTCTGCAGATCTTGGAGGACGGTTTGTCACAAGCATATTCATGGAATGGGGCTGGCAATTATACTGAAAAAGGTGGGGCCAGTGTGCCGCAGCAAGTGTTTTAAGTGCCACTGAATAGTTAGAATGATCAAGGCGCGTGATCAGGTTGAACCAGTGCTCATTCGCTGAGTGAAATAAATTTTTCAGAAAACGGGGATTTGTAAGGAGTGGATTGATTTCTGCCCGGCCGTCATCAATGTCAAAAATGACGAAGTCATACTGATTTGATGTTTGTTGTAGCCATGTGTCCGCACATGCACAAAAGACAGATAATCGCCCCAGATTTTCATAGTGCCGATATAGGGGGTAATGGCGTCCAACGACCTCAATCAGATCATTATCAATTTCAATCACATCCAGTGTCAGTTCCGGAAAGTTAGACAGAAGGGAGATAGCTCCCTCAGCACCACCAAGACCCAGCATTAAACCGCGTCCTTTCGGGTGGGACAGGGCGGCGATTAGCCAACCCGCAGTATAGGTGCAGGCCCCGATAGGGCCAGGGCCTTTTATAGGGGGGCGGGTGCTGTCCATTTGGGATGTTGTGGGTGACAAGAACACAGCTGATTGCAGTCGCCCCGCATTATAAAACCACCGTTTTCCTGCAAGGTCCTGTATGGTGATGGGGCCGAACATGCCAGCTGTTTCTGACAGAATATGCCCGCCTATGGGAACCGTGCGGTGCATTTAGCTATCCTTGTGATCAGCCATATGGCCTTTGAAATTCAGCTCAAGGACGGTTAGGCGATCATTCAACATTTTCTCTAGTTCAAAGGCTTGTTCCACCTGCAGCAAATCGTCAGCAATTTCCTGATCCGCAGAGACGGCTACGGCCTCTTTCCTGGCCAGCTCCGCGGCGGCTTTTGCTTTTGCAGTTTGCCGCTTAGTGCTTTTCCCAGTGGATGCCCTGCCTTTGGGGGGAGCAGTTTTTGGAGCTCCTTCCGGTCGTCGGGAATGCTCTGCCAACTTGTTCAGAAGGCTTTCTGACGGTGTTTTGGGCAGGGCAGCATCAATTTCGCCCGTTTTATCATTGCGTCTAAGAAGTAGGGGCAGGGTGATATGACAATGGGAAATCCGAAGGTGGGGGCCACTGGCTTTCGCCTGCATTTTAGTGTTTCCTGCTTCCAGTTCTTTCTGCAGGGTGTGCAGAAGATCAGCAAGTGACCCCCAGTCTTCATCGTCCTGGTCATGTTTTTTGTGATCAGGCACGTTCTTCTCCGTTATCAGGTGTTCTCAGCTGCGATAACTACCAGCGGTACAATGGTACATTTCACTTCAATGCCCATTTTGCTTTCGTACCCCAGTGTCAGCTGTTCCTTGATGCCGATACCGAAAATCGTCAGCGACACGTCCGTGCTGCTGTTGACGGTATAGTCGGCAGAGATGTTGATATCGAACATATATTGCTTGATTTGCATGGGTTGTGTCGCGGTGGACATCAGCTTTTGTGCTGTCCCCGCTGCCCCTGCAAAGGCAATAATATATGCCGACAGTTCAACGATATTTCCTCCTGCACTCATAGGTTTTCTCCTCTCTTTATGTGAAAGTTGGTTCACTCAAAACACAACTGTTTTGATGAGCAGGCGAGCAAGGAAGCCTGCTCTTCAGGGTTAGCAAGAGCGTTTAATTGCGTTTATAAACAACCCCGATTGGGAACAGGGTTTTGGCTTTGATGGCATTTTTGACTTTAGCGTCTTCGTGTTCTGCCTGATTGATCCATGTTTGAATGGTGGCAGCATCATCAACCATAAAGACCATAACGCCGTATTTGACAGACTGGATTGCTATCTGGTTTTCCAGTTTCCGCAGATCATTAAGAACCGAAGTGTAGGAATAGTCTGTCTTTAATTCCATCGCACCAATATAGTCCGTTGCAACTTCAACCCACATAATGTCGCTACGTGTCTCCACGTTGTTGGGGCTATAGGGCTGTTCCAGAAACAACATGTATTTATCGTACTTGCCCTGTACTACACGCCGTGCCAGTAGGTCATAAATCATGCCCTGAATGGACCATTCATAGAATGTTTTGGGATTGGTGGAATGGTTAAAAAAGGAATCAATTCCTGTGAAACTATCATACTCCCCCAGGACAGCTTCCAGATCTGTTTTGACTTGACCCTTCGTCAGATATTTCAAGATATCGTCAGACATCGTGCAACTCCATAGTTGTTTAAGAATTTAGACTCAAAACTATAGAGGGTGCGATTCTATACGCTGAAGCGCGAAAAAAGACAATCAAATATTGAAAATAAAAAATGAATATCAATATAAAGGTGTATATCTATTGCAACGGGAGGAAACGAAAATGGATATGAAACTGCTGATTGCCACGCCGTGTTATGGCGGGATGGCGACTACGGAATACCTGGAAAGCATGCTGCGCCTGGCAAAGATGGACGTTGCCTTTGATTTGATGCTGATTGCGAATGAAAGCCTGATTCCCAGGGCCCGTAATAGCTGCGTGGCGGCATTTCTTGGCAATGAAAGCTATACGCATTTGCTATTCATTGATGCAGACATTGGGTTTATGCCGCATGAACTTGGGCGACTGCTATCACTCGACAAGCCAGTCGTCGCGGGCGTGTATCCCAAGAAGAAGCGTAATTGGGAGAAGGGGGCAAAGATGGGCTATAACACTGCCGATGAATTGCAGTACGGCACACTCGATTATGTTTTAAATGTCTGCGAAGAAGGCGAAACGCTGGACGGTGAAACATTCGACGGTGCTGTAACTGACGGGTTTATGCGTGTAGCTTATGCGGGTACCGGTTTTATGCTGATACAGCGTCAGGTTTTCACCAAATTGATGGATCGTTTTCCAGAAGATCAATTTCTGGATGAAGGGGAAGGGTATGACCGGGAAAGCATGAAAAGCCGTTTCTGGAATTTCTTTGCGCCGATGATACACCCCCAGTCAAAACGATATCTAAGTGAAGATTTTGGATTTTGCTATAAGTGGCGCGTGTGTGGCGGGGAGATATGGGTTAACTGTATGTCGGAACTAACCCATGTTGGACGGTCTGTGTACCACGGGGATGTGTCCAGGATACGGAAAGAAGCGGCGGAGTAAGGACAGGCAGGGGCGATACTATATCGCCCCGTACCTATGTTTGTCCGCTTCGCCTAACTTGCAGTCTGCTCAGATCTTGCCTGACGGAAAAGGGCAACATCAGCACCATACACATTCCACGACATAAAAGTTTCTGGTGGATAATTGAAATAGTTCAGATAGTCGTATTTTGCACAAAGCTTCTTAGTTATCTCCAGAATGACATCGCGTTTCAAGCCACCGTTTTCACCAAGGTTTTCTGTATCCTTACGTGCATTTCTAACGGCATCTTCAATGTCGGTAATCAGGTTTAACTGATAGGAGGCGATGGCAGGGGTCGCCGGGTCGCCGTGGCCGCTATAGAGTGTTTTGGTGGCCTGAAAATCGTCACGCAGGCGCTGGAGTTGGTTTTTGCTTTCAAACAGCCGCGCTTCCCCAATCCAGTTGGGATGGCCGACCATGGCGACATCCCCTATGAACACGGCGGACAGTTGCGGTACTTCTATCAGCAAATGTCCTTCTGCTTCACCGGGACCATAGTCGTGGAATGTCAATTCAACGCCAGCAACGGTCATGGTTTCCCCGTCACTGACTGTTTTGGTCGGGAAAACAGGGTGTGTTGTCAGATTGCCTTCAAAGTTTTTGGCAAATTCAAAGGCCATAAATTGTTTGTAAAATGGGGGCGCGGCTTCTACGCCTTGCTGTGTTGAATATACGGGAAACTGTCCCAGTGATTGCTGCAAGGTATCAAGCCCCGCAAAATGATCGAAATGCGGATGGGTGATAAAGGCGGCTTCTACCGGCTTGCCCGTCGCTTTGATCAGGCTGGCAAGCTTTGAGGCGTCAGAGTTTAACATCTGACTGTCTATCAAAATGATACCAGTGGCAGATTCGATCCAGTAAGCGTTTGTGTCCCATGCTTCCTGGCTTGCCACAAATCGGTGAACAGTGGGCGGTTCAGTATTTTCTGCATACGTCGCTGTTGAAAACAGAAATGCCGGTACAACAAGCCGGGCCAGTACCCGCCATATCGGCATGATGATGATAGTGGATAAAGTCATTGCGTCCTCCCCATTTCCCAGTTTCTGCATACCCCTTCTGCCGGGACACGTCTATTTACACTTGGTTTATAGAAAAGGGTGAGGCGAGACCTACAGGAACACTGCAGGCCTCTATGTTGATACCTGAAAAATATCAGTCCTCAGACAGACAGCGTGGATCAGAATCTTGTATTAGCCTTATTTTTTGGCGTGTCAAAGGGATCGGTAGACATCCGTGCCCTTGTTCGCAAATCATATCCCACTGTGGCCGTGCTCGCTGGTGACATTCCAGACAATTGCCGCCGAACCGGTTAAAGACCTCGTCCGCGCCGCGTACTTTGATGCTACTTCCCTCGGCAGATACATTCAGTTCGAAAAACTCCCAGTCTTTTGTTTTGGGGTTCCAGCCTTCCTCGCGTTTCACCATGACTTCCTGCGGCACGAGCTGGACAACTGACCCTGGCGGGTAAACGCCACCTTTTTTTGAATTTGCTACCTCCAGCGTAGCATCCAGATCACCAAGAAGATTATCCACATAAAAATGACGCACCTTTTCCATGTCAGACAGGCACCGGAAGCTTTCATCCGTTATGACAACTTCTTTAGTGTCGGTAGTGTCCGCATGGGCCGACACAGAAAAGGGAACAAACAGACAAAAGAAAAGAATGAAATATTTTTGCATTTTGGTAGTTCCTTATACTACCCCCAAACGATGCAGAGGATAACTATGGGCAAAGGACTTATTCTTTCAAGTGAACTTTCCGTGATGAGGTGGTTTCGGAACAGGCTTGTGATTTCGCAGTTTCGTGGGTAGGGTCGCAGCAATTATGTAGTTTCAGGAGCCAATGTATGCCGAGAAGATTTCTAGGAATTTGTTTGTCAGTCCTTACTGCAGTAAGTGCACCAGCGTTACTGTCCCCCGCTTTATCTGCAGCGGACGATATACGCTTTGACTCTGCCGCTTTTGATCCAGATACGGCCTTTGCACCGTCTGCTTCTATTATGGCAGATGTGGACGCAACTCTCGCTATTGCCAAAAAGGAAGGCAAGCTTGCGGCGCTTATCCTTGGGGCCAACTGGTGTCATGATAGCCGTGGTTTGGCCAAGCATTTTACTGACCCTGCTGTGGCTTCACTTCTGGCAAAACATTACGCGGTTAAATTCCTGGATGTTGGGTATCTGGAAAAAGGCGTGGATGTCGCCAACCGGTTTGGGTTGCCCGTTTACTACGGCACGCCAACTTTGCTTGTTGTGGACCCAGCAACTGAAACGCTTCTGAATAAGGACAATGTCTATTTGTGGCGCGATAGCTATTCCATGAAAATGGAAGATGTGCGTGCATCAATCGAAGCAATGGCAACCAGCAAGCCTGTAGCAGAGACTGTGCCCGATAATCCCGCGCTTCAGGATGCGCTGGCCAGTATTGATGCGTTTGAAGAAAAGCACGCGCGCCGTATTGAGGCTGCCTTCAGTGTCGTTGGGCCAATGTTAAAGGCATACAAAGACGGCAAAACACCTGAGAATTTTGAAAATTACTGGGGTGAACTGAGAGAGCTTCGGTATGGCCTGACAGACGATGTTACGGCTCTACGGCAAGGTGTCTGGCAGCGGTACCGCGCAGGAGATGCAGATTTAAGCGTTACGTTTCCCGAATACCCAGCTTTTAGCTGGGAATAGTATAGCAAAATACGCAAGAGCCGAGGCAGATACCCACGCCTCGGCTTTTTTATTGTTAAAAGCTAGACTGAGGTGCTGTCTTCAAGATGCGCCAATGAGTGCACAATGTTTAAGAAAGTGCTCTGGCTTTGTCTGTCCATGCTTTGAAATGCATGCGCGAGTTCGCGTTTTTCTCTGGAAACTTCCTCGGCAGATTGCTCAAGGTTGCCATTGTTGGGGAAAAAGGATTCCACGCGTACGTTCAGTGATTTAGCAAAACGCAAAAGTTTGCCCGCAGAAATCCTGTTGTGACCCTTTTCGTATTTTTGAATTTGTTGAAAAGTAAGGCCAACTTCCTTGGACAAATCGGTTTGGGTTAAACCCCGTTTCTTACGTATTTCGGCTAATTTGGAGCCGACGGCGATGTCTATCGGATCTGGCATAATCATTCCTAAAGTTACTGTTGCCCCCCGGCGTGGTATGTCTAGGCAAAGGAAAGGGGATTTGTCTAGGAAATCCGGTGATTTTGAGTGGTACAATATGCATTTTCAACCACAGTGCCTCTTATAAAAGTTAAAAGTTGAATTTGCGTGAAAAATCATGTTTCTTTTTGGTTGAAAATGGTAACCCGGCTCCGGGGACTATTCCGGTTTGTGATATGTCCGAGAATCAATTTCATAGCCATCTTGCTTTTGTGTTTTGGGGGGCGTGGAGTGCGCAGCGTTGTCTCTGTGCAGGTTGGCGTTGTCCGACTTGATGAAGCTTCAGTTTACCTGTGTTTTAAATTGGTGACACTTGGTGTCAAACCACTGGTAAAGTATTTTCTGACAGTATTTATTGATTGGCCAAAAGCGCAAATAGTCGGTAAAACAAGCGAAAAATTACCGCGAACTTCGAACTAAGAATAGGGACAATAGAATGAAAGCGCTGGTGAAAGCAGAAGCCGCTGTTGGGCTCGAAATGCAGGATGTTGCAGAGCCTGACGTTGGCATCAATGATGTTCTGATCAAAGTCAAGCGAACAGCAATATGCGGCACTGACATGCATATCTATAACTGGGACGACTGGGCACAAAAGACCATCCCTGTCCCCATGGTTGTTGGCCATGAGTTCGTCGGCGAGATTGTTGATGTCGGGTCAAACGTCAATGACTTCAAACCGGGCCAGATCGTGTCGGGCGAAGGACATGTTGTTTGCGGCCGGTGCAGAAACTGTATGGCGGGGCGTCGACATCTGTGTGCGCACACGTCTGGGGTGGGTGTAAACCGCCCTGGCGCGTTTGCTGAATATGTTTCCCTGCCGATGTCCAATGTTTGGGTTCACCGTAAAGGTATTGATCTGGATGTTGCCAGCTTGTTTGACCCTCTTGGCAATGCGACGCATACCGCACTGCAGTGGGATCTGCTGGGCGAGGATGTTTTGATCACCGGTGCAGGGCCAATTGGCGCAATGGCCGCGGCCGTATGTCGGCATGCCGGGGCGCGGCATGTTGTGATTACAGATGTGATCGACAGCCGTCTTGATTTGGCGGTGAAGCTTGGGGCGACGCGCGGGGTGAATGTTACGCGGGAAAAAATCGAAGATGTTGTGGCTGAACTGGGGATGAGCGAAGGTTTTGATGTGGGCCTTGAAATGTCCGGGAATGCTTCTGCCTTCAATAGTCTTCTGGCGAATATGTGTCATGGCGGCAAAGTGTCTATCCTCGGAATTCCTTCAGAGGACACAAAAATCGACTGGAATCTGGTCATTTTCAATATGTTGACCCTTAAGGGCATATACGGCCGTGAGATGTATGAAACATGGTACAAAATGTCTGTCATGATCGATAATGGGCTTGATATATCGTCGGTCATTACGCACCGTTTGCCTTTCACCGATTTTCAACAAGGTTTCGATGCAATGAATGCGGGTGAAGCCAGCAAAGTTATTCTGAACTGGGACGTTTAATATGTATACGATGAAAGAATTTCTGGAAGGCGAGCTTCAGGGTATCCGTGATGCCGGCCTTTATAAGAACGAGCGCAAAATCACAACGCCGCAAGGCGCGAGTGTCGGCGTCTCAACCGGTGAAACAGTTCTGAACCTGTGTGCGAATAATTATCTCGGCCTTGCACAGCATCCAGAAGTTAATGCGGCTGCTATGCAGGGGCTGAAAGACTGGGGCTACGGTATGGCGTCTGTGCGCTTTATTTGCGGCACACAGACACTCCATAAACAGCTTGAAGATGTCCTGACCGAATTTCTGGGTACCGAGGATACAATTCTGTACCCCAGTTGTTTTGATGCGAATGGCGGTCTGTTTGAAACGTTACTGGGTCCTGAAGATGCGGTTATTTCAGATGAACTAAACCATGCATCCATTATTGACGGAGTACGTCTGTGCAAGGCGAAGCGTTACCGCTATAAAAATAATGATATGGCAGATTTGGAAGTTCAGCTGAAGGCCGCAAAAGAAGCAGGCGCACGCTTTATTCTTGTAACCACTGACGGCGTATTTTCCATGGATGGGTATATCGCGCAACTCGATAAAGTTTGCGACCTTGCAGATAAATACGGCGCGCTAGTGCATTTTGATGATGCGCATGCAACGGGCTTCGTCGGTGAACGCGGACGGGGCACACATGAATACCGTAACTGTATGGACCGTATCGACCTGACGACAGGAACGCTGGGTAAGGCACTGGGCGGTGCATCAGGTGGTTATACTTCTGGCAAGAAAGAGATTATCGAGCTGCTGCGTCAGCGCAGTCGCCCGTATCTGTTCTCCAACACGGTGGCGCCGCCAGTGGTTGCCGGTGCCCTAAAGGCGATGGAGCTTGTCACACGCGATAACGTTCTGCGTGATCAGTTGCGGGAGAATACCAAGTATTTCCGTGCCGGGCTTGAAAGTCACGGATTTGATTTACTGCCGGGTGAGCATGCGATCGTGCCTATTATGCTGTATGATGCGGCACTTGCAGCCCGTTTTGCCGATGAAATGCTGAAGCTGGGTGTCTATGTGATTGCATTCAGTTATCCGGTTGTGCCGAATGGCAAGGCCCGGATACGGACCCAGATGTCAGCGGCTTTGACGCGGGAAGATCTGGATAAAGCGATTGATGCTTTCGGTGCAGTGAAAAAAGCGATGGGGATATAATCTCCCCATCTATTCTGCTGTTGCGCTGTGCCTGCTGGACACTGCGTCTTTTCAAGGATTACGTCCCGGATTTTTCCTTGTCCGGGGCATAGGCAATTACCTCAATTTCCACAAGACCTGTATCATCAAACAGCGAACTGATGCCGATGGCTGTCCATGCCGAATGCGGTTCGTCCATCAGGTCATCTTTTACTTCTGCGATGACTTTGATCTGTTCCGGTTTAGATAAGTTCAGATACGGGCTGTCAAACACATGGAAGGTGCGGATTTTCACCACGCTATTCCAGTCTGCACCACCGGCTTCAAGAATTTTACCAATGATATTCATGGCGCGTTTGATACGTTCTTTGTATCCGTCACGGTCTAGCGGGGCATCTGAACCGTTTGCCGTGGCTACAACCCCGGAAAAATACAGGGTGTCACCCGCGCGAACAGCGGGCGAGAATTGGAACTCACTATCATACCATCCTGCTTTCAGGCGCTTGTCGGCAATGATGGCAGTTTTATTATGCCCGGAAATATTGGGTGTACTGTAGTCAGGGCTGCTGGCATCTTGTGCCGACACTGCCTGCGTCATCATGAGCCCGGCAAGGCCCAATGCTTTGTAAAGTTTATACATGATATCCCCCTTATAGTTTCGGATGCCAAAAGAGACAGGATGACGGCTGCCGGGTCACCAATAATTCGGTGAATTGTGGGAGGATAGCGACCAAAAGAGAAAGGGAGACAGCAGTGCTGTCTCCCTTTCTGACATTCGTTTAGTCTGGATGGCCTGATGCCTACCGACTAAACTCTACAAAAGCTTTAATGCCGTCTTTCATGGCAAGCAGGTCCAGCTTGTCACTGACAGCATAGGGGGTGTGGATAGATAAAACCGGTGCACCAAAATCAATGGTATCGATGTTCTGTCGGGCAAGTTCGCGCCCCAACGTGCCACCACCTGCTTTGCCGACTTTGTATGTGCTGGTTTGCCAGGGCACGTCATTGGCGTCCAGTGCTGCCCGTGTCCAGGCAATCAGTTCGCTATTGGCATCAAAGCCGCGCCCGTAAAGTTTGATGTTCACACCGCCGCCCAAATGGGGGGCGTTCCCCAGTTCCCATGCAGACGGGTTCATGGGGTTAACGCCCGGGTTGACGTCGATTGACAGGGCTTTTGACTGCGCAAATGTTCCGCTTAGGATAGGTTGACGGTATGCGTCACCAATCTCTGCGTATAGAAGATTGCCAATCAGGTTTGGCAGATACATGCTGGAGGCGCCGGTCACATTGTTGTTGCCGCTTTCTTCATTGTCGGCAAGATAGATGATCGCGGTCTGTGGCAGGTTATTGGCCTCTGTTGCTGCAATCAGGCTGGAAAAGCCTGCCAGTCGGTCATCCTGCCCGTAAATTGCCATCAGGCGGCGGTCAAATCCAACATCCCGTGGGCGCATGGCGGGAACTAACGACAGTTCTGCAGATACCAGATCAGCAGGTTCAATGCCGTATGTATCCTTCAGGTACGACAGAACCCATTTACCGACACTTTCTTCGCCGTGTGGGCCGCTTGCAACGATTGGGTCCAGCTCTTCATGGGCGATCAGGTCGCTTGCTTTGCGGCTGGTGCGGTCCCGGGATGTGTGGGGAGATAGTTCGGGGATAATGAAAATTGGATCATCCGGGTTCAGGCCTACGTTGATTTCCGTAGTTGATCCATCTTTGCGGTCAACGCGCCCAACCAGCGCGAGGGGAATATTAGTCCACTGGTATGTGCGGATGCCGCCATGATAGTTGGTTTGGAACAGGGCGAAGCCTTGTTTTTCATAGAGGGGGCGCCCTTTTAGTTCCAGACGCGGGCTGTCAATATGGCTGGCAACTATGCGTACACCGTCTTTGATAGAGGCTTTGCCGCCAAGGATGATAGCAAGGGCTCTGTCCCTGTTACTGTGATAATATTTATCGCCCTTATTTACTTGTGTGCCTTCTGACCATTCCTTGAAGCCGTTAGCCTTCAGAGTTTTAATCGCGGCAGCCACGGTTAGAAGTTCTGTGCGAGCTTCTGCCAGAAACGACTTATAGTCTTCGCCAAACTGCATTGCAGCTGCCACATGATTGGGGTCTGCATTTTTCCATCCGTTTTCACAAGTTGCCTGCTGGCAAAGTTCATTGGCGGATGCCATGGGCGCTGGTGCAGCCGTGATGGCCGTTGAAAGCATAAAGGCAGAAAGTATGGTTCTGGCAAAAGTCATTGATCCCTCATTTTGTCTATGTCTGTTTTTGAGAATGCATATTTATCAGGGGAATTGTAGGCTTTGTCCAGTTCTGAAAACTCTGTGAGGAGTATGGCGCATTGTCTATAGATAGGCTATATGGTTCATACTTTTTGCAAGGACCAGAGTAAAAGGACCCTACATGAATAAATCGGACATCTATCAATCTACGGCGGAGGCAATTCTAGCCGTTCTTGATGGCGAACCAAATGTTACTGCGCGTATGGCGACAGTTTCCTGTCTTTTATCACAGGCATTTCCTGATCGGTTTTTTTGGACCGGCTTCTATTGTGTTGATCCGGATAAATCAAAAGAGCTTATTGTGGGCCCGTACCAAGGGACGCTGGGGTGTCTGCGCATTCCTTTTGGGCGCGGCGTATGCGGTATGGCGGCTGCAACTGGTGAAACACAGATTGTCAAAGATGTACATGCTATTGAAAATCATATCGCGTGTGACAGCCGCAGTAATTCAGAAATTGTGGTGCCGGTCTATGGCGCAGATCAGAAACTGATTGCCGTGTTCGATGTGGATTCAACCCAGGTGGCAGCGTTTGATGAAACAGATAAAACGCATCTGGAAGACATTTTAAATAAAGTATTTAGCAAAGGATAGGGACGATGAAATATTTGCACACCATGGTACGTGTAAAGGACCTAGAAGAATCGCTTGATTTTTATTGCAATAAATTTGGTTTGATTGAAGTAGGACGCAAAGACGTGCCGGAAGGGCGCTTTACGCTTGTATTCCTGGCAGCGCCGGGGGATGAAGATGCACAGGTTGAGCTGACATACAACTGGGATCCGCAGGAGTATGAAGGGGGCAGAAACTTTGGACATCTAGCGTATGCAGTTGATGATATTTATGCCCACTGCCAGAAATTGATGGATGCTGGGGTTACTATTAATCGACCTCCTCGGGACGGTTATATGGCATTTGTCCGTAGCCCGGACGGAATTTCTATCGAGCTTCTGCAAAAGGGCGAAAGATTGCCGCCAGCAGAACCTTGGGCTTCGATGCCAAACACTGGAGAATGGTAAAAAAATACTTTTGTTTGGAAAATGTGCCTGCGTTAACTTAGTCTTAAAACTAGAGACGGTTAAATTAGGCGCGATTTTTAGGGCCGAGGGTTAAGAGGGTAACGGGGTGACACTACACTGGTCGAATAGACTTTCATTCAGGCTTGCAACCACCGCAGTGATTATTGCATTCGCTTTAGGTTTGGTTTTGTCCGCTGTTCAGGTTTATCTGGATTATCTGGATGAAGGTGATTTGCTTGAACAGAAAGTCATCAAAAGCCTGTCTGTGGCTGATAAAGCCGCGACACGAGCTGTTCTTATTCTGGATACTGAGCTGGCGCAGGAAGTTGTGTCCGGCCTGATGGAATATGATTATATTAGTGAGGCCTCTATCCTGGATGATCACGGAACGGTCTTGGCTGGTCGGAAGCGGGAAACAGAAGCAAACCCTGTCCGGTTCGGTTGGGTTCGTATGTTCATTGATGATCTGGTACCTTACAGTTTTGGCCTTACGCTGCCGGAAACCATGGCGGAAGATCCAGGTAGCCTGCATGTAGTCGTTGACCGGGCTGTTGGGATGCAGCCATTTTTCTCCCGTGCTGTGACAACATTTTTGTCCGGGTTTGTCAGGAACTTTGTTCTGGTTATGCTACTTTATTTTGCATTCTACCGGATCGTGACAAAACCGCTGACCGATATTGTTGAGAAGGTCGCCCGAATCAGCCCTGAACAACCTGGCGAGCAGCGGATCGAAAAGCCTGCGTCCCATAAAAATGACGAACTTGGTCTTTTGGTGTCACAAATTAATATGGCTTTTGATGCAGTGCAGGTGCTGCTGGATAACCTTCGGTCCACCAACCGCGCTCTGTCTTCCTCTGAGGAGGCACTCCGCCGTCGGTCGTGGGAGTTGGAAAAAGAAGTTGAGCGTACAAAAGAGACAGCCCGTCAATTAATCGCCACCAAGGAAGAAGCAGAAGCCGCTAACCGCGCGAAAAGTGTTTTCCTTGCCAACGTATCGCATGAACTTCGGACACCTCTTAATGCTATTATTGGATTTTCCAGTATCATGGCAGACGAAATGTTTGGGCCGGTCGGGCAGCGGAAGTATCAGGAATACTTGCAGGATATTCGGTCTTCTTCGGAACATCTATCCGATGTTCTCGGTGAAGTGTTAGACTTGGCGAAAATTGAGGCCGGTCAGATGAAGCTGGAAGAAGAGCCCGTGGATATTAAGAACCTGTGCTCTGAAAGCGTCTCTCTCGTGTCGGCACAAGCCAGTACCAAAGGTTTTGGCATAACAATGCAAATTGCTGATGAGCTGCCTCATGTCAATGGTGATCGTCTGCGTATCAAACAGTCCATTTTGAATTTATTGTCGAATGCGGTGAAATTTACACCTAGTGGTTCGGAAGGCGTAATTTTGCGGGCTGGTATGCTGGAGGATGGCAGTCTGCAGATTGAAGTGCAGGACCACGGTATTGGAATCCCGGAAGATGAGCAGGAGCTTGTCTTCTCGCCCTTCATGCGCTCAGCCTCCGCGCTTAGTCGTTCTCACGAAGGGACCGGTCTTGGTCTTGCGCTGGTGAAATCCTTCATTGAGGAGCATGGCGGAAGCATCAGGCTTGAAAGCACGCCAGAGGTTGGAACAACTTTCTTCGTTGTATTCCCGCCAGCACGAATAGTGGCAAACGCGGCGTAGCATCAGGGTATTCTGCAGTAAAAAAAGCCGGGAATTTTCCCGGCTTTTGCAATTCAGGCCCAAGGGGTATGGAATGTTACCGGGCGGTCCACCCGCCATCAATCGCAACCGATGTACCGTTAAAGGATTTACCCTGATCAGAGCATAACAGCACGCACATGCTTGCCAGTTCAGAAACTTCGACAAATCTTTTATTGGGCTGTGCTGCCAACATCACGTTCCGGATTACATCTTCTTCAGACATGCCGTGCACTTTTGCCTGATCTTTGATCTGGCCTTCCACCAGTGGGGTTTTAACGTATCCCGGACAAATGGCATTGACGGTCACATTCTCGTCCTCTGCTGTTTCCAGACCCAGGGTTTTAGTGAACCCGATAACCCCGTGCTTGGCAGCGACATAGGCTGATTTGAAGGGGGAGGCAACAAGGCCGTGTACGGAGGCGATGTTTACTATCCGGCCGTACCCTGCAGAGCGCATAGCAGGTAAAGCGGCTTGTGAGGTATAAAAACAGGACGAAAGGTTGATCGCGATGATCTTCTCCCATTTGTCGGCCGGGAACTCTTCCACCGCAGAGACATGCTGAATGCCAGCATTGTTGACGAGAATATCGACACTGCCCAGCGTCTTGATACTGTCTTCGACCAGTTTGGTCGCTTCGTCACCACTGGACAGGTCGGCAGGGATGTAATGGACTTTAACACCAGTCTCGGATGCAATTTCAGCGCACAGCTTATTGATTTCATCCAGATCACCAAACCCGTTTAGAATGACGTTCGCACCCTCTGCGGCAAGGGATCTGGCAATGCCAAGGCCTATTCCGCTTGTGGAGCCGGTAACGAGAGCATTCTTTCCCTGAAGTGAAGCCATAAAATTCCTCCTGACTAGTGAATGTTTTGCGCTGCACTATAGGGTCAGGATCTGGGCAATGCCAGTGGTATATGTTGAAGATGCTGGTTTAAACATAATTTATTTACCCCATTGCGGTATTGTTTATCCCGATGTAGGGTTATTTTAATGCACTGCAACATTTTCAGTGCCACAGCAGTAGAGTGCCGATTTATGTTATATACCATTTATGAAATGCAGCATGCTGCCTTTGCACCTGTCCGCTTCTGGGCTGATCAAGGACAAAACTGGTTTCGTAATCCCTATAACCCGCTGGCGAATACGCCGTACGGTAAGGTTGCGGCCGCCAGCTTTGATATGGTGGAGCAACTAACACGGCGATATGGTAAGCCGAAATTTGGTCTTGATGAAACTGTTGTGGCTGGGAAAACCGTTCCGGTTACGGAGGAAATTGTCTCCCGCAAGCCATTTGGTCAGTTGAAGCACTTCAAGCGACAAGGGAGCCCTGCAGATCCCCGGATTTTGGTGGTGGCGCCCATGTCTGGCCATTTTGCGACCCTGCTGCGCGGCACTGTTGAAGCCTTATTGCCTGATCATAATGTCTATATTACCGATTGGCGCGATGCGCGGGACATCCCAGTTGTAGACGGTAGTTTCACCCTGGATGATTATGTGGCCTATATTATCGACTGGCTTGCTGATCTGGGGCCCAATACGCATATACTGGCCGTCTGCCAGCCTTCTGTGCCGGTGTACGCGGCGGTAAGTCTGATGGAGGCCGAGGAGCACCCCTGCACACCGCCGACGATGACGTTGATGGGCGGGCCTGTTGATACACGGAACAGCCCAACCGAGGTAAATACACTGGCGACCACCCGTCCCCTGTCCTGGTTTGAAGAAAATGTCATAACCACGGTGCCGCTTCCCAATGCCGGCTTTATGCGCCGTGTGTATCCTGGCTTTTTGCAGCTGGCAGGTTTTATGACCATGAACCTCGGTGATCATGTTGATAAACATCAGGAATTGTTTGAACATCTGATCGTTGGTGATGGTGAAAGCGCAGACAAAACCAAGGCTTTTTACGAGGAATACCGGTCGGTTGCAGATATGACAGCAGAATTTTATCTGCAGACAATTCGCGTAGTGTTTCAGGATCATTTGCTGCCTAAAGGTGAATGGATTTCAAATGGTCAGCGCGTTGACCCAGCCAATATTAAAACAACGGCCATTATGGCAGTTGAGGGTGAGCTGGACGATATTTCTGGTCTTGGCCAAACGAAAGCTGCGCTTGATATCTCGGTAAATCTGGCAGAAGATAAGAAAAACTATTATGTGGCCGAAGGGGTAGGGCACTACGGTATTTTCAATGGCCGTAAATGGCGGGAACGCATCGCGCCAGAGGTGAAAGCTTTCATCAGAAAGCATGACCATACGACCAAAGGGAAGTAACGCAGTATCTGCCTCGCAGATGGTGGGAGGCATCAGGTGGTGAACTATATTTCTTCTGCGCTTAGGGGCGCGCTTGTTTCAGGGCTTGCTTTATGTAGCGTGCAGGCACAGGCAGGTGATACGCCCCAATCAACAATCGAAAATTTGTTTAAGGCAATGTATGCCGGGAACGGGGCTGCTGTGCGCTCGGCCTTTGTCGAAGATGCGACCCTTGACCGGGCGACCAAGGAAGGTGGCTTGCGTCGTAGTGGATTTTCAGGCTGGGCTGACTGGGTGGATACGCAGCAGGCTGGCGATGCGGATGAACGGATTTTTGGTCTAAAAGTACAGGAATTTGGTTCCCTTGCCACCGTATGGGCGCCGTTCAAATTATGGTATAAAGGCGACCTTGTCAGTTGCGGCGTGAACACATTCACGCTTACAAAAATCGATACTGACTGGAAAATCATTCACGGTATTGACCGCCATCATGACGGAGACTGCACCGACTTCAATCCTTAAGATGAAGTCGGTACGTATGGTTTGGTTGTTTAAATAGAATCTAGTGCCTGTCGCAGGTCAGCGATCAGATCGTCGACATGTTCGACACCAACAGAGATTCTGATCATGCTTTCTGTGATGCCCAGACGGGTTTTTACATCGTCAGGTACATCAGCGTGCGTCATGCTGAAAGGATGTTCAATAAGGCTTTCTGTACCGCCAAGGCTGACAGCCAATTTAATGAACGACAGGGTATCGAGAACGCGGAAGGCTTCTTTTTCGCCGCCTTTAACATCGAAAGAGAAAGTAGACCCTGCGGATAAACACTGCTGATCATACACTTTGCGCGCTTCTGAGCCTTCTTCAAGAAAACCAAGATAATGAACCCGTTCAACTTTTGGATGGTCTCTGAGGTATGACGCAATGTGCGCGGCATTTTCGGCAGATCGTTCCATCCGTAATTTCAGTGTTTCAAGGCTACGCATAACAAGCCAGCAAGTGTGCGGATCGCACATGGTGCCAAGGATAGTACGGAACCCCATCACAGGGGCCATAACCTCTGCAGAGCCAAGGGCAGCACCCGCCACTACGTCAGAGTGCCCCGCCACATATTTTGTCAGGCTGTAGATAGAGATATCAGCACCGTGCTTCAGGGCTTGCTGCCAAACGGGGCCAAGAAAAGTATTGTCGACCATGATAATGGGTTTGTGGCCGCCCTGTCTTTCCGCAATGGCATCAACGAGTTTACGGCACCGCTGCAGGTCAACCAGTCCGTTGGTTGGGTTGGCTGGTGTTTCGATGTACACGACCGAAATACGCCCCTTGGTCAGGCCTTCTTCAAGCGCATCGGCAAGTGTATAATCCAGCAAGCCGGACTCAAACTCGACACTCTCCACGCCAAATTCAGGCAGGATGTTACGAATGAGATATTCTGACCCGCCGTAAATAGGGGCAGAGTGAACAATCACATCTCCCGGACGCAGGTATGCCCACAGACAGGTTGAGATTGCTGCCATGCCGCTTGAAAATGAAAGACCCTTCTCTGCGTCTTCCCAAATGGCAAGTCTGTCTTCCAGTACTTCGAGATCAGGGTTATTGATCCGGCTGTATATCAGGCCGCTTTCCTCGCCCTCATTGGCGGTGCGTTTGCCGTAGGCAAGTTCGAAAAATTCCTTCCCATCTTGCGCGTTATCGAAAACGAACGTGCTGGTCATGAAAACGGGCGGCTTTAACGCGCCTTCGGACAGTGCGGGGTCGTACCCGTACCCCATCATTTGGCTCTCTGCGTGGAGTTTGTGGTCGCCGATGTAACGCTTATGATAGTTTTTCTTCTGAGTTGGCATTCTTGTTCCTCCCTACTGGTATGTCTTTGATGCCATATTTGGTTACATTTGCAACTAGTATTTTTTGTGAAGGCATAAACTGGTGTTTGGGGTTGTTTTTCTGAGGCAAACCCTGTCTAAGGGAAAAGAGTTTCCAAAGGTGTACGGCGTCATGCGTGAAGAAAAGTCTAAAAATGTATGGTATCTAATTGTGGCGCAGGCGTTTTTTCTGTCGTCGTCGATGACCAATGTGTCATTTGCAGGTCTTGCTGGGAAAATGCTGGCGGCTGACCCCAAGCTGGCTACGGTACCGCTATCGCTGGTTATTGTTTCAACTGCATTGACCACCGGGCCATTCTCCATGTTGATGCAGCATAAATCCCGCCGATTTGGTTTTATGCTTGGTAGTATGCTGGGTATTTTATCAGCCGCAGTCTGTGCCTATGCCGTGCGTATCGGCAGTTTCGATTTGTTCTGCGTCGGGACATTTTTGATGGGGCCATATTTTGCCAGTGCGCAATATTATAGATTTGCAGCCAGTGAAAGTGTGCCGAAGACCCACGCTGCAAGGGCCATTTCCCTTGTGTTGCTGGGCGGATTAATTGCGGCTTTGATGGTGCCTACGGCCAACGCCTGGTTTAATGAGCATTTCATGCCTTATACATTCATGGGGGTGTATATTTTTGTCGGCATCATGGCGGCTCTCAGTATTGTCCCCATATTGTTGATGGCCCCCATTGGTTCGCCTGCACATTACACGCCAGAGGATGCCTCCGGCGAAGAAGGGCAGAAAAAGGGTCGACCTCTCTCTGAAATTGTCAAAGACAGGACCTTTTTGGTTGCGGTTACAAACGGTATTGCCGGATATGCCATGATGACATTTGTCATGACAGCCACACCGCTTGCGATGGAGGCATGTGGTTTTGGATCCCTGACTTCCAGCCATGTTATCCAGGGGCATGTGATCGCGATGTTTTTGCCCAGCCTGTTTACTGGCCAGTTGATTGCCCGCTTTGGTGTTATGAAAATCCTGTTGGTGGGGCAGGCTTGTTTCGCTCTTGCCTTTATCACGGCCCTGTCCGGGATAGAAGTTCAGCAGTTTTCAATTGCCCTCGTACTACTTGGTGTTGGTTGGAACTTCTGTTTCGTAGGCGGGTCGCACTTGCTGACTACGGTGCATACTGAGGCAGAAAAAGGCAGGGTGCAGGGACTGAACGAATTTATTGTCTTTGCAGTGTCTGCCGCTGGGTCACTGGCTTCGGGCTTTATACTGAATGAATTTGGCTGGACTGTTGTTAATCAGGTTACCTTTGCCATCCTGGCTGTGGCTGCGGCTGTTACGGTCATACATGTTCTGAAAACACGCAACACGGTCGAGAGCCTGTAATTCCCCAAAGGTTCAGTATGGTAGCCCGGCGTTGTTTCTGGGGCTTGCTTTGTATCCAGTCTTAATAATGAGGCGGTGGCGGCTCTGACCCCGGCTTGGCACCTGCTCCCGACTGGACTTCCATTTCGTAGAGTTGGTCATCCATTATTTTCAGTTTCGCCTGTAGCTTGTCGATAGCAGCCCACTGTTTGGTCACAACATCGCTCAGGGACTCTATGGTTTCTTCCTGAAACATTAGTTTTTGCTCTATGTCTGCGATACGGTCCTGCAGGTCGTCTATTGTTGGAGATGATGGGGACATGATCGGTTTCCTGATCCTTGGTTATCTTTTTTGTCGTTTAGTGTGACAAAAGATTTCAATTTTCATTGGCGGTTGCCATTGGTGTATGACTGCTTTATCCCGGACATAACCGAAAATGTGGAGGAAGTGAATGCTGATTGTCCTGAGCCCTGCGAAGAAACTTGATTTTGAGAGCGAGAACCTGCGTGCTGGGGGCACTGAACCTGTGCTGATGGAAGATGCCAAAGAATTGGTGAAAAAGGCGCAAACGCTGAAACCTGAGAATCTGAAAGCCATGATGGGCATTTCAGATGCGTTGGCTGAACTCAATATGCAGCGTTTTCATGCATTCAAAACTCCCTTCACAGACGCCAATGCGCGTCCTGCACTGGATGCATTCCAGGGGGATGTTTATGTTGGCCTGGATGCGGACAGCATGTCGGAAGACGACCGCAGTTTTGCCAATGAGCATATCAGAATACTTTCTGGCCTATATGGGGTCTTGAGGCCACTTGATCTGATGCAGGCATATCGTTTGGAAATGGGAACGAAGTTCGCAACGGACCGCGGCAAAAACCTCTATGATTTTTGGGGTGCCCGGATTTCAAGTGTGCTGAATGAGGCAGTAGGCCCAGACCGTGTTCTGGTTAACCTTGCGTCAGGGGAGTATTTCAAGGCTGTTGATAAAAAGTCCCTGAATGCACGGATTATTACGCCTAACTTCAAGGAAATCTCCAATGGGCAGGCCAAGATTGTCTCTTTCTTTGCCAAAAAGGCACGGGGCATGATGGCCCGGTATGCGGTGGATAATCGCATTACCGACGTGGACAAGTTGAAAGACTTTGACGTCGCTGGGTACCGTTTTGACCCTGATCAGTCCACGGATGATTCCTGGATTTTCACGCGTCCAAAGCCTTAAAATAAGCGAAAGTTATTCCGCTGGACTGTCTGATCACATGAATGTGAAATGTGCGGAGCTACAATAGACTCCGCCATAATTTTCTCTATACTCGCTATTCTAACAAGAATGTGATCGGTGTTTCTGGCACGACCTGCGCCGATCAAACGGGATACGGGGAACACAATGAAATTTTCGATCAATGGACAGTCTGTCACTTTTGACGGTGATGAAGAAATGCCACTTTTGTGGATGTTGCGCGATGTGCAGGGTCTGACTGGCACCAAATATGGCTGTGGTCAAGGGCTTTGCGGGTCATGCACCGTTCATGTAGATGGTATGGCTGTGCGGTCCTGCCAGACACCAGTGGGTGATCTGGAGGGTACGTCTGTCACAACTATCGAAGGATTGGCTGACGGGGATAAGCTAACGGAACTTCAGCAGGCTTGGGCAGACAATAATGTACCACAGTGTGGTTACTGCCAGTCTGGTCAGATAATGCAGGCAGCTAATCTGCTCGCTCAGAACCCGAACCCGACAGACCGGGAGATCGAAGACGCCATGTACGGCAACATATGTCGTTGTGGTACCTATGAACGGATCAAAAAGGCTATTCGTTCCGTAGCGGGAGATGCGTCATGACAGTAATCTCAAAAGTCTCTAAATCTGACGTGTCGCGCCGTTCTGTTCTGATGGGTATGGGGGCGACGGGTGGTCTGCTACTGACTGCGCCGATTTTCTCCAATGCGGTTCAGGCGGAATTAATGGGTAAGGATATGCTGTCTAACAGTGTGTATCTGGCCATTGATCTGGACGGTACTGCGCATTTGTATGTGCACCGGGTTGAAATGGGGCAGGGTAGCCGCACTGGCTTGCCGCAGGTGATTGCAGATGAACTGTGTGCTGATTGGGACCGAATTAAACTGCACGCTGCGTACGGTGACAAAAAGTTTGGTGATCAGAACACAGACGGTTCTACGTCTATTCGCAAATTTTACGATACCTACCGTGTGGCGGGTGCGACGGCCCGTCATATGCTTGAGGCGGCGGCGGCCAAGCGCTGGGGCGTTTCTATGGGTGATGTTGCTGCCGAAAGCCACAAGGTCAAGAATAGTCTGACCGGCGACACGCTCGACTATAAAGATCTGGTTGCTGATGCGGCGGAGATGCCTGTCCCGGCAGAAGCGGATGTGCGCCTGAAATCCAGAAGTGAGCATTCTTACATCGGTAAGCCCAAACAGAATGTCTATATGAAGGATTTTGTAACGGGTAGCAGCGAATTTGGCCAGGATGTGCGCATTGAAGGCATGGTCTATGCCGTTGCAGCTCGTCCGCCCGTTGTTGGGGGTGTTCTGAAATCTTATGACGAAGCAGCTGCACGGGCCGTGCGCGGGGTCATAGACGTGGTTGAATTGCCCGCGATGGAATTGCCAGCTGCATTCAAGCCGCTCGGCGGTGTAGCCGTGGTTGCGGAGAATACCTGGGCTGCGATCAAGGGGCGTGAAGCATTAAACCCTGTGTGGGATGATGGACCAAACGCAGACTATGATACTACAGAGTATGAAAAAGGCTTGTGGAAGGCGCTTGATGGGCCGACAGAAAAATATCTGACGCGGGGAGATGCTGCAAAGGCCCTGGCGGAAGCCGCAGATGTCTATGAGGCGAGCTATTTTGTCCCGCACCAGCATCATATTCCAATGGAACCACCCGCTGCGACGGCAAAATGGGATGGTGATGATTTGACGATCTGGGCCTGTGTACAGGATCCGCAAACCGTCCAAAATGCTGTGGCGCCGTTTGTTGGCAAGAAGCCAGAGGATATCAAGGCTGTTACAACCCTTCTTGGGGGCGCGTTTGGCCGGAAATCCAAGCCAGATTTTGCCGTGGAAGCCGCGATTGTCTCTAAAAAGGTCGGTAAGCCTGTTAAAATGGTCTGGACCCGTGAAGATGATGTGCAGCATGGTTTTTACCATGACATCTCAACCCAGAAGGTGCGTGCAGGACTGAATGCTGATGGCAAGATGACCGCGTATCAGCATATCGTTGCGTACCCGCCGATTGCGGCAACATTCCAGAACGGTGCCGGACATGCTGGCTTCCAGACAGGTCTGGGACTTTTGGACATACCGTTTGCCGCAGAAAACCTGTCCATTGAATCAGGGGATGCAAAAGCGCACGTGCGCATTGGCTGGTTACGGTCCGTTGCCAACATTCAACAGGCTTTTGCGGTCGGATCGTTTGTGGACGAACTGGCGCGTAAACAGGGCGTCAAAACTGATGCCATGTGGCATGAATTGATTGGTAGTGACCGTAAGATCAATCCTGCTGATGATGGTGCACAATATAGCAATTATGGTGAAAGTCTGGATCGTCATCCTGTGGACACCAAGCGGCTGAAGGGCGCCCTTGACCACGTAGTGGAAATGTCTGGTTACGGCAAGCGTACGTTGCCCGAAGGACACGGTATTGGCATTAGTGTACACCGCAGTTTTGTCAGCTATGTCGCCTGCGCGCTTGAGGTGCAGGTCATAGACGGTGCCCTGAAAGTGGTTAAAGGCTGGATGGCGATTGATTGCGGTCTTGCCGTTAACCCAGACCGTGTGAAAGCCCAGATGGAAGGGGCTGTGATTTTCGGTATGTCAATCGCACTTCATGGCGAAATCACCGCCAAGAATGGCCGCATTGAACAGAGTAACTTTGATGGGTACCCAGTTTGCCGCATTGATGAAGCGCCGGATGTCGAAGTGTCTATCATTGCTTCAGACGCACCGCCGGGCGGTGTAGGCGAACCGGGAGTTCCGCCGGTCGCGGCTGCGCTGGCCAATGCGATATTTGATGCCACAGGGAAGCGTATTCGCAGGCTGCCCATTGGCGATCAGTTGTCGGCATAGGCAACCCACGATCTTTCGAAAAGGAGAGGCCGCTGATGCGGCCTCTTTTTTTATCCTGTTGCGTGCGTTCAGCGGCCCGCCTATAAGCAGCAGAAAGAGTAAAAGGATTAGTCATGGCGCCACCGATTTTAAGTCTGCGATCAATTATGCTGCATTGGGGTAGTAATCCCGTGCTGGATAATCTTGAAATGCATATTGGTGCCACGGACCGACTATGTCTGATTGGGCGAAACGGTGCAGGAAAATCTACCTTATTGAAGGTTGTCGCGGGTATTATACAAGCGGACGGTGGGGAGCGCTGGGTCCAGCCGGGTACATCCGTCGCTTATTTGCCGCAGGAGCCAGATGCCTCGGGTTATGCCACGCTTAAAGACTATATTGTTGGCGGCCTGCCCGGTGATGAACAGGACCAGACATACCGCGCAGATATTCTGATCGAAGATTTGCAGGTGGTTGGGGACGCAGACCCGTCAACTGCGTCGGGCGGGGAATTGCGCCGTGCGGCGCTCGCACGCACCTTGATCGGGGAACCTGATCTGCTGCTGCTTGATGAGCCTACGAACCATCTGGACGTAGCAACAATTGAATGGCTGGAAGGGTATCTGAAAAACTGGCAAGGCGCGATGGTGCTGATATCGCACGACCGAAAGTTTCTAAACACACTGTCGTCCGCTTGTATCTGGCTGGATCGCGGTATTATCCGGCGCATGGATGACAGCTTTGACAAGTTCGAAGGCTGGCAGGAAAAAGTGCTAGAGAATGAAGCTTTGGAAGCAAAAAAACTTGATAAATTAATCAAGGAAGAAACCCGGTGGTCGGTTGAGGGTATTTCCGCCCGACGGACCAGGAATCAGGGCAGGCTTCGTCGGCTGTATGCCCTGCGCGAAGATCGTGCTTCACAGGTGAAAGACAAAGGCAGTGTTTCAATCAGCATGTCTGGCGGCGAAAAATCCGGGGCACGCGTTATTGAGGCAAAAGGCATTTCCAAGGCTTATGATGGGCGGCAGCTGTTTTCTGACTTCTCCGTAAAAATCAATCGGGGAGACCGGGTTGGCTTTATCGGTCCTAACGGCGTTGGTAAATCAACGTTGTTGAATATTTTGACCGGTCGAACCGAGCCTGATGCCGGTTCTGTTCGCCTGGGGTCTAACTTGCAGCCGCTTTTCATTGATCAGAAACGGTCTGATCTGAAAGACGATATGACGGTGAAAGAAGCAATGGCGGGTAATGCAGGCGACTGGGTTCATATCGGCGGCGAAACAAAGCATGTCATGACCTATATGAAAGAGTTTCTTTTCGATCCGTCTGTTGCCAATACGCCTGTGTCTGCCTTATCCGGAGGGGAGCGTAATCGCCTTCTGCTGGCTGCGAACTTTGCAAAGCCTTCCAATCTGCTGGTTTTGGATGAGCCAACAAACGATCTTGATATGGATACGCTTGATTTGTTGCAGGAAGTATTGTCGGATTATGACGGTACTATTCTGCTGGTCAGCCATGATCGTGACTTTCTGGACCGACTGGTGACATCTTCCATCGTGCTTGAAGGGGACGGTACGGCGACTGAATATGCAGGCGGGTATTCTGATTATCGTGTCCAGAAGGCGCTTTCGGATAAAGCAGCAGCGCCAGAGCCAGTGCGTCAATCAGCAAAGGTTACATCAATCAAGGATGCGCCGCAGAAGAAAGCGACCAAACTATCCTATAAGGATCAGCGGGAGTTGGATACTCTCCCCGCCGAAGTTGAGGCACTTTCGATGCAAATAAGTCAGACAGAAGCCGAACTGGCAGACCCGGACTTTTATGGTCGGGATCCTGTCGGATTTGATAAAAAGTCCAAGCACCTTGTAACCCTGCAGGAGACGCTGGACGCAAAAGAAATGCGCTGGCTCGAACTGGAGGAACAAAAAGAAAATCTGGCAAAATAGAAGGTCGGTATTCTGGTCGCAATATCGGGCTATTTAACCAATAATGGTGCCGATATCCTCACCCACTAAGATTAATGGGGGCGTTTTACCAGTTTTTGCGACTTTCCCCTGTTCAAGGCAGGAAAATTTGCTAATAAGAGACAACTGGTTTCGCCGCTATCGGCGATGCTACCCATTGTAAAATCAGAAATCTGATCAGAGGATACCATGGCAGGCCATAGTAAATTTAAGAATATTATGCACCGTAAAGGTGCGCAGGACAAAAAACGTTCGAAGATTTTCTCTAAACTCAGCAAAGAAATCACCGTCGCTGCAAAGATGGGCGACCCTGATCCAGAGAAAAATCCGCGGCTACGTCTGGCGGTTCAGAACGCTAAATCTCAGTCCATGCCGAAAGATAATATCGAACGTGCTATTCAAAAAGCCGTTGGCGGGGATACCGAAAATTATGATGAAATGCGCTATGAGGGATACGGCCCCGGCGGTATCGGCGTTATTGTAGAGGCGCTGACGGATAACCGTAACCGGACAGCGTCAGATGTTCGTGCCATCTTTAACAAGGCTGGCGGCAATTTGGGCGAAAGTGGTTCTGTTGGTTTTATGTTTGACCGCGTGGGTGAGATTATTTTCGCCGCGGATGTTGCTGACGCTGATACCGTTTTTGAAGCGGCGCTCGAAGCCGGTGCAGATGAAGTAGAATCCGACGCAGACAGTCATGCAATTTATACCGATGCTGCTGACATGCATGCTGTGCTATCGGCACTTGGCACGGCCCTGAATGCAGAGCCGGAAAGCGCAAACCTGATCTTTAAGGCAAAAGAGCCAACAGTGCTGGACAAAGACGGTGCTGAAAAGCTGCTGCGGTTGATTGACGCCCTTGAAGATAACGATGATGTTCAGACCGTGTTCGGCGGGTATGACATCCCTGAAGACGTTATGGCGGAGCTTGGCGACGACTAAAATGTAGCTCTGGCTATTGCCAGACGGGGGACAAGACAGGGTGATGAGAGTACTTGGACTGGATCCGGGACTACAGAAAACAGGCTGGGGCATCGTCGACAGTGACGGCACGCGCCTGAGCCATGTTGCTAATGGCACCGTGAAATCCGACCCGAAGAAGGCCCTGTCTGATCGTCTTCTCGAGTTATATGAAGGCTTAGAGTGTGTGATTGCTGAATGGCAGCCTCATACCTGTGCCGTCGAAGAAACTTTCGTTAATAAAAACCCCGCGTCGACCCTGAAATTAGGGCAGGCGCGGGGTATTTGTTTATTGGTTCCGGCACGGGCTGGCCTTATTGTTGCCGAATATACCCCTAATCATATCAAAAAATCGGTAGTTGGTGTTGGCCATGCGGCCAAAGATCAGGTGGATGCAATGATCAGGGTGCTGTTGCCCGGCGTAAAAATTAATGGTGCGGATGCTGCGGATGCGCTTGCAGTTTCAGTGTGCCATGCGCATCATGTCGGCACGTCTGCTCGTATGAAAGGAATGCTGTAGCGTGATCGTTTATAAGGGGCTCTGTACCATATGATCGCAAAGTTAAAAGGCTTGCTGGATAGTGTTGGCGATGATTGGCTGATCATTGACGTCGGCGGCGTTGGGTATCTGGTCCATGCTTCATCCCGGTCCTTGTCACAGTTACCTGCCGCCGGTGAAGCAATCAGCCTGTTTATCGAAACTGTTGTACGCGAAGATGCGATTACGCTTTTTGGTTTCACGTCGAAGGAAGACCAGGATTTATTTCTGTTGTTAACCTCTGTGCAGGGGGTGGGGGCCAAGGTTGGCCTTGCCATTCAGTCAGCCCTTAGCCCGGACGAGATTAAAACCGCCATTGCAGCGCAGGACAAAACGGCTGTTTCACGCGCCAATGGTGTGGGGCCTAAACTGGCTGGACGAATTGTGAATGAGCTCAAGGATAAAGTGACTGCCTTTGTCACGAAACCTCAAGGGGTGCAGATGCCGTCTGGCGCAGGTGCCCCTGTTGGAGCCGCGCCGCAGGGCGGTGTTATCGAAGACGCAGTTAGCGCTCTTGTCAATCTTGGTTACAAACCGGTAGAGGCGCACGGTGCCGTAGCGCGGGTGCTTGCTGACTTGGGGGCTGACGCTGATGTTTCCAAGGTTATTCCCGCAGCCTTGAAGGAGCTTTCTGTCTTATGACCGATGCAGACAGAATGGTAGACCGCGAGCATCAGGCAACTGACACAGTGGATGTGGGGCTAAGACCGCAAACGCTTGACGACTTTATCGGGCAGGAACAGGCGCGTGATAACCTCCGTATTTTTATCGAGGCTGCGCGGACCCGTGGTGAGGCTATGGATCATGTGTTGTTCTACGGCCCGCCAGGGCTTGGAAAAACCACGCTTGCCCAAATTGTTGCCAAGGAACTCGGCGTGAATTTCCGGGCAACCAGTGGCCCTGTTATCGCAAAGGCAGGTGACCTAGCTGCCCTGTTGACCAACCTGCAGGAAAAAGATGTTCTGTTCATTGACGAAATTCACCGATTGAATCCGATGGTGGAAGAAGTTCTGTATCCGGCGATGGAAGATTTCCAGCTTGACTTGATCATCGGCGAAGGTCCTGCGGCACGGTCTGTGCGGATTGATCTGCCGCCTTTTACCCTTATTGGTGCGACGACCCGGTCCGGGATGATTACCAAACCCCTGCGAGACAGGTTTGGTATTCCGACCAGACTTGAGTTTTATACTACGGAAGAATTGACCGAAGTGGTCGGTCGAGGCGCCCGCTTGCTGAATCTGTCAATGACGGATGATGGCGCGCGGGAAGTTGCCGCGCGGTCACGGGGTACCCCGCGGGTGGCGGGCAGGCTTTTACGACGGGTTCGCGATTTCGCACTGGTCGCCGAACGGCACACAGTGGATGCGGTTGCAGCAGACGCTGCACTGACCCGGCTACAGGTGGACGCTTTGGGGCTGGACAGCAATGACCGCCGGTACTTGCGCTGTATTGGTGATACGTACGGGGGTGGCCCTGTGGGTATAGAAACCCTGGCCGCTGCGTTAAGCGAGCCGCGGGATGCGATCGAAGATGTGATCGAGCCCTATCTGATGCAGGCTGGACTGGTGATGCGCACGCCGCGCGGCAGGACTTTGTCCTCTAACGGCTGGAAACACATTGGACTGACTCCGCCAAAGGGGCAGGGGGCAGACCAGATGGATTTACTTGGAGGTAACGGAGCATGACATCGCTTTCAGAAGGGCAGTGGATAGACGGTGTATTCCATTTTCCGATCCGTGTTTATTACGAAGACACAGATGTGGGCGGCATGGTGTACCACGGCCGATATGTCAGTTATTTTGAGCGGGTCAGAACCGAGAGCATTCGCGGTACGGCTGCAGATGTAAACCATCTCTTTGATCTAAGCGAAGAAGAGGGTGGGCCGCTGACCTATGTGGTTAGTAAGATCAATATTACCTATAAAAGGCAGGCAAAGATCGGCGACATTCTGATGGGGCAAAGCATGGTTACAAAAGTGCGTGCTGCGGGCATTGAAGTGAAGCAGTGGATCAGCCGCGGGGATGAGGTTATCGCAGAGGCAGAGGTGCTTGCTGCGGTGATTGGTGAAGATGGGCGGCCACGGCGCTGGACGCCAGATGCACGGGCGTGCTGGCAGCAGTGGCTAGAAGAAGCAGACGCTGCGAATACTTTAGGCAGGAGAGAGTAATGGACGAAACGTTGCAGGCAACTGAGCTGGGTGGAAATGCTGTCGATTTTTCGATCTTGGGCATGTTTGCACAGGCAGATTTTATCGTTCAAAGTGTTATGATTTTGTTGATAGTTGCCAGTGTCTGGGGCTGGTCGATTATTTTTAATACGTGGAATCGGCTGAAAATGGCTCGGGCCAAGTCAGACGAATTTGAGGATATCTTCTGGTCAGGCAATTCACTTGATGACCTTTATAGTCGTATCAAGGCAGCGCCGGATCATCCGCTGGCTGCGGTATTTGTTGCAGCCATGCGGGAATGGCAGCGTTCCCTGACCGGCCGAACCAGTGGTTTGGATAAAGTGACAGTTCAGGACCGTATCAACAAGGTTATGCATGTTACCACGGGTCGCGAGATGGACAAGCTGGAAGGCCAGGTGGGCTATTTGGCAACTATTGGCTCTGCGTCACCGTTTGTCGGGCTTTTTGGTACCGTCTGGGGGATCATGAACAGTTTTACTTCCATTGCGATGGCCAGTGATACATCGCTTGCAACCGTGGCCCCCGGTATCGCAGAGGCGCTTCTTGCAACGGCACTGGGGCTGGTCGCAGCGATCCCGGCCGTGATTGCCTACAACAAATTGTCAACGGATCTTGGCCGGTATGCCAGTCGGGTTGAAGGTTTTTCTGATGAATTTGCCGCTATCCTGTCTCGCCAGCTTGACGAGCGGGAGCGCTAGACATGGGCGCGTCTGTTACAGGTTCAGGGCAGCGGGGCCGGGGCCGCAATAAGTATCGGCCACTAGCAGAAATTAACGTAACACCATTTGTTGATGTGATGTTGGTTTTGCTGGTTGTCTTTATGGTTACGGCGCCGCTGTTGACCGCGGGTATTCAGGTTGACCTGCCAAAAGCGCAGGCGAAGCCTTTGCCGCAGGATACGAAGCCGCTTGAGATATCAATCAATCATGAAGGTGCCATATTTATTGCAGACACTGCCATCGAGCTGAATGAGCTGGTGGCACGTTTAACCGCGATTTCAGAAAACCGCAAAGACATGCGGATTTATGTTCGCGGAGACCGGCGTCTGGATTATGGGCGGGTAATGCAGATAATCGGTACCATGAATGCAGCAGGCTTTACCAAGGTTGCGTTGATCGCCGATCAGGCACCTTAGGCAAACGACATTCATACAAACCATGCGCAAAGGATAGGGTACACGCGTGAAAGTGCAAAAGGTAGGTTGGATATTGTCGGTCGCCCTGCATGTCGGGGTTGTTACCGTGGCTATGGTCGGGTTGCCGTCTTTCCGGAAAGATAGACCAGCCCCTCCGCCACCGATCGCAGTTGATTTTGTTCGTATCGCTGAACAGACACAGATTGTCGCGCCAGAGCCGGAAGTTGAGACTGAAACCGTACAGGAAGAAGTGCAGCCAAAGTATGCTAGGGAAGAATATACGGCCCCTGCACCGGCAGAGTCTGTCCCGCTGCCTACGCCGAAGCCAGAGGTGAAAGCCCCAAAACCGGAGCCGAAACCAGAGCCAAAGCCCGATCCAAAGGTTGTTGAACGTCAGCGACTGGTCGCAGCGGTGACGCCGCAAGCTAAGCCAAAACCGCCGTCACGCTTTCAAACCAAATCAATTGCTGATTTGATTGACCGGTCGAAGAAGGAAGAAACGAAACCAACACCGAAGACGGAGGCCGCGAAAACACCGAAAGCGGAGCCTGCAAAAGTAGACCCGTTCGCTGGTCTGCGTGGCCGGATCGCGACGGCGCGGCTGGTTGATGCCCTAAGTCAGAAGCTTGCCCGGTGCTGGACTTTCCCAAGTGGTGCCAAAGGTGTTGCGGAAATGCAGGTAACAGTTCGCATCTGGTTACGACCTGACGGTGACCTGTCCCGGCCGCCTCAGTTTGTTAAAACAGGGGACATGTCGGACGGTTTCTACCGGTCATTCGCGGAAAGTGCACAGCGCGCAGTACAGCTTTGTGCGCCCTATACCGAAACGATCGAGTATGTTAAGTCGGGCAGGAATTATATAGACTTTAAGTTTGATGGCCGCGAGTTTGGTGGCGGTTAGCAGTAAATAGAACGCGTTCAGGAGGCGGGAAGTAGCATGATTAAAAACTTGGTTGGGGCATTCTTATTCATTGTGATGCTGGCCAGTCACGCACAGGCACAAATAACGGTGGATGTGACAGATGCAACCAGTAATCCTATTCCGATTGCAATACCGGAATTTTATGCTGCGCAGGATCAGGAAACATCCACGGGCCGGTTGTCCGATATAGGTCTTAGCATTTCGCATGTGATAACCAGTAATCTTGAAACAACAGGCTTGTTCCGGCCGTTGTCTCCGAACGCTTTCATTGAAAAACAGCCTGCTGCAAGCGGGCGCCCCAAGTTTGCGTCCTGGCGTCCACTGGGGGCACAGGGGCTGGTAACAGGTACTGTGCGTCTGCTGCCAAATGGAAATTTGCGCGTTGAATTTCGTCTATGGGATGTTTTGTCCGGTCGTCAGATGGAAGGGGTTGGGTATAACACCCCTGTGTCGAACTGGCGGCGTATTGCCCATGTGATATCTGACCGTATTTACGAGCGGATCACGGGCGACAAAGGATATTTTGACACGCGGATCGTCTATATCGCGGAATCCGGTGACAAACTGAACCGGGTAAAACGTTTGGCTATTATGGATCAGGACGGTGCAAACCAGCAGTTCCTTACAGATGGCAGTTATCTTGTTCTGACACCGCGTTTCTCGCCAAACCGTCAGGAAATTACGTTCCTGAGCTATTACCGGGATAAGCCGCGTGTGTATCTGTTCAATGTGCTTAGTAACAAAATGGAAGTGTTGGGTGACTTTCCCGGTATGACATTTGCGCCGCGGTTCTCGCCGGACGGTAACAAGGTTATTATGACACTGGCAGAGGACGGGAATTCGGATATTTATGTAATGGATTTGCGCACGCGCCGTGTGAAGCGCCTTACCAGTCATCCCGGCATTGATACATCTGCGTCTTATTCGCCAGATGGACAGTCTATCGTTTTCAACTCTGACCGGGGTGGCAGCCAGCAGCTCTATGTCATGAATGCGGATGGTACCGGTGTACGCCGTATCTCCTTTGGCCGCGGTAGATATGCGACGCCGGTCTGGTCACCGCGCGGTGATCTGCTTGCCTTTACAAAGATTGGTGACAGCAAGTTCCGTATCGGCGTGATGCGTCCGGATGGGTCCGGTGAAAGACTGTTGACCAATGCGTATCAGGATGAAGGGCCTACTTGGTCGCCTAATGGTCGGGTTTTGATGTTCTTCCGCACCAAAGAGTATGATCGTCGTGGCCGGGGTGGGGACACCAGCTTGTGGTCAGTCGATTTGACAGGTCGGAATGAACGCCAGGTACCGACACCGTTTGACGCGAGTGATCCGGCGTGGTCACCGCCCTTGCCGATTTCCAATCAGCGGTAAGAAAATCATCCAAACCTCAGATAAAAGGCCCCGTTTTTCGGGGCCTTTTCCTTTTGAAGAACGGCTCTGGTTGGCCTTAAATTACCCGGCGTAAGGCAATGGGCTAACCCCGATGATTGTCGTGTGCAGTGCCGTTGCACCCGCTGCGAGAGCAAGTCCAATGCAGACCGCAATAGCATCATATTTTATTTGGGGTTTATGGGTTTGCGGGGCAGATGCCTGCCTTTTTTGTGCGGCGTGCGTATGGTTGCCCACAATTGCCAGCAAGCTCCACAGTAAAAAGCCGCCAAAGAGCCATAGGGAGCGGGTATCACCATTTACCAAAAGATGCGCAGCAGCCCACAGCCCAATCCCAATCATGCGAGCATCAGGGAAAACATTCCGTAGTTTTGTTGGCAAAAATGCAGAAGCTAGAAATATAAAACCAGTTGCGGTCACCAGAGGCATGAAGTGAAAGACGGCTTGCCCAGGCTCATAGATGAACAGGGGGTCAGACGTTTGCCATCCAAGTGTAATGGCGTACAGACATGCCGCAGCAATGCTGCCAAATAAAAGTCGGTACGGAAGCGCACCCATTCTGTCCATCGTTTTTGTACGAAAGTCAGGCGCATACACAGGGATAAGGTGGGCTAGTATGAAAATGCTAACACCGAGGATCAGCAGTGGGGACGTCATGCCAGTTCACCTTTCATGGTTAGCACGGTTGAGGATTTATGCCGTCAGCGGCGGTACATCCAGCGTATCATCCGCGATGCACAGGAACCAGGGGTTGAGAAAAGTTGTTGTATCTTTACCGTATTCGAGCGGGGTTCCCTCCGGGGTTAACACCTTGCCGCCAGCCGCGAGTAACACAGCATGTGCGGCAGCGGTATCCCACTCGCACGTAGGGCCAAGACGCGGGTATATATCGGCTTCCCCGGTCGCCAGCAGGCATAGTTTCAGCGATGACCCAATGGATACATTGTTAGCGGACGGGAAATGCGCAAGCCAGGCTTCTAGTTCTGGAGACCGGTGCGACTTACTGGCAACAATCGTGAGGTTATCTGCATTCGCCGCGCGGCAGGCAATAGCGTGTTTGTCTGTCACAGCGCCGTCTTCGATCGTTGCAGACCAAGCGCCTTCGCCAACAATGCCGGCGTAAAGCGTATTGGATGCAGGTGCGTATACAAGGCCCAGGACAGGCTTGTTATCTACGATCAGACCAATATTAACAGTAAAGTCGCCGCCTTTTTTGATGAACTCTTTGGTGCCGTCCAATGGGTCAACCAGCCAAAAAGTGCCGCCAGAAATATCCGGGCATTGACCTTCGGACTTCGCTTCTTCCCCCACCATTGGAATGGACGGTGCAATGCGCGCCAGATCAGCCGCAATCACTTCTTCGCCGCGCCTGTCAGCTTCGGTTACAGGGGATGCATCTGCTTTGCCGTATACTTCAAAGTCAGTCTCATATACTTCCATCACCACCGCGCCAGCTTTAAGGATGGTGGGTACAAGCTCGGCCATAATGGTTTGCAGATTCAGTGTCATGGGTGTTTTCCTGTGGCTAGGGTGTTTTTTCTTTGCCCTCTTGGTTTCCTTGAGTATGATCACCGACGAGGGGAAGGTCGGACCCTAATGCTGAACGGTGCGGCTATCAAGTGTCTTATTCGGAGTGAATCATAATGTCAGACATGGATTTTGCAGCATTGCTGTGTTCACGGCTATGCCACGATCTGGTTAGCCCTGTTGGAGCAATTGCAAACGGGATTGAAATCCTGCAGGATGAACATGACGAAGAAATGCGGGTACAGGTTATTGATCTGTTGCAAAAATCCGCGCAGCAAACCAGTAACAAGCTACAATTTTTCCGTCTCGCATTTGGTGCGGCAGGTGGTTTCTCTGCGGAGTTGGATATTCGGGAAGCTCAGTCTGCTCTTGTTTCCTTTCTTAGCGGCACACGCGTAGATCTTGATTGGCAGGTGGCCCTGACTTCGGCATCCAAGCAAAAAGTTAAATTGCTTTTAAACCTGTGCCTTATGGGGGCGGAAACACTTATTCGCGGGGGCACGATGAAAGTCGAAATGGATAACAATGACGGTTCTACGGAAATTGTTTTGTCTGTAACGGCTGAACGAATCATTTTGCAGGATATTGTGCGTAAAACCCTTTTGGGCAAAGTCGCGGAAGCGGACCTGGAGCCGCGTTCAGCACCTGCGTATCTGGCAGCATCCGTTGCAAAAGAGATGGGCGGTGCCATCAATATTGAAGACGGGGATAACAGCCTGGTTATCCGAGCAACAGGCTTGTAGGGTACGTTCAAGCATAATCAAGAATAGATGACAGCCCGCAGACGAAAGTGTGCGGGCTTTTATTTATCCAGTAACAATAAGAAATACTGACAGTTTTTTACACGTTCTTAACCCTTTTTGGTGATTGTAAATATATATGAAAGCAGGAGAAGGTTCCCCATCTCCCAATTGTAGCTAATTTTCAAATAGTGAAAGCCGCAGGTATGGACGACTTATTAAACGAATTCCTAACTGAAACCGGAGAAAGCATTGACGTAGTAGACGTCGAATTGGTGAAGCTTGAGCAGGATCCGAACAACAAGGAAGTGCTTGATAACATTTTCCGTCTGGTTCACACGATCAAAGGTACATGCGGGTTTCTTGGTTTACCTCGGCTGGAGTCTGTTGCCCACGCGTCCGAGAATGTTCTTGGTAAGTTCCGTGATGGCGAGTTGCAGGTAAATGAACATGCCGTGACGGTCATTCTGGAAAGTCTTGACCGCATTAAAGAAATTCTAGCGGGGCTTGAAGCAACAGAAGAAGAGCCGGAAGGCGATGATTCTGATCTGATTTCCAGGCTTGATGCAATTGCTGAAGGAAAGGCCGCTGCCGCAACACCAGCCGCTGCAGAGGTGCAGGAGCCAGAAGTAGAGGACGGGGAAATCATTGATCCCGGCCTTGGTCGCGCACTTAAGCCCGGTGAAGTATCGCTTGAGGAATTGGAAGCAGTGTTTCAGAACACTCCTGGACCAGAAGAGGAAGGCGCCAGCGCGGACACAAGTGCTTCTGCTGGTGCTGATAGTTCGCTGTTTGACCGTTTGGGTGGTGAAGATACCGTTGCTGTTGTTGCGCACTTGCTGGCGCAGCGCCTTGGTAACGACAAGTCGCTCTCGAAGTTTTTTGCAGGTACATCAGATGAGCAACTTAAGGATAAATTCACTGGCCTGATGCTGTCGCTTTTCAAGGACGATATTGATTCTGCAGAAGCTGTTAGCCAGACACTGGTCACAGCGTCTGGGCTTGCGGATGCAAACTTCTCAGCCCTCTTGGAAATGGTGAAGGCGGTACTTGTGGAGTGCGGTGTCGACGGTGATGCTGCAGATGAAGCCACGATGAGCTTTGAGTTGATTAGAGACGGCGTGATTGGCTCGTCTAAAGCGATTGCTCCAACTAAACAGGAACCTGGCAAAGAAAAGGCGACTGCTGCCGGCACAGAATCCAAACGCACAAGCCAGTCCATTCGGGTTAGTGTAGACCTGCTTGAAGAACTGATGACAATGGTGTCAGAACTGGTTCTTACGCGTAACCAGCTTCTTCAAATTGTTCGTAATATGGAGAGTAGTGAGCTTTCTGTGCCTCTACAGCGACTGTCGCAGTGTACTACTGAATTGCAGGAAAATGTGATGAAAACGCGCATGCAGCCGATTGGTAATGCATGGGCGAAGCTGCCGCGGATTGTGCGTGATCTGACAGTTGAACTGGACAAGAAAATCAATCTGGAAATGTTGGGTGCAGACACAGAACTGGATCGTCAGGTTCTGGAATTGATCAAAGACCCGCTAACGCATATGGTGCGTAATTCTGCCGACCACGGCATTGAACTGCCAGCGGTTCGTATTGCCAGCGGTAAGCCTGAAACAGGTACTATCACACTAGATGCATACCATGAGGGTGGGCACATCATTATGGAAATCCGGGATGATGGTGCGGGTATTTCTGTATCTAAACTCTCAGAAAAAATTCTGGAGAAAGGGTTGGCTACCGAGGCTGAATTAGCTGAGATGAGCGACAACCAGATTCAGAAGTTTATCTTCCATCCGGGTTTCTCAACAGCTGCAAAGATCACGTCTGTATCTGGTCGCGGTGTTGGTATGGATGTTGTGCGGACCAATATCGAAAAAATTGGCGGCACCATTGATATGAAGTCGACCGAGGGTAAAGGGTCTGTTTTCCAGATCAAAATCCCGCTGACACTGGCGATCGTTGCCGGGTTGATCGTTGAAGCCTCTGGTGAACGGTATGCAATTCCGCAAATCAGTGTTGTTGAGTTGGTGCGTGCGTCACAGAATTCAGAACACCGTATTGAAAAGATCAAGGATACACCAGTTCTGCGGCTAAGAAACCGGTTGCTGCCTCTTGTATATTTGAATGAGGTACTTGGTTTTGAAACGCGGGAAAATCTGGAAGGGAAAGAATCTGATGACTTTATCGTGGTTGTGCAGGTTGGTGCCTTCACATTTGGTATAGTCGTCGATCAGGTCTTTGACACAGAAGAAATCGTGGTTAAGCCCGTGGCGCCAATCTTGAAGGATTTGTCTGTCTATTCTGGTAATACCATTCTGGGTGACGGTAGTGTCATTATGATCCTTGATCCTAACGGTATTGCGAATATTGCAAACTCTGGTGGCGTGGAAACTGCACACAGCAGTGAACAAGCACAGGAAGAGGCATCTCAGCGCATGAAATCTGAAGATCAGGAAGCAATGCTTGTATTCCGTGCGGGCGGTAAAAACCCGAAAGCGGTGCCGCTTGCACTAGTTGCGCGCCTCGAAGATATTGAGGTGAAAGATATTGAACAGTCTGATGACAAGCTGATGGTCCAGTATCGTGGTAATTTGATGCCACTTGTTAAAGCTCATCCTGATATTGAGCTAAGTGAAGATGGTCGCCAGCCAGTTCTGGTCTTTACTGACCGCGAGTATACTATGGGGCTGGTCGTTAGTGAAATCCTCGATATTGTTGATGAATCTCTCAAGATTGAGTTGGCATCAAACAAACAAGGTGTCATGGGGTCGGCTGTTATCGACGGTAAGGCTACCGAGGTTATTGATGTTTCTTTCTATCTTAATCAGGCGTTTGACGACTGGCTGAAAAGTAAAGATATGAACGATGCTACTGCGCCGACAGCTGGTGGCTCCGTACTGCTGGTTGATGACAGTGATTTCTTCCGCAATATGCTGCGTCCTGTGCTTTCTGTTGCTGGATTTAGTGTTCGTACGGTGTCTACACCAGCGGCTGCGCTTGGCCTAAGAGACGAAGGCTTTGATTTTGATCTGATTATTTCTGATATCGAAATGCCAGAAATGAATGGGTATGAGTTTGCCAAGGAAGTTCGCTCAGGCGGTGCATGGGAAAATACTCCCATGATTGCTTTGTCATCGCTGGCGACAGAGAAGGACATCAAACGCGGCAGAGATGCAGGGTTTAATGACTATGTAGCCAAATTTGATAAGGAAACTTTGCTGAGAAGTATTTCCCAGCAGCTTAAAATTCAGGGAGATGCAGCATGAACGATCTTGTAGTTAAGCAAAACAGCAGTCTTGTTGCTGTCGAGGAAGCGCAAGAAGTTGTCACTGTTAATCTGGCAGGACAGGTCTTGGGTATTCCAGTGCTTGAGGTACATGATGTCCTGAATGCGCAGCAAATTACAAAAATTCCTTTGTCTCCGGAATGGGTGTCTGGTGTACTTAATCTCCGTGGTCGGATTGTAACGGCGATTGACCTGCGTGCCCGTCTTGGTCTTCCTCCACGGGAAGATGGCGAGAAAAGCATGTCTGTTGTTGTGGAATACAATGACGAGCCTTACAGTCTACAAATTGATTCTGTTGGTGAAGTTCTGAGACTGGACGGATCTATGTTTGAACGTAATCCTGTCACGCTTGAACAGCGTTGGCGGAATGTAAGTACAGGCATTTACCGACTGGAAAAACAGCTGCTTCCAATATTGGATGTTGAAAAGTTGCTGGACTTTGAGGGTGCTGCTAAGGCAGCATAGGCACTCATAGGTAAATGTGGTTGTGAGTGCATTGCAGAGGGATCGCTGCAGCGACCCAGGGGAGATAGTCAAACATGAAAACCTGCTTGGTTGTCGATGACTCTAAAGTCATCCGTAAGGTTGCCCGGCGTATTCTGGAAGAGCTTAGTTTCAACGTTGAAGAAGCTGTTGACGGACAGGATGCTCTGGATGTATGCAATCGCATGATGCCCGACGTGGTCTTGCTAGATTGGAACATGCCTGTCATGAACGGCCTTGAGTTTCTGAAAAAGCTGAGATCTATGCAGGGTGTTGAGCAGCCCATCGTAGTGTTCTGTACAACGGAAAATGATATGTCTCACATCCGCGTTGCGATTGAGGCGGGTGCCAATGAATATATTATGAAACCGTTTGACCGGGAAATCATTGAAGCGAAATTTAGCCAAGTTGGCTTGATGTAAAGGGATTTCCTCATCTGTGACTACGACTTTACCAAACCGCGCAAGTGACGTGTCTACTCAGAATCCTTTCCGGGTTATGGTGGTGGATGATAGTGCGATTATTCGCGGTTTTCTTTCCAGATACCTCTCTGAAGATCCAGAAGTTGATGTAGTAACAACGGCCAATAATGGCGAGATTGCTATCCGGCAACTCGGTGTCCATAAAATTGAAGTTGTTGTTCTGGACATTGAAATGCCGGTGATGGACGGCATGACGGCGCTGCCAAAAATGCTGGAAAAACAACCTGGCTTGCAGGTTGTCATGGCATCGACGCTTACTTTGAAAAATGCAGAGATTAGTTTGCGTGCCTTGCAGATGGGGGCGGTGGATTATGTGCCGAAGCCTGAGACTGCACGGTCTGTAAATGCTAATATCGACTTTCGCCGCGAGCTGGTTGAAAAAGTAAAAGCGTGGGCAAGAAGATCACGCGATAAACGCGGCGAAGAAATGCCGGTCGTGATCGACCCTTCCAAAAAGTCTCATGGTGTGTCCTTCATAAAGCCTGCTGCTGAGCGCTCGTCAGGGCGTCCCGCGGCATCTGGTTTTGTGACAGCGGCAAGGCCATCGCGTCCAGCAGCCACTGTTGTGGGACGTGCTGGCGGAAATGATCGGACGGCAACAGGTGTTCAGGAAAGTGGCGCTACTGCTATCTCGCTTAGGAAAGGGTCTTTAAAGACACCGAAAATCCTGGCTGTGGGATCCTCAACAGGGGGCCCACAGGCATTGATGAAATTTTTTGGCCAGTTTCAAAAACCACCAAAGGTTCCTGTTGTCATAACCCAGCATATGCCGGCTAATTTTACTGCAATACTGGCAAACCATTTGGGGCAGGCTACTGGTTGGCCGTCAAAGGAAGCTGTGCACGGAGAAGAAGTGCAGGCCGGACATATCTATGTCGCGCCAGGTGGTAAGCATTTGATTTTGAAAAAAGAAGACAACAAGATTCTCACTATTCTTACCGACGATGCACCAGAGAACTTTTGTAAACCTGCTGTGGACCCGTTGTTTCGCAGTTTGAGCGATATATACGGTGATGCAGCATTGGCTGTTGTGTTAACAGGAATGGGACACGACGGTTTGAAGGGCGCGCGTGATTTGACGCAAAAGGGTGGAACAGTTTACGCCCAGGATGAGGCATCAAGCGTTGTGTGGGGCATGCCAGGGGCTGTTGCTACTGCAGGGTTATGCACTCAGGTGCTGCCACTTGACCAGTTGGGGGCTAAAACATTTAACCGACTTCAAGGAGGCGCATAATGCGTTCAGAAGATTTCGAATTCCTTGCTGATATGCTGAAAAGGCGCTCAGGGTTAATGCTGACCAAGGATAAAGTGTATCTTCTTGAAAGCCGGTTAACACCGCTTGCTCGTAACCATGGTCTGGAGTCGTTAGAGGCACTGGTCCAGAAATTACGTGTATCACGCAGCGAGGCGCTTGCTGTAGAAGTGACAGAAGCAATGACTACGAATGAGTCATTCTTTTTCCGGGATAACACACCTTTTGATCTGTTTAAAAAGCACGTCCTGCCTATGGTGGAAAAAACAAACACCACAAAACGGCTTCGGATCTGGTGTGCGGCTGCTTCAACCGGGCAAGAGCCATATTCCCTGGCCATGATCCTGAAAGAAAACTGGTTCAAGTGGAAAGACTGGAATATTGAAATTGTAGGTACTGATATTTGTACGCAGGTACTGGAAAAGGCCAAGAAAGGCCACTATAGCCAGTTCGAGGTACAGCGCGGCCTGCCGATCCAGATGCTGATCAAATATTTCACCCAGGATGGTGACGTCTGGAAGCTGAATGACGAAATTAAGAGTATGGTCAAATACCGTCCTTTTAATCTGCTTGATTCATATTCGACGCTGGGCAGTTTCGATGTGATTTTCTGTCGGAATGTGTTGATTTATTTTGATCAGAAAACAAAGTCAGACGTTTTAGAGCGGATGCGTCGCAATCTGTCAGATCAGGGTGTGTTGTTCCTAGGGGCGGCCGAGACAGTTCTGGGTATCACTGATGCCTTTAAACCGGTGCGCGGCCAGCGTGGCTTGTATGTACCAAGTGCAGGGAATGTGGAACAGTTGATGGGCTTCTGATTGAAGCGTGCATACAAACGGCCCAATAAGTAATAATAAAAAAGCACCCGGACCGGGTGCTTTTTGTCTTTAAACTGGTCACTAACAGTGACATTTATTCAGCAGCCGCCACGTCATCGCCTGATGGGTCACGCAGGACATAGCCACGTCCCCAAACGGTCTCGATGTAGTTTTGTCCATCAGTAGCGTTCGCAAGCTTTTTGCGGAGTTTACAGATAAACACGTCAATGATTTTCAGTTCTGGTTCATCAATGCCGCCGTAAAGGTGATTAAGGAACATTTCCTTGGTCAGCGTTGTTCCTTTGCGCAGGGACAGAAGTTCTAACATGGCGTATTCCTTGCCTGTCAGATGTACGCGCTGGCCTTCTACCTCAACGGTCTTGGTGTCAAGGTTTACGGCAAGACGGCCTGTTTTGATGATAGACTGAGAATGTCCCTTAGAGCGGCGCACAATCGCATGAATGCGGGCAACCAGTTCTTCTTTGTGGAATGGCTTGGTTAGATAATCATCTGCGCCGAAGCCCAGCCCTTTAACCTTTGCTTCCATTTCCGCAAGGCCGGACAGGATCAAAATAGGCGTATTTACCTTGGCCGTACGCAGACGTTTCAGGACGTCATAACCATGCATGTCAGGCAGGTTAAGGTCCAGGAGAATAATGTCGTAATCATACAGTTTGCCCAAATCCAGACCTTCTTCGCCAAGGTCTGTGCTGTAGACATTAAAACCTTCTGCATTAAGCATTAATTCAATACTGCGCGTGATCGTTGGATCATCTTCGATAAGCAAAACACGCATTGGCGTAACCCTCCTTCCATACTTGCGAGATATTTTAACCCCGCGTTTACTCTGGAATTCCCTCATTTTTCGGGGGAATAAATGGCACTTGTCCATAGTGTTGGCCGGGACAAAATACCTTCAATTTTAACTAATATTAACGAAGGTTAACGCGGCTGTCCAAGGAAAAGTGAATTCTGGCCTTAAGTCCATGATTTCAATGTATTAAGTGTCTTTTTTTGATACAATAATGCTGATTTCGTGTCTGGTTTAGCTATACAAGACAGATGCTTCGGAAATTGACTGTTTATGGCGGGTACGGTACGAATCTAAAATAAAGTATTTTTGCCGAATATGCGGTAACTACCAGACTGCAAGAAAATCTGCCACTCAAGCTGGCAAAGGAATGCCCCTTGGAAACACTTATTCAGGAAATTGAACGAATTCAGTCAGAGTGCCGATACGGAAGGGTGTCCGGTGTCAGGGGATTGCTTGTCGAAGTCTCGGGTATTGAGCAGTATGTTTCCATCGGGTCGCGTATGGAGGTGCAGACGCGCGATATGCGCACTGTGCCCATTGAGGTCGTCGGATTTCGTCAAGGGGCCATATTGGCGATGCCGTACGGTGCACTGGAGGGGGTCGGCGTAGGCTGCAAAGCCATTTTGGTGCAATCAGAGCCGGTTATTTTCCCCGGGCGGGAGTGGCTTGGCCGGGTGATCAATGCATTCGGTGAACCGATTGACGATAAAGGGCCCATTGCGTCCGGTAATGCCCCCAGAATGTTGCGGGCCAATCCGCCGCCTGCACATGCACGTCAACGTGTCGGTGAGAAGCTGGATCTGGGTGTGCGGGCACTGAATAGCTTTATCAGTTGTTGCCTCGGGCAGCGGATGGGTATTTTTGCCGGTTCCGGGGTTGGTAAATCTGTTCTTATGTCGATGATTGCTCGATACAGCGGCGCTGACATTAACGTTATCGGCCTGATCGGCGAGAGGGGCAGAGAGGTTCAGGAGTTTCTCGAAGATGATCTGGGGCCCGAAGGGTTGGCACGGTCTGTTGTTATTGTTGCCACCTCTGATGAAAGCGCGCTGATGCGCCGCCAGGCAGCATATACAACGCTAACGGTTGCTGAATATTTTCGGGACAACGGGGCCAATGTCATGTGTCTGATGGACAGTGTGACCCGTTTTGCGATGGCGCAGCGCGAAGTTGGCCTTGCAGGGGGCGAGCCGCCGACGACAAAAGGGTACACACCAACCGTATTTACTGAACTTCCGCGTCTGCTCGAACGGGCAGGGCCCGGGCCAAAGGGTAAGGGGAATATCACGGGCCTCTTTACCGTTCTCGTTGAAGGGGATGACCATAATGAACCTGTCGCGGATGCCGTGCGAGGTATTCTGGATGGGCACATTGTTATGGAACGGGCAATAGCCGAACGGGGAAGGTTCCCTGCGATCAATGTGTTGAAGTCCATTTCCAGGACCATGCCGCGCTGTAATACCGACTTTGAAAACCTGTTGGTGCGCGAAGCAAAACGGTACATGTCTACCTATTCTGATATGGAGGAAATGATCCGTCTCGGAGCCTACAAGGCGGGTAGTAACGCGGATGTTGACGCTGCTATCCAGTATCACCCTTATATGGAGGAATATTTAGGACAGTGGAAAGATGACGCCACCTCGCTTGAGGAAGGGTATGCCCGTCTTGAAAAAATTCTGAATCTGGGGCCTGCGGGCGATGTTATCCGGTCGTCCGGATTGGGGCAGGGCTAAAGAATGAGTCGCCTTGACGGGATTATTCGTCTGTATAAATGGGAGCTGGACGAGAAGCGCCGAGAGCTTGTTGACTTGCAGGAGCAAGTGGACAGGGTTCAGGAGCAAATAGAAATGCTGCATCAGGAAGTTGAAGACCAGAAACAGCACGCTGCAACGGAAGCTGGTTTAACAACAATGGGCGCATATCTTGAAGGAGTGCGCAAGCGGGAGCAGATGCTGCGTTCTGAATTACGCAAGCGTGAAGAAGCCGTTGCAAAACAGCAGGAACGTGTATCCGAAGCTTTCAGTGAGTTAAAAACCTACGAAATCGCACGTGACAAGGAAAAGGCCCGTCAGGTCGCCAAAGTCGCGAAGGTCGAGCAGGCTGAGTTTGATGAACAGGGACTGCGGCGCAGTAGCCAGCGGGATGCAAGCCAGCATCCTCAACGTAAAAGGTAAAGACTAATCGGCATTGAGATCTATTTTTATGTGTGATTAGGGAGGGAGGCAACCGTGGCACCTACGGATGACAATAACAATATTCACATGCTTCAGGATATTGACAGGGCGCATCATTTGCACCCTTTCACGGACCCACAGGCACTAAAGACTGCTCCGCCATTTGTAGTTGAAAGCGCAGAGGGCTGTATGATCCAGGGGCAGGGCATGTCCTTGCTGGACGCTATGGCTGGTCTTGGTTGTGTAAATATCGGTTATGGCCGTACCGAGATGGCGCAGACCGCAGCCAAAGCGATGGAAGAGTTGAGTTTCTATCATAGCTTTGCCGCGATCACGCATCCGGCTGCTGCCAAACTGGCTGACAAGCTGGCTGCCTTGGCACCGGGCAATCTGAACAAAGTATTTTTTGCAAATTCAGGGTCAGAGGCGAATGAAACCGCCTTGAAGCTGATACAGTATTATTGGCTGCGTAAAGGCAAGCCCAACAAGACGATCATTCTATCCCGTGACTTTTCCTATCACGGCTCCACACTCGCAACCAGTGCATTGAATGGACTAACCGCAATGCACGAACCTTTTGGCATTAAAACCAAGGGGCATGTAGAACATGTTATGTCGCCGTTTTGGTACCGTTTCGGTGGCGATATGACTGAGGAGGCATTTGCCGAGCATGCAGCAAAAGCGATTGAAGACAAAATACTGGAGATTGGTCCGGGCCGCATAGCTGCCTTCGTGGGGGAGCCTATTCAGGGCACCCTGGGTGCCATTATGCCGCCCAAAGGCTACTGGCCAAAAGTTGCGGAGATCTGCCGTAAATATGATGTGTTACTCTTGGTGGATGAGGTAGTCACCGGAATGGGACGGACGGGTAATTGGTTTGCACAGGAAACTTACGGTTTCGAAGCAGACCTGATGTCGTTGGCCAAGGGCTTGTCGTCAGGGTACCAACCGATTTCAGCACTGATGCTGTCTGACAGTTTTGCCGAAGTTGTAGAAGCAGAATCTGCGGTTTTGCAACACGGCTTTACAACATCGGGCCACCCTGTAGCGGCCGCAGTAGCCCTGAAAAATATTGAAATTCTGGAACGTGAAAACCTGATCGGTCGAATTAAGTCAGAGATTGGTCCGTATTTCAAACAGGCACTGGAAACGCTTCTGGACCACCCGCTGGTCGGGGAAGTACGTGTTGAAGGTTTAATCGCGGCCGTTGAATTGACAAAGAACAAGGTCACGCGAGAACAGTATCCGTACGAATGGGGTGTATGTCAGCATGTCGCCAATGCAGCCCTGATGCAGCGGTTAATCGTGCGTCCGGCAGGCAATGTTCTGGTGATGTGTCCCCCTTTCACTATTAGCTCAAGCGAGATTGACCAGTTGGTTAACGGCCTATCTTCTGCACTGGATCAAACATACGCTGCACTTCAGAATGTCTGATATGTGTGAGTAAACCCAGCAACTGAGACCCGGTTCGCAGATCAGGTCATATTGCCTGCACGGGGATTTTCTCTCGTCTTGGAGTTGGTTTGCGGCTACGGATCATCATGATGTTGCCGACGATAACCAGCGAAAGTCCGCTAATGGCAGGCAGGGACCATTCAAATCCTTCAAAAAGGGTTGAAATGATCAGTGCGACGATGGGGGTAAGAACCATGATGTAGCCAGACTGGCCTACGCCGATTTTACCGATAAGCGATAGATACAGCACAAAGGCAAATATACTGCCAAACAGGGATAAGTAGACCAGCGCAATCCAGTATTCCGGGCGGGGGTCAAATACAGGTAGGCCCACCGTCAGCAGGGACAGTACGATGTTAAAGGATGTACCGTATGTCATGCCCCAGAAATTCAGTGCGAGCAGGTTTATGTTACGCGCAGATTCTGTTGCGCTGATGGTGTTGCCCGCTGCGGCAAAGACCGTGCTGACGATGCATATAATAATGCCCAGCATTGTTGTGTCTTCCAGGGATACTGACTGTACCTCTGGCAGGAAAATAAGGGCCAGGCCGGACATGCCAAGCAGGGCGGCAAATAGCAGGGATGGTTTTATCGGTGTTTTCAACACAATCCGTGCGCCAAGAATGTTTAGGAATGATAGTAAGGAAAAACAGACTGCTACAAGTCCCGACGTCAGATACTGTGTCCCATAATATACGATGATATAGTTGGACGAAAACATAAACAGGCCAATGCCAGCTGTAATGATATGCTGGCGCCGGGTCATTACCAGCGGGACGCCACGTTTCAGGCACCAAAGCCCTAACAATATTGCGGCCAAACCAAAGCGGTATGTTACCGACCAGCTGGGCGGTACAGTTCCAAGTTGCCATTCAATCGCATACCAGGTTGAACCCCAGATAAGAACGCAGGAAAGGAATGCTGGAAAAGTACCCATAGTGACCTCTGAAATATGTGTGGATCACGCATAACAGGTCTTTGAGTTTGGTCAAGCAGTTAAATCAGCTGCCAGATAAAAGGTCTTTGGCATCAATGGGGAATGGGCGCCCATCAATGATGGCTATATGTCCTGAAAACCCGCTTTCCTTCAGGGCTGTTTCATACAAGGTAGGTATGCCTGCCTTTAAGTCGGTCGGCAACATGCCGGTTGAACGGATAATGATATTCATCGTATCCTTTCCTACTCTGCCTTCCACTTGGACAGGGCCGATTTCACTGAAGTCAGTTTCGATTAAAAAACGCTGTTTGGCGTCTTCCTCTGGCGTATCGTCCTGTTGGTTCTTTGAGGACTGTTCCTCTGGATCGTTCGATAAAAGCATGGTGATCAGGGGAATGGTGCCGTCTCGTTGAATATCCTGTGGTATCAGGATTGGACGCCATTCACCGCTTGTGTCATTTGTCTGACCTAAAATCTGACCCAATTCTGCCCGTAACCTTTCCAGCAGTTCAGGGGCCGTATCCTCCAGTGCTTTGGACAGGACGCTACCAAGGTAGCTGTCGGCATCACCTTGGGCAGCTTGGGCTGTTGCATGCAGAACGGCCGCGGTGAAATTCTTCCCGCCCATTGCTGTTCTTTGGTGCATGGCGGTCAAAGACGGCTGATTGTCACCAAGAATGCTGTAGCTCATTTGAAGGGAAGGCCATGAACGGGTCGACACCATCTGCTGGACAGGGTCGGTGACGGGTAAGGACTGAGAAGTTGTGGGTGTGCCCTCGGCTCCCAGGCCAGCGGTCACAGGCCAGTAAAATAAACTTTCCCCAACCTGTGGTCGGTTTCGGCCGGGTAATGTTGCAACAAAATCACCCGCAGATGTTTCAAGCCGGAGGTCATTCATAGGGCCCTGCGGGGAGAGAAACGCGCGATTGACATGAACCGCCGTTACAGATGTTTCCATCGTCTGTGCCGACGGTGTGGTCGCTGCAATGCCCTCAGTGGCGGCAGCCCTGCTTGCCGTGAAATGGACGGCGTTTGTTCCGTCATTTCCTATTACCTTGCCCGTGTAAACACCGTCCGGAAGGTGTGATGGTGTCCCGGACGCAGAGGCTTGCGAAGATGTGACAGACGGTGCAGAATTTGCTGCGTCATCCCTAAAGACAGCAACTATTTGTCCGGTTAGTTTTTCTGCGGCCTCTGCTGCAACTAAAAAGGACCCTTTGTCAGTTTCCACTTTTGCGAAAGATGTTTGTGTGCCTTTTCCGTCGGGCAAAAGCGATGCCAGAGGAATGTCCAGATTTTTTGCCTCTGCGCCTGTAAAAGACTGGACATTTGTTACCGTCGCAAGCTGGGCCGGGTTTACACTGCTTTCCGCAACATCTACGGCAACTATCTGGTAGGGCTGGGGCGCTGCCTGAGACCCACCACCTCCTGCCAGTGAGAGTGCAGTGACGAACGGTCCGACAGCCCCCTCAGGCAGGGTGGGGGCAGATACTGATTGCGTTACATTTGTACCAGCAAGTGAGGCGGCAACCTGACGCGCGGTTGATTGCGCGCTGACTGTGTCCTGAACATTTGTCGGATTACCGACTACTGGCCCAAGCTTGGCAGCCGATCCCAGCAGGGACAGTGTGCTGGAAATGGGCGCGGGTCTTTGCTGCACGGGCGGGAGGAGTGCACCGGAGGGATCGGCACGTCTTTTTCCGGCAAATAAAGAGTGCGATCTATATAGCGGGTCAAAGGGGGTACCTGTTTGTGCCAGTGACTGTCCGCTGCTGGCGGCAGACAAGGGGCCTTGTTCATCAAAGGTAACTGTTTGGTGGGCGCCTGTTTTTTGCTGCGAGGAAATCAGGGTGGCGAGATCTTTATCTGCCACTGTCCCCTGATAAGGGGAATGTATTTGCTGCGAAACCTGCGACGGTGTTGGTATTGCCGCGTTTGTTTGCTGTAGCCGGTCAGGACTGATCCCTACAGGCTGTCTGGGACTTTCCTGCTGTATCGCGGCTTTGTCGCCGTGGGTTAGTGCAAGCTGCACTGGCTCCGGCAGAGGTTTGTCATTCACTGCGGTGACGGTGACATTCAGCTTGGACAGCTCTTTTTGCGCCGTGTCTGTCGCTTGGTCAGCAAGTGTGACTTGTAGTTTATCTCCTGGCTTGAACGGAATATCCGCGGGCAAGGCATATGTGCCTGCAGGTGTTTGCAAGGCGACCTGTTGTCCGTCCTCCCTGGCGGTGACATAGGCTTCGAAACGCCGCGGCAGCAAGTCTGGGCGCGGGGCACTATCGTTACTGTCCCTTGCGGCTGTAGTTTCCCGTGTCTGCCAGGAGTCGGTTGGAACAGCTTCAGTACCGCGAGATGTATCAGATACAGTGCTTTCCCGTGACGGGTTAGCAGCTTGGGGTGCTGTTTCCGTCGTCGCCGGCCGATCAGTGGCCGCTTGCGCTTGTTCTTCCGCAGGGGAAGATTGCTGAGTAGTCGCGTATGCAGTTCTCGGTGTCCGCATGTCAGGGCGATCATATTCACGGATCTGCGACCTTGTCCGGGGACTTTCTTCCTGAATTTCTGTTAACTGCGCTTTGATTGGCGGGTCATACACCGTGTTGTTAATGCGGATAACGTCTGCGGAAATATTTTCAAAATGCCCCTGCCTGTGCATTTGTTCCCGGGCTGCTTTGAAATCAATCTGCATCTGCACATCATCATGGGGGCTGAATTTGTCCGCAGGCGAGACAAGGTAGGTCGCAAAGGCCGTCCGGATAACCGGGCGTTGATCAGCACTTTCTTCTACGCGGACCATGATTGGTCTTTCCTGCGGCTTTTCTGGCTGATTAGTGGCCACTTGGCTGACTGTTCCCGGGCCTGCCGCCGCGCTTGCAGGGGATACCGTGTCTGCATTTTCAGCCGACAGAAGCGTCATCGTCTCCCGCGTTTCCAGTGGCTTGCCGTTTACAGCCAGAATATCTGCGGTCACCGGACCTTTCACCGATGTCAGACGCAGGGTAAGACGACTATTCTGCGCTGCGGTTGGTGCCGGATTAACCGCAAAGCTGCCAAAAGGCGTTGTAACAGCCGCCAGAATTTTTGCTGCAGGGTCACTCGTTCTTTCGACTGATGCCGAAAACACCTGTCCGATCGACGTTTTGGCAAAAGCCTGTTCTGGAGTGGGGGGCGCCTGCGTGGACGAAACCCCTATATTTTGCTGTACAGTGACGGTATCTGTTTGCCGTGTCGGGGCATAGGTCGCACCCGTCGCTTGCTGACTAGCTTGTTTGCCATAACCAGGCGTGGCCGCTTGAGTGGCGTTCCCGTGAATGGCGATAACATCCAGATTTAACCGAACCGGAGGGTCGATATCTTTTCCGTTTTTAACCAGTAAATCCGCTTTGACTGCTTTGCCTGCTTCTCTGACTTCCAGTTCAACATTATCTCCGGGCCGCAGACCAGCATCAGGCCGCAGGGCATATGTCGCGCGTTCGGTTTCAATGATGGGTCGGCCGTCCGCGTCCATTCTGGCGATTTTATTATTGATTTTGTCGCCGTACTGGAGGTGGGCTGCTGATGCAGATATGGAGACAGCAACATCCCTGCCGTGGAACGCTTCACTCGTGTCGCTCGTCTGACCTTTTGAGGATTGATTACGAGCCTGTGTGTCTGTGTTTTTACTATTGTCGCGAGTGACCTGTTCCGACTTGTCCGGAGCACGAGCGACAGCCGGGGTCGGCTTTGGTCCCGATGGGCCGTAGATGTCGCTCATTCAGTGTTCCTTCTAGATTACCGACCAATAATTCCTGCTGCTATTTTGGTCATATCCTGTGCCGCGTCAGCTTGGGGATGACGGGACATCAGCGGTACTTGTGCCCTGATTGCATCCACAACTCGCGTATCAGACTTAATAATACCTGCTAAGGGTGGTGAAATCTTCAAAAATCCTTCACACGCACGTTTAATTGCTTCGTAAGCTTTTTCACCTTCGCGCTTGCTACCCACATTGTTAACGATTATCGACATGTCGGCATTTTTATCCCGCATGTTAATAACCTTTACGAATGCATAGGCATCTGTCAGTGACGTGGGATCTGCGGTCATGATAACCAGGAGCTTCCCCTTGTGCCGGGACAGTGTGATCACACTTGAATCAATCCCTGCGGATAGATCAAGGAGAACATGGTCGTAATTTTCTGCAAGATTAATCAGGCCATTCCGGATGGCAAGCAGTGTGTCTTTTGATAGAGACCCGAGGGCACCAGACCCTGATTTTCCGGGGAGAACATCGAAACTGCCTCCCTTGTCATCATAGCGTGTGACGATCTCAGCCAGACTGGCATCCCCGGATATAAAGTCCCCGATATCTTTTTTCGGCATCAGCCCCAGTTGAATATCAATATTTGCAAGACCGAGATCACCATCAAACAATAACACCTTGCGTCCACTTCTGGCGAGTGTGTGGGCCAGGGTAACACTGCACCATGTTTTTCCCACACCACCTTTGCCAGATGCAATGGTGATCAGTTTATGTTCATTCAAGGAATTTGCGAGAGTATTTGCGGTCATTTTACTGTCCATTCTTCCGGTCGGACGATTGGGACCGGGCCTGAGATTTTGGAAGTGTTGTCAAAAGGCGTGCCAGGGCAAGGGGGCTTGCCGGCTCCAGTCCTTCTGCAACGAATGGGCTGCGGCTGATAGCGGCAACCGATAAATATCCGGGACGGGCAGCCATGATAATGCTGGCATAGCGGCGTGCTGCATCCAGTCGTGTCGCGATAAAGCGCTGGCATCCCATTTTTGCAAAAATGCCCGCGATTTCCTGGGCATCAAGTGGATCAAGACCTGCGGGCATGACAAGCACAGGTTCGGCGTCTACGGATTTAATAAGCTTCAGAAGGCTTTCGAGTTCTGCCATATCAAACGGGTTTGTTCCCGGCGCATCAATAACTGTCAGCGCATTTGTGGTGTCTGCAGACTGGACAAGGCTTTGCAGTTCCTTTGCATTGGCAGCGGTCTGCACGGTTTTCTTCATAAGCTGGGCATAATGGTCAAGCTGCGCGATGCCCGCAGCCTTGACAGTGTCCGTGGATATTAGTTTCAGGGACCGCTGGTGCAGAACTGCGTCTGCTGCCAGTTTTGCAGCACAGACCGTCTTACCAGCACCGGGTGGACCAACCAATATGATGGGCCGACTGGTATAGTCGGTCAATGGGCTGAAACTGATGCTGGTCTCCAGGGCCGTGGAAAATGCTTCGGGCAAGCTTGCGCAGTCAACACTCCTTGCCGCCGCTCCTAGGTGGCCAGCAGTTTCGAATGGCAGGCCGTGATGGTTCAGGACGGCATTGATGTCTGCGGCATCAAATTCAGGACTGGGGATAATAGACGGGGATGCTTCTGCATTAGCGCGCGCTATTTCTGATGCTTGCAGCGGTGTTTGCTGCGTTTGGGGTGTCTTCGCAGGAGGCGGAGGTGTTGCCCCCGCTTCCAGCGCCGCAGTAACCCGTGCACCACCAATCTTGCTGCTTTCTTCTGTTGAAATGATGATGGCATCCGGTCCCATTTCATTACGGACCAGTTCCATGACCTCTTTCATATTTTTGGCGTGAAAGGTTTTAAGCCTCATGATTTAATAATAACCTTTGAATATCTGTCACGATACGGGGACATAATACTATCATACCTGACCCAGTGTCCGGATTTTAGCCAGCGGATGTATTTCATTCTGGCTCATGACCACTGTGGCTGGTCGGAAACGTTCAACAATGGATCTGACATACGGCCGGGCAAGGGGACTTGTAAGTAGCACTGGGGCTTCCCCGCGCTCTGCCTGTTGATCAAATACAAGGCGAACGGAGTTAATAAACTCCTGCAGGCGTGTTGGTGCCATCGCCAGTTGGCGTTCTTCGCCGCCGCCCACAAGACTTTCTGCGAACGCCTGTTCCCATTCTGCGGACAAGGTTACCAGGGGTACAAATCCATCAGGTGTTGCGTTTGCAGCGCATAGCTGCCGCGCCAGGCGTGTTCTGACATGTTCAGTAATAATCACGATATTCTTAGACAGGCCTGCACCTTCGGCGATGCCCTCAAGAATAGTTGGCAAATCACGAATGGAGACCCGTTCCACCAGAAGGGACTGCAAAATACGCTGAATACCGGATACAGTAATCTGGTTCGGGATAAGATCTGCGATCAGTTTCTGATTATCGGTCGGCAGGTCGTCCAGAAGTTTTTGTGTTTCTGCATACGACAACAATTCAGACATGTTTTCTTTCAGAACTTCTGTCAGATGCGTCACAATAACGGTTGCTGCGTCAACAACCGTGTACCCGCGGAAAGAGGCTTCTTCCTTCGCGCCTGCATCAACCCAAGTGGCAGGCAGGCCAAAGGCTGGCTCTGTTGTTGCTTCGCCCGGAATTTGCACAGGCTGTCCTTGTGGGTCCATCACCAGAAGCATGCCGGGCCGGACTTCGCCTGCGCCTACCTCGGTTTCCTTGACCCGAATGACATAGCCGTTTGACGGTAATTGCATATTATCAAGAATGCGTACCGACGGCATTACGAAGCCCAGTTCAGATGCCATTTGCCGTCTTAAGGCTTTGATCTGATCGGTCAGGCGGAAGCCGTTATCATCATTGATGAGCGTCAGCAACCCATACCCCAATTCCAGACGTAATTGGTCGATTGCAAGGGCACTGGTGATTGGCTCTTCAACCGGTACGGCTTTTTGTTTTTCTGCGGCTTTTGCTACTTGAACCTGTTCGGCTTGTTTAATATTCCGCTGGCTTAGGGCAAAGGCAATATATCCAAGGGTACTGCCCATCAGCGCGAACGGGAAAAAGGGTATCCCAGGCATAAAGCTCATGGCGAATAAAAGGGCTGATGTAACACCCAGTGCCCGCGGGTAATTTGTCATTTGCCCAAAGAGCGCCTTGTCTGTCTGGCCAGTCAGCCCTGCTTTTGTGACCAGAAGGCCGGCTGCGGTAGAGACGATCAGCGCCGGTATCTGGGACACCAGCCCGTCACCAATGGTCAAAATGGTGTAGCGGTTCATTGCGTCACCAACAGACATATCTTCAATGGCGACACCAATAATAATACCGCCGATAATATTGATGAAAGTGATCAGGAGGCCGGCAATGGCATCACCGCGAACAAATTTTGCTGCACCGTCCATGGAGCCGAAGAAACTGCTTTCATCTTCCAGTTCTTTCCGTCGTGTTCGGGCCTCTGTTTCGTCGATAAGGCCTGCAGACATATCTGCGTCGATGGCCATCTGTTTACCGGGCATGGCATCAAGGCTAAAACGGGCTGCGACTTCGGCTATTCGGCCTGATCCCTTTGTAATAACGACAAAATTTACGATCACCAGAATAGAGAATACAATAATCCCGATAACAACCTGACCACTCATCAGGAAACCGCCAAAGGCTTCAATAACCTTACCAGCGGCATCGGACCCCGTGTGACCTTCCGCCAATATTAGCCGAGTTGAAGCCAGGTTCAGGGATAATCGCAGCATCGTTGCAATCAGGAGAACCGTGGGAAAACTGCTAAACTGCAAAGGTTTCTGGATGAACAAACTGGTCATCAGGATCATCACAGAAAAGGTGATGCTAAGCGCCAGCATAATGTCCAGAAGCCAGCTTGGCATGGGCATAATAAGCATCAGCAGAATAGCGACAATGCCAATTGCGAAGGCAATGTCGCTGTTCTTCATTCCTGCAAGAAAGCTATTAAAGTTAAAGCCACCCTGCGGATTCTGCTTATTGCCGGACGCTGAATCGCTCATTCATGTACCCTTACTGGCTATATGCTAGCACGCATCAAAGAGAAGCACTGGAACCGCCATCACTTCCTGGTTGCGGTACAGACACGCCGTCTGACTGATATTGATTAAGCTTGTTGCGAAGCGTACGGATTGAAATGCCGAGAATATTCGCAGCATGCGTCCGGTTGCCAAGGCAGTGTTTCAATGTGTCAATAATCAGATCCCGTTCAACTTCGGCAACGGTACGTCCAACCATGGTTGCACCGCCTGCGTTCTGCGTCGCTGCCCCTGCGGCATCAGATACAGAACCGTTGTCGCCGGCATGTGGTTCAGAGCTTGCCGCGCTTGGTGTAGCGGCCGGCAGAGCGCCGCCTGTTGCCAGATTACCGCTACCGTCAGGCAGCATGATGGCTTCGGGGCCGATTTCATCGCCACTGGCCAGCAATACAGCGCGGTGTAAGGCATTCTCCAGTTCCCGAACGTTACCAGGCCATGTGTGGGCCGTCAGAATGCGGATTGCCTCCGGGGACAATTTCCGAGCTTTAATCTTGTTCACGTCGGCATATTTTTCTGCGAAAAATTCAGCCAGTGCCTTGATGTCGCCAGGGCGTTCCCGCAAGGGCGGTACACGCAGGTTGACAACATTCAGGCGGAAAAACAAATCTTCGCGGAAATTGCCTTCCTTGACTTCTTTTTCCAGATTGCGGTTAGACGTGGCGATAATGCGGATGTCCACATCAACAGGTTTGGTGCCGCCAACCCGGTCAATCTTGCGTTCCTGGATCGCCCGCAACAGCTTTGCTTGAAGCCGTACGTCCATTTCTGAAATCTCGTCAAGCAACAGGGTGCCGCCGTCAGCTTCTTCAAATTTACCGATCCGGCGGGCCACGGCGCCGGTGAAGGCACCTTTTTCGTGACCGAAAAGCTCTGATTCCAAAAGGTTTTCTGGAATTGCAGCACAGTTGACAGCGACAAAAGCCTTGTTCGCACGCTTGCTTTTTGAATGCAGAAAGCGTGACATCACTTCCTTACCGGTACCAGATTCACCGGTGATCATAATGCTGGCTTCTGACGGTGCTACCTGTTCGGCCAGAGCCGCTGTTTGCTTCATGACAGGGTCGTTGAAGATAAATTCCTGATTGTCTTCAGATACGGCCTCAAGAACAGCAGCGATCAATTCTGCATCGGGGGGCAGGGGAATATATTCTTTTGCTCCGCCCCTGATCGCAGCGGCTGCAATCTTAGGGTCAGTGCCGATACCGCATGCAATAACCGGGATTGAAAAATGCTCGGCCCGTAGCTTCGGGATCATTTTGGGGATGTCCAGCATCACCTCCACCATCAACAGGTCGGCCCCCTTGCTACGCAGGGCAGCAAGTGCACCGTCAATATCAGCAACATGTGTCACGCTTGCGCCGCGCTCCATCGCCATTTTACTGGCTGTGCCTAATTGACCTTCGAGGGTTCCAACTATCAGCAATCGCATTATTTCTCTCCGTCTTAGGACCGTTCTGGTCGTAAGCCTTTATATTATTTACCGAAAAACGTAACTCGTTTAGCCGGGGGTAAGACAGTATTCAGTAGTAATTCCAGACGTCGTGGGTTTTCCTGACGGCGAATTGATGTCGCCGCCATGCCGTAAAGGGTATTTACCAGAGCTTCTTCGCTGGTACAGTTCTCTGCCTTTGCAGCAAGGGGGATAAACACCAGATGTGCTAAAATTGCGCCGTAAAATGTGGTCAGCAATGCAACAGCCATTGCCGGGCCAATCTGATCAGGGCTGTCCAGGCTGCCCAGCATTTTCACAAGCCCGATCAAGGTCCCAATCAGGCCCATTGCAGGCGCGACATCACCTGCACGGCGCAAAAAGTCAACAGCACGCATGTGTTTTTGGGATAAGGTACTCGCTTCCCGCCGTGCCATCTGTTCGACATCTTCTGCAGAAGAACCATCGACGACCAATTGCAGGGCATTTTGAAAAATTGGCGTATCTTTCAATTTAGGTATGACCTTTTCAAGCGACATCAAGTCATTTTTCTTGCGCACATCGTTGGCAATTCGCAGTACCTTGATAGCTTCTTCGGACGGGTCTTTTTGCCCTTGTCTCAGCAGCCGGAAAATTTGTGAGGGAATATCGGCCATTTCCCGAAAAGTGAAACTAATGGAAGTGACAGCGAATGTGCCAAGCACCACAATCATGATGCCTTCCATGTTTACATAGCGCAGGGGCGTGCCGCCAAGAATAATGGCACCTATCACCAGCGCAAAGGCTGCCAACATGCCGATAATAGTGCTCATACTGTCACTTTCCTTTGCCTTTTATCGGTTCAGGGCTCGCGCCTGTACCCCCAAAAAATGCTGCGGCTATTAGCCCGCTGCACCATCCATCTTAATAATTTCGGTCATGGTTACGCCAAGGTGGTCTTCGACCAGAACAACTTCGCCCCGTGCAACCAGCCGGTTATTGACATAAATATCAATGGCCTCGCCAACTTTGCGGTCCAGTTCAATTACGGCCCCCGGTGCGAGCTTTAGAAGCTGGGATATTTCCAGTGTAGATTTGCCAAGAACGGCCTGTACCCGGACCGGCACATCATACACGGGCTCCAAATCTGCAGAAGAACGCACAACACCATCAGCTTTTTTTGCCAGCTCTGGGCCTTCATTAGAGTTGGACGACAGGTCTTGCAAACCTACATCTCCAGTATCTTGTTCGTCTGACATTAACTGTCCTTTCGTTCGTTCCTGCTGCGCCCGTTATCCTTGGGGTGGCTCAAATTCTGATATGTCTGTTTCCAGGTATGCGTCGCTCTTGGGCATGTCCTCTTGTCCGGCGGCATTGTCAGTTTCTACATGTCCCGTAGACCAGTCACCTTCCTGCTCGAAACGAGCGATGACATAGCGCTGTACAGCGTCTTGAACCTGTACCTGAATATCCATAAATTTACGCTCCAGCCCACCATCTGGCCATTCGACGCAACAATCCTGAAACTTCAGGCTGGCATCGTCGATTAAGATGATTTCGCCGTCAAACGCACTTGCATTTTTGATGGTGTTAATTCTTTCAGACAGACTGTCTAGCAGGGCAGGGGCCACGCGGATGACAATGCGGGGTTCCTTGCGTGCCATGTTCAGACATTCTTCAATCAAGCCCTCGATCTCAGCCAGCGGGCGTTCCCGGATGAGGGTAGGGGCAAGTTTGCTGGCAATAGCATAAGAAAGCTGAACCATTTCCTGTTTCAGGCGGTCTTCCAGGCTTTTTTGCTGGGTGATCAAGGCCTGCGCACTGGCGGCAATGGCGTTTGTGGCTTCGAGTGTTGCGGCTTCAATTTCTCCAAGTGCTTGTGCATGACCTGCTGCATGGCCTTCTGCATAAGCGGCTTCCTTGGTCTGGGCCAGTTCGTCCTGCAGCCGCGCTACATCTTCGTCATAGCGGCTTTTAGCGCCGCCATCGAAGGCTCTGTCAAAGGTGAATTTTACCGGTTCTGCCATGTGTATATGATGGCCAGTTTACAAGCGCTAGTAAACCAGCTCATCCTCCCCTTTATTGTCAGAAAGAACAATTTCACCTGCTTCAGCAAGATCTTTTGCTTTGGTGACCATTTCCATTTGCGCTTCGTCCACATCACGCAGGCGCACGGGTCCCATTGCTTCCATGTCTTCGCGCAAAATTTTTGCAGCACGCTCGGACATGTTAGAAAAGAACAGATCTCGCAAAGTATCGCTGGCACCTTTCATTGCAAGCGCCAGTTTATCCTTGTCAATATTTCTAAGAAGAGTCTGCACACCGCTTGGATCAAGTTTGGCCAGATCTTCGAAGGTGAACATCAATGCACGGATACGTTCAGCAGAGTCACGGTTCCGGTCTTCGAGGGCAGCAAGGAAACGGGCCTCTGCACTGCGGTCCAGAAAATTGAAAATCTCTGCAATAGTCTCATGACTGTCTTTACTGCTGGTGCGTGCCAGATTGCTCATAAATTCAATGCGAAGTGTTTGTTCCACCTTGTCCAGGATGTCCTTTTGAACAGACTCCATCCGCAGCATTCGCATAATAACTTCCATTGAGAAATCTTCTGGCAAAACGCCTAGCACCCGAGCGGCATGTTCAGATTTAATCTTCTGCAGAACCACAGCGACAGTTTGCGGATATTCATTTTTCAGGTAACTGGCGAGAACGACTTCGTTCACGTTGCCTAGTTTATCCCACATGGTGCGACCTGCCGGGCCACGAATTTCATCCATGATCTGGGAAACACGGTCGCCGGGCAGCATCTTGGCTAGCAGGCGTTCTGTCGTATCAAACGAGCCGTTAAGGTTACCAACGGATGAAACGGAGGATGCAAATTCGATAAATAAGGATTCCACAGCCCCGGCTGAGACAGAGCCGAGTTTTGACATATGCTGTGACAGTTCTTTCACTTCGTCATCAGAAAGTGCATTCCAGATGTCTTTGCCGAACTCATCGCCGACAGCCAACATGAACGCAGCGGCCTTTTGTGGCCCTGTCATGCGTTTCAGTTCGTCACTACTTGCTTCCGACATACTCTAAAAACCTTCTCTAATCAGCATACAGCCATTGCCGAACGATAGCGGTGCTGTCGTCAGGGTTGGACTTAATGATTGAAGCCACTTTCTTGATGGCACTGTCCTGCACACGGCCTTCGACCTGTGCTACGTCAATTTGTGAATCAATCTTTAGGTTCGCGGCTTGCAATTCGCCGGATTCCTTTGCGGCACGAACAGCCGCTGCTGCTGCTTCATCACCCGCGGCGGCGGCGGCGACGATATCGGCCGTTACTGGACCCGAAATTGCTGCCATGGACTGACCATTTGGAGCAGCCAATTGGGCATTGGGGTCAGGCAAGGGCGCAGGTTCAGGAATTGCATCCAATGTTTTCACAATAACAGGACGGACCACCAGAAGGATAAATAGGATACCCAGAATGAACAGACCACCTACTTCTGCGGCGCGCCACAGTTCTTCACCGCCGTAACCAAGAATATTTAGTCCTTCTGGCTCTGGCTCAAACGCTGGTGGATCAGCAAATCGCATACTTTGAACAGTGACGGCATCCCCACGAGTTTCGTCGAATGGGATGGCAGTCAAGACCAACTGCCGCAGTGCTTCTATTTCATTGGGGTCGCGGTCGCTGTATGTTGGTGTGGTACCGTCATCAGAAATCCCGCGAATACCATCCACGATAACAGAAACACGAATTTGCTGGACTTGTCCGGGTTCCTTTATGGTCACAGTTTCGGTTTTGGAGTTTTCAAAGTTAGTATTCTCTGAGGTTTTTTGTGCAGTGCTGACGGGGCCACCTGCTGCGCCAGCGTTTTGTGCATCTGCATCTGGAATATTGTTGGCAACTGACACCTGCCCGGGAGTTTCAGATTCATTTGAAGATTCTTCATCGAGGGTCTGAGAAACAATAACCTGTCCATCAGGGTCAAAAATCGTCTGGCTTGTTGTTGTGCGCTCCATGTCCATCTGGATGGAGATTTCCGCACGTACATTACCGCGGCCAACCCGCTGCGCCAGCAGGTTTTCGATTTTCTGGCGGTATAGTTGTTCTTTGGCCAGGCGCGCTTCTTCAAGGTCTGTGAAGTCCCCCAGGCGGCCAGATTCAGTAGCACCATCCGTTAGAAGGCGGCCGCTTGTGTCAGAAATGGTAACTCTGTCAGGGGAAAGCCCAGGAATGGCAGAGGCAACAAGGGACTGAATGGCCTGTGCCTGCCGGGCGCCCAGGCCGCCACCGGATGTACGCACCAGAATTGAGGCTGATGGCTCGGACGCTTCGCGTTCAAACGGACGTCGTTCTGGCATAACGATGTGAACACGGGCTTCGCTTACGGATTGTATAAACTTAATAGTACGCTGTAATTCGCCTTCAACGGCACGTACATAATTGACATTCAGCTCGAAACTGGTGCGCCCGAAACTTGCGTCACGGTCAAAGATTTCTTTACCGATAATGCTGCCGCCCAGACCTTCGCCAGCAAATTGTAGACGTAAGCGTTCTACCTGATCGCGCGGCACACTGATAATACGGCCACCCGGGCCCAGTTCATTGGGAACGCCTTGTGCCTCCAGGCTTTGGATAATGGTGGAAGCATTGGCAGGCTCAAGATCAGAATAGAGGACTGCCATAGGGGCCGTTTGGATACGACCGATCATGAACGCAAACATCGCGAACGTAGCAAGTCCAACAAGGCCGATCATAATGATACGACCTGTACCCAGATTCCTGATTAACTGCGAAAGAGTTTCCACGCTGCACCTCTGCCTGATGTACCACTGAGCCTAGCCCATTGATCCCAAATTATCGTGGTAATGTAAACAGATAGTTAAATCTAGGCAAATATTGCCTAGATTTAACAAAAAAAGCAATTAAATTTAAGTACAGTTAGGGATTTTAAAGAGGAGACGCGGTTTACGCGTCCACAGAACGGTAGGCTTGTAAGCGGGTTACGCGAAGGCCTGCCATGCCGTTTTTTTCTACCGCGCTCTGCCAAGAGAGGAACTCTTCAACAGATAAAGAATAACGCGTGCACGCTTCTTCAAGTGTCAAAAGGCCACCAGTAACTGCGGCGACAACTTCTGCCTTGCGGCGAGCAACCCATCGTTTGGTTGTTGGAGAGGGGAGATCAGACAAAGAGATGGGCTGGCCGAGTGGGCCAATCACCTGCTTGGTATTTTCTGCCATTGTTATTTATTCCTGCACTACTAAAAACTGTTTTGACGAATTCAGTCATCTTTGTCAGAAGATAGCAGCCAGGGTTTAACAAACGGCTAATTTCTAAAGTAAACAGCCTATTAACCAGTACAGTTTTTCATCACATTTACGCGAGAATTAGGTAAGCAAAGAGCCTGTCCCTAAGGATAAGGGGCAGGCTCCGTGTGCAAAAGAGTAGTATTAACGGAGGTGAAGGGAGGCCCTTCACCTCATGATGTTAGATTCTGGTCAGTTCCTCAAGGATTTCATCAGATGTTGTGATAATCCGTGTAGAGGCAGAGAAAGCACGCTGAACCTTAATCAGTTCCGAGAACTCGTTTGCCAAATCAACGGTAGACAATTCCAAAGCGTTGGACGCAATGGTACCGGAACCACCGAAGCCAGCTTGCTGAAGGGCAAACTCACCCGATAGATCAGAAACGCCGTAGGCATTCCCCTGACGACGAGCCAGCCCATCGGGGTTCGGGAATGTTGCAACTGGCAGCTTGAAGATCGATTTGGTCAGACCGTTGCTGAAGAGGGCAGATACTTCGCCTGCTTCTTCGATTGAAATACCAATAACGTTACCAAAGGCAGCGCCGTCCACACTTGAGGAAATCTTGGTGGAGATACTTTCAAATTGAGAGAAGCCATCAGCTGCGCCGTCTGTGCCAAAGTCAAAGACGATTGCACCGTCTGATACATCTGTGCTGCTAGTTGTGCCGTCAGCATAGTTGAAGGTTAAAGCACCGCCGGGCAGTGACACCGGGTTGCCCGCAGCATCGTTCATTGTGGTGATTTCAGCATCGTCAATGGACTCAAGGTCAATTGAACCATCCGGGTTAAAGATGAGTTCACCTGATGCGATCAAACCGTCCGTATGGTCCGCAGGGTCCAGTTCAGTGGCTTCGTCGAAAGTGATTTCATATGCCCAGGTGTTCGCGCCGGTCTTAATTGCGGACAGTACCAGCGTATGGGGAGCGCCTTGGCTATCAAAAATCTCTACGTTTGTGACAAAGTCTGGAGAGATCAGCTGTGTGCCAGCCGTTATGTCCGCAGAAATATCACCAACTGTGTAACCAGCAGCAGCCGGGTTAATAGGCGTTGTCGACTGGAAGTTCGCACGAATGGAGACTTCTGAGGTGGCTTCACCAATACCGTTCAGCTGATCGATATTAATGGGAACCAGTGAATTAATATCGTCCGGGTTGCCAACGATATCGCCCGTACTATCCAGTGGCCAGCCCATAAGATACAGACCAGCTGTATTTTTGTAGAAACCTTCGTCATCCTTTGAGAAGGCACCAGCCCGTGTGAACTGAAACTCACCATCGGCTTCACCGTCAGCGGCTTTTTTTACGACGAAGAAGCCTGCACCGTCTACGGCTACATCGGTAGCACTGGATGTCGGCTGCAAAAGACCCTGACGTGAGATCAGGGATTCTGATGCTGCTTTCACACCACCAGGGGAATAGCTGGACTTTGATGATGTTTCAGTCACCAGTGTCGAAAAGCGTGACCGGGTTTCTTTATATCCAACAGTGTTTACGTTTGTAATATTGTCTGCGATCACGCCTACAGAATCCGAAAAGGCCTGTAGTCCCGATACGCCAGCTGCCAGAGCTGTGAATGCCATTGTACTTCTCCTAAACTCTTTTGCGTTTGCACTCGCTCTGCGTTCTGCACTGCCCATCTTGTGGGCGAAAAACCGGTCCTTCGTTCCGGTGGTTATTTCCCGATGCTGACGGATCAGCCCCGGTATTTTTTAGTATCCTAGTTGTTAGCTGGGTCTTCGTTTACCAGGTCTTCAACCGGATCTGTTTCAGTGTTCGCTGTATCCGCCGGTGCCGCGTCGGTTACGCCAAGACCACTGCTGATCAGGCGAACAATTCCTGCCTGAGTGACTTCGTGACCGCCGACTTTAAAGACCGGCTCTGTTCCGATCAGCCTCAATTCTTCAATCGTGCCATGGACGAAGACGTCTGCATAAATCGGCACTTCCTTGTTCTGATCATCCGTAGTTGATGCAGTAACTTTCAGGCTATATTGGCCGCTCTCGACTTTTTCACCGGTATTGGAATTGGTGCCGTCCCAATTGAAAGTGTTGGTGCCGTATTTACCAGAACCAAAGCCCTCGTAGACAACGTTGCCGTCTGAATCCAAGATCTCCAGTTTGACATCGTCAGCCGCCAGCGGCAGGTCATATTCCCATGTGCCGCCTTTACCGTCTGTTTCAATCCGGTCGGCAGGGATAACTGCCTTGTGTCCCAGATAATTGGAAACATTGGTGACGTGTTGCTGCGCAAGAAGCTTGGAAATGGATTCCAGATTCTGATTTTGCTGGATTTGCTGTTCAACGCCGGCGAACTGAACAAGTTGCTGGGTGAACTCATTGCTTTTCATAGGATCCATTGGGTCCTGGTTCTGAAGCTGGCTGGTCAGCAGCGTCAGGAATGTGTCAAAATTACCTGCAAGGGTCTGCGCAGAGTTACCTGCTTTTGACTGACCGGCTGATGTAATACCTGAAATATCCATTTTCTAATCCTGATCCTGTTCCCTACACTCGAACATCAATGCCGGTTTCTACCGAAACGGCGGCAAGAATTTCTTCAAGTGGAATGTCCTGTGCTACAAAGTCTTCCAGGCTTTCAGGCGATGTCGCCGGGTTCATGTCGTCTGAGTTCATGGCTGCATTTTTGGCAAGCTGTTCATCGAACTTTTCAGCCTGCGCTGCCTCTGCCATTGCTTTGCCAGCACTTTCACCATTGCCGTGATCCAGACTGAAATCTATGCTGATATTTTCAGCCTTTTGGCCGCCGGATTCTATCGCTCGCTCAAGGCCGCGAACATCGCGCTGCAAAATTTCCAGTGTTTCTGGGCGCTCAGCCATGACCTTGGCTGTCATTTTGCCGTTTTCAAATTGCATTTTTACTGTCACGCGCCCCAGTTCAGCAGGGTCCATGCGCATAGTAAATTCCTGTTTGCCATCCTGAACGGCCTTTGTAACCTGAAGCCCAAAGTCATTCGCGATCTTTTGTGCAAATTCCGGTGTTGCCCGGTTGCCCATCATTGTTCGTGTCGCGGCATGTTCCTGTGCGGCTTTGGCTGTGTCTATCCCAGCACCTGTTGGAGCGAATGGACTATTAGAGTCAGGCTGGCTGGTGCCGCGGTCTGGCATCTGGGCTGGTGTTGCGTCCGGTCCGGCAGTATTGGCGACCGGTGTTGCCGGCGCGTTTGAAGTGTGCACCCCTGTGTCACCCGCGGGAACAGTGAATGCGCTGTTCTGAGAGGTTGTTGTCTGGGCGCCTGCATTATTACTGTTACTGGCAGTCTGCGCGAAAGAACCACCAGCACTGTTTTGGCCAGCATTTTTTCCGCCAGCATTATGGCTGGCTGCGGCAGTTTGCACCATATCTGCAGATGCATCATCCGCAGAAGAAGCGCTGGTATCGCCGCTCTCAATCTGGGTACCTTGTCTGGCTGTGTTGGCGCGTGCAGCGGCCTGCAGTGACGGTGCGGGCGTCATAGCCATATCGTCATCTATCGCGTCGCTGTTAAAGTCATGCGGTGCAGCGCCGCGATTGCTGTTCATGCCTTTAAGATGGGCCAGGTCATCTGACTGAACTTCATCGGCAAAGGCGTCTCCGTCTGGAACGGTGCCGTCTGCTCCAGCCTCAGATGTAGGCGGTATGTTGCCTGTGTGCTGGCCGCTTTGTGCTTGCTCAGGTCTGATCGTGTCACTGCTTACGGTGCCAGCATGTCCGCGCATGGTTTGTGCTGTTGCGGATGCTGTCTCTGGCAGGGGTGGTCTGCCTGCAAGCAGTTCCTGGTAATCCTGCGGCGGGCCTAATGGTTTAATCTGACCAACTGGTTGCTGTAATAGTGCATCGGCGTCGTTTGCGGAAGTGACACCAGCTACATCAATGCCCAGCATTTTAAGAGCATCACGGCTTAATGGGCCAGTCTCAGGTGATGAGATGCTCCATTCTTTGCCGTATGTGCCGGCTGTTATTGCGGCATTTGAAGACCCCGATCCAGCTGCGTCTTGCGATGATGTATAGTCCACACTCAGGATAGTATAAATCTGGGCAAGGTCGACACTGTCCCCTTCTTCTGGCTGATAGTCTGATGGTGTGTCACTGTTTGCAGTGGCCATTGCCTGCTGAATAACAGACAGTACAGCCTGCACATCCGGATCAATATTTTCCTGAGATGCGTTCAGAGTATTCAGATCGCCTACGGTGAAGGGGCCAATAAACACGGACTTTTTATCTATAAAGACTGGAAGATTGTCCGTATCAACGCCGGGTGTATCCAGATTTGCGTCTGCAGTAGGCAGGAAGTTAGAGCCTTTCAAAATATCAAAGCTCTGCCGTCCTGCATTTGCTGCTGCGATAGCATCTTCAGTGGTTTGGCCGTGCTGAGTTCTGACAAGCGACGGGTCACTCGCTGCATAGAGAATAGAGGCAAAGTTCTTGCCATTCTCTGCATTTGACCCGGCGGCTGTTGCAGTATGCTGTGATGCAGCAGCTGGTTTCCCGCTGCTTGCTAACATCTGTAATACTGTGTTTAGCGTTGTCATACTCACTTGCTTCTTTAATATTGCAGGCTGTTACGGCAACTTTTGCCGCGACGACCTGCGTATCTATTAACTCGGCAACATACTATGCAGGAGGTGGGCCAGTTTTTCGGGCATGCTGAAAATGTCCGCATTTACAAGGCTTCTTGATATTAGGTGGGCATTTCAGCGCTGCGGTGCAGGGATATCAAGGGGAAGACTTGCCTATTTGCCGGGAAACCCTTGCCTAGATACAGAAGACTCCTTATATGGCGGGTAACAAACGACTGAGAAAAGATCATGACACAAACACTTAACAGCCTTGGATTTGACCGTGCCCCTGCAGATACGCGGGTCGTGGTTGCTATGTCAGGCGGTGTGGATAGTAGTGTCACGGCGGCCCTTTTGAAAGAAGAAGGGTATGATGTTATTGGCATAACCCTGCAGCTGTATGATCACGGTGTGGCTATTCAGAAGAAAGGTGCCTGCTGTGCCGGGCAGGATATTCATGATGCACGCCGGGTAAGTGATGCGCTTGGGATTCCGCATTATGTTCTGGACTATGAAAGCCGGTTCAAGGAACAGGTCATGGAAGAGTTCGCCGACAGTTATATAAAGGGCGAAACACCAATCCCCTGTGTTCGCTGTAACCAGACGGTAAAGTTTAAAGACCTTTTGGATACTGCCCGTGATCTGGGCGCGGACTGTATGGCGACCGGACATTATGTGCAGCGTATAGTTGGCGATGACGGAAAGTCCCGCCTTGTGCGCGGCGTGAATGACGGCAAGGATCAAAGCTATTTCCTGTTTGCAACAACGCAGGAACAGCTTGATTTTCTGCGCTTTCCGCTTGGTCATATGGACAAGGATGAAACCCGTGCTCATGCAGAACGTTTTGGTCTGATCGTTGCCGATAAACCAGACAGTCAGGACATTTGTTTTGTACCAGAAGGCAATTACGTCAGCGTGATTGAGCGCTTGCGGCCGGGGGCGATGGAGCCCGGAGAGATTGTTGATCTGGACGGAAATGTTCTGGGTACGCATGACGGTATTGTTAAATATACAATTGGCCAGCGGCGCGGTCTCGGTGTTGGGGGCAGCGAGGAACCGATTTATGTGGTCAAGCTTGATCCCGTAAAGAAACAAGTGATTGTCGGCCCGCGCGAAGCCCTGACGATCGGAGAAATCACCGTCAAGGATGTTAATTGGCTTGGTGAAGCCGTTGGTGATGACGGGCTTGATGTTTTGGCAAAGGTTAGATCAACCCGGCCACCTGTTGCAGCACGTCTTTTCCTGCAGGATAATGTCGTAACATTAAAGCTTGCAGACGCAGAGGCAGGTGTGGCGCCTGGTCAGGCCGCGGTCTTCTATGATGACGACCGTGTTCTTGGTGGCGGCTGGATCGCCAAGGCACACAGTACGGATGCGCGCCTCCTCTAATTCGCAGGAAAAACAAGGGAGTGAAATTTCTGTTTGACCGATGCAGAAATAGCCTTGACGATCCCGTATCACCCCTGTATACCGGCGCAGATTTCAGCGCACAGGCTGATTCTTGTCAGAAAAGTCTGTGCTCTTGCGGAATTGGTTTGGCTCCTTAGCTCAGTTGGTTAGAGCGGTGGAATCATAATCCATGTGTCCCCAGTTCGAATCTGGGAGGAGCCACCATTTCCCGCCATTTTCCTTCTTAAGTATACCCATCTTTCTTTGTGCCTGCCTCTTTGGGGCGGTTCGTGCTGTTTGCGTTCATTTCTGCCGATTTTTACACACTGAACGTGACAAGAAAGCGCCTGAATACTATAAGGCTGGTTCGTACATATGTGTAATTAGTAATAATATATAAGGGGACTATCCATGACCATTGGCGTTGGTGGCTCTACCATCGAAGCAGAACTTGCAAACCTGAAGGATATGACAGCAGGCGTTGCGCCGATTTCACTTGATGAATATCAGGCGCGTATCCAGAAGGTTCAGGGGATGATGCAGGCGCAGGATGTTGCTGCACTATATGTGAACGCAGGTACCAATATGCGGTATTTTACCGGTACGCGCTGGGGCGCCAGTGAACGTATGGTAGGTGCAATCATCCCTGCGTCCGGCGATGTGAAATATATCGCACCTGACTTTGAAATCGGTACGCTTGAGCAGTATATGATCATCAAGGGGGATGTTGCCAGCTGGGATGAACATGAAGACCCATACGCGCTATTCGTTGCAACACTTTCAGAAATGGGAATTTCTGACGGTCGGGTTGCCCTGGATCCGTCTTGCCCGATGTTTTTGACGTCCGGCCTTGTGGAGCAGAAGTCAGCGTTTGAATTTGTAAACGGTCAGTTTCTGACACAGACATGCCGTGCTAAAAAGTCAGATGCAGAAATTGCTATTATGACTCGTGTGATGGAAATGACACTGGAAGTTCATAAGGCGGCAGCACGTATTCTTAAGCCAGGCATTACGACAACAGAGGTCGAAGAGTTTATCCATACAGCGCACAAGCGCGTTGGTGCGCCTGCGGGTAATTATTTTGTGATTGTATTGTTTGGTGAAGCAACCCAGTACCCGCACGGTGTTAAAGACCCTCAAACTTTGAAAGAGGGTGACATGGTGCTGATCGATACGGGCTGCATGCTGCATAACTATATTTCTGATATCACCCGTACCTATGTGTATGGGGAGCCGACTGACAAGCAGCGTGAAGTGTGGAATGCAGAAAAAGATCTGCAGGCTACCGCATTTGAGGCCGCAAAAGTTGGTATTCGTGCAGGCAATGTTGACCTTGCGGTCCGTGCACGGTTGAAGGAGCTCGGTTTCGGGCCTGATTATGCGCTGCCAGGCGTGCCGCACAGAACCGGGCACGGTATCGGTATGGATATTCATGAAGGGCCTTACCTGAACTCCGGTGAGGATGAAATTCTTGATGCAGGCATGTGTTTCTCCAACGAGCCTATGCTCTGTATTCCGGGCGAGTTTGGTATTCGCCTTGAGGATCATTTCTATTTAACAGAGCAGGGTCCCAAGTGGTTCACGCAGCCGTCCCATTCTATTGATAATCCTTTCGGTTGAGTGCCGGTAAACTATCGGTCTGATTATAATCAAAAGTTATATGCCCATAAAGGCAGCCAGCCTGGCTGCCTTTTTTCTTGAGAAAATTCGGCTAGCTTGCGACACATCACTCTCCGAAAATCAATGTTTCCTCACATTTTTCAATAATAAATCCTAATTCGTCAAAGTAATAATTAATATAGATATTTATTAATTCTAACTACTTTCATCTGAATAAAAATAAAAGTGTGTTGAATAATCATTTTTATTGATGTTTGGATTTTGAAATATTCCTAAATGGAAAATCTTCATTATAAAAATTAATAAGTTAGAATATTATTGTTGCACAATAGCAACATTTCTCGAAAAACTTACCAGATATAAACTAACAGCATACTTCTAGGGCTTATAAGTTTAGACGTTTCATGAATTAATGCCCCGGCATTGAGTGAAGGCAGCTTGCTTGTACTTAATGCGATGGGGGTAAGCGGGGTCGATTACCTAATCTGCCGTTTTGCTCTTCGGGTGTGTTTTATCCGGGGTGCCTCCCAACTATAAAAACAGAAATAGGAAGGAAGACGATGTCTTTTACTAAGTCACGTTCTTACCGTGCTGCTCTTCTTGGTAGTACGGCTGCTATTGCAGCAAGCCTTGTTCTAGGTGCTAACGCATCTGCTCAGGACGCTGATAGCGACGCAGAGTTTGAAGAAGTTGTTGTAACTGGTTCCCGCATCATCCGTAAGGACCTTGATTCGGCTAGCCCGGTTACAGTTATTGGCTCAGAAGAAATTTCTCTGTCGGGTGATACGCGTATTGAAGATTTGGTTCAAAGCTTGCCACAGGCATTTGCTGCTCAGAACTCTACCGTTGCAAATGGTTCTTCTGGTACAGCGACTGTTGACCTGCGTAACCTAGGCTCAGAGCGTACACTTGTTCTGATCGATGGTCGTCGCCTGATGCCAGGTGACCCTCAGGAGCCAGCTGCTGACTTGAACTTTATCCCATCATTCCTGATCAAGCGCGTTGACGTTCTGACGGGTGGTGCATCATCTGTATATGGTGCCGATGCGGTTGCGGGTGTGGTAAACTTCGTTCTTGATAAAGATTTCGAAGGTATCCGCGCTAGTGCACAGTACAGCACTTACCAGCACAATAACGACAACAAATATATGCAGGAAATCAACGAAGCGGTTGGTTTTGACGTTCCTAAAGGTAACATGTGGGGCGGTGGTACCTGGACATACAACCTTGGTCTAGGCGGCGAATTCGCTGATGGTAAAGGTCATGCGTCTATGTACATGACATACCGTGATATTTCTTCTCTGACTAAAGCAGAGTATGATTTCACGAACTGTACAGTGAATACTGGTTCAGACGGACCACGTTGCGGTGGGTCATCTACAACGCCTTGGGGTACATTCATCACTGAAAATGGCACTTACCTTGTAGATCCAGAAACTGGTGCATTCCGTCCTCGTAACGGTGAAGTGTTTAACTATGGTCCGTTCAACCACATTCAGCGGCCAAACACTACATGGACTGCTGGTGGTTTCATCAATTATGAATTGTCTGATTCTGTAGAAGCATACATGGAATTCATGTTCATGGATGACAAAACAGACGCACAAATTGCGCCGTCTGGTAACTTCTACCGTACAGATTCTATCAACTGTGATAACCCTATGATGTCTGCAGAGCAGAAAGCAATCATCTGTGCTGGTTATGCTGATGATGAGCGCGCGACACTATTGATCGGTCGTCGTAACGTAGAGGGTGGCCCACGTACCAACAGCCTGCGTCACACTAACTACCGGATGGTAGCTGGTCTGCGTGGTCAGTTGGATGATGTTTGGTCATACGACGTATACGGTCTGTACGCTGAAAATACATTTAGTGAGCAGTACATCAATGACCTGAACACTAATCGTATTAAAGATGCACTGGACGTAGTTCTGGATGATGAAGGCAATATGGTATGTCGTTCTGGTAACGAAGGTTGTGTGCCTTGGAATATCTTCCAGAAAGACGGTGTTACACAGGCGGCTGTTGATTACATCTCTACTGTAGCGGTTGCAAAAGGTCAGACTAAATCACAAGTTCTTTCTGGTTCTGTATCTGGTGACTTGGGAAGCTATGGTTTGACACTACCTGGTGCTGAGGACGGTATTGGTCTGGCACTTGGTGTTGAATACCGTGAAGAGGCTCTGAAGTATGAGCCAGACGAAGTATATGCAAATGGTCTGCGTGCAGGTTCTGGTGGTGCGTCTCCTCCAATTGCAGGTGGCTTTAACGTAACAGAAATCTTTGCAGAGGCACTGATTCCAATCGTTCAAGGCGCTGAGTTTGCAGAAGATCTTTCTGCGGAGCTTGCTTACCGCTATTCTGAGTACAACCTTTCAGGCGGTGAAAGCACTTACAAAGTAGGTCTGACTTGGCAACCAACTGCTGACGTAAAAGTTCGTGCGGGTTATAACCGTGCCGTTCGTGCGCCAAACGTTGTTGAGCTGTTTGATCCACAGGGTTATGGCCTGGGCGGCGATGACGATATCTGTGGTGGCGAAACTCCAAGTGCAACACTCGAACAGTGTAAGCGTACTGGTGTTACCGAAGCACAGTATGGTAATATCCTGTTGAACCCAGCAGAGCAGTACAACACATTTGGTGGTGGTAACCCTGACCTCTCTCCTGAGATTGCGGATACATTCACTATCGGTGCTGTTGTAACACCTGACTTCCTGCCTGGATTCACAGCGACTGTTGACTGGTACAAGATTAAGATCGACAAAGTTATCGACGCACTTGCTGCGGATGATGTAATCCAGACATGTGCGAACACTGGTGATGCCGGTCTTTGTTCTATGATTCACCGTGATGCATTTGGTACTCTTTGGTTGACTGATGAAGGTTACACAGAGACATTCCAAAACAACATTGGTACACTGAAAGCAGAAGGTATCGACGTTACTGCTCAGTATAGCACTGACATTGGTGACATGGGTACACTGCGCGCAAGCCTGGTTGGTTCTTATACCCTTAAGAACTACTTCTCTAACCCTCTGACTGACTATGACTGCGTTGGCTACTTTGGACCACAGTGTGGTACACCAAACGCTGAGTGGACTCACAAGCTGCGTGTCACTTGGGACACAACGTTTGACACGTCTTTCTCTGTTTCATGGCGTTACATGGGTGCGGTTAAGATTGATGATGCTAGCCCGGACGAAGATCTTGGCTCACCAACAGCAGTTGAAAATCGTTGGGCTCCAAATGGTGTTGATCGCATCAGCGCACAGAGCTACTTCGACTTCTCATTCAATCATAACCTGACTGAGAACATCGATATCACAGGTGGTATTTCCAACCTGTTTGATAAAGAACCTCCGATCTTCCCATCCCTGTCTTCTACAGGGTACGCGAACACATATGATACCCGTGGTCGCCGTCTGTTTATCGGAGCATCCGTTGACTTCTAAGCCGCTGGTTTAGAATTCAACAAACATTGGAATAGCCCTGTGGGGCTATTCCAGTTTCCTCTTCATATCTTCTAAGCACTCGAAGCATATGAAATTTTTACTTTGGCAGCCTCTCCAGGCTGCTTTTTTTGTGGGATAGGGGGAAATTAGCCTGGTACGATATCGTACGCGACAGTCAATCGGTCATCGGTGCTGTTAAACGGGATGGTTCCGTGCCAGGTATAAGAAGGGAAAAGGGCAAACGTTCCTTCTTTGGGCATGATTAGTTTTCTGGGAGAAAGTGGCAGTTCTATCTCGCTTGGTGGTTGCCCGAACTGTATCCAGCCTTGATGTCCATGGTGGTCTTCGTTGACGATGGGGGGAAGGTCTACATAAAAAGCCGAGCTTAGCCAGCCTCTTGAGTGTACGTGATTAATGTGATGTCCTTGTGAGCCCAGTTTTACTGACCACGCACCTGCAAACCGGATCATGTCTGACTTTCTGCTCAGAAGGGGATGTGACGGATCTTCTGGTAGGTCTTCAATATATTTGAGTGTTGCATGTTGAATAGAGGACTTCAGGTCTTGGATAATCCTGTTGTCAAAACCAAATAGATTACCACTGGTCTGGCTGCCTTTTTGTAGGGATTGATTAACGGGTTCTTTGTCCGCTTTGTGTAGGGGTAGTAAAGCCTCCTTGAGGGCTTTCAGGAAGTCAGAAATAGATGCATATCCGCTGGGCGGGTGTATCTCCAGTTGTTTAACCAATACCCCGTCATATCCGTGCAGCCATTCTTCGCGTTCTGAATTGCCCATTAGGCGCCAGACATCACCTTGGTATGCCCATGCTAATTGGTGATTAGGGTCAAGATCGATGGCTTTCTTGACGTGCTGATCCGCGTGGTCGAGATGCCCGGCCCTAATTAGAGTTCTGACAAAATCCAGTCTGACTTTTCCGTTTTCCGGCAGCTGAGATATAGCTGCTTCAAAAAGTGTAATCGCCTCCTCCAGATTACCCATTTTTTCAAGGGCAGATGCTTTGGCCGCTTGAAGCGATGGGCTGGGCGATTTGTGCATTTCTTTGTCGAGTAGTGCAAGTGCTTCATCATGCCTGTTCATTTCAAATAACAGGCGGATAAGGTCATATGTCAGCTTGGTGTTATTAGGATTCTTTATTAAGGCCTGCTGCAGGATTTCTGCGGCATCTTCCTCTGGCTGGTGCTCATAAGTAATGCGGGCAAGCGCATCATAGGCCGGTAAATATTGTGGTGTGTTGCGTATGATGGTTTTATAAAGTTCCAGACATTCTTCTGTATCGCCAGCGTCAAGGGCGACGGACGCCTGTGCATCCAGTAACTCTGGCCCGTTAAAGCCTGCTTGTTTGGCGTGGTTTAAGCATGATGTAGCGCCTGCCAGATTGCCAAGAAAGCGCTGGACGACTGCCAGGTTTATCCATGCAGCGGCATTGTTAGGATCGCAGGAGACTGCCTGTTTAAAGGCTTTTTCTGCATCGAATAATTTGTCCTGAGCTCGCAAACTGGACCCTAAACCGTGCCAGCCAAGTGAATTGTTTGGTTGCAGTTTGGTGATGTTAAGGTATGCATCTTCTGCAACGGAAAACAAGCCAGCATTTAAGGCAGTGCTGCCAAGACCAGACCAGCAAGGTGTAAACTTATTATCAAGACGCAAGGCATACTGATATTTTTGGATGGCCCCGTCGAGACTACCCATCGTCGATAGATAATTTGCATAATTGCAGTGTATCTGCACGTTATTTGGGGAATAGGCGAGGGCTGTTTTGAAGCTTTTCTCTGTTTGATCATTGTTGCCCAATGACTTGTAACACAATGCTGCCAGATGAAATGCATCGGCGTTCCTTGGGTAAGCTTGCAGGGTCTGACTAAGGACTTCAAGAGCCTTGGGCGCCTGACCCTGCGATAGTAGGGCATATGCTTGCTGGAGATAGTGCTGTACTGAAGTCCCGGTCATGATGTCCGGTGTTACCTAACGCGGCTAACGCCAACAGAAGATTTATTATCTGTTGGGGATAATTTGAAGCTTTTCATCTCACCCTTTTTGATGGTGGCTTCAAAGGGTGTTTTCCCGTGTCTGAGGCGACCTCTGCCCTTTTGTGTCCAGACTTGCCCGGACTCTGTCCAGAAGCGTTTCATCCCTTCCGCATTGGTACGGACTTCTACAATCGTAACCAGAATAGTTTCTTTGGTGTCCAGGGTTGGGCGGCTAACCTCGCCAAATGCCTTGAATTGTTCTTCTTCAACTTTTTTTTCGCTGAAAACCGTACCGCGAGCGAAAGCATCATAGCAGACTACCCGCAGGGCAGAATCATCAATGCGCAGACAGTCTTTAAAAGTCTTATAGTCGTCTTGATCATCGGCACTAAGTCCTGAAATACCAGCGGTTAGGGACAATGAAAGCATCAAGATTTTATTCAGTGACAGCATTAAAAAATATCTCATTATTAAACTAAATGTATATAGAGCATGGAACATTTGGAAACTTCAAGTCATCAAATAATATATAATTATAGTCGGCTCTAAAATAATGGATTTACACAGTATTATAGAGTATGCAAAGTTACCGTATGGGCACCACACATTTTATTTAGATATTAGGATTTTACATGACTGATTATAGTGCATTGTTGGCGGGATATACAGGATTTGAAAAAGGGCTAGACGTTTCAAATCCTGCGACTGGCGCTTCTCTGGGGACGGTTAAGGATTGGTCGGAAGAAGAAGTGACTTCGGCGATTGCGGATGCCGCTGAAACCTTCAAAGAATGGTCACAGCGTACGGCAAAAGACCGTGCTGCTGTTCTTCGCCGCTGGTTCAATTTGATCAATGAGAATGCAGAGGCGCTGGCGCATATCATCACAGCGGAATGTGGTAAACCTCTTGCAGAAGCACGGGGCGAGGTGGCGTATGGTGCTTCCTTCGTCGAATGGTTTGCCGAAGAAGGCAAGCGCATTTACGGTGATATTGTTCCAACCCATGCAACAGACAAGCGTATTATTGTCATGAAGCAGGCCATTGGTGTTGTATCTGCTATCACACCGTGGAATTTCCCGGTTGCGATGATTACCCGTAAGGTTGCTCCCGCGATTGCGGCTGGCTGTACAGCGTTGATTAAGCCAGCTGAGGCGACTCCTTTATCTGCTTATGCGCTAGAGAAGCTGGCGATCGAAGCGGGAATGCCAAAGGGTGTATTCACTGTTGTCTCGACCACAGACCCGGCGGGCATTGGTAAAATTCTGACAACGCATCCGACTATTCGCAAAATTTCTTTCACAGGTTCAACTGCAGTTGGAAAGCTTCTTTTGGCGCAGGGTGCAGGCACAGTGAAAAAAGCCAGCATGGAGCTTGGTGGTAACGCACCGTTCATCGTGTTTGATGACGCTGACATTGATGCGGCTGTAGCAGGCGCCATGGTTTCCAAATACCGGAATGCTGGCCAGACGTGCGTGTGTGCGAACCGCTTCTTCGTACAGGAAGGCGTCTATGACGAGTTTGTTGAAAAATTCACCGCGGCGATTAAAGGGCTGAAAGTCGGCGACGGTGCGGTTGACGGCACAACAGTTGGCCCACTGATTAACGAAGCAGCGGTGGATAAAGTGGCTGGCCTTGTAGACAGTGCAAAAAAAGAGGGTGCAACTGTTACACTTGGCGGTAATCGCCACGATGCGGGGCCTAACTTCTTTGAGCCAACGGTACTGACGGGCGTTACCTCAGACATGGAAATTGCGTCATCAGAGATTTTTGGTCCGATTGCACCTATCTTCAAATTTAAGGACGAAGATGATGTTGTCCGGCAGGCTAATGATACGCCTTATGGGCTATGTGCGTATTTTTACTCGCACAACCTTGGGCGCGTGTGGCGTGTTGCAGAAGGGCTGGAATACGGCATGGTTGGCATCAATGAGGGTATCATCTCTACCGAACTTGCACCGTTCGGTGGTGTCAAAGAATCTGGTCTCGGGCGTGAAGGGTCCCGCTACGGCATTGATGACTATGTTGAAATTAAATATTGCTTGATGGGCGGTATTGGTAAGTAACTGCCAAGTAAAAACTTTTTGCTAACAGACAAGGGAGTAGGTCACTACTTCCTTTTTCATAACCGGGACAGTGTGAGACTTGCTGTATAGGCGCGGCGTATTACGTGCAGTGTCAGATGGCCTAAATTCATACGTGTATACTGTGTTATCCGTAGTTGTTGTCATTATCATAATCTAAAGTTTGTTGTGATTTCTGCATCCCTCTATGGTATACGGGTGTCAGAGGGGGTTCTCTGAAACAGAGGCCAATTGGAGGAAAAAATGAGAAACTCAGTTAGATCCGTTGTTACAGCTGTTGCGGCACTTGCCTTTGTTGGAAGTGCGTCCGTATCCGCCTTTGATCACCACGGTAAGGACAAAGACAAGAAAGAAATGTCCGAGGAGATGAAGGCAAAATGGGCCAAGATGTCCGACGAAGAAAAAGCTGCATACAAAGCTAAAATGAAAGCGAAGAAAGAAAAGTGGGCTAAAATGTCTGCTGAAGAAAAAGCCGCTTACAAAAAAGAAAAAATGGCGAAGAAAAAAGCTGAAAAAATGAAGAAGAAGACAGAGGAAGAGTCTGAGACTTAATATCTGCTGATATTCTATGCAGGAGTGCCGTCACATCAGTTGGCGGCATTTTTGTTTGTTGCGGCGGTGATAGCCCAGCTTGGTTATGTAAAATTCTATATGGTTTTCAAACATAGTCGCTGTATGGTGGTGTATCAAATCTAAAAGAAGTGGGTGTATTATGTCTGAGCAATTGATCAAGGCCGAGATAGAAGGCCGTATTCTTATTATCACTATCAACCGTCCTGATAAGAAAAACGCCCTGACCGTTGCCATGTATGCTGCGATGGCTGAGGCATTGCGGTCAGCGTCGGAGAATGCGCAGGTACGGGCGGTGTTGTTAACTGGCGCGGACGGGGCCTTCACCGCAGGTAATGATCTAATTGATTTCCAGCAAAATCCTCCTGCGGGGCCAGATGCGCCCGTTTTCCAGTTTATGCAGGCTATTCTGAATCTGACAAAACCCCTGATCGTCGCAGTGAACGGTATGGGAGTTGGTATTGGCCTGACAATGTTGCCCCATGCGGATGTTGTGTTAATGGCCCGGTCTGCCTTTTTGTCAGCACCTTTTGTGGATCTTGCTCTTGTCCCTGAATTTGGTTCCAGTATTTTGTTGCCGCGTCAGATTGGGCACGCCATGACATCTGATATTTTCCTGACAGGACGGCGCCTGACAGCAAGCGAGGCATGTGAGTGCGGCCTTGTATCGCGCGTATGTGATGACAATTCGATTTTTGATGAAGCAATGAAAGTGGCGCAAATCATCGCCGCGAAAGCACCTGAATCGGTTCGGTTGACGCGGGAGCTTGTGCGCAAAAGTTACACAGAAGAACTGGAAACCCGAATTAATGAGGAAAATATACTGTTTGGTAAGCGGTTACGTTCCCCTGAGTTTATGGAAGCGGCGATGGCGTTCATGGAAAAGCGCGCACCGGTTTTTGATTGATGGCTAGCCTTCTTTTCATTGCCATAGGGCTTAGCGGGGCAAAAATATTGCAGATGATTATTCTGCGGACCATGCCGCAGCGCTTGGTTGAGGTATGGGCTATCATTCTGATTATCGCAGCACTTGTATATGGTGCCCTTGCTATATTGTCGGGGGATATTGACGCCCTGCGACGGGAAGCCATTGGAGTGGTTGTTTTTACGCTTTTGGCCTATGCAGGGATCAAGCAGCATGTGCTGTTGCTGGCGCTTGGCTGGTTTGGTCACGGCATGTGGGATATCTTTATTGATACTGGTACCATTGATATCGCGCCCCTTTGGTACGGGTATCTGTGCCTTGGGTTTGATTTATATGTTGCCGGGATGCTATGGCATTATCACCGTTTGTCCACAAGACGTGCATGACCCCGCTGCAGGAGAGTATGAGTGCAGTTTTCATTTCTTCCCGACCATCGTCACATTGACAGTATGGGGCATCAGGACCGTATGGAAGCCCAGTATCAGTTTATTGCAGACTGTGGCTGGTCAGAGGCTGATCTTTTCCCCCTGCAGGCTGATGCATCCGGAAGAACATACACGCGGTTGATAAAATCTGATGCAACGGCGTTGCTGATGGACGCATCAACGCCAGGGCAAAACCTGGGTGCTTATGTCTCTGTTGCAGAAGGGTTGTCGGGCATGGGGTTTCGTGTACCGGCAATTTATGCACAGGATTTATCTAACGGATTGGCGCTGATCGAGGATTTTGGCGACAAAACTTTCTCCAATGAACTTGGCAGCGCGGCTGGTGATGATGAGGCAACTCTTTATGACCTGGCACTTGACGTGCTACTGAAGCTTCGTGAGACACCGGTCCCAGCTACGCTTCAGGTGCCTGATTATAGTCTTGATAAGCTCCTCGAAGAAGTAAGCCGTTTTCTAAAGTGGTTTGTGCCTGCTGTCAGGGGGGCAGAGGTCTCCGAGGATGAGACCAAGATCTTCCTGGATGCATGGTCAGAAACCCTTGATGTACTTGATGATGAAACAACAGTTTTGGTGCACCGGGATTTTCATGTGGATAATTTAATGCTGATCGACGGAGAGGCAGGGGTTAAGCGCTGCGGTCTTCTGGATTTTCAGGATGCCGTGTTAGGAAGCCCCGTCTATGACCTTGTTTCCTTGCTTGAGGATGCCCGCAGGGATGTTTCACCTACCATAAAAACTAATGTCATCCAGCGTTATCTGGACAGGGTTAGGGTGCAGAATTCAGCGGCACTGAAGCGTGATATGGCTATTTTGGGGGCGCAGCGGCATACAAAAATTCTTGGTATTTTTGTGCGCATGAGTGTGGAGAAAGGGAAGCATGGATATCTTCCCTATATTCCGCGGGTGCAACAGCAATTATCGGCTGCACTGGAGCACCCATCACTTAAGAAAGTGCGCAAAGCTACTGACGACATAGTGCCAGACTGGCGCACTGCTACATTTACTTCTTACGAAGGGTGATCTAGTGGCTCATAAATACCGGAATTTTACTTTCCGTTGACAGCCAATTGGTAACGCCGCCCAATATCAGTTCACGCCAGCGTGCATGACTGTAAGCGCCAATGACCAGCATGTCTGCCCCAACGCTTTCAGCTGTTGCGTGAATTTGTTCGGCCACACTTGCCTTTGTTTGGTCGTCAGAGCGTTTCTGAACATTGATACCGTGCTGTGCCAAATAGTCTTCTAGCTGGTCAAGACCGGGTCTGTCCGGCTCCACATCACCAATTTGCAGCAGGGTAACTTTTTCGGCATCCTTTAGAATTGGCAGGGCAGCGGCAACAGCACGCGCCCCTTCTACCCGACCATTCCAGCAGATCAGCGCATGTTTACCGAGTGTGGTTGCCTCCCAGTCGTCAGGCATCATTAATACGGGCCTGCCTGAGCGGAATAACAGCTCGGAAAATATATCTTCCCGGTCAGGGTTGTCGGGGTCTGGTTGCAGACATAATGATAAATCAGCAGTGCGTGCCTGACGCCCAACATTGCCTGTCAGGGTTCCAACCTGTTCGGTCCACTGCGCGGTTGCTTTATCGTGGGAATAACCGTCCAGATACGGCACAGCGGACGCATCAAGCAATTGCAGGAACTGTGCTTTTGCTTTTTCTGCGGCGGTTTTGCTTTCAACCTCTGCTGAATCGCAAATTTGCTGGATCATATCAGCGGTCAGGCCTTCCCCAAGATACGGAATGCTGGTACGAGGGTCAGCACGAAAGAACAGTGCATTCAGGGTTCCATTTGACCGGCGGGCAATCTCAACACCCGCTTTGACAAGGCCCGGAGACGACACCATGGCACTTAATGGTAGAAGAATTGACTTTAACATGTTGAACCCCTTGTGTGACTAATTGCTATGAATAAGTGTATAGACTAGCATGCTTCAAACATTGATTGGGATCAATTTCATTCATCAGTCGTTCAGAAGAAAACGGATAAAAGAACAGGTATGTTGAAAGTTTTGTCCATATTTGGCCTGGTTTTGATTGCTGTTGTAGCGCAACCCGATGTTTTGCGGGGAGGCGTGTTTACTGCTGTGCAGGCATCAGATGACCATAATGATGCGCTGGCTGCGATCAAACGTGGTGAAATTCTTCCCTATTCTAAAATTCGCCGTATTGTTCAAAAGAAAATGGGCGGCAAGATTATTGGTGAACGGCTGCGGCGTACGAACCGTGGCTGGGTTTACGAACTGCGCATTCGCGGCGACAAGGGGAAGATCCTGTTTGCCATCGTTGATGCGAGAACGGGTAAAATTCTAAATCGGTAAAGCGTGATGCGCCAATCAATTTGGCCAGTAGCATGCCCATGGGGGGCAAGGAAGTAACGAGGCAGGATATGAGAATATTGATTGTAGAAGATGATCAGGATCTGGCGCAGCAGATGGCAGGCGGTCTGACCGATGCAGGATATGCTGTAGATGTATCAGAAGATGGTGAAGATGGTCACTTTCTTGGTGATACGGAGCCTTACGATGCTGTTATCCTTGATCTGGGGCTTCCCGTGATGGACGGCGCAAGTGTGCTCAAGAAATGGCGGGCAGCAGGAAAATCCATGCCTGTCCTAATCCTGACAGCACGGGATAGCTGGACTGATAAGGTAGAAGGACTGGATGCTGGCGCCGACGATTATTTGACCAAGCCCTTCATCATGGAGGAATTGCTGGCGCGCTTGCGTGCCTTGATCCGTCGTTCGGCTGGGCAAACAAGTTCTACGCTGACCTGTGGTCCTGTTCTTCTGGATACACGGAACGGGAAAGTCAGCGTGAATGGTACGGCGATCAAATTAACGGCGCAGGAATTCAAGCTTTTGTCCTACATGATGCATCATGAAGGTAAAGTAGTGTCGAGAACCGAGCTGACAGAGCATATTTACGATCAGGATTTTGATCGGGATTCAAATACGATTGAAGTGTTTGTCAATCGAATCCGAAAGAAGCTTGGGGTACCACTGATCGCTACGGTGCGCGGCCTTGGGTACCGTCTTGAATGGGTAGAGGAGAACGCGTGACAGAAACCGCCACAGCTCCGGAAACAGGCAGGCGCTTTTTTAAAAGCCTGACAGGTCGTTTGCTGTTGGCTGCGGCTATTTGGTCTTCGGCATCGCTGTTGATTGGCGGATATGTTCTTTCTTTTGCATTTCGGTCCTATATCCAGATGGATATGGACGAGCGCATGGGCGTTTTGATGGATACCATGGTTGGTGCCAGCGAGATTTCAACCGACGGAGTTTTACGTTTCTCCCGTCCGCTATTTGATCAGCGTTTTGTTACCCCGTATTCCGGTATGTATTGGCAGGTATCAGAAGAAGGCCAGCCAGCTTTTCGGTCCAGGTCACTTTGGGATCATGAACTGGAAGCGGATTTGTCATCGCGCCGTTTCGCCCTGACATTTACTGAAAAAGAAGGACCGGAAGGGCAGGTGCTCCGGGTGCTGGAACAGGATGTGATCCTGCCCGAAGCGGATAGAATATTCCGCTATATGGTCGCGGAGGATACTGCAGAGATTACAGACGCCATCAAACGGTTTGATGGTTTACTCCTCGTCGCGCTGACAACAATTTTTGTCATGTTTTCTTTGGCGTTGATTACTCAGGTTCGGTACGGATTGCGTCCTCTGCGGAGTATTGGGCGAAAATTATCTGCTATTCGGTCTGGCAAGGAGGCTCGTTTGGGAGAGGACTGGCCAGAAGACCTGAAACCCCTTGCAGAGGAAATTGACGGACTTTTGGAGCAGAATGAGAAGCTAGTCGACCGTGCCCGCACCCATGTTGGTAATTTGGCACACGCGCTGAAAACACCGCTGAGTGTTTTACGTAATGAAATTCAAAACCCCACCGGGGATCAGCGGCTCTATGAGAAACAGCTTCGTGCCATGGAAGACCATATCAATCACCATCTGAAACGGGCGCGGATTGCGGGTGGCGGTTCAGGAAAAGGGCTGGCTGTTTATGACCGACTACAGAAACTAGAACGCGCTATCGCGATCATGTATAAAGATAAAAACCTGATAATAGATATGACATGCCCGTCACCACTGAAGTTTGATGGCGAGAAAGAAGATTTTGACGAAATAGTCGGTAACATTATGGAAAATGCCGGTAAGTTCGCTGTGTCGCGGATTGAGGTTCGGGTAACACCCTTGCCGGAAAAAAGAAATCGGGCGTTTTTCGAATTACGGGTTGATGATGACGGTAAAGGGGTACCAGACGATGCGCTTGAGACCCTGTTCGAGCGCGGAAAACGTCTGGACGAACATGTGCCTGGGACTGGGCTTGGCTTAGCGATCGTGCGCGACATCGTAGATATGTATGGGGGCCAGTCCCGTCTGGAACATTCGCCGCTTGGCGGGTTGTCCGTTGTTCTGATTTTACCTGAAAAACGATAAAATCAGATTATCTGATTAAAGGCTTGGTGCTCTAATAACTGGATATGAGTTTAAGGAGCTTTGGCCGGCGTTTTAATTTGTAGGCCAGCATAGGCGATGAAGGCCCAGCCTATCATCAGGCAAATGCCGCCAAGGGGCGTGATCCAGTGGAATATGCCAAGACTACCGGCTCCCATCAGTGCTCGATAATACAGGCTGACGCTGAATCCCAGGATGCCAAGCAGGAAGAAGACGGCCGCCCAGCCGCCAGCGCGTGCACCGTGGCGTACAAGCAGCGCAGCTCCCAAAATCATAACCGCATGCAGCAAATGGAACTGGGTGCCAAGGCTATATATCTCCAGACCATCAGCGCCCAGACGTGATTTCAACCCATGGGAGCCAAGGGCCGCAAGCAAGGTTGCAATAAAACCATTCAGGCCGGACACTATAACCCAGTATGAAGACCGCATAGACTATACCTTTTTGATATAAAATATATTTGTTCTGGCGGGGACAGTAGCTTAGTGTGCGTCAAAGTAAAAGTATAGATGACTATAGGGACATGGGATGAAAGCTAAATTTATGAAATCAGCGCGGACAGGGATTGCCCTGCTGGCGCTTTCAATGTTTGCAGGAATGACCGGAGGCGTATCTGTGGCAGACGAGGAAAACCTTCGCGGGGATAACCGCGGCACAAGAATATTTGGCGCAGACTGGGCAGGGCGTAGTGTAGTTCATGCTGTCAATGGTATGGCTGCTACGTCACATCCGCTATCAAGCATGGTTGCCATTGATGTCCTGAAGGCCGGCGGTAACGCGGTTGATGCCGCGATTGCAGCCAATGCGGCGATTGGACTGATGGAACCAACAGGAAACGGTATCGGCGGTGATCTGTTTGTTATTATCTGGGACCCGAAAACACAGAAATTATATGGGTTGAACGGTTCTGGCAGGTCAGCTAAGGGTCAAACCCTGGCAGACTTGAAAGCGCGTCTGGACGGTGCAGACGGTATCCCGTCATGGGGTAGCCTGCCCATCACAGTGCCTGGCACGGTTGATGGCTGGTTTGAGATGCATGATAAATTTGGCCGTCAGTCGATGGCTGATAACCTTGCACCTGCAATCAAGTATGCGCGGGAAGGTTTTCCGGTCACGCAGGTTATTGCGGAATATATGGAAATATACCGTGCTCGGTATGAAAAGCAGCATGCTGCGGGGGTGATTGAAGAAATTGATAACTACCGCGCTACGTACCTGATTGACGGTAAAGCCCCTGTTGAAGGACAGGTCTTTAAAAACCCTGATCTGGCGAATACTTTGGAGAAAATTGCCAAGGGTGGGCGTGATGCCTTTTATAAAGGAGAGATCGCGGATACGATTGATGCCTATTTCAAGCGTATTGGTGGCCCCCTTCGCAAACGTGATTTCGCTGAACATACAAGCACATGGGTAGAGCCAGTGTCGGTTAACTATCGTGGGTACGATGTTTGGGAACTACCGCCGAACGGACAGGGTATCGCAGCACTCCAGATGCTGAATATTCTGGAAGCCTATGACCTGAAATCCATGGGGCACAATAGTGCGGATTATTTGCATGTTATGACCGAAGCCAAGAAATTGGCCTTTGAGGACCGTGCACGGTTCTATGCGGACCCTGATTTCGTTGATATCCCGGTGGACGGTCTTTTGTCCAAAGACTATGCAGCAGAGCGCAGAAAGCTGATTGATATGCAAAAAGCGGCGCTTGAAGTGGATCACGGTGACCCGAAACTGTTGCAGGGGGATACCATTTATATGACCGTCGCGGATAAGGACGGTATGATGGTTTCGCTTATTCAGTCTAATTACCGGGGTATGGGCTCCGGCCTTGTTGCTGATGGTCTTGGCTTTATCTTCCAGGATCGTGGTGCACAATTCTCGCTGACGGAAGGGCATCCCAATGTATATGCGCCGGGCAAACGTCCGTTCCACACGATTATTCCGGCCTTTATGACCAAGGATGATGTGCCATTGATGAGCTTTGGCCTGATGGGCGGCGCCATGCAGCCACAAGGCCATGTTCAGATGGTGGTGAATATAGTTGATTTTGGCATGAATCTGCAGGAAGCAGGGGACGCTGCACGTTTCCACCATATCGGATCAACCGAGCCAACATGGCGTGGCCGCATGCAGGATGGTGGTCGTCTGGAACTGGAGTCTGGTGTCAGAGCCGAGGTGGTCGAAGAACTGCGTCGTCGTGGTCATACGGTGAAAATTACCACAGGGCCGTTTGGTGGCTATCAGGCGATATGGCGTAATCCGGTGTCCGGCGTATTGTCTGGAGCGACTGAGATGCGTAAAGACGGCGCGGCAATTGGCTACTAAAAAAGAAAAGGGAGGAAAACACAGTCTGTTTTGGGGATAAGGGCCAAAACAGAGGTTTTCCTCCGCAGGTATTTGGAAAGGCGATTCTGAACCAGGCGTTCAGGTCGCCTTTTTACTCTGGTACTGAATGCAATGATTGTCTTGGTTAAGGAACCAGAACAATCGGAATACCAACGCAGTGTGCAAGTGAGTTCGCAACACTACCCATCAGCAGGTCAGCAACCCGTGAACGACCACGACGACCCACAAAGATCATATGTGCACGGTCTCTTTTTACAACATCGCGGATCACTTCCACTGGCTGACCCCAGTAGAATGCAGTTTCAAATTCTACGCCGCTGTCTTTGTGTTTTTCAACCAACTGACCAAGAATTTCTTCGCGTGCAACACGCTCTTCCTCATGCTTTTCCAGGGGGCGCATAGCAATTTCCTGTTGAGTCAGAGGTGCATACCCAGACCACGGAATAACAGTGATTAGCTTAACAGTTGCGCCAGACTTTTTGGCCAGATTAACGGCTTGTTGTGTTGCGCGTTCACCCCACTCACTCCCATCAACTGCAACAACATACCGATACTTAGACATTTAGATGCTCCCCTAAAAAATGGTTTATGCGATACAGCGTTCCATACGCTGCGTCAGATATTGTGTTTGTCCCGGAAACTTTCAATGGGACAGTTTGTCACATTCGAAGTATACAGGCACCGGCTGGAAAGTCATTAAGAATAGGAATGTTTACAACGCCTTGTCATGATATGGCGTTGCTGCCTGATAGAAGTTGGCGGTGAAGCCGCTTTCTATCAGGAGAGTTCAAGACCGCTAGAGACATATTTAGCTGTCAGCGGCGATCATCGCGGCACATTTTTCGCCAATCATGATGGACGGGGCATTGGTGTTGCCCCCAACAAGACGCGGCATAATCGATGCATCTGCGACCCTAAGCCCATCAATGCCAATGACTTTTAGTCGGGGATTAACAACCGATGTCTGCTGGTCCTCTGGGCCCATCGCACATGTGCCAACCGGATGATAGATTGTCTCCGCTTCCTGACGAATTGTTGCTTCTATTGCAGTGTCATCATCCATCCCAACGGTAGGCCATGGCGATTTTTCGTCTGTTATAATGGCTTTGATAGAAGGTTGGCGCAGGATTTCCCGCGTGATCTTAACACCGCGGATCATGACCTGCAGGTCTTCCTGTGCGCTAAGATAATTGGGGTCAATTTTTGCCGGTGCCAGCGGGTCATTGCTGTGTAGCGAGATTGTCCCGCGGCTATGAGGGCGCAGCTGGCAAACATGAATGCCAAAGCCGTGTTCAACCGGGTCTTCCAGCCCGTGTGGCAGGTTTGACATGCCGAGAATTGTATGCAGTTGGAGGTCAGGGCGTTCAAGGGCTGGGTCTGTTTTCAGAAAGCCTCCAACAGGCGTAATGATATCGGACAAAACGCCCGGTTTTTTGAAAGCCCATTTAAGCATTTCTGCGATGGCTCTGTGCGGTGCTTTATAACGCAGCAGAGATATAGGATCTTTCAGGTGGGCATAGATATTTATATCCAGATGATCCTGCAGATTTTTACCAACCCCCATGAGCGCGTGTTGCACGTCTATGCCCACAGCCTGCAAATCGGCAGGGTCACCAATGCCGGATAACTGCAGCAGCTGCGGGCTGTTAATCGCACCACCGCTAAGAATGATTTCCCGTGTCGCTGTATATGTTTGAATGGTTTCCCCGCGGCTTACTTCCACGCCCGTTGCGCGCTTTCCGTCAAGAAGTACCCGGCGTGCCTGTGCTTCGGTAAGAACTGTTATATTGGGACGGTTTTTCGTAGCTTTCAAAAAAGTCTTTGCCGTTGACTGCCTGCGACCGCTCCATACCGTTTGGTCGTATTTCCCCAAGCCTTCCTGTTGCGCCCCATTAAAGTCCTCAGTGAAGGGTAGCCCCATTTCAGTGCCAGCCTTCAGAAATGCGTCATTAATAGGGTTTTTGGAGGTGCCTTTGGTCGTGCCCAGGAAGCCGTCCCCGCCGTGATAGTCGGTATTGCCACGTTCACTGTGTTCAGACTTTTTAAAGAAGGGTAATACATCATCGTAAGACCAGCCTTTACAGCCCAGTTGCGCCCATTCGTCATAGTCGCGCGCGTTCCCGCGAATATAGACCATGGCGTTGATTGCTGATGAGCCACCAAGCACCTTGCCGCGGGGCCACAATAACGACCGCCCGTTCAGCGCGGCTTGGGGTTCGGTATAATAGTTCCAGTTCAATGGCCCCGGCTTAACGAGGCTACCAACGCCGCCAGGTATGGATATGGCAGGGTTTGTATCTTTTTTGCCTGCCTCAATCAGAAGCACGGATGTTGACGGGTTTTCACTTAGGCGGCTTGCAACCACACAGCCTGCAGAGCCTGCGCCCACTACAATATAATCAAATGTATTTTGCACCGTTTATCCGTTTCGTGAGGTAAGAGTTACAGGAAGGCCGTCCAACGGTTTGATCAGCGGCATTATCTGGAATTTTGTTGAATAGCCTTCGGGCAACTCAATCCGGTAATGTGGCAGGAGGTGTGCCATGATGACTTTTGCCTGCATATAGGCAAAATGAAGGCCAAGGCACATATGTGCACCGCCACCAAATGGTATCCAGGCATAGCGGTGACGCTGTTTGACCCCGCCTTCTGGGGAGAAGCGCATCGGATCAAACTTTTCCGGGCTGTCCCAGATAGAAGGGTCGCGGTGTGTTGCAACCGGGTTGATGCTGACGATGGTGTTTGCCGGTATACGGTAGCCACCAAACTCTACCTCGCGCACAGTTCTTCGCGGCATGCCGGGCACGGGCGGATTCATCCGCAGGGCTTCCTTAAAGCAATATTCGGTCAGAACCAGATCGTTCATTTTTTCGTACGGCAGACGGTCATCATTCAGGCTAAGGGACGCAATCTCCGCAACCAGCTTGTCCTGCCAATCCGTGTGCCGTCCCAGTTCATAGACCATTGTCGTAACGGAACTGGTGATCGTGTCATGCGCCGCCATCCATAGAAAAATCATATGATCAATGATTTCCTGATCGGTGAAGCAGTTGCCTTCTTCATCCTGCGCCTGACAAAGCTGTGTGAAAATATCATCACCCGGTTTGTTTCGGCGTTCTGGTATCAGGCGTGCGAGGAAATCGACCATAAATTGCCGGCCTTTTACGCCCTTATACATCATCGATCCGGGAATAGGGACGCGCACAATGCCGATGGCAGCCTGTACCATGTCGGTCAGGGCAGTGTTGACTTTGTTTGTTTCTGGTCCATTTTCAAGGCCAAGAAATACGCTGGTAGCCAGTTCAAGGGAAAGCTGTTTGATGGCTGGATAAAATTCGAAGTTTTTCTTTTCGCCCCATGCCTGTATCCGCAAGGGAATTTCGTCGTTCAGGCGTTCCATGTACCCTTTCATCGGGCCTGTTTTGAACGCTGCGGCCATAATGTGTCGGTGGGCTTTATGATGATCAAAATCCATCAGCATTAATCCGCGCGGAAACAGTTTTTCCAGCCATGGGCCCCATCCCTTTTCGCTGGAAAAGTTTTTACCTTTATCCATCAGGACGAATTCATTTGCGTCCGGGCCTTGCAGGTTAACACTGTTTTGGAAAAAGCTGTTTGACCGGAATATCTGGCCGTACGTTGCTACCATTTCCTTGTTGAATTTTTCCGGATTGTTCAGAACCTGTAAGGTATTTCCGAGAATAGGCCAGCCAGACGTACCCGGAATGTCTTTCAGGCGCGCTGGTCCATTGTGATTGTTCTGTTCAGCATGATCGCTCATATGGTCTCCCCTCCACTTGAGACAGGAAGATTAATATATCGGAACTGGTCAGTCCAGTAAATATGTTTCGCGCTTAAAGGGAAAGGTCGACACGTGCTCGTCTCATTAGTCATTCAGAACCGAGCGCCGCCATTTTAGATCAAATAATTTTGAGCTGGACCCTTCTGCGGCAAATGCACAGTTGTGGGGCGAAATACCTTCGGGTGGCTGGCCAAAATAAAACTGCACTTTCAGATCGTTTCTCGCTGCAGGGGTGCCAGCCTTGATGAATGCATTATATTTCCACTGCTGCAGGTATTTCACGGCTTTTTGCTGTAGCTGTTCCGGGCCCGATAGCGACGTTACATTAACCGTATCACCGTCAGCGGTGATAGAATATTGAAGCTCTACAATTTCTCTGAGATCAGGCGTATCCTGTTCCGTGGAAAGGTTCGGGATCGTGCACACTTTCAGCGAATTGAAAGGGTCCATCGGATCACCTGCGGTGGACGGTGGTTCAGGCAGGAAAGATAGTAAACATTCATGCATTCTGTCGTTTGACATAGATAGGGTATCTGCAGGGTTCTGAAAAAGAAAGGTTGCTTTGACGTCTTTACGCGGTGCTTCGACACCATCCTCGAAATAGGCAAAATACTGCCAGTGCCTGATAGCGCGAACGCCTGCAAGCCCAAAAGCTTCTGCCAGATAGGGCATTTCTTCTGTGCTGTCAGTAGACGTTTCCAGAACTTGGATGTTTTCCGTGCGGCCCGACGCATCAATATCAAAGGAAATGACAGCGGTTCCGCCAATCATTTTACGTTTTGCAGAATAGGGCATGGAGGGGTTTCGGCATATTTCAACCTGATACAGGGCATCATGCGGATCGCCTTCCTGTGCCCATGTGCCAGTCGTGGGCAGCATTGCGATTACGGTTGCAAGTGTAGCACGTAATATACGTGCTAGCGTCTTTCCATTATGCCTTGTGGGTCGCATCCATATCCTTCAGTCTTGTTCAAAACAGTAGGCTTTTTCTACTTTTGCTACGCGCAGATAATAGCTTTGATACCATGTGTCGCGTCCTTTGTTGCGTGCAACTGTATGGTCGACATTCTGCTTCCAGTTTTTAATGGCGTCAAGGTCACGCCAATAACTGACAGTAATTGCATATCCTTCACTATTGCGCGTGCTTTCAATTCCAAGGTAGCCATCCTGCGTAGCGGCCAGTTCTTCCATCGCGGTTGCGGTTACGCCGTAATCATCTGGGTCTAGGCCGGAATTTTGATTGGAAAATATCACGGCATAATAGGGTGGCTCGGGCGTCTGGGCATAAGGGTGCTTGTCGAAGAAAGTCTGATCTGGCGTTTTGGTAAATACAGTCATGAAGCTGGAGCCTTATTGAATGAAGAGGAAGACTTGGTTACTATGAGAAAAAATATCTCTATTTGGAAGGGTAAAATTCGCTGATGGATATAGTAAGCAGCCTTGGGAAAATCTTTACGGCACGCACTGGTACGCTGGCAGCTGTAATGCTGATAAACGGCAGTTTGTTTCCGGCTATGCTTTCGGCAGATGAGTTCGGCACAGAGTATGGTGATGGAGTTGCCGCCTACAGCCTGCAAAAGTTCGACAGAGCCAGAGAAATCTGGACCGTTTATGCGGATCAGGGACATACAGAAGCGCAGTACCGTCTTGCTGGTCTTTACGCTCTGGGGAAGGGTGGGCCGGTTGATATGGAGAAAGCCCGCCATTACTATACACTAGCTGCAAACGCAGGACATACCATGGCGATGCTGGAGTTGACTGGCATGCGGGGGGATGCTGAAATCTCCGGGGATACGCTTAGTTTATATAAAAAGGCAGCTACAGAAGGCTATTCGAAAGCCGCGTATTACATGGGGGATATTTATATGCGCGGTGACGGTGTGGATGTTGATCATGCAGTTTCATTTGCATGGTTTCGCTGTGCCGCAAACGGCATTGGCACAGATGCCCAACTAATCCGCGCCAAAAAGATGGTCGAACAAATGGAAGCTGTTCTGCCTGACAAAATTAAACGCCAGTCTTACGATATGTCTCTTTGTCAGGTGTCTGATCAGGCGAAGAGCGAGTAATCAACTGCCGTAACCACCACCCCCGGGGGTTTTGATTATCAAAACATCATGCGGTGCCACGGCGGTGCTGTCTGCACTCTCTAATTTATCCAGTTGCCCATTTGCCCGTAAGACAAGGTTTTCTCCTGTCTTGCCAGGACTGCCGCCTGCAAGGCCTGATGGCGGAATACGTCTGCTGCTGGACAGGATTGACAGTTCCATGGCTTCGAGAAATTCGATTTCCCGCACTGCGCCATTGCCGCCCCTGTGTTTGCCGCTACCGCCACTGTTTTCCCTGACTTCAAATCGCTTCACCCGAACCGGGAACCGCCATTCCAGTATTTCTGGATCAGTCAGGCGACTGTTGGTCATATGGCTTTGGATCGCATCCGTACCGTCGAAACCCGGACCTGCGCCCGTACCGCCAGCAAGCGTTTCATAATATTGATGTCTGGCATTGCCGAAAGTCAGATTGTTCATCGTGCCCTGACTGGCCGCTGTGGCACCGGTTGCAAGCAACAAAGCATTTGTCACGGCCTGACTAGTCTCCACATTGCCGGCGACAACCGCCGCGGGTTCTATGGGATTGAGCATCGAGCCTTTCGGCACTGTCAGGTTAATCGGCTTCATACAGCCGGCGTTCAGCGGTATATCCGCTTGGGTCAGCAGTCGGAAAACATACAACACAGCCGCCTTTGTTACGGCAAGCGGGGCGTTGAAGTTGTTTTCCATCTGGTCTGATGTGCCGGTGAAGTCAACATCAATACTGCGTGCAGCACGGTCTACGGTCAGGTGTACTTCCACAGTACCGCCACAATCCATGTCGTAGCGAATGTGACCGTCGCGCAGTCGGTCAATCACCCGTCTTACGGCTTCTTCGGCATTATTTTGAACATGCCCCATATAGGCGGTTACTACATCCTGCCCGAAACTGGTAACAAGGGACCGGACCAGCTGAATGCCCCGTTCGTTGGCTGCGATCTGTGCCTTCAGATCGGCGATATTCTGGTCAGGATTCCGTGCGGGGTAAGGCCCGCTTTCAAGGGCTTGTCTGACATCGGTTTCGCAGAATTGCCCGCCATCCACCAGCAGGGTATTCTCAAACCGGATACCTTCCTCTGCAATTGTTTTGCTAAAGGCAGACATGGAGCCGGGGCTGATGCCGCCAATGTCAGCGTGGTGCCCGCGGGACGCCACAAAATATTCCGGTGCTGGCGCGTCCCCGATGAAGACGGGAGAAATGATTGTAATGTCCGGCAGGTGGGTGCCGCCCGCGTAAGGATCATTGACCATATAGGCATTCCCCGGTCGGATATCGTTGCCCCGAGCCTTGATGATCGCCGCGACACTATCCCCCATGCTGCCAAGGTGGACAGGCATGTGCGGGGCATTCGCGATCAGGCTTCCTGTGTGGTCAAACACGGCACAGGAGAAGTCCAGCCGTTCTTTTACATTCACACTGTGGGCGGTTTTCATCAAGACGCCGCCCATTTCTTCTGCCACAGACATGAAGAGGTTATTGAACACCTCAAGAAGAACCGGATCAACCGTGCGGGCATCAATCTGGTCTTGTGCCTTCTTTTCGGTACGCTCTAGAACCAGTGTGTCGCGAACCGTACGCACAGCAGACCACCCTGGCTCCAGTATTGTGGTGCCGCCTTCTTCGAGAATAATCGCAGGCCCGGTTACCGTGTGGTCAGGTGGCAAAGTCTCTCTTTGGTAAACGGCTGCATTGACCTCTGTGCCGTTCATGTGGACGGGTCGATATTCCAGCGGGTCTGTCTTGGTGCCATCAGCCGACAGGTGCAGGGCTTTGTCTGGTTGCTCCTGGCGTGCTTCCACTTCAACGGCTTCGATCAAAATGGGCTTGTCCGCCTCTGTAAAGCCAAACTGTTTCTTGTGGGCTTCTTCAAAAGCCGTGCGGATTTCTTTAACAGTCCCAAAAGGGACCGCAATTGCGGTATCGCTACCACCATATCGGATACGTAATGAAATATCAGTGATGATTTCGCTTTGTGTGCCCCCTTGGGCTACAAGGGCCTCAACGGTATCGTTGGTAAGGGTGTCAGTATCCGCCTGTCGGGTGTCGATGTTTTCAAGCGGACATTCAAGCGCCTGTTCCCGGATGACACTTTGGTCCGCCAGTCCCATGCCAAGGGCAGATAGAACTCCGGAAAAGGGCGGTACAATACTGCGTGTCATGCCAAGCGCGTCTGCGACAAGACAGGCATGCTGCCCCCCCGCGCCGCCAAATGTCAGCAGGGCGTACCGGGTAACATCGTGCCCGCGTTCAACAGAAATTTTTTTGATTGCCCGGGCCATATGTTCCACGGCAACGGCCAAGAAGCCCTCTGCCATTTCGAAGTGGGTAGGGCGGTATCCGGTCTCTGTTTCGATTGTATCGGCAATGTCATCAAAGGCATCTTGTGCTGCCTTCAGGCTTAGTGGCTTTGTCCCGCAGTCTCCAAACACACTGGGGAAAAGGTCGGGCTGTAATTTACCCAGTATGACATTACAGTCTGTGACGGTAACGGGCCCACCTCGGCCATATGCAGCGGGTCCGGGAAATGCCCCGGCAGATGCTGGACCAACCAGATAGCGGCCCTGATCAAACTGACACACCGAGCCGCCACCCGCGGCCACCGTATGAATATCCATCATGGGGACAGTCATGCGCACACCGGCGACAACGGTGTCTGCCACCCGTTCAGTAGCACCGGCATAGTGCGATACATCTGTGGATGTGCCGCCCATGTCAAAACCGATGATTTTATCTTCCTGTTCCCGTGACGCGGTGCCAACCGCGCCTACAATACCGCCTGCAGGGCCGGACAGGACAGCGTCCTTCCCTTCAAAGGCGTTAGCAGAAGCAAGCCCACCGTTCGATTGCATGAAATACAGCCGGGTATCACCGACGCTATTCTGAACCTGATCAACATATTTGCGCAGTACAGGGGAGAGGTACGCATCGGCAACTGTTGTATCCCCGCGCGGGACCAGCTTCATCAGGGGGCTGGTCTTATGGCTAAGGGAGATTTGGGTGAAGCCGATGTTCTTGGCAATTGCACCAGCTTTTTGCTCATGCTCCGGGTATTTATAACTGTGCATCAGGGCAATGGCGACACTGCGAATACCCGCCTTGTAGGCTTTTTCCAGCACTGCCTGGCAGGCGTCCTCGTCAAAAGGTGTGACTTCGGCACCAACGGCATCAATACGGGCAGATATGGTCGCAACATTGGTATATAGAGGCGTGGGCCGCTCAGGCTTCATGTCAAACAGGCCGGTTCGGTGCTGTTGACCAATCAGCAGCACATCCCGCATGCCCTCGTTAGTTAAAAACAGGGTAGGGGTTCCGTCCCGTTCCAACAAGGCGTTGGTAGCAACGGTCGTACCCATTTTAATGGCCGCGACATCGGAGGCAGGGAAAGGGGCATCAGGGGCAACCTGCATGATTTCGCGCATGGCAAATACCGCCGCATCCTGATACTTGCCAGGATTTTCTGACAGATATTTATGGCTGGTCAACTCGCCGGATGGGTGCAGTGCGACAATGTCGGTAAACGTTCCACCCCGATCAATCCAGAACTGCCATTTAGTTTTTAAACTCATAGTAAAGTCAACACACTATTCTTCCGGAACATGAGAGTTAGGGCTATAAATCTTATAAGGTTTTTACTATCCCAAACTATAAGGATGCAGAATATAGTTTGTCTATAGCCGATGAATGAGGCTTCTGTCATGGCGGCAATAAAAAAGGGTGCCAGAAAGCACCCTTTTGAAAAGATTGTATATATGCTTTTATTTATGCGGCTAGCATCTTGCGGCGACGGGAAGCAACCCCAATTAGCCCAAATCCAAGGATCATCATGAGCCAGGTCGCAGGTTCTGGAACTGCGCTGGTGAACTCCGCGCCTCTGATTGAAGTTAGGCCAGTACCATATATAGTCAGTCTATTTACCTCAAAGTTGGTAGATGTTTGTGGTGTCAGAGTGACATAAAATGTGTCAATGTCTGGCAGCGCTAGTGAAAAATCTTTTCCGAAAATAAGGCCAGACACATTGGTGATGTTGAAGCCAAAGGTATTCGTATATTGCGCCGACCCAAGGTCGCTGCCACCAGCTGAAGTGCCGAAAGCATAGTTGAGCGTATCACCATTATCAAAATCGGACCCATTCACAAGGTCCCAGTACCCTGAGCTAAAGGTAAGGCCGTTGAAGTCGATACCTGTAGACGCTTCATCAAAGATAAATGTATTTGATGCGGTTGCAGTGAAGCTGAAGCCAAATAGCATCGCTGCAATTAAAAACAGTTTTTTCATTTTAAACCCCAGTTACAAAATTATAGGGGTGAAAAACACCATATAGTATGACTTACGTCAAGCTTTAGTTAACTCTTTGTTAACTTTTATTGGATTTTTTGGGCGCAGATTTACCAGTATCGTTGAGGGTAATGATGTCAGGTAACGGTGCAATCCCGGATATGGGATAAGGTAAATATGGTTGATACAATCTGTGATGCCGATGAATTCATGCCAGATATGGCGATAGGCTCTATGCCGACTAGTGATGGGGGCGAGAGGGCAAACAATCGGTCTAAAAAGTTTTTGAAGGGTAGATCTGCTGGTGGTTAACTTGTGATTAAACCTGTCATGGTACTTATCTTATGTTGCGCGCGCTATGGCGTGCTTGATGCAAGCAGCAGGACACAAGACTAATCACATTATCAGGGCAGGATGCTCGGCTATGACCTCACTATCAATCGGTAAAAAAATTCTATTAGCACTTGTTGCCATTTCAGTACTGACAGCGGCAATGATTGCCATCTCAAACGCGAATGTAACTGGGTCCATTATCTCGCAGGCGGAAGAGAGAGAATTAAGCGCTTATAACAAGCAGCTGATGGCAATGCTGGATAAACAGGCTGAAACTGCAGTGGCACTTGCAAGCCAGATTGCCAATATCCCGGATGTACAAAAGGCCATGTTTGATCAGGACAGGGAAAGACTGTCAGAGATGTTTGTGCCGTCCTTTAGTTTGATGCGTGAACAGTTTGATGTGCGCCAGTTCCAGTTTCATCTGCCACCAGCTACGTCATTTTTGCGGGTGCACCGACCAGAGAAATTTGGCGATGATCTATCGTCATTCCGGCATGCAGTGGTAGAGGCGAACACCAGCCGGCAAAATAAAAGCGGTCTTGAAGTCGGGGTTGCGGGCCTTGGTATGCGCGGCATTGCAACAGTCAGTCATCAGGGCCAGCATCAGGGGACGGTGGAGATTGGGCTGTCGTTTGGCCAGCCGTTCTTTAACTCATTCAAGGAAAAGACAGGTGCTGATGTAGCATTGGTGACGACCAATAGTGGCAAGAGGCAGCTTTTCGCGTCTACGTTTGGAGAGGGGGCAATTGACCCTAGCAGTGATGAGATTACACGCGGCATATCAGGAGCCTTTGTAGATGAAGGCTTTACCGATGGTGATAAATCCTATGCACGCATGATTGCCCCAGTAGCTGATTTTAGCGGTAAGACGATCGGTGCGCTGGTTATTGCCATTGACCGTGAATATTTCGTCAAGCAGAAGCAGAGCGCAATGCAGCGTACACTGATTATTGTCCTGCTATCACTAGGTGTTGTTCTGGTGCTTTCCTATTTTATTAATAAATCAATCGCGTCCCCTATTGTTACGATGACGCATGTTATGCAGAATATGGCAGATGGATCGCTGGATATTGATGTACCTGCGCGGGGGCGTAAGGATGAAATCGGCGCCATGGCTGAAACTGTGGAAATTTTCAGGCAGGCAGGGATCGAGAAGATCGAGCTTGAAAAAGCTGCCGAGCAGGCGCGCCTAAAAGAAGCGGAAGAAAAGGAAGCACGGCAGCAGGCCGCGCAAGCAGCAGAGCGCAAGGCGGCTGAGGAAAAAGTACGCAGGGCAGAGGAAGCGGAGAAGCAGCGACTGCTGGACCGTAAGGCCATGGCTGATAATTTTGAAGCTCATATCGGCGAGATTATCCGCAAAGTTAGCGGCTCTTCTGCCATCATGGCAACAACTGCCAAGAATATGAGCGAGGTTGCAACGGAAACGTCCCATAAAGCAACAGAAGCGCTTGGAGAAACCCGTACGGCTGGGGAGAATGTTCAATCTGTCGCCAGTGCGGCGGAAGAGCTGTATGCATCCGTTCAGGAAGTCAGTTCTCAATTAGCGCAGGCAAACGGCGTCAGCAACAATGCAGTTGAGCAGTCACGTATGGCAGGTGCCAACGTTGTGCGGTTGAAAGAAACAGGCGAAAAAATTACCGATGTGATCAAGCTGATCAATGACATAGCAGATCAGACGAACTTACTTGCGCTGAATGCTACTATTGAAGCCGCGCGGGCAGGTGAAGCGGGTAAGGGCTTTACGGTCGTTGCAAGTGAAGTCAAGGCGCTCGCGGCGCAGACGGCAAGGGCAATTGATGAGATTTCCGGTCAGATCAGCGATATGCAGGCGGTTACTGATGAAACCGTAGAGGCAGTGAACCTGATTGGTAAAACGATTGAGGAGATCAACAGCATTTCTTCTGCAATTGCCGGTGCTGCAGAAGAGCAGGCAGCTGCGACGCAAGAGATTAGTCAAAGCACACAGCGTACCGCTTCTGGAACAGATGCCGTCGTGGCAAATATTGAGACGGTCACCGGTCTGTCGCATGATAATGGTCGGTCGGCAGAGGACGTCTTGGCTGCTTCGAATGACCTGGCTGCACAAGCACAGCAGCTGCAGCAGGAAGTGGATAAATTCCTTGACGATATTCGCAAGGGCTAATGTGCTAGAACAATAGACACGAAATTCAGAGATGACCAAAAGCCTTGGTTTTGATTGCCGGTGGCGGTTCTGATTCTGATGAAATATGGTCGGACTAGCAGGGGTTATTGCGATCGCAAGAGCCGTTTTAGTAGCATTTGTTTCAAAATGATGCAGCTTTTAGGACGCCCTTTGCCGCGGCGTGACAGTTTTAGGTTTCGTGTAAAGTTCTTAGTTTGTTGAAAAGTATAAGAAAAATATAAATGTAGGCGCTGTGGCGCCGCCTTTTGTACAGAAAAGTAAAAATCCATAAGGTTTCCATCAGGTCAGCGAATATCAATTCCGGCATAATTAACACAATGTTAACTATTCGTGTACCCGCACTGGTACACATGCTGGAGGGGGTCTTATGTCTGAGATGATTATTACGAAACTGGATGGCACAATTGTCGATCTGGGCGCGCTGGACTATTTTGCAGGAACATCTGGCGAAGATAAACTGAAAGGATCAGGCGCGGATGATCTTTTTGTCGGGTCTGCTGGTGATGATAAGATAAGCGGCAGTGGCGGTTTTAATGTCGTTCGATATGATAGCTCCATCTTTGATGCCATGCTTGATGTCAGTTCAGGCAAAGTTTATCTGACGACCGAAGACGGCTCCGACAAATTGTTGCAGATATCGGTGATCGATTTTGCGGATTATGCTGTATATCTGGACGGGCGGAACAATAACCCCTTCACACGGGGCGAGGTTGCGGCAACAGATGAAGATACTGTTCTGTCTCTGACAACACTCCTTGATAACGATATGGATTTTGACGGTGATACACTGTCTATTAGCCATCTTGATCTGTCCCTATCAGCAGGCAGTGCCGTACTGAACACAGATGGCAGTGTGGATTATGACCCGGCAGGTGCGTTCGACTGGCTGGCCGTGGGCGAGACAGTAGACGACAGCTTTGTCTATCATGTTGGTGATGGCCACGGTGAGACAACAGCAACTGGCGTAACCGTGACAGTAACCGGCGTGAATGATGCTGTTGTCGTTGATGTTGATGCATCTGTAAAAGCAGGCGGGGTCACGGAACTGGTTGATGGTACCGAGGGAGTTGGAACCGCAGTGCTGTCCGCGACGGGCCAGATCAATTTCTCTGACGTGGATATCAGTGATACGCATACGGCTACTATTGTATCGGCTACAGGTGAATACCGGGGTACTTTAACGCTGACAGCCCCAACAACCACAAGCGCGACTACATCTGGTCTTGTCGGGTGGGAGTTTACGGTCAGCGACGGTGATTTGAATGATATGTTTGAAGGAGAAGAAATCGTTCAGACGTATGATGTTGAGATCAGTGACGGTAATGGCAGCACGGTTGTTGAGACAATTTCAATTACGCTTACAGGCGCCAATGAGGCTCCGGTTGCTGCAAGCGATGTTATCTATATCAATTCCGATATGTTTTACGGGTATGATCTTACCTGGAATACTGCTGGGCTGTTCTCTGACGCAAACGGCGATACGCTGTCCTACACAGCGGACGGTTTGCCTGCAGGGTTTACGATAGATTCAGAAACCGGTCTTATCAGTGGTGCACTGGATGCTGCGGCGCCGCACGGGAATACTGTTGTTACAGTCACTGCGTCTGACCCTTATGGTGCGTCTGCCACATTTGAGCGGACTTTCATTATTAAAGACCCTGCACCAATTGCCAATGACGATGCATTTATGCTCGGCGAGGACGGTACTGTCAGTGGAAATGTCAGCCAGAATGACGGAAAGGTTAAAAACTGGCTCGGCCAAGAGGTGTATGATTATCAGTATGATGCAACAACAGGTGTTGTTGATGCGGGGCCAACCCTTGGTAACGTGACAATTAATGATGACGGAACCTTTACATACACACTGGCGGAAGACGGCGTGCACGGTACTGACCAGTTTGCCTACACGGTAACAGGGCCGCTTGGTAATACGAGTACAGGTGTTGTTACAATTGAAATTCCTAGACCGGAAAGTGATGAATTTGACGAGGTAGCAGGTGATGGAGACCTGGGCAGCATAAAGCCTTCCAACGTTGTGGCAAATTATAATGCAGAAGGTGATTATACCGGTTTGCAAACACTGCAGTTTACCATCCCGATCAGTGATGTAGCTGCCTTTGCAACGGGTGACTTGTCCGATCTTATGGACCTTGGCCTGACAGGTGTTGGTGTCGAGGGCGGTGGCATCTTGTTCGTGAATAATCAGCCAAGCAATTCCGTCAGTAACGGTTCGTCTGTAAACGCGACAATTGTCGGCGAAAATATTGTACTAACCATGGCAGCTGACCTGTTAGATGCAGACAATAAATTGCCGCAGATTACCTTATATTATGCTTATGATAATCTTGATGAAGTTCAGGGAAGTGTTGATCTGACGCCTTCTGACTCAATTATTATTGGCGACTACAATGAGGCGCCAGAGGTTTCCGGTGCTGTGACCTTGACACCCGAGGTTAATATCATTGGCCAGCTTGCTCCTGATATTTGGGTGGGTGGACCACCTGTAGAAGTTCTTGATACAGACGGAGGAGACGGCGCGAACGGTGAAATATACGCGATATCCAACATTCCACCTTTTGCCTTCACGCAGTATTTTGACGGTCAGACACAGACGTTCAATGGTACACTTGCTGAATTTTTCCCTATTGATACAACGCCTGAATTTCATGTGTACAATGGGCAGCATGGGACTAATCAAGGTACCGTTATAATGGATATTGGTGCCCCGGCAACGTCGTCGATCATAATTGCAGGCATCAGTCCAGATGGCGGCGATGGCGGCGATGGCGGCGAGGCAACGGACGGTGTTGATGGTTATATTCTGAATGTAAACAGCACAGTACCTTTTTCCCTGTCTTTTGATGGTAAGGACGGCGCTAATGGTGGTAACGGTGCACCGGGGTCGGATGTCTATTATAATGTAATTGGATCAAATGAAGATGATGTGATCCAGGGCAGTGATGGCGGCAATGGTGGTAACACAGGCATTGATGGTCCAGACGGCCAGGCCGGCGCAGATGCCGAAGGTGGTATTTTCGGGTTGTCTTATGCGGAAGGCGGTGCTGGCGGTACCGGTGGTATGGGTAACAGCGGTGGTTTTGCTGAATATACCATTGATGGCCTTGCGGGTGACGATGTCATCGTTGGTGGCGACGGCGGTGATGGCGGTGACGTATTGTCCGGTACACAGAGACTGGAAGACCCATCGGCTGGCGGTGCGTATTACACCATTGCGGGCGGTGCAGGAAATGACCGCATTGTTGGTGGTGATGGTGGCGATGCTGGTTCGGTCGCACTCTATGCGGATGGTACTGCAGGTTCTTCTTACTACACGATTTGGGGTGGTGATGGTAATGATGAGATCAAGCTAGGAGCCTCAGGCACTTCAACGGCTTATGCGGACGCACAGTATGCTGCATATGGTGGTGCAGGCAATGATACATTGATCGCCGATAACCCAGATATCGGATCAACTAATCATGCACTCTATATCATGGAAGGCGGGTCCGGTGATGACACCATGCAGATCAGCAGTGAATATATGGCTCCTGTCTATACGCATTGGGATTATGGGGATAATATTTTTCTCAATGGCGGTGAGGGGTTTGACACACTGATCTTGACGTCGTCCTCTACGGTCAATTTAACATCTGCGTATCTGGGGGATAACTTCACTGGCTTTGAGCATTTTGTCATTGAAGAAGCGAATGTTGAAATGACATTTAACGCCTTCATCGACAATAGCAGAGACCCCGGAACAACAGACACGGATATCTTTATTCAGCTTGGTGAAAGTAACACACTTGAAGTTCGAGAAAGTCACTGGCTTTCGACTGGAAATACCATAGAGATGAACGGTATTGAATATTCGGAATTCCACTATTTCTTTGATAATAGTGTCAGCATTTACGTCAATGAAGTTGACCAGATGATTTTCGGATAGGCTTTCTGTTTCCTGCTCGGGAAAGGCTCCTCATAGCGATATGAGGGGCCATTTTTTTGAGAATAGAAGCCAGAGGCAAGCAGCTTGCCCCCGGTCGACTGACGTACAGGTCTATCTATTCCTGTCGCGCTGCATCCAGTGCTTGTTTCCTGCTGGCTGCATCATGGAGCATCGTATCAAGACGTGCACGGCTGAAATATTGACCACCTTTGATAACTGCTTCGATATCCTGTGTCGCCCTGATAGTTTCAAGTGGATTACTGTTCAGGATTACAATATCGGCTTGTTTGCCGGCCAGAAGTTCACCACGCATGGTATCGCCCATAAAGTCGGCCCCGTTCAGTGTGGCCATGCGCAGAATATCGGCAGGGATTAGGCCAGCATCTTCAAATATTTCCAGTTCTTCATGCAGGCCCTGTGCAGGATAGACATACGTGTTGATTGCTGCAGAGTCACTGCCTGCAAGCAGGGTGATACCCGCTTCGTGCATTGGAACCAGTTGCGCTTTGATCAGGGCGTAGCGGTCCTTACGTGCTTGTTTGTCTGCTGCGGTATCGTTTTTCATGCGGTCGATACGCCACTGGTATTTTGATGTGAAGCGCTTGGTCAGATACTGCAATAACGCATCATCAGAATGATCGGTTTCCGCCAGGTAGGCCAGTTTCCCACCACCAATAAGTGTTGGGGTAACGGCAAGGTCTGTTTGTCCAAGTTTTGCGTAGGCTTTGTTTGCCACTTCCTGTGAAAAAGTCTCTCTATACAGGGCATTGGCTTCAGCCGAAGTTAGCTGGCCCGATTTGACCTTGGCTACGATACCGGCATGGTCTGCGCCAAGCCGCAGCATGTAGCTTGCATGTTCGATGCTGGACAGGCCTGAATCAACCATTTCTGGGATGGTCAGCCCCTGCGGAATGTGCGTTGAAACTTTAAACCCACGGGCTTTTGCTTCCTGAATGCTTTTCAGGAACAATGGACCTTTTAGGGTGTTTTCAGTGATTTTAACGAAATCAACCTTTTTGGCTTCGAGATAATCGAGCATAGACGCAAGCTCTTTCTCTGTGCCGATCTCCAGATCGCCTTTCCACAGGGAATCAATGCCTTCGAGTTTACGGCCAGCCGTATATATGGTTGGGCCCTGACGCTTGCCTTCATTAATTTCATCACGCCAGATAAGTACTTGTTCGCCCAGGTCGCTGGCTGCATCACGTACAGTCGTGATGCCGTGCGCCAGAAAGACAGGGAATAAGAGCTCATTGTCTTCAATCAGGTCGGTACCTTCCAGATGCACATGCATGTCCCATATGCCGGGAATGATATATTTGCCTGTGCCGTCGATTACAGTTCCTGCTTTAACCACGGTATCTGGATCGTTCGGGCCAACATAGGTGATTTTACTGCCTTCTACTGCCACCATACTGTTTGGTATGGCTTTGCCGGTGCGAACATCAATCACCGTTGCATTTTCAATCAACAGATCAAAGGCTGCAGCTTGCGTGCCCATTGCCACAGTGGCCAGAAGAAGGGCGTTGATTGACAGAATTAATCTAAATAGCAGTGACACAGGTGTGCGCCATAGAGGATGTGATACTTTAAACACTGATACTTCCCTTTAGTTATATGTGCTAATGCACTTATGGTGAAATGGCGTTCGGACCAGAGAATAGGCCGGACCAACATCGCGCAACTTCACAGGAACTCTAGTGTGGGATTTTTTAAAAGAAAACACACGATTTGCGAGTAAAAGTGCCTGAAACCCTGCATGGGTGTATTTGTTCTTTCCTTTGGTGTAGGGCGGGGTAAAACTATACCAAAATGCATATGGCTAAGGAATAATGATGAAAACTCTTGGATTGATCGGCGGTATGAGCTGGGAAAGCACCGTTCCCTATTATCAGACATTGAATCGCCTTGTCAGGGAGGAGCTTGGTGGACTGCACTCAGCAAAACTGTTGTTGTGGTCTTTTGACTTCGCAGAGATCGAGGCACTACAGGCACAAGGGGACTGGGATACGGCCACGCAGGAGATGGTAACGGCGGCAAAACGGCTTGAGAGTGCCGGCGCGGATGCGGTCATGGTCTGTACAAACACCATGCATTTAATGTTCGATAGTGTCGCTGCGGCGGTGTCGGCTCCTGTGTTGCATATTGCGGATGCCGCGGGGCAGGCCATTCATAGTGCAGGCTGCCGCAAACCGCTATTACTTGCGACCCGCTTTACCATGGAAATGGATTTCTATAAGGGGCGTATGAAAGACGGGTTTGGATTGGATGTACAGGTGCCAGATGAAACAGACCGGGCGCTGGTTTACCAAATTATTTATGAGGAGCTATGCAAGGGGGCCGTGCTTGATACATCAAGGGCAGTGTATATGGAGATTATCGACAAAATGATCGCCCGCGGCTGTGACAGCGTGATTTTTGGATGCACAGAAATTGGTCTCTTGCTAAATCCGGACGATATTTCGGTGCCATCTTTTGATACCTGTTTCCTCCATGCCCGGATGGGCACAGACTTCATGCTGGCATCCGGCACGGTAGAGTAGGGCCTTAAATTTCTTTCAGGCAACTGAAAATGGTGTGGGTTAATTTGCTTAGGTCTGTGCGCTGGATTGTCAGGGCGGGTGTCAGATATACGATGTTTCGGAACGGTCTGATCCATACACCTTTTTCAATAAACCGTTTTTTCAGGTGGGGAATGATAGACGGATCTTTGATTTCAACGACACCAATCGCCCCAAGCGTACGAATGTCAGCCACGCACGGCAGGTTACTACAAGGAGCCAGCTCGACTGCCATTTGCTCGCCGATCCAGCGTGCGGCACCGAGCCTGTCTTCTTTCTCAAACAGGTCAAGCGATGCATTGGCCGCGGCACAGCCAAGCGCGTGTCCCATATAAGTGGGGCCGTGCATTAGGGCATGTTCCGGGTTGTCGCTGTAAAAACCTGCGAATATTTCATCCCTTGCAATGGCAACGGACAAGGGGGTTACGCCGCCGGACAGGGCTTTGGACAGCGTCACGACATCAGGAATGATACCAGCCTGGTCCAGCGCGAACATGGTGCCTGTGCGGCCAAGCCCCGTGAATATTTCATCCAAGATTAAAAGAACGCCTGCATCGTCGCAGGCCTTGCGTATCCAGCGGAGTGTGTCGGGGCTATGGAACAGCATACCGCCCGCCCCCTGAACTAGGGGTTCGGTAATCACCGCAGCGATATCAGATTTATTAGCAATCAGAAAGTCAGCGAACTTTTCTGCCTCTTCCGCTGTGCGCGGCAGGTCTGCCAGCAAATTCTGCGGGATCATGCCGCCAAAGATATGGTGCATGCCTTCTTCAGGGTCACAAATCCCCATCGTGCCGAGGGTGTCACCGTGATACCCGCCACGAAAATGGACAAATTTTGTTCGCGGCTCACCCCGGTTTAGGAAATACTGGGCGCACATTTTCATGGCGACTTCGACAGATACAGATCCTGATTCCGCAATGAAGCAGCGGTTCAGGTCACCGGGTAACAGGGATGCTAACCGGGTAGATAAACGCATAACAGGTTCATGAACCAGACCGCCCAGCATGACATGGGGCATTGTGTCTAGTTGCGCCCGCATGGCTTCCAGGATTACTGGATGATTATAGCCGTGTACCGCAGCCCACCAACTTGCAATGCCGTCGATTAGCTCCCGACCGTCTTCTAGCTGAATACGGGTGCCGCTGGTGCCTGCCACACCAACCGGAGGCACCATCGTCTTCATTTGGGTATAAGGAAGCCAGATATGATCAAGGCCCTTTTCAAACCAGTCAGGGGTATCTGATGGCTGGATGGTTTTTCTAGTCTCTGACATCGGGGCCTGTCTCCGCTTATGCGGGTTTTAATCCAAGCTTGTCGAACAGTTTCAAATCCTTGTTGTTCTCCGGATTTGGTGTTGTCAGAAGTTGCTCGCCGTAGAAAATACTGGATGCGCCAGCCATAAAACATAGCGCTTGTGTTTCTTCGGACATTTCCTGACGACCAGCGGACAACCGCACTTCGGACATGGGCATCATAATGCGCGCAACGGCGATGGTGCGTACAAATTCAAATGGATCAAGTTTATCGACATGCTCTAGAGGGGTGCCGGGAATGGCAACCAGCATGTTAATCGGAACACTTTCTGGGTGCTTCGGCAGGTTTGCGAGCGTTTTCAGCATGCCTGCGCGGTCTTGCCGTTTTTCGCCCATGCCTACAATACCGCCAGAGCATACATTAATACCGTTATTGCGGACGCGCTCCAACGTGTCCAGACGGTCCTGATATGTACGGGTGGTGATAATTTCACCGTAATATTCTTCGGATGTATCAATGTTGTGATTATAATAATCAAGCCCAGCATCCGCGAGCTTTTGGGTTTGGCAATCATCCAGCATGCCCAGTGTCATGCAGCTTTCCATGCCCAGTTCCTTGACGCCTTTGACCATCGCAATAATGGTGTCCATGTCGCGATCTTTTGGGCTGGTCCATGCAGCACCCATACAGTAGCGGGATGCACCGCCAGCCTTTGCACGGCGGGCACCTTCCAGTACCCGTTCCACTTCCATCAGCTTCGTGGCATCCAGTCCGGTTCCGTTTTTGTATTTGGCACTTTGACTACAGTAACCACAGTCCTCAGCGCAGCCGCCTGTTTTAATAGATATGAGCTGGCTTAATTGTACCTTGTTGGGATCGTGATACAATCTGTGCACTTCTGCAGCTTTAAAGACCAGATCCATAAAAGGCATGTCAAAAAGGGCCAGAATTTCGTCCTGTTGCCAGTCGTGGCGAAGCGGAGAATTATCTGAGGTAGAAGCGGTTGCAACCTGTGCATGAGCGGTCATATGTATACTCCCTGAATTGACTGAATAAGTGTTGTCTGTGCCGTTCAATGTCAAGGTATTTTGCTGGATTCTTCAAATTCCCGGCATTTGGGAACAATGCTTGACCCACTGGAAATCCAAGCGTATTAGCGATTGCCATGAGCAGCGATTCCAATAATCAAAATCACACCAGCCTGTTAGGCTTTGTTCGGCAAAAGCTTTCTTCCATCGAAGCGAGAAATCAGCGCCGTGCCTTGTTTGACCATACCCGATCAGACGGCATGCAAGCTGTGCGCGAAGGGGTAGGCACCATTGTTAGTTTTACAGATAATGATTATTTGGGGTTAAGTACTCATCCGGCCGTTATTGGTGCTGCCAATGCTGCAACGGCTATGTACGGTGCCGGTGCTGGTGCGTCCCGTCTCGTTACAGGCAATCATCCCTTATATGCCGAGCTGGAGGCAGCCCTTGCATCGCTCAAGGACACAGAAGACGCCGTTGTTTTCGGGTCTGGGTATCTGGCAAATGTTGGTATTATTCCCACCTTTGTCGGACCCCGGGACCTGATAGTTGCTGACGCGCTTATTCATACCAGTATTCATGCGGGTGTTACACTGTCCCGTGCGGCCTTTAAAACATTCAGGCACAATGATACTGCGGATCTGGAAGCAATATTGAAAGCTGAACGCCATAGTTATGAGCGTGTTTTAATTGTTGTGGACGGTGTGTATTCTATGGACGGCGATATTGCACCTTTGCATGCGCTGGGATTGGTTGCGGAGAAGTATGATTGCTGGCTCATGAGCGATGATGCCCACGGTGTGGGTGTCATTGGTGGCGGGCGGGGCTCTGCTCATGCCTGTGACGCACAAGGGCTTGTGCCTTTGCAGATGGGTACCCTTTCGAAGGCGGTTGGCGGATATGGGGGGTATTTGGCAGCGAGCAAAGATGTTTGTGATTTGGTGCGTACCCGTGCGCGGTCGTTGATCTATACCACGGCGTTACCGCCCGGGGTGGTTGCAGGGGCTTTGAAAGCCCTGAATATAATCAAAACAGATACGGACCTTTGTGCACGTCCTGTGCGTCTGGCACAGTATTTTTGCCGTGCACTGGGGTTGCCCGCAGCGCAAACACCAATTGTGCCAGTGGTTATTGGGGATGAAAAAGATGCGCTGGCAGCGTCAGAGGCACTTGCCAAGCGCGGGTTTCTGGCATGGGCCTTCAGGCCACCGACTGTGCCGGTCGGCACCAGTAGGTTACGATTTTGTTTTTCCGCAACACATACGGATCAAATGGTTGATGACTTGATAACCGCATGTCGCGATTTGGGGATAGGAGACAGTTAATGCAGGGTATGTTCATATCATCCACAGGGACAGAAATTGGCAAAACACTGGTGACAGCCAGTCTAGTCGCCCAGTTGCGGCAACAGGGGCAGCAGGTTACAGCGATCAAGCCGGTAATTAGTGGTGTGACAGATCAGACAATGGCAGGGTCAGACACGGCGATCCTCGCAGATGCGCTTGGCCTGCCCCAAATTGCTGAAAGTTGGGACAAAATATCTCCTTTTCGGTACAGGGCTCCCTTGGCCCCGACAATGGCCGCAGCGGCTGAGGGTAAAACGCTGGATTATGATGCTTTTCTGGCATTTTGCCGCTCGGCGCTGGCCGCAGATGGTTTTACCCTTGTCGAAGGCGTTGGTGGCTCTTTTGTGCCCCTGGTAGGCGATAAGCTTGTTGCGGACTGGATCGCGGATATGGGGCTGGCGTCCATTCTCGTGGCAGGCAGTTACCTGGGCACGATTTCCCATACCCTTGCCACCCTTGAGGCAATGCAGGCGCGAGGGCTTTCGGTGGCAGGGTTGGTTGTTAGCGAAAGTCTAGGCGGTGAAGACAGCCCAGACTTTGAAGAAACGGTATTGGCACTGGCAGGCCTGACCGGGTTAAAGACTGTGGCCCTGCCGCGCCTGACCAAACAGCCTTTATGGGCATCCGCACCTGATTTGACTTCGTTGCTGGTATAGGACTGAGTTTATCCGTCTGCCAAGCGGTTCAGATCGTCCCCTGTCAGGCGAAAAACGGTCCATTCGTCCATTGGAACGGCACCCAGGCTTTTATAAAAGTCGATTGACGGTTTGTTCCAGTCAAGCACCCACCACTCCATGCGGCCACAACCACGTTCACGGGCGATTTTGGCAAGTGCTGACAAAAGTGCTTTGCCCGCACCAATGCCGCGTGCCTCAGGGATAACAAACAGATCCTCAAGATAGAGCCCTCTGCGCCCGAGAAAGGTTGAGAAGTTATGGAAAAATAGGGCAAAACCAACAGGCTTTCCCTGATGCTCTGCGATCAGTACTTCTGCTTGCGGGGTATCCCCGAACAGACTTTCCCGCAGGGTGGCTTCTGTTGCGACGACCTCTTTTTCCAGATTTTCATACGTTGCCAGATCCATAATGAACTGAAAAATAAGGCCAGTATCATCAATGGTTGCGGGGCGAATGATTAAGTTGGTCATACTTTGGGGCTTTCTATTAGTTTTTCCATTACCCAGTCTTCCTGCGGGTCGTCGGCCATCATGAAAATATGGGTTCCAACAGCAGAAAAGCCGGATTTTTCGTAAAAGCGAACGGCGCGGTGGTTTTGTCTCCAGACACCAAGCCACAAGCTGCCGTAGTCATGTTCTGCGGCATATTCGATGTTGGCATCCATCAGGATTTTGCCTACACCGCGACCATGCCATTTTTTGTCAGCATAAAGGCGTTCAACCTCAATTGATCTATTCGCTTTCAGGCAGTCTGGGTTTTTTCCGACCCGAAGCTTGGTATAGCCAGCGATCTGGTCTCCAATGCAGGCCAGAATAAAGATATTGGCAGGGTCATCAAGTTCCTGTTGCAGTGTTTCTACTGAAAACGCCTTGTCAGTGTAGGCAGCCATCAGGGCAGCGTCATTATGGACGGCATAGGTATCGGAAAAAGAGCGCAGGGCAAACGCAGCAAGCGGGGCTGCATCTTGTACTGTTGCGCGTCTAAGGGTTGGTGTTTCGTCCTGCAAGGTATCACCTTTGGTATCATAGAGTGTCGGTGTGTGTACCCTATGGGATAAGACAGAGCGGCGCAATTCTTCAAGCTGTTTCTGCTTAGATGGAAACGCCTGGGGAACAAGCCTATTGACATCACTTGTTTCGCCTGTCTTGTTTTCTGCATCTTAGTATTTAGGGGGATATGTAATGATACGGGCAGTTTTTGTTTATCTGATATCTGCGATTGCGTTGCTTACGGTTTCTGGGGCAGGGGTGTCTGCAGATAAAAAGGCATTGGTAGGTGGTCGTCTGATTGACGGGTTTGGGCACCGGCCCATTGCAAATAGTGTAATTCTTATTGATGGGGAGCGGATTGAGAAAGTCGGTACGGTAGACACACTTTCAGTGCCTGAAGGGTATGAAGTGATTTCCACGGAGGGGATGGATGTTTTGCCCGGTCTTTGGGAAAATCATGCACACTTGATGCTTGCCGGGCACTCTGATTATCCGCACTGGGATAAAACATATCTGGACCGGCTGGCGGACGAGATTATGCCCGCATCTGCGGTTCAGCTTTTGCTGGCTGGCATTACGTCGACCCGCGATTTGGGTGCGCCGCTCGAAGCAACGGTTGCCGTGAAAAAAGCCATCGCAGAGGGGCGCATACCGGGGCCGCGTTTGTTTGCGTCCGGTCCTTTCATCCAGCATGAAGCCTACCCCGGAACCGAAGCTTTTCGTTGGGGCATTGATGGTGTCGAAGACGCACGGGCAAAGGTAAAAAAACTGGCAGATGCAGGCATGGAAATCCTGAAGCTTATTGATCATGATAAAATGACCCTGGAAGAAGCGCAGGCAATTGTCGATGAAGCCCACAAACACGGTATGAAAGTTGTGGCGCACTCGCACCGTCCGGATGAAATTCGGGTCGGTCTTCAAATCGGCGTTGATAATTTCGAGCATACCGGTTTGACCACAGCTCCCGAATACCCGGCGGATATTATTGAAAAGCTGAAAGAACGCACTGCTACAGGCCGTGTTGCCGGTGGTCCGCTTTACTGGACGCCTACTGTGGAGGGGCTTTATAACTTTCAGTACACCGTAGATAACCCGGAAAAACTGGATAGTGGCTGCTGGAAGCGGGGCTTAAAGGAAGATACGATTGCAGATATCAAACAGTCAATCGCGCATCCGGGCCAGCTTTCCTATACTCAGCTTACACCGCTGCGCAGACCAACGCTGAAGAGAAAGATCGCACAGCTGAAGGAAACGGGTGTCGTGTTCCTTGTGGGCACCGATAGCGGTATCCCGATGAAGTTTCACTGCCAAAGCACATGGAATGAAATGGATGTCTGGGCGAATGTGATGGGAATTTCTGTGATGGACACCATTCGGGCTGCAACATATTGGCCTGCGGTAATGATGGGGGTTGATAAGGACCTTGGTACCGTGTCCAAAGGAAAATATGCTGATATCATCGCAATCAAGGGCGATGTGCTGCGGCACATCAACTTGGTATCCCATGTAGATTTTGTGATGAAAAGTGGCACCGTTTACAAGCAAGACGGTCGGGCGGTTGGTCCGGCGGCGGACTGATTTTGCCACTATAGTCTTTAATGTGGGGCTGATTCTGGATATGCGGAATCAGCCCCTTATTTATCCTGCTCGGTTGTAGGAAGGTTTGTGTCGGTATATAGACTGTGTGCCCAACCCCTTCTAATGGATGCCTGAATGACTACGCCCGTTTTATATATTGATGCAGATGCCTGTCCTGTGAAGGAAGAAGCCCTGAAAGTGGCATACAGGCATAATATGAAGACATATCTTGTATCTAACCAGTGGCTTCGTATGCCTGTGTCTGATCTTGTGGAGAAAATTGTTGTATCCGACGGGTTTGACGCAGCAGATGACTGGATCGCAGAACGTGCGGAGAAGGGTGCAATCGTTGTGACAGGGGATATCCCCCTTGCCGATCGTTGTTTGAAGAATGGTGCGATGGTGCTGGGGCATAATGGGCGGCCCTTCACGCAGGCGAATATCGGCGCCGCAATGGCGATGCGGTCGCTGAAAAGTGATTTGCGGGATATGGGCGAGATATCAGGTGCCGGACCAGCGTTTAGTAAAAAAGACCGGTCTACCTTCTTGAATGAACTGGAGAGAATGGTGCAGGCAACACTGCGCCTTTGATCTCTATAGAAGGACGGGAAGCCGGGGCGACTGTGCTACCCCGGCCATGATGGCTGTAACGGACCTATTTGTCCGAGGCAATCAGGTGGAACTGGTCCTGTCGCCCATCAATATACTGAACGGATGTGCCGTCAAAATAGGCATCTTCTTCAAGCATGAACTTCACTTCCTGCCCGCCCCATTCCGGGATTTTCGTGACATTGTTCAGCTCAATTGACCAGGCTGTGTTACCGTTTACTGGGAAATCGCCTGTCCCGATAACTCGACCCTGATTATCCCACATGCCGATGGCTGCACCGGCAGCATGACCGTGATAGCCAATTGGATGGCTATATACAGTAGGGTTAAGGCCCTCTTTGATCGCCTGCGCCCGCGTCAGTGCAACTGTTTCGTTGCCTGAACGACCAACCTTGAAGTGCGATGTCAGAATATCCTGCAGGCGGTTTGCATTTTTCAATCCCTGTTTTAGACCTGCTGGGGCCTCTGTCTCGCCCGGTTTTAAAACATAGGCATGATGCTGGGTATCAGTGTTTAATCCCAAGTAGGTAATGCCAAAGTCAACATGCAGTAAATCGCCCGGCATGATGACATTCGGTCCTTGCCGTTTTGAGAATAGTTCGGTCATCTTCTTGGTTTCTTCGTCCGGACGTTGCAGATTGACAGACGGATGGAACCAGGTGGTTAGACCCAAACTTCTAATACGGTCGCGGAACCACCACACCACATCCTCTGTTGTGGTCTCGCCCGGTGTAATGACTTTGTTGGAAAACCCTTCTGCGATAATACCATGGGCAATGCGTACGATCTCCGGATATGTCTCCATTTCTGCTGGAATGCGTGTTTCGAGCCATCCTACTGCAAGTTTTTCAGCAGATACGATCCGTTTGCTATATTCATCAGGTAGTGCGGACAGCAAGCCTTTGTGCTGGCTGTATGACAAGCCTGAGGCGAGAGCATATGTGTCGGAGATATTCAGACCAATTTTTTGTGGATTGCGCTCGGTAATCAGGTCAGCCAGGCGCTGCCACTGATCTGGCTGTTCTTCCGGGTTCCATGCTGCCGGGAATATGTCGGACACGGCATACCGTGCGACGGCAAACCGTTCCACTTTTTCACCGGTATCATGAAATACAAGAACCGTGCGACGACGTGCATTCAGCCAGGTTGCAGGCAGCATGGTTTTAACAACGGGGTCTTCGTTATATTCACGGGCAACCATAATCCACATGTCGATACCTTCGCGGCGCATCATTTCCGGGACAACGGTATCAAGGCGACTACGCAGCCAGCTGTCGCGCACCTCTGCTCTTTCCTTCATAGATAGAATGTCAGGAATAGCGGGGTTTATCTGTTCTTTTGCGTGGTCCGTGTTGTCTAACGCCACGACCCCAAAAGAAAGGCTTAGCCCAAGTGCGGTAGACAGAAATAGTGCTTTCATAAAACATCCTCATGATTACTCGGTCGGCCACACAAGGTGACGACTTATTGTTTGTTGACCCGGTGAAGATGGTATGTATCTTCCCCCACCGCGCGGTATGGTAATCAAGGGGGGTGATGTGTCAAGAGGAAGCCGGTTGGCTTCGATGGGGGGACATCAGGCAAACACTGCCAAATTATTTGGCGAAAACTGAACGAGTGCGAAGAAGCTCCAGATGCTGTACGGCTTTCAGGGCAGGGCCTGCTTCGGGTACACCGGCTGACTGAGCAAGCTCGAGATAATGACGCGCCTTTGCCAGACTGCTTGGGCGATTTTTCGTCATTAAATACCGTTTGCCCAGCTCGAAATGGGCGCTGGTGATAGTATGTGCCGACTTTTTATGATCTGAAGCTTTCGTCATGGTTACACCTTTATGTCGATTTTCACTCCTTTTGTCTGACCGGCAGAAGGAACGATATGCGCCGCTGTTTTCACTCCCTTGGTGTCGATATTTACATCCTTGGAATTATCGACATTCAGCTTGTTAATCCTCGCAGCCAGATCAATATGAACTGACTGTGATCCGCTAGGACCAATGGTTGCCATAAAGAATTACTCCATACACATGGTGGCACTATTCTACTGCAGGCACGGAATTTACTTCTTGATTACCTGCCCGCTGATTTTCCGTCAGACGGCCGTATCTGCGCTATAGATGGATAAAAATTTAGGAAAATACGGGGAATCAATGCCGGATTTCTGCGGGAAAAAGAAAAGCCACCGGGCGGTTGCCAGGTGGCTTTAGGTGTTTGATTGTTAACAGCCATTAAGACTTGAAATGACGACTCGCCAGCAGTGCGCTTTGGTTGCGCTGATGCAGGTTTAAAACAAGGCGTAGGCGATCATGCCCATGCCAACAACACCGCTAATCCAGGCAAGCGGTCGAACCATTGGCCAGCCGGCAATGTAAATGACCGCATGGGCGCAGCGTGCATAAAAGAATAGTTGTGCGCCAAGTACTGTAAGTGATGTTGAGATATCAGCAGCGCTCGCAATACCAACCAGCAGGCCAAACATTAACAGATTTTCCTGCATGTTAGAGGCCAGACGGCGGTAGCGTTTCAATGTATCGCTGGGTTCCGGTAGATTATCTCTGGGACCAGCTTGAGCCTGTACACCGTTCTCTTTCAGTGCAAGTCGTGCCGCAATCATGATCAGTATAAAATACAGGATAACGCTCCATAAGAGCATGGTAAGTTCAACAGACATAGTTTCCTCCCCCTGTTTGTGAACAAAGAGAGCTTATGTCATTTTAGCAATAGAGGAAAGGCCGACGTTACCAGCCGTTACAGCGGCCCCAAAGGTGACTGAATTCGCCGTCATTGAAGACAGCATAGGTGTCGTAGGCTGCGGCGGTCATACAGGCATGGTTTGGTAAAATTCTCAGTTGTCGTCCAATCGGAAAAGCATCAAAGTCGAGAGGGCTGCCGTCAATGCTACTGATCAGGCCGTGTTCCTGATTAACCCCCTTCACAAATAGGTTGGGGATTTGGACGCCGCTTTCCGCATCCAGCACAAGGCCGTAGCCGCAGTCAAAAGTCTGGCGTGCTGTGCCGTTATCCTTCGATAGGGCAAGGGCCCCCGCATCGGTTATAAGCCTGTTTTGATCCTTCTTTTTGCCGATGACAGTGGTCAAAACGGAAATGGCGATGTCTTCAGTTTTGGCGATGCCAAGGCCAACCTGAAACAGATCAGAGAAAACATATACCCCGGCCCGGATTTCTGTGATGCCGTCCAGGTTTTCAGCCATCATCGCAGTTGGTGTAGACCCAATACTGACACACCGAATGTCCGCCCCTATCGCGCGCAGGCGGTCAGCCGCAAGCAGGGATAGATCCCGTTCCTGACGGGCAATGTCACGGATGGCGCTGACTGTGTGGCAGTCATAGGATGCCCCTGCATGGGTCATAACACCTAAAAGATCCGTATAGTCACAATTCAGCAATATTTTGCCTGCTTCCAGCAGTTCGTCACCACCGGGTTCAAGTCCCGCCCGGTGGTCGTCTGTGTTAATCTCAAGAAGAATGTCGAAAGAACTTTTGGTGTTTGTAGCCCAGGTTGCCACAAGGCTAGCTGCTTCGGCGCTGTCCAATATGATTTTCAGGTCTGTCCCCTGAGAGCGCAGCGCCGCAACCTCGGGTAGCTTGCCCGGTGTTATGCCAACGGCATACAATATGTCGCGGAATCCGCTGGCGGCAAAGAAGCGCGCTTCCCGCAAGGTAGAAACCGTTATACCGCCGCTATGTTTCTCCGTCATCAGGCTGGATATTTCAGCCGACTTATTGGTTTTAACATGGGGGCGAAGGTTTACACCCAGTGTACCAAGATGTGTATCCATCCGGGCGATATTCGCCCGCATTTTATTTTCATCTAAAATAAGACTGGGTGTAATCAGGTTTATCATGATGGTGTTTTACTCGGTAGCCATTTTCTCAGGAATTCAACACTGTTGCCGCCCATTACTTTGCGGATTTGGGTGTCTGTCAGACCTGCTTCCATCAGGGCACTGGTGATCGCAACCATTTCATTTGATGAAACAGTTGTCTGGATAGAACCGTCCCAGTCTGAGCCCAGGGCAACATGGTCTTCGCCGAGAAGTTCAACAGCATACTTAACGGTTTTTGCAATTCCTGTGGGGGTAGGCTCACAAATGGCTGCATCCCAGTATCCAATTGCGATCAGACCACCCCGATCAGCGATAGCTTTCATCAGGTCATCCGGGTAGTTGCGCGGTGAATCACACGCACCTTTAATACCAGTATGGGAGACGACAAATGGACGATCGGTGTTGGCCAGAACTTCCCATGCGACTTTTTCAGATGCATGGGCCATATCAATGATGATTTCCTTTTCATTCAATGCCTGAACAACCTCGCGCCCAAAGTCTGTCAGACCTGCTTTGGAGGTGCCGTGCAGAGAGCCGCCCAGTTCATTGTCGAAAAAGTGTGTCAGACCAATCATGCTGTAGCCAGCGTCGATCATCTTGTCGAGATTTTCAATTTTGCCTTCAAGAGGGTGTGCACCTTCTGCGCCCAGAAGAAAACCAGTTGGCGGAGTTTTGCCAGACGCACGAGCGACTTCCCGTTCAGCAAGTACGCGGAGCAGGTCTTCCTGTGTTTTGATCCAGATCATCTGACCGTTAGACTTGTCCACATAGCGGTCAAGCTTCTCTGCCTGATAGATGGCACGTTCAAAAAGGCTGTTCCATGTGCGCATTGGCCACATTTGCATCATGTGCAAGGACGTCAGGCGGTCACTGTCACCCTCATTTTCCACATAGTTTTGGCCATCAGGGGACTTTGTCACGGTTGTAAGCATCATCAGGCCGATATTGCCTTGCTGCATGCGAGGCAGATCAACATGGCCGTAGCTGTTTTCATCAAGGAAATCGCGTTCCCACAGAAGGGTATCTGAATGCCAGTCCATTATTGTCAGGCCCTGGTGCAGGGACCGGGCTTTATCTAGGATAACAAAATCTTCATGATCAATAGACGCATTCAGGCGTCGGTCCATAAGGTGGTGGCCATATGTCACGGCAAAAACACCGGCGAGAACAACAAGGCCCAAAATCCACTTAACTAACTTCATAATCTATACCCCTTGGATTGAGACAGTAACAAAGCATACTTCCCGGTAAAATTAAAACTAAATATTAATGATTGTGTTTTAGGGTGATGATACGTGACGGGGGTCATGTTTGTAACTTGTTTAAAGGCATGTCCAATGTCCAGCGTGATGACCGAACCCCGTACGATCGAACAGAACCAGCCAGATTCTTTAATTGAGCCATCATCACTGCGGTCTCCGTTGAAAATACCGCGGGTCAGCGATAAGTGTGCCAGGACTTTTCAAACGTTGTATGATGTATGGCAGGACCTGGCAGCATCAAGCGGGCAAATGGTTCCCAGAAAGTCTGACCTTAGGCACACTCAGCTTAAATCTATATTGCCACATATAATGATCACTGAACGCTTGAATAAAGAAAGTATCCAGTACCGTTTGGTAGGAACACACATCGTGAATTTTTTTGGTGCAGATTTTACCGGTAGAAAAGTCGATGTGTGTAATTATCTTGGCTCTGAAAATCACAATAAGCTTCTTCTGTCAGTGCATGAAAATGTAGCGAGCTTTCCGTGTGGTGTGATGATGGAACGCAGTGTTTGTTGCGGTCATGGTAAAGAGGCAATTTTTCAAGGGCTCTGCTTGCCGCTTGCGGACAATGATGGGACTGTTCGCTATTATCTGTCAGCACTGGATACGGATGATCCTGTGGGCCGGTCCGCCGATCTAATGGCGCCGCGCAACCGGTTTGACCTGTCTTCTATGGATTTCAGACGGGTTCACTATGTTGATCTTGGAGCTGGCATTCCGGCGCGGGCCTATGTCTAAGGTAGGTTAAAAAAGTGGACCATGTTTTGGCCCACTTTTCTTGATTGTAATTGGACTGACTTAGTCTCTACTGCAGTTTGCGAAGCAGTTTTTGACGTTCAAAGTCACTTGAAATGCTATCAGCCGCATCTTTCATCAGATTTTTCGAGGTGTCATCCTGTGGCATGCTGTCGTAGATCGCAAGAAGGGTAGAGACCATTTCAAAGTCGCTATCCATTTTGGTCGCAGCAGATATCAGTGCCGTATACATTTCAGTGTCCAGCGTGTTCGGCACTCAAGAGCCTCGATTAACTGCCGACGTTCGAAATCGCTGTCCATATCATCGATACCCGCCAGTACGATCTGCATCGCTGATTTATGGCTGGTTAGCTTTGTTGCAAAAGCCTGAAGAAGCTTGCGGTATTCATAGTCACTTTCGATTTCCGATGCGACTTTGGCAAGTTCTGTCAAGCTGCGATCACTAAGTTCCGCGGATGCCAGCCCTTCTTCGAGCAGCTGTCTTAGCTCATAGTCGCTGTCGATACTCTGTGCCAGGCTTAAGAAATTCTGGGCATCCTTATTCTGCATGTCAAAAGACTGTGCAAACGGGGTCAGCAGCATTCTGAGTTCATAATCACTGTCGATATTCTCTGCTGCTTTCCATACTTTTTGCCGGGATTTTGCAGGAATGTCTGCCTTTGTCAGAAGGTTAGTAAAGGCAGTGCGCATTTCATAGTCGCTATCCAGGGTAGAAAGCTTGTCAATCAATCGGTCTACTTGTTTGTTGGACAGGGAAGTCTGTGCTGTCAGTGCCTCCGCGTACGTTTTTATCGCCCAGCCACCTTCGATAAATTCCATTTCATGAAGAACAGCGTCAGCGCCTCCTTTCTTTAGAAACCGACTGACACGTTCCTTGGCGTTGTAGCCAGTTTCGCGCAGGATAAAGACTATATTGCTGTGGAACCATTCTTGTGCTTTTGCGTCAAAGCCGTGCGGTTTTCCGTCAATGCGAAACTCTTTGATAATCGTCCCATTATTTGTAATGAACTCGATTTCCTGTTTGCTGTCACCATCTTCTGTTTCAAGGCCAAATGCTCCGCCTTCTTCAAGGAAAACGATCATGGTTTCATCAGCGTTTAGTGACCAGGACCCTTTCCACGCAGCCTTTTTGCTTTCATTGCCGGTTACCCAGTTCAGTGCACCGTTATTGCCATTAAAGGTAATGTTGGTTTCTATGGTTTCGTCACCTTCTGAGATTGCATAAGCATAGGAGGATGCGTTGCTCTCTGATGCGCTAACACTGATTTTATTGCCTGAAACGACAGCATTCGAGACGACGAAACGCGGTGATGATGTTGAAACGGCAGGAAACTCAGGAACCATTGGTGCTTCGACAATTGCTTCAAGGGCAGCCCCTGTCGGCGCTACCGGTGTGACAACTTCTGGCGGGGTAGGGGCGACGACTACTTCCCATTCTTTGTCTTTGTCTGTAAAGGGTGCGGATAGTGCGTTTGCGAACTGTATGTTCGGGACGGCAAAGGCCGCAACAACAACGCCTGTTGCGATGCCGGTTCGTGTGATTTTGCTGGCCGGTCTGGTTTTGTTTTTGGCAAGCAAGCTTTCTATTCGGTATTTAAGGATGGATTTATGTCCACTCATTGCTAATCCCCACTGCTGGTTGTCGTGTTTTGTTATTTTTGAAGCGCATGTATAAAGTGCCGAAGCAACAGCATGGGCGTCAGAGACATGCTTGGCTGCCCATGCATCAGCGGATAATTCTGCCAGATCAACCAACCGCTGCTGCGCTACTTTGAACAGCGGTTGAAAGAAACAGAGACTTGATAAAAACTGCATACAGATAAGCATGACCGGATCGCGGCGTATCATGTGCGCAACTTCATGCGCCAGAAGGCTTTGCATTTCCCGTTCGGGTAATGGGTTCAGTGCCCATTCAGGCAGGCAGATTTCACGCGCGGGCAAGCACACCGGGCTTTTAATCCGGTCCGACGTGCTTAGATTGGGAATACTTCTGATGCGTCCCTTCTGACAGATTGCTGTAAGTGTTTGGTAGGCCTGATGATTGGTCTCAATGTTAGTGCGGGTACCAAGCGACCGTATTGCACGCCGATATCCAAAAGCCAGTAAGAGAAGACTGGCTGCCCCGATCAGGCACCAAGCTGCTGTAATCAACACGGCGCTACTGATGTCATGTACCCAGCCATGGCTGAAGAGTACGGAGGTTGAAAACTCTGAACTAGTCTTCAGCCCTGGAGGGTAGGCTGTCATCAGTTGAGTTTCCTGAGAAGGTCGCTGTGCCCCCTTGTATTCTGCTGGCAGGGTAGCTGTCGTGCCTCTGTTTTGTATGGTGGGTTCCTCGCTGGTTGGACCCGGGGTGCCCTCGGTGTTTTCAAGAGGGTCTGATATTGATTGTGTTGCGGTTTCATAGGCTGCGGTCGTCCAGGTACGCTGTTGCTCTGATACAGGCATGAAACGACCAAGTGGCCGGTCCTGTTCGAGTGACTGGATGAAGCCGGTAACGTCCGGATTGGTAATCGTCCAAAGCGGCGCCAGAACGGTCGTTGGGGTCAGCGTTAGTAAAGAAGCCAGCACCGCAGCGCGCCAGCACGTCTCCCGTGTTTCTACTGTTTTTAGAATGGATGCTCTTTCCAGCAAGTAAACCCCGCCCAGAAAGATCGTGCTACCAATCAGGAACCGAAAAAGTCCTGCAATAAGAGGGGTGTCAAGGATGAAATCGATCATTCCTGTTCCTCCTTTTTGTCAAGAAGCTGCCGCAGATCCTCCAGTTCGTTTGGATCTACATCTCCTTCCCGTACAAGATGTGCCAGCAGTGCTTTTGAATCGCCTTTGAATAAGGTTGATATCAAGCCACCAACCATAGATCTTTTAATTTCTGAAACGCTGATTTCAGGGGTGTAAACACGCTCTCTGCCCACAGTTTCAGAGGACAGCACGCCTTTCTTCTCTAACCGGGTCAGAATCGTCGCAACTGTAGTGTATGCAAGTGACTGATCTGGCAGATTATTCAGAACATCACGTGCTGAGCCTCCTTGAAGGTGGCACAGGGTTTCTACAATCTGATATTGCTGATCGCTTAGCTTAACTTTTTCGCTCACACTCTTTCTCCACTACAGGTGTAGTAGAATATCTACATGTGTAGTAGATCGAGTCAAGAAATAAGTTGGTTCTGTAAACGCAGGTTTAGGAGGCTAGACTTTTTCTACGCACATACAGCCGATGGAGTAACTTGCGCCAAAAGAACAGATCACGCCTTCATCACCGGACTGGAAGTCATTTTTATATTTATGGAATGCAATCATGCAGCCAGCACCAGCCGTATTTGCATATTCGTCAAGAACGATAGGAGCTTTGTCCTGGGTTGGATCTTCATTCAACAGCTTTTTGGTTGCGAACATATTCATATTAATGTTCGCCTGGTGCAGCCAGAAACGTTTAAAGTCTGACACCTGCTTGCCAACCTCGGCTAGATGGCCTTGCACAAGATTGATCACCATTGGCAATAATTCCCGGAACACCACGCGGCCTTCCTGTTGGAAACGCTGGTCAGCATCAGTGATTTTGTGATCTTCAACAAGTGTTCTTGCACCAAATGCGGCACGAATATTTGTGGAATACTGGGTGAATAGTTTCCGGCTATTAATGCGGAAAGCGTTTTGGGATTTGGTTTCTTCCTCTCGCTCCAGCACCATGGCCACAGCAGCGTCACCAAAGATAAAGTGGCTGTCCCGTTCTACATAGTTCATTGCAGGGGAGATATATTCAGCCGTTATCACCAGCGCTTTATTTGCCATGCCGGAATTAATAGTGTCCATGGCAGTAGACATGCCAAACGTTGCGGACGAACAGCCCATGGCCATGTCGAATGCAAAACCACCTGCACCAAGAATTTGTTGCAGTTCGCATGCCATGCTGGGAACAAAACGTTCCCAAAGTGACGATGATATGATCACAAGATCAATATCTTCGCCGGTCAAGCCTGCTTCGTTGAGGGCATCCTTGGCTGCTTCTAGCGCCATTTTAACCTGAACCGGCGTTCCCATGGCTGTTTCGTCAGCCAGTTTGGAAAGGCCTGGACGCATTCTATTCACGTCTGTTGGGCCTTCGCCTTCCATAAGGTACCGGTTTTTAATGCCGGAAGCTTTTTCAATAAATTCTACAGTAGAAGGTTGTTTCGCTTCCATGTTGCCAGCTTCAATTTCGTCAGCATGGAGCGCATTATATTGGTCTACATGAGCGTTATAGCTTTGAACCAGTTTTTCGTTAGAGACTGCATCGGGAGGTGTGTAGAGGCCGGTGCCGCTGATTACTATATTGCTCATGTCTGGACCTAATTATGATTTGTTACAATTTTTCTACAAGTAAACTTCCAATGGAATAGCCTGCACCGAAGGAGCAAATCAAGCCTTTGCTGCCACTCTTTAAATTTTCCCGATGTTCGTGGAACGCAATGATGGAACCAGCAGCGGCCGTATTACCATATTCCTCAAGCACTGTGGGGGCTTCTTCAAACGTTGGATCACGACCCAGAAGCTTCTTCGCGGCGTACATGTTCATATTGATATTTGCCTGATGTAGCCACATGCGGTTCAGATCATTCACCGTGATACCAGCATCTTTCAGTTGTGTAGAAATGAACTTGGTTACCAAAGGCAAGAGTTCCTTAAACACCTTGCGGCCATATTGAACGAAATACATATCGTCGCGGTGTTCTGACCCTTCGTTACGGGTTAAGGGGCCAAGCTGGGAACGGATGTTATTTGAATAGTAGGTCTCTGACTTACAGTCGAGAACCTTCCACTGGTCAGGTGCAGTGGCAAGATCAGAGCGTTCGAGCACCACGGCCGTTGCTACATCGCCAAAAATAAAGTGGCTGTCTCTGTCACGGAAATTAACCATTGTGGAGAATATTTCCGGGTTGATCATCAGGACACGTTTTGCAGCACCTGTTTTAATGGCATTGATGCCGGCGATCAGGGCAAATGTTGCAGACGAACAGGCCATGACCATATCGTAGGCAGAACCCTTGGTTCCCAAGTGGTGCTGGACTTCGATGGCAATTGCCGGGAAAGAGCGCTGTAGCGCCGCAGTGCCGCAGATAACAAGATCAATATCTTCAGGCTTTATGCCAGCCTGATCAATCGCCTGCTTTGCGGCATTTATCGCCATCTGCGCCTGAATGCAGGGCTTGTCATCATCGCCGTGTGCATCTTCCGGCAAGCCTTGACGCAGTGTGTCTGGGTTTAAAACACCCTCGGCTTCGATCAGGTGACGGGCTTTGATGCCGGATGCTTTTTCAATAAATTCTGCTGAGGAATGCTGCATTGCAGGTGTGAGGCCGGCATCAATGTCTGCCTTGTTTTCTGCGTTAAACTTGTCCGCATAGGCGTTAAAGGCTTCGACCAGTTGTTCATTGGTGACACGGGCTGGTGGAACAAAAAGACCCGTTCCAGTTAGTACGACGTCAAACATGCAGTATTCCTAGTTTATGTCCAGTGACCTAGTCGCCAGACCGGTAAAACAAGGGCTCACATATAGTCATTAATTAGGCGTGCGCCAAGGTCTTTGTTACCCTACGGAATCCTCCACTTCCAAAAAATGGTGATGAACATGGTATCAGCACTATTTTAGATAGGCGCAAACCACGACCTGTGTTAGAGGTCTGGCTATGTCTATTTGGGGTAAAATAATCGGTGGTACAGCAGGTTTCGCTATCGGCGGGCCGATTGGCGCTTTGCTTGGGGTTTCGATCGGTGCGGCGGTTGATGTTGGTATCAATAAAGCTACGGGCGACCCTGCGCAAACCAAGCAAATTACCTTTACAATCGGTGTTATAGCGCTTGCCGCCAAAATGGCCAAAGTAGACGGCCGGGTTACGCGTGAAGAGGTGGATGCATTCAAGCAATTGTACCGCGTCCCCGCTGAAGAAATGAAAAATGTTGGGCGTGTGTTTGATATGGCGCGCCAGTCGGCAGCAGGATTTGAAGCCTACGCTCGCCAGATCGCGGGCATCATGGCTGACAATCGCGCCATTTTAACAGACATCATCGATGCACTTTTTTATATCGCAGAGTCTGACGGCCACCTGCATCCGGCTGAGCTGGATTACATTCGTACGGTGGGCGCAATATTCGGATTTTCATCAGCAGATATTGAGACCATGATACACCGTAGGGCAGGGCCTGATGTTAATAGCCCTTATACCGTGCTGGGCGTAGAGCCAAATATTAGCAATACGGCTCTTAAGGCGCATTACCGGGCGCTTGTGAGGGAGCATCATCCAGACCGCCTGATGGCACAAGGGGTGCCAAGTGATCTGATTGCGGTGGCGACAAGACGTGCTGCAGAAATAAATGTAGCGTATGACCAGATTGTCCAGCAAAGAGGAATGGGCCAATGACCCTGATTGATACAATATTCCTTGTGATCGTGAACTTTGTCTGGGGAATGAATTTTCTGGCTGCGAAATGGGCGGTGGCTGATTTCCCGCCGATGGTCGTTAATGCTATCCGTTTTGCGATTGTCACGGTTTTACTGTTGCCCTTTCTGAAGCCTGTTCGGGGTCGGATGAAGGACTTGTTCATTGCTGCCTTTGTTCTGGGTGTTCTGCACTTTGGCTTGATTTTTATCGCCATGAGCTTTGCCGAGGGGGTTAGTGCGATGGCCATTGTCAGTCAGCTCAATGTACCCTTTGCCACGATACTGGCGATTGTCATTTTGAAAGAGCAGGTTGGCTGGAAACGGGTATCCGGCATTGCGGTCAGTTTCCTGGGTGTGTTGGTGCTGGGATTTGACCCAGCCGTTTTTGAATATGTGGACGCTGTAGTATTCATGGCTGCTGCGGCCTTCGTCTATGCCTTGTCGACCATTTTGATGCGGCAGCTAAAAGATGTGAAAGCAGTGACAACGCAGGCATGGGTTGGCCTGTTTGGTTGCGTAGGTTCTGTGTTTTTATCACTGATTTTCGAGGTGGGGCAGGTTGAAGCCATTTCAACTGCGGGATCGCTTGCGTGGGGCGCGGTTGTTTATAGTGCGATCATGTCGTCAATTGTAGGGCATGGTGGATTGAATTATTTACTCAGAAAATATGAAGTCAGCCACATTGCCCCCTACTTTGTTTTAACGCCTCTTTTCGCGATTGGTGGTGGGATATTCATTCTGGATGAAGTGTTGACAGACCGTATGATGATTGGCGGAACTCTGACGATCGTAGGAGTGGCGATTGTAACACTGCGAAACTCACGCCGTGGCAGCAAGGAACTGAAAACCGTGCAGCGTGTTGGCAAAAAGTTTGGGGAGCAATAATGGCGCAGTGGGTATCGCCAAACTTTGATGATCGCCCTGACGGTGTTTCGCCCGATATGTTGGTGTTGCATTACACTGGCATGGAAAGCGCACAAGCAGCGCTTGAGCGGTTATGTGATCCTGCCTTCGAGGTTTCTGCCCATTATCTGGTTGATGAAGATGGTCAGCTATATGCACTGGTCGATGAAGACAAACGGGCATGGCATGCAGGGATCTCGCGTTGGGGTGACCGTGTTGGCATAAACCAATATTCTATCGGCATAGAGATTGTGAACCCGGGGCATGAGTTTGGATATCAAGACTTTACTGACAAGCAAATGAAACGTGTTCTTGACTTAGTACATGATATTAGGCGCAGGCATGTGATCCCGGATACCGGGATTGTTGGGCACAGTGATATAGCGCCAGACCGCAAGGATGACCCAGGGGAGAAGTTTCCCTGGCAGTGGCTTGCTGCTAACGGCGTAGGTATTGCGCTGTCAGAAGGGGAATTGCCGCCGGAGACTGAGCATGCAACAGAGCCGTATGTAACAGAGGCGTCGGATGCTGCACAGATAACCGCAGTGCAGAAACAATTCACCGCGATAGGCTACCCCCTTGATCCAGACGGACTATATTCTCCGTATATGCGTAGTATAGTCACCGCGTTTCAGCGTCGGTGGCGTCAGTCGGTGGTCAATGGAAATATCGACTATGGAACCTACGAAGTACTTGTAAAAATTGCACAATATTATACAAATCATCAACAGTAAGAGTGTGTCAGGAGGGTAAATTTATGAAATCTGGTGTTTTTGCGGGCGTTCTCCTGATTGCAACGACAGGAATATCCGCACAAGATGTAGGTGTGTCCAGCGACCACCAGCCAAATGAATACACACAGGCTTGCCTGGTTAGTCCCGACTGGGACTGTGCGATAAGCGCTGCGCTTCAGACCGTGATTGAAGAGAGCTTGCCGTTAGAGCGGTCCAAGGTTCTGGTCGGTGTCGCACGTGCCATGATTGAAGCTGGGGACATTCAAAAGGGTAAAGATACCCTGGAGCTAGCAATGGCAGAGGCGCGGTCGGCAAGACTCGATCTGGTGACACAGGACCGTTTAAAGTCCATTGCGCCTTTATTTGCACGCTCCGGCGATTTCTCTTCAGCAATTGCACTTGCCGAGGAAATTACAATTCCGATGCTGAAAGACAGGACAATGATTGCCATTTCAGAAGAGGCAATCCTGCAACAAGACCCGGCTGCAGCCCGTGTTGCAATTAATCAGATATCCAACAAGTCCCGCGCATTCTGGCAGCGCCTAAACATGTATGTGCGCGTTGGCTCCACGGCTTTGGCGGGTGTGGACCTGAATGCCCTGCATGATGAGGTGAAAGCCATCGCGCGGGCTGATTATCGGTATCGTGGTTTGGTCAGTCTTGCTGTGCTTGCCTATAAGCAAGGCAACATGGATGCCTTTACACAGTATTCGGACGAAGCAGCAGATGCTTTTGGTTCTGTGTATGGTGGGGAACAACAGGCGTTTGCCGCTACTATGCAACTGAAGGCATATGTAGAAGGCGGTATGCCGCAGGAGTATATTGATGAGGCGCTGGAACGTGCCAGCAGTCTGGCACGCAATACCAGTTCAGCAGAACTCGCATTACAGTTGGGGCCGCTCGAGGCAAAACTTGGACAGTCTGAAGCAGCCCTTTCACGCTTGCGATTGTTTTCCGAGCCTGGCCTGAAGGCAGAATATCTGGCGTCACTGGACTTTAATGGTCACATGAACGGAACGTCAGAGCATATCAAAGAGTTACTATCTGACTTATCAGGTCTTGATGGGGCATATGACCGGGATCAAGTCCGTTTGATACTTTTAGAGAATGCGATTGCTAATAAAGCGCGTTCTCTGGCGCTGGATATCGTCGCAACCATGGAAGATGACGATAATCAGGCTTACGGCCTGTCGGTATCGGCAGGAATTTTATAAAGTATCTGCCTGCAGGGGCGTAGGTAGATACATAAAAAGTGCCAGCTTCCATCGTGGAGCTGGCCATTGGTCTATAGAAAATATTATTTCTCGGGGGGCGAGATATGAAGTTTGGGGTATCTGTATTTAGTACTGTTTGTCTGGCTGCGATTTGGGGAAGTGTTAGCATTGCCCCAGCCAGCGCATTAGAGCCATCTCCGCTGCTGGAGCCCAGCCCTGTCGCTGCACCCAGTCCTTTAGCTGCGCCCAGTCCTGTGCCATTGTCTGCGCCCAGACCAGAAGAGGTTACTCCGATTGTTGGCGGTGTGGGGAAAACGGTTCCCGCTGTTAAACTGGCAAAGGCGCCAAAGATCGATGGTAATTTCTCGCCTGAGGAATGGGCAGGCGCTGCAATAATTTTACCAGACGACCTGCATACAACAACACCGGTTAATTATGGGAAACCCTTACAGCCGACGACTGCTTACATCGGCTATGATAAGGACTTTGTCTATATCGCGGGCGTAATGACAGAGCCGAACAAAGCAGACATTATCGCACGGGAACTAATTCAGGGTAAGTTCCTTGGCTCTGAGGACTCTTTTAAATTTTATTTAGGTCCTTTTAATAACCGTCGAACCGGATATTTCTTCAAGGTAAACTATAACGGTGTTCGTGATGATGCCTTGATCGAGGCACCCGGCGGGTTTGAAAATTTCAATTTTGATTGGGATACTATCTGGTATGCCAAAGCAGGAGATACGGACGAAGGTTGGGTTGTCGAAATTGCTATACCGTTCAAGTCACTGAACTTTGATCCGTCAAACCCTAATTGGGGTGTCTCCTTTGGACGCGATATCAAACGCAATAACGAACGCATCGCATGGACCAGCTTTGACCGCCGGACTGATCCGGAAAGCTTTGGTGAATGGACCGGTGTTTCAGGCGTTGATCAGGGCATGGGGCTAGATCTGGTGCCTGGGTTGACGTTCAAAAACGTTAAAGATCACGATACGGGCAAAAGCTCGTTCAAAATTGAACCAAGCCTTGATGTATTTTATAAAATCTCGCCCTCTATGACGGCGGTAATCACTGCGAATACAGACTTTTCTGCGACCGAGGTGGATGATCAGGTTGTTAACCTGAGCCGTTTTTCCCTGTTTTTACCGGAAAAACGCGACTTCTTCCTGCAGGATAATGATATTTTCCAGTTTGGGGATATCTATAATAACGGCACCCCGTTTTTCTCCCGCCGAATTGGCCTGGATGACGATAATATGCCTATTGATATTCTGGTCGGCGGTAAAATCACCGGCAGAATTGGGAAGTGGAATATCGGTTTTCTGGATATCATTCAGGAAAAAGGCGGCATTGGGGAAGAAGGAAATGCCAATCTGGCAGTGGGTCGATTTACCTATGACTATTCTGACCGGACATCGGTAGGCGGTATCGTTACCTACGGTGACCCTCTTACCGGCCAGGGGGCCTATACTGTCGGTGCGGACTTTATGTACCGGAACAATGATTTGCTTTCAGGCCGTACGGTGCAGGTATCTGGATGGGGACAGAAAACACACCGTCCAGGAATTACTGGTAAAAACAAGGCGCTGGGCATTAAGCTGGACCTGCCTAGCAGAGACGGCGCCTTTGGTATGGCAATCGCCAAGCGGATTGAAGAAAATTTTGATCCTGCGCTTGGGTGGGTCCGTGATCCCGGTCTGAATATCTTTTTCACCAAGCTTGGCTATAATTACCGGCCTGATGGCGGCATGTTCGAACGGATAAATACCGAATTTGTATTTGATCTGGATTCACGGATAGACGGCGGCACCAGTAAGCAAAAAGTAGAATTTCGTCCTTTGAAGCTTGTGACCCGTGCGGGGGATGAGATCTGGTTCGACGTTAGCAGTGAGAAAGACAATCTGGATGAAGAATTTGAGATTGTAGACGGGGTCATTATCCCAATCGGTGACTATAAATATAATTATTGGTCCCTGAATCTGGAAACGGCAGAGTTCCGTCCGGTTTCGGTTGAAGCCCAGCTTTCCAAAGGTGATTTCTACAGCGGTGAAAAAACACGGATGGCGATGACGGTTAATTACCAGCCAATCAAATATTTTAAAATTTCTGGCCGCTATGCACAAAATGACATCACGCTGATTGAAGGTGACTTCATAACCAGAATTATGTCACTGCGCACTGATGTTGCCTTCAATAGCGAATGGTCCTGGATCACAAAGGTACAGTATGACAATGTCAGCGATGAAGGCGGGGTAAACTCAAGATTGCGCTATAACCCACAGCCTGGCAGGGATCTGTATTTTGTTGTCAATCAGGGGTTTGAGGTGGATGAGGAAACCGATAATTTTGTCTCAACGGACAGGGAAGTGTCACTAAAAGTTGGATATACATTACGGTTTTAATTGCGATCTAACGCATTCATCAGGGGCGGCCTGTCATAATGATCAGGCCGCCCTTTTGTTTGGAGAGTTAACGTATAGACCGTTTGGGTACGGGCCTATGGGAGTTACTCTGAACAGGTGTCGGGACGCCGAATAACGGCCGCTTCAAAATCGCCGCCGGGGCCGGTGACTGGCCGCATGCGGGTCAGATAGAGAAATGCTGCCGGCGCAAAGTAGAAGCTGACAATCATGGACAGCAGCGCGCCGCCTGCAATTGCTACGGCAAAGGGTGGCCAGAACAGCCCACCTGCCATGATCAGCGGCATGAAGCCACCAACTGTTGTCAGGGTGGTCGAGATAATATGACGCCCGGTTTTCATCACGCCGTGGACAACGGCATCTTCATTGCCGGCGCGTGCGTCAGGGATGCCGCGCAGTTCAGACAGGATGACAATGGCTGCGTTGATCGCGAGCCCAATCAGCCCCATAACGCCAATAATTACGACGAAATTCAGCGGGTAATCAAATACCCACATCGACAGCATCCCAAGCCCACCAGCCTGTACAGCCGCCGCAAAGGTGATATAGGCCATACGAAAACTGTTGAAGGTCAGAACAATAGTTAGAAGCATCATGACAACAAGAATACCAACGGTTCCAAACAGCTTGCCAACAACTTCGTCTCGTTCCTCGCTTTCACCGCCAAACTCCAATTTGTAACCGGACGGTATTGTTATTGGGCTTTCGGCCAGACGTGCCTGAAGCTTGTCCAGAATTGTTTGCGGTAAGACACCAAACTCCAGATAGGCAGTCACCTTGTTCATACGTTCGCCGTTGAAGTGGTTGATTGTGCCGACCTTTGTTGTCAGCCGAATATCAGCGATTGCGGCAACGGGAATATCAGCATAACTATTGTCCTGTTCCAGCCCACTCCGGGGTGCGATCAGATTCATGTTTGCAATCGAATTCAGGTCTTCGCGGTTGCCCTTATCAACAATCAATCGAACAGGCACCTGTTCCGTTTCTTCGATCAGATAGGTCGCTGTCAGTCCATTTGTAAGCGTCTGAAGCTGTGTTTCAATATCCGACAGCGATAATCCGGTGACAGACGCATCTTCTTCCCGTGCGGCGACCTCTACCATCGGACGACCGGCTTTCAGGGATGTTTGTGTGTTGGTGATATGCGGCAATTCGGCAATGATTGCACGGACTTCATCGCCAATACGCTCAAGCTCAGCCAGGTCTGGTCCCAGAATACGGACTTCGACCGGCGCCATAAGTGGGGGGCCTGAGCTGAATTCCCGTACAATGACCGCGGCCTCAGGGGCCATTTCTGTCAGTTCTGCCTGTAGCTCGGGGACCAGCGTGGTCACGCGCTCAAAACCATCCACGGTGACAAGGCCCTCGGCGATGCTTGCCACACCGTCATTCGATGTAATCATGGCATAGTAGAATTTGGCAGGTTTGGAGCCAATGAACCAATGATTATTTAGGACACCGTCTTTTGCTGCAATCAGCTTCTGCATTTTCTCGGCTGTTGCACGGGTTTCCTCGATTGAAGCCTGTGCAGGCATTTTAAGCTGCACTGTGAACTGGTTGCGATCACTGATCGGGAAGAATTGCTCGGTTAGCTGGCCTGCTAGGACAAACCCGATAAGGGGCACTGCCATGGAAACTGCGATAGACCGCAGGGGTTTGTGTACCGACCAGCGCAGGCTACGTTCAAACAGGTCAGCAATTATGCCGCCTTTGATACCGTCTCGCCACCAAACACGGTGATGTTCCGCACTGTCATTTGATTTGCCTTCCACAATGCGTCCCGCAACGGCGGAAATAATGGTGAAAGCAATGATGTAGCTTGCAATCAGGGAGGCGATAACGGCTGCAGGCACGCCAAGCATAAATTCACCGGCATTACCCGGCAGCAGTATCAGGGGCATAAAGGCAATGATTGTTGTGAGCGTGGACCCCGCCAGTGGTTGCCAGAGTTTGCGGACAGTTTTTGCAACAGCGACTGATCGGCGCTCCCCCTTCAGCCGGCGCTGTTGAATTTCATCGGTGATGACAATGGCATTATCCACCATTATGCCCAAGGCGACGATCAGGCCCGTTACAACAACTTGCTGAATACGCATGCCAAGAAGATCAAGGATAGCAAGGGACGCCAATAGCGTCAGCGGCAATATAGATGCAGCAATTAGCGACGCGCGCCACCCAAGGGATACAAACAAAACTGTCAGTACGACAATCGCCCCGATTTCCAGATTGCCCATCAGTCCGCTCAGGCGTTCGTCCGCATAATCCCTTTCGTCAAAGATACGCTCCATTTTGATGGATGCGGGCAAGGTCGCAGCTTCTTCTTCCAGGATGGCGGCAATATTGTCAGACCAGTAATCAATCCGGTTATCCTGATACATACGAGCAGCGATCACCACCCCGTATGATCCATTCAGGTATGCCAAACGTTTTGGCGGATCTTCAAAAGAACGCGTTACCGTCGCGATGTCTGAAATACGCAGGCTTGCCCCTTTCTCATCAAAGGCAAGAGGGATCATGCGAATGCGGTTTAGACTGTCAAGTGCGCCAGCAACCTGCACAACCATTTCATTTTTTGGGCTGGAGACAACGCCCGCTGTGCCCCGGGCATCGGAACCCTGAATTTTACGGGCAACATCTGCAACAGTCAGGCCGTGTGCCGCCAGTTTGGCGTCGTCGACCTCAATGCGGATTTCTTCCTTTGGAAGCCCGAGAACATCCACAAAGTCTGTACCGGAAAGGTTGCGGAGTTTATTTTCAAACTCGCGCGCATGTCGGCCCAATATTGTATAATTAATCGGGCTATCAGCTTCCCATGTCAGCGCAATGATCGCAGAGTGCGCATACATTGCCGTGTCGCGAAATTCGGGGTCCGTCGCCCCTTCTGGCAGGTCTGTTACCTCAGCAACTTTATCCCGCAGACGTGCTGTGATGGGCTTTGCGTCTGTGACCATATCTTTCAGTTGCACAGTGATGAAACTGATATTCGGACGCGAAACGCTTGTAACTTCTTTTACTTCCGGAACCTCGCGCAGTTTGCGTTCCAGCTTCTCTGTAATTTCTGCTTCTACCCGCTCGGCATCAGCGCCGGGGTAGAGCGTTGAAACCTGTACAATCCGGCTTTCCATGTGCGGGTCTTCAAGACGCGGCATGGTGTTAAAGGCATTCAGTCCGGCAAAAAGAATAAGCAACAGCAACAGCCAGACAACACGTGGATGATTATAAAGGGACCCCTTCATGACGGTATTCTCCCCTTAGTCCTGTGGTGACGGGTCTGAGGAAACAATTCTCACCCGTTGACGAGGGGCCAGCCGGTCCATCCCGTTGGAGATGATTATATCCCCGTCAGAGATAGTACCCGTTACAAAGACACGCTCTTTGTCCGTGTAGATGATCTGGATGTTTTCAAAGCGGACATAATGGCCTTTCTCATCTTCGAACACCTTATAGACACGCCAAAGTCCGCGCACATCAGAGGAAACCGCACGCAGTGGAAGCCATGCCCCCGTTGATTGCAGGGTATCGTCAATAACTGCGTGAATAAGCTCCCCGTGTTTAGCAGCGCCTGCAGGCAACTCGAAAGTTACCAACATGGTACGTGTTTGGCCACTAAGCGTCGGCACCACGGATTTAATCTTGAAGTCCGTTATTTGCTGTCTGCTGGCAGTATAGAGCTTTACCTGATCAGCAAGTGCACTGGCAGATGCAAAATCAGCTGGCATGCCGATGTGGGCTTCGATCACGCTTGCTTCAACGATCTGCAGCAAGGGTGTGCCAGCGGCCAATACAGACCCTTCATCTGCGGTGCGGGAAGTTATCACGCCGTCATAGGGGGCTGTCAGTGTATGTTTTCCAAGATCAATGCGCACAGCATTGACTGCGGCGGCCAGTCTGCGCTCCTGCGCCTGAAGAGAAATCATATTGGCTTCTGCTTCGTCCAGCCGCTGCGCCGATGTGTGGCCGCGTTTAAAAGTTTCTTGTGTGCGGCTTAATGTTCTTTCGGCCAAACGAAGCGTTGCAGCAATTTCTTCCTGTTCCGCCAGCATTTGATTTAGCTGTGCTTCCAGACGTGATGTGTCGAGCGATGCCAGTACATCCCCTTTTTGTACTGTACTGCCAAAATCAACTGCAACAGACTTCAGGGTGCCGCCAAGCTCAAAGGATAGATGGCTTTCGCGGCGTGCGATCGCACGTCCGGTAAAAGAGCGCCGCACCTGATACGTGTCCTGCAAATGTGCAGTAACGGTCTTCACAGGAAGGGGCTTGGGGGCTGTCTCCTCGGTCTGTGGGCTGGCACCCAAACGTACTGTAATCAGTATGCCGAGGCACAGGGTTATCGCGCCACCGATTAGATGTTTCCGTGATATTTGCATTAATTTGTTCCGCTGCTGTCGTTTTCGGGCTAGGTTAATTATCCTGCTATTAAGCTTTATACAATAAACTAGACTGAATAGTCTGTTAAGTAATTGCATACCTGCCGTTTCAATTATGAATAACTTTGTGTAAGTATGACAGAAAAACAACATAGAGGTTAACAGTGACATCAAATGCCGTAAGAAACCTAATGCCTGAAGGAACAGAACGACAGGGTAGGGGCAGGCCTCGTGACCGTGAAAAAAATTCTGCAATCATTGAAACGGCAAGCGAGCTTTTTCTGGAGAATGGCTTCGCTGGGACCAGCATGGATGCCGTGGCAAAGCATGCAGGCGTTTCCAAGCAAACTGTGTATAGCCATTTTTCTTCAAAGGAGCAGTTATTCAGTGAAAGTGTGCGCCGCAGGATCGGCGAACATTTTCCGGACGAGACTGAGGATGATGACGCTGATCACTCACTGGAAGCCGACACAGTCGAGATTTGTAATCAGTTTGCGCAGCTTCTTGTCAGCGATGATGCCATGAGCGTGTACCGCGTATTGGTCGCAGAAGCGCCAAAAGGGTCAGAACTTGCAAAAATTTTCTGGGAAGCGGGCCCTCGGTTGATGGTAGAAAAGCTGGTGCATTTTCTGGCACGATGGGTTGAAGCGGGTGAGCTTGAAATTGATGATCTGGAAGCCGCGGCCAAGCATTTGCTGGCTCTTCTGAAGGGGGAATTGCATTTTCAACTGGCAATCGGCCTTGTTGATACGGTCGATGAAGCCGCCGTTCGCGCACACGCTGAAGAATGTGCCATTGGCTTTTTGATGGTATATCGCAAACAACCAGCATAGTATGTTTCTGTACTGGGTAACTAGCTTCATGCAAAGGTAGTTAGCAGGGTTCACAGGCGCTGTCTGTAGGGTAGGAAAGCGCGGTATAAATATTTGTCTATAGATGTTTGTTGCTTACAAGGGGGACTTTTATGCGATCCATATTCCTGAAATTTTTTGTGTTTATCAGCATGCTAAGCGCTGGGCTTTTTGGTCTGCATGCGCAGGATGCCGAAAAAGATAAGGCAGCCAAGGATGAAGCTGCGGTTGAGAAAACTGAAAGTACTGACAAGGCGGAGAAAAAAGAAAAGAAAAAATCTGTCACCGTTATTCATGCGGGGCGGCTGTTGGCTGCACCTGGTGAAGATGTGCTGACGGAAAAATCCATCATCGTAGAGGGTAACAAGATTACTAAGGTGGTGGACGGCTATGTCTCGGCTGAAGATGCGGGGCACGCGGATGCTACAGTCGCTGACATGACTACGAAGTTTGTTATGCCCGGTATGATGGACATGCATGTCCATCTGATGGGGGAGCGAGGTGTCTCCAACCCGAATGCCGGTGATTATGCAATTGCAGGCGTGGTCAATTCTTCGAAAACCCTGATGGCTGGGTTTACGACCGTACGCGATCTAGGGGCGCGTGACGGAACTATCTTCAAACTCCGCAAGCGTATGGATAAAGGTGATATTCCGGGGCCGCGCATTTTCTCCTCTGGGCAGACTATTGGCGTGGGTGGCCGGTCCGGTGATAATAACTGTAACGGTGTAGAAAGCTGCCGCAAATTTGCCCGTGATAATATTCGTGCAGGTGCGGAATGGCTTAAAATCTATTCTTCATGTTCTGGTTTCCAGATGTGTTCAGAGGAAGATTTCCCAACGGTATTCTTTGATGATGAAATCAAGGCGATTTTTGCAGTAGCTGAAAAATACCGTATTCCGGTAGCAGCGCACTCTCATCCTCGTGATAGCGCCCTCTATGTGCTTGAAAATGACGTGAAGTCGATTGAGCATGGTACTTTCATGGATACAAAAGCGCTCAAGCTGATGAAGAAAAAGGGTGTTTATTATATCCCTACTTTGGCGGTTCAGGACTTCCTGGCGGACATGCAGAAAAAAGACAGCACCACAGAGAAGGTCCGTCTGCATAACGACCACTTTATCAAAGCTGCCCCGGAGACAGTTAAAGAAGCTTATAGTCTTGGCGTTCCCTTGGCGACGGGTAGTGATGCTGGCGTTGCGCCGCACGGCGAAAACTACCGGGAGCTGGAATGGCTTGTTGATCTTGGTGTGACAACGTCCGATGTCTTGAAGATGGCTACCGTCAATGGTGCAGACCTTCTGGGTAAGTCAGACGAGCTTGGTACAGTTGAAGCTGGTAAGCTGGCTGATATTATCGCTATTGATGGTGATCCACTGGCTGACATCAAGGATATTCGCAAGGTATCTTTTGTGATGAAAGACGGGCGTATCTATAAAAAAGATTGATCCTTACTAGGTGTCAGCTGGATACTATACGCAGATAAAAGAAAGGCTGGAGAGGTAGCTCTCCAGCCTTTTGAATTTCCAGAAGTTTATAGTTGCCGTATAATCAGGCTGTACCCGTTCCGTCCGTGGATTCCAGGTTTTTGCCCTTCTTTTCCTGGGACATATGACGGGCGTTGTCTTTGTCACCAACTAGCCCGGATGGCAGAGGGGCAATCTGAGATTTTGTTTCTGGACCAAGACGGGTGTCAAAGATAATTTCGTCCGCTTTATCACCGCATGCTGCCAAACCAAGAAGCAGGGAAAGCGCAAGGATTTTATTCATCTGTTACAGGTCCTTTTCGAAAAATTTTCGCGACTTTGCCTTAAATGGCCATCCAATGCAATCCTAATGGTGGATTTTGGCAGAAATCTGGCTTGACGAAAAGGGATTGGAGTGCAATGAGAATGCTGGCAGATGGCTGGATGGCCGCCGCCCGCTGAGCGGGAGGAGGAAAGTCCGGGCTCCACGGAAATACGGTGCCGGTTAACGACCGGCGAGGGCGACCTTAGGGAAAGTGCCACAGAGAGCAGACCGCCAGTCTTTGGGCTGGTAAGGGTGAAAGGGTGCGGTAAGAGCGCACCGCGCGGCTGGTAACAGCAGCGGCATGGTAAACCCCACCGGGAGCAAAACCAATAGGGATGAGAGTTCATTCAGTTGAACTGGCGAATTTCCGCGTCGTATCCGGGTGGTTGCATGAACAGTCTGGCAACAGGCTGTCTAGATGAATGGTCATCCATGCCTTCGGGCAGGACAGAACCCGGCTTACAGGCCATCTGCCAATTACTTTTCTGTATCGGATAATCGGCAGTTTCTACGTTTGGGGCTAAGGGCTACTGTCTTCTAGCAGGGGCGCCTGTCTTGATATTTTCCCGAGCGATGGTTGTCACTGATCGTCTCAAACAGCTCTAAAATCTCTTCAATGATTGGCGTTGGTAGGCCCGCCGCAGCATAGCAGAAGCGGGCAGCAAGTTCGCCCATCTCTGCATTGTTATGCATAAGATTAGCATAGCTTTCTTCTTCCGCCTGAGCTTTCTCTAGCTTTTTCTCTGTAAGTTCCAGCAGGGTGCTGTCTACAGTTAGGTCCTTTTTTTCGGCATCTTCTTCGGTCATGGAATACTCCCCAATTACCTGATCAGGGGCCTAAGCTGATCCTGCAATACACTTTACCATCCGCCCGATGTGACAGGTGCCTCATCAAAGGCAATTTCTGTCGGTGCACTCCCATATCATAGACCGATCGTTCTAGAAATAAAAAAACAAAAGAAAATTATTAAAATTTTGCGAATAACTTTTCAAAAATAGTTCTTTGAACGTTATGGGGGACTGATTATCATCCCCGTGAATTTGTATAAGTTAAAAATATCAGGGGGATTTTATGAAAAAGATTTTGGGCTTAACAGCATCCGTGTTTGCACTATCCGCAGTGGCAATGGCTGATTTTGGAGAGGCGGTGGACGGCGCTACCAGACATGAAGGTCTGATAGAGACGTATGTGCAGTCAGGTACAGGGCAGGTGTTGGTCGCACTGGATGCACCGAATGAAGACGGGGTGCTTGGTCGGTATATTCATGCCGGATATTTAACAGCGGGCCTGGGATCAAATCCTGTGGGGCTTGACCGCAGTGTACCGGGTGGCAGTCAAATTCTGTCCTTCCGTAAAATGGGGGACAAAGTTGCTGTAATGGTCGAAAATACAGACTTTCGGGCAACGGCAAATAATAAGGCAGAGCAAAAAGCAGTGGAGACCAGCTTTGCCCAGTCTATTATCTGGTCAACGAGCATACTGGAGGTGGAAGAAGGCACGGGTCGTATCTTGATCGACCTATCAGGGTTTCTGAAGCGTGACCCGGTTGGGGTGGCTGCCCGGCTGAAACAAACTGGTCAAGGCAACTTCAGACTGGCTGCAGATAAGTCTTTCGTGAAAACGGATGCGGCATTTGTCTTTCCAGAAAATCTTGAATTTGACTCGTACGTCACGTTCGAAAGTACTGAGCCAGGTAAAGAAGTTCGGGCAACAACACCTGTTCCTGGTTCGGTTACACTGATTGCACACAATAGTTTCCTGCGCCTTCCGGATGATGGTTATGAGGTGCGTCTGTCGGACGAACGTGCAGCAATAATTGAAAACACCTATGTGGATATGTCATCAGCGCTTGAAGGTGACACAGTTGTAAAGCTGGCCCGTCGTTTCCGCTTGCAGAAAGATGAAAACGGCAAGGTTATAAATCCTATCATCTTTTATGTGGATAATGGCGCACCTGAGCCCATTCGCAGCGCGCTCGTTGAAGGGGGTAACTGGTGGGCCGAGGCTTTTGAAGCCGCGGGTTTCCCCGGTGGTTACCGCGTAGAAGTGTTGCCAGAAGGGGTACATCCACTTGATGCACGGTATAATGTCGTGAACTGGGTACACCGGGCAACACGTGGTTGGTCGTATGGTGCTGCGCTGCATGATCCGCGCACAGGAGAAGTTTTGCGCGGTGTGGTGTTGCTTGGGAGTTTGCGTGTGCGTCAGGACATCAAGATTTTTGAAGCGCTCGCCGGCGCGGATAAAACCGGGACTGGTGCAGCTGATGACCCTGTTCAATTGGCTCTACACAGAATTCGTCAGCTATCGGCGCATGAAATTGGGCACGCGCTTGGTTTTGCACACAACATGGCAGGCAGCAGTTACGGCGACCGTGAAAGCGTAATGGATTACCCTGCGCCTGACGTACGGCCTGATGGGAACGGCGGTCTGGACTTTAGTAACACATACGGTACTGGCATGGGCGCATGGGATATGTGGACGGTTAAGTTCCTATATGGTGATTATGGCGATCAGGATGACCGCACTGCGCAGGCGGCTATGATTAAGGCTGCGGATGAGGCTGGTCTAAGATTTGTGTCTGATCCGGATTCGCGTCCTCTTGGTTCTGGCAATATTTACGGCAGTTTGTGGGACAATGGCACAGATGCAGTCGATACTCTCACAGAGCTGATGGAAGTGCGCCGTATTGCTCTGGATACCTTTGGTGACGAAAACTTACGTCCCGGCGAAAACGCCAAAGCGCTGCAAACGAAATTTGTGCCGCTATACTTATACCACCGGTATCAATTGCAGGCAGCGGCCAAGTATGTTGGAGGCTATGACTTTGCATATCGCCATCAGGGGGATGGCCGCGCCAAGCCTGTAGCGGCATCCTGGTCAAAACAACAACAGGCCCTGGAAGCCTTGCTGGCCACTATCAGTCCTGGTGCACTGCGTATCAGTGATGACGTGTTCGCAGCCCTGTCGCCACTTGGTCTGTCTTCAGGGGATCCGCAGTTTGGCCGTGAATCCTTCTCGCAAAATACACGTCCAGGCTTTGACCGCTTAGGTGCTGCCCGTGTGGCAGCTGATTTGACTTTGTCAGCACTTTTACACCCGGCCCGTGTTGCCAGATTGGTTGATCAGGGGGCGACTGTGCCAGGTCACACGGGGCTCTCTGGCGTATTGGATACCATGACAGACGCAATCATGGACATGCCGCGGGGTGAAAGTGTTGGGGATCAGAATCTGCGCCGTGAGGTGCAGATGCGGTATGCAATGCATTTGATAGGCTTGATGCAGGATGAGGCAACACAGATTTCTGTAAGGGCAGAGGCGAAGACGGCACTGAAGGCAGTTGCACAGGCTGCAAGCAAGCAGCGTTCTGGACCTACCGCCACACAGGCTTTGGTGTTGGCAGAGATGATTGAAGATGCCTTTGACCGCGCAAAAACGCCAGCGGTGAAATTGCCGTCAGATCCAACGATCCCGCCAGGTAGTCCAATTGGCATGCCAGCAATGGCGGCAGGCGCTGCAGAGACTTGTTGGCACTGTGATACAAGTCTGGAGGATTAAACCAGGTCCTTCGTAAATTTTCCGCAGCTCCTGGCTGCCAGTTTAAGCCGCCCGACATCGCGTTGGGCGGTTTTCTTTTGTTTACTGGTCAAGGCACATGCCAGAGGCGACTCGGTACATTGGATCGCGCTGGCTGTGATGATGGCTTTCCCCACATGTACCCATAAATTCCCATTTGGTGCTGACCGATATCAATATATTTCAGTATCGGGAATGGGCTTAAGGGGCGTGAACATAAAATGAACAAATCGCATAACGTGCTGAATTAATATAGGAATACTGAATATGGAAAGGAAATTGACCTCCCAGAATTAACCTATGTTTTCCCATTTGATACCATTGACGCCCAATTCAGCCCATGATATCCCAATAGGGTTCAGGATTTCCTGAAGTATCTGCTTTTGCGTGGCAACAAGGGTCGATATGGCATTTATGGGGTGATGGTCTGTGGCATTTTTTCTGTCCACATTTACGAATAAGATCGACAAAAAGGGGCGGGTGTCTGTTCCTTCGACTTTTCGTACGACCGTTGCAGCAAGTGGATCTGCCGGTATTGTCCTTTACAAACCAATGAATCTTGAGTGCCTTGAAGGCGCAGATGAAGCGTTCCTCGTACAACTTTCTGACAAACTTTATGGGGATTTTGGTCCTTTCAGCCCCGACCAGATGTCCATTGCCACAACGATCCTGGGTGGTGCCAAGCAGCTAGGATTTGACCCAGAGGGGCGCGTCGTTATTCCGCAGGATCTTTGCGAATTTGCAGGGATTAAAGACAAGGCAACATTTGTTGGTATTGGTCGCAAATTCCAGATTTGGGATCCTGATAAGTTTGAAATGCACCGGGAGGAGCAGTTCAAAATCGCCAGTGAAAAAGCACCGGGCATGCAGCCTTTTGGTGGCGGAGGTCAGGTATGACCACGCATATGACTTCAGCAAATGAAACCGGCAAACATATCCCCGTCCTTTTGGATGAAGTACTACAGGCGCTGAAACCAGCGCCGGGTGAAGTGTTTGTTGATGGCACCTTTGGTAATGGTGGCTATTCCCGAGCTATATTGGATGCAGCAGATTGCCGGGTTTTCGGTATTGATCGTGACCCTGACGCAATCACGCGCTCGTCTGCCATGACGGCATACGGTGACCGCTTTACCATGGTCTCCGGGTGCTTCGGCGATATGGCTGAATTGATCCCTGCTGCAGGCGAAGCCCAGGTTGACGGTGTTGTGCTTGATATCGGTGTGTCGTCGTTCCAGTTGGATGAAGCTGATCGCGGTTTTTCTTTCCAGTCTGACGGGCCACTTGATATGCGAATGTCGAAGGCCGGGGAAAGTGCGGCTGATGTTGTCAATACATACGCCGAGGAAAATATCGCCAATATTCTTTATGAGTTGGGTGAAGAAACGCGCAGCAGACGCATTGCCAATGCCATTGTTTCTGCACGTGATGAAAAACCATTTACAACAACGCTGCAGCTTGCGCGATTGGTTGAAAGTGTCCTCGGGCGTCCGCGGATAAAAAAGGGCAAAAAGCAAACCCATCCGGCGACGAAGACTTTTCAGGCGCTCAGAATTTTCGTCAATGACGAGCTTGGGGAGCTGCGGCGCGGACTTGCTGGTGCTGCAAAGATTTTGCGGCCTGGGGGGCGACTGGTTGTTGTTAGTTTTCATTCGCTCGAAGACCGTATTGTGAAAACCTTCATGGTGCGTGAAAGCGGCAATGAGCCAACAGGTAGTCGGCACATGCCGCATCAGGCTGTTGTTCAGAAAGAATATGCGTTTCATCTTCCGAAAAAGGGTGCGGTCAAGCCGTCCAAGGAAGAAGAGGCGCGTAATCCGCGTGCCCGGTCCAGCAGGCTGCGGCTGGCGGTCAGAACCGATGCGCCGTGGGATGGTGCAGAAGGGGGGCAGCATGCGTAAAGGTCTTGTGATACTGGCGAGCTTTATTGCCGTAGCGGCCGGGGTTGCTGTTTTACTTTTGAAGTTGGCTGTGCACGAAAAAGAGCAGGAGCTGAAAGCGCTGCATGTGCAGATCAAAAGGGATCAGGAAGCCATTCGGGTTCTGGAAGCAGAATGGGCGTATAAGACGTCGCCCTCTAAATTACAGGACAAGTCGTTGCGTTTTCTAGCACTGATGCCGCCGAAGCCGGACCAGATTATTCTGACGCCAGCTGTGGTGCCACTTCGCCCAACTGGTGAAGAGGTCGACAGTAATGTTGATGTTCTGCTGCCTGAGCGTATTCGCAAAAAGATTGAAGAGGCGACCAAAGGCAAAAGCAGACATAAATCCAGTAGGGAAGGGAAGGCGTTATGACCGACATTACGTCTTTTCAGTTTCAGTCCGTAGACAAAAATGTGTCCAAGATGGATGTCGCACGGTTGCGCCTGATTTGGGCAATTGCGCTCTTTTCGCTTGGATTTATGGTCTTGATTGGCCGTACGCTTGAACTTGGATTGGCTGACCCTGTGGGGGCAGTTCGTAAAACAGTTGCGACTAAAAGTGGTCGTACTGTTATTGCGCCTGTTCAGATGGCTCGTGCTGACATTGTTGACCGCAATGGTGAAATATTAGCGACTAATCTGGAAACTTCGTCGCTTGCGGTCGATGCGACCATGATCAAGGACCCAAAAGGGTTAGCACGCAAGCTTGCAGAAATTATTCCGGATGTTCCGCTTGCCACGTTTGAGAAGCGGCTGTCTTCAGGCAAGAAATTTGTCTGGTTGAAGCGCAAGCTATCCCCCGCTCAAAAATGGAAAGTGAACGCACTTGGTGAGGTGGGGCTGAAGTTTGAGCGCGAAGAAGAGCGTATCTACCCCCATGGCCGTTTGGCAGCACATGTTCTAGGTTATGTTGATGTGGACGGAAACGGTCTTGCGGGGCTTGAGCATTATTTCGATGACGAAATGAAGGCTGGTTCGTCACAGGTGGACATTGGGGACCGTACTCTTCGCACATCTCTTGATATTCGCGTTCAGTTCGCTTTGGCTGATGAATTAAGTGCGGCAATGCGGGCGCACAGTGCTGTTGGTGGTGCTGGTCTTGTTATGGATGTGAAGTCAGGCGAAGTCATCGCGATGGTGTCTCTGCCGGATTACGACCCGAACGACATACGCGGTATTTCCAAGGAGGCACTTTTTAACCGTGCCACCAAGGGTGTTTATGAGCTTGGTTCCACGTTTAAAACATTTACTTTCGCGGCGGCACTGGATGAAGGTGTAGTCACCCTGAATGATGGCTATGACGCGACCAAGCCGTTGCGGATTTCGCGCTTCCTTATTCAGGATGACCATCCAAAGGCGCGGTATTTAAGTGTGCCTGAGATATTTACCTATTCGTCCAATATTGGGACAGCGCAGATGGCGCTTGACCTGGGGACAGAGCGCCAGCAGGAGTTTTTGAATAATATTGGGCTACTGCAGCCTGCGCCGATTGAGATTACTGAGGTGGGTGCACCGATGTATCCAACGAACTGGCGTAAGGTTTCTACCATGACCATTTCTTATGGACACGGCATTGCCGTAAGCCCGCTGCAGCTTGCGACCGGCATTTCTGCGATGGTCAATGGCGGTCGTCTGATTCCGGCCACACTTATCCACCAAACAGACGGTGTGCGTGAAGGCAAGCAGGTCATCAAGCCTTCCACCAGCCGGCAGATCAGGCAGCTTCTTCGGATGGTTGTAAAGAAGGGGACTGGTTCAAAGGCATCAGCCATTGGATACCGTGTTGGCGGGAAAACGGGTACTGCCGAGAAAGCTGCGGCTGGCGGGTATAACGAGAAGCTGTTGATTTCGTCCTTTGTTGGGGCATTTCCGATGGACGATCCGCAGTATGTGGTCTTTGCCCTGTTGGATGAGCCAAAGGGTATTAAGGAAACGCACGGGTTCCGGGGTGGTGGCTGGACCGCTGCGCCGGTCGTGAAGAATGTTATTCTGCGCGCTTCTCCTATATTGGGCATCGCGCCGAAAGAAGAAGATGAAGGCTTGTATCGTCAAATCGCGATGAAGATTCATGACGACAAAAAGAGATAAAGAAGGCGCCAGTTCAGGAAAGGGATGAATGGCTGGCAACACGGGCTAGGGCAAACGAAGGGCAAACAGAGGATGACAGTATCCTTGTCACAATTATTAGGGGCATCGGCCGGTTCAGATACTATTCTGATAACTGGCATTACGGCTGACAGTCGCCGTGTTCAGCCCGGCTCTTTGTTTGTGGCAATTCCGGGCACCAAAGTTGATGGTCGCGATTTTATTCCAGCAGCGATTGAGGCTGGGGCAAGTGCTATCCTTTCATTGCCTGGTACGCCTGTGCCTGATCCTTCTGTTCCTTTGATCGCGGATAATAACCCACGTCGTCGCTATGCCGATATGGCGGCACGCTTTTATGCTTCCCATCCTGATGTGCAGGTTGCAATCACGGGCACCAACGGCAAAACGTCGGTGGCAGACTTCCTGCGCCAGATATGGAGTGGGCTTGGGTATGACGCTGCCAGTGTCGGAACGCTGGGTGTGCGGTCGCAGCATCATAATGCTCCGGGGGGGCTGACAACGCCGGACCCTATGGCACTGCATAAAAACCTGTCTGCTTTGTCGGATGTAGGGGTAACACACTGTGCACTGGAAGCCTCCAGCCACGGTTTGGATCAATACCGGCTGGACGGTGTTTCTCTGAAGGCTGCCGGGTTCACCAATCTGACGCGGGACCACATGGATTACCACAAGACGGAGCAGGGGTATCTTTTTGCCAAGGCGCGCCTGTTCGGTGAATTGCTGGCACCAGGATCCACAGCAGTCGTCAATATTGATAGCCGTGCCGGTAAACTGATCGAGGATCTGGCCTGGGGGCGGGGGCTTCATACCCTGACAGTCGGGCGGGATGAAAATGCCGCTCTCCGTTTGATGGATCAGGAAGGGCGTCCTGATGGGCAGGCTTTTTCTATAGGGTATCAGGGGCATGTTTACCCTGTCGATGTGCGTTTGTTTGGCGCTTTTCAGGCAGAAAATATTGTGCTGGCGGTAGGGCTTGCGATTGGGACAGGTGCCGATGTTGATAAGGTGCTGGCCACGTTGTCTCATCTGACCGGGGTGCCAGGCCGTATGGAGCTGATCGGGCGCACGACCAAGGGGGGCGCCGTATATGTGGACTATGCCCACACTCCAGACGGTTTGAAAAATGTTCTTGAATCTGCGCGTGCGCACAATCCAGCAGGGCTGAGCGTTGTTTTCGGATGTGGCGGCGACCGGGATGCAGGAAAACGTCCGCAAATGGGAAAGCTGGCTGCGGATTTGGCAGACAGGGTATATGTCACGGACGATAATCCAAGGTCAGAGGAAGCCTCGGTTATCCGTAGCGAAATTTTGGCAGCCTGCCCTGATGCAATTGAGATTGGGGACAGGGCGCAGGCAATTGCAGCTGCAATTGAGGCGCTTGAAGAAAACGACATGTTGATTGTTGCCGGCAAGGGGCACGAAGAGGGGCAGACTGTTGGCGATACAGTCCTGCCTTTCTCAGACATTGAGGTCGTCAAACTACTTTTGGGTCAGCGTACCCACTCGGGGGAGAAATAACTGTGAATATTGATGAGCCGCTTTGGACATCGAGCGAACTGGCGACCGCCTGTAATGCAGACAGCGCCCGGCCATGGTTTGCCGATGGCCTGCAAACGGACAGTCGGCTTGTACTGCCCGGTGATTTGTTCGTTGCCTTGAAGGGGGACAATTACGACGGCCATGCTTTCGTAAAAGAAGCTCTGGGTAAAGGGGCAGCAGCTGTATTGGTGTCAGATGTTCCTGAGGGTATCGCGGACGATGAGCCGCGCCTGGTGCGTGTTGGGGATGTATTGCCTGCCCTTGAGAAAATGGCGGCCTATGCAGTTATGCGCGCCCCTGTTTGCACGCTAGCAGTAACGGGAAGTGTCGGGAAAACAAGCATTGTTCATGCTTTGAAAAAGGCGCTGGCTAATAGTGGGGATACCCACACTAGTGTGCGTAGTTATAATAATCATATCGGGCTACCGGTTTCCATGGCTCGTATGCCGCGTGGCGCACGATACGGTATTTTTGAAGTAGGTATCAGTGAACCTGGTGAAATGTCTGACCGTGCACGGGTCATTCAGCCTGATGTTGTTTTAGTCTCCACGCTAGGACCGGCGCATGTTGGGAACTTTGCCTCGATTGATGCGATTATTGAAGAAAAGGCGAGAATTTTTGATGGCATGCGCCCAGGGGGCACAGCCATTATCGCCTCAGATGGTCCGTATGCCGAGCGTATGATCCATGCTGCTGAGGCACGAGGCCTCACTGTCATTAAAGTATCCGCCGAATGCGAAAACAAAGAGGCAGATGTTTACCCCCTTCATGCGTCAGAGCGTTTTGATTGTAGCTGTCTGACTGCCGATGTTGGCGGTACTATCGTGACATACCGAATTGGGGAGCCGGGGAAGGCGTGGTTGCTGAATAGTCTGATGGTTCTTGCCGCCGTGAAAGAAACCGGCGCGGACCTTGGCGGGGCAGCACTTAGTCTTGCGACACTTGTTGCTGAACGGGGTCGTGGTCGTACGCATCATCTGACCTGGGATGATCAGGGCTTCATGCTGATTGATGATAGTTACAATGCCAATCCCGTTAGCATGGAAGCTGCACTTGATCGTATTGGTGCCCTGCCGGTTGGGCACACTGCCCGCCGTGTTGGCGTATTTGCGGATATGGCGGAACTGGGTGATCTGACCGCTGATGCACATGAGGCATTGGCAGGTAAGATGCGTGCTGCCGGCCTGACCAAAGTGTTTGCAATTGGTCAGGGTATGGCAGGTGCAGCCCGCGCTGCAGGGTTAGCCGTTGAAGAGTTTGATGACACGACCGATCTTGCCAGACAGCTTCTTAGCGATGTTCGGCAGGATGATGTGCTGCTTGTCAAAGGTGCAAATAAGGCAGGTCTTGAAGGGGTTGTGCGGACACTTCTGGAAACCGCCACAGTCTCAACAGAGTTTGGCCATAGCGGCATGGCACTGTCCGCAGCAGCTGAGTAGAGAAAAGGAACGATCATGCTGTATTACCTGTTAACACCTTTGGCGGCCGAGGGAGGAATATTTAACCTTTTCAGGTATTTAACATTCCGTACCGGTGGTGCGGTTATGACGGCTATGATCATTTGTTTTGTCATTGGACCCGGTATTATTCGCTGGCTACGGACCAAACAGAAAAAGGGACAGCCAATTCGGGAAGATGGACCTGAAAGCCATATTATTGCCAAGGCAGGCACGCCGACGATGGGCGGCTTCATGATTTTGCTTTCACTCGGGGTGGCTACTTTTCTATGGGCAGATTTAACAAATCCGTATGTTTGGGCTGTGATTGCGGTGACTTTATCCTACGGTACCATTGGTTTTCTGGATGATTATCTTAAAGTCTCAAAAGTTTCACCAAAAGGGGTTCCGGGGAAACTAAAACTCGTTGCGGAACTGCTTGTTGCAGGTGCAGTCGCATACTGGATGACCACCTTAAACGGCACGTCGATTGGCTTGCCGCTGATTAAAAATGGCTCTTACGATCTTGGTCTTTTCTACATTCCATTTGTGATATTCATTATTGCGGGGGCTTCAAATTCGGTCAACTTAACAGACGGACTGGACGGACTGGCGATCGTGCCGGTGATGATCGCCGCCGGTGCATTTGGGTTCATTGCCTATATGGTCGGTAATACTGTCTACAGTGAATATTTGGGTATTTTACATGTAAGCGGAGCTGGGGAGCTGGCTGTTTTGGCAGGCGCACTTCTGGGTGCTGGTTTAGGATTTCTCTGGTTTAACGCACCTCCTGCGATGGTGTTTATGGGCGATACCGGTTCACTTGCACTTGGCGGGATGATCGGGTCAATGGCTGTCGTTACCAAGCATGAGATTGTCCTTGGCATCATTGGCGGGCTTTTTGTGCTTGAAACGGTTTCGGTGATCGTACAGGTCGCATCCTTCAAGCTGACGGGCAAAAGGGTGTTTCGTATGGCGCCACTTCACCACCATTTTGAAGAAAAAGGGTGGGCAGAATCCACAGTTGTCATCCGTTTTTGGATTGTTGCTGTGATTTTGGCCCTGATTGGTTTGGCAACACTAAAATTAAGGTAGTTGGGTGATTGTTGCGGATACATATCGTGATAAAAAGGTCGCTGTCTTTGGGCTTGCCCGGACCGGTATTGCTGCGGTGGAAAGCCTGCGTGCGGCTGGTGCCACCGTTTGGGCGTGGGATGATGCACAAGACCGTGTTGCCAGCGTAGGCACCTGTGCCGTTGATTTGTATCAGGCAGACTTTAAGGGACTTGATGCGCTTTTGCTTGCGCCCGGTGTGCCGTTGACGCATCCCAACCCTCATGCGCTTGTTATCAAGGCAAAAGAAGCGGGCGTTCCCTGCATCGCGGATTTCGATATTTTTGAGGCAGCACGTCCCGACTTGCCTGCACATCAGTGTATTGCCATTACAGGAACTAATGGCAAGTCAACTACAACGGCACTGATTACGCATATTCTTCAAACTGCTGGTGTACCTTCTGTTATGGCCGGAAATATCGGTACGGGCGTCTTGTCGGTTGAACCGCTGGCTGCGGGTGGAGTGTATGTTTTTGAGATGTCTTCCTATCAACTTGATCTGATACAAGGCTTTTCTGCAGATGTGGGTGTATTGCTGAATATTTCGCCAGACCACCTGGACCGTCACGGCGACATGGAAGGGTACGTCAAGGCCAAGGCCCGATTATTTGGTCTGCAACAGTCCATGCACGGACGTGCTGTTATCGGTGTTGACGATGCCTACGGCAAAACATTGTCCGAAACCATTTCTGTGCCGGTAATACGGATTTCCGCGGATCATACACTTGAAGACGGCGTGTATGTTGATGGCGGTGTTTTGTTTGATGCCTCTGAGGGGGATGGCGTACCCATCGGTGATCTGGTAAATGCACCAGCCCTGCAAGGGGTGCATAACGCGCAGAATGCGGCTGCGGCCTATGCAGCCTGCAAACTGGTGGGGCTTCACTCTGATGCAATATACCAGGGACTGTGTAGTTTCCCCGGGCTTGTGCATAGACAGGAATTAATCGCCGTCAAAGACGGTGTTTCTTATGTGAACGATTCTAAGGCAACCAATGTGGATGCAGCTGCACGGGCGCTTGCGACGTATAAGAATATTCACTGGATTGCAGGTGGTCGCGCCAAGGAGAAAAGCTTGCAGGGTCTGATGTCCTATATCGGCAATGTTAAAACGGCGTACCTGATTGGTGAAGCACAGATGCAGTTTGCACAGGAACTGGTAGGCAAAGTGAATGTTGTCAGTGCTGGCACACTTGAAGGTGCGCTGACGTCAGCGCGACAAGCGGCGGTTGAAGGGGACTGTGTTCTTCTGTCACCAGCCTGTGCTGCATTTGACCAGTTTGATAATTTTGAAGTACGCGGCGACAGATTTCGTTCGCTCGTGCACGAATGCTTAGGGGGACAGTTATGACAGCATTTGGCTTTGGGCGTACGGACAATTCGCTTCTGACACGTTGGTGGTGGACAGTAGATCGCTGGATGCTCAGCTTTGTGTTTATTCTGATTGTGGCCGGGATGTGGTTGACTATGACTGCAAGTCCCGCTGTGGCTGACCGCCTTGATCTGGACCTTATGCATTTCGCAAAGCGTCAAGCCATGTTCCTGACACTTGGGATGATGGTGATTGTATCTATCTCTGTTATGCCCGTGTTGCTGGTTAGGCGTTTGGCGGTGATTGGATTTGTCGGGTCTTTGGTGCTGATGGTGGCCACGCTTACTATTGGTCCTGAAATTAAGGGCGCTACGCGCTGGTTGCAGATTGGCACATTTACGCTGCAACCATCAGAGTTCCTGAAGCCCTTCTTTTTTGTGACGGTGGCGTGGCTATTGTCTGTAGAATTTTCAGACAAATCCTTCCCGGGTAAAAAGGTGGCATTTGGGCTTTTTGCTTTGTGTGCTTTTATGCTGGTGCGGCAGCCTGACTTTGGTCAAACGGTCCTGATCAGCGCGGTCTGGATGGCGCAAATGGCGCTGGCTGGCTTGCCGATGATGTGGTTAATCTTCGCAGGTACCGTCGGGTTGTTTGGTGTTGGCCTTGGCTATGCGTTTCTGCCGCACGTAACGAACCGTATTGACCGGTTTATCAATCCTGAATCCGGCGATACCTACCAAACAGACAAAGCGCTGCAGGCTATGGAAAATGGTGGCCTGCTGGGGCAGGGGCCGGGTAGCGGTACTGTTAAGCTGAATTTGCCTGATGCTCACACCGATTATATCTACGCGGTTATTGGCGAAGAGTTTGGCGCCATTGCCTGTGTTATGTTGCTGATACTGTTTGCGGGTATTGTCGTGCGTGGTTTGGCGCACCTTTTGAAAGAAGAAGATCCATTTAAAATGCTGGCGGCATCGGCGCTGATTATGCAGTTTGGTTTGCAGACGCTGATCAATGTCGGGGTTAATCTTGCTCTTCTCCCCTCCAAGGGGATGACCTTGCCGTTTGTATCTTATGGCGGATCATCCATGTTGGCGCTTGCGATAAATGTGGGCATGATACTGGCACTTACCCGCAGAAACAGGTTTATCAATCCGGGGAAAGACCCGCTTGGCTGGAAGGCTGCTGAATGACCGAGACGTTTCACATCGTTGTCGCAGCCGGCGGAACCGGAGGGCATATGGTCCCGGCCGGTGCACTGGCTGATGCCTTGCTGGCGCGGGGGCACCGTGTCAGTCTGGTGACCGATGAACGGGGTAATCGTTTTACTGATACGTTTGCTGATATGCCGAAACATGTGCTCCATACACAAAGCCATATGGCGGGTGGATTGATGGGGAAGATCAAATCGCTCTGGAGTATTTGGAAAAGCACCAGAGAGGTGAAAGGGCTATTTTGGACATGGCAGCCTGACTGTGTTGTCGGATTTGGCGGGTATCCGTCCATGCCGGGTATTTTGGCTGCCAGTGCCCATAAAATTCCAGTGGTGCTGCATGAGCAAAATGCAGTACTGGGGCGTGTGAACCGCTGGATGGCGCGGGAAGCACTAGTGGTTGCGCTCAGTTATGACCCAACAGCACGGGTTCCCGCGGGCGTTAAAACCCTTTTCACTGGTAATCCTGTTCGGTCAGAAATTCTAAGTATGAAAGACACGCCCTATAGTTACGCAAAAGGAGGTGTCTTAAATCTTCTTATACTTGGCGGGTCTCAGGGGGCGCGGATTTTGTCTGATATCGTGCCGGATGCGGTGGCGGTATATGCCGCTGGCGCTAAGGCAGTTTCGATTGTGCATCAGGCACGCGCAGAAGACGTTGACCGTGTTCAGGAAGTCTATGAAAAGGCGGGCATAGATGCAGTTGTACAGCCCTTTTTTACCGACATCCCTGACAAATTAATGTCGGCGGACCTTGTGATTGCACGGTCGGGCGCGTCAACCCTGTCAGAACTAACCGTTCTGGGAAGGCCGTCAATATTAGTGCCGCTTGCAATTGCCGCAGATGATCACCAGTCGGCGAACGCACGTCAGCTAAAGGAGGTTGGGGCTGCGTGGGTGTTACCCGAGGCACAGTTTACTGTCGATGTGCTTGCAGGTCTTTTAGAAGACGTGACAGGCGATGAAATGTACCTGAAAAACGCAGCACGGGCAGCGCATAGCTGCGCGCGCCCAAAGGCCGCAGAAAAACTGGCTGATTGTGTTTTAAAGCAGATAAGGAAGAAAGCAGCGTGAAGAATATTCCCTTTGATATCGGTATTGTGCATTTCATAGGTATTGGCGGCATTGGTATGTCTGGCATTGCCGAGGTTATGCATAATCTGGGGTATAAGGTGCAAGGATCGGACCTTGCAAAAAGCGCAAATGTTGAACGCCTGATGGGGCTGGGTATTCCTGTAATGGTAGGCCAGGGCCCAGAGAATATTGGTGACAGCAAAGTGATCGTTGTCTCGTCTGCGATCAAAGCTGATAACCCGGAACTGATTGAAGCACGCAGACTTGGGCTGCCTGTTGTTCGCCGGGCGGAGATGCTGGCTGAGTTGATGCGCCTTAAATGGTGTGTTTCTGTTGCCGGCACACACGGCAAAACAACGACAACATCTATGGTGGCAACGGTCCTTGAACATGCTGGTATTGACCCGACTGTGATCAATGGCGGCATTATCAACAGTTACGGCACAAATGCGCGTTTGGGTGAAGGTAACTGGATGGTCGTAGAAGCAGATGAAAGTGACGGAACTTTTGTCAAGCTGCCTGCCACCATTGCCATTGTTACCAATATGGACCCGGAACATCTGGATTTTTACGGCACCTTTGAGAATGAGAAAGCAGCCTTCAAACAGTTTCTGGAGCGTGTTCCGTTTTATGGTGCCGCGATCATGTGTATCGACCATCCCGAGGTGCAAGCCCTGATTCCGGAAGTGAAAGACCGTAAGGTGGTTTCGTACGGACTGTCAGCGCAGGCAGATATTCAGGCGACTAATGTGCGCTCTGGTGGGGGGTCAGTAACGTTTGATGTGCGCCTGCTGGACCGCCAGTCAGGTGACCGTCGGACAATCTCGGACATACAGTTGCCAATGCCAGGAAACCACAATATCCAAAACGCCCTCGCAGCGATTGCAGCCGGTTTGGAAATGGGGGCATCCGACGATGTGTTGCGCGCTGCATTTTCTGCCTTTGGCGGGGTTAAGCGTCGTTTCACCAAGACGGGTGTCGTAAATGGCGTGACCTTTATTGATGATTACGGTCACCATCCAGTTGAGATTGAATCGGTCCTGAAAGCGGCACGCTCTTCGTTTGAAGGCAGGGTAATCGCGGTTGTGCAGCCACATCGTTATAGCCGGCTACAAAGCTTGTTTGAAGAATTTTGCACCTGCTTCAATGACGCTGATACCGTTCTTGTTTCTCCGGTATTTGCAGCGGGAGAAGAGCCGCTAGAGGGTTTCAATAGTGATACACTTGCGGAAGGGCTTCGCGATCATGGGCACCGTGATGCTGTTGCCTTTGCATCGGAAGAAGATATCCCACAATTGATTGCTTCCCGCATGCAGGCGGGGGATGTGGTTGTATTTCTTGGGGCTGGGTCTATCACTAAATGGGCTGTGGCTGCCCCAGAGCAGGTAAATGCGCACGTGGAAACAGGGGGCTGAAATGACGACGGTAGGATCAGGCACAGCTATTAAAATTGATTTGCCGGAGGTGCATGGGCGACTTGCATTTGATGCAAATCTGTCTCGCTTAAGCTGGTTTCGGACGGGCGGCACAGCCGATGTATTGTTTGAACCAGCAGATGAAGCTGATTTGATACGGTTCCTTAGAAAGTTGCCGTCTGGAACGCCCATAACCGTGATCGGGGTGGGGTCCAACCTGCTTGTTCGGGATGGTGGTATACGCGGTGTTGTTATTCGGCTTGGCAGAACTTTTTCTGATATTCGCATTCGGGGCACTGTGGTCAAAGCAGGTGCAGGCGCGATGGATGTGCATGTCGCACGTAAGGCTGCAACGGCCGGTGTGGCTGGACTGGAATTTATGGTTGGTGTGCCAGGCAGTATCGGCGGCGCACTGAGAATGAATGCTGGTGCGTATGGTTCAGACATTGCGGATGTTCTGATGCATGCGCGGGCGGTTGATTTCTTTGGTCATGTTCATGAACTAGATAAAGACGATTTCGGTTTTAGTTACCGAAAGTCAACCTTGCCGGCGGATTTGATTTTCCTTGATGCATCTTTTTCTGGCCGTATGGGCGACCCAGAAGAAATTCAGGCCAGAATGGATGCAATCATGTCTGAACGGGCAGAAAGTCAACCTATTGGAACGCGTACCGGCGGTAGCACGTTCAAAAACCCTGATGGCAGGAAAGCCTGGGAATTGATTGATGCAGCCGGGTGTCGGGGGCTTCGTGTTGGAGATGCCGAGATGTCGGAGAAGCATTGCAATTTCCTGATCAATCACGGCGCTGCCAGTGCGAAAGATATTGAAACGCTGGGTGAGATGGTGCGCGACAAAGTCAAGGCAACGTCTGGGATTGAGCTTGAATGGGAAATTCGGATTGTTGGCGATACTGATGAACCATTAAATCAGGAAGGAACGGCACAGTGATAGATTTGGATAATAGTCGGTCCCGTATGGTCTTATTCGCCGGTGGTCTGTTGGCCTGTGCCAGTGCGGCGGTATTTATCGCACAGTCCCAGCTTGACCCTTGGCAGTCAGTTGTCGAAGGGTCGCGGGACGCCGGATTCGTTTTGACTGATTTGAAAATTGATGGCGCAAATCATACCAGTCGCTCAGAAATTTTGGCTGCACTGGATATTGATGACGGCGTGCCTTTGTTGTCGATTGATTTGATACGTATTAAGGAACAGCTGGAAAAACTGAACTGGATCAAGTCAGTAGAATTGAAGCGTAATTTGCCAAGTGGACTTCACATCACCATCACGGAAAGAGTTCCGTATGCGCTGTGGCAGAATAACGGAAAAGTCCAGTTGATAGACCCTGATGGTGTTGCTATTACCAGTCGCGGCCTTGGGGACTTCACAGATTTGATGATACTCGTAGGGCCGAATGCGCATCTGCATGCAACCAGCCTTCAGGCACTATTGGATACCCAGCCAGACCTGTCACAGCGTGTTAAATCGGCTGTCAGGGTCGGAGAACGTCGGTGGGACGTTGTGTTTGAAAATGGTGTGCGTGTGAAGTTACCGGAAGACAAAAACGGCTACCGCGCTGATGATGCCTGGTCTTTGTTCGCAAGTTTGGAGCAGGAGCATTCGCTTCTGTCCCGAGAAGTGAGCATTATTGATATGCGGGTCAAGGACCGGGTGTATCTGCGTTTGCCGCCAGGAGTTAGTCGGACGGAACGCAGTTTTGAGACGAAGACATAAGCTTTAAGCCCGTAAGGGCAGAGTATTGACAGGGTTGAAATGAGTACAGCAAACCAGGGCGTAATAGCAGCACTTGATGTAGGTGGCAGTAAAGTCGCCTGTGTGATCGCGGATTTGGGGCCGTCGGGCGACCTGAATATTCGCGGTGTAGGCAATCGTGCATGCCGCGGTGTCTCGGGTGGTGTTGTGACGGATATGCTGGAGACTGAAAAGGCTATTCGTGCCTCGGTGGAGCAGGCAGAGAAAATGGCCGGGGAGACGATATCAACGGTTATTTTGGGCTTTGCAGGCGGGGAACAGCAAAGCACGATCATAGAAGTTGAAGTGGATGTGGATGGGCACTCTGTGGCCCAGTCTGATATTGACCGCGCCATCGCCAAAGTGGAAGAGCAGATGGATACGGGCGACAGAGAGGTGCTGCATTCCTTCACTGCTGCTTATTCGATTGACGGGGCTTACAGCAGTATCGCACCTCTGGGTATGTATGGTAAAAAACTGGGTCTGGCCCAGCATGTGATAACCATTAACAGCAGCCCAAGGATGAACCTTGAAGCGTGTGTTCGCAGGGCGCACCTCGATGTCAGTCATGTTGTTAGTCTGCCGTATGCGTCTGCGCTGTCCAGCCTTGTGGAAGATGAGGCAAAGATGGGCGCTGCCTGTATTGATATTGGTGCCGGGACAACGAATATTGCTATTATGGCCCAAGGGGCGTTAGTGCATGCAGATGTGATCCCCATCGGCGGTAGTCAGGTAACAGATCAGATTGCCCGCGAGCTGTTAACGCCGTTTGAGCAGGCAGAACGCTTAAAAACATTCAGTGGTGCGGCTATCCGTGTGGCAGCTGATGACCGATCAGATATCGAAGTGCCGCAGGTAGGCGAAATCAGTGGTGAGGAAAGCCTGGTCAGGAAACCCCGTAGTGCCCTGACCGGTGTTATCCAAAATGAATTAGAGATATTGTTTGCGACCATTGCAAAGCATCTGGATGCTTCTGGCTTCTCCGGTGTTAGCGGTAAGCGTGTTGTCTTGACCGGTGGTGTCGCACAAACAGAAGGTATTCGTGACCTGGCGGCAGAGGTGCTTGGCCGACAGGTGCGACTGGGGCGTCCACAGATATTAGTGGGGTTGCCGCAGGCGGGGCATTCGCCTGCGTTCGCCGGTGCTATAGGATTATTGCTGTACGGCGCCAAAACACCATCAGACAGCGCACGAGAGAAGAAAAGTCCGGGCAGGGACTCTGGATCCGACTCATCGAATCCGATTCTGCGTGTAATTGGCTGGCTAAAAGACAATTTTTAACCGAATCGTTCGATTCGCTCTTGGCAGCGACTCGTAGACAGGTTAGAGTGAAAAGAACGGAGGAAACGGGCATGTCTATTGATTTCGAAAATACTGAACTAACGGAGCTTACTCCCAAGATCGCTGTTGTAGGTGTAGGCGGTGCCGGGTGTAATGCGGTGAACAACATGATCTCTGCACAGTTGCAGGGCGTGGATTTTGTTGTAGCAAACACAGATGCGCAGGCGCTGGCAAACAGCCTTGCGGATAATCGTCTGCAACTTGGTGTTCAAATCACACAGGGTCTTGGCGCTGGCGCGCAGCCAAAAGTGGGGCAGGCAGCTGCTGAAGAAGCGCTGGAAGTGATCGATGAATCGCTTGAAGGTGCACACATGGCGTTTGTCACCGCTGGGATGGGTGGTGGAACGGGTACAGGTGCTGCGCCGGTTATTGCGCGACGTGCTCGTGAAAAAGGTATTCTGACAGTTGGTGTTGTTACGCGTCCGTTCCAGTTTGAGGGCGCACGCCGGATGAAGATCGCAGAAGCTGGCATTCAGGAACTGGCTGCCAACGTTGACACGCTGATCATTATTCCGAACCAGAACCTGTTCCTCGTCGCAAATGAGAAAACCACTTTTGCCGATGCCTTTAATATGGCGGATGAGGTTCTGCATTCAGGCGTACGGGGTATTACTGACCTGATGGTGATGCCAGGTTTGATTAACCTTGATTTTGCTGATGTGCGGACTGTTATGTCTGAAATGGGCAAGGCAATGATGGGTACTGGTGAAGCATCAGGGGAAACGCGCGCGCAGGATGCGGCCGCTGCAGCAATCTCAAATCCGCTGTTGGAAGAAGCTAGCCTGAAGGGCGCGAAAGGCGTCATCATCAACGTAACGGGCGGCATGGACATGACCCTGTTTGAGGTTGATGAAGCCGTTAACATGGTGCGCGAACTTGCTGACCCGGAAGCTCTGATTGTATTTGGTTCGGCCTTCAATAACGACCTTGAAGGCAAGTTGCGGGTATCCGTTGTCGCAACGGGTATTGAGGGCGGTGCGGATGCACGCCCAATTCCAGAGCGCAGAACGCAGATTGAAATCCAGCCTGCAACTATCCGTACGGAAGCGCCTGTCGAAAAGCCAGTGGCAGACACGTCTACGCAGGAAGCTGCTGTTGCTGAGGCACCTGTCGTTGAAGCTGAGCAATCAGTTCAGCACGTTAATGCTGAGCCAGAGGCTGCGCCTGCACCCGTTGCAGAAGAGCCTGCTAAGCAGGAACAAGCTGTAGCACAACAGGAAATCTCAGAAGGGGAAGCGGAAGCTGCATTTCAGGATGCTTTGATTTCCGGGGACCTTCTTGATCTGCCGTATGGTGATACGGTTGAAGATCAAGAATCTGTTTCGAAACCGGAACAAAGTCTGGAGGATCTGGCACTTCAAACACAGGGGCAGGCAGCGTTTGTTGCAGATGCACCAGTGATGCCAAAGTCTGCAATGATGCCAGAATTGGCTGATACACCGCGGGTTGACCCGAAGCCAGAGCCACAAGCAGAGACACGGGCACAGCAGGCTGCCGAGAGCGAAGGCCGGCAGGAGCGTGAGCTATTGGCACGCAAGCCGCAGCAGATCAAGCGGAGCCTGTTCCAGCTTATGACAGGTGGCGCACGTCCGTCCGTCGAAAAAGTTGAAGCAGAAGCAGAAGTGCGTGATGCGGCATCTAATGATGCGAAGGCAGGTACAGTGGAGCTTGGCGGTGTGTCTGCAAGTGAGCGGCCAGTTCAAAGCCAGGATAAAGATCAGTTGGAAATTCCAAGCTTCCTGCGTCGTCAGCAAAATTAATCGAATAAACAGTTCACTTTCGGCTGAGAAAAAAGTGCAGAGTATTCAATTGGGTCGCCTAGGGCGGCCCTTTTCTTTAGGGTAGTTGTTTGGAATAGTAGACAACTGCATTGGTGCAGTCCGTAAGAGTGGAGTTACTATATTAGGTTATGACCAGCGATCTTTGGCTTGATCATCAGTGTCTTTGGCGTCAACCCATGTGCTGTCAGTCTTGGTGGTTTCTTTTTTCCAAAACGGAGCAGAGGTCTTCAGGTAATCCATAATATACTCTGCCGCTTTGAACGCATCCCCACGGTGCGGGGCAGTTGTAATAACAAGCACAATGTTTTCACCAGGCTTCAGCGTGCCATACCGGTGGATTATGGTACATCCAAGCAGGTTCCAGCGAGTGATTGCGTCCTGGCCAATACGTTCCAGTTCGCGTTTTGTCATGCCGGGATAATGTTCCAGGGTCAGGCTGGTCAGCGTGCCTGTCATATCCCGTACGGTACCTGTGAATGTTACAATGGCGCCGATGTCAGTACGTTTTTTTTGCAGGGCGGCTATTTCCTGCCCTTGGTTAAAATCATCTATCTCAACGCGCACCGTCAGCATGCTCATCCTCCCGTTACGGGCGGGAAGAAGGCAATTTCATCCTGATCGGTAACGGGACTATCAAGCGTCGCATGTTCTTCATTTATGGCAGCACGGATAAGCATATGTACTTCAAAGGCAGCCGCATAGCCTTCGCCGCGAGTGGAAAGGTAGGTAATCAGGTCCTGTATGGTGTGAACAGTCTCTGGTTTGGTAAGTGTTTCTTCACCGGTTCCAATGCGTTCGCGCATCCATGCAAAGTATAGAATCTTCACCTAGGGAACCCTTTCGCCTAATCTAGAGCATATGTTTCAAGCCGGATCTGAGATAATCATACCCGGTGTATATTGTCAGTACCGCCGCAATCCAAAGGCAAATCAGACCAACCTCAAGCGCCGGAAGTCCAAATTCCGGTGCACCCTTGGTCCAGCAGAGAGCACCAAGCGCAACCATCTGGACCGTTGTTTTCCATTTTGCTGCCCAGGTAACTGGAACACTGACATTTGTCCCAGCGAGAAATTCACGTAGGCCAGAGACGAGTAATTCACGGCACATGATTATCACAGCGGCAATAACGTGGTAGCCGCTAACCCAGCCGATAGAAACGACCATGATGATAACCGCAGCTACCATCAGTTTGTCTGCAATCGGATCAAGAAAGACGCCAATTTTTGACGTACTGCCCGTTTTACGTGCCAGATAGCCATCGAAGAAATCTGTAAATCCGGCCATTGCGAAAATCACGAACGCTACATGGCTCCCAAGAGGTTGATCCATGTAGAAAGACAGGATCAAAACCGGGATCACAAAGATACGTGACATTGTTAGAATGTTTGGCAGAGTCCACATAGGTATTTCCATCGGTGTGCTGAAGCCGTGACCTTAACTGATTACAAGGGCACGTCAAGTGTGTCACTCATGAAAATAGTCGTAGATTTGTTGGGCAGTTGCTTTTGAAATGCCTTCGACGCTGGCAAGATCCCGCACGTCAGCGCCAGCAACCTCCTTGGCTGAACCAAAGTGGTGCAGAAGGGCCTTCTTTCTTTTGGGGCCAATACCGGGAACACCATCAAGCGGAGATTTCTTGATATCCCCCGATCGTCTGGCCCGGTGACTGCCAATTGCAAACCTGTGTGCTTCATCCCTGAGGCGCTGCAGATAGTATAAAACAGGGTCCCTGACGGGCAGGGTGAAGGTGCTGCGGTCAGGCATGTGGAATTGCTCCCGGCCGGCATTTCTGTCTGGCCCCTTGGAGATGGCAACAACACAGACACCCTCGACGCCTAACTCTGTGAGGGTATCCATCACTGCCGATAATTGTCCACGCCCGCCATCAATCAGCAATAGGTCAGGCCACATGCCGCGGTCTCTGCCCGCATCTTCTTTCATTAAGCGGGTAAACCGGCGGTTTATGACTTCGCGCATCATGCCGAAATCATCGCCGGGGCTGAGGTCTTCTGACTTGATGTTGAATTTACGGTAGCTGTTTTTAATAAACCCCTCGGGTCCGGCAACAATCATGCCGCCCACGGCATTGTTACCCTGGATATGACTATTATCATAAACTTCAATACGTTCTGGTGGGGTGTCCAGGCCGAACAAATCTGCCATCCCAGAGAGGATTTTGCTTTGGCTGGCTGTTTCGGCAAGTTTGCGCTCTACTGCCTCTTTAGCGTTTCTGACAGCTTCTTTGACCGCATCAGCTTTTTTGCCGCGTAAGGGTGTCGCGATGCTGACCCTGCGTTCGCTTGACGCAGATAGAGCCTCTTCAAGAAGGTCTTTGTCATCTAGGGTATGACTTGTCAGGATAAGTTTGGGGGCTGGCTTGTTATCATAGAACTGAGCAATGAAAGCTGACAGGACTTCTGTGATGCCTTCTTCTTTGTCGTGACTGGGGAAATAGGCGCGGTGCCCCCAATTTTGTCCTGCCCGGAAAAAGAATAACTGAATGCCGATTTTACCGCCGACTTCAGCGGCCGCAATTATATCGGCTTCGTCAACCATGGCGTTGACCATGCTTTGGTGGCTTTGAATATTGGTCAGCGCTTTCAACCGGTCCCTGAATACGGCAGCAATTTCAAACTCCATTGCTTGGGAAGCTTCTTGCATGGCATCGGCAAACTTCTTTTGAATGTTTGTGGTCTTGCCTTCCAGAAAGCTTTTCGTTTCCTGAACCATGTCTGCATATTCATCCTCTGTCACCCTGTCTATGCACGGTGCTGAGCATCGCTTTATCTGGTGGAGCAGGCAGGGACGAGAGCGACTTTCAAGTGTTGCGTCGGTGCAGGTCCGCAGCTGGAATACTTTCTGGAGGGTATTGAGCGTTCTATTGACGGAACTGACGCTAGCAAACGGTCCAAAATACATCCCCTTATGGCGCCGTGCGCCGCGGTGCTTGGTAATTTGTGGCCACGCATGATCGGTGCGCAAGAGAATATAGGGAAAGGACTTGTCATCCTTCAGCAAAACATTGAAGGGCGGTTTGTATTTTTTGATCAGCGACGCTTCCAGCAAGAGGGCTTCTGCTTCTGTGCGGGTAGTCACAAAGACCATAGACTTGGTGGCAGCCACCATGCGCGAAAGGCGGTTCGTCAGCCTGTTTTCTTGCGTGTAGGCCACTATTCTTTTTTTGATGCTTTTTGCCTTGCCCACATACAGAACATCGCCCACATGATTGAGCATACGATATACCCCCGGTGCCGTAGGGGCATTTTTCAGAAAGCTTTTTATTACGCTGATCCCGTGATCAAGCGAAGGGATATGGCTGTCTACTGTCACAATCTTTACGTTCTGTTTGAATCACTGAAAGTGCATGGTGGCTATTTTTCGTTGAAGAATCAAACGGATGTTTTGCATTGGCTGATTCCCAAAAAAGATTTCCACGAAACCTGTGGATAAGTGTGTGAGTAAGTTGGGGTGAACCACTGTAACATGGCGGTAACACTGGCGTTTGACCGGATTGCCTATTTTTTAGGCATATTTTGTAACCCATTGAAATATTTGAGTTTTCAATCTGTCAACGACTGAGTTTTAAAGATTCTTAATTTGTCTTCTTGCTATCGAAAGGGCGTTATTGCAGGCAATGAGTCGGTGTGCACAACTATTCGCGCTATCTGGAAAAAAGACAGGAAAATTTCTTAAACATTACCAACAGGTTAAGAAATTCTGTGGCGTTCGATTTCAACTCCAACGCTTGCTGCTGCTTTTACAGCTTCCAGTTTTTCAACTTTGACCCGTACTGCAATGACCTGCCTGTTCTGCAAAGAAAAGTCAGCGATTCTTTCTGCAAGCGTTTCAACCAGATTGATGTGCCCCTCAGCCAGAATATGTTCAATGCCTTCTACAATCTGATTGTAACACACCACATTATCCAGTTGATCGCCGTGGTGCTGGCGGTCTTCCTGTACGGAAAGATCAACACTGATTCTGACTTGTTGCGTGGTATCTTTTTCATGATCCCACACGCCGATTTGTGCCAAGGTTACATAGTCACGTACAAATACATGGCGCACAGACCGGCTAGCATCAGCATAAGGAGTATGAAGAATAGTTGCCGGTGTCGTATCTTTTGCCATGATGGGTGTCCTGCTAACAAATGTCGGGGGTCTGCCAGTTCAGATGCTGACCGCCATCCAGCGCAATCATTTGCCCTGTCATTGACGGAGTCTCAAGTAAAAAACGCACAGTATTGCAAATTTCGGCCAGTTCCGGTCCTTTTTGCAGGGGGACATTGGCTGACTCTACTTCAAATTCGCCAGACTTCTGGTGAATGCTTGGTAATACAGGGCCGGGACCAATCGCATTCACCCTGATGGCTGGGGCCAGTGCCTGCGCCAAGGTCTGGGTCAGGGTCCACAATGCCGCTTTGGAGACTGTATAAGTCATGAAGTCCGGGGTTAATTTCCAGACGCGCTGATCTATCATATTGATGATCGCGCCTTTGGCATCCTGGGGCAGGGCCTTGTAGAAAGTCTGTGACAGCGCAAGCGGTGCATATGTGTTCACGGTCATATGTTCTGTCCAGCTTTCATGGGTAAATGTGTCAATCGTGTCGTGCCCGAACAGAGACGCATTGTTTATCAGCGCGGTGATGGGCCGCCCGGCAAGGGATGTTGCCTTTTCAATAAGCGATGCCACGGCATTGGGGTCTGCGAGGTCCGCCGAAATGCTTGTTGCCCTGCCGCCTTCAGATGTAATGGCTTTAACAACCGCATCAGCCTCAGCGCTGGAGCCGTGGTAATGCACAATGACATTATGACCATGTTTGGCTAGGTCCAGCGCAATTGCTTTGCCAATCCGGCGGGCACCACCAGTAACCAACGCCGTATGTTTCTGAACCGAACCTGCCATAGTATTACAGTCCCATTGCGGCAACCGCCGCGTTATCAGCCGTTGCCAGATAATACATGTATGATCCGTAAACGATGATCATCGCCATGCCTGACCATCGTCCAATCATGCGTTTGCGTAAATAATAAGGTACTAGAATAAGCGAACACAGGAGCATGATCCACAGGTCAAATTCCAGGAAGGATGCTGGAACGTCTATAAACCCAAATTGGGATGAAATGCCAATGATACACAGGAGGTTAAAAAGGTTGGAGCCAATCACACTACCAACCGCAACGTCAGCATGACCACGAATGGCGGCAACAACAGCGGTCACAAGTTCTGGCAGGCTGGTGCCAAGGGCAACCAGTGTTAGGCCAATCACTGCCTCGGATACACCAAGCGCGCGGGCAACAGTGACAGAACCCTCAACCAGTTGATCTGCACCAAACACCAGGCCGATCAGACCACCCAGTATCATCAAAAGCGACAACCCCATACTGTCGTGGTGCTCTTCAATACCGTCCAGTTCAGCAAGCGGATCAACGGCTTCCGGATGTGATTTCGCCCGGTAGAGCGAGCTAAACAGAAAGGCAGCCAGAATAGCCAACAGGATTAACCCTTGCGTGGTGCCGAAACCGCCAGTGTAGGCGAGGCCGATGAAGATAAGGGTTACACCGATCATGATGAACAGATTACGACCAAGACGCGGTGCGTCACAGGCGATAGGGGCAATGATCGCGGGCAACCCGATTACCAATAAGATGTTGGCCACGTTTGACCCCACCACATTACCAAGGGCAAGGGTCGGGGCATCAGACAGAACCGCATCTATGGCTACGACCAATTCTGGTGCGGACGTGCCAAAAGCAATGATGGTCAGTCCGATAATCAGGGTTGGTACACCAAGCCGCTGCGCCAGTGAAACGGCACCGCGCACGAGAAAGTCACCAGCAAATACTAAAAGAACAAGTCCGAGGACAATCTGCATATAGGCCATATAGGAAACTGCTTCCTGTTTAATATACTACGCGCCCTGAAGGCGCACTTCGGCTTTATATAGGGAGTGAAGTTCTGAAATGAAAGTCAGTACCCGCGATTTAAATCCAAAAGGTTTTCCGGCTTTTCGCCATCGTTCAGACGTTTTAAATTACGAATTACATATTCGACGGCTGTGTCCACGCGGGTTATCGCGGCAATATGCGGTGTAATCATGATTTTGGGGTGCGCCCAGAACGGGTGGTCCTCGGTCAGAGGTTCCTTTTTAAAGACATCCAGAACAGCACCAGACAGGTGGCCGCTATCCAGTGCTTCAATCAGATCCTGTTCTACGATCAGATTACCGCGGCCTCCATTGATTATGCCAGCCCCTTTAGGCATTTTGGCAAAGGTCTCTTTATTCAGGAGGTCAGTGGTCTCGGGTGTGTTTGGCATCAGGCAGACAAAATAGTCGGTATTCGCGAGAAACGCGTCAAAACTATCTTTACCTGTATAATGGGTTATGCCTTCCTCTGTTTCCTTTGGGGACCGTGACCAGGTATTAATCTGATAGCCAAATGGCAATAATGCTTTGGCAGCAGATTTACCTAGCGCACCATAGCCCATAATGCCCACGCGCTTGTCCGCAGCAGCCGCAGCAAAAAACTGGAACCAATTAGCGGTTCTTTGGTTTTCAACCACTTCCAGCAGTCTGCGGTGCAGTGTCAGAACCGACCATACTGCAAATTCTGCCATGCCTTCTTTCAGGCCGTCGTCCCCCATGCGGATGATAGGCAGATGTGTTGGCAGGTCAGGGTCGCTTGTCAGATGGTCAATGCCGGCCCCAAGCGAGAAAATTGCGCGGATATTGGTATATTTTTTCAGAAGGCCGGGTGTTGCCTGCCAAACAAAGGCGATTGCATCTCCGTCATCCGGGATGCCCCAGTCAGGGTAGTTTCTGAACTCAAGCTCTGGTGCGGCTTTCTTGAATGCTTCTTCCCATTGTGCGGCTTCTGCGCGTTCACAAAAAAACAAAATACGCGTCATTTTTACACCCTCTTCTTCTCGGAAATGTGGTTCCCATTTTTGCTTAGCCTGATGGTATATCATCTTCTTCACAGGCGTTGAGGCACTTTCCCCCTTAGTCCCGTAAAATTGGCCTATGGAGCATATATCAAGACAAGTTGGTTTCGCCTAGTCTTGTTCGTGAAATTCCGGACGGATTTCTACGAATACTCTCAGGTTTGAAGCAAATAATGAAAATGCCGCAAAAGCGCTGTGACTTTTGCGGCAATCATTTTATGGGCTATCAGCCCTCAATGGTACTCTTTATGTTAGCTGTTAACGCGTTGGTGTCGCGTGGGCTGCACCGCGGAAGATAGCATTGGCATAAAGAAGCTTCAGACCGTCCAGGTAAGCACGGGTAGTGGGTTCGCTTGTAAAGGCGATCACAAAACCACGACCAGAAGGTTGCACCACTGTAAATGGTTTGTAGGCAAGCTGTGTTTTCACCTCATCCCACAGATAACCGCTTGAAAACAGCTCATCTGCGCCCTTGAAGTAAACGGCGTTTGTGCCTGTGTTCAGCTCGATCGGCGCATAAATATCCCGACCAGCATAAAGAACATTCAGCGTGTCTTTCACACCTGCCGTGATCCAGTGGTCCTGATCAATCGCAGCATGTGTCAGGACACCCGGAACGCTGTCCGGACGTTCGTTCGCTGGCTCCGTTGCTTTCTTCATATCTTCAAGGGATGTGAATGCCTGACCCGGCACCAGACCGTTTTCCGCTTTTACAGGGTCTTTTGCTTCCTTGATCTGTGCTTCGCGTTTTAGCGCGAGTAGACCGACCTTCTCATCAGTCAGGAAGCGCGTAGCGCTGCCGTTTGCGATAAGAACGCCACCCTTTTTAACCCAGTCAGACAGGTTTTTAGCGTCGCCCAGAGCCGATGCATAGTTACCCCATGAAGATGGCAGAATGATAACATCATACCGGCTAAGGTCAGCACGGGCGAGCATTGGTGTACGAATGGCAGTAACCGGATAGCCGATCTGGCGTTCGATCACAAACCGTGTGTTACCGGCGCTTAGCTGGCTTGTTGGCTCATCCCACGCGATAGCAACCTTGGGTGCCAGAACGGGGAAGACTGCGCGGCTACCAAAGTCCATACCGCTATCAATCCAGCTGCTGTCGATGCCTAGTACTTCGGCACCGGTTTCCTTTGCCAGCGCAGCCAATGTTTGGCCAAGATCTTCTGCATTGTCCGCAACATCAAAGATCAGCGTACCACGACCGAAAGTGCGACCATTCTGGACGAACTGCTGGTCATTGGATTTCACTGTCAGACCACGACGCAGGGCCTGCGCCATCAGGCGGCTTGATGCACCGTCTGTCCACGGCACAAGATAGGCAACTGTAGCATTCGTGTTTTCCACGGTGAACGGATCAACGCGGTCAGACGAAACAGGTGTTCCGTTTACGGCAACACTATTACCGCACATCGCAACATCCAGATTGAACATTTTGGTCAGCGACCAAGCCGTAACATCATAGATATCGTGCGAGATGTTTTTACGGCGCTTACGCTCTGTTTCTTCCAGGAAGAAGTCTTCCATATCAACTTGTGGGTCAAGCACGCTGCGCAGCAGGCGCTTGCGAGGCTGTGCACTGTCGATAATGAAGGCGCCGGCGTCATAGTTTGTACCACACGCTTTGAAGCCTTCGTTCGCACGGGTAATTTCTACCCCCTGTGCTGCCAGAATACCCATCAGTTTACGTGCATCTGCCGTATCTGTTTTCGCAGGGAAGATATAGGAACGCTTGCCTTTTTCTTTGCGGCCTTCTTCGATGGCTGTAACTTGATAGTCATAGAAGTTGCTCAGGAATGTCTCCCGGTTCTGAGACACGCTTTCAGCCGTAGCCATTGAGGTAATGAAGTGATTCCGGACGGTCGAGAAATAGTCAAACTCTGTTCCGTCCATCCGGCGATACTTCAGGCCACGAGAGGAAGCCTGCTCGTAGGTCATGGATACCGCACCATAATATGAAGGCCAGCTTGCGCCGTACCCAGGGTAGAAAGCATCAAAAACATCACGGGTAAAATAGTCCAGTCCGAACTTATCGAACCATTTGGCATTGTTTTTACCAAAAATGAACAGGCTATCGCGCTGGTGCTGTGCAATATGCGGGTTAAATGGAATGGCCTCTGGCGCAAAATAATAGCTGCTGTCGCCGCCCATTTCATGCACGTCAACAAACACAAGTGGATAATATTTCTGAAGTGCCGCTACATGTCCCTGCGTCTCTGGCTGGGACAGGGTGATCCAGTCACGGTTCAGGTCGAACAAATAATGGTTTGTCCGTCCGGATGGCCACGGCTCATTGTGTTCCGCTGAAATACGGTCGCTATCAGCTTCCAGCCCCATTGTAGAGCGGAAGCGCGTGATGAATCGGTCACGGCCATCAGGGTTTTGAAGCGGGTTAATAAACACAATGGTATTGGATAAAATTTCTGCCGACCGTTTGTCACCGCGTGACGCCAGTAGGTGGTAAGCAGTCTGCATTGCGGCATCTGTGGATGAAATCTCGTTACCGTGTACGCTGTAGGCAAGCCAGATGGAGGCAGGAAGGTCCGCAACCAGTGCTTTTGCGGCAGCTGCATCCGTTTTCCGCGGGTCAGCAAGCGCCTGCATGCCTTCTTCAAATGTGTCCAGTTTTGCGAGATTTTCCGGGCTGGAAATTGCAACATAAATCAGTTTCCGGCCTTCCCAGCTGGTGCCATATTCAAACACTTTCAACCGGTTAGGTGCCGCTGCTTCCAGTGCGCTGAAGTAGGACTGCATGTCGCCGTGCAGGGTGATTTTATCCCCACTATTATATCCTAGGACGGATTTAACTGTTGGGATGGATGGATCGTAATCAGCATTTGGCCAATAGCGATTTTGGTCTGCAGTGACACCAAGGGCGGTGACTACTGTCAAGACCGCAGCTAAAAAAAGCCGCTTCGTTGACTTAAACATATAAGTATGCCCCCTAAAGATTCTGAATTGGTAGGTAAATTGCTACTTGAAAAAACTTCCAAGATCAATTAATCCCACGGCCAGACGTCTTTTATTTTAAAGACAGTGATTGTTTCACTTGCTTTTAGACGCCACCCGACTTATGGTGCGCGCCTCGAATCAAGGGGTTTGCGTTCGCGCAGGCCTGTAACGAAAAAGCCGGATGATTGCGCAAGCTCGGACCGGCGTGTGAAAAGGTTGGAAAAATGGCTGTACCTAAGAGAAAAGTAACGGGCTCCCGCCGTGGAATGCGTCGTTCACATGACGCGCTGAAGGCCGTTAACTATCAAGAAGACTCGCACACTGGCGAATACAAGCTGCGCCACCACATTGACCTGAAAACAGGTATGTATCGTGGTAAGCAGGTTATCGAGCCAAAAGGCGACTACTAAGTCCTGCGACTATTGATAGCTGAATTATTAAAGCCTGACAGAATCATCTGTCGGGCTTTTTCTTTGTTTTGACAAGATTGTATGATTTGCTGCAAAACAGATTTACCAGTTTGGGGAACCTTTTCAGCAGGAGCAAAATATGCGTGCTTTAAAACTTTCAATGGTCAGTATTTTATTGTTCGCCACGGCGGCGTGTGTGACTACGAATGAAGTGACAGGCCGCAATCAGTTTATCATGATCCCTGCATCACAGGATGCTGCGCTGGGGCTTGAGGCTATGACTAAGGTTCGGGAAACCGCGCCCATTGTGGAAACGGGTCCGCTAGCGGAGAAAATCAAACGAATTGGTGACCGTATTGCGGCAATCTCTGACCGCCCTGAACTTGATTGGGAATTTGTGCTGATTGATGAGCCAGTTCTGAACGCATGGGCGCTACCTGGCGGCAAGGTTGCCGTTTATAAAAAGATGGCGGAAGCGTTCGAAGATGAGGCTGAGCTTGCTGCTATTCTCGGGCACGAAGTATCGCATGCAGTCCTGCGCCACGGGGCAGAGCAGGTTAGTCGCGGCCAGATGCAGAATATTGCGGTAGCCGGGCTTGGTGTTATTGTTGGCTCAACAACGGATGATCCTGAAATTGCCCAGGCGGCACTGGTTCTGGGCAGTGTTGCCGCAGCTGGTTTCGTACAGATGCCCCATAGCAGAAGTATGGAGCTGGAGGCGGATGATATTGGCACACTGTATATGGCGCGGGCCGGATATGATCCACGCGCTGCTGTGCGTGTATGGCAGAAGATGAAACAAATGAAGGAAGGCCAGGGTGGTCAGCCGACATTTCTTTCAACGCATCCGTCAGATGACAAGCGGATAGATCGTCTGCAGGCTAAAATGGATGTCTATCTGGCAGAGTACCGCAAAGCGCGTAGATAAGGCAGTTACATGACCCTTCAAACAACGGCGGGCAATATTGCTGACAAAGTGTCGGCAATGCTGAGCCAGCCTGAGAATGCTCCGACTAAATTTTACTGTCTTGTGTCCACACCTCGGTCAGGATCCAAACTTTTTTGCGATATGATGACCAGTACAGGCTTGGCCGGTGATCCAAAAGAATGGGTGAACATCCGCTATATTCGGGAGTTCTGGAAACAAACGGCGGGTCAGCAGGGCAAGTTCCAAAAATATCTGGATACCTTGATACCGCAGACAACAACAGAGAATGGCGTTTTTGCCCTGAACCTGCATGTGGACCAGCATCAGTTTCTTCTGAAGAATAAGATCAATATTTTCAAGCGTATCAAGTTTGACAAAATCTATTATCTGCGTCGCGAGGATAAAATTGCACAGGCCATATCGCTTGCCAAAGCGCGTGCGACCGATGTGTGGGGCTCCAGCACCCGGAAGCCAGCAGATTATGATCAGAAGGTGGCCGCTATTACAAATGCTGCTATTTTACAGGAACTACAGCGCCTTGTTGCCTGGGAAGAAATAGCCCATAGCGGTATGCAGCAATTTGACGGTGTCTTTAACTATGAAGACTTTGCCTTTGATCCTGAGCAAGTGGCCTATCGCCGTATATTTGATGACTTGGGGATTGATCTGCCTGCTGGCGTTTCCTTTACGACGACCAAGCAGAAACAGGCAACTGCCAGAGATGATGAAAGGCGAGCATCGCTTTTACGTTCCGTGGGACTGGGCGAATAGTTTCTTTGATCTTCCACATGGGGTCCCCCATAAGACACGGCGATTATATACGAATCGATTCTGTGAAAATCCAGCGCGATAGTGGTGTGATCTGGCGCAAGTTTTTGCAGCCTGAAAGACACGTTTTTTGAAAATTCAGGATGCCAGATGGGGGGTATAGACGAACTATGGGGACAGGCCGATTTGATGTGACTGGTTAGTCTTCAGGGTCGAGACTACAGGGAATACCTATAGTCTGTTTTTTGGACTCTAGGTGTGAAAGTCCAAACCAATGTCGACGGCAGGTGCACTCTGGGTCAATCGGCCAACAGAAATATAGTCGACGCCGGTTTCAGCAATCGCGCGAATTGTTTCAAGGGTAACACCGCCTGACGCTTCGCAAGGCAGACGATTCTGCACGATTCGCAGTGCCTCTATCAGCGTTGCGGGCGGCATATTATCAAGAAGAAGACTATTGGCGCCGGCATCCACAGCTTCCTGCACTTGATCCAATGTGTCGCATTCAACTTGAATGTCTGTGCGACCTGCTGCTTTTGAGCCTGCTACGGCCTTGGCAACCGATCCTGCAACTGCGATATGATTATCCTTGATCATAACGGCATCATACAGTCCCATGCGGTGATTGGTGCCGCCCCCCATGGCCACTGCGTATTTTTCAAGCTTACGCAGGCCAGGAGTGGTTTTTCGGGTGTCTAGAAGTTTGGCTTTGGTGCCTTCAATTTTATCGACATAAGTTTTCGTCATTGTCGCTATCCCGCTTAGGTGCTGCAGGATATTCAGGGCAGTGCGTTCTGCTGACAGGAGCGCCCGTGCAGGGCCGGTTATAATGGCCAGGCGGGTACCTGCCTGCACATAGTCTCCGTCCTTGATATCAAGGGTAATACGGCAAGCAGCGTCAAGGCGCTTGAAGATTGGCTCCATCAGAAACAGCCCGGCAACGACCATATCCTGTCTGGCGTTGATGTCGGCAGACAGGGTTGCGTCCGCCGGAATGACAGTTTCAGCGGTTATGTCGCCTGTGCCAATATCCTCGGCAAAGGCAATGTCGATAAAGGCGTCGATTTCCGCCGCGCTAAGGGGGCAGTGCGTCATGGATCAGGCCAGATCTTTTGCAGGTGCCTGCGCAGGACTTAAATCCAGCATCTTACGAAGAGGAATTTCTGCCTGCACGCGGGTTCCTTCGTCCAGATTAATTTCCGGCCCCAGATCCCGTAAACAGGTGTATAGCTTTTCCATGGTATTCAGGGCCATGAAGGGGCAAGTGTTGCAGCTGCAATTGCCGTCCGCCCCAGGTGCGCCAATGAATGTTTTATGCGGTGCTGCTTTTTCCATCTGGTGGATAATGCCGGGTTCCGTTGCGATGATCATCGTTTCTGCCGGGTCTTCAAGCGCACGCTTCAGAATAGAGCTGGTAGACCCCACATGGTCTGCATGCTGCACAATCTGGTTCGGGCATTCAGGGTGTGCGAGCACAGGCGCATCCGGATGCTTTGCCTTTAACTTGATCAGTTCTTTTTCGCTGAATTGCTCGTGAACAATACAGGTGCCGGGCCACAACAGCATGTCGCGGCCAAGCTTGCGTGACAGAAAACCGCCAAGATGTCTGTCAGGGGCAAAAATAATTTTCTGATCTTCCGGCAGGGAATTGAGGATATGCTCAGCGTTGGAGCTGGTGACAATAATGTCGCTTAGCGCTTTTACCTTGGCGGAACAGTTGATGTAGCTCAGGACCATATGGTCGGGATGGGCTTTGGTGAATTTTTCAAATTCATCAGGCGGGCAACTGTCTTCAAGGCTACAGCCGGCTGCCAGATCAGGGAGGACAACGGTTTTGCCAGGGCTAAGAATTTTAGCAACCTCAGCCATGAAACGCACACCACAGAAAACGATCACATCAGCATCGGTTGCAGCTGCCTTGCGAGACAGGTCAAGACTGTCGCCGACAAAGTCTGCTATATCCTGAATTTCGCCATCCTGATAATAATGGGCCAGAATAACTGCATTCTTTTCTTTTTTCAGACGCTTGATTTCTGCAACAATATCAAGTGTCGGGTCAACAGAAGGTGTGGACTGCATATTCATATCGTGTCTCCATACGCCAGCATTATGCACATTATATAGTCAGACATATCTGCAAATGCGCGTTTGCTCGCGCCTTTCATAGCGAGCCAGCCAGGACATGGCAATAAACTTATCGTTATGTCCGGGTTAGATAATATGTTGCGTCAAGAGAAACTGGGCCATCCGAGGATAGTCTTTCTTCATCCTTCAGGGCAATTATATGCCCAAGAACAGAGCGCGCAGCCGCCCCGTGCAGGCGTGGGTCAACATCTTTATACATGCGGTCAACCATATCCTGAATGGTCATCGGACCATCCTCAAGCAGGCCTAAAATCTGCCCTTCCCGCATGCGCCGGTGGATGATGGTGCCGCGCAAATAGGGTTTAACTTTATGAATAGCCGGCCCATGTGTGGGCAACAGTTTGTCAGCTTCAATAGAAATTAGTTTTTCAACACTTCTCAGATAATCGCGCATATCACCGTCTGGTGGGCTAATCACGGTTGTGGCCCATCCCATAATATGATCGCCTGTGAAAACAGTATTTTCTTCTACCAAATGAAAGCAAAGATGATTGGATGTGTGCCCCGGTGTGTGGATTGCTTTAAGCGTCCAGCCGGTCCCCTGAACGCTGTCACCGTCTTTTAGGATATGATCGGGGGTGAATTCCGTGTCGGCGCCTGCCTCAACCTTCTCTCCCGCCAAGCCCCCTTTGCGTCCTTCGGCATGAATGCCAAATCCGTAAGTGGGGGCCCCTGTTTTTTCTGACAGCCATTTGGACAGGGGAGAATGATCAATATGGGTATGGGTGACAAGGATATGTGTGACTGTGCGGTCGCCGATGGCTTTCAAAAGTGCTTCCCCATGTTTGGTATCGAGGGGGCCCGCATCAATAACGGCGACTTCATCGCGGCCAACAATATAGGTACCTGTGCCCGTGTAGGTATAGGGGCCGGGGTTTTCACATAGAACACGCGCAATCAGCGGGCTAAGCGCGACGGGTTCAGCGTAAACAGGTTCCAGATCCTGAACGAATTCAAGTGCCATATCAATTTCCCGATCAAGTAAAGACAACAACTAATCAAGCCACAAGTCATAGCTTAGTTCAGGAAAAATGGAAGTGGGGAGTGGATTAATCGTGGGGAGAATCTGGCCGCATCCGATACTCAGAACATAAAATGGATGCAGCCAGTACTCGAAACAAAACTTATTGCTGCAACAATACACACGCAGCAGGCCTTGTTCAGCAGGAGCTACCCGATAAGTTGGTAGCTGGTCAGGGGCTCCTGATAAACTAGCTTGCCCCTTAAGTAGCAATCAATATGCCAGAAAAACCGGTAGCCGAACGAAAGCAAAACTGGCTGATTTTCTGATGATACGCAGAGCGTGCATTCCACCCTTTCATTTTATTTTGAAAAATGTGTCATTATAAGACAGCTCCATTGTCCCAATTTGGGGCAGCTTCAATTTGGGACAGGGTTATTCCGGGAGAGTAAAGCCGTGTGAAGCCCATATTTTACCTGCAGCACTACTCTTCAGAAAGGCGATAAAATCCTGCCCGCTCATTCTGTTGGTAACGTTGGTCGCGCTATAGGTAATAACCCCTGACATATCTTTCGGGATATTGCCAAGGATATGAACGTGATTGCTTGCAACCGCGTCGGTTGCGTACACAATCGCCAGCATATTACTGCGTTCGGCATATAGTAATGCTTGTCGGACACTATTCCCCAGGGCCAATTTGCCTTGCAGGGCGTCCCACTGTCCGGTGCGATGCAGGAACTTATGTGCATACTCACCTGCGGGCGCCGTCGCAGGGTTTGCAATGGCAAGACGGGGTGCGTTGGCAATAGTACCGATCAGCGTTTCAAGGTCGGCTGAGCCAGTTGCGGTTGTATATATGGATTTATTGCCAACAAGCACAAGGCTATTGCCTGCGATCATTACTGGGGCCTGTGTGGTCTTAAGGGACTTGGCAATTTCTGATGACCAGTGCGGATTTGCGGAAAGAAAAATATCAGCAGGTGCGCCCAGAGTGATCTGGCGAGCCAGAGTTGCGCTGGGGCCGAAAATCATTTTAGGGGATGCATCTTGCTTATGGGAGCTATCCCACGCGTGTATCAAGTCTGGTAAAACGTCGGCCAGACTGGCTGCGGCAAAAATCGACAATTGGTCCCGAGGGGCAAGGTCTTCATCCTCGGCCAATACAGGAGCCGTCAGCGAAAGCATGCACAGAATTAATGCTGAGACTATCTGCACTATGATACGCATCATGTTCCCTTGCTGGTGATCTGTAACCGAGGCGATACTTTCCCTTAGGTCTGGATTATGTTTTCCTTGTGGCAATAAAGACTTCAGGAAGCTGCGCTAGTATGCGCGGTCGATGCAAAAATCCACAATTCCGCACATGATTGTTTTGGCTTTGCTGTCAGGGAAGATCGCTAGTGCATCCTTGGCCATTGAGCCATAGTGCCGTGCCCGGTTCAGCGTATCAGCCAATGTGTCATGTTTTGTCAGATATGCCAGTGCCTGTGTCAGGTCTTCTTCTGTCTGGTCGTGATCTTCCATAGTCCGGCGCCAGAAAGCTTTTTCTGTATCATCACCCCGGCGAAAGGCCAGCATAACGGGCAATGTTAATTTGCCTTCACGGAAATCATCACCGATTTTTTTGCCAAGCGTTGCCTGCTTTGCAGAATAATCAAGCGCATCGTCAGCGAGTTGAAATGCAATGCCCAGATAGCGACCATAATCGCGCAGCGCAGCTTCAACATCTTCTCCCTGCTCGGCAACTACACCGGCGATCTCACACGCGGCAGCGAACAAGGCCGCCGTCTTGGATTCGATCACCTTCAGGTAGGTTTCTTCGCTGGTGGATACGTCGCCAGCTACAGATAATTGCAGGACTTCGCCTTCGGCAATAATGCTGGAGGCAGCGGACAGAATTTTCAGTACTTTCAGAGAGCCATCTTCGACCATCAGCTCGAAAGAGCGGCTGAAGAGAAAGTCGCCGACCAGAACACTTGCCTGATTGCCCCAGATTTCATTGGCTGTTTCCTGGCCGCGGCGCATCTTGCTTTCATCAACAACATCGTCATGTAACAGTGTTGCTGTATGGATAAATTCCACACAGGCAGCCAGTTTGTTTTGACGTGATCCTTCATAGCCAATCAGACGGGCACTTGCGAGTGTAAGCATGGGCCGTAAACGCTTGCCGCCAGAGGCGATCAGATGGCCTGCAAGTTGCGGGATCAAGGCAACATGGCTTTGCATACGTTCAAGAATGGTAGCATTGACATGCTTCATATCTTCCGCGACCAAAGCCTGCAATTCGTCAATAACGGACGCAGTTTGTTTGCCTGTGATAGGAACAACATTTTCTGACATAGGGTACCTCTGATCTGATGCCGGGGTCAGCCGGGACAAATTTTCGCGACCATAGAGGCAGATTAACGGCATTTCAAGGATTGACGTGCGCCCTCGCTATTTATTGATCTTTATCCAGCTTCCCAGTATATCCTTAAGTTGCAGCAGCTATTGGCGGTACGGGAGCAGCCTGTGGATAACCAAATTAAAAGTGATCAGCTTCCGACTGCGGCGGCAGGAGAAGTCGAACCCTTTACAATTGATGACTTTCTTGGTGGTGCCTTAAGGCTACGGCAGCCACGGGATGGCTACCGCATTTCCATGGATACAGTTCTGCTTGCGGCGTCCGTACAGGCAAAACCCGGTGAAACTGTTCTGGAAGGCGGTGTTGGTTCTGGTGGGGCAGCACTATGTTTGGCGCACCGTTTGCCCGGCGTAAAGGTGTACGGCATTGATATGCAGGATCATATGCTGGCGTATGCCCGGCAAAATATTCTGGAAAATAATCTGTCTGAGCAAGTGACGGTTGAGCACGGCTCGATCAAGGATTTGTCATGCCCTGAGGCGACGTATGACCATGTAATGATCAACCCCCCGTATCTGGCAGCTGGAAAAGCGATCCGCCCCCCAGCAGAGACCAAGGGACTGGCGCATATGGATTCGACGGCCAATCTGAAGGATTGGATTAAGTTTTGCATATATCAGGTGAAAAACCGCGGAACGGTTACGATTATTTACCGCGCGGACAGAATGGATGAGGTGATTGCACATTTGTACCGCCGGGTTGGGGAATTAAAAATTATGCCTTTATGGCCCCGGTTGGGTTCGCCTGCCAAGCGTGTCATCATTCAGGGACGCAAGGGCATTCACGGCGCATCAAAACTGTTACCGGGATTGGCTTTGCACGGCGAGCAGGACCGCTATACCGAAGAAGCAGAGGCAATTCTGCGTAAAGGAAAAAGCTTGCAGCTTTGATGGGGGAAGACTTGTAATTCTAAAAGACGTCCCTTTATTTATATGCAGTAACCATTAGCCGTGGCCACCACGGTAATACCAGCCCACAGTAACGGAAAAAATTATGGCAAACCCAGTTTCAAAGTTCTTATCTTCAGCGCGTACCGCCTTGTTTGGAAAGCCCAAGCCAGTCGTAGCGGTTATTCGTCTGTACGGTGTGATTGCCTCTGGCGGCCGGTTTCAAAAAGGGCTGAATATGGCAGACCTTGCACCGACGCTTGATGAGGCCTTTGAAACCAAAGGACTATCAGCGGTGGCGCTCCTGATTAACTCCCCTGGTGGGTCGCCTGTTCAAAGCGCAATGATTACCAGCCGGATACGGGCGCTGGCAGCAGAAAAGGACGTGCCTGTTGTTGCCTTTGCAGAAGATGTTGCGGCGTCGGGTGGATATATGCTGGCGTTGGCGGGGGACGAGATATTCGCCCATGAAGCTTCGATAATCGGCAGTATTGGTGTGATATCGGCTGGTTTTGGCTTTAAGGATGCGATTGAGAAAATAGGTGTTGAGCGCCGGGTTTATTCAGCTGGCGACAAGAAGGCGATGCTGGACCCCTTCAAGGAAGAAAACGAGGAAGATGTTGAACGCCTTAAGTCCCTTCATGGTGAAATCCATGAATATTTCAAAGGCATGGTCAGGGACCGGCGCGGCAAACGACTGAAGGGTCTGCGCGGCAAGATATTCTCTGGTGATGTATTCTCTGGTGTAGAAGCACACAAGCTGGGGCTAACGGACGGTATTGGCGATATTCGTTCTAAAATGCAGGAACGGTTTGGCAAGAAAGTTAAGCTGAAAGTCGTTGGCGAGAAAAAGTCGCGTCTATCCGGATTACTTGGCTTGTCGAAGACGCAGTCACTTACGTCAACAGCAAGTCCAATCGACGGACTGGGTAAGGAATTGCTCTCCGCAGTTGAAGAACGCTTTATCTGGAACAGATTTGGCCTCTAGAATTTAGTTCTGACTAATTGGGGTGGCCCTGGCCGAAGAAGCGGTGTTGTTTTACCGTTACCCCTGCGCTATAGGAAACCTGTGAGAACAGGATAGTGACATGAATGAAGAACACCGCAAAAAGCTGATCGAATACCGAGAAAGTATTGATAATATTGATGCGTCTCTGGTTTTTATGTTGGCAGAGCGTTTTAAAATTACGCAAAAAGTAGGCTTTTATAAGAAAGAGCATAATCTGCCGCCAGCTGACCCCAATCGGGAGCAGGAACAGATCAAGCGGTTGCGGGAACTGGCACAGAGCGCAAACCTTGACCCCGAGTTCAGTGAGAAGTTTCTTCAGTTTATCATTGATGAAGTGATCCGCCACCATGAGCAGATCAGAGATGCAGGTGAAGCATGACAATTGATGGTGCCGAAGCACTGGATGGCCTGCGCGAGATTTGCATAATCTGCCGTGATGTTTTGCGGGCAATGGGCGACAAGGTCGCGCCTGGCGTTACCCCGCGGGAACTGGATGAGTTGGCTGGGAAAATGCTTACGGAAAAGGGTGCCCGGTCTGCGCCTGGTCTTGCGTATGATTTCCCGGGATATACCTGCATTTCTGTTGGCGATGCGATTGCGCACGGAATTCCGTCTGATGAGCCGCTGCGCGAAGGCCAGCTGGTTAACATCGACGTCAGCGCAGAAAAAGATGGATATTTTGGCGATAACGGTGCCAGCTTTGCAGTTGGTGAAGTAGATCCTTTGTTGCAGAAGTTATTGAAGGCAACAAAAGATGCCCAGCGTAAGGCAATGTTCGCTGCACGGGCAGGCCAGCCTTTGAATGCAATTGCAAAGGCTGTGGAAAAAGAAGCGAAGAAGCATGGTTTTCTTGTTATCGAAGGATTGAATGGTCACGGCGTTGGTAAATGGATACACGAGGAGCCGACGGTACCGAACACCTACTATCCTAGTGACCGCGAAAAATTGCATGAAGGGCAGGTCCTTACAATTGAACCGTTTTTGGCTACTAAAAGTAAAGGCTATGTCGAAGATGAAGACGGCTGGACGCTCAGGCTTGATAAAGGCGGTTTCGGGGCACAGTTCGAGCATACATTCATCGTTACCAAAGGGGCGCCAATCGTCCTGACAGCTTGATCGAGGAGGGCACGGATTGTGCCCTTTTTATCTGATGGCTGTATCAATAATCGTTTCAGGGTAATTTAAGTGCTGCTTCTGCCATACTGGTTCTTGACCAAGTCGTGTGTGACAGTTACGTTGCAGCGCAATAAATTTATTGGGGATTCGTCCCGGTCTAGACAGAGAAGATTATTTTATGGCTTCAGTTTCTGCCACTAAAGGTATGCCGTTCCAGAATATCATCCTGACACTGCAAGATTACTGGGCAGATCAGGGCTGTGTAATTCTTCAGCCATATGACATGGAAATGGGCGCGGGGACTTTTCATCCTGCGACAACTCTGCGGGCGCTGGGGCCGGATAGCTGGAATGCAGCATACGTGCAGCCCTGCCGACGCCCGACGGATGGCCGGTACGGTGAAAACCCCATGCGGTTGCAGCACTATTACCAGTTTCAGGTGATTTTGAAGCCAAGTCCTGAGAATATGCAGGAACTATATCTGGGTAGTCTTGAAGCAATTGGCCTTGATAAAAATCTCCATGATTTTCGTTTTGTAGAAGACGACTGGGAAAGCCCAACCCTTGGTGCATGGGGGCTTGGCTGGGAAGTATGGTGTGACGGCATGGAAGTCAGCCAATATACCTATTTCCAACAGGTAGGCGGCATTGAATGCAAGCCCGTGTCCGGGGAACTAACCTACGGCTTGGAGCGTCTGGCCATGTTCGTACAGGGTGTTGATAATGTCTATGACCTGGACTTTAACGGGGCCGGTGCATCGTACGGGGACGTATATCTGGAGAACGAGCGCCAGCAGTCTGCCTACAATTTTGAACATGCAAATACGGAAAAGCTGTTTCGTGACTTTAAGGAAGCGCAGGAAGAATGCGCCAAGCTTTTAGCCGCTGAATTGCCGCTGCCTGCGTATGAGCAGTGTATCCGCGCAAGCCATACATTTAATCTATTGGATGCTCGCGGTGTTATTTCGGTTACGGAACGACAGGCCTATATTGGGCGTGTTCGGGATTTGGCCAAAGGGTGCTGTGAAACATATCTCAAGAAAATCGGTGGAGAAGAATAATGGCTGATCTTCTGATTGAACTGTTTTCTGAGGAAATCCCGGCCCGTATGCAAACACAGGCTGCCCGTGATCTCTCGAAATTGGTAACCGATGGTTTGAAAGAGGCTGGCTTAACGTTTGATGAGGCACCTGCCTTTGTAACACCGCGCCGGTTAACTTTGTGTGTGAACGGCTTGCCAGACAAGACCCCTGATATATCAGAAGAACGTCGCGGACCACGCACCGATGCACCGGAAAAAGCACTGGAAGGCTTTATGCGCGGTGCAGGTGTTACCCGTGACCAACTGGAAGAACGCGAAGAGAAAAAGGGAACTTTCTTTTTTGCGAAGATAGAAAAGCCCGGCCGACCAACGGGCGATGTGGTCGCAGAAGTGCTGGAAGCAACCATTAGGAACTTTCCGTGGCCAAAGTCCCAGCGCTGGGGCAGTAGCAGCCTGAAATGGGTGCGCCCTCTGCGGAATATTTTGTGCATTCTGGATGGTGCCGCAGTTGATCTGACCGTTGACGGCTTCACAGCCAATAATAAAACATTCGGTCACCGCTTTATGGCGCCTGAATGGTTTGAGGTGACAGACTTTGCAGACTACGAGCAAAAGCTGCTGGACCATAAAGTCATTGTAAATGCCGATAAGCGTGCAGACGCGATTGCGGCGGGCATCAGTTCCCTGACCTCGGAGAAGGGGCTTGAGTGGGTTGAAGACAAGGGGTTGCTTCGGGAAGTAGCTGGCCTTGTTGAATGGCCAGTACCGCTGATGGGGTCGTTTGATCCTGCATTTATGGCTGTACCGGAAGAAGTTCTGATCCTGACTATGAAGAAAGATCAGAAATACTTTGTGACACGTAACCCCGAAACCGGTGATCTCGCGCCGTATTTCATAACTGTTGCCAATACAGAAACAGTTGACGGTGGCGCTATGGTTCGTGACGGGAACGAACGGGTACTGTCTGCACGTCTGGCAGATGCGAAGTTTTTCTGGGATCAGGATTTGAAAGGACGGCTGGATGATAATCTTGCCGCGCTTGACGATATTGTTTTCCACATTGAGCTTGGAAAAGTATCTGACCGTGTTGCGCGGATGAAATCATTGGCGCGCAAGCTGGCCGATTTTATTCCTGGCTGTGATGCGACTGAGGCAGAGCGTGCGGCCGAGCTTGCGAAAGCTGATCTGGTATCTCAGATGGTCTATGAATTCCCGGAAGTACAGGGTGTGATGGGACGTTACTACGCAAAAGCGCAGGGCGAAACGGACGCCGTTGCTGATGCAATTCGTGATCATTATGCCCCGGCTGGTCCGTCAGACACATGCCCAACAGCCCCTGTATCCGTGGCGGTCGCGCTGGCTGAAAAGCTTGATACGCTTGTTGGCTTTTTCGGTATTGATCAAAAACCAACTGGATCGAAAGACCCTTATGCTCTGCGCCGCGCTGCCCTTGCTGTTATTCGTTTGATCACGGAAAATGGCATCCGGCTATCTTTGCAGGATGCTGTAAATGCGGGTATTGCATCCTTTGCGGCACAATCAGTTGCCATGAAAGATACCAGTCAGGATTTCGGGCTGCTGGCATTCTTTGGTGACCGCCTGAAAGTGCAGCAACGTGATCTGGGCGTACGTCATGATTTGATTGATGCCGTGTTTGCAAAAGGCGATGATGATCTGGTGCGTATTCTGGGCCGGGTTGACGCACTTGGTTCTTTCCTTGGAACCGACGACGGTGTGAACCTGCTGGCTGGCTATAAACGGGCGGCGAATATTCTGAAAATTGAAGAAAAGAAAGACGGCACTGAATACGGTGCGGACGTTTCCGCTGCTCTGCTGTCTCAGGAAGAAGAAATTACACTGTTCGAAGCGCTGGGTGCCGCAGAGACGGATGCACTTGTTGCGCTTGAGCAGGAGAATTTCGAGGCATCAATGACGGCCTTGTCAACGCTACGCGCTCCGATTGATGCCTTTTTCGACAAGGTAACAGTGAATGCGGACGATGCGGTGCTACGGGCAAATCGACTGGCGCTACTTGCAAAAATTCGTGCGGCTGTGAATACAGTCGCTGACTTTGGTCAGATTGAAGGCTGACTATTGTGGGCATAAGCTCAAAAAACGGGTGAACACCAGATACCAGACATAAGGGTCACCCACCGTTTAGACCAACTGCGTTTGGGACAACCGCAGTGCAACAGGACTAAGTATAATGACCAAATGGGTTTACAGTTTTGGTGACGGCGCGGCGGAAGGCCGTGCAGATATGAAAAATCTTCTGGGCGGCAAGGGGGCGAACCTTGCAGAAATGGCATCGCTTGGCCTGCCGGTGCCACCGGGCCTGACCATTTCCACCGAAGTCTGTACCTATTATTATGATAATGAGCGACAGTATCCGTCCGAGCTGAAGGATCAGGTTGCAGAGGCGATCAAGGCGATTGAGACGAGTGTCGGCGCCACGTTTGGTGATCCGGAAAATCCGCTTCTGGTTTCTGTTCGTTCAGGTGCACGGGTATCCATGCCGGGCATGATGGACACGGTTCTTAACCTCGGTTTGAATGACCAAACTGTCGAAGGGCTTGCTAAAAACAGCGAGAATGAGCGTTTTGCGTGGGACAGTTACCGCCGTTTCATTCAGATGTATTCGGATGTTGTTCTGGGGGTGGACCATTACCACTTTGAAGAATTGATTGATCTGCACAAGGACGAAAAAGGTGTCGATCTGGATACCGACCTGACTGCCGATGACTGGAAAGTCCTGGTTGCTGCTTTCAAGAAGAAAACACAAGAAACCTTGGGGGAACCGTTCCCACAGGATGTCCATGATCAGCTGTGGGGTGCTATAGGTGCCGTATTTGGTAGTTGGCGGATTGAACGTGCCAAGGTGTACCGTAAATTGAATAATATCCCCGAAGAATGGGGCACAGCCGTTAATGTGCAGGCTATGGTGTTTGGTAATATGGGGGAGACGTCGGCAACAGGCGTTGCCTTTACCCGTGATCCGTCTACCGGCGAGAATGAATATTATGGCGAATATCTGATTAATGCACAGGGTGAAGATGTGGTTGCTGGTATCCGGACACCACAGAACTTGACCAAAGCGGCTCGTGAAAAGGCAGGTGCCAAAGACCTTAGCATGGAAGAAAGCATGCCAGAGGTATTTGGTCAGCTTGCGTCCGTTTTTGAGAAGCTGGAGAAGCACTATAAAGACATGCAGGATATCGAATTTACTGTTCAGCGCGGTAAATTATGGATGCTGCAAACCCGTAGTGGAAAGCGGACTGCCAAAGCTGCCTTGAAAATTGCTGTTGAACTGGCAGCCGATGGCCTTATCGACGAAAAAACTGCTGTCATGCGGGTTGAGCCAGGGGCGCTTGACCAGCTTCTGCATCCGACTCTGGACCCTGATGCCCCGCGTGATGTGTTGACGCGCGGCTTGCCTGCCAGCCCAGGTGCTGCGCACGGTGCGGCTGTGTTTACCGCTGATGAGGCAGAAGAGTGGGCGAAGGCTGGCAAGGATGTGATCCTGTGCCGCACCGAGACCAGCCCAGAGGATATTCACGGTATGCATGCCGCGAAAGGTATTCTGACAGCGCGCGGCGGCATGACTAGTCACGCAGCCGTGGTGGCCCGTGGTATGGGCCGTCCCTGTGTATCAGGCGCTGGTGCCATTCGTATTGATGCCAAGGCCGAAATCATGCACTGCATGGGGCGTGAGATTAAGAAGGGTGACCTGATCACTATTGATGGAGCGTCGGGCGAAGTCATGATTGGTGAAGTTAAAACGCTGCAGCCAGAGCTGGCCGGTGATTTTGCGACACTGATGGAGTGGGCAGACACCTACCGGACACTGAAGGTACGCACAAACGCGGACACGCCTGCCGACACAACCACCGCACGGGAGTTCGGTGCCGAAGGTATTGGTCTGTGCCGGACCGAGCATATGTTCTTTGAAGGCGAGCGTATTGTAGCTGTTCGTCAGATGATCCTGTCTGAAACAGAAGCAGGGCGCCGCGAGGCACTGGCGAAGCTGTTGCCGATGCAGCGCGCAGACTTTACTGAAATCTTCAAGATTATGCGCGGTTTGCCGGTTACAATTCGCCTCCTTGACCCACCACTACATGAATTCCTGCCGCGTGAAGACGATGAGTTTGAGCAGGTTGCAGGTGCATTGGGGATCAGTGTTGAGAAACTGAAACGTCAAGCAAATGAGCTACATGAATTCAACCCGATGCTTGGTCACCGGGGATGTCGTTTGGGGATTTCCTATCCTGAAATTTATGAAATGCAGGCACGGGCAATCTTTGAAGCTGCGGTTGCAGTGGAAAAAGAATCCGGTGAAACAGTGGTGCCAGAGGTTATGATCCCGCTTGTTGCGACAGAAAAAGAACTGTCCATGCTGCGCCAAAGGGTAGAGGCAGAAGCTGCAAAAGTGTTCACGGAGCAAAGCCACACAGTTGAATATATGGTTGGTACCATGATTGAATTGCCGCGTGCTGCATTGCAGGCCGCGAAAATTGCTCAGTCTGCTGACTTCTTCTCGTTTGGAACGAATGACCTGACACAAACAGCGATTGGTATCAGCCGGGATGATGCTGCACGGTTCCTGGATGAATATGTGAAACTGGATATTTTTGCCCAAGACCCCTTTGTCTCTATTGATCAGGAAGGTGTGGGCGAACTGGTTAAAATAGGAACTGAGCGAGGCCGTTCCACCAAGCCTGATCTAAAGCTTGGCATTTGTGGTGAGCATGGGGGTGACCCGGCATCTGTCATGTTCTGTCATGATGTTGGGCTGGATTATGTGTCCTGTTCGCCATTCCGTGTGCCAATTGCCCGGTTGGCTGCTGCACAGGCTGCATTGCGGTAATCAGCGCAGAAATCCATCAGTAATCAGGGGCGTGCCTTATCAGGCGCGCCCTTTTTGCATGATACTTTGCTGTGCTTGCGGCCGACAATTTTGCCCGACTATCTGCACCAGCGGTTAGCATTTGATTGAGTAAAAGTGATCTTAGCCAAAAACTGCCATAAAAATCACAAGGAAGACGATGGCAACAATTGCAAAGCGAACTTTGTCATGTTTGCTCATGGCGGCAAGGGTGCGGTCTTTTTTAGATTTCATCGTTTTGTTCCACGGTGTAATTGGCGCTGCAGCGCGACTATTAGTCTATAATGCTAATTGCGGTACCATTTTCAAGTGACAGATTGTCGCCAATATATTCCAGGCGCAAATAGGCAAGGGCATGTGTGCCGCTGACAGTACGCAGTGTGCCTGCTTTTTTGCCGCTTTCCGTCAGAATATCAGCGCCAGTTTCCAGGCTTTCATCCGTCGAAGACACGGGCACCAGTCGTTTTTTCAGATTAGTTCTATGTTTCATCCGCGCTGTTAATTCCTGACCGATGTAGCATCCCTTGGTAAAGCTGACTCCGTTTAATCGTTCAGCATCAGTTTCCAGCCAGAAGTATTTCTCCCGCTCCATGTCGCGGCTACCGTCAGGTACGCCACATCTAAGGCGGAGGTTTTCATAGTCAGGTAAAGACAAGGCTGTTCCTTCAGGCCTGTGATCTGTGATGCCGCGATAACCAAGGTCGCTATGGCGCGGGTCTGGTGCGAAAATACCGCTGGAAGGTTGCTCTGTCGCGGCAAAGACATGGTGTGTGTCGCTGATGTCTGTAATTGTCAGGTCTGCCCGCAATTTATATAGCATCAAGCGGCGATAAAAGTCCTGTTTGCTGTCAGCCTCGACATCCAGCAAAAGATCATCGCCGTCTTTGAAAATGATCATGTCGTAGAAGAACTTTCCCTGCGGCGTCAAAAGGGCGGCATAAACGGCGTGCCCTTCTTTGATCAGGTTCAAGTCATTGGTCACCAGCCCCTGAAGAAAGGAGAATGCTTCCGGGCCGCTCAGGCGAAAAACGCCTCTGTTTTCTAGCTGTAATATTTTCATGCTTTATCACTTATCTATTCCGGGCTGATATTCAAGGATCAAAATGATTATTTGATGGTTATGGTCAAAGATCAAAAATGTTACAAATATATAGAGCCGCTGCAATGATTGGCAGAATGCCCCTTGGTAGGGGCACTATTTGTAGGCTGAAAGCCGAGTGGGGAAGTGGATGCAGGAAGCCAGTGTATTTTTTTGGGGTGTGTTTTTTGGCTATATAGTCTCTGCCCCCCTTGGTCCGGTTAATATTATCTGTTTGCAGCGCAGTCTTTACGGTAATGCGTTTCACGGATTTCTGATCGGGCTTGGCGCAGCGTTCGTGGATGCCTTTTACGGGGCGCTTGCAGCCTATGGTTTGGCGGCGGTTCATTCCGCCATTGAAGCTTATTTGGTCTACTTAAAAATATTCGCAGCAATATTGCTGACAACCTTTGCCATCAAAGTATGGCGCAGCCATCCGCACCTTTCCCGCCCAAATGGTTCAGTGGGCGTGAAACGCAGTATGCTGGCGGCTGCTATGCTGACGCTGTCCAACCCTGGTGTATTTCTGGGGTTTGCAGGGTTGTTCACACTGGTAGGGGTTACAGAAATGGGCCGCGCCTTTAACACGCTTTGGCAGTTCGGGGCGCTATTATCAGTCGGTATATTTATTGGGGGCGCATTGTGGTGGGCAACCTTCGCAGGGATTGCCGTTAAATTAAGAGATGTAATCACTGACCGTATGCTGGAAAAGCTAAATCACGTTTTTGCGAGTGTCTTCGCGCTATTCGCCTGTATCGCATTGATTTCTGCAATTTTTTGACCCGGCTATCCCAAAAGCGTTAAGAAAATACCAAAAAAGATGAAAAAGCAGCTATTTAGTCGTCTTCCCTGCTTGAACATATGGAAATGTGACTATATAGTTTGCGCGAACAGTCGGCACAGTTTCGGTTATTTTAAGGACAAATCGGGCGGTGCTATATAAGATCAACCCGGGGGAAACCCTTAATTTTTAAATATGTTGGAGGGTGTATCAATATGTCCAACCGTATGGGCTCCAAATTCGCATTCGTCACTGTTGCTGCTCTTCTTGCTGCAGCTTGTTCCAAAGAACCTGAGCCAGAAGTAACTGCGCCAACAGTGGAAGAGGAGCAGATGGCTCCTGTTGAGCAGCCAAAAACTGCTGAAGAATTGATGGTAGAAGAATTCGGTCTGCCAAACCAGACTGGTCTGAATGACTACATGGATATGACTGCGGGTGCTGATCGTGTGTTCTTTGCATACGATAGCAGCGAACTGAACGATGATGGCCGTGCTGTTCTTGAGGCTGCTGCAAAGTGGATGTCACAGGGCTATGGGTATGCTCGCGTGTCCCTGACAATCGAAGGTCACTGTGATGAGCGCGGAACGCGTGAATATAACCTTGCGCTGGGTGATCGTCGTGCAAATGCTGTGAAGAATTATCTGGTTGCACTTGGTGTGCCTTCCACACGTCTTCAGACAATCAGCTACGGTAAAGAGCGTCCTGTTGCCAGCGGTGGTGACGAAAGTACGCACGCACGTAACCGTCGTGGTGTTTTGCGCGTAAATTAATCGCGCCATACCCTGAAGGAATTCGGTGGCCCTGTCCAACTTGATTGGGCGGGGCCATCATGTTTTTGCCATCATGGCTTGGTAGTTTCCCTTGTTTTCAATAGATACGGTGAGTTTCATGCGCATATATCTTGTTTCCCTGCTTGTTTTTCTAATGGCAATACCTGCATCAGCACAAAGTGCCAAAGAGTTGGACCGCAAAATAATCGCAATTGAAAAACAACTGCGTGCTGTGCAGCGACGTGTGTTCCAGGGCGGGCAGTTACCGCCAGAAGAAAATGTTCCGCAGCAGGCAACTACGGCAGACCGCGGGGTACTTGCACAGATGTCAGTTAAGGTGGATAGCCTTGAAGCGCAGCTGCGCGCCTTGACCGGTCAGATCGAGGAACTGCAGTATCGTCAGCGGGAGCAGCAAAATGCCCTTGATATGCTGCGTCGGGAAATGAGCTTTCGTGCAGGGGGCAGTGCGGCGGGAACAGCGCAAACCACACCGCAAACCTATAGCCCGGAGCCGCCAGCAGCTAGCGGTGAATTCCTGGCAGAACCGGCAGCAGAGCCGGTAGCGCCAGCAGCTTCCGTTGTCAGTCTGCCAAATGGTAGCGTTGACGAGCAATATACCTATGCATTTTCATTTGTGCGCAAAGAGCAACTGGATAATGCGCGTATTGCATTTGAACAGTTTATTGAAAAGAACAAAGGAGATAGTCGGATCGGGAATGCACGCTATTGGCTAGGCCGTGTTCATATGCTGCAAGGCCGTCCTGGACTGGCGGCGAACGAATTTCTCTCGCTTGTAACAGACTTTCCTGACCATGAGCGACGCCCAGCCGCGCTTGTAGACCTTGGGGAGGTCTTAATTTCTATGGATGCACCCAGTGAGGCCTGCAATACTTTGGCTGAATTTGGCCGGGTTGGCAGTGGAGAATCATCAAGGCTGAAGGATCGTGCCAAACGGCTTGAAAAACAGGCAGGGTGTTCCTGATAGGTACTATACATGGTGGACCGCGACTACACTGTTGATCATCTGGACGCCTGGCTGTTGAATGCCGGGGTGGGGCCTGATGACAAAGTGGCGGTTGCCGTCTCTGGCGGGGCGGATAGTTTGGCCCTGGCTTTTCTGGCAGCAGCCTGTAGGCCAACACTGGCAATTACGGTTGATCACTGTTTACGGCCAGATTCCGGTGCGGAGGCAGAAACTGTCACCAGCATGCTTGCGGATCAGAATATTGCACACCAGATTGTACGCTGGTCAGGCGCTAAACCCACAGGAAATATTCAGGCCGTTGCGCGCCGGGAACGCTACCGGTTATTGACCGACGTCTGCAGAGAGCAGGGGATATCGTTTCTTCTGACCGGGCATCATATGGATGATCAGGCAGAGACGCTGATCCTGCGACTGGCACGTGGTAGCGGTCTTTACGGCTTGGCTGGCATGCCGGCTGTGACGCCTGACTATGCCGGAACGGGTATCGCGCTTCTTCGTCCGTTTCTGCGCACACGCAAAGAACAATTGATCGCTTTCCTGCAGCGCCATGATCTTGACTGGATTGAAGATCCTTCAAATGAGAATAAGGCTTTTGACCGGGTTAAGGTGCGCCAGTTTTTAAAGGAACCTCCGCTGGAGGGGCTTGATATTTTGCGACTGTCCGAAACGGCGGACCGACTGCGCAGATCACGGCAGGCGATCACTTTTTATGTTAACCAGTGGCTGGATACCTATGCACGGATGGAGCCACAGCACTATGTCAGTATTCCGTCTGAGGCGTTGAACTCTGCACCTGATGAGATTGTTCTGCGGGGGATTATTGCCATTTTGCACGCAGTTGCTGATGCAGAATATGCGCCCCGCTTTGAGAAGTTGGAACGGCTATATGCAGCCATGCGCGATATTGATTTTGCCGGGGTAACACTTGCTGGCTGTAAGATTGAACCTTTGGGTGATGGGTTTTTATTTGCGCGTGAACCCTCTGCAATTAGCCCTGCAACTCCTTTGGGGGATGGTGTTTGGGATAACAGGTTTGTCGTATCCGCCCAAACAAATAGTGTAGCTGATCTAGTGATCATGCCGCTTGCGGATGATTTATGGGGGCAGGCCCGTGCACAGTGGCCGGATTTGAAGGATATTATGGTCCCGACTGTTGTGCGGCGGGGGCTGCCTGTTGTGTGCCGGTTGGCAGAAAATGGGGATGCTGAAGTGGTTGAACTACCTACGCTTGGTAAATGTAGCACAGGCACACCTATCGTTACTTTATCGTGCCTCAGCAACGCTATACCGAAAAAATGACGAATATCAGGTGGTTTACTCTTGCACACGGCCAAGATAGTCTTATCTGTGTGTATAAGGAATATTGGGAGAAGACACTCCCCAAATTGATCGGCAGCAAACACCACACCCCGTGTGGTGATGTTGTCGTGCTATGAAAGGCGATGTAGTGAACAGTTTTATGCGCAATGCGCTCGTATGGGGAATGATTATCCTGCTGTTGTTTGCTCTGTTTAACCTGTTTCAGGGTGGTCAGGGGCAATCAACGGAGATTGCTTATAGTCAGTTCCTTGATTCTGTTGAAAAGAACGAAGTCCAGCAGGTCGAAATCAAAGGCCAGGAAATCACTGGCCAATACGTTGGGTCCGGTGAGACATTTAAAACGGTTATGCCGTACGATGACAAGCTGGTGGATCGTCTGCGCGACAGCAACGTAACGTTCAAAGTTGATGCAGAAGAATCAAATCTGTTCCTTGGTATGTTACTGTCATGGCTTCCATTCCTGCTGATTATCGGTATCTGGATCTTTATGATGCGCCAGATGCAGGGCAAAGGCGGCGGTGGTGGCGGTGCCATGGGCTTTGGTAAATCCCGCGCTCGCCTGCTGACGGAAAAGCAAGGCCGCGTAACATTTGAAGATGTTGCAGGTATCGAAGAAGCAAAGGAAGAGCTGGAAGAGATTGTTGACTTCCTGAAGGACCCACAAAAATTCCAGCGCCTTGGCGGCAAAATCCCAAAGGGAGCCCTTCTTGTTGGCCCTCCTGGTACGGGTAAAACGCTTCTCGCACGGGCGATCGCTGGCGAAGCAAATGTTCCGTTTTTCACAATCTCCGGGTCTGACTTTGTTGAGATGTTTGTCGGTGTCGGTGCAAGCCGTGTCCGCGACATGTTCGAACAGGCCAAGAAAAATGCACCGTGTATCATCTTCATTGACGAGATTGATGCCGTTGGTCGCCATCGTGGTGCCGGTCTTGGTGGCGGTAATGATGAGCGCGAGCAAACACTGAACCAGCTGCTTGTTGAAATGGATGGCTTTGAAGCAAATGAAGGCATCATCATTTTGGCGGCTACCAACCGTCCTGATGTTCTTGACCCTGCATTGTTGCGTCCAGGCCGTTTTGACCGTCAGGTTGTTGTGCCTAATCCAGATATTAATGGCCGTGAGAAAATTCTGGGTGTTCATATGTCAAAGGTTCCGTTGGCACCTGATGTTGACAAACAAACGATCGCGCGCGGTACGCCGGGCTTCTCTGGTGCAGACTTGATGAACCTTGTAAACGAAGCAGCTTTGTTGGCTGCACGCCGCAATAAGAAAATTGTTTCGATGAAAGATTTCGAAGACGCCAAAGACAAGGTCATGATGGGGTCTGAGCGCAAGTCAATGGTGATGACGGACGAAGAGAAGAAGATGACTGCCTATCATGAAGGCGGACACGCGCTTGTCTCTTTGCACTGTACGCATCTTGATCCTATCCATAAGGCGACAATCATTCCGCGGGGTCGTGCCCTTGGTATGGTGATGAGCCTGCCAGAGCGGGATGAATATTCTTTCCGTCGCCAGAAAATGCATGACCATTTGGCAATGGCAATGGGTGGCCGCGTAGCCGAGGAATTGGTGTTTGGCTATGACGAAGTGTCGTCCGGTGCTTCTGGCGATATTCAGTCAGCAACCAATCTGGCACGCAAGATGGTGACGCAGTGGGGTATGTCCGACAAGCTTGGTCCTATCCAGTATGCGGCGAACGAGCAAGAGGTGTTCCTGGGACATTCTGTGTCACAGCAGAAAAACATGTCTGATGAAACTGCGATGCTTGTTGATAAAGAAATCCGCCGTTTTGTGGAAGAAGGGTACGAACGTGCCAAGACAATCCTGACGGATCACCGGGATCAGTTAAATATCATCAGTGAAGCGCTGCTTGAATATGAAACCCTGACAGGGGATGAATTAAAGGCACTGATCAATGGTGAGGAGATCCGCAAGGATGAAAAGAAAGACGATGACAAACCAATGCCGCCGTCTGCATCCAGTTCGATCCCTACAACAGGTAAAACGTCAGGTTCTGGCCCTGCCACACCGCAGCCAGAAGGCTAAATTCCTGTGACGTTTGATCTACCAAGTCTATCTGACGGGGCGAAGGGATACCTTCTCCCCGTTGGTTCATTTATGGGTTCTGCCGCCGGCTTGCGGCTTGGCAATAGCGGATTGAAGTTCGCTGGTGTCAGGCTGATTATCCGTGAAGAGCAAACCCGAGTTGTAAATCACTATATTCCTGCCGGTGACATAGACAGCGTTCTGGGCATGTTACCTGCTCCGCTGCAGAAGAGTTTGTGTGCACAGAAAAGTGCAATTGAAACACCGCGCCAGCCTATTGAATGTGCGGGCCTTGGCCTTGGTCGTATGCTAGCCTTCACCCGTCCTTTGATTATGGGGGTTTTGAACGTAACACCTGACAGTTTTTCTGATGGTGGTGATTTTATTGATCCCGATGCCGCCGTCCGCCGTGCACGCCAAATGGTGGCCGAAGGCGCAGACATTATCGACATCGGTGGTGAAAGTACCCGCCCGGGTGCCAAGCCCGTTTGGGAAGGCGAAGAAGCAAACCGCATTTTACCTGTCATAGCAGCGCTGGCTGGTGAAGGTGTACCCATATCGGTTGATACACGGCACAGCACGGTCATGCAGCAGGCACTGGATGCCGGGGCGCATATTCTGAATGATGTTTCTGCTCTTGAATATGACGGTGCCAGTATGGATGTCGCCGTGAGAAGCGGCGCGCCTGTCGTTTTGATGCATTCGCAAGGATTACCTGAAACCATGCAGGATAATCCTACATATTCGGACGCCCTGTTAGAAGTGTATGATTATCTGGAAGCACGGCGGGATGCAGCGATTGCAGCTGGAATTTCGCAGGATAAAATAATCCTCGACCCCGGTATAGGTTTTGGCAAGCGGGTGTTGGTGGACAATCTATCGCTGATTAACGGGCTTGCTATGTTGCACGGTCTTGGGTGTCCTGTCCTTTTAGGTGCTTCACGTAAACGGTTTATAGAGGCAATCACCGGCGTTGAAGACGCGAAAGACCGTATGCCGGGATCGGTTGCAGCGGCCCTTGTCGCGCGCACGGTCGGTGTTCAGGTTTTTCGGGTGCATGATGTTGCCGAGACGGTACAGGCAATGAAAGTGCATCAGGCACTTGCAGACGTGTCCATGATGGACGTATATGATTAATCATAAATTTTGATGCAGACTTCAATGTTCTCTAACGCGAGGGGCGGGCAGATGGAACGCAAGTATTTTGGTACAGACGGCATGCGGGGCAAGGTCAATGTGGGCCATATGACCCCTGATATTGCCATGCGGGTTGGTCTGGCTGCTGGGCAGACTTTCATTCGCGGCGACCATGTCCACCGTGTTGTGATCGGCAAAGACACGCGCCGGTCCGGTTATATGTTCGAACCTGCGCTTACCGCCGGTTTTATTGCCGCGGGTATGGATGTTATTCTGGTGGGGCCAATGCCAACACCAGCGGTTGCCATGCTGGTGAAGTCACTGCGCGCCGATCTGGGCGTTATGATTTCTGCCAGCCATAACCCACACTATGACAATGGCATCAAGTTTTTCGGCCCTGACGGCTATAAACTATCTGATGAACAAGAGCTGGAGATAGAGCGTCTGGTAGATGAAGGCGGGGATGATATTCTGAAGCCGTCAGAAAAGCTTGGCAAGGCGATGCGTCTGGAGGATGAGAAGGGCCGCTATGTTGAGTATGCCAAAGGCACGGTGCCGTCTGGTGTACGTCTGGATGGTTTGAAAGTGGTGGTCGACTGCGCAAATGGTGCGGCTTATAAGGTGGCACCAACAGCGCTTTGGGAACTGGGCGCAGAAGTTATACCAATGGGCGTAGCCCCAAATGGTTTTAACATCAACGATGGGTGCGGATCGACGTCCCCAGAAGCCATGTGTGCCAAGGTGATCACAGAGCGTGCTGATATAGGCATTGCGCTTGACGGTGATGCAGACCGGTTAATTTTATGCGATGAACGCGGCCAGATCGTAGACGGCGATCAGATTATGGCGCTGATTACCCGAAACTGGCATAGACGCGGTATCCTTAAAGGCGGCGGTCTTGTTTCTACCGTGATGTCGAACCTCGGTCTTGAGCGTCTTTTAGAAGGTGAAGGGTTAACCCTTGAGCGGACCAAGGTTGGTGACCGCTATGTGGTGGAAAGAATGCGCAGTGGCGGGTTTAATGTTGGGGGCGAGCAGTCAGGGCATATTGTTTTAAATGATTTTACTACGACGGGTGATGGGTTGGTTTCTGCCTTGCAGGTGATGACTGAGATAATTCAGTCGGGTGTGCCAGCGTCTAAAGCCTGTGCACAATTTGATCCGGTACCGCAGACGCTGAAAAGCGTCCGGTTCAGTGCGGACGCGCCCCTTGAAAATGAAACAGTGAAAAAAGCAATTGCCGCCGCAGAGGCAGAACTGAACGGAAGTGGCCGTCTTGTTATTCGCAAGTCAGGAACCGAGCCAGTGATCCGGGTTATGGCCGAAGGCGATGACGCCGCGCAAGTAAACCGTATCGTTGATACAATCTGCGCAGAAGTACAAAGCGCCTAGGAGCCACTGGTGGGACGTGTTCTGATTATTGCGGGTTCGGATAGCGGCGGGGGTGCCGGTATTCAGGCTGACATCAAAACTGTCACCATGCTGGGTGGGTACGCTGCCACCGCGGTGACTGCGATTACGGTGCAGAACACGCTGGGCGTTACCGGCATTTATCCCGTTCCGCAGGAAGTTATCGCCGGACAAATTCAATCTGTGCTTTCAGATATCGGTGCTGATGTCATTAAAACAGGCATGCTTGCGGATATTGCCACCATTGAGACGGTTGCTGACGTAATACCTGCCACCATTCCCATAGTGGTGGACCCGGTAATGGTGGCAACAAGCGGTGATACACTTCAGTCAGCAGAAGCTGTTAGTGCCTTGAAGGAACGTCTGGTTAGCCGTGCTGCGGTTGTGACCCCCAACATTCCAGAGGCTGAAATCCTTACTGGCCGCACGATTAGGGACGTTTCCGATATGAAGGCTGCGGGGGAGGATATTCTTACACTTGGTGCCAAGGCAGTGGTGATGAAGGGTGGGCACCTACCTGTGCAGGACTTAACTGATTTGTTGGTGACGCCGCATGGTATTGTCGAAATTGAAGCGCGCAAACAGGATACCCGGAATACACACGGAACTGGTTGCACGTTGGCAAGCGCCATTGCGGCGGGGATGGCAGCGGGCGAAAGCCTGGAGACTGCTGTCAGGAACGCACATGCTTTTGTCCAGGAAGCAATTGCCAAAGCGCCAGGGTACGGCGCAGGGCATGGGCCGCTTGGTCATGCAAGGGTCGGGAGGTGACGATGAAACTATTCCACCGCATACGGGGTGAAGGTCATCCAGTTGTTCTTCTGCACGGTTTGTTCGGATCGGCAGACAATCTTGGAGCACTGGCGCGGGCCCTTGAAGAAGATTATCAGGTTATCGCGGTTGACCTGCGTAATCATGGCCGCAGTGACCACGCGGACGACATGACGTATCCGTTGCTGGCAGCTGATGTGATCGAGCTGTTGGATGACCTTGGACTTGACGAGGATGTGTATCTGGTGGGGCATTCCATGGGTGGGAAAACATCGATGCAGACTGCGCTGACCATCCCGGAACGAATTGGAAAGCTGGTGGTGCTGGATATTGCACCAGTTCAATACAGTCATGGCCATGATAGCATTCTTGCTGGAATGCAGGCTGTTTCTGAAAAGGGCGCAGAGGGCAGAAAGCCAGCAGGAGAAATTCTGAAGCAATTTATTGATGAACCTGAAATTATCAGTTTTATTTTAACCAATTGGCGCAAAAATAAGGACGGCAAATGGGGCTGGCGGTTGAATTTGGATGCGATCCTGGATCAGCATTCAAATATTATGGCTGGGAATGATGGTACCCCGTATCTGGGGCCGACCTTGTTTGTTCGCGGTGGTACGTCAAACTATATCACGGCGGACCACAAGGATCAGATACTGGAATTGTTCCCGCGTGCGACGGTGCGGACCGTGGAAGGAACAGGCCACTGGCTGCATGCAGAAAAGCCGGATATGGTGAACCGTATTGTAAAAAGATTTTTAAGTGAGTAGCGTCAAGGCATGAAGATTTTGAAAAGCAGGCTTGTTTGTACCCTTCTGTCCGTGCTGGTTACAGCGACGGTTGCATCTGCTCAGAGCCAGCAGGATTTGAAAAAGTTTGATCGTCTTTTCAGTATAAAACTCCGTGAAGGGGATGTGCCGGGCGGTGCCTACGTTATTGTCAAGGAAGGCGAAATTCTGCAGTTGGGCACTCTGGGCTACCGGAAGGCCACTGAGCACAGCAAGGTGAACAAGGACACTGCCTTTCGGTTGGCATCAGTCTCTAAAACATTTGCAGCGACACTTGCTGCAAAGCTGGTTGAAGAAGGCACGCTTAGTTTCGAAGAAAAAGTGGCACCCTATGCCCCTGAATTACGTCTGCGGTCGTCGGCCAGTCTTAAGGCGCTGAACATTCGTCATCTTTTGTCACACACATCGGGGCTGATGCCTAATGCCTACGATAATATTCTGGAGGCTGGTCGCCCGGTCGAGGAGATTCTGCCTCGCTTTAACAAGGTTCGGGCACTTTGCCAACCTGGGGACTGTTACGGGTATCAGAACATTATGTTCAGCCTTGTCGAGCCGGTAATAAAAGAAAAAACCGGCGCTGATTATGGGGACTTGATCGAAGAACGGTTGTTCAAGCCCCTTGAAATGAACACAGCCTCCGTAGGCTTCGCGCCGTTTCTGGATGCAAAGAATGTGGCAGCACCCCATCAGCGTACTCGTAAAGGCGTCAAGCCGGTTCAGGTTAAAGAAGATTATTACCGGATTGCTCCTGCGGCGGGTGTCAATGCCAGTATTGTTGATTTGTCCAAGTGGTTGATTGCGCACACAGGTCACCGCCCGGATGTCATCAGCCCGGAAGTGCTTAAAACGCTTACCGCCAAGCAAATTGAAAGCAAGCGCCAAATGGGCAAGAAACTGTGGCGCCCGCACTTGACCGATGCCCATTACGGGTTGGGCTGGCGCCTGTATCAGTTTCACGATGAGGAAATTGTCGCCCATGGTGGTGCCGTTGCAGGATTTCGTTCCATGGTGGCCTATTCTGCAGATAGGGACGTGGGGCTGGCAATCCTGATTAATACCAATTCCAACATCATTGATGAGCTGACTATCAGTTTCTTTGATGATGTTTTTACCAGTCCTTTGCCTCGTACGGTTGTTGCGGCTTCGCGCTAATCCCCTTCATCACAGAAACAGACAGGATACTGATTAGTGATTTCGAGAAAACATAAGTGCATCTTTGTTCATATCCCTAAAACGGGTGGAAGCAGTATCGAGAGAATTGTCTGGGGGGCACCACAAGAGCGCAAAACGGACCAATTATGGATGGGTTTTGTGCGCCCCCATTATAACAAGTATCAGACAGGCGGCTTGCAGCATTTACTGGCAAAGCAAATCCGACAGGAGGTTGGCGCGGAATTGTTTGGTGCCTGTTATAAGTTCGCTTTCGTTCGTAACCCTTGGGATAAGGCAATATCACAGTATGCCTATATGAAAGGCCGTAAAGATTTACGTGCTTTTATTGGTATGGAAGCGGATGCAGACCTGAAAACCTATCTAAATCTGACGATGAAGAAAACCCACGTCCAGTGGGATCACCAGCACCGTTTTGTGCTGGATGATAATGGAGAACAGCTGGTTGATTTCCTCGGCCGGTTTGAGACAATTGGGCAGGATGTGGACACGGTACTTGAGCGTCTTGGTATGCTGGGGCAAAAGCTGCCGCACACGAATAAAAGTAAGCGTGGCCCATACCGCGACTATTATGACGATGAAAGTCGCGAGATGATTGCCGACCATTATAAAACCGATATTGATACCTTTGGTTATAGCTTTTGACGTTTCGCGTCTCTATCCCAGTTTTCGGTGGCTTTTAGCCTTTCTGGTGCGTGTGCCGGGCTTGCCGCCCATCGCGCGGCCCTTCGGTCTTAATGACTTGTCAGGAACGCCAAGTTCGCCTGCCTCCAGCCGTTTGATCTCATCGCGCAGTCTTGCTGCTTCTTCAAATTCAAGATCTTCGGCCGCCTGCATCATTTGCTTGGACAGATCTTCGATATGCTTCTTCAGATTAGAGCCAACCAGATGGTCTGCATCAGGACCGATATCAACAGTGACATAGTCGCCAGAACTGACATCTGCCATCAGATCGCCAATGCGTTTTTCGATGGTTTGCGGCGTGATGCCGTGTAATTCATTATAGGCTATTTGTTTTTCACGTCTGCGATTAGTCTCGGAAATGGCTGCATCCATGGACCGGGTGATTGTATCCGCATACAAAATAACCCGACCGCGAGCGTTACGGGCCGCCCGGCCAATAGTCTGTACAAGTGATCGTTCAGACCGCAGGAAACCTTCCTTGTCGGCATCAAGAATGGCAACCAGGCCACATTCCGGAATATCCAGTCCTTCACGCAGCAGGTTGATACCAACAAGCACGTCAAATACCCCAAGCCGTAAGTCACGGATAATTTCCATGCGTTCCAGGGTGTCAATATCAGAATGCATGTAGCGTACCTTGACCCCATTTTCGTGTAAATACTCGGTCAGGTCCTCTGCCATGCGTTTTGTCAGGGTGGTAACAAGTACGCGCATACCAGCGTCAGATATTTTCCTTGCTTCGTGCATCAGATCATCAACCTGACTGTCGACGGGGCGAATTTCTACCTCAGGATCAATCAGTCCTGTTGGGCGAATAACCTGCTCTGTAAAGACGCCGCCTGTTTGTTCCAGTTCCCAATCGCCGGGCGTTGCGGACACAAAAACGCTTTGCGGGCGCATTACGTCCCATTCCTCGAATTTCAGGGGGCGGTTATCTGCGCAGCTGGGTAGACGGAAGCCGTAATCAGCAAGGGTGGACTTTCTTTTCGCATCCCCGCGGCTCATACCGTTAATTTGTCCTACACTGACGTGACTTTCATCAACAAACAGCAGGGCATTTTCGGGGATATATTCGAACAGGGTTGGTGGGGGCTCGCCAGGGTTTCGCCCGGTCAGGTACCTGCTGTAGTTCTCAATCCCGGCACAGCTGCCGGTGGCTTCAATCATCTCAATATCAAAAAGTGTACGTTGTTCCAGTCGCTGGGCTTCGAGAATACGGCCATGCTCTTCATAGTATTTCAGTCGCTGTTTCAGCTCAGCCTTGATTTTCTTGACTGCCTGATCAAGTGTTGGGCGCGGGGTAACATAGTGGCTGTTGGCATACACTTTGACCGTTTCCAGTGTGCGAATTTTTTCGCCGGTTAGTGGGTCGAATTCAATAATCTCTTCAATTTCATCACCAAACATCATCAGGCGCCACGCGCGGTCTTCATAATGGCTGGGGAAAATATCTACAACGTCGCCGCGAATGCGGAATGTGCCGCGCTGGAAAGCAGCATCATTGCGGCTATACTGCATGGATACCAACCTGCGTGCTAATTCTCTTGGTTCAATTTCCACCCCTGCGGTCAATGAAAAGGTCATCGCGGTATAGGTTTCCACGGACCCGATGCCGTAGATACAGGAAACAGAAGCGATAATGATAACATCATCCCGCTCCAGAATAGCCCGGGTGGCACTATGGCGCATGCGGTCGATCTGTTCGTTGATGGTTGCTTCTTTTTCTACAAAGGTATCTGTGCGCGGAACATAGGCTTCCGGTTGGTAATAGTCATAGTAGGAAACAAAATATTCGACCGAGTTATTGGGGAAAAAGTCTTTGAATTCGCCGTAAAGCTGGGCTGCCAACGTTTTGTTCGGTGCCAGGATCAGGGCAGGGCGGCCTGTTTCCTTAATAATATTGGCAATGGTAAAAGTCTTCCCCGAGCCTGTCACGCCCAAAAGAACCTGATCCCGTTCTCCTGATTTTATGCCGGTAACGAGTTCTTTGATCGCGGTAGGCTGGTCACCGTTCGGCGTAAAATCAGAGACCAGATCAAAAGCAACGCCCCCTTCTGACTTTTCCGGTCGCTCCGGACGATTGGGGATAAAGCTTGCTCTTGTGTCTTCCAATTTCATAGTGTGCCTGCCTAGGGTGCCGGGTGGCCGTTCAGACTACGATGGCTCTACCCAAAAAAATTCATGATGTTCACTGTTTGTATCCAATGTAGGACAAGAATTCAATTGGGGAATACGTCACCATTCATTCTGTATAATTATTAACCACTGTATAATAAATAAACAGTGCACCGCAGCATTTTAATTTTGCTGTGCGGTATTTAATTATGTAAGATGCTGTTTTTATTGCGTAATATTTTGTATGGTAAGTTGGCACATGCCTTGCTGTGTATAGGGTGCTTAGTTGATAAGCCAGAAAACCTTATACAGGACAATGGAGGAACACTGTGCCCAAGAACTTCTCCCAAAGTACTAAAACCGCACTTGCTGTGGTTGTCTTAGCTGTAACGTCTCTCTCTTCCCAATCCGTTGCAGATGATATGTCATATGTGACATTATCAGCCAACGCAGCCCTGACCACTGAATATCGATTCCGGGGACTTTCCCTCTCTAATCATGACCCGGCAATCCAGGGTGGTTTTGATCTCTCCACAAAAAGTGGTTTTTATCTTGGTGCATGGGGTTCCTCTATTGAATCGTATGAAGGTTCCGAAGTCGAGTTGGATATCTATGGGGGGTATGCCACCGAAATCGGGAATGGCTTAACAGCAGACGTCGGGCTTTTGGCCTACACCTATCCAGGGTCTGACGGTACGGCATATCTTGAACTATACGGCTCGCTGAGCGGGGCCATCGACATTGTCGATTGGACCGTGGGGGCAGCGTATGTCTGGGATCAGGGTAATGTCGGTAATACAGATAATATTTATATTTACCTGGATGCCAGCATGCCGCTTGGTGATACGCCCGTGTCGCTGGATGGGCATGTGGCCTACGAAGATGGTGCATTTGGGGATGACAAATGGGACTGGTCATTGGGGGCGAGTTATAGCTTTGAACAGTACAGCTTATCAGTTGCCTATGTAGACACAAATGTTGAGGACAGTATTGGTAAAGCGGCAGTGGTGGCGACCTTGTCGGCGAGCTTCTAGGCGCTACGTGTCATTTAGATGTGAATCTGGACCAACTGGGGGCGCTTTGCGCCCTCCTTTTTTGGGGGCGGGTCAAGGGGGAGTTTTCAGGCGCAGTTTATAGCTGAAATAGATAAGCCCATAAATATTCAAATCGGGGTGTATTTCTGCTTGCGACAAATCGGGCTCAGTCCTATCGTTTTTTTATTCATTTTCTGACACTTTTAAAGGATTGGACTTTTACTATGTCTTTTCTCTCTACTTCGCTGGATCGTGTGAAGCCTTCACCAACGATTGCTGTTACTACCAAAGCGGCCGAACTGCGCGCTGCGGGCAAAGATGTTATCGGGCTTGGCGCCGGGGAGCCGGACTTTGATACGCCTGACCATGTTAAAGAGGCTGCTATCAAGGCCATATGGGACGGTGATACAAAATACACCAGTGTTGATGGTACGCCTGCCGTGAAGGCTGCTATCATTGAGAAATTCAAGCGCGAAAATGGGCTTGAATTTACGCCAAACCAGATTTCTGTGAATAGCGGCGGTAAGCACACGATTTATAACGCTCTTATGGCAACTCTGAATGAGGGGGACGAGGTCATTATCCCTGCGCCTTACTGGGTTAGCTATCCTGACATGACACTGCTTGCTGGCGGCACTCCGGTTGTTGTGGAGGCTGGAATTGAAACAGGTTTCAAGCTGACGCCTGAGATGCTGGAAGCTGCGATTACGCCGAAAACAAAATGGCTGATTTTTAACTCTCCATCAAATCCGACAGGCGCTGCTTATTCCGAGGCTGAGATAAAAGCACTGGGTGCAGTGATCGCGCGCCATCCGCATGTCTGGGTTTTTGCTGATGATATCTATGAGCATCTTGTATATGATGACTTTAAATTCGTGACCTTTGCCGCGGCTTGTCCAGATGTGGCTGACAGGGTTTTGACAATGAACGGTGTTGCAAAAGCCTATGCTATGACTGGTTGGCGGATCGGTTATGCCGGCGGTGATGCGAAACTTATCAAAGCCATGGCGAAAGTGCAGTCACAGAGCACATCAAACCCTTGTTCCATCTCGCAAGCTGCAACGGTTGCGGCACTGTCTGGTCCGCAGGAGTATTTGAAAGAGCGCGCAGATGTTTTCAAGGCGCGCCGGGATCTGGTTGTTGATATGCTGAATGCGGCTGATGGCATCGAATGCCCGGTGCCGGAAGGTGCCTTTTATGTGTACCCAAGTATTCAGGGGTGTATTGGCAAGAAGACACCTGCGGGTAAGATTATCGAAACGGACGAGGATTTTGTGACATATATTCTTGAAGAATACGGAGTCGCAGCTGTTCAGGGGGAGGCCTTTGGACTAAGCCCGCATTTCCGGGTAAGCTATGCAACATCAACGGAGGCGCTGACAGAAGCCTGCACGCGCATTCAAAAGGCTTGCGCAGCTTTGACCTAAGTAATTCATTAGGGGCGATAAAAAACCGCGGCATTAAAACTAAAAAACCGGGCAGGGAACTGTCCGGTTTTTTCTGTCAGAACGTGGTTTAGCTCAGTTTTCGATATCTTCGATATCTGGCACTTTGCGGCGTCCGTTACCTTCTGCATTATCTTGTGGCGTGCCTTGGCGTGTGCGGCGTCCCGGTCGTCGTTGACCACGCAGGGCTTCTCCTGCCTCTTCGGGGTCTACAATGCAGTCCCCGTTATTGTCATGGTAATTGAACTGATAATGCGGATGGGCATTAAACTCCTCAAAACTGAGGCTACCGTCTTCATTTTTGTCTAGGTCTGGCAATATCAGTAATTGGTAGGATTTGTCTTCGAAGACGACGCGCCGGAATTCTGTCTCGGACAGTGTGCGGGTTTGGTCCAAGTCAACGTTGTTGAAAATTACCGACCGTATCAATCGAATATCATCACAAGACGCAACGCCGTCGCCGTTTTTGTCCCAGCGGACAAGGAAGCGATCATGCGCTTGTGTGATTTGTTCCGGGGTAAGGGGCGGTGGGCCTTCCTGTCTTGACGCGCAGCCGGATGCCGTGATTAACAGCAAGAGTGCGGTTGTAGACATTGCTGCAGAACGGGACAAAAAAACAGGTCTTCTCATGCGGTACAGGTACCCTTCGATTGCATCACTATATTCCCTAATACGTGCAGCATAAACAGACCCGTTTGAAAAGCCCAAGATTATTTTTGTGTGTGCCCTATATCGCGATTGACATCTGACAGATTATCCATATTTTAAGCGGCAGGTATCCCTCCCTACTGAGGGCAGTGACATGAAAGGGTCGCATGAACCGTGTCGGGCTGGCGCAAAAAAGGTCAAAGGCCAAGGCACATTTTTTGGGATATGCTCCCCCAACGGGGCACATACTATCTGGAAGGATAGACAATTGAATAAACCTGCTGTAACTCCACGCCCGGAGTTTAGCTCTGGCCCGTGCGCGAAGCGCCCCGGCTGGACACTTGATGCACTTAATGATGCACTTCTTGGTCGGTCACACCGCTCCAAACCTGGCAAAGCCAAACTTAAATACGCAATCGACAAAACTCGTGAAATACTTGGTGTTCCAGACGAATACCACGTGGGAATTGTGCCTGCGTCCGATACTGGTGCTGTTGAAATGGCCTTGTGGTCACTTCTTGGGGCACGCGGTGTTGATATGCTTGCATGGGAAAGTTTTGGCGCCGGCTGGATCACTGACGTTGTCAAGCAGCTCAAATTAGATGACGTTCGTGAATTTCGTGCGGATTATGGTCGTCTTCCTAACCTTGATGCCGTTGATACCGACCGCGATGTAGTTTTTACTTGGAACGGAACAACGTCGGGTGTGAAGGTACCAAACGCAGACTGGATCAAGGATGACCGTGAAGGTTTGACAATCTGTGATGCCACGAGCGCAGCCTTTGCGATGGATCTGCCGTTTGAAAAACTGGATGTTACTACTTTTAGCTGGCAAAAAGTTCTGGGCGGTGAAGCAGCACACGGCATGATCGTTTTAAGCCCACGCGCTGTAGAACGTCTAGAGACATACACGCCTGCGTGGCCACTGCCAAAGATTTTCCGTCTGACCAAAGGCGGTAAGCTGATTGATGGTATTTTTACCGGTGCTACAATCAATACGCCGTCCATGTTGGCAGTTGAAGATTATATTGATGCGCTGGAATGGGCTGAGTCTGTAGGTGGTTTGAAGGGACTTATTGCACGTTCCGAAGCAAACCTTGCGGTCCTGCAAGCCTGGGTTGAGGCAACTGACTGGGTTGATTTCCTGGCAGTTGACCCGGCAACCAATTCCAATACTTCTGTTTGTCTGAAGCTGACGGGTGATTGGATTTCCAGTCTTGACCCCGATATTGCTGCAACGGTTCCTAAAAAAGTTGCTGCACTTCTGGAGGCTGAAAAAGTGGCCTTTGATATCGGTGCTTACCGGGATGCCCCTGCTGGCCTGCGCATATGGGCCGGGGGTACGGTTGAAGCAGATGACCTGAAAGCCCTGACGCAGTGGCTTGACTGGGCATATGCAACAGTTCAGGCGGAACTCTCCTGATTAAAACTGACGTGGGGCTGGCACGTTTCGGCCCCTTCTCCAGATTTTACAAAGATTTTGAAAGGATGAATCATGCCAAAGGTACTGATTTCTGATAAAATGAGCCCTCTTGCGGAACAAACATTCAAAGAGCGCGGTGTTGATGTTGATTATAAGCCAGGCCTAAGCCCTGAAGAACTGATCGCAATTATTGGCGACTATGATGGTCTTGCTATTCGCTCTGCTACCAAGGTTACACCGGAAGTACTGGAAGCGGCAACGAACCTGAAAGTTATTGGTCGCGCTGGTATCGGCGTTGATAATATTAATGTGCCGGCTGCGACAAACGGCGGTGTTATTGTTATGAATACGCCGTTTGGTAACTCCATCACCACGGCTGAGCATGCAATCGCAATGATGATGGCACTGGCACGTCAAATCCCACAGGCAAATGCCTCTACGCATGAAGGCAAGTGGGAAAAGTCCGCATTCATGGGTGTTGAAGTAACAGGAAAGACGCTTGGTCTTATCGGTGCAGGAAACATTGGGTCGATTGTTGCGGATCGTGCACACGGTCTGAAAATGAAGGTAATCGCATTTGACCCGTATCTGTCGCACGAGCGCGCCGATGACCTGGGCATTCAGAAAGTAGAGTTGGATGAATTGCTGGCTCGGGCTGACTTTATCACCCTTCATACACCGCTGACGGATCAGACGCGGGGTATCCTGGGAGCTGAAAGCTTCGCCAAAATGAAAAAAGGTGTGCGGATTGTAAACTGTGCACGTGGTGGCTTGATTGATGAAGCTGCGCTTAAAGACGCACTTGATTCTGGTCAGGTTGAAGGTGCTGCGCTTGATGTGTTTGAAGTAGAACCAGCAAAAGAGAATGTCCTGTTTGGCCATCCTAAGGTAATTTGTACACCGCACCTTGGTGCCTCTACGACAGAAGCACAGGTTAATGTTGCGCTGCAGGTTGCTGATCAGATATCTGAATATTTGATGACCGGTGGTGTTACTAATGCACTGAATACCCCGTCAGTTTCAGCAGAAGACGCACCGAAACTGCAACCATATATGCGTTTGGCTGCACAGATCGGCGGTTTTGCAGGGCAGATTACCCAGTCTGGCATTGTTAAAGTGACTATCGAGTATGAAGGCCATGTTGCTGGTCTGAACACCAAGCCACTAACTGCAACTCTGCTGCAGGGGCTTCTAAGCCCGCAGATGGACTGCGTGAATATGGTCAATGCGCCTGTAATTGCCAAAGAGCGTAACATCGACATTACAGAATCAAAGCATGAGCGCGAGCTGGATTATCACACTTTGATTAAGCTGACAGTTGAAACTGAAAACCAGACACGGACCGTATCTGGTACGCTGTTTGCGAATAAGGCACCGCGAATCGTCGAGGTGGCAGGTGTTAATCTTGAGGCTGAACTGACACAAAACATGCTATATGTCATAAATGATGACAAGCCTGGCTTCATTGGAGCTCTGGGGTCCTTGTTGGGCCATAACGGCGTGAACGTCGCGACTTTCGCCCTTGGCAGAAAGATTCTGGGCGAAGAAGCCGTGGCTTTGGTTGCTGTAGATGAGCCAATTAAGGATATTGTTCTTGACCAAGTGACTGCACTTGCGCATGTACGTCAGGCAAAACGCTTAACGTTCTAATCAGGAGGGACCCAATGACTGGTCCTTTTAAAAAAATGACGGGCAATGCGTATGCCCGTCAGGCTTTATTACCCGGCGGGTTCCGTGATGTTTTGGCGCCCGCTGCTGACTATGAATATTCTGCGGTCAGACAGCTCCTCAAGGTGTTCGGTCATTACGGCTATGACCGTGTTTCACCGCCTTTGGTAGAATATGAAGATAGCCTTCTGACAGGCCCTGGTAGCACCCATGCAAACCAGATGTTCCGTTTGATGGACACAGACACGCAGAAGGTTATGGCTGTTCGGGCTGACATGACGGTCCAGATGTCGCGTCTTGCGGCTACACGCCTTCAGAATGCGCCGCGTCCGCTCCGGCTTGCTTATGCAGGGAATGTTCTGCGCGTTAAGGGCAGTCAGTTGCGTCCTGCGCGCCAGTTTATGCAGGTTGGTTTTGAACTGATCGGCAGTGATGCCTTGGAAGCGGAACTGGAAGTTATCAAGATTGCTGTTGAGGCACTGGAATCTGTTGGTATTCGTGATCTCAGTATTGATTTAACTGTTGCACCTTTTATCCGTGAACTTCTGACCGCGTTTGATCTGGAAGGGGATGATTTGGCACAGACAGTCTCTGCCCTTTCTGCCAAAGATGCGCACGGGTTTGATGCTTTGCCTGACAAGGCCGCGACAATCTTTTCTGCGCTTATTTCAGCAGCTGGCTCTGCCCGCGAGGCGCTCTCCGTGATTGAAGGGCTGACCCTGCCGAAAAAGACTGGGACCTTAATCAAACGGGTTCGCAGTCTGGTTGATGCGATTGAAGAAAGCATGCCGTCGGTTGCGGTTACATTCGATCCCAGCGAGACACACGGGTTCGAGTATAAGACCGGTATCGGTTTTGCGATTTTTGCACGCGGATCCAATACAGAGCTTGGTCGTGGTGGTAGATATCATGTTGACCATCCGGATATAGATGCAGAAGAAGCAACTGGTTTCTCCGTCTATATGGACACTTTAATGTCTGCTCTGCCTGCGCCAAAATCTGGCAAAAAACTGTTTATTCCTGTGGCGACACCGGCGGAAATGGTAAAAAGACTACATTCTGACGGGTGGCGTACCATTCAGGGCTTGACAGAAACTGCAGATGCCAGCAAAGAAGCCCGGCGATTGCTTTGCAGTCATATATATTTGAACGGCTCTATTCAGCCGCTCGATTAACATCAATTAACCTGTATCAATAGGGGATTTATAATGGCCAACGTTGTAGTAGTCGGTTCTCAGTGGGGCGATGAAGGCAAAGGCAAGATTGTTGACTGGCTTAGTGAACGTGCAAGTGTTGTAGCGCGTTTTCAGGGTGGCCATAATGCAGGCCATACACTTGTCATTGATGGCAAGGTTTATAAATTGTCCCTGTTGCCTTCTGGTATTGTCCGCGGCGGTAAAGTCAGCATCATCGGTAATGGTGTGGTTGTTGATCCTTGGGCGCTCTTGCGCGAGATTGCTACCCTTGAAGGGCAGGGTGTTGATATTTCCCCGAAATCTTTGCAGATCGCGGCAAACGCAACGCTGATTATGCCGTATCACTGTGAATTGGACGGTATCCGTGAAGACGCTTCAACTGGTGTTAAAATCGGTACAACGCGCCGCGGTATTGGGCCTGCGTATGAAGATAAAGTTGGTCGCCGTGCCCTGCGTATTTGTGACCTGTCCTCTCGTGAACTGGTGGAGAAACGTCTTGAGACGGCTCTGGTTCACCATAATGCGCTGCGCAAAGGCCTTGGTCATCCTGAAATCGACGCAAAGAAAATTGCCGACGACCTGATGGAAATTGCACCGAAAATCTTGCCGTATGTGAACAATGTCTGGCGAACGCTTGAAGAAGCAAATCGAAAGGGCGAACGTATTCTTTTTGAAGGGGCGCAAGGTACGCTTCTGGATATTGATCATGGTACATACCCCTTTGTGACAAGCTCAAACACGATCGCGGGTCAGGCCGCAGGTGGTTCTGGTATCGGGCCAAGCAGTCTTGATTATGTTCTGGGTATTACGAAAGCCTATACAACCCGTGTGGGTGAGGGTCCTTTCCCAACTGAGCAGAATAACGAAATCGGTCAGTTCCTTGGTGAAAAAGGCCATGAATTTGGTACTGTTACAGGGCGTTCCCGCCGGTGTGGCTGGTTCGATGCTGTAATCGTGCGTCAAAGCCTGACTATTGGCGGTGTTGACGGTATCGCTCTTACTAAACTTGATGTTCTTGACGGGCTTGAAGAAATCAAAGTCTGTGTTGGCTATAAGCATAAAGGCGAGGTCATTGATTATCTTCCATATGGCATGGAAGATCAGGCCGATGTGGAAGCGGTTTATGAGACGATGCCAGGCTGGAAAGAAAGCACATTTGGTGCCCGCAGCTGGGCTGACCTGCCTGCAGAGGCTGTGAAATATGTGCGCCGTGTTGAGGAATTGATCGGTGTACCTGTGGCTCTTTTGTCAACGAGCCCCGAGCGGGATGACACTATTCTTGTTCGCGATCCATTTAAAGATTAAGTAGGTTGTGGCCTTAATCTAATAAGGCGAATAAATACGACCCAAATTGATACACTTTGAATGCTAAATCACTGATATTTTATCAATATCAGTGATTTTTCGTATATATTTGCAATTAGGCCAGCTTTGGTTCAATCTTCCGTCAAACGGGGGGGGATAACTAGTTGCGGGGAAGCGACGTGAGTGCGGATAAAACACCTATTCCTGAAGTGCAGAGCGGTTTTGGCGAGCGGTATGAAATAAATACCAAAGCGCCGCTTGCTGACTTTTCGACGCCAGGTGGTCAGGCATTTATGGTTGTGGATAAAGAGAATGCTGAGCGTACGTTGTATGCTGTTGTTCAGAATAACGGCATTGCAGTCCGTAACGATGTATATAAAAGCCTGTCTTCAAGCATGATTTCAGGAATGATTTGCCCTGTTGCACGCGGTGTTATGAATGTATCTCTGGACGGCCGGTCACAACAGCGTTTTGTGACAATTTTTGAACGGCCAACTGGTGGCCCCCTTATTTCCAGTGATGGTAAGCCAAACCCACGACTTAATCCCATGCTGATTAAGAAGAATATCGCATTGGCCCTTCTCAAGGTCGCTGTGGCTGTCGATAAGGCGGGGTTTGCACATCGTAGAATTTTGCCAACCAATGTGTATTTTGCCTCTCCAACCAGCACGGATGTCGTTGTTGGCGAATGCTGCACAACTCCGGCAGGTGTTCGGTGCCCGATGGGGGCAGAGCCTCTCGAGCTCGCCTTCGCGGACGAAACAGCACGCGGGGAAGGCAATACTTCCGCTGATTTTTATCAGATTGGGGTAACTCTGCAGTGTCTGAATTTTGGCAAGCTACTTTATGCAGGCAGAGACAGGAACAGTTTCCTGACAGCGCGGGTCAATCAGACATCTTACTGGTCAATGGCTGGCGGGCAGGATATTCCAGGCACACTTGGTACTTTGGTGCGCGGCCTGATGGCAGATGAAGTAGAAGAACGCTGGCACGCAGAAGAAATGGTTAGCTGGTTTGAAGGGATCAGTAATTCCAAGCGCACCACAATGAAAGCATGGTCACTTAGTCGTCCAACTGTATTCGAAGGTGTATCCTATGCGGACCGGCGCCTGTTGGCGGATGCATTTGCCCGGAATCCACAAAAAGCAGCCGCATTTTTACGAAGTCTGGATTTTACCAAGTGGATACAGGCTTCCCTGCGGGATGAAGTCTATTCCGAAAGGGTTGAAAAGGCACTGAATGTTGCGGCCGACAAGTCAGTAGGATCCACAGCCCGCAGTGAAATGCGTCTGGTGTCGAGGGTCTGTATGTTCCTGCATCCAAATGGCCCTATCCGCTACAAGGATGTGTCGGTAAATCATGATGCCATTCATTTAGGACTGGCAGCCGCTTTTGCAGAGGGTAAGAAGTCCCTTATTACTTCATACTCTGAGCTGTTTGATATGAAGCTGCTGTCTTCTTTGCTGGAAATCGCTGGTCGTTTAAACCCTACGCTGGCCAGTAGTTTTAACGTTCTGAAGAACCTTATACCGTTTGCGACATCTAATCAGCTTGGTAAAGGAATGGAAAGAGTTCTCTACGAGATGAATCCGGGCATACCATGCCTGTCACCGCGATTTGATAATATATTTGTGGCCTCCATGAAGCAGCTCATGACCAGTCTGGAACGGCTGGCGGGCAAGGGGGGCGGCAGCAATATCCTGTTTGACCGGCATGTTGCCGCATTTTGCGCCCGGCACGGCGGCAGTTTGGACAGGGAATTTAATCAGCTGGCCGCTGCGCAAAAAGACCAGCCGAAATTTAATATTCTTGCGCTGGATTTCTTCTCCATGCTGCAACAACGCTACAAACTTGATAAGCTACCAAACCTTACGAACAAGCTGGTTGAGAATCTGAAGCCAGCCTTAAAAGATTTGAAAGACAAGAAAAAGCGCGAAGAAGTTTCTAATCTGTTGGATAAGGCGAAGAAGTCGGGGGATTTGTCTAAAGTATCATCATCAGTTAATTTGTTGCAAATTCAGGCAGAAGATCGCCGAGAGTTTGCCGCAGCAGTGTCTGAAATGGCCTTTATAGAACGTGAACGGAAGCGGTTAACTAGGAAAATTGTTTTCCAGGACCCGGAAGCACAGTTGAAAGGGTTAAAAGGAGCACGTAATCTATCTGCAGTAACGGCTATTGGTCTTGCCGTCGTGCTAATGTTGTAATCAAGGGTCGAACTGAGTGGCAGCTTCCAGAAAAAATGCCGGGGTAAGAATGACCCGGAAACAGTCTACCAAACAAACGTTGCTAACAGGTATTGGCGTTGCTCTTGCTGTTCTTGCCTTGGTGGAATGGCAGGTTGCCCTGTTTGCGACCATTGGATTGTTGCCTACTTTTGTTCTGGCTTTTACGGGGGCCGGTGCCCATATGATGTTGAAATTGCAGATTGTCATGTTCTGCAACATCACTGCGATCCTGCCTTTTGCTGCTCAGTTCTGGTCACGCCCGTCTGAATTTGGCTCTATTTTAGATCAGCTGTATCCCATTATTATGGTCTATATGGGGGCGGCTGTTGGGTATGGTTTGATCTTTGCAGGCCCGATAGTTGCAGCAATGGTATTGCAGGCCTTGTCACAGGACCGGGTTAGGGGACTTGCCAAGAAACGTCAGGCACTGATTGACCGGTGGGGCGGTGAGGTTGTCTCTGGAGGTACGGTCTCCGGTGCTGAGCCAGGGGGCATGGTTACACCACCCTCTGCGAAGTTGCCAGAAAAATAGGCGCGGTTGAATAGCCGCGCCTGTTTGTTTGCCAAGGGTACGTGCGAAGACAGCTATGAAGAAGCCGCTTCATGCATTGCTTTCTTGATTTTCTCAAAAGCTCTGACTTCAATCTGGCGCACTCGCTCCCGACTAACATTATAATGCTGGGATAATTCTTCGAGCGTCGTGGCAGGCTCTTTCAACCGGCGTTCCAGAATAATATGTCGTTCGCGGTCGTTCAAATCACCCATGGCATCTTCCAGCATGGCTCTTCGCTGCAGAAGTTCTTCATTATCTGCGACCATTGTTTCCTGATCTGGTGTTTCGTCCACCAGCCAGTCCTGCCATTCGCCTTCTGTGTCGGCGCGTAGCGGCGCATTCAGGGAATGATCCTGCGCTGAAAGTCTGCCGTCCATGGATACCACATCGGCTTCAGAAACATTCAACTCGTTCGCGATTTCTGTAATTTGCTCAGGCTTCAATGACTGTTCGTCGACAGCCAGAAGACGGTTCTTCAGCTTGCGTAGATTAAAGAAAAGTTTCTTCTGTGCGGCGGTTGTACCGATCTTGACCAGTGACCAGCTGCGCAGGATATATTCCTGAATGGCTGCGCGTATCCACCACATAGCATAGGTGGACAAGCGAAACCCCTTGTCAGGGTCAAACTTTTTTACAGCCTGCATAAGGCCAACATTGCCTTCAGAGATAAGATCAGCAACCGGAAGGCCGTATCCGCGATAGCCCATGGCAATTTTAGCAACAAGGCGCAGATGGCTGGTTACCATCTTGTGGGCAGCGTCGCTGTCACCGTGCTCTGCCCAGGCCTTAGCCATCATATATTCTTCTTTTGCGCCCAGCATTGGGAAGTTTCTAATTTCCTGTAGATACTGGCTCAGGCTGCCTTCTGGCGATAAAGTCGGTAAATTTGATGGTGTTGTTGTCATTGTCGTCTCGCTATTTTCTCTGCTGTCTCTGTGTCAGCTTAGTATACCATAAAACACACAAAAATGCGTCAGACCGAATATTGATCTAACGCTGATATCAGTTTCTGCATATCAGATGGGTAGTCTGCTTCAAATTTCAAGGTTTTGCCAGTCACGGGATGGATGAAACCAATCACACGTGCGTGAAGCGCCTGCCGGGCAAACCCAAGTAGTGTCCCCCGCAGGTCAGCCGGTATTTTTGAGGACCATTTGCCGCGAGAATAGACAGGATCACCAACCAGCGCATGCCCAATATGGGCCATGTGAACACGCACCTGGTGTGTCCGTCCGGTTTCCAGCCTGCATTCTATCAGGCTGGCCAGGTCAATGCCCTGATGTTGGTAATTCGACAGGGTCTTATAATGGGTTGCAGCCCACTTACCGCCTTTGTCTGTAACCGCCATTTTTTTGCGGTCAACCGGATGTCGGGCAATGTTGCCCTCGATCCGTCCTGCCGCCGGGTTAGGATGGCCGCGACACACTGCGCCGTAAACGCGCTCGATCGAGTGGTCTGCAAACTGAATAGACAGCCCCTGATGCGCCTTGTCATTTTTTGCCATAACAAGAATGCCGCTGGTGTCTTTGTCTATGCGGTGGACAATGCCGGGACGCTTGACCCCTCCAATACCGCTCAGGCTGCTGCCGCAGTGGTGCAATAGTGCATTAACCAGGGTGCCGTCAGGGCTACCTGCTGCGGGGTGGACGACCATCCCGGCGGGTTTGTTGATGACAATGACATCTGCGTCTTCGTAAAGCACATCCAGTGGGATGTTTTGTGCTTCTGGTTCTGCGCTTTCCGGTTCCGGTAAGGTGACAATATACATGTCATCGGCCCTAACAGATTGCGATGGGCTGGTGACAGTTGCAGTTGACGAACTGGTTGAATGTGTGACATGACCTTCCTTGATCAGGGCTTTCAGCCGAGAACGGGAAATGTCAGGTAGTTGATCGGCAAGTATCTTGTCGAGGCGTTTTCCAGCCATCGCGCTGTCGATCTGAATGGTAAATTGGTCAGTCATGGAGACCCTTATGGCGGTTCAAACTGAAAATGTCACGTCCAAGAATGCAGATATGGACGAATTCCCGCAGGTGAAGGCACCATTTGGCCTGAAGATGTTGGTGATCGTTCTGGGGGTGGCTATCATTGGTATGTTGGCGCTGATTTTCTACAAAATCGCAGATGAGTTGACGAAGGCTGCAACGAAAGACCCTGACGCGCAGGAAACAACTGTATCAGCAAATGCGGCACCCGCAGATACGGGGCAGGCTGTTTCGCGCTCTGCCGGGTCGCGTTCCGCACCAACTGTGCAGTCTGCTCGCCCCGATGCAGGCGGTGATTATACGTTGCCCCGCCCAGAAGGTGCCAGCCTAACATCCACCACAGTCCGCGACTGGGAAGTGGTGTTGCAGTTTCGGGGTGTGGACGGCAGTGATACCATTCTCATTCTTGATCGTGCTTCGGGCAAAGTGACCCGTATCCATGTCCCCGTTGTTCGTCAGGATAACTAAAGACACGCTCCGTCAGTTAGAGGGGGCTGCGACTATGTATGCCCCCGAAGAAGCTTGTGCCTTGCTTACGGGGTATGCCTATGAAGAGTGCTTCACTGTAACGGCAGCAGTTATGTCGCCAAATGTTTCAGACAGAGACCGGACAAAGTTTTTTGAGATTGATCCAGCTGTTCATATTAAAGCTCAAAAAAAGCTGCGTAATGATCAGGGTAAGACTGAAATAATAGGGGTCTGGCATAGCCATCCGGGCGGCAAGACTGAACCATCGGTCACAGATAAAGCATCGTCGACACAAGGAAATTTTGTTTGGATGATATCAGTGCCAGGCCCAAGTGTTCAGACACAAGCGTATGTGACAGAAAGAAAAGACCCGACAAAATTTTGTCAGGTCGATATTTTGATTGACTAATATACGCCTGTTTTACAAAGGCAGAATGCGTTTCTTCTTTGTGATATTCAGGTAGCCAACGGTAGCCTGTGCACGTAGGCCCACACCCACACGAACAAAGGCGATGCTAAGGTCATTGTTACCATAGTAGCTCATGCCCAGACCGCCAACATAGTAGAAAGAGCCTTCAACCGCACCGATGCGGGTATAGATTTCTTCTGTGTCATATAAATTATAGACCAGACCAAAGACCTTTACGGCATCAGCGCCGGCATCCAGGCCAATAGATGGCCCTGTCCAGTGAACAGTGCGTTGGCCTTCGATTTTATGATGAAGTGTTCCGCCCCCGTAACGAAGTCCAAGAACAAGACCCGCACCAGCTTCCGATCCCGTTATATACGCATTGGGACGTCCTTTTGACTTGAAGACTGATTCTAATGCTTTGGCAATGCTTTCCGCACCTTCCCCTAAAAAGTCTGATGCGACATCGACGATTGTATCTTCGTCATATGTATCATCCACATTGCTCGATTCCTGAGGAATGGCGGCAAAGGAACAAAAGAAAGTGAAACACACGGCAACAAGGGCACGGCCGGCTCTTGTTATCATAGAAACATTAGTCATTTTCATCCCATCTGCAGGAAAATATCATCCTGACGTTAAATTGTTGCTGAAACATACTGCGACTGGGCTATAAAAGGCAATAATCGTGTCGAAATCGTGATCGATCCATTGAAATGTGGGAAATAATCCTATTATTTAAAGTCTACTAGTGTTTAGGGGAGAGTTATTTAATGCTTAAAGATATGCAGGATTGGCCGCTTCTGGTTAGTAAAATACTGGAACATGCCGAACTGAACCATAGCTATCAGGAAATTTTTAGCAAACTGCCAGAGGGCGGGGAGTTCCGCTATAGTATGGCGGATATGGCCAAGCGTGCGCGACAGGCAGCACAGGCATTTCAGACCCTTGGTGTTAAAGAAGGGGACCGCGTTGGTACCTTGGCGTGGAATACTCACCGCCATGTGGAGATCTGGTACGCTGCATCAGGTATGGGCGCCGTAACCCATACAATTAACCCACGTTTATTCCCTGAACAGCTTGTCTACATCATGAACCATGCAGAAGACAAAATTCTGTGTGTGGATGTGACATTTGTGCCGCTTGTGCAGGCAATTGAAGCCGAGTTGAAAACCGTCGAAAAATTCATTGTCATGGTCGGGAAAGACCATATGCCAGAAGGTCTGGGTGATAATTGGATTAGTTACGAAGAAATTCTAATGGCGGAAAGCGGCGAGTATGCGTGGCCAGACCTTGATGAAAATACGCCGTGCGGCTTGTGTTATACGTCTGGAACGACGGGCAATCCAAAGGGTGTTCAGTATACGCACCGGTCCAACTTTTTGCACACATTGATCGCGATTTCCGGTGATACTCTGGGCATTACTGCCAAGTCAGTAATTCTGCCGGTGGTGCCGATGTTCCACGCCAATGCCTGGGGCATACCATACGCAGCCTGTGCGACAGGCTGTAAGATGGTTCTGAACGGACCACATTTTGAACCTGATGTTTTGCATGACATTATCATCCGCGAAGATGTGAATGTAACAGCGGCGGTTCCAACTGTCTGGACAGGTATGCTTCAGTATCTGAAGGACACTGGCAAAGATATGGGCAAGCTTACGACCGTGACGATCGGTGGTTCAGCGGCACCAAGGTCCATGATCGAAGAGTTCCAGGAGAATTACGGCGTACGGGTGAACCATGCCTGGGGCATGACAGAGATGAGCCCGCTTGGATCTATCGGTTCGGAAAACGCGGCTGTTGCCAATCTCTCCAAGAAAGAAAAACTCGATGTCCAGTGCAAGCAGGGACGGACGGTTCTTGGTGTTGAAATGAAAATCGTGGACGACGAAGGTAACAGCTTGCCGCGCGATGGTAAAACATCGGGTAATCTTCTTGTTCGTGGGCCATGGGTTGTGGATACATATTACCGCGCTGACACGCGTGCCGTCGATAATGACGGGTGGTTCGATACTGGTGATGTGGCTTGTATTGATGAATACGGGTACATGCAGATCACAGACCGTTCCAAGGATGTGATCAAGTCAGGCGGGGAATGGGTCAGCTCTATTGATCTGGAAAATGCTGCGGTTGCGCACCCTGATGTGGTCGAAGCTGCGGTTATCGGTCGCTACCACCCGAAATGGGAGGAACGTCCCCTTCTGATCCTGAAAATGCATGAAGGCAAGACTGTCACCCTGGAAGAAATGCATGAATTTCTGTTACAGCACGTGATCAAATGGTGGTTGCCGGACGGTATAGAATTTGTGGACGAGCTACCGCACACTGCTACGGGGAAAATCTCGAAAAAGGATCTGCGGGATCAGTTCAAGGATTATAAGTTTCCGGGCACCTAGGCCATATGGGATATAGAGTGGTCTTATGGGGCCGCTCTAAACGGTCAAGGGACGGGGTTTACTCGTCCCTTTTTTTGTGGCCTTCCTCGATCCAGACCAGAAGTTTTTTAACCGGGAAAATCCAGATGATCCCGGCAAAAGAATAATAGAGTGTTTGTATGGTCAGGCCGCTTTCACCGAACAGTTCACCAATGGCTGCGGCGGCAAAGGCATATGCGGTCAGGCCAAAAATCAAAATAGCCATGCCAATTGCGCTGCGATTAGTTGGTTTGGTGTTGCTCATTGTGGTGCCTCGTTTCCTGATACTCAGTTCGGATGATTAGTCAGCGGTTTCCTGTCTGGATGCAACATATAAGGCGTTTGCTGCCAGAATGATACGCTTTGTCTCACTCCATAGCGGAAGGGCCAGTGCTTCTTCAAGGGAATAAAAGCATGCGGCCTTGGCATCGCTGCCCGCTGTGACTGTATCTGCCGTGCAGATACCCCAGTAATCTATTAGGGTGTAGTGGTGTGCGATCTTTTGAGAAGATGGTGACCGGTCAATAAAGTCCACGACATCAACCAGCCCCTTGATCTCTGCTATAATACCTGTTTCTTCCAATACTTCGCGTCTTGCAGCTTCAACAAGTGTTTCGCCCAGTTCCTGTTTGCCGCCGGGTAGGCTCCATTCATCTGCCTTTGGCGGGTTACTACGTTTGATCAGCAGGACCTTATCACCGCAGAACACAACTGTGCCTACACCCACTATCGGTCGGGGAAAAGAACGTACAGACATTGTTTTTCCTATTTTCTTCCACTATCAAGAAGGCAGTTTGACGAGTAAATATGATGGACACAAGGTCCAATTAAGGCATCCATGTGCGGTAGATACACATTAGTTGACGCAATCGAAGAACTGCGCAAAACATTTGGGGTTCAGGCGCCTGTAGCGATTGATCCCCGGTATAATATTGCGCCGCGCCAACCTGTTTTAATCGTTCGGCATGATGAGTACGGCAAACGGGAACTTGTTGCGGTAGAATGGGGTTTTGTCCCTGAATGGGCCAAAGAAATCAATACAAAGCCGCTGATTAATGCCAGGATTGAGACGGTTGAGGTCAAGCCATCTTTTCGGTCCAGTGTTAAACGTAAGCGGTGTTTAGTGCCATTTTCAGGTTGGTACGAATGGCGCCGGCAGAATGGACTGGCTCTCCCTTACTATATCTCGCCTACAAAAAAATCCCCTGCTGCGTTTGCAGGAATATGGTCTACATGGCACGGTCCGGAAGGGGAGCACTGGCTGGAGACAATGGCCATTGTAACGGCCGAGGCGACCGGTCCCCTTAGGTCTGTCCATAAACGGAAACCTTTGGTTGTTCAGCCGCATCAGTATGAGGCATGGCTGCGTCCGGAAGACCCGCTACCCAGAGGCTTTTTGAAGTCTTTTGACTGGATGCCTGAGACACAGTTCCATTGGCAGGCGGTCAGCCGACGTGTCAATTCTGTGCGATTTGATGATCCTGCTTGTTTATTGCCAAATGACGACGTATCACAGGGGAGCCTGTTTTAAGCACTGGATTACCTATGGATTATTCTGATCGTTCGCACTCTGTCTATATTGAAAAAGCAGATGGTATTGGCCGTCTGGTCTTGAATAGACCTGATAAATTCAATGCAATGTCCTATGCGATGTGGCGTGCAATTCCCGAGGCGGCAAAACTGCTTGATACTGATCCGGATGTACGGGTGATCGTTGTCTGTTCCAGTAGTGACAAGGCTTTCTCTGCCGGTGCGGACATCAAGGAACTGGAAGAATTTTCACAAGACGAAGTCAAGCGTGAGAAAAACCGTGTCGCTATCAGACAGGCACAGCGTATCTTGGCGCGAACCGAGAAGCCTACCATTGCAGAGGTGCCGGGTGCGTGTATCGGGGGTGGGTGCGGGCTTGCAATCCACTGTGATATGCGTATTGCATCCAGTCAGGCCACTTTTGGGATTACTCCTGCCAGGCTTGGTATTGTTTATCCACTGAACGACACACGCCAGTTAATCGAGCTCGTTGGTCCGTCGGCGGCCAAACATATTTTATTCACCGGCAGGATTTTTGCCGCAGAGGAAGCGTTGCAGATTGGCCTTGTTGATCAGGTAGTTGAACCCGATTTGCTACCTGATACTGTTCGCGATCTTGCTAGCAACATGGCAAGTGTCAGCCAGTATTCTGTCCGCGGCATCAAGAAGGTAATCCGGCGAATTCTTGACGGCCAGCTGGATGATGATGCAGAAACCGCCAAAATATTCACCGATGCACATAACGGCATGGATGCGCGGGAAGGTGTCGCTGCCTTTCGTGAAAAGCGTCCCCCAAATTTTCGCTGGAATGGCTGATCGCTGATTGATCCGCTGTCTTTTTCCCCTTAGAGTTCTGACAAGTATTTGCAGGGGAGGGAATATGTTTTCAAATACAACGGTATGGATCACGGGGGCGTCTTCTGGCATTGGGGAGGCTTTCGCCAAAAAGATTGTGACGGACGGAGCATCATTGATCCTGTCTGCACGTAATGAAGCAGAACTGAACCGCGTGAAAGGCGAATGTCAAGCGCTCGCGCCGGATGCCAAAATCCTTGTCCTGCCCATGGACGTAACCGACGAAGCTTCTATGCCGGCAAAGGTTGAAGCGGCGAAAAATTTCACCGGCAGAATTGATTATCTTTTCAATAATGCAGGCATTTCGCAGCGGTCCTTGGCAGTGGATACGACAATGGACACATACCGCAAGCTCTTTGAAGTTGATGTGTTCGGCCAGATTGCCCTGACCAAACTTGTATTGCCCATTATGATTAATCAGGGCAGTGGCCACATGATGGTCACGGCGTCTGTTGCGGGGAAAATTGGTGTGCCGTACCGTACGGGATACTGCGCGGCCAAACATGCTATGATGGGCTTTTTTGATGCACTGCGCGCCGAAGTTGCCGGCAATAATATCAAGGTAACGACGATTACGCCGGGTTTCATTCAGACGAATATTTCCAAGAACGCCTTGAAAGGGGATGGTACTGAATTTGGCCGTACGGATACGAATATCGCAACGGGCATGCCTGTGGATACATGTATCGATGTTATTCTGGCTAAAATGAAAAAAGGGGAGCCTGAGATATTGGTTGCCCAAGGAAAAGAAGCACAGGCCGTTTGGTTGAAACGTTTCTTCCCCAAAGCACTCTTTAAAGCGGTGGTCAATATGGGAAAACCTACTTAGGGAATCGTCACAGTGCGACACGAAATACAGGGGAACAGCGTGTTCCCCTTACGTTTATGTGCCTTTGATGGTTTGGTATGCCGCCAGCGCCTGTGACCGTGTCAGCGCTAGATCACATATTGGCTCGGGGTAGGTTTCCCCAAGTGTCACACCAGAGGCAGTTAAAATGCTTTTGGGGGCGGTCCACGGCGTGTGGATATAGGGTGCGGGCACACCTTGAAGTTCGGGCACATAGGTCCTGATGTAGCTGCCGTCCAGGTCAAATTTCTCGGATTGGGAGACGGGATTGAAAATTCTGAAATAGGGGGCGGCGTCTGCACCGGACCCCGCGACCCATTGCCAACTGGCACTGTTGTTCGCCAGATCTGCGTCCACAAGACAATCCCAGAACCAGTCTTCGCCGTGTCGCCAATCTATCAGCAGATTTTTTACAAGGAAGGATGCAACAATCATACGGACACGGTTGTGCATATAGCCAGTCTGCCATAATTCCCGCATGCCTGCGTCGATAATGGGAAAGCCTGTTTGGCCTTGTTGCCACGCTTTCAAGGCTTCTTCGTTCTCGCCCCAGGGGAAGGCATCGAACTTTGGCTGGAAATTCTGCCTTGGCAGCGTTGGAAAATGATACAGCAAATAATAGGAAAACTCGCGCCAACCCAGTTCTGACAAAAAGTGCTTCCGGTCGTCCGAGGCAGGCCTATTCAGCGCTGCATACCAGACCGTACGCGGAGAAATCTCACCGAAATGAAGATAGGGTGACAGGCGGGATACATTTGCACGTGCCGGGAAATTGCGCCCAGTTTTATATCCGGTTAATCCGTCTTCCAGAAACTCCTGCAGGCGTGTGAAGGCTGCTTCCTCTCCAGCTTCCCAGTCCGACATCATGGTGTCTGCCCAGTCGAGGGTTTTTGGTAGCAGACTGAGTTCATCCACCATGCACCCTCCATCAGCCTTGATAAAGTTGCAATCTGGACGGGGCAGTGGACGCGCTGGGGGGGCAGCTTCCTGGCTTGCTTTTTTATAAAATGGGGTGAACACCTTGTAAGGGCTGCCGTCTGGCTTTTGGACTTCCCATGGTTCCCACAGTAACGACCCATTGTGGCTTTCGGCCGTACAGCCCATCGCATGAAGTGTGTCTTTGATCCGCATGTCACGGTCAATCCGCCACGGCTCATAGCAGCGGTTCCAGTGGATGTTTTTAATGGAATTGTCTTTAACAAGTCGGGGGATAATGTCTTCTGCGCTGCCTTTGAAGGTCGCGAGCTTGCCACCAAGTGCCTCGTTCAGGGCTTTCAAAGACGCATGCAGCCAAGCCCGACTGGCACTACCCCTCGACCATTCACCCGCTGCCGCATCATCCAGAATGAAAACGGGCATGACTGTGCCAGCCTTTGCAGCTGCAACCAGGGCAGGGTTATCAGAAAGGCGAAGATCTTGGCGAAACCAAAAAAGGGATGTGGAAGTGCGGGGCATAAAAATCTCTGTACTATGCTATGTGGAAACTTGACGATGTATGACTTTCTACACAAAGCAAGTCTCTGGCTACTGCAGAACTTTCTACGCACTGCAGTAGCAACTGGATTATGGCGTGCACAGTAATAATCAGTGGTTCTGTTTTAGCGGATGCATTCGTCCTGTATCAGTGTCGTCGTGGCCCGGAAGGGCGTGTGCTGCTTGTTGGTATAAGCCGTTGCCACCAATTTGGCCTTGGTGTGTGGGTAAGAGTGTTCGGGGTATTGTCCAGGACAAAGTCAACTGCTGGCGTGCCGCACCCAATATCAAGAAACTTAATGCCGCGGATCTTGTTGTGATCAAGAACAAACCGGTCTGATAAGGGCACTTTGTTGCCTGGCTTTTCTGCCAGCGTGCAGCCAAGGATGTAGTTGGGAATACCGTCCTTGTCATTCATAGGGAGATAGAGAGAGTTAACTTGATTAAGCTGACCATGTTCATTTGCCACAGTCTCTTTGACAAAGGCGCCGCTTGGCTGGTCAAGGATGGCATCGCAGAACCGGCTAAGGTTCTGCTGCATTTTGGGTGCCGCCAAATCATAGGCATTAATACCGGTGACAGGGTGTGCCCACAGTTCTTCTACCGATGTGGCGACAACGCCAAACATCAATTGGTCGTCGTCAACGCGCTTTAACAGACTAAGTCGCGGCATGATGTGGGTGAAATGCTTGGGATGGAAAGCCAGTCTGTTGGGAATGACCGATCCTGTCTGCCGCGGCAAAGCGCGCCAATACTCCATCATTTCAGATAAAGGACCACTGAGTTCCATAGCAGTCTCCTGACCCCTTCACCCTATCCCGAAAATTCAGGAAATGTTGGCAGTGGCGCAGGGGCACAAAGTCGGAAACTGTTATACTCTTATTCTTTGTAACATCTGTCACCGGATAAGGCGGGGGTGCCTGTGACGCCTATGGTGCCTGTAAATGGTCCAAGTTTCAAGGTGGCTTAAAAGTACCCTAATTGTCTTTTACCTGATCAGCGACAAGCCCTTGAAACTGTTTTGTGATTTCAGTGAACACATCGTTGGGGATCGGGAATGTCAGATTATACTGCGAAATTTTCCAGCCAGACTTTGTACGAATCAGAACACCGGAACCACGGCTGTAGCCATATTGCTCAGACAAAAGGATTTCATCGAAGAAAGCAGCATTTTCATCCGGTGTCATGTCAATATTACGTTTCTTCGGTGTGTATTTCCAACCCGTTGGGCGTGTCTCGGCGTAGGCTTGAAACTCTTTCTTTGTCCAGCGTTCCGTAATATCCGTTCCCAGAAATACGCTGGTTTCAGCCATTTGATTAAAATAGGTATCCCAGTCGCCTTCACCAGCCGCTTTGTGGTAGGCGTTTAGAACCTGATTTACGGCCTCTATGTCTTTGGAATCAGCTGATACAGTTGAGAAACCAGTGCCAGCGACAAGAAGGACCATGCACAGGGATCTAGCGATTTTAGAGAAGATTTTGATCATGATTGTTCCTTTGGCTTGATTTCACCAGACTTCAGACGTTCCAGATAGCTTTGCAGATCGCGTTTTAGGACAGGCGCCATGATGTAGATACCCAGTATGTTGGGAACGGCCATCAGGAAGAACAGGCTGTCCATCAGCATGTACACTTCTTTCAGGCTGAAAACAGCGCCTGGAACCAGCGTAACGCAGAAGATGATTTTAAAGAGATTCATGGATCTGTCAGAGCCACCGAAGACAAATTCCCATATTTTGCCGGAATAATAACCCCAGCTGATGATGGTGGAGAAGGCAAACATAAAGGATGCAATAGCCAGAATATAGGGGAACCAGCTAATAACGGAACCAAAAGCACCAGATGTCAACGCTACGCCTTCGGTGCCTTCGCTGCCGATATATGCGCCAGTGATGATGATGACAAGGGCAGTCATGGTGGATACAACAACTGTATCAATGAAGGGTTCCATCAGCGCGACCATACCCTCTGAAACGGGTTCGCGGGTTTTTGCAGCTGCGTGGGCGATTGTTGCACTACCCAGCCCTGCTTCCGTTGAGTAAACCGCTCGTTTCATGCCGATAATGATGACACCAATAATCCCGCCGCCAACACTTTCCGGTGAAAAGGCACCGTTGAAAATCGTTACGAATGCAGCGGGGACTTCAGACACATTGCCCAGAATAATGACCATTGCTGCCGTGATATAAATCCCTGCCATAAGGGGTACAAGACGGCTGGTAACTTGCGCAATGGACCGAATACCTCCGATGATAACGATGGCTGTTAGCGTCGCTGTGATAACACCAAAGCCCCATTTGTAGCCATTGCCTTCAAAGCCGGCGACATAGTTGATTGCTTCATAGCTTTGGTTAACCTGAGCCACCTGCAGGAGTGTGGGAACTGCCAGAATGGCATATGTCCATGCAAGGATTTTCCCAAATGTGCCCCAGCCGCGTTCTTTCAGTCCGGCTTCAAGATAATACATAGGGCCGCCGGAAATGGTGCCGTCGGCATGGACTTTCCGGTACTTCACACCCAGTGTACATTCCGCGAATTTAAGGGTCATCGCCAGCGTGCCGATCAGGATCATCCAGAAGCTGGCACCAGGGCCCCCAATACTGATGGCGACTGCAACACCGGCAATGTTTCCAAGTCCTACCGTGCCTGAAAGGGCAGTAGATAGCGCCTGGAACTGTGTTACTTCGCCCGGTGCCATATCGTCATGATATTTCCCGCGTACAATGTCCCATGCCCGCCGGAAGCTGCGCAGATTAATGAATCTGAAATAGAGTGTCAGCAGTATCATTGGCATGGCCATCCAGACAATGATCCACTGTATTTCAATGCCGAAGATATTGATGCTTTTGAAAGCGAATGCGTCCAGCGCGTGAATAATGCTGACTAGAAAATCAATAAATCCGCCGCGTGTTACTTCTGTATCCTGTGCTGATGCCGCACCGGACAGAATCCCGACAGACAGTATGCAGCTTATTAAATGCGTTACGTTCCGCACCCACTTTCCTCCACCGTGAATTTAGATAAAGGCGGCATCCTAGAGAGGGAAATTCGTGATTGAAAGAAGAAAGTGTATCAAATTTACTTGTTGGTACACCCGCCCTTTTGTTTTATGGTTCTAGACACGGCCCGGAACCGGGATGAAGGTCTATGTGCCTGCGTGATGCGCTGTTCTGCGTTCAAGACGTTCTCTGCGGCGTTTATCTATCATGCGCTCTTCAGGTGTATCCAGCATTTCAGGTGTTGGCCAGCCGCCAGACGCAACGACATCCAGTGTTGGTGTCGCTTGGCCCATTCGCATGCGGTACAGCCATAGGTTCGCCATGACACGTTCGATAAAGTTGCGGGTTTCGTGGAAATCAATGGATTCAATAAACAGCAGGGGATCATGGCGGTATTCTGTCATGTTTTTCCACCGTGCCAGACTTCCTGGGCCGCCATTGTAGGCTGCCAAAAGCATGAAGAGATTGGCATCCACTTCGTCTTTGTCCAATAGATATTCGAGATACTGCTGACCCAGCGCCATGTTAAACTCAGGCTGATACAGTTTGTTTTTTGCACGCCGGAACAGAGACCTGTCTCGGGTAATGTAACTGGCAGTCGCAGGCATAACCTGCATCAATCCGTGGGCGCCAACACCACTTTGGGCACGGATACGGAAATTACTTTCCTGCCGGACAACTGCAAAAATCAAGGCTCGGTCCAGGCGGAAGCCGTCAACTGGCGCCCAGTCGGGGAGAGGATACCGCACAGACGTTGGTGCCGGATTGCCGGTGCCGCCTGACCAGCCAATACGCATTTGTATCGCCGGTAAGTTCAGGTGAGCTGACAAGGCAAGAATATCATCCTGTACTTTGGTGCCTTCGCGCCCCCATAAAAGACGCATTTCTTCATCAGCCAGATCGTCCCGTCCGATTTCCCAAAGGGCAATTGACCGCGCCGTTGCGTGATGTTTCAAAAGCCGATTGACGATCGTGGTGTCCAGATGGGGCAGGGTCCAGTTTATTTGCGGTTTGATCCCCAGTTGTCGGGCAGCAATCAGTCCATAAAAAGTCTCGGAATACTGACTGGCAGACCGAAGATATTTCACGCCTTCATCAACACGCTGTAGACGGTATGCAGCGCGGCTTGCCCATAAGTTACCGGCGGCCAGAAGCCAGCTGCTACCCCGTTCTGCACCAGCTAAGGCTTTAAAATGTATGTATGCTTTTTCCGTCTTTCCGGCACGCCAGTATGCAAGCCCCGCGATCCAGTCACTTTCAGGTACGACTTCGCGAGATTCGTTGGCAGCATATTCTGCATAGACCTGTGCCTTAAAGTCGTTACCGGTATAATAGTAACTGGCGGCTATACGCTCCAGCGCCTCTGCTTTTTCGTGGGGTGCCAAGAGGTCTGTTGCCTCCATAGCCCAGAAACGGCGTTCAGCCCTGTCGGGCAGGCCGCTGCTGACATAACGTCTGATGTTTGCCTTGAAGCGGCTAACTGCACGTAGCTCTGTGCGTGACCGGCGTTTTACGGGTGGTTTAGACTGTGTGCTGTGTCCTGTAACGCCAGGATACCGGGTGTCCAGTGGGCGTTTAGGGGCTGCCGCTTTGCCCTGACGCCGCCGCGCCAGGTTATAAATACGCCATGCACCGGGCAGGTCAGCATATTCTTTCATCCAGCCAGACAGCTCGGAATATTTACTGCGGTACCCAGTCGGGTGCATGTACCGCTGGAACAGGACATGCCCCATCAGTGTATCTTTTTCCAGAGACTTTATAAGACGGTCAGCCTGTTTCCATTTGGCTTCGTCCTGCAATTCAAAAATGCGCTGATACCTGCTGACATCTTTGTCTGAAAGGACACGCGGTATAGCTGCCTCTCCATCCTCTGCCGATGCGGACAGGCTGCCAATGATGACAGAGCTAACGGCAAGGATCGCCAGAAAAAAATACTGAAGAAAGGGACGCGTCATACTCATAACAAACCAAGTTTTTCCTTAACAGATAACAAGTCCTTCCATGATTCCCGCTTTTTCAGAGGTTGTCGCAAAAGGAATGCAGGGTGATAGGTTGGAAGCACGTCAAAATTATGACCTTCAATGTCAATGGTGCGCCATTTTCCGCGCAGACTTACGATACCATTCGTCGTATCAAGAAGCGCCTGTGACGATACCCCGCCAACCAAGACAACTACTTTTGGTTTTGCAAGCGCGATATGTCGGCGAATGAAGGGTAGACACATGCTGACAATAGCCGGGTCTGGTGTTCTGTTGCCCAAGGGGCGCCACGGAACAAGATTGGAAATATAGACATTCTTCGCACGATCCAGTCCTATTGAAGCCAGCATGCGGTCCAGAAATTGTCCCGCAGGTCCAATGAATGGTTTTCCCGCTTGATCTTCCTCTGCGCCAGGAGCCTCGCCGATTAACATGACGTCGCTGCCCGGCACCCCATCAGAAAAAACGGTAGATTTGGCAGAGCGTTTCAGAAGTCCACCATCAAAGGCCTCCATTGCTGCTTGAAGTTCTTCAAGGGTGTTGGCTGCCGCAGCGACCTGAGTGGCCACGTCTGCGCCTGCCCCTTCCATTTTCTGGACGGGTTTTGCCACAACGGGCCGTGGTTGTGTAGCACGTTCACGAGCAGGGGGTTGGCTTACTGCATTTGGTGGCTGGAATGCTGGCTCTCCAGCAGCACTTTGAGGCTGTGCTGCGGGTGCAAACCGGTCAACAGGCATATCATCTATCGCCTCGTCAGCCCCCATGGCGACTTGCCAGGCCAGGAGTGTGGCCGGGTCCAAAGTCTGATGATCGCTGAATTGAGACAATGACACTTCCTGTTTGTTTATATCTGGGCTTCTAAATGTAGGTTGTATGAAAAAATATGGCAAAATTATAGAGATATTTTATGTCATGGATTTTGTTTTGGTCATTTGTGCGTATGTTCAGGTGTAAATATTCGGTCTGTTCATTTGACCCGGAGCGCATTTAAGGGCATAAACCGAGCAAATAAGGGACATGAGGGTTAAAGCGATATACGTAAAGCTACGGTGTTGCTTTTAGACGATTTTGCCGAGATAGGAGTATCGTATGGAACGCGAATCCATGGAATTTGATGTTGTCATCGTTGGGGGTGGTCCCGCTGGCCTCTCTGCTGCGATCAGGTTGATGCAGCTCGCACAGGAAAAAGACCAGGAACTGATGGTCTGTGTTATCGAAAAAGGGTCAGAGATTGGTGCCCATATTTTGTCTGGCGCTGTTGTTGATCCGATTGCACTGAATGAATTGATCCCGGACTGGAAAGAAAAGGGCGCGCCGCTGAATGTACCGGTTGTTGACAACCAGCACTGGATTCTTTCTGAAACCGGCAAGAAAAATATGCCGCACTTCATCATGCCGCCGTTGATGTCAAATGATGGTATGTACACCCTCTCCCTTGGAAACTTTACTCGCTGGCTAGCTGAACAGGCAGAGGCGCTTGGTGTGGAAGTATATCCGGGATTCGCGGGTGCCAAGGTTTTGTATGACGAAGACGGACGCGTATGCGGCGTTGGCACAGGCGATATGGGCGTTGACCGTGAAGGCAATCCAAAAGATAGCTTCATGCCAGGCATGGACCTGAAAGCAAAATATACATTGTTTGCAGAGGGCTGCCGCGGTTCACTAACCAAAGAGGTTGAAGCTAAGTTCGGCCTTCGGGATGACTGCGAGCATCAAACATACGGTATCGGTATCAAGGAATTGTGGGATATTGATCCTGCGAAACATCACCCTGGCCGTGTGATCCACACGCAGGGCTGGCCACTGGAAGAGGATGCTGGTGGCGGGTTCATCTACCACCAGGAAAACAATCAGGTAGCAATTGGCTTTGTAGTTACGCTTGATTACAAAAACCCCTATCTGTCGCCGTTTGATGAAATGCAGCGGTTTAAAACTCATCCTGCAGTAAAAGAAATACTGGAAGGCGGTCGCCGCGTTTCATATGGCGCGAGAGCAATCAATGAAGGCGGTCTTCAGTCTGTGCCGCAGCTATATTTCCCCGGCGGTGCCCTGGTTGGATGTGCTGCAGGTTTTGTCAATGTTCCGCGGATCAAAGGCACACATAACGCGATGAAATCTGCCATGTTGGCAGCCGAGACAGCCTTTGACGCAATCGCAGCAGGCTCTAATGGTGACATTCTGCTGGATGGATATCAGCAAGCGTTCAAGGATAGCTGGATTTACAAGGACCTTTACAAGGTACGGAACGCACGTCCTGCACTTGCAAAGTTTGGAATTGCACTTGGTACACTTTATTCCGGTTTCGACATGTGGATGAATACCCTTGGTCTGGGCGCATTGATGCCGACACTGAAGCATGGCCACAAGGATAATGAAGCTACGAAAAAGGCAAGTGAATGCACACCGATTGACTATCCAAAGCCTGATGGTGTGTATTCCTTTGATAAATTATCAAGTGTTTTCCTGTCCAACACCAACCATGAGGAAGAACAGCCGTGTCATTTGACACTGAAGGACGCTTCTATCCCCATGAAGGTGAATTATCCTGAGTATGCAGGCCCGGAGCAGCGGTTCTGCCCTGCGGGTGTTTACGAATATGTGGGCGATACAGAGGCTGAAAAACGGCTGCAAATCAACGCACAGAACTGTGTTCACTGCAAAACTTGTGATATCAAGGACGTAACACAGAATATTAACTGGGTCGTTCCGGAAGGTGCCGGCGGTCCAAACTATCCGAATATGTAGGGTCGAGACCGTCAGCCATTATGACATTTGATACAATCAGAAAACAGGGGTTGAGACAGTTGTTTGTCTCGACCTGTCTTTCTGCTGCACTGGTTGGGTGTGGTGCTAGTACGCCTGCGCCGCAACAAACAGTGCCGTCTCCGTTTCACAGTCCTTTTGACGTCGAATATCAGACGGAAGAAAGTGTCTATAGTCCTTTCGTGTTTGCGATGTTCGCACAGCATTCTTCCCAGCATACAAAGGCAGCTTCCCTGTTTGTTGATGCGCTGGAAATTGACCCTGACAGCGTGTTTATCGCCGAACGCGCCTTTATGGAGCTGATCTATGCTGGGCGTTTGCAGGAGGCATCAACGGTTGCCCGTCGTCTTTTGTCAAAACCTGACGAAGATAAGGTGGTTTCTGATAATCTGATCCATCTGACCTATATATTGGATGCCTTTAAGCAAAAAGATTGGTCAGCCGCAGAGACACGGGTTGACGGGCTGGTTATGAATAACGGCTTTTCTTTTGTTCTGTCACCGATTTTGAAGGCATGGAGTTATGCTGCACAAGGACAGGAAGGCAAAGCACAGGCTGCAATGGCGCCCATGCTGGCGGATCCTCGCCTGCGGTCTTTGGGGCTCGAATACTGGGCCTATATGCTGGATTATATGGGTAAAAATGAAAGTGCTATCACTGCCTATCAGGAATTGATGGCGCAGGAACGCGGTGCGACCGTTCAGCCGATCATCGCCTACGCATATCTTCTTGTTCGTATGGGGGACATGGAAGCAGCACGCAGCCTTCTTGGGGAGCATGCCAAGACATATAGTAATAACCGGTATTTGCTGCGTGAAAGTGTACGCATCGCCCAAACCGGCAAGCCATCAAATCATGTGGCGACCCCAAAAAGCGGCGTGTCGCAATTGTTCTTGCGGTTGGCAACGGAGTTTGCGCGTGGCGGCTCGAATATGGGAGCAGTTGTGTATCTGCGACTGGCGAGCTTTTTGTCACCTGATACCGACGAGCTCTATCTCTTGATGGGGGAAATGTTCGAAAAGGTCGGCAATCCGCAACAGGCCGCACGGGCCTATGCCACGATTGCGCGGGGAACGCCGTCCTATGGACTGGCTCGACTTAGGCATATTAGTGCTGTCAGAGCCGCAGGCGATACCCAGCTTGCCATTGACATGCTGCGGGAAGAACTGGTGAACAGCCCAGACAGCAGAGTGTTGCACACCACACTGGGTGATATATTGCGGGAAGAAAGCCGTTTCGAGGAAGCAACCGTGCACTACACTACGGTGATTGAGGCACTGACAGAGACGAAACAGAGCGATTGGTTTATCTTCTTTGTGCGGGGTATTTGCCTGGAGCGTTTAGGGCGCTGGGATGAAGCAGAGCAGGATCTGCAAATAGCCAATAGTCTCAACCCGGACGACCCGAATGTCCTGAATTATTTAGGCTACAGCTGGATTGATCGTGGCCAGAATATTGATAAATCCAAAGAAATGATCCAGCAGGCTATGGAAGCCAGACCGGAAGACGGCTTTATTACAGACAGCTACGGTTGGGTGCATTATCTGACGGGTGACTATGCCAAGGCAGTTGAGTATCTGGAAAAAGCAGTACGGCTGGAGCCTGATGATGCGACGATCAATGACCATTTGGGAGATGCATACTGGCGTGTGGGACGCAGGATAGAGGCACGCTTCCAGTGGCGGCATGCGCTTGATAGCGGGCCTGATACCGAGGAGCTGCGCCAGACGATAGAACGTAAGATCGAGTTCGGTCTGGAAGATGCGCTCTAGGGTGGGCGGGATGTCTGACGCCGTTACTATTGATGCACCTGCCAAGATAAACCTGTTTCTCCATATTACCGGGCGCAGGTCAAACGGGTACCATGATCTGGAAAGCCTGTTTGTTTTCACCCATGCCGGGGACGGTATCACCTGCGAACTGGCAGATACGTTCAGTCTGGCTATCACTGGGCCTTTCGCCCCTGATCTTGAAGGAACTGACCTTGAGGGAACGGCCCCGGAGGATAACCTCTGTCTGAAAGCGGCGCGGCTTTTGGCGTCGAGGGTTTCAGTAAGCGGGCAGGGCGTACGCATTACGCTGGATAAAAAGCTGCCGATTGCGGCTGGCATCGGTGGTGGGTCATCAGATGCGGCTGCCACGCTGCTTGCGCTCAATAGTCTTTGGAATTGCGGTCTCTCCCATGATGAACTGGCGGCCATGTCACTGGAACTTGGGGCCGATGTACCGGCATGTCTTTATCAGCAGGCCCTGTGGGTTAAAGGGATCGGTGAAGACGTTTCACCTGTTACGCACTCTCTGCCGCCCTATATCCTGTTGGTGAACCCGGGTGTTAAGGTTGAAACACCCAGCGTTTTTAAACGGTTTCAAACGCTGGAGGAACCTTTCGTCGCTGACATCAGCCCTGACCAGCGGAGTGATATTCTGCATGATACGGAGCATTTGTTCAGGGAGACGGTAAATAGCCTGCAAGCGCCTGCGGTGTCTCTTTGTCCTGTAATTCAGGATGTTGTTGCTGCCTTGTCGGAGACAGCGGGGTGTCTGGGGGCGCGGATGTCTGGTTCCGGGGCAACATGCTTCGCCTTATATGAGGATGAAACGGCGCTTGCGTGCGCCGAGAAGGATATGAAAACCAAGCATCCAAATTGGTGGGTGTATGCTGACCGTTTGCGCAATTAGTTTCTAATTTGCGCCCAAGTCTAGGAATAGTAAGAACGGTACCACTCGGTAAAATGTTGCAGTCCTGTCGTGAGCGGTGTTGATGGGCTGAAACCGAAATCCCGTTGAAGCGCGGTAATATCAGCAAATGTTTCTTTGACATCTCCTGCCTGCATTGGCTTGAACTGCTTTATCGCTTTTTTGCCCAAAAGTTCTTCAAGAATTTCAATCATTGTCATCAACCGTTCCGGGCGGTTATTGCCAATGTTATACAGCCTGTGTGGAGGCGCCTCTGCGTTTGTTTCAGGCGGCGTGTCGAGGACACTCAGAAGACCTGTAACGACGTCATCGATATAGGTGAAATCCCGGCCCATGTCGCCGTTGTTGAATATGGTAATCGGGTTGTCTTCCAAAATGGCCTTGGTAAATAGGAAATATGCCATATCAGGCCGTCCCCATGGGCCGTAGACAGTAAAAAAACGTAAGCCCGTCTGTGGTAAGCCGTACAAATGGGCATAGGACTGGCTTAATAGCTCATCAGCGCGTTTTGTAGCAGCATAGAGCGATACAGGGTTGTTCACCGTATCCTGCTCTGAAAAGGGCAGTTTACTATTGCCGCCGTAAACGCTGGAACTGCTGGCATAGACCAGATGGTCAAGTGAGTCTGTATGGCGGGCAAGTTCAAGAATGTTTACATGGCCAACCAGATTGCTGGCGACATAGGCATCTGGATTGTCGATTGAATAGCGAACCCCAGCCTGGGCCCCAAGGTGCACGATCTGCGTAATTTTGTGTTTGGCAGCAACTTCAAAGAGGGCGTCTTTGTCAGCAAAATCAACGTGGTGAAAGTTGAAACCTGAGAGTGGTTGGAGCTGCGATAGGCGGGCTTTTTTCAGTATGGGGTCATAATAGTCATTCAGATTATCAATGCCGATGACGGTGTTTCCCCGGCGGCACAACGACTGTGCCACATATGAACCGATAAACCCGGCTGCGCCTGTTACTAAAACCGTCATATCTGTGCCCCATCTTTGTAGATAGCTTACGAAAATTTAAAATGAAAACAAGACGTTAATTGTTGAAAGCTTTGGGTGAAAAACAAAAGATAAAAAAAATACAGAAAGGTCTTTACTCTTACCGGCAGTTTGGGTACAAACCGCCCACATCAAATCTGATGGGGCGTCGCCAAGTGGTAAGGCACCGGTTTTTGGTATCGGCATTCGCAGGTTCGAATCCTGCCGCCCCAGCCATCCTTTTTAGATAACTCAATCAATATGTTAGTGTGTGTAGTATCGGCTCTTTAGTTGTTCCGATAACTCCTGCGCCTTCCGTATCTGATATTAAGGGTATCTGGTATCTTCACCTAAGCGAGTTCCCTGCGGGGCTATAATAGTTCAAGGGTTTACTTCTTGCCACGCCATACCAGCTTTAGTTCGTTATTTGGGCCCCTTAATCTGACTTTGCTCTGTCTTGCGGGCAATAGGATTGCTGGAGGCTGTTTCAAAGTGGGACAGATGCCCTCAAATGGTTAATGAATTGTTAACAATAGTTGACACTTTGTCCAACTGATAGTAGGGGTAAATTATCTAAAGGGCTGTTTGCAAGATTGTATCTGGGGGAATTATGAAGTGTCTTATTTTAAGTGTTTTCCTGTTTGTGGGGGTCTCGTTCGCGTCAAGTGCCTCAACAACGACATTCGTTTTTTATAATGATCAGCATGCTGATTTTGATTTCACCTATGAAACAATCATTTTTGGCGGTCTCAGCTTTAGTGGGGATTATTTTGATCCCGGCGAAATTCTTGAAGTTGTGATTGGCTCCGCGCCAGGGGTGGGAGATATCGCGGACTTTGAGATAGAAAACGATAACCCTTATGTCCTTGGTGGTTTTTCCACGTCTAGTGGCTTTGGCGGGGAGTTGATGACCGGCGATGATGTTATTTTCGCTCAGGTCTCTTTCTTGTCGGGCAGTGCCAATGTAACAGCGATGGGGTTGGCGTTTGATGATGGTGAACGGTACTATAGCTTTTCAGGGAACATTGTGTCAGGCGTGCCAGAGCCGTCTACCTGGCTTATGATGATTATGGGTTTTGGGGTTGTTGGGGTTGCTGTGCGTCGCCGTCGGCAACTGCGGGTCGCTTAACGCGGATTATAAAACTTGCCGAGAATTCAGTGAAACGGGCCCATCGTGGTCCGTTTTTTCTTTTTTTTTCTTTCCCAGTCGATAAGTATAACGTTTTAAAAAAACAGAACTATTTCTGTAATATTTAATGGTTTCTTTGATTGCCCTCTAATATATACCCTTCTGTTGTCTTGAAATTCAGTGCATTCTGTGACAATAGTTTCGCCGCTGTACGTTCGGGGCAATGGCAAGTGGGAAGAGTTTTGCAAGTAAGATTCTTGTATCTGGTTCATTATATAGTCGCGGCTGTATTTGCTGCGTCATTCACTGCGGCTGCAAGTTCCAAAGACACTTGTAAGGTTGCTCGAATTGGCGTGTTTCCAAGTTGGCCTCCTCATTATGTTCACACTAAGTCGAGCTTTGAAGGCCCCCTTGTAGATTATGTCTCGCAAATGCTGCAGTCTCTCGATATCGAGGCACAAGCCTTGCCCGTTAAGCCAGCTGGTCGTCTTTTGCGGGATATGGAAAACGGGGATGTGGATATTATTCTGGCTGGTCTTTATTCCAAAGAACGCGCACAGATGTATCATCTTAGCGGGCCTTTGTTTTCAAATACTTATGGTTTGATTTACAGGAAGGACCTGGGATTAGTGCCTTTGTCAGAAGCGAGTATTCTGACATTTGTATTATACCGGGACCGTCCGGTTATGGAGAAAATCAAAGCCAAAGGCCCTACAATTATTGAGATTGAAACCTTAAAGCAGGCGGCACAGTTGCTAGAAGACAGGCGGGCTGATTATATCTATAGCAATCTTGAGAATATGGAGATGGATTACGTAAATTTAGGTAATCCCCCGGGGCAGCTTGGTGTGCATCCAGAGTTTATAACAAAGAACAGCGCCCATATGACAATCAACAGAAAATGGGCCTGTGCTGATAAAATCCCTGAGATTGACGCTTACTTCGACCGTACGCCTTACGTAAATCCTGCTTTGGTACGTCAGTAGTCCCGCAAAACCAGACCATTAGATCCAAGTGAAAAGAGGACAGACTGCGATCCCTGAGGGACCGCTGGGCACATGCGCTTGGTGATCATGCCGGTATCCAGATTATGACACCTTTGGAGGATGCCCGCTGTTATGGAGGGATCACAAGCTTCAGATTGTCAGGAAAAAACAGTATTGAGGAAAATAAGGCGCTGGCAGAAAAACTGATTATGGATCATAATATTTTCACCGTGCACCGGGTTGGCTTAAACAGTGGTTCCTGTATCCGGGTCACGCCAAATGTCTATAATTCCACGGATGACATTGACGCCTTTATCCATGCGATCAAAGCCATCGCCGGATAGGGCAGGCTTTATGCAGATGGGCCAGCGCAGCGGCCCTTAAATATCACGAAGGACGGCGCGGACAGGACTTGCATCCGCGCCTTCTATTTTTAGGGGGAGTGCGATCAATTCATATGCCCCGGGTGTCACACCGTCCAAAACCAGCCCTTCAAGGATTGCCATGTTGTTGCGTGCAACGGCCATATGCGCATCCATAGTTTTGGATGTTTCTGGGTCCAGGGACGGTGTATCTGTACCAATCAGTTTAACCCCTTTCTCCGCGAGCAGTTCAATGGCATCACTTTCAATTGCGGGGAAGCCCGTTGGCCAGATTTCAACAGTGTTACGGTCAAAAAGCTTTATCAGCACGCGTTCAGGCACTGCCGCCGGTAATAACTGTGCCAAGGTGCTACGTGTCAGAGATGCGCCGCTAGACACCGATGAGGAGGCATCAACAAGGATGGCTGCACCTATGTAGGGTGAAAGGCTGCTGGTAGCGCTATCAGCCCCGTTTTCAGTGTAATGCAGCGGAGCATCTGCATGGGTTCCTGTGTGGGTGGACAGGGTCAGTTTTGATACATTCACCGGACATTCTGGCCCTATACCCCATGTGGTTTCCAGGGCGAAAGGAGTGTCGCCGGGCCAGACCGGAATACCACCACGTATGGTTTGGCTAATATCGTAAATCTTTGTCATTGCCTGTGCCCTTCACCGTGATGGTATGCTTGTTCCAAAATTGGATGGTTGACTAAAGTTTCGTTCTGGCGGTCCAAAGTTCCGGGAAGAAACGAAGATCAAGTGCTTTGACAAGGTAGCTGACACCGCCGGTGCCGCCAGTACCCCGTTTATAGCCAATAATCCTTTCCACAGTTTTCATATGGGCAAAGCGCCACTGGTGGAAATGATGTTCTAAATCAACCAGTTTTTCGGCCAGTTCATACAGGTCCCAGTATTTTTCAGTATTTTGATAAACTTCCAGCCAGGCATTTTCTACGGCGTCGCTTGCTGCATATGGTTCGCGCCACTGACGGTTTGTGCAGCTTTCAGGCAGATCAAACCCGCGTTTTGCAAGTAGCTGGATACAGAGGTCATAAAAACTGGGACTGTCCAGCACATCCTGCAAGTGCTGATAAACGGCTGGGTTTTCCTTGTGGGCTTCGGCCATTTTGGCATTCTTGTTACCAAGGCGGTATTCCACTTCGCGGTACTGAAAAGACTGGAAGCCAGAGCTTTGACCAAGACTATCCCGGAATTTGGCATAATCCGCCGGTGTCATAGTTGATAATATTTCCCAGCTTTGTTGCAGATTTGCCTGAATTTTTGACACACGTGACAGCATCTTGGACACAGGGCCCAAATCGTCTGCGATCAAATGCTGCATCGCGCCGCCAATTTCATGCAGACAAGCCCTTAGCCACAGCTCAGTAGCCTGATGAATAACAATGAACAGCATTTCATCATGCTCGCCTGAGACGGGCTTCTGGCATTGCAGGAGAGGTTCCAGCTGGAGATAGCTGCCGTAGCTCAGGTCCTGATTCCAGTGAATCTTCTCGCCTGACAAATCAACCGAGGTTGATGGTGCTGTTTTATCACTCATTCTATTACTCCCTGAAAAAAGATTGTTTCTCATGATACTAATCGGCCTGTCAATGGTCTTGCGGAATCCAAAACATCTCAGTAGGGTGCGAGGCAATTAAAGGAGATATATATGCTCAAAGCACAGATTGTTCCGGTTACTGCTCTTGCACAGAATTGCAGCATCGTTTGGTGTGATGAAACAATGGAAGGCGTTCTGGTTGATCCCGGCGGCGATATTGGCCTGATCCTTGAGAAAGTGGAAAGCCTGGGTGTGAAGCTAGTGAAGCTTATTCTGACACATGGTCATTTGGACCATGCGGGCGGCGCGGCAGAGCTTAAAGATAAACTGGGGCTGGAAATCTGGGGTCCGCATAAGGATGATAAATTCTGGCTCGATCAGATAGAGACCAGCGCGGCACAGTATGGTGTTCAGGGTGCGCGTAACTGTACGCCGGATAAGTGGCTTGATGACGGCGATACAATCTCTTTTGGTAATGTAACACTAGAGACCATTCATTGTCCGGGTCATACACCGGGTCATGTCGTGTTTTACGAAGGTAAAATGGATGTTGCTTTCGTTGGAGACGTGATTTTTAAAGGGTCGATTGGCCGCACGGACTTTCCGAAAGGAAACATGGACGATCTGATTGCGTCGATCACACAAAAGTTATGGCCGCTGGGTCGTAAAACTACTTTTGTGCCGGGTCACGGCCCATTGTCCACGTTTGGACAGGAGCGCGTCAGCAATCCATTCGTAGCGGATCAGGTGCTTGCTGGAAAATAAACGCTTGTATTAGACTTTTTTCACGGCAACATAGGATCAGTGAAATCATCCTGTGTGATGGGAAGCTGGGGGCTGGCTGTTCGGGATATACGAACGCCGGTATGCTAAATGAAAAAAGTTTGGGAAGATCTGCTGGCAACTGTACGGAATGTTAATCCTGCAAAGCGGGATCAATATCGTAAGTTGAAAGAAAAGGTAACCAGCCCGGATTATAATGCCGGTGACAGCTGTATGAATTGTGGTACAGAGCTGTCCGGACCGTTCTGCCATGTATGTGGCCAGCGAGATAATGACCTGCGACGTCCATTATGGACCTTTGTGCGGGACATGTTGGATGATCTCTTGTCAACCGACAGCCGCGTTTTGAAGTCAATCTTGATGCTGATCCTTGTGCCTGGGGGGCTTACACGGTCCTTCATGATGGGACGACGTGCCAGATATGTGCCGCCCCTTCGCTTGTATCTGGTAATATCGGTGACGTTCTTTCTGGCACTCTCTATTCTTCAGATCGCCATTATTGATATCAACGTAGCCTACAATGAAGAAAAAGCCGCGGCATTGGCTGCGGAAACTTCTGAACCGGACCAAAAGGCAGAGGAGGGGTCTTCCCCTCCGCCTGAGAGTGAAATGCCGCCTACATCGTCTGACGAACAGGCGGAAGGTCAGCCTGATCCAGCGGTAGGCTCGGCGACAGCAATGCAACAAGATCCCAAAACGGCTGTTGAGGCAGAGGCCACGGACAGGGAGCAGCGCAGCAAGCCAGACACGCGGGACCCGAAGGAAGTCATCGAAGAAGCGCAGCGATTATCCCGTGAAGCCTTGTTAGAGGTCAACAACACAGGCGGCATAAGCCCTGAGATGGAAGAGCGTCTGAAGCGTATTAGGGGCGCAGAAGATATTCCCGGAGTGTCCCCGGAGGATTTCAGCAACAGTGAGAAGCTTGATTTGCAACTGGGTACTTTTCCGTACGATATTGACGTTGGCATGTTCGTTCCCATTACGGATGAACCCAGGGAAGGACTACGGCAGGAAGATATTGACCAGATTATCGAAGGGTCTGATCAGACAGAAACGGTAAAGAAACTGACCGCAGGCTTTTCAAAGGGGCTTCAGGACCCCGCAGCATTCAATGATATGTTTAACGATTGGTTGCCGCGTGCGCTGTTCGTTCTCATGCCTGTATTTGCCTTAATTTTGAGAGTGTTTCATTGGGGCGCTGAACGTAATTATGTCAACCAACTGGTCTTTTCGCTGCATTTTCACAGCTTCCTCTTCATCCTGTTGATGGCAATGATGTATCTGTTGCCAAAAGTTGGCGGCCAGAAGGGGTTTGACATTTTTTGGATAGTAACGTCGCTATATCTGATTATCGCGCTGAAAATTGGCCAAAACCAGGGGTTCATACGCGCGTTCATCAAGGCAGGATTTGTCTATATGTCCTATCTGATTCTAATGGGTATGACATTAATGTTTGTCGTTTATCAGGGGCTGCAGGAGCTATAGGCCGCACTGGGGTAAATGCAGTTATAGCCCCTGCTTTTCCCCGCACCCCAGATGGGGTCGAGAAACGCACTTCGAAATGCAGTGTGGGTGTTTTATGCGGCATCCCGAAGTGAAGTAGCTTTTTCAACTGCTTTTGCTTCAGCATTCTCTAGTGACTTTTCGTCCATTGCCATGGCATCGGCTGCGATAATTTCAACATCCGTGATCCCGATAAAGCCAAGCACATGCTTCATATACGGTGTTGCAAAATCAATGTCTGAACCCACACCTGTGCCGCCAGAAGCAACAAGCAGATATGCTTTCTTGCCTTTTACCAGTCCTTCTGGACCATCTTCACTATACCGGAAGGTTTTCCGTGCGCGAGCAATCATATCAACCCAGTTTTTCAGTGCTGCCGGAATGGCAAAATTATAGATAGGTACACCAATCACCAAAAGGTCGGCTGCGAAGACTTCATCAATCAAAGTATCGGAAAGTGCCAAAGCCTCTTTTTGAGCCTCTGATCTATCTTCCTCAGCTGTGAAGTTGGCGCTTACCCAGTCACCTGTCAGGCCGTCAATGCCTACATTAACATCACGGTTTACAATAGATTGGGGGTTAAGAGAGTTGATGAAACGATCCAGCAGCTTGCGAGTGTTGGATGCATCACCGGAAATGCTGCTGTCTACACGTAAAACATTTATGGAGCTTTTTGTCATTGTTTATCCCTCGACATGTTCGGTTGTTACAGTGAGAGATAATAAGGTGCGCCTTTCTGCGACAGAAGTCTGGAAAAGCGCACTATGGTGTTGTTAATTTTGCAACATGCTAGTCAGTGCCAGACACTTCCAGATGCAAAGAGGCAGAGTTAACACAGTACCGAAGCCCTGTAGGTTGCGGGCCGTCAGGGAATACGTGCCCCAGATGGCTGTCGCACTTTGCACATTTTATTTCTGTGCGAACCATGCCGTAGGAAGTATCGGACTTTTCTGTGACTGCTGTATCGTTGATAGCCTGCCAGAAACTTGGCCAGCCAGAGCCAGAGTCATATTTCGTCTCGCTATCAAACAGGGGGGCTCTGCACCCGGCACACAGATATGTGCCAGGTGTTTTTGTATCCCAATATTTGCCAGAGAAGGGCGGCTCTGTACCACCGCAGCGGCAGACATCATACTCCGCTGCGGTCATTTGTTCCCGCCATTCCTGGTCGGTTTTTTCAATTTTATCGGTCATCGTCTTTTACCGTAACTGACATGTTAAACATAAGGCGTAGCGTCCCATCGGATCATTGAACTTTAATAACAGGTCTGCTTCTGCCTTCATGGTTGTCAGCATTTTTAGCATGGGTGAGGGTACCGGATAGTCAGGTACAGTGGTGCTTTCAAAAATGTTGGACTGGAACAGGCGCGCCAGCATGGCGTCTAGGCGGTCTGGTGCGTCCCGGTAAAAGGATACACGGTAATCAGAGACCCCTGCTTTTTTAGCCGCAGACGCGACTGCATCATCAAATGTTCCCAGATGATCAACCAGACCGTATTCGAGCGCGGTGGTCGCAGCCCAGACGCGACCCTGAGCAATTTTATCCACTTCTTCAACTGTCATGCCGCGACCATTGGCAACAAGTGTCAGGAAATTCTGATACCCATTTTCGATGGACTGCTGGATGATGTCTTTGGTTGGCTCACTCAGGTCGCGGGTGATGTCAAAGGCACCAGATAATTTTGTGGTACCGACACCGTCAGTATGGATGCCCACTTTATCCAGTGTGTCCTGGAATGTCGGAATAACGCCGAAGATACCGATAGACCCGGTGATGGTGGAAGGCGATGCCCAGATTTCATCCGCAGTTGCAGATATCCAGTAGCCGCCAGACGCTGCGACAGGACCAAAAGAGGCGACAACAGGCAGGCCATTAATTTTTTGTGCAGCTTCCAGTTCCTGACGGATCAGCTCAGACGCAAACGAAGACCCGCCGGGACTGTCTACCCTTAGGACAATTGCCGCGACATTCTCGTCATTTCTGGCCGCCCTGATATGACTGACAACTGTCTCAGCCGCGGCAACGGTGATTGGGCCTGTGCCCATAATGATCTCACCCTGTGCGGTGATAACCGCGATCTTGTTTTTACTGTTGTCAGCCTGATGAGAAGCCGCCAAATAGGCTTGATAAGATATCTGCTTGAATGTTTCTCCGTCTGGCGTAGCGCCAAATTCTTCGATGAGGGCCTCTCTGTAATCAATACGGTGTACCAGCTCATCCACCAGACCCATATCAACAGCCAATTGGCCAAAGTTCCCTCCTGCCGCACGCAGAAGATCAGGGGTTTCATCAACCGACTTGGCCAGGGTGCCGGGTTCCATCCCGCGGCCCTGTTCAACCTTATCGGTATACTGCCGCCATAATTCTCCCAGATATGCTTGATTTGCTTCTTTGGCCGCAGCGGACATGTCGTCGCGGATATATGGCTCTACTGCAGACTTGAATGTCCCAACACGGAAGACATTAATGTCAGCGCCGATCATATCCAGCAGGCTTTTGAAGTAGGTGCCGTACCGGCCATATCCTGTCAGGATCACATTGCCTTCAGGGTTCATGAAGACTTTATCTGCCTGTGATGCAAGGAGATAGTCGCTTTGACTATAGGCGCTGGAGATCGCATAGACGGGCTTGCCAGCTTCCTTGAAAGCCTTGATGCGGTCCGCAATACCGTGCAGGTGGGCCGGGGATGCACCGGCGAACCGGTCTGTTAGAATTGCCAGGCCAGCAATGCGGCTGTCGGTCGTCGCTCTTTCAACTGCCTTGATGATTTCATGGTAGCTTGATTGAGGCGGCGTAGAGTTAAAGTCCTGATATTCACGGAAAACCTGTTCAAGCGGATCTGGGTATTCAATCTGTTCCCGTACAACGCCGGACGGAGACAAGACCATAACAACGCCGTTTGGCACTGTTGGTCTGGGCTCTGTGTTTGTCATTGCACTGTAGATCATGAAAATAAACAGAATAACAAACAATCCCATAAAGGTTGTTCCCAGTCCCTGAACGAACTTCAACCCAACCTTGATAATTTCCCAAATACCCTTCACGAGCAATTTCTCCAGTAAAATTTAAAACGGACTTTTCTTAAAGCACAGAATACTTATGGTAGTCGCTTGTGCAGTTAATACTCAAAGTGTAGCTTCTTCCTTCAGTCGTCAAGGTTATGGCGACGAAATATGGTAAAGTTGCGGTGAGTACCCGATATTTTTTAGCAGGCAGGAGAGCTACAGCATGTCAACAGGCATTCCCACAGTACAACAAAATCACCATAGACGCAGTTCCAGTGTTTCCGATGATGTGGATTTTGAGATCGTTGGCTCTGAAATGCAGTTTGTGACAATTGAACTGGACCCTGGGGAATCTGCAATCGCAGAAGCAGGGTCGATGATGTTCAAGGACCAAAGCGTGACGATGGATACTGTTTTTGGCGATGGCTCCGGCAAAGAAAGTGGCATTGGCAGCAAGATATTTGGTGCTGCAAAACGTCTTGTTACAGGGGAAAGCCTTTTTACAACCGTGTACACACAGGAAGGGCACGGCAAAGCACATGTCGCGTTTGCTGCACCCTATCCGGGTAATATCCTGCCAATAAAACTGGACGAAATGGGTGGGAAAATCATCTGTCAGAAAGATAGCTTTCTAGCAGCAGCTCGCGGTGTGAACATTGGCGTGCATTTTCAGAAGAAGATTCTTACCGGTCTTTTTGGTGGTGAAGGTTTCATCATGCAAAGCCTGGAAGGCGATGGCTGGGCGTTCGTCCATATCGGCGGCACGCTTGTAGAGCGGGAATTGAAGCCGGGTGAGGTTCTTCATGTTGATACAGGCTGTCTGGCGGCAATGACGGCGACAGTCGATATGGATATTGAACGTGTAGGCGGTATCAAGTCGATGATTTTTGGCGGTGAAGGCGTGTTCTTTGCGCGACTGACCGGACCGGGCAAAGTATGGCTGCAAAGTCTGCCGTTCAGCCGTCTGGCTGGCCGGGTGTTGGCTGCAGCTCCGCAGCATGGTGGCCGTGATAAGGGCGAGGGGTCTTTGTTGAATGGGCTGGGCTTGGGGGACGATAGTTTCTAGCAGCCACATTTCTAAGAGATACAGTAGTTAAGAGAAAGAACAGTCTATGACGCAAATACCTGAGGGATATGAGCCGTGGGGCGGCGACCTTGCTGAACACTATGAAGACTTGATTGGTCCCTTTTACGTCAAGAAATGTGATGACGGCACATGGAAGTCTGCTTTTTATTCCGAGAAAAAGCATCTTAATGGCCACGGCAATTTGCATGGCGGTTTGATGATGAGTTTTGCTGACACAGCGCTTTTTGCAATTGCAAGGGAACATCTGGGGGAGGCTGCTGTGACAGTCTCCTTTAATTGTGATTTTGTTTCTGCAGGCAGTGCAAACTGCCTAATAGAGGCATCAGGCGAGATCGTCAAAGCAACACGATCACTTTTGTTTGTGCGTGGTCGTGTCTATTCAGGCGATGATACACTACTGTCATTCAGTGGTATTTTGAAAAAGCTGCGCCGGTCATAAGCTGGGTAAATCAGGCCTGTAACCTGCTTTTATGGTGCGACTGCAGATAGTCTAGAACATTCTGCAGCATCAACCTGCCGTAAGGTGTGTTGGCGTGCCTGACATCACCTTCACGGTCAGCATAATACTCTGGCTTTAAAAAGCCTTCTTCTGTGAACGCAGCAGGCGGTGCCTTTACAATGTCAATGCCTTTATCGCAAAGCCAGCTTTGCATATAGTGGCGGTGTGCTTTGTCGACAGCAAGGATAATCTCTTTGTCAGCTCCGCGCTTTAAAACCTGAATATTTTCGTTTAGCGGTGGGCCTTCAATCGTAAAAAACGGCACATTATTTTTGAGTAAAAGTTCGTAAAACTCAAAGGTGCTGCCAATGTCTTCTTTGATAATCTCAAGCATTGCAGCTTTAGATATGGGCGCCTTGCCTTTTTCGGCAGCCAGTTCATAAGGGGCGTGCCGCAGCCATGTCGGGTTTTGTGAAATTTTGAAGCTGTGCATGCGCAGGCTGAAACCGTATAAAATGTTCTGATCAAACCACAGTGCTTGTTTGCCTGTTGTTTTCAGGAAGGTATTTCTGGCCATTGGCAGATTGAAGGTGATGCGATTCTTATGGGGTTTGAAGAAACGGCGCGACAATTTATACCCTGGCCCCAAGGGACCAATTTTTATATTGGACACCAGCGGGTCTGATGGATGCAGTTCATCATGAGCACGTTTCAGGACCGTTGTGTGCGAGTCGCCAGCAAGTAAAATCACAGGGTTTGTTCCATCTCTAACAATTCTTCATCACACACGATGTCGTCTTCGTCCAGACTCTCATTGCCCGCGGGAGATTTCTCCAACACGCCGGGCGGTGTGTGTTCCTTGAAAAAATGACGCATAACCTGATCAACCCCGCGCAGAGAGACTGTGCGCAGATTAGGGTCAAAAAACATGGCCCGCATAGGATGTGATGCGACTATCTCATACGATGGGAAATAGTCGGTCAGCGGGTCTTCCTGCGCAAGTTCGCCAGCTACTGTTCGCAGCGTTGATTTGGAATGCATACTGGCGACCAGCACATGCTTGTCGCTTGCGGTTGCAGTCAGTGGTACGGGCGAAACAGTTAAAATTACTTTCAGGCCAGGATTGATCTCGCGCATCTTGGCAAGTGTTTGTTTCAGTTCCTGATAAATTTCAACGAATGTAAAATTGTGAAATTCATAGACGTCGGCATCAAAGGTGCCTGCCGCAGTTCCAGGGCAAACAGGGTATACGGCTTTATCCGATGTATGGCGCCAAGCTTCTGTCAGGCCAAGGGTGAAGACGAACACATCCGCTGTTTCAAACATTTTCCGAACTGCCGAAAAATGTGCATCTTGCAGTATTTTGAATTCTTCCAAACAGGAAAAACCATTTGGTTCGATCGTCGGACGGAAAGGGTCTATGTATCGTTCGCCGTCGGTCCATACGGTTTCCTCAGGGGTAAACTTGCCGTACGCCCGGTCAAACAGTTGGCTTAACTGGTGGGCGGTGTAAATATTACCGTACCGGGCGGAGTATATGCCGTAGCCATATTTTGCGTGCAGATGTTGGGGGAGTAGCGGTGGGGCTTTTTCATAGTCCCGATAATTAAAGCCGCTTTTAGCCATATGACGCCCGATATGCTGGGCAAAGCAGCTGCCTGCGGTGGCAATTTTATCTGTCTCCAATATCTCGAACTTGCGAGTGTAGAGTTTTTCAAAGTCCAGCGGATTGCAGGATGCAACGCCAGTGCGCCAGTATGCTTCACCGGGTAGATTTTGATATGGATTTTGGTTGGTCATACGCGGCCTGTTCCCCAAAGCATTGTGTGATGGGCACCATATGAGGAGGGAACAGCCTTGTCAAACGCGAGAGGGGCACCTATCTGGCAACACACAGTAAGTCATCATGCCGGTCAGAAGCCGTGCTTGCGCGCAGGTCGATGTCTAAGTCTGTTGTGCGCTGGTGTTAGCTTTTTGCAATGCGTACCATCGTTTCAACATCTGCAATTTTTGCACGGGGGCTTGGGCCTTCCGCAGCTTCTTGTTCTGCTGCATCAATTTTTTTCCAATCTTGGAAGGTGACAATCTGCAGATCACGTTTCTTGATAATTGCATCCAGTCCAGCCCGCCCTTTTTTGCCTGAAGGGGTGACTTCCGAGAGGATTTTTTGTGCAATTTCCTGCCCGTCTGGCTTGTTAGTGCCAATGGTTCCTGATGGACCACGTTTTGCCCAGCCAGCGCAGTACAGGCCGTCAAATATCTTGCCGTCTACATTGTCGAAATGGCCCCGGTCTTCATTATACGGCACATCCTGGATGGGGGTTGTCCGGTAGCCGATACAGGGAACTATCACGCCCGCCGGGATGACTTCGCTTTCACCAGTGCCTTCACACTGGCCATCGACCGTGACAATTGTATGTTCTAACCGAAGGCCACAGGCTACTTCCTGTCCCAATATGGCCATGGGGCGTCTGTAAAAAGCAATGTGCAGACGGATAGGCTTCATGTCCGGGGTGTTGTCCGACATGCTGCGCAGGATGGTCATATTCTTTTTCTGCGCCCCGGTCAGGGTTTCGTCCTCCCAGTTTGACGGTAACTGTTCAGGGTCAACCAGAGCCACGCAGTTGTGAAGGTTTGCCAGCTCACCAAGTTCCTTGGGTGTAAAGCTTGCTTCGAGTGGACCCCGTCGGCCAAGCAGATAAATATCCTTGATCGGGGAGCTGTGTATCTTTTCTGCTGCATGATCGGCCAGGTCCGAGGTTTCCATCTCTTCTGCCGTTTTCGCCAGAACCCGCGCAACGTCCACAGCAACATTGCCATTTCCAATGACGGCAACGGAAGGTACATTCAGATCTGGATTCAGGTCGGTAAAGCCGGGGTGACTGTTATACCAGCCAACGAAGGCTGCGGAACCGATCACGCCTTTCAGGTCTTCGCCGTCGATCCCCAGCGGGCGGTCTTTTGGTGCACCGGTCGCCAAAACGACAGCGTCATAAAGTTCCATCAATTCTTTAAGCGTCAGGTCACGGCCAAGCGCCAGATTACCTACAAACCGGACATTGTCCCGGACGTTTGTTGCCTCATATCGGCGAGCTACATTTTTGATAGACTGGTGATCAGGGGCGACACCAGCGCGGATCAGTCCGTACGGTGTGGGCAGGGCGTCGATTATATCCACTTTGACATCGTCGTCCCCACCTGACAGTGCTTCGGCTGTATAGTAGCCTGCGGGACCAGCACCAATGACAGCAACCCAAAGTGTTTTTTTCACCATACCATCCTCCCTGTAAGCACCTGGATCATGCCACGGAAAGCGGGTCAAGTCCATGGCACTTGCAAACATGGTGGCCTTCAGGTGCAGTGCCCACCAAAACTAAAAAAGAAGGCGCCCGGAGGCGCCTGAGGTTAGGTGAAAATAATGGGGGTTATTCGTCGTTTTCACCTTCCATTCGGTGATGGTGGCCAATAACACTTGTGGAGGTGGCTACATAGCTCATGTATGTATCCCAAGCTTTTTGTGCAGCTTCCTCAGAGCCTTCCTGTTTGACCAGTGCAGCCCACCATTTTACATCATCCGGCGTTGTGGAATACTCCAGATCAGCATACCCGCCTTTATGTTCCCAGAAATAGGCAGCGTCCCATTTGCCACTATCAAAATGCATGACCCAGGGGCCCGGCACATCAGCAGCTTTGCTTGCAGGGGCGAATTTCTCTTCTACCAGCATCATCGCTTTTTCCCGCATGCCCGGCTTATAATCTACAAGCACGACGCTCATGTAGATGGCATTTTCCTGTTTAGCGGCTTCCATTTGGGCATTTGCGTGCGGAGCAATCAGGAATAAGCTTGCTGCCAGTGTTGTCATTGAAAGTGTTTTGATGAATTTCATTTCTTTCCTCCCAGTGTTCGGCCAGCCTTTTAGACAGCAGACCAACGTGGTTATGTTGAACTACTCGGGACATACTGTGGAGATAGAGGTGTGAGGGGTTTCAAAAAATATCTGAATACTGGAACCGCTCATGGGGGCATATTTTACCACAAAAAAATGTGTGACTTATGCTTGGCCGCTATATCAAAGGGTTAGGGAAATGCTGAATTTTGGCGACTCGGCGCGACTCGCTTTCATGAAAATTATACGGATGTGTCTGGAAGGCAGTACAGTTGCAGACCTGACATCGGATGCAGTCACCATATAATATGTGTTGATAGATGATGTATGCGGACTACTGACAGGTGGTCCGCTGTGCCCACCGACCTTATCTTGGCATCGGTTTTCATATGCTTTCCCTATGAAGGCTTTTATCGGTGGCTGAGAGGTAAATTTTTTTAAAAAATCTCTCTAACGGACCTTGAACCTTTTTCCAGGGCCGCTTACATAGGGCTCAGTGTTAGCACTCATGGGATGTGAGTGCTAACAGGGTCAACCAATCTATTAATGTATATTAGGAGAGAAACCATGGCACTACGTCCACTTCATGACCGTGTTTTGGTAAAGCGCCTTGAAAGCGAAACCAAGACTGCAGGCGGTATTATCCTGCCTGATACTGCTCAGGAAAAGCCATCTGAAGGCGAAGTTGTAGCAGTTGGAAACGGTACTAAAGCTGATGACGGTTCTGTTGTCGCACTTGACGTTAAAGCTGGTGACAAAATCCTGTTCGGCAAATGGTCCGGTACAGAAGTCAAAGTTGACGGTGTAGACCTTCTGATCATGAAAGAGTCTGACATCATGGGTATCATCGAGTAATCGCTCGGTTTGATCTCGTAACTTGTTAATCGATTAACCTATCTATCGAGGAGGCCAAGATGGCTGCCAAAGAAGTAAAATTTAATGAAGATGCCCGCAAAAAAATGCTGGCGGGTGTTGATATTCTTGCCAACGCTGTAAAAACAACTCTGGGCCCGAAAGGTCGTAACGTTGTTTTGGATAAATCTTTCGGTGCACCACGCATTACAAAAGACGGTGTTTCTGTAGCCAAAGAAATCGAACTGAAAGACAAGTTCGAAAACATGGGCGCGCAGATGGTGAAAGAAGTAGCTTCCCGCACAAACGATGTTGCGGGTGACGGTACGACTACTGCGACTGTTCTGGCGCAGGCAATTGTTCGCGAAGGTCTGAAGTCTGTTGCTGCTGGCATGAACCCAATGGACCTGAAGCGCGGTATTGATCTTGCGTCTTCTGCTGTTGTTGCTGAGCTGAAGTCCAAAACAAAAGACGTCACTACCTCTGAAGAAATCGCTCAGGTTGGTACAATTTCTGCGAACGGTGAAGTCGCTGTTGGTAAGATGATTGCTGACGCGATGGACAAAGTTGGCAAAGAAGGTGTTATCACTGTTGAAGAAGCCAAAGGTCTAGAGAGTGAACTGGACGTTGTGGAAGGTATGCAGTTTGACCGTGGTTACCTATCTCCTTACTTCATCACTAACTCTGAAAAAATGACAGTTGAGCTGGAGAACCCACTGATTCTTCTGCACGAAAAGAAACTGTCTAACCTTCAGCCAATGCTGCCACTTCTGGAAGCAGTTGTTCAAAGCAGCCGTCCACTTCTGATCGTTGCAGAAGACATCGAAGGCGAAGCTCTTGCAACACTGGTTGTGAACAAGCTTCGTGGTGGGCTGAAAATCGCTGCTGTTAAGGCGCCTGGTTTTGGTGATCGCCGTAAAGCAATGCTTGAAGACATTGCAATTCTGACAAATGGTCAGGTTGTGTCTGAGGATCTGGGTATCAAGCTTGAAAATGTTGGCATCGACATGCTTGGTTCTGCGAAATCTGTTACAATCACTAAAGAAGACACAACAATCGTTGACGGTGTTGGTTCAGCAGACGACATCAAAGCACGCTGCGAGCAAATTAAAGCACAGATCGAAGCTACATCTTCTGATTATGACAAAGAAAAGCTGCAGGAGCGTCTTGCGAAGCTTTCTGGTGGTGTTGCCGTTATCAAGGTTGGTGGTGCTACTGAAGTAGAAGTGAAAGAGCGTAAAGACCGCGTTGACGATGCCCTGCACGCTACACGCGCTGCTGTTGAAGAAGGTATTGTCGCTGGTGGTGGTACTGCACTTCTGTTCGCTACAAAAGCACTTGATACTGTTTCCGGTGCAAATGATGACCAGAATAAAGGTATCGACATCATTCGTCGCGCACTGCAGGCACCTGTTCGTCAGATTGCTGAAAATGCTGGTGTTGACGGTGCGGTTGTTGCCGGCAAACTTCTTGAGAGCACCGAAGCAAACTGGGGCTTTGATGCACAGAATGAAGAATACTGTGATCTGGTTGCCAAAGGTATTATCGACCCGACTAAAGTTGTACGTACTGCGCTGCAGGACGCTGCATCAGTTGCTGGTCTGATGATCACTACCGAAGCGATGGTTGCTGACATCCCAGAAGACAAAGCAGCTGGCGGAATGCCAGGTGGCGGCATGCCTGACATGGGCGGCATGGGCGGCATGGGCTTCTAAGGTCCGCTGTTCAAACCAAAATATTCGGGTGGCAAAGCACAGCACTCGAGGAAAGCTCCGCAGAAATTCTGCGGAGCTTTTTGTGTTTTATGGGGAGATTTTCCACACTCGCGCGTAGGTATATGCATTTTGTTAACGAATAGAGCGTAAATTACAATCAACGACTTGGGGATTGTGAGCTCAAGGATGATGCGTATGTTCACAGAATGGTTTAGGCACAAGTCGGTTGCCTTCAAAGTCTATTTTCTTTCCTTCATATCTTTTCTGGGTCTGGCCTTAATCCTTACGGCTGTATTTATTGCTAATTCTTCTATCGAAGATGCGCAGGCAGAGGCCAAACAGTACGCGGACAAAGGCGATTTACAGCGTCAGATCGTTGCGACTTCCCTTGAAATGCGCCGTAATGAGAAGGACTTTCTTTTAAGGCGCGACACAAAATACAAAGACCGATATGCGGATGCACATGACCGCACAGTCCGGTTGCTGAAAGAGTTAAATGGCAAGACGGTAGAAGCCTCCGTAAAGCGGGCTGTTTCAGAGCTGACAGCAGTCATTGATGCGCACGGCAAACAGTTTAATACCGTTTACGAAAATGTTCTGTTGATTGGGCTTGATGAAAAAACAGGCCTGCAGGGTGCGCTTCGCAGTGCAGTTCAGTCTGTGGAAGCTGTGCCTGAGGTGAGCGATAATGATGCATTGATGGTTCAGATGCTAATGTTGCGGCGCCGGGAAAAAGATTTCATCATGCGTGTTGATGATAGCTATATTGGCCGCTTTGATAAAAATCGCGAGTTGTTCCTGGAAGAATTACAGCGAGCGCGTATGGCTGAGGATGTCAAAGACGATATTCGGTCCAAGCTTGACGCCTATACAAAAGATTTTAAAGCGTATGCTGCTGGCCGATCAGCCCTGGAAGATAATATTGCGCAGTTGAGCACCATTTATGCGCAGGCAGAAGCACCGTTTGAGACTATTATCACAACTGTCGAAAAGGGTGTTGAGGATGCAGCAGAGGCTGCCGCGAGCATCAAAGCAACAATCGTCCTTATTTTGTCATTAACAACATTTGGTATTACAGTCGTTGGAGGCTTTATCGCCTGGATAGTCGTACGGTTGACAGTTAACCCGATCACTACACTGGAAGGAGCGCTAACCCAGATCGCAGGGGGAGATTATTCTGTTGATGTACCGGGCACAGATGCACGGGACGAGATTGGCAGCATGGCACGCACTACACTGATGCTGCGTGACAGCGCGGCGGAGGCAGAACGTCTTCAGAAAGAGGCATTGTTAGCCAAAGAGCGTGAAGCTGAGTTGCAGCAGGAGCGTGACCGCCTCGAACGTGAAGAAGAGCGCCGTAAAGCGGAAGAAGAACGTAAAGTGCTTGAAGCACGGGAGCGTAAAGCAGCCGAACTTGAAGCGATCGTTGGACGTTTCGATCACACGATTACGTCTTCTGTTGAAGAGCTGGATTCTTCGTCCACAACGCTTGCAACGTCTGCAAACGCAATGGTGCAGATATCTGAAGAAACGCAGACCCAGGCATCAGAAGTGGAGCAGGCTGCTTCGGAGATGGATAATAATGTATCCACCATGGCTTCTGCAGTGGAGGAGTTCTCTGCTTCGATTAAGGAAGTTAATCAGCAGGTGCAGTCTGCAAGCGGCATTACTACATCTGCGGTCACTGCATCCAACGAAGGTGCAACCGCGATTGATAATCTTTCGAATTCGAGCAAAGAGATTGAAAATGTTGTGCAGCTTATCAATGATATTGCAGAACAAACAAATCTGCTGGCACTGAATGCGACTATTGAGGCAGCCCGTGCTGGGGATGCAGGTAAAGGTTTTGCCGTTGTGGCGTCCGAGGTGAAGTCCCTTGCAAATCAGACGGCACAGGCAACAACCGAGATCACTAATCAGATCAGTGATATGCAGAATGTAACAAAAGTGGCTGTATCGTCGATCGAGACAATCAGCAGGACAATCTCTGACCTGAACGAAGTTATGATCAGTATTTCTTCTGCGATTGAAGAACAGGAAGTCGTCTCTGCCGAGATTAGCCGCAGCGTTCAATATTCATCAGAAGGTACGAAAAAGGTTTCTGGTGAGATTGTTCAGGTGGCCGCCGGGGCCCAGAAGTCCCAGCAGAATAGCCTGTCTGTTATGACGGCTTCAGAACAGCTAAAATCACTTGCAGAAACTATTCGAACAGAAGTTGACCAGTTTTTGTCTCAGGTGAAAAATCTAGATTAAAGAAAAGCAACCCCGCTCATCTTTGGTGTGCGGGGTTTTATCTGCCCATTAAGTGACAGAAAAATTACAAATAAGACTTATGGGACGCCTGAATGTAATAAAACAGTAACTATTCCCCCTGTATAGGGCAGGCATAGATCAGTTTGTAGTAATTTTGTAATGCAAAATCTGAATATCGGATTGGATAATACAATGACCAAAAAGAAGTTTTTGATATCGCTGATGACGGCTACAGCACTTGTTGTTCCAACAATGCCAGCATCGGCACAGTCGATTGACGAATTGAAAGCCCAGCTAGCCCTTCTTGCGAAGCGAATTGAAGAGTTGGAAGCAAAGCAGGCTACTAACGAAGCGGCAATCAAGGAAGTACAGGTGGGCGAAGCACGGATGGCTGCTGCTCAGACGCCCTCAAGCACATCCCCTGCAAAGGTTGAGAAAAAAGTAGAGTCCTCTACGTTTACTGTGACAGGTCGCGTGTTTGCTGACATGGGCTGGGTCAATGATGGGGATGACACAACAGACCTGAATGGCACTGAGTTCCGGGCAGCCCGGATCGAAGTGGGCGGCAAGGTTTATGACTCTGTTAAATATAAGCTGGGTATTGATGTTGCTGGTGATGACATCAACATCACCGATGCATACCTGCAATATAAAACACAGAATGCCACCACTATCAGTATCGGCCAGTTTAAAGGGCCAAACTCGCTGGAGGAGCTTACCTCCTCTCGCTACATTACATTTATGGAGCGTTCTTCGCTGACAGACGCCTTTGACTTGCGTCGGGAACTGGGTATCAGTGTTGGTCGCACAGGCGATGGGTATACGTTGACGGCGGCCATTATGAAAGGCGAGGCAGGATCAGATATTACGGTCGATTCTGACCGCCTGACGCTCGCTGCACGGGGTACATATGGTCAGGCAACTGACATGGGCACATGGTTGGTTGGCGCTTCTGTTCGCTACCGCGAAACTGATGATGATGGTGGTTTCCGCTACCGTCAGCGCCCGCACAGTCACATTGCGCCACGTTTTGTGAATACCGGGACACTTTCAGACAAAGACTTTCTGATTGGGCTTGAAGGTGCTTATCAGAGAGGTTCCTTCCATGTGGCAAGTGAATATATGCGTCTAGAGAATAGCAACGGTGGCACTAATAGCCGTGATGCTTCATTCTGGGGTGGCTATGTCGAAGCAGGCTGGTTCCTGACCGGCGAAAGCAAGCCACTGGACCTGAGTAAAGGTTCCTGGGGGCGGCCAAAGGTCAAGTCACCAATTCATGAAGGCGGTATGGGCGCATGGCAGATTGCTGCACGCTATGATGTTATTGACCTGACAGATAATGGCGTCTTTGGTGGCGAGCAGGACACCTGGATGCTGGGCGTGAACTGGTACTTAAACCGTAATTCACGGATTATGATGAATTTCAGCCATAGCAGCATTGACGATGCGTTTGGTGTGTCCTTGAACGGCGATGACGGCAAGAACAGCGTGGATGCACTGGGTCTGCGGTTCCAGATCGACTGGTAAAATCTAACATATCCTTCTTGGATACTAGAAAGGGCAGTCTATTTAGGCTGCCCTTTTATGTTGGGGCAGGCATAGAAAAATCACTATCTTTACATTGTGTAGCGCTTGATCCCCCGGTACTATGGCGCTGACAAAAAATTAGAAAGCTCAGGTCCTGGGCTTTCAGGGGAGTAAAAGATGGTAGTTAAAGGAATAGTGTCAGCGGTGATGCTGGCCGCAGTTTCATTTTCAGCACAGGCGCAGCTTAGGATTGGTCAAGGCCCGGTCGCAGAAACATACAAGGATTTTTGTGCAAGTTGTCACGGTGACAACATGCAGGGCGGCAGTGGTCCATCCCTGATTGATGATGAAAGCCTGCACGGCAATACGCCAGCAGACTTGACGCGCATTATCGCCAAGGGTGTCCCAGACACAGAAATGATGGCCTTTGAAGACGGGTTAAGCGCAGAAGATATCAGAGCACTGGTGATCTATATCAGTGAAAATAAAAGGTTGGCAGAGATTGGCGGACTTGAGAGCATCAAGCGTCCTGCAAATTCTGAATTCTCTACGGAGGCGCATTCCTTTAAACTGGAAACCCTGTTTGAAACAGAGGGGGTGTTGTGGGCCATTAATTTCCTGCCAAATCAGGATATGTTGGTTACGCGCCGTGACGGTACGCTGTTTGTTATTCGTGATGGCAAGGCGACTGTAATCGAAGGTACACCGGAAGTTTGGCATAAACGTCAGGGTGGTTTGCTGGATGCCGAGCCACATCCGGACTATGAAAATAATGGTTGGATTTATCTGTCTTTTTCAGCAAGCTCGGTAGAGCGTGACGGTAACATGACAGGGATGACCAAGGTTGTCCGCGGTAAGATCAAGGACAATAAGTGGACTGACGAAGAAACTATCTTCCTCGCACCAACTGATCTTCATATTGCGACCAATCATCATTTTGGGTCGCGTTTCGTGTTTGATGACGGGTATCTGTATTTCTCCATCGGGGACCGGGGACGCATGGAAATGGCCCAGGATCTGGCAAGGCCAAACGGAAAAATTCACCGAATTCATGACGATGGGCGCATACCCGCAGATAATCCCTTTGTTGATACACCTGGTGCGATGAAGTCTGTCTGGAGTTATGGCCACAGAAATCCACAAGGGTTGATGATGGATACGACCACAGGTCTTCTGTATGATACCGAGCACGGCCCACGGGGCGGAGATGAACTGAACCTGATTGAAAAAGGCAAGAACTACGGCTGGCCGGTTATCACGTACGGCATGAACTATAATGGTACGCCTATGACGGACAAGACAGAAGCACCTGGTATGGAACAGCCAGTAATCTACTGGGTACCTTCGATCGCCACTGCCGGTTCAGATTTTTACGACGGGGACAAATTCCCAAGCTGGAAGGGCGATGCGCTAGTTGCCGGCATGGCAAGCCAGGAATTACACCGTGTTCGGATCAAAGACGGCAAAGCCCTGGAAGACGAAGTAATACTGCGCGGTATGGGGCGTATCCGTGATGTGGAAACGGGCCCCGACGGATATATTTATGTCCTTCTGAATGACGGAAATACTGATAAGGGCACTATCGCACGCCTGGTTCCTGTTTCAGATTAGAAAAATTTATGCAAGCGCTGAAAATTCTGCTGGATTTTTGGCGCTTGTAACAATAGTGTCGCGTCTTCAACACGAAAGTGACACGAGATTTATGAATAAACACACCCATAGCAAGCTGGTTTGCCAGCTCCGACGACGAAAGATGATGGCTCTTTAGCCGCTTGTCTTTTTGTTTTTGGTTTGGTGCGTCTGAAAAGCACCAAGTGACTTTGGGAATATGTGTTATGATCACTTTCGATCGGGAATGGCCCGCCGACTCTCTTCTTTTGGATTCTTTGCTTGATCGGGCGTTTGGTCCGGACAGAACAAACAAGTCTTCTTACAGCCTGCGTTCCGCCAGTAATGCGCTGACGGATTTGTCGATTATGGCGCGCCTTGATGGTGAGCTCGTTGGCTCTGTCCAGTTTTGGTCCATCTCAATTGTAGATATGCTAAGCGAGTATTCTTTGCCGGCGGTCTTGTTGGGGCCTTTGGCAATTGATCCAGACTTGCAGGGGCAGGGACTGGGCAGTGAGCTTATGCGCCGGGCATTGAAGATGTTGGATCTTGGTGGTTATGACCGTGTCCTGCTGGTCGGCGATCTAGAATATTATCGGCGGTTTGGCTTCGAGCGGGTTATGCCGCGGTATATCTCTCTACCTGGCAGACGTGATGCAGACCGGTTGCTTGTTCGCGAGCGTAAGGACAGCCTTAAAAGTTTGCCCATTGTCGGGCGTCTGGAGATTGCACCGTGCGTTGCGGATGCGGATTTTGCGGCCTGATAGGGGTCTCTGCTGGAATTTGGTAACTCGCTCTTTGCAAGTAGCTGTACTTACTCCTATATTGTAAGGTAGGAGTAAGTAACCAATGACGACAAAGACTACACTTAATCTGGAAGACCTGATGAAGCAGGTGGAGGGACAATCCTATCCGCCGGTTGATAAATGGAATCCGGACTTTTGCGGCGATATTGATATGCGTATCGCCCGTGATGGTACGTGGTTTTATATGGGAACTCCGATTACGCGTCAGCGCATGGTCAAACTGTTTTCAACAATTCTCAGAAAAGACGAAGACGGTAAAACCTATCTTGTCACTCCCGTGGAGAAAGTCGGTATAACAGTCGATGACGCACCGTTTGTTGCGGTTCGAGTTGATGCCGTCGGTGAAGGGGATAGTCAGGCACTGCATTTCACCACGAATGTCGGTGATTGTGTAATCGCAGGAAAAGATAATCCAATTCGGGTGGAAGTTGATCCTGAAACCGGGGAGCCAAGTCCCTATGTTCATGTTCGCGGCAGATTGGAAGCACTTATTAGTCGCGCTGCGTTCTACGAACTTGTGGATTTGGCAGAGACACGCACCAAGGACGGTGTACCTACGCTTCTGATAAAAAGTCAGGGTATGGAGTTTGAAATCGGCACTTTGGAAGAGGTGGATTGATGCGCAACTGGGTCGATCGCGCTTTATCTATTGAAAACCCTGCGGCTCGCGGGATGCGTAGTGATGCGGACCTTGAAGTCATCAATGGTGTGCCTGAACAATATATGCCAGAAACTGTGCGCGAGGCGGCAGTTCTTATCCCAATCGTGGAACGCAAAGAACCGACGATCTTGCTCACAAAACGCACAGAACACCTGCGCAAACATGCAGGACAGGTTAGTTTTCCGGGAGGTGCCGCGGATGAGACAGACCGTGATCCTGTGCATACGGCCTTGCGTGAAGCAGAGGAGGAAATTGGCCTTGACCCTTCAATAGTCGATATTCGGGGGAACCTTGACCAGTACCGTACCGGCACGGGGTTTGTTATCACGCCAATCGTGTCGATAGTTCAACCCGATTTTACATTGACTTTGGAGCCAAACGAGGTTGAAGCCGCCTTCGAGGTGCCGCTTGATTTTATATTGGACCGCACCAATCATCAATTACAGACGATGTTCTGGCGTGGTCGGGACCGCACCTATTATACAATGCCGTATGGCGGCTTTAATATATGGGGGGCGACGGCTGCCATGCTCGTTAATCTGTGTGATGTTATGGAAGAAGCAAAACGCTAATATGCCTTAGGGGGCTTTATGATACTTATCATCGTTCGGTTGATTTTAATTCTGGTGCCTATAGCCGCTGTAATTTTCTGGCTGCGCTGGCGCATCAAACGCAAGCACAGTGACGCAGAATTGTCCGAGGATATTAGCGACCTGCGCCGCATTTTGTTGATTTCAATTGCGTTGATTTTCGGCGCTGCCATGACATTGTATTTTGTTGATGATGGGAAGGGCGACCCTAACATGCGGTATGTTCCTCCTTACGAAAAAGATGGCAAAATCATCCCTGGCCATTTTGTCCCGATAGATGAGGAGCCAGACAACCCAACTGACACAGATGGTGATACCCCTAAAGGGCAAGGATAGTATTTTGGGGAACACACTATTTCCTGATTGGCTTTCCTGGGATGCCGTGCAGAAGGTTGTGGCTGCTCTTGGACCGGATTCTGTCCGATTTGTTGGCGGTGCTGTCCGGGATAGTCTCCTTGGGCTTCCGGTCAGTGATCTGGATGCGGCGACTGTGCATTTGCCAGAAGAGGCAACTGCCAGATTGAAGGCTGCGGGGCTGTCTGTTGTGCCGACGGGGCTACAGCACGGTACAGTCACAGCCATTTATGATCATATTCCTATCGAAGTAACGACCCTGCGTATTGATGTCAAAAGTCATGGGCGCCATGCGGATGTGGCTTTTACAGAGGACTGGAAAGCAGATGCCGCACGGCGTGATTTAACGATGAATGCCCTTTATCTAAGCGCGACCGGGGACCTGTATGATCCTTTTGGTGGTGTTGAAGACGCACTGGCCGGACGGGTGCGGTTCATTGGTGATGCCGCCAGCCGTATCCGGGAAGATGCCTTGCGAATTATTAGATATTTCCGGTTTTATGCAAGGTACGGCAGCGCGCCCCTTGATACGGTTGAACTGGATGCTTGCCGGGATCTTGCGCCGCTACTGGACGGCTTGTCCGGTGAGCGTATCTGGACTGAACTAAAAAAAATGTCGGTCGCCCCGAACGCATTTCCTGCGCTCTCTGCGATGGCGGACACGGGCATACTAGGCCAGTTGGGTCTGAATTCGGACATGCCTCGTCTGTACCCGCATATCAGCGGGCTTGATGATCCTTTTGATATCCGGGCGCTGACGATGTTTTTCCTCATGATCCACGGCGCAGGCAGTGGACAGTCTGCCAAAGCACGGATGAATATGTCGCGTGCAGAGTCTGCGACCCTGAAAAGCCTCTCTATCTTGTCGGGCCTATGGGATGCTCCTGATATAACCCAGGTGCGAAATTATGTGTATAGGTTCGGAGCAGGCCCGTGCTACGAGATGGCACAGATACAGAAGATGTCTGATCTGGCAGAGGAAATTACTCGCATAAAACTGCCAGATTTCCCTGTTCAGGGGCGGGACCTTCTTGCCCGCGGTGTTGCACCTGGCCCGCAAATGGGCCAATTCCTGAAAGAATTGGAAAAGAAGTGGATTGCGTCTGATTTTTCCCTTGATCGGGACGCGCTGTTAGCCTCTCTGTAAGATTGGGCTAGTTGTTATTGTCCTGTTTTTGCGCCTGACTATTTTCTCTATTCATATTCTGCAGTGTGCCATTTAGACGGAAGTCTTCTGCAGACCATTCCATGGCTTCATTAAGCTGTCTTTGAAATAGAATTGCATCTGTACCCGGTGCCCCAATTTTCGCAGTAGGCGAAAAGGAGCCGCCTGCCGTCTCCGGTCGCCACCCTTCTGGAGTGCCGGGCAGAATTAATGCACGGAAAAGCCCTTCTATCAGTTGTAGGGCAGGAGCAGGTTCGTCGCCCGGTTTGAAATTTACAGAAGGTGCAACATTAATCAGGTTTTGTGTTGTCAGGTCCTGTGAATGCCCCAGTGCTGCCCGTGCACCCTTGCCCAGAAAAAGGCGCTGTTCCGCGTCAGACATGGGGCGATTGATATCTCCCTTGTTTGCACCCCACTTTACCCATTCTTTCAGGGAGAGAACTGCGCCATCTTCCAGCATGATATAACTATCTGATAACGGGTTTAGTCTGGATGCATCCACGGGAGGAAGCGGTGTATTTTGATATTGGTCACGACGAAAAACGGGAACTTCAATCGGTGCTGCAGTATCCGCTGTATTGGTCGCTGTGGGGGGTGTTTGGTCGTTTTCCGGGCTAGCACTATTGTCTTGCGCAACCGCAGAAAGTGACAGGCTGGCAGAAGCATAAAGCCCAACCAGTAGCAATAAGGTGGTGTTAGCCCACTGAACATGTCTCATAAAATTCTCCCCGCAGCGCGCAGTTAAACGGCAGACTTGGGCAGAATTATGATAGCGGCAGAGGAATTGGGAAGGTTCAGAATAGTGGTTCCCAGGTCTGAACCAGGATCAACTATTTGTCCCTTTGGATTAACTCGTAATAATTCTGCATGGGCGCCCAAAAGAAAGTTCATCTAAAATACAGTCTTGTGGGTCATAGCTTTGTTATTCAGCGACGAGCTGCAGGGTAGTGAAGATACTCAGAGGTAAAAGCTAGCTTTTTTACCTCGCATACTATTCACCCAAGCCATCAGGAAAACCACCGGCCTGTGAGACCATTGCGGGTGGGGTACGGCCAAGAACACCTTCAATCCAATTGGCCAGATCAATCATTTTTTGCAGATCAATACCCGTTTCGATACCAGATTCGTCTAGCATATATATAAGATCTTCTGTGCCGATGTTGCCAGTGGCACGCGGGGCAAACGGACAGCCGCCTAAACCCGCGACTGAACTATCCAGTACATCAAATCCTGCTTCATACGCGGCCCAGGCATTTGCAATGCCAGTGTTGCGGGTGTTGTGAAAGTGTGCCCTTAGTGGAATGTCAGGCAGTCGACTGCGTAATTCTTCGCACATTTCCCGAACCCTGAGAGGCGACGCCACCCCGATTGTATCGGCGATTGCAATTTCGCGGGGGGCGACTTCCGCAATTTCTTCGGCCATTGCGATTACAGTTTTTGGGTCAACTCGGCCTTCAAAGGGACAGCCGAAGGATGTGGAAATTGTTACCTGGGCGCTCAGGCCGTTTTCTTTGGCCATTTTGACAATGTCTTTTGAAACATCAATGGATTCACGCATTGTTTGGCCTTGGTTCTTTTCTGCAAAGCTATCGGATGCAATGGCAACGGCGCCTACTTCATCCACACCGCGTTTGTTGCCTTCCCGTGTTTCGAGTGCGCGTAATAATCCCCGTTTGTTTAGTACAAGACCAATATATTCAACATCCTTAATGTCCGGCAGGCCTGCAATCACCGCTTCTGCATCGGCCATCTGCGGAACGCGTTTTGGATGAACGAAACTTGCTACTTCAAGCCGCTTGACGCCTGCCGCGATGGCATCCGTTATCAGCTTGAGTTTCTGTTCCGTCGAAAACAGAGTTTTTTCATTCTGAAGGCCGTCACGTGCTCCGACTTCAACGATTTCAACTTTGCGCATATCTGATCCAGTTAGAAGCAATTAGAAAAATTTATACAATATGTTTTAGTAGTTGTGGCTCCTGACTATATTCGCATTAAAATTTGCGCGATCAAGGCAAGAAATCAAAACTGGTCATATTTGACTGCTAGGGTATCCCGCTTTCCTGTGTTTTGAAGGAAATATTCGCTGCATGGTGGTGATGTTGACTTTTGTAATTGTTTTCGTTGAAGTGGGACGTGGCAGCATGCAGGATATGAAGGTCAATACGGGAGGCATCGTCCATGGGGGAAAAGGTTACCAGAAAATCATTTTCTGATCAGGACTATGAGGACTTTGACAGGGTTCTACACACCCAGCTTGGTGTCCTGAAAGAGGTGATCAGATCGCCTGACTTTGGGACTGATCCTTTGTGTGTCGGTGCGGAGCTGGAAATGTATCTGGTAGACAGGCATGCCACCGTCTGTCCGAAGGCAGCTGAGTTGATGGCGGCCCTTGATGACCCCCAGTATCAGGCAGAGATTAATAAGTATAATCTGGAATTGAATCTGTCACACCAGCCAGCAAAGGGGACCCCCTTTTCAGGTATGCTATCTGAGTTGCAGCAAAAAGCACACCATCTGGATCAAGTGGCAGAGGATATGGATATTACCATTGTGCCGATTGGTATTTTGCCGACGCTGGAACAATCCCATCTTGAACGGCACTATATGACAGAGGAACTGCGCTATGAGGTTCTGTCGAAGCAATTAGCAGACCGCAGAGGCCGTTCTTTTGAAATCAATATCAATGGAGAAGAGTCTGTTGCCTTGTCATCCAATGACGTGACAGTCGAAGGCGCCAATACCAGTTTTCAGGTTCATATGATGGTTGAACATGCTCGTTTTGCAGACATATTTAATGCGGCACAGTTGACAGTGCCGCTGGTGACTGCGGTTTCTGGAAATTCGGGTATTCTGCTGGGGAACAGGCTATGGGACGAAACACGCGTGGCCTTGTTCAAACAATCTCTTGATACCCGTGTGGCTGGCGAAGTGCCCTGGCAGGCAGCGGCGCGTGTGTCGTTTGGTCAGGGCTGGATCAGGGATGATTCCTGGGAAATTTTTGCGGAAACAGTTGCTTTGTTTGAACCCGTACTGCCGATTCTTGGCAAAGAGGATGCAGAACATGCTTGGCGACAAGGCGATTTGCCGCGCTTTGATGAGTTGAAACTGCAAATGGGAACAAGTTGGCCGTGGCACCGTGCGGTGTATTCCCGGCAAGGGCAGGGACATGTCCGAATTGAATTTCGCGCTATCCCTGCGGGACCAACGCCTCTGGACATGATGGCTAATGCTGCTTTTGCTATGGGGCTTGCTGTTGGCATGGCAGATGAAATTAAAGATTTTATAGCCGTGGTACCCTTCCGGTATGCGGAATATAATTTTTACCGGGCAGCGCAGTCTGGGATGGACGCAAAAATTTTATGGCCGTCCGGGCCTTATTGTCGTCCGGTAGAACAGCCTGTGCGCAATGTGCTTGATCAAATGTTTGAGTATGCCAGCAAAGGCCTGCGACAGCTTGAAATTGAAGACGCAGAGATTGATACTTACCTTGGTATCATTGAGAAACGTATCCACGTTGGACAAACAGGCGCGCGCTGGACCAAAAATGGTCACCGGTATCTTGAAAATCTGTACGGCAAAAAGAAAGCGTCAGAAATGGTGACGCATCTGTATTTACAGAACTCGAGAAACGGTAATCCGGTTGCTGAGTGGGAGCCGATCTGGTCATGAGCGGACATATAGTCACCCCGACTTTTCTACAGGACCCATCGCGCCGTGAGTTGGGGGAGACGCCGCTGGATTTTCTGCATTCGGTAACGGGGCCGGTCGTGATTGACGTATCCGGTCGTGACACCAGCCGAACCCGTGTTGTATCAACCCTGATACACGGAAATGAACCGTCAGGTCTGTTCGCAGCACACAGGTGGTTGCTGGAGGGTATAACGCCTGTGACCAACATGCGTTTTATCATCGCATCGGTTGAGGCCGCCTTGATGGAACCATTACTTACGACACGCTTTTTGTATGGGGAGCGCGATTTAAATCGGTGTTTCGGTAGGATAGAGAACGCACAGCATGAAGGTAGGGATGCGCAGCGGGCTTTGTCTATCGCTGAGGCCATCCGGGCAATTAGCCCTGACTGTGTTGTGGACCTGCATAACACGTCCGGTTCCGGTCCTGCGTTTGCGCTGGCTACAGTAAACAGCCAGCATAATAGGTCCTTGGCATCGCTTTTTTGTCGCCGGCTTATTCTTACGGATTTGCGTCTGGGGTCTCTGATGGAGACAGATTTTGGTTGCCCCACAATCACTGTTGAATGTGGCGGCGCCGATGACGCTGAATCACACGAAACGGCATATCTGGGTATTCAGGAACTGGCACAGATTGACCGGTTTCGTGAGGGGCATCACCATACGCTTGTTGACGTTTTACGGCACCCGCTCAGGGTTGAAGTTGAGGAGCAAGTCAGTCTGTCTTATCATTTTGAACGTGATCCGGTGGCAGATATCAGCCTGCGCGCAGACATTGAGCATTGTAATACAGGTATTACGTCCGCGGGCACGCCGCTTGGCTGGTTAAATCGTGGCAGCCTGGACCAATTAAAGCTGGTGGATGAAGCCGGCAATCATGTGGTTAATCGTCTGCTGCGTGTTTCAGGTGGCCAGATATTCACGGTGCAGGATGTAAGAATATTTATGGCAACGACACGTGCAGATATTGCCAAGTCAGATTGTTTGTTTTACGTCGTGCCACTGGATGTCATTGATGGGGCAGCATAAATCCATCAGACAACTAACTTAATGGATCAGGGTGTATCCTGAAATACGCAGGGCGGAAATTCATATGGCTGACATTGTTATTATCGGGGGCGGTCACGCAGCGGCGCAGATTATCACTTCCCTGCGACAGCAAAAGTTTAATGGGTCTGTTGCGCTTGTCAGTGAAGAACCCGTGATACCGTATCAGCGGCCGCCGTTGTCCAAAGGATATTTGTCAGGGGAATTGGCCGCGGAAAGACTGCCTATTTTGCGCGACAAAGTATATGCGGATATGGACGTTGATCTGTATTTGGGTGTGCGCGCCAGCTCGGTAGATGCAGTTGCAAAGACAGTCACACTTGCAGATGGTGTGTGTCTTCCTTATGGCAATTTGATATTGGCTACAGGGGGGCATGCCAGACATCTGCCTGTTCCGGGCGCTGATAAATCCGGCATCCACACAATCCGAACCATTGCTGATGTTGATGCACTGAAGGTTGACCTGCAGAATGCAGAGAATGTTGTTATCGTGGGCGGCGGGTATATCGGACTGGAAGCTGCGGCCATCGCGCGACACTTTGGGAAACAGGTTACCCTTCTGGAAACAGAAGACAGAATCCTTGCTCGTGTGACAGCGCCGCAGGTCTCTGAAATGTACACCCAAATTCACACGGAAGAGGGTGTTACTATCCAGACAGGCCAAACGGTTACAGCTATTGAAGGTGCTGACAGGGCCTCTGCTGTCGTAACGGCGGCGGGGGAGCGGATTGAAGCTGACATAATCATTGTCGGCATTGGGCTGGTCGCCAATACAGATCTTGCAGACACGGCCGGCGTAGAGACGCATCCGGCGGGTATTGTTGTTGATGATACTTGCAGAACATCAGTCGACCATATTTATGCGGTAGGCGACGTAACCTGGCATCACAACCGGTTTTATAACCGCTGGATGCGATTGGAATCCGTTCAAAATGCTGTTGATCAGGCAAAAATCGCCGTTCAGAATATTTTGGGTGTACCGGCAGTATATGACGCATTGCCGTGGTTCTGGTCAGATCAATATGGGTTGAAACTGCAAATGGCAGGCCTGGGCGAGGGCTATGACCAGATAGTTGTGCGCGGTGACCCTGCAACAAGGTCTGCGGCGTTTTTCTATCTTCGAGACGGTAAAATGATTGCAGCTGACTGTGTCAGTCGTGTTCAGGAATTTATGCAGGCAAAGAAGCTGATTTTAGCACAGACATCCGTTGATGCGCTGATGCTGGCAGACGATACACGCCCCTTTAAAGAGATTGTGGCAGAATTGCTGTACTAAATCTTTACAGTGTAACAAACCAAAGTTAATCTTTGTTCACATTTACAAAATGGGGACACTTGATGAGACATATCTTATTAATATTATTTACGTTTATCTGCGTGTCCTGTTCGCAGCCGACCCCCGAACAGTTGGAGGTTTCGCGCTGGCAGGAGCAGGCGAAAAATGTCACAATTATTCGTGATGAATGGGGCATCCCGCATGTGTACGGCAAAACAGACGCTGATGCTGTATTCGGGATGATTTATGCCCAGGCAGAAGATGATTTCAACCGTATTGAGGTGAATTATCTTAATGCTATGGGCCGCCTTGCCGAGGCAGAAGGTGAATCCGAACTATACCGCGATTTGCGGATGAAAATGTTCATAGATCCTGCGGAAATTCAGCAACAATATGAAGAAAGCCCCGAGTGGCTTAAAAAGCTGATGAATGCGTTTGCAGATGGTCTGAACTATTATCTGCATACTCATCCAGAGGTGAAACCGCGGGTTCTGACACGTTTCGAACCGTGGATGGCGCTGACATTCACTGAGGGTAGTATTGGTGGTGATATCGAATCTTTTGTCTCCATGAACCAGCTTGAAAATTTCTACGGCGACAGAATGGAGCAACTGCCACTGGAGACGACTGACCTGACAAAAGAACCGTCCGGGTCCAATGGTTTTGCGATTGCACCGTCCAATAGTGCTACGGGCAATGCTTTGCTACTGATTAATCCGCATACTTCTTTCTACTTCCGGGCAGAACTGCAGATGGCAAGTGAAGAGGGGCTGAACGCATACGGTGCGGTTACCTGGGGTCAGTTCTTTGTCTATCAGGGATTTAATGAAAAAACAGGTTGGATGCACACATCGTCCAAGGCGGATGCGGTAGACTATTATCTTGAAACCGTTTCTGAGAAAGAAGATGGCTATTATTATCTCTATGATGGGGAAGAACGTAAGCTGACAACCAAAGAGATTACTCTGCCTTACAAGACCGATAGCGGCATGGAAGAAAAACAGGTCACCGTTTATTATAGCCACCATGGTCCAATCATTCGTTCTGAAGGCGATAAATGGGTCAGTGTTAAGCTGATGCATGAGCCGATCAAGGCGCTGACGCAGTCTTACACACGCACCAAGGCTACTGGCTATAAAAGCTTTGCCGAGACAATGGACATCCTGACCAACTCATCAAATAATACTGTTTATGCAGATGCTGAGGGTAACATTGCGTACTGGCACGGTAACTTTATACCACGCCGCGACCCTTCTTATGATTGGCGTAAGCCGGTTGACGGCAGCACGTCTGCAACAGAGTGGCAGGGCCTGCATCCGGTGTCAGAGCATATTACGCTTCTGAACCCGTCCAATGGTTGGCTGATGAACACTAATAACTGGCCATTTTCTGCGGCCGGTGAAAACAGCCCGAAGCGTGCCGATTATCCGCTTTATATGTCTAACAACACAGAAAACCCACGCGGTATTCATGCGATCAAGGTGCTGGAAGGTAAAACTGATTTCACCATTGAAAGCCTGCGCGAGGCTGCGTACGACAGTTATCTGACTGCGTTTGATACACTGTTGCCGGCACTATTTGATGCTTACGATGCAACTGGTGATGATGATCCCTTCAAAGAAGACCTGAAAGCACCTGTTGAAGCCCTGCGCGGCTGGGACAAGCGGTACAGTGTTGATAGTGTGCCGACTTCTGTTGCTATCTTCTGGGGGCAGGAGTTGATGCGTGAAGTGATGCAGAAAGCACGCGATGCGGAAGCTGATATCTATGAGTATATGGCAGGTGAAACAACACCAGAACAGCGTGTTTTTGCACTTCTTCGGGCTGTTAAGAAACTGGAGAAAGATTTCGGTACATGGCAAACGCCGTGGGGTGATATCAACCGCTTCCAGCGTTTAACAGGCGATATCGTACAGCCATTCGATGATAGCCAGCCAAGCTATCCTGTTGCATTCCCGTCTGCTCGTTGGGGCTCGTTGGCTGCATATGGTCAGCGGACATTCAATGGCACCAAGAAAATCTACGGTACACGGGGTAACAGCTTTGTGGCGATCGTGGAATTTGGCGATAAGGTTCGGGCCAAGGCGATTACGGCCGGCGGCCAGTCTGGCGATCCTCAAAGTCCACACTTCTATGATCAGGCCGAGCTTTACAGCAAAGGCTTACTGCGGGATGTACATTATTACCGTGCAGATGTGGAAGCCAATGCCAAGCGGACATATTCGCCAGGTCAGTAACGACTGCGGTCGATTGACTATACATAAAAAGACAAGAGCCTCGACCAAACCGGTCGGGGTTTTTACCTTTCTGCGAGGTTAAATGTTTGCGCCTAAACGAAATGTGCATTGCATCTTATGGCTCCACTACCGAAAGTGCAGGTGAACATCGCAAGATTAAGAGGGCGTATGCACGAACTATCCTACACGATTACCGAAGATCTGTGGATCTATCCGGCAAAGGCGGCGTGGCACTTTGTTACAGTCCCCGAAGATATATCAGCCGAGATTAAATTCTTCACCAGTGGTCAGCGCAGAGGGTGGAACTCTGTGCGCGTTGACGTTCAGGTTGGAGATACTCAGTGGCAAACATCTATATTCCGTTCGGCAAAAGATGCGACATATTTACTGCCTGTAAAAGCGGAGGTCAGAAAGAGAGAAAAACTGACCGCAGGGGATAAGGTAACCGTCGATATCAGGGTGATAGAGACATAAAAAAGCAGCCACTAATATGCTTTCGTGACTGCTTTTTAGGGGTATTTAGTTTTGCCGGTTATGCGCCGACTTTTGCCTGTTGTTTTTTGCGGCGCCGCTTCAACGCAGGGGTTATATACCGGCGCCACGCAAGGGCAACGCCCGTCCACACCAATATAGTTGCAAACAGGGAAACTAGACCGGCAATCGTCTGTCCAATTATGCCAAGTGCCTCGCCCGTATGAAGGTACCGGATATATATTCTGGCCTGCCGGCCAGCGGTGTTAGTTTCAAAAGGTGCCCATGCTTTTACCGCCCCTGAGGAACGGTCAAACGTAAGCGTACCACGTTTAGTGGGCTCTCCCCCTGTGCCAGTGTCGATGGTGAAACGTACCTCGGTGTCTTCTGGTTTTGGGACTGTCAGGGTAATGCGGTTCCAGTCGGACTGGTGATTTTTAGCCTGCGAGAGCAAGGTTGATAGTGATACGGCACCGGGCAGGGGTACAGGGGTTTGTTCCTGATCTTTTGCCGCAGAGCCGGATCGTGCGCCACGCACTGGAGGCTCCTCTCCAGCAAGTGTGTACACCAGATCATTCGCCCAGGAATAATAGAAAACTGTAGCCGTGGCTGTGATCGCAATCAGCGGGATCACAGACCAGATGCCCATTACATGATGCCAAATGAAATCACGGGCACGCGCGTTGGAGGTTTTCTGAAAGAACAGCACTTTTTTGATAATCGGCCATTTGAAAACACGCGGCACCCAAAGATAAATACCTGAAACAACGATGAACAGGAACATTAGGTTGGCGGCCCCCGTGACCATACGTGCTGTGCCGCGTGCTTCGCCTTCAAGTGCGAACCAGCGGTGCAGGCCAGTGACGGTGCTAAAGAAAGATTTCAGACCCGTGGGGCCCGCTCCCAAGCTTTCCCCTGAGGGGGCAAGATAGGTTTGCTCCCGTCTGCCTGCTGCGGCGATAACTGGACGGGTCGGGTCTTTGTCAAATGTTAGGCTGGTAACTGGCTTGCCAAGGACAGTCGCGGCATTTTCAGCAAGTAATTCCGGTGGCGCCAGACTTGAAGCAGTATCTGTTTCATTCTGCAGCTGTTCTATAGATGGCTCTGCCCAGCGGATCATCTGGCGTTCATATGTCAGAAGAACACCCGTTGCTGACATCAGAAGAATAACAATACCAGCGGTTACGCCACAAATCAGATGTGGCCAATAGAGAAGTTTCCTAAACGGCATAAAGCAAGTCCTTGGGTAAACGTGTCATAGTCCGGCCCATGATACGCGTTGGTGGGCCAAATCCCTTTCACCGGATACCGCAGTTACCAGCAAAAAGAACTTGACCTTAAAGCATGGTCGAAACTGTAGGGTCAATCCACTACTGCGCGAAATATGCATAGAGCCAGTTAGCGCAGAGCATAAAACCCCGCTGTCATGGTGGACGAGGATATAAGATAGAAGGAGAGACACAGTGATTACAATGGTGACAGGCCACAGCGCAAAGCCGGGCATGCTTGAGGCATATGTTGAATTTCTTGAACAAAAGAAACTAAATTTTGTTCGGTCCCTACCCAAAGTTTCCAGATATCAGGTGTACCGGACTGAAAGACGGTTTGACCCCAGTGGCATGCTGCCCGAAGATAAGCGTTTCGATATTGTTGCCATCATTGATTATGACGGATCGGAAACGGAACTGGAGATGCTTTTCATGAGTGATGCATGGGTAGCATTCATGGAGGAATATATGTTTATGCTGGAAGAGGATGCGCCCCTGTATATTGCATCGGCCCTTGCCGATTGCTCAGGCTAGGTTTGGGGTGGTTGTTATGTCGTTGAAGTTTGCCCCGCCGGGATATAAATGCAGTAAACGAGATTACTGACTTCCCCGGCGGCAAACTGAACCACATTAGCATGATCCGTGATTGTGAACTGCCGGACTTTGTGGCGTTGATGGGGATGTGCCGGATGCGGCACTATAAGCGGTGCAGCTTTCAGTAGTTTCCAGTCGTGGTCCCAAATGTTCAGGCCGCCAATACGGCAATCATCACCTTCAAACCCAATCCAGTGGAACGTCCATTGGCCGGAACGAACTTCCGGGGATAGTTCAGTCACATTAGGGGGCATGGTGTTTGTATCCCTTTATTCGGCATAGGCCTTGAATTGAATTTTCAGGATACAATATGTGTGCGCTATTTGTCACTGTAGGTCAGACAGTATGTTAGTCGATACTGCCTGACTGTTCACGCTGTGGCTTTAAAATATCCAGCCTGCTGTCACCAGTACAGCCTTGCTATTCCCCGGACGGTTGCCCGGGTTATGCTGGTACAGAAGATTACCAGATACCTTGAAGGCACTTGATGTGTCCGTCAGCGTATAGAGAAGTTCATAATTGGTTTCTCTGTGGGCTGGGGATAATCGTTCCGTTACCGTTTCAAAGGTCAGGGTTCTGCTGATGAAATCCTGTCCTGTTGGCAGGTCTGCGGTCAGGGTGCCCCCTGTCACGGCAAGTGGTCGGGAAACAGCTACGGAGAGCGTATCAAAACTGCTCCAGAGATTTGATTTAGTTAGACGGGCACTGTAGGCATCAGACCTTATACGCGACATATCCGTGATAAAGCCGTCCGAGGGCACAGAAAGGTCGGATAGCCCGATTTGGTAACTCGCTGTGACGGACCAATCGGTGCCGAAATCCAGTTTGGATGTCAGGCTGCTGAAGATTGTCTGTGCTGTCTTGCCGGGTGTGAACGCCCCCGTGGACACAGTACCAAGAAAACTGTCTTTTTCACGCATGGTGCCAAGCGCCAGACGCAGTACAGTATTATTCGTGTGCCATGCTGCGTTGGCTTCTATGCTGTGTGCGGCTGCATTGGCTCTCAGTGGCTCCATATCCGTGCTGATTGTCTCGGGCAAGGGGGTAAGGAGGCGGCTGGCACTGTCCCAATCATCCTGATACCTATTATTGTTGCTGTGAACAGAGGTAGTAAGGCCGTATGAAAAGTTTTCTTGGTGCTGGAACTGAAACCCAAAACCCCGGGCCGTATCATACAGCGAGAAAAAGCTATTCTGGTACGGGCTCATGCCGCTCAGACTTTGGCTTGTTTGTGTGTCTCTGAACATGGTCAGATTTTGACCGCCCCAGCCAGAGAATGCCAGAATCTCCGTTGAGGTATTAACGGCCTGCCGGAAGGACACGGAAACATTGCGGGCACTGCCTGCGGCAGGGTTGTCCCACAAGTATGGCCGCCCAATCAAGTCATGCTTACCCCACTGCGGCATCCTATAGGAGAAAGATAACGCACTGTCCTGTCCCAGTCGCAGGCTGGTCCAGCCTGCTTGCTGGATACCGTTCAGGCGCGACTGGATGTTGATACTGCTTGATTGTGAGGATATCTGCCGTGTCATGTTAACGCCGTATGCCCGTTTGTAGGCATCAAGAACCAAAACACGGGATATGCTATCCATTTTTTCAAACGCGTCACCGAAAGCAGGGGATGCCAGCATCATGGCATCGGCGGGTTGAACGACTTGTCCCTTTATATTGGCGGATGCCACGGCGCCGGTCGGCTGTAGGGCAGCATTCAGGTCAATCATCCCAAATCCATAAATATCATCTGTGCCGGTTGCTCCCAGGTCTCTGGCGCTATCAAACAGGATTTCTGCAATTTCCCTGGCGGTCAGGGTCGGGAATGCTTCCATTAATAAGGCAGCAGCACCGGCCACATGTGGTGCCGCGAAGGATGTACCGTTTGATGTGCCGCCCCAGTCTGGTCTGCCTTCCCCAACCCCGCGTGAGGGAAGGGTGGTATACACCTGACTTGGTGCGACCAGAAAATAGTCTTGTGCATAACCAGCCTTATTGGACCGGTCGAAAATAACCTGATTTCGATCGACAGATCCGACAACAATAACGGAGTTTTTATTTTCTTCACTCAGGCCGAGTTTAGAAATGAAAGCGGTTGGTGCACTGCCAAATTCATTTCCCGAAGGAATGACGATTAACATGCCTGCATCAATTGCGCGCTGAAACGCATCACGTATGGGGGTGATCAAGTCACTATCTACGAAAAAGCTTGGATCTATCTGATGGTCTGTGCCTGCATACTGGTTGGCTGTATCATCCCAGAATGACCACTCTACAAGCAGAACACGGGCGTTATTCGCAATAGCATGATCAATTGCGGCAGGCGTTGCGGGTAGATTAATTTCCTTGCCGCCCCAGTCAGCAACACCTGGCAAGTCCATCCGAAGCGCCAAAATCTGAGCCTCTGGCGCGACACCGTGCATGCCTTGATCATTACGACTGGCGGCCACAATACCGGCTGTCATGGTCCCGTGAATAAGTCCAGTGACAATGTATGGATATTGCTCCGTGTCATAGACGGTGTCATCAAACAGAGCGCCGTCATTGCCGCCAAAGTCCTTGCTGGCCGGGTGAATATTGTCAATTAGATCAGGGTGTTGATCATCTACACCACTGTCCAACAGTGCTACGGTTATGCCGTTACCTGTCAGACCTGCATCGTAGGCGGATAACGCGTTTATTTCCGCCAGACCCGGATTAGCACGATATTCGGCAGTGTTATACTCCGGTGGCGGAGGAGGTGGCGGAGGAGGTGGCGGCGGCGGTGGCGGCTTACCAGACCCGCCACTACATGCCGCGAGCATATGTGATGCTATCACCATATTCAGAAGGTGACGTTTTTTCCGAAATATGGTTTTTTTCCGCTTATTACTTGTTGCCACCAAATGACCTCCCCCGTTTGACCCTCGCTGTTGTGTTGGCCAGAGTGACAAGTTGGCCAACAATCATGGAATAAGAGTAGGTTTTGTTGGAAATTTTCGACCGAAAACAGGTAATTGGACCTTTTTTAGGCGGAAGCACTAAACGGAAGTGGGAATTACATAGATGTCTACGTGGCTTCTTTAAACTGTCGCCGAAATTCGCTGGGGGGCATGCCTGTATATAGTTTGAATGATTCGTTAAATGTAGACTTTGTGCCAAACCCTGACGCAATGGCTATGTCATATATTGAAAGGTCCTGACACGTTTTATTTGTCAGTAATTCCTGTGCATGGCCGACACGTTTCTTCCTCAGAAATGCACGAAACCCATCATTGGTGCACCGATTGACGGCGTTGGATAATTCCCGCGGGGTGACCGCTATCTGATGGGCTAGGGTTTCAAGGTTTACTGTTGCGTCCAGATAAGGCTTTTCAGTTCCGAATATATTTTCAAGGCGGGAGAAGACCTCCCGGTCAAAATCGCTGGGTTTGGGGGATGTGCTCTGCTCAGATTGGGAGCTTTGTAAATACGTATCAGGTGTGACAAGGGCCCACCATACGAATGTCAGAGTAACGCAGCTGTATATTATTGCCTGAATGAGCATGCCTACACCGTCTGGCAGTATCCGGTATTGCAGATACGCTTGCAGAAAGTTGAACATGCTCCAAAGACCGACCCAAACAGCCATTATCAGAATTAACAGAAACCAGATATGTGCTTTGCCGCGAATAAATAAGGCGCGATTGGCTTGAAAGTCCCTTATGGCATATATCCCGTACGCTAATCCCCATAAGGGGGCTGCTATGACGGGAATAAGAACGATGTCACCACTTGCTGTAAGGCGCCATATCAGGGCAATCACAATGGGAATGATATGTGGCCAGGGAAGAAAACCTCTGTCCCCCGTTATATGCGACCGAACAAGCCACCAGACAACAGGCCCTTTGATGAACAATATGGTCATTATCAGGGGGCCGCGAACGGTATCGAGAATGGGGATTCCGGTGAAGACAATATTGCTTAGAAAGAGAACAATAAACACAGACATCAAAGATCTGGGCGCGTTGAATTTTAGACAAAACCCAATCATCAGCAAGGACAATATTGAACTGATACTGACAAGTACCACGGATATCTGAGACACGTCTGCTATCTACCCCTATGGCTAATTTCTATATCTAATCCTTTTTGGAAGGCTAAAGCCGCGCCCCTCATTTGACCAGTATAACCTTGGTTGGGTTTCTGGTTTATCTAAATATAAAAAGAGCAGCGAGAAAAGTCTTTGGGCCAATTCCTCCTAGATAAGCTGAATGTGAAACGCATTCGTAGTTATAGAAGACGAATTAAAAAAATTGGTAAGACAAATAAACAGAGACTTTGTGGTTTTGTTACGTTGGCTGATTAGTTCACGGCAACTATGTCAATAGCCTCCAGTGCAAGATAACCGGTTGTAAATGCCAGTGGCAGGAAAAATATCCAGGATTTATGACGACCCTTGGACAGGATAATGGCACAGATGCCCATAATGCCAGCTGCAATGGCGGTGGAACCAAGAATCGCAGGGATAAAATGCTCAGGTGCATAGGCCAGTGTTAGTAACCCTGCCGCCTGCGCCCACCAGAACAGGGTTAAAGCGTGCCAGCCAGCCCAAAGCGTGATTTTCGTGTTCTCAACCGAACCCAATATGACGGGAAGGTCCTCGCGTCTGAGAATTGGGGCAATTAAACGTTTACCGCCTAGCAGACTGTGCATTGCACCAACAAGAAGTAACATAATGGCCGCGACTGTAAGCATGGTGATCTCCTTTTACCATACACTAGTGTATTGACTGTACCGTACATCACTGTATGGTTATTGTCATGACAAAAAGACTGACCAAATCAAATTGGCTACAGCATGGTTTTACTGTGTTGCAGTCAGACGGGCATGTGGCTTTAAAGGCAGGCAGCCTTGTAAAGGAGCTTGGTGTTTCGCGCGGTAGTTTCTACTGGCATTTTGATTCAGTTGATGACTTCAAGTCACAACTGTTAAATGCATGGCGGGAAGACCTTACGCAATCAATCATCACAGACCTTCAATCGCTTCCGAACGGTGAAGAGCAGTTGACTGAACTCATACACCGCGTCATTACGCATTCGCAAACCTTAGAGGCCGCCATACGTGGCTGGGCTCAGGTTGACCCGTTAGCTGCTGCTGCTGTTAAGGAAGTAGACCAGTTGCGTATTGACTATGTGTCGAATACATTGGTGCGTGCTGGTGTGCAGGAGGATATCGCGCGGGGGCGTGCAACCCTTGTCGTATGGGCCCATATTGGTTTGGCCCTGTCGCCAGAGTTGGCGCAGTCCCTACCAGTGGCGTTTGCGGGGGATATTGCCCACTTGCTACATAGTCAATATGTCACCACTGCATAATACCGTTTCGAAAACGTAATAAATATAAGGAAAAGTACCGTGAGTATTCGTCAGGTTGATGAAGGTCTATGGTGTCTGGATTCAAGTTTTAAAGTTCTTGGTGCAAAGGGCAGTGCCCGTATGAGTATCGTATGGGTTGGTGATGGTGTGCTGATTTATTCGCCGGTGGCCCTATCACAGCAAGACCTTGATGCGATTGCTGACATTGGCCCAGTGCGGGCGATTATCGCACCCAATACGATGCATTATCTTTACTTCCGACAGGCGCTTCAGGCGTTCCCGGATGCGACAGCATGGATCGCAGATGGGGTGGTTTTAAAAATTGGATCGGTTGAGGGTGCAAAGACACTAAAGGATGCAACGCCGATTGCATCAAATGAGTATCTGGAGCAGGTTACCTTTGAAGGGCATGATATTCAGGAAACTGTCCTGTATCATAAGGCCAGCAAAACACTGATTACCTGTGATCTGCTTTATAACATACAGTCAGAACAGTCTTTTAGTGAACGCATGTTCTTTCGTTTGATCCGGGCGTACGGCGCGCCCAAGGTTGCTTTTTACCATAAATCCTATGTGAAGGATAAAGAGGCGATGCAGCATGCAATCGATACGGTCTGTGCATGGGATATTCGGCGGATTGTAATGTCCCATGGCAGAATTATCGAAGACGAAAATGTGGCAGAGATTTTCCGCGATGCCTGGGCCGCGATTATCTAATGTAGACTGTCAGTAAGACAGTCCTGATAACTACTTCTTTAGATAGGGCGCTGCAGGGCGTGACGTAATTGTTACGCCTTATTTGCTCCGTATAAGGCGCAAAAGGATGCAAGGCCCTGCAAAACAGCCAGTTGAAGTATGATTTTCATTGGGCTTGAAAACCCCGGTTATCCTGGGGTTGATGGCGGAGACGAAGGGATTCGAACCCTCGATACCGTTTCCAGTATACTCCCTTAGCAGGGGAGCGCTTTCAGCCACTCAGCCACGTCTCCGAGGCCGTGAATATATAAACCGCTCAGGTATGTCAACGCTCCATTCTTAAAAAGTATAAAAAAATTTATGTGACCCTTTCATATTTATAACTTGTGTAGCTGGACCTGATTATCCATCATGGCATTCAAGCTGACATGTTGGGGGTTTTCCGCGCGAATTTTTGCCGTCAAAAGTGGCTGATAAGTTCATGTGCAGCCTTCATATAAGACAAGGCAGAGCATGAAAGTGCTATCTGATGGCAAGACGGCATGTCGGTACGGTACCAAGCAGGTTCTCAAAGGTTTGTATGCCGGGTAAAGAGCTGCATCAGGAATAGAAAAAGAGTTATGTATTATGAGTGATTGGACATTTCCGGACGTTATTGACACGGTCAAGGGGCAAAACGGGGCTTACACCGCAGAAGTGCCAGACAATTGGCTGCAAGGCCGTGCTGCATTTGGTGGCCTGACCGGCGCGATTGGCGTGCGTGCGCTGCAGCTTCATAGCCAGGAAACACGCCCCTTGCGGTCCTTAATGGTTTCATTCGTCGGGCCGATGCAAAGTGGGACGTGTGAAATACATGTCAGAACGCTGCGTACCGGGAAATCTGTTGCACAGTACTGTGTAGAGATTACGCAAGGAGACGCCTTTATCGCACAGATATCAGCTGTGTACGGACAGGGACGTGACGAACTTCGTTACAGGCAGCCAGCACGGGATGACTTACCCCCGCTGGATAAATATCCGTCCGCGCCTTTTGTGAAGGGGGTGATGCCAAACTTTATCCAGTATTTTGAGAATAAATGGGTGGGGAACGGTATGCCGATGTCAGGCAAAGAAGATTCGACACTGAATTTATGGACCCGACTGCGCGATGATATGAGCGCCTATCCACTTGAACGCATGATGGCGATTGCAGATGTGCCGCCCCCAGTGGTGATGTCGCATTATACTTCACCGCTTGTAGCAAGCAGCCTGACCTGGAAAATTGAAATACTGACACAGCCGCAGGATTTTGAAACACAGTGGTTCCATCTGGACTATACGCTGGAGGATGCACAGGACGGCTATAGCCAGCAGGCAGGGCGTATCTATGACGAGGCAGGCAATCTGATCATGCTAAGCCACCAATGCATGTGTTATTTCAGTGGCAAGTCTTTTTCCTAAGCGGGGAGGCACGACAAAAGCATAAAGGGGCGCCGAGGCCCCTTTTGTGAAGTGATTAGTGGCTGCCTAGGTATTTGGCCTTTACGGCAGGGGCGCAGACTTTACACCTTCATCACCTTGAAAAATAAGGGTCTGGACATTTCTGCCCCTGCGGATGTTTACATGGTTGCCAAAGGATCCGAACACATCCCGTAGTATGTAGCAGTCTACGGTAATTGTCTGTGGTGCCGTCTCAAGCGTAGCTTCCTGATAGATATAAATATAGTCGCCGTCCACTTCTGCACCAATCAGGGTTACATCAGTCTTGGCATTGTCGTGCCACAGGGAAAAATTCTGTGAAGTATACAGCGCGAAGCGGGCCTGTGCCTCCAGCTCCATGACGGACATGCCTGTGGCACCCTGATCGGAAAGCAATAACGCTTCCTGTGCGTCATGATAATGGATTTTGTGTGTGATCTCGATTGTCATGCCTGCAGCGGCTGGCAGATACTCTAACGTGGTTATGGACATCTGCGTACGGTGTGCGTGCGCACCGGTTATGCTGAACTGCATGAGTATCAACACAGAGAACAGATAGAGTGCGAACTTTTTAATCATCAGTAATCTCATTAATGCAATAAGGCAGGGGGCTTCATAGAAAACCCGCCTGCATATGTTGGATATACACAGGCGGGTCCATTTTGTACACTGCGCCTGACCATGTAGTCAGGAAAGTAAGGTTTAGTTAGCTGGTGTCAGCGGGACTTCCTTGTCGTCACCTTTTGCTTCTGCCTTGGCGCGATCTTTCAGCTTCACCAGCATATCTGCCATCAAGTCCTTACGTTTGCGGTCGCTTTTGTAAAGTTTGATCCGCGATTGGCTGATTTGCTGTGGGAAATGATTATTTCCAAAGTCTGCATCAGCCGTCTGATGGTGTCTATCAAGCTCAACCGAGGCGATTTTCTTGTCACGAATGATCATTTTGGTGACATTCATGCTGTTAAAGCGCCAGATTTCTGCTGGTATCAGCATGTCTTCGCTACTGCCATCTTCAAAATGAAGCGTTACAGGCAGGGGTGACGGCACGCCGCCGATATTTTTGAAGTCTACGAAATAGATGAAGTTCTTGTCTGCCATAGCTTTTTCGTAAACGCGTTTCTGCCATGGTTTCAGACCATCCAGGAAGCTATTAAACTCATTCCTATCCTTATTGGTGACAGTGAACTCATCATTGTCGTTATACATATCCTTCAATGCAGGAACACGTTGCAGGCGTGTTTTGATGCCCGCCTCGCGGTTACGGCTTTGCTGCAGTGGCTCGGGCTGATCCTTAGCTTTCTGCGCCCGGTCTTGCGGGAATTCCACCTCTGGGTCCTGTGTGGATACGGTGTAGGAACGGACATCCGTAATACCGATGTCTACATGGTCATTGGTGTAGAACCATGCACGCCAGAACCAGTCCAGGTCGACACCCGATGCATCTTCCATTGTGCGGAAAAAGTCGGCCGGTGTCGGTCGCTTGAATTTCCAGCGGCGTGCGTATTCCTTGAATGCATAATCAAACTGTTCGCGGCCCATCACGGTTTCGCGCAGGACAGTCAGGGCAGATGCAGGCTTGGTATAAGCATTCGGGCCAAAGGAAATAACACTGTCAGACTGGGTCATGATCGGCACTTGATTTGCACTGGTCATATAATCTGTAATGCTGTCCAGAAGGTTTGTTTTATTTCCAAACGCTGGGAAGTTCTCTTCCCATTCTACTTCAGCAAGATATTCCAGGAAGGTGTTTAGACCTTCATCCATCCATGTCCAACGACGTTCGTCTGAATTGACCACCATCGGGAAATAGATATGACCGATTTCGTGGATAACCACACCGATCAAACCGTATTTTGTCCGGCGTGAGTAGGTCTTCTGGCCAGTTTCCTTGTCCAGGACGGGTCGATAACCGTTGAAAGTGATCATGGGATATTCCATGCCGCCACCGGCCCATGTGTTTACGCTTTGCGCAACAGGGTACGGGTAAGGGAAGGAATATTTGCTATATACATCCATGGTATGGACAACAGCCTGTGTAGAATAAAGCGACCAGACAGGATCTGCTTCATTCGGGAAGAAAGACATTGCCATAACGGTGTCGTATTTACCGCCCTCCTGGTGGTGCGCCATCGCGTCCCAGATGTATTTGCGGCTACTGGACCAGGCAAAGTCGCGGACATTCTCAGCGCTAAATTTCCATGTTTTCAGGTCAGTTTCTTTGTCCTGTTCGTTCTCAAGGGCCTCTTCCGGCGTGACAATATAAATTGGCTTGTCGGACTTTTCCGCTTGCTTCAGGCGGTCACGCTGGGTTTTGGTTAGTACAGCGCCCGGGTTTGTCAAAACGCCCGTAGAAGAAACGATGTGGTCACTTGGAACGGTGATTTCTACATCATAATCGCCAAATTCAAGGGTAAATTCACCCTGGCCGAGGAATTGTTTATGCTGCCAGCCAGTATAGTCTGTGAATGCAGCCATCCGAGGGAACCACTGGGCAAGAAAGTAGATATATGTATCATTTTCCTCAAACCACTCATAGCCACCGCGGCCTCCGATCGAGGCTTCCTGAATGATGTTATGTTCCCAGTCGATAGAGAATACTGTCTGACCACCAGTCTTCAGTGGCGCAGGCAGGTCAATCCGCATCATTGTATCAACAATGGTATATTTCAGATCGTTACCGCGCGCGTCTTTCACTGCTTTGATTTCTGCACCGTATGGGCGTTCTTCATGTGACTGTTCGCGGCGCAGGGCGCTGAAAGACAGGCTGTCTTTACCGTCTCGTTTGGACGCAGTCTCTGTCCGGCGGGAAATGGAGCCATTATTGAACTTATTCTGATCCAGCTGCACCCAAAGATAACGAAGAGAGGTAGGGGCATTGTTTGTGTAGGTAATTGTTTCGGCGCCGATTATACGACGGTTTTGCTCATCCAGCCGAACTTTGATCTTATAATCGGCTTCCTGCTGCCAGTAGTTTGGCCCAGGGGCGCCACTTGCATCACGATAAACGTTTGGAGACGGCAGAATTTCTTCCAGCTGTTTGAAGGCACGTGCGCCGCTGCCGATACTCTCATCTGCTTGAGCGATAGAACCACTCAGAAGCAAACCAGCACCGGCTACTAATGACATTAGTGTTTTTACTCGAATCATGAACGATGTTCCCCTCATCGGAAGGCTAGGACATTCCCGGACTGAACAGGGTGACGCGCCTTGGAATCAAAAATATTGCTTGATCGGGGGCCGGGCAGACTCCCGCTATCAAAGAGGCGACACTATCAAGAAGATAGCAGGCATTCAAGATTTCAGTTGCAGGCAGGCTAAATGCAGAACTGGCAGTGTAAAAAGCGTATTGTCATAGGTCCGGAATGACAAGTGATTGGCTGTCTTTTACTTCTTCCATAACGACATAGGTTCGTGTTCGGTCCACGCCGGGCAGCACAGCAAGCCTGCTGGCGAGGAACTTTCGGTACGCAGGCATGTTGCGCACGCGCACTTTCATCAGATAATCAAAGCCGCCTGCAACCATATGACATTCCTGAATCTCAGGGATTCGCTTTACAGCTTCATGGAATCGGTCAAATGCATCCACGCTGGTTTTATCCAGTGAAACTTCGATGAATGCAATCAGGTTCAAATTCAGCTTACTGCCGTCCAGTCGGGCCGTATATCCTTGTATATATTTGGCTTTTTCCAGGCGCTTGACACGTTCAAGGCAGGGGGTAGGGCTAAGTCCAACCCGTGAGGCCAGCTCAACATTGGAAATGCGACCATCATTTTGCAGTTCTGTCAAAATCCGGCGATCAATTTTATCTAGTCTGGAATCTTTCATAATCAGTGCTTATCACTAAAAATAAAAAATTCACAGAATAAAATAATGTAAAAACATGAACAAAAAGAATTTAATCCTGCATAATAACTGGCATTGTCCCGCCATCATTTTAGCTGCCAGTAGGCCATTTGTTGTGAAGGAATGTGAATGACTAACTCGTCTCCGAAGCTTTTGAAAGTCCGCGAAGAAATCCGTAGTCTGACCTACGCAAATGAAGATGTTTTGGTGCCTGAACTGATTGGGCGCATTAAGATGAACAGGTCGATTAGGGAAAAGGCTGTGCAAGATGCACAAGCCTTTGTAACAACTGCTAGAAGTCGTCAGAAGGAACGTAGTCTTCTTGATGCTTTTCTGCAGGAGTTTGGATTGTCAAACCAGGAGGGTATTGCCCTTATGTGTTTGGCTGAGGCTTTGATGCGTGTTCCGGATGCAGATACTGCTGATGCATTGATTAACGAGAAGCTATCCAGTGGCAACTGGAGCAGCCATAAGGGCAGATCAGGTTCATCGTTTGTGAATGCCGCAACCTGGGCGTTGATGATTACAGGAAAATTCGTTCGTCTTGACCCGAAAATTACCAAAGATCCTTCCAAATGGATGAACGGTATGGTCTCTCGTTTGGGAGAACCTGTTGTACGCAAAGCAATTCAGCAGGCCATGAAGATCATGGGCAGTGAATTTGTTCTGGGTCGTACGATTCAGGAAGCAATCAAGCTGACTCGCAAAAACGGTAAGGTTTGTTCCTTTGATATGCTGGGAGAGGGTGCCCGAACAGCTGTGGATGCTGATCGCTATTTCGAATCTTACAGTGAAGCTATTTCCAATGTAGCGGCAACGCGTCCAACCAGTCCTGAAGAAGGTCATGGTATTTCGGTAAAGTTATCGGCGCTGCACCCGCGATATGAATTCCAAAAGTCTGAGAGGGTAATGACGGAACTCTACCCCCGGATTCTGGAGCTTTGTAAAATGGCAAAGGCATCCAATATGCATCTGACAATTGATGCAGAGGAAGCAGCACGTTTGGATATGTCGCTGGACATTATCGAAGCATTGGCACGCGCGCCTGAACTGGCAGACTGGAATGGTCTGGGTCTGGCGCTACAGTGCTATGGTCGCCGTGCGTATGCAGTCCTGAAGTGGGTTATTGAACTGTCGCAGGAAACTGACCGGAAATTTATGGTCCGTCTTGTAAAAGGCGCATACTGGGATACAGAAATTAAACTGGCACAGGAAGAAGGTCTGCCAGGGTACCCGGTTATGACACGCAAGGCGTCAACAGACGTTTCCTATCTGGCATGTGCATCCCTTGCGCTGAAAAACCGTGACGTTCTTTATCCGCAGTTTGCGACGCATAATGCCCATACGGTTGCAGCTGTTCTTCGGATTGCCGGCAATACAACAGGGTACGAATTCCAGCGCCTTCACGGTATGGGTGAGCTTATGTTCTCTTCCGCGGCAACCCATGTTGAAGAATTCCCGCAGGTTCGCGTTTACGCGCCGGTGGGTAATCACAAGGATCTGCTGGCATACTTGGTCCGTCGTTTGTTGGAGAATGGTGCGAACTCTTCTTTTGTTAACCGTTTCCTTGATGAAAAGGTTGCAGTAGAGGATTTGGTTGTTGATCCGATTGAAATCGTTAATGACTATGCAACAATCGCCCACGATCAAATTCCACTTCCGCTCGAGATTTTCGGTAAGGACCGCCGTAATTCCAAGGGGCTGGATCTGACAGATATTGTCGATGTTGAGCCTTTGATGGATGATCTTGCCAAGTATCAGGATAAGGTGTGGAAAGCTGCGCCGATTATTGGCGGTAAGGATCAGGTCGGTATGGGGCAGCCCGCGACAAATCCTGCTATGCGTCTTGATGTGCTTGGTGAGGTACAGGAAGCAACGCAGGAGCAGGTATTGCTGGCAACAGAGCTTGCTGTTGAAGCATACCCAGACTGGGACTTTATCGGTGGTGAGGCGCGTGCAAGATATCTGGAAGATGCGGCGGACGCCCTTGAAGACAGATATAACGAGTTTATGGCGTTATTGGTGCGCGAGGCAGGGAAAACCTTGTCTGATGCAATTGCCGAAGTTCGCGAAGCTATTGACTTTCTGCGGTATTATGCAGCCCAGGCCCGTGCGGAGTTTACAGATCCAATCAGGATGCCTGGACCAACTGGCGAAAAGAACCTGTATAAACTTCATGGACGTGGTGTATTTGTTTGTATCAGTCCGTGGAACTTCCCATTGGCGATTTTCATGGGGCAGGTCGCTGCTGCACTGGCTGCGGGTAATGCCGTTCTGGCCAAGCCGGCAGAGCAGACACCTATTGTTGCTTACGAGGCAGTGAAACTGTTGCACAAGGCAGGCATCCCTGGTGACGTTCTGCATCTTCTGCCTGGTACGGGTGAGACAGTTGGTGCAACCCTGACATCCAGCGAGAAAATTGCAGGGGTAGCGATGACAGGGTCGACAGACACGGCCAAGATCATCTCTCGCGTGTTGGCGTACCGTGAAGGGCCGATCATTCCGTTCATTGCTGAAACTGGTGGTCAAAACGCCATGTTCGTAGACAGCACAGCCCTGCCTGAGCAGGTTGTGGATGATGTTGTGCGTTCAGCTTTCCACAGTGCAGGACAGCGCTGTAGTGCGCTTCGTATTCTGTATATTCAGGATAATATTGCCGACACAGTGATCGAGATGATCAAAGGCGCCATGGATGAAATGGCACTGGGTGACCCTGCAAAACTGACGACCGATATTGGCCCTGTTATTGATGATGAAGCCAAGCAGGGGCTGTTGGCGCATGCACATGCAATGTCGGATGCTGGTAAACTGTTGCACAAAGTCAAGCCGGGACCAGAGTGTTCAAACGGTGACTTTGTTGGCCTTTATATGTTTGAAATCAGTGGCGCGAACGATCTGCAGAAAGAGCAATTTGGCCCAATTCTGCATGTTGTTAGATATAAGACACGGGATTTGAAACGTCATTTGGATGAGTTGAAGGCAACTGGGTATGGCCTGACAATCGGAGTCCACAGTCGCATCGAGGGCATGGCAGATTATATTTACGCAAATAGTCTTGCTGGTAATACCTATGTCAACCGTGACCAGATTGGAGCCGTTGTTGGGGTTCAGCCATTCGGTGGTAAAGGGCTTTCTGGTACTGGGCCAAAGGCAGGTGGACCGCTTTACATGCACAGGTTTGCCGGGGAACGCGTCCTGACTATCAACACCGTTGCGACCGGCGGTAACGCTGATCTGTTGATGTTGGGTTAAGCCTAAGATTTGAAAGAAGAGTAAATTCCTCGCTCTGGCACTCAGGGCGGGGAATTTTTTGTTATGTCAGAGATACACTGCATCGATATGGGGCTGCAGCCAGAGTGTTTTCTGGATATGGAAAACGGTGCCCAAAAACATTGGTAAAGTTGACCGAATTGGGTATTCTCCCGCCATATTAACAGCTCGGGAGTCAGGTCAGGTGTTTACCCTACCATCATTAGTCAAATCGGCATTGGTCGGCATTGGTGCCATCCTTGCTACATTTCCCCTTTTTGCCGCGGAGAGAACAATGGCGGATCTGATCGTTAAAGCAGATTATCTTGTATCTATGGCACCAGAGAGTTCGGTGCAGGAAAAAGCGGCAGTGGTTGTCCGGGACGGCGTTATTATCGCAGTTGGTCCAGAGGCAGATATTGCAGCGTCCTATCAGGCAGATAAGGTAATTGGGGGTGAAGGCCGTGTGTTGATGCCGGGCCTGATTAATGGTCACACCCATACGGCCATGACCATGTTCCGCGGTGTTGCGGATGACTATGAATTAATGACATGGCTGCAGAAATACATTTTCCCGCTGGAAGGGCAGTTTGTAGACCCTGAAATGATTGAAATCGGATCCAGTCTCGCGTGCCTTGAAATGATTGAAACAGGCACAACCAACTTTGTTGATATGTATTTTTATCCAGAGGTTATCGCGGCTGTTGTTGAGAGGTGCGGCGTACGTGCAACCCTGTCTGCTCCGGCCATTGACTTTCCCAGCCCGGGGTTCAAAGGATGGGATGACAGCTTTGCTGCCGCGAAAAAATTCGTAGCAGACTGGATGGGTAAGCACCCGCGTATCCGTCCGGCTTATGCCCCGCATGCCCCTTATACAGTTTCTGAAGAGCATCTTGCAGAGGTGGTTGCAGAAGCCAAAAAAACAGGCGGCTGGATATCCATGCATTTGGCAGAGGACAAGTCAGAGACCGAGACAATTCTGGAGCGGTACGGCAAGCGCCCAATCCCTCATGTTGCAGACATCGGTATGCTGGATGTAAATATGATTGCTGCGCACGTGGTCTGGCCAAATGAAGACGAGATCAAAATGCTGGCTGAGGCACCTCTGGGTGCCATCCATAATCCTACATCTAACATGAAAACGGCTGCCGGATTTGCCCCAATACCGCAAATGCTGAAAGCTGGCGTGAAGGTTGGGTTGGCAACAGACGGTGCTGCGTCCAACAATAATCTGGATATGTGGGAAGAAATTCGCCTGGCCGCGCTTCTGCATAAAGGTGTAAGCGGTGATGCCACTGCTGTGCCTGCACGTGCGGCGCTTCATATGGCAACCCTTGGCGGTGCCGAAGCTATTGGTCAAAATAGTCTCGTGGGTTCCCTGGAAGTTGGCAAGCGTGCTGATATGATCCAGATATCTCTGGAAAGCACAGAGACAACACCGCTGTATGATGTCATCAGTCATCTTGTTTACGCGGTTAACAGTCGCGATGTTGTCACAACTATTGTGGACGGTGCTGTTTTGATGGAAGACAGGCAGGTTAAAAGCCTGAATGCCGAAGAGGTGCGGGCCGCAGCGGTACGAAAAGGCGCTGAGATCAAGAAGGCGATTGCAAAGTAAGCAGCAGCTCAAAATACTGGATTAGAAGAAAGGCAGGGATACTCCCTGCCTTTTTGTTAGGCGACACCCGTAAGGGGCCTAGTCAAGCCGAATAGGAAGTTCAGTAGTATTTTTCACTGCAGTAAGCGCAATGGAACTACTGATTTCCCGGACGCCTTCAATCTGTGACAGGCGGTTCCAGAAAAATTCTTCATATGCCTGTACATCTTTCACCATGACTTTCAGGATAAAGTCGATGTTGCCCATCAGAGTGTGGCATTCAACAACCTCGGGAAAGCTTTTAACTTTCTCAATAAAATTAGGAAGTGCTTCCCGATTGTGGGCCTGCATTTTTACCTGTGCGATAACCATGACGCCGACGCCAACAAGCTTTGGGTCCAGAATGACCGTATGCTTTTGGATGATGCCTGCCTGTTCCATGCCTTGAATGCGGCGCCAGACAACAGATCTGGATGAGGAAATTTTCTCTGCCAGATCGACCAGTGAAATCCGTGCATCTTTTTGCAGCTCTTTCAGGATGCGTGTATCCAGTTCATCAAGTTTGTATGACATATATTCCTCAAAATGTTTATTTTCAGGGAAAATATTCCGTAAATTTGTGTATTGCAAGGAAAACTAGGGACAAATTCCCTAAGAAAAGCCGTATTATGGGTCAAAATTCACACAACATTCTGAGAGGTTCAGGAAATGGTTTTGAAAAGTAATACACAAACGACTTTCGCAGTGCAGGCGGAGTATGAAGCAAACACTTTGTCCCGTGTTCTGGAACAATTTACCTTGCGCGGGCTGTGTTATGATACGGTTTCCGCACGTAAAACAAAAGATGGCCACCAGTTCATCGAACTATATTGTTCCAATCTGGAAGATGACAGTGCAACGGTTCTGAAAAATAAATTACTTCAAATCGTAACAGTTCGCGGTGTAAGAATGGAAACACTGGTCCGCGCTGCTGCATAGTTTCGGGGAGTGCAGCGTAGCCAGACATCTTTAAAAACATCAGGTGGGAGGATGATATGGCTCGAACGGCATTAGTGACAGGTGGAACCCGCGGTATAGGGGCGGCAATTTGTAAAAAACTGAAGGCTGATGGCTTTCAGGTGGCTGCAAACTATGCGGGGAACACAGAAAAAGCCGAGGCTTTTTCCGCGGAAACAGGTATTCCGGTGTTCCGGTTTGATGTTAGTGACTTTGAGGCATGCCAGGCTGGTGTCCGTGCCGTCGAGGCTGCGCTGGGCGGTGTGGATGTTCTTGTAAACAATGCAGGCATTACGCGCGATGGCACCCTGCAGAAAATGGATCATGATGCCTGGCAGGCGGTGATCGATACCAATCTGGGTAGCTGCTATAATATGTGCAAGGCTACGTTTGACGGCATGAAAGACAGAAAATTTGGGCGGGTCATCAATATTGGCTCTATCAATGGGCAGGCCGGGCAGTATGGACAGGTAAACTATGCGGCCGCCAAATCCGGCATTCATGGTTTCACAAAGGCGCTGGCACAGGAAGGTGCGCGTTGGGGTATTACGGTCAATGCTATTGCCCCTGGCTATGTAGACACAGACATGGTTGCGGCGGTGCCGGATCATGTGCTGGAAAAAATCATTGCCAAAATTCCTGCCGGTCGCCTTGGCAAGGCAGATGATATTGCACGCGGTGTTGCTTTCCTGGCGGCAGAAGACGCGGACTTTGTCACGGGCTCTACGCTGTCAATCAATGGTGGCCAGCATATGTATTAATCAGATACCTGTATCTGAAATAAACAATAAAATTCTGAAAGTCTTTGAAGCCGGCAGTGTCTATCTGCCGGTTTTTGTCATTCTAAGAAAGAAGTTTTCTGTACCCTGAGGAAAAAACTTCAGTGATTTTGTGAGGTTTTTAGCCGTTTTCAGGGCTGAATACGCAATTTTGTTAAAAAAACTATTGCAAAAATAAATTATTCTTTGCAATCGCGAGTGATTCTTGTAAGGAGGAAAGGGTACGGTTGGCCGGTAGCTTCAGGATTCTAAAGGTTTTTTTAACCAAATTAGCCGAAGATTCCGACCTCAGCACAAGAAATATAAAAATCTACTCTTTAATTCAGGCAATGGAGACTAGTCAGGCATGGACACACCGGCTTCAAACTACAGGGTAAAATCTGGTTTTGTTTCGTTGATTGCGGTGTCTGCTGTAATATATTCACTGGCATCGCCGACAGTGTCAGCCGCCAGCCCTCCCGCGCCTGAAAATTATGCGACTGAGTATTTCGAAGCACGTGATCCGTCAAATGCCCTTCAGATGGTGCAGTTTATTCCTAATGCAGATTCTGTTTTATCTGGTGGCGGTGGTGGCCGCGGTTTAGGTGGTCGCAGTGAGCGATTGCTGATCAACGGTAAGCGCATTACGGGCAAGTCTACTGGTGCCCAGACAGTATTGGAACAAATGCCGCCTGACAGCGTTGAGACGATCGAAGTGTACCGTAATGGCGCCGAGCACCTAGGTCTGACCGGCAGTAATATGGTTGTCAATGTGGTGTTGAAGCCGGGCAGTAGTGCGCTGACAGGGCGCTGGGCAACCGAGGCAATTCTCAAAAATCGCGGTATCATGGCGCCGAACGCCAGTGTAAACCTGAACTACAGAAACGGTAGCCGGTTGGTCACACTTGGTGCCGAAATATTTGAGCGCAAGACGGAATTCCAAAAAGTGCGTACCCGTGACTCTATTGAGGAAGTAGAAGTCTATAATGCAGACAGAACCGGTGATTATACCCGCGATGGTCTGAATTTCTCGTTTGGGTATAATGACCAGCTATTCAGCGATGTTGCCATGTCCCTGAATGGGCTTTTAAAGTTCCAGGATGAGAAAGTGATCCGCGACGAAGCTTTCACAGAGGTCGTCGATGAGGCGCTGGTTCAGTCGAATGAAGACCAGATGCGGGACCAGAAGTTGACCGCGTATGAACTAAGCGCCAATCTGGATGGAGAGTTAAGCTCCAGCACATCTCTGACTTTAACGATGTTGCAGTCTTATAACGACCGCTGGGAAAATGAAGACAGGGAAGAAGTAGCAGACAATCTGCCAGTTGCCGCCACACGCTCTGCCGAGGACCGGGAGCGGGGAGAGTCGGTTGTGCGGGCTACTCTGAACAGCCCGTTTCTTGACGGATGGTCTGTCCGTTATGGTGCAGAAGGGGCCTATAATTACCTGCAAAAGGATCAGGAAGAATTCACAGGCGATAACCTCGAAGAACTTGAAATCATTGATATTGATAATGCCAGCGCTGAGGTTGACGAAATGCGCGGTGAGGTTTTTGCCAACCTGTCAAAGTCCGTTAGCGATGACACAAGGCTGGAAGTCTCCAGTATATATGAGTTTTCCAAAATCCGGCAAAAGGGCGAAGACGTTGCCCAAAGCAGACAGCTGGCTTTCTTCAAACCGCGCATTGCCCTGACACACGACCTGAATGCATCAGAAAAAGTTAATGTGGATTTCGGCAGAAATGTTGGGCAGCTAAATTTTGATGAATTTATCACGTCTGTTGACCTGGATGAGGGGAAGGTTGAGGCTGGTAATCCAGATCTTAGTCCGACAAAGAATTGGCGTCTTGCCCTTGTTTACGAAAAACAGCTTGCTGAGAGTGCCGGTCGTATTCGTGTAAAGGCATTCCATCTTTGGATGGATGATGCCATCGGTGATGTTCCTTTTGGTGATACGAGTGTCACGGGCAACATTGGTAAGGCCAAACGTTTTGGCGTCGAACTGAAAAGCAGTTTTATATGGCGTGGTGAAGACGAGACCAAACTTGACTTTAGGGTGCTGGCTCAGGATTCAACAATTATAGATCCTTTCCTGAATGAAAAAAGATTGATGTCTGGCTTTGCCAAATATCATCTTAGTGCCAGTCTGGACCGTAGTTTTCAGGAATGGGGCGGCCGTATTGGCGGATCCCTTAACTGGAGCAGTAAACGGTACTGGTTTGATTATAACGAAACGGGGCATTGGGGCGGTGAGGCTCCTAGCCTGAACTTGTTCGTTGAAAAGAAATTGTCTGACGTGGTGCGTCTGTCTGTTTCTGCAAATAATATTTTGTCGCCTGCAACAGGCAGTGAAAAAATCCGGTATGCAGATAGTCGCTTGTTAGGAACTGTGGACTATTTTGAGACGGAATATAATCCGCAGGATCCATCCTTCACGATTTCTCTAAGCGGGCAATTCTAATAGCAGATTTGCCGCTGTTTTGAGAAAATTGAATATAGGTCATACAAAAAAGGGGACGAAAAATCGTCCCCTTTATCTTTTGTCTAGCGTGCGGACTAAATATCGCGGAAGAAGTCGTTGCCTTTATTATCCACCACGATGAAGGCCGGGAAGTCTTCGACATCAATCTTCCAAATGGCTTCCATGCCCAGTTCTTCAAAGTCTAATACTTCGACTTTGCGAATATTGTTTTGTGCCAGAATAGCAGCAGGACCACCGATTGAGCCCAGGTAGAAGCCGCCATTTGCCGCACACGCGTCGGTGACTGCTTTGCTGCGGTTGCCTTTGGCTAGCATCACCATGCTGCCACCCAATTTCTGGAAAGGTCCGACATAGCTGTCCATGCGGCCCGCGGTTGTTGGCCCAAACGAACCGGACGCATAGCCTTCCGGTGTTTTCGCCGGGCCTGCATAATAGATGATGTGATCTTTGAAATAAGCAGGCATTTCAGCGCCGTCTTCGATCATTTTCTGTATACGGGCATGTGCCAGATCCCGTGCAACGACGATTGTACCGCTTAGGGACAGGCGCGTTTTGATCGGATAGTTTGACAGCTCGGACAGGATTTCTGCCATCGGACGGTTCAGGTCAACTTTCACCACATCGGCAGACAGATCACCGTGCGAGACTTCCGGCAGGTATTTTACCGGCTCTGTTTCCAGTGCTTCGATGAAAATGCCTTCTTCTGTGATTTTTGCTTTTGCCTGTCTGTCCGCAGAACAGGAAACGCCGATACCAACAGGCAGGCTGGCGCCGTGGCGAGGTAGACGTATGACGCGAACGTCATGGCAGAAATATTTGCCGCCAAACTGCGCACCAATGCCCATTTTCTGCGTCATCTGGTGAACTGCTTTTTCCATTTCCAGATCGCGGAAAGCACGGCCAGTAGCATCCCCTTCAGTCGGTAGATTGTCCATGTAGCGTGCTGACGCTTTTTTCACAGTTGCCAGATTTTGTTCTGCCGACAGACCACCAATTACAATAGCCAGGTGGTATGGCGGACAGGCCGCAGTACCAAGCGTGCGAATTTTTTCATCCAGAAATGCCAGCATTTTATCCTCACGCAGCAAGGCAGCTGTCTGCTGGTATAGGAACGTTTTGTTTGCGCTTCCGCCACCTTTGGCCATGAAAAGGAAGTCATACTGCGCCCCGGTGCCAGAATAGATATCAATCTGCGCAGGGGTGTTGTTTTTGGTGTTTACTTCTTTGTACATGGTCAGAGGTGCCATCTGGCTGTAACGCAGGTTTGTTTCGGTATAGGTTTCCATCACACCGCGTGTCAGTGGTTCTGCGTCGTCACCACTGGTCCAGACATTTTGCCCCTTTTTCCCGACAATGATCGCAGTGCCTGTGTCCTGGCAACTTGGCAGGACACGTCCCGCTGCAATGTTGGCGTTTTTCAGCAGTTCCGTTGCAACAAAGCGGTCATTCTCTGATGCTTCAGGGTCTTTCAGAATATCGGCCAACTGCTGCAGATGGCTGGACCTTAGAAGGTGAGCGATATCAGACATGGCGACTTTGGACAGAAGCTTCAGACCTTCGTCTTCCACTTTCAGAATTTTTCGTCCGTCCACTTCGATTGTGGAAACATAGTCAGAGGTGAGTTTACGGTATTCAGTGTCATCCGATCCATGCTGAAAAAGTTTGGAATAGGTATAGTCGCTCATGAATTATATCCGCCTTAAATGTAGGTGTCTGATCTTATTCGCGCTTGTTATATCATGCTAGTATAGGGGTGCCAGTGGAAAGTGCATCCATTCTGGTTCTTTTTCCGTAGAAGAAGAAAAGGATTTAATAGATGCATGTTTTGATAACAGGTGCCACGGGGTTTATTGGGACCACACTAGTTCAGGAACTACTCGCTGAGGGATACAAGGTCACTGCTTATGTACGTGATCTGTCCACGGCTTCGGCATTGTTGGGGCCAACAGTGTCTCTCGTAACGGATTTGCGGACCATGGGGGCTGATACCCATGTTGGGGCAATCATTAATCTTGCAGGCGCGCCTATTGCGGACCGCCTTTGGACATCGTCCTACAAGGACAAGTGCCTAAACAGCAGGGTAGACACAACGCGGGAGTTGGTGCGCCTTGTTGGCAGGATGGCAATAAAACCGTCTGTGATGATCAGCGCCTCTGCTGCCGGATATTATGGTGACAGAAAAGATGATCTGTTGGGTGAGGAGGAACCACCGCAAAATATTTTTATGTCTAGCCTGTGTGCAGATTGGGAAGCGGCAGCTAGCGGCGTCACGGGATACGGCGTGCGCTTGGTAATTCCCCGTATTTCCATTGTTCTTGGCCAGGATGGGGGTGCTTTTCCAAAACTGGCACTGCCAGCCAAAGTCGGAATGGGCGCAATTCTTGGGTCAGGGGAGCAGTATTTCCCATGGATCCATAAGGCAGATTTAATCCGGGCGTTGATGTTCGCCTTGAAGGATAATCAAGTCTCGGGTCCTATAAATATGGCCGCGCCGGACATGGTGATGCAGCGTATCTTTACCGAGCGTTTAGCCAGAGTATACGGCAAAAAGGCGTTTCTAAAAGTGCCGTCATTCTTTTTGCGGTTGTTGCCAGGGGGGATGGAGCATCTCTTTCTTTCCGGTCAGAGAATGTCTGCAGAAAAACTGGAAACCGCTGGTTTCGTTTTTCAGTATCCGTCGCTTGACGACGCTTTCTCAGACCTAAGTCTATACCGGCACGAATTACATGCACAATGATTGCCCACAGCTGTCTCGCTTATAGACTGTCGCCTGATTTATCAGGAGAATGAGGGAAGACTAAGGGGCTGGCTTCAGTTTCCAGTTTTACAGTTTCTGTAATGTCGATTTGACTAAAAAGGGTATCCGCCTGGATGCCCTTTTTAGTCAATAGTTTGTTATGTATCTTCGCTATCCCCTTTTGATACTTGACTTTACATCAGGACCTGACCGAAGCTTTGCCGGGTTTTAAGGCTGCAGGACTGCAGATCGTTCGGGGGAAGTATGTCAAATCCAAATAGTTTACCGAAGTTCTCTTCGCGGCTTGCGTTTATTCTTGTGACGGCTGGTGCTGCTGTTGGTCTGGGTAATGTCTGGAGTTTTACCTATGTTGCCGGCAAGAATGGTGGCGGTGGTTTTGTTCTGATTTACCTGCTTGCGCTGGCGCTGGTGGCAGCCCCTGTTTTTATGGCGGAACTTCTTCTGGGCAGGCTTGGCAAAGCCAGCCCGCCAACCTCGTTACGCTCGTTACAGAAACAATCAGGATCGCGTCTACCTTGGGCGCCGGCTGTCTGGCTTGGTGTTGTGTCACAGATTGTTATCCTCGGCTACTATAGTGTGATTGCAGGGCAGGCGATGCATTATATTTTTGTATCTCTGACAGGTGGGTTTTCCGCTGTTTCTGCTGAAGATGTCGCTGCCCTTGATAGTAGTTTCAAGGCAGGGCCTTTGTTGCCACTCGTTTGGTCCGGCCTGTTTTGTGCGGCAACGGCCCTGATCGTATCGGCGGATGTACGGTCAGGCTTGGAACGCGCAGGTAAGCTGTTAATGCCCGCCTTATTTATCATGTTGATTGGGTTGGTCATTTATGCAGCCTTGGTGGGTGACTTTGCCGCCGCCACGAATTTTATGTTTGGCTTCTCTGATATTACTTTGACCCCGCGCGTTGTGATGGAGGCCGTCGGACAGGCTTTTTTCACACTTTCTGTCGGGGTAGGTGGTATCATGATGTACGGTGCCTATATGGGCGATAATGTTCGTTTGCCGCGCGCGGTTCTGTGGATTGTGGCAATGGATCTGTTGGTCGCAATTGTGGCTGGTCTTGCGGTATTTTCTTTTGTGTTTGGTTTTGATGTGGAGCCTGCAGCGGGCCCCGGGCTGGTATTTTTAACGCTTCCGATTGCGTTTGGACAATTGCCCGCAGGTAGCATCGTTGCTTGCATCTTTTTTACACTGCTTGTGTTTGCCGCGATAACGTCTGCGATCTCTATGATTGCACCCGCGGTACAGCGTATGGAAGAGAGTGGAATAGCCCGGTATAAATCTGCCTGGCTAGTTGTCTCTATTGCCTTCTTCTTCAGTTTTCTGACCGCCATGTCTCTAACAGACTGGCAGCATGTTTTCCCGCTTGCCGCGCTAGGTTTTGACGGGATGACATGGTTTGATCTGATGCGGGAGTTTACCAATAATATCGTGTTGCCGGTCGGGGCTTTTGCTTTTGCCTTGATGGTGGGTTGGGGCGTTGGGCGCGACAGAGTACGCGCTGCGCTGCCGATGGAAGACACGATCTTTTTTGCTTTATGGTTTCAGGTTGTCAGATATTTGGTGCCGGTGGCAATCGCCGCGCTGTTTGTCTACAGTCTGGGGCTATAATCTGCTTGTTTGTTAAAAGGGGAATATAATGACACAGTGGCCGACACCACAAATGGTCGAAACCAAGGACTTTACGCTGGCAGTTTACGAGTTTGGCCCTAAGCCTGGCGAAACGGATAAGCCAACGCTTGTATTTATGCACGGGTTCCCGGAACTGGCGTATAGCTGGCGCTATCAGGCGCACTATTTTGCTGCTGAAGGGTACCCTGTGTTGGTACCAGATATGCCCGGATACGGAAAAAGCAGCAAGCCAGACAATGTCAGTGATTACACAATGACTAAACTGACGGGCGCCATGGCGGATATGATCAAGGCATACGGCATAGACAAAGCTGTTTTTGTCGGGCACGACTGGGGAGCATTGGTGCTGTGGCAAATGCCTTTTTATGTTCCTGAAATTCTGCTTGGCTGTGCTGGGCTGAATGTTCCGCTGTTACCGCACTATCCCATGGACCCGGTCCAGATGATGCGGGCGGGCCTCGGCGACGATATGTATATCGTACGCTTCCAGAAGGATGATGGCAGCTGCGAGAAAATACTGGAAAAAGACCCGTTGCATACCATGCGCTTTTTCCTCCGGAAGCCGGGCAAGAACACCAAGCGGGTTAAGAACGAAAGCCAGAGAAAAAATTCATTAAACCTGCTGGATATGATTGAAGCAGGGGAGCAGTCCTGGGGCGGTGAACTGCTGCTAGGAGAAGAAGATGTTCAGGTCTATGTAGATGCTTTCAAGGCGGGTGGTTATCGCGCACCAATCCACTGGTACAGGAATATGACCGCTAATTGGCAGGATCAAAAAAGATTTGTGAACGAAGAAGGCCAGTTGCCGACTGTTGAAATACCAACGCTTATGATCACTGCTGATATGGACCGGGCATGTCCTGCCCATTTGGCGGATGGCATGGACGCACTATGCACAGATTATAGACGGCATGATCTAAGTGGCTGCGGTCACTGGAGTATGCAGGAACAGCCAGATGAAGTGAATAAAGCAATTCAGTCATGGTTGAATGATAGCGTTTAGCAACACATATACGGATTTATAAGGAGGTTTCTATGAAACTTTATGGAGCACATTTATCGCCCTATTTTGGGCGCTGTTATCTGGTTATGGCCCTTAAAGGCCAAACAGATGCGGTAGAGTTGGGAGATATTCCGGGCGGTATGAAGTCCCCGGCACATATGGCGGCAAATCCGACTGGAAAGATACCATACTTGGAGAAAGATGATGGCACTTACCTGATTGAAAGTCAGGTTATTGCCGAATATCTGGATGCTATTCTCGAGGGGGATGCCTTGGTCCCCGAAGACCTGGATGAAGCAACGCACGCGCTGATGATCTGCCGTATCATTGATACATATATGGCCCCGGCGATGGAACGTTTTTGGGCCAATCGGGGATACTCAGACGAGGAAGTCAAGAAGGCTGCCACAGAAAGCCTGCCAGCGGCTTTTGACTATTTGGAGCACTTTATCACCGGCGGTAAATATCTAAGCGGTGATAGTTGGACCATTGCGGATGCTGCTTTGATCCCGTGGCTGTTTCATATGGAAAAATTTGCAAAACAGCACGGTGTTGACGGCTTTGGGGACCGCCCTAAATTACAGGAATGGTATGCCCATGTCTCCCAAACAGATATTGTCAAAGACAGTATGGTGCGTGCAGAAAAGTCATTGGAACAGCTACTAGCGTTCCTGCAGAAAAAATAAGAAGGGGTCGAATAATGAAATTGTACGGAAGTAGTGTCTCGCCTTTTTACGAACGGTGTTTGATCGCTCTTGAAATGAAAAATGCTTTGGATGCTGTTCAGTATCCTGGGTTCCCGCCGGGTGGGATGAAATCTGATGCGCATTTCAAGGGGCATCCTTACGGTAAAATCCCTTATCTGGAACTGGATGATGATACCTGTCTGATTGAAGGCCAGGTGATCATGGAATATTTGGACGGTGTTGTGGGGGGACCCACGTTGACACCCGCTGACCCGTACGATAGGGCGCGCGCTTCCCTGATTGGCAGGATTGTGGACACATATATCTTTCCGCATCAGGGAAAATTGTCTGGCAATGTGATATTTGGTTATCAAGACCCCGAAGGCGAACAGAATGCGATTGAGAAAGGTATTCCAGATGCGATTAAGGCACTGGAACGCTATATCGGGGATGGCCCAAATGTGATTGGCGATAGTTGGTCCACGGGCGATGCTGCCTTGATCCCTTATATGTTTCATGCGCAGTTGGCTAAGGATGCTTTTGGTTTTGATGTTTTGGCAGATCATAAAGTTCTGGCAGCATGGTGGGGCAATGTGCAGGACACAGCTATCGTGCAGAACTGTATGGCCCGGATGCAGAAATCATTCGAATATCTGCAGGCAGCAATGGCTGATTAATGTTAATGAATTTCAAGTACGGCGCTTATACCCAGCGCCGTACTTTTTCTTTGTAGACCAGATAATCATCCCCTATCGATCTGGTCAAAAACTCTTCTTCCAGCCGTACCTGTATGTTCACTGCGACCCAGCCAAGGGTTAGCATCATCAACATAAACCAGCTTGGCAGCATCAGAAACATACCCAGATTAAATATCACACTGCCAAGGAAAAACGGATTACGGCTTATACTGAAAAGACCGCGGTCCACCAGCGCACCAGGTTCGTCGTCCGGGATGCCAATGCGCCAGCTATCAGACATTTGTGCCTGCGCGGCAAGGGACCAAACGATCCCAAAGCTGGTAACCACAACGCCTGCCCACTGCACGGCGGGTAGGTAGAAGGCTGCAAAAGGCCCCGTATGGATGTCAATATCCCAGAAACAGCGTGCAACTGCATAGAGCATCACGAGCAAGGTTACCCGCTTGTACCATTTGCCGATCTCTCCCATCGGGCTGTCGTCAGCTTTCAAACGGTAGGGGTTGATGCCGGACGAGCGGCGCATTTGTTCTGTCCGCCAGACAAAGCCGCCAATCATTACAGCGCCGAAAATCAGTATTGTCCAATTCGGCCAGCCGATAGTTTCCATCCTAGTTCCCCTTGTACTTCGCGGCATCTTGCGGTACAGCATGGCCAAATATTTCCATTTGAACAAGGAACAAAAACGAATGGCTTCCTACGAATATGTGTATCAGATGCAGGGCCTGTCCAAAACTTACCCTGGTGGCAAGCAGGTTCTGAATAACATCCGCCTGAACTTCCTGCCGAACGCCAAGATCGCTGTAATCGGCCACAACGGTGCCGGTAAATCAACCTTGATGCGGATTATGGCGGGTATTGATACAGAATATCAGGGCGAGTGTTTTGCTGCCAAAGGTGCCCGTGTTGGATATTTGCCGCAGGAGCCAGTGCTGGACGATAGTCTGGATGTTCTTGGCAATGTCATGCTCGGCTTGGCGGACTTGCAGGCTCTGGTTGACGAGTTTAATCAGGTTGCAGGTGATTACGGTATGGACCCTGAAAACATGGACCTTCTGAACCGTATGGGAGAACTGCAGGAGCAGATTGACGCGGCTGATGCATGGGACCTGCAGGGTCAGGCAGAGGTGGCGATGGACGCGCTGCGTTGTCCGCCATCTGATTGGGCTGTAGATAAGCTTTCTGGGGGTGAACGCCGCCGTGTTGCGCTTTGTAAGCTTCTGCTTGAAAAGCCTGAAATGCTGCTGCTTGACGAACCAACCAACCATTTGGATGCTGAGACAGTTGCATGGCTTGAGCGTTATCTGCAGGACTATAAAGGCTGTGTGATCCTTGTAACGCACGACCGGTATTTCCTTGATAATGTTGTTGGTTGGGTTCTGGAGCTTGATCGGGGTCGCGGTATTCCGTTTGAAGGCAACTATAGTGCATGGCTGGAAATGAAATCCAAGCGTATGTCCCAGGAAGAAAAAGCCGAGAAGTCCCGTCAAAAAGCACTGGACGCAGAGCTGGAATGGATTCGTCAAAGCCCGAAAGCCCGTCAGGCGAAATCAAAAGCGCGTATCAAGGCGTACGATGAGCTTCTTAATCAGCAGCAGGAGCGTCTGCAAGGTAGTGCACAGATTAAGATTCAGCCGCCTGAGCGCCTTGGTAATAAGGTTATTGAAGCCAAAGGCCTTACAAAGGCATTTGGTGACAAACTGCTATTTGATGATTTGAACTTTTCTCTGCCACCGGGTGGTATCGTTGGCGTGATTGGTGCGAACGGTGCTGGTAAGACTACACTCTTTAAGCTGATTACCGGTCAGGAAACACCAGACGCTGGTTCAATTGAAGTGGGTGACACTGTTCAGCTTGGCTATGTGGATCAGAGCCGCGATGCCCTTGACCCGAACAAAAATGTCTGGGAAGAAATTTCCGAAGGTAATGACGTCTTCTATTTTGGCAAAACCGAGATTAATACGCGTGCCTATGTTGGTGCCTTTAACTTCAAGGGTGGTGACCAGCAGAAGAAAGTCGGTATCCTGTCTGGGGGTGAGCGTAACCGCGTACACCTGGCCAAGATGCTGAAAGAGGGCGGTAACGTACTCCTGCTTGACGAACCAACAAACGATCTGGACGTTGAAACTTTGTCAGCACTGGAAGAAGCGCTGGAAAATTTCGCCGGTTGTGCCGTGGTAATCTCACACGACCGTTTCTTCCTTGACCGTATTGCGACGCATATTCTGGCGTTTGAAGGCAACAGCCACGTGGAGTGGTTTGAAGGTAACTTTGAAGCTTACGAAGAAGACAAAAAACGTCGTCTTGGTGCAGACGCCGATCAGCCACACAAGATTAAGTTCCGCAAGTTCGAACGTTAATCGCGGATAAAAGTCTTATAAAAATACCTATGGAGGAGGCGACCAATGTTGGTCGCCTTTTTCTATGCAAAAATGTTTTACAGACTATTCATTATTGGTGCTCTTTTTTTCTTGGAACAAATGGGGAACATGGAGTATGGTTAATGTCCATCAGCAAGGGAGAAGAAGTATGATTGGATATGTAACTTTAGGAACAAATAACTACGATAAAGCTGTGGCTTTTTATGACGCCCTAATGGGCGAAATGGGCGCAGGCCGTTTTATGGAAAGCGACTCGTTCGTCGCATGGGCTACGGCACCTGATGCACCATCAGTCTGTGTAATCAAACCGCATGACGGCAAGCCTGCCACCGTTGGTAATGGTGTTATGGTTGCCTTGCATGTCGAGAGCCCGGAAAAGGTAGATGCACTCTATAAAAAAGTTTTAGAGCTTGGCGGCACGGACGAGGGCGAGCCCGGCGAGCGTATGGATGGTTTTTATGCCGCTTATTTCCGGGACCTGGACGGAAATAAACTGAATTTTTTCGCGATGACAAGCGCTTAATCAAAGCTAGTTTTATTAAAAGAAAAGGCGCCAAGTAAGGCGCCTTTTTTATTTGTGAGAACTTTTCCTGGATGAAGTTTAATCTTCTATTTCATCAAATATATCATCCGCTTCAGAGTGGTCACGCTTGCCGTTTCTGATCTCAAAGGCCCGGTTTTGTTGATACTGGATACGCATGTATAGATACGGATCTTTGTTGCGTAGAACTTCATCAATCAGGCCATAACTGCGGGAGTAACGATCCAGAGATTCTACACCAATTTTGCCAAGCTGCAGTCCTTCTTCGTCAGCATTGTCGATCGCAATAGCTGCCGGATCGGCGAAGAATCCAACACCACTGCCAAAGGCATCGCGGCCACTTGATGGCCCGAGAAAGGGAAGAACCAGATAAGGACCATCGCCAACACCCCAAACAGCAAGGGTTTGTCCAAAGTCTTCCTGATGATATTCAAGGCCGGCCCCTTCTGAAATATTTAGAAGGCCGCCAATCCCGACGGTAGAGTTAATCACAAAGCGCTGGAAAGTAGTGCCAGCCCGCTTGAATTCGCCTTGCAGAATGTCGTTTATGAAAACCCACGGTTCACGTAGGTTGCGGAAAAAGTTGCGTACTGCCTTGCGGGGAGGCTCAGGCACTACTGTTTCGTAAGTCTTGGCAACGGGCTTCAGGACGGCTTTATGCGTTACCTCATTGAAGGCAAACATGGTGCGGTTAAAGCCTTCCAGTGGGTCGCTGTTCGCTGTCTGGGTTGTGCTGCAGGCGCTAACAGATGCCAGCAGAACACCAAGAATTATGAATTTTTTAAATAAACTTCTCATGTGGGTGTTCTTAATTTTACTTATTTATACTCGGAACGTTGCCCTTGAAATATGTCAACCAGAGGGCAGTTTCAATGGTCTTGACGATTAATTTACCAGCACGTGATCATTAGAGAAACTAATTCTGATTATATATTTTTTCACCTTTACAAATATAAAGAAAACTTTATATTGCAGTGAAGCAATTGGAGGAGTACTGGCATATGGAAAGGTTGTTGACAGAGCTGCGCGCCGCTGGCGAGGCAACCCGTCTGCGCATACTTGCCTTGCTTCGCCATGGGGAATTGACTGTTGGTGAAATTGTTCAGGTTTTGGATCAAAGTCAACCGCGTGTTTCCAGGCACCTTAAACTACTGTGTGATGCAAATCTGCTGGTTCGCTTTCAAGAAGGGACGCTGGTTTTTTACCGTCTAGCTGATCAGGGCCGTGCAGAAAGTTTCAGCAGTCGTATCCTGCCTTTATTAGGCGATGATGACCCCGTTATTCAGGATGACGAGACCAGACTGCGCAGTATTCGGGAAGCCAATTTCAAAAAAGCGCAAACATATTTCCGTGAGAATGCTGCAAGCTGGGATGAAATACGGTCTCTGTACGTACCGGAAGAACAGGTGGAAGCCTGTCTGCTGAGTATGGTTGAAACCGACAAGCATGCTACTCTTCTTGACGTTGGTACGGGTACCGGGCGGATGCTGGAACTTTTCGCAGGACGTATCAGTGCAGGTATTGGAATTGATGTATCACGCGACATGTTGGCGGTCGCACGCAGTAATTTAGCCAAGCACGGAGTTACGAATTGCACAGTGCGGCAAGGGGATATGTACAGCCTTGACCTTGCTGACCAGACGCAAGACCTCGTGATTTTGCATCAGGTACTGCACTTCGCGGATAAGCCAAAGGAAGCACTTGCCGAGGCTGCGCGTGTACTTGCGCCAGGTGGTACACTGCTGGTGGCTGATTTCGCGCCGCACGCATTTGAAAAACTGCGGGAAGACCATGCGCACAGACGGCTTGGCTTCGCGGATGTAGAAATGGAAGAATGGGCAATGGCCGCGGGACTGAAGGTGGCTGATACCCGCCATTTTGATGGCTCTGATCTTGTTGTAACAGTCTGGAAATTAGTAAAATAAGAACGCAGTAAGCGTTTTAGGAGTAAAGATAATGTCACATGCTGGTTTGTCTGCCGGTGTTTTGCACCCATCCCTGTTCGCGGAACCTGTGCGCGATGCAAACATCTCGTTCGAGTTTTTTCCGCCGAAAACACCGAAAATGGAAGAAACTTTGTGGCAGTCTATCAAGAAGTTAGAGCCCCTTGACCCGGCATTTGTTTCAGTAACATACGGTGCAGGCGGATCAACACGTGAACGTACGCACAGGACAGTAAAACGTATTGTTGAGGAAACCTCCCTTGTAACAGCAGCGCACCTTACATGTGTGGGTGCGTCACGCGATGAGGTTAATGATGTAATCCGACAGTATAAAGATGACGGCGTGAACCACATTGTGGCACTGCGCGGTGATGCGCCGGAAGGGGTTGACTGCTACACCCCGCACCCTGATGGCTATGTGAATGCCGAAGATCTGGTCAAGGGTATCCGCGATATTGGTGATTTTGAAATATCTGTCGCAGCGTACCCTGAAAAACATCCAGATAGTCCAACACTGGCGGCGGATCTTGAGAATTTAAAACGGAAGGTAGACGCAGGCGCGACCCGTGCGATCACCCAGCTGTTTTTTGAGCCGGATGTCTATTTCCGTTTCCTGGATCACTGCCAGTCATACGGTATTGATGTGCCAATCGTTCCGGGTGTTTTGCCGGTCACGACGGGCGCAATGCTGCGGACTTTTGTCGCAAACTGCGGAGCAAATGTACCTGCTTGGCTTTCCGAGATGTTTGATGGTCTGGATGATCGTCCCGAAACACGTAAAATGGTGGCAGCGGCGATTGCGGCAGAGCAGGTGCGCAAGTTATATGCAGGCGGTGTTCGGGACTTTCATTTTTACACAGCCAACCGTGCAGACCTTACCTTTGCTATCTGTCATATGCTGGGACACAGACCACCGGCAGGAACGCCAGGAGAATAACCATGAGCAAACAGGACATTCTGGAGAAAATAGCGGCAGAACGCATTCTGGTTATGGACGGTGCGATGGGTACCATGATCCAGCGCCATAAGTTGGCAGAGGCTGATTATCGCGGTGAGCGGTTCAAGGACTGGCACTGTGATGTTAAAGGCAATAATGACTTGCTGGTTTTAACCAAACCGGACCTTATTCAGGAAATTCATGAGGAGTTTCTGGCTGCAGGTGCTGATATCGTTGAAACAGACACCTTCAACGGCACCAGTATTTCGCTCGCTGATTATGACATGCAGGCATTTGCCTACGAGATCAATAAAGCAGGGGCAGAGGTAGCCCGTGCTGCAGCAGATGCATGGACTGCAAAAACGCCTGAAAAGCCGCGTTTTGTAGCGGGCTCTGTCGGGCCAATGAACAAAACACTGTCGATTTCTCCGGATGTGAATAGCCCTGGGTACCGCGAAGTTACCTTTGATGAGGTAGCGGATGCATACAGGGAACAGATGCGGGGCCTGATTGATGGCGGTGTTGACATTATCCTGATTGAAACTGTTTTCGATACACTGAATGCCAAAGCCGCGATCTATGCAGTTGAAGATGTGTTTGAAGAAAAAGGCGTACGTCTGCCGATCATGATTAGCTGTACGGTAACAGATATGTCTGGACGTAATCTGTCCGGTCAGACGATTGACGCGTTCTGGTACAGCGTACGCCATGCGAAGCCTTTCAGTATCGGCCTTAATTGTGCCTTTGGTGCAGACTTATTGCGGCCGTATGCGGTTAGTATTTCTGCCGTGGCAGACACGCGCGTATGTGCCTATCCAAACGCAGGCCTGCCTAACGAGATGGGCGAGTATGATGAAAGCCCAGACCAAACAGCTGCGCACCTTGGCGAGTGGGCTAAAACAGGACTGCTGAACATCACTGGCGGATGCTGCGGTACGACGCCAGACCATATTGCAGCGATTGCAAAGGCAGTGGAAGGCGTGAAACCACGCTCTATTCCCAAGCATGAGCCAGTGATGCAGCTATCCGGCCTTGATCCGATAACAATCATTAATGCACCATCCCCGTCGGCGACGGCCTAAGAGTTTAAAACCATGACCCAGCCAACAGCACAATTTATCAATATCGGTGAACGGACGAATGTTGCCGGTTCAGCGAAATTCAAGAAACTTATCTTTGAAGGTAAGTATGACGAAGCCGTCGCGATCGCGCGCGATCAGGTGGAAGGCGGCGCGCAAATCATCGATATCAATATGGATGATGCGATGCTGGACGCCAAAGAGGCAATGGTGACGTTTCTGCAGTTAATTGCGGCCGAGCCGGATATCGCGCGCGTGCCGGTAATGATCGACAGCAGTAAATGGGACGTGATTGAAGCAGGGTTGAAATGCGTTCAGGGTAAGTCGGTTGTAAACTCTATCAGTCTGAAGGAGGGGGTCGAGCCGTTCAAGGAGCAGGCCCGTACAATCATGCGCTACGGTGCTGCGGTTGTTGTTATGGCTTTTGATGAAGATGGCCAGGCTGACACTATCGAACGCAAATTTGAAATCTGTAAAAACAGCTATGATATCCTTGTGAACGAGGTCGGTTTTCCGCCAGAGGATATTATTTTTGATCCCAATATTTTTGCAGTCGCAACTGGTATTGAGGAGCATGACCCTTACGGCGTGAACTTTATCGAGGCAACGCGCCTGATTAAAACACATTTGCCCTATGCAAAGGTTTCGGGCGGGGTGTCCAATGTGTCTTTTTCCTTCCGGGGTAATAATCCGGTTCGGGAGGCCATGCACAGTGTCTTTCTTTATCACGCGATCCGTGCGGGGATGGATATGGGGATTGTCAACGCAGGTCAGTTGACAGTTTATTCCGAGATTCCCGATGACTTGCGCGAACGGGTAGAGGATGTGATCCTGAACCGCCGTTCTGACGCAACAGAACGTCTTCTTGACGTGGCAGACGACTACAAAGGAACCGCCAAGGAGCGAAAAGAGGACCTTACCTGGCGGGAAGCACCGGTTGCAAAGCGTATGGAATATGCACTGGTTAAAGGTATTGCAGATTATATCGAGGCGGATACAGAAGAAGCCCGTCAGATGTTTGATAAACCGATTCAGGTGATCGAAGGACCGCTTATGGACGGTATGAATACCGTTGGTGATTTGTTCGGTGCTGGCGAAATGTTCTTGCCGCAAGTGGTGAAATCTGCGCGGGTGATGAAACAGGCCGTGAATTACCTGCAGCCATTTATCGAGGCTGAAAAAGGCGAAGGCACAAAGCCCAAGGGTAAAATCCTGATGGCGACGGTGAAGGGCGATGTCCATGATATTGGTAAAAATATTGTGGGGGTTGTGCTGCAGTGTAATAATTTTGAGGTCATTGATCTTGGCGTGATGGTGCCGTGGGCAGAAATTTTGAAAGCCGCGAACGATCATCAGGTCGATATTGTGGGCTTGTCAGGCCTGATTACGCCGTCTCTGGATGAAATGTGTACCGTAGCCGAGGAAATGGAGCGGGCAGGGTATTCCATGCCTGTTATGATCGGCGGGGCAACAACCAGCCGTGTACATACCGCAGTCAAGGTGGCGCCAAACTATTCTGGTCCGCTTGTGCATGTTCTGGATGCATCCCGTGCTGTCGGGGTGGCAAGTACGCTATTGTCAGAGGATTTGAGCGGAAAATATATCGCCGATGTTCGGGCAGAATATCATGACATTCGGGAAAAAAGGCTCGCCAAACCCAAAGTGGACCGCCTTGTGCCGATTGCCGAGGCCCGTGCCAATCGTGAAAAACTGTCTTACACGCCCGTGAAGCCTACCTTCACAGGGACAAAAGTCTTTGATGATTATCCGCTGGAGACACTCGTAGACAGGATTGACTGGACACCGTTCTTCCGGACATGGGAACTGGCTGGCAAATACCCGCAAATTCTCGAAGACGCCGTGGTCGGGGAAAGTGCTCGCAGTCTTTATGCCGATGCACAGGAGATGCTGCAAAAAATACTGTCTGAAAAATGGCTGACGGCCAAGGCAGTCGTTGGCTTCTGGCCCGCCAATGCCGATGGGGACGACGTTGTTCTTTTTGATAGCGAAGACCGTACGGCAGAAATGGACCGTATTTATTGTCTGCGCCAACAGGTACAGAAGCGTGCAGGCCGTGCAAATGATTGTCTGGCCGACTTTGTCGCACCGAAAGGGACAGACGATTGGGTTGGCGGCTTTGTGGTAACTGCGGGGCACGGCATTGACGAACATGTCGCCCGGTTCAAGGCTGCACATGATGATTATAATGAAATTATGGTCAAGGCCCTGGCAGACCGTCTTGCAGAAGCATTTGCAGAGCATATGCATGAACGGGTCCGGAAAGAATTCTGGGGATATGCTGGCAGTGAAACCCTGACGAACGAAGATTTGATCAAGGAACGCTATAAAGGTATTCGTCCCGCGCCGGGGTATCCTGCATGTCCGGATCATAGTGCCAAACCAGCCTTGTTTGACTGGCTTGATGCGACACAGCAGGCGGGTGTCGAATTGACGGAAAGTTTCGCCATGACACCGACGGCGGCCGTATCAGGATTTTATTTTGCGCATCCAGACAGTCACTATTTTGGTGTTGGTAAAATCGGCAAAGATCAGGTTGAAGACTATGCCCGCCGCAGAGGAATAGACGTGGCAGAAGCAGAAAGATATCTGCGCCCTAATCTGGCCGATTAAGCGAAATAGAAATATAAAAAGCCGGGATTTCCCGGCTTTTTCTTATGCGTGTTTTATTTGCTTAGTCGGAGGTTGGACAGGTCGTTTGCAATTGCTTCAAACGCGTTTTCCAGCTCAAGCGCAGACGGTGCATGGAAATATTTTGCCGGATCAGAGGCGCACCCCTGATAAAGATTTTGGAGACTGGTATCAGTAGCGCCTGATCCAAAGGTTACTGTATAAATAACGATATTATCGGACTTCATGCCAGAACAGATAAAGGCAAGGCGTTTGTTAATCGCGTTAATCGCAGAAGTTGATGTGGTTGCACCGTCCAATCGGCCCAGATCACGACGGCCATAGGCAGAGTAATCGCCTTTCCAGATGATGCCCAATTCTTCGTCATCTCTGTCCCACACGTTATTACAGCCTGGACAGTTACCGTCCCCATCATCATCAATGGTATCAGTTCTGTCTTGGCCCATTCGCCTTTTTCCATCGTAATGGGGAATTGGGCCTGATATATTGCTTACAATCTTATTTTCCCCATCTGTCATGAGGATTGCCGCCTTGACTGTCAAGGAATCATCATTAGGTACATCATTGATGTTATTGAAATATTCCTGATTATGTTGCAGGCGACGCCACCCCCAAACCATACCTGTTATGGGAACAGTACCACCCAATCTGTATGCTGGCTGGATTTCATCAATATAGTCATGAATTTCAGAACTTGTTTCAGAAAAGTCGAGCATCGGTAGGGGGCAAGCCAGATTTGGGCCGCGGTCATATTTTCTATTGCCACCATTACCTTTAAACTTTTTGTGTTTGGGGTGGCCAGCCTGTGACCAAGGGAGAACTTTACCAGCAGGATTTACAACAACAAGGCCATCAATGCCAAAATAGTCATTGTTGGAGTGGCCTGGTGTCCAAAAATAAGGTTTCCATTTATGGCCAGAAAAATCAGGACGAACATCCATGGCACCAGAATCTAAGGCAGAATTGGTAACTCGGGCTTCAACGCACCCATTCCATTTGCTAATATCATCCCGATCATAGGTATAACTGCTTGGCATATCTGAGAAATCTATGAAGTCATGATCGATTGCCCCACCAACGTTGGCGGCGGTTACATACGGAATGATAGAGATTTGAAGTTTGTCATCAGATAGATTGTTACCGAACAAGGCGTCAATCATAGTATGGGATGCATCCTGTAAGTCGTCAATTTTGCCGTCATCCACCATCGAACCAGTAGCGTCCAGTATCATGGCAAGTTGAAGGCCTGTTGTTTTGCTGGTTGCCTGTGCCGAGACGGTAATCGGTACTTTGTCAAAGCCCAATACCCGCATGAAGGTCATATCCAGAATGCCGGTGGTGGTGATTGTTAGCGTTGTATTGGCTTCGTCAGGAACAATGTCCAGTTCGCCCAGTGTGCCCCCCATATAATTTGTCGGGAAATTCTCATTAAAAAAGGCCCTGATCTGCGCTTCCCGCTCGGCCTCATTAAACTGATTAAAAGCCTTGCCACCGGCCAGTGCTGCGGAATCGAGAGCACCGGAAAGCTCCGACCGGTACAGATATATCCGAGACATATCTATGCCAATACCAAGTAGTGCGATGAACGGGACCAGAAGAAGTGCCGTTTTAATCATGATGGCACCGTCCTCATTGCGTTTCAACGAGAACAGGCCAGTACACAGTTTAGTGCGTAACATCTGCAGTTTCATGGTTCGTGCCATTTGTTTCGAGCAAGGGTATAACCAGAAAAGTATGATTAACAAAACTTTAAGATAAGTGAAGAAATATATCCAATACTAGAAAAATTAACTGTAAAATAGATGAAAAAATTCTAGAATAGTTGAATATACTGGAAAGAAAGATGCACTATATGACATTCCTGCCGAAAGGCTGGATACTTTGTTTATAGTATTCCGTAACTTTTTATTTGAGTAGAATAACAGGCAGGAACAATCCGTCACATGATTAAGCTTGTGCATAAATGGCTACAACACAGTCGTGCCTTCTGGTCAAACCAAAATGGTGCTGCTGCGGTAGAGTATGCGTTGACGCTGCCTGTATTTCTGTTGATTGTGCTGGGCGGGATGGAACTTGGCCGCGTGTTCATGGTCAATTCTGCGATTGAAGGTGCTGTTACCTATACGACCCGAATTGCTATGACCGGTGATGTCCCGGACGGATATGCGGACAGGGAAACATATTTGAAAGACCTAGTGCGGGACCAATTAAAGGCAGCAGGTGTTACCAATAATATATCCATTGTGACGAAGCTTTATGATTCCTTTGCCAATATTGGGGAACCTGAGATCTATACCGACACCAACGGTAACAATGAATATGACGAAGGCGAATGCTTTGTTGATGCAAACGGTAATGGTGCCTGGGACCTTGACCGCGGCGGTGCAGGTGTCGGGGCAGGGGAAAATATCATGGTTATGGATGTAGGTGTCGAGCTGCCCTATATGTCGGGCTGGATTGGAGAAATTATGACCGGCACGCGGACTATCCGCCTTTCGTCTTCGGCTGTGATTAAGAATGAACCTTTCGGCGGCGTGAAATGGACGCCGTCTGCAGATCAGGTAAATTGTGGATAGAATATAATGATTGGGGCATTACATACTCTCTATCGGAAATTACGACGAAACCAGCAAGGGGTCGTTACGGTTGAACTGGCGCTTGTTGCACCGGTTTTGATACTGATGCTACTTGGTACAGCCGATATGGTTACCTATCTGCTTGCACACCAGAAAATGTCTCGTGCGGCCTACAGTATGTCCAATCTCCTTACGCAGCTGGATGAGGGACTGAACGAAGCTGAAATGAATGATATCATGGCGGCGCTTGATGAAATATCCCGGCCTTACGAGATATCTGCGGACGGAAAGGCCGTCATGACGGCGATTATTGGTGATGGTGCCTCCGCCTCGGCACCCGACGAATACCGCGTCGCGTGGAAACGTTGCTTCGGTACCGGTACGGGCACAAGTGACTATGGTGATGAAGACGCTATTATTGCTATAGGTGGGATACCGGCTGATATGATTGTACTGACCAATCAAATGTTGATTGTGACCGAAGTATTTTATGAATTTAAGCCGCTTTTGGGGTTTCTGGATCTTGATACCAGCATGAAATATACATCTTATTTCAGACCCCGTCTTGGTACAATTGATGAAATTGTCCCGGTTAGTGGCTCTGCCCCGCAAGTTTGCTCCTGACAGGAATGTCACCAGACCTGGTGGCAATTAAGCTAATTAATCACATTTAATTAAGTAAGGTGCTATTCCGTGGTCAGCGTATACTCTGTGTGTTAGTTTGCACGAAATGCCAAAGGATACTGTCGTGCGCTATATCTGGATATTATCGGGGTTTACCTCTTTGTTCCTGGGGATACTGGGTATTGCCTTGCCTCTGTTGCCTACGACTCCTTTTCTGCTACTGGCCGCCTTTTGTTTTGCTCGTGGCTCTGACCGTCTGCGGCACTGGTTGGTCGAACATGATATTTTTGGTCCGCCAATCAAGGACTGGGAACGGTACGGCGCCATTTCGCGGAAAGGAAAATATTTGGCAGTGGGCTCGCTTGTAGCTGTTATCCTGATAAGCGTGCTACTGCAGGCGCCTTATTATGTGATCTATATTCAGTTAGGGGTCCTTACCTGTACCGGGATTTTCATAGTGTCCCGTCCCTTACCACCTTCGGATGTATAGTACCGACTATTTCTGTCTTCGTGTCACTATTACCTGACACGTTATTGTATTTCTGCTCCAACCTATATTAGGGTGCTTACTGGAGAGAGGAAGTGGGGATTATTACATTATGGATCATGTTAACGTTCTGATTATTGGTGCAGGAATTTCAGGCGTTGGGGTTGCCTGCCATTTGAAAATGGAAAGCCCTGACCAGTCTTTTACTATTCTGGAAGGACGGGAAAGGCTGGGTGGCACCTGGGATTTGTTTAAATATCCGGGTATTCGCTCAGACAGCGATATGTTTACCTTTGGCTACCGGTTTAAGCCCTGGATCGAGGATAATGATATTGCGACGGCGGATTCCATCCTGAAATATCTCCATGAAACTGTCGATGAGTATGACCTGTCCGATAAGATTAAGTATAATCAGAAGGTTACCAAGGTAGCGTGGGATTCTGCGAAAAAGCTATGGGTCGCTGATGTTGAAGATACCTCCGGCGGCAAAAACTATCAGATCAGCTGCAACTTCCTTGTGACCGGCACCGGATATTACAAATATGATCAGGGTTACCTGCCGCAGTTTGAAGGGTATGACGACTTTAAGGGAACCATCGTTCACCCGCAGCACTGGCCCGAGGATTTGGACTATACCAACAAGCGTGTTGTCGTAATTGGGAGCGGTGCAACCGCTGTAACACTGATCCCGAACATGTGCAAAGACACTGCTCATATCACCATGCTCCAACGGTCCCCAACCTATATGATCAGCAGGCCTGCTGCCGACCCGATTGCCAAATTCTTGCGGAAATGGCTGCCGATCAAGCTCGCGTACCGGATGACGCGTTTGAAGAATATGCTGATGGGGGCCTATATCTTCCGCACAGCGAAAACCAAGCCTGAGCAAATGCGGGCGTATCTCGAAGGCAAGGTCAAAGAGGAAGTGGGGCCGGACGTTGATGTCGCCAAGCATTTCTCTCCTACCTATAATCCGTGGGATCAGCGCCTGTGCCTTGTCCCTGACAATGACTTGTTCCATGCCGTCAGAGACGGAGAAGCGTCCGTCGTCACGGATACCATTGAAAGTTTTGTGGAGAACGGCATCAAGCTAACGTCTGGCGAGGTTTTGGAAGCAGATATAATTGTCACCGCGACCGGTCTTGATCTGCAATTTCTGGGCGGCATTGACATGTTTGTGGACGGTGAGAAGCAGAACCCGGGAGCGCTTGTATCATACAGGGGCATGATGTTTGGCAATATCCCGAATATGATCAATGTGGTTGGCTATACCAATGCTTCCTGGACGTTGAAGGTAGATTTGACAGCGGAATATCTTTGCCGGTTGCTCAATCATATGAAGGCAAACCATCTTGAAGAAGTGTACCCCAAGCTTGAAGACGGCCAGATCACGTCTGAACCTATTGTGGGACTGGCTTCAAATTATATCCTGCGCAAGGCTGCAGAACTGCCAAAACAAGGCACTGAGCATCCCTGGCGTAATAAGGATAATTATCTTGCGGACCGTAAAAGTATTCGGCGGGCCAGCTTTGATGATGGGATTCTGCACTTTGGGTAAACCTGCCTGATAATTTAGGCACCCGGAACTGAATAAATACACTATTCGTTTGATTTGTTGGCCGATTTGGTTTTTACTTCCGGCCAACTTTCATTTTTACATTTATTGGAGGGCACGTTCTATGTCTCTTTCTGTCGTCGAAGACGCAACCCTGAAAACACTTGCAGTTATGACCCATGCTGACACAAATATCCGTCAGGTAGAGGTCGAAAAAGTTCAGGAAATCATGAAAGAAGAACTGGGTGTGGAAGTAACCTCGGCTGAGGTGCGTGTAGCAGCACGGTACGAATTCATCGAAGATCGTGCGATTGGTAAGTTTCTGAAATCAGTGGTTAAGAAACTCTCTGACGATGATAAAAGACTGATTATGCGGTCTTTGATCAAGGTTGTTAAAGCTGATGACCGTACAGCAGAGGGTGAAGGCCAGATGTTCAATGAAGTGGCTGCTGCTCTTGGTTTGACACCAGCGGATATTATCTCTCTCTAATTTTGAGGCAGATTGCTAAGTTTAAGTGTCGGAATGCTCAGGTATTCCGGCATTTTTTATGCATTGATCACAGCTACTATAATCAGTGCTGGAAGTAAGAGAAAAGGCTGCCCAAAATGGACAGCCTTTTTGATGTTTGGGTGGCAGGTTTAGAACTTTTGTCCAAACCGTATACCAATAGAACGTGGTCGGTTCGTTTGGTGCACCGTATCTGTCGCACTGCGGAAGACGGTGTAGACAAAGTCTCCACGCTGAATTTCTGCGCGTTTGTCAAAAACATTGTCAACAAACAAGCCGAGCGACCATTTCTCCCCGTCTATACCAGCTGAGAAATTAACCAGCGTGTAGCTGTCATTCCAGCTTCTACCATTAACGGTGACAGGGCTGAAACTACCATTGTTATAGGCAAACTGGGGATACTCGTTCGTATCAAGGTCATTCCAGCTGCCCCCTGTGTGTGTCAGGGACAATTGTGCAAAGGCTGGTAAACCCCTGATTTCCTCTGTGTAGCGTGCAGTTGCAGTGAACTGCAATTTGGGGACAAAGGGCATTCGGGTACCAGCGGCTGCAATCAGACTATCTGGATCACTGGCATCCTGGAAATAGTCCTTCTTCAGCTTGGCATCATTATAGGATGCAGATAGCGACAGCGTTAAATTCTCGCTTGCTGCAAAGTCCAGATCAAATTCCGCGCCGTCTGTCTCGGATGCGCCGACGTTTTGAATAATCGTCAGGTTCGAAATAGAAAAGTCGAGGAATGAGAACTGCACATCGGTCCAGTTCAGATGGTAAATAGACCCGTTGAAACGCAGTCTGTTATTCATCCACTGAGTTTTCCATCCAAACTCAAAGTTTTCGACCCAGTCTGGCTCATATCCCGGGATACCTTCGACACGTGCTCTGTTTACACCGCCCGGCCGGTATCCGTCCGAATAGGTGAAATAGACCATGGCATCTTCATTGATGGTATATTCCAGGTTGGCTTTATATGTCTCGCCACTACCTTTGCTTTGTCCGTCAAGAATGCGGGTATCAAAACAGGGGTACTGTGGCTCACCTGCCGGATCTTCCACGAACTTTCCGTCAACATAAAAGCCGGTACAGTGCCTTAGGAATCCGTTAAAGCCGTACAGAGTGTTGTTAAACTTGAAAAGTCGCAAGCCACCGGTCAGGGTAAGTTTATCTGTCAGGTCGAAAGATATTTGACCAAACAAGGCTTTTTCCCGGTCTTCCCGCACCTGACGTGTTTGCCACACAACAGTATTCGGATCTTCCAGAACGACCGTACCCGCCGGGTCAGCGTCTGGAACTGTCCAGCGCAGATCGAAGTTATGTTCCTGCTTCTGGTAGAAGGCACCGACAATCCAGCGCAGACGATTATCCTGAGGTGACTGTATACGAAGCTCGTGGCTATTGCGTTTGAACTTCTCGTCGCCGGTTACAAACTGGCGCGGATTGGCACAGCCACCATCGGCATTATAATAAAGACAGTAGCCAGCATCTTCATAATAATACTGCAGGTAGCTCTCCCAATATTCACTGTAACCCGTGTAATCATAATAACTGACGCGGTCCCGGTTCAGGTAAGCACCTGCATAGACAACATCAAGATTACCGATTTTGCCGTCGATTGTCAGGGATGCCTGATACCAGTCTTCGTCATATTCATTGTCTGTGTAGCTGGTAACTTTCAGGTCACCAACGTCTTCAGGGTCATGAGAAAAATACCCTGTGGACTTCTGTTCCTGATAGATCAGGCCCGGTGATATTGTCCAGTTTTCGTTCAAATCAACCTTTAGAAGGGCGCGGCCACCAGTTGTGGTGACATCGTTGAAGTCTTTTTCAGCAAAGTCATCATTGTTGATGGTAATGCCGCTTGAAGGGAATGTCAGTTCCGATGCAACATTATCAATATAGCCGCCATCTTCTTCATGCCAGCCAACAAGACGAATGGCAGCATTGTCTGAAATAGGCGCATTGACAAAACCTTCAAGAGTGTACCCCATTTCACCGGACTTGACGGTGTCGAGGGCCACATCATATCCGGCGGAGAATTCACCAATGACAGGCTTGTTGGTAATGATACGCAGGGTACCGGACTGTGAACTTGCGCCAAACAGCGTCCCCTGTGGTCCCGACAGTGTTTCCACGCGGGCAATATCATACATATGCAGATCAAGGATTTCATTGATCGTCGTTATTGGCTGTTCGTCCAGATATACGCCGACAGAAGGCATGGAAGCAGAATGGTTTCCGTTGCTGCCGCTGACGATACCTCGCATATAAACTTGAGCCTGTCCCGGCCGAGCCTGCGTATAGCTGACAGTTGGCAGGAATTTCACATAGTCATCAAACCCGTTTACATTCAGGTTTTCCAACTGGGTGTTGCCAAGTACCTGAACGGAAACAGCCACATCCTGTAGATTTTCAGTTCGTTTTTCCGCCGTGACAACAATTTCTTCAAGACTGAAGCTGGCGGTATCCTGTTGTGCTGACAAGGCCTGTGTAGGCAATATCAACGTTGATGCCAGCAAGGCTGACTTGGTCTGTAGTGTTAGAGTCCTCATAGTGATTGACACCCTCCCTTGAGATGCTCCCCCATTTTCAAGTTGTATTTTTTTTGTGCACTCCCGAACAGAAACTCAGAAAAAACTATAGACAGACCAGGAAATTCTATATGATTATTATAAAGTTGCAAGCGGGCATAAATTTTTGAAACTTTAGTGTCGCGTAAAAGTCACATCAACGATCAGGCTACACCATTGGTTGATAAACTGAGTTTTGTATTGATGTTGGCACGGTATTACGGCGATAGTTCCTTAAATATTGGTCGTTTGGACAATTTGACTTTAAAGCGTGTCGGGGAGGGCAGGTTTACGTGGCTCATGGAGAACATAGTGGTAACCTTCAAACGGCTCTGAATCATGCGGCACGTTTGTTAGGACGTTCCCCCGAAATGGCGCTGGAGCAAGCGAATGAAATTCTGAAGGTGGTTCCTGAAACCGCTGGTGCACTGCATATAAAGGCGTCAGCATGCAGAATGCTGGGTCAAACCGCTACGGCGTTGGAAATACTTTTAGGCCTTGAAGAAAAATATCCTGCAGTAGCTTCCATTCACCGTGAACTTGGTCTTGTATTCGGTGCTAACGGAAATAGTGATCGTGCCACTCGATACCTGCGACAGGCGGTTGAATTAGACCCTTCCTTTATTGAAGGCTGGCGATCACTTGCAGAGCAATATGATGCCTGCGGCATGGAGGAGGAGCGCGACGCAGCCTATGCGGCTCATTTAAAAGCGTCTGCCACCAACCCGGAAACGGCGGAGGCCGTGCGTTTATTCTCCGATGGGGCCCTGCATAAGGCAGAGGAACTAGCGCGATCAATTCTGAAGAAAGACCCAATGAATGTAACGGCCATCCGGGTGCTTGCAGATATTGGCTTGAAGGTTGGACGTTTTGAAGACGCGCAAAACCTGCTTGAACGTTGCCTCGAATTGGCGCCCACTTTCTCGCTAGCGCGACACAGTTATGCAATTGCACTATTCAGACGTCATAAGTTCCGGGAGGCTGTGACAGAACTGGATACCCTGCTTAAATCCGAGCCAGGCAATCCCAGCTACTTGATTTTAAAAGGATCTGCACTTGTGCAGAAAGGGGATCATCAGGCTGCACTGGAGATTTATGAGGCGCTGGTAAAGAAATACCCCAAGCAGGTAACTGCCCAGATGAATTTTGGTCATACGCTGAAATCAGTCGGGCGTATCGACGAAGCCGTAGCAGCTTACCGTGCCTGCATTACCGTAGGCCCCTCAATCGGGGAGGCTTATTGGAGTTTGGCTAATCTGAAAACTTTCAGATTTACAGATGCGGATATCAATATGATGCTGTCGCGCCTTGAGGAGGATAAGGTCAGCCCGGATGAACGTACCCATTTGGAATTTGCACTGGGTAAGGCGTATGAAGACCGGCAGGACTATGATCAGTCGTTCCAGCACTATGCGAAAGGCAATGCCATTCGCAAAAAGAAGCACCGATATGACCCCAGACGCAATGTGTATGACAGTGCCCGTCAAATTCACACGCTGACGCAGGAATTTTTTGAAACGCGCAAAGGGTGGGGGCATACAGCACCCGATCCAATTTTTGTCGTGGGGTTGCCGCGGGCAGGTTCAACATTGATTGAGCAAATCTTATCATCCCATTCATTGGTGGAGGGTACTGCGGAATTAACAGACATTATTGCAATGTCCCGTAAACTGGGCGGTAAAGAGCGATTGACTGGCCCATCCAAGTATCCGGAAATTTTGGAAGACGTTACCGAAGAGCAGGCGCTGGCACTTGGGCAGGATTATATCCGCACGACGATGATACAGCGACACGGCAGCCCTTTTTTCATTGATAAAATGCCGAATAATTTTTTGCATGTTGGGTTGATCCATATGATTTTGCCCAATGCAAAAATCATCGACGCCAGAAGGCACCCAATGGCCGGCTGTTTTGCAGGGTATAAACAGTTGTTTGCCCGGGGGCAGACGTTTACGTATTCACTGGAAGATATTGGTCATTATTATCGTGACTATGTGAAGGTAATGGACCACTGGGACAGTGTTTTACCTGGGCGCGTGCACCGCGTTCAATATGAAGACATGGTTGACGATACCGAAAATCAGATACGGCGACTGTTGGACTATTGCGGATTACCTTTTGAAGAGGGGTGTCTTAAGTTTTACGAGACTAAACGTGCCATTAGAACGCCTAGCTCGGAGCAGGTTCGCCAACCAGTCTATAAAGACGCATTGGAACTATGGCGCCATTATGAGGCTAATCTAGACCCACTGAAAGAGGCACTTGGGCCATTACTGGATAGATATCCCATATAAACTGGCATTTTCGAATAATATTTTAGAAAAGGTGCTGATAGTGTTTTTGGCTATCGGGTACTAGGTCTGTGGACACGTCTGTAAGAAACGTATTTGAATATTTTAAGCCGAGTCTTTTTAATGAATGCAGTTATTTCAGTGAAATTTGAAATTTTTTTCTTTTTTCTGCCTGAAATTTTCTGATTTTTTGCAAGTCCCGTAACTGAATGTAGTTGCATAAATGGCTACAATTCATAGATGTACCCTTCTCGAGATGGTTTTTTAAATACCCATATTAGTTTTACATAAGCACCTCTAGATAGAAATGCTGGAAATGGGTTTCTCCTCAATGAGTATATTGGATCAGTGTATCTTCTGTTTTGAGAAACATCCCTGTTCAATCTGACCGATAAAGTAGTATTTTGTTAACCTAATTGGATGAATCTGGTCATAGTTCTGAGGTTTAAGGAGGATGTGATAAAAGCCAACGTGTCAGAGATAGGATTGCTCGTCTATCTAATTGGCATCACTGGCAAAATGTAAATTTTTTCTGAGCCATCATACTCTCCTTGTTGTGTGTAACAGGGTCCGGCTGTCTGTGAACATTCGTCTCACCCCAGCTTGTTCCTTGAAATACTGCAAATCAAACCATATTGGTATTATATACCTGTTGTCTGAAAACGATCGGGTAAGCACGTAAGAGGGGTAGTTCATGGCGATTAACAGAGCAGTTCCCACAAATGAAGAAATCCTGTTTGGTCAGGATGAGATCATTGTTTCCAAGACCGACCTTAAAGGCCGCATAATTTATGCGAATGAAGTTTTCTGCCGAGTGGCAGAAATGACAACACGCGAAGTGATCGGGCAGCCACATAACATCATCAGGCATCCTGACATGCCGCGTGCTGTCTTTAAGCTTTTATGGGATACCATCAGCAAAGGTGAAGAGATCTTTGCCTATGTCAAAAACATGTCTAAAACCGGTAAATACTACTGGGTTATTGCCCATGTGACACCCAGCTACTCGCAGTTGGGTGAAATAGACGGTTATCATTCAAACCGACGTTTACCATCCAAGTCGGGCGTCAATGATATTGCTCCGGCATATGACCAATTGCTTGCAGAAGAACGAAAGCACAGCAACCCGAAAGAGGCACTGGCTGCAAGCTATGCGCTTCTACATGAAATGGTTGAAAAAAACGGCACAGATTATGCCGAATTTATCTGGTCAACAGGAGAATAGACATGTTTTCATTCTTTCCAACAAAGCAGCAAGAAGACCCAACAAAGGGCTTTAGCGCGACTGATATTGAGGCAATGGAAAATAAAGTAGCCTTGTATGAAAATGCATTTAAAGAGATAACGGATGTAGCTTTGCGCGTAGCGAAAGGTGATCTGAGCGCAAGAGTTGTCTACTGGGATGAATACGGTGAACTGTCACCCACTTTGTCCGCGATTAATCAGGCATTTGATCTGACAGATGCCTATATTCGCGAGGCAGGAAATTCGCTTGAAGCAGCGCTTGACAAAAAATACTACCGAATATTCCTGACGCAGGGGATTTTGGGTGATTTTGGTCGCGGGGCGAAAATCATCAATACGGCTTCTGCAAAAATGAAGGCGAATGACGCAGAGCGAAAGACGATGTTATCGAATCTTGCTGATACTTTCGAGAAAGAAGTCGGCACAATTGTAACGTCTCTGAATGCGGCGTCCAGTCAAACCAACGAAGCGGCTGAACGGCTTATTCATCATACACTACAAAACCAGGAACGCGCGACGTCCGTTGCAGCTGCCGCAGAACAGGCAACTGTTAATGTTCAAACCGTTGCGGCAGCCACAGAACAATTGTCTGCCTCTGTTGAAGAAATTGCGCAGCAGGTTTCCACGTCCTCAACCAAGACAAATCAGGCGGCAGACGTGGCATCAAACACATCCGAAACTATTATGGGTTTGAATGCAGCCTCGCAGGCGATCGGGCAGGTGATCAATCTTATCAATGATATTGCAGAGCAAACTAATCTACTTGCGCTTAATGCAACTATTGAAGCTGCAAGAGCAGGAGATGCTGGCCGGGGGTTCGCGGTTGTGGCGTCTGAGGTGAAGTCGCTTGCCAACCAGACGGCGACTGCAACAAGTGATATTGGCGCACAAATTCAGGATATACAAAATCAGACAAACACTTCGGTGAAGGCAGTTGCCAATATAAAAGACCTGATACTTGGACTGAATGAAATTGCCGGTGCAATCGCCTCTGCTACAGAAGAGCAGACCGCAGCCACACTAGAGATTAGCCGCAACATTCAGGAAGCATCGCAAGGTACGATCGAAGTTTCCCACAGCATTGCTTCGGTAAACGAGACATCTGTTCGTACCATGAACAGAGCGGAAGAAGTAAAATCCGCTGCCGGTCATGTTACGGAACAGGTAACTGACCTGCAAGAGCGTTCTGCCAAGTTTGTTGCATCCGTTCGCAGTCTTTAGGTCCAGATATCAAATGTATTGTTGAGGGTCTGGTCGAGGGTAAATGATGTCAGGCATGTTAGATGAAATTACATCGATTCAGCAGGCGTTTCTGTCTGGTTGTGACCGGACAGAACTTTTTGAACGCCTGCTAACTGTTGTTGTAGAAATGACAGACAGTCAGTACGGCTACATTGGTGAAGTTTCACAGGATCAGGAAACGGGTCAGCGTGTCTTGCAAACGCGGGCATCTTACGGTTTAGGCACTCATATAAGCCGTGATGAGACCTATCATGATTTGATACGGTCGGGTCAGGCGGTCCGTAATCTGGATAATATCTTTGGTGAATGTGTGCTGACTGGGAAAACGGTTATATCGAATGATATAGCTGACCAGATGGATTTGGTTGATATGCCTCATGGGCACCGACCGATCACCCGGTTCCTTGGCGTGCCCTTATTCGCCAATGATGCAATAATTGGTATGTTTGGACTGGCCAACCGTCCAGAGGATTATACCAAAGATCTGGTGGCAGAATTGACGCCAATTATCAGTACTCTAAGCACAATCATCACGGCCCAGCGCAGTCAACGACAATATAATCATTTAATCACTGAGTTGCAGTATCAGAAAAATGCACTGGACGAGCATAGTATTGTCAGCATTACAAACAGCCGCGGTATCATCACATATGTGAATGACTTTTTCTGCGAACTTACGGGCTATTCCTCGCAGGAACTTGTCGGGAAAACCCATGCAATTGTCAATTCCGGTCATCACAGCAAGGCGTTTTGGGACGATATGTGGCGCACGATCCGTAGTGGCCAAACCTGGCGCGGTATCATCCGCAATAAAAAGAAAAACGGTGATTATTACTGGGTCAAATCAACAATGATGGCGCATAAAAACAGGCAAGGTAAAATTGACCGGTACATTGCGATCCGAACCGATGTTACAAATGAGATTGAACAACAGTTCAAGCTGCAAGGCGCGGTCGAAGAAGCAGAATCTGCAAATGCTTCAAAGTCGATTTTTATTGCATCAATGAACCACGAACTTCGCACGCCGATTAACGCCATTTCCGGATTTTCCCAAATGATAGAGGAAGAAGCGTTTGGCCCAATCGGGTCGCAGAAATATCTGGAATATGCAAAAGATATTCATACAAGTAGTCAGCTGTTGAATTCCATGATTGATGATATTCTTCATATTTCACAATTGGATTCAAAAAGTTATGAGCCAAAGTCTGAATATTTGCATTTGCGGGACGTTACTGAAGAACTCTTGCATTCATTCCAGCCAGCAATTGATGCAAAGCAGCTTGTCGTGAAAGTCGACATAGATGAAGCGCTGCCAGAAATTATGAACCTGGATAAAAACCTGGTGCTGCATCTATTTAATAATCTTGTTTCCAATGCGATAAAGCATACTCCTGCAGAGGGGTGGGTTCGGGTCGTCTGGTCGCCTAGTGCAGACAGTAGCGGGCTTCAGATATCAGTTGAGGACTCAGGTCCCGGCTTCCCACAGGATGTTGTAGATAAGGTAGGGGAGCCGTTTCTTATGGGAGAAAATCCGTATCATGCCCGGCATCCAAATTCCGGGACGGGGCTGGGGCTTTATATTACCAAGAAAATTGCCACGTTCCTTGGGGGCAATCTCACGATTGGAAATACGGAGAATGGCGGTTTTGCCGGTGTTTCCTGGCCACTGAAGCCGCTATAGTTTTGCGGTCCTGACCCATTATTAGAGCCGTTCACATCTGTCTTTGAGCAGTCTGCTCACTTCCGGTGGGTTTCTCTAACTAACCGTACCAGTGTTTTCCCGAAACTAACCGGGAGAAAACACATGATACAATTCAATAAAATATGGGCTGCTGCTGGCGTGGCAGCTTGTCTAACAAGTGGGGTCCGGGCCGACAGCGAGGATGCTTTCATTTCCTATTCTTTCGCCGAAATTGGAATAGCGCATGATAATTTCAATGCGAATGGCCTGACAGTGTACTCACCCGATTATAAATCTCCAGTACTGATGCGTGCATTACTCAATCTCCCCTGATGGTCAGACACCAGGGGAGAAGGGGTTGATCACTAACCTTGTGTTTGGGCGGTGAACACGCCCCAGTGTCGTTTTTGTTGCCGTGCTGCCCGTGAGAGAACCCACAGCGTTAAAAGAATTAACAAGACCTCTGCCGTGGGTGCAGCAACCCATATGCCATATTCCCCCAATCCCTCGGCCAGCAGAAATATCAGTGGAACGGAGAATATATAGGGTTTGGTCAGACCTAAAATGGCAGCCCGCGCTGCTTCGCCAATTGCCTGATAATAGCTGACAATCATCAATTGTGGCCCGCCAATGAAAAACAGGGCAACAACAATCGGCAAAATACGGTTCACTTCTGCAATGACATTTGCATCCGCCACGAACAGACTACCTAGTTGACCAGATAACCCAATTAAGATTCCTTGTGTAATCAGGCAGTATATAAACGCAATGATCAGGCCGAGTTTTAAGCTTTGATCTGAGCGTTGCCACAGCTCTGCGCCGTAGTTATTGCCGGTAATAGACTGCAAAGCATGTGATAGGCCAAGAAGTGGCAGGAAGGCAAAGGTCATGACCCGCGTAATGACACCGTAAGCGGCCACCGTGGAGGCGTAGTTAGGCGTTTCGACCCACTGGAGTGCAAAAATAATGGCCCCTGATGTAAGGGATAGTCCTATGAAATTCAAGCTTTGCGGCGTGCCAAGTGCCATGATCGGGCGCCAGCCGTGTAGAAAGCTGTGTTTTGCAAATGCCTGAATTTTCAGAGGCGTATTGCCCCAAATACGGAAGATGACCAAGGCCGCTAGCGCCAGAGACTGGGAAATAACGGTACCGTACGCAGACCCTGCAACACCCATATCCAGCCAGACAATCAGTAAATAATTCAGGCCAATATTGACCAGAGACACCGATAAACTGGTGATAGCCATCAACCCAACCCGACCTTCATTCCTGAGCGCATCTGAGTTGACAGACAGGACAAAGAAGAAGGGGGCGAAATAGACCAGAATACCAAGATAGGTATGTCCCATTGTCGCAAGTTCAGCAGTACCGCCAGACGCGAGAAGGGTGATACTATGTCCGAACAAAACAAATAGGATAATGATAATGCCGCCAAGTGTAAGCGCCAGACCGTGTGCCCCGGCGATTGCGGATAGGGCTTTATCTGTATCCCTGGCCCCAAGCATACGGGCGAGTATGCTGGACATGCCACCGGATACCAGTGTCGCAATAGCAACAAGTACCATATAAAGAGGAAACATTAATGTTACTGCGCCCAGTGCTTCCGGGCCAACATAAACGCCGAGGAATATGGCATCAACAAGGGCCAGAAATCCATTCATGGCCATTACAAAAATTATCGGCAGGGCAGTCTTGGCATAAATGGTGCCCAGCCGACCATGGGTAAAGCTGTTAGCTGAGGTGTCTTGGGACATCCCGTGCTCCTTTCATAGGCATTTCATATTCAGGGAGGTGCTCGTATTGCCGCCGGCAGAAATGCGCGAAGAAACGGGATCAAACCAGGGAGATATAAATTACCCTTCGCAGAACTTCACCAAAGTCACTGAGACCACGAGCGGCAGGCGTTCTGAACCTATATGCGATTTATGATTACTCAGGGTAAAAGTCAAGATAACTATTGTCGTCGGCTGTCATCCTGTAACATGAAGGGCTGCTGACCAGATAAGGTATCCACTTGACCCAAGCGTGTTTTGGCATAATTATTAAATAGACTCTAATAGAGGATATTCTGGATTGAGGTACAGACAATTTACTGCAGTGACGGGGATGGTTGTGATGACACTCTTGTCGCGCGCAGTTTTGTCATATGCCGGTGAAACTGATGGGCAGGCGAATGAAGAAGCAGTATCTAATGCTGCAGTTCCATCTATCGCCTTTTGGTACGAAGAATACCCACCCTATTCATACAGCCAGGATGGGCAGGCAACAGGCAAAAATGTTGTTATTGCCAATATGGTTGCCTCTGCGGCAGGGGTGCGCATTTAGTGGATTGCATCCAATTATCATAGAATGATCAGAAGTCTGGGCTTAGAGGGTCTGCAATTCTGTATAACGGGCTACAGCTACCGGGAGGAAAGAGCAAAGTCCGGACAGTATACGTTACCAATTGCCCAGTCTTCACAGTCAGGCGTGGCAATTCGTGAAGGATCGGATGCTACGTTTAAACCTTATCACGCGTTGATTGATTTGATCAAAGACCGGGATCATGTGGGTGGTTTTATTGCTGGCGCCAATTACGGCGACGGTATTGCCGAGATATTGCGGGCTAATAAGGAATATCACATTCAGATAAGTGGATCAGACAGTGATTTGTTGAAGCTTTTGGCAAGCGGTCGTGTGGATTATGTTATGGTAGATGGTAATCAGGTTGCTTATGCGAATGAAACCGGGCTTTATGACACCCAGTTTGATGTTTTCTATCCAACTGACCTGCGCGAACCTGTTCCTCTTCACATTATTTGCTCCAAAGGCGTGCCAGAACCCACGATGCAGCAGTTAAATAGTGCTATTCAAAACCTTGGTCTACCAAAGGAGTAGGCCCATACTCTCTAGCTGCCGCCATCAATAGTGTCGGCTTTTTCTATCCCCCCATTTCACATATGTTTCACATGGGTGTCTATAGGGTCTCTTCTAAAGGAGAGACGTATGACCGAACAGACTTGTATCGAGCTTCAAGCTGTGTCCCATTCCTTCGAATGTGGCGCGGAGAAAATTCATTTATTTGATGATGTTTCGCTGAAACTACACAGAGATTGTGTGACATCAATTGTCGGGTCATCCGGGGCTGGTAAATCGAGCTTGTTATCGCTTGCAGCGGGATTGGAGAGCCCGACATCAGGGGATGTGATCTTCACTAAAGAAGGGGTAAGTGTCACACCGGAAGAGTACCGGAAGCACATTGGTTTTATTTTTCAGCAGTTCCATTTGTTGCCTGAAATGGATGCGCTGAGCAATCTTGCTTTGCCCCTGCGGTTGAAGGGGGTAAGTCAGGCCGATGAGAAGGCGGCGGACTGGTTAGCAAACATTGGCTTGCAAGACCGTGCGCATCATAAGCCCAGCCAGTTAAGCGGTGGGGAGCAACAGCGCATTGCTATTGCCCGTGCCTTTATTTCCGAGCCTGACTATATATTTGCAGACGAACCGACGGGTAATCTGGATGTACGCACAGGGGCCATGATTTCGGATCTGATGCTGGACTGTGCCCAGGAAACAGGGTGCGGCTTGATCATTGTCACACACTCGAGGGTACTGGCAGAAAAAGCAACCCACTGTTTTGAGTTGGTGAACCGCGGCCTGGAGGTGCTGTCATGAATATGCCTGTACTTGTTCTAGAGCACTTCGCAGCAAACATCCGGCATAAAAACACCATGCTTGTACTTTGGACTCAGGGATTGCTTTCTGTCATTCTGCTCACGCTGACCATGACCATTTCTTCTATTCAGTTGTACCTGGAAGATAATTTGAAGTCGCTTCTGGGGGCGGATGTTGTTGTGGAGCATACGCGTGCCTTGCCAGACAACGATGTGGCCTTTCTGGCGGAGAATAGCGATAAAATTTCCGAGACACTCATACTGCCTGTGTCCCTGACATTTGGGGATAAATGGGAGCGAGTTGCACTGAAGGTAGTGGACGGTGCTTACCCTGTGCAGGGGGCGGTTCAAGTCAGTGATGCAGTTGGGCAGAAGCCTTACGGCATGCGACAGGGCCCTGGTCCATCAGAGATATGGATAGGTGGCCGTGTTGCGTCCCGGCTGCAAGTGCAAGTCGGATCGCTTGTTCGGTTTGCAGGACATGACTTTCGAATATCTGCAATTTTGCATCATGAGCCAGACCGGCTGATGGAAGGACATACCGTTGAAATGCGGGCAATGGTCAGCAAAACATCCTTTCCGTTTGATGCCTTCCCCTCCGACAGCAAACAATATCGATATTTGCTTGCGGCTGATATTAATCAGCGTTCTGAAATTCACGCATGGCAGGGGAGCGAGGGGCAAGAGTTTAGCGTATTGGACCGTCATAAGGGGCAGCACCCCTTGGCCAGCTACTGGACGCGTGTGGAGAATTTTTTAGGGCTAACATTCGTCATCCTGTTTTTTATGGCTTCAATCGCGATAAGTCTGGCAGGGAAATCCAAGCTCGCTGCAAGCCGGTACGCGGTGGCCGTGATGATGAGCATGGGACTGACTGGAAGACAGGGATATATGCTTGCCTTTTGTGAATGGTTACTCGGGTTTCTGATTGCGATTGTGCCGGCCACGATACTGGCAGCATTTTTGCAATTGCTGATCAGCAAGGAATTATCGGCAACCTTTGTCGGGATAAATACTCAGATGGACCCTGCGGCGATCCTTGGGACTATTGCCCTGTTGTTCTGCATGTTTTTGATCATGCAAATTCCGATATTACTTCAAATATCGAGAACGACAGTTTTGTCCCTGATCAGAGAGGTGCAGGACACAAAAACTATCCTGATTACAGCGCTGTGGAATGGACTAGCCTTGGCCGTTCTTGCATGGATTTATACCGACAATTGGACCCTGACAACCATGGTAATTGTGTCGTTGATGTCGGCACTGGCCTTCCTCTTGTTTTTGACATGGAGCCTGTTTACCACAGGAAATTTGGTTGGACGCCGCCGGCCAGGATTACTGTCTTTTGTTCTGTTCATGATGAAAGAGCGACTGCTGGTGAAATCAACGCAAATAATCGGGCTTGGTATGTCGCTGATGCTGCTTCTGGTTGGGGTAGGGCTGATGCAGGATCTTAGAGGCACTATGAACAGCCAGGTCAGAACGCAAAATGGCAATCTGATTATCAGTGAAGCCCCGGATGCTGCGGTACCTGGCATCCAGCAGTGGGCTGATGACACAGGCAGTAATATTCTGTCTTTGTATCCTTTCTTAAACGCCTCTGTGGTGCGGCTTAACGGTGCTCGTCTGAATGATTTTGCAACCCAGCCCAGCGAGGCGCTCGCCCGGCTGAAACGTCCTATTCGGTTAAGTTGGTCTGCGGATGTGCCGGATAATAATAGGCTTGTACGCGGGGACTGGTGGCAACCACAGGATATGAACTGGCGACAAATTTCTGTTGAGGAAGAAGTGATGTCTGATATGGGGCTTTCCCTTGGGGATACGATCACTTTTGATATTGATGGCAGTTTTGAGGATTTTACCATCGTCGCCAGCCATGCCTTCAAAACAGGCGGTACTTCGATCACATTCTGGTTTCAGGTGCCTGAACAATCCAGGCAGCATTTGAAGGCAAAGACCCATCATATGGGGGGTGTTGAGGTTTCAGAGACCGGTTGGAACCGCCTTGGTTCGCTTTTGCAGGAATATCCGTCGCTGCATGTCGTAACTTTGCGGGAAGTTACAGGCAGGCTGGATGCAACGTTTGCATTGGTTAGCAAAGCTACATCCGGTTTCAGCATTATCATCATGACTCTGTCACTGATCGTGGTTCTGGCGTCTGTTTCCGGCTTTGAAGCGAAGGACCGGAAGCGCAACGGGTTGCTTCTTAGTATGGGGCTGACAAGGGAAGACTGCCTGAAGGTAACGGCCTATGAATGGCTTCTTACTGCTCTTGTTTCTGCCGGGGGTGCTGTCTTCGGCACATGGATTATGGGCACCCTGATTTATTCGGACCAGCTATCAATGACTTACGACCCCGACCTTAGACTTTATAGCGTCGTGATTATAGCCTTCAGCGTGTGCTTGCTGGTGACGGGGCTTTGGATTTCCCGGCGTTCTATGGAAATTTCTGTGCGTGAACAATTGCGTGAAAACTGATTTCACATTCATTTCACATCCCGCATGACAAAAGACACAAGACAAGAATAACCCGAGTCAAAACAGCGAGAAGGAAACTAAAATGAACGGACTTTTTAAAAGGGTAAAATTTGCTGCGGCAGCTTTGCTTGCAGTAACAGTGGCGGCACCGACAACGGCGGCAGATCAGGCGAAAGATAACAAGAGCGTTCTGATGGTTATCAGTAGTCACGGCAAAGACGGCGGCGAAACAGCACCGGGCTACGAGTTTGACGAGTTTAGTGCAGCATTCCTGGTTTTCCAGGAAAATGGATTGACCATTGATGTTGCCAGCCCGAAAGGCGGGAAAGCAGAAGCCGATAAGTTTGACCCCAAAGCCCCCCTGAACGCCAAGGTTCTAGAAGATGAAGCGATTATGGCCAAACTAGATAACAGCCTGCCGCTGGCGGACATCAATCCGGATGCCTATGAGGCGATCTTCATCGTTGGCGGTAAAGGGGCCATGTTTGATTTCCATAACGATACGAACCTGCAGAATATTATCCGTGATATTTATGTGGACGGGGGTACTGTTAGTGCGGTTTGCCACGGGCCAGCGGCGTTTGTGAATGTGACTTTACCGGATGGCACTCATCTGCTTGCTGGGAAGAAGGTAAACGGCTTCACCAATGTCGAAGAGAAGCTTTTTGGCAAGAAATGGGCGAAAGAGTTCGAGTTTCTGCTGGAAGATGAACTGATGAAACGGGGTGGTTTGTTCCAGTCGTCACCAATGATGCTAAGCCATGTGGCAGAGGACGGGCGTTTAATCACGGGGCAAAACCCAACTTCAACCGTACATGTAGCAGAAGCTGTCGTGCGCTCACTGGGTATCGAGCCTGTAGATCGCGTGAAGGAAACAGATGAAGTCACTTTGGCGCTGGTACAGAATATTATGGATAATGGCATCTCCGCAGCCTCAGCATACACAGAAGATAAAAGCAAATTTAATGGCCAATTGATCTCCATGTATGGGTATTATTATTCTATGGTGGCAGAAAAGGATGAGGATATTACTCTTGCCATTGATATTATGTCCCTGGAAACAGACGTGTCTGCGCACCCTACCTTGCGTTTACAAATGGCACAAAGCTGGCTTAAGCTTGGGGAAAAGAAGATGGCCCTGTCGGTTGCCAACTCGATACTTGATACCAATCCGGACCACGAAGGGGCATCCCGGTTCATTCAGTCCCTGAACGCAGAATAAGAGTTATGACGCATAATCCACTACATATTCTGATTATTGAGGATGAAGAAGCTATTGCGCTGAATATCGCAGAGTATCTGGAGCCGAAGGGACACGTGTTGGATTTCGCAATTAATGGAGAGCAAGGGCTGTCGATGGCCCTTGCATCGCCGTATGATGTGATCATTCTTGATTTAATGCTGCCCAAAATGGACGGGTATGACGTCTGCAAAAATTTCCGCGATCAGAGCACCCGGCACGTGCCGATACTGATGCTGACAGCGCGGGATACACCAGAAGAGAAAATCACCGGTTTTGAAAGTGGAACCGATGATTATTTAACCAAGCCATTTTCGCTCGCCGAACTGGAGGTCAGATGCCTTGCATTGTCCCGTCGTCACCTGTTGCATACGGACCATGTGCTGGAACTTGGCGAGTTAAAGCTGGACCGCAAAAGTAAAACGATCTGGCGGAAAGGGCAGGAGATCCCCCTCAAGAAAATTGGTTTTGATATTTTGGAAATTCTGGCACTGAAACACCCGGCAACAATCAGCCGGTCGGAGCTTATTCAGAAAATCTGGGGGGATGACCCAACAGAATCCGATGCATTACGGTCGCATATCTATCAGATCAGGGCCCAGCTTGATAAACCTTTTGATACACCGCTGCTGAAAACAGTCCACGGTGTTGGTTTTGCGTTAAATATTGAAACTAACTGAGCGTCATATGAAGCCAAGAAAGTCCATTCAGCCAGAATTTATAGTCAAGGTTTGCTTGTTATCCCTGGTGATCGCGCTGGTGTTTTCTGTTCTGAACTTCCTGTTCCTTTTTGTGGTGGAGGATGAATTCCTTGATCGCGGTCTATCGCAGGAAAAACAAAAAACTCTGTCGGTTTATGAAACCACTGGCAAATGGGAGCAGCCGGATAATCCAAATATTCAGCTGTATTTTTCACTGGAAACACTGCCAGACTCTATTGGAGAAATTCTGCGGGAAAGCCCTCAGCAAAAAGAATTCTATGGCCAAGAAGGACGGCATTATCATCTTACCAGATTAGATAATGATGTTTTCCTGGTGTATGAGGTCAGCAGTTTGCTGATCGTGCGGCCGATGCGCACCGGGCTGATTATTTTTTACGGTATTACTGCTCTCATTATAACAGGGGTAGCTTGTTACATGGCCTACCGCATGGCACGAAAGACAATTCGTCCCCTGGGGCAGTTGGCACAGCATATTGCCCAGATTGACCCGGAAGCGGAGCCGAAGAAATTTGCACAGGAGTATCCCAATAATGAAATCGGACTCCTTGCCGAACAACTGGAAGGCTCTTTGCGCCGAGTGCATGACTTCATCGAACGGGAAAAGCAGTTTTCTCGGGATGTAAGCCATGACCTCAGGACACCACTTGCGGTTGCTGCGGGTGCATGTGAACTGATGGAGAAGGAAGGACAGAGCGCAGAGGACAGGCGTCATCTACTCGCCCGTCAAAAGATTGCCCATGCCCATATGGACTTAACTATCACTGCGCTACTTTCCATGGTCAGAGAAAAACAACAAAACAGTGTGGTCGCGCAGTCCTTGATGCCGATTTTGGAAAATGTAATCCTGCAGTATAGCTATCAATTGGACGGTAAAGATATTGAACTGGATATTCAGGTTCCAGGGTCCGCCTCAGTATCCGCCCCGGATGGTGTTTTGGAAATTCTCTTGTCCAACATTTTGTCCAATGCGTTTCAGTACACAGAAGCTGGTACAATTGGCATCCATTTCAAGGATGGCAGATTATCTGTATCCGACACAGGCGGCGGTATGCCCGATCAGATTAAATCAGGGCTGTTTGTCAAAAATATTAAATCGGATCACAGCAGCGGGTACGGCCTTGGGCTGTCCCTCGTTAAGCGGGTATGCGAATATCACGACATCGGGCTGGAGGTTGAACACCGCATGGCCGGCACTGTTATTCATCTTCACTTTCCATAGCCGTACCCACAGGTACACTCATCCATGAAGAGTGAGTATTGGAAACAAGTGGAATATCGGTTTAGTCCGATCCTCTGAACCCGTGTGACAAAAGTGACATTAGCCGTGCAAAGCTTTACCCGATATGGGAGTTGGGGCAGCAGGTTGTAAAAGATAGTTTGTTTGACGGGAAGTCAGACGTAATTTTCGGAGCATGTTTGGACTTGGTGGAGCAAGGCTGGTTAAATATTAACTATGCGCGCAACGACGGATCGGCAGGCAGAAAGTCAAAAGCATTCACTGTTAATCCGTTGCTCTTCGCATAGCTGCTACTCCTGCTACGTTAGCTACATTAGGGACAATCATCAAACCTAACGTAGCTAACGTAGCGAGTAACTGTGTTAGAGAACACACCCTTGACAAGAGAGAAAAAACAATGTGGAGTAGAAAAAGACCCTATGTACGTGGACTCATTAATTGGAAAATTTAGCTTTTGGAATCAAGTGGAACCCGAACATAAATTACCCAAGGAAGCGATTGAGTTTCTTCGACAACTTTAAAATGGTTATATTGAGGGAAGTGATACCGTGAAGCCAGATAACAATATTGATTTAAAAGACGTCGATTTGGTATTCTCAGTACTAGACACTTTTCCTGATGAATTCATAGATGAGTTTAGGGAAGGTATTTGGGGGCAGGACGTTAAGCTCTATGTAGAAAAGCGGCCCGAAGCAATGATGTTTGCCGCTATCGATTGGTTTATTCCTACCGCAGTATTTCTCTTTATTGCTAAGTCTTATTTTGATGGTTTTTTGTCCCAAATGGGGCAAGATCACTACTTGTTACTGAAAACGGCATTCAGTAAGCTCATACCCAACGGGTCCGTTAAAACGGTAAAGCATGTTTCTTCACCTAATAAATCCACTAGTGATGTACAATGTTCTAGCGCATTTTCTTGTTTTATTGAAGTGGAAGGGATCGGAACAGTTAAATTCTCATTTATTGAAGAGAATCTTAACTTGGAAGAAGTTGAGCAAGTCTCCGACCAGTTAGTGAAATTTCTACAGTGTTTGCAGAAAAATAGGTTGAGCGCAGCCTTTAAGAAGAAAATGTTGGCAAAAAGGCAGTTTTCTAAGCTTGTGATTATTTCGTACGATGTGAAAGCAAACAAGTTTGTGTTGGTGGAGCCTAAGCCCGACTTCAAGTGGGCAGCGCAACAGAGGTTTACTCTTGAGGAAATGCAATAGCTCGCTGTGCTTTAACAATCTGGATGGAAAAAGTGAGTTTATCTGCTTCCGCCATGCTTCCGGTGCAAAAATATATCAGTATACCCTAGGTGGGTACATCTTGTAATTTATTGAAATTATTAGGGAAAGTGGTGCCGGCACCAAGATTCGAACTCGGGACCTGATGATTACAAATCAACTGCTCTACCAACTGAGCTATACCGGCACTTTCAGACGTTTCGTCTTCGAGGGCAGCATCGGCGCGATTGCCGTGTGCGAGCGCTGTTCTATCACAAAATTTTTCCAGTGCAAGCCTGTTTTTTCATTTTTTTTACATCAAATGAAAAAGGACACATTTTAGCCCGTATTTCTGGGATATTTCGTCGCGGGTTCAGGCTATTTCTTGCCGGGCAGGGGCCCAGGCGGTATAAGCAGTCAAACAAAGAGAAACGAGACAAACATGGCTTTAGATACCTCTCGGATGACGCTTGCGGAAAAAGCGGCAGCATTCCCAATGAAAGAAGCACGAGAAATCGCAAAACGATTCTCCAAGCCAAAGCCGCACATTTACTGGCTGGATTTCTCCTTTCATATTGTGTTGGCCTGGGCCGCTTTTTATATGGCGGTTACTGCGGCCCCCTTCTCGTGGCTGCAGGTCGCAGGTGTAACAGTTGCGGTGTTTACTTTTTATCGTGCATTGATTTTCATTCACGAGTTAGCGCATTTGAAACGTGGAACGTTTAAATGGTTCCGCCTTTTCTGGAATTTTTCCTGTGGCTTTGCCATGATGGTGCCGAGTTATTTTTATACCGGCGTACATATTGATCATCACAAGCCCAAGGTTTACGGCCTTAAGATTGATGGAGAATATCTGCCGCTTGGCGCCGGACCGACATGGAAGATACCGGCTTATGTCCTTGAAGGAATTTATCTGCCTCTTTTATTAGTGATCAGACATCTGATCTTGACGCCGCTTTCCTATGTTATTTGGCCTATGCGCAAGCTTTTGTGGGAGCGGGCATCTTCCTTGACGATTGATATGAGTTATGTTCGGTCAAAGCCGTCCAAGCAGGATGATCCTGACTGGCGGTATCAGGAATTTTTCACCTTTGTGTATGTTGCGACCATCGTTGGTTTGATTGCAGGCGGTGTGTTGCCGATCACTGTGTTTTATGTCTGGTACACCATTGTAGTGTTGACGTTGATCTTAAATGCACTGCGTACCCTGGGTGCCCATGCTTACAGAAATCCGGGTGACAAGCCGATGGGGCGCGTAGAGGAATTTCTGGATTCGGTAGATATCCCAGGTACGTCTTTGGATGCTTTGTGGGCGCCGGTCGGGTTGCGGTTTCATGCGACACACCATCTGTTTCCGAGCATGCCATATCACGAATTAGGCAAATGTTATCGCGAACTTGTGAACGAACTTCCTAATCCAGAGCTTTACTTGTCCAGTACAAGACGTAATCTGCCACATGCCCTTCGGCGACTATGGGCAGACGCCAAGGCATCGCAAACGCAAAACCAGCAGCAGGGAATTGCTGCTGAATAATCAAAAAGGCGCGGGAGGGGATTCCGTGCCTGAAACTTAGTGACATAGGGGAGATGTCTAATGAAGACACTTATTCAAAAAGCAGCAACAAAAACATTTGTTGCTGGGGCGCTCGCTGCAGCTATTTTTAGCATCGGTAGTGTGCAGGCAGATAATCACGGTGATGGGCTAAAGGCGGCCGTTGAAGGGCCAGCCAGAAGCGACGCAAACAAAGCACGCGATCAATATCGTCATCCATATGAAACGCTGAAATTTATGGGCGTGAAGCCGGATATGACTGTGGTCGAAATCTCGCCAGGCAGCAGTGGCTGGTACATGGAAATTCTGGCGCCGTATCTAAAAGACAGCGGTACATATTATGCTGCAAGCTATGACGGTGACAGTGACAGTACGTACCAGCAAAATGGCGCCAAGGCTTTCGCGGAAAAGCTGGCTTCTAATCCGTCAGCATTTGGCGCGGTGAAAACAACCGTTTTTGCAAAAGGGAAATATGATATCGCACCAGCAGGGTCTGCTGATGTGGTTCTGACATTCCGCAATGTGCATAACTGGATGTCAGGCGACAATCCGTTTGCCGAAGATGCGTTCAAGGCATTTGCGAAAGCATTGAAGCCTGGCGGTGTTCTGGGTGTTGTTGAGCACCGGGCAAAGGGCGCTACTGGCGGTGGCTATGTAGCCGTTGAAGATGTTATCAAGTTGGCGGAGGCTGCTGGTCTGAAACTTATGGATCAGAGCGAAGTAAATGCAAATCCGAAAGATACGGCAGATCACCCAAAGGGTGTTTGGACACTGCCGCCGCGTTTGGCAGCTGGTGATGAAAACCGGGACAAATATTTGGCGATTGGCGAAAGTGATCGGATGACGCTGAAGTTTGTGAAGCCAGAGTAAACGCTATATTTGAGTTTTAGAAGAAGAAGGCCGGGCAGGTAACTGTCTGGCCTTTAGACTATTATACTGTGTGTTGATCACGTGCGAGCGCCACATGTTGTTGATAATTCCATTGTTTTCCAGCGAATTGTTGGTACCTTGCGCTCTAGATGATAATTAGCGTCCGGGTGAGTTATTATATGTTTATTAGTAGTACATTGGCTGCGAAACTAGGTGAGCGTACGACACTGTCTTGCAAGCCCTTTATTTTGCAAGGACCGCTTTATTTTGAACCAGGTGTCAGCATATGGAATGCTGTTTCTATCAATAAAGTACAAATAGGACTGCATAGCTATATCGCACCAAGTACACAGCTGCACTGCGTGAAATTAGGACGTTATAATTCCATTGGCCATCGAAGCCTGATTGGCCTGACAAATCACCCCAAAGAATGGCTAACCACTTCTGGAATAATGTACGAGGGCGGACCTAATGCCCCAGAAGATATTGGGTTTAAACGCTATTTTGCCGATGAGCCAAAGACAACATTTATCGGACATGATGTATGGATGGGGGCTGGGGTAATAATCACAGGTGGTGTTACTATTGGAACAGGCGCGGTTGTCGCAGCAGGAAGTGTAGTGACAAAGGATGTGCCGCCCTATGCTATTGTCGGTGGGAACCCTGCGAAACTGATCAAATACCGCTTTGATGAAGAAGTGCGCGAGGCACTACTCAAGTCTCAGTGGTGGCAATATGACCTTTTGGAAGAGGATATATATAAACAGATCAATTTCGAGAACCCTCTTGAAGCGATTGAAACAATTAAGCAGCTAGATGAAAGCGGTGCGCTGAAGATCTGCCCTGAGGTGTATGAGGCAATTGTAGAACAAGATGCAGAGAATGTTCGCGTGCGACGCGGGATAACCATGTAAATTTAATTTAAATCGAGTTTAGACATGATGAGGGTGTTATATGTTGAGTATGACCCCCTTCTTGTAAGGGGACAGATGATTTGATCACACCGGTATCCGGGATATGCCGGGATTATACGGGATATAATGGGACGGAGGGTGACGCATCGAATGCTAGGGAAGACAACGGCTTCGGGCGAAAGTATGTCCTGTTTACAATAGCCATAAAGTTAGACATGGTCCGGGAGGTCGCTGGACAGTTGGTTTGATAACGAGTCCCACTTAACGCTATATCTATATTTTCTGCGCTATTCCGAGTGTTTGGCAAAAAAAACACAAATTGGCTAAGTGGGACACTGAATACGGCTATTTTTTTGGGCATTTATAGGCGGTTTTTATCTGCCCTAAATAGACCTTTAGATAATAGCGATTATCCGGCAATTCTGACCAATATTTCCAGTTTCGTTTTGGGCAAATTTCAGGCAATTCCAGATTGTTTTCAGACCAGTAATCTGTTGTTGATTGACGTGCCGTTTTTGTCACTCGGATGATGACTTCAAAACCCCTTTGTCTTGCATCTTCCAGCCGCCATGAAGGGTGCTTCCAGGTGTCATAGTAGCTGGCTAGCGTTGCAATCGAGTTTCGGGTCAATTTTCGAGGCTTTTGGGTTTGAGCATATGCAAAATACACGACCGCAATCCCTAAAATAACACCAGCCATTATCAGTTGGTTTTTTTGTCTTTTCTTCGTTGCCATTTTGCGGCGCTCAATTCTTTTCATTTGCCGACTTTGTTCGTTAGCCTCTGACATGATTTTCCCCCATGTTTTCCTTCGCTCTGGTGTGAGTACTAAGATAACTGATAGCCCTGCTGAAAGCTGATCGCCGCACAAAATTAACAGTTCATGGTGCAGTGATTCTTCTGACACGCTCTGAATTACACTGGCAGCTTGGATTAGCACTTGTAAAAACCCTATCCCGTAAGGGCAGGGTGGTAGTTTACTCTGAACTCAGGTCCACAGCCTGGTCGGTATTGAGAAGCCCACACGGCTCTGTGTGGGTCTCTCAAACTCCAAGTCCTTGCTTACAGCGACGAATAGGAGAATATCTCCTATTTTTAGATGAGCAACCAAAAATTTACAAAAAACAATTTATGTGAGTATTTGGTTTGCGTAGGTTCAGTGTCTGGGGTTTTATGGGGGCTTACAGTGACGCTTATGAGGCGATTTATTAGGGCAAAAACGGACCTATAAATACGCAAATTTCCGGGCTAATATCGAGGTGTAGCTTGATATCAAATCATGTGTCAGCCTGATATCAGACCAACTTGCCGCTACATGATTCTGACTGTTTTTCCTGCAGGTAGCACACCTGATAGTGCAGTGTACTGTGTACGTCTTCCTTGGAATTGTTAAAATATTTTCATTAAAATCAATATGTTAAACTGTTTTTGTCGTTATGGTGCAAAAATATACTTGCACACACAGGTTGGGTGTACTACATAACTAATACACCGAGACGATAAACGCCAATACAGTTCGTCTCCCACGCTGCGGCGAGGCAGTATGGAGAGAAGTCAAAATAAAAAGGCACGGACCGGTCAGCAGCAAAGAGTAGAAAATACCAGCTGCAAAAAGCGAGGAAAAACGAGTACGACAGCAAAGTGGCGAGAAAGAAAAAACAAGCCCGTCACGACAGCGAGGACCAATCGGTCACACTAGAATAGAGCATCAACAAGATGCCAAAAAGCGAGGAACGCCCAACAGGGCAAACAATGTCTGGAAGGGACTGGTACAAGAGCAAAAATGCCGTGGTCCCTAACAGACTTACTAAAAAGCCGATACGGCATATAACAAGAGGCAAAGCCTCTACACGACAGACAAAAAGGGCGAATGTCCCAATAACGATAACAATAAAGCGAGGAGAACCAAAATGTTCACAACAAGTTACAAAAAGTCAAAACGTGCCATTCGTCGCAGCCGTAAAGCTGCCAAAGCAACGTCACTTGCGCGTTTTGCAGCCACTTTTGAATAGGAGGTTGGGTTCATGACGCCGGAATGGACGGACAATCAGCCGATCTACCGGCAGCTCAGAGATAAGGTAGTTCATGCGATAATGGAAGGAGCCCTCAAAGAAGGAGAGGCTCTTCCCTCGGTTCGCAGTGTCGCCGTTGACCTGCAAATTAATCCGATTACTGCATCAAAAGCCTATCAGGAGCTGGTTATGGAAGGTTTGGTTGAAAAGCGTCGCGGGCTGGGAATGTTCGTGATTGACGGGGCGCGTGACAAGTTGATGGAAGCCCAGCGCGCTAAATTTTTAGAAGAAGAATGGCCACTGGTTCTGGAGACTATTCGTCGTCTTAATTTTGACGTCGAAGATCTTCTGAAACGTGGTCTTTCTAATTAAAGGGAGGTTTCACCAATGGAAAATGTTGTAGAAGCAAGAAACCTTTCCAAGAGTTTTGGTGCCTTTCAGGCGCTTAAAGGTGTGGATCTTGATATCCCCTTGGGACGCATTGTCGGTGTGATCGGTGCAAATGGCGCCGGGAAAACAACCATGCTGAATGCTATTCTTGGCCTGTCTTCCTATCAGGGTGACCTACATGTGCTGGGGCTGGACCCGTCGAAAGATCGTGCCAAACTCATGCAGGATGTATGTTTTATCTCTGATGTTGCGACGCTGCCTAAATGGATGAAGGTAAGCGATGTCTTTGATTATGTGGAAGATATTCATCCCAAGTTTGATCGCGCAAAGGCAGAAGACTTTATTGCCCGAACCAATGTCCCGATGGATAAAAAGGTGCGCGCTTTGTCAAAAGGCATGATCGTTCAGGTCCATCTGGCTGTAGTTATGTCAATTGATGCCAAGCTTCTGGTTTTGGATGAACCTACTTTGGGCCTGGATGTAATCTTTCGTAAGAAATTCTATGCCGCCTTGTTGGAAGAATATTTCGATGAAGAACGAACTGTTGTGATTACAACGCACCAGGTCGAGGAAATCGAGAATATTCTGACAGATGTGGTGTTTATCCGTGATGGAAGAATTGTTCTGACTGCTGACATGGAAAATCTGACCGAACAGTTCATTGAGGTCATGGTTACATCCGGCAAAGAGGAAGAGGCCGAAGCACTTGGTCCGATCAAAAAAGGATCCAGTTTTGGCAAGTCTACCTTTGTTTATCAGAATGTTGATCGCGAAATGCTTAAGTCGCTTGGTGAAACACGCCGGTTAGGACTAGCAGACATTTTCGTGGTTACAATGCAGGGAGAAGGGTAATGAATACGTTTAAAGCCCTTGTGAAACGTGAATATCTGGATGGTAAAAACGGATATTTATATGTGCCGGTAATCTTAGCGCTCTTGATGCTAGGTATTACGACGATTGCAGTGTTGGGTTCAGGTCATATTCTGGAAATAAATGGTGTTATGGTCGATGGCCAGGAGGCTGGTAAGTATAATCTTGCAGAGATGATCGAGCACGTTAAGTCCAGCAAAGAAGCAGAGGATCTTCCCGCTGCGGTTGCTATCCTTTACTGGGGACTTGGAATACTGGTTTGGGTTGCATTTCCTTTTGTTGTGTTCTTCTCCTTGTTGGGGAGTCTCTATGAGGAACGTCGGGACCGGTCAATCCTGTTTTGGAAGTCTATGCCAACATCTGATGTGCAAGAAGTCCTGGCAAAGCTCTTTATGAGTGTCATCGGTGTATTCTTCATCTATCTGGGTGTTACCATTGTGCTTGAAATTGCACTGGCACTGATCCTTGGACTGACTGTTTTGGTACAGGGCGGCAATATGCTGGATATGTGGCCAGTTTCCTACATGGTACAGGGCTGGATACATGCAATTCCGCACTATTTCCTCCTGGCATTATGGGCGCTGCCGATCTTTTCATGGTTGATGATTGTATCGGCTTACGCACCCCGTATGACTTTTATGTATGCTGTGCTGCCACCGGTCGTTCTGATCATTCTTGAGGAAATGCTGTTTGGAACTGCGCGCATTGCACACTGGATTGGTACTCATATCCTGGGATGGCTCGATGGAGTTGATTGGCGCCATTTTGAAGGTGATGTTGATGGTCCCAAGGAACTGTTCTCACGTATTCACGAAATGCCACTTTGGGACATGGTCGTGATGTCGGTAACGGACCTCTCATTCTGGTCAGGAGTTGTCTTGTCTGGTTTGTTTATCTACGGTGCTATTGAGCTGCGCAAGCGTGCGATTTAAAGACGGCCAGATAATTAAAACCCTATAATAAAGAAATGAAAAGCCTCCCTTTGTGGAGGCTTTTTGCTTTTTGGGGACATGCCTTCTGCAGGAGGGGGGATATTCGGTTTGAATGTTTTTTTAGGTATTATGAATATGTCCCCAGTTCGTTAGGGCGATGTTAAAGGTTTGGCGCGAAAATATGAGCGCACGGGGTCAAAACATCGTTTTAAGGAATAGAGTAATGATTTCGATGTACCAGAACCTGAAGATTGCAATAAAACTCCCTTTACTAGTTGTCGCAGCACTTCTGATCCTCGCCGTTGGTGTAGGGCTATCCGGTTTTAGGACTGCACAATCACAAATTGATAAAGATACTTCTGAAAAGTTAACGGCTGTCTTGTCTTCAAGAAAGTCAGAATTGAACGCATACCTTGCAACTATTGAAGAAGATTTGAAGCTGGTATCGGCTAATCCTTATGTAGCAACAGCCTTGAAAGATTTTGAGGCAGGATGGTCTGCTTTTGATGGAAATCCTCAAGAAGCTGCCCAGTCGCTCTATATCAGTTCAGAAATGGACAAACGATATGATGCAGGCGACGGCTCTCTCTACAGTCAGGCGCACAGCACCCATCATCCGTGGTTTCATAATCTTCAGCAAACGCGCGGATACTATGATGTATTTCTGGTAAACGCGCAGGGCAGTCTAGTGTATTCGGTTTTTAAAGAAGCTGACTATGCAACCAATCTGAATTCTGGACAGTGGAAAGACAGTGACCTTGGTAAAATTTATCGTGCTGCAATGACAGGTAATCGTGGTCAGCAGTATTTCCTGGATTTCGCACCTTATGAGCCTAGTAATGGTGCCCCGGCCAGTTTTATTGCAACGCCTGTTTATGACGAGAGTGGTGCCAGGATTGGTGCTTTGATCTTTCAGATGCCAATCGCGCGGATCAATCAGATTATGCAGAAATCAGACGGCATGGGCGAGACAGGTGAAAGTTATCTTGTTGGTGATGATCTCTTTATGCGCTCAGACTCCCGTTTCAACGGTGAAGGGGAGACGTCAATTCTGAAAACCAGAGTTGATACCGAATCTGCCAATCTTGCTATGAAAGGGCAGGATGGTCTGATGAATATCGAAGACTATCGAGGGGTAGAAGTGTTGTCAGCATATTCATCACTAGACTTTTTGGGCACAAAATGGGGCGTTATTGTCGAAAAAGATATGGAAGAAATTAATCGACCAATCATGTCGATGGGCTTTACCATGCTTTCCATAGCTGTGGGGATTACCGTTATACTGTCAGCCGGTATGTTCTTTGTAGCGCGCGGCATTACCAACCCGCTCAGCAAGATGGTTGATCTGATGGGCGTCCTTGCAAAAGGGGATACATCGGTCACAATTCCGTATCAGGATCGCGGTGATGAAATCGGTGAGATTTCCAAAGCTGTTGATTTCTTTAAAGAAAGCATGATTGAAGGCGAGCGCCAGCGCGAAGAGGCACGCAAGCATGAAGAGCAAATGCGTGCTGCCGAAGAAGCGCAACGGCTTGAGAAAGAAGAGCAGGAACGGTTAGAGCTTGAGCGCGAGCGAGCCGAGGCAGAGAGGCGCCAGAAAAAAGCAGACGAAATGACCGCGCTTATCCTTGAGTTTGATAATCAGGTCAGTCAAATGTTGGGTGCTGTGACGTCGGCAACCGTAGAACTTGAATCAACCTCTCGCTCAATGTCTGCTACTGCGGACGAGTCTGATCATCAGGCTGCGAATGTTGCCTCTGCCGCAGAAGAGGCTACTGCAAACGTTCAAACAGTTGCCAGTGCGTCAGAGGAACTGGGTGCTTCTATCAGCGAAATTGGTCAGCAGATGGAGCGGTCCAACCGGGCTACTCGTGATGTGGCTGACCGTTCCAGCGCAACTGTAGAAGTTATGAGCAGTCTGGAGGAATCTTCCAACGCCATTTCTGAGGTCGTTAGCCTGATCAATGATATTGCAGAGCAAACTAATCTGCTTGCGCTGAACGCGACGATTGAGGCAGCGCGTGCGGGCGATGCCGGCAAAGGCTTTGCCGTGGTTGCCAGTGAGGTGAAATCTCTTGCCAGTCAGACCGCGAAAGCTACAGAGCAGATCAGACAGCAAATCGATGACGTTCAGCTTCAGTCAAAGAATGCGGCGGCTGCGATGCACGAAATTCGCAAATCAATTGATGAAACCTCTGCCCTGGCAGCGGCTGTTGCAGCAGCGGTTGAAGAACAGCAGGCCGCAACCAATGAGATTGCCCGTAATGTAGCGGATGCTGCCACAGGCACGCAGCAAGTTAGTAGCAGCATCATTGGTGTATCCCAAGGCGTGTCAGAAACCAAAGAAGCTTCGGGGCAAGTGCAGGCTGCGTCAAGAGAGTTGGCTCAAAACTCAACCAAGCTGAATAATTTGATCGAAAAATTTGTATCAGATGTCAGGGTTCTTACCACTGAATAAAGTTCGATACATATGAGGAGAAAGACTATGAAGTACTTTGGTCTGGTTATGTCTGGCTTTATGACGGCCGCCTATCTGTGTCCGCAGGCTGTCCACGCAGCCGAGATAGGGGACTTGTCTGTCAGTGGTGAACTTACACTTGTAAATGACTATCGTTTTCGCGGTGTGAGCTTATCTGACAAAGATCCGGCGTTGCAGGCTGCCCTGTCACTAGAGCACGGCTCAGGTTTTTATGTTTCAGCGTGGGGCAGTACAGTCGACGATATTGCAGGTGCTGATGTCGAGATAGATATTATCACCGGATATAGTCATGACTTAGGTGAGGGTAGAACCGTTGACGTGGGGCTTATCTGGTATACCTACCCGGGCGGTAATGATGTGAATTACTGGGAGGCATTTTCCACGTATGCTATGCCGCTCGGACAGGGGGCTGCCTCGGTCGGTGTAAACTATGTGTGGTCACAGGAAAATAGCGGTAATCGGGACAATATCTATGTTTGGATGGGGGCAGAACACCTCCTTGGGTCCAGCCCGTTTACACTTGATGGCTATGTCGCCTTTGAGGATGGTGCCTTTGCGCATGATAAGCTCGAATGGACTGTGGGTATCAGTACCGAGTGGCAGGGCATTGGCTTGCGACTTGGCTATCTTGATACTGACCAGAATTTTCGCGAAGCAGATGCAACAGTCATGTTTTCAGTTGGTGTAGCCTTTTAATTCGGATAAAGATTTAACCATGGGTACAGGCCTGACGGGGTAAGACCGGTTGGGCCTGTGTTTATTTCCGGTATCCGTTTTAAAGTTGCAGGCAGGCAATGACAGGCAAAAATGTAACCATTTCGATAGTGGGAGGAGGGCCAGCCGGTTTGATGGCGGCTGATATACTTTCTGCTGCTGGCTGTGCGGTGAATATTTTTGAAAAAATGCCTACGGTTGGCCGTAAGTTCCTTATGGCCGGTAAAAGCGGCTTGAATCTTACCCACAGTGAAGATTTACAGGCATTTAATAGCCGGTATTTTGAGGCGGCGGATTTTATGAAGCGGCTTCTGCACGCATTTGGCCCTGCGGAGGTCTGTCGGTGGGCTGACGAGCTAGGTGCTGAAACATTCGTTGGCAGTTCGGGCATGGTTTTTCCAAAGGCGATGAAAGGATCACCCTTACTGCGGGCATGGATCGCTAGATTAAAGCAACAGGGGTGCGCTTTTTATCCGCGGCATCAATTCGTAGGCCTTGACGGCTCATCCGTCCATTTGCTTGGTCCGCAGGGCTCCATTGTTAAAAGCGCAGATGCAGTTATCCTTGCGCTGGGTGGCGCCACTTGGCCGCGACTGGGCAGCAATGCGGATTGGGTGCCATTACTTACGGAAAAAGGTGTGTCATGTAATGAGTTTGAGCCGTCCAATTGCGGTTTTACTGTTAACTGGTCACCTAAAATGCAAACCTTTTTCGGTAAGGTCGTGAAAAATGTACGATTGCTGGCTGGGACTGCGTCGAAAAAAGGGGACTTTGTTATCTCTGCCTACGGTATTGAAGGCAGCACAGTTTACCGCCTTTCCCGTGACTTGCGGGTTGCACTGAAGGCTTCAACCCGGACATCGCTGCTGGTGGATCTGATGCCAGATTGGAGCCAGGGGAAAATAGCAAAAGCACTTGGAAAACCACGAGGGAAGAAATCGTTATCCACGCACTTGAAACGTGTGTTGAAGCTGGATGCCGTTAAACTGGCATTATTGTATGAGTGTGTTGACAGTTCAGTCATGTCAGACATTTCTGCGCTGTCAAAGGCGATAAAAGGGCTGCCTGTAATCCTGGAGGGTATGCGCCCCCTTGAAGAGGCAATAAGTTCGGCGGGCGGGGTAGCGCTATCCGAGCTGGATGAAAATCTGATGCTGCATAAGTTACCGCATGTATATGTCGCAGGTGAAATGCTGGATTGGGAAGCACCAACCGGTGGCTATTTGCTTACCGCTTGTTTATCGCAAGGGGCGTGGATCGCACGCTCTATTTTACAGCGCTAATCTTTCTTGGTAGTCTTACAACTGCACTGTGGGCGCATAAGGTTGCCTCAAATTGATCTCAATTTGTCCACATTTCTGGATAGGCTATTAACTCTATGATAAAAAAGCTTTGAAACATAGGCACCAAGGAGAGAGTAATGACAGAAGTACTTGGAACAAATCAGGGCGACGTTCTGGACGGTACGGAGCTGGATGACGAAATTTATGGTTTTCAGGGGGATGACCTGCTGAACGGCATGGCTGGAAACGATGAACTGGAAGGCGGCAACGGCGTAGACACCCTGAACGGTGGCGACGGTGATGATGAGCTTGAAGGCGGTAACGGTGGTGATTCGCTGTTTGGCGGCGCTGGTAATGATGAACTTGAAGGTGGAAACGGATCTGACATCCTCAATGGTGGTGACGGCGATGACGAGCTGAAAGGCGGTCGTGGAGATGATACGCTGACAGGCGGTGCCGGCGCAGATGAATTTGGTCTGGATGACAATGGCTCCTTCACTATCACAGACTTCAACGGTGCAGAAGGCGACACCATTGAACTTGATGATGATGATCGGTTTGAATCTTTCGAAGATATCCTGGCGGCTGCAACTGAGGTAGACGGCAATGTCGTAATTTCCCTGGATGATGACGACGATGATGACGATGATGACGATGATGACGACCCAGCTACGCTGACACTTTTGGGTGTGACGCTAGCTGATCTGAGTGCCGAATATTTTGACTTCGAAGACAGCGATTTCAACGGTGATGACGATGATGATGAGTATGAAGGCGACGAAGACAAAAACAAATTGAAGGGCAATGGTGGTAACGACAAATTCCACGGTCGTGGCGGTGACGACTTCATGACCGGTGGTGCCGGTGATGACACTATTCACGGTGGTGACGATGATGACGAGATCTTTGCAGGCGAAGGTGATCAGGGTCATGACTACTTCTCTGGTGGTGGCGGTAATGACAAGATCGGTGGTGGTCAGGGTCATGACTTCATCGTAGGTGATCGTGCTCCTGATGATGAAGACGGTGTTGAAGGTAGCGACACTCTCTTCGGTGGCCAGGGACATGATGTGATTGTGTCGGGTGACTGGGATGACCTTGATGGTGACGGTGAATTCGACGAAGGCGAAGCAAGCGGCGGTGCACATGCTGATATTGTCTGGGCTGGTGAAGGCGATGACACGGCTGTCGGTGCAGACGCTGAAGATACACTTGGCGGTGGTGCCGGTAATGACGTGATTGATGCAGGCAAAGGCCATGATAAAGTCTATGCATCATCCGGTAATGACCAAATCGAAGGCGGTGACGGACACGATACTGTGTTTGGCGGCGCTGGTGATGACACAATTAGCGGCGGCAAAGGTCATGATCGTTTGTTCGGTGGTCTCGGTAACGATGAACTAACCGGCGGCGAGGGAGAGGATACTTTCTTCTTCGGTGAAGAGCACGGCGATGATGTTGTGACGGACTTCAATCTGGAAGACGATACACTGTATCTGGAGAAGGCTGTGGCAGAATTTGCGTCCCTTGAGGATGTTAAAGCTGCTGCAACCGAGACAACAATTGACGACACAGATGGTCTGTTGATTGACACAGGTGGCGGCACTGTCTTCCTTGAAGGCATTACCCTGTCCGATATGGATACAATGAGTATTGCTATCTAGGTTTTCTATCTATGGCAAAACTGAAAAGGGGCGGTGCCATTGGCGCCGCCCCTTTTCCTTTGTGTAACCTCACTGCCAGGTCATTCTGTAAGTTTTAGATTCACTTGTTTCTTCTGAAAGCTGATATCTTTGAAAAAGATTTTATTTAGATTTCAGATACGCAAGCATCGTATCCGCGTCTGAAACTTCAAATGGGTCTGTAGGGCAATCATCGGCAAAACCGGGTTCGATGAACATTTTTTCGATTTTGCCATCATCAACAAACATGGAGTAGCGCCAGCTACGCATACCGAAACCAAGGTTATCTTTCTTCACCAGCATTCCCATCTGGCGAGTGAATTCACCGCTGCCGTCTGGCAGCAGGAAGACGTTCTTGGCATTTTGTGATTTGCCCCACTGATACATAACAAAGGCATCATTCACAGAAAGGCATACTACTGCGTCCACACCGAGTGATTTGAACTCTTCATATAGCTCTTCGTACCGTGGCAAATGGCTTGTTGAGCAAGTTGGTGTAAAGGCACCTGGCAGGGAAAAGAGAACGACTTTCTTGCCTTTGAAGATCTCATCCGTGCTTAGGTCTTTCCATTCAAAAGGATTTGGACCGCCAAGGGCTTCATTGCGCACACGGGTCTTGAAAATTGTAGTAGGGACAGTTGCTGGAACGTTTGGCATCATATTTCCTCTCGGTAGTGAATTGTTTCTGAGAGAGACCCTGCCACAAACTTGCTGCATGGGGAAATGGATTAGATTAATCACATAAATCGACTATATGGATTAATTGACAATATTTTTTTCGTTTATGTCGATTTATGTGACCGCATAGGCAATCAGTTTTTCGATTGCCCGGCGCTTTTCAGTGCAAATTTAGCCCCTTGAAGGGCTTTTACAGGTCATGTCGCCTGTTGTGCGCGTTATGCTCATGTCTGCTATCAGCCAACAAACTATCTGCATCAGTATGACAAAACCCGCAGTACTTTTATCGACACTGCCGCTAATAATTACGGCAACGACTATCATACTTGTTGCCCATGCTACTGCATTGATGATCCGACCTTTTGGTGTTTCTTTTTTCATTATGCTTACTCCTCGTTGATGTGTGGTGATTATTCGGCGGCAAGAGAGAAAATCTCTTCTACCGGAACTTGAAAGAACTGAGCGATTTTTAAGGCGATAACCGTTGAAGGAATGAATTTTCCTCCCTCAATAGTATTGATGGTTTTTCGAGTAACGCCGATCTTTTCCGCTAGATCTGCTTGGCTCATATGATGCTCAGCGCGGAAAACTCGTATTCTATTGTTTAGTTTTCCTGACATTTTAATCATCCTCAGAATTTGCTTTGCGTGCCTCTATGAAGAAGGTCAGGCTGAAGACGAGTAGGGAAAAGCACAGTACGGCTTTCAGGTATAAAGACGGTGGCATGTCAAGCTGTAACTGCGGCAGATACGATTGACTTGCGGCTTCGAGGGCAATCAAAAAAACAAAGGTCAGAGAGAAAGTCATCATGCCCGCGTTTTTCGCAACAGCCGCGATATAGCTTTCGGTGCTGTTAAATTCCGCCCTGTGGTTATACCGCAACCAAAGTAAACGCAGAAAAGACGGCAACAGTAAAAGTAGGACGAGGACACTCAAGACAGTTTTGGCTGTGCTTAGATATGCAGTGGTTGCTGCATCTGCAAAATGTTGTCCTATACCAAGGCCATAGGATAGGGCGACAATGAATACACCGATAGCTGTTCGCGTCAGGAACTGTTCTTGAAACTCGGGCAGATTGATCTTTTTTATATTTTGCGAAGGTAATCGCATCACAGTCTTCCTACTTAGAGTCATGGTAAATAATGTTACATTATGTAACCTTGAGGTTATATATAGGGTAGATTAGGTATCTGTCAAGGGCGCTGTTTAGTATTCTGGGGTGGTGCACAGATAATGCTGCGCTCTGAGCTGGGCGCGGGTGCAGATGCAAATTGTAGTGAGAGGCTAGAAGAGCGCGCGTAGGGGAGTGGTGTGGCAGGATTGATCGCAGACCACAGGCTTTAAAGGATGTTCAATCTTTTATGGGGGCACGAGAGTACTGCCCCTTAAGCATGGAGCATAGCTTATAGGAGGGTGTTCGTCTTAGGTCTTAATGTCGAGAGGGCCGGTATCCCAATCCCCGTCAGCCAGTATATGTCCCGAGAATTTAAATTCAGGGCTTACGACACAGGTAACAAGCGACCAGTCACCAACAGAACGGGCAATTTGCCAATAATCAGCGGGGATCATAAACTGTGGTTCCTGTCCTGCATCCAGGTCAGGGCCAATGATTACTGATTCATTAGGTAAGGCAGGGGCCTTTCGAATCGCGATTTCCATAGGAGCACCGCCGCACCAGACCCACAGTTCATGCACATCAATAAGATGCCAGGCGTTTCTCAGCCCACTAGGTAGAAGATAATAGATAGAGGACATTAAACCACGATCCTGATCTGGGCTTTCAACCAGATGTGTACGCCTGTAATACCCGCCTTCTGGGTGGGGGGCCAAATTCAGGGTTCTGATTACCTCATCCATTTCCATGGCGCATCCTAACTCTTTTGTCCTGCGTGACAATATAACAGCTTTTATTCTGAACCTATAGTGCCATATTGAAATAAAGCGATGGCGGCTGCGTTCGAAACATTCAGGCTTTCTACCTTCCCTGTCATAGGAATTTTACCCAGAACGTCACAGTGTTTCTTTACCAGTGGGCGCAGTCCTTTTCCTTCGGAGCCCATCACGATAGCTACTTTGCTGCCCATCTTCAGTGCCCCAATTTCTTTGTCTGTTGCGCCGTCAAGGCCAAGACGCCAGAATCCAAACTCTGCGAGTGTGTCGAGTGCTTGTGACAGGTTCGTTACGCGAATCCACGGAATGCTATCCAATGCCCCCGATGCAGACCGGGCAAGTACACCTGACTCTTTTGGGCTATTCTTATCCATGGTGACAACCGCGCAGGCACCAAGTGCGGCCGCGGACCTGAGGCACGCCCCAACATTATGGGGGTCAGTTACCTGGTCCAGTATAAGTACGGTAGCCGCTTCATGGTGCATAGCTTCAACGTCATTCAGATCCAGTGCGGGCAGGGGGCGTACTTCAAGGATAATACCCTGATGAGGAGAATCGCTCATTAAACTCTGATCGATTGTCCGACCATCTGTGATTTGTGTTTTAATGTCGGGACGAGCGTTGCGCAGAGTATTATCTGATAAGGCTTTTTCCGTGCCGATCAACCTAATGCATTCGCGCTTTTTATTCTGTAGTGCAGCCAGTACAGCATGTCTGCCGTGCAGAAAAAAACTGTCCGCCTTTAAAGGTCGAAGCGCAGTGACAGATGGTTCTTTAGTTGTTGGATTCGGTGCAGCATTTACAGACGTTCCGCGGTGGGTTCCTTCTGGTTTGAATGTATTTTTCCCGGGTCTGCGCAATGGGGCTTTCCCTTTAGAATGCTTGTTATTTTTTTTATTGGAAGCTTTCGCCACGTCTGTTTCCTGTATTGTTCACTCTGCTGGTGTGAACCTATCAGGTTTAGATTTAGAGGGCAAAAAACAAAAAAAATTAAATCGTAGTCAAGAAGCTGTTGACATAGGGTTAGATATGCGCATATTGCGGCCTCACCGCGGTGATGTTTTCAGCTTCTGAAAATCCTTCATCCGGTAGACATAGTACGGAGGGGTGGCCGAGTGGTTAAAGGCACCAGACTGTAAATCTGGCCGCGTATGCGTACACAGGTTCGAATCCTGTCCCCTCCACCACTTAAACCTCTTCCCACGACTGGTGTGCGGAGAGGTTTAGTTGTTTCGAGGGCTTACCCTTTTGGTGGTAGGCAAAGTGCGCGGGTGTAGCTCAATGGTAGAGCAGAAGCCTTCCAAGCTTACGACGAGGGTTCGATTCCCTTCACCCGCTCCAAATTTATGCCTGCGTATACAGGTGGGCATGCGATAATCACGGGCAAGGGTGACCTTGCCGGGACATTAATTAAAGGCGCCTTTTGGCCTGGCTGGCTGGGCGTCATTGCTTGCAAAGGTGTACGGGCAATGGCTAAAGAAAAGTTTGAGCGTAATAAGCCGCACTGTAACGTTGGCACGATTGGTCACGTTGACCATGGTAAGACAACACTTACAGCTGCGATTTCTAAGGTACTTGCAGACGCACAGGGTAGCGCTGCAGTAGATTTTGCGAACATTGACAAGGCTCCAGAGGAGCGTGAGCGTGGTATCACGATCTCTACGGCTCACATTGAGTATGAGACAGACGCACGTCACTATGCGCACGTTGACTGCCCAGGTCACGCTGACTATGTGAAGAACATGATCACGGGTGCTGCACAGATGGACGGTGCTATTCTGGTTGTGAACGCAGCTGATGGCCCAATGCCACAGACACGTGAGCACATCCTGCTTGCACGTCAGGTTGGTGTTCCAGCCCTTGTTGTATTCCTGAACAAAGTTGACCAGGTTGACGACGAAGAGCTTCTTGAGCTTGTTGAGATGGAAATCCGCGAGCTTCTGTCAGAGTATGATTTCCCAGGTGACGATATTCCGATCATCGCGGGTTCTGCGCTTGCAGCCCTTGAAGGCCGTGACGACAACATTGGTAAAGAGAAGATTCTTGAGCTGATGGCTGCTGTTGACGAGTACATTCCACAGCCAGAGCGTGCTGTTGATGGTGCCTTCCTGATGCCTGTTGAGGACGTATTCTCCATCTCTGGTCGTGGTACAGTTGCGACTGGCCGTGTTGAGCGTGGTATCGTTAAGGTTGGTGAAGAGATCGAGATCGTTGGTATCAAAGACACTACCAAGACTACGGTTACTGGTGTTGAGATGTTCCGCAAGCTCCTGGATCAGGGTGAAGCAGGCGATAACATTGGTGCACTGCTGCGTGGTGTTGCACGTGACGATATCGAGCGTGGTCAGGTTCTGGCACACGTTGGTTCGATCAAGCCGCACACGAAGTTCACTGCCGAGACTTACATCCTGACCAAGGAAGAAGGCGGTCGTCATACACCATTCTTCGCGAACTACCGTCCACAGTTCTACTTCCGTACAACTGACGTGACTGGTAACGTTGAGCTGCCAGAAGGCACTGAGATGGTTATGCCTGGTGATAACGTGAACCTGACAGTTAATCTGATCGCGCCTATCGCGATGGACGAAGGTCTGCGTTTTGCAATCCGCGAAGGCGGCCGTACTGTCGGCGCCGGCGTCGTAGCAAAAATCATCGAATAGTTTTAATGGGCGTCACGCTTCGGTGTGACGCCGTCTTTTAAGGTGAATTACAATGGACGCGCAAAATATTCGCATCCGGCTGAAGGCTTTCGACCACCGCGTGCTTGATCAGGCGACTGGTGAAATTGCTAACACAGCCAAGCGTACAGGCGCTCTGGTACGTGGTCCTATTCCACTGCCAACTCGCATTGAAAAGTTTACGGTTCTTCGTGGCCCACACGTAAATAAAAAGTCCCGTGAGCAGTTTGAAATGCGTACGCACAAACGTCTGCTCGATATCGTAGATCCAACACCACAAACTGTTGACGCTCTTATGAAGCTCGATCTGTCTGCTGGTGTTGATGTTGAAATCAAACTGCAAGGATAAGTCCCATGCGTACAGGTTTGATAGCAAAGAAACTCGGGATGACTCGTATCTTTAATGATAACGGTCACCACGTTCCTGTGACTGTACTCCAGCTTGAAAATCTTCAGGTTGTTGCGCAGCGCACAGTTGAAAAAGATGGCTATACAGCACTGCAGCTTGGTGCTGGTACTCGTAAAGTGAAGAATGTGACAAAAGGCCAGCGTGGTCACTTTGCCAAGGCTGAAGTAGAGCCAAAAGCAAAGGTCGCTGAATTCCGCGTGAGCGACGATGCTCTCGTAGATGTTGGCGCAGAAATCACTGCAGATCACTTTATCCCTGGTCAGTATGTTGATGTTGTGGGTACGTCTAAAGGTAAAGGCTTTGCCGGTGCCATGAAGCGTCACAACTTCGGCGGTCTTCGTGCTTCGCACGGTGTCTCTATCTCTCACCGTTCACACGGTTCCACGGGTCAGTGTCAAGATCCTGGTCGTGTATTCAAAGGTAAGAAGATGGCTGGTCACCTTGGTGATGCCCGTACCACTGTCCAGAACCTGGAAATCGTAGAGGCACGCGCAAGCGAAGGCCTTCTGCTCGTTCGTGGCGGTGTACCTGGTGCCAAAAATGGCTGGGTTCTCGTTTCTGACGCAGTAAAGAAAGCTCTTCCTGAAAACGTCCCTACACCGGCTGCGTTCAAGCTGCCTGCTAAAGAAGAAGCTGCTCCTGTTGAAGCTGCTCCTGCTGAAGCGGAAGCTCCAAAAGCGCCTGCCGAAGGTAACGAGGAATAAGCATCATGAAGACAAATGTTCTTACACTGGATGCGAAAAAAGCTGGCGACGTTGATCTGAACGACGCTATCTTTGGCATTGCTCCGCGTGCAGACATTCTGCACCGAGTTGTTAATTGGCAGCTTGCCAAGCGTCGTGCTGGCACGCACGCTGTTAAATTCCGCTCTGACATCGCTCGTACTGGTGCTCGTCTTGGTCGCCAGAAGGGTGGTGGTACAGCACGTCACGGTTCACGCCGTTCAAACATCTTCGTTGGTGGTGGCCGCGCGTTCGGTCCTATCCCACGGGATCACGGTTTTGATCTGCCTAAGAAAGTTCGCAAGCTTGGCCTGCGCGCAGCTTTGTCTGCTAAGCAAGCTGAAGGCAAGCTGATCGTTCTTGACGTAGCTGAGCTGAAAGAAGGTAAAACAAAAGAGCTGAAGGCAAAGCTTGAAAAGCTAAACCTTACTAACGCTTTGTTTGTTGATGGTGCAGAAGTAAACGCAAATTTCCTGCGTGCTGCTAGCAACCTTCCTAACATCGACGTGCTGCCTAGCCAGGGCGCTAACGTATACGACATTCTGCGTCGTGATACGCTCGTTCTGACTAAGGCTGCTGTTGCCAACCTCGAGGAGAGACTGAAATGAGCGCGCTCAATAAGTATGACGTGATCGTTAGCCCAGTTATCACCGAGAAGGCGACAATGGGCTCGGAAAACAATCAGGTGACTTTCAAAGTTGCCATCGATGCGACCAAACCTCAGATCAAGGCTGCTGTTGAAGGTATCTTTGGTGTTAAGGTTACTAAGGTCAATACGCTCCGCCAGGAAGGCAAGGTAAAGCGTTTCCGTGGTGTAGTCGGCAAGCGTGCCGAATACAAAAAAGCCATGGTTACACTTGCTGAAGGCGACAGCATCGACGTGACAACGGGAGCATAACCGATGGCACTCAAGCAATATAAACCAAATACTCCAGGCCAGCGTGGTCTTGTTCTTGTTGACCGTGAAGGTCTGCACAAAGGCAAGCCGGTTAAAGCGCTGACTGAGGGTCTTACTAAATCTGGTGGCCGCAACAACACAGGACGTATTACATCACGTCGTCGTGGTGGTGGTCATAAGCGCACTTACCGTTTGATCGACTTCAAGCGTACGAAGTGGGATATGGTTGCAACGGTGGAACGTCTTGAATACGATCCAAACCGTACAGCATTCATTGCACTTCTGAAGTATGAAGACGGCGAACTTGCTTACATCCTGGCACCGCAGCGCCTAGCGCCTGGTGACACTGTGATCGCAGGTAACAAGGTTGACGTTCAGCCTGGTAACGCGATGCCTTTGGCAAACATGCCAATTGGTACAATCATCCACAATGTGGAGATGAAGGCAGGTAAGGGTGGTCAGATCGCACGTTCAGCTGGTGCTTATGCGCAGTTGATTGGCCGTGACCGTGGTTATGCGCAGATCCGTCTGTCATCTGGCGAAGTTCGCCTGGTGCGCGGTGAGTGTATCGCAACAGTCGGCGCCGTTTCAAACCCTGATAATCAAAACCAAAAGCTCTCTAAAGCGGGCCGAAATCGTTGGTTAGGTCGTCGTCCGAATGTTCGTGGTGTTGCCATGAACCCGGTCGATCACCCACACGGTGGTGGTGAAGGTCGTACCTCTGGTGGCCGTCATCCTGTTACACCATGGGGTAAACCAACGAAGGGTAAACGTACTCGTTCGAATAAATCGTCCGACAAGTTTATCATCCGGTCGCGCCACGAGCGCAAGAAACGCTAAGGAGTTTCCATCATGGCACGTTCTGTATGGAAAGGCCCTTTCGTTGACATGCACCTTCTCAAAAAGGTGGAAACGGCTCTCGACAGTGGTAAATCTTCGGCGACAATCCAGACTTGGTCACGTCGTTCGACTATTATGCCACAATTCGTTGGTCTTACGTTCAACGTATACAACGGGCATAAGTTCATCCCTGTTTATGTGACAGAGGAAATGGTAGGCCACAAGCTTGGCGAATTTGCTCCAACGCGTACCTATTGGGGTCACGCAGCGGACAAGAAAGCTAAGAGGAAGTAATCATGGGTAAGCAAGCAGCAAAACGCCGTGTGGCGGATAATGAGGCGGTAGCAACTGCTACTATGCTTCGCGGCTCTGCCCAGAAGCTGAATCTGGTAGCAGCCAGCATCCGTGGTATGAAAGTGGAGAAGGCTATTACGACTTTGTCGTTTAACCGTCGCCGCGCAGCCATCGATGTTAAAAAGGTTCTGGAGTCCGCAGTAGCGAACGCAGAAAACAATCACAATCTGGACGTTGACAACCTGGTGGTTGCAGAAGCGACAGTGGGTAAGGCGCTTGTTATGAAGCGTTTCCGTGCCCGTGCTCGTGGGCGCGCTGCCAAGATCGTGAAGCCGTTCAGCCGTCTGCGCATCGTTGTGCGCGAAGTAGAGGAGACTGTATAATGGGTCAGAAAGTTAGTCCCGTTGGTCTGCGTCTGGGTGTAAACCGCACCTGGAATTCGCGATGGTATGCTGATGCCGGCGAATATGGCACGCTTCTTCACGAAGACCTGAAAATTCGGGAGTTCGTGAAAAAGGAATTGCCGCAGGCTGGTATTTCTAAAGTTGTCATCGAGCGTCCTGCCAAAAAGTGTCGTGTAACTATTTACAGTGCACGTCCTGGTGTGATCATCGGTAAAAAAGGTGCTGATATCGAAAAGCTTCGCGCTAAAATCGCGAAGCTGACATCGGCAGAAGTAAGCCTGAATATCGTTGAAGTCCGCAAGCCTGAGATTGATGCCCAGCTTATTGCTGAAAGCATTGCTCAGCAGCTTGAGCGTCGGGTTTCTTTCCGTCGCGCTATGAAGCGTTCTGTTTCTAGCGCCATGCGTCTGGGTGCACTTGGTATTCGTATCAACTGTGCTGGTCGTCTGGGCGGTGCAGAAATCGCACGGACTGAATGGTACCGCGAAGGTCGTGTGCCTCTGCACACTCTGCGTGCTGATATCGATTACGGTACAGCCGAAGGTCTGACTGCATACGGTATCATTGGTATGAAGGTTTGGGTCTTCAAGGGCGAGATCATGGAACATGATCCAATGGCTCACGAGCGCCGGGCGAATGAAGCTCAGCAGTCTGGTGGACCATCACGTCCTTCACGGCCTCAGCGCTAAGCATAGGAGCGACACACAATGTTGCAACCAAAGCGTACAAAGTTCCGGCGGCACCATAAGGGCCGCATCCACGGCAATGCCAAGGGCGGAACAGCACTTAACTTCGGTCAGTTTGGTCTTAAAGCCCTTACTCCTGGCCGTGTAACAGCTCGTCAAATCGAAGCTGCTCGTCGTGCGATGAACCGTCACATGAAACGTTCCGGTAAGGTGTGGATTCGCATCTTCCCAGACGTTGTTGTGACGTCTAAGCCGACAGAAGTTCGGATGGGTAAAGGTAAAGGTTCACCTGATTACTGGTGTGCGCGTGTTAAACCAGGCCGCATCATGTTTGAAATTGACGGTGTATCAGAAGAAGTTGCACGTGGTGCATTTGAGCGGGCTGCTGCGAAGCTAGCTGTTCAGACTCGCATCGTGCAGCGGATGGCATAGAAAAGGAGCACCATAAAATGAAGGCTACTGATCTTCGTGGTAAGTCCAAGGACGAGCTCCGTGATGAGCTGGAAGGCTTGAAGAAAGAGCAGTTTAACCTGCGCTTTCAGGCAGCGTCCGGACAGTTGGAAAATACAGCCCGTGTTCGTCAGGTTCGTCGCGACATTGCTCGCATCCAGACGATCATTGCTGAATCAGCTGAGGCGTAAGGAGAAAAGCCCATGCCAAAGCGCATATTACAAGGTGTAGTGGTTTCAAGTGCGAACGATAAAACTGTCGTTGTGCGTGTAGAACGCAGAATTAAGCATCCATTGCTTGACAAAATTATTCGACGCTCTAAGAAGTACCACGCTCATGATGAGAGTAACCAGTATCAGGTTGGCGATGTTGTTCGTATTGAAGAATGTCGTCCTATCTCAAAACTTAAGAGCTGGCGTGTAGTTGGTGGTGAGGCTTAGGCCTCACATACCGACTATTTGTTTAGTTATAAAGAAGGGTTGAACCCATGATCCAAATGCAAACCAACCTCGATGTGGCAGACAACTCCGGTGCCAAGAGGGTGCAGTGCATTAAAGTGCTTGGAGGTTCCAAGCGTAAAACTGCTGGAGTTGGCGACATTATCGTCGTCTCAGTGAAAGAGGCGATCCCACGGGGTCGTGTTAAGAAGGGTGATGTGCACCGTGCCGTCATCGTTCGCACAGCTAAAGAAGTTCGTCGTAACGATGGTACTACCATCCGTTTCGACCGCAATGCTGCGGTTCTGGTTAACAAAAACCACGAGCCAATCGGTACTCGTATTTTCGGGCCGGTTGTTCGTGAGCTTCGTGCCAAGAACCACATGAAAATCATCTCTCTTGCTCCGGAGGTACTGTAACAATGGCCGCTAAGCTTAAAAAAGGTGACAAGGTCGTTGTGCTTGCTGGTAAGGACAAGGGCAAGCGTGGCGAAATCACAAGGATTCTGACTGCAGAAGGCCGTGCAATCGTATCAGGTGTTAACCTGATCAAGAAGCACAACCGCCCAAGTCAGGTTAGTGCGGGTGGTATCGAAACCAAAGAAGCTGCAATCCAGCTTTCTAACCTTGCTTATGAAGACAAGGATGGTAACCCGACTCGCGTAGGTTTCAAAACTCTCGAAGATGGCAAAAAAGTTCGTTTTGCCAAGAAATCCGGGGAGGTGATTGATGGCTAAGGCAGTTGCACGTCTGCGTAAGCATTACGACGAAACAGTGCGCTCTTCTCTGGTTGAGAAGTTCGGCTACAAAAATCCTATGCAGGTTCCAAAGCTCGACAAAATCGTTATCAACGTTGGTGTTGGCGAAGCAGTTGCGGACAAGAAAAAGGTCGATAAAGTGGTTGAAGAAATCACTGCGATCGCTGGTCAGAAGCCTGTAGTTACTAAAGCCCGTAAGTCTATCGCGACGTTTAAGCTTCGTGATGGTATGCCGATCGGTGTGAAAGTAACACTGCGTGCTGACCGCATGTACGAATTCCTGGACCGCCTGGTAACAATTGCACTTCCACGCGTTCGTGACTTCCAGGGTGTTAGCCCTAAGTCATTCGACGGCCGTGGTAACTATGCAATGGGTATCAAGGAACAACTGATCTTCCCAGAGATCAACTACGACAAAGTAGATACGATCAGAGGGATGGACATCATTATCTGTACGACGGCTAAGACCGACGACGAAGCGCGTGAGCTGCTGCGTTGTTTCGATATGCCGTTCAAGCAGTAATGGCTCGCAAGGAGATTTAGAATGGCTAAAATCAGCGCCATGGAGAAAAACAAGCGCCGTGAGCGTCTTGTTGCCAAGTACGCCGACAAGCGCGCTGCTCTGAAAGCGAAGGCAAACGACAAGAGCCTTCCTGATGAGGAGCGTTGGTTCGCGAACCTGGAACTCGCTAAACTGCCACGGAACGGTGCCGCTACTCGTCTTCGCAATCGTTGCGAAGTAACTGGTCGCCCTCGTGGTTACTACCGTAAATTCAAAATGTCTCGTATCGCCCTGCGTGAACTCGGTTCCGCTGGTCTGGTGCCAGGCATTGTCAAGTCAAGCTGGTAAGGGAGAACGTTCATGTCTATGACTGATCCTATCGGCGATATGCTGACAAGAATCCGCAACGGTTTGCAAGCTGGCAAATCTAGCGTTCGTTCACCGGCTTCCAAAGCTCGCCAGCGCATTCTTGATGTGCTGCAGCGCGAAGGCTACATCCGTGGCTATGAGCGTCTTGAGCTTGAAGGTAACAAAGCAGAACTCAGCATCGAGCTGAAGTACAATGAAGGCGAGCCTGTTATTCGTACGCTTAATCGCGTATCGAAGCCTGGTCGTCGCGTGTACAGCTCAGTTTCTGATCTGCCTCGTGTTCACAACGGTCTGGGTATTTCCATCGTTTCCACGCCAAAAGGTGTTCTGTCTGATGCAGAAGCACGTGAAGGCAATGTGGGCGGCGAAATCCTCTGCACCGTATTCTAAGTCGTTAAAGGAAGGGAAAACAAATGTCCCGTATCGGTAAAAAACCTGTACAGATCCCGTCAGGCGTAACCGTTACCCTTAATGGCTCTGACTTGACGGTTAAAGGCCCTAAGGGTGAACTGGCTATGACCTTTGTTCCTGAGGTTGAGGTTACTCACCAGGACAACGAGATCGCAGTTTCTCCTGTTGGTGAAACAAAACGTGCCCGCTCTATGTGGGGTATGCAGCGCACAATGGTAAGCAACCTTATTGAGGGTGTTACCACTGGCTACACGAGAAAGCTTGAAATCAACGGTGTTGGTTATCGTGCACAGATGAAGGGTTCTTCCCTTAATCTGCAGCTGGGTTTCTCGCATGATGTCGATTTTCCGGTGCCGGAAGGCATCAAGATCGAAACGCCTGATCAGACTACTATCGTTATCTCTGGTATCGATAAACAGAAAGTCGGTCAGACAGCGGCGAAAATCCGCGAATATCGTAAGCCTGAGCCATACAAAGGCAAGGGTATCAAGTATGAAGGCGAATATATCTTCCGTAAAGAAGGTAAGAAGAAGTAGTAGGTGGCAGACATGGCAAACACATCTCTCTTTGATAGACGTCGTCAGCGTAACCGTAATCAACTTAAAAAGGTTGGTAACGGGCGTCCTCGTCTATCTATCCACCGGACAAACCAGCATATGTATGCCCAGATCATCGATGATGCCAAGGGTGCTACACTTGCTGCAGCCTCTACGCTTGAAGCGGATCTGAAAACGGCTGGCACGTCTAACATTGAAGCAGCTACCAAGGTAGGTACACTGATCGCTGAGCGCGCGAAGAAAGCGGGCGTAGAGACAGTAGTATTTGACCGGGGTGGTTTCCTGTACCACGGTCGCGTCAAGGCGCTTGCTGAAGCAGCACGCTCTGGCGGCCTGGACTTCTAAATAAGGAAAAGGATGTCCAATGGCACGCCCAGAAAAAAATGCACAACAAGAAAGTGAACTTGTAGAAAAGCTTGTCCACATTAACCGTGTGGCCAAAGTGGTAAAAGGTGGTCGTCGTTTTGGTTTCGCAGCGCTTGTCGTTGTTGGTGATCAGCGTGGCCGTGTAGGTTTCGGTAATGGTAAAGCTCGGGAAGTTCCTGAAGCAATCCGTAAAGCTACTGAAGCTGCAAAGAAAAACATGATCCGTGTTCCTCTGCGTGAAGGCCGGACCTTGCACCATGATATTCGTGGCCGTCACGGCGCGGGTAAAGTACTTATCCGTTCTGCGGCTGCTGGTACTGGTATCATTGCAGGTGGTCCAATGCGTGCAGTGTTCGAAGCACTAGGTGTACAGGACGTTGTAACCAAGTCCCAGGGTTCTCCAAACCCTTACAACATGGTTCGTGCAACGTTTAATGCGCTGACACTTCAGAATTCTCCACGTCAGATCGCAGCAAAACGCGGTAAGAAAGTGGCTGACATTGTCGCACGTCGCGGTGATGTAAAAGTTGCTACATCAGCTGATGAAGCTGGTGAGGCAGCAGAAGCTGCTGAGGAGTAAGACCAATGGCTGCTAAGAAAAAGACGCTAAAGGTAACGCAAATCGCGAGCCCAATTCGTCGCCAGGCTGATCAGCGCGCTACGCTCGTTGGGCTTGGTCTTAACAAAATGCATAAAACTCGTGAGCTGGAGGATACTCCTTCCGTTCGCGGCATGATCAACAAGGTGCACCACCTGGTGCGCGTTGAAGATTAAGCTCACGTAGGAGATAACGCATGAAACTCAATCAACTAAGTGACAATCAGGGTGCTCGCAAAAGCCGCACTCGTGTTGGTCGCGGTATCGGTTCCGGCAAAGGTAAAACTGCTGGTTCAGGTCACAAAGGTCAGAAAGCTCGTTCCGGTGTTGCTATTCACGGTTTCGAGGGTGGTCAGATGCCTATCTATCGCCGCCTTCCAAAGCGTGGCTTCAACTCTATCAATCCGAAGTCATTCGAGGTTGTTAACATTGGCCGTATTCAAAAAGCGGTTGATGCGAAGAAGCTGGATATCAAGAAGCCGATCACGATCGAAACTCTGGTCGAAGCGGGTATCGTTGGCAAAGTTAAAGACGGTGTTCGTCTTCTTGCCAAGGGTGAGCTTACTGCAAAGATCGACATTACTGTTACTGGCGCCTCAAAAGCAGCTGTAGAAGCTGTTGAGAAAGCAGGCGGTAAAGTTTCAGTTGCGGAATAAATATCCGCACGTAGAAAAAGAACCCCGGGCTTAGGTCCGGGGTTTAAACGCTTGGGGCATATGCCTCTATCTAACAACGAAACATTGGGCTGGAGTATTATCCTATGGCATCAGCTGCGGAACAATTAGCGCAGAATTTTAGTTTTGCTTCTATTGGCAAGGCAGAAGAGCTTAAAAAACGTATCTGGTTTGCACTGGGTGCCCTGATTGTTTATCGTTTGTGTACGTATATTCCACTTCCGGGAATTGACGCGAACGCCCTGGAGAACATGTTTGCAAGCCTGGGCGGCGGCTTCCTTGATATGGTCAACACTTTTTCTGGCGGAGCCTTGCAGCGGATGTCGATCATCACGCTCGGTATCATGCCATATATCTCTGCGTCCATCATCATGCAGCTTCTGACAACGATGAGCAGCCATTTTGCTCAGTTGAAGAAAGAAGGCGAGCAGGGACGTAAGAAAATCAACCAATATACCCGCTACGGTACAGTTGTTCTGACGATCGTTCAGGGGTACGCCATGGCGACTAGTCTGGAAACTCAGGCTGGTGTCGTCGTTGATCCGGGTTTCTTCTTCCGATTTACAACGGTTGTGACACTTGTTGGCGGTACCATGTTCCTGATGTGGCTTGGCGAACAGATCACCCAGCGCGGTATCGGTAATGGTATTTCACTGATCATTTTTGCTGGTATTGTAGCAGAACTGCCAGGGACTATCGCCCAGGCGTTTGAACTGAACCGTGCTGGTTCCATGTCACTGACTATCTTGCTTGCCATGATTATTGGTGCAGCCGCTTTGATCTGGTTTATCGTTCTGTGTGAGCGCGCGCAACGCCGTATTGTCATTCAGTATCCAAAGCGTCAGCAAGGTAACCGCATGATGCAGGGTGATACATCACACCTGCCAATGAAGCTGAACGTATCTGGTGTTATTCCGCCGATTTTCGCAAGTTCAATCCTGTTGATGCCTCTATCTATTGCCGGCTTCTATTCTGCGGGTGGTCCAGAGTGGTTGACAACAGTCACATCAGTGCTTGGGCCAGGTCGTCCAGTATATGTGGCGCTTTATATCCTGCTGATCGTATTCTTTGCTTTCTTCTACACGGCTGTTGTTTTCAATCCGGAAGATACTGCCGATAACCTGAAAAAACATGGTGGCTTTGTGCCAGGCATTCGCCCAGGCGCACGTACAGCGGAATATCTGGACTATGTACTGACACGCCTGACAGTCATTGGATCTGCGTATCTGTCCATTGTATGTGTTATTCCGGAAATTCTGATTTCCCAGGCTGCAGTCCCATTCTACTTGGGAGGTACAAGTCTTCTGATCGTAGTGAATGTGACAATGGACACAGTGTCACAAATCCACAGTCATCTGATGGCACAGCAGTATGAAGGTCTTCTGAAGAAGGCACGTATCAAAGGAAAAGGAGCGCGTCGGTGATTGTAATTTTATTCGGACCTCCAGGTGCAGGTAAAGGCACTCAGGCGCAGCGAATTGAAAAAGAACGTAATCTTGTCCAGCTTTCAACGGGTGACATGCTCCGTGCCGCTGTTGCAGCGGGTACAGAAATGGGCCTGAAAGCAAAAGAAAAAATGGATGCAGGGCAACTGGTATCAGACGATATTGTTATTGGTATCATCCGTGACCGCATTCAGGAGCAGGATTGCAAAAACGGATTTATTCTTGATGGCTTCCCGCGCACAGTAGCGCAGGCAGAAGCCCTGGATGAAATGCTTGTCGATCTTGGCCGTAAACTTGATTTTGTAATCGAGATGAAGGTCAATGACGAGGTGCTGGCTGATCGTGTAGTTGGCCGCTTCTCTTGCGCCAAGTGTAACGAAGGATATCATGACACCGAAAAACCAACAAAGGTTGACGGTGTGTGTGATGTGTGTGGTGGTACTGAATTTACTCGCCGCAAGGACGATAACCGGGAAACAGTAAGTAAGCGCTTGGCTGCATACTATGCTGATACAGCTCCGGTGCTTCCTTACTACGAGAAATCTGGTGTACTTCATTCCGTTGATGGCATGGCCTCAATCGAAGAAGTTGCTGCACAAATGAACGCGGTTTTTGCCGCATAAAAAATGTGTCACCAGACGGGTTGACGTTTGAGGGTTTATGCATATAATCCCCGAACTTCGACGTGTCTATGGCATTAGTGTATGGACTGCGTCGATTAGGTATGGACAAAGTCCAAATTTAAAACAGGAGATAAGGTCGTGGCGCGTATTGCAGGCGTTAACATCCCGACCAACAAACGTGTAGAGATTGCTCTCACTTACATTCACGGAATTGGCCACACAACTGCCACTGATATCTGTGCAAAGCTGGATATCCCTCGTGAACGTCGGGTAAATGAACTTTCAGATGCTGAAGTAATTCAGATTCGTGAAATGATTGATAGTGACCTAACGGTTGAAGGTGATCTTCGTCGTGAAGTTGCTCTGAACATCAAACGGTTGATGGACCTCAAGTCTTATCGTGGTCTTCGTCACCGTAACAAGCTGCCAGTTCGTGGCCAGCGTACCAGCACCAATGCGCGTACTCGTAAGGGTAAAGCGGTTGCGATTGCCGGTAAGAAGAAATAATTCGTCTTTAAGAGCTAGTCTTTTAAGGCGCTGTTTAGGACTCCCACAAAGAAAGATAGGGTCTGACTGAAATGGCAAAAGAAGCTAAGTCAATTAAGCGTCGTGAACGCAAGAACATCTCTAACGGTGTTGCGCACGTTAACGCATCATTTAACAATACCATGGTCACCATCACTGACGTGCAGGGGAATGCTATCTCCTGGTCCTCTGCGGGCATGATGGGGTTCAAGGGTTCTCGTAAATCTACGCCTTACGCTGCACAGGTTGCTGCTGAAGACGCTGGTAAAAAAGCACAGGAACACGGCATGAAGACTCTCGAAGTCGAAGTCAAAGGTCCTGGTGCTGGCCGCGAAAGCGCTCTGCGTGCACTGCAGGCGATTGGTTTTGTTATTACAAGCATCCGTGATGTTTCACCGGTACCTCACAATGGTTGCCGTCCTCCGAAGCGTCGTCGCGTATAAAGAAGTATTGGTTATACGTAAGAGTATTGGCAAATATCTTAATGCGTGTAGCATTAATGCAAAAAGGGGTTTACCAACGTGATCCAGAAAAACTGGCAAGAACTTATTAAACCAAATGCACCGACTATCGAGCCGGGCGCTGATCCCCTTCGTAAGGCAAAACTTGTTGTTGAACCACTAGAGCGTGGTTACGGGATGACACTTGGTAACGCCCTGCGTCGTGTGCTGCTGTCTTCACTGCAAGGCGGCGCCACTACTGGCGTTCAGATTGAGGGTGTACTGCACGAATTCTCCAGCGTACCTGGCGTACGTGAAGACGTGACAGATATCATCCTGAACATCAAACAGATGCCTGTACGCGTCACTTGTGACGGTACGAAGCGTCTGCACCTTACTGCATCAGGTCCTGGTGAAGTGAAGGCGTCACAGATCAGCGAAGTTGCGGATGTTGAAATCCTCGATAAAGACCTTGTTCTGTGTCACCTTGATGAAGGTGCTACACTGAATATGGAACTGTTCGTTTCCTCGGGCAAGGGCTACGTCCCTGCAGACCGTAACCGTCCGGAAGATGCGCCAATCGGCCTTATTCCTGTTGATGCGCTCTACAGCCCTGTGAAAAAGGTTAGCTACAAGGTTGAGAACACCCGTGAAGGTCAGGTTCTTGATTATGACAAGCTGATTATGGAAATCGAAACAGACGGTACTGTTACACCTGAAGATGCGCTCGCATTCGCGGCCCGTATCCTTCAGGATCAGCTGAATGTCTTTGTTAACTTCGACGAGCCAGAAGTGGCTGTTGCTGCTGACGAAGACGAAGAGCCGACTATCAACCGCCAGCTTCTGCGTAAGGTTGATGAACTTGAGTTGAGCGTACGCTCCGCTAACTGCCTGAAGAATGACAACATCGTTTACATCGGTGACCTTGTTCAGAAGACAGAAGCAGAAATGCTGCGTACACCAAACTTTGGTCGTAAGTCACTTAACGAAATCAAGGAAGTTCTCGCATCTATGGGACTTCGTCTTGGTATGGAACTCCCTGCATGGCCGCCAGAAAACATTGAAGAAATGGCGAAGAAGCTAGAGCAGGACTTTTAAAAACCCTCCCCTCGCTGGACGAGGGGACACCTACCGGTACTATGCTGAATACTCAGTACAAGGCCGGATAGGGCAATTGGAGTAAAAACTATGCGCCATAGAAAAGCTGGCCGTAAACTGAATAGAACTCAAAGCCACCGTAAGGCTATGTTCCAGAACCTTGCACAAGCACTGTTGAAGCACGAGCAAATCGTTACAACACTGCCTAAAGCAAAAGATCTGGCACCTATCGTTGAGAAGCTTATCACTCTCGCGAAAAAAGGTGGTCTGGCAAACCGTCGTCTGGCGATTGCTCGCCTTCAGGACGAAACTCTTGTAACGAAAATGTTCGGTGAACTTGCTGATCGTTACAAAGAGCGTGCTGGTGGTTACACGCGTGTTCTGAAAGCTGGTTACCGTCATGGTGATAATGCACCAATGGCTGTTATCGAGCTTGTAGATCGCAACGAAGATGCAAAAGGTCAGGACAGCGGACCAACTGCTGAAGTAGATCTTGAAGACGATGCAGCTTAATTAAGCACACTTCTTCGACGAAATTAAAGGCGGTGCACCAGAGTGTACCGCCTTTTTCTTTGGTACTTGTAGCTAAAATGCACGCGTGAAAATAACATTCGCGCTAATTACCGAGTTACTGTCCACCAGAGGACTATTCTTAATCTCTGCTCCGAGCCATGTATGTGTTAGCCTAGTGCGTACCATGCCCCCAAAGGCTGGTAGGTTGACCATAAACCCCGCTTCGGTGTTCAGGGTGCTGCTACCTTTATAATACGCACGCTCACTGGTTGCTTCCTTCATCTGAACACCATAGTAATAGTCAACATACTTCTTATCGAGATATTGTAGATCAATAAAAGGTTCCAGAGAGAATGGGCCCTTTCGGACCGGGTAGGAGATGCCAGCTCTAAGCTCATATCCATTTGATTTACCCAGTATGTCTGCAAGAAATGCGCTGCGAACAGTGATGTTCTGAAATTTTGTATCAAGACTGGCACCTATGTCTATTGACGTACTGCGCGTGTCCATGCCTTTGAAGATGGGGCTGTCTGATTCTTTATATCCGGCGAAACGGGGCGAAGCTGTTATGGCAACTGTAGTAGCCTGATCATTGTAAAGTTTATACCGGACAAAGGGACCAAAGATTTCAAGATTATTTTTTCTGTATGCAAGGACGGGCACAGGGATTATCCGGCTTGAATAGCCTTTGTAAGGTTCCGAGCTAATGAAAGTTGCGGCACCCCAATAAAGTCCCTCCGGTGGCCCGGAACGAGGCTGTTGGGCATTATCTTCCCACACGGGCGGCTTATCATCCTCTGCAAACACTGTAGGTGCAGATACTAGGCATAAGCATAATGCGGCAGAGACCGCAGTAAAAGGTTGTACCGAATACATATGTCATCCTTGGTAACCATGAAAGTTACCACGTTGTACGTTTGGTAACCTCTGGTAGATTAACGAAAGCATAGATCTTTTATGACATCTATTACATCGCGCCCTTCAGGGCATTGCGATTCATGGTTCTGCTCATCCAGTATAGAGTGAGGAGAATGATCACAGCATATACCCCAATCATGAAATGCCATGGAGCATAGGGCGGGGTTTCCCCTGCGATTAAGGCTGCTATGACCTGAATTTCTGTCCAGAAGGGCATGAAGGTCCGCCAGCGTTCCTCTACAACATATCCCCCCATAATGAAGGTCAGCGGTAATATACTGAACAGCCCAACATAGGTTTGGCCTTCTTTAAAGCTTTTTGCATAGCTGGCGAACCCCATCATCAAAGCGGACAACAACATAACCGTTGGCGCGGCGCACACCAGAAACATTATGCAAACGCTGAAAGGGATGGAAAAGGCCGTGGTGTCCAAAAGTGTGATAAGGCGTAAGTAGCAAAGATAGGCTGTGCTGACACTTATCGTCAGACCTGTCATGCCGACGGCAACCAGCATCATCCATTTTCCAGTTGCGATAGCAAGCGGCGGGATTGGTTGCAGCAGAATAGGGAACAAGCCATTGCGCTCTTTTTCACCAGCGGTGCAGTCAATTGACGCCGGCATCAGTCCATAAATTGGTGTCATCAGCAAGAGCATAACCAGCAGTGGCGCGATCTCACGGAGTAAATTCTGCTCCATCGTCACACTATTTTGGTCCTCTACTCTGATTTCAAAAGGGGTATGCAGCGAAGCAGGCAGGCCAGCGGACTTGATGCGCTGCTGCGAAACGGTATTTCGGTGATCCTTTAGAATGGCTTCCAGCGTCATAACGGCCAATCGGTCTTTGGATAAATCTGCCTTGATTAACAGTCCCGGCGCAGTGTCAGTTTCAATCAGTTCCTGATAATTTTCTGGTATGATTAAGTGAACGTTGGAATCTTCGCGGTATGTATAGCCTACGTTCTCAAGTTTCTGCAGTAACAGCGGCGCATAATCGCCACCAATAATGTTAATGGGACGTGGGGCGCTTTCCTGACGCAGACTATCGGCTTGATAAAAGACACTTATCATCATCGCCACAGGCAATAACATGCTGACAAGTGTGATGGTGATCATGGCGCGCTTATCGCGAAATGTTTCACGCATTTCCTTAACAAAGATTGTCCAGGTGGCTAGCGCGGTTGCTTTAGGACCCATCATTTTAAACCTACCTTTATCATGAATGCATCTTCGAGAGTGTCAGCGCCTGTTTCAGCAATCAGGGCATCAGGTGTTTCCTCGGCACAGACTTTACCATCCGCGATAACAGCAACACGGTTGGCGAGAAGGGAGACTTCCTGCATGACATGACTGGAAAATAAAATCCCGGTGCCGTTATCACGAAGCCGCATAAGAAGGTGGCGCAGTTGCCTAACAGCGTAGACATCCAGGCCGCGTGTAGGTTCGTCAAGTATAAGATAATCCGGTCCGTGTACCATGGCGCGTCCCAGGGCCGTTTTAACAGTCTGACCATGACTGAACCCTTTGGTCCGCCGATCAATGATGTCTTCCATTTCAAGCATACGTACGGTGCGATCAATCGCAGTTTTTAACGTTTTACCCGTCATACCCTGAAGGTGGCCAAAGAACTGAAGGTGTTCCCGTACAGTCAGATTGGGATACAGGCCAGCTTTGTCCGGGAAAACACCTAGCTTTTTCTTGGCATCGATCGGATTCTTGAAGGGGTCCAACCCCTGAACGCTTACATGACCTTCGTCAGGGATCATCAGGCCAGTCATAATGTTGATGGAAGTGCTTTTGCCGCTTCCATTCCCGCCAAGGAGGGCGACAATCTCCCCTTTGTCAAAGCCAAAAGAAACATCTGAAATTGCAATCAGATCGCCAAAAGACTTTTTCAAACCATGAACCGAAATCATATGCCCTCCATGCAGTGATGCTATGGACTGTAGCGGTGTCTTGTGCATACGACAAGACTATAGGCCATATGTGTGCTTCCTCTTTTCTGGGTATGGAGGCTGTGTGCTACCTGATGATTTTACCAGTTATATCATGTGTTTGTCACAAAACCGAAACGTCCAAAGGCGATATCTAGGATGGTTGTTTAGGGCACAGACCCCTGTATGTCAGGTTTCTTATGCGTAAGTATCGGGTCGTGCAGGGGCTAAGAAGTTTTTGAGGGCCCAAGGGAAGTCATATGCCTTCTGTTAAGTATTTGGCCACATTTATCACGCCCGCACAGGAAGATAACACCTGTGCCGAGATATATGATCGCTTTATGGCGGAACCAGATTTGATTGCCGTCCCTGTAGTCGCCAGCGACAAGCCGATTGGTCTTTTGAAGCGCACTGAGTTTTTGGTCAAGCTGGCTGATCGGTTCGGGCGGCCACTGTATGAAAAACGTCCTGTAACTGTGTTGATGGATGCAGCGCCTTTGCTGGTGGACCTAACAGCGGATGTGCAAGACTTGTATCGGCAGCTTGCCACCAGCAATCAGGCTGCGGTACATGAAGGCTTTATCATAGTTGACAAGGAAAAGTATTTTGGCGTGGGCACGGCTGTAACACTCTTGCAGGCGAATATTCGGTCAACTGAAGAGCGTATGAAAGAGCTGCAGAAAGCCAAACTGGTAGCCGAAGCAGCAGCGCGAACAAAGTCACAGTTTCTGGCCACGATGAGCCATGAACTACGGACGCCCCTGAATTCCATCATTGGTTTTTCTGACTTGATCATTGGGGATAAGCTTCAAGTCTTTCAAAGCAATCAGGTTCTGAATTATGTTGAGGATATCCGGAACAGTGGCCAGCATTTGCTGCAGGTGATCAATGGTATTTTAGATATGTCTAAAATTGAATCCGGGAATTTTGAACTCCGAGAGGACTATGAGGACCCGTGTGTATTGGCTGAACAGGTCGTACGCATGATGTCATCGGTCGCGGCGAAGAAAAGCATCGCTGTTACAATTGAGTGCACTGTCAAAGGGATGGATGTATATGCTGACTTGCAGGTCCTGCGTCAGATTCTGTTAAATTTATTATCCAACGCCGTTAAGTTTTCTCCACATCATAGTCAGGTTGTTTTGAAAATTGAGGAAACCGCTACTGGACAACTGGTATTCACCGTTTCAGATAAAGGGTGTGGTATCCCGGAAGAAAGCCTGCAGGAAGTTCTGAAGCCCTTTACGCAGGTTGATGGGGTCTTTGCCCGCCAGCACGAAGGTACGGGGCTTGGGCTGTCTCTGGTAGTCGCATTTGTAGAAGCACACAGCGGCATGTTTGAACTGATAAGCAAACAAGGGCAGGGGACAGATGCTATTGTAACACTTCCCTCAGAGCGGACCATTTCAGCAGCTGCGCCAACGCTTCACAGCTGTGGCGGGATGATCTAGGGCCGGTAGTATCCCCTTCTGTGGCTTGATTGATGGCTATGTCCTTGAAGATTCTGTTTCTTTGACTTGTCATTGCCACATTCCCTCGCCATATACTGTGGCATGATCAAGCTAGATCGGGGATGTGTCGCTGTACCATTCCTCCGCAGATTAAAAAATCAAGGAGACTGCAGGCAATGATACCTAAGCAGATTAAGATACTGTTTTCTGTACTACTGGCACTGGTAACGGCATCCGTGTCCTTTGCACAGGACAGAATTGTACCTTCGTCAAGGTCAGAGGTTCAGCTTTCCTACTCTCCCGTGGTGAAAGAAGCAGCGCCAGCAGTGGTAAATATCTATACGAAACAGGTTGTTCGCTCGCGTCGGTCTGCATTGTTTGATGATCCACTTTTCAAAAGGTTCTTTGGTGATAGCTTCAGTTTTGGTATGCCGGAAGAGCGGGTACGTGGCTCCCTGGGGTCTGGTGTTATCGTGCGCCCTAACGGCGTGATTGTTACCAATAATCATGTGATCGAAGGTGCCGATGAAATCACCGTCGTTCTTAGTGATCGCCGGGAATTTGATGCCAAGGTGGTCCTTGCTGACCCGCGCACGGATATTGCGATCCTGCAAATTAACACAGGCGATGAATCCCTGAAAATTCTAAATCTTGCTGATAGCGATACGATTGAAGTCGGAGATATTGTGTTGGCAATCGGTAATCCATTTGGCATAGGCCAGACAGTTACCTCCGGCATTGTATCTGCAAATGCACGGACACAGCAGGGTATCTCGGATTTTGGCTTTTTTATTCAAACGGATGCGGCGGTTAATCCGGGTAATTCAGGCGGTGCACTGGTTGGTGTGACCGGCGAGCTCCTTGGTATTAACACAGCAATTTACAGCCGTACCGGGGCGTCAAACGGTATTGGTTTTGCCGTCCCGTCCAATATGGTGAAGTCGATTCTGCGTGCGGCACTGAATGAAGGTCAGCTGGCGCGGCCGTGGCTTGGTATTCAGGGGCAAACGGTCAATAACCAGATTGCCATTGGCTTGGGTCTGGACCGGCCAGGCGGTGTATTGGTGGATAGTGTCTTTGCCGGAGGTCCTGCAAGCTTTGCTGGCATTAAGCCAGGTGATGTGATTATGGCGGTTGACGGCAAGGAAGTGATTGACGAGCCCGGTTTGAATTTCCGGGTGGCTACGATCGAAGACGGTGCAACAATACCGGTTGCGGTCCTGTCCGACGGTATGATTTCCGAGGTTGATGTGACATTTTCTTTGCCGCCAGAAACACCGGAGAGGAATGTAACATTGCTGGATGGGCGTCACCCCTTCCAGGGTGTGACGGTTGCCAACCTTTCTCCACGTTTCAATGACGAGCTGCAGATCGACCTTCTTAAAAGCGGTGTGATCGTTCTGAAAGTTGACCGTAAGACGCCTGCAGGTCGGTATCAGTTCCTGATGCCTGGAGATATTCTTCACGGCGTGAACGGTGTAACCATTGATAAGGTTGCGGATGTGGAAACGGCACTTGAAGATACGACGGATCAGTATGTGTACCAAATTGAACGTCGTGGCCGTATGCAGGAGTGTGCGATCGTTGCAAATCGGTCGTTCCGCTGTGGTGTTCTGAACTAAGGGCGGCACGTGTCAGACCTGTTTGAAGCAACTGCACAGGAATTGGGGCCGAGGCCTCTGGCAGACAGACTACGCCCCAAGTCACTGGACGAGGTGGTGGGGCAGTCTCATCTGCTGGGCACTGATGGTCCCATTGGCCGCATGATTGCTGCGGGCAAGATTTCCAGCCTGATTTTGTGGGGACCACCTGGTACTGGCAAGACAACGATCGCAAGGTTGTTGGCGGGGCATGGCGATCTGGCGTTCGAGCAGATATCTGCGATATTCTCGGGCGTTGGGGATTTGAAAAAGGTATTTGCCACAGCCAAACAGCGCCGTATGTCTGGGCGGGCAACCTTATTATTCGTTGACGAGATACACAGGTTTAACCGGTCCCAGCAGGATAGCTTTCTGCCGTATGTCGAAGACGGCACCATCACGCTGGTGGGGGCAACGACGGAAAATCCCTCATTTGAAATCAACGGTGCATTATTGTCGCGGATGCAGGTGCTGGTCCTGAACCGTCATGATGATGCGTCTCTCGAAGAGCTCTTGAAGGCAGCTGAAGCAGACTACGACAGGCCACTACCGCTCACAGAAGATGCCAGAATAAGTCTGAAAGCCATGGCTGACGGAGACGGCAGGTATTTACTGAACTGCGTTGAGCAGATATTTGACCTTGCCGGTAAGGATGATATTGATTCTGCAGGGCTGGCAAACTTACTTCAAAAGCGAGCCCCCGCGTATGACAAAGACCGTGAGGGGCATTATAATCTGATCTCGGCACTGCATAAATCGCTGCGCGGTTCGGATGCAGATGCTGCCTTATACTGGACTGCACGTATGTTGACGGGCGGTGAAGATCCTATGTACATCATCAGGCGCCTGGTTCGGTTTGCATCGGAGGATATTGGCATGGCGGACCCACATGCCATAACGCAGGCGCTGGCAGCCAAAGATGTGTATGAATTCCTTGGCAGCCCTGAGGGCGAACTGCAAATTGCACAGGCCGTTGTCTATCTGGCGACTGCACCAAAATCCAACGCCGCATACATGGCAGAAAAAGCTGCCAAACGGTCAGCCAAGAAAACTGGTAGTTTGATGCCGCCTGCGCATATTCTGAATGCCCCGACCAAGCTGATGAAAGATATTGGATATGGCAAAGGGTATGCGTACGACCATGACACAGCTACAGGTGTATCAGGGCAGAATTATTTTCCTGACGAAATGCCCCGGGAAGCCTTTTACCAGCCTGTGGAACGTGGGTTTGAACGCGACATAAAAAAGCGGCTTGAGTATTTTGAAAAGATCCGCCGCGACTATCAAAGTGACAAAAAAGACCAGTAGCCTATATAAAGGGCTATGAATGATTTTACCCATTTTATCGGTATTGACTGGTCAGGTGCCCGTGGTCGCCGGCACCCCGGTATCCGTATTGCTGTATGTGCGGCGGGGGCAGGTGCGCCGCGCTTGGTTATGCCGCCGTCCGGTATGAAGAATTGGTCACGAACCGAGGTACAGCACTGGATCGCAGATGGTATGGGGCTCACAGATTCTGATAGGGCGCTTGTCGGTATTGATAGCGCCTTTGCTTTACCCCATGCGGATAAGGGCTTGTATTTCCCAGACTTTGCAAATGACCCGGACGCTATTTTTATGTGGGATTATATTGATGATCATTGCGGCACAGATGATGATCTGTATGGTGGCGGTTTCGTCGATGCATATCGTGAGCATTTTCACCTGTCCGGTGGTGGCAAAGGTGTACATTATGAAAGACGTTTGCGTGTAACGGAGCAAATTTCGATCACCCGAAAAGATGGCCCGTGCGAGAGCGTTTATCATCTTATCGGCCCTAGCCAGGTTGGTTTGTCGGCACTGTCAACGATGCGGATGTTGGCGTTTCTGCATTTTCAGGATGACATTGCTGTCTGGCCTTTTGTTGAGCCGGAAGATGAGCGGTGCGTGCTGGTTGAAATATACGCTGCGAGGTTTGCCGGACTGGCGGGCCATAGGGGTAAAGTTCGTGACGGAGAAACGCTTGATACTTTACTTGCGGCCCTTGGTAGCCATAAGACAGGTATTACTGGCGGTATAGCAGACCACGTCAGCGATGCAATGTTAACCGCGGCTGGATTGCGGGCAATTGCTGCGACGCAAAAATACTGGCATCCGGATGGGCTTTCCGATAGGGTGCGCGAAACCGAAGGATGGATATTCGGTATAGAATAGGAAACCTGCATGAAGATGATTGCTGCAATTGCTTTAGGGGGTGCGCTTGGCGCGGTGTCACGGCATTATATTGCGGCACAGGTCTTGAAGCTTCTGGGGCCAGGGTTTCCCGCGGGGATTTTCTTTGTCAACATTCTGGGTAGTTTCCTGATGGGGGTCGCGATAACGGCTTTTGCCCTGAAATTTGAAAGTACACCCGAACTTCGCGGTTTGATAACTGTTGGGTTTCTAGGTGCTTTTACGACTTTTTCGACATATTCAATGGAAACAGTCTTGTTGATAGAGCGCGGCGATTGGGGCGGTGTTACCCTCTATACCGGAGGGTCGGTAATTCTTGGTGTTCTTGGGCTTATGGCCGGAACATGGATCGGAAGATTAGTTTTATGAGTGGTGTTCAAAATTTAACTGTACAGCCCGATGACGACGGTACACGGCTTGATCGCTGGTTTAAGCGGCATTTCCCGGATGTAAGTTTTGGTCGTTTGCAAAAAGCCATGCGCAAAGGCGAAGTACGCCTGGACGGTAAGCGCGTGAAAGGCAAGGAGCATGTCGCCACCGGGCAGACAATACGTATTCCGCCGCTCGACAGTATCGCAGGAGCTGCTCCGAAGGCAGAAAAACCGGTACGAAAAAGGCTCAGTGATGCCGAGGTGCAAGAAGTCAGAAATTGGGTTCTTCATATTGATGATGATGTGATTGTCCTGAATAAGCCCGCGGGTTTGCCTACACAGGGTGGTACCGGACAGTCACGGCATCTGGACGGGTTGCTGGACGCACTTCGGTATGATGCACCCCAGCGCCCCAAACTGGTTCACAGGCTAGATAAAGATACGTCCGGGGCTCTCTTGTTGGCGCGAAACAGTCAGGCAGCAGCAAAGCTTGCCAAGGGCTTTGCATCCAAAGACACACAGAAAACTTATTGGGCGATTGTTAAAGGCGTGCCGCAGCAGCAGGATGGACGCATTAGCATGCTGATGGAAAAAGCGCCGATCAAAGGGAACGAGCGTATGATCGCCAGTGATACTGGCAAAAAGTCAGTAACGGACTTTAGTGTTGTCGAAAGAATGGGGCATGAAGCCGCCTGGTTGGCGCTGCAGCCGCTGACAGGACGAACCCACCAACTGCGTCTTCACTGTGCAGAAATGGGGACACCGATTGTTGGCGATGGAAAATATGGCGGCGCTGAAGCATATCTATCGGGTGCTATTTCCAAGAAGCTTCATTTGCATAGTTACCGGGTGCAGTTTCCGCATCCTGCCGGTGGGATATGCGATGTATCCGCACCGCTACCGCCCCATATGGCAGCCAGTTTTGATATGCTGGGGCTTGATCTGTCTGCTTATGAAGACCCGTTTGAGGAAGAATTTTAATCATGTCTGGTTCCGAGTTTAACAAAGTAATTATCTTTGACTGCGACGGCACGCTTGCCGATGGTCAGCATATGATCACAGATTCCATGAACCTATGTCTGGACCGTTTTGGTATGGAACGCCTGGACCACGCAGATGTGCGCCGCATTATTGGACTATCCCTGATGGAAGCTTTTCAGGTATTGAAACCTGAGTTATCTACGGATGATCATGCCGCTTTGACAGAAGGGTATAAAAAAGCCTTTTTTGATTTACGAAGTAGTGAAGATTTTACTGCGGAACCTCTGTATCCTGATACGATAGAAGTGCTGAAAGAACTGGACGGAAAAGGCTATTGTCTTGCTGTCGCGACGGGCAAGTCGCTTCGTGGGCTGCGCAGGGTCCTGTCCCAGCACGATATTCTGGACATGTTTGTATCACTGCAGACCTCTGATCATCATCCCAGCAAACCGCATCCATCCATGGTGCAAACGGCGATACTGGATGCTGGGTCACATCCGGATCAGGCTATTGTAATTGGTGATACCAGTTATGATATGCAGATGGCAAAAAGCGCAGGCGCACACGCACTGGGGGTGTCATGGGGGTATCATGAAGTGCCGGAATTAGTGAATGCTGGGGCAACAAAGGTAGCGCATTCATTTAGAGAAATTCCAGCGATGGTTTCTGATTTGATGGCGTAAGGAATGGTCATGGTGGATGATAAGGGAAAACAGGAAGAAGATTTACGCGCCGAAGCACTGCGTCCGCGTCCGATCTTTCTACTGATTGCAGGTCTTTTCAGTATTGGTGCAATCTTCGCCTATGCTTATGAAGCCGAAATTGTAGAATATTCGGGGGGGGATGTGCTGCCTTTTGCCATCTTGTTGATTGCACTTGTTCTTTTGGCTTTGGGGACTGTTTTATTGTACCGTAATCCGCGCTTGGGAAATCGGTTGTTAGGCTATGATGCGATCATGCAAGACATGACCAAGGAAAAGTCCGCAGGTCATCAACTGTCTGCTGGCTTTAAATCAGATACTGGCATTGATGCAAAAAGACTAAACACCAGACGGAAACATTCCCGTCATACGCGGCGACAATATGCCAAGGCAACCCGCGATATGCAAAATGATAAATCTGCTGCCGTGGATAATGACGCAGTGGACCAGACAAAAACACCTGACGAGGGTAAAGAGTGAAACGTTTTTATAAAACAGTGATTGTTGTGCCTGCTGACGGTGGTCATAAAATTCAGTTGGACGGTCGGGATATTCGGACACCGAAACGGTCCACAGTTGTGGTGCCGTCAGAGCGGCTTGCGACCGCGATGGCAGATGAATGGGCCGCGCAGGAAGACACAATCAAGCCGGAGGATATGCACCTTAACAGATTGGCAAATACCGCAATTGACCGGGTGGCAACGCAAAAAGACGCGGTTGTGGATGAACTGGTTGGTTATGCACAGTCTGATTTAATTTGCTACCGCGCAGACCACCCAAAGGAACTTGTTGCCAGGCAGGCGAAAGAATGGGACCCGGTTTTGGATTGGGTTCGGGATACTTTCGGGGTTGATCTGAAAACAACAACAGGTGTTTTGCATGTTGCGCAGTCTGATCAGGATGTGCAGCGAATAAAGACAGCAATTGATGCGCTGGACGCTTATGAGGTATCGGGCTTGCATGCTTTGACAACCGGTTTCGGGTCTGTTGCACTTGCGCTTGCCTGTTTGCGCGAAGGACGTGACTTTGAAGCCTGCTGGACAGCGTCACGTGTTGATGAAGATTTCCAACGCGACAAGTGGGGAGCAGACGCAGAAGCCGATGCAGTTCGGAATGCACTCTACTCAGAACTGAAAGTTGCAGACAAATATTTAAAACTACTCAAAACTCTTTAAAAGGAACAAGCACCCGCGGATAAAAGAGCGTGGGCAAGGCCTGGAAGGATGATAGATGAAGGAAATTCTGGAACGGTTAGAAGCTAAGCGAGAGGAAGCGCGCCAGGGCGGCGGGCAGGCCAGAATTGATGCACAGCATGCGCGCGGTAAACTCACAGCCCGTGAGCGTATTGAGCTGCTTCTGGACGCTGATAGCTTTGAAGAATACGACATGTTTGTCGAGCATCGCTGTAGCGACTTTGGTATGGAAAGCCAAAAGTTTGCTGGTGACGGTGTTGTGACAGGTTCCGGGACTATCAATGGCCGTCTTGTCTATGTTTATAGCCAGGATTTCACAGTATTTGGTGGTTCGCTTAGTCAAACACACGCCAATAAAATCCTTAAGGTCATGGAAATGGCGATGCGTGTTGGGGCACCGGTGATTGGCCTTAATGACAGTGGCGGTGCCCGTATCCAGGAAGGTGTAGCGGCGCTGGGCGGATATGCTGATGTGTTCCAGCAGAATGTTCTGGCGTCTGGGGTAATCCCTCAAATCTCTATGATTATGGGGCCATGTGCTGGCGGTGCAGTCTATAGCCCGGCGATGACAGACTTTATCTTCATGGTTCAGGATACGAGTTATATGTTCGTCACCGGGCCTGATGTGGTGAAAACTGTAACTAACGAAGTGGTAACCCAGGAAGAACTGGGTGGAGCATCAACGCATACCACTAAATCAGGCGTGGCAGATAAAGCCTTTGACAATGATGTTGAAGCGCTGGCACAGCTCCGTCGCTTTTACGACTTTTTGCCGCTTAATAACCGCGAAAAGCCGCCAGTCAGAGCAACTTTTGACCGGCCTGACAGGGTTGAAAAGTCGCTTGATACAATCATCCCATCAAATCCGAATAAACCGTATGATATGCATGAGGTTATTCAGAAAATTGTCGATGAAGGTGACTTTTTCGAGCTGCAGCCAAAACACGCAGGCAATATTATCATAGGATTGGCCCGGATAGACGGCGAAACAGTTGGTATTGTTGCCAACCAGCCGATGGTGTTGGCGGGGTGCCTTGATATTGACAGCAGTAAGAAAGCTGCTCGATTTGTGCGGTTTTGTGACTGCTTTAATATTCCAATCATTACCCTCGTGGATGTGCCGGGCTTCCTGCCGGGGACATCACAGGAATATGGCGGGATCATCAAACACGGCGCCAAGCTTCTGTTTGCTTATGGTGAGGCAACTGTGCCCAAAATCACCGTGATTACCCGCAAGGCGTATGGCGGTGCCTATGACGTTATGGCGTCAAAGCACCTGCGAGGTGACTTGAATTACGCTTGGCCAACTGCAGAAATCGCCGTGATGGGGGCAAAAGGGGCCGTTGAAATCCTGTACCGTAAGGATCGGGATGACGCGGAAAAGATTGCAGCGCATACCAAGGATTACGAAGACTTGTTTGCCAATCCGTTTGTGGCAGCACAGCGCGGGTTCCTTGATGATGTGATCATGCCGCATAATACGCGTAATCGTATCGTGAAAGGACTGAAGAAACTTGCGAACAAGGATCTTCAGAACCCATGGAAGAAACACGATAATATTCCCCTTTAAGGACATCACACCATGGCCCGCCCCCTACCTGACGATTTACAAAAGGAGATTGCAGATACTGCGACCAAGGCAGAAGTGCGGTCGGTTGCAATCTTTGCCTTTATCGTCGGGATGCTTGTTGGGGGATGTATCGCTGGTGCGCTAATCAGCGACGTGTCGGGTGACTGGTTTTTTGCTGGGGTTGCAGTCCTGTTGGCTGCTTATTGGTATTTTTCGTCCCGCAGACGGGGCTGATTAGATAAAGAAGAGGGTCCAATCATATGTTCAATAAGATCCTGATTGCTAACCGCGGTGAAATTGCCTGCCGTGTTATTAAAACTGCCCGGAAAATGGGTATTAAAACAGTTGCCGTGTATTCGGATGCAGACGCAGATGCTCTACATGTGGAAATGGCAGACGAAGCAGTACATATTGGCCCTCCTGCTGCGGCTGAAAGTTATCTTATCGCTGATAAGATACTTGAGGCGGCAAAGGCAACAGGTGCGGAAGCCATTCATCCCGGTTATGGCTTCCTGTCTGAACGGGCCAGCTTTGTAGAAGCAGTGCAGGCGGCAGGACTCACCTTCATTGGGCCTGACCCATATGCGATCACGGCGATGGGTGATAAAATTACCTCGAAAGAATTGGCGGCAAAAGCCGGTGTAACAACAGTGCCGGGACATATGGACATTATCAAGGATGCCGATGAAGCGGTAAAGATTTCCGCACAGATCGGGTATCCGGTTATGTTGAAAGCCTCTGCAGGCGGTGGCGGCAAGGGCATGCGGATTGCGTGGAACGATGAAGAAGCGCGCGAAGGATACTTGTCCGCACAAAACGAGGCGAGATCCAGCTTCGCCGATGACCGTGTTTTCATTGAGAAATTTATCGAAGAACCCCGTCACATTGAAATTCAGGTGCTGGGTGACAAGCACGGCAATGTGATTTATCTGGGCGAACGGGAATGTTCGATCCAGCGTCGCCACCAAAAGGTTGTGGAAGAAGCGCCAAGTCCGTTTCTGGATGAAGCAACACGTAAAGCAATGGGCGAAGAGGCGGTAGCCCTTGCCAAGGCTGTGGATTACTGCAGTGCTGGTACGGTTGAATTTATCGTCGACAAGAACCGGAATTTCTATTTTCTTGAAATGAATACCCGACTGCAGGTGGAACATCCTGTGACTGAACTTGTCACGGGCGTTGATCTTGTTGAGCAGATGCTGCGCATTGCGGACGGTGAAAAACTGACAATGTCACAGGATGACGTAACCTTGACCGGATGGGCAGTGGAGAACCGTGTCTATGCCGAAGATCCACTGCGCGGTTTCCTGCCGTCTATCGGTCGACTGAGCCGTTATATACCACCCGCAGAATCAGAGACTGTGCGCGTTGATACCGGCGTATATGAAGGTGCGGAAATCTCCATGTTCTATGATCCTATGATCGCCAAACTGGTGACATACGGGGCAACCCGGGATGAGGCAATCGCTGCCCAGCGCCGGGCACTGGACGAATATTACATTCGGGGTATTGCGCATAACATTCCGTTCCTCAGTGCGCTGATGGCTCACCCACGCTTTCAGGCTGGTGACATGACGACCAACTTTATCGCCGAGGAATATCCTGATGGATTTGAAGGCGGCAGCTTAACCGATACAACGAAAGAAGCGATGGTCGTGACCGCGACAATGATCAATGCGATCGAGGTCTCCCGGGCTAGTCAGATCGAAGGGCAGATTTCTGAGCCTGAGGCACCACAGCTCATGCGCTGGGTTGTAACAATTGACAATGAAGCGTTCGATACGTCCATCATCCCTGTAGGCGATCATGCAGAGGTAGTGATCGGTTCCAAGTCGGTAGAGGTGGAAAGTGACTGGATGCCGGGTGATCCGGTGTTTAAGGGCACTATCGACGGCACATATCATGCAATCGAAATTGATTATGATGCGATTGGCTACACGCTGACCACAGACGGTGTGTCGCTGCCTGTCAGGGTTCAAACACCGCGTGCGGCAGAACTCTACAAACTCATGCCTGAGAAAATTGCACCTGACACAAGCAAGCTGCTTTTGTGTCCGATGCCAGGACTGGTTGTTTCCATTGCGGTGGAAGAAGGCGCGGAAGTAAAGGCAGGTCAGCCGCTTGCGGTAGTGGAGGCAATGAAAATGGAAAATATCCTGCGTGCAGAGCGTGACGGTGTTGTCCAGTCCATTAATGCGGCAGCAGGCGACAGCCTTGCAGTTGATGATGTTATTATAGAATTTGCTTAAATCATCACCACTAGCCTTATTGGTAGCCTTACGGGGCTGCCTAGTAGATTTATGCTCTGTCAGATGACGATAAAGTGGAGTGATGCACATGACTACCACCGCAGTGAAAGTCCGTATTTACGGCAAGGTACAGGGTGTTTGGTACCGCGCCTGGACGGAGCAACAAGCGAATGCTGCAGGCGTGTACGGCTGGGTTCGCAACAGACTTGATGGCACGGTGGAAGCTTTGTTTGTAGGTAGCTCTGCCGCTGTGGATGGCATGATTGCCGCTTGTCACCAAGGGCCGGAACACGCCAAGGTTGATCGTATTGAAACAGTAGAAGCGCAGGGCATTGCACCCAAACGGTTCGAAGTTAAGCCAACGGTTTGAAAACTATGCCCTGCGTTAGATGCTAATATTCTTTTCAAGTGCATCAGCGTCTGAAACGTTAAACGCATAGTGCCACAATTTCAGAATATCACCATCAGATTTCAGGACGAATTTTTCCGTGACACTGCTGCCATTTAGCTTGCCTGAATAAACAAGGGTAACGGTGGTACCGCTTGTCCCGACGTTGCTGTTCCAGGATATTCTGGAGCGGGACGATGTTTTAATGATAGAGGGTCTGTAGTTTCGCATAAACCCTGTAAGATCCTGACGGGAAAGCTGTTTTCTGACATCAGGGTGATAAATGTCCATATAGATGGTGTCGATGTCATTCTCTGCGACATGTGCACGGAAAGTGTCGATCAGGTCTTCTGCCTCTGTCAGGCTTTCAGAGAACCCGCATCCAGCGAGTGTTAAAATCGCTGAGATTAAAAACACTTTATGAAGGCGTTTATAGAGACTGTGCATCATTTCCTCTCTCCCCAGACAAGACGATATAGAACTATACAGGGGACAGGGGGGATTGTTCAAGTCTACAGCTTAAACACCGGATGGGTGTCTTCAATGCGCGGGTCTTGACCGTTAGTGGCTATCTGCTTCCGGCCCATGGGCGCGGGTTGCCATTTAACGGTCATTGGGCGGGGTTCAAGGCCAAAGACTTCATCGAATGCACCCTTAAGGGCGACATCAACATCATCCATCGTCACAGGAAGGCCAAGGTCGGCAAAACTGGTGACGCCGTGCTCAGCAATCCCGCAGGGGACAATGCCTTTAAAATGTTCCAGATCAGGATCAACATTTATGGCAATACCGTGGAAGGTAACCCAGCGTCTGACGCGAACACCAATCGCAGCAATTTTGTCTTCGCGGCCATCGTCGCGTACAACCCAGATGCCAACACGCCCGTCCCGTCGTTCGCCGACAATGTTGAACGAGGCCAGAGTCCGGATGATAACCTCTTCCAGATTATAGACAAATTGCCGAACGTCTTTACCGCGTTTACGCAGGTCCAGCATGAAATAGCCGACGCGCTGGCCGGGGCCGTGATAGGTATATTGCCCACCGCGACCAGCGTCATAAACGGGGAAACGTTCAGGGTCAACGAGGTCCGCCGGATCAGCACTTGTCCCCGCCGTATAAAGGGGCGGGTGTTCCAGAAGCCAGACCTGTTCACATGCGGTATCGTTACTGATCGCACGGGCACGCTCTTCCATAAATGACAGAGCATCGTCATAATTAATCAGGTCGTCGGATATGCGCCATTCAGCCTTGGTCATTGGGTTTCCTGCTGTTACACTGCGTTGTGACTGCTCTTATCATTAATTACCACCCAACAAAAGAGGTTGACGGTAAGACTATGGGCATTCTAAGAAAATATTAACCTGAAGCTGGCTAAATACTCGGCAAAGGGCGAAACGACCCCGATAAAGGATGAATGATGAACCCAGCAGTTAACAGAGTAGCCGTCGATATTACTGTGATCCTGGGATCGACTCAGATGCCGATCCGTCAACTTTTGAAGATGGGGCGGGGTGCTGTTATTGATCTGGATGCCGAACATGAAGATGAATGCTGGATTTATGCAAACGGTGAGCTGGTAGCTCGCGGTGAAATCATGATTGTTGGTGATAAAATTGGTGTTTCCATTACCCGTATGATGAGCCAGCTACAGGTATAAAACCCCGCCGTTTAGACTTATTTTGTTTTCCGCTTATTTTTCGCTTGCGGGGGGCATACTTATTTGATAGCTACACCCCCGACCTTGCGGCCGTGGCGGAATTGGTAGACGCGCAGCGTTGAGGTCGCTGTGGACTTAATTGTCCGTGGAAGTTCGAGTCTTCTCGGCCGCACCATTATCAAAAGCCCCGTGGGAAACTACGGGGCTTTTGGCTTATCTGGCTCCTGTTTTGCCTTTGGAGCACGTCTGTGTTCAAAGAATCCCAACTGTCCTGTCCGATATTTGGAAATCATGCCGTTTGATTGACAAATCCCTAGACAAAAAAGGGCCCCTTCCTTTATCAAGAGAACACGGTCGCGAACACGCAATGTGCCTTAACGCAGGGAACGGGAAAAATGACAGAAAAAAACCCGGAAATTGACGAAATCGAAGAAGGCACTGTGGAAGAGGCGGAAAATATTCTGCCAACCAGCGATGTGCATCATTCCCGTGAATTTATGGACACGCTCTCAGAAGCGCTTGAAGAACAGGATGAAAGTCGGGTTCTTGAGCTTTTTGAAGATATGCACGCTGCGGATATCGCAGACCTTCTGGAGTTTTTGCCGTCGAAAAACAGGCGGACGCTTGTCTCGCTTCTTGGGGACAAACTCCCACCCGAGCTTTTCATCGAGGTAGAGGGTGAAGCGCAATTTGATCTGTATGAAGCCGTCTCCAACGAACAGATTGCCGATGCTGTAACGGAACTTGATACCGATGACGCCGTGTATGTCATCGAAGAACTGGATGCTGAAGACAGGGCAGAAGTACTGCGTGCGCTGACTGTGGATGACCGGGCGGCTATTGAAGAAAACCTGAGCTACCCTGACGAATCTGCTGGCCGGATGATGCAGCGCGATCTGGTCGCACTGCCGGAGTTTTGGACCGTTGGACAGGCGATTGACTTCCTGCGCAGTGAAGACGAATCAATTCCAAGCGATTTTTATGATATTTTTGTTGTCGATCCGGGACATAAGCCTGTTGGGTCGGTGCCATTGTCACGCATTATGCGGTCTGCACGTAACATCTCTCTTGGCGAGATCAAAGATGACGATTTGCATCTGGTTGATGTGGCCATGGACAAAGAGGAAGTGGCCTACCGCTTTACCAAATATCATCTGATTTCAGCGGCTGTTATTGATGCGGCCGGGCGCGTTGTTGGTGTGATCACCGTTGATGATGTGATCGAAGTGATCGAGGATGAGGCAGAAGAAGACCTGCTCGCACTGGCAGGTGTAAGTAGTGACCTAGGTGTGAATGAAGGCCTGACTGATATTATTAAAAACAGGTTTTTATGGCTGTTTGTGAATTTGGGAACGGCGGTGATGGCGTCTATCGTCATTGGCCTATTTGAAGGTACGATCGAACAGATGGTAGCGCTGGCTGTGTTGATGCCGATTATTGCCAGCATGGGCGGCAACGCTGCAACGCAGACCATGACTGTTGCGGTTCGCGCGATTGCCACAAAGGAATTAACGTCCCTGAATGCCATGCGGGTTCTGAACCGCGAAGTAATCATTGCGACCGTCAACGGAGCGGCGCTGGCTGTTATTGCAGGGACCATATCCTGGCTATGGTATGACAATATAACCTTGGGGCTTGTTTTCGCTTTTGCCCTTGTTTTCAACATGATAGTTGCAGGTGCTTGTGGACTGCTGACACCGCTTACTTTAAACAGGTTTGGCATTGATCCTGCGATAGCATCGTCTGTTTTTGTAACCACTGTGACAGACGTTGTAGGCTTTTTTGTATTTTTGGGCGTTGCCGCCGCAGTTCTCCTTTAAGGCTAAGTGAATGACAAGACGATCCGGTACGGTTTTATTGGTTGATGATGAACCTGTGGTATTGCGGATGCAGGCTGCTGGTGTGCGTCAATTTGGGTTTGAAGCCCTGATAGCCGAAAATGTCGATGAAGCACTGAGCACGTTGAAATCCTGTGAGGTTGATCTGATTGTCTCTGACGTGCAAATGCCGGGTAAGGGGGGCTTTGATCTGGCGCACATAGTCACTGACGAAGGGTTAAAGTATATGCCTTTTGTCTTTCTGACCGGTTATGATGATCTGGAAATTGTCAGAAACGGCCTGCGGTACGGTGGTGACGATTTTATCATTAAGGGGAAATCAATTGACCATGTCCGCCGACGCATTGCATTTTGGATGGCCAGTGGGTTCAGAGAACTGCCACCTGATTTGCGCCGCCGTGCCCTGGCTGCAGCGAATGCCCTGCGCGGCGATACAGGTACCAGCGTTGAGCATCTGATCGTTACAAACGATTCCATTGGTGTAAGTGTTGGGGCCTTGCTGAAGGCCGAGATAAAGAGCCTGCCGCCCACATATGGGAAGCGTATGATCGAACGGATCTGTATTTTAGGCCGTGCGAGCAAACTGGTGATTGAACAGTGCACAGAAGCTGGCGATTTTGTCAGGTTTCCTGACTATGTTTATCGCAGTATTGTTGAGCTGGGGTATCCTTGGTCGAATGACCTGGCGCCGCTACTGCGATACTTTGATGCGCTTGCTGCGGACAAACGTTTTCTGGAAGCTGGTGTCAAACAGCTGTCACTTTGCGAAGAATATGAATGGTTCCAAGGGGATGAAGGCTAGACCGCCTTTTTCTAGATTGCCATATTATCCAATAGTCTGACCTTGCCAAGCCGCGCAACAGCGATCACACGCGCCGGACGGTCCAGTTTTTCCAATACTTCGAGGGTCTCCGGGTCTACAATGCTGATATAGTCTACCTTCTGGAAGCCAGCCTTGAGCACTGCTTCGGTTGCACGATTTTCTTCTGCGCGAAGATCGCCGCCTTTTCTGGCATTCGCGCATAATTGCTTCAAGGCTTTATATAAACTATTGGCAATTCTGCGTTCTTCTGGCTCTAGGTAGGCATTGCGGGATGAGGCGGCCAGACCGTCTTCTTCACGAAAGAGGGGAGCGCCAATAACTTCTGTCGGGATGTTCAGATCGGCAACAAAACGTTTGATGACACAAAGCTGCTGATAGTCTTTTTCCCCAAAAATGGCGACATCAGGCAGGGCCGCCAACAGAAGTTTGGTGACGATAAGCGCAACGCCGTCGAAGTGACCAGGACGATTTGCGCCTTCAAGAACAGTGCTTAACCCAGACACAGTTACATTCGTGGAAAATCCATGTCCGTACATTTCCGATGCCGGGGGAGCAAAAACCAGGTCGGCACTGGTCATGGCCAGTTTTTGGCGGTCGCTGCCTTCCGTTCTGGGATAAGTGTCAAAATCTTCGCCCTCGCCAAACTGCTTGGGGTTCACAAAGATCGAGACGATAACCTTGTCTACCTTTTTACTAATTTCATGTACAAGAGACAGGTGCCCGTCATGCAGTGCCCCCATCGTAGGTACCAGTCCTACACGGAAACCATTCTGCCGCCAGTCACTGACAATACGGCGAAGGTCATCAATGGTTCGCACCACCGGGATTACTGCTGTCATACTTGATTCTTTCTAGGTGTCAGCTTGCACAAGCTGTGCTCTGTCCAGCACAGCAAAGCCATTATAATTAATCAGGGACACAAGTTCATGTACATAATCCACGCCTAGTTCCGAATAGGCGGCCAATCCGGGGGCAAGTGCTTCGCCGCGGAGAATTTGCCCTCTTTGCCGAATTTCCTGGCGGCGTTGGCGCAAAGTTTCATAATTTTTATGACGGTTTAGGTTGGTCATGTAACTGATTACGCTATCGAGCGGATAATCATAAATTTTGATGGTATGTACTTTGCCGTCTTCCCGCCGTTCAGGCACCATACCTGTGCCGTCCCATGTCCACTGCCCAAACAGGGCGTTGCCTTCTTGTGTGAAACGTGCTGTTCCCCAGCCGCTTTCCATCGCTGCCTGCGAAAGCGCAAGTGACGGTGGGATAACATCAATATGATACAGGAGGCGGTCTATATCCTTCACTGTTGGTGCCTTGTTGATGTTTACTCGGTACCGGGCTGCGCGTGTGTAGACCCACTTCAGCTCACTCTTCGTTAGATGGCCGCCATTTTGGATACGTGTCTGAAAATTTTCAAGAATATCACGTTCAGCGAGAATTATCTCATTCGCCCGCAAAATTAAGGGCAGCACGACACTAGTGAAAAGTCTTTTCTTTTCAGGGATATGGTCGATTTCAGTCAGCTCTGAAGGTATGTCGGATACAAAAATGCGTGGTACAGAATCCACACTATGAAACTTTGTGTCGAGAACACGTGATAAACGCTGCATCGAAAGCCGGTCCAGGTCTTTTGGATCAGCATGAGAGAGATAATTTGGTGCGTTTGATTCGAGCACAGCGGTGCGCGACTGCGTAAGTTGGTAACGCGCTCCCACAAAGGGCATAACTGCAAATATCGCTATTAGAATCAGCGCTTTGAGCGAGTTAATTAAGACTTCTTTCAAAGACGTTTCCTCATATAAGGTCACAGCACAAATACATCAGACAAAGAAAGTGTACCGAAAATTCACAATCCGTCTATTGACAATTGTCTTGGCGCAGTCCCTATAAGGGACCATGCATAGATAGTCGACATCCTATCTTTATTTGTGGCAAAAGTTTGGAGAAAAAGAGTGCCAGATGAGGCGCAGGAAACAAATCAGGACACAAAATCAGTGAAGCTTGATCGTCCCTATTTGATCGTTCTTGGAAACGAAAAGGGTGGTTGCGGAAAATCCACAACAGCCATGCATATTGTTGTGTCTCTTCTTCGGTCTGGATACCGTGTAGGCACAATTGACCTTGACGCCAGACAGAAGTCATTGACGCGCTACATTGAAAACCGCCGTGCTTTTGCTACGTCAAAAGGTATTGATCTACCCATGCCGCTAGAAAAAGTTGTGCCGAAATCAGAGCTTCGCAGCGCTGATGACGCTGAGGCTGATGAAAAAGCGCGCTTTGAGGCTACTTATGTTGATCTGATGGACCATGTTGATGTGATGGTTGTTGACTGCCCCGGTAGTGATACTTATCTGTCCCGCCTGGCGCATACGGCGGCGGACACTTTGGTGACACCGGTCAATGACAGTTTTGTTGATCTGGACCTACTGGCTCGCGTCGACGCGGATACCCACAAAATGATCGGCCCCAGCCTTTATGCGGAAATGGTATGGAAGGCACGGCAACGCCGGTCGGTTGCGGATGGTGGCCATATTGACTGGGTGATCCTGCGGAACCGTGTGGGTAGTTTGCATGCGAAGAACAAGGGCAGGGTTGAGAAGGTTCTGAACGAGCTGTCCAAACGCATTGGCATTCGTCATATTCCCGGCTTGGGCGAACGTGTTATATATAGGGAATTGTTCCTGAAGGGACTTACCTTGATGGACCTGAAGGACTCTGGTGGTCTTGATGGGCGCGGTATGACCATGTCACACGTAGCGGCCCGTCAGGAATTGCGGGCCTTGATGGATGGTCTTAATCTGCCTTTCCTGAGCGAGCAGGAAGTATAGACCGATGATCGGATACTTGCTGTTTGGGTTGATTTTGGCTGGGCTGTTGCTGCTGTTTCTGCAGTGGTGGGCCAATGCCGAGCTTGAGAGCGCCAAACGGGCCTTTTTCTGGGCAATTTTGCTGATTTGTGGGTTGCTGGCGGCTGTGTTTCTGGCAGCAGGCAAGGGAATAATTGCCGTTGTGCCAGCGGGATTTGCGCTATGGCGAATGCTAAGTCAGCGCAAAGAGAGTGGCGGGAAGCGCGGCCAGCATGGGTCTGGCCAGACCAGCAGTGGCCCCACCAATAGTAGCATGACCTATAATGAAGCGTTTGAAATTCTTGGCTTGAAACCCGGTGCCTCACAAGAAGAAATAGAAAAAGCATACAAGCGCCTGATCTCGCTTAACCATCCAGACAAGGGTGGATCAGACTGGATGGCGGGCAAATTGAATGAAGCCCGGCGAATTCTCCTGGATAAATAGTCCTACCTGAGCACCCGTGTCCTGTTGTGGGACGTTCCGTAAAGTGTCTTTGGTCTTTCTATCAAGACATGTCTGATTTTTTAGCTATTTAGCGTTGACCCTACCTTGTCATCCTGACAGGGTACATAGAATTGTTTACCATAATTTTTGAGGGATTTTTATGACTGCCCACAATTTTCACTCCAGTGTTCTCCGTGAGTATGATGTACGCGGTATTGTTGACGAAACCTTGTCTGTGGAGGATGCGGCGGCACTGGGACGTGCGTACGGGACCCATATCAAGCGCGCTGGCGGCAGTCGGGTTGCAGTCGGGTATGATGGCCGCGTGTCGTCCCCGGCAATGTCTGATGCGTTGATGGCCGGGATTACGAGCACAGGCGTAGATGTGGTCTGTGTTGGTATGGGGGCAACGCCTATGCTCTACTACGCAGTATTTGAACTGGATACAGATGGTGGCGTAATGGTGACAGGGTCGCATAATCCGCCAAACTATAACGGCTTTAAAATGATGATTGGTAAGAAGCCGTGTTTCGGTGCTGCCATTCAGGCGCTGGGTGCAACCGCTGCGAAAGGCGACTTTGAAACAGGGGAAGGCACCCGGTCAGAAGAGGATATCTTTGACCGCTATATCGACCGTCTGGCTCGTGATTTTGAAGTTGGAAGTTTCAAGATTGCTTGGGATCCCGCTAACGGATCAGCAGGACCAGCGGTTTCTGCGCTGGTGAAACGGTTGCCCGGCGAACATATTGTTATCAATGAAGAAGTCGACGGTACATTCCCGAACCATCATGCGGACCCGACAGTTGAAGAAAATCTGGAGCAACTGAAAGACATAGTCCGTGCGGAAGGCTGTGATTTTGGTCTGGCATTTGATGGAGACGGTGACCGTGTCGGCGCAGTTGACGGGCAGGGCAGAGTTGTGTGGGGTGATCAAATGCTTGCCATCCTTGGGGCTGACCTGTTACAGGAAGTGCCAGGCGCAGCGATTATCGCGGATGTGAAGGCAAGTCAGGTTCTGTTTGACCGTATTGATGCGCTGGGCGGCAAGGGTGTGATGTGGAAAACTGGACATTCTCTGATTAAAGCCAAGATGGTAGAGATGGAAGCCCCTTTGGCCGGGGAAATGTCGGGCCATATTTTCTTCAAGCACAAATTTTACGGCCATGATGACGCCATGTATGCCAGCGTTCGTTTTATCAATGCAATCGCCAGGCAGGGCGGAGATTTAGCAGCACTGAAGGATGATTTGCCAGCTGCGATCAATACACCTGAACTGCGTTTTGATTGTGAGGAAGAGCGTAAGTTTGTCGTCATTGATGAGGTGAAAGCGCGCTTGGAGGCCGCAGGCGCTGATATGTCAACGGTTGACGGTGTGCGTGTGAAAACCGATGATGGCTGGTGGTTACTGCGTGCATCCAACACGCAAGCAGTACTAGTGGCACGCTGTGAAGCATCCAGTGATGCTGGGCTGAGCCGCTTGAAACAGGCTTTGGTCGGGGCGCTGAAAGCGTCAGGTATTACACCGCCAGAGGGCCTTTAACTGAAAAAATATTCAGAAAAAATGGTCTGTTACCCTTTTAGTCATAAATTTATGCGTTACATTATAAAATGTATGATGTTTTTGCGGAGGTGTCATGTCCGATAAAGACAAGGACAAAAAGGATAATGGAACAGGTGGCGGTGCAGGGACAGGCGTTCTGACCCGCCCCGAAGCCAAAACCAAAAAACCTTCGATGTATAAAGTCTTGTTACTAAATGACGATTATACGCCGATGGAATTCGTTGTGCATATATTGCAGCGATATTTTCGGATGACGATGGAGCAGGCGACCGAGGTCATGCTTCATGTTCATCAACGCGGTGTGGGTGTATGCGGTATATACACTTTTGAAGTCGCAGAAACCAAAGTCGCACAGGTAATGGCTTTCGCCAAGCAACACGAACATCCATTACAGTGTACGATGGAAAAAGAATAGATAGTCGAAGGGGATACTGCCCCTGAAGCGTCTTATCAAAAAGTAGAAATAATAAGGAATACCAAGAGTGCCAAGTTTCTCATCACATCTGGAAGCAACGCTGCACCGCGCATTGCATGAAGCCAATGTCCGTCATCATGAGTATGCAACGCTCGAACATCTTTTGTTGTCACTCTTGGATGATCCGGAAGCTGGTGCCGTATTGGTGGCTTGTGATGTCGATATTGATGAACTGCGGCAGCAGTTGGAATCCTATCTTGACGAAGAATTAAACACGCTGAAGCTTGAAGAAGGTGACGGCATGGAGGCCACCCCAACGGCTGGATTCCAGCGGGTTGTTCAGCGTGCCTTGCTTCATGTGCAGTCTTCCGGTCGGGAAGAGATGACGGGTGCAAATCTGTTGGTTGCTCTGTTTTCTGAGCGTGAAAGCCACGCAGTATATTTCCTACAAAGTCAGGATATGACCCGCCTTGATGCCGTTAGCTATATATCGCACGGGATTGCGAAGGCACCTAATATGTCAGACAACCGTCCGGTCCGCGGCGTTGATGATGAAGATGCGGATGATGACGAACATGATGCAGCTGAAGCAACTCCCGGTAAAGACGGTGGTGCGCTTGCTGCTTACTGCATCAATTTAAATCAGCGCGCGCTGGACGGTAAAATTGATCCCCTTATTGGACGGGAGAGCGAGCTTGAGCGCGCAATCCAGATCTTATGTCGCCGTTCTAAAAATAACCCGCTTCTGGTCGGAGACCCTGGTGTGGGTAAAACTGCGATTGCTGAGGGTTTGGCACGCAGAATTACTGAGAAAGCGGTTCCAGACGTTTTGCTGGATGCGACTATATATGCGCTGGATATGGGGGCTTTGCTTGCAGGGACCCGCTACCGTGGTGACTTTGAAGAACGATTGAAATCTGTGGTCAAGGAATTGGAGCAGATTGAAGGTGCGGTTCTGTTTATTGACGAAATTCATACGGTAATCGGTGCAGGGGCCACATCCGGCGGCTCGATGGATGCATCAAACCTTCTGAAGCCATCCTTGGCGAATGGGTCAATTCGCTGCATGGGGTCAACGACTTACAAAGAATTCCGCAGTCATTTTGAGAAAGACCGGGCGCTGCTACGCAGATTCCAGAAAATTGATGTAACTGAGCCTTCTGTGCCTGATACCATCAAAATTTTGCAGGGCTTGAAGCCATATTTCGAAGACCATCATAACGTGCGCTACACGGCGGATGCCATTAAAACGGCGGTTGAACTGTCTGATCGTTATATTTCTGACCGTAAACTGCCGGACAAGGCAATTGATGTGATTGATGAAACGGGTGCAGCACAGATGTTGTTGCCGCCCAGCAAACGGAAAAAGACTATCAGCGTTAAGGATGTTGAAGCAGTCGTTGCAAAGATTGCCCGCATCCCACCGAAAACTGTTACCCTTGATGAAAGCCGGGTTATGCAAACGCTGGAAGAGGATTTGAAGCGGGTTGTCTTTGGTCAGGATCAGGCGATAGAGGCATTGTCCGCATCTATAAAATTATCACGTGCAGGCCTACGGGAGCCGAACAAGCCGATTGGTTCCTATCTGTTTAGTGGGCCAACGGGTGTCGGTAAAACCGAAGTTGCCCGTCAGTTGGCCGGTCTGCTAGGCGTTGAATTGCACCGGTTTGATATGTCTGAATATATGGAACGGCATTCAGTATCGCGGTTGATTGGTGCACCTCCTGGCTATGTAGGTTTTGATCAAGGCGGGCTGCTTACCGATGCAGTGGACCAGCATCCGCATGCTGTTTTGTTGCTGGACGAAATTGAGAAGGCACACCCTGATCTGTTTAATATCCTGTTACAGGTTATGGATAATGGGTCTTTGACTGACCATAATGGTAAGAAGATAGATTTCCGTAATGTCATTCTGATCATGACAACCAATGCCGGAGCAAGTGATCTAGCGAAATCCGCAATTGGATTTGGACGGGAAACCGATTCTGGTGCTGGTGATGAGGCAATCAAGAATACTTTCAGCCCAGAGTTTAGAAATCGCCTTGATAAGGTCGTACCGTTTGATTATTTGCCGCCTGAGGTGGTTTCCAAGGTTGTTGAAAAATTTGTTCTGTCACTGGAACTTCAATTGGCGGACCGCAATGTGGAAATCTCTCTTGATCCTGCCGCGAAGGCATGGCTGGCAGAAAAGGGCTATGATAAGCTTTACGGTGCACGTCCGCTGGCCCGTGTCATACAAGATAGTATCAAGACGCCACTTGCTGATGAACTGCTGTTTGGGCGTCTGCAAAAAGGTGGTGAGGTTGTCGTCCATCTTGATGATGGCGCACTGTCCTTTGAAATCGTCCCGTCTGCTGGTCCAGGTGCAACTGACAAACCTGGCGGTAAGAAAACGAGCGGCGGAAAAGGTAAAAAAGCTGGCACTAAAAAAGGCAAGAGTGTTGCCAAGCGTAAGACGACAGAGCCCGTGCCGGTGAAATAGCGGGGTCGTACTCCGACGGGAATGCACTATGTTTTCTACGCGGGGTGCAGGCAGCGTGCCTACCACCAGTTAATGGCCGCTATACGTGTGATGTTTGGCATAAAAGGCATCAATGCGTTGTTCGGATGCGGGCAGAAGATAATCCTGTGACGGTGAATAAGAGTTTTTACGCCCTGCATTCAACAACTCGGCTGGATCTTGTCCGTCAACCCAGCCAAGGTTTGGTCGGTGCATGTGATATCCAATCAGTTGTTGCAGCATTTCTGGATAGGTGGCCGCTATATGCGGCGGGTTTGCCAGATACTGATTTTCCGCTTGTCGCAGCCAGCCCAGGCTGTAGCTGATGACGATGCCTTCACGCGGGGTGTTAGTAAGGTTTGCACCACCTGCGTGCATTGTAGACCCTAGCCATATTAACAAATCACCCGGCGCAAGCGTTGGGGTGATGTAGGAAGAAATGTCCTTGTCACCAAGGGGGGTATTCTGTGAATGTGTCTGTGGCCATATGCGTGTGCCGCCATTTTCTTCGGTGAACTGTGTTAGCGGCCACATGCAATTGACCATAACTTGCTGCCCTTCATGGGAAAAAGGAAACATGTCGTCATCCCTGTGTGGGATTTGTGCCCGTTCACCCGGGAGCACAGCGATTGCCTGTGTTAAGTTGATTTGAATGGTATCGCATAGTGGTGACAGAACAGCTTTCATCAAATCCACAATCACTGGATGACAAGCAAGATCCCTGCTTGTTTTTGATTTTGAGAATAGCCCACCAAAACGGACGGTTTTATTGCCGTAAAATGCACCTTTCCCAGTCGGATAAGCCGAATAGTAGGGGCGAAGCTCAGCCTGGAGCAGGGATACCATATCCGCTGCGATGGCTTCATTTATAACAGTGTAGCCATGTGTGTTTAATTGTTCGGTAATCGCCCTGATTTCCGGGGTTGGATATCCGGTATCTTTCTGTCCCTCGGACCACCCCCCATTAGGGGGTGGTCTTTCCAGTTGCGCTGGTTGCGCAGTTTTATGCGGGCATGTGCCCGGTAGGTTTGTATCAGCCGTCTTCGACCCGAGCAGGGGTGCGGCGACAGGGGAAAGGGACTGTGTGTACATAACTCTTTCTCCGGTAATGATACGAAATGGCCACTTTTTCGGTGGCTCAGTGGTGGTTATGCTGCGGTCCGTTCCCCAGGTTTGGACACAGGCAGCAGTGGGCCGTCTATATCGTTGTTTTCACAAACTTCGATATAAGACGCATGGGTGACATTTATGGCATAAGCCATGATGCACTCATTCTTTTTCAAAATGGGTAACCCTAAGGGTGTTAGGTCATAGCCGGTTTTCAGCATGTTCGGTATAATGGTCAGGTTTGCGATGCACGTTAGCTGGGTTAAGCCTTCGGACAGAGCATACTCCAGCATAGCTGCGCGCAGCTCGCCAGTGAAATGCTGTGGCAGGTCATCCCGCTTATAGTGGTCTAGCGAATAAAACCGCGTTACCTCCATAATGGATGGACCTGTTGGTACGCCTTTGAAGCACAAGTGTGCAAACTTGTCGGCCATCAGGTGTGGTTTCATTGTCGGGCACAGGCGCATGGATGCTTTGATATTCATCTCGTCATCGACGGAGAGAATATAAACGGCATCATCGGTATCATATTCATCGATTTCCAATACGCCATCATTCGGCAGGTCCCACCCGAACCGCTTGATAAAAATATCGTAACGTTGGCGATACATTTGATCTAGCAGGTCGGTGTAATCGTCGCGATTTAATCTATTGATGATAACAATCATGGGTGCCTCCGTTGTTGAAGGCCCTAACTAAAGCTGAAATGTGGGATATTGCCTACCTAGCTAGTTAGATAGGTAGACGTATTTATAAAAGTAGCTGATTATCGAGAAAGGCACGAACAACGGCTTGTACCCTGGTGGCTACGCCGTATTTGCGTTTTGTATTTTCTACGTGAAAATGGACGGTGCTTTGGGAGATATTCATCAATTCCGCGATAACCGATTCTGATTTACCTTCTGCCACCCATTGCAGGCATTCCCGTTCGCGGTCTGTCAATTCTATGACCCGGTCTGTTAGGGTTTCTGGTTCCTGTTTCCGTAGTTTGACAGCTGTGTCATAGAGATAGATGCTCATTAAATGCAGGGCGTGCTGTACATCTGGGTCCACGTCTCTGTTCGGCCCGACGATATTGATGGTGGCCGGGATAAACCCGTCCGCATACACGGGCACAGTTACACCGTGGATAATGCCGGTTTCCCGGGCTTCCTGAAAAATTTGCTCCTGCAGGTCGGTCATGCCGTGCATGACAACCGGGTCATCCCAGGAAAATGGTATAATCCTGTTTCTGGCAACACTCAGAATGCGGTCATGCTTTTTGTAGGACTGCTGAATATAATGTTCAATCCATTCACTTGGGTATTCGGCAAGACGGACTGCATTATGCGGCGTATCGCTATCAGAACAAAAAGACGTGCAGGTGAAATGACAGAAGCCCAGTTCGGAAATATGTTTGTGAAAGGTCGCGACTAATTCGGCTGAACTTGAAATTGTCTTACATTCAGCGATAAAGCTGGAAGCATTCTCGAAATATTCTAGTTTCTTCGATGTCATCATCATATGGGGCTGACCAGCTTGTAACCTGTTCATATATCCATGTCTTTCACTCAGTGGACCCCCATTAATTAACCTAGTTCGCAGACTGTTCTTGTTCAAGTATTTATCACGGATATGGATTTATATTTCTCAAATGGGTTGAATGGTGTGGGGCGAATAAATGAAAACCCCGCCGTATAGGCGGGGCTTCCAGTGGTTTTATTATGCGATGATTTTGTCTTAGCGGATTTCGCTTTCAGGCTTGCCGTGCCAATAGTAGGGCTTGTTTTTGTAGGACCCTGTTTCCACTTCATTCAGTGTTTTCGGATCATACAGGCGTCCATTCAGCATCACATGGGAGACTTTATCTGTTTGGTAAATGTCATCCAGTGGATTGACGTTCAGGATAACCAGATCTGCCAGCTTGCCGGCTTCTACAGATCCCAGATCCGCTTCCATACCAAAATACAGTGCGGGATTGATGGTCGCTGTTTTCAGGGCTTCCATTGGTGTCATGCCGCCGCGGGCAAAACTCCACATCTCCCAATGTGCGGCCAAGCCTTCACGCTGGCCGTGGGCACCAATATTCACCATTACACCTTTGCGCATCAGGTCTTTGGCAAAAGCGGCGTTCAGATTATCTACATAATCTTCTTCCGGTGCCATTGGGCGACGTACAGAGCGCGACTGCAGAACGGTTGGTGGCACAAACTGTGACAGGATTGGGTGCTTCCAGACATCAGTATGTTGGTACCAATAGTTTTCTGCGGGTAGTCCGCCAAATGCGACCGCAAGAGTAGGCGTGAAGCCGACCTGTGTCTGTGGCCATAACTGCAGAATGTCATCATAGATGTGCGTGTTGGGCAGTGTGTGCTCCACACCGGTATTGCCGTCGATCACATGGGACATGCCAAGGTGGTAGAGGGCACTGCCTTCTGCAACGACAATCATATTCTCCCGGCGTGCTGCCTCAACAATCTGTTGGCGCTGATTCCGGCGTGGCTGGTTGTAGTTTTTCACACTGATGGCGCCTTGTGCTTTCAGACGGCGCACATGGGTTAAGGCTTCATCAATATCATTCACCGGTGCATAGAGCGCAGACCGTGCACCGTATATAATCTCTGCTGTCGAGAAAATACGCGGTGTCAGGGTCAGCCCTGACTTGGCATATTCTGCCGCGGGGAATACCAGTTTGGCACGGCTGGACGGGTTATGTGTTGTTGTAACACCCAGTGCCAGATGTGCCTGCTGGTTCCAGTTTTGCTGCGGCACGATTTCACCGGTACCATAACCGCCATGGGCGTGGATATCAATCAACCCAGGAATGATGGTTTTGCCTTCAAGGCGAACGATTTTGGCACCGTTTGGAATTGCTGTCTGACTGGTTGGGCCAACAGCCTTGATCCGGTTGCCATCGATGATGATCACACCATCTTCAATCACATCAAGCGCACCATTCATGGTTACAATACGAACACCGGTCAGTGCTGTGATACCTGATGGTTTGTCGTGTTTCGCTTTCACTGAAAGATTGATACCGCTATCAGGGGCAGTGAAGCCGTCTGCAAAGGCCTCCTTTATGGCTACTGATTTGAAATCAGGGCCAATAGACCAGTGAACGGCGGTGCCGTCCTTGTTCCAGCCCATATACAGGCCACCATTTTTGCTTAGTCTGCGAAGGGGCAGGGCAGAACCGGATGGTGTCAGTGCCTGACTTTTACCTGTCGCGGCATAGGGTGATACATAAACCTGGTAATTCTCTACCCAGGCAATGTGTTTGCCGTCTGGTGAGAGCTTGATATCAGTGCCGAGGCCTGTGGAGGCAATTTCCCGTTTGTCATGGCCTTCTGGGGATACACTGTAAAGCTTGCTACCGCTGTAGCCACCCTGGAAAATGGATATACGGCCATTTTTCATAAAGGCTGGGTTTGTACCGTCTGCCGTTATGAAAACAGGGGTGCCACCCGATGCTGGCATAGTGTAGATGCCCGGGTTCAGGCCGTGATCAGGGTTTAAGAAACCACCGCCCTTGCGTTTTCTGTACAAAAGGGTGTCGCCGTCACTGGACAAGGACAAGTCAGCATAGTGTCCCTTGTCCTTGTTTAGCTGCTTTGATTTACCGCCCTTGGCACTTACACGGCGAATAGTACCAAGCTCAACATCATCCCACGTGGTGAAATAGACATATTTGCCGTCTGGTGACCATGTCGGGAACAGTTCGAAATGATCGCCACTGTCACGGGTCAGGCGCACCGGTGTGTCATCGCCTCGTTTTACATACAGCTTGCCTAATGTTTCATACACAATAGCGTCACCGCTTGGGGACGGTGTGGCGAAACGCGGAATTTTTGTATCAAATGTATCAGGTGCAACGTCAACCTTTGGGCGAGGTGGCGCATAAACTGTTCGGGTATCTTCAACAGAGAAGGGGATATTGGTTACCTGGCGCGATTTGGCGCTTATTTTCCAGATTTTACCCCGTGACCAGAATACGATATTTTCACTGTCCGGTGTCCAGTCCATGTTTGGGTATACCCCTTGAACTGCCCAACCTTCCTGGAAGTCGCGGTCCATATCATCATGGATCATATTTTCACTACCGGTTTCCAGATCTTTCAGGAACAGACGGGATTTCGCGCGAACACGTTTTACGTAGGCAAGATACTTGCCGTCCGGAGAAGGTGTTGGACGAACTGCACCACCAGGGCCGCCAGCGACAACGCTAACTGAACCATCTGCCAGATCAACGGATTTGATCTGATACAGTTCAGTGTTTGAATCCTCTGCATAGATAAAGGTATTACCCGGAGTGACGTTTTGAACAAAATACAGACTGTTGCCGTCTGGCGTGAACATAGGTTCGCCCAGTTCTTTCTGATACTGCTCGTTAGGGCGTTTGATAACCTGTAAGCCCTTGCCGCCGTCTTTATGGTACATCCAGATCTCGCCGGTGCCGTTGGACCGTGTTGTGGTAAAATGCTTGCGTGCGGCAATGAAGTTACCGTCTGGCGACCAGGTCGGGTTATTCAACAGGCGGAATGTTTCCTTCGTTACTTGTTTATAGGTGCCTGTCTCAAGGTCCAGGGTCCAGATATTATTGCCGCCGGCGCGATCAGAGGTGAAAGCGAGAGTTTTGCCGTCAGGGCTGAAGCGTGGCTGCATATCCCACGACACACCTTGTGTGATGTTCTCGGCTTTGCCGCCATTCATAGGCAATTTATAGATGTCGCCAAGCATATCAAACGCAATCCATTTGCCGTCAGGGCTTACATCTAGGCTCATCCAAGTGCCGGTACTGGTATTGATGGCAACCTCAGTGCCTTCAACTGAGACTGGCGGATTAGACACATCCCAGCTTGAATCAGCAGCAACGGCAGTGTGATTTGCAGCGAACATAGCGGCTGCACCAATGCTGGTTGTGGCTAATAAATGTAATACCTGTTTGACGTGTTTTCTGGTGGTGTTCCTCATGTACTATCCCTCTATTTTGAACATTTTGCGGCGAGTGTAGGGACACTTTAGGCAGTGCTCAAGCAGCAAATCAGCAAAATACAAAGGGATCAGCGGTCAATTTGCGATAAAGCGTTCTGCAGACAAGGTGGGTGCTATTGAAATGATTGCCCGAAATGCATAAGTTAAGGGTGTAGCAAGGAAGCAATCACGTCAGAGGATTTGCACTGGTTACGATGACAGCAATTTAAAAGGACTGGCAAAGCCAGCCATCGACATTTAGCGAGGATACAACAATGTTTACGTCATTTCTGCACGAAGTTAAGTCTACGAAGTCTGCCGATCTAGGCAGTAAGTCAAGCCGTAGCAGGCGCTTGGGGCGCCGAAAAGAACGCTTTCAGCGGTTCCGTATAGCGGCCTGATCAGTTTTTGAATTGTCGTGTACGATTAATACCCCCGAATACCCTGAATAGCGCACACGACAGTCTTTGGCCGGTGCTGGTGGATCTGTAATCTCTTACCCTAGCCCCCTTTTGAGCGATCCAATAGCCCGGCCACCCTTATTTATTTAATACTTACTAGTTTTTGTACTGAGTAAACAGAGTTTGAGAGAGCTCTGCGTTTCTTTCCAAACCAAGCACTCGGCACTCGATTTTTCGAGTGCCTTTTTTATGGGGCAAAGAATGTGCTAGTCTCCCCAGAATGGTATGAAAGCCCAGAACGATAAGAAAGCCCAGAACTGTATTAAGACCAAAATGGCATGAGGGCATTGTATCAAGCCGGCATACATCAGCGTCTAAGGGGAGTAGAGTAGAAGTGACTGCGGACTTGTTTTCAAATGCATCAATAGAATTAAAAAATGGCCCTGACTTCAGTGCCGAGGCAAGATTACAGGCAGACATGGGCGGTTTTGTATGCGGCGTAGACGAAGTAGGGCGTGGGCCGTTGGCTGGTCCGGTGGTCGCGGCTGCAGTTATTCTTGATCATGAAAATATTCCTGCTGGGCTGAATGATAGTAAGAAGTTAACGGCTAAGCGGCGCGAGCAGCTTTATGATCAAATTCATCAAACAGCCCTGGCTGTAAGTGTCGCAGAGGCATCTGTTGAGGAAATAGATAGCCTGAATATCCTGCAAGCGTCCTTATTGGCGATGCGCCGTGCAGTAGATGGATTAGCTATTAAGCCGTCTGCCGCGCTTGTTGACGGCAATCAAAATCCCGGTCTTGATATCTATGCAGAAACTCTCGTTAAGGGGGATAGTCGCTCCTTATCGGTTGCAGCGGCCTCTATTGTCGCAAAAGTTTTTCGAGATTCTTTGATGAAAAAAATTGGCGAAAAGTATCCGGAATATGGTTTCGAGGCAAACGCAGGATATGGTGTGCCCAAGCATATGGCAGCACTAAAGCTTGTAGGAATCACCCATTTTCACCGCAAATCTTTTGCCCCGATTCGAGATTTAATTTCTAAAGAAAACCCTGCAAAGTATTGATTCATATAAAAGAATCGCTTGACAGAATCATTGATTCGAATCATCTTGACTCCAAGATGAAGGAATGACCGCATCCAAAACAAGTGCGGCGGCTTCGGGATGGAGATATAAGATGGCTAATTCTGATAAGGTTAAAAAGGCGGCACCAAAGACCGCAAAGGCGGGCACGATCAAACTGCCTTTGAATAAAATTGTGCAGGGTGATTGCATTGAGGTGATGAACAGTCTGCCGGAAAAGTCAGTAGACGTAATTTTCGCGGATCCGCCCTATAACATGCAGTTGAAAGATACTTTGACACGTCCTGATAATTCCAAAGTGGACGGTGTGCATGATGCATGGGATCAATTCTCCAGCTTTGGTGCGTATGATCATTTCACATACGAATGGTTGACCGCTGCGCGCCGGGTGCTGAAAGACACTGGCTCGATTTGGGTTATCGGTAGCTATCACAATATTTTCCGCGTAGGGAATGCCCTGCAAAATCTGGATTACTGGATTTTGAATGACATCATCTGGCGTAAATCCAATCCGATGCCTAACTTTCGGGGAACTCGTTTCACCAATGCCCATGAAACACTGATCTGGGCCGGTAAATCTGCGGATAAAAGTGGTTATACGTTCAACTATGATGCCATGAAGGCGATGAATGATGACACGCAAATGCGGTCAGATTGGGTTCTGCCAATATGTGCAGGCAAAGAGCGTTTGAAAGTCGGTGACAAGAAGGCACATGCTACGCAAAAGCCTGAAGCCCTTCTGTACCGGGTGCTTATGGCATCAACTAAGCCTGGCGATGTTATTCTTGATCCTTTCTTTGGTACGGGCACCACGGGCGCTGTTGCCAAGAAGCTTGGCCGTAACTTTGTCGGCATTGAGCGCGAAACAGATTACATCAAGGTAGCACAGGAACGGATTACAGCGGTCAAGAAGCTGGATGATGAAGCACTGGGTTATACGCTTAGTAAAAAAGCACAACCTCGTGTGCCGTTCGGTAATCTTGTAGAGCGCGGTATGATTACGCCAGGTGAGACTTTGTATGACAGCAACAAGCGTTATGCAGCACGCGTGCGTACTGATGGCACCCTAATTGCCGAAGAGGTGAAAGGGTCAATCCATCAGGTGGGTGCACGTGTACAGGGTCAGCCAGCGTGCAACGGCTGGACATTCTGGCATGTAGAGAAGAAAGGCGAACTGCTTCCAATTGATGTGTTTCGTCAGGAAATCAGAGCAGAAATGCACTGATCTATGAAAGCCCACAGACGGGCTTGAACGCAGGCACGTTAGGACACTATGGCTGGTATCTTATCGTGTGGTTGATGTAACGGGGCCGGGGGCCTCGTTATATCCAGAATTATAAGACTGTTGAGGTGTAGCATGCCCGTTATACCTCCTCCGTTGGGTGTTCCCGATTGCCCTTGGGAACACCCGTTTTCGTTTATGTGTCTAGGGTTTGATATCCTCAGACAGTAAAGCGTACAGGTTTAGCGATTAGCGTCATGCTTGGCATATGCTGCCATTAGTGACCATCGCGCCGGATGCCAAATGGTAACAATTGTGGCACCCGCTTCATATAATCCCGGTATGCGTCGCCAAAGTGGGCAAGAAGATCCCGTTCCTCATACCCAATTCCGATGAATAAATAGGCGGTCCAGACTGCGCTTAGGATTAAGTGTCCCGTTGTCATAAAGGGTGTGGCCCACATCACAAGTAGTATCCCTAAATAAAGTGGATGCCGTGAAACTTTATACAAGGCAGGTTCCACCAGCTTTGCAGGGGCAGCGGGGAGGCCGCGATAAGCGCGAATAGCTTGAGATAATCCAAAAAGTTCCCAGTGGTTTATCATGAAGGTAGACCAAAGAACAATTCCAGCCCCCATGAGGAACAAGGCCGTAAGGCCAAGTTTCAGCGCCAGGTTTTCAGCATCCCAGATAACGTGCGGCATAGGCTGCCATGCAACATACAACCATATCAGGAGGAGGCATGTGATCAGCACGAAGATGCTCCGTTCTGAGGATGCAGGTATAAACTTGGTTAGTTTTTCCTTAAAGCCGGGTCTGGCCATAATACTATGTTGAAGTCCAAAGGTGACGAGCAAAAGAATATTACTGATCGCGGGATTCAGGCTACTGAATGCCAGAGAATGCCCCCCGCTATCGATGGTTTTAAGCTGTGATAGGAGCGGTATCCATTCGGCTAAAAAGCTACCGCCGATGAATAAAACCAGATACACAAACACTCCTAGAAATATGACGTACGTAACCAAGCTGAATAACAGGCTTACAATAGGCATCATTCTCTCCCGTTTGTTGGCTGTTCACTGAGTATGCAGAACCTGCTTTGTCTGACAGGCATGCAGATATGGCTGTGGCCACCAAACACAAGACAACTGGGACTGGGAACATATAGAGGTGTGTAGCTGGTCACACGGCAGAATACGCAACAGGAACAGCAAAAGTGGTTCTGCAAACCGCTATGGACGTACAGTAAGAATGTCTAAAAGCTGTCTGCTGCCCGCGCCAAACACTGAAAGCAGGCGAAACCAGATAACACTGTCTGCCCTTATGTTGACACAGCAAACAGCGGGCGAAGTTTACCATGGGCTACGACCAGTAACAAGCGTCGAGCTTATGCCTGTATTGGCACAACCCTTCCGTATACAACTTCATTCCCTTCGGATGGTTTGCGCGGGACATTGAAGGATAACAATAGGGATACTGCGGCCATGATAGCGCCAGCATAAAAGACATAGGCAGGGTCCTGAGACCAGAGGTATGTCCCAAACGTTGCAGGGATTACGACGGCAGCTATATGGTTGATCGAGAAACTGACACTTGATGTTGCTGCGATATCTTCCGGGTCGGCAATTTTTTGCAAATAGCTTTTCTGGGCGATGGCGAAGGAGAAAAACAGATGATCTACGACATAGAGAATAGCCGCGACCACCGGGTCCTGAACAACTGCATAGGCAGTGAAAACCACAATTAATCCAATATACTCTGTAATCAGGGTTGCCCGTTCCCCGAAACGAATGATTAAGGCGCCTAATTTTGGTGCAGCCCATGTGGTGACAATATGATTTGCCAGATAGAGGCCAGCGACTTCAGCGGCAGAAAAGCCGAATTTTTGCACCAGCAGAAATCCCGCAAAGACGACAAAAATCTGTCGTCTTGCGCCGCCCATGAACGTAAGGGCGTAAAATAACCAATATCTTTTTCTGAGGATTAGTGATTTACGCTGGGGCGTATGGCCGTCAATTCTGGGAAACCATGCCCATATGAACAGGGTAAGGGCAACGGTCACACCGCCACCCAGTAGAAAGAGCCATTTATAGTCAATCTGAAGAGTTTCCAGAAGTAACCACAACAGGCCGAATGCCAGAATAGAGGCGAAGGACTTGGCAGATAGCTGTCTGCCAAGCTGTTTTGGGGCTTCACCTTTCGGCAGCCACTGCAGGGATAAAGACATTTGAATGGTTTCAAAATAGTGGAAGCCAATGCTCATCATCAGGGTGGTGATGTACAGGTCGTACTCGGAAGGAAAGAAACCCGTCACAGCCACGCCCGTTCCCAGTATCAACAAAGCAAGCAGTGCAAATGCCTGTTCACGTATCATCAATAAAAGAAAAATTGCCGTAAAGGCCAAAAAGCCGGGTATTTCACGAACGGAATGAAGGATGCCAATTTCGCGTCCGCCAAATGCAGCAGCTTCAATGGCAAAATTGTTCAACAGGGCATTCCAGATTGCAAAACAAAATGGTGCGGCGGCTGCCATCAGGATCAGACATGCTGCGGGGGATTTTAATGGGCTTGTATCATTCACGGTGTAATACTCAAATAACGCCAAAAAGCTAAAGGGAGGCTTCGGGTACCAGATAGTGTAGCTTGGTTGCGGGCGAATACTACAAGGAGTGTAAAAAAATACAAATAAATATCTTTTGGTGGGGCATGAGAAAATATAAAAAGGTCAAAGAGTTAGCACTCGGACTTAAAGATAGCCGCACATTTTGAATAATTTTCAATCTAGTTTTTTCAAATTCCTTAACAATCTTTTGGCAGAATCCGGTGAGTGATTGACTTGGGGGCGTGTGTCCGTAACCGGAGTTGCTAGTGATGAGTTATCATGGACTTTCTATAGACCAGATTGTTGGGTTGGCAGAGCGCGGAAATGCCACAGCCATTGCAGCGGTGGCAGGATTGGTGGAAAATCATTCTGAACTGATTGACCTTGATAACAATGTAGTTTTGATGTTGCGGATCGTTCAATCCGTTTTCCGCTCACACAAGCAGGTATGATCTTACTATAGCCCCTGCATAAACAACCATAATCCAGAAATATTACACGCTTAAAAGGTTTGACCGGCTCAACCTGACCAGTACACTTGCGTCCGATAATTATTATAGAGGACGAAAATGTTGATTAAATCACTGTATTTAGGGGCAAGCATGGCCCTCGCTGCAACTGCTTTTTCGGGTGCTGTATCAGCGTCTGAGCCACAAAGCACAGAGAAGGCTGCTGCCGCTGATGCTGCAATTGCAGCGCTCAAAGCAAATCCGAAAGTTCAAAAAGCTTTTGATTTTATCATGGCAGAAGAGCCGCAGACCCAGGCGGACCTGATTGAACTGACGGAAATTCCAGCACCGCCTTTCAAAGAAGAAAAGCGCGGCAAACGGTTTGCTGAAATGCTAAAAGCAGCCGGTGCAGACAGTGTCATGATCGATGAAGTTGGCAATGTTATCGCAGAGCGCAAGGGCACAGTGGGTGCACGGACAATCCTGATTGATGCCCACCTTGATACAGTCTTCCCGGAAGGTACTGACGTTACTGTACGTTTTGAGGGTGATAAAATGTATGCGCCAGGTATTGGCGATGATACCCGTGGTCTTGTCGTTCTGAATATGATTTTGAAGGCTATCAATCATGCGGATATCCGCACAAAGGCAAATTTGCTTTTTGTTGGTTCTGTTGGTGAAGAGGGGCTGGGTGATCTGCGCGGCGTGAAGCATTTGTTCCGTGATGGTGCACGTAAAATTGACGCCTTCATCGCCATTGATGGTGGTGATATCGAACGCGTTGTGTACGGTGCAATCGGCTCCCATAGATACCGTATTATTTTCGAAGGTCCCGGCGGTCATAGCTGGGGAGCGTTTGGTATGGCTAATCCGCACCACGCAATGGGTCGTGCGATTGCGGAGTTTGTTGCCAACGCGCCGTCTGTAACGTCAACTGGTGATAAAACCAGCTATAATATTGGCCGTATGGGCGGTGGTACTTCTATTAATTCGATCCCGTTTACGTCCTGGGCAGAAGTCGATATGCGGTCCGGCAATCAGAGCAAGCTGGATGACATTGATGCTGTTCTACAGACTGCTGTTCAAAAAGCACTGGCTGAAGAGAACGCTGCACGCCTTGCTGGTCCTGAGCTAACACTAAAAATGGAAAAAGTCGGCAAACGTCCAGCCGGTAAAGGGGATATTGATTCTGATCTGTTGCACGCGATGCAGGCTGCTTTGCGCACCATGGGGCACACTGCGAAAATAAGCAGCTCTTCAACCGACAGTAATATTCCTATTTCCAAGGGTATCCCTGCTATCACTATCAGCCGTGGCGGTATTGGTGGGCGTGCTCATTCACCGGACGAATGGTGGCAGAATGTCGACGGCCATCAGGCGATTGAAGCAGGTCTTCTGACCCTGGTGTCTATCGCAGGTATTGCGGAATAAGGAGATGCATCATACTTCCCAATATTTTCAGGGAAGCAGCTCCAGCATCTTTTTGAAAACAGTTGGAAAGCCGAGCGTCTGTAGCTCGGCTTTTTTTATCCAGAATCCATTTTCCACATTGCTTCGTTTTGGGACCTCTGCAGAGACCAGCCTGGTGATCAGGTGAAAATGGGTGAACGTGTGTTTGCTTTCGCCGTTCAGTTCGGTCCAGTCGCCGGGGCAGGGTGCGTACGCAGGATAGTCCTTAGGGTGTGTATCCTGTTCGACCCAAGGCGTGGAAAACAGGCCGGGCATGCCTCCTAAGAGGCCACTGTCAGGCCGCCTTTCCAGGAGGATTGATCCCTCATGCATCGGAGCAAAGGCAATTATCAGTCTGGTGGGTTTGGTTTTCTTTGGTGGTTTAACAGGAAAAGTTTCCATGTCCCCGCGGGTTTGTGCCTGGCACAAGCTACAGAAAGGGCAGATATTGCAATCAGGGTTTTTGGGGCTGCACAGACTGGACCCCAGATCCATCATCGCTTGCGCAAAATCGCCCGGCCTGTCAAACGGTGTAATCTGATCTGTCTTTTCCTGTATCAGTTTTTTTGCCTTGGGTAGTGGTGTGGAAATCCTGAAAAGGCGGCTGACGATACGCTCGACATTGCTGTCGACCACGCCGACGGGCTCCCCGAATGCAATTGCTGCAATAGCAGCAGACGTATAATCGCCAATGCCTGGAAGTGTTTTTAGGTCTGCAGCGGTTCTTGGGAATTGGCCCTGATGGTTTTGGACCACTTCCTGCGCGCATTTATGCAGATTTCTGGCACGTGCGTAATAGCCCAGCCCAGCCCATGCGTCTAAAATATCTTCCTGTCTGGATGCCGCCATCGCATCAACAGTTGGCCACATTCTAAGGAATTTATCAAAATAGCCTTTAACAGTTGCAACAGTTGTCTGCTGTAACATGATCTCTGAAAGCCAAACGTGATACGGATCAGGAGCTGCGCCGGGCGGGGAGCGCCATGGCAGCGTGCGCTGATGTTGGTCATACCATGCAAGCAGATTTTCACCATAGCTGTTCACGTGCTTTCAAATTCCTATTTGCTGACTTGTCAGGGTTGTTCCCTTGGGGTAGCAAGGAGTGAAGTAAGGAACAAGTGAAATGGTCAAGGACCAAAAGAAAAAGACATCCAAGCGGCGATGGAAGGCGGTGAAGGCAGTTGATGTCATGCGGCCATTGATGGACCGTGCCATTCGTTCCAAAGGGTTTGTTCAGACCGAAGTCGTCACACGGTGGCGGGATATTGTCGGGCATGAGTTGTCTATGGTGACGTTGCCTGTCTCTTTAAGGTTTGCACGAGGTACCCGCACGGATGGCACGTTGGAGGTGCGTTGCGAGTCTGCGTTTGCACCGCTTCTGCAGCACCGACATGGCCATATTATTGATCTGGTAAATCAGTATTTTGGCTATGGGGCAGTCTCTAAGTTACGGGTTGTACAGGGACCACTTCCTCATCAGCGAAGGACGCAGGCGCATGCCCAGCGGCCTGTAACCGACGAAGACAGACGGCAATTGAACGAGCTTCTCTCTGCTGGGCATGACAGTGACTTGAAGTCAGCGCTAATGAAATTGGGCGAGCAAGTCTATACCCGCAAAAAAGATTAGGGGGGGAGACTTCGGAGCTGATTAGAAAAAACTAGTATTGATAAATAGTTTTCGCTAATAAATTTATTCTGTCTGTAGGGAGTATTGGCACACAAAGAAAGTTTCAGTGATGAAGAAAATAGCAGTGTTGGCAGGAATTGCGCTTTTTGTAACGGCATGCTCGGAAGCAGAAGAAGCATCAGTAGAAAATTCAGAAGTGCAGCCTGAAGTAAAGGCTATGGCTACTTCTGCTGCGCCGGATGCACCGGCTTCCGCTGCACAACAGTCGGATATGACGTATGGGGATATTGTTTATGGCAGCCCCGATGCGCCAGTTGAGATCATTGAATATGCGTCGCTAACATGTGTCCACTGCGGAACTTTTGCCAATACTATTTTCCCGACTATCAAGGAAAAATATATTGATACGGGCAAGGTGCGCTTTATCTACCGCCATATGGAAGGAAACCGTGTTGGCCTTGCCGCTTCCACAGTGGCTCGCTGCGGTAACGACGAGGAAACCAAGGCACTAGTGAAGGCCTTGTTCGCCAAGCAGTCCCAGTGGTTACAGTCCCAAAACCCGCTAGATGGAATGGCGTCTGTATTGCTGCGTTACGGTGTTAGCAGAACAAAATTTGACCGGTGTTTGTCTAATACTGAGATGCACAAAGAGATTGTTGAGCAGTCTCGTCACGGTACCGATGCTTACAATGTTACGGCAATACCAACGTTGATTGTAAATGGCGCCAAAGCTGACGATTACAGACTGGAGCCACTTTCCAAGATGATAGAGGATGCACTTTAATCTGGATGCTTGCATGTTGGCCAGTAGCTGGGAGAATGAAGTCTACGATGCAGGACTAAGCAGCAAGTGCTCAGTAATTTGTCGCCAATAAAGTCAGTTACTAATACCTGATCTCTAACCGTATCCCGCGATCTGCAGACGGCTCTCATGGAACTTGGGGGAGCAGGTTTCCATGCGGAAAAAAGACTGGCGGGAAACTCTCGACCGTTGTGATTAGAAAAGACTCGTATTGAAAATCATTCTTGGCTAAAAATTACAGTTCGTAAGTTACAATTAATGAGACACAAGGGAAATTCAGTGATGAAAAAAATGGCAATGTTGGCCGGAATTGCACTTTTTGTAACAGCATGCTCGGAAGCAGAAGATGCACCAGCAGAAAATACAGAAGCGCAGGCTGTAGCTGCCTCTGCTACTCAGGATGCAACAGCTCCTTCCGCTGCACAGTCGGATATGACGTACGGGGATATTGTATATGGTAGCCCAGATGCTCCGATTGAAATCATTGAGTATGCGTCACTGACTTGCGGCCACTGCGGTACTTTTGCCAATACAATTTTCCCGACTATCAAGGAAAAATACATTGATACAGGCAAGGTACGCTTTATCTACCGCCATATGGAAGGCAACCGTATTGGCCTTGCCGCTGCAACAGTTGCACGGTGCGGAAACGATGAAGAAACCAAAGTGCTGCTAAAAGCTTTGTTCGCGAAGCAGGCCCAGTGGTTGCAGTCCCAAAACCCGCTGGACGGTATGGCGTCTGTGTTACTTCGTTTTGGTATTAGCAGAACCAAGTTTGACCGGTGCCTGTCTAACACTGAAATGCACAAAGAGATTGTTGAACAGTCCCGTCACGGCACTGAGGTCTATAATGTTACCGCAACACCAACACTGATTGTAAATGGTGCCAAAGTTGACGATTACAGACTGGAGCCACTATCCAAGCTGATCGACGACACGCTTTAAGTTATACTGCAGGTCAGTAAGCTGGCCTGCGGCAGGGGTGCCGCATTCGGGGGAAATTGGGGGCTATGCATTTTTCGCGACTAAGATTGTCGGGATTTAAATCCTTCGTTGATCCGACCGAGCTCTTGATTGAGCCCGGTCTGACCGGCGTTGTGGGCCCGAATGGTTGCGGCAAGTCCAACCTTCTTGAAGCTATTCGCTGGGTAATGGGGGAAAACCGTGCCAAGTCACTGCGCGGTAGTGGCATGGACGATGTGATTTTTGCCGGAACCGATAAACGCCCGCCCAGAAACCTGGCGGAAGTAACCCTTGTCCTTGATAATTTCGAACGTAACGCACCATCCGGATATAATGCCGAAGATATGATCGAGGTTACCCGCCGGATTGAACGCGAAAGCGGTTCCGCATATCGTATTAATGGTCTTGATGTCCGCCAAAAGGACGTTCAGCTTCTGTTTGCGGATGCTGCGACCGGCGCGCATTCTCCTGCGTTGGTATCACAGGGTCGCATCGGTGCCCTTATTAACGCAAAACCCGCAGATCGCCGCGCAATCCTGGAAGAAGCCGCAGGCATATCTGGGCTGCATTCACGGCGTAAGGAAGCGGAAAGCAGACTTCGGGGGGCAGAGGGTAATCTTGTCCGCTTGCAGGATGTAATCCAGGGCATGGAGACGCAGATTGCCAGTCTGAAACGCCAAGCCAAACAGGCCGTCAGGTACAAAACAATCTCCACAGATATCCGGCAAGCTGAAGCCGGGCTGCTATACCAGCGCTGGAAAATGTCAGCCGACGAGGTGATTGAACTTGAACGCTTATTGCGGTCTGCAGAAAGCGAAGTCGGGACGGCTACAAAGGCTGTTTCTATCTTAAGCCGCGAGCGGGAAGAAATGGCGGCCCTTTTGCCTGCGCTGCGGGACACAGATGCGGAAATGGCAGCACGTTTGCAGCGGCTAAACCATGAACGCGAAAATCTGGATGCAGAGGAAAAACGCCGTGAAGAAACGGCGATTACGCTGCGAACGACGATTGACCAGATTGGCGCAGACCGGGAACGGGAAGAGGAAATCGCAAAAGATGCCAAAGCGGCATTGGACCGTCTGGCAACTGAGAAAACGCGTCTGCAAGGTGCCCAGGGTGCGGAAACAGAGGCGAAGAACAAAGCACAGATCGCACTGGAAGCGGCCTCCCGCAAAGCTAATGAGGCGGAGCAGGCTTATGACACACTGTCAGAGCAGGGCGCACAGGCGCGTGCGCGCAAATCCAGCCTGGAAAGTGACCGACTGGCTGTTAACAGGCGCATGGAGCAGATAGAAGCCGAAGAGGCGCGCCTAATTCGGGAAAGCGAGCAGTTGGCCGCAAGTAATGAAGCTTTCGCGGCTGTTAAAGATGCGGAAAAAGCAGCCACTGAATTGGAAGAGCAGTTAGAGAAAGCGACTGTGGCTGTTACTGCAGCTGAAGCAGCGACGTCAGATGCACGAATTGCCAGAAACGATGCGGATGCCGTGCGTTCGGAAAAGCTTGCTTCTGTAAAGGCGCTTGAAGGGGAAGAACGGTCGCTCACCCGTCTGCTTGAAAGAAATGATCAGGACGGTGCACAGCCGGTCGCAGATTTAATTAAGGCCAAGCCCGGCTATGAGATTGCGATTGGCGCGGCCCTTGGTGAGGAAGCAGAAGCAGGTATCAGCGCAGAGGCAAGCCGTTTTTGGCAGGATGTGCCGTCAGGCGGAGTGTGTTCCTGGGGAGCGGGCACAACGCCAATGAGTGAGTATGTTGATGTTCCAGATGTGCTCAAACGCAGGATTACCCTAACCGGGTTGATCGATGCCAGTGACGAGGACGCTGAAAAAATCGGTAATGCACTGATTGCATCGCTTGAACCTGGTCAAATGCTGGTATCCCGAAGTGGTGCGGTCTGGCGCTGGGATGGGTTTACTGTTCGTGCAGGCGCGCCATCCAGCGCGGCAATGCGACTGGAACACCGCAACAGGCTGGAGGATATACGTCAACAACTGACAAAGGCACAGGAACAAGCCACACACGCCGAGGAAGCTGTAGAGGCAGCACGGGCAGTGCATGAGACAGCCAGAGAGGCCGAGCAAGCCCAGCGTCAGCTGCGTAAGGATGCAGAGCGTGCGCTTGTTGACATTCGCCGTGACCTTGTGGCTGCCGAGCAGGAAGCATCCCGCCGTGCGTCGCGTCTTAACAGTTTGAAAGAGGCGCAGACGAGGGTTGCCGCGGATAAAGCAGAGACATCAAAGCGACTGGATGCGCTGGATGCCCAATTGAAAGAACTACCTGATGTTTCTGGTTTGGAGGCAGAGCTCCAGCAAGCTCGTGCAAATGTTGAAACCCTGCGGTCTGAATTAAGCACGGCGCGCGCAGCATTTGAAAGTTTGCGCCGGGAGGCAGAAGCACGCTCGGACCGTTTGATGGCGATCTCGTCGGAGGCAACAGCATGGGAAACGCGGGTCAATAGCGCAACAAAACAGCTTGATGCACTAAAGGAGCGTGAAGAGGATGCGAAGAAGCAGCTGGAAGCTGTTATCGCAGGCCCCGCCGACATAGCAGAAAAAAGGGAAGCATTACTTACAAGCCTGAACGACGCTGAAAAGCACCGACAGGCTGCCGCTGATAAGCTCGTGGAGGCAGAGGCCGCACTTGCCGCCAAGGATCAGTTCCTGAAGGACGCGCAAGAGGCAATGGCGAATGTGCGTGAGCAGCAAATTCGGGTCGAAGCAAGCGTTGAAACTGCGCTTAACCGGCGTAAGGATATCGCGGCTCAGATCGGGGAACGTTTTGAATGCGCACCTACCAAGGTTCTCGAGAAGGTTGGGCTTGAAACAAGTGAAAGCCTGCCTGATGTTAGTGTTCTTGAAGGTAAACTCGAAAAATTCAAGCGTGAGCGTGACCGGCTAGGGGCCGTGAACCTGCGCGCGGATGAGGAGCTGGTTGAGATTGACGAACAGCTGACGCATCTCGTCAAGGAACGTACTGATCTTGAAGAAGCTATCGCCCGGTTGAGGAAAGCGATTAACAGCCTGAACAGAGAAGGGCGTGAACGTCTGCTAGCTGCCTTCGAGGTGGTGAATAGTCACTTTGGCGAATTGTTTAGCACCCTTTTTGGCGGTGGCGAAGCACATCTGGAACTAACAGAATCAGATGATCCACTGGATGCCGGTCTGGAGATTTTTGCCAGCCCACCGGGTAAGAAGCTACAGGCATTATCCCTTCTGTCAGGTGGGGAGCAGGCATTGACGGCCTTGTCGTTGATTTTTGCCGTTTTTATCACAAACCCGGCCCCAATCTGTGTCCTTGATGAGGTCGATGCACCCCTTGATGACGCCAATGTCGAACGTTTCTGTAATCTTCTGGATAATATGATTGAACGTACAAATACGCGTTTTCTTATTGTGACGCATAATGCGGTTTCAATGTCACGCATGAACCGTTTGTTCGGGGTTACGATGGCTGAACGCGGTGTCTCTACGCTGGTTTCTGTTGACCTTGAGCGCGCAGAAACTTTAGTGGAAGCCGGTTGATGTGACCGCAGGTCATGTTACGTAACGTCGCGCCCGATAAATTTAAGAAAACATCATTATATTGCAAAACAGGTCGGGAGGACTGCCCCCGGCCTGTATGCTGTGGCGATCATTCCTTAGAGTTTCTATCAGCAATGTCTGCAAGGCGCGCATCAATATCAGCGCGACTATACCAGCGACCAGCAGCCATGACACCTGACTGTTTGGTGACCATCATGACGTTGGCACGTGGATCACCGTCCAGAAGAAGCAAGTCCGCCCGCGCCCCGGGTTTGATCTGTCCGAATGTGTCCTTGTCACGGAAATAGGTGCCAGGGGCAATGGTTGAGATTTTGAGTATTTGTGCCGGCGTCAGGCCAATCTCAGACATGCTTTCAATCTCCCGCCATATGGAGAAACCTGGTACGGAGAATATTTGCGGCGCGTCAGAACCTAGCGCAATTTTGGCATCAGCATCTGCCAGCGCTTTTAAAAGCCGGTCTCTATTGGGCGCAATGTTACTGTTGGCTGCCAGATTAATCCGCTCGACGGCATTTTCCCAATTTTTCAAGGTTTCAGAAGGGATATATTTATTCTCTTCTCTCGCCTTTAGGGTATCTAAATCACCACCGCTTCTGAGGAGATTGAAAAGCGGGTGCGTGGGAACAATCCATGCACCGTGTGACAGCGCGAGTTTCACCGCCTTGTCAATCTGTTCATCTGTCAGCGGCCCTTCGTCTCCGCGAAGCCACGCCATGTAGCCGTCCATGTGATCAAGGGATATCTGGCCAGCCTCCAGCGCATTAATAATTCCGACATCCTGCGGGACATGCCCGCCAAACGGTATGCTAAGCTTGTTTGCCTCGTCTGCGATTGCCATATAAGCAGCAAGTTTGATCCCGGGATGAATTTTCAGCAAATCCCACCCGTCTTGTGCATACTGCTGGACAAGTTCCCGACCCTGTTCAGGGGAAGTGACAGTATTACCGTTCAGGCTGGGTGCTGCGAGATACAGAGTAGGGCCTGCAATTTCGCCCTTAGTAATCTGATCACGCATAGTGAACTGAACAGCGTGCCCAAGCATCCCGCGTACAGTAGTGACACCTCCTGCAAGATATAGAAACAATGTGTCCTCAGTCGCTTGCTGGCTCCAGGTTGCGCTGGGGAGATGACCATGCATTTCTGTCATGCCAGGGATCAGATACTTGCCTGTTCCGTCGATGAACTGTGTGTCTTTTGGTAATGATATTGCCGCAGTTGGGCCGACAGCAACAATGCGGTCTCCGTCAATTACGACAGTTGCGTCAGGTATAACTTTACCATCATCCATTGTGATAGCAGTGACCCCGGTTATTGCTGTGCTTGCATATGCCTGTGTTGTTATGAACAGGCTTAAAAATAGAATATATATTCCCCGCATGAAATTTCCCCCTTAGAGTGTCGTGAGTGATATGGTGGTAATATACGACAAATTCTTGCGCATTTCCCCCGTTTTTGATAGCAGAGCGCTGAATAGTTCTTTTACCCGCTTGAATACGGAAGGTCCGTCCACATGATCCCTCGTTATACTCGTCCTCAAATGGCTGCTATCTGGGAACCAGAAAGTCGTTTTCAGATATGGTTTGAAATTGAAGCGCACGCCTGTGATGCCAATGCGAAACTTGGTCGCATTCCAGAAGCAGCAGCAAAAGCAGTATGGGAGCGCGGCAAATGGGAAGTGGACCGTATTGATGAGATCGAGCGCGAAGTTAAGCACGACGTAATTGCATTTCTGACAAACCTTGCTGAACATGTCGGGGACGAGGCGCGCTTTGTTCACCAGGGCATGACCAGTTCTGACGTGCTGGATACATGCTTTAATGTCCAGCTTGTGAAGGCTGCAGATATTCTGATCGATGATCTGGACAAGTTGCTTGTGGTGCTGAGACGTCGCGCCGAAGAGCATAAATATACGGTTTGTATTGGTCGTAGCCACGGTATTCATGCGGAGCCAATCACGTTCGGCCTAAAAATGGCACAAGCCTATGCAGAATTTGACCGTTGCCGCAGCCGCATGATTGCAGCCAGAGAAGAGGTTGCGACCTGTGCAATTTCAGGCGCAGTTGGAACGTTTGCCAACATTGATCCTTATGTGGAAGAGCATGTTGCGAAAGCAATGGGACTGCAGGTAGAGCCGGTTTCCACGCAGGTTATCCCGCGTGACCGTCATGCAATGTATTTCGGTGTTCTGGCCGTAATCGCTAGCTGTGTTGAGCGTCTGGCAACAGAAATTAGACACCTGCAGCGTACGGAAGTACTGGAAGCACAGGAGTATTTCTCCAAAGGTCAAAAAGGTTCAAGCGCTATGCCGCACAAAAAGAACCCTATTCTGACAGAAAACCTGACAGGGCAGGCACGTTTGATCCGGTCTATGTGCATTCCTGCGATGGAAAATGTTGCACTGTGGCATGAGCGGGACATCTCGCACTCTGCGGTTGAGCGTAATATCGGCCCAGACGCTACAGTCGCGCTTGACTTCTCGCTTGCGCGCCTGACGAATGTGATGGATCAGTTGCTCGTTTATCCGGAAAACATGCTGGATAATATGAATAAAATGGGCGGTCTGCCAAACAGCCAGCGTGTTCTGCTGGAATTGACACAGGCGGGCGTGTCCCGCGAAGATGCGTACCGTCTGGTGCAAGCTAATGCGATGAAGGTTTGGGAAAGCCGCGGTGCGCTGCAGCTTCTTGATCTCCTTAAGGAAGATGAAATCGTAACCAGTAAGGTATCGACAGAACAACTGGAACAGCTGTTTAATATGGACTATCATACCAAACATGTTGATACAATTTTCAAGCGGGTGTTCGGAGAGTAACTAAATGTCTGAGGGCAGTCCTTTAAAGGATAGTGCGGCTAAGGTTCCAACGATGGGCGGTGCTCATATTCGCTGGATTGACGCGCCTAAAACCCAGCAGAATAAAGACATTTTGGCTTATATAAAGTCCCTTGAAACTGAGAGCCGCCTTGTAGCAAAGGCGGCTTTTAATCCAATGAAAATCCCGAAATATCTACCCAGCCTGTATCTCGTTGAAGCGATCGATGGCGGACGTGATTTTTGCCTGCGGTTGATGGGCAATTGGGGGGTGGATATTCTTGGTGAAAATCATACCGGAAAATTATTCAGCGAGGTTGATAGCCTTGATGTAGAGTGGCGTTGCCAGATGTTCCGTAAGGTTATCGAAAAGGCGAGCTATATGTTCTGCCTGACCTATGTCGGGGACAAGGATAGCGTTCACAAGGTCATGGAAAATTTACTCGTTCCCCTGACTGATGCGAACGGTGAAATCAAATATATCCTCAACTCTTTCTCCCAGGTGCCCGGTCGCGTTGATGATTATGAGACCGGTGACTACTAAGACCTCCTTATTTCTTTGCAACTGAAGTGCCATCAAGCTCTTTCAGGAAAGCTCGTATAGTCTGAATGTATAAGGACTCGTTTTCAGCCATAGTTGCGTGTCCCGCGTCTGGAATAATGACAGTTCTGCTATCTTTGATCATGCCAGCATATTTGTAGCAGCTTTTTGGGGCCGCTTCATCATACTCACCACAGACCATGAGTGTGGGAACGGCAATGTTTTCCAAGCGCGCACTGACATCATAATTTTTCAGGGTGCCGGGGGCAAAAAACTCGGTAGGGCCCCACATGGTTTCGTACATGACACCGTTTCCCTTTGGGCCGTCTTGACGGTACTGTCTACCCGGGCATGGGTCCTGTCTGCACATATGTCTTTTGTAAAACTCAGCTTCTGCTGCGCGGTAGTCAGGGTGGTCAGTTGTGCCAGCGGCTTCGTGCATTTTGATTGTGTCCCGCACATCTTGGGGAAGGGCATCAATCCATGCCTGATTGTCAGCGATCCACTGTTCAGTATTGATAAGCGGGCTAGAGAGAATAGCAGCCTTTAGCCCTTTCGGGGAGCGGACCGCATACTCTGCAGACAAGGTACCGCCCCAGCTATGACCGGCAATGATTATTTCATCGAGCTTCAAGGCAGACCGAATATGATCAATTTCGGCAACGAAACGTTCCACATTCCAGTTTTTCTGATCACCGGGCCGATCAGAATTACCAGTACCCAACTGATCATACAGGATAACAGGGTAGGTATCGGCAAGCTGAACATACGGCATGTTACCGCGGTGTGTGCCGCCGGGGCCACCATGCATCATTATGATGGCGGGCTTTTTGCCCAGATGTTCTGTGCCGTTCATGCGGTACCAAATCCGGCCACCGTCCACCTGAATGTAGCCAGCGACTTCAGGGTCCTGGTGGGCACTAGGTGCAGTCAGGGCCGGCAGGGCCAGCATCATGGCTGCTATCAGATGGAAGGAGAGTTTTATCATGTGGTCAGGGCCTTATGGTGGTGGCGCAGATGGTCTTCGATGAAGGATGCGATGAAGAAATAGCTGTGATCGTACCCTTCCTGTCGTCGCAGGGTAACGTCCTGGCCTACCTTGGCGCAGACATCTTCGAACAGTTCGGGCATCAGCTGATCTTGCAGGAACGGGTCGGCCAGTCCCTGATCAATCAGAATGTTGACGTTCGCAGCACCGTCACGTTCCAAAAGGGCACAGGCGTCATAATCCACCCATTCATCTTTGTTGCCCGCACCCAGATATTTGGACAGGGCTTTCTGACCCCATGGGCAACTGGTTGGGGACACGATCGGAGCAAACGCTGAGACACTTTTAAATTTATTCCTGTTTTTCAGAAAAAGCGTCAGGGCACCATGCCCACCCATAGAGTGACCAGTTATTGACTGGCGGGTTTCATCGGCTGCGAACATGCTACTTACAAGGGCAGGCAGCTCATCCCGGATGTAGCTGTACATCCGGAAGTTTTTCTTCCAGGGAATAGAGGTCGCATCCAGATAAAATCCTGCCCCTTGCCCCATGTCGTAGGCATCATCGTTGGGAACATCGTCTCCGCGCGGACTGGTATCCGGGCAAACAACCATCAGCCCAAGTTCGCTCGCCATTCTTTGAAAGCCTGCCTTGACGGTTGCATTGTCCTCGGTACAGGTCAAACCCGACAGATACCAAAGGATAGGTACGTCATGATGTTGCGCGGCAGGGGGCTGGTACACACTGAAACGCATGTCACAGCCCAAGACGGCAGACCGGTGCTTATAGTAGCCCTGTATGCCACCAAAACTGCCTGCTTCTGAAATGATCTCAAACGTCACGCCTAGAACTCCACAACGCTGCGGATGCTTTCGCCGTGATGCATCAGATCAAATGCTTTGTTGATATCTTCAAGGGGCATTTTATGGGTGATCAGATCATCAATATTGATCTTGCCGTCCATATACCAATCAACAATTTTCGGCACATCTGTTCGGCCACGCGCACCGCCAAATGCAGACCCGCGCCAGACGCGGCCTGTTACCAACTGGAACGGACGGGTAGAGATTTCCTGTCCGGCACCGGCCACACCGATAATGATGCTTTCGCCCCAGCCTTTGTGGCAGCATTCAAGCGCCTGCCGCATGGTGTTAACATTGCCGATACATTCAAAACTATAATCCGCGCCCCCATTTGTCAGGTCCATAATGCCTTCCATAATGTCGCATTCATTTGGGTTCAGAAAATCTGTCATACCAAACTGGCGCCCGATTTCCGCACGGTCATTATTCAGGTCAATACCAATGATTTTGTTGGCACCTACCATCCGGGCGCCCTGAATAACATTAAGCCCAATACCACCAAGGCCAAAGACAACAACGTTGGAGCCTGGCTCCACCTTCGCGTCAAAGGCAACAGCGCCGACGCCTGTGGTAACACCGCACCCGATGTAACAGATTTTGTCAAACGGGGCATCTTCGCGCACTTTAGCCAGCGCAATTTCTGGCAGGACTGTAAAGTTAGAGAAAGTCGAACAGCCCATATAGTGCAGAATAGGGGTGCCATCGATGCTGAATCGGCTGCTGCCGTCCGGCATCAGGCCCTGACCCTGCGTTTCGCGGATCGCCTGACACAGATTTGTTTTTGGATGCAGACAGTAATCACATTCGCGACATTCGGGCGTATAAAGCGGAATAACATGATCGCCCGGTTTCACGCTGGTGACACCTGCGCCAACATCGCGGACAATGCCTGCACCCTCGTGGCCCAAAATTGCGGGGAAAGCACCTTCCGGATCATCACCGGACAGGGTGAATGCATCCGTATGGCACACGCCTGTTGCAATAATTTCGACCAATACTTCCCCTGCTTTTGGCCCTTCAAGGTCAACCGTTTCGATGGAAAGTGGTGCGCCTGCCTTAAAGGCGACTGCTGCTTTTGTTTTCATGGAATTCCCTCTTGGTTTTTTTCCATACTATACGCTATGTTTCTGACCGTGCAATGACAACCCATCATACAGGATCATGTAATGACTATAGTAACGGCGGCAATTCTTGTTATCGGCGATGAAATCCTATCGGGGCGTACACAGGATACCAACACTAATTATATTGCCCGGTGGCTTAATGAGATCGGTATTGACCTGATGGAGGCACGGGTCGTCACAGATGTGGAAGCAGACATTGTGGCGGCGCTGAATGCCCTGCGGGCGCGCTATACCTATGTTTTTACAACCGGCGGGATTGGCCCAACCCATGATGATATCACTGCAGAGGCTGTCGCCGCCGTCTTTGGTGTGCCGCTGGGGGTCGACAAGGAAGCCTACAGGCGACTTGAAGCACATTACGGGGCCGCAGACTTCACCCCGGCACGGCAGCGTATGGCACGGGTTCCCGAAGGCGGTATCCTGATTGATAATCCCGTGTCTATCGCACCCGGTTTTCAGGTCGGGAATGTTTTTGTCATGGCTGGGGTGCCAAAAATCATGCAGGCGATGCTGGAACATATTCGCGACCGGTTGCAGGGCGGCCAGACCATGCTGTCAAACGCGGTGACGATCATGGCACCTGAAAGCAAGATGGCAGGTGCCATCGGTGATATTCAGGCCGCAAACCCGAATACTGCCATCGGCAGTTACCCGTTTATGGAAGCCCAGCGGTTCGGCTGCCAGATTGTTGTCCGTGCACGTACGCAGGCGGATATCGACAAGGCGATTGCGTCCGTGGTGGCCTATGCGGACGGGGAACAGTTTGACTATGAAAAAAATTGAATTTAGGTCTTTTCAAAACTTATAAGCTATGGTCTATAGTCGCACACCAATCGTCGAATGACTGGGTAGGCGCCCGTGGCGAAATTGGTAGACGCAAGAGACTTAAAATCTCTCGTTCTTTATGAACGTGCCGGTTCGAGTCCGGCCGGGCGCACCATGAACCCCCGCAATAGTTAAACAAAAAGCGCAAAGGCGCGCTTTTGTTTTACGCTGCGTGGTTCATCCCCGCGGGAGGCGGGTTTCAGCATGTCACCTATATTGATAATCCTTCCGGAGGGGGCTTCCGCTTGTTGGGTATGGCTGCCTAATACTTCCCAAAAAATGACCCGCTGGATTGCGGGCGCTCTGCAATCAGAGAAAAATCAGCTATCGCCTCTTTTCTGTGGGCTTCACTCCTCCTCATCCTCTGGGCCATGGCTCACCAAGCCCTGCAATGGTGCAGAACAGTGCGAAAGTGGACTAAGTGGAGTGCAGATTGCGAAGCTGAACGAAGCGCGCGAAGGACATCGCGTAGCAGAACGGAGGCGAAGCCGGAGGACAAACAGGCCCGTACCGATTTTGGGAAAATGATTTACCTGCGAATATTCAGAAGCTTAACTGGCACAATAGACAAAAATCTAGTAATAGTAGATTTTACGCCCTCAAGAAGGAAACACTTTGGATTGGCGGTCGCAACTGGTTTTGTAGTGATAGATAGATTTTAGGGGGAGATAAACATGGTAAATTGGAACGCTCGCCTCGAAGGCTGGAAGCCAGAGCAAGGGGATGTTCGCTCAGCATATGAAATCGATTATGGGCGAGTTATCCATTCTGCGTCCTTTCGACGCTTGCAGGGTAAAACTCAGATTCTAAATTTGGGCGACAGTGATTTTTATCGCACTCGACTAACTCACTCAATGGAGGTAGCTCAGATCAGCTATGGGCTGGTTCGACAACTTCAGCAATTTGAAGAAGTCCAGAATTATCTCCCTTCCCAGAGCCTGATGCAAACGATTGGCCTAATCCACGATCTTGGACATCCGCCTTTTGGCCATGGTGGTGAAGTGGCATTGAACTATTGCATGCGTAGTCATGGCGGCTTCGAAGGCAATGGACAAACACTACGAATTTTGAGCAGGTTGGAAAAATTCTCTGGCCGGGCAGGCTCGAACCTCACTAGACGTACCTTGTTAGGGTGCCTGAAATATCCAGCCGCATATTCAGAAGTTGCAAACCCGGACATCACTCCATCCAAACAAAACAGTGTGACTGGAGTAAATCTATTAGATCGCAAAACGTGCAAGCCGCCAAAATGTTACCTAAACAATGAAAAGGACGTTGTGAAGTGGATTATCAACGAGTTTGATGAAGCTGACCAGAATGAGCTAATCAGATTTGACAAGAAAAAGGACAAACACAGTGCGACGCGTCACAAGGCGCTTGATTGTTCGATTATGGATATTGCTGATGATATCTCCAATGGTGTCCATGATTTGGAAGATGCGATCTCCATGGGTCTAATCACCGATCAGGACTTTAGAAGGTTGGTCAGGCTCGATGGCTGCCGAGCCTATCTGGACTGGCTTGTTTCTAGATATCCAAAAGAATTTGGCTCCAACTCAGTCTATGAAACCTTTATTCATAAATTATTCCACGATGGAGGAAGTATTCGCAAACGCCAGATCAGTAGATTGATCAATTATTTCATCTCTAACGTAAAAGTTCTAGATAAAGGGCTAATATTTAAGGAACCACTTCTTCGCTATAATGCCACTCTTCCTACTCATATTATGGCCTTTGCACTGAAGCTAAAGGATTTCGTTTATCAAGCCGTAATAGCCAGTCCGAATGTCCAGCATATGGAATTCAAAGGACAACAGATGGTTGTTGATGTCTTTGATATAATAGCTCATGAGCCAAAACGTTTTCTCGAGCCGAAAACGTACGATACATTTAAAGAGGCAGGCGATGATGGTCTCCGGGTACTCTGTGACCATATTTCTGGCATGACGGACAATTATCTTCTGCATTTATATGAACGCCTACTCAGTCCCCGTATGGGTTCGGTATTTGACAAACTCTAGTCATAATGGTTTCGCCAATTAATCACCTTCCCGTCGGACTTGGCTTCGCAAGCTGGCGGACACCCGCAAGCAGGGGGATGTGACGATGATCTGGCGGGGCACGGGCATAACGCTGCATTTTCTTCCGCTTGATGTTTCGGTGACTTTCAGGGACGGCGTGTTCGTCTGGCTGGTCCGGTTCAGCGCACGCAAATTTGTCTTTCATCGTTGCCAGAAAATTGACACAAGTACAGATCAGGATGCATTCTACAGTATCAGTATCTCCAGTATTAATGCCGGATTTGTTTTCAGTTATTCAGAAGGATTTTTCATGTCAAAAGTAACCTCCACCAGCAAAGCGTTTGTTATTCTCGCCTGTGGTCTTTCCGTGGCTGCGTGCACCAACGAAGAAGTGGGAACGGTGATCGGGGCGGCAACGGGGGCTGTTGTCGGCAATGAAATCGGTGGCGATGCAGGGCTGGTTATCGGCGCTGCTCTTGGTGGTCTTGCGGGGAATCGCATCGGGGAAAAACTGGATGAACGTGACCGTTTGTTGATGGAAAGGGCGTATCAGGATTCGCTTGAAAACGGTCGCTCGGGCCATCCTGTGGAATGGCGCAACCCTGACAATGGCCACCGCGGCAGTTTCACACCGTATGAAGCGTATCACACTAACGAGGGCGATGTTTGCCGGAAATACGAACAGGCTGTCGTTACAGGACACGAGAGCCAAAAGGGCCTTGCTGTTGCGTGTCGGAATAAGCGCGGCAAGTGGAATACGCGCGCGAACTAAGGTCCAAAGCTTAGGGTGTTTGAGAGGAAGACGGGGCAGGTCTATTGTAAACGGTCGGTACAATCACCATATACTCTTTATACACCAATCGTTGGTGTTTTATCGCAGTTGTACAACGCTGCTCATATGAAAGGACATTTCATGTCCTATAAAGACCTTTCCAAATCTGCTGACAAACAGGACCATTCTGAAAAGAATCAAAAGCCTTCGGCGGTTGAAGTAAAACCTACAGACACTCCGAAAGTAGCAGAGCCTAAAAAAGGCTAAATCAAGATGCCTGCGGGATAGAGCTTCTGTCCCGCAAGACAAGGAATGCCATCATCGGCCCCTGATATTGTCGCTATAGTACGGTATTCTAATAGTACATTATCCGCCTCTTATACAGTATGCCTACAGGTATATCTGTACCCCCATTGTCCTCTTATGCAGTCATTCTGCAAACTTTGACCTTAGTGGTCATGGTCCGGTGCGCTTGATCACAGGTGTGCTCAATTCATCTTTCATTGCTAACCCTTTGTCGCAAAACTGTTGTTTTGGGGATTGCTGTTTTATTCCCTGATCAGGGCCATGGTTTGGGCACAGTGAAGACGCGTCAGATATATGCGGGATCCTGTTTTACAGTCCCGGAGTGGTGTTCGTTGATTTGATGAAAGGGATAAAGGGGTATGATGAGAATAGTTTCATTCGTTCTGGCACTATTAATTTCAAGTACTGTATCAGTGGCAGACGAGGCAAAAAATGTCTGGAGCAAAGAGCAGCAAGAGATTATCGAGCTTAATCGCTGGGTAGCAATGGCGCCGAAAGAAGCAGGGTATGAGGCCTACGCGGCCTTGTTTCATCCGGATTATACCAACTGGTATATGGAAGGGGACCAGCGGTCTATCAGAACACGGGACGCGTATCTGGACGCTGTGAAGTCGTGGCTGGATGCCGGTAACTATGCGACCTATAGCAAGATCGTGCCAGTCAGTGTCGATATTATTGGCGATGTTGCCTATATCCGTAATCTGGCAGAGGAACATTTTCATCATCCGGATCAGGATCCGACCAAATTTGTTGGCCATTTTGTCAGCCTGATGAAAAAGCATGAGGGCAAGTGGACTTTCTACCGGACATCCTTCCAGACCCGGTATCGTGGGCCGATCGAAGGGGCAGAAATTTCCCTGGAAGATTATTAGTAATCTGATTTTGTCTGACTTTTCAAAGAATTGCCGCCCGGTCCGTGCAGGGAATATGCTTGTGGCCGGGTGCCAGCGTGCGCCAGAGCGTGCTAGAGCCCCGAAGGGGTAAAGCGTGAAACGCACGGTTGTGCCGATTTCATCTTTACAAAATGTTCTCTTTTTGTTCTAATTTGCGAGCGATGTAAATTAGTTGGCGAACATGAGAAAACCCGAAACCATTACCACAGCCTTTATCGATTTTGACGGCTTTTTCGCGGGCGTTGAGGAACAGGCGCGGCCTGCGCTTCGCGGCAAGCCGATTGGCATTATTCCGTTCGAGCACACCAGTGCTACCTGCGTGATCGCGGCGAATATCAAGGCGAAACGCATGGGGGTGAAGTCGATTATGCCTGTCACAGAGGCAAGGCGGGTTTGCCCTGATATTCAACTGGTACCGCAATCGCCGGATTTGTACGAACGGGCGCACCAGAAGCTCTTGCTGACAATTGAAAAGGAAATTCCGGTCGAAGCGATTTGTTCGATTGATGAGCTTTCCTGCCGGTTGGACCCCGCAGACATTGCGGCGCCCGAGGCTCTTGCCGCACGGATCAAAGCTCGCATTCGGACTGAGGTAGGGCCGTATCTGACCTGTTCTATTGGCATGGCTCCTAATCGGCAGCTTGCCAAAATTGCCAGCGATATGGACAAACCAGACGGTCTGACGATCTTTCATCCTGCTGATTTGCCGGGAAGATTGTTTGATCTGATGCTGGACGATATCCCGGGCGTTGGTAAACGCATGCGCACGCGGCTGAATATGGCAGGAATCGCAACTGTTGAGGATTTATGGCGCTCTGAACCCAAGCGTTTGCGCGGGATTTGGGGCAATGTTACGGGCGAACGCATGTGGTATGCACTGCACGGATATGATGTGAAGGCAGACCCAACTCAGCGGTCCATGTTTGGGCATGGTCGGGTGCTGCCCCCGGAATGGCGGGACTTTGATCATGCGTATGACTGCGCCCGCCTGTTGACGATCAAGGCTGCGCGCCGGTTGCGGCGGGCCCGGCTCTGTGCGCGAAAGTTCGGGTTATGGCTGAAAATGCGGGATGATGGCTGGTCGGGGGAAAGCTATATCGGGGATGTGAATGATGACCATAGCGCCGTTTATGCCTTGACCCGGTTATGGCAGGCTGCGCGGCAGGAGCTCCCGAAAAACAGCCGGTTTATTCAGGTGCATGTTGCCTTGTATCATTTGTCGCCGGAAGGGCATCAGCAGGAAGATCTGTTTTTGTCACAGGATAAAAACCGCGGCAAATGGCATTCCCTAAGTCATGCCATGGACCAGTTGAATAATCGATATGCGAAATCTTTGGTCACACTCGGTTTTTGGACGCCGCCACCGGGGGGCTACGCCGGCGGCAAGATTTCTTTTACACGTATTCCTGAGGCAGCGGATTTTTGGTGATGACTGATCTACAGCTTTATGATTATAGCGAAGGATATGAGTTCCGCTTCAAATGTGGCCGGTGTGGATACATTTGGTGTGATCATCCTGCAACGTTGCTGCAGCATACGGACATGCACGACCGTATGTATCTGGAAGAAGTGGAAAAGCGACTGGTTTGCCGTAACTGTAAAACCCGGCACGTTCAAATCACCCCCATGATCCGCAGGGTTACACACGGGTTCGTCGGTGGCTTGCCTTAGGGGGCTGTGGGGCTGTTCGAGTGTGTGCTACGGACTGTAGTGGCTTAGGGGGAGGGCAGATAGCTTGACATAGGACAGGGGGCAATAGTGTGCCCCCTGAAAATAATAGTGTTAATCTGTAGATTATTGTTGGTTTAACTGGGTTTCACGCTGGAAATTGAGCCTGACAAGAGTATCCACTGCGGCTTGGTCGTCACCGTCGCCCCAACTGTCACAGGACTGGACATAGGTGTTGTTATAATACCCAACTTTATCCCCCGGATTTAACCAGAAAGAAACATAGCGACACCCGCGCAGTGAAGCGCCGAAGCCGTTTTGTGCGGAAAATTCAAACTTGTAAATCCCGGCGGGGCGTCCTTTCTCGTCCTGTCCGGCCCACACAAGTTCTTCGGACTTTTCATCATAGCTATCCGGGCTGTTCAGTGTGTTAATAAGTAAAGAGCGGGCATACCCGTCGCCAGACTTGGCAAATTCCTTTGTGCGTTCCTGCATTGCCTTTTGTTGTTTTTCAAATTCTACACGCTTGATATAGAGGGTGATGTCAAATCCGCGGTCTTGAAAATATTTTGTAGTGTTCGCACTTTCGTGCCGCACAGAAGCATCAATGGCATTTTCATAAGGGCCAAAAGGCTTGCTTGGGTCTGCACCTGCCTGGATAAGGGTTTCGAGCATTGGCAAATTATCCATCAGGACCGCATATTGAAGGAGTGACCAGTCCGTATGGTTGCGAACATCCTGTGACAAGGCTTCGCGCGCGAAAGCGACATCGCCATTTTCAATCGGTTCTACATAGACACTTTGAAACGAGTCCCCCTGAAACCATGCTGATGCTTGAATTAGAATAATGACGCCAACTGCGCCCCATAATGTTTTTTTCACAAACTTCCCTCTCAAACTCATCTGTAAAAATGAAATCAATACAGATAGTTAGTGACGGTATTATCTTAATTTTTTCTGAACACGTTGAGGGAAAGACAATATTGTTTTTACAGAAAAGTCAGTGTGACTTCGTAAGGATGCATAAGCTTCACTATAAGTGGCAAGCCTAGAAGGAATAGAAGGGTATAGAGAAGGTGTGATTTATATGACAGGGAGGACAGGGCAGCCCAGGATAAGGCTGCCCTACAGGTATATTAGAACTTGTAGCTAAGCTCCAAGCCGTATGTTCTTAGTTCGCCTGGTGTTGTTGTGATTGTGCCCAGGAAGTCCGTGCCATCCGTGAAGGCATAATCTTTGTTCAGGAGGTTACGGGCCCAAAGATAGATAGACCAGTTTTCACCAGATTCCAGACCAATACGACCGTTCAACAGGGTATAGCTATCGTTGAAGCCGTACGGAATGTTTGTGCCTGGACGTGCAACTTTAATATTATCAGCAGACGTATAATAGCTGCCAGAGTGTGTTACATCAGCACGGAACACAGCCTCAAGGTCAGTGCCATCAATCGGATGATTATACTGTGCCGCAAGGGAGGCAGAGACGCTTGGTGCGACAGGTAGTTCATTGCCCGACAGGTCCGCGCCGATACCGTTTGGATTACGCGCGCTGCCACCACCTGGGAAGTCACGGAATTTCGCATCCATTATGCCGACAGAACCTTGCAGCATCAGGCCTTCAGTCGCCAGCCATGTCAGCTCTGCCTCGATACCCTTTGAGCGAACTTTTGCTGCATTCCGGATCGTGATGGTAGACAGGTTATTACCGAGATCAACAAACTGGTTGAACTGGTAATCCTTGAAGTCCATCCAGAAGGCAGCCAGGTTAAAGCGAACACGGCGGTCGGATGTTGTGCCTTTAAGGCCAAATTCGAAAGCGTCCACAGTTTCTGTATCAAACTCAAGACCGCTATCGAATGCCGTCTGGCTGACGAAGTCTACGTTGAAGCCGCCGCTTTTGAAGGCAGAAGAATATTTTGCATAAACATTCATATCGTCATTAAGGGCGTATGTCAGGCTGACTGTTGGGGATAGATCAGTGTACGTCGTGCTGTCTTCAAGCGATGCAACGGTTTTGCCGTCAATGACTGGACCAACCGCAACACCAAACAACTGTGCAGCAGGGAAATCAATGCCGATGTTTACGGTGTCGCCGATCAGATCAAAATCGACTTCTTTCTTTTCCCAAGTGTAGCGTACGCCGAAGCCAAGGGTCAAACGGTCGGTTATGTCGTATGTGCCGTTAACGAACGCAGCCCAGCTTTTGGTATCAACGATTGCGTAGGTGCCCACACCCTTGCCTTCGAACAGTGGTCCAGCTGGTGCGAGGGGCGGCGCTAGAACATTCAGGAGTACAGAAAGATCAGAACCGATGGTCGGTAATCTGCTGGTTTCCCCTGTCTGGTCATAGTAATAAAGGCCAGCAACATATTTGAACGGCTTGTCGTCCGGGGAGATAAGCTGCAGTTCCTGGCTGAATTGCTCGTAGCTGTCAGGGTAATTCACAGACATGATGTCTAATGGGGAATGGTCTGTATCCTGCTGACGCAAAACAAATGCATCACGGTATGCTGTGATTGATTTCAAAGCGTAGTCGCCACCAAGTTCAGCATTAACAGTGCCAGACAGACCCCAGATATTTCTTTTTTCAAAGTTATCAACATTGTCTGCGATTTCGCGGCTGTTTGGCGCATGGGGGTCTGGATAAACTGTACCAGACCAGTCGGTAACTGCTTCACCACCAAAAGCACTGCGGCGTGAGTAAAGTGCATCACCAGCGATGTTCACATCAAAGCCTTCGCCTTCGTATTGGATCTGACCACGCATTGATGTGCCATCACGTTCGTTCTGATAATTCCCCGTTGTGATATTTTTGATAATACCGTCCCGGTGATTGTCAGAAATCGAGAAGCGCGCAAAGAGGTTGTCCTGCAGTGGTACATTCAAGATGGCACCAACACGGTATGAATCATAATTACCGTACTCACCGCGAACTTCCAAAGCGAACTCATCATCTGGTTTACGGGTAATCAGGTTAATCGCCCCTGCAACAGTGTTTTTACCAAACAGAGTACCTTGCGGTCCGCGCGCAACTTCAACGCGCTCAAGATCAAGAATGTCCAGGTTTTGCGAAGGGGATTGACCCAGATATACACCGTCAACATACATGCCGACACGCGTGTCGAAGCCGATGTTCCGCGTTAAGGCACCAACACCGCGAATTCGAACAGCTGTATTATTGTCATTTCCAGAAGAAATGGTCAGGTTCGGAACAAATTCGGCAATTTCGCGCATTTGACGTACGCCGGTTTTATCCATTGCTTCCCCAGACATGGCTGCAATGGAAATCGGAACATCAGTCAGGCTTTCAGAACGTTTCTGTGCCGTTACTGTGATTTCCTCTAGTCCGATGGTAGTATCCTGTGCAGTAACCGCAATTGGTGCGGCAGTTGCTGCAATCGCTGCGCAACTCGCATAGGTTAGAAACTTTACTTTATACTCATGCCTGAATTTCATATTTTCTCACTCCCAATCGGCTTAGTTCTCGAAGCTCTCAAGCGGGGGGTGCTTGCTAACAATGCCGATACAACTGTATTGATTTGAACAATAAAATGATTCAGCACTTCCCCTATGCTGAAACTGGCACATATATAGTCATATTTGCTTGCCTTGGCATGATCTTTTGGGACATTATTCATGATATTTCAGTACACTATCCGGAGTTATGAGTAGAAATGCGCCCCTTAAATGCAGGCTTGAGTGGAAATAATCGAAACGTAAACAGCATGTTCCTTCACGGCGTCCCTGTTGCAGCACGTGAACTTGGAATTGATGTGTATCCTATCCTGCGGAAAGTTGGGTTACCGTCACGGACGCTGACTGTTGATATCAGAATTGATTACTGCAAGTTAATCGAGTTCCTGGAACAGATTGCAGAGACGCACGGTGCAGATCATATCGGCTTTTTAGCCGGTAAATATCGCCCGGTTTTAAAAATGGGCGTGTATGGCCAGCTTCTGAGCTTATCGTCTAATCTGCAGGAGGCAATGCGCCTTGTTGAAGAGTTTATAGCCCTTCTTAGTCCTATTGTTCAGTGGCGGATGCAGAAATCCGGGGGAATTGTCTCTATCATCCGTCATGACCGTGTGCCGCATCCTCCAAAGTCAGGGCAGTTTCGGTCATCAACCATCACACATGTTTTTAATTTGTTGCGGACCCTTATCGGGGGCGATTGGCGTCCGCTATCTGTCTCTTTAAGCCATGCACGCCCAAAATCCTGGCGGGCGATGGAACAGCATTTTAAGGTCCCGCTAGGATTTGATCAGGATTTTGACGGCATTACCATTATGGAAGAGGATCTGTACCGACCATTGCAGATGGCAAATCCAGAATTGTTGGAAACCGTGAAGGCCCATGCAAGTACGCTGAAGGCACAGATTGAACCAAACTTTGACCTGATGACGCAGGTACGTCTTGTTGTGCAGGAAAATCTGGCGCACGGGAAGGTGCAGAAAGAACAAGTTGCAGAGAGAATGCATATGCATCCAAAGGCATTGCAGCGACGTCTTCATGCGCAGGGCATTTCATTCAAACAGCTGTTGACAGAGGTTCGGATGGAAATAGCCATACACTATCTAAATTCATCGAGCATATCGGTCCTGCAGTTATCCCAACTGCTTGGATATTCAAGCGCGGAGGCATTTTCACGTGCGTTTAAGAACATTCACGGTATGTCGCCAAAACTGTGGGTCCAGTCAGTAGGCACCCATACAGAAAACAAGCTGCATAAAGCCGGTTAACTGTGGATTATATAGAAAAAGCGGGCCTATTGAAGGCCCGCCTTGAAATTGTTTTAGTCCAGTTTGGTCTTATGCGAAAAGTGTTTGCCGGCGGCGCGTTGCAACACCCACTAGGCCAAACCCAAGTATCATCATGAGCCATGTCGCTGGCTCAGGTATCGCTGCAGTTGTTGCTGCGCTAAACTGAACGTTGCCTCTACCTTCGCCGCAACAATCAGCAGATAGCAATACTTCAAACGTGTTTGTACCTGCGGTCAGGAAAATATTGTCGAAACTGCCCCACCATGTGTTGTTGTCACCTGCGTCAAGACCAGATGATGTCGGCGCAATAACAGCACCATTCACACGGAGAGAGAATTCGTCGCCACCGACACAGCAGTCGTCCAGATATACATCAATGAATGAATCAGCGCCCACTGATGTTTCATAGGTTTCAATAACACCACCAAGCGGTAGGTTCTCCCAGTAAAAGTCAAAAGATTTTGCTGAGTCAGAATTGAATACAACAGCGGCATTAGCAGAAATGCTGAAAAGTATAGCTGCAGCAATCGTCATAAGTAACTTCATTATTTCCCCCCTATTAAGTTAAAATACTTTAACTACAATGGTTTGTTGGATTTTTATCGTTAGGTACTAATTAACAAAACTTTTCATTAACTTTTTATTAACTAATATTGGGGGGTGAGTCAATCTTATTTAAAGATATCTGTTCATGCCTTCTACAATACTGCATTAGGGGTGTTGATGTTGGTTTCCTGCCAGCAGAGCATCAGGAATATCTTTGCTGCGCGGCAGGTCAAAGTTAGCGATGGTTATAGTGTCTGCACCAAACGAACGTATATGGTTTCGGTTGATAATATAGGACCTGTGGATGCGGATGAAACTATCAGGCAGGCTTTCAGAAGCCATTTTCATAGAGCTATAGGCAACCAGTTTGGAACCATCTGTCAGATAATAGGTGATATAGTTCCCCATGCTTTCGATATGTGAAATATCATCAGGGCGGAGGATATGCGTGCGCCTGTCTGACTTGATCTCGATCGGTTTTTCGAACAGAGCGTTTTGGGCCTGGTCCATTGCCCGCAGATAATAATGGAACATTTTGATAGAGGCGACGACCAACACAGTTGTATTCACCAGCAGACTGCTTCTGAAAAGTTCAGAGACATGCCAAAAGGGGTTTTCCGCGCCAATCAGAAGTGTTTCGTAGAAGTAATAATCAAACAGACTTTGCAGCACACCTGCGACCACTAACATCCCGCCGTATGAGATCAGGAACATCCCATATTGCCGTTGCAGTAAATAGCGCGGCATCAGGATATAAATCATACCGTAAGCAGCGGCCATACGTACTGGGAGCAAAATAAACTCCAGATAAAAGGATGCGAAATAGCCTTGGTCCGGTCGCGCCCAGATTAAGGAAAAGCTGATATAATATACAAGCCAGAAGATAATGTGGCTTAATGGGCGCGATCCGAACAGATAATAGGGGCTGCGGACACTGTCACTATCCAGGGTCTGATTTTTCTCTTCTTTGCCCGTCATGGAAAACCCCTCATTCGCATAAATTCTAGTGCTATTCATATAATGTGGGCTTGCGCGCTTTCGTCAATCTTTCATTTTCGCGGAGCAAACGGACAGTTTGCGATACAGCAAAGAGGAGAGCGAGAATGACTATGAAAAGATTGGCGTCCATCAAGTATGGGATGCTACTGGCAGCTTGTTGGTGTTTTGTAGGGGGTGGTGGTGCTGCCAGTGCAGAAGAATTGGCGCGTCAGGCAAAATGGCAGGCACGGTTCAGTGTCGCCCCTAATCAGGGAGGTGCCACCGTATCAACGGTTGAGGATGGCTCCCCGCTCGCAGAAATGGGCATCAGGACTGGGGACAAAATCGTTCGGGTGAATGGCGAGCATGTTACAGATGCTTCCGTGTGGGAGAGAATTACTACAGCGCTTGTTGCGGACACAGACTATGACCTAGTGGTGCGGCGCGGGTTTAAAGAATACAGGATGCAGGTCACGTTTCCGGGAATTGAACGGGAATCCTATGATCACCTGAAAACAGAATATACAAGCCTGATCAGTGACTATGGGGTACGCCAACGTGTTATCATCACGCGCCCGACGAACCTGCCAGCAGGGCACAAAACAGCCGGACTTTTCATTGTGCCGGGACTGAGCTGCAGCAGTGTTGAATTAACGCCGGGCCGCGATCATAACTGGGCGAAAATGCTGCGGGCGCTTGTGACTGACACTGAGATGACTGTTCTGCGGGTGGAAAAGCCGGGTGTGGGTGACAGTGAAGGGGACTGTGGTGCCACTGATTTCGCGACTGAGCTGAACGGGTATGAACTAGCGTATCAGATGCTGCGTGAGTTGCCTGAAGTAGACCAGGACAGGGTTGTGATTTATGGGTCTTCGATGGGCAGCGCGCTTGCACCGTATCTGGCAAACAAATACGGGGCGAGCGGAATTGTATCAGACGGGTCATTTTACCGCAGCTGGTTTGAGCATATGCTGGAGATCGAACGCCGCATCAAACAAATGGAAGGCAAGTCTGAAACACAGATTACAGACATGATAACCAAGGCGTATATTCCTCTCTATTACGGTATGCTGGTTGAGAAAAAGTCTTACGACGATGTTATCCGGCAAAATAGTCTGTTGGCAGATTATAATTATCATGGTCCGCGTCATATGTACGGGAGACCTGTGGAATATTATCATCAGGTACAGGACTTCGATTTTGCAGGTAATTGGCAAAAGCTGAAGGTGCCCGCCAGATTGCGCTGGGGGCAGCTAGACTGGATTATGAGCGAATATGACATTGACATGATTGAAAACACACTGCTGAGCGCAGGGAACAAAGATGTCGTAGTTGAGAAAACACCGAGTCTGGATCATTGGCACACACTCCATGAAGATGTGAAAGATAGCTTTACAGGTAAGCGGGGAACCTGGTCGCCGTCCACGGCACAGATAATAGTCGAGTGGATCAAGAAACTGGCAGAAGCACGATAAAGTTATATGGCCTTAGATCAGCAGGGGGTGTTTCATCAGCCCCTGTTTTGGCTTATGAACGCACGTAGGTGACACCTTTGTCATTTCGTTGACCAAGTGTGTATTTTTGATTAGTATTTTACACGTATCTTCTTGTGGTAGCACTTGAAAGTATTGCCGAATTTTAGGGGGCGTTGATCTGTCAGGATAAGGAAATTCGGTGCCTTGGTATTCTAGGGGCTAAGTCTTCAAGTTGATACATGGATGGCGGAATAAGTTTTCATTGCACGGGGGATAAGTGTGACGGGAAAGCTTGAAGCTGGTAGTATGGCTGTAAATGCCAACCAGCATAAGTGCATGATTGACAGTGTTCAGGTTGACTTTAAACGCCGTACGTTGACGGATGATAGCCAGTCGGTGCGTCTGGAACCCAAGGCTATGGAGGTTTTGGAGCTGCTGGTTTTAGTCAGTGGAGAGGTTGTTGACCGAGACCAGATTCTAACCCGTATTTGGGGGGAGGGAGAGGCTTCTGATGAAAGCCTGTCACGTTCTGTGTCCCTGATCCGGACTGCCTTCAAGAAATTCCATATTGAAAACCCGATTGAGACAATACCCCGCAAGGGATATCGGTTTTCCCGTAAAGTAAAGCCCATCAGTCCCTTAGGGTCAGATGGATTGCCAGAATTGGAAGAGGACCTTGATGCTGCAGTTCTAATTGCTGCAAGCGGTGTCGTGCACTATTTGGGAAAAGATCTATCAAATTCGATCAAAGTCCTGACCGAAGCCGTTGAAAAAAGACCGGATTTCTATAGTGCATGGGGCCTTCTTGCCGAGGCAATTATGCGGGCAATGATTTATTGGCCGTCTTCTGACAGGTTGGCACTGTTGAAGGATGCCGTAGGGGCTGCCCGTAAGGCGCTTGAGGGGAATAAGACCCTTTCTTTACCGAGGCTGGTGCTGGCGCAGGAAAAAATAACCTATGGTGATGTTTGCGGCGCGATCGACATGGTTGCCGAGGTGTTACGGGATGATCCTGATAATACAGAAGCGACCTATCGACTTGGGTTTTATTTCGGACTGATTGGCCATACTGAAAAGGCGCTTGGGTATCTGGAGCGTGCTGTTGTGCTGGATCCGCTTCAGGGCAGGAACCAGATGCATGTGGCAATCGCACGCACAAATATGGGTGACTTCGAAGGTGCTGAGGCATTCGCAGAAGAAAGCCTGCGTCGTCAATATTTCGCTGCAGCCGAAATACATGCTGTTACTGCGTTCGCGCAAGGGAAGTTTGATACTGCTACCGAACGTTACACAAAGAATACTGAGCTGTATCAGTCTATGTACGCGCCGTTATTTGATGTCAAAGCCTATTGGCAGGATATGGCACAAGGTATGTACAGTGGTTGCCCGGACAAGCGTAAACAGCTTATGAAACGCTGGTGTAAGTTATGTGACAGTCTTGGTTGGAAGCATGAGGGGATCACATCCTATGTTTTCCTAAGAATTGGTGCTGCTGAAGAATTTTTCAAAGCATTTGGCAACCTGAATGTGCCGGGGCCAAATCTATGTTTGTTTTTTATGTGGGAACCAACAGAACCGTTGCGCAATATCAGGTGTCACCCGGATTTCAGGGGCTTTGCAGAGCGTATAGGGCTGACCAAGGCATGGGACCGTTTTGGCCCCCCGGATGTTTGGCGGGAAACGGGTCTGTACAGCACTAACTAGCAACAGTTATTGATAAAGGAGTGGTGGGATGCAGGTACTGAAAACACTTAGTGTTGCCATTGGGCTGCTTTGGTCTCTGCCACTACCTGCCTTATGGGCGATGGAGAGCGATTGGCTTTCTGTAGAACAAGACCTTAGGGAAAATGTCGACTATTATTATGTTGGAGACGTTAAAATCATGCCCCAGACAGGGCATTTGAAAGCTACTTGGCGCATTGGTATGGAGCACGCTGAGAACGGCACCGTATCGTTTATGCTGCGTGAAACACTTCAGGTGACCTCTGTCCAAGGGGCTGGGGTTAAAGGGTTCGTAACAACGCCCTTAAATGATGAAAATCGCCTGCAAAGAATTGATGTGGACCTGTCTGTTCAAGACGGTGGTTCTGGTAGTTTTATCGAAATTGAATATGCTGGCGTCTTGTTGCCAACGCCAATGGAAAACGGGATCAACCATATTGGAACAGACTATATTGAATTAAATGTGGATAGTTTCTGGTTTCCGATTGATGCCCGATTTAACAAGCTTCTTAAAGCGCGTTTTTTTGTATCAGCGGGGGACGGTTGGGATGCAATAAGCACCGGCACTGTTACGAAGTCAGGAAATAGGTTGCTTGTTGATAACGAAGACCCGTTTCTTGACATAGCAGTGACGATGGCACCGAGCTTCACTGTCATAGAGGGTGATGGCTACAGCTTTTATGACTTACGGAAAAATGGCGGGTCTCTTGACGTTCTTTCAAGGGCTGTGGAGGACTGTTATGGCTTTCTGAATGAAAGATTTGGAGTTCATTCCAAACTTACCGGGGCGCGCTTTATTTTGCATGACAGACCAGAAAGTGGCTATGCGCGTAAAAAATATATCGCCTTGTCTTCTGTTGAAAAAAGTCGGCCAGAGAGTCTAACGGGATTTGTATGCCATGAGCTTGCACATTATTGGAGTTCATACGGTAAGTTTGATACAGTTGAAAACTGGTTGAATGAGAGTTTTGCCGTGTATGCCGAATTGATGGCAGTTCGTCATGTATTTGGTGTTGAAACATACAAGGCAACACTAAGGCGGTATAAGGAGCAGATAGAAGGCAAGAGCTTGCCGTCTGTGTGGACAGCCAATGACCAGTCCAGACGTCCTTATCTTGTCAATTACCGAAAAGGACCGCTGGCACTGGCTAGGCTTGAACAGTATCTGGGGCAAGACGCTTTTTTATCATTTATTTCGAACTATATGACGGGAAAGGTAAGAACGACACCGGAATTACTAGCGATTCTGGAGAAAATAGGCGGGAAAAACGCCCGGGACTGGTTTGAAGTAGAGTTAGGAAAATAGAAACAGATACAAAAGGTTACTGAAATCTTGTGCATGAAAGTAACTACTGATAGTGTGCGTTCTACCTTATGGGGGTGAAAGTATGTCGACTGTATCAAAAGGCGGATAAGGCATGGCAAGTATAACACCGAAAATGGGTGGAAATGCTATTACCTTGCTAAAGCTTTGGCAGGCGCATGGCGGCGACTTGTCCATGCTATCCTTTGCTGATGCACTGGATGGTAGGTATGCTGAGATGTATGAAGTTCTTTTCTTTATTAGGTTTGAAGGGGACGTTATTTTATCTTCTATCTTAGGGCAGGACCTTATTCGGCGCGAAAAGGATAAATCACTTGGTCTGTCTGCTCAGTATCTTGATCTATTCCCGGAAACGGAACAGGAAAAGGTTCACGCACTCTATACTGCTGCCCGCTCCCATGGGTGGGGGATTGCGGGAACGGTAGAGCGCTTGCCCGCGATGGGTAGTGCTCTCATAAGGCGATCTTTTGTATCTCTGCCTGTCAGTAGTGAAGACGGTGTCAGCATGTTCGTCAATGTTGATGACGACCCCTATGTTCGATCAGACCATATCAGGGAAGAAAATCTTCTTCCCCAACTTATGCAGGGGCAGACACGGATGCTTGAATATGAATATTTTGATCCTAGAACCTGTACGCCATAACTACAGAAAATAGCGGGATGCTAGTCCCTGTTTGTTTCTAGACTAGCATGCTGTCTTTCCCGTAAATCCCGATTGTAGATGATGTCAGTAAGGTCATAGCCCAGTTGCACAGCCTTGGTGGTCAGAGCATCTATCTGTTCCTGCGGTAGCGTGGGGGTGCGCGACAATATCCATAAATATTTGCGACTAGGGTCACCGACAACAGCCACTTTATAGTCCTCGTCCAAGTCAATCACCCAGTAATTGCCTGATAGAAAAGGAAGCTTCAGGAAGGTTAGAATGAACTGAACTTTTAGTTTGCTGTTTGTATCTTTATCAACGACCCATGCACGACCAACAGCTTCCTTGGTTTTCTCTTTCCCAATGACATCACACCTGTTTGTGACTTTGATATCACCATCATCACGCAGTTCATATTCAGCTGTGCTGTTTACGCAGTCTTTTTGAAAGCGGTGATCAATGCGGGCTATCTCATACCATTTGCCAGCATATTTTGTCAGGTCAACTGATGAGACAACTGGTAAAGGAGGTGTCTTGTCTTCTGCCTGTGCCGCAGTGGTATGTGAAACGGTAAGGGTCATGGCAGCCATCATGGCTACAACTGACATGGTAGATAAAGGGTGTTTCATCGCATGCTCCTGTGTTTATACTGAGTACGTATAATGGTTGATGCTGGATGACCCTGGTGCAATATTGTTGCATGGTGCTTTTAGTATTACTCCATAAATCCAGTGCCATTTTATGGGCGTGCTAATGAGCCGGGACGTTTTCAGGTGTGCATTCGTCCATTGTCCAGTTGCCATAAACTGGCGACACGCCTATACATACATGAAAATAACAGGCATGAATATCCCCGGCTACTGATTAAAGCTGGGGGGTACTGTTTCGATCAACCCCGGTCGTTTGTGTAGGAGACGATTTTGCATTTCTCAGAGATGTTAATAGATGTATTGGTGTTTTTGGCAGCATCAATCGCGGTAGTTATGGTTTTTAAACGCGTTAAAACCAGCGCGATTTTGGGGTATTTGGCTGCTGGGGTGATCGTGGGCCCTGCTGGCCTTGCTTTGGTAAAAGAATCTGACAGTCTGCATATTCTGGCAGAGTTTGGCGTGGTCTTCCTACTGTTTATGATTGGCCTGGAATTCTCGGTCAGCCGTTTGAAATCCCTTCTAAAATATGTGGTTGGTCTTGGTGGCCTGCAGGTGGTGTTGACGGCCGCCATTATATGTGCCGTCGCCATGGCTTTCGCTATTGGATCAAGCCCAGCCGTTATTATTGGCGGTGGCCTTGCTTTGTCATCGACTGCCTTTGTTCTGCAGTTATTGTCTGAACGGGGTGAACGCGATACGCCGCATGGTAAAATTGCGCTGGCTATTTTGCTATTTCAGGATTTGGCGATTGTTCCGCTACTGATCCTGTTGTCGGTACTGGCCGCAGATACGCAAACTTCTTTTCTGGCATCACTGGGCATCGCCGTTGGGGAAGCAGCCTTGTCGCTTGGGATAGTCTATGTTCTGGGCCGTGTGATGCTGCGCCCGATTTACCGGTCAATTGCACTGACAGGCGAGACAGATTTGTTCGTTGGTGCAACGCTGCTGTTGATCATTGGCATTGGCCTGTTTTTATCACTTTTTGGCGTGTCTATGGCGCTGGGTGGTTTTCTGGCAGGACTACTTCTTGCGGAGACAGAATTCAGGCATCAAATCGAGGCAGATATCAAGCCGTTTAAAGGCATACTGCTAGGTCTGTTTTTCATGACAGTGGGTATGGCGATTGATCTGAAACTGCTTGTAGATAACATTGGTCTGATCGTGGGGATTGTTGTTGCCTTACTCGTTGGAAAAACACTATTGATCGCGCTTCTCGGTCGTATGTTCGGCCTCGAAGGTGGTACGGCGCTGCGGGTTGGGATGCTTTTGTCACAAGGCGGAGAGTTTGGGTTTGTCTTGTTTATTTCTGCCGGGTCGCTCGGGGTCATTCCGGAAGAGCATGTTCAATTACTTCTGACCTGTATTGCTTTGTCGATGGGAACAACGCCGTTCCTTGCAACGCTTGGTAAGAAAGTCGAATCTGTTCTTTGTAATCGCAAACTAGGTACTGGTGGGTTTGGTGATGACATTCAGGAAGGCTCTTCGGGACATGCAATTATCGTTGGATATGGGCGGGTCGGTCAAACAGTTGCAACCCTTATGCATGAAATGGGGCTACCGATTGTTGCCATAGACCGAGACGTAAAACGTGTCCAGAGCCTACAGGTGGACGATAATCAGATTTTTTATGGGGATGCCAATCAGATATCAGTCTTGATGTCCATGGGGATTAAAAATGCTCGATGTGTGGTAATCACGATTGATGAGCCCCACGGGGCAAACAAGATTATCCAGGCTATTCATCAGATTGTTCCTGACATGAAAGTTTTCGTGCGGGCAAAAGATGTTGCCCATGTCAGGTGGCTTGAGAAAAATATCTCGGTCAAGGCAGTTCCAGAAGCCATTGAAGGTAGTTTGCAACTGGGGACGATCGTTTTGAAGGATTTTGGTATTGAAGATACGGTCGCCGTGAAAATTGTGAATGATCACCGGGAAAATCTGTATCTAAATCTCGATGATTACCCAGATAGTTAAGAAAGCTGGCAGAAGCACCATCTAAACGGTGAAATGAATTGAATAGGTGTTTTGTAAAAAGCGGAGGAATTTTCCCTCCGCTTTTTCAGTATGGGAGCTATTCATCACCGCCTGCAGCAATGTCGCGCCGTGTAACCGGATAGCCCAAATATTGCCAGCCAAAAAGCCCTTCATAGAGTACAGCTGTTTTTTGGTATCCAATGCCTCGTAGTTTGTTGACGACATATTCAGCGGCTGCTCTTGGACATGAACAGTAGGCGACAATCTGCACGTCTAGTGGGAACTCTTCTTTATATTTGTTGAAGTCAGAATAGTAAGGCAGAGGAAAAGACCCTTCGATGTGGGCGATCTGCCAGACAGAGGTTGCCCGTGTGTCAAAGATGATCATTCTTTTTTTGCTGTTCAGGGCTTCCAGAAGGTCTGGTGAGGACACATAAATGCCGTCGGTCAGTGTGAAGTCAGGATCTTCACCGTCTGGGTTAATAACATACTCATCCGGGGTGGGGATTGCCTGCAAAACGGGCTTTTCCTGTTTCCATCCGCTCGCTCGACTTCTGATAAATGCGGTAATGTCATTAATTTCCGTGTCTGACAGGATATCTTTCCAAGGCGTCATGGGCGTATCTTCTCGGCCGTGGATAATGGCATGCCGGATGAATTCGTCGCTGTTATGCGCCAGTGCCGATTGATTGGCTAGAGCAGGGGCGGTTATGCCTTCTCCTTCTGAACCGTGGCAAACGGCACAATTTTCCTGATAGAGTTGCTCACCGTTTGGTATATTGCCTGTGACGGGATCTGTTGATATTTTGATACGGTCTACACCGGCTTGCCAAAATAGCCAGTAGGTCAAATCCCATGTTTCATCAAGCGTCATAGGGCCACCCACTTCGTCCAGATATCCCGCCATAGGAGTTCCCTGACGGCCATATTGCATTGGACGCAGTACGGCGTGGGGCGTGCCAGATTCGAGCAAACTTTTACTACGCAACGACGGCGCATGGTCATTCGCGTGCCCCTGCCTGTCAGCACCGTGACACAGAGAACAATATTTCTGATAATTTTCTTCAGCCTTTTGCGCTTGTTCTGCTGTAAGTTTGCGTGGTGGCGGCAGGTGTTCGATTTCCGCCTGCAGACTAATTGCGGGACCAGATGTGAACAAGGATAAGCCAAGTAATGAACAGAGTACGAGTCGGACTTGCACGGTACATTCCTCTAAAAATCATAAATTATGCCTGTTAGTATTGATACAATATAACACTAGTGGCTTGGTTTTGCCAATGCAAACTTTAGTTGTGTACCTAAAGAGTTTTCAAGTAGAAACAAGGTAAACACTGATCTTAAAAGTAGAAAAACAATGCGTTATTGTCCAATTTGTCCGATAAAAACTAACTTTTAAGGCAATAATTGCACTTTTCCCCTTTATATTCTGTCGCTCTAGGGATACAAATAGGGCCTTGGGGGTCTATTACAGAGGTTCAAGTAATGCCAGACCCAATAGATGCCGCCGTAGGCAGAGAAGTAGCCAAACATCGCAAACGCAGTGGTTACACACAAGCGCAGATTGGAGACTTTCTTGGTCTCACTTTCCAGCAAATTCAAAAATATGAAAAAGGCGTCAATCGCATTTCGGCAGGTAAGTTGATGCGTTTAGCAAATCTGTTTGGTGTGCGTGTTGAAGTATTTTTTGCGACTGTGAATACACCAGAGGAAGAAAAAGAAATTAGCCGCCAGGAAGCGAAAGAGTTGGCTAACTACTATATGATGCTTAGTCCGAAAATGCAGAAAGAGATGACGCGCTTTGTAAAAGCCCTTGCTAACGAATAATCGCCTCGTTTACATACCCAGAGGTGTGTGCCGATTATTCGAGGTTGACTGGTTTATGAAGAAGCGTCTTCGAGTGCCTACTATAGCTAGAATTCTTTTAGGTCTTCTGTTGAGCGGTTTTGCCGCTCAAGCAGAAGATAAGGCAAGCCCTCAATTAACTTTATATACCGTCGAAAACTCTCCCTTTTCTTATATTGATGAACAGACAGGTTCTTTTACAGGGGCAGGGCATGATGTGTTGATGCGTCTTCTTAAGGAAACGGGTATCACCTATTCGGTTGCTATCAGCGATTTGCCTTTCAAGAGGCTATTACGCAAAATAGAAACCTCGGACAACACCTGCTTTTTTGTCTTGAACAGAACTAAAAGCAGAGAAGACCGTTATCAGTGGGTTGGTCCTCTGGTCTCAGGCGGATGGGCTTTTTATAAAAGACCAGGATCTGATGTACAGGTTGCTTCTTTTGAAGATCTGAAAAAATATGTCATTACGGGGCTTCAGTTCACAGCACCGATTGTTGCCCTTCAGAATGAAGGGATCGATGTACTGGATCGTCCGACCAACGCGGACGCGCTGAAATTAATCGCTGCGGGGCGTGCAGATTTGATATTAGGCGGAGTGGTCGATATTCCCGTACGATTGAAAGAGCATGGGTACCCGCAGATGGAGCTGGCCTATCACTGGAAAGTTTCACAATTAAGTTTGGGGTGTTCGCTGACAACTGACAAGGCTTTAATTGACGCCCTGAACACTGCGAATACACCGCTCACTGCTTACCGCGCAGCCGTTCTGAAAGAGTATGTTGACGCTGTAAAAGTTTCAGACCAACCCAACTAGTTTAGGGCTTTATCAATTTTCTGACCGTATTTTCCAGTCGGGACAGCCTGTCTTCCTGCGCAATAACCAGCCCCCCAAACAGGTCAATGATTGATTGAATATCAAGTGCATCCCGGATCATGTCCAGATCGGCATATTCTTTGTCTTTATCTGTGAAGCATGGGGCGCCACCAAAAGCAAGGTCGGACAGTTTATCGTTTTCTGCCTGAAAGTAGGTTCGGATTTGGTCTCTGATTTCAGGGGACAAGATGGTGCGTTTCTCGGATTTTTTGCCGCCTTGCGCAACAACTTCACTAGCAACAATCTGATCCGAAATAGACTGTCTTGGCTTGAACTTGTTTAGTTCAATCATAATGGCGAGATTTTCAGGGGAGAGACTTACATTGACCTGTCTGTCCGGAATAGAGAGGCCGTCAAGTGATGTACCCATCATGTTGCAAAAAGTGTCGAAAATATTCTCTTGTGGATACCGGCAGACTGAAATGTTCGACTGTCCAACGATTTTTCCCAGATTTTCGGCATAAGATCCATAGTGCAGATGCTCAATGGTTTTATAAGGGGCATCGGCAAAATACTGGACAGGCTTCTGGGTTTGGTGGTGGCGTTTAACGCGCTGAATATAATAGGATTCCAGATACGACGCCTGTTCCCGTACGCACATAAGGATGTGAAGTTGAAACCCTGCCTTTGATAAAAAGTCTTTGAAACGGGTCATGTCTGTGCGGTTTACATCACAGAAAAACTCACTGGATAGCAAAGCCGCCTTTGTATCAAGTGATTGAAGCTTGTGCTGCAGGTCACTGAAGATTGCTTTTCGTTTGTTCGCAAGGGACATTTCATGGCCGGACGGCAGCAAGGAACGAGCAACGAAAGCGCCATTGCCAGCCGTGATTTTACCTTGCCTCGCCTGATCAATTAATCCTAGCGGCAGGTAAGTGATACCACGGGCCTGCAGAGCGTGCATGTTTTGTGCAAAAAACACCTGCAAAGCAGTCGTGCCGGTTTTGTAGGGGCCGATATGTAGGAAAAATGTCTTCATGCCAATGTGCCAGTATATTATGCGTATCTATCGTTGTGCATATCAGGCGTTATGGCATAGATCAACTATCCATACTGCCAATGATCAGCATTATGTTACGGACATTTTGCCTAGGGAAGCTTAGTTCCGACGCTGGATTAAGCTGTTTCAGTATCAGCATGTTATTATGCCAGCCGACATATTCCTTGATAAGGCCAGCATGGTCACTGGTTTCCACCAGTACGTAGCGCCCTGGGATCAGCTTCTTCCTTGGGTCAATATAGACAAGGTCACCAGGGCGGTATTTGGGTTCCATTGATGAGCCAGTGACATAAACCGCAAAAGCATCCCTGGCGGTTGCGAGACTGGGTGGGCGGTATGTCCAGTCAATTGGTGTTTCTTCCACGATGGCATTGCCGATACCGCCAGCTGCGCGGCCCAGTATGGGCAGGGATTTATCTTTTGAAAAGCCAAGGGAAAAGCTTTCCCGTGATAGGACACTATAATCATGCCCTGAATTCTTTAATAGGCTGCTGTTCATGTGGGATTGCTGCTGCACTGTTTTCTCCAATGTTCATGTTATGTTCTATTTTAACGTGCGTGACGCTGGATTCAATGTTTATATTTTTGGGTCTTGCAGATGGTTTGGCGCGAAGTGGCATGTGGCTTGCAGTGTATGGAAGGGAATTAGTAGGCGCTCACGTCGTTTGTGGGTGCTGTTTACGGTAAATAGTGAAGGCAACATGCTGATTAATATAGATAAAAAAGAAATTCTTGAGCGGGCTGGCGTGTATGTCTTCATACGAACCTGCCGGGCATCTATTGCAGGGCTTTTCTGTTTGCCGGTAGTTTTTGCCGCGCGTTGCCTACGTGGTTTTGGCTCTGGAAACGACGGAGCAAGAGTACAGTTTGAAATTATCGGGGGGCAACCATGTCATCTCTGAACGCCATTCTGAATACGTCACTAACGGGTCTTTTCACCAGCCAGGAATCACTGCGTGTCACATCGAATAACATTGCGAATGTTAATACGCCTGATTATGCCCGCCTGAAAGTTAGTCAGGCTGCGACCGTTCTACAGGGAGAATCTGTTGGTGTTCAGGTAACAGAGATCACCCGTATCGTAGATGAATTTCTGATGACAGCCCTCAGGAATGCAAATTCTGCCACGGGTGAATTTGAGATTCAGGCAGAGTTCCATGACCGTATTCAAGGCATTTTAGGGAAGCCGGAATCAGAGAGTTCTTTTTCTGCACAGTTAGAGCAAGTCTATGCTGCGATTGCGGAACTCACACTTAACCCGTCTGACGCACTGCGCCGGCAGCAAATGATGTCGGAGATGACCAGCTTCTTGCAGCATATGGACCAGCTTGCTGGACAGATACAGGATCTCCGCGCGGAGGCTAGTGATAAAATCTCGGAAAGTGTTGATTTTGCCAATGATGCGCTGGTGCGTATCAGCGAGTTGAACCCGCTTCTGGCGCGTGCTTATGCGACCGGTGACGAGACAGGCGGCCTTGAAGGCCTGATGGATCAGGCGCTGTCTGAACTATCGAATTATATGGACATTACGATCAATCGCCAGTCTAACGGTACCGTCTGGGTAAGTAGTGCCTCGGGTATTACGCTGGTGGATACAGGGTTGTCGCAATTAAAGTATTCGTCCCCCGGTATCGTCAGTTCCGAGACATCATTTCCGTCAATTACGTCTTTTAAGGTGGATAAAAACACTCTTGAGCCGCTCTCTAACGAAATTGATATGACAACGCATATACGGTCCGGTCGTATTCGTGGACTGATGGACCTGCGCGACGACCAACTTGTTGACTTGTCTCTTTCATTGGGGGAGATGGCGGCCCGCGTTAAAGATCAGTTTAATGCAGTCCATAACCAATTCTCATCTACGCCGCCGCTTAATACTTTAACCGGTAAGCAGACATTCCTGAACGGGACAGATGCACCTGGGTTTACCGGCATTGCAACATTTGCGGTTGCTGATGCGAATGGTGATCTGGTTGCCAAAACTATAGTAGACTTTGATACAGCCCCTCCTGCCGATATGAACGCACTGGTCACGCAGATTAATGCGGGCCTTGGCGGGGCAGGGACAGTGTCGTTTACAAATGGGGTCTTGTCTTTTACCGCAACTGACCCATCACATGGGGCCGTCATTGCCGATAGTGATACCGCGCCTACGGACCGTGGGGGGCGTGGTTTCAGTCATTTCTTTGGCATGAACGATCTGATTTTATCAGATAGCGAGGGGATTTATGAAACGGGCCTGACAGGGACTGAGGCTCATAATATGACCGCTGGGGAGACAATGAACTTCAGCGTTTATGACAACACTGGTCGCGAGCTTACGAACATCACCGTTAATGTGACCGGCACGACCTACAATGACATGATCGCGGAACTGAATAATGTCGCGGGTCTTGGCGCATATTTCAGTTTTAGTTTGGATTCAAAGGGTGCGCTGCAGTGGAACGAAACTGCGAACTATGACGGGCTGCGCCTTGATGTCCGGTCTGACTCTACCAATGCCGGGTCCACAGGCATGGGCTTCACACAAATATTTGGGATGGACCCATCCGCACATGCACGCGCGGCTCAGAATTTGACAATCCGGCGTGATGTCTTTGAGAACCCCGGTTTGATGTCTATTGGTAAATTTGACCATACAGCAGCTGTTGGATCCCAGGTTCTGACGCCAGGAGATCAGCGAGGCGCTCTTGCTTTCCAGGATATTGAAACAAAGTTTGTTGATTTCGCGTCAGCAGGAGAGCTGAAAAACACCAATGCGACATTAAGTCAGTATGTGGCCCGGTTCCTTGGTAACGCAGGGCAGATGGCGACCAGAGCAGCAAACCAGCAGGCAGATAATGGTGCGCTTCGAACTGAATTAAGTCAGAAAAACGCAGATGTGTCCGGCGTGAATATGGATGAAGAACTGGCAAATCTGATCGTGTATCAGAATGCTTACAATGCCGCTGCCAGAATGCTTTCAAGTGTGCAGGAGCTCTATGATGCTCTGCTGCAGGCTGTATAGGGAGAAGTAAGATGGGACGTATATCCAGCTTTGGCCAACAGCAAACCATGGTCCAGAGCCTGATGAATAATCAGGAGCGTGTTTTTGACGGGCAGCGCAAAATTGCGACCGGCAAAAAAACGGATGAGTATGCAGGTCTGGGCAGTGACACAGGTACTGTCCTTGGATCGCGGGCCTTTAAAAGTCGTATCGAAGCCTATCAGTCAACAATTACAAAAGTACGCGGGAAGCTGGATGCGAATGATGTTCAGTTGGGCGGTATGATTGATTCAGTAGAGTCGCTAAAGGATAATATCCTGTCGGCTTTATCGTCTAATCAGGCGGAAGGTTTTTCCGAGGTTCTAAACCAGACGTTTAAGTTTGTTGTGAATTCACTTAATACAAATTTTGACAGTGGGTATCTATTTGGTGGCGTTAAAACCGGAACACGCCCGGTTAATGTCTCGGAACTGGCTGATCTGTCAGCGTTGCCTGCAATTTCAGACGGGTTTGACAACGGTACTCTGGCGTTTGAGGCGCGGGTTGCGGACGGCGTTGATCTGGAATTTGGAATTTTGGCATCTGACGTAGCAACTGAACTTTTTACGATCATCAAGGACCTGTATGACTTTGATCAAGGCCCTTCTGGTCCCCTGCAGGGCGAAATGGACAGCACCCAGTTTTCTTTTTTGCAGACAGAGCTGGGGAATTTAACCAATGCTATCGACGGCATGCGTCAGATACAGATGAATAATGGTCTGATTTACGAAAGAATTGACGTGGTGAATGAACAACACGCCGATACAAATGTATTTCTGGAAACATTCATTGCAGAGATTGAAGATGTTGATATGGCCGAAGTGGTTACACGCCTGAATAATGATCAGGTGGCACTGGAAGCGTCTTATCAAGCGGTGGGCTCTTTGTCTCAGTTGACGCTTCTGCGCTTTTTATAGAAACGATAGGCAATATAAAGTTCATTGTACCGGCGTCAAAGCAGTGCTTTGGCGCCGTTTCTATGCCTAATCTACGTACCTTTCCTTGTGACTTTCCTCCGTGGCATTTTTAGCACGACTTAATTCGGTAATGGCTATGTAACTGAACGCTAACAATTTTGTTATCCCGCTGAAATGTAATTTCAACAGCATGCGCGCGACCAAGCACTGCAACCATGAATAAGCAGTGTGGGTTTTGAAATTATTTATTTATGGGAAACGGAAATGTCTTCGAACACACTTAAAATAATGATGATGAGCGCCTGTAGTGTGCTTGCCATGTCAAACGCAGTTTTGGCAGAGGAACCAACAGCGGAAATGGAAAGTTATGAATCCATGGCTGATGTGGAAGAGATTGTGGTGTCTGCACGGGCTACAACTTTTGCTAATAACGGCACAGACACGGTTATGAAAGATCAGCAGCCTGATGCAGCAAGTGTACTGGCAGTGGTGAATAATCTGCCAGGTCTGTTCGTAGCAGAAGGGGCGACATTTGGCGGGGATGACTGGTCAACTACACTGTCGGTTCGTGGTTTTACTGTCAGTTTGTCGGAACAACAGGTTGGCATGACCATTGATGGATTACCAAACGGCAATTCAAACTATGGTGGTGGTGCGAAGGCGAACCGTTATATTGATACTGAAAACCTTGCCCGTGCTGAGGTTTCGCAGGGTACGGCCGATATTGCATCTCCCTCGCACGAAGCACTGGGTGGCACGATCAATTTCGTGACCAACAATCCGCATGAAGATCAGCGTTTCTGGGCTGGTTTAACCATGGGGGAAAATAATGCCGAACGCTATTTTGTACGGTATGACACCGGTGAGTTTGCAGAAGGTACGCGTGCCTATCTAAGTTATTCAAATCAGCATACAGATGCGTGGATCGGTGATGCGGGCGGCGCAGACCGGGATCACTTCACTGCGAAGATCGTATCAGAACAAGATGACTGGTTATTCACAGGCCGTTTGTCATGGGATGATACGTGGGAAAATAACTATCAGCGGATTTCCCTCGACCAGTTTGAAGAAGACCCGGACTGGGACCGTCTAACGGATGAGATCACAGGTATCCCGTATATAGACCAGGCTTACCGGCCGGGCTGGGGCACGCTGCGTGAAAACTGGTTCGCATATGTGAAAGCGGAATATTCTGGTGAGAAACTCGATTTCACAATTGCGCCCTATTATCACGACAATAAAGGTCGCGGTGACTGGACCCCGCCGTACCTTGTACAGGTTGCGGGTGGTGATGTTCAGTCAAATGGAACTATTTATGGTGGTTCTTTTATTGGCCAGACTTTCTTTACGGACAGCAGTGGTGCACCACTTGATATGATTGACGGCTGCACGTCCACGCTGACATTCCCATATGGTGGCGGGGCGCCGGTGAATAACCCTGCCTGTTATGTGACTGGCGCCACACCGGTTGGTTCTTACCGTCACACACACTACGGCAAACAGCGGTTAGGGGTCACTGCGGATGCTGCATACCGTTTGTCAGAGAATAATACCCTGCGTGTAGGTGCATGGTGGGAGCAGACAGACCGTAATGAATACCGTGATTGGCACAAGGTAACTGACTCTCGCATCGGGATCACATTTGATAATATCGCCTACTGGCGTCAGTACGACCGTGATTTTGAAACAGATACTTTGATGCTGTATGCAGAGGACACGATGAAAGTTGGTGACTTCACTCTGCGTGGCGGGATCAAAAAGTTTCTGGTCGACCTGACGCGTGTCGATAATTTCGATACAAGTAATGAACTTGAGCTGAGCTCAGATTCTGATCTTCTTTTCACAGCGGGCGCGCTCTATGAAGTGAATGAAAATCTTGAATTTTTTGCAGGCTTCTCTCAGAACTTTGCAGCAATCAAGGATGGTATCATCGAGGGTGGAGCAAATGTGGTTAACCCACAAGTACCTGACCTGGAAGGTGAAACAGCAGATAACTACGACTTAGGCATTCGCTTCTCTAACGAGTGGCTGCGGGCAACGGTAACGGCTTATTATATCAAGTTTGATAACCGCATTACCTTCGTGTCCTCAGGCGACGGTGTTAGCGGTGTTGATTATCTGGAAGAGGGCGAAGGTGCGTACCTGAACGTGGGCGGCATTGAATCCAAGGGTCTGGAGGCCAGTCTTTCTGCTGATTTTGCTGACTACTTTAACTTCTACAGCTCTTTGACGCTTAATTCGTCGGAATATACCGAGACAATCGGTAATGTTGTCGAAGGCAATAAAGTGGCTCTGGCACCTGAGTTTCAGCTTGTTGGCACGCTTAGTTATTTCAAGGACGGTGTCCGTGCGGGTGTCTCAGCAAAACACGTTGGTAGCCGTTATGGTGACTTTGCTAATGAGCAGGAGCTTGGTGCATACACTCTGCTTGATGCGTGGATTGGTTATACCCTTGCAGAAGATGCAATTCCTGGCATTTCTTCCATAGATATCAGTCTGAACATCACAAACCTGACGGACAAAAGGTATCTTGGTGGTGGAACACCGGGTTCCTACTTCCTGGGAGCGGAGCGTCAGGCGACTGCAAACCTGACGATGAAGTTTTAGGGTCGTTTTAAAGATCGGGCGAATGGCTGCGGCTGTTCGCCTTTCTTTTTGTATGTTGGAGAGTTGGAATGCTGAATAGACGTGAAACATTAAAATTGCTGGGTGTGACAGGGCTTGCAAGTGCCGCTGCTTCTGGCTTGGCAAGTGACGCTGCTTCGCCTGCAGTCGCGGGCGATAGCAGTGCGAAGCTACAAGCCAGTGCCTCTGGGAATACTGTCTCCCGCATACTATTTGGTTCTTGCGCGCATCAGGACAAAGAGCAACCAATCTGGGGCCCAATCAATGCGCTGGAGCCAGATTTGTTCATTATGCTGGGCGATAATATCTATGGGGATACCCGGGATATGAAACTTTTATCGTCAAAGTACCAAAAGCTGGCTGATAAACCCGGTTTTAAGGAGCTACGCGGCCGCACACCGTTGATTGCTACGTGGGATGATCATGATTACGGCGAAAATGATGCTGGCTATGACTATCCTATGAAAGAACAGTCTAAAGAATTGTTTCTGGATTTCTTTGAGGAGCCTGAAGATAGTCCAAGGCGTAGAAAAGATGACGGTATCTATACCTCCTATATGTATGGGGAAGGGGATACCGCGGTCCAGGTTATTCTCCTTGATCTGCGGTGGAACCGAACACCCATTTCTCATGTATCAGCCAAGGAAGCCAAACGGCGAGATCAAATGGGGTTTGGGCCCTATGTGCCTTTACTTGATCCTTCGTCAACCATTCTTGGGGAAAAGCAGTGGCAGTGGCTTGAAGCAGAACTGCAAAAGCCAGCACGCCTCAGAGTGATTGGATCAAGCCTTCAGTTCATCTCGACATTTCCAGGATGGGAAGCTTGGAGCCTGTTTCCGCGGGAAAGGCAACGCTTAATCTCTTTAATTGATCAGACGCAGGCTGACGGTGTTGTCTTTATCAGTGGGGATACACACTGGGCGGAAATATCCTGTCAGACAGAGAAATGCCCTTATCCCTTGTATGATTTTACATCGAGCGGTTTGACCGAGACTTGGCATAATATGAGCCCAAATGTATATCGCCTGCCGGGCTGTTTATATACTGAAGCGAATTTTGGAGTAATAGAGATCGACTGGACTGTTCCTGATCCGCACATTGTTCTTCAGGCGCGAGATGTAAACGGCAGGCCGATATTTGAAAAGTCAATTCTCCTGAGCCAGTTGGCAGCTCAAAGATAAGATCGCCTGGTTGGGCAACCTTGAAAGGAATGCTGGTTCAGGTGGAAGGCTGCATTGATATGCCTTGAATGACAGGCAGCTGTTGTTGACCTTGAAGGGAAATTCTGTACATTCTGCCACAAATATTCAGGGAGAAACTGAATGCCAATTTCGGCAGAGGATTTTAAACAGGGTATGCGCCGCCTCGGTGGTGCTGTTAATATTGTCACAACATCATGCGATGGTGTCTGGTACGGTTTGACTGCAACGGCAGTGACGTCCCTTACCGCTGAGCCGCCGCGGTTGCTTTGCTGTGTTAACCGGCAGGGGGCTACATATGGCGCTATCTCTAAATCCAGAAATCTGTGTGTGAATGTTCTAAGTACAGAACATAAGGATCTGGCGATGATTTTTGCCGGGATGTCGGGTGAATCTGAAACCGAGCGTTTTACCAAGGGTACGTGGGCCGCTGGGTCAACCGGTGCACCGCGCTTAGTGGGTGCGATGGCGAGTTTTGAATGCACGGTGGAGAGTATTCTCGATTCTGGCAGTCATGGTATTGTTATTGGTAGTATCGAGGGGCTGGATACCTCGGGCGAGGAGATTAATGACCCTTTGTGTTATCTGGATGGTGCCTGGGCGACAATGACCCAAGTGTAAAACCTTACAATAAGGCGATAAATAGCAAGTATTCATACATGTACTTTCCTGAAATCAACTGAAGATATTGTCTGAATTCTTCTGATGTTTTCTTTTGAAAGGGTACTTGGAATGAATTTGGTCGAAGAAATTAGCAAAAAAATACAAAAAAAGTGTTAAGGCAGAATCACTAAATATAGACTCTGCGAATCATTTAGATTCGATATCTAGTGTTTTGTAACTATTTCTTTACCTTTCTTTTAAGGGTTTGTCGGTAAAATGTTGAATCGTCGATAAAAATCCGTATTCTGTTAATAGAAATGTTTTTTTGATTACCCGAAGAGAATCGTTTTGAGCATTTCCGCAGAAGGCAGGGCAGGAGAAAACGGTGAACGGATCGCAGCTAAAAGAGCTTTTGATATTGGCGCAGAGTAAATCCTCTGAGTCCCGTTCAAGGCTTGTTGAGAATATCACGGATTTGTTCCTGAGCGATCAGGGACGGTTAAGCGAACACGAACGTGCGCTGATGTCCGATATCCTGAGCAAGCTGATAGGGCAGGTAGAAGCCGATATACGGCGCGAGTTAGCCGAAGCCTTAGTCAAGTCCGGCGTGGACTTTCCCGATGTTGCCAAGATGCTGTCTAATGACGAGATTGAAATCGCACGCCCGCTTCTGGAGCGCAGCAAGCTGTTGACTGATCCTGATCTGATTGAGGTCATTCGCATGCGTACAGATGAACACCGTATGTCCATCACGATGCGGGAAGAATTATCAGAAAGCGTTACCAATGCCCTTATCGAATACGGTGGGGATGACGTTATTGAATCGCTGCTGAATAATCATGATGCAGCTATTTCAAGCCGTGCGATGGAATATCTGGTGTCTGAATCCCGGCGTGTTGACCGTTTTCAGGAGCCTTTGATCCGCCGTTCTGATTTGCCAGGTGATTTGGCATACCGCATGTATTGGTGGGTTTCCGCGGCGCTTAGAAAACAGATTATATCAGAATTTGATATTGACCCGGTCGTGCTGGAACAGGCCGTGAAGCGTGCAGCCAAGGCTGTGATGGTTGATAAAACATCCGAAGACAGTGCTTATGTAAAGGCTCAGAAGCTCGTACGCCGTATGCATGAAAATGGAGAACTAAGTATTCAGTTCCTGATTAATGCGCTGCGGCAACAGCGAATTGCCGTGTTTGTGGCAGGGCTGGCAGAGCTTGCAAACGTTGAATTTCAAACAGCGTGGCGCGTGTTTGCAGACCGCGGTGGTGAAAGTTTTGCGATTTTGGCCAAGGCTGTGGGAATTGACAGAAGCCAATTTACCAGCATCTTCCTGCTTGTTTCGCAGGCAAGAGAGGGCGGTACAGTAAAGTCGCCAGGGTTCCTGAAGGATATTCTGGCGTTGTTCGATAGTATCACAGAGGATAATGCCAAGGGGGCGTTGCAGGTCTGGCAACGGGATATGGCGTATCAGGCAGCTATAGAAGAACTGGAAAAAACCGGTTAAAGGCAGGGAGGCGAGGAACTATCCTCGCAGTAGGGATCGCACATGAGCGTGAAAACAGTACATGGTGAAAATAAGGTTGTTGATCTGTCGAAAAGACGTTCAGGCAACGCAGATGCGGCTTTTGGTGCCAGTATCAGTCGGGGGACTGAGCGTGCATTACCCGCCAACGAACAGGCGCTGGGCATACTGGACAAGCTTGTTGTTGATGACAGTCTGCCGCTATATGTAGCAGCGCTGGACGGTACGGTCATTCATATGAACGATCACTATTTCACGCTGGATTCACTTCTTGGGAATGTCAACCTCGTTGCGGGGCCTGCTAATGAAGCAACCGGGAAAAGAATTCCGTCCCTGCAGCCTGTGATCGAAGATGTGCTAGCGAACGACAGCACGGTTCGTGCAGAAGAAGTCGTCAATGTCGGTAGCGCAGAGCGTGTTTTCTTAGGGCGTCATATTCCGATCCGGAACGAGCAGGGTTCGATTGTCGCAGTTGCGGGAACATATGAAGATGTAACCCGTCAGGTGCGCGGCGTTGAAGAAGCACAGCGTACCCAGGCAATGTTTCAGGATTTTGCCCGGGCTAGTTCTGACTGGTTCTTCGAATGTGGTGATGACCTGAAAATCAGAACTCTGTCAGACAGATTTACTGCGATTGTAGGGCAACCATCATCTTTGTTTATCGGTTCGAAGTTTGAACAGTTTGGAAAGTTTGAGAAAAATCTGTCCGGTAAAAATGAGGGCAGTACTTCCATCGGCAACCGGAAGCCGTTTAGGGATCAGTTGTTTATTATCAGTGGTCCAGACGGTAAAAAACTGAAGTTTCATTTGTCTGGTGTGCCGGTATTTGACCGCAAAACTGGTGATTTTACCGGTTATCGCGGTGTAGGCATGGACGTAACCGACAGATATGTTCAGGCGGCAGAGGCCGAGAAAATTCGTGAAAATCTTGAGACGCTTTTGAAAGAGCTTACGCTTAAAAATATGGCGCTTGATGACGCGACTGAACAGGCTACAACTGCCTTGAAAGCGAAGAATGAGTTCCTGGCCGCGATGAGCCATGAATTGCGAACACCGCTTAATGCGATTATTGGATTTGCAGAATCCTTTGAAGGGCAGGCGTTTGGGCCACTGGACACTGTCTATATGAATTATGCCAAGGATATTCGAAATTCCGGGCAGCATTTGCTGGCTCTTATCAATGACATTCTTGATGTTGCCGTTGTAGAAAGCGGCGGGCTGACATTGCAGTTAGACAATCTGTATTTGTCTTCTGTACTGGAGAAAGCGGTGCATATGAATATCGATGCCGCCAGAAATAAGGGCCTTGATACCAGTCGGTTGGAAACTGATACTGATATCATGATCAATGCGGATGATCGGCGGACAACTCAGATTTTTGTTAACCTCCTATCCAATGCGATTAAGTTTACGCAGGAGGGCGGCGCTATTGGTATAGAGATTACCAAGAATACGACGAAGGGGCTGGCTTCAATCACCGTTTGGGATACAGGTGTTGGTATCGCAGAAGAGAACCAGCATAAAGTATTCGAAAAATTCCAGCAGGTTACTGACCATGTCTATTCCCGCAAGCAGGAAGGCACTGGTCTTGGGATGCATATTTCACAGCAATTGGCACGTAAAATGGGTGGCGATATTACTCTTGAAAGTATTGAGGGCGAAGGCAGCCGTTTCACGTTAACGATGCCACTCGCAGACAAGGCTTCTCTTGATGAAGATGATATGGATTTCATCTAGGATAATTTGCGTTTCTCTATCAAAATGGTCGTACAAATACCCCTAATCTGAATACAGATAGGGACGGGAAGGAAAGCTCTGGCATTATATGTCAGGGCTTTTCGTTTTTTACCTGTTGCGGGATGGATATCTTAGCACGTTTATTTGATAATTTTACGAGACTGAGAAGAAAAGGCCGGCCATCAGGCCGACCTATTTTTTTGAAGATCAGGGCAGGGAAGTGACCTGCCCCAAAGGGTTTTGCGGGTTATTCTGCGATAAAATCCCGAATGTCTTTTACCAGCTTTTCCAAAGATGGTTCATGCACATACATCATGTGACCGCTTTCATAATATGTGAAAGTCACGCGGCTTGTGTCGATACCATTGTGGTTGAATGAATTTTCAGACGCAAAGAAAGGTGTTGCGAAATCATAGTAACCATTGGCAACCATCAATTTCAGGTCACTGTTCTGACGCTGTGCAGTACCCACATACGGTGCAACATTTTCATATCCGCCCATGAAGCTGTTGAAGCGGCGCGGTGTACTTGTCCAGTGACGGCCAACGCTGGAGATAACGTCATAGCGGCGTTCCAGATCAACTCCCAGGTTTGTCTGATAGTGATGCATCATCGCAGCAGTGTAAGAAGCATCAATACCGTACGCAGATGGGTCAGCTTCCATGTATTCTGCAGCACCATCATACTCTTTACCGACATACCGGCTATCAAGGCGACCAACGCTGAGACCTTCGTCGCGGCGCAGTTCTTTCATAAAGCGCATGTTGGTAATGCGCAGATTTGAATTCACAACATACTGTTTTTTTAGGCCAGTATAGGCGGCAACTTTGCTGGCTACTGCATCAAAGTCGTCGGCACTTAGGCGGTTACCTTGCAAGAGGGCAGAGGCATATTCCCCAAGCGTAAAGTCACGTACTTCATCCAGGAACTGTTCGAGCGTGCGACCTGCTTTCTCGACTTTGCCGTGGTACCATCCTGTCGCTGCCATGGTCGGCAGGTAACTGAGGTAGTGTGTATCATTGCCGGGATCAGTTGCAACGGTTTGGAAATCCAGAATGCTGGAAATGAATACAACGCCGTTTATAGCAATATCGGTCCAGCCACCGGAAAGTTCGTGCAGGAGTGCAGCGGAACGTGTTGTACCGTAGCTTTCACCAGACAGGTACTTAGGGCTGTTCCAGCGCTTGTTTTTCACCAACCAGACACGGATAAATTCTGCGATTGATTTGGCGTCTTTGTCTACGCCCCAATAGTCTTTGCCGTCACCTTTGCCAACTACGCGGCTATAGCCTGTTCCCACAGGGTCAATGAAAACCATGTCGGCAACGTCCAGAATGGATAGTGGGTTTTCGACAAGGTCAAATGGAGCTGCCCCGTCATCACGAGCATCAGACGGAACGGCGATGCGCTTGGGTCCATATACACCCATGTGTAGCCACAAACTTGCGGAACCTGGTCCGCCGTTAAAGATAAAGAAGACAGGACGTTTGTTGTTATCTTTAATGTCTGTGCGAATGTAGCTTGTTGAGAAGATTGAGGCGACTGGCTGGTCTTTCTCATCCTTCAGGTATGTTTCCCCGGCAATTGCCTTGTAGCGAACTTTAACACCGCCGTAGGTGCCTGTATGTTCGGTTTCAAAGACTTTGGCGTCAGGTACTGGCCCAGAGGCTTGTGCCTGACCATCCTTGGCAGAAAGCGGTGCAACAGCGATAAGAACTGCAATTGACGCAGCCGCGAGTGAACTGAAAAACTTCATGTCGTCCCCCTTAGTTTGTTTGGTTATGTTAGTGAGCGAATTGCTCGGTAAAAATTCGTTCGTCCAGATTATGTTCAGGATCAAACAGAATGGTTAGTGATCTGTCTTTGGCTTCTTCGATGATTACTTTTCGCACATCCCGCACTTCATGCATGTCCGCAACTGCTGAAACAGGCCGTTTTTGCGGTTCCTGAATAGTCAATTCTACGGTGACGCTATGCGGTAACAGCGCGCCGTGCCAATTACGGGGTCTGAAGGCTGCGAGTGGTGTCAGCGCCAGAAGACCTGCATTCATTGGGATGATGGGGCCGCCAGCTGAGAGATTATAGGCGGTGCTGCCTGCAGGTGTTGAGACCAGTAAGCCGTCACCCGATAATTCGGCCAGTCTGACTTTACCGTCCACGGATACACGCAGTTTAGCTGCCTGTCTGGTTTCACGCAGTAAGGAAACTTCATTAATTGCCAGGTGTTCAATTGTTTCGCCGTCACAGGTAGTTGCCAGCATCCGCAGGGGCTTCACTCTGACGTGTTCAGCCGCTTTGATCCGTTCAATCAGGTCATCTTCCCGATAGTCGTTCATTAGAAAACCGATGGTGCCTCTGTTCATGCCGTATATGGGAACGTCCCGGTCAATATAGGCATGCAACGTTTGCAACATGAAGCCATCACCTCCCAGTGCGACGATGACGTCAGCTTCGGTCGCGCCAACAGTTCTATATCTGTTGCGCAGTTTCGTTGCAGCTTTGGCTGCATTGCCGAATTCACTGGAAATAATTGCAATCTTCATAAAAAGCCCACGTGTTCAAATGAACAGGCAGTATAAGGAAAATATGTAAAACCACTAGAGAAATTTGACTGGTGGGTATTATCCGCCGGTATGGCTCATGTGTCGGGAGACTTTGCCGGTCATTTTTCCATTTTTCATAGAAAAATCGTGGCCTTTGGGCTTTAATCCCATCGCAGTATCCAGCAAGTTGTCCAGGCTTTCCCCCGATGAATCGCTGCGCATCGCCTGCATCAGATCGACATGGTCATCCTGACCAAGGCACATATAGATGCGTCCCGTGCAGGTTATGCGAACCCGGTTACAACCATCACAAAAGTTACGAGATAGTGGGGTAATCAACCCAAGCTTTTGTTCTGTGCCGGCCACAGAATAATACCGGGCAGGGCCACCTGTTCTGTATGTTGTTGGTTCTATGGTAAAGTTCGTTTTTAATGTATCGACCACATCAGATAACGGGAAATATGTGTCTTCCCTGCTGCCGCTAACATCGCCCATCGGCATTGTTTCGATCAGGGTCAGATCAAGTCCTTCGCGCATGCACCAGTTGAAAATGTCAGAAAGCTCCTGATCATTGACACCTTTTTGGGCGACGGTATTGATTTTAACCTGCAGTCCCGCATCTTTTGCCGCCTGAATACCTTTCAGGACATCTTCCAGTTGGTTGCGGCGGGTAATGCGTGCAAACAGATCAGGATTGAGACTATCCAGTGAAACATTAATTCGGCGCACACCTGACTGGTAAAGAAGCGGGGCAAACTTTGTTAACTGTGTGCCATTGGTCGTTAAGGTTAATTCTTCGAGTAATCCTGCTTGTAGCCTGTCTCCCAGCTGGGGAAGGAGCCAGTCTATACCTTTGCGCACCAAAGGTTCGCCACCAGTAAGTCGGATACGTTTAACGCCGCGTTGAATAAAAGCATCACATAGTGTGACCATCTCTTCGAGACTGAGGATATCTTTTTTCGGCAGAAATGTCATATTCTCCGCCATACAGTATGTACAGCGAAGGTCACACCTGTCAGTTACCGACAGGCGCAAATAGCTGATGTGCCTACCGAAGGGGTCCGTAAGCTGTTTTTTGAGATGCGTTTTTCGTATTTCGTCTGGCATAGCGCTTAGTTTGTCTGTGCGCAGGCTGCCGTCAAGATAAAATGGATAAAACTACTGTGATTTACTACTAAAGTTAACCGCTAGGCCAGCTCATCAAGCAAGGTTCCAAGAGTATCGTCAATGCGGGAGAATGTCTTGGCATTTGCTTTGAAACTTAGCTCAGACTGCTTCAGGTCAACAATGCTTTCTACGAGCCCGCCAAAATCAGCAGTTGATACGTCTGCCTGTGAATTGTCAGTTTTGCTGGTGGTAGACGACTTGGTCGTGGCATCAAGAATGTTTTGGGCAGCCTTGTTTGCACGTTGTTCAGCCTGCAGCATTCCCTGTGCCGACGTATTCAGTGCATTGATCATAGTGCTGTCTCCTGTCTACCTGCATTTGCATGGCAGTAGTGTCATTCATATCCCCTTTTAGCATAGATTCACTAAAAAACATCTTAATGGATATATACAGTTTTATCAGTGTTTGCAGGGTCTGCCTTGCCACATGGTTTACAAGACTGGGCCTTTACACAGTCCTTATTTCAATTCAAGGTGCACATTCTTGCATGATATAAAACGGGACTTAGTAATGAAACTGGACTTTATAATTGATGTTGTTTGCCCTTGGTGTTTCGTCGGTAAACGCGCTTTGGATGAGGCACTTGGGTTAATGACGGCAGAGAAGCCCGAGATTATGTTCAGGCCTTACCAGTTGTCTTCTGCAACGCCCGCTGAAGGTGTGGACCGGGAAGAGTACTACCGTAAAAAGTTTGGGGATGGGCCTGAAACTCATACTATGCGTCAGGCTCTCAGAGAACGTGGTCAGGCGCTGGGTATTGCGTTTGATTTTGAAAGCCCGTGCCGGATAGCAAATTCACTTGATGCGCACAGAGTGATCCGCTGGGCCGTCTCGGACGGCGTACAGGCACAGGTCGCCGACAATATTATGAGCCGTTATTTCGAACACTGCGAATTTATTGGAGACCACGATCTGTTGGTGGATGTGGCACAGCGTGCCGGCATGGACGGTGCACTGGTGCGGGATTTATTAGCATCCGATCAGGACAAAGAATTGATTACCATGGAGGCTGACAACGCGCGCCAGATGGGGGTGCAGGGGGTGCCATTCTATCTTTTTGACGGAAGGGCAGCAATTAGTGGGGCACAGGATACGCCTGTTCTGGCCCAGGCGATGGACCGCGTTGCCGCCGGACAAGTATAAAAAAAAGGGTGATCAAACTGACCACCCGGGAAAGGTATAGGAGGGAATGGGGCAGACCATGCCATAGTGGGCGAAAACGAGGAAAATGCCCGTGCCTGCCCCAAAGGGAATATCAAAATTTAGAAGTTGAAGACGACCGCGGCTTTACCCTGCCACTGCTTCAAGTTTGAATCGTACCTTGTGTAATCAACTCCGGTACGCAGGCTAATATTGTTAGCCAGAGCAAACTCCGCTCCGACGCCAGCACGCCAGCCACCGTCTGTTACAGAGAAGCTATCTTCATCAGCAGGAGTGAATTTGTTTTTTACTTCTGCATAGCCGACCTTGCCGTAGAGAAGGGTGCTGTCTGTAATTGTTGTGCCAAGTGTCAGGCTGGTGCTCCACTCATGCTTGGTACGAGCATTTTCAAATAGATTTGCACTATTATCGCCCAGTGTACCTTCAACGCCGACAACAAGACCGTTGTCCATCTGTGTCCGGTATCCAAGAATGCCGCCATAGTAGAGGCTTTTGTCGTTTATGTTCGCGTCGCCGGCACCTGTTACTTTCATCTTATCGAAGCCAAGCTCCAGACCCGCATACGCACCGTCAAAATTCTTTTCTTCTGCTGCCATCGCACCTGATGCAAGGCCCGCAGTTGCAAAAATCGCTATCGCAAGAGTAGATACTGTTTTCATTTTTTAACTCCAAATGCTGAAAATCAGATTGTTGATCGATAGGGATGATTTCCACCGTCGATGATCAGAAGATGGAGGCTAATAGGGGCGGGAAAGTGTGGGCATTACGTCCTTTTCAAGAATCTTTAAGGCGAATTGCGGTCCTGCGATGAACCCTATATGAACCGATCATTTATTTCCTCTCTTTGGTTGTTTTATTCGTTTTTATGTAGTAGGGGCATAACTTGGGTTTAGAGAGACTGGGGGTAGTTGTGTCTGGCCAAGAATTTGTTGACGTTCGAGGGAATCCTGAACTTTCACAGCGCATTGACTATTTAAGAGTATTCGCAATTCTTACTATTGTTGGTTTTCATATAGCGCCAATGGTTGACGGTGCATATGTAGAGCCATACCCAATGTTTGAGAGCAAACTTGTGTATTTTCTCAAGATAGTTTTCAAGGAAGTATTTGCCTCAAGCAGTATGGTCATTCTGCCAACGATTACCGGAATATTGATATTTTCCCGACCAATCAGCCGCTCTTATTTTGATAATGTTAAAACCTGGTCTCGTTCTCTATTGCTGCCGTATTTAACCTGGGGGCTAATAGCTGCTGCAGGTTTCTTTATAGTTCTTGAACTTGGGACACCACACAATGCAAATATGCGGTTTTATGAGTTTAGCCTGTATAATTTTGCTGACGCAGTGTTGGGCATTGAAGGACTGCCACTGAATCAACCAATCTACTTCATGCGAAATATGTTCATCTTGTTGTTATTTTATCCGGTTATCGGGCAGCTTGTGCGTAAAATGGGTATATGGATTGTGGGGCTGGTGTTTATCCTGGATGCTTCTGGCGCTCCGCTTCCTCTTTTTTATGATAGCTGGAACATACCTTCCGGCCTTATTCTGGGTGCGTATCTTGCGACCAGGCCGGCCTTGTTGTTTGGGGCAGAAAAATATGGACCATATGCGCTGGCTATCTGGTTAATACTTGGCGGAACTTTATGTTACGTCACTGTTTTCGTGTCCGATGCGTCCACAAGAGGAATACTTCCTTATCTTGATGGTGCAGACAGATATTTCTCCGTGGTGGCTATATGGTGGCTTTCAAGATACTTTGCTTCGGGATTAGCAGGGCGGATATTTGAAAAAGTACGCCCGTTCAGTTTTCCAATCTTTTGCATGCATTTGCCCATTTTGCTCGTATTTTGGAAGCTGTATAGCTTATTCTCCGATGGGTCACCTTCTTCCTATATGGTGTATTTGCTTCTGAATGTGCCTTTGGCTGTTGCTGTGTGTATAACCACGGCAAAGATTGCAGAAAATATCTGCCCTAATCTTTGGGCATTTGTAATGGGGCAAAGGTCCAGAAGTTTCATAGATCAAGGCAGAAAAGCTGCCGCATCCGCCACTAGCTAAAGCAGACGCGATATAGTTTGAGCCTTAAAGAGTGGTGGCGAGATTTGCCAGATTTCTGGCTATCGCTGCCACGGTTTTAATTTTGGCGCTGACTTTTTCCATCCGGGCGAAATAAACCAGCTTGTGGTCAGGGCGTAATTTTGCAGACTTTCCAGTGGACGATATAAACTCTACCAGGCCGGCCGGATTAGAATATTTGTCATCTTTAAAGCTGATTATGATGCCCTTGGGGCCCGCTTCAATTTTCTCAATGCCAGCACGTTTACAGTGGCCTTTTATGATCATAATAGCAGCCAGCTGTTTGACTTCTGGCGGCAGGGCACCAAAGCGGTCAATCAGTTCAGCACAGTAAGCGTCCACATCTTCACGGGTGTCCAGATCTGCTAAACGGCGATACAGTGCCATTCGCTGGGTCAGGTCAGGCACATACCGTTCCGGGATCATGACCGTGGCGCCAATATTGATGGTAGGCGACCAGTCTGTGTCATAGTCGTCAAAGTCGGATGCACCGCTTTTGGCCTCTGCAACAGCTTCCTCAAGCATTTTTTGGTACAGTTCCACACCAACTTCTTTTACGTGGCCTGATTGTTCATCCCCAAGGAGGTTACCAGCACCCCGAATGTCCATATCATGACTGGCGATGGTAAATCCTGCTCCCAACGTATCCAGTGACTGCAAGACCTGAAGCCGTTTGTCGGCATTGTCCGTTAACATTTTGCCGTGCGGTGTTGTCAGGTATGCATAGGCACGGGTTTTGGACCGTCCGACACGGCCGCGCAACTGATATAACTGTGCCAGGCCAAACATGTCAGCGCGGTGAATAACCATGGTGTTGGCTGTCGGGATGTCGATGCCACTTTCGACAATAGTGGTCGACAACAGAACATCATACTGGCCTTCATAAAATGCCGTCATGACGTCTTCAATCTGTGTCGGGGTCATCTGTCCGTGCGCGACGATGAATTTCACTTCCGGAACCTGTTCTTTCAGGAACTCAGCTGCGTCATCTAGATCGGCAATGCGCGGACAAACATAAAAGCTTTGCCCCCCTCTATAATGTTCCCGCAGAAGGGCTTCCCGCACAACAATGGGATCAAACGGCAGGACAAAGGTTCTGACAGCCAGACGGTCAACCGGCGGTGTAGCAATAATTGACAAATCGCGAATACCGCTCATGGCCATTTGCAAGGTGCGCGGTATAGGGGTAGCGGTAAGTGTCAATACATGGACGTTGCTTTTCAGCTCTTTCAGCTTTTCTTTGTGAGCCACACCGAAATGTTGTTCTTCGTCGACGATCAACAAACCCAGATGTTTGAACTCAATTCCCTTGCCCAGAAGCGCGTGTGTTCCCACCACAATATCCACGGTGCCTTTGCGCATCTCTTCTTTTGTGGCTTTAACGTCTCCGCTGCTGACAAGGCGTGATAGCTGTGCAACTCTGACGGGGAGGCCTCTGAAGCGTTCAGAAAAAGTCAAATAGTGCTGACGGGCAAGAAGGGTTGTCGGAGCAACCAGAACCACCTGAAACCCTGCCATAACGGCTAGGAAAGCTGCCCTTAGTGCCACTTCTGTTTTCCCAAAACCTACATCACCACAGACAAGACGGTCCATGGGTTTTCCGCTAGATAAATCCTGCATAACGTCGCCGATTGACCGTAGTTGATCATCCGTCTCTGTGTAGGGGAAGCGGGCACAGAATTCGTCATACATGCCTTCTGGTGTTATGATACGGTGGCCTTCGCGGAGTTCACGTTCAGCAGCCAGCTTCATTAACTGGCCAGCCATAACGCGAATGCGTTCTTTCATTTTTGCCTTACGGGCCTGCCATGCAACACCGCCTAGCTTATCTAGCTGTGCGCCGGCATCTTCCGAGCCGTACCGGCTTAGAATTTCGATGTTCTCAACCGGGACATAGAGCTTATCGCCCCCATGATAGATGAGAAGCAGGCAATCATGCGCTGCCCCTGAGACTTGAATGGTTTCCAGCCCTTCAAAACGTCCGATACCGTGACTGGCGTGCACAACCAGATCACCGGGTGTCAGCGCGCTGGCTTCAGTCAGGAAATTGTCTGCCTTCTTGCTGCGTCTGGATTTTCTGACCAATCGGTCGCCCAGAATATCTTGCTCAGAAATGACAGCAAGATCGGCGGTCTCGAAACCCTTCTCCAGCGGAAGGACGGTAACGACCACCCCTTTGCCGGTTTCCCGTCGGATGCTGGACCAATCAGGTGCAATCCCCACGGGGGAGACGTCGTGATCTTCCAAAACACCTTTGAGGCGCTCCGCCGCCCCTTCCGAATAAGAGGCGAAAACGACACGTTTTTTCAGGTCCTGCAGCGCATCCACATGGTCTTTGACACTGTCGTAGATATTAATGTCTCTGGAATTTCTTTCCGGCGCAAAATCCCGGCCGACACGTGAGTCAAAAGAGAGACTGTTCAGGCTATCAGGCAGTTGAAACGGACTGAAATGATGGGCATTCAGCTCTTCAATCTGATGATGCCATTCCTGTGCCGGCATAAAGAGACTTGCAACGGGTACTGGTTTATATACCGGCATTCGTGCATCTTTCGATGCTTTGGATAGTTGAAGTGCTTCATCCCGGGCGCTGAAGTAATCAGCGATCGCTTTTTCCCGTTCTGCAACCGCTTCCTCACACTGCGGGTCCAGTGTGACCATAGGATCATCAACATACTCAAAAAGTGTCGACAGACTTTCATGGAAGTAGGGGAGCCAGTGTTCTGCCCCCTGATGTTTGCGTGCTTCGCTGATGGCGGCGTAAAGGGCATCTTCCCCTTTGGTAGGGCCAAAAGCTGCAACATATCGCTGCCGAAACAAAGTAACCGTTTCAGGTGTAAGGGAATATTCAGAAGCAGGTTTCAGGTGAATGCTGTTCACACGCTGCGTTGTCAGCTGTGTCAATGGATCAAACGCGCGGATACTATCAAGTTCGTCGCCAAAGAAGTCCAGTCGCAGTGGTTCCTCTGCACCTGGCGGAAACAGATCAACCAGACCGCCACGGACGGCAAATTCACCGGCGTCCATAACCTGACTGGACCTGTTATAGCCATTCTGGGCCAAAAACTCGGTCAGGGACGTCATGTCGACCAGATCACCGGGTTTTGCACTAAAAGTAGCGCGTTTCACACTGGTTTTCGGCGGAACGCGCTGCAAAGCGGCATTGACGGTTGTTAGTATGATTGCAGGTGCTTTGAAGGCTGAGGTACAGAGCCTTGAAAGAGTATGCATCCGGTGTGCAATGATATCAGCGTGTGGGCTAACCCTGTCATAGGGCAAGCAGTCCCACGCCGGGAATTCGATGATCTCCAGATCAGGAGAGAAAAAGCGAATAGCGGCCTTCAACTCGGCCAGTCTTGCATCATCGCGGGCAATATGCAGAAGCGGTTTTTTACGGGTAGCAAAGGCCCTTGAAGCCAGCGTGCCCAGTAGCATGCTGTCAAACCCAGCTGTTACACCGCCAATATTCAGTGGCAGTTCACTGTCTAGAATTTTGGTTACTAAGCTGTCCTGCATGGTCAGGCGAACCGTTTATTTGGCTTTTAGGGTCATGAAGTCGAGCTTTTGCAAACGCTGCATCATGTCACCCTGAAACTTTTCAGGCACACCTTCTCCTGATGTTACCCAGCCTAGGATTTCCTGGTCCTGTTCTTCAAACAGCGCTTCAAACCATTCACACTCAGCATGATCGAAATCTTTGACATTGGCTTCTATGAAGTTGCCAAAAATCAAATCTAGTTCCTTGATGCCGCGATGCCAGGCTCTGAACAACAGTCTGCGCTTCCGGTTCTCTAGGTCAAGTTCACGATGTGGATTATAGGTAAGGTCAGTCATGGGGCTACTCTCCGGGTTCGCGCGCACCATAGAATATGCCCTCTTGCAGATAAAGGAAAAGTTAGTAGGTTAGGAAAGAAATGTTCCGGGGGACAGGGCGCTTATGCGACCAGAATTATTATATCCATATTTTGCAGATATCGAGGCTTTGCCTGGAATAGGCAAACGTACGCGTGCAGGCTTTGAACGTGCTGCGGGCGGACGGTATGTCGATTTGTTATTTCATTTGCCGTCAGGTGTTATTGATCGTCGTTACCGGCCAACTGTTATGGAGGCTGCAGAAAACAGTATCGCCACACTGGAAGTGGATGTGGTCCAGCATTATCCAGCCCCGAACAAACGCGCACCATATAAGGTGGTTTGCCGTGATGACAGTGGAGACCTAACGCTTGTGTTCTTCCATGCGCGGAAGGACTGGTTGCTGCGTCAGTTGCCAGAGGGTAGTCGCCGTCTAGTCAGCGGAAAGATTGAAAAATATCAGGGTAAAGTCCAGATTACCCATCCTGACTATATGGTAGATCCTGCAACCCCGGATGATCTTCCGCTTCTTGAGACACTGTATCCTCTTAGTGCAGGAGTATCGCTTAAAGTCCTGAGAAAAGCGTTGTTGCAAGCACTGTCCGAGGTGCCGTCACTGCCAGAATGGAACCGACCTGATTTAATCGAGAAAGAAAACTGGCCAACATTCCTTGACGCACTCAAGTCGGTTCACCAGCCTGAAAGTGCAGCAGATGTAGCGCCTGAACATGCCGCACGGCGGCGACTTGCCTATGATGAACTGGTGGCAACACAGCTTGCGCTGGCAATCGTCCGTGAAGAATCGCGGCGTAAGAAGGGGCGCTCTTTAACGGGACAGGGTCACTATGTTGATGCTGTTCGTGCGTTACTTCCTTACCAGTTAACAGGGGATCAGGAAAAAGCGTTCTCCGAGATAGTCGCTGATATGCAGTCTGCCCGGTCCATGTTCAGGTTGGTACAGGGGGACGTCGGCAGCGGCAAGACGGTGGTGGCCCTGTTGGCGATGGCATACGCAAAAGATGCGGGGGTACAGGCTGCAATGCTGGCACCAACGGAAATATTGGCGCGGCAGCACCTTGCCTCAATTGCGTCTGTAGCGGAACAAGCGGGGATTTCCGTCCGGCTTTTGACGGGCCGTATTAAAGGCAGGGAACGAGCCGAGATACTCCAGGGCCTAAAAGAGGGAACCATTGATATTCTTGTCGGAACACACGCAATCATCCAGGCAGATATTGAGTTTGCCGATCTGGGGTTGGCTGTCATCGACGAACAACACCGTTTTGGGGTGCAGCAGCGTATGGCTTTGTCAGATAAGGGTAAGGTGGGGGTAGATGTTGTTGGTATGACCGCAACACCAATTCCCAGAACGCTGACCCTTACGGCATACGGCGATATGGATGTGTCGCGAATTGTTGAAAAACCACCGGGCAGGAAACCAATTGATACGCGTGTTGTTTCCCTTGAACGGATTGCAGATGTGGCAGCAGGCGCAAAAAGGGCCGTGACCAGTGGCGCACGGGTGTACTGGGTTTGCCCACTAGTCGAGGAAAGCCAGGTTACAGACCTGGCCGCGGCTGAGGAACGTTTTGAAAGCCTGAAAACCCTGTTTCCAGAACGGGTTGGCTTGGTCCACGGTAGAATGAAAGGCCCGGATAAGGATAGCGTCATGCAGGCGTTTGCTACTGGTGATCTGGATGTTCTTGTTGCGACGACAGTCATCGAAGTGGGCGTGGACGTGCCTGAGGCAACAGTCATGGTCATTGAACATGCAGAGCGGTTTGGACTGGCACAGTTGCACCAGCTGCGTGGCCGTGTAGGGCGGGGCGGAGACAAATCCACTTGCATCCTGCTTCGGTCCAATACTGTTTCAGAGGTGGCACGTTCCAGATTGCAGATCATGCGTGAAACCGAAGATGGATTTTTAATTGCCGAGGAGGATTTGCGTCTTAGAGGGTCTGGCGAGATTTTGGGCACGCGGCAAAGCGGACTGCCAGAGTTCAGGCTTGTTGATTTTGTTGCCCATAGTGATCTGATCGAAATTGCCCGTGATGATGCAAGACATGCGACGTCAACTGTCTGGTTCGGCAAGGAAGGGGAACGGGATGAACGCAGACGCGAGGCTTTGCGACATTTGCTGTATTTGTTTGAACGGGACGAGGGTGTCCGCATGATGAAGTCAGGGTAAAGTGCGATGAGTTGGGAAAAATCACTGGACGAAAAACAAAAACGGGAATTACTTGCTGAAAAGATGGGCGGTGAGGACAAGCTTGCGCGTCAGTATGCTCGGGGCAAACTGGATGTCAGACAGCGACTAATCAGAATGGCAGATCCCGGTTCATTCCGGGAAATAGGTAAACTTGCCGGTAAGGGGATCTATGATGATCAGGGCGAGCTGGTGGATGCGATACCCGCGAACTTTCTCTTTGGCAAGGCAGAGATTAACCGTCGTCCTGCCGTCTTAGGTGGGGATGATTTTACAGTGCGGGGTGGTGCAGCAGACGCAGCCATCTGGCGCAAAGCGGTTATGTGCGAACAGATGGCGCATGAATACGGCATACCTCTGATCCGGTTGATAGACGGCACAGGCGGTGGCGGTTCCGTTAAAATGCTGGAAGATATGGGACTTACATATGTGCCGTATCTGCCCGGATGGGAGCATGTTGTGAAAAATCTGGACACGGTGCCTGTTGTATCGCTTGCCCTTGGTTCCGTCGCCGGGCTTGGTGCGGCGCGTGTTGTCGCCAGTCATTACAGTGTTATGGTGCGCGGTATGTCTCATATGTTTACGGCCGGGCCAGCCGTTGTTGCCGCAATCGGAGAAAATCATGACAAAGATGCGCTGGGCGGGGCAGATATTCATGGCCGCAACGGTACGGTCGATGATGTCGTGGATACAGAAGAAGAGGCATTTGACCGCGCGCGCAGGTTTTTGAGCTATCTGCCGTCATTTGCTGGACAGATGGCCGAACGTTCTGACCCAACTGATCGGGTGTTGCGGCGGGAGGAAAGTCTGGTCACAGCAGTTCCCGAAGACAGGCGTGCCGCATACAGTATGCGCCGTATATTGGAGGCTGTTTTTGATCATAAATCTGTGTTTGAGATGGGGCGCCGCTGGGGGCAGTCGTTGATCACAGCCTTTGCACGATTAGATGGCTATCCTGTTGCTGTTCTTGCAAATGATCCCAGTTTTATGGGCGGCTCTGTCGGGGCAGACGCAGCACGCAAGATGCAACGTTTTATTGCGCTTGCGGAACAGTTCAGGCTTCCGGTTGTGAATTTGGTCGATAATCCCGGTTTTATGATTGGTCTGCAGGCAGAAAAAGATGCCACTATTCGGTACGGTGTTGATGCGCTGACCGCCATCTATAAAGCAACGGTTCCCTGGGCGACGGTCATCATCCGCAAGGCATACGGTGTTGCAGGTGCCGCGATGAGCGATCACACTAAATTTCAATATCGCTTTGCATGGCCATCCGGTGACTGGGGTAGTTTGCCTCTCGAAGGGGGGATTGAGGTTGCCTATAAGGCAGAACTTGAAGCTGCTGACGATGCAGCTGCACATCTGGAAGCGATCAAAGCACGACTTGATAAAGTGCGCAGTCCGTACCGAACGGCGGAGGCATTTATGGTCGAAGATATTATCGACCCACGCGATACGCGCCCGCTACTTTGCGAATTTGCCTCACTGGCACAGAGTAAATTGGCACAGAGTAAATTGGCATAGAGTAAACTGAATAAAGATGGGTAGGGCCTGTTTCGACAGGCGCTACCACTATGCGCGAGGGAGAGTAAAGCCAGTCTGATCAGGCTATTTCTTTTTCCCAGATACGCATGGTTTTGTAGATGGAACCACCAGTTTTTTCGATGATGGAAATCATGCCTCCATTATCTTCCAGAATCCATCCCATTTCGCAGAAGTATCCACCTCTTTTGTGCATTTCGATACGGGTTTCTTCTGTCATCATGAAGGGCAACATAGCGCCCACAGGCTTTTTCTGGAACTTTTGGCGAATGCCCATCAAAGGAACCCTGAAACGGTCCTCCCGTTTCGATAGGAACATACGCCAGATTAACTTGAATATTCCAAAGGGAAACAGGTTTCCGTCCAGATCGCGTATTTTGTAATTAACGTCCGGGATAGATACCATAAAGCCGGCTGGCTCCCCATCATATTCAACGATGAAGGTTCGGTAGTCCTTAATCAGTGGCTTTAGGGTTTTGGCCGTATGTTCCAGTTCAGCCGCTGTGAAAGGCACATACCCCCAATTGTTTTGCCAGGCGTCATTAAAGATATCGAAAATAATGGCAAGTTCATTGTCGAAATCTTTCATATTAATCTTACGCAGATTGATATGTTCGTTCTTTTTGGCGTTTTCCCAAATGCGTTTAATACGGGCAGGTGGCTCCTTATCAACGCCAATCTGCAGCGCATACAAGTCTTTTGCCTTTTCGAAGCCGTATGCAGCCGTCCAGTCCTGATAGGCGGGCAGACCGTGGGGCATCATAATCATGTTTGGTGTGTCAAAACCGTCTATCAACATACCACATTGTTCATTGGCAGATAATGACCATGGCCCTTGCATTCGTTTCATGCCGCGTTCTTTTAGCCATGTTTCTGCTTGGTCGAATAAAGCGGTGGCGACTTCCTGTGATACGGCTTCAAACAAACCAAAATGGCCAAGGTTTGGCCCCCATTTTTCCTGCGCCAGGCTATCGATTTGTGCGGAAATACTGCCGACAGGGATGTCGTTTTGATATGCAACGAAGAAGGCTACTTCTGTATGTTCAAAGTATGGGTTTTTAGCCGCGCTGAGCGAGTCTAAGCGTTCAAGGGTAAGGGGCTGAACAAAGTTAGGGTCATCTTTGTAAACTGTTCGTGTAACATTAATGAAGTCTAGCAGGCCTTTTTTATCCTGAACCTGTTCAACACGAATTTGCTTCATTGTGATCGCCCTTTTCTGAGTTTTGCTGGCAGCGGCCCCAAGGCAGCAGCATCCTCATTTGATAGACCATATCGTATGATAATCGCAAGGGCGAACAATAGGCTAATAATGCTGAAAATCAGTGGAAAGGGGGGTGAAGAAGAAGATGCAAGCCATTCAAATCCAAGGATAAAGCAGGAGCATGCTACGGATAATGCAGCCGGGTATATGACCTCACCACTGTAAAATTGTAGTTGATATAGTACCTTTGCTTGAACCAGGGCAATCCAGGCGGTCAGGTTTAGACCGAATGCCGCTGCAATCGCGGCCCCGGTAACCCCGTAATCAGGTATCAGATAAAACCCCAGAAGGAGCAAACCCACCAGTCCTATCAAATGGTTTAGCGCAGGCAAAAGGCGGTGACCCAGAACATCGATAATAGCTGAGGAAGGGCCTGCACAGGCTTCAAGCAGCCTGCCAAAACAAAGTATGACAATAGCAGTGCTGGCAGCTGCAAATTCCGGGCGCAGGGCTGCCAGAACATCATGGCGTGCGATCACAAGCGCAGCAAAGAATGGTAAGGCAATAACCACAGACATCCGGGTTGCAAATGTCACCATATCTATCAGGGCTGCATGATCGCCCGTGCCATTTTTCTCGGCAACAAGCGGCGCCATCACATAGTCGAATGTCAGCCGCACAATTTGCAGGGCACTGGCAATTTTTCGGGCAACCGCATAGTAGCCACCTGCGGCCGCACCTGCTGCTCCGGGTAGTAGAAAGTTCAAATACATCACGGGCAATTCGCTAAACAGCTTCTTGGTGATATTGGCCGGCATGACAGACAGGCCAAACTGGCGTATTTCTTTTGCATGATCAGACATTACCGAGGCGGATAGAACTGCAGAAATACTGTAGCTTTTAGTGATAAGCCTGAGAGCAAGCAGGGCCGCTAGTATCACGCTGATTAAATGAGCAAGAAAAAGACCGTATGTCATCCAGCCAAGTGCAGCAAATGCCATAGCTGCAATAAGGCGCAGTCCCTGTTCATAGAATATGCGTACGCGAATTTCGGGGCCGAAGGTTCTGCGTGCACGGATCGCCGCGGTACCGACTTCTACAAACGTCCAGAAGGGTAGCACCCATGCATAGAGCCGGATCACCGTGGTCAGTTTTTCCGCGTCATTATCGGCTGCGTTGATAAACCCTGCAAGAACCTCTGCGAAGGCGGTCGTGCAGGCCGCAAGCAACAAAGCCAGTCCGGTGCTGAGTTTCAGAGCAATACCAACGGCGGCATTTGCATTTTCTTCACTGTTTTGCGGAACATACCGCTGCAAGGCAGTGGTCATGGCCATTTCCGCAACGGCGGTAGTGACTTTTACGTAACTCCACAATACCGCAAACAGGCCAAATGTTGTGCTACCGTATGCCCAGACAAAGGCAATGACGCTGACGGCTTCTATGAGTGCACCAAGCCGGCCAAGAAAAGCCATGCCTGCGCCACCTGCGACACGCCCCTTGTGGGTGTTAGCCATGAGGCTGGACTTCTTTACGTTTCAGCGGCATGCGACCTTCCTCGGTATTGAATATGACTGAATAGCCAACCAGTAGGAACAAGAGGAAAGGTGCGGCAGACGCCAGGAATGGCGGCGCAACACCAAACTGTCCCATTGCCAGCATAAAGTTGTCAGCCACGAAGAAACCGAACCCAAGGGCCATACCACTGACCAGACGTAAAAATAGGTTGCCCGCACGGTGGACACCAAATGCGGCAAGCGCCCCAAGTAGTGGCATCAGGAGAGTGGAAGCAGGCCATATGATTTTGTGCAAATAGCTTGTCATCACTCTGTCGGTAGGTAGGCCTTCATGTTCCAGTTGATCGATGGAGTTACCCAAATCAAAGAAGGATACATGTTCAGGGCGCACTGTCAGTGCCAGAAAACGCTGCGGTCTTGTCGGCAAATCCCAGTCTTGTTGTGGTGTTACGGTCAACGCATGGGACATTGCATCAAATCTATACACGTCATGCAGGGTCCAGGCACCGTCTTGGTGCCACGCGAAATCAGCCCGCACCATCGCCTGAAGTTTGCCGTCCTGGTCACGCTCGAAAAGGGATACTTTGTCCAGAATAACCCGGTTACGGACCTGGCTGACAGCTTCTACAAGGATTAGGGTCGAACCTTCGGTCAGCCAAACGCGGCCTGTCTGTGAAGGGCTTGGTGGGAGGTCAATGGCATAGTTATTATCTTCCCAATACTTCAAGTCCTTGGTTGCGTTCACAACAACGGTTTCATTGAAAGTAAAATGACCGACTGCAATCAAAAACGACGCCAGGCCAATAGGTAAGAGGATACGGTGTGCCGACAACCCGACAGATTTCATGACAATAATTTCTGAATGCTGATTAAGGGTGGCAAGCGTCAGCAAGGTCGCGATCAGGGCAATGAAAGGAATGAACTGGGCGATCAGTTGCGGAATACGCATGCTCAGGTAAGAAAAAATGGATCCCAGTGTCGCCCCGTCAGCGGCCATGATGTCATCAGCGACAGCCAAGAGGTCAAGAAGCTGCAACACAGCAGTCATACCCAGCAGAACACCGAGAAATCTGGTCAGATGCATTTTGACCAGATAGCTGGCAAGTGTCCGGGACGGTAAATAAGCACGCGTCAACTTTGTGAGGATATTCATGATTTAATCCCCATTAATTTTTTGGACCAGCCGCCCAGATAATCGCCGACTTTGCCAAAGGTTTTATCAAACCATGAAAGAGGGTCTCCACCCGCCTTGAAGGCCACACTGCGGAATAGCCAAATATTGAATAACCCAAACAAGGTGAAAAGCAGCCATGTAGACAGATACGGTGATATGCCGTTCGTGATAGCTGTTTCCATACCTTCCATCAATTCGTTGTAAACGATGACCAAGGTAACGCCGATCGGGATGCCGGCTCCGCGTCCAGTACGTTTGTTGGCAATTCCAAGCGGGATAGCAAGGAACGGCAGGATCAGGAAAGTTGCACTGTGCATTATACGCCAGTGGAAGTTGCCTCGGAAATCCTGTCTTTCTTCAAGAGTTCTCTCTGGGTCGTCCAGACTTTCCCATAGCTCGGGGAGCGTCATTTCAAGTTTTTCTCCGCCACGTTCCCGGAATACAGCAACTTCGGGCAGCTTGATGGACAGGACCTGTTCATCAAATGTCAAAACGCGTGGTTTATTTTGGTTTTCGTTCAGGTCAACCAGTACACCATCATAGAGCCGCAAAAGGATATGCTGATCGCTTTCTGTAGCGAAGAAACCGCCGCTTTTTGCTGTAACGGCAATGCTGCTGCGATCGTCCCTGCGCTCCAGGAAAATACCAAATAACTCGGCGCCCTGATTTCGGGATTCTTCAATGCGCAGCACGATATCATCACCAAGTTCGACAAATTCACCGACCCGAATACTTGCGCCAAGGGCTCCGCTACGTAATTCAAACTCCAAACCACGATACGCATAGCGGCTTTCTGGCTGGATCCAGCCAACGAGCACCGTGTTGATGACGGCAAGGAAAACACCCAGAATCATAATGGGGCGCAACTGACGATTCAGGCTGACACCGGCCGACGTCAGCGCGTCATACTCACTTTGCAGGGACAATTTCCGGTATGCCAGCAAGATGCCGAGAAAGAAGCCAAGCGGTAATGCAAGCCCGAGATATCTTGGGGCAAGGTTTGCCAACATCTGGAAGACAATTTCAACAGGGCCACCCTGATTGACAACAAAGTCAAAGAGTTTCAGCATCTTCTCCAGAATAAGGAGAAGGGCCGCAATGCCAAAAGTAATTAGCATTGGTGACATGACCTGTTTCAGGATGTATCGGTCTAAAAGTGTAAACATATACCACCGCGCTACACTGGTTCCGGGTTATTTGCAAGACAGTGAAAGGCTACTATCACAAAAAATTTGACAGAATCGTGTTGTATTGGCCTTGGAATGGCATCATATCAGACATAATTCTGCCACCATCTATGCCCTAATCATAGGGTATTGGCAACTTGTCTGGAGAATAGTATGCGATGCCGAATAGCCAGTATTCCGGTTAAACATTCACGGGATAGTAAGTTTGTCTTGTGGATGACAGGCCTACTGATGCTAATGATTGGGTATGCCACAGGCGTAAATGCTGAAGACTCTCTGTCGCCGGCACAGTGCATTGCAGAACCAGGGCAAGCTCTTATTAAGGTTGAAGTGGACGGTATTCGCACTATCGAAGGTAATGTCAGGGCACAGATTTACGGTGACAATCCTGATGATTTTCTCGGTAAGGGGAAAAAGCTGGTTCGTATTGATGTTGCCGCAACGGATGAAAGTCAGACCGTTTGTGTGCCATTGCCGGCACCGGGTAAATATGCTGTGGTGATCATGCATGACAAAAATGCCAACGGGAAAGCAGACTTCTTTACCGAAGGATTTGGGTTTTCCCGAAACCCGTCCCTTGGACTTTCCGCACCTGATTATGAAGATGTAGTTGTTGATGTCCCGGAAGGGGTAACAGACCTGGCCATTGAGCTGAAATATATGTTTGGATCAGATGACAAACAGAAAGAAACCCGTAGACGCATGAAACGCCGTTGATGGGGTAAGTCTATGAGGTAGGGGTGGAATGTACCCTGATGCGCCTTGTGTTGATGCCAAATTGTCACATGCTCGTTTGTTTTAAGGCGGCCATATTGCAGTAGTATGGCAAAGAGAGTATAAGGCCCCAAATCAACCTATTGATAACAAAGTTGCAGGGTAGGCCCAGAGTCGATGCAAATAAGCCACGAAACAATGAGCGCCGGTTCTGTTGTGCCTATGGTTGCGATTATCTCCAACCCAAAAAGCACAACAAACAGCGCTAATATGGACGAGGTCCGGCAGGTTATTAAAAACACGCCCAATGTTGTTCATTTTGAGCTTCGAGATATTAAAGCAATTGATGAAGCAATGGCTCTGTTCGCGCGGGCAACACCCTCGGTTATTATCATAAATGGAGGGGACGGAACTATTGGGATGGCAATGGCGTCCCTGCTATATAGAAACCCTTTCAAGGTAACGCCGCCAATTGCATTCCTGCCAGGCGGCAAAACCAATATGACTGCAGCAGACCTTGGGTATAAGGGAAAACCCCATAAGGTATTGAAAAAAATTCTGCAGGCTGTTCACTCAGGCGAAATCGTGAATAGAACTGTCCGTCGCCGCGTGATCGAGTTGGATCTGGGTGATGGTTCCGATAAAAAGGTTGGAACATTTTTTGGAGCTGCAGGTATCGTGAAGGGCATTTTATGGACACGGGAAAATGCCTATTCAACTGGTCTTCCTAATGGTTTGGCTCATGTTATGGCATTGGGCAAGCTGTTGCTGTCTGCTCTTGGTCTTGGTGTGGATAAAAGCCTGATGGCATCTGCTCCGATGGACATTACCGTCAAAGGCGGCGGCAGGCTATCTGGTGAATATTCTTTTGTCTCTGTGACTTCGCTCGATAAGCTCTTGCTTGGTGTGAAACCGTTCCCACGTGAAGGGGCTGGCGGGCTTGGTTTCTCGGCCATTGAAGTAGGTGGGCGCACTGTTCTCAGGGCTGCAATTGGCCTGATTTTTACCCGTACATTTGGTAAAAAGGGAATAGGCGGTGTCCATGTTCGCCGTTCGGATGAGGTCACAATAGAAACCACGGATCCTGTTACACTAGACGGTGAAATTTACACACCGAAAAAAGATACGCCGGTCACTCTGAGCGGGACAAAGTCCCTGACTTTCATGAAGCTATAGCAAATGACCATTTTCGGCCCGAACGATACACTGTGTGCGTTTATTCTGGACGAATGGACGAAAGACGTCCCCAAGGCTGTGGTTGATGCCGCAGAAGATATTGCACGCCGTTACGGCGACAGTGTAGAGGGCGTTTTGTTTTACGGCTCTTGTTTGCGTACGGGTGAAATCGAAGAGAAAATTTTGGACTTTTACGTGATCGTAAAGTCATACCGTGATGCGTATTCCGGTCTATTCCTGGCAGCCGCAAACAAGATTTTACCACCGAATGTCTTCTACCATGAAATGGATGTAGCAGGTATTACCATACGGTCAAAATATGCTGTTTTGTCGCGTGAAGACCTACATAAACGGTCTCTACCAACCTGTCTAAATGTTTCTGTCTGGGCCAGGTTTTGTCAGCCCTGTAAGCTATTGCTCTCGAAAAATGAAGAGACTACCCGGCAGATTGCAGGTGATGTAGGCCAGACTGTTTTAACAATGCTGAGTAAAACGCTGCCACAGGTTCAACCTGGTGCAGGCTCTAGGGAGGTATGGGTTGCTGCCTTCGAGAACACCTATGCATCTGAACTCCGGTCAGAGCGAAGTGGCAAAGGACTTGAAATCTATCTTCTGGATCAGGACCGCTATGACCGGCTTAGTCCGATTGCATTTGATATTCTCGGACATTCAATTGATCCGGTAGAATTAAAGCATCAACCTGCACGATGGCCTGTTGTAAAAAACAGACTTGGTTGGTTCGCTCGCAGAATAAACGGAAAACTTGTCAGTTTCCTTCGCTTGATTAAGGCGTCTATGACGTTTGACGGCGGAATTGACTATCTGGCTTGGAAAATTAAACGTCATTCCGGCGTTGAAATTGAAATTAAGGACTGGATGCGGCGGCACCAAATCATTGCTGGACTAACCCTTTTTTGGAGCAGTCGCAAAAAAGGTGCTTTCAAATAGTAACCAGAGATTAATAGAAATTATATCGCTATGGTAGGGGGAGACGCCAAATGGCATATGATATGATTGTTGTTGGTGCAGGCATTATCGGTGCAAGCATTTCATTGGCATTAACGCGGGCAGGGGCTTCCGTTCTTTGTGTAGACCGTAATCCTGCGGCGGGCTACGGGTCTACCAGCAGTTCTTCGGCAATTATCCGCACCACTTATTCAAATTATGATAGTTGTGCTCTGGCCTGGGAAGGGGTGCATGTTTGGCGTGAATGGTCTGAATTTCTTGGCGCCCACATTCCTTCTGATACTGCTTTAGCAGCTTACACAGAGTGCGGCATGATTGTGCTTGAAAGTCCGGGTTCAACTATGATGGATGCCAGCTGTAAGCATTTGTCCAAACTTGATATTCCGTGGGAGCGACTTGACAGATCAACGCTTGCTGACAGGTTTCCCGGTATTGATACGCATACGCTTTCGCCGGCACGGTGGTTTGAAGATCCTATGTTTGGCGACCTAAGTGGTGCGTATCTGGAAAGTGCGATTTATGCACCGGATGCGGGCTATGTAAATGATCCGTTACTGGCAGCGCAAAACATATATATGGCTGCAAAGGCAGAAGGTGCAGTTTTCTGTTTTGGCGCAGAAGTTACTGACATTTTGAATGATAATGGCAGGGTACAGGGTGTTCTTCTGTCTGATGGCGAGCGAATAGAAGCGCCTGTTGTGGTCAATGCTGCGGGCCCTTTTTCAGCACAGTTGAATGCGATGGCTGGCATCAGTATGCAGTTGCCGTTTGCAACACGCCCCCTAAGGGCAGAGGTATGCCATTTACCAAGGCCAGAGCCGCTGACAAATAAAACTGCTGAACCTTTTGTTCTTCTGGATATGGATGGCGGTACTTATGTACGGTCTGATGCTGCGGACACACTTTTTATTGGCGGGACAGAGCCTGAGTGTGATCCACTTGAGTGGATAGATAACCCTGAGGATTTTAATGCAAGCCCTGGGCCTCAATGGACGGCTCAGGCTTACAGGGCGGCGCTCAGGGTGCCTGATCTGCAAATTCCGGGGCAGGCAAAGGGCGTGACAGCACTGTATGACGTCACACCGGACTGGACACCAGTTTATGACAGGTCTCCGCTGGATGGTTTTTATCTGGCAATTGGCACCAGTGGCAACCAGTTTAAGAATGGACCCGTTGCAGGGGAGTTGATGGCTGGTTTAATTGCTTATTGTGAGCAGGGGGGAGATCATGATGCAGCGCCCTACCAGCATGATTGCATGCGAACTGGCAACAAGATCAACACGGGATCGTTTTCCCGCCTGCGGACAATCAATGCCTCTATCAGCAATGTGATGGGCTAAAATAAGAAAGCTGGACAAACGGTGTATCCAGCTTTCTGTAATGTCTATTACGCGTTGCCAAGTTTCAGGTTAATTTTCTTGGCAGTGTTTATAAACCGGGTGATAATTTCCTGAACCTGCTCTGTGGTGTGCTGTGCGCAGATGCTGACACGCATCAGATTATAGCCAACAGGCGTGGCAGGCGGTACAGCCATATTCACATAGACGCCTTCTTTCAGAAGGTTTTCCCAGAAATGGGTTGCAGTCTCAATGTCAGGCAAGCAAACAGCAATGATCGGGCTTTCAGCCTTCTCCGTTGCCAGATCAAACCCCGCTTCCTTCAGGCCGCCATGCAGCATCTTAGCATTTTCCCACAAATGCGCACGTCTGTTACCAGCGCGGGAGATTGCTTCAATAGATGCGATCGCTGAGGCGACAACACTTGGCGGTAGGCTTGCAGTGAAAACATATGGCCGGCAAACCAGACGCAAAACATCAAATTTTGGGTGATTGGATACGGCAAAACCACCGATTGTCCCGACAGACTTGGAGAAGGTGCCAACGATATAGTCAACCATATGTTCAACACCGAGGTCTTCGGCTATACCGCGACCTTTCTCACCACAAAAGCCCATGGAATGTGCTTCATCGACCAATGTTTCGCAGCCGTATTCTTTACCAAGTTCAAGAATTTCTTTAAGCGGTGCACTGTCGCCAAGCATGGAATAAATGCCCTCAACAACCAGCAGTTTGCCAGCGTCTTCAGGGAGACGTTTCAGGCGTCGCTCTAACTGTGCAACATCGTTATGTTTGAAACGTACGATCGTTGCATTACCCATAGCGCAGCCGTCATAGATAGAGGCATGGCTATCAGCGTCGATAATGACGTAATCATTCTTGCCAGCAAGGGTGGAGATCATGCCAAGATTGGCTTGATAGCCCGTGGAAAAAACCATGCAGTGTTCAACGCCGTAAAATTCCGCAATACGTGCTTCCAGCGTCTTATGGCTGCCGTAGGTACCGTTCAGAACACGGGAACCAGTGGTGCCAGTGCCGAAATCATCCAAAGCTTTGTGCGCAGCTTCAAGAGCTTCCTGATTGAAGGTCATGCCCATATAATTGTTCGTACCTGCCAAAATGGTAGGACGACCGTTGATGATTGCTTCGGTTTCCGAAATGATTTTGTCCATCACAACTGTGAATGGGTCGGCTTCTTCAAAAGGCAGAGCAGTTCGCTGTGCTACGATAGAATCAAATTTATCCAGGAGATCCACTATAGATTACTCGTTTTCTGCTACTATTTTTTCTACGGCATCGGCGACCTGGACAATGGTTTCCAGGTCAGGAAGGATGTTGAGAGGAATGACGATATCAAATTCGTCTTCAATGTCTGCAACAAGATCCATCACTGTCAGTGAATCCAGCTCCAAATCAACAGCAAAGCTGGTTTCGGGCGCTAGTTGACAGGATTTCCGGTTAACCGGTTCGATAAGTGCGTAGATTTTTTCAAGCGTTTCCGCAGTAGCCATGGTTTAAATCCAACAGTTATTTTCCTGTCTTAATGAAGCACAGAAAGTTGTTTTGCAAGTTTCTTGTTTAGGTCACTACTATAAAAAGCCGTTTTGGCGGTACCATTGCAGCGTAGTATTAAGCCCTTCTTTAAGGCTATAATGTGGCGACCAATTGTCAAAGTGTGGCTTGCGCGCACTACGGCTAACCCAGTCAGAGTGCGCTAGTTCCCGTGCTTTTTGGCCAGTAAATATTGCAGGACGGCGTAACAGGCGGGCAACGATACCATTTAAAATACCGAATATTTTTAATAGCGGCGAAGGGATCGTGATCAGGCGCGGTGGTTTCTTGTCACCTGACAGGGCAAGTGCGACTTCTTTCATCGTGTAGCCACCAGATTTGCCGTCATCCGGCTCTATAATCTGGCCGCCGAATCCACCTGCAGTCATTTTGCAGATAATTTCTGCCATATCTTCGACGTGAATCATCGAAAATTGGTTAGACTTCCTGCCCGGCACTGGCAAAATTCCTACCTTTAGTGCCTTGAAAATCTTCAGTATTTCCATGTCGCCAGGGCCATATATGGCAGGGGGGCGTACAATTGCCCACCGGAAGGGCCAATGACCAGAGGAAACTGCCATTTCTGCAGCGGCTTTGCTGGCAGCATAATGCGATAACTGCGGTTCCCGCGCAGCAAGACTTGAAACCAGGATAAAACGGGTCGGTTTTTTACTTTTAGCAGCTTGCAGCAGGTTTTTCGTACCCTTGACGTTACAGTCAAAGAAAGCATCACGGCTTAACGCTTTCGTCACACCTGCGCAGTGAATGATACAGTCCGCGCCCTCACACAGTTCAAGAAGCGCATCTTTATCATCCAGATCGCCTTTGACCCAGTAAACATTTTCCCTGTCAGCTTGCGGCCGACGGGTCAAGGCACGAACAGATAAGCCCGCCTTGACAAGGGAGGTGATAAGCTGGGATCCAAGAAATCCAGTCGCACCGGTCAAAGCAACCGTCTGCCCTGTGTTTTCTGAGGATTGTCTGCCTGTCATTTAGGCAATAGCCCGTAACATGCCAGACAGATATTGATTGCGTGCTTTCGTCCGGCTGAGTTTACCAGAGGAGGTCCGTGGCAAGGACCGAGGCGGCACCAATTCAATCAGGCAGTTAACACCGGTTGCGCCCTGAACGTGCTTTTTTAGTTCGTCAACAAATTTTGCTCTGTCTGCGGCTTCGCCGATACGGCACTGAGCCAATATCATTGGCACTTCTTCAGCATTTTCACCCGGCACGGAAATAGCCGCGATGTCACCGTTTTTAATGCCGTCCATCTGTTCGGCGGCCCATTCGATATCCTGCGGCCAGTGGTTACGGCCATTGACGATAATCATATCCTTGGCGCGGCCAACAATATACAGGTCACCATTTTTCATGTATCCCATATCACCTGTGTCAAGCCAGCCATCATCACTTAATACACTGCGGGTGGTTTCCGGATCGCCGTAATATTCACGCATAACAGAGGTGCCGCGAACGAACACCTTACCGACAGACCCTTCTGTCAGCACATTTTCGTCTTCATCGCGCACTTCAATGTCATATTCTGGAAGAGGGCGACCACAGTTAACAACTTCGCGTTTCCGGTCGTCATTGTCAGCATTGCTGACAAGAACGTGGCGGTCACCAACCAGCAAGGATTCTTCTACGAGATCAATTTCAATGCCCTGGCCCACTTTACCGAAGCTAACACCAAGTGTACATTCTGCCAGGCCATAGCTTGGAAGGAATGCTTGCTCAGAAAAACCAATCTGACCAAAGCTTTCGTAAAATTCACGCAGTACATCAGGGCGGATCATATCGCCGCCAATACCAGCAACGCGCCATGAGGACAGATCAAGTCCTTCCATCGCGCTGGCACGCATTGCAGCGCGGCGTGTACAGATGTCATAACCAAATGTAGGGCTATATGAGATTGTACCCTTGTTCGCGCTCATAACACGCAACCAGCTAAGGGGGCGACGTGCGAATTCTTCCGTAGGGATGAAGTCAACGGAAACCTGACACGTTAGTGTCGTCAGGAATGTGCCAACAAGTCCCATGTCATGGTAGAAAGGCAACCAACTGATACAGCGGTCATCATCCAGCAGTCGTACGCCGTGATAGCCCATGCCGTGGGTGTTTGACATCAGTGACCGGTGTGTCACAGCCACACCGTGCGGGAAGCGTGTACTGCCGCTTGAATATTGCAGATACGCAAGATCGTCAGCTGCAGGCAGGTTAGGTTCTGCGTCGCCGTCCTGCGCGAGGAATGCAGCAGTATCCCCAATAAATTTCAGTTTCAGTCCATCCGCAGCCTGTTCGGACATCTCCTGCATAAAAGCAGGTGCTAGCAAAGCAGAGGCATCGCAGCTTTCCATTTGGCCGCGCAACTGGGATACATAACCGTCTTTACCACCAAATGAAGTAGGCAGAGGCAGCGGCACAGGCAAAACGCTCGCATACTGACAACCAAGGAAGAAACAGATAAAGTTTGCAGATGTTTCAGCGATCAGGGCTATGCGGTCCCCACGCTTGAAACCTGTAGCGACGAGCTTGCGGCCAATAACCACTGCGCGTTCCCGCACTTCTTTCCAGGTCAAGCTCTCAACAAGATCACCGCGCGCATTATAAAAATTGGCGCCGCGTATACCGCGCGCCGCATATTCAAGAGCGTCGACAAGTGTGTCAAAGTCGGAATAACGCCGAGGTAAGGTCGAATCTAGTGTCGGCGTTACAGATGTCATCGTGGTTGTTTCTACCATATTAGCCCCAAGCCATTTCGCCTGGACTCCATCAAAAACCCAATAACCAAGCAAAGACTTTCGGTACCTTAACCGAAAATCTGTTGCCTTCCAAGAGCGTCTGACGCAAAAATCTGCAGCGCTCCGATGCAAAAAAATAGTTTGGGTGCAAAATTCTTTGGCCCAAGTAATCTGGGGGAATTACAGATAGATCGGATTTTAGGCAAGCAAAAAGTGACCCTGCACCATGATGCAAGCCGTAGAAAAAATACACTGAAAGGCATTGGTTTATGACCTCTTGTAACACATTTTCCGAGGAAACGCTGACTGCGTTAAGGCTTGATACACCTGGTGTTGAGCAAAGAATGCATTTTGATAGCGCGGGTTGTTCCATAATGGCTCGTTCGGTACTGGATGTGCAAATCAGGCACCTGGAGGAGGAAGCAATTGTTGGTGGGTATGTTGCGCAAGAGCAACATGCGGATCAGCTTGAGGGGTTCTACGATAGTCTGGCAACGCTTTTGGGGGGTGATGCAAGAAACTTTGCGTTCGCTGGAAGTGCTGTTGATGCCTGGACCAAGGCTTTTTACTCCCTAAATCTGCAAAGCGGCGATAATATTGTCACAGCCTACAATGAATATTGCAGCAATTTTGTTGCTTTCATTCATATGAAGAAGACACGTGGCATTGAAATTCGTGTTGCCCCGGCGGGGGAGGACGGCACACTTGACCTAGAAGCATTAGAAGGATTGATCGACAGCAACACAAAGGTGATAAGCGTCTCGCATGTACCGTCGTCGAGCGGTCAGGTAAATGATGTACACGCTGTGGGGGTAATCGCCCGCAGGCATGATGTACCCTTCCTTCTTGATTCCTGTCAGTCGATTGGTCAATTGCCGGTAAATATTAAAGATATTGGATGCGACATGTTGATTGGTACGGGACGAAAGTTCCTGCGAGGGCCAAGAGGTACCGGCTTTTTATACATCAGTGATACGATGCTTAGACAAATAAACCCGGTTGTACTAACCAACCAGTCAGCTGTCTGGACGGCTGACTTCGATTATGAATTGCGGACTGATGCCCGGGTTTTTGAAGCCTGGGAAAGAAGTGTCGCAGGGCAGTTATGTTTGGGGGCTGCCATTGATTATCTTCTTGATATTGGTCCTGACGCCGCTTTCACAGCGATTGCCAGTAATGCCTCTTATCTTCGGAAGAATATTGCCAGCATACCCAATGTGACGTCTACATGCCCTGCAGATGCTTCTGGCGCGATTATCACATTTAATAAAAAAGATAAGGACCCGACAGAGGTGAAAGCTGTGTTGCACGCACGTAATATCGGGGTGCAAACAGCGTCGGTGGTTCATACAAGATTAGATCTTGATGCAAGGGGGATACAGTCAGCAGTACGTGTTTCACCGCATTATTATCACTCCAAAGACGATATGGATGATCTGCTGACGGCTATTGAGGACATTTAGGTGGAGAAAAAGAAACAGAAACCTGTCACGGAAGCGTATTTGGAGCGTGCCGCCTTGCATTATCTGGGGCGGTTTATGTCTTCAAAAGCCAACCTTGTGCAGGTTTTGTCGCGTAAAGTGCAGCGCAGGACAGACTCTTTTGACATAGACAGTGAACACCGTGACTGGATTGTATCTGTTGCAGATAAGTGTGAGCGGCTTGGGTATATTAATGATGCCACTTATGCTGCCACACGTGCAGAAGCGCTTTTAAGGCGTGGCAAGCCCGGCAGGATGATACAGCAAGACTTGCGTCATAAAGGGATTGACCCTGATTTAATTGATCAGGCGATCACAGCACTACCAGGGGCAGAGGAAGACAGTATCAGTGCCGACGAGATTGCAGCCGCAGCATATTTGAAAAGACGCGGCTTTGGTGCCTACAGACGTACAGACCGCACCTATGGGCCTGAAAAACATGAGAAGGAAATAGCATCAATGGCGCGTGCAGGCTTTTCCTACGATGTGTGCAAGCGCATTCTGAATTTGACAAGAGACGAGTTGGAGATCCTTCTGTCTCATGCGAGATAAGCTACTTTTCTCATAGAGCAGTTCACTGTTTAAAAGTTATTCGTCTGGGGTGATTATTCTATGCCGTATTCGTCCAGACGTTCAGGTGTGTCAAGGTCAATCAGGATGGCAGGGTCATGGACCGGGACTTCCCTTACCAGATGTTCATTGGCATGTATGATTTGGCGGCCACCGGTGTCGCCAGCCAGATTTTCAAATAACGACAGGATTGGTCGCCGCCATAAAACCGGGTTGCCGCGCTTTTTCCCCAGTGTCGGGATAAAGATGCCATCATCAGGATTGTCTTGCGCTGCGGTTATTAGTTGCTGGATTGTTTCCTTGTGGACGAAAGGCATGTCACCCAGCGCAATGAAAACCAGCTCTGCCGTATCCGGTATTGCCTGAATGCCTGCACGAATGCTGGATGCCATCCCGCTGGTGTGATCAGGGTTATGGATGGTTCGTATACCATTGTTACCTACCGTCTGGATAATGTGATCTGCGTCATGGCCCAGGACTATTATTGGGGTCGATGTAACAATCGCTTTATAGAGGTCTGTGGTTTTTCTAATCACAGTCTCACTACCAATTTTTCCAAGTAGTTTGTTCCGTCCCTGTGCTCTGCTTGATTGCCCTGCTGCAAGAATGATCGCTGCAGTGTTATTGTCTGCGTTAGTGTCCTGCGACTTGGCAGAAAAGTCAGCATAATAGGTCAGAGCACCATTCAACAAGCCACCACGTCCCATCTTCTGGATGTCTGCGCCAGTTGTTTTCAATTTGGCTGCAAAACGCGCAAGAAGGATATCGGCACCATTCGGGGCAGGGGAACGCGCACAGCCCGGGAGCCCGATAACCAGTTTTTTGCCCAGATGTCCAAGCATCAGCAGGTTGCCCGGATCTACGGGCATCCCTAAATATTCGACCGTACCACCAGCGCTTATAAGGGCCGCTGGTATATCATCCCGTCGGTCCGCAATGGCCGCGCGACCAGCGATAAGAATACAGTCTATATCTGGATCACGGCTGTATGCTTCAATGTTGGAGGCGATCTCCTCTTGGGTGTGCGTGCAAGTTACATGTTTATGCAGTGTGCCTTCAAAGGACTGTAACCTGTTCTCTGTCACCCGTCTGGTTTTTGGGGAAGCAGAAATGTGTGTATCAATCATTGCCGCTTTGAAGGGGGTGAAAGGGTGTACTGTGATAGCCGGCGGCAGTGACTGCAATTGTTCAATGATATCTTTATGTACTGTGAAAGGGATTATTTTGATGGTGGCAATTTTCTGCCCCTTTCGGACAGGCGTCATGGTCGGCAAAGCTGCGACTGTGCAGGCCTCATGTACCTGATTGAAAGCATCAAAAGAATTGCCCAGATCAAGAAGGCCGTTCGTGGATGCATACAAATCCACACGACCACGGGCCGCGTCTGGTATGTGAACCGTGCCTGTGTCCGACGCTATGGCGCGGGCTAAATTTGCCGCAGCGGTGTTTTCATCAATATCATCTTTTTCAGGTTTAAATACGCTTACTAATATATTGATAGTATTTGAAATATTATCGCTATTACTCGTTACATCATTGACGATTTCCAGTGTGATTTCCGTGCCTTTTCCGTATCGTGTGCTGGCCCCGGCGATCGAGTGCGCCAGATACCAACCGATCGCAGATTGGATGTCGCGCGTCTCAAACTGCATTATGTCGCTCGTTTTTCTGCGATGATTTCAGCAAGTATGGAGACGGCAATTTCCTTAGGGGTTTTAGCCTTGATGTCCAGACCGATTGGCCCTTTGATCTTCTGAAGACTTTCTTCTTCAGCCCCCGTCTCCCGTAGTCGTTCCAAGCGCTCGGCGTGCGAGTTTTTGCTGCCCAGTGCCCCAATGTAGAATGCAGGTGATTTGAGCGCGACCATCAGGCCCGCGTCATCCAGTTTAGGGCTGTGTGTCAGAAGGACCACAGCAGTGGTTGCTGATGGTGTGTTAGCGCGCAAATAAACATCGGGCCATTCTGTGACGAGATTAATGCCGGGAAACCGCTCCTCTTGTGCGAACGCTTCGCGTGGGTCAACCACAGTCACATCAAACCCAAGGTCCTTTGCCATCGGCGCAAGCGCCTGGGCAATGTGAACTGCGCCGACAATCACAAGTTCATCAGCCGGTCGAAAGGGTAGGAAAAATAGCCTGTCCATCATCACAGGAACGGGCGATTCACGTAACTCTGTTGATAAAATCTTGGGCGCAGACATTTCACCAGTTCTGGTGTTGATTTCCAAAATTTCGGTTTTCCGATTTTTGATTTTCTTCAGGGCGGTTTCAAGATGTTCAGCTTGACTGTCTTCAACCGTGATCAACAGTATTTCTATCTGTCCGCCGCAGGATAGGCCAACAGCCCATGCATTTTCGTTAGAAATGCCATAACTGAGTTTCTTGGCACCGCCGAAATGCAGCATTGTCATGGCTTCTGCGATGACTTCACCCTCGACACAGCCACCAGACACAGAGCCTTCAAACGCCTGATCCCTACGGATAACCATCATGCTGCCTGCCTGTCGCGGTGCGGATCCCCAAGTGGAAAGTACGATAGCTAAAATTGTTTTATGACCTTCGCCGTGCCACTTCAGCAGGGTTTCAATCTCGTGGATCATACAATCTTGTACCTTTCTACTTTGGATAAAAATGTGATATTGAATAAAATTTGTTGCATGTAGATAAATAAGAGTAAACATGAAAAAACAAGTCCGCAAGATAGCGGTACAATCGGGTTTCTCTTGATTTGCCGAGTGTGGGCGTTATACATCCAAATGCAATAAGCCACCGGAGGGTTGGCATATGGATAATTTAAGGGAATAAACATGTCGCTGTTTAAGAGTCCTGCTGGACGTAATTTTCTGGGCAGTTCGGTAGATTGGTATAAATATACTATCGTTGCCTTTTTGATACTGAATCCAATTCTGTTCTTCTTTGTCAGCCCGTATGTCGCAGGGTGGGCATTGGTTCTGGAATTTATTTTCACCCTTGCAATGGCATTGAAATGCTATCCTTTGCAGCCGGGTGGTTTGCTTGCGTTTGAGGCTGTCATTATTGGAATGACAAGCACCGGAACGATTGAGCATGAGATCGTGGCGAACCTTGAAGTGATCTTGCTTTTGGTCTTCATGGTAGCAGGTATCCACTTCATGAAGGATATGTTGCTGTTTGTGTTCACCAAGTTGATTGTGCGTGTTCGTAACAAGATTGCCCTGTCTTTGATGTTCTCTATGTCCGCAGCTGTTTTGTCTGCGTTCCTGGATGCACTGACAGTGACAGCGGTTGTGATTGCGATTGCAGTAGGCTTCTACACCATCTACCACAAGGTTGCGTCTGGTAAGGATTTCCATAACAAAGATCACAACCACCTGGCTGATGATCAGATGGACCAATATTCCCGCGACGATCTGGAAGGTTTCCGTGCATTCCTGCGTAGTCTTATGATGCATGCAGCGGTCGGTACGGCACTTGGTGGCGTGATGACCATCGTTGGGGAGCCGCAGAATATCATCATCGGTACACAGGCAAACTGGGGCTTTGGTGAATTCTTCCTGCGTATGTCGCCTGTGACTATTCCTGTATTCTTCGTTGGTCTTGCTACATGTGCAACGCTTGAGATCACGCGCACATTTGGGTACGGTGCTCAAATCCCGCCGAAAGTGATGCAGGTTCTTATAGATTATGATGCATACGAATCTGAGCGTCGTACAACACAACAGAAAGCAAGCCTTGTTGCACAGGGTGTTGTTGCAATTTGGCTGGTTATTGCCCTTATGTACCACCTGGCGCCAGTTGGCCTTATTGGTCTGTCTGTCATCGTACTTGCAAGTGCCCTGACAGGTGTTACGGAAGAGCACCAGATTGGTCACGCTTTTGAAGAGGCACTGCCCTTTACGGCCCTTCTTGTTGTTTTCTTCTCGATTGTAGCAGTTATCACGGACAACCAGCTTTTCGCGCCGGTCATTGAATTTGTGTTCTCTCTTGAAGGCCACAATCAGATCACAGCGTTTTATGTTGCGAACGGGTTCTTGTCCGCAATCTCGGATAACGTATTTGTGGCAACCGTTTATATCAGTGAAATCGGTAAGGCTCTTGCTGATGGTATCATCACTCGTGATGTATATGACCTGATGGCTGTTGCGATTAACACAGGTACAAACATTCCGTCTGTTGCAACACCAAATGGTCAGGCAGCCTTCCTGTTCCTGCTGACCAGTGCAATTGCACCGCTTATCCGTCTGTCGTACATGACAATGGTGAAGATGGCTCTGCCTTACACCATTACTATGGCGATCACTGGTTATATCGCTGTTGCATACCTGCTGGTTCCTGCAACTGACAAACTGTATGATGCACACTTGATCAATCATCATACTGATATGCCGCCTGTGGCTGCTTCTAAAGATGCTGGGCATCACTAAAACCAACTAAGCATAACACCGAAAAGCCCGGTCCCAGGATCGGGCTTTTTGCATTCTTGAGAGGCCTTTTATGATTTGTTGTAAATTAACAACAAGATAGAGATATTTAAAATCATTCGATTTCGGGGGTTGCATGAAGATTAATAAATTCTTAATATTTCCTCTTGGCGTTAGTAAACAGGGGGGACTGTATGAGTACGCTTGGTGACGGACAACCCGCTGAGGCAGAGACACTAATCACCGGCAAGGTGAAATGGTTTGATGCTGTAAAAGGATATGGGTTCATGGTGCCCAACGATGAAGACGGGGATGTGTTATTGCACTTCTCTGTGCTTCGGGAAGTAGGTAGGCGGTCGGTTCCGGAAGGAACGACTGTAACCTGTACGGCTGTTACACGGGAACGTGGACGGCAGGCCGTTGAGGTAAAGTCATTAGACCTTTCCACTGCGGTAAAACCAGAGGACCTTGGGCGGTCAAGCTTTTCGCATCCTGGTATGGATGTTGACGTTGCGGACGATTTTGTCGATGTAACCGTGAAATGGTTTAATCGTACTAAAGGATATGGCTTCGTTTCAGAAACTGAAGACGGTGCAGATATTTTTGTGCATATCGAAACGCTGCGCCGTGCTGGCTTGACAGACCTTGAGCCTGGACAGGATGTGCGTGTCCGAATTGGCAAGGGGGAGCGTGGACCGCTGGTTGCGCAGATTGCCTTGCCGGGAGATGCCTAAAGATTTGAGGCCAGACTCTTTCAATAGGGTCTGGCCAATTTTTATTTAGCTCAGCGACGGGCAACTTTTTACCTTGATAGATGACTTGTCTGGGCATCTCCTGTTCAGGCATCAAATCTAGCGGGTAACAGTTTTCTGCCAGCTTCGTCTTGTCTGTCAGAGCAACTGCTCTATAGACAAGCAAGGCAATATACTTTTACATTCCTAAATATATCATAAAATCAAATGGCGAGAGTACCATGTCAGATTACTTAAAGGTCTTGATCTTCTCTTTGTTTATGTTGTTGTCAACGACTGCTAACGGGGCTGATTATTCAGAGCCTCTGGTTATTAATAAGCAGGACGGATCACAAGTTGAGCTTTTAGTTGAGCTGGCGAAAACACCAGAGGAAACCGCCCGCGGTATGATGTTCCGTACGGAGCTGGGCGATAATCAGGGTATGCTCTTTTTGTTTGCAGAATCCCGTAGACAGCGTTTCTGGATGAAAAACACTCTTATCCCGCTTGATATAATTTTTATTCGCGAAAATGGGCGAATTGCAAATATTGTCGCGAATGCGGAGCCAGAGACAGAAACACCCAGAGAATCTGTAGGCCGTGCTATCGCGGTTCTTGAACTGGCCGGAGGGCGTGCTGCTGCCCTTGGCTTAAGTAAGGGGGATCATGTGGATCACCCTTTAATTGGTAAACTGCCCAGGTTGTCTTACTAGTGCCAAAAAATATTAAGCCCTTTGCCAAAATACCGTCTGATGACGTCATAAAAGGCATAAACCCGCCAGAAGGGTATGAGCCGATCGTCTCCAATTCTCCCTTTGGTTGGCGCAGTGGCCCATTGTTTGAAAAGAAAACTACTGACGGGTGGCTCCGGGGGTTTAGAGTGCTTGAGAACCACTGCAATGTTGGTGGATTTTGTCATGGTGGGATGATTATGACATTTGCCGATATTGTAATGTCACGCGCTGTCCTTGAAAAAGCAGACCGTCCATTTGTGACAGTGCGAATGGTGACAGACTTTACGGGCCCAGCAGCGCTGGGCGATTGGGTGACGGGACATGCGCGCATCTGTGGCCTGGAAGGCAGCTTGGTTAGTCTGAATGGGGAAATCTGCGTTGATAATACGCCTATAGCAGGGTTAAATGCAGTGTTTAAAATTATGGGGTCTAATACGAGGGTACAGAGTTGACAGAAGTGGAAAAGAATAAGGACAAAGACCAAAAAGCTGTTTCCCCTTTTGACCGCAAGGTTCAGTGGGGGCAAAAACGTCATTTGATTCTTGAACAGGCTGCTCGCATTTTCAATGAAAAAGGAGCAAGGGCAACAACCTTTACAGAGATTGCCCAGTCTTTGAACCTGACAAAAACCAGCCTTTATTATTATGTGAAGACCAAGGAAGATCTGATCTATCAGTGTTACGGAATGACGCTGGATGTTATGACTGAAATGCTTGATGAGGCTGAAAGTCTGCCTGATGCTCATTCACAAGTCATCAGATTCGTCGAACTGTATCTGCATAACTGGCAGTTGGTTTTCGAGGGTAAGCGTGCACCGCTGGCAATTTTGACAGAAATCCAAACCTTATCAGAAGGACATAGGTCTGAATTAGGGCGCCGGTATATAAATATTGTTGACCGGATTGCAGGTATAATCAGGGAAGGGCGTAATGATGGCTGTATTCGCGAATTAAGTGGCCGTGCCACCGCACGAGCCCTTATGGGTATGCTGGGGTGGTCTGCCGTCTGGTTTGGCTTGCTGAAGCCGCAGGAAATTGGATTGGCCGTTACGCAGGTCGTTGATGTAGTGCGTCAGGGACTTGCCTTTGGCGGACCACGGGGTGCAGTGGTGAAAGGGCTCGAGCTAGGGCAGGTTGCTGATGCTGAAACAGCCAGCTTTGACCGGGAAGAAGTTAGCCAGCGCAAGCGGGACGCCTTTTTGAAAATTGGCTCAACATTTTTTAATGATAAGGGCTTCAAAGCAACGTCCCTTGATGAAATTGCTGAGGCTCTGAATGCGACCAAGGGGGCATTCTATTATCACATCAGAAATAAAGACGAATTACTGTTGCAGTGTTTCGATAGGACAATTCGTCTTTTTGAAGAAATGCAGGACCGGGCTAACGAAACAGGTAAAACAGGTCGGGATAAGCTGGAACGTGCTGCCCGGTATCTGTTTTTCACACAGAACTCTGAACGGGGACCGCTTGTGAACTTCCGTCTTCTGGGCTCCTTGCCGATAGAAGTGCGCCGTAAAGTTATCGATGATATTCGGGTGGTTACAGAAAGATTCGGTGATTTTATCAAGGAAGGCCAAAAAGACGGGTCGATCAAAACGATTAACCCGGAATATGCACAGCAACTCATCACTGGCGCGGTGAACAGTGCAAGCGAGATGACAGACTGGCTTGGTTTAATGGAATTAAAACGTGCGTCTGCTGTCTATTTTGATTTGATTCTAGGGGGAATTGCAGCCTCTGGCAGCTATGATGACAGTGAAGAAATGGTGCTATTGCCTAACTTATAATTTTTTTGTCATTTAGGGCTTGCATTCGCCCGAAGAAGGGACTAGATACTGCCTCGCGTCGGGGAGTGGCGCAGCCTGGTAGCGCACCTGTTTTGGGTACAGGGGGTCGCTAGTTCGAATCTAGTCTCCCCGACCATTTCCCTTAAAGGAGAACGGCATAAATCCCAGCCGAAACCTTTAAAGAAAAAGCCTGACCTTATTCAAGGTCAGGCTTTTTTGTTTGTGAATAAAGGTGTTTAAGAGTTGTTAGGCTGTCATGCCACCAAAATACATGATGGCCGCAATAAACACAGCGATCCAGACCGTTTCTGCCACCAGTACAAAGATTGGGAACAGACCTAGCTGCAGTGTTTTACTGAGCTCACTACGAACGCCCAGAGCAGCGACGCCAGCCGTTAGAAACAGTTTTGAGATGCTGACGATAACCGGTGTTGCACTGGTTGGTATGGCCCCCACGGAATTGATGCCAACCAAGACGGCAAAGACGACCAGAAAGGCAGGAACCACGGCGACTTTTTCTTTTACGCCGCCATTGGTTGCCGCTATGCGACTTGCAATGATGCCTAGCACGACTACAACAGGAAACAGCATTGCAACACGAATCAATTTGACCATCACGGCAGCGTTGCCGGCTTCATCAGAAACAGAAAAGCCCGCGCCCGCTACTTGGGCAACATCATGAATTGTTGCACCAAAGAAAATACCCGCCTGTGTATCATTCCAGCCAAGGTATTCACTAAGAACAGGGTAAATAATCATTGCCAGCGTCGACATGGTTGTAACACCCAAAACCGTTAGTGTTACAAATTGATCATTCTTCTCACTTTTAGGGATCACAGTTGAAATGGCGAGTGCTGCAGAGGCGCCGCATATGCCGACAGCACCACCAGTCAGAACACCAAACCACCCACCGCAGGATGACCTGGCAGACAATATATACCCAAGTATGATTGTTGTAATGATGGCAAGGGCAATCCAGCCTAGTGTCATAGGGCCAAGAGCAACGAAGTCCCCCAGTGTCAGGCGTACGCCAAGAAGGGCAACACCAACTTTCAGCAGTGTTTTGGCAGCAAACTCAAGACCAGCGGCGCACTTCTCATCTGTACGCAGGAAACTGAAGGACATGCCGAGTAAGACCGCGAACAGCATGGTTGGGGCCTCGTAATGTTCCCCAAGGAACATGGCTGCCAAGGAAATAGTGAGGGCGATAATTATACCGGGTGCGTAATTACTGACTATCGTTTTCATCTAACTTTTCCTGTTTGGGAGGCTTCATAAAAGTTCCCATAACAGAAACAGCTCTTAGGTTAAATTAAAATCCTAATAAAGTCATACACGATAGTGATAAATGACTGCTAAGTTGTACAATCTTAGTAAAAACTCTGTCAGCTCTATGTGGAAAGATACTTTTCCTTAAATTTTGAGCTGGCGACGGACCTTAACCTTAGAGACGGCTTTTCAACTATGTGCCATGATAAAATCGCCAGAGGCAGGACGATTAGAAATGTAAGTAATGTCATACTGTCAGGATTGTTCATGCCGTAATAAGACAATATTTGTTGGACGGGGAATGCGTAAATGTATGTACCGTAAGAGTAATCTCCTACGTTATTGTATTTTCGTATGAAGCCTGAGGGGATGTAACCTAACCAGAATAGTAAAACTGCATAAAACAGTAAAAATACGGGTACGAAAAAGTAAGTGTCATGTAGTAAAATTGTAACTAGTAACAATACTACAATGTGGGCAGGGGATAAAAAGATGTGTCGTTGAAATTTGCAAAACATCACGCCCACAAGAAATGCGAACGAAAGGTCTGCCAAATTGGTGATTTGAGAAATATTTGAAAGTGCAAGAAAGTGAGGAGAAAATAATAGATATAGACTTACATAGGTTAATATAATTAACCAAAAGATCAGATTAGAACGAAAAAAGCCAATTATGCCCGCTATTAAGAGTAAAACGTAACAAGCTAACTCATGGGGTAGTGTCCACAAAGACCCGTTTATTGCACTACCGTAAATGTTTTCTTCGAATAAACCAGGAATGCTAAATTGCAACTTTATGAGAGAGATATTTCGAATGACATAACTATATGTTTCCATTGATGAAAAATGTTCGGACATGGATAAGCTTGTTAACATGGGAGCCAGAAGAAAAGCCGTAAGCAATATGACGACAATTAATCCAGGGAAGATTCTGAAGATTCGTGCTGCGGAAAAGTCTATTGGATCGTTTCTTTTAACGTAACTCTGGGCTACCAGAAACCCACTAAGAATAAAGAAGCCGTAAACAGCCAGCTTACCAAGTGAAAAACCTAGGTATGCTTCTAACGGTTCATCAACACCACTCCCTAAAGCGATTGGATAGCTGTGCGATACAATAACGGAGGTCGCAAGAATCATTCTAATTAGATTTAAGTTATTGTCCCGTCCTTCACAGACATCAGATAATTTGGCTGTCAACAACTTTTGCCTCCGTATGAGTATGATTAGCAGAATAGCTACACTTGCTTATAGTGTTACTGGTACCATCATTTTAACTGAACAAATACAAGTTAATATAGAATTATCCGTGCATCATGGAGTTAGCCAGCGATCCGGCGCCAGAGAGGCCCCAGCCGCCATCAACAGCCAATATGACGCCGCTGACATACTGCGCTGCATTAGATGATAAAAACATGGCTGTGTCTGCGATTTCGGATTTTTCACCAAAACGACCCAGGGGCACACTTTTCCGTACAAGGTTCTTAGACTCTTCAGACGGAGCAAGTCGGTCCATGCCTTCTGTATTGGCTATTGGGCCGGGAACAATTGAATTTACCCTGATGCCCATCGGCCCCCATTCAAGCGCCAGAGTGCGGGTTAGCATGTCCACCCCTGCCTTGGCAGCACAAACGTGTGACTGAAACATCATGGGGACATATGCTTGGGGTGCCGAGATATTAATCACACTTGCACCGGGCTGCTTTAAATATGGGTGACAGCTTTGCAAAACATGAAAGGTGCCAAGCAGGTCGATGCTGACAACAGAATTAAAAGCATTGGGTGACATGCCAAGGGCAGGGGCTGGGAAGTTACCAGCCGCGCCGGATACCAGCACGTCAATTTTCCCAAATTCGTCATGGAAGGACTGTGCTGCAGATTTGACATCATCCACATTCCGGACGTCCAGTGAATAACCGGCTGCTTTACCGCCATATGCTTTTAATGTTTCAACGGCCGCGTTGACTTTGTCTTCACTACGGCTGCAGACGCCTACCGTGGCGCCAGCTTTGGCAAAAGCTTCGGCGATACCTAAATTGATGCCGCTAGTTCCGCCAAAGATCAGTACATTTGCGCCAGTATAATCGAAAGATGCTTGCATGATTTCCCTCCTGTAGCTGGGTATGGATGCCCAGAAAAATTCCCTCAGCTCAACTGGTACGACGATTATGGATTGTGTGCAAGAATGTCCTCTGTCCTGCTAGTTGTCTTTTCGGCTAATTTCTCTATTTGCAACGACAGTATGATGGGATATGTTGCGCCAGATTCAGACCTTGAAAAAGGTAGCTTAAAAGGTACCGAAAGGAATACTCATGAAGGCAAGAATATATCGTCCGGCTAAAATCGCGACCCAGTCAGGCACACGCAACACCCACAGCTGGGTTTTGGAGTTTGAGCCAGAGGCCGCTAAAAAAGTTGATAGCCTGATGGGCTGGACAGGGACGTCTGACATGCGTGGTCAGGTTAAACTGAAGTTTGACTGCATGGAGGATGCTAAAGCTTATGCAGAGCGTAATGGTATCCCGTACGATGTTCAGATGCCGCATGTTAAAAAACGTCGCATTCAGGCATATTCAGATAATTTCAAATAATATCAGTCTGGTTGCTATAAAGACTTGAGATTTATCAGGCGGGGATATATGTATCCCCCCACATAGATGCCGACACAGAGAAATTTCTTGATGTGTGTATGGCTTGCGTCCCCTTAGCTCAGCTGGATAGAGCAACGGACTTCTAATCCGTAGGTCGAGGGTTCGAATCCTTCAGGGGACGCCACTTTTTCCAAAAATGCCATTTAAAACAATTGATTGTCCTTGAACGTACGTGACCTAAGTGCGTGGTTAGTCACATCCGGGCTTTATCAGCTACAGTATTGTCACTATGTAACTAGAGAATAAACAGTGCTTTGATTTTAGAGGCTAGCCATCCACCTTATTTTTGTTCAGATGCACAAAAATTGAGAGGGACAGTAGGGAGCATACAGTGAAGGCCGCGACCAGAGGCATGACAGTGCCATTATAGTTATGGCCGATCACGCTGCCAATGATCACAGAAATCATCATTTGAATAGAACTGATAACTGACGAGGCAACGCCGGCGATATGGCCAAGCGGTTGAATGGCTAACGAATTGGTATTGCCAAACAGCAGGCCGAAGTTGAACAGAATGATGCTCAGATATATCAGGAACTCTGTAAGGGTAGGGGCAGCCATGGCCACAAGGCTGAAATAGGCGCCGAAAGACAGGGAGGTTAACATAATGACCGTCAAGGAGATCATACACAGACGCTCCATGCCGAACCGTATGACCAGGCGAGAGTTGAGATAAGACGAAAGCCCAATAGCGACCGCAAGCACACCAAAGACAACGGCAAACAATTCACCAAGTTCATACTGAACCATTAAAATCTGCTGTGAACTGCTAAGGTATCCTATAAACGCCCCGTATACGGTACCAGACGCAATCATATAGCCGCGGGCGGTCCTGTTAGTCAGCGTTTCAACGACCCCGTTTTTTATCATCGTCAGAGAAAACTTAAGCCGGTTTTCCTGTGACAGGGTCTCCGGCAGGCGTACTTGAAGCCAGATGAGTGTTGCAAGGCCGTAAAGAGCCATGCCAACAAAGATCATATGCCAGTCTGTGAACAGGAGAATTGCCTGCCCCAAAGACGGAGCAATGATGGGTACCATTATGAATATCATCATGATCAGGGACATGATCCGCCCCATTTCCCTGCCTTCAAATTTATCCCGTATCATGGCGATCAACACAACACGGCAGGATGCAGCCCCAAACCCCTGCAGGAAGCGACCAGCAAGCATGTAGGTAAGGTCAGAGGAAAATATTGATACCAGATTCCCAATCAGAAAGATTACCAGCCCAACACTAATGGAGAATTTACGTCCGTGACTGTCGGCAAGTGGTCCGTAGATCATCAATCCCATGGAAACTCCAAGGAAAACAATAGAGATAACAAGCTGGGTGTCATTTGCCTCTTCAATCTGGAGACTTTCACCAATTGCACTAAGTGCGGGCAGCATCGCATCTATAGACAGCGCCAGCATCGACATCAGCATGGCCATAAGGGCGATAAATTCCCTGGGGCCAATGTGTTTGTCAGTTGTGGACATATAGGGTCGCTTTCTGATGCAGGCAGGCTCTTCGCCTGCAGATGGTGAGTTTTGTTATTTTTGTACTGTGCTGCAGCGCAATACACAAGGCAGTTTCTGGGGTGAGCACCAGTGCGGTTGAGATTTGGCCTGTATATCTCTATGGGTGGGGCAATTGAACGTCTGATATCTGCATGGAATGGTCGTCCTGAACCTTGATGAGTGTATCCGCAATTTTGGGTAAAGTGCGCATGCCGTGTTTGGTCAGCCGTTCATAATGGTCGATGAAACGGATTAAGTCTTCTGGTGACATACGTTTCTGATGTGCGTCGGACGTTGTTAATTTTTGCTCCTGCCAGGAGCGCCAGCGAAAAACATGGTCGAAGGATGGTATTTGTAGGTATATCAGATGGTCAATTCTGGCAAAAAAGTCAGCATATGGACCCGCAAGTTGCGCATTTACATACTGGCGCCAGACACAGTCCGGGTCTTCTTGAGCTTCCAATGTATTAATAGGGCTAAGCAGAGTCCTGTTTTCCTCTGCTGGCAGTCCCACGCACCAGCCTTCTAGTATGATAAGGTGGGGTGGTGCTGTCATCTTTTGCCAGTGATCTATTGGCGCGCGGTCGTCTGCGGCTTTGTCAAAACGCGGCAGAAGAACAGGGGTTTCTTCTGAGGCTTCAGGTAACGCATCCAAAATACTGTTGCCAAGTTCTATATCGTGTGTGCCAGGGACACCGCGTGTTTTGAAAAGTGGATGCACTGTCTTTGCAAGTTTAAGGCGTTCTGATTTCGTAAAATATAAATCATCAATTGAAAGTACTACGGCTGATAAACCCTCTCCGCCCAAGTGTCTGGCCAGACCGCCAGCCAATGTGGACTTGCCGCTACCTTGTGGGCCCGAGATTGCTATGATGGACAATACACGGTTTTTCAAAGGAACATTTAGCCGCGAAGAAAGTGCCTCGAACAATGCAGGCTCGTAGATATGTTGTGTATCAATACTTATGGGAACCTCTGAAGTTACTGAGTATGAATATACTACCCAAAACGAATCGCTTTCGGTATTATAGCTATCCTTGGAGGGGAAGCCGAAAGATTTATTATCCAGAAATACCACTTGATGACATTTTTTTGGTTTCAGAAAATTTAGTTTATTCAGTCTGTTAACATTACATCTTAATAGCGGGTTAATAGATGTGGAAAATTGAACGGCAATCCTTATGCGTCTTTTAACCATTTTGTTTTTATTATTTTGCCAACAAGCGTGGGCAGAAACCACGCCGAAAGATAGGCAATCTTTGGAGAACAGGCAAATGGCACTCGAGATTACAGTTTCAAACTCTGCGGAGTTAATGGCGGCCCTTGGTAAAGCTACTGGCGGAGAGACAATCATCCTGGAAGCAGGTGATTATGGTAAGATAGATATTTGGCAATATAATTTTACCTCTCCTGTTAATATTGTGTCTAATGAACTCCATGGAGCGAAATTTGATGCTATTAAAATAACAGATTCCAGTAACATCTCTTTTGATGGAATCGAGGTCGAATATATTCGCGCTCAAGATGGGGTAGACTGGGAGAAAGCCGTCAATATAGCTCGGTCAACACATATTGAGATATCAAATGCGGACATTCATGGAAGCATGGACGGTAACTATGATAATGATGTCTTTCTGATCTCTATTCGTGATAGTGCACATTTCACCCTAACGAATTCTGATCTGCATGATGGAGTAAGAGCATTTCTTGCAGATAATAGCGATTACATTAAACTTGTTGGTAATGAAGTCTATGACATCCGATCTGACGGATTTGATTTTGCTGAAGTGAAAGAGGTTTTGATCGCTGATAATTACATGCATGACTTTCACCCTAATCTTGAAAAGGGGGACCATGCAGATGGAATACAGTTCTGGACAGCAGGTACAGAGAGCGATAGTGAAAATGTTGTAATTTCCAACAATACCTTTCTTCAGGGTAATGGTGGAGGTTTCCAATCAATTTTCATTCATTCAACTATCGAAGATTTGCAATTCGTAAATTTCGATATTTTCGGTAATGTAATCTATAATGACTCCATACATGGCATTACTGTAACTAATGCAAGAGACATTAATATCGAAAATAACACAGTAATAGCTTCTCCTAATGCAGAGTTGCCACCATCTATTTTAATCGATAACCCTAAAGGTGTTATTACTGTCAGTAATAATGTTTCAAATGCTATATCCACGAAAGATTCAGACCTTGTCGTTGTTTCAAACAATGTGGTTGCACAGAGCGTAAACGAAAATCTTGATACGCATTATTCTAATCTGTTTTTGAATCCCTATGCTGGTGGGAATCTGGTTTTGGATGATCTTGCGCCGAAACCTGGTAGTATCCTTGATGGCGGAATAGGAGCATTGACTTTTGACCCAACTCCAGACGAGACAACAGCTCGTGTGGACATGGATACATTTCTAGGGACAGCTGACTCACTTTTGGTGACATTGGATGCCTCCATGTCAGCAAATTCGTCAGGATTACTTGGTGCTGATGCAAGGTATAGATGGGATTTTGGTGATGGTACTTTTGGCGAGGGTCTTCAGGTTAGCCATGTTTATGAAAATGGCGGCTCCTATGAAGTTAAACTGAATATAGAATTGGCGGGAGAGACCATATCAAAAATAATCCCAGTTTTGGTGTCTGATCCTCATTTACTTAGTATTGGTGATATTCAGACAGTTTCTAACGATAGCTTGATGATTGCTAGAACAGATTCTTCTGTAACTCAAGAAGCTGTACAATTTGATGGGACTTCGCATGTAAACCTTGGACGGCCTGACAAGTTATTTAATCTTGATGAGTTTACCTTATCAGTAGACTTCAAGCCTGAAGACGCTGACGGTAGTGGTGGGGCTTTGTTCTACAGTCATGTCCGTCTCTCTGCGGTAATAGAGGACGGGAAAATTAAAGTAAATTTCTACCCAGATGATGGTGATACCGTGTATTTGACACTCGGAGATGCGAATTTATATGACGGTAATTACCACAATCTTTCTGTCTCTTACAACAATACTACTGGTGTCTTGTCTGTATCTGTAGATGGGCAAGAGACAAAAGTTGTGAATGATGTATTTGGTGGTATGGGGCCTGTTGGATCTTGGGATGTTGTCGTCGGAGGAACTCCATGGGGAAGTAACTTTACAGGATCAATTAAAGCCTTTGATATGTGGTCAGCGGATGCTCCAATCGTCCAAGCTGACACTGGCACAGATACAGTTGCGGGTGGTGACACAGGTGACACAATTACTGGCGACACCGGTACGGATACGATTGCAGGCGGTGACACAGGTGACACAATCACTGGCGACACTGGCACAGATACGGTTGCGGGTGGTGACACAGGTGACACAATCACTGGTGACACGGTGACTGGTGATACCGGTACAGATATTGTTGATGGTGTAGACTCTATGGCTGCAACAGATGGTGGTGATGACCTGGTGATCGGTGAAGGCTCTAGCGAGGATCTTCTGGACTTCTCTAATGTTGAATTCACTCTTGAAACTCTCTCAGATCAGTCATTCGTCGGTGGTGCAAGCCGTGATGGAGATGCGCTTGTATTTAATGGTGATGGGTATGTTGAGCTGTCGGGGCAAAACCTCCAGACATTTGAATCACTAAGTGTGTCAATGGACTTGCAAACTACCTTCCTTGAAGATGGCTCCCGTCCAATTTGGGCACACGGTAGGTTTGGTATGCAGGTGCGTGGTGATGATGTGGTCTTCCGCCTGTTTACAACGGATGGACGATTCAACTTAAGGGTCAAGGGACTGGAAGATCAGTTAACTGACGGAAACTGGCACCGCTTGGGTATGACGTATGATCAGGAAAGCGGTACTCTCAGTGCCTATCTTGATGGTGAACTCGTTCAGTCTATGAGTGGTGTTACTGGTGCTCTGGATGCGAAGAGAGACTGGCCTGTAACTATTGGCGGTACACAGTGGGGTCGAGAAATCGAAGGTACTGTTGAAAACGTTAATATCCTTAACACCGTTAATGATGGCATCATGCGCACAGATGCAGATGGTAGCCAGATGGGCAGTGTTGGCGAAGAGGGTATCGGCTTGGATAGCAACTATGACCCAGATGACTATTGGGATACAGCAGTGCCTAGCGACAATATGATTGTTCATTTGTAAGGCATCACAGAATTTAACACTGAAAAGGGAGCTTATCGCTCCCTTTTTTGATGCAGTGCTTCTGAAATGTTAACATACGCCCTTTGAATTCCACCAGCTGAAAGTTGAGTCTGTCACAAGTCGACAGAGTGATGAGAAAGAGCTGTTTCACGGAAGAACAAATAATCCGCATCATGAAGTCATTATTAGCTACTAATTTCCTTGCTATTTCAATGTTGAAGGATGTTACGTCAAAAAATGGTAACGCCCATCGGGAAGAGGGCTTTTATCGCCCATCTCAGAGATGTCCATGAGATAAGCGCACGGTGGGCGTGCAGGGTACTGGAGATTTAGATTCCAGAGCTGAAGGCCACGGGGGAATGCTACACCTGCTTACAAGGGGGAAGGGGAGTTAGACATGCTGATTGCCAAGCGCAGCAAGCACCTTATACGCATGTCAGAGACATCGGCACAGACATGACATCGAGTGCAATCCTAAGGTATAGGAGATAGACTGGCATTATATCGCTCTTGACAAGCGGATGCAGAGTGGTTTTGTGGAAAGTTTCATTGGTAGGTTGCGGGACGAATGCCTCAATGAGGCCCTGCTCAGCGACCTATCACATAGTAGGCGCGTGCTGTCTGCATCGCGAAATGATTATTAACACGTCCGGCCACACTCTGCTCTGAAAGATTAAAGTCCAATACAGGCAATTATGAACAAATACGAAAAAACCCTTATGGGGGCATGTCCTGACAAGGGTTGCAAATGGTCAAACAACCAATCAAAACTGCAATAAAGGACTTAATGGATAGCTGCTAGAGCTTTGGGACTCGGGTTAATTCTAGACAGTTAAAGATAATTTTGTCGTGTCTTTATGTCAGTTTAGATAACTGCAGGTAAGAGCTGCGTTGCTAGTTTCTCTTTGAAGTTGATGATGATGTATTTTTTTCAATAGGTCTGTATCTGGTCGCTTGCGAATTGAAAATTGTCGTTACACTGCACAAAATTGCTAAAAAAATGTATATTAATGAGTGGTTTGCATCTTGAGAGAGAACTAATTTTCCTACAATAAAGGCGATAAAGCTACTCGCCAACGCATTTGTATATGGGAAACCTTCATGAGCTACTTTAGTGAACAGATATAATTGCATTGAGTTTCTGATAGCTAAGAAAAATAGCACAGCAAATATGCCTCCTCCTAATAATCCACTATCAAGGAAAACGGAAAGCCAGTAGGAGTCAATTTGAACGTTACCCTGAAAGTCTCTATAGTTCAATACTGTGGCTGCTGTGGAAAAGCCGTGCCCAAAAAGTGGCCGTTCAAAGATTATAGGAAATCCTTTTTCCCACATTTTAAATCTAGCATTAGTACTTGCAGCAGTGTCGCCACCACCAAGGATTATATTATGTAATTTATTACTAGCTAATATGACCGAAACAAGTGCAATGACAAAAGCGGGGTATATACTAGCGATAGCTGGTCCAATAAGGTTTTTTTTGTCATGTATCCACAGTCTGACTGCCCAAAAAAACAGGTAACTGACTGTTCCGACAATGCTGATGATCAATCCAAGGCGGCTGCCTGTGTAAAATACCGCCAAGCCGCCGAGAATGTAGAAAATCGCTCCAAGTATTCTAATCGCGACATTAAATTTTTCCATCATCAAGGCAACGGTGATAGGCAATATTACGCCAATTAATTCCCCAAATTCCAGGGGAGTAATCGAGGGGCCTTTTATCCTATAGTTTCCTCCCTTATATGTTGGAGTTAAAATCTTTTGTGTCACTTCATCAGTTCCAAAAGCCCAGCCTGGCATAAATTCCAAGTATATAATATTTCCTGTTTTTAACTCAACAGGAGCCAATATGCCCCAAACAGGAAGCGATAAAACCATCAAAATTAATAATAGTTTTAGTTGTTTGAATTTAGTGAAAGTCGCTATGATGAAAAGAAAAGGAAAAATGGTATACGTTGTGTACTTTATTAAGTCCCATACTATTGATAGTATTTTAGGGCTGAAAAAAATCCCGGTGAATTGAACAGCTAATAGAGCCAGAATACATTGACATAATCTACGATTGTTCTGATAAACATTGAAGATATTAGCTTTAATTTTTCTAGAGGTAGACAGGCCTATCAGGAATACCCCAATCGTCAAATAAAGTACAATTCTTGGGGCTCCAATCCACGCGTTGCCAGGTATGGGTAAAACTGAGAGGTATGGAGGGAAAAACAAAAAAACTACTACAAAAGTTGATGTGCCGAAGATTATAAACCCCTCTAAACTTTTTTCTTTTGCTGGCAAAGCCCATATACAAAACAAGATAATAATTACAGCTATAGGGATTAAAAGTCTAAGAGAAGAGGTCGCAAAAGCAGCAATCACAAATCCACAAAATAGAGAAAGTGCTGCTACAAACAACAGCGTCGCCATATTTAGAAGAAATCGGCTCCTCAAGAGTGGCAGCTCCGAATAATTTGGGAGGTACTTTTTCGTAAATAACATATTGATCGGAGCCTGTTTAAAGTTAATATGTATTTAATACATTTTTCAGTAGAATAAGACAATGGAAGTTTATGATACTTTCTATCATCATCGTTAATTGGAATACTATTGATTTATTGCAAGAATGCTTGGAGTCAATATTTCAAAATCAACCTAAAGTATCCTTTGAAGTCATGGTGATAGATAACGCATCTACAGATGGTAGTTGTGAAATGGTAAGAAAAAAATTTCCGTCTACAATTTTGATTGAAAACACAGAGAATAAAGGGTTCGCAGCAGCCAATAACCAAGGTTTCGATATTGCTAAGGGGGAATATGTTCTTCTCTTGAATTCAGACACCGTTGTCCACGGAAATGTTCTTGAAGAATGTGTTAGCGTGATGAAAAGTGATCCTGAAATGGGCGTTTTGGGGTGTAGGGTGTTAAATTCTGATGGTTCAATTCAAGCGAGTACATCTACATTTCCTGGCTTAGGAAGTTTGCTGCTACTTTTGCTTGGTATTAATAGAAATAGACTAGCTAGACTATTATCTAAATTCAGTTTAGGTGAAAGCCTGAAACACTCACAACGTTTCGTTCAAGTAATATCTGGCTGTTTCATGATGGTCAGAGCAACCGCTCTGCGATCTGTTGGTCCCTTAGATGAAGATTTTTTCTTTTTTGGAGAAGAAACTGATTGGTGTATGCGTTTTCGAGGAAGAGGATGGCAGCTTGTTTACTCTCCTGTAGGGACTATAACGCATTATGGTGGGGGGAGTAGCAAACCACTAAACTTTAAAAGAGACCTATTATTATCTGAAGCCACTGTTCGTCTTAATATAAAACATAAATCTCTAGTCACGGGTTACGTGGCTTACGCCTTGTTGTTTCTGTTTAACGTTAGTCGATTACTGTTGTGGAAAATACTTGCTCTCTTGACGAGAAAGGCGAAAAGCAGGGACCGTGCAAAGTATTTTGAGGGTATTGTTTTCAATTTTAAAGACGCTTGGCCTGACACTCGAAAGAAAAACCATTCATGACATTAAAAGTTATTTTAATCGCAGCAAATCTTGACCCTGAAGATGTTGGAGAAGCTCTTCTCGCTTTTCATTGGGCCTCTCAGATTGAGAAATGGGCTGACGTAACCCTTTTAACTCAGCATCGTCGTGGTCAAAGTGATCTTCAGAAGTTTTTGCCAAATACTAAAGTGATTTCATGGCCTGCATGGCAATTACCAGCAAAATATGAGCGTCTCGATGCGGGGTTGAAACCAGGATACGTGAAGTTTTGGTTAAAAGTACGCCGCTGGTTGAAGGAAGCTGTTAAACTAGGTGAAGAAATTGATATAATACATCAACTTACTCCATTCGGATTGCGCTATCCTCCAGCCTCAATAAAGACAAACATACCATATATTTGCGGACCTAAGGGAGGAAGTTTACCTACACCAAAAGGTTTTGCTGCTGAATGTGGCTCGGATTCATTTGCTTCAAAATTCAGAGTTTTAGATAATTTATTATTTAATATTAGTCCTATTCACAGAATGACCTTTCAAAACTTAGATGTTTTGCTGGGTATAGATAGTGGTGTTAAAGACCGGTTGGGAACGATAAAATTACGAAATTTTGAAGTTATGTTAGAGCATGGGGTTGAGGAAGCAGATATAGTTGCCAGAAAAGTTGAACACTCTAAAGAGTTAACTCTTATACATGTTGGTCGTGGGGTTAGAACCAAAGGCTTAAGAGATTTAGTCAGGGCCATGTCATTATTAAAGGATAGGCCCTGGATCAAGTTGATCTCAATAGGTTTTGGCCCAGAAGTCGACATATGTCAAAGTTTGGCTAAGTCATTAAGTGTAGAACAGAATATTGCTTTCCTTGGTCGTGTGGCTCATAAAGTTGTATTAGATACATATTCTTATGCTGATGTATTTACCTTTCCTAGTTTTAGGGAACCAAGTGGGGGTGTACTTTTTGAAGCTTTGTCTAAAGGCTTGCCTGTGATCACTTGTAATCTTGGTGGCCCAGGGGAAATAGTCAATGATGATTGTGGGATACGTCTAAATGCAGAAAACCCTGACCAACTTGCTGAAGATCTTGCAGTTGCGATAATTTCGTTGGATGAAGACAGGGATAGGCTCATGGGATTATCTACAGGTGCAATACAAAGAATGAATGACATCGGCCTTTGGTCTAAAAAAATGGCTTGGTTGAAAAACCTATATGAAGATCGCCACGACAAAGCTAGTCGAACAATTTATAGTTGATATTCAGGTATCTTTTAGATATTTGACGGCAGTCAAGATTATTATTTTTTTCATAATAAACGCTGATGAAATTTTATGAAAGAAGAAGTCCTTAGTAATTAAACAGCCTGATCATCAGCACCTTTAAGCCTGCGGAAGCCAGCACACCGGTGCCAGAGCTTTGCAAGGAACATGGCATGAGCAGCGCCAGACTTTAAAAGTGGCGAAAAGTATGGCGGCATGGATGCCTACATGATGTCTCAGCTGAAGGGACTGGAGACTGAGAATGAGCGTCTGAAAAAGATGAACGTTGACGTCCAGCTCCAGAATGATGTCATCAAGAAAGCCATGGCAAAAAGTGGTGAAGCCGTCCTGTCGATGTGAGATGGCAAAGACTGCTATCTGCAAGGGGCGGCTGAGTATTAGGGTAGCCTATAGTGTTTTTATAATTAGCGAGACCTATTTCCGCAATGAACCGAATCTTTCTGAGCAGAATACCGAGATAGCCGACTGTCTGATCGTCATCACTCTCAAGCAGCGCAAATGGGGCTTCCAGATGTGCTTCCTTTATCTGCGCGACGGCAAGGGTTCAGGTCGAACCACAAGGGTGTCTATCGGATATAAAGGGAGCGTGACCTCAATCCGTGGATCAAACCGAGAAAGTTCCTTTACAGGGATAAGCCGACGCCTCTGGCGGAACTTGAACAGGTCAACGAGATCTGGTCATTGGATTTCATGCTTTAACAGCTCAATGATGGTTGCAGATTTCGGTTTTTTAACGTGATTGATGACTATAGCCGCGAGGCTCTGTGCACTGAGGTCGATTTCTCGTTGCCAGCTGACCGTGTCATCAGGGCGCTTGACTAAAATTATTGAATGGCGCGACTAGCCTATGGTTATTCGCTGTGATGTTGGTCCTGAATATGTCGGCCATCAACTGGAAACATGGCTAGACAAGTACGGCATTGGTCTGCAGTTCATCCAGCCAGGGAAGCCACAGCGAAATGCCTATGTGGAGTTGTTCAGCAGGCCGGTCAGATACTATTGGCTGAACCAGTATATTTTTGAAAGGATTGAGGAGGCTCAAGAAGCCGGGATTAATTGGATGTGGATAGAGGTGGGTCTCAATGGTTGGACAGGTTGGTTGCATTGAACCTGCGGGTTTTTATTAAACTGCCAGCCTCTTATTCAGGATTAACCCCGGATATGAGGAGCAGACCTGATGTGGCGTTCGTCAGGGCCCGAATGGGGTGCCGGTGATTGTATTAGTCGAACCAGTTCCTGATTTGCTTGGGGACTCACTGTCGCTCGTAAAGACATTCATATTTGAGATTACGCCACAGGCGTTTGATAAAGATGTTGTCCACCGAGTAGCCCAAGCCATCCATTGAGATACACACGCCAGCAGTCTTCAGATCATTAGCCATCCCGTCAAGCGTCTGGCGCTTCCACGTTATGACCTGACTGGGGTGAATGTTATATTTGCCCGCGAGTTAGGAGAGTGTCAGCTCTTCATGCAGCGCTTTGGTCGCAACCTTGGCTTTTAACTCGGCGGAGAAATTGCGTATCTTCGACATAAATTGGTTCCTGTCTTCTCAAAACAGGCTCCACCTTTTCACACTGTCCTAAATTCGAAGACTAGCTCTGATCTTAAACAATGAGCGGCCCAATATGGCTCTCGGCGGCATCACGCCAAAACAGAAACTGCCCATGGCTGCTTGAAGCTTCTACTTTTGAAGCCCCCTGAATATGGTTGCATTACCAAGTGTTTAGTAATCTACCAGTAATTTATGTGAATTTATTTTTTCATGTTTTTGGGACATCTTACTAAAAACATGAGCAAAGTGATTGAGACCTAATTAGTAAGCTTCTTTTTGCCAAAGAACGACTAAGATAGTACGTGCAATAATGCTTATATCCATGCCCAGTGACCAGTGATCAATGTAGTAGAGGTCATGCTGCAAGCGCTGTTCAAGCTTTTCAATTGTATCCGTTTCACCACGCCATCCACGGACCTGAGCCCACCCTGTAATGCCAGGTTTAACATTATGGCGTGATGCATACCGTCTAACTGCTTTTTCAAAGGGAATACCCGCAGCCTTTGTTGATGGCGCATGAGGTCGAGGGCCAACAATAGACATATCACCGAATATTACATTGAATAACTGAGGTAGTTCATCAATGCTTGTTTTTCGAATAAAGGCTCCGACCTTGGTGATGCGGGAGTCATTTTTTTCAGCTTGTTTGACATTATCTGTTTCACAATTGTGGACCTTCATTGATCGGAACTTCCAGATATAAAATGTTTTATTATTATATCCTTCACGTGCCTGCTTAAAGAGAATGGGTCCTTTGCTATCTACCTTAATTGCAATTGCAGTTATCAGCAGAATGGGCATGGCTAGAATTAGGAAGAATGATCCCAATACGATGTCTTCCAAGCGCTTTGTTAGTGAATTCCATCCACTTATCGGGCGGTCAAATATATCTAAAACGGGAAGGCCACCTAAAGATGTAAAAGAATGATTTACGTAATCATACATTGCTAAGTCAGGAGCAAGGCGGATCTTGACCGGCGTTTCCGAAATCAGTTCAATGATTGAACGTAATCTTTCATTTGCATGCCATGGAAGTGCTATAAGTACTTGGTCTATTTTTTCTTTACGGATGAGCTCAATCAATTTTTCAGTACCCACAATTACTGGTACTCCATTGATTTCCTCAGGGGCTCGGTCCGCTCTGTCATCAAAGAAGGCTAGTATATCAATGGTAAGCCATTTAGTTTGTTTGATGAATTGCTGAAGTCTTTGGCCTTGTGAATCAGCACCAATTATCACTGCCTTAGAATTAAATTTGCCCTTATGTCTTAATGATAAAGCTATAAATGAAACTGCAATGCGACAAGTAATCAATAATAAAGTAGTTATTACAAACCAGCTCATGCCCCATGCGCGAGAGAATTCACCAGTTGTTTTAAAGGCATACCCCACTAATAATAGTAAAATAATTGCTAAAACCCATCCTGTGACAGCACTTCGAATGGAACGCCAAACATTAAAAAATATAGTGGTGTCATAACCGCCGCTTGTGAAAATTGATAAACTGGCAAGAATTGCACCGATCACAACGATATTTGTATATTGGACTACCGTATCCTGCGCTATGCGTTCACCATAAAAAATAATGGTAACAATACCACAAATAAATATTGATAAAAGATCGCCTGCCCGAAGCATATATTCAATTGTTGCTGGTGATATCGCCTTCTGAGGCTCTTGCTCATTCAGTGTTTTGAATGCAAGGTTAGACGCCTCTTTTCGAGAGCGTACTTTTTCACCATGTTCCGATTGCGTTTTCATTAATCAATTTATACTTTTAATTAGTTTTGATACTGGATTGCAAAATTTCATTTTTATTAATTCCAGATTGCAATATGAGTCTGAAAAATCAATAGTTAATATTATTAAGCATAGAACAGTAACAAACTAAACGAAAACTTACGTTAGATATGTCAATACCTCCACTTGTCAGTATTATCATTCCACACTTAAATCAGCAGGATGCGCTGCGATTGTGCCTTGAATCTATAAAGCATCAGTCTGTTGGTTGTGGCAATTTAGAGGTTATTGTAGTCGACAACGGCAGCGATAATATACCAATGTTCGCTGTGCAGGAGTATGACTTCACCAGTTTACTTCAAGAAAAAGTACCAGGCCCTGGTCCTGCCAGAAACACAGGAATTAAGGCTGCCAAAGGTGAATATCTTTTTTTCATAGATGCAGACTGCCTTGCTCACGAAGATTGGGTGAGAAATGGATTAGCGGCTTTTGATAAGTACCCTGATACCAAAATATTTGGAGGGGATGTTCAGATCGCAAGAGAGAATACATCTGAATTTACCCCTCTGGAGGCATATGAAAGTGTATTCGCTTATCAACAAGAGAAGTATATTAAGGATTTAGGGTTTTCTGGAAGTGGAAATCTTGCGACAATTCCGTCTGTATTTGATGATGTGGGGTTCTTTCCTGGAATTGAAGTAGCAGAAGATCGGGCTTGGGGACGTAGATCACTCCAAAAGGGTTATATAACAAGGTATTTAGCGGACTTTATCATTTATCACCCTGCTAGAAAATCTAGTATGGAGTTATGCGATAAATGGGAACGTCATGTTAGACATGACTATGAAGAAATATCAGGGACTTTTATGGCTTCGTTTAAATGGATATTACGTTCCTTATTAGTGTTTCTATCAATCTTTATACATGGATTAAAAATCATTCGATCAAATCGAATCAGAGGTTTCTTCGTTAAGGTCAATGCATTTAAGGTTTTGACTAAAATTCGGCTATTTCGCGTTCAGGTTATGTTGCGTCTGATGTATGATGTTGAATATCGAATTTCTGGGGTGCGCTGGAATAGGAATTGATAGTCGCAACGATTTTAAATTATGGAATTATTATCTTATAAGGTGTTTTGATTGTAAGGATTAGCGAAGGTTTAGGGGGTATTAAAGTGAACACGGTTTTTGATTTTATAACGGTAGCAATCTTTATTGCGATTGTTGGTATGTTCTTTCAGTTCAGTAAAAAAGAAGATCAAAATATTACTGCATATATCGTTCCGGCGATAGGGTGTGCATTGGGTAATTATTTTGGGAACGAAGGATTTGTCATACCTGCTTGGGTGATTATCTTTGCTACTGTCTATTATGTTTTTTTTCATATCCTGCGAAAAGAGGGTGTGCCTGATAATATTGATGGCGATTAGTCTTGGGGGCGATACCTTTAGGGTCTATCATTAACATGTTGTTTTCTTATATTTTAGTTGGTGTTACTGTCTTAGCAATCGTTGTCTTTTTCTGGTTTTTGTTTCCATTTTTGGAAAGAAAACGAGAAGAAAAATCGCTTGCTGATTATTGCAAGGAACACTGCTATCTCGTTTTGACTTTTGACGATGGACCTTGTGAGCTTGTCACATCACCGCTTTTAGATTTGTTGAGTCGTAGAAACGTGAAAGCTAGTTTTTTTGCTCTCGGTAATAAAATCACAAGAAGTAAAGGTCTGGTAAGACGCCTTATAACCGAGGGGCATGACTTAGGGAGCCATTCTCAAAACCATTTAAATGCATGGAAAGCGTTTCCTGGGCCTGTCTTGAAAGACATCAGGACAGGTATAATGTCAGTTAAGTCAATAGGTGGAAATGAAAGCTTATTTCGGCCACCTTATGGGAAAATGACGCTGTTAACTTATCTACTGGCAAAAAAAAATGGATTAGAGACTTGTTGGTGGACTAATGATCCAAAGGACTCTTTAGTTAATCCAAAGGGCCATTCCGACGTACTGACGCAGATACAAATAGATAGAGGAGGTATCCTTTTGCTCCATGACAATGATGAGTATCCTAATACGGATCATACTCAATATGTATTGGAACTTGTAAAATCAGTGATTGATCTTGCGGAGCAAGAGAACTTGCAAATCCTAACGTACTCTGAGCTTTTATCACATTACAAATTAAGACTTCAGAAATTAACGAATTAATTCAATAGGGTATATAACCGTGACTTTAGAAAATAGCAGAGAAGTTAACAATCCGTTGGCACAGGAACTTTTGAAAAAAATTGAGTCAAAAAATGCTGTGATTGGTATTATGGGGCTAGGTTATGTAGGGTTGCCCCTTGCTATTGCTTTTTGCAAGTCGGGGATGAACGTTATTGGATTTGACATTGATGACAGCAAAATTGCAAGCATCGAAGCTGGTAAGTCCTACATTAAGACGATTCCCTCCGAACCTATTAATAGTGCGGTGAAAGCAGGTTTGCTGACGGCTACCTCATCGGCTGACTTTGTTGAACGAGTAGATGCAATAATAATGTGCGTTCCCACACCTTTGAATAAGTATCGGGAACCTGACTTATCCTATGTGGAAAAAACTGCCGAAATTATAACTCCTTATCTAAGAAAAGGGCAGGTGGTGTCCCTTGAATCGACGACTTATCCTGGAACTACTGATGAGATAGTTCGGCAAATTGTTGAGAAGTCAGGCTTAAAAACAGGGGAAGACATTTTCCTGATTTATTCACCAGAAAGAGAAGACCCGGGTAATTTACATTTTTCTACATCAACAACGCCAAAGGTTGTTGGGGGTGAAAATGATTCCGCACTAGCTGTCGGTATAGCTCTATATTCAAAAGTTGTGCGGCAAGTAGTACCCGTCAGTTCTCCTGCTACAGCCGAAGCAGTGAAGTTAACAGAGAACATCTTTAGGGCCGTAAATATTGCACTTGTGAACGAACTGAAAGTTCTTTTTGAAAAAATGGGCATTGATATTTGGGAAGTGGTTGATGCAGCTAAGACTAAGCCATTTGGCTATATGCCATTTTATCCTGGGCCGGGACTTGGCGGGCACTGTATTCCAATTGATCCATTCTATTTGACATGGAAAGCCCGTGAATTTGGTATAACGACGCGGTTCATTGAGCTGGCCGGTCAAATCAATAATGCAATGCCGGATTATGTCATTTCTCGCTTGAAAGATGGTATTGATGCTAGGTTAAAGCGTAGCTTGAATGGCTCTAAGATCCTTCTTGTGGGGATTGCGTATAAGAAAGACGTAGACGATATCAGGGAAAGCCCATCATTCCCAATATATGAACGTTTGGAAGCAGCAGGGGCAAATGTTGATTATTATGATCCTTTCGTTCCTGAGATTCCTATGACGCGTGAACATGCTGGTTTGGCAGGAATTAAGTCTGTAACTTGGGAGGATATTCCGTCTAAGACTTATGATGCTGCGCTCATTTGTACTGACCACAGTACTATTGATTATGCATACTTGGCAGACAATAGTGCTTTAATCGTCGACACAAGGAATGCGACCAAAGACCTTACGCAGCAGAGAGATAAAATCATAAAAGCTTAAGTGTGGATAGGACTAGTAGTTATGGGATCAACTAAAAAAGTTCTAGCAGTTTCATCAAGTGGTGGGCACTGGGTGCAGCTTATGCGCCTTAGACCCGCATGGGATGATTGTGAGGTTGCGTATCTAACTACTGAGCCCGATTACCGAAGTCAGGTAGAAAAATATGCAAAGGATAAGTCTCTACCATTACCAAGGTTTTATATTACTGTCGTAGCCACAAGGTGGCAAAAGTTTCGACTACTTCGCCAATTGCTCGAGACAGCTATGGTAGTACTGAAAGAGCGTCCGGATGTTATTGTTTCTACAGGGGCAGCGCCAGGTTTTTTTGCTATAAAAATTGGGAAATTGTTCGGTTCCAAAACAGTTTGGGTAGACAGCATTGCTAATGTTGATGTGATGTCTCTTTCTGGCCAGAAGGCGGCGTCTAGTGCTGACGTTTGGCTTACTCAATGGCCAGAGCTCTCTAACCGCAAAAATCAGCTTTCTGTCGACCAGGATCAGCCCTCATCAAAATTACTACGCAAGCCGGATTATTGGGGAAGCGTTATATGATATTTCTCACAGTTGGAAGTGAATTGCCGTTTAGCAGGCTCACAACTGCGGTTGATGGATGGGCTGCATTACATAAAGATCAAAGGGTTTTTGGTCAGATCGGCAAATGCGACAATGGTGATAAGTTACCGACAACCATTGAGTATTCTCAACTATTAGCCCCTGAAGTATATTCAAAGAACTTAGAAGATTGTTCCGTTATGGTCGCACATGCAGGTATGGGGTCCATTATTTCGGCTCTCACCATCGGCAAGCCGATTGTGATAATGCCCAGACGGGAAATGTTCCATGAAACAAGAAATGACCATCAGGTAGGAACTGCTCAGAAATTTGCCAGTCGTCCTTCTGTATTTGTCGCAAACGACGAAACCGAAATCTCGTCCGCTATGGATGCCGCACTGATTTTTTCTAAAGAGAAATCTCAAATAACTGAGCCAGTTTCAGAGTTTGCAGATGAAGAATTCCTAAAAAAATTAAGGTCATTTATTAAAGGTACATAAAAGAGCCTGATAGTACTCATCTTGTTATCTTGTGAGTGCCTAGCTCGGCGGTCTCTTATAATCAATCACCAAGATATTGTTTAAGCCTTAAGTAAAATCCAGTGAGAGGGTCTGAGAGTCTATATGTAGACTTGCCATCTTTCTCAAGTTTGGTAAGTAGGCCGACTTCTGGTTTGGTGAAAGCTGACAGCTTACTGCCTAGAGCTAGCTTGGTAACCTTTGCCTTTATGATCTTTTCATATTCTTCAACGGCATCATCAAGGGTGAAATCACCTTCCTGATTAATTGGTACAGAGGACATGCCATATAAAAAACCTTTAGCTTGTGGGGTATGAAATTCCATTAAGACTTTTCTATGTCTTGGGTCCAGTAAGGGGCCAATATCCATACATGCCTGCTCAACTGCAATGTGTAAGTCATGCATCGATACATCCCAACGCTGCTCAACAAGTGCATGTTGACCTGCATGTAAGCATAAGAGTCTGGCAAAGTGTGGCACTTTTCTGGAGAGATCAGATATGCACTCTCTAACAATAGGGGAGTAACGCAAGCCAGTCCCCGCCTCACCGATATTAATGAGTTCATCAAATTCACCGGTAGAAAGAAGACGCATCGGAATACCAGCGATATTTCGCTGAATAGATTCATGAATTCCCAAGAGATCGTTAAGAGTATCAGCCACACCTACAATGATCAGTGTTGCACGAATAGAATTATCTGAGAAACTTTTGATAGTCTCTGCAATTTGATATTTTAAACGTTCAAGATTTGCCCTGTCAAATTCGTCTAACACAAATAGAATTCTGGTAGACGAGAGATTGACTAAAACGTCCGTCAATTCTTTAGACGTGAAGTCATCATCAGGTAAAAGGGTGTCAAAGCCTAGGTTTGCATTGTCAGCTCCGTGCGCTGCCAGGTAGCTTCTGTCATGTAGAAGGGGAATAGATTTTAAGAACGTTCGAAAAAGGCCACTGAATGTTGTTGCTTGTGTACATGCTGATCGGCACACAATATAGCCGGCTTCCTTTGCTATAGATGTTAAAGTGTTTGTGAAGCTAGTTTTCCCCCAGCCTCTTTTGCCGTACACAACCAAATGCATTCTTTCATCTTCAATCGCACTGATTGCGCGTTCTAGCTCTTTTGTTCTGCCGGCAAAATAGGCTTTGTTTTGAACTGGTGCACTGGGAGCCATGACTTCTCTGAGAGCAATGCGCGCACGTTCTAGAGCGTCATCAGTAACGGCTTCTTTGTTTGGTCTATCAGAGGCTAGAGTTCTAAACCGTATTGAGTCAATAGTCCGGGTTGTCGTTTTGCTAGTTTCTTGTTCTTTTTCTGAATTTTGTGGAACTGTCTCTGCTTTTTGAGGCGCTGAGGTATTGTCGCTAATGGTTTTCTGATGTGACAGATCAGTTCCGTCATGTGATAAAACAGGACGAGCTAATGACGTTTGCTCTGTTACCGACGTTGAAGCACCTTGTGGAATGGTCGTAGACTGATTGACTGTGCTGGTAGTGCGTCGTTTTCGACGATTAAAGAATCCCACGTGACTTAACCCCTATCGTTAAACATACTGTATATAAATAATACATAGCTTATGATTATTAAATTATGATTTAACCTTTTTCGCTTTAACTAAATATTGTTTTGCTAATAGGTTAGAAAAAACATTAAAACTTAATTTGTTTAGTAATGACCTTTTTCGTCCGGATATCTTGGGTTCGAGTATTTCAATATGAAAATTTGCGTTTTCTATCATTTCTCGCAATGAGTCTTGAGTGAAAAACCGTAGGTGAGTCCGGTCAAGTATTCCTGCATCTGTATACTCCCACTTTCCTTTAAGCAATAAATCAAATATTATACCAATGTATCTAATGTTCGGTAGACTGAGTACGATGGTACCATTGTCATCCAGTTTTTGATGAAGAATGTTTAGAGTTTCCCATGGATCCATTAGGTGTTCCAATACATCAAGGCACAATATTGTATCGAACGATCCAAGAGTATCTGGTAACGTCTGTGTGTTTAGGTCAAGTGCGTAAGCTTCATTAAGAGTACTACCTGCTTTCTTTAACGCAGTTTCAGAGATATCAATGCCAACAATATGCTGAGGTGAATACTTTGCGCGTATCACATTAAGAGTTCCGCCTGCGCCACATCCTATCTCAAGAATTTTTTCTATTTTGTTTGGCAGAAGTCCGAAAATATCATCTCTAACATGTTCATAGTAGGTGTCGTGTAGCATTTTTATACCTATCTTAAATTGATCATTATCACGGTCTTTGGGCAAGGTATCTCAATTTGTTGTTACTTTTGAAACAAAACCTCTGGCCAAATAAAGTATATATGTAGCTTTTTTGCTACGATATAGCTGGTAAGCAAGCACCGGAACAGCATAGTTGACACAGCTATTATTGCTGCGCCAATGGCACCGTACTTTGGGACTATAAATATAGATAAAACAACCACTAATATTAATGTAATCACTGAAATTAATAGTTCGATTTTTTCATGTCCAGTCATAACCATTATTTTTCCTCCAATGCCAATAGTACCAGCTATTGCTTGGTAAATGCACAAAGTGATTAATATTGGCTTTGCTTGGGTGAAACTATCTCCAAAAAAACTCAGAATTGGCTCCGAAAACAGACTGATAAGGATGAGAAGGCTAATAGATGCTGCTGCATATATCAGAACTATTCGGTTAAGAACTATTGTAAGAAGTTTTATTTCAGCTTGTGCGTATAGTGACGCTACCTTCGGTGATAAGATAGAATCTGCAGCAACTGTGACAAAGGCAATAAGCATTGAAACTTGCCATGAAACCCTGAATATACCTACCTCGCTTAAGTCTGAATAATTTGATAGAAAGAATAAATACATCCATTCGGTAATAAGCAAAGTGAAAATTGCAACCATAGAAGGTAAGCCTGTTCGCATTAATTTTCTAATGAACATGGTTACAGCTCTGGGGGAGGGGGCTTGTTTTATGTGAGGTGCAATAAGGCTAAGCGCGGATATAGCCGCTATGGTAGCACCAACGCTATAGGCAATGACGCTTATTTGTTCTTCGGTACCTTCTGCAAACTTAAAGATTACTAAGCCTGCAAACACGGTGATGCATAAGCCATCGATAAATTGTGCCCAAAGCACTTTAGATGTTCCCCTCAATATGGCGCAGAATATTTTGACAAGTACTATTACTGGTACAATGTAAGAGAATTGTTGAAGTAAATTCGTTGTTAACTGATCTGCGTTCATCAAATGCGAAAGGGTACTGGCAGAAAAATATAAGGCGAATGCGCCGATTATAGAGCCTGGTATGATATAGACTAAAGCAGATAAAATAATATTGGAGACGAGCTTTTCGGAGGACTTGTGGGAATATATAGCAGTATATTTCATGAGCGATAAGTCAAAGCCCAGCAATATAATGGTTGTTAACAGGGTTGCTGTGGAAAAACTGAGTGCGTAGGCACCAAGTCCGTTTGCACCATAGTTTTGGGATATCATTGAGGTAAAAAAGAAGCCTGTAACCGCACCTGAAGCACGGATTATTAATGTAAGGAAGGCTTTCTGTAAAATTTCAAAGACAAGAGAGTGAGAAATAAATGACCTCTTCAGCCAATCAAGCATAATACTTACCACTCTCTAGTCTTTACGGTTTAGTCTAGTAATTAATTGTTAGTTTCTGGCTCTTCTGTCAGTGTAAAAGTCTCGTCAGGTAATATATTTTGCTGATCAGTGAGGTCTGAGAATTCACCGAGGTACTCTATCTTCGCTTCAGTGATTGTCTGCGCTCTCAGGTTCGCAAGAAATTCTTTGTTGTTACCCTGAGCAAGTATTTTAGACGCTATATCGATTGCTTCGGTTCCTGTTAGGGGGGCAGGTCTTCCCTCTCTATAGCGGACAATGGTCTCCGTATTGCCTTGGACGACAAAAAACACAGTTCTGTCTCTGACAAGTGTAGGCAGTTGATCTCTCATTGCTTTCGGTAGTCTTTCTGAATATGCTGTAAAAGGCTTTCTCAATGCCTGGATGTTTAAGTCTTGCAACTCTTTTTCTATTTCATCCATGTTAGCTAAACTCTCAAAGTCATCCTTTTGTTGTTCAGTCAACTGTCCTGCATCTATCACTATAGATTCAAAAATATAATACATACGCTCAGCAAAAATATCTGCGTTATCAAATACGAATTGTTCTGCCTCAGCTCTGGTGACAGGCTGTACTTCATTTCTTTTTGATGAAATAAAGGAACTAGCTAGGAGAGCGGATTTGGCTCTTCGTAACTCAATTATGGTGTTTGGCTGACGGTCAATCCCGGCCTCAATAGCCTTTTGCTCATATACCTTCCGCAATACAAGCGCTTGTAGTGCATTTGCTTTTACTTGGTCAATATCGGCATTTTCTGGTAGGCGAATACGAGAAAGCTCAGCATTGAGCTCATGAATTGTAACTTCTTCTCCGTTAACAACGGCAATCACCTGTCCAGAAGAAGCGCTTTGATCATTTGTTTCATCAGAGCCGCCATCTGGAGTAGTGTTACCGCATGATGAAAGTAATGCTGCGACCATAAATACTATGGGAAACTTGATTGCATTGCGTAGTGGTTTCATTGATCGTAGGTCCTTCAAATTATGTGTATATCGCTTTGAGGCTTATTATTTGGTGCCAATAAACAATTTTATATAGGGATCAGGGACGGCACCAATCATCTCATTTAAAAAAGACTGGTGCAAGGCAAAAGCCTCCTCTGGATTATTGGAAATACTTGAAACTCTAACCAGTATTCCATCCGGTATGTAACCGGTTAATCCGTATGTAATTTTGGTCCACTGTCTATCCAGCTTGCCTGCTGTTATTGTGTCACCAATTCTTGACCAATAGGTAACAGGCTCATATCTAGATCGGAAGTTGGCATACATTTGATTAGTTGGAATAATACGGTCAGTGACGCTAGGTAAACTTAACGCGCTTTCTCTTAAAAATTGAATACTAAAGCCATTAGCGGAGTAGCAAACGTCAGGTTGGTGCAATTGTAAGCGATCACTTTGTCTCTGACCGTAGGCTAAAACGAGCATTATCAGGTCGCCCTTATGGTTTCTATATCCACGATAAATAGTTTGGTCATAGATTAAATCGGATAGTGTACTTTGCTCTAATGGTTGAACAAAGCCTGTGTTATTATCCACACTCCAATCACCAAATGTTTCAGGTACAATTTCTTCTAAAGAAAACTCTTCGTTGAAATAGGCTGCGTATTTATGCGGGGTAAGAAATTCTGCTGTTACTTTCCCGATCAGCAAAGATGCAGCTAAAATTAGAACTTTACTTTTCATGACTTTTCTTCTTCTTTAGCCATACGCCACCTCTGACCAGTATTTGATCTATCATTAGAAAAACCATAAGCGCTGATAGGAACATAACCAGCCCGGAAAAGTCGTGAAGAAATCCTTGCCCGGCTTCATCTCCAAAATAATAAGTTATTAAAACTAGAAATAATACCCTTAAAAAGTTAGCTGCAATCGCAGCTGGTATTATTAAGGACACCAGAAGTAATGTGTGGATTAAGCGTTCAGGTTTCACTAAGTAAATGTAAAAAACACCTACAGCGGAAAGGCTGAAGAGAGAGTTCAGGCCGACGCACGCATCTTTTACTAGTAGTTGGTATTGGTCAATATAAAGAGTAACTCCATTTTGAGCAATCGGATAGCCATAAGAGTAAAGCAGATTTGTTACGGTCTCGGACAAAAATAACTTCATTGGCTGAGTGAAGCCGTCTAGAACCCAACCAGGTAAGGGGACTGAAAATAGTAAAAATAAAATGGGAAAACTAAAAATCAGGACAGCTTTATAGCCTCCCAATATTAATGTTAATCCAATAAGTACAGGGATTTGTGAGCCAGCATCGAATAAAATTAATTCTTGAGAATGTCCAACCGTAAAAAAAAGCAAGCCTACCAATAAAAATAGCCCACCTAAGTAATTGGAGGAGTTAGAAGTACTTAGGTTAGAAGCCAAGACATCAGTCCATTTATAGTATCCTACTGCAATTGCGAGCATTACGATGAATGGGCCATGACCATCTTGATCTGTTGACCAGGGCCCCTCAAATAACTCTTGGTAAGTCTCAAAGTACATGAAACAATAAGCCAAGAATAAAAGGATCGCGTAATGGTACTTTTGAACGAATGCGCGCAAGTTAATAGATTGATCAGAGATGGCTTCTGTCTTGTTCATTTCAGGGCCCTAAAATTTGTTCAATACGGAGCCAACAACCTCACTGCCGCTCTGAGTGAGCTCACTAACAGCAGTCTCAGTGTCGCTAGCTAATGTATGGTGTTGTCTGACTACAAGAACAGCCGACCCAACTCTAGCTGAAACTGTACGTGCGTCCGCAAATCGATTCATAGGAGGGGTGTCAAATAGAACGACATCAAACTCTCTTAATAAATGTGAGAGTGTCCATATCAACTCATTCTTTGCGAGCAATTCTTGCGGATTAGGGGGAGTATTCCCTGCGACCAACAAGGCTAAGTTTGGAAAGACATCTCTAATAATGACGTCATCGTAATCTTTTGTTCCCCGTAAAATGCCTGACAGTCCAGAGTGTTGTGGTGAAATTCCAAACATGTTGGCAATTCTGGGAGTTCTCAGGTTTGCGTCTATCAAGCAGGTTTTAAGGTTTAATTGTGCCAGGGATAGTGCAAGATTAGCAGCGATGTAAGTACATCCACATTCTGTGGTTGGAGCAACTATAGTTAGAGCGCGCCTTCCTTTTTCAAGGCTATTAAGCATTAACTGGCTTCTAAGTGCACGGAAAGATTCTGCTTGAACACCTTGGGGTTGCAGAGCAACACACAACTCCTCAGAGTAGGAAGAATTGGATTTTTTCTCAATGATAGCATAGTCAAATTGTCTCGCTATCGCTGAGTCAATATCTTCACTGTCTAACAGGCCCATCTCAATTGCGGCTTGCCCGAAAGTGAGATTATTAATTTGTTGATAATCAATAATGTTATCAACATCAGTCGCTTTAATTTTTCCAGCCTTTAAAAGTATTTCACCAATCTTTTGGTCGGCAGCCAGAGGTTTTTTCGGCGTTTTTGTGGTGCTTTTCATAAATTATTCTGCTGCACTTTTACTTAGTTGATGCTCATTTGTAGAAGCTGTTGTGTTTTTGCTCTTTGCTGTTCGACGGAAAGAGAAAAAGTTTCTTTTTTTCGGTCCTTTAGCTATTGAAGCAAGTACTTTTAAGTCAGCATAGAGTATCAAATCTGCTTCTGACCTAACCCTTCTGTCAATCATCTCTAGCAAGAAAGAAATGGATACACCTAGCACCAGACAGGCAGCAAAAGCGATTGCTATCGACAGCCTCTTTTGAGGAAAGCTTGCTTCTGTAGGAGGAGTTGCTTCTTCAATTATAGAGACACCTGTCTGGGCTCTGTCACCTTCGAGGCGTAGTGTACCGGCTCTACGAAAAGCGTTGTCGTATTCTGCTTTTCTGATCTCTACCTCTCGTTCCATAGCTTCCAGTCTGTCTAACTGCGCCTTTTCTTGTAACATTCTATCTTTTTCAATATCGAGCTCATCTTCAAGTGAGGCCGATTTTGCTTCAGCAATTTGTACACGAGCTTTGAGAGATAGCCCAAATTTTTCAATTTCTTCAGCGAGTTGTTTGGTAACTTGGTCTCTACGCGCTACAACAGCTTTGTATTGGGGGTGGTTTTCTCCGACCCTTCCAGAAAGTGTTGCAATTGCCGCATCCACTTTGCCAAGTTCTTGTTGCAAACTGCTTATTTCAGGATTGGTCATAAATGATGGTAAAGAATCAGAAGAACCACCTGAGTCCAGAAAGGCTGCAAATTGCTGCACCATCGACCGTGCTTCTGAAGCCTCCGCTCTTGCTGCTGCTGCTCTGGATTCTATGTTAATGATGGATTGACTTTCGCTTTGGCTCTCCGTGGTCATTGACACAATGCCTACTTGTTTCTGATAGTCGTTCAGAGAGTTTTGCGCTTCTGTAAGGTTCTGTCTGAGTTTATTTAATTGTGCTGCAAACCACTGAGCATTTCTTTTCGCTGGGTCTACCCTTAACTCAAGATCAACTAATAAATAAGCCTCAGAAAATGCATTTGAAACTGTTGCGGCTAGGGTGGGCGAGGTAGCTGTGTAGCTTATTTCGATAATTTCGCTTCCGCCAACAACCCACACCCCTAGATTTTCCTGAAGTTGCTTTCCTATCCAGCCTTTAAGGTCAATTCCAGGATCATTAAGACTATTATATTCAGATAGGAAGTACGGTGATCTAGTAAGTTCCAGCCTATCAACCACTTTATTCGCAACTCTGGCTGATTTGACCAAGTTTACTTGAGTCTGAATATACGTTCTTGCAGTATTTTGTGCCATGCCAGTGACTGGGTCTTGGTCGCCAACTTCGAGTATAACAGAAGAAGTGGCGGTGTATTTTTCAGGAAGAATGGAAACGACTAATGCGCAAACACTCACGCCGATAAGAACGGTGATGATTGTTACCCATATTCTCGCCAATAAGATTTGGAAAACTTGATTAATGCTCATGGTCTGTTTCGTTTCAATTCAATTTTAAAGCTGTTAGAATATGCGCTGTGGTACTTGGAACACGTCTCCAGCTTTCACTAGTTCGGTTAACTCAATCTTCTCAAGGTCGCCAGTTTCGTTATTTCTTCGCCTAATACTTGAAGACTTCCCTAACTCGGTAACACCTCCGGCAATAGCTAGTGCCTGTTCAATTGTGATGTCTGTATCAATTTGAAAAACACCAGGTGACCTGACTTCACCATAGATATAAAATACTTCTGCCTTCGGGACATAAATGATATCCCCGGCACCGACGAATGGATTTTGGGTCTCTCCCGCAAGGCCAAGGATTTGATCTATATTTAAAATATATCTCTCATTCTCGCCTGTATCATCATTGTAGTCAGTAAATACTAGCTTAGAGGAGCCTGTGGATGTAGGGCCGCCTGCCATAGCCAGCACGTCTGATACTTTAGATGGGCGATCAAGTGTATATTGTCCTGGCGAGTTTACGAAGCCTAGGACGGCTATTTTTTTGCTGGCGAATTCAGTAACACGTATTGTCACAGCAGCATTCAGAACAACTCCCCCAACTTCATAAGCTGTTTGGATTATCTGTGCGGCGTCTTGTTCGCTCATGCCACCAACGAAAGCTTTTCCAACAACAGGAAGTAGAACACTATTATCAGCTTCCACACGTGCTTGGATACTAAGTTCAGGATGCTCAAAGACACGAATTTCTATCAAGTCACGCGGGCCAAGAAGGTAAACTTGATTGCTAGTAGGCATAGTATCTTGCAAGGGAGAAGCTGTGGAGCTTTTACTAACACCTATTGTGACACTCAGAGATATAACTACAAGAGCGATTGTCTGAGCCAGTAAAAAATAGGATCTTATATTCTGCATGATTGCCTCGTAATTCCATATGAATGGTATCATATTTTGACTTGGACGCGAATGATTGGCGAATTAATCTTTTTAGTTCCTGATAGATACTCGAAGAAATAAGCCTTTATCATCGTAGCTAAAGAGGTCGTTGTCTGCATTTCTTCTATCGTATCGTGCGCCAACACTTAATTCTATCAAACGACCTAATGAGTAATTGATGCGGCCCTGTAGCCCATATGTTTCATCAGATAGATTTCTCGGGCCAAATATTGGATTTACTTCATTGCCATATTCATTTTTACGGTCCCTGTATCGGAACGATACTTGAGAGCTTAGCTTAGGGGACCAGCTTGAATTAATTCCGATCTCTGTCGTTTGTTCAGTTGAGAAAATGGATCTTAGATTTTCTTGTGGCACTGTATTTTTAGATAGGTTTAGGTTGACTTTGTGTCGAGCAGCCAAGGTATATTCAACACCGATTGAATATGATAACCCTTTAGTTTCATTAGCTTCGGGTGAATTGTCCTTAACTTGTTGATAGCCAATATTACCAGTAACTATCAAATTTGGTCCAAAATTGCTTGAAACTTCACCAGAAATGGACTCACTAGTAAGTTCAGCTTTCAAATCATTTGTAAATGTGCGGTTTTCATACTTGGTGTCAGTCCGAGAGCCAAAAAGTCCGATATACTTATCTTGGCCAATAGAATATCGTAAACCTGCACTGTACTGCGTATCATTCCGATCGTTTAATTGAGACCTTTCTTGCTCATTGTCTAACTCTGACAAGCTGAAGCCGCCAGTAACAGATAAACGTCCACCAACTCTGCACGCAGTAAAAATCGAACCAGTTCTATCCTTGACGTCATTAGCAATGATGTCGTCAATGGTTTCAATCTGAGCTTGCCTTCTCTGATAGTTGCCAGATAATTGACCAGAGCATGATGCACCTAGCTTCCAGTTTAAGGTCGAAGAAACACCCAAATTTTCATTGTCTAACTGCGTGTTGTTTTTATGAAAACGCTGGCCTGCATTCACGTTGAGGCTTAGTATTTGCCGACCAATTCTCTTCCCGTATCCAAGAGTAAGGTCTGCATCCAGGTAACTGTCACTAGCTTGCAAGTTTGGATTTTCGTCTTTCTCTTCCTCGGACAAGCGTAAGATATTGTTCACATGAGAAACTTCGGCGCTCAGAGAATAAAATAAACCTTGTTCATTTCCTGAGTTTTGCTGTGCGAGAACAGGGTGCAGAAGGGCGCTCGAAGACAAGATAGTCCCCAAAAAAAGAAGATTACGCGTAGCTCTATTAAACACCGTGATTGCTCCCCAGTTAGTCGCGGTCTGCTTAAAAATGCAGAATCGAGTAATTTTGTGGCAATTTAATGTATTTGTTAACATTCTTTTACCATATCGCTACTATTACTCATTGTTGAATTGAATGCAATTCTTAATATTATTCTGCGGGTTAGGAAAAAAGCTTAAAGGAACACTTTGCAAAATTCCCGGAAGAGCGTAAAGTTTACACGCGAGCGATGGGTAGAAGATTCGTTGCATTGAAGGATGAGGACAGGCAAACATCCCATTCTTTTCCCGGCCAGCATGTTTAAAGGCTATCAGGTGAAAGATTTATTAGAAACAAAGGCGGTCACGCAGGCGATCGAGGAGCAGACATCTCCTTTTGAGACAGTCACGGCGGCTTGTAAAAAGTCGGTTATGCTCGCTGGCTTTTTCTCAATGATTCTTAATATTCTGCAATTGACTATCCCGCTTTATATGATGACGTTGCTGGACCGTGTCATCCGATCAGGAAATAAAGATACACTATATCTGCTGACCATCATTGCTGTTGTCGCACTGTTGACATCTGGCGTTCTGGATGTGATGCGTGCCCATATTCTTAACCGTGCGGCCAGTTGGATGGAGTCGCGACTAGGTGTGGAATTATTTCCGCATGTCGCACTTGCGCTTCATGATGGGGAGCCTGTTAAAGCGCAAGGGTTGGAAGACCTTTGGCGCTTACGGTCGTTCATGTCCAGTCCGGGCATTATTGCAATGTTTGATGTGCCCTGGATGGTGTTTTATCTGATCATTCTTTTTATGCTGGCTGTCCCGATTGGTGTTTTGGCCTTGATCGGTGTTGCCGTTCTTATCTTCCTTGCTTTTTATAATGAATCGTCCGTGCGGAACGTTTTAGGCAGCGCTCAGTCTGTAGCTGAAACATCCCGTGATTTTGTGCGGTCAGTTCAGCGTTCCAGTGACGAGATAGTTGCAATGGGGATGATGAACAATGTGATGGGGCGTTGGTTTGGTACTAATATCAAAGCACTGCGTAATCAGTATATCAGTTCTGCCAAGGCAGCGACAAATCTGGCAGGCTTTAAATTTTTCCGTATGTTCCTACAGATTTGCGTCCTGTTCACAGGCGCTATGCTCGTATTAGCGGGCGATATGTCTGCCGGGACTATCATTGGTGCGTCTATTATTATGTCGCGTGCGTTGGCGCCAGCTGAGCAGGCAATCACTGCCTGGAAGCAGGCGATGTCTGCAGTCAGCTCCTATAAAAGACTTCAATCAATGCTGCCTGAGCATAGGGAGAAAGAAATAACAGCCCGCTGTCCTGTTATTCCCGCTGCACTGAAAGTAGACGAGGTCAGCTATGCTTTCCCCGGAACGCAGGCGGATTTTCTTAAGGGTATTTCGTTCGAGGCATCTGCCGGTGAAATTCTTGGTCTGATCGGCCCGTCTGCATCGGGCAAGTCAACACTGGCAAAACTTCTGGTGGGTGCGCACGCGCCGTCATCGGGGTTTGTGACACTCGGGGACTTTGAAATGTCCCACTTTACCCGGGAAGAGGTGGGGAGCTTCATAGGGTATCTACCACAGAGCTCAAGATTTCTGCCGGGATCGATTTATGAAAATCTGTCGCGGTTTTCAGATATGGAAATCGAAGAAGTGATTGATGCTGCTACCCGTATCGGGGCGCATGAATTTATCATGGAGCTACCAGAAGGCTATGACACACAGATTGGTGGTGATAGTGGGCATCCTTTGTCTGGTGGGCAATTGCAAAAACTGGCAATCGCACGTGCCATTTGCGGCAAGCCCGGCCTGCTTATTATGGATGAGCCAAACCTTAATCTGGATAATGAAACTGAGACTCTATTGTTCCAATTGCTTGAGGATGAGAAAGCACGCGGAGCAACTGTGATTGTTGTATCCCATCAGCGTAGTATGATCGAGAAAACGGATAAGCTTGTTCTATTAGTACGAGGCCGCTTGAGCCAGTTTGGCACTAAAATTCAGGTAATGCGTAAACTGTACGGCACGTCCCGTCGGCAACCAGGCGCAAGAACGACGGGTAGTGCAGGTGTGTCGCAGCGTTCCACTGGTGGTGCAGCAAAACTGACCGCGCGTGCTATCTCGGAAGGCAAGAATTTCGCACGAACGATGGAACGTACTTCTGCAGCAAGTGTTACCCGTGAAAAAGGCGAGGCAGTGCCGTCAGACATATCCGTGGCCGCAGACCATATGGAGCAGAAAGAGAAATCGTCAGCTCCACCCCCGGCTTCTTCTGATAAGAAGGAGCACTGATCATGTCGAGGCGGTCTATTCCACAAGGTGAGGTATTTGACACTGTCCGTTCTTCAAAGGAACCGTATATCACGGACAAAGTTCGCCTGGGCGGAATTTTCGCCGGTGCGTTCTTTGTGTTCCTGATCCTTTGGTCCGTCTTTGCTCCGCTTGCAACAGGTTCAGTAGTTACGGGCAGAGTTACTGTGGAAGGGGACAGGGATATTCTTCAGCATTTGGAAGGAGGACGTGTCACAGCGATAAATGTGTCAAATGGTCAGAAAGTTGCTGCCGGCACGGTTCTTCTGGAGCTGGACACCAAAATGGCCAGGGCACGCCTGCGGGATGTTATGGCACGCTATGTGGCCACGGCTGCCAAACACCAGCGATTGCTGAACGAGTATGACGGCAGTGATGCATTATCTTTCTCTAATCTCTATGAAAGCAAACAGTTGTCGCCAGAAGTGGTTGCCAATATTTTGATGTTGGAACAAAAGCAGTTTGAGATGAGAAATGCGCTTTACCTAGAGCGGGATGACGCTTTATATCAGGCGATTGCGGCGATCGAAGATGTGCAGAAAAACCTGGTTAAGCAACTATCCAATGTTACAGAGCAACTGCGCCTACTGGATGAAGAGATTGTTGATGTGGACAGTCTGCTTGCCAAAGGGCTGGCACCAAAATCAAGATCACTGGCGCTAAAACGGACGAAAGAGACAGTTTTAGCCCAGGAATTAAGTCTGAAAAGCCAAATGGCAGAAACCAGCAGTAGATTGGCAGATACACGGGTGGAACGCGCTACGTTTGTCTCTCAATACAAACAGGAAATTGCCGCAATGATACAGGAAGCCAGCGTTGAGCTGGAAAGCCTGATTGCTGCGCGGGATCTGGCTATTGATGAATTTGAACGCACAAGTATCGTGGCCCCGCGCGATGGTTTTGTTATGAATATTAAACCAAAAACACGCGGGGAGGTAATTGAGCGCGGCGAGACGATTATGGAAATTGTTCCCGAGGGGGCAAATCTAATTATCTCGGGCGAGCTGCGTGCAGAAGATGCAAACCGTATTGAAGCTGGACTTCCGGCATCAATTACCATTTTGGCATTTAAGGGGCGTGCAGCTCCCACCTTGAAGGGACGTGTTAAGTTTGTCTCCCCGGATGTTGTGACCGACGAACAAACAGGCATGTCTTACTATCCTATTCAGATAGTGCTGGAAGAAGAGAGTGTCTCAACACTAACAGCAGAAAATGAATTGCAGCCGGGACTGCCCGCGCAAGTCGTTGTTGAAACTGCCAAGCAGCCCATCATCAGCTATTTGTTGGCGCCGATTACATCAACAATCCGAAATGCCTTTACTGAACAGTAATACTGCCAGGCATGTCCTTATGAAAAGAGCGCATCTTTAAATGTCAGTTTCAGAAACAAGTAATGTCTACTCCCGTCCGGATGCTGAGTTTGTTCGTCCCAGCGGTGAGATATTTGATGGTGTTATCTACGGTACAAAGTTCAGTGCCGAACCGGGTTCAGCGCAGACAATTGTGACTTTTTCTATTCCGACACTGACTAGCACATATAGTAGTCATCCTTCTTTGGGATATGGACCCGATGAGGAGCCTAATGTTGATTTCAGGCCTATAGGTGATGAGGAAGAACGCATTTTTCGGGATGCACTGGCTGAAATCGAAATGCTGACGAATTTGCAGTTCGTTGAAGTCGATGACAGAGGTACTTATGCCGGTACAATTAGAATTGCATGGACAGGCATAGACGCAGAAGAAAATGTCGCGTGGGCATATTTGCCTGCCAGTGCCCATGCGTCGGGCGACATCTGGCTTCTTTCTCAGAATCTTGATCCAACAGATGATTATATCAGATCAACGATCATCCATGAGTTGGGACATGCTGTTGGCCTGAAACACCCGCATGAGGCTGAGGATGGTTTCGGCAAGCTTGATAGTGATTTTGACGGTAATGACTATACGATCATGTCGTACGAGGTATCAGCACGGTATCCTGAGGCTACCTGGACAAGTATCGAGCCAAACGGCTTCATGTATATGGATATACTGGCGTTGCAATCCTTGTACGGCGTAAACCCAAATGGAGTGAACGCAGGCAATACGGTTCATACTTTTGATACAGGCGAAACCCATTATCAGACTCTGTGGGATACCAGCGGTATTGATACGCTTGGAGTAACAGGCAGTAAAAATGTCACTCTTAATCTGATGCCGGGTAATTGGCAGGACGTAGGGACTGTAATTGAGTATTGGGACGGTACCCGTGAATGGGAAGATAGTTTCAGTGTGTATGTGCCGCCAGAGGTTATACTGGAAAACGCTTTCGGAGGGGCTGGAAATGACCGTATCTCAGGGAATGCTCTAGCCAACAAGCTGGAAGGAAATGACGGCGCAGACCGTCTTCACGGCTTGGCAGGCGATGATCGGTTGCTAGGTGGTGCTGGTGATGATGACCTGAACGGTGATAGTGGCGATGATACCCTTGTCGGGGGTGCAGGGTCCGACTATGCCGACGGTGGTGAAGGGGACGATACCTTCTTCGCTGGGGCGGATGATGTTTCTGCCGACTTATATGTTGGGGGCAGGGGCAATGACAAAATTGGTGGCGGTGACGGCAATGATTTCCTCGTTGGGGGTGTTGCAGAAGATGTTGGCGCAATAGATGACGGTCGTGACCTGCTATTCGGTGGGAACGGGGATGATACTCTCCTTGGTGGAAGTTGGAATGATGACGCAGTGTCAAATAATGGCGTGTTTGACTTTGGCGAAGAAAATCCCCTGACACGTGGCGGAAATACCATTTGGGCCGGCAGTGGCGATGATTTGGTTATAGGTGACGCGAGTAATGACATTCTGGGTGGTGGCTTGGGGCATGATGAAATGCACGGCGGGGGCGGCGCAGATGTTCTTTATGCCGGTACCAGCACAGGTGCGGATACCTTATTCGGTGAAGGGGGTAATGACACGCTGTTCGGCGGGGCCGGCGATGACCGTTTGTGGGGTGGTAATGGGGAAGACCTTATCTATAACGGTGCTGGCAATGATCATGTGATTGGCGGCTATGGTAATGACACGCTTTGGGGCGGCGGCGGCAATGATACATTGGCGGGCAGTGGGGGGCAGGATGTTTTTGCTTTCTCTGCATCGACTGGTGTTGATGTTGTCGAAGACTTTACCGTATCGGAAGATATTCTGGATCTGTCTGAAACCGCACTGGCTTCGGTTCCTGATTTTTCTAGCATAGCCGTTCAGACAGATACCGGTTTGTTTGTCGACCTTGGGGGCGGGAACAGTATTTTGCTGCTAGGCCTTACCTCCACAGACATTGATACAATGACAATAGTATTTTCCTGATGACCCAATTGATTGATGCGATTACGACAGTATTGACTACGCTTGATTTAGTGGCGTTTGGTTTCTTTCTGGTGATTTGGAGCGTTTACACTTTTCTCGCGGACAATAGCCCTCTGCGTCATAAATCCATTTCTTCCGCGATGGATCAGCAGCGCAAAGCATGGCTACAAGAATCTTTAAAGCGTGAAATCCGTATGCTTGATACAGGTGTTATGCAGATATTAATCACCGGTGTTGGTTTATTCGCGTCTACTACGATATTTGTAATTGGCGGTATTGTTGCGGGCATCAGCTATACTGGTGAATTGTCTGCAGCCTTTTCGTCCCTACCATTCATTGTTGCGAATACTGCAGAAATGTGGGTGATAAAACTGGGTGTTTTGCTTGCGATTTTTGTATATGCATTCTTTAAGTTTGCATGGTCAGTCAGGCTTGCGAACTACTGCTCGATATTGATCGGTGGGCTCCCCAAGCCTGAAGACGCGGGTGAACAGAAATCTATCAGGAAAGCAGAGGCTGCTGCCACCATCAGTTCTTTGTCAGGCCACCATTTTAATCGTGGCGTTCGGGCGTATTTTTTTGCACTGGCAGCGGTTGCGTGGATTTTTGACCCGGTACTGTTTATGATTTCAACGGTACTTGTGGTTGCGATCCTGGCACGACGGGAGTTTTCATCGAAATCGCTGGCTGCAATCAGGTCCGTATCAGACCTGTAAGGCGTTTCGCGTCCTGACTTTCAGGAAAAATGCTGTTGTTCACTACTGTGTCTGAAAGCCCTAGATGGTCAACCATTACTGATTTAAAAAGGCTGCGAATATCAGTGGTTGGGGTGATGTCGCGTCCTTCATAAAGTGTATCAAGTCCGGCCCAATGCCCTACAATCTGCCCACCCCTGACGGCACCACCAGCCAGTATGGCAGTTGAAGCGGTTCCGTGATCAGTTCCATTTGTACCGTTAACGGCTGCAGTACGACCAAACTCTGTTGCAATCGCAATGACTGTGTTTTGCCATTCATCGCCAAGACCAGTGCGAAGACTTTTGAGCAGGGTATTCAATTTTCTAAGCTGCCCTGCGATCCTGTTTTTCTGGCCATTGTGTGTGTCCCAGCCGCCCAGTTCCATCATCGCCATCTGGTATTTGTTGCCAGTGCTTAATAACTTTCCTGCGGCTTCAGCTAGGCTGGCGGTCGTGGCGTTTGATGGTTGCCCGCTCCCTCCAATCATCATGGCTGTTTCATCTGCGTCTGTTGCGGCTTGCAAGGCTTCTGCCAATTGGGGATGGTTTTGGTACAAGTCACCCAGTCGCTCTATCAAGTCTGCTTCTGCCTTTGGCAGTTTAGATGGTGCCCAACTGCTTACGCCGGCCCCACCCCGTAAGGCTAGTGGCAGGCTTTGTGCAATCGCGATTGCAGCGTTGTCCTCTGCCATATGATTTGCGGCACGACCAAGCCAGCCATCACCAGAGGATACAAGGTGTGCTGTTCCCAGTTCCAGAACATCCTGCGCGTCAAAGTGTGACCTGGTTTTATAGGCGCTGGCCACGGAGTGTATAATCAAAGCCTGGTTTTGGTGGAATAGGTCATGGATTACGTCCAGTTCTGGGTGGACAGAAAAGCCACTGTGTAGAGGGGATAAAGAAACACCGTCCGTCAGGGAACCACGCAGCGCCTGATAGTGGGGGTCGTCCAATTTTGGAAAGGCGTGCAGCCCGTCCATACCGCCACGAAGCATGACAAAAACAAATCGGTTTTTTGCCGGTGTGGATGCGCCGGATGGCAGGGATAGACTGGGCATAACTGTGAGTGATGCCGTTGCCCCGATTAGTCGAATTATGTCACGCCGATTAAGTGTCATTTATGCTTCTCCTCAGGTGAAGATCATTTCAGGGCTTGCAAGGGCAATTGCTAGCCCTTGTGCTCCTGATTCTGCACGTCTGATCGCTGTTTCTGTTTCATCAGACAAAAGACCACCGTAAAGATCAGCCATTAGGGACCTGGCATCAACGGTACTACCGAACTTGTCACCGAGTGTATCTGCCCATTCAATGCGGCGTAATAATGCCGCGCCAGATAGCCATTCACCCGATGTGTCAGGAAAACCATCCGGTCCATCAGGAGCGAAGGGTTTGTAGCCCATCATTTTCATTGCCTGCTGTAAGGGGCCGCGTTTTGGCGGTATATGGTTTATCCCCCTCAGAGTAGCAGTGATATAGGCCTCGGGCGATCTTGCTTTTTGCAGTGGTGCAGTGAAACCGCTGGGGAGTGTTAGTAAGGCAGCATGTATTGATGGCAGGTGTCCTTCAGTTTCCTGAAATACATCTGTAATTCTGTCTACATCGGACTGTTTGGGTACGTCACTAATGAAATGTTTAACCAGCTTGGATGCAATAAAATGGGCCGTGGCCGGGTGATTGGCAAGGTCGTTCAGTACCGATAGTCCCTGTGTGATGCCACCTTCGGCGTAGCTCTTCCCTAAAACCTGATGCGTGCCAGGCTCGTGAATTTTAGGGAAAAACTGAAAACTGCCAAGCGGGCCTTCAATGCGTTTGCCATCTGCCACTGTCCAGCCTGTTAATATTCGGGCGAAACTGGTTACATCTTCCTGTGAATAACCACCATTCACACCAAGTGTATGTAATTCTAATATTTCCCGTGCAAGATTTTCATTCAGGCCGCGGTCTCGTCGCAGCCCCACTTTACTGTTGGGGCCAACACTTAATTCATTGTCCAGAAACATGATCATTGCCGGGTGCTGTTCCGCTGCGATCAGCAAGTCCAGAAACGACCCTGACAGATTAGGGCGGATGGCTTCGCGTTCAAATGCACCGACCATTGGGGCAATTTTTTGGCGTTTGGACGATACGGCGAAGTGATTGGACCAGAACCGAACAAGACGCTCTGCAAAGGGGGTTTGAGTTGTCAGCCCGACGGTCATGCGGGCGTCTATCTCTGCCAGCCCAATGTCACGCAGCGTTTTTCGTATCTCCTTCGCCTCGTCGCTTAAGTTTTCCTGTCCTGCTTTTGTCCCTTTTTTTCGGAGATCCCTGAATTCAGAAAATGTGCTGGCTGCAGTTTGCGTGCTAGGTAGGGCAGCGAAGACGGGATCAATACCGGTGTTCACTTGCAGTTGGTCTTGTGCCCACTGAGCAGGGTTGGTGATCAGTTTAGTGCGCTCCCCGGGGCGCGCGCCCATACCAAACCGACTTAATACTATCGCTGCAGTATCTGGCATTATGGAAATCCTTGTCCCTTATAGTGTCTTATACGCAGACGCTGGAATTACCCTTTTTACTTTATAGACTGTTTCTTGCTGCAGGATGAACAAACAAAGGCCGGGGAATTCATCCCCGGCCTTGATCTCAAGAATAGTCTCGATTTTCTATTTTCCCATGCGGTCCAGAATGTCGGATGCTTCTTCCATCAGTCTGTTCATACGGCCAATTAGAATGTCGTATGGTTCACGCGTGGCGAGATCGATGCCGTTTTTCTGCAGTAGATAGTAAGGGTACTCTGACCCGCCTGCCTTCAGCACATTGACATAATCTGTTGTTGCATCACCATCCCCTTCACGCATGCGTTCTGCAAAGGCAGTGCCGCCGGTGATGCTGGTAGCATACTGATAAACATAGAAGTTTCGATAGAAGTGCGGGATATAGGCCCATTCGATACCGTAAGCATCGTCAATGGTCATCACGCCCTGGTCATGGCCGTGGTACTTCTTAAGCAATTCCAGATAAATTTCAGTCATTTTCTGACCGGACAGCGGTTGGCCGCTTTCCGCCAGTTCATGAATTTTAAGTTCAAACTCTGCGAACATGGTTTGCCGGAAGAAAGTACCACGAATGCCTTCCAGTGCACGGTCGATATAATAGAGACGTTCCTCGTCTGACAAATCCTTGGCTAACAGATATTCCTGCAAAAGGACTTCATTTGTCGTAGACGCCAGTTCCGCTGTGTAGGTTGAATAGGAGAAGTTTTCAAAGCTGTTGTTTTTCTTGGACAGCATGGTGTGAACAGCATGCCCCCATTCATGGCTGAAGGTTGAAACGTCTTCAAAACCTTTATTATAGTTCAGCAGAAGATACGGGTGTACATCATAGGCGGATCCAAACATATAGGCGCCGGGGCGTTTACCTGGCTGGGGATATACATGCATCCATTCCTGCTGAAACCCTTCCCGAAGGGCAGCTAGATATTCTTCACCGAAGGGCTGTAGGGACTGGAGTGTCAGTTCCTTAGCCTCATCCAGACTGAACTCTCGGTCCAGTGCTGTTGATTCAGGATAAATGTCATAATAGTGCAGGTCATCCAGTCCCAGCATCCGCTGCCGCAGTTTCAGGTATGCATGCATGGCAGGGAGGTTTTCATTCGCAGCTGCTACCAATTCCTTATACACAGTAGTTGGGATGTTCGATCCTGATGTAGCGCTTGCCAGAGCACTGTCATATTTCCGGGATTTGGCTGTGAAAATGTGGCCTTTCACATGGTTATCAAGCGTAGCACCAAGCGGGGCTTCATATTTCTTCCAGGTTGACCAGAAGGCATCAAACACTTTCTTTCTGTCGTCACGGTTTTGAACGGCACGGTATTTCGAGTAGCCCGCCTGATTAAGGGTAACTTCTTCGCCTGTTGACAAGGTTACGGTAGGCCACTCGATCGCAGCATTCGCCAGAAGGCCGTAGATGCTTTGCGGTCCTGCCAAGGTCTCTCCGGCGTTAGCCAGCACGCCTTCGGCTTCGAGTCCAAGTGTATGATCTTCACGGCGCAGTGTGTCACGCAGTGTAAATGCATGATTGTTCAGTCCGGGATTTGATTTGATGAAGGACTCAATTTTCTCGGACCCAACGGTTAAAATTTCAGGATTGGTGAATGCAACCGCCTGTCCCATTTTCGCGAATAATGAACGCGCCTGACTAAGGCGTTCCTGATCGGCAGACTCGCGCATATCTTCATCACCCTTAAGTGTTGCGTAAACGAAAAGGCGGATAACTTCTTTGTAAACGGCGGATATTTCGTCGCTGGCTTTTTGTAACTGCTCTGCGCTATCGCCGAGAGTGCCCTGATATTTGGCCAATCCCTTAATGTCTTCGAGTGCTTTGTCATGTGCGGCGGTCCATGCATCGCCTGATGCATACAAATCTGTCAAATCCCAGCGAATTTGCCCCTCTATATCAACAGCCTGCACGACAGGGGCAACCAGCCCTGCAAACAGGGCGGTTCCTGCCATCATTCCTTTTAGAATGCGTTTCTTTGACGCGAACATTATGTTCCTCCCAATTTTTATTTTCAGATGTAACTGTACTCAGAAAAAAGTGGCTGGCAAACCAACTTAAGTTCATGTCCGGTGAAGCGGGTGTCCTGATCTGACGCAGTAAAGGCTGTCAGTCTTCACGGTGCCAGACGGCAACTGCCTTGATAAGTGCAAAGCATGCATCCCCTGGCTTCAGGGCCAGCGCGGTTGCTGACTTTTGGGTAATGCGTGCTTTTAATACGGTATCTGTTTCTGCGACCAACATTGTGACGATAGTTTCAGTACTCGCAGGCTTTAAATCCTGAACAGTGACGGCCAGACAGTTGTTAATGCTGATATTCTCAGGCCTGTCTTTAGCAATTGCAACATCACGGGCGCGAATACGCATGTGTACGTGGTCACCAGTAGTTCGGGAAGCCCCGGATAACCACAAGGGCTGACCTCCTAGTGACACTTCGATTAATCCATTGTCTTCGCCGGTTATTTGGGCAGCGATCAGACTTCCTCCATCTTCCAGCCCCAATACTTCAGTGGTTTCAGGGGCATCCAGCACATCCTCCAAGCTGCCTTCCAGAACAACCGACTGATTATCCATCAGCAGCGCATAGTCTGCGATCGGCATCATGTCATCTATTAGATGTGTAGAGACAATAGCAGGAACATTATGGTTCCTCGAAACAGTCCGAATGAGTGAAAGCGTGGACGCACGCTTAACCGGGTCCAGACCACTTGTTGGTTCATCATACAGCATCAGACGTGGTGAAGACACAAGGGCCCGTGCAATAGCCACACGTCTTGCTTCTCCGCCTGATAAAGAAGACGGTTTGCGGTCCAGAAGGTCGGGCAGACTTAGTTCATTTACCAAAAAAGAGATATCGGTGTCCTTTTTGGCGCCGTATAGAATGTTGGCACGTACAGACATATGCGGAAATAGGGTGGGGGACTGCGGGACATATCCTATTTGCCGACGATATGCGGGTAAGGCGGCTATATTCTGGCCCTGCAGGGTTAGTTTCCCAGCTGTTATGTCAGACAGACCAGTAATCATGCGCATAAGGGTTGTTTTCCCGCTGCCTGATGGCCCGATCAGAACTGTGATGCCGCTCGGCACAGTAAAACATGCTTGTCCGGTGTTAGTACCTTCCTTGAGAGAAAGGCTAGTGGGTATAGACCAGCGAATATCTGCAGTTAGTGTTGTGGTCATCAGCGCTGCTCATTTCTGAAATAATGTCGCCGTGTTAGCCACTCTGAGGTGATCAGGCTGATAACAGCAGGGATCAAGCATAAAAGCGTTAACCTAAATGCGGCTTCTTCACCGCCCGGTGACTGCGCGGCAGTGTATAAAGCAAGCGGCAAGGTTTGCGTTACGCCGGGAATGTTTGCTGCGAAGGTGATGGTCGCGCCAAACTCACCAATCGCACGTCCAAAACCGAGAACAGTGGCCGTCAAGATGCCGGGCACGGCTAAAGGAAGGTTGATTGTAAGAAAGCGCCGGTATCTGGAGGCTCCTAAAGTTTCGGCAATTTCGGTCAGGGCTATTGGCTGGCTCTCAAAAGCTTGCCGGACCGCTCGGACCATCAGGGGGAACGCCATAACTCCGCTGGCAATGGCGGCCGCGCCCCAAGTAAAGGATGGGTTCAGCCCAAGGTCTGACAGCCATCCTCCAAATTTGCTGGTAGGTGTCGTGGTGACAAGCAGTAAATATCCAATCACCACAGGCGGAACCACCAAAGGGATATGAACAAGAACGTTCAAAAACGACTTGAACGGAAATGACCAACGCGCAAAGGCGTATGCGACAAAGACGGCAAAGGGCAAGGCTACTGTCACAGCGACAAGGGCAACCTTAACGCTTAGCCATAGTGCTTGTCCCTCTGCCGGTGTGATCACCAGTTACTTTGCTCCCTGAACCGTTCCAGACCTTCTGAAAGGTCACGTATAAGATCATCTGTATCCTCAAGACCAATATGAACCCGGTATAACGGCCCAGGCGCCTGCCATGTATTGACTGATCTGGCATTTGATGGGTTGCTTGGTAATATCAGGCTTTCATACCCGCCCCAGCTAAAGCCCATTTTAAAATACTTGAGATTATCTACAAGGGCGCCGCTATCTGCTTCCTTCCCCTTTTTCAGGACAAAGGAGAACAGGCCAGTTGATCCTTTAAAGTCGCGCTTCCATAAAGCGTGATCCGGACTGCTTTCAAGGGCAGGGTGGTTGACCGCATGCACCATATCGTGACTTTCCAGCCATCTGGCGACGGTTAGAGCACCTTCCTGGTGTTGTCTCAGGCGTACACCCATTGTCCGCAAGCCCCTTAATGCCAGATAGGCATCATCAGCCGATGCAGTCTGCCCCAGTTCGTAGGAGCCGTACTGTAGTGCCGGGAAGGTAGCTTTGTTGGCTGTTGCACTGCCGAGCATAACATCGCTGTGCCCACAGATGTATTTGGTGCAGGCCTGGACTGAGATATCCACGCCCAAGGCGAGGGGATTTAAAAACAAGGGTGTCGCCCAGGTATTGTCGACAACAGTTTTGATGCCGCGTTCCTTGGCTGCGCTTACAATCGCAGGAATGTCCTGTATTTCAAATGTCAGAGAGCCTGGGCTTTCCATTAGAATGACGGAAGTATTTGGTTGCAGATACGTTTCAATATCGGCGCCTGCTCTCGGCGAGTAAAAGCTACTTTCCACACCCATTTTTTTCAGGAATGTATTGGCGAAGTGGCGCGTGGGATCATAGGCGCTATCAGGGATCAATATATGATCGCCCTGTTTGACGAGCGCAAGAACAGCGCCAGCAATAGCAGCCATGCCTGACGGATACAGGATTGTTCCTTCACCGCCCTCAAGCTCAGTAATTGCTTCTGTCAGTGCCCACTGTGTTGGCGTACCTTTACGGCCATAAAACAGTTTTTTGGCCGATGGGTTCTTTAGTCCCTCCTGCAAATCCTGATAGGTTTCAAATATGCAGGTAGAAGCCCTGTACACTGGTGGGTTCACAATCCCGCTGGTCCATTCTTTTTTGCGGCCAGCGGTGACGAATTTCGTATCTATTTTACTCATAAATCCTGATCTTGGTTTTAGTTATTTCCGAGGTGCCGGTCCTGTTTCAATGGGAAGGTCATCACGCATGCCCCATTCCGTCCATGACCCGTCGTAAACGGTTACATCGTGTTTGCCTAGTATTGCCAGTGCCAAACTCAAAGCACAGGCCGTTACACCCGAACCGCAGCTTGTGATTACTGGCTTGGTAAAGTCAAGTCCAGCCTCGGTAAAGATGCCTTGCAGTGTTTCTATATCCTTATAGGTTCCATCCTCATTAAAGAGGGAGGAAAAGGGTACATTCAGGCTACCGGGTATATGTCCAGACCGCAGTCCCGGGCGTGGTTCAGGCGCGGTGCCTTCAAATCTGTCAGATGGTCTGGCGTCAATGATTTGTGTTTCGTTATCAATGGCTTCCAGGACTTTGTTGAAGGCGCAAAATTTATTGCCAAAACGTTCGGGGGTAGGATAATTCGAATAAGTCCGATTGATGTGGGAACTAAGAGGCTTTTGCTCGTTGATCCATTTCTCAAGACCTCCATCAAGGACGTAAACCTCCCTATGGCCGAAATGAAGAAACATCTGCCACGCCCGCGCCGCGGAACGAACCATACTTCTGTCATAGATTACCAGAGTGTCAGTGTTACGAATACCGAGATATTCGATCGCCTGTGCAAAGAATTTGGCCGTCGGCAGTGTATGGGGCAGGCTGCTTTCATGATTTGCGATTACATCAATGTCGAAATAGATCGCACCTGGAATATGAAGTTCATAATATTCCAGCTGTGCATTGCGTCCACTATCTGGCATATGCCAGCTTGCATCAAGCACAGTGATGGTATCAAGATTGTCCAGGACCCAGTCAGTTGAAACAAGCGGCGTCATCATATGTATCTCCCTCAAGCACAGTGCAACGACTTTAGGGACTAGATATATCAAGTGCAATGCTCAAGGCAGACAAGATTATCTGAAGTAATAAAAAAGGGACGCCGTAGGAGGCGTCCCTTTCCACATTTCGCATGTACTCTGAACTATACTCTAAACACAAAACTCAAAACTGGGGGGCGGAGAAACAAGGGGGGGGGGAGTTCTCCACGTTTGCGAAATGTTATTCCAAACTCGTTTAGTTCACGACAAAACGTGCTGCGTAATCACTGACGGAATGTGCGGCCGGGTCAAACAGGCTATCCATCATTGGATGCTCAAAGCAGTCCGTTTCGTGACAAATCTCCAGGTTACACTCCGCAACATAGGTTGTGTGATCTTCACCATCGACCAAAATATGATACCATGGGCGGTCTTTGCGCGGCTTACCTTCAGCCATAATGTCATACCACTCTGGAGACTGGCTATAAGTTGCATCCACATCAAATATCAGGGCACGATAGCCAAATGCTGTGTGCTTGACGATCTGACCGGGAGCAAACTGTGCTATATGTATTTTTGCCATTACACTCTCCTTTGCCGAACTAAATATTCCTGACTAACGGCATAACCCTTTTGGGTTTCAACTTGATTAAACTATAAGTGTGGCACCATTAACATTTGCTGAACAAATTCCCTCAAAATGTTCAGGGTTATTAATGTTTTGATAATATTTTCAGGGGGTTGCATGCTAAGTTATTAGTTTACCGAGTGAATTGTCGGTGAAAAAACTTTGACAGCATGTAAAAAAATCTGCATAGCGAGCGAAAAATATGGAGACTTCCAATGTCAGAGAATATCTATCAGGGACTTGATGCCCTTGGATCAAAAACTGAAGCCCCGGATTCGCCTGAAAAGGCGGTCTTGGAGACTGTGAATAATCCACGTCCAAACAGCAATTACATGGTGCGCTTTACTTGTCCGGAGTTTACCAGCCTTTGTCCAGTGACAGGTCAGCCTGACTTTGCACATCTGGTACTTGATTATGTTCCTGATGCTTTACTTGTCGAAAGTAAGTCATTGAAGCTGTATCTGCAGTCATTTCGCAATCATGCAGCCTTTCATGAAGACTGTACCGTCGGCATTGCAGAACGTCTGATCGCTGAACTGAATCCCAAATGGCTGCGTTTGGGGGGCTACTGGTATCCGCGTGGCGGTATTCCTATTGATGTGTTTTTCCAGACGGGCGAGGCACCAGCAGGTGTCTGGATACCAGACACAGGCGTAGCACCGTATCGCGGTCGCGGCTAACATGCCAACTGGGGCAGGCAGTTTTATGTGATTGCCTGCCTGGGTGGTTAAGGTATGTCTAGTATCTTATGGGTTTGTAGCGACAGTCGCCACAGTGGATGCTGCAAACAGTACCTGACTGCCTCTGCAGTGTTTTGGGCCTGATTTGGATTATCCATGGGCTGCAGATAAAAATGATCAAACTGGAGGTGTTCAAAGTCTGTGGGCGAGTTTCCTGCTTGTGGGTAGACAAGCTTTAGCTCCTGCCCAGAGGCAACAATCATGTCTGATCCTGCCTTGGGGCTAATGCATAACCAATCAATGCCTGTTGGCGGCTCTATCGTGCCGTTAGATTCCACCGCAATTACGAACCCTTTGGCGTGCAAGGCATCAATCAGTTCGGTATCAAGCTGCAGAAGAGGCTCGCCACCTGTGCAGACTACCATGGGAGGGCCGGCAGGATCATTGATTGTTGGCCATTCATTTGCAATCGCTGTCGCAAGACTTACAGCCGTTTTAAATTTTCCGCCATTGATACCATTGGTTCCCACAAAGTCAGTATCGCAAAATTGACAAATTGCATTTTGGCGGTCGCGCTCTAGCCCTGTCCATAAATTACAACCGGCAAACCTGCAGAAGACAGCTGGTCGCCCGGCGTTGGCACCTTCGCCCTGCAGTGTATAGAAAATTTCTTTAACGCTATAGACCATCTTGATACCGCGTTGGGTCAGGTATTCCAGCCTCTCTGAAGCCTTTGGAACGCAGCAGGCAACTGTCACAGTGTCCGCAGGCTGCCCCGGTTTCATCTGGATCATAACAACTGATCGTCAGGCTATAATCAACGCCAAGATCTGTACCTGCTTTGGCGATTTCTGCCTTTGTCATATCAATCAGAGGCGTACGGATTGTCAGGGCTACATCTTCGGTTACACCCGCTTTCGTCGCCAGGTTTGCCATTTCCTGGAAAGACTGAATGTAATCAGGGCGACAGTCGGGATACCCGCTGTAATCCAGTGCATTCACACCGATGAATATATCCTTCGCGCCGACAACTTCGGCATAAGCAAGGGCAAACGATAGAAAAATTGTATTACGTGCAGGGACATAGGTGACAGGAATTTCATCTGTTTCCACTGCATCTTTTGGAACGTCGATGTCATCTGTTAGTGCGCTACCACCAAATAGACGCAGATCAAGCGTGGCGGTTTTATGTTCTTTCACGTTCAGGTGCTGCGCGATGGTCTCCGCTGCGCTAAGCTCAATACTGTGTCGCTGACCGTACCGAAAGCTCAGGGCATAGACCTCATAGCCTTCGTTTTGCGCGATGGCGACAACTGTTGCGCTATCTAACCCTCCGGAAAGAAGGACGATTGCTCTCTTTTTCTGTGTCATGTCTGCCTCTTGGTTGCGAGTATCATAGACGGAAAGCTACTGTAGGGCAAAGCTCCTATACTATGGGTGCTTTCAAAAACAAATCGCCGGGGTTTTACCCCCGGCGATACTGTTTGCAAAGAAAAAAATGTTTTACTCGACAGCCGGAGCGCGGAATGTCTCTTCGTCCATCTCATTTTCCCATTTTGCGACTGCACTTGCGACCGATAGATCACCAGTCACATTGACGACAGTACGCATCATATCAAGAGGGCGGTCAAATGGTAGAAGGAAGCCTACGATGATAGCGGTTTGGTCTACACTAACGCCGATGACGCCGAGGACAGCAGCCAAGAGGAACAGGCTTGCTGACGGAACAGCCGCTGTGCCGATCGACACAAGTGTCGTCGTCAAAGCGATCAGGCCGTAATCAACAAGCGTCAGGTCAATGCCAAACGCCTGTGCAGCAAATACGGCGACGATGCCGACATAAATGCCCGTGCCGTCCATATTGATAGTGGCGCCGAGCGGCAGAACCGACGAGGCGACAGCAGGTTTGATTCCAAGGTTATCTTCTGCAACTGCCATAGTAACCGGTAAAGTTGCTGAACTTGAAGATGTGGAAAGGGCCACAAGCTGGGCATCCAGGGCGCCGCGGAAAAAGCGTACCGGTGGCAAGCCAAGAATAAATTTAATGATGATTGTGTGGGTTACAAGAACATGAGTCACAAAGCCGATTGTACAGGCAAGCGCCAGTGTCAGAACGTCAGCCAGGGCCGCAATACCCTTTGTCCCGGCCGTTGCAGCAATAAGCGCAAATACACCGAAAGGGGCAACTTCCATAACCAAGTGAGTTATTTTCAACATCACCTCGGCCGCGGAGTCGATAACATCTGTGATTGGTTTCGCCTTCTCGCCAGACAGGAGAATACCCACACCGAACATCAGGGCGAAGAATATGATGGCAAGAACATCCGCTTCTGCAAACGCCTGTACCGGATTAGTCGGGACAATGCCAACAAGCCGGTCGGTCAGGGATTTAGCTTCGGCCAGCGTTTCAGGTGTTGCTCCTGAAAGGTCTACGCCGACACCAGGCTGCATGATTGCACCCAGCGAAAGACCGATACAGATTGCAATTGCTGTTGTGCCCATATACATGGCCAAGGTTTTTAGGCCGATCGAGCCAAGGCGTTTCGGATCGCCCATGGCAACTACGCCGGAAACCAGTGTCAGGAAGATCAAGGGTACAACGATCATACGGATCAAACGGACAAAAACATCACCAATCCATTTAATGCTGGTTGCACCTTCTCCCCAGAAGGAGCCAACAATTACGCCGAGTATCAGCGCAATGAGGATACGTTTCCACAGGACTATATCAAACCAGGCACGTGCCATTGACTATTTCTCCCCTAATTTTTGATTGCGAACTAGGGATAATGTATTTTTTGTGTCGCGCAAGAACTTTCCGGAATTTGGGAATGTTTGTTATGGGCAGATAGCTATTTCAAAAGCTGAAAGATAATTCTGACCATAAAAGTTGCATTAAATTACCATAAAAGTGTTTAAGTTCTGAAGGGATTATGTTAACAAGTTGTTAACCATTTGGGGGTTGCTGGCACCGACAGGCACAGTCGCGTGATTTTCAACTGGTTTTTCAGGCTTATATTTTGGAACTGGCGTTTGTCAGACTGTTCGCATGGGGTGAATAGTTTTTCGTACGGCGCCGATCGCTCTGTTTGAGGGAATTTACATGTTTAAAAAGCTAACAGCTATGGTCATCGTAGGTATGATGTCTACTGCTGCACAGGCATCCACGACTTTTGATTTCACAAGTGATGCCGGTGATTGTCAGTATGCATGCGATGGCATTAACTATTCACTGGACGGTATCGGTCTATCCTTGATGGGCGCCGTTTGGGACGGTTCTACCATGAATACAACGTCTTCAAATTATGTTGACTTAGGCTTCTTTGGTGGTTTTTGGTACGATTATGATGTGACTGTATCAGAATTTGATGCAGGTTTGGGTGTTTCCAGTGAAATTCTGGATGACCCACAGGTTGATGGTCGTGGTGGTCAGGACGATTATGTTGTGTTCCATTTTGATCAGATTGTGAACATCGAGCAGGTTATGTTCTCCCTTTTTGGAGATAACGACGATGCTCGTATCTATTCATATAGTGGTGGAAGCTGGAATAATCTGGGCACGTATAGCGACAATCCACTTAATACGAACGTTACGACTACAACATTTGCGGTTGGCGCGCCTCACAGCAATGATGAGTTTAAGATCAGGTCTCTGAGCGTTTCTGCTGTTCCAGAGCCTGCAACATGGCTTATGCTAATTCTTGGATTTGGTATGGCTGGTGCGGCTACGCAGCGCCGCCGTAGAGTAATGGCTCTCAGCTAATATACCCAAATAACAGCAGTTCACTGTTGCGTTAGTGAGTAGGTCAAAGGCTCTTGCGGTTTTCGCGGGGGCCTTTTTCAATGTATCTATTGAATGTTGCCTGCATGGTCGGCATGATCGAATATTATTGAATATTCAACTACCGGGTGGGCTTACACATGAAAAATAAACTCTTGGCAGCTTTGATGCTGACGTTTTGTTGCGCAAACGTTGCATCTGCAGAAACAATAACACTTATTCCTGATGCATATGTGGATGTAGCACAGGGAACGCTGGTTCGCGGCAAGGCGATAATCGTCGATGGGAACTCGATTGTTGATATTGTTCCCACTGAGAGCGTTTCGTCAGATGCTAGGGTTGTGCGCCTTGACGGGAAAACGCTTGTTCCTGGTTTGATTGATGCCCACAGCCATGTTCTGTTGCATCCGTATAATGAAATTTCCTGGAATGATCAGGTGCTGAAGGAGAGCATCACAGAACGGGCGCTTAGGGCCTCCAATCACATGCGCAGTACACTGATGGCTGGTTTTACGTCATTACGCGACTTGGGCAGTGAAGGGGCAGAATATGCGGATGTCGCAGTACGTGATAGTCTGCATAAAGGTGTGATTATAGGTCCACGATTGATCGTTGCTGGTAAGGCAATCGTTGCAACAGGCAGTTATGGGCCAAAAGGCTATGCAGATCACCATTCGATAACTTTGGGGGCGGAGCCTGCAGACGGTGCGGACCTTGTCCGGGTTGTCCGGGACCAGATTGGCCGTGGTGCGGACATCGTCAAGGTTTATGCGGATTACCGGTGGGGGCCAAATGGGGAAGCGCGTCCGACATTCTCTGTCGACGAGTTAAAAACAATTGTAGATGTGGCCGCCAGCAGCGGGCGTCCAGTAATTGCCCATGCATCAACGGATGAAGCGATGCGGCGGGCCACATTAGCTGGTGTACAGAGCATCGAGCATGGTGATGGCGGGTCTTTGAAGACATTCAAGCTGATGAGAGAAAAGAATGTCATTTTCTGTCCGACTGTTGCGGCAGGCGATGCCATTAGCCAGTATCGTGGATGGGTTAAGGGTAGCGGCGAAGTACCTGCAAGGATTAAGCAAAAAAAGACGTCCATGGAAAATGCCATAAAAGCAGGGGTTACTATTTGTAATGGCTCGGATGTTGGTGTCTTCCCGCACGGTGATAATGTTCGGGAGCTGGAACTTCTTGTGATGCACGGCTTGTCACCACAAGAGGTTTTAAAGGCCGCTACGATTACAGGTGCAGAATTGATGGGTATGAAAGATAAGCTGGGTCAGATCAAAAAAGGATATCTAGCAGACCTTATCACTGTTGAAGGAAATCCGCTTGAGGATGTCTCTGTGCTGAAAGAAGTCTCATTCGTGATGAAGGATGGTGTCATTTATAAGGGCGCTAAGTAGGCGACTATTTTTAAAGGGGAATAAAAAAAAGGGGCCATAAAGGCCCCTTTTCAATTGTATAGTGTCCGATACTTATCTTTTCAGGACAATTTGTACGCGGCGATTTTGTGCTTCGCGTGCACCGTCTTCTGTTTGAACCAGCGGGTCATTCTCACCCTTATAGTCTGCAGTGATTTTGTCAGCGTCAACGCCTTCAGCAATCAGCGCCGCTTTCACTGCTTCCACACGGCGTGCAGACAGCTTCAGGTTATACCCTTGATCACCTGCAAGGTCAGTATGACCAATGCTTACCACATATGGATTGCCTGTTTCTTTGTAGGCGCGTGCAGCTGCACGGATAATGCCGGCACCGTCAGGTGTGATGTCCGCTTTGTCAAAGTCAAAGAAGACCATGAAAGGACCCGGTAATGGTACTGGTTTTGGCTCAGGCTTAGGCTCAGGCTTTGGTTCTGGTTTCGGAGCAGGCTGTGCTACTGGCTGCGGAGCAGGGGCAGGGACAGCTTTTCTTTTCTTTTCACCAAACTTCCAGGATAGGCGTGCAAAAAGATCGTGGTTGGAAACGCCAATATCAGACTCGCCAACGACTGTGTTGTATTCGCCGCTGTGCGCACGGAAGTAACGATATCCCATCGAAAATTCCATTGTGTCACTTACGGGGCGAACGATCTGCGCAACGATTTGACCGGCAGGGCGCCATTTGCTGTCGTCCAGAATCAGCGTTTGGCCAGAACGGAGACGTTTGAAGTTGATTTTTGATGCACCAAGGCCAGCGCCGAGGTATGCTTTCCACTCATCAAGGTCTGCAACCTGATACATAGCAGTCGCCATCAGAGAGTGACTGTACTGAACGCCGCCAGAACGGTTTGTGCCGAGATCAAGATCAAGGCCACCAGTGTTTTCAACGTCGAAGGTGTTTGCGCGGTTTTTACGCAGCGTATAGCCTAATTCCAGACGCCATTTGTCGTATTCTTTCCCGATGAACAGGCCGCCAAGGGGACCAAGCTCTTTCTCGTCTTCCAGTTCAAGTCCGGAATTCCAGTTTTCGATTTCATTTTCGCGGGAAATGGTGAAGCCAAGTTCCAGGCCTGCATAATATCCGGCATCGTCTGCGAAGGCCGGAGTAGCTAGCAGAACCAAAAGGGCGGTTGAAGATAGCCTTCTCATCATTGTTTCCTTCCTTAGTGATTGGGGTAATCTAAAGTTATTAATAAATATTGTGGTTACTGTACCGATCTGCCGATGGGTCTAAAAGAGAAATATGGCGTAAACAAGTACTTAAATGTGATTTCAGCAGAGATTGTTGTCAATTTGTCGCGTTTGTATCTTGGGTACTAAATAACGCGTGTAACAGTATCTTACAGGTAGTATATGCGGGCTGGTGCGGCGCGGTGCACCAGCCCAGAAAGTTTTACGGCAATATTAGAACAGGCCAGCAACCCGACCATCAGGGTCAATATGAATCGCGTTTGCAGCCGGCGTTCTGGGCAACCCAGGCATCGTCATTATATCACCACAGACAACCACCAAAAATTCAGCACCAGCCGACAAGCGCACTTCTCTGACCGGGAGAACATGCCCGCTTGGCGCTCCTTTGAGCCCAGGGTCTGATGAGAAACTATACTGGGTCTTGGCAATACATACAGGGAAGTGGCCGTAATCTTCCTGCAGTGTTTTTATCTGATCACGGATTTTCTTATCGGCAACGATATCGCTGGCACCGTATAACTCTGTTGCGATTGTGTGGATTTTGTTCCAAAGGTGCGTGTGGTCTTCATATAAAGGATGGAAGGTGTTTTCTGGCTTTTCGCATTGTTCGACAACAGCATGAGCAAGATCAAGTGTACCATCACCGCCATTCGCCCAGTGATCTGCTTCGATTGCCTGAACGCCAAAATTGGCGCAGACTTTTCTAACAGCGTCCATTTCAGCCGTGGTGTCAGCAGAGAACCGGTTTATGGCAACAACTGCGTTCACACCGAACTGTTGCAGGTTCATCAGGTGTCTTTCCAGATTAGTACATCCTTTTTCAACGGCGCTAACATCCTCGGTTTTTAAGTCTTCCTTGGACACACCCCCATGCATTTTAAGCGCGCGTATGGTCGCTACAAGCACAACGGCATCGGGTTTTAAATTCCCCTTTCTGCATTTGATGTCGAAGAATTTCTCGGCTCCCAAATCCGCACCGAAACCAGCTTCGGTAACAACATAGTCTGCTAATTTTAGGGCCGTTTTAGTTGCAATCAACGTGTTACAGCCGTGCGCGATATTTGCAAAAGGGCCACCGTGAATAAAGGCCGGGTTCCCTTCAAGCGTCTGAACAAGGTTTGGTTTCATGGCGTCTTTAAGCAGGGCTGCCATTGCACCGTGCGCGTTAATATCTTTTGCCAAAACCGGTTTTTTGTCACGTGTGTAGCCGATAATGATGTTGCCCAGCCGTCGGTGCAGATCGTCAAGGTCAGTTGCAAGGCATAGGATTGCCATAACCTCTGATGCTACAGTGATGTCAAAACCAGCCTCTCTGGGGGCACCATTGACCACACCGCCCAGGGAAGTGGTAATCTGGCGTAAAGAGCGATCATTCATATCTACGGCGCGCCGCCATGTGATACGTCTGTTATCAAGACCGGTTTTGTCATTTTCACGCCAGTAGACATGGTTATCAATCATCGCAGCCAGCAGGTTATTTGCAGCACCGATTGCATGGAAGTCCCCTGTGAAGTGTAGATTGATGTCTTCCATCGGCACAACCTGCGCATATCCGCCGCCAGCGGCCCCACCTTTCATGCCGAAACATGGCCCCAGACTTGGTTCGCGCAGGCATATCATCGCCTTCTTCCCAATTTTATTTAAACCGTCCCCCAGGCCAACAGTGGTCGTTGTCTTACCTTCGCCAGCAGGGGTGGGAGTGATTGCCGTGACTAGGATTAGCTTTCCGTCTGGCTTATCATTCAGTGATTTGATGTAGTCCAAAGACAGCTTGGCTTTGTAGTGGCCATAGGGCTCCAGGTCTTTTGCATCTAACCCCAACTTGCGTTCTGCGATAGTGCTGATGGGTTCCATTTTAGCAGATTGAGCAATCTCAAGGTCAGACTTGGGGTGAGAATGCTGATTGGTATGGTCGTTTGTCATTATTTTGTCCCTGAATATGCCTTTGTAGATACGGCTTTTATTCATGAACTTTGACGCAGAGTGGATGTAATTGTCAAATTTATGCGTGCGTGAGTTGAAAAAAGAAATCCTGAAAAAGTTGACCTGAAAGCATAGACTACTCGTAGAGGGAGTTTCCATTTGCGCAGTGATACTATTTTAGGAAGAGTATTATTCTATTATTAGTTTATTAATAATTTCATCCTATTAATATTGTGCCGTGTATTTTTGCGAAAATACGTGGGGGGATGTTCTGATTACCATTTTTAATACTTTAAATGCTACTTATTGAATGCATTATGTATTCATTCTGTGAGGGGGAGTATCTGCCAGTGAGCAAGTATTCGATACAACCAACTGGTGTTGAGAGACATTTTTCTGCTGATGAGTTTATTGTCAGTAAAACCAATCTAAAGGGGCATATCACTTATGTGAATAAGCTCTTTATGGACATCGCGGACTACACGGAAGAAGATTGCCTGGGCAAACCTCATAGTGTCATTCGCCACCCGGATATGCCTCGGGCTATTTTCCATATGTTGTGGGAAGCGATTCAGGCGAAAAAAGAGATATTTGCCTACGTGGTGAATATGGCCAAAAACGGAGATCATTACTGGGTTTTGGCGCATGTTACCCCTAGCTATGACGCAGACATGCAGCATATTGGGTACCATTCAAATCGTCGGGTTCCTGCGCCTAAGGCTTTGGACTTCATCCGGCCACTTTATCAGGAATTAAAATCGCTGGAAGACTCGTTTGCCAACCGTAAGGAGGGCATGGAGGCTTCTTTAAATCTGCTTGAAGAGACATTGGAATCAAAGGGGGTTAAGTATGACGAGTTTATATTCTCCATCGGATAGTGATGCATTGCCTATCCGAACTGAAGAAAGTACAGCAGGATTATCCCATTCAGAATTATCAAGGGTTATGGCAGCGTGCCGGGCCATTCGGAAGGGTGATCTTGAGGCCAGGCTTGATGGACGTGATTTTAATAGTAGTCCGGAGGCAGAGGATTTTGCGCACGCTTTGAATGATGTGTTTGACGTGATTGATGCATTCTCTCGTGAAGTAAGTGCATCGCTTGAATATGTTAAAGATGGCCAATATTTTCGAAGAATTCGCTACGGCGGCATGCAGGGAGAGTTTCGTAGGTATGCCGTTAGCGTAAATGAGGCTGTTGCTGAAATGGGCGTGAAAACAGCCGAATTCAAAGACATGACAACAAACATTGCACAGGACATGCGGGCAATGATTGATGATGTTGCGGCTGTCTCTGCGCCGGTAACGCAGGTTACGTCTGCAGCCCAGCAAACACAACAAGACTGTCACCGTACTGCGCAGTCGGCAACTGAAACTTCTATGAAGTTACAGTCTGTTGCGGGTGCGACGGAGGAGCTTTCTTCAACGATTAGACAAGTTCGTGACGAGACCTCACGGTCACAGTCTGTGGTAGAGGGTGCTGCGTCAAAACTGGTTCAGATTCATACAGAGGCTGAAGCACTGAATAATCTGACGGCACGGATCGAAAATGTACTGAAAATGATCACAGACATTGCCAAAAAGACGAACCTGTTGGCACTGAATGCAACGATTGAAGCTGCCCGTGCCGGAGAGGCAGGGCGCGGGTTTGCTGTAGTGGCAGGGGAGGTTAAGGGGCTAGCCGGTCAAACCGCCGATGCAACGGACGAAATCACATCAAGTGTGCAGGAAATTAGAGAGGCGATGGGTAGGACATTGAGCGCCATTCAAGAAGTGGATGCGTCCATCCATGATGTTGAGGCTATTTCCACATCTATTGCGGCATCTGTTGGCGAGCAGTCTGACGTTGTGAACGAAATTGCAGAAAACTCTGCACGCGTGTCACAGGAAACGGATGAATTTGTCTCAACAGTTCATGGTTTGAAGGAAAAGGCGGGTGAAACTGAATCGTCCGCGATGCAGGTGGGAGCACTTGCGGAGGATTTGGCAAAACGCTCCACTGGTCTCTTAAAGGACTTAGATGCCTTTATGGCAAGACTATAAGGGTAATAACAGTCTCTGACTTATCTATGAAATTGGGGAGTTGCAGACGTGCAGCTCCCTTTTTATGTCAAATTTCTGATGCTGCGGATTGCAGACCGATCAGCTACTGTTTGCATTAACAGTTTACGGGAAAAATAATCATATGAAAGCAGCTGTAATTACCCATAGATTTTTTGTTTATAAAGCGTGCTTTCGGTTTTTTGTTCCGAAGAATCAGGGGGGAGGTTGTTATGGTTTTGGACCGCCTTTTGCAGCTTAGGGAAGGCGAAAAAGAAAAAGGCCCTAGCTAATGTTAGCTAAGGCCTTAATTTATTGGCTCCGCCTGCTGGGCTCGAACCAGCGACCCAATGATTAACAGTCATTTGCTCTACCAACTGAGCTAAGGCGGATCATCAATGTTGCCCGCTGTGTGTCGCGGACGGGGCTCTTTATACTCAAAATTTTCTGCCTGCCAAGTACTATTTTACATTTTTGTGTAGCTTTTGAAAAAAACTGAGATTGTTTGAGGCTTTATTCATTTAATTATGTATATAAAACAGGTGGTTGTGTGGAATGTTGGTATGAATGAAATTCTGAAAATAATCTGATTGCTCTTTTGTTCGCGGGGTAAGTCATGGTTGTGAACCAGGTATCCAGTACCTTGTTCCTGAAGAATATTTGTCCAGGGAAAGTTGTATGGTGTTTTGTGACGGCAAGCTTAACTCTTCGCATGTGCGGCTATAACCACTGCATTTAAGATTTGTTTACGAGGTAGGTGTACACTTAGCATATGGTCACAGACCAACCCTTGTGGTCATGCAAGGCAAGCTATAAGTGCATGATTTTAGTCTGGACCTTGGTTTTTATGATACCCAATCAAGCTACTGGCGTGATCTTTTTGCAGATGAGAGTAAACAAAGTTAAAAAAATCATCAGTTTCCAAAGAGCATGGGCTTGTAATTATTTGGAATTCAGGCTTAATATCTAACTGGTTAATGTTGATCCATTTTATGGTCAGGGGGCTTAATGAGCAAAAAAATCCTAATCGTTGAAGACAACGAGCTGAATATGAAACTGTTTTGCGACCTTTTGGAAGCGCATCAGTATGAAACTATTCAGACCAAGGACGGCATGGCTGCGCTTGACCTTGCGCGCGAACATTCTCCGGATTTGATTCTGATGGATATTCAGTTGCCAGAGGTGTCAGGCCTTGAAGTAACCAAATGGCTCAAAGAGGATGAAGATTTACGGTCTATTCCTGTCGTTGCGGTTACTGCTTTTGCCATGAAGGGTGACGAAGAAAAGATCAGAGAAGGCGGGTGTGAAGCATATATCGCCAAGCCAATCTCGGTCGGTCACTTTTTGGAGACCGTTAAGCAGTTTGCAGGATAATTCTGTATGACAGCCCGTGTACTAGTTGTTGATGACGTTCCACCAAACGTCAAATTACTCGAAGCCAAGCTCACCAGTGAATATTTCGACGTATTGACAGCCTACAGCGGCCCAGAGGCGCTGGAGGTGATTAGTCGTGAACATCCTGACATTGTGCTTCTGGATGTAATGATGCCTGGTATGGATGGGTTTGAAGTGTGTCGCAGAATCAAAAGCGATAAGGCTACCTCCCATATTCCTGTGGTGATGGTAACGGCACTTGATCAGCCTTCTGACAGGGTGGCAGGCCTTGAGGCTGGTGCAGACGACTTTCTAACCAAGCCGGTTCAGGACTTGGCGCTATTTGCTCGTGTGAAGTCGCTTGTGCGCCTTAAAGTCATGATGGATGAGTTGAGAAACAGGGAAGCGACTGGCAGCAATCTAGGCTGGGAAGGTGATGAGGAAGAAGAGCTTCTGGATGCGCCTTCTGATGGTAATATCCTGATCGTCGACGAACAGGAGCGCGTGATGGAGCGTATTGCCCGCGCGCTGGACGGTATCGGTGACCTGACGTTTCTGGGTGCAAATAGTGAAGAAGGCGAAGATATCGCCGAGAAGGCTAGGGAAAAGAATTTTGATCTAATCATTGTGTCGCTGACAATGCGGTCCATTGACGGCCTGCGTGTTTGTTCACGCCTACGCAGTTTTGAAGAAACCCGCCACGTTCCTATCCTGGTTATGGTGGATGACGGCAATACGCGCTTGCTTGTTCGTGCCATGGAAATGGGTGTGAATGATTATGTGGTCCGCCCTGTGGACCGGATGGAGTTTCTCGCACGGGTTAAAACGCAGTTGCGCCGGAAACGCTATGCCGACAAGCTCTGGGAAAATTTCCATATGAGCATGCAGCTTGCGACTACCGATGCTGTGACAGGTCTTTATAACCGTCATTATCTGACCTCGCATATGGACACCCAGATTGCCTCAAGCCGCCAGAAGGAAAAACCATTGGCGGTGATGATGATGGATATCGACTTCTTCAAGAAGGTGAATGACCAGCATGGCCATGCAGTAGGGGATCGTGTGCTGAAAGAGTTTGCAGACCGGATTGCTAAGAATATTCGGGGTGTTGACCTTGCTGCCCGATACGGTGGGGAAGAATTCGTCGTCATGATGCCTGATACGGCTATGGACTGGGCCAGCATGATTGCAGAACGCTTGCGTCAGGAAGTCTGTGACAATCCCTTTGATGTTAATGCGTCAGAAGGTCCCTTGAGCGTGACGGTCTCTATCGGGGTTGCTGTCAGTCATGGGCAGTATACCTCTGCGCAGTTGATTGAACGCGCTGACAAGGCTTTGTATGAAGCGAAGGAAACGGGCCGGAATAAGGTTGTTTTGGCAGAAGACGCTGACGCCTGATCCTGTCACCTTTGTGCAGCTAGTGCGCAGCTTCACCACTATTATCCACAATTGAATAATTAATTGCATCCTGCTCATTCGCAGGTGCAGCGTAATTTTATGTGCGGTTGGGGTGGTCTATTGCCCACAAAAGAAAACACCGTCAACAATATGCTGACGGTGTTTTCGAAATTCGATAAGAAGATAAATCTTACTTGATTTTTGCTTCTTTGAATTCAACGTGTTTACGTACAACTGGGTCATACTTGCGCTTGACCATTTTCTCAGTCATAGTCCGCGGATTTTTCTTGGTTACGTAATAGTAGCCGGTGTCCGCGGTGCTCACCAACTTGATTTTAATTGCGGCTGGTTTTGCCATTGTTTTCACTCCACCAAGGAATTCATACCATCGGTCTACAAAAAAGATGACCTGTTCGAGCGCGCAAAATACCTTTCCCTCGGCATAAGTCAAGGCTGATTTGCAGCTAGCAATAAATAATTTGATGTTTTATACCAATCTTAAAGGTGATCGGATGGAAAACCCCTCTGATAAAGATAGTAAAAAGGAATAACGTCCTATGATGGATGATGAGTTTCTGGATCAGTTACGCAATGAAGCAATTGATACAGTCGAGGATAAGCTGGGTACACTGAACACTGCTATAGACAGTGCGATTGAAGGCAGTTTGACAGGCGCAGATTTGAATGCTGCCTTGAAGATCGAAGCACGATCATTGAAGTCGGCGGTATCAAGTTTTGATATGAAAGCACTCGCAGCCGTTTGTCACCGGTTTGAGGATTATATTTTCGATATCAAAGAGTTCACGCCGGACATCCTTAAATCAGTACAGATATATTCCGATCGCATGTCAGACTGTCTCGAAGCATTTGTGCAGGGTCGTGCGATTGATATTAGTTTGTTGGTTAGGGAACTCCCTGCAAAGCGTGAAGGTTTTGAGGTTAGTGATGTCACTGTCACGGATATCGAAGTGATGTTGGTCATGGAACCAGGTCTGGCTACCAAGATCGTGACAACAGAGCTGCTGGAGTGTGGCTACCGAATAATTAACGTTGCATCCACAATGGACGCTATTCAGCTTATTCCCAGCATGCGACCAGATATGGTGATTGTGAACCGTGTGATGCCCGAACTGACTGGCATTGATTTGGTTTGTGCCTTGAAGGCTATGCCGACGACTCGGGACATACCGGTTGCGCTTATCGCTTCTGCCGATCGTGAGAACCTGGAAGATTTGCCAGCCAATGTGCCGGTATTGCGCAAAGGTAATCTATTCGGCGAAGACGTTGCCGATGTCTTTGTACAGTTGGGTATCCTGTAGGCGTAACAGCGATTAATGGCCCTGGGTGCTAACGCTTTTTCTTACGGATTTTCTTATCCTGTTTCGCGTTGGTGCCGGGCCGTTTTCCACCGGTTTTATTTTTGGCCGAGCCTGCCGGTCTGCCACCTGATTTATCTGGGCGGCCACGGCGTCTGATAGGTTTCTTGACGAAATCGGGCAAGTCTCCCTGATCAGCGAGTTCCAGTCGCAGGCCACCAGTATATTCGTTGGCTTCCATTAGGCGTACATCGACTTTGTCGCCCAGCGTAAATTCCTGCCCATAATCACGCCCAACAATTGTATGGCGTGCTTCATCCAGCTCATAATAGTCAGGACCGATTGCAGAGATGGGGATCAAGCCGTCGCCTCCGGATGGCTCTATAGTTACAAACAGTCCGAACCGGGTAACGCCGGTGATGCGCCCAACAAATTGATCCCCAACATGTTCGCTAAGGTATGATGCTAGATACCGGTCTGTAGACTCTCTTTCAGCCGCCATGGCACGACGCTCGGTATCCGAGATATGCTCCCCAATTTTTTCAAGCTCGGTGATTTCTTCGTGGGTTAAGCCATCATCACCCAGTCCGAGCGCTTTTATCAAGCCACGGTGAACAATAAGATCAGCATACCGTCTTATCGGCGATGTGAAATGTGCATATCGGGGCAGGGCTAGGCCAAAATGCCCCATATTCTCGGGAGAATAATACGCCTGCGTCTGTGTTCTTAGCACCACTTCGTTGACCATATGCTCAAACGTTGTGTCTTTGACCTTATTCAGGATACCATTGAACAGGACGGGCTTCATGACAGCACCGCGAGTGAGTGAAAGGTCAAGAGTGCCTAAAAACTCCCTCAGGCTTTCCAGTTTCTCAAGAGAAGGCTCTTCATGCACGCGGTACATGGCGGGGACTTTGTGCTTTTCCAGCTCTTCAGCCGCAGCAACATTGGCCGCAATCATGAACTCTTCCACAATCCTGTGGGCATCAAACCTTTCCCGAAGGGTAATGGCTTTTACATTTCCGTGTTCGTCCAGCTCGATTTTACGCTCTGGTATATCCAGATCAAGTGGTTGACGCTTGCTGTGGGCCTTCATAAGGCTTTTAAAGGCACCGTGAAGTGGCTTCAGGATGTTTTCGGTTATATCCCTAGTTTTCTCATCAGGATCGCCGTCCAGTGCCCTCTGCGTTTCCTGATAGCTGATGTTTGCATGGGACCGCATTAGGCCGCGTACAAATTTGTGCCGGGTTTTATTGCCATTTGCATCAAACCACATGTGAACAGCCATACATGCACGGTCTGCGCCTGGCATCAGACTACATAAATCAGCAGACAGGTCTTCTGGCAGCATGGGAACGACCCGATCAGGGAAGTAACAGCTGTTGCCGCGATTTTTTGCTTCTTTATCAAGAGGGGACCCCGGGCGCACATAATGTGCAACATCGGCAATTGCCACGATAACATGCCAACCGTCAGGGTTTTTGGGGTCTGTGTCAGCTTCGGCCCAGATAGCATCGTCATGATCCCGTGCGTCAGCCGGGTCAATTGTAATCAGGGGGATATCCCGCAAATCCGTCCTGTCACCAAGCGTAACCGGTTGTGCTTTTTGTGCAGCCTTAATTACATGTTCAGGAAATTCAAACGGGATGTCGTGTGTTTTGATGGCGATCATGGAAATCGCACGCGCCGATTGCACGTCACCAAGTATCTCTGTTACGCGTGCCATTTTCGGTCCAAGCGAACGCCGTCTGGACCGCTTGATCGCTTCAGCGGATACCAAGTCACCATCATTGGCATTATGGGTATCTGAAACGGCTACAACATATTCATTACGGTCTTTTTTACTGACAGGATGGATTCGTCCACCTTCGCTTCCTTTGCGAAATACCCCTAAAATAGTGTCTGGCGCACTTTGCAGCATTTTAATGATATCTGCGCTATAGAGGGGCGGGTCTTTTTTAATAAGAGCTAACCGTGCCAATGCCCGGTCGCCGGGCCCCATGGCCTTCATTGTTTTTCTTTTAGGGGGTACCAGATAAATAGTCGGTTTTTTGCCGTCTTCTGTACGGTCGACAATCTTCAAAAGCACGTCACCCTGATGATCAAGACGGTCAAATTCCACCACTGCGACGTTCGGAAGCTGATCAGCGGAACGCAGAGCTTTTGATGGATCTTTGGCGATTTTGCCAGCATCCATCAGATCACGCAGCATTTTCTTCAGGGTGATTTTATCGGCGCCCCGCAGACCAAATGCACGAGCTATGTCCCGCTTGGTAACCTTGCCGGGGAAGTCTCTGATAAAGTCGAGAAGTTCCTGTTCAGATGGCATGCCACCAGTTCGCGGTTTTTGAGACACAGTTGTCTTCCTTTGCTAACGCCGTCTTAAAACACTAATAACGTGCGCTTAGGCTGATTTCTTTTTCCTGCGCGCAGGTTTCTTCTTGGCAGCTTTTGCAGCCAGAAGTTCCAGTGCCTGTTCCAGTGTAACGTCAGCCGGTTCCGTGCCTTTTGGCAACGTTGCGTTCGTGCGCTTATGGTTGACATAGGGACCGTAACGGCCATCCATTACCCGAATTGCATCACCGTCATCAGGGTGCTCGCCAAGTTCTTTCAAAACAGTTTTGCTACTGCCACCTGATTTGGATGCTTTTGTATCTGCCAGAATAGCAACAGCCCTGTTAAGGCCAACTTCGAAAACCTCAGCCGTGCTGGTTAGTTTGCCGTACGTACCGTCATGGGCAATATAGGGCCCGTACCGACCGATCGCTGCGGTGATTGGCTTGCCACTTTCCGGGTGAATACCTACTTCGCGTGGAAGTGACATAAGAGAAATTGCATCTTCCAGCGACAAATCTGCGGCATTCATGTCCTTGGGAATGCTTGCACGCTTTGGTTTCTTGCCTTTTTCTTTAACCGGGTCATCCAGTTGCAGGTACGGACCAAAGCGACCAGTCCGCAGACTGATAGGGAAGCCGGTTTCAGGGTCATCACCCAGAATGCGTGGACCGCTTCCCTCTGCCGTATCTGTGTCTTCGCCGCGTGCAGCAGAGCCGAATGGTTTTGTGTAGCTGCACTCTGGATAGTTAGAACAGCCAACAAAGGCACCATACCGGCTTGTTTTCAGGCCCAGTCGGCCATCTTCACAGTTCGGACATTTGCGCGGGTCTGTGCCGTCTTCATTCTTTTCAGGGAAAAGCATAGGGGCCAGATATTCATCCAGCGCATCAATGACAACCGCATTACGGACGGCCAAAATTTCCTCAGTTTTTGGTTTGAAGTCAGACCAGAACTCATTCAGGACTTTTTTCCAGTCCAGAGAGCCTGCGGAGATTTCATCAAGCTGTTCTTCGAGGTTGGCAGTGAAATCATATTGAACATAGCGTTCAAAGAATTTTTCCAGGAATGCAGATACAAGACGCCCTTTGTCTTCGGGAATGAAGCGATTGCGTTCCATTTGAACATAATTGCGCTCCCGAAGAACGGTGAGGATGGATGCATAGGTAGATGGACGACCAATTCCCAATTCTTCCAGCTTTTTAACGAGGCTCGCTTCTGTAAAGCGTGGTGGTGGATCGGTGAAGTGCTGCTTTGGTGTCACTTTGTTCAGTGTCAGCACTTCGCCGACTTCAACCTTCGGAAGGCGTTTTTCTTCCTCGTTCGTCTCGTCGTCAGTTCCTTCCTGATAAACAGACAGGAAACCATCGAACAGGATAACTGTTCCGGTCGCACGCAGTTCCGCCGACTTGTCACTGTTGGAAACAGTAACTGTTGTACGCTCCATCTTGGCGCTTTCCATCTGGCTGGCAATCGTACGGCGCCAGATCAGATCGTACAAACGCCGTTCATCATCATCAAGCGCGCCTGCAATTTCCGCTGGTATTCGCTGCGGATCTGTGGGGCGGATGGCCTCGTGTGCTTCCTGTGCGTTCTTTGCCTTGGTTTTATAGAACCGCGGCTTTTCTGGAAGGTGCTGATCTCCATACCGATTGGTGATCAGGTTACGTGTTGCGTTCATCGCTTCCTGCGCGATGCTAACGCCGTCGGTACGCATATAAGTAATCAGACCGGTTACTTCACCGCCGATGGATTTACCTTCATATAGGCTTTGTGCAACCCGCATGGTCTTGTTCGCAGGGAAGCCTAATTTACGTGCAGCTTCCTGCTGCAAAGTCGAGGTCGTAAACGGCGGCTGCGGATGCCTGCGCGCCGGCTTTCTTTCCACTGCCTCTACGGTCAGAGGCTCGTTCTTTACTTTTTCAGCTGCATCCGTTGCTGTCTTTTCATTGGAAAGGTCATATTTTTGCAGCTTCTTGCCATTCAGCCCAAATAAGCGACTGCTGATTGCTTTTTTGCTGGCGCCTTCCAGCTCTGCTTCCACAGACCAGTATTCCTGGGCAACAAACTTTTCAATTTCAGCTTCGCGCTCGCAAACAAGGCGCAGTGCAACGGACTGAACGCGACCGGCAGAGCGTGCACCCGGCAATTTTCGCCACAGCACAGGTGACAACGTAAAGCCAACCAGATAGTCAAGCGCCCGGCGTGCCAAATAGGCGTTTACCATTTCACTATCAAGTTCGCGGGGTTCCGCAATGGCTTTCAAAATTGCTGATTTTGTAATCTCGTTGAAAACAACGCGTTTGACATCAACGTCTTTCAGCGCCTTTTTCTTGGCCAAAACTTCCAGAACGTGCCAGCTGATTGCTTCCCCTTCGCGGTCGGGGTCAGTCGCCAGATACAGTTTATCTGATCCTTTAACTGCCTTGGCAATCTCGGTCAGGCGTTTATTACTATCCTTGTCCACGGTCCAGTCCATGGCAAAGTCTTCGTCTGGTTTGACGGATCCATCCTTGGCAGGAAGGTCACGCACATGGCCAAAACTTGCCAGGACCTTGAAGTCCTTGCCAAGGTATTTGTTGATTGTTTTAGCCTTGGCTGGTGACTCTACGATGACTACGTTCATACTGTATGCCTTGTCCTTTAGTACAGTGGAAGTCAGCAATAATGCTCTTTCTATAGTACGTGACCTAGTGCGTCACGGGCGTAAATGCAACGGGATAATGCTTTTGCCGTGACCTTTTTCCTGCAACTAGTGTCAGTTTTCATAGTCTAGACTAACGCGGCCGCCGGGGTATCTTACCGCCAATCCTGCAATTTCCAGCTCAAGTATTATTGTTAATACGTCACTTGCATCAATGTCTGATAAACGAATGATGTCGTCAATATGCGTAGGCGTTGGTCCAAGAAGTGTCAGGATTAACGTTCTGGCTTTCTCACTTGGTTCTGATGATTGCGCTGCAGCCCTGAATAAGGGTAGCTCAGTTGGGTCTGCAAAAGACATTCGCCTAAGGGCAGGCAGTTCCTGTAAGATGTCTTCAGCAGAGGCAGTAAGTACAGCGCCGTCTTTAATAAGGCGGTTGGTTCCTGCCGAGCGCGGGTCAAGCGGCGATCCGGGCACTGCGAATACTTCGCGTCCCTGTTCAAGCGCCATCCTTGCGGTAATCAGGGAGCCGGACTTTTCCGTAGCTTCAATAACAAGTGTGCCCAGCGAAAGACCAGAGATTAAGCGGTTTCGCCGTGGGAAATGTCGTGCCTGTGGTTTGGTTGACAGGGGCATTTCGCTGACGAGCAGTCCTTCGGCGCATATGTGGTCATATAGCTCGGTGTTCTCCCGCGGATATATTACGTCTAGGCCACCAGCCACGCACGCAATGGTGCCGCCCTTCAGCGATGCCCAGTGCGATGTAGTGTCAATGCCGCGTGCAAGCCCTGAGACGATAACGACACCAGACGCGGACAGGTCTGTCGTGATACGTTTTGTCACCGTTATGCCTGGGGCACTGGCATTCCTGGCACCAACAATGCCTATTTTATCCTTGTCCAACAGATGAAGATGGCCTTTGGTGAAAAGGATGGGCGGCGCATCGTCGATTGCGGCAAGGGGCGCAGGATAGTCATGATCGCCAAGGAAGAGGGCGGATGCACCAAACCTGTCAACTGCAGCTAGCTCACCCTCTATCGCTGACTTGGGCGGAACACGAAGTGGCTTTTTACGGCCGCCCCTGGCTGCTAATTCAGGAATAGCAGCGATAGCAGCATTTGCAGATCCGAATTTATCGATCAAGTGTTTGAATGTTATCGGACCAATACTGTCTGTGCGTATCAGTCGCAGACGTGATACTTTTTCAGAAGATGTGAGAGAACTGGTTCGTGCAATGTCCATGAACAAAACTAGAACAGTAATCGGCCATTATGTCAACCACTGGTTTAATAATGATTATGATGCAGGGAATTTACGGCGACGGGCAGTTGGTTTTATTGCGGCGGAGTCGTGTCAGTATCTTTACTGGAAGTCTCTGAATTAGACTTTGAACCGCCGATTTTTGGTTCGGCACCTTTGGCAATTCTTTGAATGTTTTCTTTGTGTCGGATAAAAATCACCAATGACATAAAGAGAATGAACACCGGGGCCATGCCGGGTGCAATCATGTGGGCCACAGCTGGCGCCACAAAAGCTGCAAGCAATGCCGCTAGAGATGACATTTTGAACATAACCGCAGTTAGCAGCCAGCACCCGACGGTAAAGAGCGCAATTACAGGATGCATGGCAATTAGGGTGCCGAAAAAGGTTGCAACTCCCTTGCCGCCCTGAAATCTTAGAAACACAGGAAAGCAGTGCCCGATAAAGGCTACGGCACCCGCAAACATTGCAAGCCCAGGGTCAAAGAAGTGCCTTACAAGAAGAACAGCTATCGCACCTTTGCCCGCATCCAGTAAGAGTGTCAGCAGGGCAAGGTCTTTACGCCCTGTGCGTAGTACGTTTGTCGCGCCAATGTTGCCTGACCCGATTTGCCGAATATCACCAAGCCCGGCGAGCCGCGTCAGGACCAGGCCAAATGGAACAGAACCCAAGAGGTATGCCCCTATCAAAACAGCGATATCAGCAACAGTCATCAGAATTAATCCTTTACTGAGTGTGTCGCATCATATTTCAATATGCCGGACACAATCGTTTTCCAGACTTTACCCTGTACGGGCAGGGTGTCAAAAGGTGAGTTCTTTGCGGCTGAGAGGAACGCATCTGTCTTAATCCGCCAGGGCTTTTCATGGTCAAGGACAGTAAGATCAGCCGGTGCACCTACCTTAAGAGTGCCAGATGAAAGCCCTAGAATATCTGCGGGTGCAGATGTCAGTGCTCTTAAGGCAGTCATAAGGTCGATGTTGCCGGCATGAACTGGTGCGAGCGTAAGAGCCAGAAGCGTTTCAAAGCCAACCATACCTGCAGCAGCTTGTGCATAAGGAAGGCGTTTCACATCCTGACTTTGTGGATCATGATCAGAGACAAGACAGTCAATGGTGCCGTCAGCAAGTCCTTCTATGAGGGCCAGGCGGTCTTCTTCGCTGCGCAGAGGCGGGCTGAATTTGGCAAATGTCCTGTATCCTTCCACCGCATTATCGTTAAGCTGTAAATAGTGCGGTGCGGTGGAGGCTGTAATTCTAACGCCTTTGGCTTTCGCTGCACGAACAGCATCTACACCGACCTTAGAGGATAGAAGCGCAATATGAAGGCGGGCGCCTGTAAGCTCCGCGATACGTGCATCGCGTTCAATCTGAATTGCCTCCGCGATTGCAGGTATACCGTTCAGGCCCAGACGGGTAGCAATCTCTCCTTCGTGGGCAAAGCCGCCAGCTGCAAGGTCTTTGTCCTGGGCAAACTGAACAATTAGCGCATTGAAATATCCGGCATATTCAAACAGCCGGCGAAGAACGAGCGCATTTGACACTGGTTTTCTGCAGTCTGTGAAGGCAACAGCACCAGACAGCTGCATCCTGCCGATCTCGGCAATTTCTTCACCTGCCATTGCTTTGGTCGCTGTACCCATAGGCAGGACGTGGACAGAGCCAGTTTCTGATGATCGCTGCCTGATCCGTTCCACAGCTGCGTCATTGTCCAAAAGCGTATGTTGGTCTGGCTGCAGTATGACTGTGGTAATCCCGCCCGCGAGTGCAGCATGATGGTCAACACTATGGGCGCGCATGTCAATAAAACCTGGGCATAGGATACGATCGCCGCACTCTACTATAGTATCGTCTGGCGCAGGCATAACGTCTGCACCTACGGCAACTATCTTGCCGTTACTTTCGATCAGGGTGCCACGAACATCCATTGAGGTAGACGGATCTATCAGGCGTGCATTTGTGTAAGCGGTGCGGGTCATGAATGAGCCTCCTCACGAAGGGGACGCGTCAGGATATCCAGACATGCCATGCGAACAGCGACGCCCATTTCAACTTGCTCCTCAATAGCAGAACGATCCAGGTCATCGGCGACATCAGAGGCAATCTCAACGCCGCGATTCATTGGACCGGGATGCATGACCAGCACATCATCACGGGCAGAAGCCAGTTTGTCACGTGTCAGGCCCCAGAAATGATAATATTCCCTGAGGGACGGCAGGAACGCCCCTTGCATTCTTTCCTGCTGTAGTCTGAGCATCATGACAACGTCAGCATCCTTTAGGCCATCTTCCATGTTGGTGAAGACTTCAACGCCCAATTGGTCAACATCTTTGGGTAGCAAGGTCGGCGGTGCTACAAGACGGACACGGGCCCCCATGGCGTTCAGTAAGTAAATATTCGACCGGGCAACGCGCGAGTGGGCAACATCGCCACTGATAGCAATGATCTGGCCGTGGATTTGTCCTTTGCGTTTGCGAATGGTCAGGGCATCCAAAAGAGCCTGAGTAGGATGCTCGCTTCTGCCGTCTCCTGCATTGATCACAGGACAGTCCATCTTTTCGCTGAGTAATTTTACGGCACCACTATCTGCGTGCCGCATGACCAGCACGTCCGGGTGCATGGCATTCAGGGTAGCAGCGGTATCCAGCAAGGTTTCCCCTTTTTTGATGGATGATGTGCCCGTTGACATGGAAATCGTATCCATGCCCAGCCGTTTGCCAGCAATCTCGAAACTCATCAGGGTGCGGGTAGAGTTCTCAAAAAACAGATTAATCTGGGTCAGGCCGCTGCAGACGTCAGTCTTTTTGTGGCGGCTTCTGTTTTGGTCGGCATAGGTGTCTGCAAGATCAAGGATATGCTTGATCGCAGTTGGGTCCATGCCGTACAGGCCCAGCAAATGTTGATAAGGAAAAATGGAACCAGAGGGCGGAGACACTTCCGCGCGCGGGTAGGGCGATTGATTGCGTGTATCGTTGCTCATCAAGTGGCCTTATATGATCAAAATGGCGAGAGGGCAATCCAAAGATTTCTCGCAGGTAAACTGTATGCTTCTATAGGCTATAGAAAGCATCATCGTAAAGAACTTTGCCAGAAACATTTTTCAGGGCGCCTGGACGCAGTTCTATCGCCATGAAATGTTCTTCGGCCTGACCAAAAGTTAAGCCAAAGTCTGAGGCAGCCTGAAAGCCGGCTTGGCGGTAAAAATCAGTATGACCCAACAGGATAACCGCCATGATGCCGTCTTCTCGCAGCGCATCCAGAGAATGCTGGAGAAATTCAAGCCCAATACCCTGTCTTTGTGCACCGGGGCTGACTGCCATGGGGCCGAGTGCAAGAATATCTTCTGCTTCACCTTTCTCAAACGACACGTCCGTGTAGGCGATATAGGCCAGAAGTTCGCTTTCGTCGTCTTCGAGGGGCAGCAGATGTTCCGCCACCAGTCTGTCCTGACTTCGCAGAGTTTTGACCAGTTGCGATTCTGCGTCTGTTTCAAACGCTTCTTTAAGAAGGGTATCAACCCCGATGATGCCTTGTTCAGTTAGCATAAAATTCTCCGGTCAATGTCAGTGTTGTATTGTTTGTGCTTCACTGAAGGACTGGCGGTCCCAATACCCCCGTTGATGAATGATTAGTCCATCTTTAAACTGAAAAAAACCACAGCCCCGCAGTCCCAGAGGGTCACGCCATTCCAGAATGCCCCAATCACCATCTTCAAAAATATTTTCAATTTCGCAAACCATTTCATACGCCTCGAACTCTTTGGCAAACATGGCGCGGATATTCTGTTTGCCGACAACAGGCGCGAACATAACCTGATGATTGACAGCGTGATCCGCATAAAAGTCTGTGATGCGGTTTGCGTCCCCGGCATTAAAGGCTGCGACCCACTGTATGATTGTATCGCGCGGGCTAGAGTGCATACATGGCTCCTTGCAGAATGTATGCAGCGGCCATTTTGTCGACAACATCCTTACGTTTAGCCCGGCTGCTGTCTGCTTCAAGAAGCGTGCGCTCTACGGCCGCGGTTGACAGTCTTTCATCCCACAAGGCTATCGGGAGATCAAAATGTGCTTCCAGGTTTCTGACGAATGCCCGTGTTGCCTGACACCGCGGCCCCTCCGACCCATCCATGTTTTTGGGCAAGCCAATAACAAAGCCACCAATATTATGCTCCTGCACAATCTCTTTGATGCGAATGACGTCATCTTTGAATTTTTTGCGCTTAATGATTTCAAGCGGGGTTGCAACGGTGCGCATAACATCACTCAGGGCAAGGCCAATTGTTTTTGTCCCCGGGTCCATGCCCAACAGGCGCCGCCCCACCGGGAACTGCGCCTTTACTTGTTGAATGTCGTATGGGTCACTCATTAGTGCCGTCCGGAGTGCGCTCAGTGGACTGCTGGGCTGCGGTCCATGCAAGAGCGCGGTCATGGGCATTGTCGCGGATGTTCATGTAAAACATATTAAAGTCATAGGCGTGATAGTTTTCACCCGTCATTGTAAACTGGTTCCATTCTTCATTCAGCAAAGGCTGAGCAAGAAAGAGAATGCCGTCACTATGACACGATGCACCAATGAAATTAGGAATAGGCGCTGGCAGTGGAGCATTGCCGCTTAAAAGTTCCACCGAGCCCATGTGTTCGGTTCGGTTTGCAGAATCGCCCACTGTCCAGCTTAGTGGATTGGTGCAGAGCATTTGCGTGCCAGCGCGCAATGTGCCGTTCAGCCCCGGTGTTGCGTTAAAGATGCCGGTAATGGTTTCAGTTTCGCCGTGTTTGCCAAAGGTTTGGTACGAAATCACACAACCGGTTTGTGTTGGGGCGTCACAGATGTCGACACCTTCAACTGCACCTATGTCGGCCTCTATTGAGACCGGCCAGCCAATAAGATAAGCAGCAACGAGCTTTTTAGTCAGCTCCGTACCATCAAACCGGTCTTTGAGAAGACGGAGCAGGTGCAGACTTCCCTGGCTATGACCCGCAAGTATAATACCGTTTTCGGGATTGCGACGTTCGATAAAGGCATCAAAGGCAACAACAATGTCCGTGTAGGCGCGCTGCAGGGCCATTATCCCATCGGTGCCATCATCAAAGAAGGCACCAAAGGCAGCTTGCCGATATCGTGGGGCATAAATGTTGCCCGCTGCACTGAAGCTGGATGCCTGATTTTTCAAGGAGAACTCCTGGGTCCGTTTGTTCGTTGCGCTATCGTCTAGCGGGGCAGACCAATTACCGCGGATCAGATATGTCGTAGGATGAACAAAAAACACATCGACATTTGGTTTTTCTGAATATTTTTCAATGCCTTCTGGTGCTAAGTTAACGTAAGTTTCATTTGAAGGTAATGCAAACCAGGAGGCATCATCAGCATAATCCAGTCTTGGCTCTTCAGCTTCTTCGGCGAAGCTATGACCAGGTACAAAGGCAATGCGCATTGCAGTCTGTTCATTAGTGTTCAGCCATACGCCCCCTGCTAGTAGAAGCACGATAATGGCGATAATGGCGATCATAAATTTAGCTGCCGGGCTGGTTTTGCTGCTCATAGAAATATCCTGATAATCCCTGGTTTCTTCAACCTTGATAATGTTAGTGACGTCGTTCTTGGGTTTGCTATAGTGTTGCCTGATTAGAGACTGGCTGTAACAAGGGCCATTTTGCCATCAGGATATCGTCTATTACCCGACCATCCTCATAGCGAATTGCGCCTATGCGTTTACCTTCTACAGTAAAACCATGCTTCTCGTATAGTGCAATTGCTTGGGCATTGTCTGCATGAACATGGAGTTCAATTTTCTCAAGGGTTGCATGGTTTGCTACCCAGTCAGAAAAGGTGCCAAGTAATCTGCTGCCAATGCCTTGATTTCTGGCGCCATCGGCCACGGACATACTAAATCCTGTTATATGGCGCACCCGCCGCCTGCGATCAGTCCAGCTTTCGAGCATGCCAAGAATATGATTGTCTTTCGTGGCTATGAGGCACGTCTCAGCGGCATTTAGAGATTTACGAGCGATCCATAGGCGCTGCTTGAAAGGAGTGATTCTGAACTCGGCCGGGTGCGTTATAAGGTGTTTGGCATCCTGATAAATTTGTCGCTGATAGCTGTTCAATTCCCGGGCGTCGGATGGGCGTGCCTGCCGTATTGTGATGTTTCGCGTCATAATCAAGAATCACCGCTTGCCTAGTTTGATTGCAGGCGTTAAGTTGCGCCAAAATCCGGGGCATTTGCAATGCTTTTTCGGATGTTGGTTTCAAGACACGTTTCATAAGGGATTTCCCATGTCAGAAATTGATAAGGCAACAGTCGCCAAAATTGCGCGTCTGTCACGAATAAAGATCGAAGAAGATAAGCTGGAGCCGCTTGCCGGCGAGCTGAATAATATTCTTGGCTGGGTCGAGCAATTGGGGGAAGTGAATACTGACACTATTGAGCCGATGGCAAGCCCGGTGAATGCCAAGCTGCGTTGGCGTGATGATGTGATCAATGATGGTGACAAGCAGGAAAGCGTTTTGAAAAACGCTGCAAAAGCTGAGTTCGGCTTCTTTGCTGTTCCAAAAGTAATCGAGTAGGGGGCTGTCATGACTGATTTAACCAAACTGAAGATATCAGAAGCGCGTGACCTGCTGGCCAAAGGGGAATTGTCTGCCCGCGAGTTGACAGAAGCCCACATCACCGCTGTTGAAGGCTTTGACGCACTGAATGCCTATATTGTCCAGACGCCGGAAAAGGCGCTGGAAATGGCGGACGCCGCTGATGCCAAAATCAAGGCGGGTGAGCAAAAAGGCATGACCGGCATTCCGGTTGGTATCAAGGACCTTTTCTGCACCAAGGGTGTGGAGACTACGGCATGTTCCCATATCCTGAATGGTTTTAAGCCTGAGTACGAAAGCACAGTCACCCAGAATTTGTGGGATGACGGCGCTGTCATGCTTGGAAAGCTGAATATGGATGAATTCGCCATGGGTTCATCAAACGAGACAAGCTATTACGGGCCGGTGAAAAACCCGTGGCGTAAGGGTGATGTGGACACTGTTCCGGGTGGTTCTTCCGGTGGGTCAGTGGCCTCGGTTGCCGGTTTTGCCGCGATGGGTGCAACGGCGTCGGATACAGGCGGTTCCATTCGTCAGCCAGCAAGTTTTACCGGTACCTTTGGTATCAAGCCTACTTATGGCCGCTGCAGCCGTTACGGTATGGTCGCGTTTGCAAGTTCGCTTGATCAGGCGGGAACAATCACACGTTCCGTTCGTGACGGTGCTATCATGCTTGAAAGCATTTCAGGCTTTGATCCGAAAGACAGTACCAGCATAGATATGGCGGTGCCAAACTTCGAAGCAGCCCTTACAGGCGATATTCGCGGTATGAAGGTTGGTATTCCGCAAGAATATCACCTCGCTGGCATGCCAGGCGAGATTGAAGCCCTGTGGCACAAAGGCATCGAATGGATGAAGGAAGCAGGCGCAGAGGTTGTTGATATCAATCTGCCGCATACAAAATATGCACTGCCTACCTACTATATTGTCGCGCCTGCAGAGGCATCTTCCAACCTTGCACGGTATGACGGTGTTCGTTACGGCCTGCGTGAGACACCTGAAAATGGTGGCCTGATTGATATGTATGAAGCCACTCGTGCGGCTGGTTTTGGCGATGAAGTCAAGCGCCGGATCATGATCGGGACATATGTTCTGTCTGCAGGCTATTATGATGCTTACTATCTGAAAGCCCAGAAAGTTCGCCAGTTGATCAGTGACGATTTTGCACGTGCCTTTGAACAGTGTGATGTCATTCTGACACCAACGGCACCGTCTGCAGCTTTTGCCTTTGGTGAAAAAACGGACGATCCGCTTGCCATGTATCTGAATGATGTCTTCACCGTTCCGGCATCCCTTGCAGGTTTGCCAGGTTCCAGCGTACCGGCTGGACTTGATGCGGACGGCCTGCCACTTGGTTTGCAGGTTCTGGGTAAACCGTGGGACGAAGAAACTGTCCTGAAGGTTTCTGAGGTAATTGAGAAAGCAGCTGCTATTACGGCTGCGCCGAATGAATGGTGGAGATAAGGGCATGAGTGAATATCGTATACAGGGTGCCACTGGTGATTTCGAAGTTGTAATTGGCCTCGAGGTTCACGCACAGGTTATCTCAAAATCAAAACTATTCTCTGGTGCTGCAACCGAGTTTGGTGCAGAGCCAAACTCGCAGGTATCGCTGGTTGATGCAGCGATGCCGGGCATGTTGCCTACCATTAATGGCGAATGCGTGCGCCAGGCAGTGCGCACGGGGTTGGCATTAGGGGCACAGATTAACAAGTTTTCTGTATTTGACCGCAAAAACTATTTTTATGCTGACCTGCCGCAAGGATACCAGATTAGCCAGTTCAAACACCCCGTAGTAGGTGAGGGTACTATCCTTCTTGATTTGGGTGATGGCAAAACCAAAGAGGTTGGTGTTGAGCGTATCCATCTGGAGCAGGATGCAGGTAAATCCATGCATGATCAGCATCCACAGTTTACCTATGTTGACCTGAACCGGTCTGGCGTTGCGTTGATGGAAATCGTTTCCAAGCCAGATATGCGCAGCCCGGAAGAAGCAGGGGCGTATCTGACCAAACTGCGGACCATTCTGCGCTATATCGGTACCTGTGACGGCAACATGGAGCAGGGTAGCATGCGGGCAGACGTGAACGTATCCGTTCGCCGTCCGGGTGAGCCGCTTGGTACGCGCTGTGAAATTAAAAACGTAAACTCAATTCGATTTGTTCGTCAGGCGATTGAGGTTGAAGCCCGTCGCCAGGTAGATATTCTCGAAGACGGCGGTGAGATTGATCAGGAGACTCGCCTGTTTGATCCAAACAAAGGGGAAACCCGCTCTATGCGCAGCAAGGAAGAAGCGCACGATTACCGCTACTTCCCTGATCCCGATCTGCTGCCGGTTGAATTTGATGATGCCTTTGTGGATGCGGCGCGTGAAAGTCTGCCTGAACTACCAGATGACAAACGAAAGCGTTTTGTCGATGATCTGGGGGTTTCTGATTATAATGCATCCGTTCTCGTTGCCGAGAAAGAGAACGCTGATTACTTCGAAGAGCTTTTAGCGAAGCTTGGCAACGCCGACATGGCGAAGAAGGCTTCTAACTGGGTAATTTCCGATTTGTTTGGTCTGCTTAATAAAGCAGGTAAAACGATTTCTGAAAGCCCGGTTTCTCCTGAGCAAGGGGCAGAGCTTCTTGGTTTGATAGAAGACGGTACTATCTCTGGCCGTACTGCCAAAGATGTGTTCGAAGAAATGTTTGAAACTGGCAAGAATGCGGCTGTCATCGTTGACGAAAAAGGTTTGAAGCAGGTTTCTGATACAGGTGAGCTTGAAAAGATCATTGACACTATCATTGCTGCTAATCCTGGCCAGGTAGAACAGTACCGTGCAGGTAAAACCAAATTGATTGGCTTCTTTGTGGGGCAGGTCATGAAGGAAACTGGCGGCGCTGCAAACCCTGGTGTTGTGAATAAGCTTCTGCAGCCGAAGCTGGACGGTTAAGGCATCAGTATCAAATAGAAACTTTTGAAAAGGCCCGTATTGACGGGCCTTTTTTTATGGCTCTGTTGAACAGGGCCAGCAGTTTCTTTCCTTTTGTTGGTGCAATTTAAATCCACTTGATGCATTTTCAGGGACATGGAACAGGCATCAGATATTGCAAAAGTATATGCAGAGTTTAATGAAGCTTTTCGGGCTTCCTCGGTTGCTTCCCGTGGGCAGCAGTATTCTGGCCGGGCATTTAATGACGCCACTGTATGGCGCGATGGTCAGGTAGGTGAAACACTAATCATCGGCAACATGGAATTGAGCCGGATTTCTGACGGAATGCTGGTCTGCATTACCAAGGGAAATTATGACCGAAATTCCCGCCAACAAATCATGCCGTCCAGTGATCTGGTCTCAATACGGTTTGTCTTATCTGGTAATTACTGGCTGGAATTCAAAGACATGGGGCGTTTGCAAATACCGCAGGCGTGCGCATCACTGCAGCGCACCCGGTCTAACGCCAATTTTGATCTGGTGATCGCCTCCCATAGCGAAATGAACAGTGTCACAATTCATTTTAAACCCCAGTTTTTGATTGACAGTTTTGCACTGCAGGCAGGAAAAATGCCGTCGCGCCTTGCCAATATTATCTTTGGTCGGGAAGAAGCATCTACCCTGTACGAATTCCCTTTGTCGTCGCGAATGATGACAACCATCCTGTCCATGTTGCATATCTCTCATCAGGGCAGTCGGCGTAATTGCTATATTCAAGCCAAGGCGACGGAATTGATCTGTCAGTTTTTTGGCGATATCGAACAATCTTTCACGGAAATGCCGAAAGGTCTGCCTGCGGACCTAAAAGTCAAATCCAAAATATTTGAAGCGCAAAGACTGCTCGTGGAAAATTATGCGAAACCGCCGACTATTCGGGAACTTTCACGGCGCGTGGGACTGAACCGAAGCACGATTTGCACAGAATTCAAGCAGGTTTTTAACAAGACAATTTTCGAGTTTTGTCAGGATTACCGGATGAATAAGGCAAATGAGATGCTGCAGGACAGGCATCTGACAGTTGCACAGGTCGCAGCACAGGTAGGGTATGGCCATGCGACAAATTTTACAGTGGCTTATAAAAAGAAGTTTGGGCGTTTTCCCAAGGAATCCCGAAATCGGTGATTAAGCGCAGCGGCACTGCTTGTAAACTGTAGCGTGTCTCTTTCTGCATCAGATATGTCGCAGTATTCGATTAAAAGTAAACGATAGTCGGCACAGTTCATTCCATAGTTGAGAGGGAATTGCATAAATTTACTATCGCATCATTCAATATGACAGTTGCAACATTTGGGGTCATAAATCTGTGATACTGTCCGGTCGCATTTTGGGGGCTGTTAGTTTGGCCCGGTACTCGATCAACTGTGATCGTTTCAAAAAATAGGGGAAGACCTTATGCAAAAAACAAATGTGACGCAGGTCGCAACAAAAAGCCTGCGCAGCTTGGCTGGTTCGACATCATTGACTTTCGGCTTGATGATGAGTGCGCTTATGGCGCCGGCTGTGACGGCACAATCAGCGGACGACAGTGCGTACGCAGGTCCGGAAGAAATCGTGGTAACGGCGCGGAAACGTGCGGAAAGCATGTATGACGTTCCAATCAGTATCAATGTGGTTTCATCCGACTTGATCAATAAGTTGGGGGCGCAGGACTTTACTGACCTTTTGGGTTCTGTCCCAAGTTTGACTGCTTATCAAAACGGTCCGGGTCGCACACGTCTGACAATCCGCGGTGTCGCGAACGGTGGCGGTAACGATAACGATACACAAAACCAGGAAACTGTTGGCATCTATCTTGACGAAATTCCGATTTCCCTGGGCGCGATGAACCCTGAAATTGGCTTGTTTGATCTGGAGCGTGTTGAAGTATTGCGCGGTCCGCAGGGTACACTTTACGGTGCCGGGTCAATGGCGGGTACAGTGCGTCTTGTTTCGAAAAAGCCGAACCTTGAAGAAGTAGAAGGCTTGGTTGAACTTGATGCTTCTGATCTGAAGTACGGCGATCAGTCATATGGCGTTAAAGCCCTTATTAATGCGCCAATCATCAATGATGTTCTGGGTGTGCGTGTCAGCGGCTACTATACTCACAACGGTGGTTATCTGGACAATGTCACAACGGGTGAAAAGAACCTGAATGATGGCAGTTCCAAAGGTGTGAAAGTTGCAGCACGCTATCAGCCGTCAGATAACTTTACAGCGGATCTGTCCTTCTTCCATCATGAGTATTCAGACAATGGCCGTCCGGAAGACCTGGACAGCACGCCGCTATTCAGCCGTGATTATGTATCCTTTGACGGATATGACGATGAAATGCAGATTTTCAACGCCACTTTCACGGTTGACCTTGGTTGGGGTGAGTTGATTTCCTCTACATCCTATTTCGATAGAAAAGTCATTAACCCACGGTCACTTGATCTGCTTTTTGAGCTGGCACTGCCGCCGGGCATTACACCGCATGAGCTTGTTGATACAACAGACCTTGATGTGTTCACGCAGGAACTGCGTCTGTCCTCGACAACAGACAGCCCGTTCCAGTGGACAGTGGGTGCCTACACAGACAAGAAAGATACATACTATCTGAACACGTTCCCGGTTCCGGGGGCTGATGCGATCATCGGAACGCCTTCCTCTGCTTTTGGGGCGCCGGATGACCATCTTTTTTACGGCTATGATGATCTGACTGTGAAGACGTTCGCCTTCTTTGGTGAAGCCTACTATAGCTTTGATAAATTTACTGTCACAGCTGGCCTGCGCTATTTTAACTGGAAGCAGGATATCGAGTTTTATCAGTCTGGTTTGTTTAATGGCGGTGCGAATAGTGACCCACGGCCACGCGGAAAAACTGACGGCGTGAACCCAAAACTGAATGTGTCGTATGACATTTCAGACAATGCGCTTGTATATGCTCAGGTTGCCCGAGGTTTCCGTTACGGTGGTATTAACGGTGCTATTCCTGAGGCAGTTTGTGCTGACGAATTGGCAGAAGTTGAACGTCAGGGCGGGGACGTCCGTTTCTTTAACCCGGATAAAACCTGGAATTATGAGATCGGTGCCAAGGGCCGGGCTGCAGATGGCAAGCTTTCCTATAATGCTGCTTACTTCCATGTGAAATGGGATGACATGCAGACAAGTCGCAGCTTTGAGTGTGGCTTTGGTTTCCGTGAAAACGTTGGTAAAGCAACAAGTCAGGGTGTTGAACTGGAACTTGATGCGCAGCTTTCTGAAAACTGGTCTGTTGGTTTCGGTGGTACATATCTGCAGTCAGAACTGGACGAAGATGTGCCAAACCTGAATGCAGTTTCAGGGGATCAGGCGCCATACGTTCCGGAACTGTCCTTTAACGCGACAGTAAACTATATCCGCCCGATTACGGATACTATGGACCTGTTTGTTTGGTTAAATCACCAGTATGTCGGTACACGCCATACAGAATTTAACCATGACCCTGACACAAACTATCGCCGTATGGACGACTATTCTATGACCAATGCGCGAATTGGTTTTGAATGGGAAGACATGGAAGTATCTCTTTATGCCAACAATCTGTTTGATAGTCAGGGTGTTGTGCGGGCGCTGCGTCGTCCACCATTCGATCCGGATGCAGTAATTCGTGTGCAGCCACGCACAATCGGTGTTACTTTCCGTAAACACTTCTAATATCAGGCGGTAAATTCGTCTAATATCAGATATTTATGCAAGGCATGCCAGGTGCGTGCCTTGCAATTAGCAGAATAGGGGAGAGTGAGTTTTGATCGCCAAAGTTACAACAACAGTAAAAGGTATGGGCACTGCGGCTTTGCTGGGCGTGCTGATATCAAGTGGTTTTGCCGCGGCAGAGGAAACCAAGCCCACGGATGCCACATTTAAGGATATCGTGCAGTCCGTCAGTGCCGCCGACTTTGACCTGATGGCGTCCACATATCACCCGGATGCAGTCATTGTCAGTGGCGGGAAGTCCACCAAGTCGATTGATGAGGCAATGAAGGGCTGGCGCACGTCGGGTACGAAGGCAAAGGCCGACGGCATCGACGCAAACTTGCAGTTTCGGTTCAAGAGCCGGATCATCAATGCAACTACGTCCTACCAAACTGGTATTTTCCGGTATGAGCAAATCGGCAAGGACGGCCAATCAGCTGTCTACATGACCCATTTTGCAACGCTAATGGTAAAAAAGGGGGATCGCTGGCTGACGTTAATGGAAAATCAGGGTGAACCAGCATCAGAAGCGGAATGGAATGCACTGCCAATGTGGCCTTAAGTACAGGTTGCATATGCATTCAGCGAATTTGCAAGATACATTAGAGGGGCTATATGGCCCCTTTTTCTTTTGTGCCGTGTTTGGGGCAGGGGTCTTCCCGTGAATCAGGTCAAAACTATTCCAATAAACCTTTATCCATCACGGCGATAAGTTTAAAAAGACTTGTTTAAGTTTTTGGAAAAGATTGGAGGCGCGAACGAGAATCGAACTCGTGTACACGGATTTGCAATCCGCTGCGTCGCCACTCCGCCATCGCGCCTCGCTTACTGAGTGGACGAAGAGGCTATAGCAAAGCCCATTGCCTTCTGCAAACGGTTATTGTGTCAAAACTGTAATTTTCTTCCGTAGTCGGCTGTGGACTGAAGTTCCCTAAGGCGTTCTGATCACAAATTATCGGCAAAAAGTTCATTTTTCGGGGTGAAACGGATTGTTAAACGCTTCGTTGCGCCTTATAAAGCGGCTAAATGGAAATTAGTGATGTCTCTGAAAGGATTAGCATCGTGAAACAAACCAATGCCGCGCGCGAACATATGATTGATTGCCAGCTTCGCCCGAATGAAGTGAATGATGAACGGCTGATCAGCGCAGTTCGTGCAGTTGCTCGTGAACATTTTGTCCCTAAAACACTGCGCAGTGTTGCCTATGCAGACGAAGATATTTCCGTCGGCGGTGGCCGGTATTTGATGGAACCAATGGTTTTTGCACGCCTGATGGATTTTGCCAAAATTCAGGAGGGTGATCTGGTTCTGGATATTGGTTGTGCCACTGGCTATTCTTCTGCGGTTCTGGCGGGGCTGGCCGGTGCAGTTGTCGCGCTTGAGTGTGATGATGCGCTCTATGAGGCAGCAGAGAAAAAACTGACTGACGAGGGCGTGATGAATGCCGCCGTGGTTAAAGGTGACCTTGATAAGGGCGTGGCCAAGCAGGGGCCATACGATGTTATTTTCTGTCAGGGCGCGGTGGACGATCTGCCAAAAGCCCTGTTGAAACAGCTTAAAGATGGTGGCCGCCTTGTCTGTGTTAAAAAGATTGGCGGTGTCGGACGTGCCCTTCTTGTCACCCGGTCTGATGATGATTTTCAGGAAAAAATCCTGTTTGACGCGAATGTGGCAGACTTGCCCGGCTTTCAGGTAGAAAAGGGTTTTACTTTCTAGAGCGTATCAGTTTCTAGGTTGTATCTGCTTGAAGTTGGGGATAGGGTGCCCATATTGCTATTTTAGGTAATAATAAAGACTCTAATAAAACCCATAATAAACAGCGAGGAATAGAGGAGACGTTTATGAAAAAGGGATTAGTATCACTGTTGGCACTTGCCACAGTGCTTGGCGGTGCATCGTCGGTATCCGCTGAAAGTCTGAAAGAGGCACTGGCAGCGGCGTACGAAAGTAACCCGCAATTGATGGCACAGCGTGCCGCACTGCGTGCTGTTGATGAGAATGTTTCGCGTGCGAAGTCAGGTTTCCTGCCAAGCTTGGAGGGGACCTACTCCCGTACTGAAGGCGAACAGAATGATTTGCTTGAGACTGAGCCAGGCTCCCAAGGTTACAAGTCTTTTGATAATGAAAACCTTGGATTGACAGTAACTCAGTCTCTTTTTCGTGGCTTTCAGGACTTGAACGCAACCAAAGCAGCTAAGTATCAGGTTAAGGCCGGTCGTGCCCAGCTGATGAATATTGAACAGCAGGTTCTTCTGGATGCGATCCGTGCTTATACTAATGTTGTGCGCGATGAAGCGGTTGTCGGTTTGAATAAAAACCAGGTTCAGGTGCTTGAGCGTCAGTTACAAGCTTCCCGTGACCGTTTCCGTGTTGGGGAAATTACCCGGACAGATGTAGCACAGTCGGAAGCACGCCTTGAAGGTGCGAAATCGAATCTGATGGCGGCGGAAGCCCGTCTGGCTGCAAGCCGAGCGCTGTATCAGCGTGTAGTTGGACGCACGCCTGCTGGTCTTGAAAAAGAAAATGCGCTACCTGATCTTCCTGCTACGCTTGATGCAGCTATCGAAGTTGCGATGGCTGAGTCACCAGGTGTTATAGCAGCGCGTCATAATGAACGCGTTGCATCATACAACGTGAAACAAAGCCTTGGGGCTTTGTCGCCTCGGATCGGAGCCCAGGCAGGCTATACACATCGTAGTGGAACTAGTTTCTTTGGTGGAGAGTCTCGACCAAGTGATACTAAGTCACGGTCAGTATCAGTTCAACTGACTGTTCCGTTTTATGCAGGGGGTGCGCGTCATAGTGATGTGCGCCGTAATAAGCAGCTTCGCAGCCAGCGTATGGTGGAAATCCATCAGGCAGAGCGTTTAGCGCAGGAAAGCACATTTGTAGCGTGGGACAACTTACGTGCTGCGAGAGGGCAGATTATGTCGTCCGAGGCATCTGTTCGTGCAAACGAAATCGCGCTTGAAGGTGTTCGCCAGGAAGCGGCAGTTGGTTCCCGTACTACTCTTGATGTCCTGAATGCTGAGCAGGAGCTCCTGAATGCACGGTCTAACCTGATCGGGGCGCAGCGCGATGAAATGGTTGCTGCTTATAGCCTTCTATCCGCTATTGGACGACTGACAGCCAAGGATCTGGAGCTTGGTGTTACTGTTTACGATCCTGAAGAACATTATGATGATGTGAAAAATCAGTTCTTCGGTCTTGGTATCGAAGACTAGTAGTTTTCCTAATAATCACTTCAAAAGGCGGGTATTTGCCCGCCTTTCTGATTCTTATGACAGAAAAAGTAACAAAAACGCAAGTTTCTGTTTTTACTATCTTCCATAAGGCGTTACTATTCATTAAGAATTATTGACAGGCAGGGAATGAGACTGTACCTGTTCAATTAGGGGTTACCCTTTGGGAGCTAATAAACTGGCTGGGTCTATGAGCGATACTGCATCTGATGAAGAACCTACCATGGAAGAAATTCTGGCGTCGATCCGCCGGATAATTTCTGATGATGATGGGGAAGGTGAAGCGGAAAGTGCTGCTGAGGAAGCGGCGCCGACCCCTGAACCTGTGCCTGAAGAAGTTGTGCCGGAACCCGAATTTGCACCAGAGCCTGAGCCTACTCCAGAGCCTGAGATTGCACCTGAGCCAGAAGTCGTCCCGGAAATTGAGCCTGAGCCTGCACCGCTGCCGGTTCAAGAGCCTGAGCCTGCACCCGCCCAGGCAGATGAAGACGAAGATGATGTGTTTGATCTGACTGAATTTGCAACTGAGCAGCCTGTGAACCCGGCTGATCCGATCGTGTCGGAGCCAGTAGAGGACAGGGCGTCATTAAGCTTCAATCAGCTATCAAGTATGATGGTGTCCGGGTATGTGGGCGACGAAAACACGCTTGAGGCACTTGTGCGCTCTATGCTGAAACCAATGCTGCAAGGTTGGCTGGATGAAAACCTGCCACAAATCGTGCAGGATGCGGTTGAACGGGAAGTCGCGCGAATTGCGCGCCGTAAGTAATTTTCTTTAAAGATATATGTGTCGAACGCTCTGGGGTGATTCTCGGTGAATTTATGATATTTGTGCTGCCTACAGTCTGGTAGGCATTGACGCACAGTGGCTTGACGCATAAAACAACCCTTCATTCATTGAACAATTTACTAAGGTGGCCAACATGGGCATGGACAAGACCTATAATCCAGGAGACCTGGAAGGCAAATGGTACAAGCATTGGGAAGAAAACGGCGCATTTAAGTGTGGACGTAACGTAGGGGCAGAGCCGTACGTTATTGTCATGCCGCCCCCCAACGTGACCGGTAGCCTACATATGGGACATGCTCTTGATAATACACTGCAGGATGTATTGATCCGCTTTGAACGCCTTCGGGGTAAAGATGTTTTGTGGCAGCCCGGTACAGACCATGCAGGGATCGCGACCCAGAATGTTGTTGAAAAACAACTGGACGCAGCTGGTCAGGACCGTAAGGAAATGGGCCGCGAAAAATTTCTCGAGCGCGTTTGGGAATGGAAAGCAGAATCAGGTGGAAAAATTACCAGCCAACTGCGCCGTCTTGGTGCCAGCTGTGATTGGTCACGCGAAGCCTTCACCATGGATGAAAGCCGCTCAGAAGCGGTCTTGAAGAAATTTGTCCAGCTTTACAAGGAAGGCCTGCTTTATAAAGACAACCGTCTTGTAAACTGGGACCCCAAGCTGGTGACAGCTATTTCTGACCTCGAAGTGGAGCAAAAGGAAGTTAATGGCCATTTCTGGCATTTCCGTTATCCACTCGAAGATGGGTCTGGCTTTATTGAAATTGCAACCACCCGGCCTGAGACAATGCTTGGGGATACGGGCATTGCTGTGAATCCGTCAGATGAGCGTTACAAGCATCTGATAGGGAAGATGGTGCGGTTGCCGCTTGTTGGTCGTTTAATTCCGATCGTGGCAGATGATTATGCTGACCCTGAGCAGGGCTCAGGTGCCGTGAAAATCACGCCAGCGCATGATTTTAACGATTTTGAAGTTGGAAAGCGTGCTGGTCTGGAGATGATCAACATTTTCGACAAGCATGCCGCGATCAATGAAAATGCCCCGGAAAAATATCAGGGTATGGACAGATTTGATGCCCGTAAGGCCATTGTCGCCGATATGGAAGAGGGTGGTTTCCTTGTTAAAGTGGAACCCCATGTTCATCAGGTGCCATATGGTGACCGCGGGGGTGTTATCATTGAGCCGTGGCTGACAGAGCAGTGGTATGTGGACGCTGAAACACTTGCAAAGCCTGCGATTGAAGCTGTGGAAAATGGTACAACGAACTTTATCCCAAAGAATTGGGAAAAGACCTATTTCGAATGGATGCGTAATATTCAGCCATGGTGTGTTAGTCGTCAGCTTTGGTGGGGACACCGCATTCCTGCTTGGTATGCACCAGACGGCACTGTTTTCGTTGAGGAAACGGAAGAAGAGGCACAGGCAGCGGCAGACAAGCATTTCGGCGAGACGGTAGAGTTGACCCGTGATCCTGATGTATTGGATACGTGGTTCTCTTCTGCAATGTGGCCTTATTCTACAATGGGATGGCCAGAGGAAACGCCAGAGCTAGCACGCTACTATCCTAATGCCACGCTTGTAACAGGTTTTGATATTATCTTTTTCTGGGTAGCTAGAATGATGATGTCCGGTATTCATTTTATGGGCGAGGCACCGTTTAAAAACGTATATATCCACGCGCTTGTCCGTGATGAAAAGGGCGCGAAGATGTCAAAATCCAAGGGGAATGTGATTGACCCTCTGGAGTTTATCGAGAAATACGGTGCGGATGCTCTGCGGTTTACACTGACGTCAATGGAAGCCCAGGGTCGAGACATCAAGCTGGCTGAGAAACGTGTTGAAGGGTACCGGAACTTTGGTACCAAGCTATGGAATGCCTCTCGGTTCTGCGAAATGAACGGTATTGTCGGTTCAAACAGTGTGGATGCACCGGTTGCGACCAGCTCTGTCAACAAATGGATTATTTCCGAGGTCTCAAAAGCTGCAGCCGGGGTAACAAATGCGCTTGATGCTTTCCGTTTTAACGAGGCGTCCGATGTTATTTACCACTTCACATGGGGTACCTTCTGTGACTGGTATGTTGAGCTTGTAAAGCCGGTGTTCTGGGGTGAGGATGAAGCACTGAAAGCCGAGACACGTGCGGTAGCAGGCTGGGTACTTGACCAAATTCTGGTAATGCTACATCCTTTCATGCCGCATATCACGGAAGAGCTATGGCATGCGACGAAAGACGATCGTGCCTATGATCTCATTCACGCCAAATGGCCAACAGTTAATCAAATTGATGAAGAGGCTTTGTCAGAAGTAGACTGGGCGATCCGGTTCATTACCGAAGTTCGTTCAACACGTTCTGAAATGAATGTTCCTGCCAGTGCAAAGGCGACTGCACTGCTGGTTGGTGCATCTGACGTCACAAAGTCCCGCGTAGCAACATGGCAGGATATGCTGTGCCGGATGGCGCGTTTGGAAAAGGCTTCCTGTGTCGACAGTGCTGAAAGAAAAGGATCAGCACAGCTGGTAGTGGATGAGGCAACTGTCTTCTTGCCACTTGCAGATTTGATGGACATTGATGCAGAGAAAGCTCGCCTGACAAAAGCTTTGGACAAACTGGAAAAAGAAGCAGGGTCGATTAAAGGCCGTCTGGGTAACCAGGGCTTTGTTGCCAAGGCACCAGCACAGGTTATTGAGCAAGCCAAAGAACAGCTTGCTGACCTTGAAGACAAGATTGAAAAATCAAAGGCTGCGCTTAACAGGCTAGGATAGCAGACGCTATATACTATTTACTATTAAGGCAGAATGTAAAAAAAAGGCCCGGAGTGATCCGGGCCTTTTCATTTATTTGTAATGACTTAGAAGACGGCGTTAACACCAATGATGACACCTTTGTTGGTGATGTCCATGTCGCTGTGTGTTTCACCCGGCGGTACATTGCCGCCGCTGATGAAGTTAAGTGGGGCGTAGCCGTTTACAAAAATACCTTCGCCAAAGAACTTCACAGAGTCAGTCAGGAAATAGGAAAAGCCCAGAACTGTCTGGTCTTGCCGGCGCCACGGTGATCCTTTTGGCCCTGCGATAAAGCTGCTGAATTCAAGCGAGAGATCAGCACGCTTGCCGCTTAGGTCCATGGAATACCGTCCCCCCAAACCAAAGCTTGTAACTTTGCGTGCTTCAAACTGGTCAAGCGGTGGGGTCGGATTGTGTGTACCGTCCCATATACGGGTTGTTTTAGCAAATTCACCCAGGAACATGAAATCGCCTGCAAACAATTGACCATACACACTATATGCCGGGTTGTTATCTTCACACGGGTTGAAGTGGGTAACCGGATATGACTGGCAATAGGCAGATCCACGCTGATAAGAGGCACCAACCATTGCACTGCCGAAATGTGTTGGCAGTGTATAATTAGCGTCCAGCACATAGTTATTCAATTTGCTGGGAACGTTCGTGCCGTCATTTGGCATGTTGGCTGACCGGAACTGGGCACCACCTTGTACCAATTCTGCTGTAATATTCAGACCATCTTTACTGTAGCCAGCCAGCGCACCGAATGCGAGGCCGCCGAAGGCATGCCACACAGTAGAGGCAGTGAAGGGACTAACTGTATCAGTCAGGCCAAATGATGTAGCCATTTTACCTACGGTCAAATACAGGGGCGACTTGTCCAGGTTACCAAGCAGCACGTACCCTTTGCGCAGCTGAAGCTGGTTACGGTTCAGGTCTGTGATTGTGCCTTGTCCGAAGCTTTGCTCAGGATCATACAGCGCCTCTCCGTACACAGTGACCCAGTCACCAACAGTGGCAGTCGCAGACAGTTGCATGCTGTGCAACACGGCTTCTGATACCGTCTTTTGCCTTTGGTTGGACGGTGTAGGGTGCCGCATTAGATAGCCGAATTTGTCATCAGTATTACTGCGCCAGTAATCCATGATAGCTGTGGCCCCGCCACTGATGACAACGCTGTTATTTGCCAGCTCACCGGTTTGTTTTGCCTCAAGCAGACGTAGCTGCTTTCTGTTGATGTTTGTTGTAGCGTCCAGCATGTCGTAGGCAAGGCTTGCTTTGGTCACTAATGCAGCATCAGAAGATGCTTGCGCTGTGTTTGGCTGCGTACCTGATGATGCTGATTGTGACTGTGATGTACTGGCCACTGCCACAGGTGCAACCTCAGTCATAGCATTCACTTTGGCTTTAAGTGCCTTATTTTCAGCTTCCAGCTTTTCAAGGCGCTTCAGGATCATTTCCATTTGATCCTGTGATGTGTCTGATGCCAAAGCACTACCGCTGATTAGCGTTGTAGCAAGCACAAGTGTACTTACAGTGTTGGTTAGACTTCTTTTCAACACTGTTATTGTTGGATGCGTTGTCATAGATTCCCCAATCTAATTTATTTATAGTTTTCTGATAGTAAATCCAGTGGCTGCCGGTAAAGGGCGTCTGCTACTGGCTCAGCTTGGATGGCTGAGTTTTGTTGGTTCTTTACAGTGTCCATGTTTTCTGTCCGCATTGTTTTCGGACATGCAGCATAGCAGGGTGCTTTTTCCACAAACTCATTTGATGGAACTGTATTCACAGAAAACTCAATAAAGGAGGAATGCAGTTTAGTATCAAAAAGATTACAGGTTTGCGGAGCCTGTGCTCTCAACAATTGTTGTTGATGGCTCGCCGTTGTTAGGCGTATTTTATTGTATGTGTTGGTACCACTATTTGTTGATTGTAAGACTTCAGATAAAATAGTGGCTGTTTTTCTCTTACAAATAGATTTTGAATAAATGTCTATAGTTGATGACATTATGTTTCCCCAAATAGTGTGCAAGCTTACTTATGATGGATACTACTTACAGTAAAGAGATTGATAAGATTTGAAATAAAAAGAAACAATATTTCAAAAATAGAGAAATTTTCTTGCCATTTCTTATCGACATTTAATGTGTCACTGGCTAAAGTCCGCCCCAAATTTACAGCTAAATTTCGGAGTGCAAAGAATGCCAGAGTATCGTTCCAAAACCTCAACACATGGCCGCAATATGGCAGGTGCACGTGCACTGTGGCGTGCAACAGGGATGAAGGACGAGGACTTTCATAAGCCGATAATTGCCGTAGCAAACAGCTTCACACAGTTTGTGCCGGGCCATGTTCATCTGAAAGACCTGGGTCAGATGGTTGCGCGCGAGATCGAGGCAGCAGGTGGTGTTGCCAAGGAATTTAATACTATTGCGGTTGATGATGGTATCGCAATGGGACATGACGGCATGCTGTATAGTCTGCCAAGCCGTGAAATTATTGCGGACAGTGTCGAATATATGGTCAATGCACACTGCGCGGATGCGCTTGTCTGTATCTCTAACTGTGACAAGATCACACCGGGTATGTTGATGGCTAGTTTGCGCCTTAATATTCCCACGATCTTTGTCTCCGGTGGCCCGATGGAAGCTGGCGTAAGCGGGAACAGGAAGTTGGACCTGGTGGACGCCATGGTAGAAGCTGCGAACCCGCAAACATCCGATGCAGAAGTTGACGAGATTGAAAGAAACGCCTGTCCAACCTGCGGTTCTTGCAGTGGGATGTTTACGGCAAACAGCATGAACTGTTTAACCGAGGCGCTTGGGCTTAGTCTGCCGGGTAACGGCACAACACTTGCTACCCATGCGGACCGTAAAGAGCTGTTTCTGACAGCGGCTAGACAGATTGTTAGCTTGACCAAAAGGTTTTACGAGAAGGGTGATACGTCTGCGACGTCACGTGGTATTGCAACATTTGAGGCATTTGAAAATGCCATGATCCTCGATATTGCCATGGGAGGGTCTACAAATACCGTGTTGCATCTACTCGCTGCTGCGCAGGAAGCTGAGGTCGATTTTACCATGGAAGATATTGACCGCCTTAGCAGGATTGTCCCCAATTTATGCAAGGTAGCACCAGCGACCCAGGACTACCATATTCAGGATGTACACCGCGCAGGCGGTATCATGGCAATCCTGGGTGAACTGGACCGTGCGGGATTACTGCGCAGAGACTGCGCGACTGTTCACAGTCCGACCTTGGGACATGCCATTGATCAATTTGATATTATGAAAACAGATGATCAGGATATTGAAAGGTTCTTCATGGCGGCACCGGGCGGTGTGCCTACGCAGGTTGCTTTCTCGCAGAACAAACGGTGGGAAAGCCTTGACCGGGATAGGCAGAATGGCTGTATTAGATCGAAAGAGCATGCGTATTCAACTGAGGGTGGCTTGGCAGTTCTGTTCGGAAACATCGCTGAGAATGGGTGTATCGTAAAGACGGCAGGTGTTGATGAGAGTATCTGGACCTTCATAGGGCGAGCCCGTGTTTTTGAAAGTCAGGATAGCAGTGTCGAGGCAATACTCGCAGGCAAGATCGAGCCAGGTGATGTTGTTATCATCCGGTATGAAGGACCAAAGGGCGGGCCGGGCATGCAGGAAATGTTGTATCCAACCAGCTATCTTAAATCCATGGGGCTTGGCAAAGAATGCGCGCTGCTTACTGATGGGCGTTTCAGTGGCGGTACAAGTGGCCTTTCAATAGGGCATGCTTCCCCTGAGGCAGCAGAAGGCGGTGCCATTGCCTTGATCGAAGAAGGCGATGAAATCGTTATTAATATTCCTGAGCGCTCCATCAACCTGAATGTATCTGATGATGTGTTGGCCGCGCGTCGCAGTGCAATGGTGGCAAAGGGCAAAGATGCCTGGAAACCACAGGAAGATAGACCGAGAAAAGTCAGTAAGGCTTTGAAGGCATATGCCCTTCTGGCAACTTCCGCGGATAAAGGGGCTGTACGAAAGCTGCCAGAGTGATAAAAGAGAGATAAAGTACGTCAAGGCTTTAATTGCTGAAGCGGTAGTTTGCAAAGAAATTGCAGGGTAGGGGGATTATGTCTTTTTCAATTATGAATACCGTTAACCAGACGGTTGGTATCACACTGCAAAACATTGGTCGGATTTTCGTTGTTTTGTTAATCGTGGTCGTTGCTTTTTTCCTGATAAGCCTAGTTGGGTTTGGGCTATCAGGGGCGCTGTCCGTGGTTTCCAGTATCCTCGGGTTCGTTATTGGATTGATCACTGTACTTGTCATATTGGCAATTATGGGCGCTTGGTTCAATTACTGGGTCAGAGTCGGCGCATTGGGGGCTGATGCAGCGCGCCAGGGTGTGTCTGATATGTTCAAGGCAGGACTGGTGAATGGTATCAAAATGATTTTGATCGGATTGCTGCTTGCTTTGGGTGTTGGGCTTATATTTGCTGCCTTAGGTATGTTGGGGTACACGCCTACAGGTGGGCCAGAGATTGATCTGGAGGCTCTTGACGGTAAATCTGCGCTGGAAATTATGACCATTCTGGTGGAACAGCAGTCTGCGCAATCCCTGACTCTTAGTGCGGTTGCACTGAACCTGGTGTCAACGGCAGTGGTATGTTTAATCTATTCACTGTTTTCGGCCAATCTGACACATACTGCGCTTGGTGATTCCAGTGAAGGGTTTGAGCACGCACATACCGCGGACTTCGCTGTTGCCCTGATCATTATTTATATGGCGCTGTTAATCCCGAGTTATCTGGCTGCGGCTGTTGGGTCAGTCTATCTTGCCTTCATTGTCCAGATAGGGATCGGTGTACCTGTATCCGCTGCAATTGCGATGGCGCACGGTGTCAGATACCGGCTTTGTACTGGTGCTGTACAGTATTCGTCTGGTAAAGAGTAAACGGTACACAATTCTTTAGTAATGACAGAAAGCCCTGACTAGTTCTGGTCGGGGCTTTTTACTTTCTGCTTCTAAATAGACTGTGACGTGCTGTTAGTCGTCCAACTGCAGTTCAATCCAAACCGGTGTGTGGTCACTGGCTTTTTCCTTGCCTCTGGGGACACGGTCAACCTGACAGTCTTTTAATATGTCTGCTGCTTGCGGCGATAGAAGATGGTGATCGATTCTAATCCCGTGATCTTTTTGCCATGCACCGCGCTGATAATCCCAGTAGGTATAGGCCGCACCCGCTGGTTTAATCTGTCGGAGAGCGTCAAGATATCCAAGGTTTAAGATCGACCGATAGCCAGCGCGGCTTTCAGGCTGTGTCAACGCATCATCGACCCATTTGGCAGGTGCATAGCAGTCTTCGTCTGTTGGGATGATGTTATAGTCACCACATAAGATGATCGGCATTTCCAGTTTGACCAGTTCAGCAGCGCGGTCATATAATTTATCCATCCAGGCAATTTTATAGTCAAATTTTGGACCTGGTTGGGGGTTGCCGTTCGGCAGATAGATTGAAGCGATGCGTACGCCTTTGATTGTTGCTTCAATATAACGTGCTTGTTCGGGGCCACCTTCAGGGCCTTCCGTCATATTAGGCAGTCCTCGTACGATATCGGCCATGGGCTCCTTTGAAAGGATGGCTACACCGTTGAAGGCTTTTTGGCCATGGGTTTCCACATGATACCCCAGAGCCTCAATCTCCATTCTTGGGAAATTCTCATCAATACTTTTAATTTCCTGCAAGCAGGCAACGTCAGGGGAGAATTCTTCCAACCATTCTAATAATCTGGGAAGCCGGGCTTTAATCCCGTTAATATTAAAAGTCGCAATTTTCATAACGGAATAGCCTGTTTGAAAGTATCTGGCGTGAATAGTGAGCTGAGGACAATTAAACTGAGAAGGACGATCCGCAGCCACAGCTGGCCGTTGCGTTAGGGTTTTTTACCTGAAACGATGCGCCAATCAGATCTTCTACATAATCGACTTCGGAGCCGATCACATACAGAAGGGACATTTCGTCAACAAGCATGGTCACACCGTCACGGTTTACCTCGATATCACCTGCTTCTGGTTTTTCTGCAAAGTCAAAGCCGTACTGGAACCCGCTGCATCCGCCACCTGAAACAGACAGGCGTAGTTTAAGGTCAGGGTTACCCTGCATTTTTATAAGCTCTGCGACACGTGCAGCTGCTTTTTCGCTTAAACCAACCGGAGAATTTGACGTTGAAGCATTCATGAAAACCAACCGTTCCTTCGAAATTTACTTTAAAACTATGGCGATTGGATATGGGGTATACGCCCATAAATCGCCAAGTCTTCCTGTTACATATAAGAGGGCTGGAGAATGGAATCAATTGCGAAGGCATCAAAACTATTTTGTTTTGGAAATTCAAAAGCCAAGAGTAGGGTGTCCAAGCTATCAGTTCCATCAACGGTCAGCGGCAGGCAAACAAGTGTGAAGGCGACTGGCAGCAATTTGTCGCTGATGACTGATCCGCGCATAAATAATGGGGCTTGTGTCTGTAATGAGGCATCAACAATCTGCCTGATGATACCGCGAATAGCCTGATCAGGTGAGTCGCTCAGTGCATTCGGTTGATTAGATAGTCTAAAACGCTCAAGGATTGCTGACCCGGTTAAGCGGTCTCTGTATCCATTTTTGTCGATTGTGATCAGCGCAACCTGTGGAAGGAAGCTGCTAAAGAGTTGAGGGCGAAAATCTTTTTTGTCCGGGAACTTGTTGTCGTCAGCAATCTGTACCCAGTGACTGTACAGTGAACGGTGAAAAGATGCTGTCAAATCAGCCGTTGACGTCTGCAGATTTTCAATGTGATCAATCATGCCATGCATTTTAGTTAACAATTCATTAACAATCAAGGATATTGTTAATCAAATTTTAATGATATCAACAAAGTCTGTCGCCGGGGTACCAAACTTGTTGCGTGAATTTTGGCATGTGATTATCGTGCACAGACTTTTGGTGAGTCCCTTTTGGGCTGCCAATATGTGAAACAGACACATGCTGCGCATTCAGGCTTTGGCTGTGTTACTCTGATTTTGGTATTAGGAGAGCTATATGACTGACCCACGTCCTGGATATGAAGATACCCTGGCACCCTATGCATGTTTGCCGGGTCAGTCCCGTGGACGTTTGGTGAAAGAGCCAGAGACAGCAAGCAGAAGCTGTTTTCAAAGAGATCGAGACAGAGTAATTCACTCATCATCATTCCGACGTTTGAAACATAAAACTCAGGTTTTTGTGTATCACGAAGGGGATCATTTCAGAACGCGCTTAACGCATTCGCTAGAGGTTGCGCAAATCGCACGGTCTATCTGCCGCACACTATCTTTGAATGAAGACTTGGGGGAGACGTTGGCACTTGCACATGATCTGGGCCATCCTCCCTTTGGTCACGCCGGGGAAACCGTGCTGAATACATGCATGGCCAATTATGACGGGTTTGACCATAATGCACAGGCAATTCGGCTGCTAACCTCAATCGAACACAGATATGCTTCCTTTGATGGCCTGAACCTGTCATGGGAAAGTCTTGAAGGTCTTGCAAAGCATAATGGTCCGCTGGTTGACAAGGCATTTGATCCGTCGAATCCGCCGGCTGAATTGGCGTTTGGCTTGCGTGACTTTAACGCAAAGTATGACCTTGAATTACATACATACCCAAGTGCCGAGGCCCAGATTGCTGCGCTGGCTGATGATATTGCATATTCTGGGCATGATCTTGATGATGGCTTGCGGGCTGGCATGTTTAAAATTGAGGAACTGCGCAAAATTCCTGTGATTGCACAGTTAACCGATGAAGTTAGATGGACATACCCCAAGGCAAGCGGTGATATTCTTATTCATGAATTGGTACGCCGTCTGATCAATCGCCTGATTGCTGATCTGATTGTTGAGAGCCGTAAAAGATTGCAGGACCTGAAACCGGAAACAGTTGAAGATATTCGCAATGCAGACAGGCCGGTTATTGCCTTCACAGATGAAACCGGACGCGCCGTTAAAGCGCTTAAAGACTTCCTGTTCGAACGCATGTATAAGCATTATCTTGTCAACAGAATGACAAGTAAGGCAAAAAGGGTGGTCACAGACCTGTTTAATCTATATATCACCGAGCCAGAAGTTCTGCCAACCGAATGGGGGCAGAAAGCATCAGGACCGAACACACCGGAAACCGCACGTGTCGTAGCTGACTTCATTGCTGGCATGACAGATCGTTTTGCTTTCCGGGAACACACAAAGCTATTTGATTTATCCAAAGTATCCCTATGAATGTATTTTCTTATTTTCGCACCGTTATTGAAGATTGTCTGACTGCTCTGGCCAAGGCTGGTGACTTGCCTGGGGGCATGGACTGCTCAGCGCTGTCTGTAGAACCACCAAGAGATGCAAGTCACGGTGACATTGCCACAAATGCGGCGCTTGTTCTGTCCAAACAGGCTAAAATGAAGCCGCGCGATATCGCTGAAAAGCTTGCAGAAGCTTTACGCAGCGTTGACGCGGTTGAAAGCGTTGACGTGGCTGGTCCGGGCTTCATCAATTTGAGTATTTCTGACAGCTTTTGGCAGAAACAGGTTCAAGAGGTCCTTAAGGCAGGGAAGAACTACGGCGATAGCAGCCTTGGTAAAGGTGAGAAGGTCAATGTTGAATATGTGTCAGCAAACCCGACAGGACCGCTTCATGTGGGCCATGTTCGCGGTGCCGTGTTCGGTGATGCACTTGCAAACCTCTTATCCAAAGCAGGTTACGAGGTAGCTAAAGAGTATTATATCAATGATGCAGGATCGCAGATTGATACTTTGGCACGGTCTGCCCACCTTCGTTATCAGGAAGCTCATGGCCGCGATATCGGCGAAATACCTGAAGGGTTGTACCCCGGGGATTATCTTGTTGCAGTCGGAGAAGGACTGAAGGCGGAGTTTGGCGACCAGTATCTTGATGCACCAGAGGAAGACTGGTTACTGAAATTCAAGGAGTTTGCGTCCTCAGCGATGATGGACCTAGTGCGCGAAGATTTGAAGGCGCTTGGCATTGAGCAAGAAGTGTTCTTCTCGGAACGCACCCTGCATGAAAGTGGCCGTATCGGTGAAGCTATTGAGCACCTCCGCAGTAAAGGCCATATTTACGAAGGGGTTTTGGAACCACCGAAAGGCATGAAACCTGAAGATTGGGAACCACGAGAGCAGACATTGTTCCGGGCAACCGCTTTCGGTGACGATGTTGATCGTCCGCTTCAGAAATCGAACGGGGATTACACCTACTTCGCAGCCGATATTGCCTATCATCACGACAAGTATCTGCGCGGGTTTAAGCATATGATCGACATTTGGGGCGCAGATCATGCCGGCTATGTCAAACGTATGCAGTCTGCAGTGAAGGCCATCACGGATGGTGGTGAGGGTGATCTGGACATTCGTCTGTGCCAGTTGGTGCGGTTATTCCGTAATGGCGAGCCTTTTAAAATGTCCAAACGGGCAGGGAATTTTGTCACACTGCGCGATGTGGTGGATGAAGTTGGCCCTGATGTTACCCGATTCATTATGCTGACGCGGAAAAATGACGCGCCTCTGGACTTTGACTTTGCCAAAGTGACTGAGCAGTCAAAAGATAATCCGGTATTTTATGTGCAGTATGCGCATGCGCGTATCTGCTCTGTTCTGCGTAAGGCTATGGAGGCATTTGACGGTCTGGATACCGCTGATGCCGCTCTATCAAATGCCAAGCTGTCCCTTCTGTCCGATGCCTCTGAAATATCCATGATTAGGCAGATGGCTTTATGGCCTAGACTGCTTGAAAGCGCTGCAGAAGCGCACGAACCACACCGGATTGCATTTTATCTGTATGATCTGGCCTCTGAATTCCATAGTTTCTGGAACAAGGGTAATGACAACCCATCCCTGCGGTTTGTGATTGATGGCGATGAAGAATTGACATACGCGCGTCTTGCGCTAATTCGTGCAATTGCTATTGTCATTGCAAGCGGCCTTGATGTACTGGGCGTGGTTCCAGTTGAGGAAATGCGATAAACAGGTAACAGGCAAGCGAGTTTCGGGAGGGCGCAATGGATAAAGAAACACCACCATGGCTGCAACCAGTGCCAGCTGAAGAACAGTCTGAGTCACTCTTCTCAGGTGATAAAACCATGATGTTTATAGCTGGTGGTGCGATAGTCATCGTCATCCTGTTTATATCAGTCATTGCAATGCTATATTCAGTTGATGATTCTAATCAGGGCCCAGTTCGTGTTGCAGCGCCCTCCACGCCAGTGAAAGAGCGTCCAGAAGACCGCGGCGGCATGCGTGTTGACCATCAGGACAAGCAGGTATTTGACCGCAGTGGTGATACCATTCCGTCCTCTGAAATGGCGCTTGGCGAACAAGCAGAAGACCCTCTTGCTGACTTGCCGCAAGAAGCTGTTGAAGAAGTACAGACCCCGACCGTTGATGATAAAGCGTTCCTGGACCAAAGCCAGGACAACAGGATTGACGAGCAGGTTGCTGAAATTTCCAAATCAACTGCTGATGCATCTGCACCCAAGACCTCGCCTGCAGAAAACACTGCAAAAGAGGCACCAAAAACCTCGGCTTCAGAACCAGCTGCAACCACGCCTGATATGGCAGGTAAATATAAAGTTCAGTTGGGTGCCTTTGGAAGCAGAGAAGGTGCGGAGCGCACAGCGCGTGATCTGAAACGAAAGTTTCGGGATGCTCTTTCCGGACTGACGCCTATTTACGAGCCGGTTAATACAGGAGACAGAACGCTTTACCGCTTGCGTTTTGGTCCGATTAATACGCGGAGTGAAGTGGACCGTATTTGCCTGGCCCTGACCGAAAAAGGGCAGGGTTGTATGGCTGTCAATCCATAAGGTCCGGAGCAATGATCCCGGTAATATTCGGTTGTGAAGGCCCACAGCTAACTGATAATGAGAAATCATTCTTCCGGGAAGTTGATCCAATTGGCTTTATCCTGTTTGCGCGTAACGTTGTGGACAAGGAGCAACTTTATGCGTTGACATCTGAAATGCGCGCAGTCACAGGGCGTGATGCACTCCCCATTCTGATTGATCAGGAAGGCGGGCGGGTGCAGCGGATGAAGGCACCACACTGGCGGAACTATCCACCTGCTTCTGTCTTTGGTGACCTGGCGTGCTCCGACGAACCTTCACTGGCTGCCAGTGCACTTAGGCTGCATTGCCGCCTGATTGCTGACGACCTGCGCCGGTCAGGTATAACCGTCAACTGCCTACCGGTCCTTGATGTACCGCAGGAAGGTAGTAGCAATGTGATTGGTGATCGTGCCTTTTCAGATGATCCTGAGCTTGTTGGTATGCTCGGGCGGATTGCGTGTGATGGTCTCAGAGAAGGCGGTGTATTGCCCGTTTTGAAGCATATTCCGGGGCACGGCAGGGCCCTGGTCGATAGTCATCTGGAATTGCCTACAGTGGAGAGTGATCTCGCAGAGCTTTCCAGCCATGATTTCAGGCCATTTGAAATGCTGTCTGATATGCCACTCGCTATGACGGCGCATGTTCGCTACACACAATTGGATGACAAGGCGCCGTGTACCTTGTCCAGAATTGTGATTAGCCGCATTATTCGCATGAAAATGGGTTTTCGCGGCATACTTCTGTCTGATGATTTGTCAATGCAGGCTCTTTCAGGTTCGTTAAAGGAAAGGGCGACAGGCGCTTTGTCTGCTGGGTGTGATATTGCTTTGCACTGCAATGGTAATATGGAAGAGATGCAGGATATCGCATCTGCTGTTCCGTTTGCCGCAACATCGCTTGAAAAACAGCTTGCCGGGCTTATTTATGAACTACACCGTTTGGAGCCTGCTGACCGTCAGGAAATGGAGCAGCGCTATAATCAAATGATGCAAGATGCAGGAATTCTGCAAACAAGCACTTAAGACGCAGGAGGTTTTGTGCCGAGTTTAGATGCAAGCTTATATTTGCTCAGTGTAATGGCGCTGCCTTTTCTTCTTGCTGTCACGCTACATGAAGCTGGTCATGCGTTTGCCGCCTACTATTTCGGTGATAACACTGCAAAGGCTGATGGACGATTGTCTCTTAACCCGCTGGTTCATATTGATCCGTTCGGGACGATTGCCCTGCCGGCAATTGCAATCTTTTTCGGTATTCCGTTTTTGATTGGCTATGCCAAGCCCGTCATGATTAATCCGCGTAATTTTGGTAATTATAAACGTGATATGGTTTTAACAGCGCTTGCTGGTCCCGCGGGTAATTTGATCGTAGCAATATTCTGCGCATATGTACTTCGGTTTGCAATCGGCGCAGGGGTTACGGAGGAAGATTGGCTATATAACACAATGTTTTATGGTATTTTCCTAAACTGTCTGTTCATGATATTTAATCTGTTGCCTATACCCCCTTTGGACGGTGCAGGTGTGGTGGAACAGTTCCTGCCGTCAGAAATGGCTGCGGCGTATCGTTCAGTCGCGCCTTTTGGCTTTTTCATACTGATGGGAATCATCATCTTGGCGAAAGAAATCGTTCTCGTGCCAACATTGTTTATGGTAGAGCTTGTTGTCTTTTTGGTGGGGGTGCCACTCGGGGGCTTCTAGGCGACTAATAGGTTACCTGTGTTTAAGCAGGTTTTGGGGTTTATGGAATTCGAAGAAGATATATCACCAGCAGGGACGCACCACAGTCCTAACCCGGATCATCTGGTCCTGCATATGGATGGGTTCGAAGGACCGCTTGATGTATTGTTGACCCTGGCGCGCGCCCAGAAAGTAGACCTGACCCAAATCTCAATTCTTGAGCTTGTGGAACAATATCTTGCGTTTGTAGCTGAAGCGAGAAAGCTCAAGATAGAGATAGCGGCTGATTATCTGGTGATGGCGGCATGGCTGGCGTATTTGAAGTCCCGGCTATTGTTGCCTAAGGAAGAGGCTGGGGATGAGCCTTCGGCAGAAGAGTTGGCATTACGGCTGCAACTGCGCCTTCAAAGACTAGAGGCAATGCGTGAATGTGGCGCCCGTTTGATGGCACGGGACCGAATGGGGCGTGATGTGTTCGCACGCGGCAATCCAGAGGGTCTAAAGCTGCTAAAGCGCGGACAATATGATGTCACTCTATATGAGCTATTGCGCGCTTACTCGGATAACAGGCAACGCCATACTATCACAGAGATACGAATTGAACGCCGTCCGGTCTATGCACTTGAGGAAGCGATAGAGCGACTGTCAGGCTTGATTGGAGAGGTTTTCACCTGGTCAACACTCAGCACTTTCTTGCCCGCCAATTTAAAAGATGAACAGCATAGAAAATCTGCGCTTGCCAGCATGTTTGCTGCCAGTTTAGAACTGGCACGGCAAGGGCAGGCGGATCTGAGGCAGATGGAAACGTTTGGTCCCATTTATTTACGACAAAAACAACAAGAAGAAGCCGGGGAACAGGGTGCCAATGACAACTGAAGCCATCATTGAAACAAACCCAGAGAGAGCAGCAGCACACCAAAGAATGGTTGAGGCAGTTTTGTTTGCAAGCGAGCGTCCTTTATCTGTTGATGAGTTAGCAGAGCGCCTGCCTGAAGGTGCGAACGTAGAAGAACATTTGTCTGAGTTGACAGAGAAGTATGCTGTAGCAGGGGTAAATCTGGTGCAGGTTGCCGGTAAATATATGTTTCGCACGGCAGAAGATTTGTCTTTTCTGCTTCGCCGGGAAGTGGATGAACCCAGAAAACTGTCACGGGCTGCGGTTGAGACATTGTCGATCATTGCTTATCATCAGCCTGTTACAAGGGCTGAGATTGAAGAAATACGGGGCGTAAGCATTTCCAAAGGAACATTGGATGTTCTGATGGAAGCGGAGTGGGTACGGATGATGGGGCGCAAGCGCACCCCGGGCAGGCCCGTTACCTATGGTACTACAGAGAATTTTCTTATCCATTTTGGGATTGAGTCCATTAAGGACCTCCCGGGCCTTCAGGAGTTGAAGGCTGCAGGACTTTTGGACAGTGTTGATGTTGCGCTTGATAAAATGGGTGGTGTGCCGTCACGCAGGTCTGATAGTCAGGAAGATGATGCGCAGATTGACCTCGAGGAAGCAATTGCAGCATCAGAGAGACAAGTCACAGATGAACGTAACCAACATCGTCATTCCGCTGTATCCGATATGTCGCAGGACATCTCAGAGGATGGAAATAGGGAAAACACAGATGGTTGATTGCGCCGTTCAGTAAATATTGTAAAACTAAAATTCGATAGCGAATAGGCGGGTTTCAAATCCGCAAAAGAAGGAGAGATAAACATGTTCCCAGGCTGGATGCAGATTGCACTCGTTGTCCTATTAATTGTTCTGTTGTTTGGGCGGGGTAAAATCTCTGACCTGATGGGTGATGTGGCTAAAGGGATCACCAGCTTCCGCAAAGGCCTCAAAGAAGGGGTTGATACTGAGGAAGACGAGCCATCCAAATCAGTTGAGGACAAGCGCACTATCGAAGGAAGTGCAACGCCTGTGGCTGATGAGAAAGAAAAGTCCAAGAATTAATTCCTGACGTCTCCGGATGTGAGAAGGCAAATGCATCATGTTTGATATCGGTGCCATGGAACTGTTTGTGGTTGCGATCCTTGCGCTTGTTGTCGTGGGGCCAAAAGAGTTGCCCAAATTACTGCGCACTATTGGTAGTTATGTCCGTAAGGCAAAAGCAATGGCGAATGAATTTCGTCAGGGCATAGAAAGTCTTGCTGATGAAGTAGAGCAGGAAGTCAGCAAGTCTGATCCTTTCAGTGATCTTCGAAAACAGGAAGGGTTAAGGCCCGGTATGTCGCCTGAAGAAATTACCGAAAAGATCATGGCAAATCGTGAGGCAGAAGCCAAAACTGCTAAAACGGGCAAGAACGATGAAAAGGCTACGGACGTAGCTGCAGATCAGCAAAGCCCGGATGCAGACAAAGGCACAGAAGGGAAACAGTCATGATGCCTTCTGATCTTGGTAAAAAAGACCCGGCCGTACCTGATAACACAGAGCCTCAGCCTAACGCCCCTGACTTGTATGATGACAACGAGGGCCAGGATGAGGTGGATGCCAGTCGCGCACCACTGCTGGATCATCTTATTGAATTACGGTCCCGCATCATCAAAGTGCTTATCGGTCTAATTATCTTCTTTGTGTGTGCGCTCTTTTTCTCGTCAGAAATATTTCAAATTCTGGCAAAGCCATATGTTGACGCTCAAACCGACAAAGAAGCGGTTCGGATGATCTTCACCGGGTTGATGGAAAAATTTGTTGTTGATATCAAAGTGGCACTCTATGCCGCCTTTATTATTTCATTCCCTATACTCATCACACAAATTTGGAAATTCGTTGCCCCCGGTCTTTATAAAGACGAAAGAAAGGCCTTTTTGCCGTTTTTGGTCGCTACGCCAGTTTTATTCACACTTGGGGCGTGTCTGGCCTATTTCCTGGTCATTCCCTGGGCTTGGCAGTTCTTGCTAAGTTTTGAAGAGGCTGGCGGAAATGGTATGGTTGAGATCGCAGCAGAAGCCAAGGTGGATGAATATTTGTCACTGGTCATGAAAATGATCTTCGCATTTGGCTTTGCTTTCTTGCTTCCTGTCGGGCTGACGCTAATGGGGCGCGCGGGGATAGTTACACCGGACGGGTTACGCCAAAAACGCAGATATATGATTGTCGGGACTTTCGTCACAGCGGCCTTTTTAACCCCGCCAGACCCAATCAGCCAGATCGCACTTGGCATTCCAATCCTGCTTTTGTATGAAATCTCCATTCTGCTGATCGCAGCAACCAATAAACGTAGAGAAGCCAAAAAGGCATAACGCATGTTTGATTTGAAATTTATCCGTGAAAACCCAGAAGCATTCGACGCTGCCCTTAAACGTCGTGGTGTGGACCCCGTTGCAAGCACCATACTTGATATGGACGCAAAGCGCCGCGCTTTACAGACAGAGGCACAGGCTGCACAAGCTCGTCGTAATGAAGCTTCCAAGATGATCGGTAAAGCAAAAGCGCAGGGCAATGAAGACGAAGCCCAGGCCTTGATGGCAGAAGTATCAGGCCTGAAAACCAAAATTCAGGAAATGGAAGATACTGACCGGGAGCAGGGCACGGCGATTGAAAACTTGCTCCTTAGTCTGCCTAACATGGTCTATGATGACATTCCTGACGGGGATGATGAAGATGACAATGAAGAGGTGCGGGTATGGGGAACCAAGCCTACATTCTCTTTCAGCCCCAAGGAACACTTTGAACTGGGTGAACAGCTTAAAGAGATGGACTTTGAGCGTGCAGCACGCATGTCTGGATCACGTTTTGTGTTGCTACGAAGTGGCCTTGCACGACTGTCGCGCGCACTTGGGCAGTTTATGCTGGATCTGCATACAGAAGAACATGGTCTCGAAGAAGTGCTGACCCCAACACTTGTGCGCGATAATGCGCTGGTTGGTACCGGACAGCTCCCCAAATTTGAAGAAGATCTCTTTAAAGCAACGACAGATCATTATCTTATCCCGACTGCAGAAGTGACACTGACCAATATTTTTGCCGGTGAAATTCTGCCAGAGGAAGAGTTGCCCTATCGTTTTACTGCTCTCAGCCAGTGTTTCCGCTCAGAGGCGGGCTCTGCTGGCCGTGATACTCGTGGTATGATCCGTCAGCACCAGTTTGAAAAAGTTGAAATGGTATCCATCACAAAGCCAGAAGACAGTGATGCAGAGCTTGAACGTATGACGGGCTGCGCAGAAGCAGTTCTGAAGGCGCTTGAATTACCGTATCGTGTTGTAAAGCTTTGCACCGGTGACATTGGATTTGGTGCCCGTAGAACCTATGATATTGAGGTGTGGCTACCTGGTCAGGACAGATACCGCGAAATTTCCAGCTGCTCTACCTGCGGTGATTTTCAGGCACGCCGCATGAAGATGCGCAGCCGGCCAAAGGGTGAAAAACAAACCACCTTTGTTCATACACTGAATGGATCCGGCCTTGCTGTGGGGCGGACATTGATCGCCGTTATAGAAAACTATCAGATGGAAGACGGCAGTATCCGTGTGCCAGAGGTGCTGAAGCCGTACATGGGCGGACTTGACGTAATCAAAGCATAAGGCTCGATCATGGCTATTTCTACAACACGCATTCTGGTCAGTAATGATGATGGTATTTCGGCCAAAGGCATTGAAATACTGGAAAAAGTTGCACGATCGCTGTCAGACGATGTCTGGGTTATTGCCCCGGAAAGCGAACAGTCCGGTGCGGGGCATTCGCTAACTCTGACGACCGCATTACGCGTGCGCAAGCTTGACGACAAGAAATATGCCGTTGCAGGGACGCCAACAGACTGCGTAATGATGGCCATTAACAAGCTTATGAAAGATAATCTGCCCACGTTGATACTATCAGGTGTGAACCGCGGCGGTAATCTGGCAGAGCATGTTACCTATTCCGGGACTGTATCGGTGGCAATGGAGGGGACACTTGGCGGTATTCCTTCTATTGCGCTTAGTCAGTGTATCGACGGTGTACATCCAATACACTGGGAAACAGCTGAAACGTATGCCGAAGAAGTTATCAAACGTTTGATCGCACAAGACTGGCAACATGATGTCCTGATGAATGTAAATTTCCCGGCAGTTGCACCTGATCAGGTCAAGGGAATTCGGGTTACTGAGCAGGGACGTCGTCAAATACTGGGTGTTCAGGTAGATGAACGGATGGATCCACGCGGGTTCCCATATTACTGGTTTGGACTTGCCAGTGATTCTGGTGTGCCTGGTCTGGAAACGGACCTGAAATCTGTTCGTGAAGGATGTATTTCTGTGACACCGCTGCATTTAAACTTAACTCATGATGATATGCGGCGTGCACTTGCAGCAGAAATTCAAGGACCTCTTGCCGAATAGTCAAAGCTCAGCTACTCTTTTGGCATGGTTGTTAATGCTATGCGCATAAGTTTATGGAATAAAACGGTAATTCTGCTTGCTGGAATGTCTCTCGTGGCGTGTTCCAGCGGTTATTCCTCGCGCAGTCCTGCCGATATAAAACCTGTGTATCAGGTTCGAAACAGCCCAATTCCTGTACCGCACCCACGTTTTAAACCAAAACCACCCAATCGTTATGCGGCGCAGCGTACTTCAACCAAAGCGCAGACGCAGTCATCTGTTGCAAGATCAGACTATACTGCCTCCGGTCAGGGAATGCGGACTGTCACCGTGCAAAAAGGTGACACGCTCTATGCTATTTCAAGACGAGAAGGGGTCGGGCTGCAGGATTTAGTGCAGGCAAACAAGCTACGTCCGCCTTATGCGCTTGCAATTGGGCAGAAGCTGGTCGTGCATACAAGCTCCTATCATACGGTTAGGCGCGGCGAGACCAGTTACGGCATTAGTCGACAGTACGGTATTAACCTTTCTGATTTGATTCGGGTGAATAATATCCGAAAACCATACACACTATCAGTCGGGCAAAAATTACGTATTCCTGGCGGTGGTGTGCAAAGCGCAAGTAACACTGCAGCCAGTCAGCCAAGGACTACCGCTAAGCAAGCCCCGGGAAGAACTGTTGCTATTCCTACACCGCCACCAAGAACCGGGTCAGGGTTTGCTTGGCCGGTAAAGGGAACTATCAGCAGCCGTTTTGGCCCGAAAGAAGGTGGTCTTCATAACGACGGTGTAAATATCCTGGTTAAACGTGGGACAGCGGTAAAGGCGGCTGAAAGCGGTGTAGTAGTGTACGCATCTAACGCACTGGAAGGATACGGAAATTTACTGTTGGTGCGTCATGCGGGCGGATGGGTGACAGCCTATGCGCACAATGAACGTTTGCTTGTCAGGCATGGGCAGAAAGTAACCAAAGGCCAGGTGATTGCCAGGGCAGGGAGCACAGGTGGTGTAGCCACGCCGCAATTGCATTTTGAAATACGTAAGGGCCGCCGGGCGCTCGACCCACTGCGGTATCTCAGTTAATCTGGTATCTTTTATCCTGAGCGTGTTTTTTAGCAGAAGGCACGGCAAGTTAGATGCATACGCGTGATATGCATCACACACGTGTGGCCAGTGAATGGATTATAGCGAAATGGTGCGATTATTGCGGCCTGCATAATCTGTCACGAACTGCCAGGCAACGCGGCCAGACCTACTACCGCGGGTCTTTGACCAGTTCAAAGCTTCTTCTTTCCATGTGTCAGAGAAAGGTAAGCCCAGATGCGCAAAATATCCTTCAATCATGGCTAGATAGTCTTTTTGATCGCAGGCGTGAAATCCAAGCCACAAACCAAACCTGTCAGACAGGGCAATGGTTTCGTCCATCGCTTCTGTTGGATTAATGGCTGTAGCCTGTTCCTGATCCATCATCGACCGCGGCATCAGGTGGCGACGGTTGGAGGTCGCATAAAACAAGACATTATTTGGCCTGCCCTCCAGACCACCTTCCAAGACAGATTTTAGTGCTTTGAAGTCTCTGTCAGGGCGATTGAAAGACAGGTCATCACAAAAAACAACAAAAGGTCTGTCTTCATTTTTCAGGAGAGCCATAAGACTAGGTAGGGCAGAAATATCTTCCCTGTGGATTTCAACCAGACCAAGTCTGCTATGTGGGTTGGTTTCGTTGATATGTTTATGCAGTGCTTTGACAAGGGTACTTTTGCCCATGCCTCTGGCGCCCCACAGCAGGGCATTATTAGCACTAAAGCCGTTAGCAAACCGGACTGTATTTTCCAGTAGGGTGTTTTTCGTGCGATCAACGCCCAATAAGAGACTCAGAGGGGGAGCTGCTACTTTGTCTATGGAGATCAGAGACGTTGTCGAGACATCAAATACGAATGCATTTTTATTTGGATCAACAGCATGTGATACAACAGGGGAATTCTGTTGTTCCAAAGCATCCGCAATACGGGTAAGGGTTTCGAGTATTTTTTCTTCCATGATCGCCACTTGTAACTGAGCACATGCTACTTATTTACGGTGATACTAAAGGAAAAGCAATTAGCCGTTCTTGAAGTGAGCGGAGAATGTTGCATTTACGGTGTCAGGGGCTATAGTCGCGCCTTGAAATTTCGTGACATATCGGTACAAGGGGGGACTTTGTGCCGCATAGACAAAAGGGTTATTTTTTATGTTCTCAACTGCCGCTTATGCACAGGATGCTGCCGTTGCTGCTCAGCCAGGTCTTCTGGAAGGCTTCCTGCCGATTATCCTAATCGTTTTTATCTTCTATTTTCTGGTTATTCGCCCACAAAGCAAGCGGATGAAACAGCACCGTGAAATGATCGCCAATGTGCGCAGAGGCGATACAGTCGTTACTGCTGGCGGTATCATTGGTAAAGTTGCCAAGGTAAAAGAAGATAATGAAGTTGAAGTCGATATTGCTGAGGGTACGCGCATTCGCGTTGTTGCAAGTACGATTTCTGAAGTGCGCGCCAAAGGCGAGCCTGCAAAGACTGATTCCTAAATATAACCAGAAGACAGGGGCAAGGCATGCTGACCTTTCCGCGTTGGAAAAAACTATTCATACTGTTGGTATGCCTTGGCGGTATATTGACCGCACTTCCCAACTTTTTAACTGAAGAGCAGCGCAGTGAGTTGCCTGCTATGATGCCGTCGGACACACTTAGTCTGGGGCTGGATCTGCAGGGTGGTGTTCATCTTCTGTTGGAAGCCGAAACTGACGATGTTGTCGACACCAAACTGAAAAACCTGGCCGAGCAGGTACGGGATATCAGGAAAAGTGTTGCCCATTTGAATTTCCGAAATATTCGAATTTCCGGGACCTCTGTAACGTTCGAGGTAACGCGGGATGAATATATTGAACGGGCACGGGAAGAGTTGCTTCCAATTACCCAGACAACAACAGGCGGTGTAAACCCGCTTCTTGGCGGTGGTGTTCAGGAAGTAACGTTGGAGCGTGAAGGCCGTAAGTTTACGCTGAACCTGACCCCTGAAGGTATTAATGTTCAGAAGCGTGATGCTGTAGCCCGCGCAATGGAAGTAATACGGCGCCGTGTTGACCCGAATGGTACACGCGAAATTACTGTGCAGCGGGAAGGGGATGATCGTATTGTCCTTCAGGTTCCCGGTGAAGATGACCCGGAGGCTCTGAAGCGCATCATTCAAACAGCTGCAAAGCTAACATTCCATGATGTGGTCACTGACCTTAGTCAGCAGGACATGCAGCGTGGTCGTCTCGGTGCAGGTGTGTCGCTTTTGCCGTTGAAAGAAGGTGGTATGATCGCCATCAGAGACAGGGTTATTGTCGATGGTGCAGATTTGACAAATGCCCAGCCTTCATTCGACCAAAATGGTCGGCCGGCAGTTTCCTTTACCTTTAACACATCTGGTGCCCGCAAGTTTGGTAACCATACCCGTGCAAATATTGGCCGTCCGTTTGCTATCGCCCTTGATGAGGTGGTCATCAGCGCGCCAACCATTCAGTCCGCCATCTTGGGTGGTTCTGGTATTATCACAGGGGCCGGTGACGTTACTGAAACGCAGGAACTTGCTACGCTGTTGAAAGCAGGTGCACTGCCTATTCCGCTCGAAGTACTTGAACAGCGGACAGTAGGTCCAGACCTTGGTGCAGACTCTATCGCAGCAGGTGAGTGGGCGGCCGTAATCGGCTTTGTCGGTGTTATTATCTTTATGACTGTTTCATACGGGTTGTTTGGAATTGCTGCCAATATTGCCCTTGTGGTCAACCTGATCCTGATTATGGGGGCGCTCAGCCTGTTTGGAGCGACACTGACATTGCCGGGCATTGCAGGTATTGTTCTGACCATTGGTATGGCTGTTGACGCTAACGTTCTTGTGTTCGAACGAATACGGGAAGAACAGAATGCTGGCGCCAAACCCTTTACCGCGATGGAGCAGGGGTATGGTCAGGCATTCTCGACAATTATGGATGCCAATATCACTACATTCATTGCTGCGGCCCTTCTGTATGTGCTTGGTTCGGGGCCGGTGCAGGGATTTGCTGTCACCCTTGGTGTAGGTATTGTGACATCAATCTTTACCGCTGTTGTTCTGACGCGGTTTTTCCTCGCGAGCTGGGTTACCCGTGCTCGTCCAGAAAAATTACCAATTTAAGAGGAGGCGAGGATTATGTTACTGCGTCTGGTTCCACAGGAAACAAATATTAAATTCATGAAAGCCCGCTATTTCGGGTTTGTCCTGTCGCTTCTTGCTATCATTGCCTCTATCGGATTGTTCGCCGTGAATGGACTGAACTACGGTATTGATTTCCGCGGCGGGATATCCATCGAAATTGGCATGGAAGACGGTGGTGATGTTCCGCTTGCTGACGTACGGCGTATCGTTGGTGGTCTTGATTTGGGTGATGTACAGGTTCAAGAGTTCGGAGGTGCCAGCGAAGCACTTATCCGTATTGAACGTCAGCCTGGTGATGCACGGGCTCAAACGAATGCAATGTCCAGTGTTCGTGCTGCGCTTTCTGAGGAAATACCTGCAGTTAGCTTCAGGCAGGAAAATGTTGTTGGCCCAAAGGTTTCCGGCGAGCTGAAACGGGACGGCACCATTGCGGTTGCTGTCGCGGTCTTTGCGGTTCTGGTCTACATCTGGTTCCGTTTTGAATGGCAGTTTGGTCTTGGTGCTGTTGTAGCACTTGTCCATGACGTACTGCTGACAGTTGGCTTTTTCTCGGTCACTCAGTTGGACTTTAACCTGTCGATCATTGCGGCACTGTTGACGATCGTTGGCTATAGCTTGAACGATACAGTGGTTGTTTATGACCGCGTGCGGGAAAATATCCGCCGGTACCGCAAGATGCCTATGGAAGACCTGCTTAATCTTTCCCTGAATCAGACACTTGGAAGAACTTTGATGACGTCTACAACGACGCTTCTGGCGCTGTTCGCGTTGTTCTTCTTCGGTGGTCCTGTTATTCAAGGTTTCACAGCAGCGATGATCTGGGGCGTTGTTATCGGTACATATAGTTCCGTTTTGGTTGCCGTTCCTTTGCTATTGCAGATGAATGTGAAGCGTGAATCTCTGCTGCCGGTTGATGACGAGAAAGACCCAACTGTAGATAAAACCCGTACGGGCAATCCGTTCGAACATATCTAGACATTTATTGGTGATGTCAGGAGGCATTCTTGTCTGAGAAAATCTCATCAGGTGGTATGGTCCTGAAACAGGAAAAGCCAGAAGACGTCCTTCTCGTTGAAGGATATGGTGATGGTGGATTTCGGTTAATGGGACGCCGATTTGATGGTGGTGTTCTCGTTTTGCCGTCAGGTGTATTTCCTATTCAGGCCAATTCTTTGGAAGAAGTATCGCTTGATGACCTGAAGCCAGCCTTAGAGGCTGATATCCTGCCAGAATTGATTCTATTTGGTACGGGGGACAGGTTAATTCCGGTCCCCCCTATGATACGTTCATACCTTGAACAGCGCCGTATCGGCCATGACCCAATGGATACCGGGGCAGCAGCCAGGACATATAATATCCTGATGATGGAACACAGAAGAGTTGCTGTGTTACTGATCCCGGTTGAATAGTCTTAGTCGCAATTTAAATGGCTCAGCTGTCTGATCCTCGTCTTTTTCAGCTTAACGCTTTACCGCATTGAAAGAACTTTTAATCGCTTCGTTGTTGGAATTAGCACGATCGCCTGATTAAGTGTGCTTACAAGACATGACCCGAAGTCATGCACGGCGAGTGGTAAGAAAAACAGCTGGCTACACAGAACAAAAGTTAGTGAAAGCCGGAGGGAGTGAAAAATGATTGTGACAAACAAAAATATGATGCGTCTCCTTATGGGAGCTTCTCTTCTAACGGTGGCGTGTGCTCCGATGTCTAATGCCTATGTCGAGACGGGCGCTACTTTTCAGGAAGCTAATGAGGCAGAAGACACTAAAGCGCGTAAAAAGGTTACAGTTGTAAAATCGGGTGACGGCAGCACGGAGACCGTGACACGTTCTGTAGTAGTTACAGAAAACGCTGAAAAGCATGCTAAGCATGCTCGTCTAGCTAAGGAGCATGCAAAAGAGCACGCTGAGCATGCAAAAGAAGCAGCAAAGCATGCCGAGAATGCAAAATATCATTACAAAATAGATGTAGAAGCAAACCGTACGGCGCTCGCATCTGCCGAGAAAGCCCTGGCAGATATCGAGAAACGCTTAGAAAGCTCTGACAGTGAAATTGAGCGAGAAGCACTTCTTGGTGCGCGAGAAGGGCTGCTCGAATCTGTGGAAGCGCTTCGTGAATATGGTGATGATCTGATTGAGGTTCAGATTGAAACCACTGAAATGAGCCGCCACATAGATGAAGCAATCCGGCAGGCATTAGCCGAACTGGATGAGCAGGCACTAGAGTTAGATGACATCAAGATCGACTTGGAAGCAGAACTTGCGGAGGTTCGTGCTGAAATCGAAGAAACGATGGCCGAACTCGAAGGAGAGCTTGATGAGGAGGAGTTGCAGGCGATTAAACTTCAGGCTCTGCAGGATGCTGAAAGATCACTGCGTGATATGGAAAAGCATCAGATGAGAGCCCTTAAACAGGCAGAGCGCGACATTGAAAGAGCGCGCAAGCGACTTGAAAAGCGACTTAATGAGCGGTCATCAGTAGTGAATGAAGACGCCGATAAATTTTAAAAAACTAATTCAGTGCAGCTGTTCAGGTGCACTGAAGTTTGTTGTGTTTTACAAGTCTTGTGACGCCAATAAGTGGCGAACCAAAGTTTAGGTTGTTAATTTTGAGTTTATGCGTCATTGTTTGGCATCAAATATTTGAAAGACTGGCAGAGCTATGGCTCGACATATTAAAATTCTAGGAATGATAGGTGTGGCATTTTCACTGTCCACGCCTTTCGCGTTTGCGGATGATGATATCGGCGCATTTGACGGTATCGGAGCTATAATGCGTGATATGCAGTCTTCTCAGAATACACGTGTTTCCCTTGCCAAGCCTAAGGATATTGGTTCGCTATCGTCAACACCATTGATGCCAGATAGCTGTGAAGATCCCAGAATGCAGCATGTAGAACGCCGGATGCTTGAGCTTGCGCCGCTTTTGGATGCTGCGGCTGACGGTGCCAGTCTGAATACTGCGATTGAGTCTATTTACCGGTTGCGGGCACGTGAGATTGAAATCGAACGAAGCCTTATGAAGCGTTATTCAGAGATTGAAGAGCTTTCGAAAGCTGCGTCTGAAGCGAGAATAAAGCTTCAAATTGATCTGGCAAAATTAAATGCAATCCGCAGTTCAGCTGAAAATGGGGTTCTTAGTCAGGACACCCGCACGGCGCTGTTGGAAGGGTTAATTGCTCTTGAAAGCCTGACAACAGGCCAAGATGCTGCGCCGCAGGCAGAACCAAGCCCGGACGCCTCGCCAGAGCGGAACCAGGAATAAGACGCCAGCGAAATTTCAAAGTTTTGTAGCAAACAACAAGGGACTAGAAACTTAGTCCCTTTTTTATTTCTGTTACCTTGCCCTGCAGAAGTAGGCCATGTATGGAATTTGTTTAGCAGTATGCAAAAACAGGCTAATTTTTAACCTTTACATATTCCCCAGGCGCATCACACAAGGGTGGATAGGGGCCACGGTCAGGCTGTCTTGCTGTAACTTTTTTACCAGATCGTTTTGATAGCCATTTATGCCAATCTCCCCACCAACTTCCCGGTGTTTCGTTGGCACCTGCAATAAACTCATCCAGACTTTGAACACGCTCATCGTTTGTCCAATATTGATATTTATTGGCGCTTGGCGGATTAACAACGCCTGCGATATGACCTGAACCTGCCAGAACAAAACGAACAGGTCCTTTGAAATGATCCGTAATTTTGTACACAGATTTAGCTGGGGCAATATGGTCTTCACGCCCAGCTTGAACATAACAGGGGGTTTCAACAGTGCCCAAATCAATTGGCACGCCCTTAAGTTTCAGAGCACCAGGTTTCACAAGGTCATTATTCTTATACATGTGCTTCAAATACTGGAGGTGTAGTTTTCTGGGGAGATTGGTGCTGTCACAGTTCCAATAAAGAAGGTCAAATGCCATTGGTTCTTTGCCGAGAAGGTAATTATTCACGACATAGGACCATATAAGATCATTAGATCGGAGCATGTTGAATGTCAGTGCCATCGACCGTTTGTCCAGGTAGCCTTTTTCAGCCATGCGTGCATCAATCGCTTTTAGCTGCTCGTCATCTACAAAAAGCGATAAATCGCCAGACTCTTCGAAATCAACCTGTGCGGTGAAGAAGGTGGCGGATTTAATGATTTTCTCATTCCCGGTAGCGTGAAGGTAGGCAAGGGTCGCTGCGAGCATGGTCCCAGCAACACAGTAGCCAATAGTATGAACACTAGGTGCGCCGGTGATTTCCTGGGCAACATGCAAGGCCTCCAGATAGCCTTCCTGCAGATAATCATCCAGGCTGGCCTCAGCATAACTGCTGTCTGGGTTAACCCATGAAACCATGAAGACTGTGTACCCTTGAGCAACCGCCCAGCGTACGAAGCTTTTCTCTTCACTCAGGTCAAGAATGTAAAATTTGTTGATCCACGGTGGGAAAATTACGATCGGTGTTGTGTAAACGTTTTCCGTCGTAGGGGCATATTGAATAAGTTCAAGGTAACGGTTACGGAAAACCACCTTGCCTTCTGCTGTCGCAAGGTTTTTGCCAACCTCAAAGGCATTATGATCTACCATTTTCAGGAGCGGCATGCCTTCTTCCCGCTCGAAGTCTTCAAGGAGGTGATTGAACCCCTTCACAAGGTTTTCGCCGCCGGTCTCCATTGTCTCTTTAAGCGCCACGGGATTGGTCAGAAGATAATTTGATGGACTGGCTGCATCAATAAACTGGCGTGTAAAAAATTCTGCTTTTCGAGCATCCTTGCTATCAAGTCCCTGAATGCTGCTAATGGTATCAAGCATATGCTTGGATGCCAGCAGATAGGATTGCTTGATGAAATCAAAAGGCGCTTCTTTTGACCATTCCTCTGCCTTAAATCTTTTATCCGTAGGGGCAGGGCTGATAACGGGCTCAGCCTCAGACCCAGACATTTTTTGGGATTGATTTTGAATAAGCTTCATATAGTCCTGAAAAAATGCCAGCTGATTCATCAGAAGCGCAGAGGGGTCAGCAGCAATTTTTTGCGTCATCGCAAGCATTGTGGGCGTTAGATTCAAGGGATCGAGCATCTGCCGGACTTGCGCAGGCTGATTTTCCATGAAATTTTCCATCATGTTGCAGGTTTGACGAGACGCCTCCTCCAGAACTGCATTAATGTCCTCTAGATTAGGAATTTCAGTGCTTTCAGTAGTTTTTGTGCTGGTCTCTGTCATCTGTCCGCTCCTCCCGTTAGCGTCCTTACGCGCATTATCATTACAATAATTGCAAAAAAACATTACGATCATTGTACAAAGAGTGCAATTCCCTTAATTGTATCCGGTATTTCTCAACGCATGTGTGTTGGGGGTGTTTTAACGTCATTTAAAAGAGAAACGAAATGTCTAGTCAGGATTTTTATCGCATTCGCCGTTTGCCACCTTATCTGTTTGCTGAAGTAAACCAGATGAAGGCGGCGGCGCGAGCGAGAGGCGAAGACATTATCGACCTTGGAATGGGCAACCCCGATCTGCCAACACCGCAACATATCATTGATAAGTTGAAAGAATCAGTCGATGACAAGCGGACGCATCGATATTCGATGTCGAAAGGTATTCCGGGACTGCGCAAAGCATTGGCTGCCTATTATGAGCGCAGATTTGGTGTTACCATTGACCCAAATACCGAAGCAGTTGTCACACTGGGGTCAAAGGAAGGTCTTGCAAACCTTGCACAGGCCATTACCGCACCGGGCGATGTAATTTTGTCGCCGAACCCAAGTTATCCAATCCATCCCTATGGTTTTATGATTGCTGGTGCATCTGTACGGCACATGCCGATGACAACAGGCTCGGACTTTATGTCGGAACTTGCACATGCGGTCCAGCATAGTGTGCCAACGCCAAGTGCTGTCATCCTGAATTATCCTTCAAATCCAACTGCAGAGGTTGTCGACCTTGATTTCTACAAGGAAGTAGTAGACTTTTGCCACAAGAAAGGCATTTGGATACTGTCTGACCTCGCGTACGCAGAGATCTATTTTGATGATAATCCACCGCCGTCCATCTTGTCTGTGCCTAAAGGTCGCGAGATAGCAGTGGAATTTACAAGCCTTTCAAAAACCTATTCTATGGCGGGGTGGCGCGTTGGTTTTGCCGCGGGGAACAAAACACTGATCGAAGCACTGACACGTGTGAAGAGTTATCTGGATTACGGGGCGTTTACTCCAATTCAGGTGGCGGCAACGGCAGCGCTTAATGGGCCGCAGGACTGTGTGGAAGAACATCGTCAGATCTACAAAAAGCGGCGGGATATTCTCATAGAAGGGTTAGCCGGAGCAGGATGGGACGTACCGTCCCCAAAAGCAACGATGTTTGCGTGGGCGCCGCTACCGGAAGACTTCCTGGAAATGGGATCCATGGAGTTTGCAAAACTTCTGTTGTCTGAAGCAGAAGTTGCGGTTGCACCAGGTGTAGGTTTTGGGGAATACGGCGAAGGCTTTGTTCGGATAGCTTTGGTGGAAAACGAGCACAGAATTCGTCAGGCTGTAAGAAATATCAAAAAGTTTATGTCAAATCGCGACGCACATATCCAAGCGTGGCGGAAAAATAAAAATGCAGAGAGTAAAGATGACAAGTAAATCTATTAAAATAGCAATCGCTGGTCTGGGGACTGTCGGTGCTGGTGTTATTAAAATTCTTGAAGGTTCTAAACAGGTTTTGGGCCACCGGGGCGGTTCGGTAGCTGAAGTTGTAGCAGTATCTGCGCGTGACCGCAGTCGTGATCGCGGTGTTGACCTGTCTGCATATGAGTGGTGTGACAATCCCGTTGATCTGGCAGGCCTGGATACAGTTGACCTGGTTGTTGAGCTTATTGGCGGCAGCGATGGGCCGGCTCTTGCACTGGCGCGGGAAACACTCAAACGCGGTAAAGCCTTTGTCACGGCTAACAAGGCGCTGATAGCCATGCATGGACGCGAACTGGCAGAGCTAGCGGAGGCAAATGATGCACATTTACGCTTTGAAGCTGCTGTAGCCGGCGGTATTCCCATTGTGAAAGCACTGCGTGAAGGACTGGCTGCTAATACAATTAGCGGGGTTTACGGTATTCTGAACGGTACATGTAACTATATTCTGACCCGTATGGAGCGTGAAGGGCTTGGCTTTGATGAGGTTCTTCAGGATGCACAGCGTATTGGCTATGCCGAGGCAGATCCGACTTTTGACATTGACGGCATAGATACAGCCCATAAAACAGCAATTTTGGCAGCGATTGCCTTTGGCCAGGCACCCACACTTGACGGAATGCCAATTGAAGGCATTCGGAATATCGCACCAGTGGACATCGACCAGGCACGCGACCTTGGGTACCGCATCAAATTGCTGGGTGTTGCTAACAGAACAGAGAACGGGATTGAAACGCGCGTTCATCCTGCAATGGTGCCTGTCAGCGAGCCGTTGGCGCAGGTGCATGAAGCAACCAATGCAGTTGTGGTGCAGGGTGATTATGTTGGACAAACCGTTTATGTAGGTGCAGGGGCCGGCGAAGGTCCAACAGCATCTGCAGTTGTTGCGGATATTGTTGATGTGCTGCGCGGCAGTGGTGGGCCGGTTTTCGGTGTTCCTGTAGCAGAGTTACAAACTCCGGTTACAGAAGAAGTGAGTGGCAATCCAGGCACTTATTATATTCGACTAAGTGTTAAGGATGAACCGGGAGTGATGGCTACCATCACGTCAATTCTTGGTAAAGAACAGGTTTCCATCAATAGTCTGATCCAGCGCGGTTGTGCTGTGAACGAAGGCGTGTATATTGTTATGACAACGCACGAAACGTCGGAATCAGCGGTTAAAGCAGCACTCAGTCATTTGACTGAGGCCGATTGTGTGCTAGAGACCCCCACAATGCTACGTATACAGGTAGCGGGTACTCAATAATAAAACCTGATTCAATGGGAGCACAATGAATGGGTAAACTTGTTTTAGACAGGGTCTTGGTCCTGGAGATGGTAAGAGTGACCGAGGCAGCGGCTGTAGCCTGTCACAAGTGGATTGGGCGCGGTGATGAAAAAGCAGCTGACGCTGCTGCGGTGAAAGCAATGCGTGAATCACTGAATGACCTGTCAATTGACGGCACAGTTGTTATCGGTGAAGGCGAGCGTGACGAAGCACCAATGCTCTATATCGGTGAAAAAGTCGGTAAAGGCGGCGTGAAGGCAGATATCGCGCTGGATCCGCTAGAGGGTACGACTATCTGTGCAAAGGCTATGCAGAATTCTTTGGCGGTTATTGCCATTGCGCAGGAAGGCTGTCTTTTGAACGCACCTGACGTTTACATGGATAAAATCGCTGTTGGCGGTGGCTTGCCAGAGGGTGTTGTTGATCTGGACAATACAATCGAAGAGAATGTCAAGGCAGTTGCCAAGGCAAAGGGCCAAGCAGTTGAAGATACCATGGTTTGTGTGCTGGACCGTCCACGTCATGCAAAAATGATTGATGAACTTCGCGCCCTTGGTTGCGGTGTAACATTGATTGGTGACGGTGACGTCGCGGGTGTTATCGCAACTACGAACCCGGATACAGGTATTGATATGTACATGGGCTCTGGCGGCGCACCGGAAGGTGTTCTGGCTGCTGCGGCACTACGCTGTACCGGTGGTCAAATTCAGGGCCGTCTGACGTTCCGTAATGACGATGAACGTGCACGGGCTGCCAAATGGGGCATTGAAGACCTGAACCGCAAATATGACACCAAGGACATGGCAAAAGGCGATGTGATTTTTGCCGCGACCGGTGTAACCGATGGTTCCATGTTGTCAGGTGTTCGTAAGACTTCCCATGGGTACGAGACTGAGACAGTAGTCATGCGGTCTGCAAGCAAGACAATTCGTATGGTGAAATCTGTTCATGGGCCAAACCACTTTGGTCATGCATAAGGTGGTGTCTTGACTACACTTCAGGATACTGGAAATTCTGCGGCGGACCCCTTCCTGGGGGTTCGCCGTTCTGCTATGGAGCAAGAGTGGGTGTTGCGCCCCTGTATCGATAGGGAAGCAGAGGCCCTGGCAAGTAGAATGTCAATTTCTATCACTCTTGCACGTATACTTTGTGCCCGAAACGTGCCGGAAGAGACAATCGCATCCTTTCTCAATCCTTCCCTGCGGGACAGTATGCCTGATCCTTCAGTGGTACTGGATATGGACAAGGCTGTTACCCGTATTGTCCGCGCACTTCAGCAAAAAGAACGGATTGCCATATTTGGCGATTATGATGTTGACGGCGCCACATCAAGTGCGGTGCTGAAACGATTTTTTGATGCGGTTGGTGCAAAAGATACATTGATCTATATACCAGACCGTATGGCAGAAGGGTACGGCCCTAATGCAGCTGCGATGACTGCGCTTCGGGATCAGGGTGTTGATGTTGTCATTACAGTTGACTGCGGTACTTTATCTTTCGCACCGCTTCAACATGCCAAAGATATCGGCCTAGATGTTATTGTGGTTGATCACCACAAGGCTGAGCCAGAGTTGCCGCCGGCGGTTGCGGTTGTAAACCCTAACCGGCTTGATGACGACAGCGATCTGGGGCACCTAGCTGCTGTCGGTGTAGCCTACTTGCTTGCAATTGCCGTTAATCGTGCACTTCGCGGAGCAGGGTGGTTCACGCCTGAGCAGGCAGAGCCAAATTTACTGGGCCTGCTGGATATCGTAGCACTTGGTACGGTATGCGATGTGGTACCGCTTGTCGGCCTGAACAGAGCCTTTGTCGCGCAAGGTCTTAAGGTAATGGCTAAGAGGCAGAATGCAGGTATTGCGGCACTCTCAGACGTTGCAAGGGTAAGCGAGGCGCCAAATACATACCATGCCGGTTTTTTATTGGGGCCACGTGTCAATGCAGGGGGCAGGGTTGGCAGCTCGGAACTAGGGGCGAAACTTTTAACCACTAATGACCGGATGACTGCTTCCATGATTGCAGAGCAGTTAAATGGTTATAATCAGGATCGGCAGGCAATTGAACAGCATGTGCTGTCTGAGGCACTTGAAATGGCGGAGCGTATTGTCGGGCTGGACGGTAAACCGCCAGCAGTGCTTGTTGTGGCTAGTGAAGGCTGGCATCCGGGTGTTATCGGGATCGTCGCCAGTCGGTTAAAAGACAAATACCGTGTTCCGACATTCGTAATCGCAATCGAAGATGGCGAAGGCAAGGGGTCTGGACGGTCTATCAGTGGTGTTGACCTCGGTGCAGGCGTTATAGAGGCGGTTCAGAGGGGAATACTTGTCAAAGGGGGCGGTCATGCCATGGCGGCAGGATTGACTGTCGCACCGGACAGGATAGACGATCTGACAAGCTTTCTGACAGACATGCTTGGTAAGGCCGTAGAAAAGGCCTCAGAGGCGCGCAAGCTGGTTATTGATGTGTCCATTAGCATGATGGGTGCAACACCGTCACTGGTGGACGATATTGAAACCTTAGGCCCCTTTGGTGTTGGAAACTCTGCACCCAGATTCGCGATCCCTGATGTCGTTATTACAAAGGCAGACAGGGTCGGTCAGAATCACGTCCGGGTCATTGCGAAGGGAAAAGACGGCGGGTCGATGAAAGTTATGGCCTTTCGTCAGGCGGATGAACCTCTTGGACAAATGTTATTGAATGGTGTTGGTCAGCATTTTCATTTGGCTGGAAAACTGAAAAAAGACCTGTGGACGGGGGCTCCGAAGGTTGAAATGACCCTCGAAGATGCAGCCCCAAGACACTAGTCAGAATTAGTTTACAAGAATATGAAAGAAAATATGAGAAAACAGTTGACCCAACCTGATCGGGTAGGTATTTAAGCGCTCGTTCGGTGCAAACGGTCCCTTCGTCTAGTGGCCTAGGACGCCGCCCTTTCACGGCGGAAACACGGGTTCGAGTCCCGTAGGGATCACCATCGTTGCACCTGGCCATAAATCTGGATGGTCCCTTCGTCTAGTGGCCTAGGACGCCGCCCTTTCACGGCGGAAACACGGGTTCGAGTCCCGTAGGGATCACCAGCTTTACTTCTTTATTTCCTGATATTTAATGCACGTGATACTCCCCACCCGGGGATATGTATTTGTGCATTTGTGATTAGCTAAGAATGCCAGATGTGCAGTTTTACGCTACTGCTTCAACAGACCTTCAACAAATTCACCTTCAGGCAAGTCAAGTGGGGCTTCGCCGCGGGCATATTGTTCCAGTAATTCTGTTTGTGTTGCGTAGCCGGCACCTTCACGAATGTCCGATTCAATCGCAACTTTCAGTCCAAAAGGGTTTTGTGTTTCAACAGCCTTGATAACTTCGACGTGCCGGTCCGTGAAATAATGATCTTCCATGTTGGACAGGGCAAGCCGGTGTAGCGGCCCTAGTTGCAGCCACAGTCCCTCAATGAGCGGCATGGACACAGGATTAGGGTGCGCCTCATACAAGCACCGGTGAAATGCCTGATTTTGAATGATCGTTTGCTCTGGGTCCTGTCTGCGTAATGCCTCATTCTGAAGCTCGTTCAAAATAGCCATTTGGGACAGAATTTCTTCTGTTACATAAGGTAGAGCACGCTCTGCCGCATGGGTTTCCAGCAAAATGCGTAGTTGCAAAACTTCTGACAGCTTTGCAGGTGACATGGTTGGTACCTCAACTCTGCGATTTGCCTTGAGATGAAGCGCCCCTTCCGATGTAAGTCGCCATAATGCTTCACGGGCAGGCATCGCACTGACACACAGCATGTTGGCGATACCACGAATGGTCAGGGCCATGCCTGGCTGTACCTGGCCGGACATGACGGCGTACCGCAGGGCACGATATACCCATTCCTGAGCAGTCTCGGTATCGGATCGCTCAATGGCGCTGAAATTAATGCCGTACTGATTTACTGTTTTTGTCATACTGAGTGCCTATGCAATTAACCAGAAACCAACCAGTGACAGCGATGCCGCCAGCAAGCCATAAGGTAGTTGTGTCAGAGCATGCTTGATGGGTGTTGTACCACAGCTTTGAGCCGTAAGGACCGTCGCATCCGAATATAAACAGGCATGAGAGCCAAAAGTGGATGCGGAGAGTGTTGCGCCAATGATCAGGGAAGGATTAGCGCCAGTAGACCGCGTAAGCTCTGCAATGATAGGGATTGCAATGACAAATACCCCCCAGCTTGACCCAGTGGCAAAGGCAATAAATCCCATAACAGCGAACACAATCATCGGCAGGGTTTCTGCGGAGATGAAAGAAGCAGTGGCATCAAGGATATATACGGTCAGTCCAAGCTGGTCGTTAGCATCCTTAAGCGTGTAGGCAGCGAAGATTATCGCGCAGGCTTCTATCATTGTTTTAAAGCCGTCTATGATTGTGCTGAAGGTGTCATGATGATCAAGAATGCGCGCAGAAAGTATATAGACACACATTAGTGCGAGAGTGACATACACCGCCTTTAGAAAGTCTAAATCGAAGAAAAAGGTGAAGCCAACGAGAGAAAAAAGAGGAAGGATAAACAGAAGGATACTGACGTTTGTGCCTTCTTTCCTTTTAATAGCTGTGTGTGTGTCGACAAAATTTGGCTCGCCGTGCGGGACAGGGACCCCCTCATCGCCAGAGGCCAATGCCAAATCTTCCGCTTTTTTCATTGGGCCGATGGTCGGAATAATGCCTTTTGCCACCAGCGGCACAAGGATGATGGCAATGATAGGATACAGCATATATGGGATTGACTGCGCATAGAGAGCAATTCCCTGACCTTCGGCCGCGAGTTCTGCGTCCACAAGCAAGCCCCCAAAGAATACACCCCAAGTGGAAATGGGGATAATAACGCTTACTGGCGCTGCGGTACTGTCGACAACATAGGCCAGCATTTCGCGGGACACTTTGAATTTGTCTGTAATTTTGCGCATGGTCGCACCGACCATCATGCTGTTGAAGTAATCATCGACGAATAATGCGATACCTAGCGCCCACGTAGACATCAGGCTGGATGAGCGGGATTTGATCCTGTTAGCTGCAAAATCTATGAAAGTTTGCATGGCGCCTGTTCGGACCAGAAGTGCAATCAGGCTACCCATTGCACCACAAACAAGGACGATCCAGGTGAAATCTTCATCCTGCATCGTCCGAAGTGTCATGTCGGTGAATTCACCGATAAATCCGGTGCCTGCGACCTGTATAGATCCAATAACGGCACCAATGAGGAGGGCTTCTATGGGGCGACGCAACAAGACGGCCAGTATTAAAACTATCGCCGTAGGTAGAATGGACAAAATTCCATACGTAGCAGTTGTGTCTTCCATTTAGCCCCCCCGTAGTAACCCCTAAAGCTGAACCCAAGTAGTTTTCAGATTGGTGTATTTTTCCATGGCGTGCAAGGACTTATCTCTGCCGAAACCACTTTGTTTATATCCACCGAACGGAATAGTCATGTCGCCCGTCGGATCCCAGCAGTTTACCCAAATTGTGCCGGCCTGCAGTGCACGCGCAACACGGTGTGCACGACTGATGTTTTCACTCCAGACCGCAGCAGCAAGACCGTAGATGGTGCTGTTAGCGATTTTGATAGCTTCTTCTTCACCGTCAAATTCAATAACAGAGAGAACCGGGCCGAAAATTTCTTCACGAGCAATGGTCATTTCAGGGGTTACGCCGTCAAATATTGTCGGGGAGACGAAATATCCACCAGTTTCTGTTCGCGCAGCATCACCACCTGTTCTCAGATTTGCGCCTTCTTTCTTCGCGATATCAATATATTCCAGAATACGCTTATACTGTTGGTCGTCGACAATGGCACCGAGATTGGTCTTCGGGCAAAGCGGTTCACCGGGAACCCAATATTTTGCAGCTTTCAGTACCTTCTCAAGGAATTCATCCTTGATTTTCCTGTCCAGAAGAAGGCGAGAGCCAGCAGTACAGACTTCTCCCTGGTTAAAGAAGATCGCACCTGCTGCTGCCTTGGCAGCTGCATCAAGGTCAGGGCAATCAGCCATGACGATATGAGCAGATTTACCGCCACATTCAAGAGCAACACGCTTTAGGTTGCTTTGACCGGAATATTCCATGAAATATTTACCGACCTGCGTGGAGCCTGTGAACACAAGCCCGTCAACATCCATATGGAGACCAAGGGCTTTCCCCGCGGTGTGACCAAGTCCAGGTACAACGTTTAGAACGCCTGCTGGAATGCCTGCTTCAACAGCAAGTTCTGCTAGTCTTAGTGCTGAAAGAGGTGACTGCTCAGCTGGTTTCAGGACAACACAGTTACCGGTCGCAAGGGCAGGGCCAAGTTTCCATGCTGCCATAACAAGAGGGAAGTTCCACGGAACGACCGCGCCCACAACACCAAGCGGTTCGCGCGTTACCATTGCCAGTGCTGAAGGGTCAGTTGGTGCAATCTCGTCCAACGTTTTATCTGCAGCTTCACCGTACCAGCGCATTGTGTTGATCGTACCGTTAAGATCAATGGCAAGGGCATCAGAAATAGGCTTGCCCATGTCCATGACCTCAAGCACTGCGAGTTCTTCTTTGTTTTTTGCAATCAGGTCAGCAAATTTAACAAGGATACGTCCCCGTTTGTTCGGGTGCATGTTTGACCATACACCACTGTCAAATGTTGCGCGGGCATTTGCGACTGCTTTGTTGACATCTGCAACGTCACAGCTTGCAACCTTGGCAATCACTTCGCCAGACGCAGGGTTAATGGTATCAAATGTCTCACCAGATACAGCATCGACCCATTCACCGCCAATGTATGCCTGTGTTCGAATGGTCGCATTTGCTGCAACGGATTGATAATATTGTAAGTTTTTTTCTGTCATGTGTGTACCTCCTTAAAGGACGCCTAAATCTTTTGCGGTCAGGTCAAGAGCACGTCTTGCTTTTGTGACCAGCTCGTCAATCTCATCCTTAGTGATGATGATTGGTGGGGAAAGAATCATGGTGTTGCCCACACTACGCATAACAAGCCCGTTGTTAAAGCAGTGCTCACGGCAAATGAAACCTGCGTCAGAACCTTCTACTTCGAAGCGTTCTTTTGTTTTCTTGTCTTTAACAAGCTCTATCGCGCCAAGGAAGCCAAGTCCCCGTGTTTCGCCGACAATAGGATGGTCGGAAAGGCTGGCCAATTGTTCCTGGAAATAGTCAATTCTGTCTTTGGCTCCCTCACCAATCAGATTGTCCCGTTCCATGATTTCAATGTTTTTCAGCGCAACAGCACAGGCAACCGGGTGGCCACTGTATGTAAAACCGTGAACCATTTCCTCGTCACCGTCACGGATGGTTTTTGCAAGATCACCGCCCATGGCGACAGCTGAAATCGGCTGATAACCAGATGATAAGCCCTTTGCCATCGTGATGATGTCAGGTTCAATGTCAAAATACTGACTACCAAACCATTCGCCTGTACGGCCCCAGCCGCAGATCACTTCATCACACCACATGATAATACCGTATTTGCGGCAAACCGCTTCCACCTTCTTCCAGTAGCCTGGTGGAGGTGGAATCATGCCTCCGGCGCCCATGACAGGTTCGCCGACAAAAGCCGCTACATTTTCGGGGCCGACTTCAAGAATTTTATCTTCAATGGCCTTTACGCAAACATCTGTAAACTCTTCCGGTGTCAAATCACCCCCATTTTCAAAATAGTAGGGAGCAGGGCTGACATGGTGAATGCCTTCAATCGGCAGGTCAAATTGTGGGTGCATGCCAGTCAGGCCGCACAAGGATGCAGCAACAGTGGTTGAGCCGTGATATGCACGATCACGGGAAATAAACTGTTTACGCTGCGGCTGCCCTTTCAGGTTCCAGTAATATTTGATCAGCTTATAGGCCGTATCAACTGCTTCTGAACCAGAGGTAGCAAAATGAACCTGATCAATGTTGCCAGGGGCTTTTTCTGCAATTTTTGCAGCAAGTTCAATGGCATATGGCTGAGATGTCATGAAGAAAAGATTGTAATAAGGCAGCTGACGCATAGCATTTGTTGCAGCTTCAACCAGTTCTTCGTTGCCGTAGCCGATTTGGGTGCACCATAGACCCGCCATGCCGTCCAGGATTTTGTTACCCTCACTGTCGAAGATATAGACACCTTCTGCGCCAGTAACGATTCTGGCGCCCTTTTTGCGAAGGTCAGGGTGAGACATAAATGGGTGCAGCAAATGGGCAGAATCTTTATCCTGCCACTGTTTGGTGCTGTTTGATTTTAAATGTGGTGCGTTCATATTAGGACCTCTTACTATTATACTGACAACAGTAGGTATTTTGTTTCCCAAGGGCTTAGGTATGAAGAGAAGCTTTCATACTCCAGCTCTTTGGCATCGAGATACGTTTCGACGAAACCTTCGCCAAGGATCTCTTTCAGCGGCTCACAGCGCCGCATGTTCTTGATACTATCCAGGAAGTGACGTGGTAGTGCCCGGCCTCTGGCTTCATAAGCGGACCCTTTAAATTCAGGTGATGCTTTCAAGCCTTCCTTCATGCCCAAATAACCACAGGCAAGGGATGTGGCGATTGCGAAGTATGGGTTCACATCGGAACCCGCTACACGGTTCTCCACGCGGCGGCTTTCTGGTGTTCCTTCTGGCACCCGCAGCCCTACTGAACGGTTTTCACGGCTCCAGTGAGTGTTGGTGGGCGCAGACAATCCTGAACTAAACCGGCGATAGCTGTTCACGAACGGGGCAATCAGCGGCATTGCATGCTGCAAATAATGTTGCAGACCAGCAATGTGGTTCAGGAATAGTGGTGAGTTTTCACCGTTCGGGCCACAGAAAATATTCTTACCTGTCTCGATATCGACAACCGACTGGTGAATATGCATAGCACTACCAAAATTATCAGGGTAGGGGCTTGCCATGAAACTGGCGAACATATCATGCCGGATTGCGACCTGTTTGATGATGCGTTTGAACAAGAAAGACTGATCCGCAACATTCAGCGCAGGCCCGTGGAATACATTAAACTCAAACTGGGCAGGCCCAGCTTCGTGAATGAGTGTATCAACCTGCACGTTCTGTGCTTCGCATGCATCGTAAATTTCATCAAAGAAGGGTGCGAATTCGTCCAGACTGTCGATAGAATATGGAGACGAGCCAGTATCCCTGCGACCAGAAACCCCAATTGGGGAAATGGGCGAAGATTCAACATCGTCCTGTTTGTCCAGCAGATAGAACTCAAATTCCGGCGCGACGATTGGTAGCCAACCTTCATCCTCATAGAGTTTCATCACACGCTTCAGTACCTGACGAGGTGAAAATTCTACTGTATCGCCGTTGTTCAGTTCTGCATCGCAGATAACACTGACTGTAGGCTCAACCTGCCACGGGGTGAAACACATTGTGTCCAGATCCGGGACAAGAATAACATCCCGTTCTGTTTCACTTAAATATTTGTTCAGGGCATAATCGCCATGAATGGTCATGCCAAAAATGGTTTCAGGCAGGCGAAGTCCGCGGGACTTCAGTCCCTCGATGAATTTGACCCGAGGCATGGACTTTCCGCGGGCAATCCCGGCGTTATCAGAAACCATGCATTCAATGTCATCAACATTCTCTGCTTTTAACCATCTATCCAGATCTTCGATGCGCTCTGCATCATACATAGATCACCATTCAGATCCCGTTGCCGGGAGGTCTGTCCTCTGTAGTTTAGGCGCTCTTCGCCTTGTTATGTGCATGTACGGCATCGCCGAATGCACGAAAGATTTTACTAGATTGTTCGTTTTCCCAAGCACGCCATTCAGGGTGCCACTGCACAGCCAGATTAAAACCTGGTGCTTCGGGGCAAGAAACTGCCTCTATAGTTGTATCATCAGCAAAGGCTTCCACCTGTAGGCCAGGGGCCAGGTCTTTGATGGCCTGACCGTGTACCGTGTTGACCATAAAGTCTTCCTCGCCGACAATAGCACCCAGGATACCGTCTTTTACCACTGATACTGAATGGGCTGGTCCATATTGGACATCAACAGGGGCGTTTTTGTCTTCTCTGTGATCAAAACGTCCATCAATTTCATGAACGCGTGGATACAAAGTGCCGCCAAGTGCCACATTCATTTCCTGCAAACCCCTGCAAATACCCAGCATAGGAAAACCAGACTGTAGCAAGTCGGGCAGAGTAGACAGTGTGTTCGCGTCGCGTAATGGGTCTTCATGTTCACCGGATGGTGCTTCAGCATCGCCGTATCTGGACCGCTGAATATTGCTGTACCCGCCAGTATAAAGAATACCGTCTGCGATTTTCATGATGTCATCTGCGCCAATTGGATCCGTGCTCAGGGCAGGGATTAATATTGGTGTAACATCAGCACACCGCCTTAGGGCAACGATATATTTATCACCAACTTGATGATACATGTGCGGCCCGCTATGAGTTGTGTCGCAGATTATAGCTACAACAGGCTTCATGAAACTGTCTCCGAACTAACAGGGGTATTTTTTACTTTTTCTTTCTCTGATTCTTCTTCGTGCCACTGCTGGACGTTCATTTCGATGAAGAAGAAGGCAATAATCCAGATCGCAGCATCCCATGTGCCAATTCCGTCCCCAAGCATAGCCCAGTATGAAGCACACAGGAACAAGGAGCCATACAGCACAAATTTGATGCGTTTACTGTAATCATATAGGCGATCAGTCAGCTTGCCGCGCTCCTGCAGGTAAACGTCAATCGCAAGGACGATAACAACCAAAACCCAAGTTGAGGCATTTACAACATCCAGTGTTGAAAGCCTTCGTAACATGGAAAGCCCTTCACTGCTTGTTAGTATGCTCAGTTCTGAGTTAATGAACAGTGGAGCGACATAAGATGCGCAGTTCTCCAGCGTTAATGGCTCATACTCATGTAAGTAGACGCCTGCGGATAGAATTTGCCCGACATAGGCACAGGCATCGGTTAGCTCGGCAGGGTCAAAGTTATAAAACCAGCTTGCATGTACTATGTATCCATTGAGAGCAGTGAGAATAGCTGCGTAGCAAACAGCGGCGACTATATTCAGTGACCACTTAACTTTTTTGGTAAATTTTTCATCGGGTATTGCGTAAGTCTCAAGCTCGAACGCCAAAAGCAAAATCAACCAAGCCAGTGTATCTGTAGACGCAGAGAATGCATTTACAATGTCGGTAAGCGCAATCCCATCCCGGAACGTATGAGCAGAAGAGCCCATATCTTCGAGCAAGAAGTAGACGAAATTGCCGAATAAAATCAGATAAACAATATATTTAAAGGCTTGAAATGCCTTTTTGTTTCCCAGCCCGACCCTATGTAGTATCTTTGACATAAAGACCCCTCAAAAACCTAAAAAATCTCGTTCCTGCCATCATTATCAATGTTACGCGTTGTGGCAATCACTCTTTAGGATTTTACCTTCCATGCATAAATGTGATCACAAAAAAATCAAATGGTCAAGCGAGGAAAATTAAAGTAACAGAACTCTTGGCTGTAATTGCGTATTATTGCGCAGTTTTTGCGGGTGTTGGCCATTGACAATCCTCTCTCTTTGTGATCACAATATAAAAATATTGGCGTGTAATTGTTGAGGTGATAAGGACATAACATGCTTCATTGGGGTGCTTTTTGGCCATTTCAGGCAGAGCATCGGGGGCACAGTTGGGACGTCTAGTGAGTATTATTTATGCAGTCTGAAATTAAAGCGTATTTAGAAGAATATCCAGACACAGAAATTGTTCAGTTCCTACTAGCGGATATGAATGGGATTTATCGCGGTAAACAGGCGACGATTGATGCTCTTAAGGGCGTGGTGTACTTTCCAATCACCACTTGTTTCCTTACAACGGACGGTGCAAACGCAGACACTATTCTGGATGACTACGGAAGTGATCCGGACAGGCCGTGTGTTCCCGTTCCGGGTAGTCTGCGCCCTGTGCCGTGGGCGAGGCGTCCAACTGTCCAGGTTCTGCTGACAATGCAGGATAAAGATGGTTCACCTTTCTTCATGGATCCACGGGTTGTTCTGTCAAAGGCTTTGGCGCCATACAAAGCGGCAAATCTGAAGCCGGTCGTTGCAATAGAATATGAATTTTATCTTTTTGAGATTGGATCAAATCCACCAAAGCCAGTAGCGCCGCCAAACGGTATGCCAATGGCGACAGGTGCGAACTGCTACAATATGGATGTCTTTTATGATTTCGAAGACATCCTGCAGGAAATTGAAGATGACTGTCTAGCACAGGGCATACCAGTCAGCGGGCTTGTTTGCGAATATGGAAACGGTCAGTTTGAAGTGAATATTAATCACAGCGATGACGCCCTGCGTGTTTGTGACGAAGCAATGATGCTGAAGCGTGTTGTCAAGTCGGTCGCGCTGAAACACGGCTTGCATGCCAGCTTTATGGCAAAACCAACCTACGACGAGGCGGGTAGCGGCATGCATGCACATGTTAGTGTCCTTGATGCATCAGGCGCGAATATATTTGCTGGCGAGCAGGGCCGTACAGCATTAAAGCATGCGGTAGGGGGGCTTCTGACTACCATGAATGAAGCAACCGCGTTGTTTGCACCCAATGCGAATAGCTATCGGAGATTCGACCCTGAATGGTTTGCGCCGATGGTGCCCAACTGGGGTGAAAACAATCGCAGGCTTTCCGTAAGGTTGCCAATGTCAGATGATAAGAATCGTCGTTTCGAGCACCGTGTTTGTGGCGCTGATGCAAGCCCGCATCTAATGCTGGCGGCCATTCTTGTTGGTGCGTGGCACGGCATGGCTGAGAAAATTGATCCTGGCGAAAAAACTGGTGAATTGGAGCTGGTAGATTTTACAGACTGTATCCCAAGTCGCTGGTACTCTGCACTTGAAGCCCTGAAAGAGGGGACGGTGATGAAAAAGTATCTGGGGGAAGATTTTATTGAGCTGTATCACAGGGTACGGGCAAGCGAAGAAAATGATTACCATCGGTCGGTTCCCCAGGCTGATCATGAAAAATATTTAAGAGTTCTATAAAGAGGCAACCATGCGGATTACCGACCGAGTGCATTCTAATACCATGCCGCAATCTTACTATGCGGCCACAAGCAATGACACTGATGGCTTTGATCGACTGACCGAAGACTGCCGTACAGATGTCTGTGTCGTGGGTGGCGGGTTTACAGGCGTGGCCACGGCGCTGCATCTGCGGGAACGCGGGTATGATGTGGTCCTGCTTGAGCAGAATGAGATTGGATGGGGTGCATCCGGACGTAATGGTGGGCAGGTTATCGGTGGGTACGGTCCTTCCTTGTCAGAATTTTCCAAGATTGAAAAAGTTTTTGGCAAAGAAAATGCTGTTTCAGTCTGGCAGATGGGCGTTGAGTGTGTCGATATTATCGCTGACTGGGTAGAAAAATATCAGATCGACTGCGACCTGACGTGGGGGTACTTCGATGCCGCCATGAAACAAAGTGACATGGACTATCTGCTGCGTGCACGGGATACACTTCTGGATCATGGTTATAAACCTGAGCAGCGTATAATCAAGCAGGATGAAGTTCATACGATTGTTGGGTCAGACAGATATATTGGCGGTGTTACCAATATGGGGTGGGGTCATGCGCACGTTCTTAACCTTCTGCGCGGAGAAGCGCGTGCAGCCCAGAAGCTCGGTGCCAAAATCTTTGAACATGCAATGGTCGAAGACGTTACCTTTGGCGAACCTGTTACCGTTAAAACCGATAAAGGAACGGTAACGGCTGATTATGTTGTCTTTGCTGGTAATGCATATCTGGGCAAATTGGTTCCAAAGCTGGAATCACGGGTACTGCCGGCAGGGAGTTATATCGTGACGACAGAGCCACTTTCAGAAGAGATGGTACAAGAAATTATGCCGGCCAATTTTGCCATCTGTGACCAGCGGTGGGCATTGGATTATTTTCGCTTAACGGCTGACCGCCGGTTGTTATTTGGTGGATTGGCGACATACTCGGGTCTTCATCCCAAGGATATAAAAAAGGCTATACTTCCTTGTATGCACAAGGTTTTCCCTCAGCTTCAGGACGTCAAAATTGACCATGAATGGGGCGGATATATGGGAATAGGTATTAACCGGATACCACAAGTTGGACAAGTGGCGCCTAATGCCTATTTTGCACAGGCATATTCTGGTCACGGTGTTGCCCCGACCCATATGTCAGGAAAGCTGATTGCAGAGGCAATAGACGGCAACAAGCAGCGGTTTGACATTATGGCGCGTATTAAACACCCACCATTCCCGGGAGGCCGTCTGTTACGGGCACCTATGCAGGCGATTGGTATGGCGTATTACCGACTGAAGGATGCGATTGGATAATGCAGACAGGCGGAAAAATGACCGGAAAAACTCCGACACTTTCTCGTTCTGATATTGGACGGTTACTTAACCGTGGTTACAGTGCATTTAGGCAGGGTGCATATAATGAAACTGCTGCTGTCTGCAAAACTATCCTTCAAGCCTATCCAAAAACAAAAGAGGCTCATTTTTTGATGGGGCTTTTGGGGTTGGAAAAACGGCAATTTGGAATTGCGCGTGATGCCTTTAAAAACGTTGTTGTCCTTGATGAAACTCATACACCTGCATGGGCGCAGTTGGCGCGCGTTTTTGTAAATTTGGGTCAATATTCAAATGCCAATAAGGCGCTTGATCGTGCGATAAAACTAGGGACGGACGATCCCTTGGTTGAAGATGTTATTGGTACCGTTTACAGCTTACTCGGCGACCAGACCAAGGCGTTGGAGTGGTACGACCGAGCAAACGCACATTCCCCTACGTCGATGTTCGAACTTAGTCGCGCCAAAAGCCTGACCTTTCTCGGACGTATTCAAGAGGCCCGAACAGCACTTACAAGATTTCTAGAAGCTTATCCGGACGTTTCGCAAGGTCACTGGATGTTGGCGCGACTGGAGAAAGTCACGGATGACACACATGTTGCAGAAATGGAAGAGTTGCTCAAAAAGCTGGGTAACAATGATCATCACCAAGCTATGTTAAGCTATGCCTTGGGCAAGGAGTATGAAGACCTGAGCCAACCTGACAAGGCTTTCGAAGCATATTCAAGAGGGGCGGCAGCTCGCAGGCGCGAAGTGCCCTATAATGAACAGTCAGAAGATGCATTATATAAATCTTTGCCGCAGCTCTATTCACGTGACTGGTATGATAATCAAACTGAAGAAGAAGGCGGGCAGGGGTTTGATGACCGGTCGCCAATATTTATCATAGGTCAGCCCAGGACTGGAACCACACTGGTTGAGCGTATCATAACAGCACATTCTGAGGTTCATTCTGCCGGTGAATTACAGCAATTTGGTATGGCCATCAAACGGATGACAGGTATTACCACGCCTGGTCCTGTCGGTTTAGAGGGCATGACATCTGCAGTATCTTTGAATTTGGAAACACTGGGTAAGTTATATATTGAAACCAGTCAGATGATGCGCGGTCAGGAACCACATTTCGTAGATAAAATGCCGATCAACTATCTCTATGCTCCGCTGATTGCCAAAAGTCTACCAAACGCGAAGATTATTCATATTACCCGTGACCCTGCGGATAGTTGCTTTGCTTCCTTCAAGCAGCTTTTTGCTGATGCGTATTTTCATTCCTATGATCAGGAAGAGATGGCGCGGCATCATCTGCGGTACAGGGAGCTGATGAAACACTGGCGTGCGCTCCTTGGGGATAGAATGTTGGAAGTTTCTTACGAAGACGTTGTATCGGACCTGGAGGGGCAGGCACGGCGCATCATCAACTATCTTGATCTTGATTGGCAGGACGCTTGTGCAAAGTTTCATAAGCAAACAGGTGCGGTAACTACTGCAAGCGCAGTTCAGGTGCGGGAGAAAGCTCACACAAGGTCAGTCGGGTTGTGGAGGCAATATCAGGAACATTTAGGGCCTATGCTCAGGGCACTGAAATACAATGTAGAGGAAAAAGAGCAACAGTCTGGGTATAAAAATCAGAAGTCAGAGTGAATTAGACATAGTGGAAGTCTTGCTGTCTTTATTCTGAAATGGGAAAAAGACGGGGTATGTATTTCCGCTCATATTTAGGGAGGACCAATAATGAAATCATCAACATGGTTTAAGTCAGGGAAGTACGCGGCTGGTGTATCTGCTTTGGCAGTTAGTTTGTCAGCAGGCAGTGCACTTGCTCAGGATGAAACAAGCCTGACAATTGAAGAAGTTGTAGTAACGGCTCAAAAGCGGGCTGAATCAGTGCAGGATGTGCCTGTGGCAATTGCTGCATTTGATGCATCTTTCACAAAACGAATGAATTTGGACGATGTGAAAGATCTGGTGAAATTTACACCGGGTTTTGCTGGGGATAGTAAAGATAGTTTCATTGACTATGTAAACATCCGCGGTATTTCCACCAATGATTTTGGTGTTGGTGGCGATCCATCAGTCGGTTTCTTCCAGAATGGCCTGTATCAGGGGCGTAATGGTGTAGTTGTATCCTCTATGTTTGACTTAGAGCGTGCAGAGGTGCTGCGTGGTCCTCAAGGCTTCCTGTTCGGTAAGAATGCGATTTCAGGCGCTCTTAACATTCATACTGCACGTCCAAACTTCGACAGCACAAGCGGCTATTTCGAGCTTGGACTGGGTGAGCGCGGAATTTTTGAAGTTGAAGGCGCTGTAAACGTTCCTCTCAGTGAAATGTTTGCTCTGCGTGTCGCGGCTTATCACTCTGAAGAAGATGGTTATGTGAAAAATCTGTCTTATCCGGATGATGACAAGCAGGTTGCACACGATAAAACAGCGATGCGAGCGACGCTTGGAATCAAAGGGGAAAACTGGGATTCTACATTGATGGTTCAGTATGAAGACCGGGATCAGAGTGGCTCTGTCTACCGTGCCCATAACGGTAATGGTGCGCTTGATTTCCTGTCTGATGTGCTTGGCAAGGATATTTTCCCACGCGGTGATGTGCGTGATATTGATGCAGATGAGAAACTTGGCAGTTTTGATCGTGGTGAAATTCTGCGTCTATCTGCTGAAATCAACATGGATTTTGACGGTTTCACAGTAACGTCACTGACCGGTTACACCGATCATACTTACGAATATGCCGAAGACTTTGACGGCATGCCTGTAGGCTTTAACGATTATGCACAGGATCAGGAAGGGGATTACTTCGAAACTGAATTGCGCGTTGTCTCTGACACTGACAGTGACCTAAGCTGGTATGCTGGTGTTTCTTACTACAAAGAAAACATCGATGCCATGTTTAACAACCGTGGCGATGAAGACGTGCAGTGTGCGGCTTATTACTACATGAGCTGTTCTGATCTTTGGGCGTATTGGGAATATGGTGATTTCAACTATCGTCCACTTGGTCTGGAGGAAAAGAACCTTGTTGAGGGTAAATACTCTGGTTGGGGCGCATATCTTGATCTGACATATGCTGTGACAGATAAGTTCGATCTGGAAGCTGGTGTTCGCTATACAAAAGACAAGAAGAAGTTTGGAATTAACGTTCTTCCTGTTGAAAGTGAACTGGGCCCATGGTGGATGTTCGGTGTCTACACGGATTACTGGGCGCGTGATAAACAGTCATGGTCAGACGTAACACCGCGTTTCATTGCACGTTACCGTCCTAACGAAGACTGGATGGTTTATGCAAGTGCCACACGTGGTTACAAGTCTGGTGGTTTTGGTTCCTTCGCAGTTGTAGCAGACGAAGACGATATTACAGATGATTTGCAGGCACTGAATGCGGTACCAAACGCGTTTGATCCAGAGACAGTCTGGTCCTACGAGGTAGGTGCCAAAGGCGACCTGTTGGACGGCCGTATTCGCACAGATATCACTGCATATTATTATCGCTTTAAAGACATGCAGCTGAACTATTTCTATCAGGGTACTAAGGTCGTTAACGTCGGTAAGGTGAAGTCTTACGGGGTTGAAGCCACGCTTCAGGCCATCCTTAGCGAAAACTTTGATGTCTTCTTCGCTGCATCGTTTAATGAAAACGAAATCAGTGATGCTGATGCCACGTTGCCGGATGGAGAAGTGATTAACCTTGGGCCAGATGGTAACCGTTTGTCGGGTTCGCCTAAATGGACACTTGCCGGTGTCTTGAACTACCATGTCCCTGTATCAGACACGGCGGAAGTCAATGCATCTCTGGATTTCCGTACTCAGACAAAAATCTATGGTGGCTTGGAGAACCTTGAGCGCGGCGCACAGGTTGGCTGGCAGGATGTTTCTCTGCGTGTAGGATATGATGAAGAAGCAGGGAACTGGTCTTTGACTGCATATGTCGAGAATCTGTTCGATGAAAAATACTTCGATGGGTATTCCGAAGGTGAAACGCCATTCCCGGGGCACGGATTTGGTATTAGCCGTCCACGGACATTTGGTGTCAAATTCACCAAGCGTTTTGGCGAATAATTCGTATCACATTCTAGAATTAATAATGAGGGCTTTCGGGCCCTCTTTTTTTTGCTTATAAGCAAAAAAAACAAGAGGAAGCACATATGGTGCGCAAGCATATCCAGCGACGCATGCCAAGAACGCGTCTAAGCCGTACAATAGTTGGTGTCGCGTTAATAATCGGCGGTATTCTTGGCTTTCTGCCTGTGCTTGGTTTTTGGATGATACCTCTTGGTTTGTTTATTCTTTCTGTTGATTCTCCTTTTGTGCGCAGACAGCGGCGTAAAATTGAGATCAAGGCTGGAAGATTTTATCAGCGTTATAAAAAATCTAATACTATTGAGGGGGAAGATACTGTGAATTTACCGATCACGATCGAGGATGTCCGGGATGCTTACGAACAAATTCAGGACGTCATTGTCAGAACACCTTTGATAGAAAATCAGGAACTTAACTATCTGGTGGGTGGTCGTGTGTTCATCAAGCCTGAATGTTTACAGCGCACAGGATCTTTCAAATTTCGCGGTGCTTATAACCGCATCAGTCGTATGTCGGAAGACGAGCGAAAAGGCGGTGTTGTTGCTTTCTCCAGTGGCAATCATGCTGCGGGGGTTGCATGCGCGGCCAATATGCTGGGTGTATCTGCGACTATCGTGATGCCGACAGACTCTCCTGCTGTGAAGCTTGAAAACACCAAGAAGTATGGTGCAAAGATTGTTTTATACGATCGCTATAAAGAAGACCGGATTGCCATCGCAGCCAAGATTGGTGAGGAAACCGGTGCAACTGTAGTCCCATCGTTTGATGATGTGCATATCATGGCCGGGCAGGGAACAGCTGGACTGGAAGTCGCAGAAGACCTGAAGGAGTTGGGAATAAACCCTGATCAAGTTCTAATTAACTGTGGCGGTGGTGGGCTGGCGTCCGGCTTTTTCACAGGAGTGAAGGACAGTTTTCCTCAAGCTGACACCTATGTAGTAGAGCCGACTGGCTTCGATGATTTTGGACGCTCTCTGGAAAGTGGTAAGCGCGAGAAGGTTGATCCGGACGCCCGTTCAATTTGTGATGCAATTTTGACAGATCAGCCTGGGGCTCTGACCTTTGATGTTATCCGTCAATTAGGTGCAAAGGGTCTTGTCGTCTCTGATGAAGATGCGCTTCGCACTGTTTCCTACGCAGCCAAGACATTAAAGTTGATTGGAGAGCCAGGAGGTGTAGTCTCCCTTGCAGCACTTTTAACGGGCAAGATTGATGCAAAAGACAAAGTCAGTGTTTGTATTATCTCTGGCGGCAATATTGATCCGGATATGCTTTCAAAAGCACTTGCTGACTATTGAACTTGGCAAGCTTACTCAACTGGGTTATAGACCATAAAATATTATTGATTTCTGTGGGTATGGTTGGATAAACTAATACTCATAAACATAACGGCTGGAGTAGGGTAATGGAAATTAAAGAACAGGAAAGCACATATACAGGCTTTATTAAGTGGACTGTTCGTACCACAATCGCCTGTGTGGCAATTCTCATTTTGATGAAAGTTGCGCTAGTCTAATTATTAGGCGCGTAACGTAATAAAGCGGCTGTTTTCAGCCGCTTTTTTTATGCACTGTGTCAAACGGTTGACGTTTGATACTAATGTTTGGGAATAGATTTTAACTGATACTGCCCATCGGTTAAGGAGCCGAATAACTCTGTCACGTCAGGATGGTGGATAGGGTCATCACTGTCATCCGGCAATAAGTTTTGCTGCGATACATAAGCTTCGTAGCTACTTTCCTCATTCTCAGCCAGAATATGATAAAAAGGCTGTTCTTTCTCTGGCCGAATTTCTGCCGGGATAGACTCCCACCATTCTTCCGTATTCGCAAATTCCGGATCTACATCATAGATTACACCGCGGAAAGAGAACACACGGTGGCGAACTACTTGTCCAATGGTAAATAGTGCTTTTTTTGTAATTATTGGTGAATTGTCCATCGGGTACTCCTGTATGTGGTTCCAGATAGAGCTGACAGGCCTGTTTGTCAATGGGGCCAGTAGGAGTGTTGACAAAGAACTGTAATCAAAACCGTTTTTTGTAATGAATTTGTAATGATTGTGAAATCTGTTGGTCACTGGATCAGGTTAGTTTCGAATCAACAGAAATGACAATAGATAAGTAATAGATGATGCATACACCAATCAATACAAATGGTCTCAGACGTGTAGCACGTTTGTATCTGGAACGTTCAGCCCCACTGTCGAAGACAGAAGCGCTGGTAATGCTTAAAGGTACGCTCGGCGCTTATGATGATGACGGCAGCAGCTTAGCACTCGGAATTGAAGATTATTTCACTACCAGGCCTGCATTAAATTAATTCAGACCTGTCTTTCTACAGTCCCCCAAGACTATCCTTCCAGACTAAAGGCCCCGGAAATTCCGGGGCCCTTTTTAATGCTTGTTGCTGATTGAAAACAGCTTAAAGCTCTTCTGGTTCCAAAAGCTTATGCAGGTGCACAACCACATATTTGGTCATGGCATCATCTACATTTTGCTGGCTAACTTTACGCCATGCAGCTTCTGCTTCCTGATAAGAGCCGAAAATGCCCACCAGGTCCAGATTCTTGGTGTCTGCGAATGTCAGGCTCTGGGGATCAGAAACCTGACCACCGAAAACCAAATGAAGAAGTTGCTTGTCTGACATTGGTATTGCCCCTAAATATTAGTATAGTTTCTGGCCGCGACTATGTAACAGTATTTGTAAAAAAAGCCAGAAAAATATCAGTTTCTATGTAAGGAGACCCTCTGTGAGCCATTCAAAATCTGCGGTTCTTATTTCGATATCGGGCCTTGATCGTGTCGGTGTTGTATCCGAAGTCAGCGGATATTTGTTCGAGATAGGGGGTAATCTGGCAGATACGGCTTTTGCGCTTCTCGGCAAGGGCTTTGACTATACGGCGGTCGCTGAATTTGATGTTGAGATTAGCACAAATGAAATATCAGATGGGCTTGCATCGTTGAATTCGCTGCAAGGGGCAGAAATATCGGTCAAGCCTTTCCCGTTTGATCTAGCGCGCGAACATACAGGCACTATAACACATTTCCTGGAAATTATTGGTGGCGATAAACCAGGTTTGGTCGCGCGTGTTAGTGAGGTTATTCTAGAGTACGGTGCAAATATAGTCAGAATGACATCCCGGCGCGTTGAGACTGAAGACGGTTATGATTACAGAACCAGGTTTGGATTAAATATTTCTGGTGGAAATGCCGAGGCTTTGGAAAACGCACTTTATAATACAGCGGGCAGCATGCGGCTAACCTGTGAATTTAAAAAGGCAGCCGGGTAGGGCTGCCTTAGTGGAGTAATCTGTAAGGAAGGTTAGTTTGACTTGTTAGTCTGCAGTTGATGTTTTGGCTACAGAGTCGCGGAGCTCAGCGATTAGACCATCCAATCCAACTTCTTTGATTCTCGCAGAGAAGACTTCACGGTTCGTGATCAATAGATTGATGCCTTCCACTTCCAGATTCACGATTTGAAAGACACCGTCTTTTTTTCTGACGCGCCAATCTGCCAGCATCGGCTCTCCTTGCTCACGGTCTACTTTGGTGCGTACAAACAAATGCCCATTCTTGCCGGAAGCAGGTGTGGTGCCTGTGATATCAAGCTTTTTGAAGCCAATCTTCTGCATCTGAATATCTAGTTCATTGATGATATAGTCTGTCATAGCCGCCATGTAGGCACGGCGCTGCGCTTCTGATGCTGTTCGGTAATGACGACCTAGAATGCCCTTGGAAAGCAGTTCAATATCAGTGACACGCTCAAATAGCGTTTTAAAGGCGGCTGAACGCTCATCCGCGGTTAGTTTGCTATCACTCCAAACGGTCTGTGTATCCAGTGAAAGGTTAGCGATAAAGTCCATCGCACCCTTTGGGTCATCTACGGCTCTGTCCTGTGCAAAGGCAGCACTAATGCCAGTGAATGCAATCAATACTGATGTAGCGATGATTTTAAAAACGCGTATCATAAATAGAAATTCCTTATAAGGCCCTATATCAATATGGGGTATATAGGTATAGGGCCGGAAAAAGGCAATTATTCGGCAGACGCTGCTTCACGCAGATATGCCATCAAATCCTGTCGCTGATCTTCCTTGCGCAGGCCCATGAAAGTCATCTTATTGCCAGGCAGGAATGTTTTTGGCTGTGCAAGCCACTGATCCAGCTTTTCTTCTGTCCAGACGAAATCTGCTTCGGCCAGGGCTTTCGAGTATTTATAGCCGTCCAGCGAGCCTGCTTTTCTGCCAAAAATTCCGCCAAGAGATGGGCCAAGTTTTTTAGGGCCAGAGGCTGCGAGAATATGGCATGCTTTACAGCGATTGAATACGCGCTTGCCTTTAGCAGCATCACCTTTACTGGAAAGTGCCGTTGACGTCGGGTCGTCATCAGCAAAAGCCGTTGGGGCAATTGCGGACATTGATAGAGCCGCTGCGATAACAAAAGTAAGAGAACGCTTAAACATGAAAATGCTCCTAATAGTGTTTCATGGGGTCGCAAAAAATATGGCGGAGATCAAACCCCGCCATACCTTATGGTTATTACATTAATGCAAGATGAATAGCTTTCAAGCCTTCCGTGACAGAATGTCCTAGGCTTTTTCTATCATCAGGAACTAACTTCTTTGATTTCGCCGCTTTTCAGGCGTGCGAAATAATCCTGCAACATGGATTTAACTTCCTTACGCATGAGGAACAGGCCAAGGATATTCGGAACACCCATCGCAAGAAGGAGAGCGTCCGCCATGTCCATAACGGGGCCAAGTGCCATTGCGGACCCGATAAAGATAGTCAGAAGATACGACGCCTTAAAGACAAGGTCTGCCTTTTTGTTGTTGCCAAACAGGTAAAGGAAAGACCGCTGGCCGTAATAGAACCATGTAATGCTGGTTGAGAATGCAAACAGAATAACTGCAACAGTCAGGATTTTAGGGAACCAGTCGATCACAGTCGCAAACGCAGCTGATGTCAATACAATCCCGTCACCAGCAGCTGCTACCTGATGTTGTCCGGTAACAATAATAACCAGTGCAGTCATTGTACAAATAACCACTGTGTCGATGAACGGCTCGAGCAGGGCAACAAGACCTTCCGCAACAGGTTCTTTTGTCTTGGCAGCAGCATGTGCGATCGCCGCAGAACCAAGGCCAGCTTCGTTGGAGAATGTTGCACGGCGCAGACCCTGGATAAGAACACCAATAATACCACCAGCAACACCTTCACCCGTGAAGGCACCTGCAAAAATCTGACTGATTGCATCCGGAATAGCTTCGATGTGTGTGCCGATAACAACCAGACATGCAAGTATATAGATGGCAGCCATGAAAGGAACCAGATACTCGGTCACATGCGTGATCTGGCGAATACCACCAATGATAACGAGGCCAACGAAGCTTAGGAAAACCAGACCGAAAATCCACGGACGGTCATAAAAGACGCTGTCCACACCGCCGGTCATGGCAACAATCTCGTTTGTGAACTGCATCGAAGACTGGTTGGTCTGGAACATGGCACCTGCGCCATATGCACCACCAATACAAATCACCGCAGCGGCGATCGCCAGAACACGGCCAAGGTTAGGTAAACCGCGGTTGGCCAAGCCTTTTGACAGATAATACATGGGGCCACCAGACACGACACCATTTTCATCAATTTCCCGGTATTTTAGACCAAGCGTACACTCAACAAACTTGGAGGTCATGCCGAAGAAGCCTGCCATAATCATCCAGAAGGTGGCTCCTGGACCGCCGACCGATACTGCAATTGCAACACCTGCGATGTTACCAAGGCCAACTGTCGCAGATACTGCGGCCGTCAATGCCTGAAAATGGGTAACTTCGCCAGGATCATCCGGGTCGTCATATTTTCCGGAAACGATTTTCAGTGACTGTTTGAAACCACGAAAGTTAATGAAACCCATATAGACAGTGAAAAAAATACCACCGCCAAGCAGCCATATAACAATCATGGGAATTCCGGGTGCACCGTCAATTAACCAGCCCATCGGTAATTCAAAGAATACCACCGCTGAAATAGCTTCACTAACTGGGCCCATAATTTCATTTACACGTTCACTAACTGTTTTTTCTGCCTCTTGAGCAAATGCAGAAAAGCTAGCCACAAAAACAGCAGTAATTGTGGCGAGTAATTTATTGAACATCGTTACCAAGATCCTTCGTAAATATTATGAATCAGCTCGAATATCCTGAGCTGTTATTTTGGTTTTACGTATGGAGAATACACTTGCCTTGCCCCCCTATGAAGCGAATTAGTTGGCTACCGCCTTCCCCGATTCGAGCCATGCTAGCGGCTAATGCTCTCATCCTCAATGAAAGAATCTTACCTTTGTGTGAATGTGTTTATAAAATGACAGAATATCGAGAAGAATTGTGAGTTGTGTTTTTTACGGTTTAGCCTGTAGCCTGACACACGTAATCAAATAAATGCCTATTATGTATAGTGTTTAATGTTTTCTTTAACCGGTGGTTAACCTGTATATTTTAGCGTATGATACGCAAATCAGAACCTAACGATTTTGAATAGGAATTTTCTTTGTCCAACGATCAGGCACTTACCAGCTCAGATGTTGCTCGGTTATTACAGGACCCAAGCGGGGAAAACCGTGCAGCCGCTGCTGCCAAAGTAGCGATGACTTTCTCAGGAAATGACCTGAGTCCGAGCGCGCGTAAAATTGCAGAAGATATATTTAATGTCATGGTTCGGGATGCCGAGGTTCGCGTCCGTAAGGCCTTGTCTGAGAATCTGAAAGACAATCCTAGTGTTCCACATGATATTGCGACCGTACTTGCACGTGATGTTGATGAAGTTGCTTTGCCCGTGATCGAATTCTCCACGGTCTTGACGGATGGAGATTTGGTTGAGTTGGTTCAGACCCGCGGTGTTGATGTGCAGGTGGCGATTGCAAAACGGGAGACTGTATCCAGTGATGTAGCCGATGTTATTGCCGAGAAGGGTGAAGAAGCGGCGGTTGCGACACTTGTTGGGAACGAGGGCGCAAAAATCGCAGAAGGCACGATGAATAAGGTGCTGGATAAATATTCAGAGAGTGATCTTGTTAAAGAACCTCTGGCGCACCGCGGCGAGCTACCACTGAATATTGCTGAACGTTTAGTCACCTTGGTGTCTGAACAATTACAGCAGCATATTATGACCCATCATAATGTATCGGCGTCCACCGCTACTGATTTACTGATGACAAGCCGCGAGAAGGCTACTGTATCTCTGTTGTCTGGTACGGAAAATACCACAACACTTAATCAGCTTATTGAACAGCTTTATACTAACAAGCGTTTGACCCCAAGTTTGGTGGTTCGGGCGCTTTGTATGGGTGATACTGGTTTCTTTGAAGCGGCGCTTGCAAAACTGGCAGATATTCCGGTCCTTAATGTGTATAAGCTTATCACTAAGGGTGGGGAAATGGGACTAGCCAAGCTGTTTGAGAAAGCAGGTATACCAGAAAATTACATTAAGGTTTCCCGTGTGGCATTGGACGTGGTTGAAGAAACACAGTCCGCAGCGGGCGATAACCGTGAAGTTTTCCGCCAGCTTATGATTGAGCGTGTTCTGACCAAAATGGAAGATACTGTTGATGCAGACAGTCTTGATTATCTTCTTAGCAAGTTGGTTAAAGTGGACAAATAATTGCGCGGTTAGTCCTCAAGTTTAAAAGCCGGCTGGATTTCCTGCCGGCTTTTGTTTTTGAAAACCATCAAGACTTACAGTTTCTATGATGCTGATTGTGCGGGCAACCAAAGTGCCAGTTCGGGCCAAAGAAGAAGTATTAAAAGCCCCAGGAGCTGTATCAGTACAAAAGGGATGATGCCTTTATATATTGATCCCAGGCTGATGGATTTTGGGGCAGCACCCTTCATATAAAAAAGGGCGAAACCAAACGGCGGTGTAAGAAAACTAGTCTGAAGATTTACTGCCATCATGACTGCAAACCACGCGACGGTCAGCTCAGGGTAGGGGACATGAGTACCAAAATCCAGTGCCGTGATGATGGGTGCAAAAACTGGCAGAATTATCAATGTGATTTCTATCCAGTCAAAAAAGAAGCCCAACAGGAACACAGTTATCATCAACAGTATAAGAACAGTCCATGCGTCAGCCCCCATACTATCTAAAGCATGGACAATAAGATCATGCCCACCAAGAAGCGCAAAGACATATGAAAAAGCTGTTGCACCGATAAACAGCCCAAAAATCATCGTGCTGGTCAGGGCAGACTGCTCGGTTACTTCTTTCAGTGTCTTGAGGGACAGGGATTTATTTATCAGGGCAAGCAACGTGGCTCCAAGTGCACCTATGCCGCTTGCTTCTGTCGGGGTGGCAAATCCTGCAAATATTGACCCCAGGACTGCAAGAATAAGAACCACAGGCGGTAAAAAGCTTTTTATGATAAGGCCGACCGTGAGCGGTGTTTCATCCGTGGGTTTTTCCAGTGGCGGTGCGAGCGAGGGATTGAGCCATGTTCTAAGAAGTATATAGGCCATATACATGACGGCTAGAAGCATTGCAGGCCCAATCGCTGCCATAAAAAGGGTACCGGCAGAAGTGGACAATAGGTCGGCCATTACTACGAGCATAATTGATGGTGGTAATAGAATTCCCAGTGTGCCAGCCGCGGCTATGGTGCCGGTCGCCAAGGACGGTTCATAACGATTTTCAAGCATGACGGGCAGGGCTAACAAGGTCATCATAACCACACTTGCGCCAATAATGCCGGTCGTGGCTGCCATAATGACACCCAAGACAGTGACGGATAACGCGAGCCCGCCAGGCACCCGACGCGTTAATATCTGCAATGTGTTTAATAGGTCGCGCGCAACACCACTTCGTTCCAGCATAGACCCCATAAAAATAAACATGGGTATGGCAACAAGGACCAGTTTTGTGACAACACCGCCGTATATGCGACTTATAACAAGATAAAAACTTTCACCATTTTCCAGCCCAAGCGCAACGGCCAAGAGCCAGAACCCTAGACCCACCCCGCCCAGAATAAAGGCAACAGGAAAACCTGTGAACAGGAGGGGCGTTAGCACCACAAACATCAAGAGCGGTAAGATATCAATCAGGCTTTCCATTAGCTTGCCCCTTCTTGCTGGTGGGCAATTTTAAAGGGTGTTTGTGCAGCAAGCACTTCCGGACCGAATAAATACACGATGGCTTTAAACAGGCGGGATATTGCTGAAAGTCCTAAAAGAAAAACGCCAAGAACAATACAGTATTTAATCACATATCGTGCGGGCAGTCCGTTAGGGGAGGCTGAACCCTCATTATACTCTAGGCTGATTGCAGCGTAATCAGCGCTGAACAGATATAAGGCTGTTACATAGGGTAACAGAAGCAAGAGAATGCCAAATACCTCTATCCAGGCCTGTGCCCGAGGACTGAGACGTTCACTAACCAGTTCAATCCGGACATGGGCATTTTGGCTGTAAGCCCAACCAAGCCCAAGCAGAAAAACTATACCGTGGAAATGCCATTCGAGTTCCTGAAGCTGGGTGGACCCTATAACAAACCAGTGCCGCAAAAGTACGTCTGCAACAATGACTAGCATCATCAGGATCAAACCCCAGGCCCCAGCCTTACCAAAAATACTTACAAAACGGTCAATGGTGTGCGAAAACTTCAAAAGGAATCCCATGAAATTAGTCCTTCAAGAAGCCGCGGTCAGACCAGGCTTTGTATTTTTCACGGAAAGACTGAAGGCTATCCCAGGCACGTGCAAATTCCGGGTCTTTTGCCCGTAAGTCGGCTGCTACTTTTTCCCACGCAGTACGCAGTCCATCCAGTACTTCAGGTGACCACGTGTGAAACTGGACACCTTTTTTCTCTAATTCAGCCATGGCTTCTGCTTGCATTGCTTCGCCCATCGACAAGCTGTATCGCACGTTGGTCGAGCAGGCTGTTTCAATCAGAGTTTGTTGATGGGGGGACAGTGTCTGCCATTTCTCCAAATTGATCATCAGCTCAAAGAAGGTTGCTTGCTGGTGCCAGCCGGGAAAATAATAATGTTTGGCTATTTGGTAGAAGCCCATATTCAGATCAACGGCAGGCATGGAGAACTCAGTCCCATCAATGGTTCCCAATTCCAGAGCCTGATAAATCTCACCACCTGAGATTAGTTGCGGAGACGCGCCAATTTCTTCAAGCACTTTGCCGCCAAGGCCAAAGAAACGAATTTTTTTGCCTTTTAAGTCTTCAAGCGTATGAATCTCTTCCTTGAACCAGCCTGAGGATTCCGGTGGGATAACACCGCAGATTACACTGTGAATGCCGTGTTTGTGGTAGATGTCCTCGAATAGTTCCTTGCCGCCCCCATAATCCATCCAGGCAAGATATTCTGGCGCAAGTGGGCCGAAGGGTACACTGGAAAATAGTTGAAGTGCCGGTACTTTCCCCGCCCAGTAACCTGGTGTTGACCACCCCGCTTCGATCGCGCCGTAGCTAACTGCATCAAATATTTCAAATGGCGGCGCCAGAACACCCGGTTCAAAAAACTCGATCGTTACGTCACCATTGGATAGCGTGTCAATTTCTTCTGAGAAACGTTTACCCATACTCCCTAATATTGCGAGTGTGGAAGGGTAAGTGCTGGTCATGCGCCACCGAACAGGGGCTGCTTCTGTGGTTGCTGTCTGGTCAGAAACGGATGATTTGGTACCTGTTTCCTGACTACAGGCTGCTAAAGTTAAGCATGCTGCAATCCCTATAAATGCGCCCCTGATCATACAAATCCCCCTAAGTCAAAATAGTAAAATAGAAAAGTGGCACGGGTTAGCGGCTATTACAACATCAGGATAATTTTTTCAGTGACTGAGCAAGCAATATATAGAGTTTGCCAACATCCGACGAAAGCAGGGTTACCGACATGGTGCTGCCTCTGTCTGCCAGCATCACCCGTTCGATCATGTCCTGAAAGTCCCGAAGGTACCGTGCAACAACTTCTCTGAACTCGGGGTCTGTGTCATATCTTTCTTTGATCGCCTTTTTCGATTTGCGGTCACCTAGGCTCATTGTGCGCCTTAGGAATATTGACCGGTCACCTTCCATATAGCGTTCCCAGACATCGTCGGGAATATCCGCGGAAAGGCCTTTATGAATATCAATTGAAAGAGACTGCAAACTTTCCATCAGTAACTGAGATGTTCTGGCAAACTCATCTTTTGAGCTGTCAGCAAGGCGTTTTTCAATGGCTTCTGCTTTTTTCTGAAAATCAGTGGAAAAGGCAGTGATACGCTCTGCGTTTATACCCATTTGCTTGGCTAGATGATCGCTTTCATCCCGGGCATTTCTGGCGGTGTCCTGGTACTCTTGCAGCAGCCGGGCGAGAGTTGCCTGAAGTTCATCCTGCATGAAAGTGATATGTTCGCCTGCTTTTTCACTTACGCCCTGAACACTGTTCTCAAGATTTTCCTGTGTTTCTTTGATAGCGGTTTCCAGATTCATGCGTGCATTTTGTGTTTCGTCAACCAATGCACGGCTGGCGTTGTCAAGGCGGTTTGATGCCTCCATAGAGCTTTCTGTAAAGCGATTAATCTCGTCAACCATCTGATTGGTTGCACCATTCAGATTGGCGACAATAGATTCGCTTTCGTCCCGGATGCGTTTGCGTTCATCGGCAAAATCCTTCGCAGCACGGCCAAGGGAACCAGTGGTTGCCTGTAATTCTTCCTTCAGTGTACTGGCCTCTTGGCCCAATGCACTGGACGTGGATTTCAGCTTTTCTTCCACGAGGGCGGCCTCAGTGGATAAAGAGGCTGCAGTCTGTGTTACCATGCCTGCCTGTGAAGTCAGACGCTCTACAGCATCGGAAGCTGCTTTGGAAATCTCGAAGCCTTCACCTTTAAACATGTCGCTTGCAGCTAGTATGTGACTGGCTGCATCCTGTGATGCAGTGGCCAGAACTTCTTTCTGTCGCAGCAGGTCTTCTTCCAGTCTGCTAAGTTCTTGTCGTGCCGCCATTAAACAATTACTGACGCTGCCGCCATGCGTGCTAAATTCTTCTTGTGCCTGCTGGAGTTTCTCAGACGCTTCGCCGACCTGTGCAAGCATTTTATCTCCTTGGCCGGAAAGGTCTTCCGTTAGGTGGCGCAACTGGTCCCCAGTCCGCAGACCCGCTGCTTCCAGTTCTTTTAGCTGGTCTTCTATACCTGCTTGCAGTTGGCGTATATGGTTTAGAGAACGGTTTGCCGTTTCTTCAGCCTTGGCAACTACTTCATCACCGTAACTGGATAGTGTGGTTGTTGTGTTAGACAGTGCAACTTGTGCCTTGCCCACATTTTCAAGAAGCGTGTGTGCCTCTGACATTGACTGACGGATTTTGCTGTTCATATTTTCAGCCCGGTCAGTGAAGACATCAACAGCACCGGCAGAGTGCGCGAGCGTCTCATCTGTCATCTTCTGCAGAGATTCCTGATTAACTCTTAGCGTTTCTTCAATATGGGCCGCCTGTTCGCTGGAGCTATTTGCAACGGCAGCAAGCTTGTCTGCCTGTTCAATCAGATGTGCGGCGATTTTATCTGCTTCGGTATTCATATCCCCAATCTGATGGGTGAAAGAGGCGACCGCCTCCTGCATCTGTCGGGAAACTGTATCTACGCGCGTTTCAGCATGTGTAATTGTCTCGCAAACTCTGGATGTTTCTTTTGCCAGCCGTCCCTGCCAATCGGCCATACTATTTTCAAGGTCTTGCCCCGCACGGGATAAGGTATCACCACCGGCACGAACACTTTCCTCAGCTTTTTGAATGCTGGTTTCTGTGTCTGCTCGCGCCTCTGTCAGCGACTTTATTAGAATGTCCAGCTTATCTTCCAACAGGGAAACACGGTCAACTAGATCAATTGATAGCGCATCTATTTGCGATCGCTCACGTTCGATAACATCACGAATACTGACGGATCTGGCTTCGGCATCTGCGGTCGCAGCAAAAAGGTTAGAAATTTGTTCCTGAAAACTATTTTCCAGATTGCTTATGCGGTCACTGGCTAAATCAGAGACCGCATTCAGGCCCTCCAGCTCTTTTTTGAGCTTCTTGGTCAGGTTTTCCAAACGCTGCTCGGCAATCTCTACCGGCGCGATTGCTTTGTGCAGGTTTCGTGATAAGTCCACGCGCCGTTCCAGCATCGGGTCTGTGCGCTGGGCAACCAGTGCGACTAACCAGATCAGGACAAGGGGCGTAGAAACACCGGCTAAAAGTTCCGGTAATGAAAAATCATTGTATGCATGATTGAATGCATACCATCCGCAAAGCGATAGCCAGAGGAGCGAGACAATCACCGCGCTGTAAACAGGCCACAACCGGGTAGAGCTAGTATCTGAATCTGCAGGAGTATTTTTATGATCAGTCTCAGCTGGACTGACTGTTGTTTCTTGTTCAACAGTAACGGCTGGTTGTTCTCCATCCGCTGTGTTGTCAGTTGGTTTGTCTGACTCTGGTACTTTGTTGATGATGGATTCCGCTCTACTCATATCTACCCCTGAAGGTGCATCCCCTGATTTGGCAGGCACATTAGTGGCGAATAATGCTGTTAATGTGGCGGCCTATGCACATGGGCTTTATCATATGGGACACAGGTTTGAAAAAGAAGGAGATTATTATACTCTGTAGGGGGAAAAGGTGAGATCGTACCAAGGTTGTAAGAGTTATTCACAGATGTGCTGAACGACTATGGGCAGAAAATCCGCGTAACATAAGGGGATTGGCTTGGTGAAAAATACAGAAAAACAAGCGCTTAGAGGCGCTTCTTTATCTTCGGTTCAGAGAAAATATTTGCTGCGTGGACTGACAGAGCCAGGCGGGAAACTGCCCCTGTTTGATAAAAACGGTCAGCGAATCAATCCCAAGACTATTAAAGCTTGCATTGATCGCGGTTATGCAGAACCGTGGTTTAATAATCCGTTAAAACCTGACTGGCTTGTATGTAAACTGACTGATGCTGGTCGTAAAGCAGTGGAATGATCTTGTATGGCAACTGAATCTAAGTGGGATGAGTCCATTGTTTTTGACAGCACTCATTTTAGGGATTTTACCGAAGGTGACCCATACCTGGAGACGGATGTATTATCCATCTTTATTGAAAATGCACCGACATATCTGGAGGCTTTGAAGTCAGCTGGGCCGGGAGAATGGCGAACATGCGCCCATAAACTAAAGGGGGCAGCACGCAGTATTGGTGCCTGGAACTTAGCACGCGAGGCGGAGCGGGCCGAGCATAGGAACACATTGGGCTTAGACGATCCGGACCGAAATGTATTTATTCAGGAATTACATGCACGCCTCGAGACACTTATCCGTGTCCTCGAAGACGAGATACTACCTGACATTGCCAGAAAAACTGCTTCTTAAAGGCGGTATAGCAAAGCTACAATAACCATTGGTTATTTGCTTTTCTTACATTCAAGATACTTTTCACCCCATACTTTTAGTGACGATAGCACGGGACTTAGTGCCTGGCCTAAATCGGTCAGGCTGTATTCTACCTTTGGCGGGACGACAGGATATACTTCTCTGTGTACGAGACCGTCTTCTTCCAGTTCACGCAATTGCTTGGTGAGCATTCTCTGTGTGATGCCTGGTAATACTCGCCGCAGTTCGTTGAAGCGTTTTTTATCAGGATTGAGATAAAATAAAATCATCCCTTTCCACTTCCCACCAATCACATCAAGCGCCGTTTCAGTTGGGCAAATGTCATCGTCCATAGTTGTTCCTTAGATCTTTTGCAGTATACATTTTGATACTATAGCACAAAATAGTGCGTACTTGTTTGTTTTGCGTATAGTAATTATTTCTCCTGCATTGACAAGCAAGGAGACAAGTAAATGACCCATATCGCATTGAAAGATTATACACTGAATAACCAGATACTAAGGAATAGGGCAGTTGTAGCCCCCATGAGCAGGGTAAGTACTGCCGGGGACGGAATACCAACAAAGGCAATGGCAGATTATTATTCTTCCTTTGCGGCTGGTGGCTTTGCAGCGGTGATAACTGAAGGAACCTATACCGATAGATATTATGCACAAGCCTACCCAAATCAACCCGGAATAACGACCAGCCAACAACAGGATGGTTGGCGTAAAGTTGTTCAGGCGGTAAAAAGCAAAGGCGCAAAAATTATATTGCAGTTAATGCATGCTGGCGCACTATCACAGCATTTAAGCAGCACCCGCGGACCTTCAAAGATTGAGCCTATGCGCACCATGTTACCGGGTTACAGCCGTAAGCAAGGACGGTATCCAATACCCGAGGCAATGAATTCAGCGGAGATAGATCAGGTCATCGACGGGTTTTTAAAATCTGCACTTATGGCAGAAGAGGCAGGGTTTGACGGTGTGGAAATTCATTCAGCTAATGGCTATCTTCTCGATCAATTTATCACAGACTATACAAATATGCGGGAAGACCAATATGGGGGGTCACTTGAAAACAGGGTGCGTCTAACATGTGAGATCACTCAAAAAATTCGATCTGCTGTCTCTCCTGATTTTATTGTTGGTGTCAGGCTTTCACAAGGGAAAGTGAATGATTTTGATTACCTATGGTCAGGTGGTCTGGAGGACGGAAAAGTCTTTTTTTCAGCAATTGAAGAAGCAGGTGCGCATTACATTCATTTTGCTAGTGAAGGAAAGGGCTTTGATCATGGTTGTTTAACGCGAACAGGCGAAAGTCTGCCGCGGCAGGCGAAAGAGCTAACAAAACTTAGTGTTATTGCCAACGGAGGACTTCACATTCCATCAGAGGCGGATCGTGTATTAACGGGTGGTCACACAGATTTAATTGCGCTTGGAACAGGGGCTCTTGCTAATCCTGACTGGCCTGAAAAGATTGAAAAGAATTTGCCTGTAAATCCGTTCGATCCCGCAGTGTTTGACAATGGCGTTCATATCTAAAGACATTAAAACGGCAGTTAAAGCCGCTTCATGAAGCGGCTTTAATACATTTGTATCCCTATTTAAAAAGCAGGTCTGGCAACCAGGTTACAAGCCCCGGATATAGCGCTACGATCAGCAGAGCAATACCCTGGATTATCACAAAAGGGATCACCCCTTTGTACATAGCAGTTGTTGGAACACTATCAGGCGTTACACTGCGCAAATAAAACAGCGAAAACCCAAACGGTGGCGTCAGGAAACTGGTCTGCAGATTAAGGGCCATCAAGACACCCAGCCAGATGGGGCCATGAATGCCGTCCATTGCAAGCAGGGCGGGTGCCACAACGGGCACCACTACAAAGGTAATCTCGATAAAGTCGAGAAAGAAACCAAGAATAAACATTAGAAGCATGACGAAGAGAAGTGCCGTCACATAGCCGCCGGCGAGTCCAGTCAAAAACTCTTCAATAATCTCATCACCGCCAAGGCCTCTAAACACCAGAGAGAAAAGCGCTGCACCAATCAAGATGGCGTATATCATGCTGGAAATGCGCAGGGTAGAATGCATTACTTCTGATAGAACGCCTGTTTTCCAAGTCGTATGCAGGCTTTTAAACAGTAACAGCATAAAGATGCCAGTTAGTGCAATGGCTGAATAATAAGCGGTTTGATCACTGACTGTCACACTTGATACATCCATTCGTAGGTCGAAAAAACCTGCGATCAGGAAAAGTAGTCCAAGTAACACTACACTGACGATACTGATTGTTTTGGCCGACTTGTTGGCCCGCGCTGCGCCAAGAAGGATAGCGCCCACGGCGCCAACGGACGCCGCTTCTGTTGGGGTGGCCACCCCGGTAAGGATTGAACCGAGCACTGCAATAATCAATACAAGTGGCGGCAGCAAGGCTGAAAATAGTTTCAAAAGTAAAGAGCCGTCAATTCTGTCACTGCTGTCGTCTTTGATTGCCGGGCTACTCTTGGGGCTGAAAATGGCAACAGCTATTTGGTAAAGAATATACATGCCGACGAGCAGTAAACCGGGAATGAGGGCTCCAGCGAATAATTCACCGGCACTCATCGGAGACGGCGAGAAAACACCGGAATTCATCTGTGCCTGCTGCCATGCTGATGACATGACGTCAGCCAGAAGAATGAGCACGATGGATGGTGGAATGATCTGTCCAAGTGTACCTGCCGCAGCAATGGCACCTGTTGCCAGTGACGGCGAATAGCCGTTTCGCAACATGGTAGGCAGGGACAATAGCCCCATGGTGACTACTGTGGCGCCAACGATACCGGTTGAGGCTGCCAATAGGGCGCCAACAAGGGTTACAGAGATGCCAAGCCCACCACGCAGTGACCCAAACAATTTACCCATGCTCTCAAGAAGCTCTTCTGCGACTTGAGACTTCTCGAGCATTACGCCCATTGAAACGAAGAGAGGAATGGCAAACAGTAGCTCGTTTCTGATGATGTTATCGAAGATACGGTTTGGCATGAATTCCATAAAGGTGAAATCAAGTGTGCCGGCCAGCATCCCAATAGTGCCAAACAGCAACCCAATCCCCCCAAGAGCAAAGGCAACTGGAAACCCGGTCATTAAAATAGCAATCAGCGATAAAAACATTGCTGATGTTAAAAACAAATGCATGTCCATTAATGCTTCTTCCCGAAAAGTGTGGTGGTGTAACGAAGTAAGTCAGCAATGGCAGACAGTGTCATTGTAAGGGTAAACAACAGGATCGTGGACTTTAGTATATAGACAAAAGGCAGGCCGCTTGCTTCGACGCTTTTTTCCTGAATAGACCAACTATCCATGACATAGGGCAGGGTCGTGTACCACAGTAGCCCTAAAAAAGGCAGTAGGAGAAAGAGTGTGCCTGCAAGGTTGATCCACGCCTTTGTGCGGGGTGATGCCTTACTGTAGAGCAAGTCTACCCGCACATGTTCATCGTGGAGCGCCGTATAACCAGCAGCCCCCAGAAACATTACGGCGTTTATATATTGCAGGCTTTCCTGCAACTTTATGCTGCCCTCTGAGAATATATAAACAACAAGAACGACCATAAACTGCACCAGAACCAAAATAATGGGCAGAAAAGACAAGATACTTCCTGTGCGCTCGGTCACTGCGTCCAGGAAGCTCAATAGTCTAGCCATTATGTATTCTTTGCTGTTGCTAGGTCACGGGCGGCGGCAAAGGCCTGCTCTGCGATTGCCCCCCATTTCATGCCATTTGATCGGGCTGTGTTGAAGCTGTCAAAAACACGTTTCGACAGGTCATCTGCGCTGCCAGCTTCTGCAACAACTTCTGCTGAAACTTCGCCAAGCTTGCGCAGGATATCATCACTGAACCGGTGCAGCTTCACCCCGTGCTCTGAAATCAAAGTATCAAGAGAGCGGGCATTGTTGATGTTAAATTCCGCCAGCATTGTGTCGTTTTCGGCATCTGCAGCAGCCTGAATAATAGCCTTTTCCATTTGAGACATATCATTCCAGACATCCAGATTGATGCCCAGGCTTAATGTGGAGCCTGGCTCATGAATGCCGGGATAATAATAATTCTTCACGATTGTCTGGAAACCAAAGGCAAGATCATTCCATGGGCCAATCCACTCGGTTGCATCAATATTGCCCTGGCTTAATGCCTGGAATATTTCCCCGCCGGATTTTGTTACAGGTGTTGCCCCGATACGTTTCATGACTTCCCCGCCAAGACCAGGCATCCGAATGCGAAGCCCTTGGAAGTCATCAATGGAGTTTATTTCATTTTTGAACCATCCGCCCATCTGGACGCCGGAGTTTCCGCACATGAAGGGTTTGACATTGAATTTGCCGGACAATTCGTCCCAAAGTTCCTGTCCGCCACCAAACCGGATCCATGAATTCATTTCAGAGGCAATCATACCCATTGGAACTGCTGCGAAGAAATTAAAGGCCGGAGACTTGCCTTGCCAGTAATATTCAGCGCCGTGATACATGTCCGCTTTCCCCTGAGAGACAGCATCAAAGGCACCTAGCGCACCAACTAACTCACCCGCGGCGTAAACTTTGATTGTGATTTGCCCGCTAGACATGTCATTGACCCGCTTGGCAAAACGTTCAACACCTGTGCCAAGGCCTGGAAAATTTTTGGGCCAAGTTGTTACAATTTTCAGATTGCGCTTTTTTCCAAGGATGGCAGGGGCACCTTTTGTGTCTGCTTCTGACTTGCCACCACCACTGTCACATGCTGCCAGAAACGCTGCTGCGCCTGCAAAACCGGTCGCACGCAGCATACGCCGACGATCCATCACAGTTTCTGAAACTGTTTTATCCTTTGATGACATAACTCTCCCCGTTACTACCTGTTTTCGGCACTATACAGGGATCAGAGTGGGGAGCAAGTCAAGACGGGCTGTTATCAGCAGTAATTGTCGTTTTTTCGTGCCAGCCATCGGGGCCTAAATATTCTAGTGGAGCAAAACGGTTTTTATAGGCCATCTTGGGACTACCATCCACCCAGTACCCTAGATACACATATGGGTGGTTTTCAATGCGAACACGTTCAATATGATCCAGAATAATATAGGTGCCCAGACTTCGGTCAGGCTCAGATGTGTCAAAGAAACTGTAAACCATAGAGAGGCCGTCTGAAAGTTCATCGGTCAGGGCGATTGCTAACAAACTATTATCCAGCACCTTTCTGTATTCAATCAGGACAGTCGGTACCGGGCTGCTTTCAATCATTTCCTGATATTCTTCAAAGGTCATGTCCGCCATGGAACCTTCACCGTGACGACTATTCAGATATTGGCTTAAAAGGTCATAATGCTCTTGCTTGGCCAAAGGCGGGATCATTTCTGCTTTGATGTCTCTGTTCCGCCGCAAGATCCGCCGCATAGATTTACTGGGGCTGAATTCTTGCGCTTTGACACGTACTGACACACAGGAAACACAGGTTTCACACGCCGGGCGGTAAATGACTGACTGGCTACGCCTGAAACCAACGCGACCAAGTGCTTCGTTTAGGCCAGGAGCATCAGGACCGCGTAATTCTGTGAAAACTTTACGTTCAACCCTGTCGGGCAGATACGGGCAGGGTGACGGGGCAGTCACAAAAAACTTTGGAAATTGTAAGCCCTGATCTGTCATCGCTGCACATTCAACCTATCAATATAAATTATAGTACCACGGTATGAATATAGTGAATGCGATCCAAATGATAAAGATCAATGGTGTACCAACTTTCACGAAATCGGAAAATTTATAGTGGCCCGGCGCCATAACAAGTAGGTTTGTCTGGTAGCTCATCGGGGTAGCAAAGCTACAGTTTGCCCCGAAAATGACAGCCAGCAGGAAGGGCATCGGTTCGACGCCAAGCTCTAACGCGATAGAGATTGCAATTGGTGTAAACAGCACGGCAGTCGCATTGTTTGATAGAACGTTCGTCAGAAGCGCGACCAACAGGAAGAAGCCCGACAGGACAATCCAGATGGGAGCCCCCATAAGCAGTTCAATGACAGAGTGCGCCAGCCAGCTTGCGCCGCCAGTAGCCTGCATAGCAGTCCCCAGCGCTAGCGCGGCACCGACGATCGTGAATACACGGCGGTCAATCGCACGGCCGGCCTGCCGTACGTTAAGACAGCGTGTTACCAGCATTAAAGCAGCCCCTAAGAGGGATGCGGTCACAATTGGCAGTACATTCGTTGCAGCAACTGCAACCACTGCGGTGAAAATAATTTGGGCACGGAGAGCATTGGCAGTAACCGGCATTTCAGATGCGGACGATTCCATCAACAATACATCACGGTTATTACGAAGTGCCAAAACGTTTGCGCGGCTGCCCATTATCAGAAGAACATCACCGGCTTCCATGCGTAGCTGCGAGATCGCAGCACGGATCATGCGGCTACGGCGCTGAATTCCCAAAACCGTACAACCTGTTTCTGCCCTGAACCCTGTCTGAGCCAGTGTTCTGCCATCCATGCGGGAGGCCGGAGCAATCATGGCTTCTGCAATTACGCGGCGTTGACGGTCAACTTTGTCCGGGTCTGACGTTTCGTCCTCGTCTCCATTCTCGCCTTCTGCATCTGACACCAGGTGCGGCGTAGCGTTCAGGATTTCGGTCATGGTGCTGCGGGTAGCTGCCAGAAGGACAATATCCCCTTCAGACAAAGTAACATCGTCATAGGGCGGAAGGATTTTTTCTGTTCCGCGCTGGATCATGCGGATTGTAATGTCCTTCAGTCCCGGGAACATGCCTGCGACTGCACGCTGTCCTATCAGGCTTTGGCTGTCTGCACCTAGCTCCATTTGAAACAGAAATTGCTTGCCACCTGTACCGGCCAGCTGGTTTGCCATAGATGATCGGTCCTGCAATAATCGCGGCGCAATTAGCACGACATACAGCAGGCCTACGAGTGCCAGAAAAGCCCCTGGAATGGTAAAGTCAAAGAAACCTATCACCGGCCCGTCGAAAGAAGCGCGGATTTGATCATAACTCCCAATGGCAAGGAGGTTGGTGCTGGAGCCGATGATCGTCATGTTACCGCCAAGGATGGCAACAAAGCTAAGAGGCATCATCACCATGGCTGTTTTCTTGCCCAGTTTCTCGGCGAGTGTGGCGAGTATGGGAATGAACATTACGACAACAGGTGTATTGTTCATAATGGCTGAGACGGTCATAACCACTATGAAGCATATAAGAAGGATAGATTTGGGTGACCTAAGGCCATATTTAACCAGCAGGTTCGCAGGTCCCATCAATGCGCCGCTTTGAACAAGGCCTTGTCCCACAACCAACAATGCCATGATGGTTATCAGGGCAGGGTCAGCGAAGCCTTCCAGAAGATCTCGATTGGTGATCAGTTTTGAACCATCCTGATCAAGAACGGGCCAAACATGAAATATGACCAAGAGAATAGCGACAGTCGCAATGGAGGATATTTCCAGCGGTATTCTATCGTATGAATAGGCGATAATCGCACCGGAAATGACGACAAAGGTCAGCCACATTTGTAGTGTGGGTTCAATAAGTTCCATAGTGGCCTAGCATTCCCTGAGTTAATCTAATCTCAATATCAGCTTTACCGACATGCTACCTGCTGCACAAGTTTTTTGCGTGCAAAATATTAATCGGTAAGCGTTAGATTTGGTGGTACGACCGGGGCTTCCCGCAAGACTAAAATAGTAATTCTGCGGTTTTCAAGCCGGCTGGGGTTGTCCGGGTAAAGGGGCTCTGTTGACGCTTTGCCAATCACTTCAGAGAAACGATCATCAGTAACGCCTGTTACAGCAAGCACACGACGTGCCGAGTTCGCGCGGTCTGCACTTAGTTCCCAATTCGTATATTCACCGCCCGCAGAAAAACTACCGCCATCAGTGTGCCCTTGAATTGTTATTCTGTTAGGAACATCCTGCACGGTCATGGCTACCTGCTCAATCATGGCTCTGGCATAATTATACAGCTCATCAGAACCAGACCGGAACATGGCGCGTTTGTCTTTATCAATAAGCTGAATTTTCATACCGTCTTCGGTGATTTCCATGATCACCTGGTCATTCAACTCCTGAAGCATGGCTGATTCCTGAATTGCCATTCTGATTTTTTCTTGCAGTTGCGCAAACGCGATATCTTCCTGCTCTTTAATTTTTTCCAGAATAGCTTCGGCATCGTCAGTTTCTTCAGTGCCCGAGCCTTGTTGGTCGTCATTGTCCTGACCAGCGCTACTTGTATTTTCATCAGCAATTCGCACAATGACACCGCCCTCAGTTTCGCCAGGGGTGCCCCCTTGGATAACGGCAGACGTTGGTTTGAAATAATCAGCTAGCCCAGAAAGTGTCTCTGGCGGTGCAACATTCAACAGCCATAATAGCATAAAGAAAGCCATCATTGCGGTCACGAAGTCGGCGTAGGCAACTTTCCAGGCCCCGCCATGGGCCCCGCCTTCAACCTTCTTGATAACCTTTTTGATTATCGGTCTTTCGCCATCATCAGCCACGATGTTTCTCCACCTGATACATGGGCGTTATCCATATGAAATAACGCCACTTTTGCACAAAACGCGTCCATGCTCTGCCATTATGTAAAGATAGTAGGGCTGATATCAATCATTTTTTACCTTTAATGTCAGTATGCCTGCTGCGTTTTGCGGAACTACTGTGTCTGTCGGTATCGTAATATAGTCACCGTTTAGCCAAAGCGGGAACAGGTCATTATAGTGTTTAGACAGAGGATTTCCCGACTGGCCTGTTGGTTGAATAAAGAGAGATTTATTTAAATCAGACAGATCGAAAAGACCTCTGTAGCTGGCACCGTGTGTTGATTGGTGTAGCGTCTTATCGCTTGAACTAACTCCGGCAACGTTGATGGTGTACCGGCTACCGCCTAGAGGAGCAGACAACTCAAAAACAGATCGTAAGGCTTTGATCTCGGAAAATGGTCTGTGCGTTTGCCTGACAATATGTTCATCACCCCAACGATAACCATTCGGATATTTCTCGTTTAGTTCTGCCTTTGCCTCCTTGTATGCTTTCTGCGCCAAAGCAGGGCATGTCTCTGTTATGTCATTCGTCAATTGATTATCGCACCATGCGAGAGCATCACTTTTGGGAAGGACGGGCAGAGAAAAATACTCAGAATTTTCTGGCGGTGTCTGAGAAGACCAATAAAGAGTGCTTTTTACAAGTGCAGGTCTGAACCGCGTGAACCCTTCATACATAGTACCCAAGTCATCTTCCAGAATTTCCTGCTGGTATTTGCGCAGGAAAAGGTGAAACAACAGGGGCTCTGGTCTGTCCCTGTCCATATCCCCGTTCCAGTTCGGGAATGTGTTAGCACCCAGAACGGCACGGATGGACGGTAACAGATCACGGGCATTATCAGACACCATGTCATATTGTAGGGCTGCAAAGCTTTCCAGAGAGTGCTTTTCCTTACTTTCCAGCTGGTTTCTGATGCGATCTCCTCTGAAAGGATGTGCCCAGTCCCGGGTTATATAATGGGGATAGTCTGGGCCAACAATTTTTTCATTGGCGGTCGCGATGATGCCGGTTTCAGGATTAAAGCGTTTAGGGACTTCATTCATTGGAATGAAACCTTGCCAGTCATATTTTCTTAGCCAGCCTGGCGACGGTAAGCGCCCATTAATGATGGTGTTTTCAGCATGACGCACGGGGATCATGGCCGGGGCGTGATACCCAATATTGCCGTCGGTATCAGCATAGATCATATTCTGTTCTGGTCCCATGTACGTCTGGCCTGCTTTAACGAAGTCTTCAAAGCTTTCGGCCGCTGGAAGCTCTGTGAAGGTTTGTATTGAGCTGTCTGTTGGGGCAAGTGCTGTCCACTGCAATGCCAGAACATAACCGGACTTCAGGAAGTCCTCGGTAGTACCTATAACATCTGATATCACTGGGCCGTGACGCGTTTCCCGCACCGTGAAGGTATGAGGCGCTGCATCCTTAACGGATACAGTTTCTTTCCTGTATGAGAAGGTGGCAGGGCCATCCGGCGTTAGATATTGATCGTCGCCAATCAATTTTTCTATGAATGTATCCTGAATATCTGGTGCCGTATTGGTGAAGCCCCATGCAATTTTATCATTGCGCCCAATGATTATGGCGGGGCTTCCGGGAAAAGTTACGCCAACTGTGTTTTTGCCGGTTGAAGCGTTATGTAATCTAGCTAGGTACCAGATAGACGGTGTGGTCAGACCAAGGTGGGGGTCGTTAGCAAGAAGCGGTTTGCCGCTTTCTGTTCTGGCGCCAGACACTACCCAATTGTTTGAGCCGATACTTTCTTCCGGCTCAGCCCCAACGGTGTCTGCAAGCGCGTCCATGTCAATGGCGGCATACAGATCTTGCAGGGCGGGGAAGGGGGCTTCCGTATCGCCAGGGTAAGGCGGATAAATACTGGCAAGTTGATCCGCGTTGAGTTTTGTCAGCAATCTGGCGCGTTCAATTTCATGGCGCATGTTCCCGCTCAGGTCCAGCCACATTAGTTTTTGCCACACCAGTGTATCGACGGGTTTCCAAGGTGCAGGCTCTGTACGTGTCAGAATAAACTCGATCGGCAGAGCACCTTGTCTTGTCTTTAAGTAAGCATTCACGCCGTCGGCATAGGCAGTTAATTTATCCTGTACTGCTTTTGGGCTGGCATCAAAGGCTGATTGTGCGCGCTCGGAGAAGCCTAATGTACGCATATATTTATCGGTTGAAAGTGTAGATTCTCCAGCGATTTCGGACAGGCGACCATGCCCGATGCGACGGTTCATATCCATCTGCCATAACCGATCCTGGGCGTGGGCAAAGCCTAAACCAAAATATAAATCTGTCGTGGACTGTGCGGTAATATGAGGAATGCCGTAACCATCACGGGCAATTGTAATGTCGTTTTCTGCCTCTTGAACCAGCTGCGTGCCGTCAATTGTTGGCAGGCTGGTGCGCAGGTAAATATACCCTGCTGCAAATGTTAGCGTAGCCAGAAGTGACAGGCCAAGTAACAGTTTAATTAATTTCTTCATCCCCAATTCCCCATCTTCAGTGTGCCGAAAAGACCGATGTATGATATCTGGTCGCTAGATGCGCAACTTTACCCTTGCCTTCGCCCGTGCGGCGGGAATAGACATAGGCATAACCATAAACAGATTTAGTGGACTGACAAGTCCAAGTGGAGGCAATTGTGGCGAAAACAGCATTTTTGGGCTTGGGTGTGATGGGATATCCGATGGCTGGGCATCTGGCTGCTGCGGGGCATGATGTTACGGTTTATAACCGTACTACCGCGAAAGCAGAAGCATGGGTTGAGGAATATGCAGATTGTTCTTCTGGTGAAATTTGTGCTGCCCCAACACCTGCGGGTGCTGCTGCGGACGCTGATTTTGTATTTTGCTGCGTGGGTGCCGATAAAGATGTCGCGGAAGTCTGCACAGGCGACGAAGGTGCCTTCTCCTCAATGGGAAAGGGTGCTGTTTTTGTTGACCATACGACTGCATCTGCTGAGTGTGCCAGACAGATGGCAGAGGCAGCAACTGCTGCAGGGGTGGCGTTTATTGATGCACCGGTGTCAGGTGGTGAGGCAGGCGCAGTCGGCGGTGTTTTGACTGTCATGTGCGGGGGAGATGCGAAAGCATTTGCAGCGGCTGAGCCTGTCATGGATGCCTACGCCCGGATGACCAAACTGCTTGGCCCCGTCGGATCAGGGCAATTGGCCAAAATGGTCAACCAAATCTGTATTGCCGGTATTGTCCAAGGGCTGTCAGAGGGCCTGCACCTAGCACTGGAAGCAGGTCTTGACGCCAAAGCCGTTGTGGATGTGATCAGTAAAGGCGCTGCGCAAAGCTGGCAGATGGAAAATCGTGCAGAAACCATGATTGATGGCTCATTTGATTTTGGCTTTGCTGTTGACTGGATGAGAAAAGATTTGGGTATCGTGCTCGCAGAAGCAAAAAATCTTGGTATTTCCCTGCCGCAAACGGCACTGGTAGATCAGTTTTATGCGGATGTTCAAAGAATGGGTGGAAACAGGCAGGATACATCCAGTCTGATCCGTCGGTTTCGGGGGTAATATCCGGCGAAAGGAAAGCAACGGGCATGGCAGCAAAGTTTAAACAGTGTTATCTGCACATTGGAGCCACTAAAACCGGTACCTCCAGTATTCAGGATAGCTGTTTTGCCAACCGTGCTATTCTGGCAGAGAAGGGGTATTTTTATCCTTCTCAGTCAGCCAATCATGGATTTATGGCATCTGCATTCCGCACGCACCCTGAGAAAATGTGGATGCATAAAGCAGCCGGACGAAAAAGCATCGAGGAAATTACTGCGTTTAATACTGAGATGATGGAAAAGTTTGAGAATGAGGTTGCAGACACTACAGCCCATACTTTGCTTATTTCGTCGGAATTTTTTCCTAGTACTGATAAAGAAAAGATTCCAGAATTATATAGGTATCTTAATTCGCTATCAGACGATGTTAAAGTAGTATACTATGTCCGGCACCCGATAAGTCATGCCGTCTCCTCGTTCCAGCAGGGCATCAAGACTGGCATGGATACATTTAAGGATCGCCGTTCCTTTAAATTCTATGCGCCAGGTGTATTAAAGAAGTTCGCAGCTGTGTTCGGTAAGGACAATATGATTGTTCGCGAGTTTGACCGAGACACCCTATACAGAAGCGATAGTGTTTTTGATTTTTGCCAGATTATTGGTCTGGCGGATGACATTGCAGATCAGATAAAAATACCAGACAGTAATCAGAGCCTTTCTTACGAGGCGGTGTTGCTGTCGAATGCACGCAACGTGTTATATCCGGTATTAAAAGACGGTGTTCCTAATCCGGAGCGGGCATTGTCCGCGGACTTTTCCGATATTCCCGGTGTAAAGTTCATGGGATCCTATATGGACGGCCTTATGATGGATGATACCATGCGGGAGGGGCTGGATTATATTCGGTCTGAATACGGTTTACCGTTATCTGACCCGTCACTTGACGCTGCTGGTACAGCAGGGGAAACCGCTAACGTATGGTCAGACGAAACGTTGGAGGCTGTTGTCAGGCGTCTGAATGAAACAGAATTAGCCGTGCAGTATTGGCAGGCCAAAGCCCTGACACTTGAAGCAGAACTTGCACTGTCATCCAGACAGCCCAAAAAAGCAGCGAACAAAGCACGCAGAGCATTACAGCTATGGCCAGGGTATGAACCTGCTGCCGTGATTTTATCCTCGATCACTTAAACAGCCTGAGTGTGTCACAGAGGTATTAGCCCGATTTCACACTGAATGACGTGACATATCAGGCAAAGTCGGCATTTCGGCTTGACAAGCCAGTCCCAAGACAGTAATCACGCGATCGTAACGAATGGTCAGGGCAATGGTGTCCCTGTCCGCGCAGACAATACAGTGCCTTATCATTTAATAAATGGACATGCACACGTCTGCGGCGCCATGGAAATAAAGGAGCGATTCAATGTCCAAGCGTATCCAAGCGAAATACAAACTCGACCGCCGTATGGGCGAAAATATCTGGGGCCGTTCAAAGTCACCAGTAAATTCCCGTGAATATGGCCCAGGTCAGCACGGTCAGCGCCGTAAAGGCAAGCTGAGCGACTATGGTATCCAGTTGCGCGCGAAGCAGAAGCTGAAAGGCTACTACGGCAGCATTCTTGAGAAGCAGTTCCGCCGCTACTACGAAGAAGCAGTGCGTCGTAAAGGCGACACAGGTGAAAACCTTATCGGTATTCTTGAGTGCCGTCTGGACGCTGTAGTGTACCGCGCGAAGTTTGTACCAACTGTATTTGCTGCACGTCAGTTCGTGAACCACGGTCATGTTCTCGTAAACGGCAAGCGTTGTAACATTCCTTCCCGTCTGGTTCGTCCGGGTGATGTTGTAGAAGTCCGTGAAAAGTCACGTCAGATCCCAATGGTTCTCGAAGCTCTTCAGAGCCCAGAGCGCGAAGTACCTGAGTATATCTCTGCAGAAGGTACTAAAGCGACTTACGTGCGTATCCCAACACTGGACGAAGTACCTTACCCAGTGATCATGGAACCAAACCTGGTCGTGGAATTCTATTCCCGCTAATAAATTTGACTGGTTGCAGCTTGCAATCATTCTAAGATTAGTAGAAATTAAACCGTCCAACAGTTGTTGGGCGGTTTTTTTATTATGCGGGAGGAATGGTGATGGAGCTATATTATGTAAGTGGCTGTGCCGCTTTATTTTGTTTCTATAAATATTTCACTATCGCTAAGGCGGGGCAACATATGAAAAGCACTGGTGCGTCAGTTGAGTTGCTTGAATGGTATACAAGTAAGGCATCTAGTTGGTTTTCTTACTTTTTGATGGCGCTAGGATTAACTGCGATTTCCTACTTTTTATAGGAGCAGCATAATGGCTACTACAGATTATAATGCAGCTGCACAGCTAGATGAAAAAATTCCACACACGCATATAGCCTTAACCAATCTGCTAACGAAAATGGCTAAATGCGATAAGTACAAAAATAAGAAACCATTTTTGGGGCGAGATAAGAAGCGCGATGCGCTTATGGCCTTTGAGGTCGGTTTGGCTGAATTGGTTGCGGCTATGAGGCTTGATGGAATTACTGAAGATAGCGACGATGCTGAAGTGATACGAGCTACTATTTGTGATTTGATGACCGTTTGTATGGAAGTTTACCCTAATTGGGGTGATGCCTATAGATTTGCTGCGGATACTTTTGCACGTGATTTTGGTGCAGGAAGTGCGCTGATAAAACGAGTTTGCAGATTATGAAGAAATTTGCAATTTGCCTTTTATTTATGACCGCACCAGCAAATGCTGACGAATATGGTTACATCAGAACAGGCGAAGTGACTGTAGGCTTTAAGACTATGTTGGGCTTTGGGATGAGTTTAAAAAAGGTTGATAAGTGGTGCAAGGGTGATGAGTGTGGGGGCTTTGGAAAGTTCTGGCAGGATGTTGATGATTATGTTGCGCGAGATGGTCGGTGTTTTATAAAATATAATGACGGCATGTTAACACGAGCTTTTAAGCCAGATTTTTATTTAGGTAATGAAAAAGTAACAGGCAATCCAACACATATTACTTTCCAGTGTCGCCGTGTTCAGCGCAAGCGTTAATATTTTCTTTCATTCATCATAATCGTCATATCAGGCGTTAAAATACTGGTTCGTTACACATTAGATCGCGAGCCAGTTTTTAAGGAACCAATACAAAAGACCATCCACTTACACGGCGGCAAGGCTTTGCTGCATACGTTAGCCAAACAGGAGGTCTTCTACGTCTTCTGTCTCTGGTTTGGGGAGTAAGACCGTGCAAGTTGTTCCCTGACCAGGTTCACTATCAATATCCAGATTACCGCCTTGCGCCTCGGCAAGGCCCTTTACAATCGATAAACCAAGTCCTAGGCCTTCGTAACTGCGGCTGGTTTCCATTTGTATTTGGGTAAACGGCTGCAACAGATTGGAAAGTGCCTCCAGAGAAAACCCAATGCCGAAGTCCTGTACAGATACGGTGTAGCTGGTCTCGGTTTCTGATAACCTTAGAATAATGGTTGAGCCTTCTTCGGAAAACTTTATGGCGTTTGATATCAGGTTAATCAAAATCTGATGTGTATGGACGGGGTCAACCAGCATTTCATCAAAGTGATCCGACCGCTCGACCCGCAGGTCTATTTTTTTGTTGGCGAGAGGGTGGGCAAAATGTTTGATGATCTGATCAATCAACTCTGGCACCATAAGCGTTAATCTTTTGGGACGAATGGACCCTAAATCAAAGCTGGAACTGGCCAGAATATTATTAATATGACCAAACAGTTGGCGGCCACTTTCCTGAATATCATGTGCATATTCAATATAGCGGCTATCAAGGGGGCCAAGCACTTCATTTTGCATTAGTTCGCTCATGCCGATGATCGCATTCAGCGGAGTGCGCAGTTCATGGCTCATAATAGCAAGAAGCTGTGACTTTGCTGCATTTGCAACTTCTGCTTTGGCCGCCAGGTCACGGATGCGCATTTCCCGTTCATACAGTGGTGTTATGTCCTGGACCGTGCCGTCCATACGTACCGGATTGCCTTTTTCATCATACAGGACATCACCGCGTTCCTGTACGACTTTAATTTCCCCGGAAGGGCAGGCAATACGGTGGATGATTTCATATTCTTCCCCTGTCTTCAGACAGTGGGACACTTTCTGCGCTACACGGTCACGGTCTTCCTCATGGATGCATTCGAGAAAATTGTCGTAGGTTGCTTCAAAGAAGAAAGGGTCCCGACCGAATATCCGGTATATTTCCACAGACCATAACAGATCACCGCTTCGAATATCCCATTCCCAATTGCCAAGTTGGGCAATTCTTTGTGCCCTTGCCAGGCGTGCCTCGCTAATCTGAAGGGCTTCTATCCTTTGTTTGATTTCAGAAACGTCACGGCAGATCGCGGTGAATACCTGCTTACCGTCAATTATGTGTTTTTGAATGGTTATGTCCAGATCAAGTGAACGGCCATCACGGGTGCGGGCAGGAACATTTGGGCGCATTGTTCGGGCGACAAAGTTAGTATCACTCTTTGCAAAAAGGCCGACATGTGCAGCATGACTGTCCCGGTATTTCGCGGGCATCAGGATACCAATTGGCTGCCCCAGCAGTTCCGCCTCGCTATAGCCAAACAAATCTTCTGTTGCCGGGTTTACATCCTGTATTATGCTTTGATCGTTAATTATAATTACAGCGTCTGACACGGCGCGTAGCAACCGTGCAGTCATGGATTCCGGTAATGGTTTCACCCCTTCGCCCCTCTGCTAAGTTATGCTGGCTATGATCATGGCCAACACAAATCCCACACCGATAAAATACCCGATTAAAATGCAATTACAAGAAGTAAAAATAAGTCTATAGTTGTATTTACTGAATAAGTTTCATTTTTCAAATGTTACTAATTAAGTCTGAAAAACAAATTAAACATAGGGGTTTATCAAGTCTTGATGTGTATTTACATGCTTTAATAAGTACTTGAATGCAGTCTTTGGTAGTATTTCCTGAGGTGTTTCTAAGAGTGCAGGTGGGTATAGGAGAAACCGATTTTCCTTGTACTATTCGGGGTAGGGGACTACACCAATATTTCATTATTGTGTTTCGAGGGGAGCCATACTGGCTGAGAGTATCTACGAAGGTGGATAGACCCTTAGAACCTGAACTGGATCAAACCAGCGTAGGAACGGAGCGACATCATGCCTGACGATCTGAATACTGATTTTTCTGTTACCACCGGCGAGCTGAAAGGCTCACGCAAGATTTACATATCTTCTGATACGGACCCAACTGTCCGTGTACCAATGCGGGAAATTGACCTGCACCCAACTGCAAACGAGCAGCCGGTGCGCGTCTACGATACCTCTGGTCCATATTCGGATCCAAATCAGGAAATTGATATTTATAAAGGCCTGCCGCGTTTGCAGGAAAAGTGGATCAGGGATCGCGGTGACGTAGAAGAGTATGTCGGCCGTGATATTAAGCCAGAAGATAATGGCAATGCCGGTGAAAAATATCTGGCGCCTGAATTCCCGGTGAAGATAAAGCCACTACGCGGTAAAAACGGCGCTGCTGTTACGCAGATGGCTTATGCCAAGCGCGGTATCGTGACCAAAGAAATGGAATTCGTAGCAATCCGTGAAAACCTAGGCAGAGCGCAGTGCAAACATGCGTTAAAGCGTGATGGTGAACCGTACGGTGCCGCTATCCCGGACTTTATTACTCCTGAGTTTGTGCGTGATGAAATCGCTGCAGGTCGTGCGATTATCCCTAGTAATATTAACCACCCAGAGGCTGAGCCACAAATTATTGGCCGAAATTTTCTGGTTAAAATCAACGCGAATATTGGTAATTCTGCGGTTACGTCTTCGATCGCCGAAGAAGTTGATAAAATGGTTTGGGCAACCCGCTGGGGTGCTGACAATGTGATGGACCTGTCAACGGGCCGTAATATTCACAATACGCGGGAATGGATTTTACGGAACTCACCTGTACCAATTGGAACGGTCCCAATTTATCAGGCCCTTGAAAAAGTAGACGGCGTTGCAGAAGACCTGACATGGGAAATTTTCCGTGACACCTTGGTTGAGCAGTGTGAGCAGGGTGTTGATTATTTCACGATCCACGCTGGTGTGCGTCTTGCGTATGTACCGATGACAGCAAGCCGTGTAACAGGCATTGTTAGCCGTGGTGGGTCAATCATGGCGAAATGGTGTCTGGCACATCATAAGGAAAGTTTCCTTTATGAGCACTTTGAAGAAATTTGCGAATTGATGAAGCAATATGACGTTTCTTTCTCTCTTGGAGATGGACTGCGTCCCGGTTCAATTGCCGATGCGAATGATGAGGCTCAGTTTGCAGAGCTTCGCACGCTGGGTGAATTGACGAAAATTGCATGGAAACATGACGTTCAGGTGATGATTGAAGGCCCGGGACACGTTCCCATGCACAAGATCAAGGAAAACATGGACGAACAGCTTAAGCATTGTCATGAAGCTCCTTTCTACACGCTTGGGCCACTAACAACAGATATTGCACCTGGGTATGATCATATTACCAGTGCTATTGGCGCTGCGATGATTGGTTGGTACGGCACGGCTATGCTTTGCTATGTCACGCCGAAAGAGCATCTGGGGCTGCCTGACAGAGACGATGTTAAAACGGGTGTGATTACCTATAAGCTAGCTGCGCATGCAGCCGATCTGGCGAAAGGTCACCCCGCGGCACAGGCACGTGATGACGCATTATCCCGTGCACGATTTGAATTCCGCTGGGAAGATCAATTTAATCTGTCACTTGATCCAGAGACAGCACGTGACTTTCATGACCAGACACTTCCAAAAGAGGCGCACAAGGTAGCGCATTTCTGCTCTATGTGCGGGCCGAAGTTCTGCTCTATGAAAATCTCACAGGAAGTACGGGATTTTGCCGCAGCTAAAGAAGCCGAAGAAGGCATGGAAGAAATGTCTAAAAAGTTCAAGGAACAAGGTTCGGAAATATATCAGCCAAAGGATGCAGCAGAATAAGTCTTCCAAACGTTTGTAAGAAGTTAATTTTAAAGCCTCGCAGTTTATTGCGGGGCTTTTCTTTTTGTATTCTTACCGTCTGAATACAGCCCTGTGATCCAAATTGGCAGGGTTTTAACAATGGTTTATTTCACGGGTATGTGTATGGACGGGCCGGTAACGATATGCGTAGGCTTTGTTAACCGTGACAATAGGGAGATAAACGGTGATGAAGTTCGCTAAAATACTGAAAACTGGTTTACTGGCGACGGCATTAATGGTGCCAACAGCTTCTCTGCTTGCTGACAATGCTATGCAGTCCATAGAAGAAGCAGTCAAGAGTAGCCACCGAACGGCGGAACATATGCAACATGACCCGCAGCGGAAACCGGCAATGATACTAGAGTTTGCCGGTGTTAAGCCTGGCATGACAGTTCTCGACATCAATTCAGGGCGGGGATATTATTCTGAAATCCTGTCTAGCGCTGTAGGGGCAGAAGGGCATGTTATTGCCCATAACGGTCCTGTTTATTGGGCATTTATGAAGGAAACTTCACCGGCGGGCCTGGCTGAGCGGGAAAACGTTACTGAAATCCACAACGGCAAAGAAGCCTTTGATGTGCCGGAAAATAGTGTAGATGTGGCACTGAATGCACTGGCGTATCATGATTATTTCATGTCGCATGAAGCATCTTCAGGGGAGCTGCGTTCGGCCATCAATGCGTCTCTGTACCAGGCGATTAAACCGGGCGGTGTCCTTATTGTGATTGATCATATTGGTGTTGCAGGTGCAGACGAGGCTGAAATTGGCAAAATTCACCGCATTGACCCGCAGCGTGTTCGTAGCGAGTTGGAGGCAGCAGGCTTTGAATATGCAGGTGAGGCAGACTTTTTAAGAAATCCGGCAGATTCACCAGATAAGCCTTGGTTCGGTGCGGAGGTGCGTTACAGCTCGGACAGGTTTGTGTATAAGTTTATCAAAAAATAGACGCTGTAAAAAATAAGACTGGTAAGAGTTCATTACCTTACCAGTCTGTGTACTTTAAGGGCAGGGCATCGGCGACAGTTCTTCGATCTCGTCCAACCGCTTCAAAACATCATTTGGCAAAGAAACATTTGCACTTTCCAGACATTCCTGAAGTTGCTCTGGTTTGGTTGCGCCGATGATATTACTGGTCACAAAGGGGCGATCATTAACGAACGCCAGCGCAAGTGTTGCCAAAGACATACCCAGTTCCTGCGCCAGATCCATATATCGCTGAGTTTGTATTTCAGCATTTCCAGTTTTGTAGCGGCTAAAATATTTATAGAGGGTAAGGCGCGCACCTTCAGGCTCTTTCCCACCTAGATACTTGCCCGATAGAACGCCCATTGCGAGTGGGCTGTATGCTAGTAGGCCTGCTTTTTCCCTGATTGATATTTCTGCCATGCCAACTTCATAAGAACGATTAAGAAGGCTATAAGGGTTTTGAACAGACTGGACTCGTGGCAAACCATTTTGTTCAGCTTGACGTAAACATTCCATCAGTCCCCACGGTGTTTCGTTCGATAGTCCAATATGCTTAATTTTCCCCTCTCGGATAAGCTCGCCAAGTGCAAGTAAAGTCTCTGCAAGAGGTGTTGCTGTATCATTCTCTCTATGCCTGTAATATCGGGTGGCAAAAAAATTGGTAGCCCGTTCCGGCCAGTGCAACTGGTACAGATCAATACAGTCAATACCGAGACGTTTCAGGCTACCTTCAACGGCTTCTCTGATATGTGCCCTGTTCAGGCGATTATTGCCGTCCCCAATATGGGGACGGTATTTGGGCATGGTCTCTGCCAGACTTGAAACTTTGGTTGCTATGATATACTCATCTCTGCGCCCGGTTTTTTTGATCCAGTTTCCAATAATCTCTTCGGTCTTGCCGTGCCGTTCTATGGTGCCGGGCACAGGGTATAGCTCAGCCGTATCAAGAAAATTAACACCGTAATCAAGCGCCATATCTAGCTGGCGATGCCCTTCTTCTTCTGTGTTCATGGTGCCCATGTTCATGGTTCCAAGACAGATTTTACTGACCTGCAAATCAGTGTTGCCCAGTTGTCGCTTTTCCATGCTTAATCCCCCATGCAAAAACAGCGATACACTGGGTACCGCTGTTTTCTATAATTGATTTGTGATTATTCAGTTCCAGCGATTAACTGCTGTAGTTCACCGCTTTCGAACATTTCGCGGACAATATCGCAGCCACCTACAAACTCACCGCGTACATAAAGCTGTGGTATCGTTGGCCAGTCAGAGTATTCTTTAATGCCTTCACGCAGTTCTGGGTCTTCCAGAACATTGTAGCTTTCAAAGTCTTTGCCAATATGCTGCAGTACTTGTGCTACGACACTGGAAAAACCACACTGCGGGAATATTGGTGTGCCCTTCATGAAAAGAACCACGTCGTCGCGTGTTACATACTCTTTAATGCGTTCAGATACTGGGGAGTCACTCATTCTAAATTCCTGATTACGATGCCTGATTATTTATCTATGATCAGGCTGGTTTAATTATTTGACGCGTTTTCCATAACATAGGGATTTATGTAAAAAATCCAACCATCTTGGTAGGAAAAGCAGTAAAAAATGATAGTCGCCGTTCGGAAGGGTTACTCCGGCACAGATGTTTGAAGAGCCAAGGCATGTAATTCTCCGCCCATGCGGCCTTTCAGGCTTTTATAAACCATTTGGTGCTGCTGTACACGGGACTTGCCCTGAAACCCATCATAAATCACGTGCGCGGCGTAATGGTCGCCATCTCCACGAAGATCTTCGATCCTGACTGTTGCGCCGGGTAGGCCTTGTTTAATTAATAACTCAATTGCTTCTGCAGACATTGCCATAACTTTTTCCCAACGTGATTGTGTACTTTCTATAAGACAATATGGCATCCCTGTGGCTATGATCAATATCGATAATTAATAAATCGAGTATTTTGTGGGGAATAGGGGTGCAAGGTTGGCAATCGCTGAAAGCTACTGACGGAACAAATATTCCGTTTAAGGAATTTGGCGTTACTGAACCATCTGAAACTGTTTTAATCTTGTGGCCAGCGCTTGGTGTACGGGCTCGATTTTACGAATCTTTGTGTGAAGAGCTAGCGTGCTTAGGTGTTACAGTGGTGTTGGCGGAACAAAGGGGACACGGATGCAGTCCCTACAGGCCCGGGCGCGGAGAGAAATTTAATTTCCATGACTATGTCACAACAGACATGGTTTGTCTGCTCGACCATATCAGGGGAAAATATCCCAGTGCGTCCCTTCTCATGGGTGGGCATTCCCTTGGCGGTCATTTATCCAGTGTTTTTAGCGCCTTATTCCCAGAGAAAATTGACGGTATAGTCCATATTGCCTGCAGTTTTCCCTTTAAGGGCGCGTATCCCGGCAGAACTGGCAGGCAGATAGGCTTGTTATGTAACCTTATTCCTTTGTTTGGACTGTTTTGGGGGTACTATCCGGGCAAACTGGTTGGGTTTGGCGGTAATGAATATTTGGGCGTGATGCAAGACTGGCGCATGTGGGCAAGATCAGGGTGTTTTGATACTGCAGACTTTAAGGATATTAATCAAAAAATGTCTAATTTTACCGGGCAGGTGGTATCTATTCGAATGGACCAGGATGACTATGCAACGGACCAGGGGCTGGAATTGGCCGTCTCTGGATTTACTGCTGCCAAGGTCGACCGTGTTCAGTTGACAGAAGAACATCAAGGTAAATACCTGGGGCATTTTAACTGGGCAAAGAAACCGAAGGGTGTGGCACAATCCATAAGTGACTGGATTAGTAAAACAGGAGAAGAGCAAGGATGAAAAGAACCCCGTATATTGACCCCGAAAGAGAACAGTTTGAGGTCTTTAAAAACCTACCGAGGGACGAGCCAATTCATATGCTGAATCTGATTAAGTTTAAGGATAAAGCCACATATGAGGACGGTCGTGATATGTCTGGCGCAGATGCTTATGCTGCCTATGGTCGCGAATCCGGTCCGGTCTTCTCTCGTGTGGGCGGCAAAATTATTTGGCGCGGTATTCCACAGGTTATGTTGATCGGTCCTGATCATATGGTTTGGGACCAGATATTCGTGGCATGGTACCCGCATGCAGGTGCCTTTCTTGAGATGGTTACGGACCCTGCTTATAAGATTGCTGTCAAGCACAGACAGGCAGGCGTAGAAGATAGTCGATTGATACGCTGTAGTGGATCAGATGTTGGATCAAGTTTCTAACAGCCAGCAAAATTCGAAGATCTTCAAAGAAATAAGCCAGCCCATAAGGCTGGCTTATATAATGTTTTCATCTGTACCGCAGTGTTACTCAGCCGCCGCCATAAAATCAGGCATCCAATTTTCATGTGCTGCAGTCAGGTCTGCAATTGTAAGAGAAACGGCGTCACCAACAGTTAGAGTATCGCCACCTGTTACTCCCAGTTTGGATACTGGGACACCGGCGTCTTGCGCTTCTTTATAGATAGTTTCAGCAACGGTAGCGTCTGCTGCGATCAGATAGCGTGCCTGCGTTTCAGAGAACAGGTGCACATGGTTAGGAAGACTATCGTCAACTGTAACTGTAGCACCGATTTTACCAGCAATAGCCATGTCGGCCAGTGCTGCAATCAAACCACCGTCGGACAGATCATGGCAGGTATCTACCTGGCCATTTTCAATCAACGCCCGCACGAAGTCACCATTACGACGTTCCAGATCCAGATCCACAAGTGGTGGACGACCCGTATCTTCACCAAGGATGGCTTTCTGGTAGATGGAGGCACCCAGTTCGTTCTTGGTCTCACCAATCAAGAGGATTGTTTGACCGTCTGCCTTAAAGGCAACAGACGCCATTTTGTCACTGTTTTGCATTAAACCAACACCGCCAATAGCAGGGGTTGGGTGAATGCCTGTGCCATTTGTCTCGTTATATAGTGAAACGTTACCGGAAACGATTGGGTAATCTAGTGCCCGGCAAGCGTCTCCCATGCCTTCCAGACATCCTACAAACTGCCCCATAATCTCAGGTCGCTCAGGGTTGCCAAAATTCAGGCAGTTTGTAATCGCAAGTGGTTTGGCGCCAGTAGCTGTCAGGTTACGCCATGTCTCAGCAACTGCCTGTTTGCCGCCTTCATAGGGTTCTGCGTAGCAGTAGCGTGGTGTTACGTCTGTGGAAATGGCCAAAGCCTTTTCCGTGCCGTGCACACGCACAACGGCTGCATCACCACCGGGACGACCAATTGTATCGCCCATAACCATATGGTCATACTGTTCCCAGATCCAGCGGCGGCTGCAAAGATGTTCGCCGCCAATAAGATCAAGTACGGCCTTGTTCAGGTCAGCAGGCGCAGCAACGTCCACTGTTTCCCGGACCGGTGTAGGGACATGTGGCCGGTCATATTCAGGTGCATCTTCAACAAGACTTGCAATTGGCATATCGCCAACAATTTCACCGCCAAAGGTAAGCGTCAGGCGACCGGTATCCGTAATTTCACCGATCACGGCAAAGTCCAGTTCCCATTTTTCAAAAATGGCCTTTGCCATTTCTTCCCGGCCAGGCTTCAGAACCATCAACATGCGTTCCTGCGATTCTGACAGACACATCTCATAAGGTGTCATGTTTTCTTCGCGCTGTGGAACATTGTCCAGGTTAAGTTCGAAGCCAACTCCGCCTTTGGACGCCATTTCCACGCTAGAAGATGTCAGGCCAGCTGCGCCCATATCCTGAATGGCGATAATGGCATCGGTTGCCATCAGTTCAAGACATGCTTCAATCAGCAGTTTTTCAGTGAACGGATCACCAACCTGCACAGTAGGGCGTTTTTCTTCGCTGTCCTCTGTGAATTCTGCAGAAGCCATTGTGGCACCGTGAATACCGTCACGACCAGTCTTGGAGCCTACATAGACAACCGGGTTTCCGACACCTGCGGCTGCACTGTAGAAAATCTTGTCAGCATCAGCCAGACCAACGGTCATGGCGTTGACAAGAATATTGCCGTTGTAGGATGGGTCAAAGTTGGTTTCTCCGCCCACAGTTGGTACGCCCACACAGTTGCCGTATCCACCAATTCCCTCAACAACACCGGCCAGAAGGTGCCGTGTTTTTGGATGTTCTGGTTCACCAAAACGAAGGGCGTTCATATTGGCGACAGGGCGTGCACCCATTGTGAAAACATCACGCAAAATACCGCCAACGCCTGTCGCTGCACCCTGATAAGGTTCAATGTAGGAAGGGTGGTTATGGCTTTCCATTTTAAAGATCGCCGCCTGTCCATCACCTATGTCAATAACGCCGGCATTCTCGCCAGGTCCGCATATGACCCAAGGTGCCTTGGTTGGCAGTTTCTTTAAATGAATTCGGGAAGATTTGTATGAGCAGTGCTCGGACCACATTACACTGTAGATACCCAGCTCAGTATAGTTAGGTTCACGTCCCATCGCACCGACAATGCGTTGATACTCTTCTTCCGTCAGGCCGTGTTCCTTAACGATCTCCGGGGTGATTTTGATTGAATTTACGTCAGTCATGTCAAGTGCCCCTTAACCGAGTGTGTTCAAAATTGAGGTAAAGAGCGCGCATCCGTCAGTGCCGCCCAGTTCCTTGGCGATCATCCGCTCAGGGTGTGGCATCATGCCCAGAATATTACCCTTATCATTCAGGATACCGGCGATGTTACGCTGGGCGCCATTAATGTCTTCAGCATATTTGAAAGCTACCTGGCCTTCACCTTCCAAACGGTCGAGGGTCTCTGTGTCGGCATAAAAATTACCGTCATGGTGTGCCACAGGAATAAGGATTTCCTGTCCTTTGGAGTAGTCTTTGGTGAAGGTGCTTGTGTCGTTCTCGACGGTCAAGGCAACGTCCTTACAGACGAACTTAAGCCGTGCATTACGCATTAACGCGCCAGGTAACAGTTTGGTTTCTGTCAAAATCTGGAAACCATTACATACGCCAAGTGTCGGAACACCAGCCTGAGCACGTTTGATAACTTCCGCCATGATTGGCGACCGTGCAGACATGGCACCACAACGGAGATAGTCACCATAAGAAAAACCGCCGGGCAGGGCGATAAAGTCTACGTCATCGAATGTTGTATCCTGATGCCAGACCATTTGTGGCTTTTGCCCGGTTATTTTCTCAAGGGCAACAGCCATATCCCGATCACAGTTTGATCCGGGAAAGACGATTACTGCTGATTTCATAATCTTTACTCCAGCTCGATGCTGTAGTTTTCAATGACTGTATTCGCCAGAAGCTTCTTGCACATTTCTTCAACTGCAGCCTGGGCTTTGGCCTTGTCAGTTTCTGTCAGGTCCAGTTCAATGTATTTTCCCTGGCGTGCAGCATCTACGCCGTCAAAGCCTAATGTTCCAAGTGCATGTTCAATCGCCTTACCCTGGGGGTCAAGTACACCGTTCTTCAGGGTTACGTGAATTTTAGCTTTCATGACTATGAGATCCTTATCAGATATTTTAAAGTACAAAATATAAGCAAAAAGAGAGCATTAGCTCTCTTTTTTAATGTGGTCTGCAATTTCGGTTACGTCGGCATTCGGCAGGATACCAAGTCTACGAGCAACTTCCTGGTAGGCTTCCATTTCACCACCTAGGTCACGTCTGAAACGGTCCTTATCCAGCTTTTCGCCGGTTGCAAGGTCCCAAAGACGACAACCATCCGGGCTGATCTCGTCTGCCAGAACAACCATGCACTCATCGCCATCATACAAACGGCCAAATTCCAGTTTGAAATCTACCAGCTTGATTCCGATTGCTGCAAACATGCCGGACAGGAAGTCATTGACACGCAGACTGTAGTGAACCATTTCGTCGATTTCATTCTCGTCGGCCCAGCCGAAAGTCAGAATATGTTCTTCTGCGATCAGTGGATCACCAAGCTCGTCAGATTTATAGCAGAACTCGACAAGCGTGTTAGGAAGTTCTGTGCCTTCCTCAATGCCAAGGCGTTTGGAAAGACTTCCCGCTGCCACGTTACGCACAATCATTTCAACCGGTATGATTTCAACTGCCTTCACAAGCTGTTCACGCATGCTGAGGCGTTTAATAAAATGGTTTGGCACGCCAATGCCAGAAAGGGCAGTGAAAATGTGCTCTGAAATATGATTGTTTACGACGCCTTTCCCTGCAAGGGTGCCCTTTTTCTCGGCATTAAAAGCTGTGGCATCGTCTTTGAAATACTGAACAATGGTACCTGGCTCTGGTCCTTCAAAGAGAACCTTGGCCTTTCCTTCGTAAATTTTATTCTTGCGGGACATTTTAATCCGACTTTCGAGAAGGCCGTTTTGCATCTGCAGAACAGCAAGTTATAATCGCGGCGCGACCATAGCCGAACAGGCACTGTATAACAATATTTCTGTAACATTTTCCGTAGTCATTTACGGAAAAAGAAAGAAGTTTTATCCTCATTCAGTGAAATCGCACTTTTATTGCGAGGATATTAGAGAAAAGGTCTTGGCAAAACGGCATTTTAGGGCCATATGGGAAAAGAATCGGGATAAAGGAGTATTTCCATGACAACCTTCGATAATCGGGAAAAAGCGTTTGAAAATAAATTCGCGCACGATGAAGAATTAATGTTTAAAGCACGGGCGCGCCGTAACCGTTTAGTCGGTGAATGGGCTGCGAAAGAGCTTGGAAAAGCGGATGACGAAGTAGAGGCATACGCAAAGTCAGTGGTTATTGCCGATCTCGAAGAAGAAGGTGATGACGATGTTATTCGCAAGCTGAAGGCTGATTTTGAAGCTGCCGGTGTTGAGTTTTCAGATCACCGTATTGAAAAGCTTCTTGAAGAAAAGCTCCATGAAGCCATTAAACAGGTTCAGGCTGACGTTAAGTAACAGTCGTCCGTAAAAGCATATAAAAAAGGCGCCTCGAACTGCAGGCGCCTTTTTTCTTTAAGTAGCGTTGTGGTGTGTGATGTCAGTCTTTTAGTCGTGTACCGCACCGAATGAGCCGATAGCTCTGACTGTTTTCTCTCCTGGGTCAAATAGAGACCAGATACCGCCAACTTCTGCAGGGGCTCCGCTGTCTACAGGGCCATAGAATGTACCGCGAATTTCACCATGTAAGTAGGGGACATCCGTACTGGCAACGCCGATAAATTTATTAGAGCCTTCTGTAAGAGAAAGAGAGGAGTGAAAGTCTTCCCAAGGGGTGGTGACACCAGAAATTACATGTGTACGCATCATGTTGTTCATGAAGGCATTCAGCGTCAAAGCATCAAAGTTAGCAGTGATTTCAACATCACCAGCGAGGGTATACTGATCATGCACTCCAAGTTCAATATCGTTTTCATCTAGAATGCCTACTGTCTTGCCAGTGTAGGATGCAATTCCGGTCGTTGGCATGTCTTCTGGGCGTGTTTCATTGCCGAAAGCAATTCCACCAACAGCTTCACGCCAGCCTTCGATAGGGAGAGGGTACACGAGCGCGCTCCATAATCCAAACGACATGTAGTTCAATAGTAAACCATCTCTGGCAGTGCCAGGCTTGGTCAGGTTGAGATGATATAGAAGTTCGTTTGCGTCATCTAAATCTTCACCAACAGAAGAGTACACTAGAGAATCTGTAACTTCAGTGTCTCTCTCAAATTCTCTGAAGTTATGGAAGAAGGTAATATTCCCCTGACTTACATCTATGCTGAAACTGCCATCAGATGTGTCATAATGCACAGTAGCATTGCCATTGCTGCTGACAAGAGTAGGGTCGGTCTCGTCATCAATATTTAGAACTAGGTCCATCGTTACGGAGGACGCTCCAAACGTTGTAGATTCCGTCAGGTCAAGTTTGTCGTAAACATATTCTTCTTCAGGGGGAGGAGGCGGAGGTGGTGGCGGTACAGGAGTTCTGCTGAATAATTCGCCATTTGTCTGATAGTCGCCGCCACATGCTGCCAACGTCAGCATGGATGTTAGTGCGAACAGGCTAGGTGTGAGCTTCATTTTATATCCCCCAAGCGATATCTGAAACATTGCTTTTGATATTTTACCCTATAGGCAAGACTAATTAACATATGATAACCATATATTTTAACGGCTGTCTATTAGTTGCTAAATATTTGTATTGTTACCATTTTTATTAAAATAATAAGAAAGAATTTAGGGGCGGGCTTTCTATGGGTTTGATCTTTTCGCGTGACTAGAAAATTTAATAGTATCCTGGCCCTGTTTGTTAGTGCGGTGGTGAAGTGCTTGCCGGCGGTGAGCGCAGCAGATGTGAGTGAACAAGAAAGCTTTGACCGTATTCCCCTAACACAAGATCAGGTTTTTGAAACTGTTAGTCATTTGATTTTAACAAAACAGCACCAAGCTGCTTTGACATTACTGTCTCAGCTAGAACACTCCGGCGCTGATCAGATACAGATAGACTTTCTAAGAGGGACTATTGCTGGCCAAAATGATGATTGGCCAATGGCCATTCGCTATTATAGAGGAATTCTGGCTGGCAATCCGTCCTTACTTCGAGTTCGCCTGGAGCTGGCACGTGCATTTTTCAATGCAGCAGATTACGACAATGCGAAACGTCAATTTGAACTGGTTCTGGCGAGTGACCAATTACCCGCCGAGGTCAGGACTAATGTCCGTGGCTTTTTAGCTGTAATATATACCAGGAAAAAATGGAGTTTGAATGTTTCGTTCAGCGCGGCGCCCGATACCAATATTAATACCGCGACCGCCTCAGAAAGAGTGACGTTATACGGATTGCCTTTTGATTTGTCTGATGACGCTAAAAGGTCATCTGGCGTTGGCATTACTGGTGATGTTTCAGCGGGCTATCGCTTTGACCTGAGACAGGGGCTTGCAGTGGATGTAGGTGGTGCCGCAAGACATACAGAATATTTAAACTCCAGTTCTTTTGACCAAACATACTTGCGGGCTCATATGGGGCCAAGAGTATATACGGCCCGGTCAGAGGTCAGGGTATTGGCTGCAGCGGGATATGCACGCTTTGGTGGACGCAGCTACTATACATCTGCGGGCATGCAGGTGACGGCTCAGCGGCAGCTAAATGACAGACTGAAGGCTTCTATTTTGGTTGGTGTCGACAAGATGAACTACACCACTATTGATTATAGAGACGGAGAAAACTATTCCCTTACAGGTCAAGTCAATTATTCCCTGTCTCGGGTAAGTTCGTTTAGGACGTATGCAGGAATTAACCTGGAGAAAACGCAAGAAGCCAGTCTTGATAATACAACATATCGGATTGGGTTTGGCTATGCACGTGAACTTGGATTGGGGTTAACGGCTACACTCTCTGGTTCATTTACATACAGGCCGTTTGATGCCTTTTCTATTCTTTATGGCGAGAAAAGAACAGATCATACAATAAGTACGGGTGTGGGTTTTACCAAACGAGATATCAATATTTGGGGCTTTGCGCCTGTTGTTCGGTATGATTATTTCCGCTCAATGTCGAACATAACTTTGTTTGATTATGACCGTCACCGCATAAACATTGGCTTTACCAGAGTTTTTTGATTGCAAGCACCAGGGGGCGGTTTCTGCTATATCGGGAATTACCGTGGCAAGGTGTCGCAGTGTATCAAATTTGATTTAGGTCATGTTTTGCTTTCTTCTCAACCGGCATAAAGTACACATGATTAAAAACTTTGATACATATGCCAATGCCCGGGTGCCAAGGTATACCAGTTATCCAACTGCCTTGCAGTTTAGCGAGTCAGTGGGTGTTGAACAGCAACAAAACTGGCTGTCTATGATTAGTGACACAGATAGCCTGTCGTTGTATTTCCATATTCCCTTCTGTCAGTCACTGTGTTGGTATTGCGGGTGCAACACCAGTGTTCCGAATGGGTACGACCGAGTGGGCGAATATCTGGATAGCCTTGTAGCAGAAATAAAAGCCGTAGGTTCACAGGTAGCAAAAGGCGCCAAAGTGCAACATGTGCATTTTGGTGGCGGTACACCGACATTCCTGTCAGGGGATGATTTCATGAATGTCATGATGCTGGCGCGGGAGACGTTCACCTTTGCAGATGATGCAGAAGTGGCCGTCGAAGTTGACCCACGTACACTGTCCAAAGATAAAGTGGATGCGATGGTGCTTGCAGGTGTGAACCGTGTGTCAATTGGTGTTCAGGATTTCAATCTGGCAGTTCAGACCAAAATCAACCGAGTTCAAACAGAGGACTTGGTAAGAGATAGCGTTGAATGGCTTCGTGATCGGGGTATTGACAATATCAGCTTTGATTTGATGTATGGCCTGCCTGGCCAGACAGAAGAAACACTTGTTGAAACTGTCTCCAAGGCGGTTGCAATGTCACCAGACCGTATTTCGGTTTTTGGTTATGCACATGTTCCCTGGTTCAAAAAGCATCAGCAATTATTGAATGAAGAGGAACTGCCAGATTTGGATGCACGGGCCAAACAGGAAAAAATCATTGGTGATGCTTTGATTGCTGCAGGGTATGAAGCGATTGGATTTGATCATTTCGCCAAACCAGAAGATTCAATTGCATTGGCTGCCAGAGTAGGGAGCCTGCGACGCAATTTTCAGGGGTACACGGATGATCCTGCAGACTATTTGCTGGCATTTGGTGCCTCGGCCATCAGTAAATTGCCAGGCGGGTTTGTGCAAAATGATCCTCACACTGGGAAGTATCGCGAACTGGTCGCTAAAAACGGTGGTAGTGGGGCATCAAAAGGAGTGCCGATCACACAGGATGATATGATACGGTCTGAAATTATCATGACTTTGATGTGTAATTACCATGTTAATATCACCCGTATCTGCGAAAAATATGGGGTTTGGGCAACAGACTTCGAAGAAGATCTGGCAAAACTGGTTCCATTGGTGCGTGACGGTCTTTGCCGGGTAAAAGGCTACAATGTCACTGTAATGCCAGCGGCCAGATCATTAGTGCGCGTTGTTGCATCTGCTTTTGATGGCTATCTGGATAATGCACAGGTTCGGCACAGTAAGGCTGTCTGATATTTCCTAATTATGATTAGAGGCTTGACTCTAACACCGACTTGCTCCTTCAATAATGTGATCACATTTTTTGAGGGAGCAAATAATGCGGAATATTTATATTATTTCCGGTGCAATGTTGTTGGCACTGGGGGCTTGTAGCGCACAAAACACTGAAACAAATACAGATAAGTCATTTGCCGATACTATTTTGACCGGCGGTACCATTTATACAATGGATACGTCACAGACAGTTGCGTCTGCGATGGCAGTAAAAGACGGCAAGATCGTAGCCTTGGGTACCGTTGATGAAATGCAAGCGTATAGTGGTGACGCCACCCAAACAATTGACCTTAATGGAGCGACTGTATTTCCAGGGTTTACCGATGCGCATGTCCATGTGGCCGGTGGCGGTGAAGGGTTGCGCGGTTTAACCCTGCATGATGCACAAACCCCTGACGTGATGTTGGCGAAGATCAAGGCCTATGCTGATGCACACCCTGACATGCCTGTGATCACAGGATTTGGGTGGGAATTGAATGTCTTTGAGGCAGGAAACCCTCATAAATCCTTGCTGGATGAAATTATTCCAGACAGGCCCGTCATTCTTACTGCTGCTGATGGTCACAATTCCTGGGTAAATAGCAAAGCATTTGAAATGGCTGGTGTTACTGCTGACACTCCTGATCCGGTTGCGGGGCATATCGAAAAAGATGCAGACGGCCAACCATCGGGTACGCTACGTGAATCAGCTATGAAACTGATGGCTGGTATCCTGCCTGAAGTTACGAAAGCAGATATGGTGGCAAACTTGCGTGCTGGTGCGGAATTTCAGCTAAGTAACGGTATTGTGGGTTCTATCGACGCGGCGATCAGCGCAAATATGGAAGAGCAGGCATATCTGGATGCTGCGACCGATCCAAAATATCCACAGCGTTTCAGAGTTTCTTTGCTGGCGTCTGATCATTCAGTTTCTTCAATCGTAACTGAAGAAAACGTAGATGCAGTGGTCGAGACACTAAGTGAACGTCGACAAAAATTCCGTGAAGCGAACAAAGGCAGGGTAGATGCGGAGTCTGTCAAGATCTTTGTGGATGGTGTTCCTGAGAATTTCACGGCTGCAATGCATGACCCATATGTTGGTGTACCGCAAGGCCCAGATCATCGCGGGGTGATGAATCTAACTGAAAATGCGTTAATAAAATATGTTACTGCGCTGGATAATAAGGGTTTTAATATATTGACCCATTCGATGGGAGACCGTGCAATTGATGCAACTTTAACAGCGTTTGAGCAGATGATGGAAGCAAACCCTGCACGGGACAGGCGCAACCATATCTCGCACTTAGAGTTTTTGACGCCAACGTCTTTCAAGCGTTTTGATGTACCCGGCATGGCCGCTAACATTCAAAGTCTGTGGCACTTTAATGATCCATATATCTCTGAGCTTACAGAACCATTCGTGAAGCCAGAGATTCATCGCTGGATATACCCGGCCAAGAGCTTCAAAGACGCCGGAGCCAAGCTTGTCTGGGGTAGTGACTGGCCAGTATCAACAAGTAACCCGTTTATGTCGATCGAAGTGGCTGTCCTTAGACAGGATCCAAACAACGCAGAGGACACTCCGTGGATTCCGGAAGAAAAGCTAACGGTTGATGACATGATGGTCGCGCTTACCAGAAACGGTGCATGGATTATGGGGCAAGATGACATCCGAGGTACTCTGGAAGCAGGAAAACTAGCGGATTTCATCATCCTGTCTGCTGATCCTTATAAGGTAAAGCCCTATGACATCAGTGAAATAACTGTCAAGGCAACCTATCTGGAAGGTGAGCAAGTATATTCAAACTAAGAATATCAGCTTAACACACAAGAAAGGCGCAGAATTCTGCGCCTTTTTTCCTTTTATTCCAGTCCTGCGTTGCAGATAGCAAGTGGCAACTGCTTTAGATTTTATCAGGGCCACCGCGCGGGCCATCTTCTGTAAAGGCATTCAGACCAATGATGGTGTAGGTGTCCTTAACGCCAGATACGGTTTGTACCTTGTTGGCAATAAACCGTCCGATTTCCTGTTCTGTATCAAGCGCAAACTGCGCTAACAGATCGTATTTTCCAGAAGTTGAGTGAACACTGCGCACTTCTGCAATTTCGTCAGCAAGCGTTGCTGCGACATCGTAAGTTTTTCCAAGTTCACATTTGATCATTACAAAAACGGTTTTCATCAGTAATTTTCCTGGCCAGACAGACGCTACAATATGCGGTTGGTTGATGTATTTTTGTAATAGATAATACTGCTGTACTGGAAAAGCCAGCTAAACATGGCCTTGTTAGGGTCTGAATTTTGACGGTACGGGCCGTTACTGTTTGAGGAAGGTGTCTCTGTGTACAGGGAAAGTTCTGGCAAGATGCTGCATCATGATTTTCGTAGCTCTCTGACGCGGGAATGAACGCCCATGCAGTAATATATTCAACCATAACCCGTCTGCCATAGCCATGATGCCGTCTGCTATTTCGTCTATTTCACCAACCTGCGCACCAGAGGGTTCTGATATTTCGTGAAGAAGTGTTTTCAGAGTGGTTTCAAAGTCTTTCATTCGTTCAACGCAAATCTTCTTGTAGGTTGGGCGTGCTTTTGCCTCCCCCCAGAAGGCAAACCATACAGCTAACTTTTTGGGGTCGGCCGTATTGCTTGAATAATCAGATTTGACAAGCGCGGCAAGCTTGCCTTCCGCGGTGTCGGGGGCTTTGCTAAGTGCGTCCTGCCAGGATGTTGTGTAATCATCACGCAGATAGGAAAGGGTTTCTGTCAGTAGGTTTTCCTTAGAGGAAAAATGCAGATTTATGATGCCTTGGCTTAATCCAGCAGAGGAGGCGACACCAGAGAGTGTCAGATCACTGAGGCCGCACCGTGCAATCTCATGGATCGTGGCCTCTATCAGTTGGCGCTTGCGATAGCCTTTGGAGGCGCGCCTTTGTCCATTATTTTGATGTGTTGCATTGATCATCGTTGAATAATAACATACAAAATAACACATAAAAACAATAAAATAGCACTATTTAATGAATATTCATTCATTCAAAAACTGGACAATGTCTTTAGATGCTGCCATGGTTTTTGTGTGATTCTTTACGGTCCGCAGTGTTCGGTAAAGATATGGAAAATTAGTCATGCCTCGGGGGGCGAAGATGAAGTCGTATGATGTAATCGTAATTGGAGCCGGTCATAACGGGCTTACAAATGCTGCTTTCCTGGCCAAGGCTGGACTTGATGTGCTGGTAGTTGAAAAAAATCCGCACATCGGCGGTGCCGCTGTTAGTCGCAATCTTCATAAAGACTGGATGTATTCCAACTGTTCCTATGTTTGCAGTTTATTTAGGCCGGAAATCTACAGGCAGCTTAATCTGGCAAAGCATGGTTTGCAGGTAATTACATACAATGGTGGTTTTACCTTAACACAGGACGGTGATTATATCGGCAGCTATAATGATCCCGAGATTATGCGGCGGGAGATTTATAGGCACAGTCCGGTAGATGTGGATGCATACGACCGTTTCAAGACAGACATATCCAAATGGTGTCGTTTCATTCGACCAATGTTACTTAGAACACCACCTGATCCAACCAGTTTCAAATTCCGTGATCTTGATGAGCTTAGGTTCTTAGCGAGAAAGTTTCTTGATTTAGGCCCCCGTGATCTTCATGATTTTATGAAGTTTTTTACCATCAGCGTCGCTGATTATCTGGATCAGTATTTTACATCAGATTTGATTAAAGCGCATAAAGCCGGGTCAGGTATTATTGGCACAGGCCTTGGCCCTATGTCACCAGGGTCCGCCTATGTCATGCTGCATCATTATATGGGGGATGTTGATGGCAGTGTCGGTGCGTGGGGCTTTGCCCGCGGTGGAATGGGGGCTGTTTCAAATGCGCTTGCTGGTGCACTGCAGGAACACGGCGGTGAAATCCGTACCAATGCAGGTGTAGAACAGATTACAGTCAAAAATGGAACTGTTACCGGTGTGGTTCTTGATAGCGGGGAAGAAATATCTGCCAAGCGGGTTGTGTCTAATCTGGATGCAAAACGCACATTCCTTGGATTGATGGATCCTAAAGACGCGGGCGAAAAAGTCGTTAAGGCTGCTAAAAACTTCAAAATACGAGGGTCGTCAGGTAAATTGAATATTGCCTTGAACGGGATTCCTGAATTTCCTGCCCTTCCCAAGGGCAGTGACCTCATACAAGGTGACTTTCATATTATTGATAGTCTGGAGAGGATGGAGCGTGCCTATGATGACTGGAAGGCAGGCAGATGGTCCAAAGACCCGTATGTGGATGCATTGATGCCGTCACTGACAGATCCCACGATGGCGCCCGAGGGCAAACATTTTCTGTCTGTTTTTGTGCAATATTGTCCGCCAAAAGTAGAAGGCAAGGACTGGACGGATGATCAGGTGCAGGCTTTTGGCGATACGGTCATCAATCAATTGGCAAAATATAGCCCCAATCTGAAAGATTTGATTGAGCATGTGGAAATTCGTACCCCGCGTGAGATTGAATCTGAGGTTGGGCTGACTGAGGGTAATATATTCCAGGGAGAATTAACTCTGGATCAGCTTTTGTTTAACCGTCCATTCCCGGGCTACGCACAGTATCGTGGTCCTGTGCAGGGAATGTATATGTGCGGATCAGCCACGCATCCTGGTGGCGGTGTGATGGCGGCCCCTGGTGCAAATGCTGCCAGAGAAATACTGATGGATTTAAAGTTGGGTAATACGGTTCCGGAGGATGAAGGCGATGACTAAGGCATATGATATTATTATCGCCGGGGGTGGCCATAATGGATTGGTTTGTGCTGCCTATCTCGCCAAAGCGGGCAAAAAGGTGCTGGTACTTGAAAAAAATGACATAGTCGGTGGGGCAGCTATCACCAAAGAAGTTTTCCCCGGTAAGTCCGTTTCTTTGTGTGCTCAGTTTTTACATCAGTTTAATACGCGCATTGCGGACGATCTGAAATTATCAGAATTCGGACTGGAGTTTATTGATACTGACTGTAGAACCAGTTTGCTTTCTAACGATGGGCGTCACCTGACAGTTAGTTTTGACGGGCAAGTCGAAGGGGACGTTGCAGAAGATGAAGTAAAGGCTTTCCAGATACTTATCACAAGGCTGCAGGAGTTCTCTGAAACTCTAGGGTTTCTTGCTGATATACCGCCCATCGATATTTTTGATCCTGATATGCAGGATAAATTGTCCGCCCTGAAACTGGGTTGGAAATTGCGGTTTGGTTTGGGGGCAGAAAAAATGTCCGACTTCCTTCGGATCGTGGGAATGAATATATATGACCTGATCAATGAAGAGTTGGAAGATGACAGGCTAAAAGCACTTCTCTCTGTTGATTCTGTGCTGGGCACGCATGCCGGTCCACGATCACCGGGAACAATCCTGACCTATCTGTACCGCCAGATCGGTGGGGGAAAAGGGCGTACCCTGGTGCCTAAAGGTGGCATGGGGGCAGTATCAAAAGCTATAGCGGCATCTGCACAGGCAAAGGGTGCGGATATTCTAACAGGTATGCATGTGCGTGAAGTCTTGATTGACAACTGCCGGGTTGTGGGGTTGAGGACTAGTTGTGGTACCGTGTATAATGCTCCTATCGTCGTATCTAATGCGGACCCTAAAACAACTGTGTTTGATATGGTGGGCAGTCGTCATTTCGAAGCTGACTTCGTGCACCGCATAAATACTATCAGAATGCGCGGTAATTCGTGTAAGCTACACCTTTCCTTAAACAGTATCCCTGAATTTTCTGGACTAGGATCAGAGGCATTGGCTGGTCGTGTGGTCATTGCGGACAGTGCTGATTATGTTGAAAATTCATTCAATCCGGCAAAATACAATGAATGGTCATCATCCCCCGTGATAGAGTTTTCCATTCCAACACTGAACGATCCGCACCTAGCAGAAAATGGTCATGTTCTAAGTGCCACAATACAGTATGCCCCATATTCACTGAAGGGTGGCTGGACTGATGAAGCCAAAGAAGCTTTTAAAAATATCTGCATTGACACACTTTCACGATTTGCACCGAGCCTGAAAGACAGCATTGAACAATCGCTTCTTCTGACACCAGTAGATTTGGAAAATGAAATCGGCATGCAGGGAGGTAATTGGCATCACGGGGAGTTTACCCTTGATCAGATGTTAATGATGCGCCCAGTGCCTTTGGCCTCTCGGTACGCCTTGCCGCTTGATGGGTTGTTTTTATGTGGTGCTGGTGCTCACCCTGGTGGTGGTGTCATGGGGTCAGCAGGCAGAAATGCGGCCAATGCTATTCTGAGAGGGGATAAGTCATGAGCAGTCAAGGTTTAGCCAAAGAGCATTATGAAATGGGTTTGAAAAAGACCCCTTTTTACAGCAGGCAAAAAGAACTTGATATCATGAATGAGTGGCACAGATGGAGCGGCTATACTGTCCCTAATGTGTTAAATGATGTCACCTTTGAATATTTTGCTATTCGGAACTCAGCCAGTGTTTTTGATATTACCCCTATGGCGAAATACCGGATTAAGGGGCCAGACGCGCTTGATTTTATGAACCGTCTTTTGACAAGGGATATGACCAAGTTACGGGTTGGCAGAGTTGGCTATTCCGTGTGGTGTGATGATGAAGGTATGGTCATTGACGACGGTACAGTTTTCAGAACTTCGGAAAATGAATATTTATTGTGTGCGCAGGAACGTCAGCTGGAAACGCTTAAGCGAAATGCTCTTGGATTTGATATCTCCTTTGATGATGTCTCAGATGATATTGCGGCTCTTTCTTTTCAGGGGCCGCTGACATGCACGATTCTGAAAAAAGTGGGTTTTGAAGGTATAGATCAGCTTAAAATGTTCGACCTTAAAGAATTTGCCTTTGCTGGAACTACAGTAATGATTTCTCGCACGGGTTATACGGGTGACTTAGGGTATGAATTGTGGATTAACCCTGAAAATGCTGGCGACTTATGGGATGCTCTGTTTGAGGCAGGTAAGAATTACAATGTCAAAGCCATTGGTGGTGACGCACTGGAAATCGCCAGAATTGAAGCCGGCTTGTTGATGGCAGGTAAAGATTTCTCTCCAGCGACCAGTACTGTACGCCCCGGGCATGCTAAATCACCCTATGAACTAGGTTTGGACTGGCTTGTAAAATTGGATAAAGGCGTTGTCTTTAACGGTAGGCGTGCACTTATACAGGAACGGAATAAGGGGCCACGATACAGGTTCGTTCGACTGGATGTTGAGGGGAATAAAACCGCTTGCAGTGCATATATCTTTGACAGGCAGGGGGGTAAGACCATTGGACACGTCTCTAGCGCAGCATGGGCGCCGACAGCTAAAAAGAATGTTGCTCTGGGTTTTGTTGATATGCCGTATGGAGAAGTGGGCAGTACGGTATGGGTGGAAATATATTACCAAAAGGAGCTGCGCTGGAACCGCCGCTGGGCAAAAGCGGTTGTGATGGATGGCCCCTTTTATAACCCTGAACGTAAAACACTGACACCGCCTGAAGCCGTTTAATTCTGATCTAGCTATTGCATTGCAGCATTCAATTTTATTATATGAAGGCATATGAGCAGTGGGGAGCTGATATCTGGCCACTGTTCTAACGTAACATCAGGCTGGATTCATATGGAATATAAAATTGATCACCACGGAGCACAGGCAACAATCAGGTTCCAGGGTGATATAACTTTCTCAGAAAATTATACATTTAGGCGTATGCTTTCGGATGTTTCTGCTGGTAAATACAGTGCGTGCACTTTTGATTTGTCAGGCGTTTCTATGATTGATAGCGCAGGTCTTGGTATGTTTTTAATTGCAAAAGAAAACGCAGATAATGAAGGTTGGGCACTGCAGGTGACGGGTGCCACGGGCCATGTTGCTGACATGCTTAATTTAACACAGCTGTCAAAAATCCTGAATCAAGCATAACTTCAGGGAAAGGGGTAACACAGTGGCAACATCGTCCAAATCGTTACCTCATACGGCATCGCAGTCAATCGAGTGTGACGTTTACTCTGCTAAGATTTTAGTCGTTGATGATATATCCCTGATGCGTGACTTGATCGGGGATTGTCTGACCGGAGCAGGGTACCGCACTGTTTTGTTTGCAAGTAGCGGTGAAGAAGCAATCAAGATTGCAGAGCAAGAGCCCATAGATCTGGTGATCTTGGATATTAAAATGCCGGGGCTTGATGGGTTTGAAGTGTGTGAACGCCTTCGGAAAAATCCACTTCTGAAGTCACTTCCTATTTTGGTGCAGTCTGCTGACGAAAAACCTGAACAACGTGCGAAAGTTTTCAGGTCTGGCGCAACCGACTTCGTCTCTAAGCCCATTAATCAGCCAGAGTTGCTGGCCCGTGTTCGATTGCATTTAGAGAAGAGCTTTCTAATAGAAAGCCTGACCCAATATCAGCAAAATATGGAACAGGAGTTGATGCTAGCGCAGGATATGCAGCGCCTTATTTTGCCTCAGCGGAAGGCAATTGCCAGCTTCGAGGAAATATTCGATGTTAAAATCGAAACTGAATATGAAGGAACTGCGGCACTTGCCGGCGATCTGTGGGGTATATGGCAGCAATCACCGTCATCTTTAGGGATGTATTTACTTGATGTCTCTGGGCACGGTGTTAGCGCTGCGCTGAATACATTCAGACTCCATGCTATTATGGACAGGTTTCGTGACGAAAAAGCTGACCCCGGAAAATTTATGGAAAGCCTGAATGCTGTTCTGTGTGATGCTTTGCCAACAGGACAATTTGCCACCATGGTTTGTCTGGTACTTGACGTCGATACAGGGCAATTATCCTATGCAGGTGCAGGGGCACCACGACCCGTTATTATGAAAGAAGGCGGGGGTTTGTCACTGCTTCATACTGAAGGGGTGCCACTGGGTATTTCAATAGATTCAAAATATGAAACAAAGTCGGAGCAGATTAATCCGGGTGAATGTATTCTGTGTTATTCAGATGTCTTTATTGAAGCCAAATGTGATGATGAAACGCTGCTAGGGGAAGCGGGATTTCTATCCATGGTAACAGCGGCCAAAGAAGCCAGCTGCAGTCAAGGCTTGGTGCACACGCTTGTGTCTGCCTTTAATGAGCGGTTTGGACCCAGTCATCCAGATGATATGACAGCAATTGCACTTCACAGGATACAAAGGTGACGGGGCAACTGCACATAATTGGGCAACGTCCAAATGTTGTTGTATTTACCTACGGTGATGCCAACACTGAAGAACGGCAGCGTTTCTATCAAAGCTTATCTTGCCCGGATTATTCAGTTTCTGTAAGGAAGTTTACGCAAGCAGCTGAGACACGTAAAGATTGGTATGAAAGTATATCAAATAATACTAACTTTCCTGTCTGTTTGATTTTGGATGGCGGGTCTGATGGTCACATAGCGCAGCAGATTATTCAAGAAGTCCAATCTAGTGACATGCTGGGGTCAGTGCCTGTCATTTTAGTTTGTACAGATATACCGGCCATAGACCCTGAAAGCGAACTCACTTGGTTGGGTGTAAAGGGCGTCGTTGCGAATACACTTAGCATTCCCGAAATACGGAGCTATATCGCAACAGTAACATCAGGCCTGATCAGGGAAAGTCAGGACGCTAAACGTTCGGATGTATTGTTTTATCCTACTAAGATCGTTCATGAAAGTGTATTTCGCGTACAAACAAGACATCATGCCCGTGATTTGTCTTATGCGGTTGCCCGCACACTGGCTGGTGGCTCGTCAAAGCTTGCAGCTGGCTTGACAGAGCTACTTGTAAACGGGATCGAGCATGGTTGCCTTGGCATTGATGGAGCAACAAAAGGTAGGCTAATAGAGGAGGGCGCGTTTGTTGAGGAAATCCACAAACGTCGTATGCATCCAGAATATGCTGACAAATTCGTAGAATTGAAAATTTGGCAAATGGAACACAGTTTGTTCTTTGAAATCCTTGATCAGGGCAAAGGCTTTGATAGCGCTGCAGTGCTTTCGACTGGTAAAGTAGATAACAAGAGCAAGCATGGCCGGGGGATAGTAATCGCCCAGGGCTGCTTTGCTGATTTACGCTATATCACGCCGGGAAATCGCGTCAAAGCCCGGTACGACCTGACATAACAGGCCTTGTCTTTTCCTTTAGGTTTTTGATGATGCCTTTGGTTTCAGCAAATTGATCGGGCGTTTGGACTCCGCTGCTCTGAACAGGCTATATGTTCTGTTGGTAAAGTTTGAAACATCAAGAATTGACTGTGCAAACGCAGCTACTTCTTCGGTCCACTCGGCTTCGACCATACGGATATTCATGGTTGGATCTTCCGTTTCGAAACGCAGATAAAACCAGGGCTCCCCGCGTCGAAGTATCAGGTCGCTGTTAATGTCATGCCATTCGAACGCCCACATGAATGGTCTTGGCCATAAATGTGCTGGAAAACGGCCCGACACCATTACACCGGGGCGGTGAGTTTTCAGAAAGTCCAGATAAGGTGGCAGTTGGTTAACCCATACGGGGTCATCAGCGACCAGAATATAAGGTGTTACAAACTGCAGTAATGGCCGTTCGGGATGACGCCATTCTTCTTGCGGGTGCAGCATCATAATTTGATTCATCACACTGGGACGTACAGCAGAATTATTTCCCTGAACATTTAAGAGCTGTGGCTTACCGTCGGCTGTTTTGCCTATACGCAGATGCAGATCATACGGACATTTAACAACAAAATGACGATTATCAAAGTCGATCGCGCTAGGACACTTTTGCACGGATTTTGCGTTTGGGTTTACTGGTACATTTTGACGGAAGGGTTCAGGTTCATACCACATGATATCTGTTTTCTGGGTTTTAATCACCCATCCAACATCTATCGTCCTCTTCATTTTTTTTACTTTTTCTCTGCGTGAATAGAGCTTGGTCAGCATGATCTGATCCTAGTAATTGTTTTATACGTATCAGCATTAGACATCTGATTAAAATTTTCAAGCTAGTCCTGCAAACGCGGCTTTATTGGAAAGCAGCATGTCACCTAAATAATCATATACGGCTCGTATTCTGGCGCTGCGTTTCAATTCAGCATGGCTTACAAGCCACAGGTCCGTAGATACGACAATATGGTTGTCAAATAGACGCACTAGGTCAGGATCATTATCACCAAAGATACAGATGCAGGCTCCGACACCGTACCCAGCTTTAACCGCCGAATATAAAGACATCAGGCTGTTTGATCTAAAAACCGGTTTCATTTCAAATAGTTTACTTTTGATGGGGCCGGCTTTAACCCGTGCCATCATTTCATCGCCGGGGATAATGGCATTGTGATCTTTTAGATTGTCGTATGTAGGCATGCCGTGTTTCTCGATATAGTCTTTGCTGGCATAATAGCTGTAATGAATAGTGACTGTTTTGCGCGCTATCAAGTCGCTCTGGTTAGGACGAAACATACGAAGGGCAATATCTGCTTCGCGCCTTAATAGATCGACTGTGTTATTTTCCACATTGATCTCAACTGTGATGTTGGAAAACTGATCGTGAAAGGGCTTCATCTGCTCTACTAACCAACCGGCTCCAATCATCTCAATGGCAGAAATGGATACACTGCCTTTCAGGGCCTGATCTTCACCCGTTACCAGACGTTCGATGGCATGCACATCATCTTTCATATGTTGCGCGTGGTGAATAAGCTGTTCACCTATGGCCGTAAGTTCCAGACCATTGCGGGTCCGTGCGAACAGGTCTTTTCCAATACTTTCCTCTAATGTTGTCAATCTTCTGGATAGTGTTGGTTGACTAACTCTTAATTTTTTCGCGGCTCCCGACAAGCTTCCTGATTCAGCCATAGCCAGAAAATATTTCAAATCATTCCAGTTAAGCATGCGCGTACCCCTGCTGTTGTTGCTTTGTTAGCTAATTCATTTGTGTATAGTTAATATCAAATAAAAGCGTATTAACAAACAAAATTGAATTGAATACAGTGTTTTTTGTAAATGAGTAGCGACATCATCAAACGAGGATAGAAAAATGTTTTATAAAATGTCTCTCCCACGAAAAACGTTTGTGGCTACCTTGGCTGCTTTTGGATTGATGTTAATATCAACCACTGCAAAAGCGCAGGTAATCCACATAAACTTTGACAGCAACATCAAAAAGGCGGTTCAGGCCTTGAATGCCAAAGATCTTAATCGTGCTTCCCTGTATTTTCATCGTGCACTGGATGGCAATTTGTCAGACGATCATTTAATAGCAACATTAAATAACGTTTGTGCGGTTGATTATGCCATTGGGTCACTTGATACGGCGAAAAAAGCCTGTGACGACCTGCTAGCCAAGGACCGCATCAACTGGCGGGGGTATGTAAACCGCGGCAATGTTCACGCGGCACAGGGTGACTATGACCTTGCAAAGCTGGATTATGATAAAGCCTATAGCCTTAAGCCCGATAATGTAATTGTAAATGCGGCTATTACACAATTCACTGCAATGCAAGAAGGTGACAAGCACCTCCGCACACTTGCGGCAAACCAATAAAAATAAAACTCCCAAAACTTCCCAAACCTGACGATGGGCATAGTCTCTGCTCATCGTCTTTTTGTAAGCTTTAATGGTACCCTTTGGACAGTTTACGGATCAAATCCCTGCCTGGGTGAAGAAGGTGCATTTGATCGGTCCGTAGGGGAGAGGGGGTGCCGTCCAAGCTGGCTGCTAAATATTCTGCTAGCAAGGGCGCATACTGAAACCCTTTTGATCCAAAGCCACTAAATACATAAAGATTTTCTTGCAGACAGGGGGCGCCAAGACCAGTCGCTTTTGCGTCTTGTTTCAATTTTTGATATTTGTCTGTTGTGGCAGACTGATTAAGAACAGGACCAACATAAGGAAGATGGTCAGGCGTTGTTGCCCTTACACCGCGCCAGCTATGATCAGTCCTTAGAATGTCTGACCAGTCAGACTGGTGATCTTCCTCTAGCCTGCCAAGATAGGTTAAAGCAGACACCAAGTCCCTGAGTATTGTTCGTCTCGATTTCTCGTTCGGTTGACGATCGAAATCTCTAAGGTCTTCCAGTTTTTCGAAAGTCGACCCTGCGGTAGGGTGGCCGTCAGCGGATACCGTTAAATACCCACCGTAGGAAAGGCTCTTTTCGGGCAATATGTTTGATGTCCCGGCAGCCGTACCACGCTGTAAAACTTCTACCTGACCCGCGCGCAGTCGCATTTCTGGGCAGTTATTACCCAGAAGTCGTTCGCTTGCTGCCCCGGCTGCGATGATTACTGTGTCACTTGATGTAATGTGCTTTCCGTCTTTATCGTATAACTGCCAAGTGGCATCATGTCGCTCAAGTTGGTCAACAGTTGCCCGAATAGTGTGAATATCGGTTTTCAGTCCAGCGATTAGCCCCTCTGCATCAACCACCGGACTGATAGGCAGGGAAAGGTCACCTTGTTCATTACTTGATATAAAGGCATTCCCCCATTTGAGTTTCTCGACGAGTTTTCTGAATTTCTCAGCTTTTCCAATGGTGTTTGCCAGAATTTCCACACCGGTCATGGTTGTGTGCTTCTTAATAAGGGGATGCTGGCAGGTGTATAAATACATCATCTCAAGGAGCGTAGCACGAGGACTATCCTCTAAATAAAATGCAGGCGCAATCAGGGCCGCCGGTAAATGGCGTGCGCTATGATCATGTGGTTCGTCAACGATCTGAACCGATTTCCCTTTCGACTGCAGTGTGTAGGCAATCCATGCTCCGGCTATCCCTCCGCCAATGACAGTGATGATGCCGTTTGTGGCCTTTGGGAGGAGTGCCCATTCCTTTTTGCGAGTGTTAGATTGATCTTCGTTTAAGCGTTTCACTCCCAGGAGCCGCTCTCTTTTGCGGCCAAAGCCTGGTGCTTTTTGCATTTCAAATCCGTTGGCCTCTAAACCGCGCCTGACAAATCCAGCTGCGGTAAAGGTAGCGAGTTTAGCACCAGTGTTTGATGTCCGGCCAATATGAAACAAGACGTCTTCTGACCACATGGCCTTATTCTTTGATGGTGCAAACCCGTCCAGAAACCATGCATCAATATTTGCCTCTAAAGTCTTTAGTGTCTTTGCGGCATCTCCAAACAGTAATAGTAGTTTAACGCGCCCGCCACTGAACTGACGAAGATGGTACCCTTCTGCTGCTGGGGGCCATGCTTTTTGTAGTTCCTCTGCATATTCAGCAAGTTCTGGGAAGTCTTTATGTGCTTCCTGTAGGGCTTCGAGGGATAAGGGGTATCCTTCAATTGAAATGAAGGTCAAATGATTGGTACCAAGACGGTTATCTGGGGCCTCTAAGAAGGCTTTCCAAGTAAGTAGAAAATTAAGACCTGTGCCGAAACCAGTCTCGCCAATAGTGAATGAATGTGTGCCGTAGGTGCAAGCGGGAAAGTTGATACCGTCCAGAAAAACAAATTTTGATTCCGCAATCCCATCATCAGCTGAATAATAAACATCATCAAAGACAGGAGAAACAGGCGCGTTTCCGCGTCTGGTCAAGTCGGAAACTCCCACTTCCTGAACCATAAATTTTGAAGATTTCGTCATAAGGCTTTCACATACATATATGCCTGTTATAAGTATAGTAGTTTCAGAAAGCACGGTAACAGGATTTTGACTATGATATATAGAATAGACGGTATCAGCCCAACAATTGATGATGACAGTGTTTGGATCGCTGATAATGCGGCGGTTGTTGGAAATGTCCGTCTGAAAAAGAAATCCAGCGTATGGTTCGGTGTGACGATTCGCGGTGACAATGATCCAATGGTAATTGGTGAAAGAACCAACATACAGGACGGTTCAGTGCTCCATTCCGATGTCGGCTATCCTTTAAATATTGGTGACGGAGTAACTGTTGGTCACAAGGTAATGCTGCACGGGTGTACCATTGGTGATAACTCATTGATCGGTATGGGGGCGACTATCCTTAATGGTGCCAAGATCGGTAAAAACTCGATAGTTGGTGCGAATAGTCTAGTTACTGAAGGCAAAGAATTCCCGGATGGCGTGCTGATAGTTGGGTCCCCAGCTCGCGTTGTGCGAGAACTTTCGCAAGAACAGATATCTATGATTGAAGAAAGCGCAGAGATTTACGAAAAAAATTCAGAAAGATTCACCTCTGGACTTGAAAAAGTTAACTATTGAGCTGTACTTTACTTTATGACGTTACGTGCAATACTTAACAGCGTAACAAGCTCCGATAAGGATCACTATGCCCTCGAAACTGATAAATGCTGACGAGTTAAAGCATGTAAGCTTAGTCGCACGTGTTGAGATTGCTCGCAAGGTAGGACGCATACTATCCAGAAAGCCGTCAGCAGAGGATATGGACGCAGCCCTCGAACTGGCTAATTTACTGGTTCAGGATGTTTCTGTGTCCGTGCGCGAAGCAATGTCAAAAGCGGTTGTAGACTGTTTGTTTTTGCCTAAAGAAGTGGTGAAAACGATTGCAGAAGACATTTCTCAGGTATCGATGCCATTTTTGATGGCGTCAAAAGCTGTTGATGATGCGCTGCTGGAGAGCATCATTCGGTCTCACGAAAATGTTGAAGTGCAGGAAGCTATAGCTCAGCGAAAAGGTATATCAGAAATCGTTTGCTTTGCTCTTTGTGATGAAGGCACGGAAGAGGCAGTTGAGGCTCTTATGGAGAATGAGAGCGCAGATGTTTCAGAGCGGTCCTGTGACCGCGTTGTCAAACGTTTCGGAACGAATGCCTCTATTCTGGAATGTCTTGCCAAACGGTCTGATTTACCACTGAATATGGTGGAAAAAATCATCTTCAAAGTGTCTGAGCAGTATGGTCAGTATCTGATGCAGCGGTTTAATCTGGCGCCTGACTATGCATCATATCTTGTGTCTCTGACTGAACGAGAAGTATTCGCGCAGGCTTTAGAGGTTTCCCCTCAGCACGAAGTAATGAATTATTTGGGTGGGTTACATAAAATTAAAGAACTTACCCCCAACGTTATGCTGACTTACCTGCAGAATAACCACATGCGTTTATTCATTTATTCTCTTGCAGTCGTTCTTGATTTACCTGCAGACAAACTGGAAGGTGTGTTGGGTAAAGGCGATAAGCAGGTATTATCCAAACTGTTGCGCCAATGTGGATATTCTCAATCAGTGTCTGGTGTCTTGATGATCGCATATGAGCGTATGTTCCGATAATACCGGGCATACCTTATGGCTGTGATCTATTATGGGTTGCAGTGTTCGCGGGCTGATATCACAAATAAATCTTAAAAATCATCTAGTTAACAAATGTAATCTACGTTATGCTATGTGACGAATAGGGATAAACATTATGGTATCAATTGGTGTAAGAGGCGGGGGCTACTCGCAAGCAACATGTCTGTCATGCCCGGCAAGACCGCGAATGCTGTGTGCTGGTCTGGATGATGAGTTTCTGCCGGCACTGAACGCAATTTCATCTAAAGTCACACTCGAGAAAGGGGAAAACCTCTTTATCGAAGGGGATAGATCAACATACGTATATAATGTGATCGAAGGGTTTCTGCGCTTATCCCGTCTGGGCCAGGATGGGCGCCGGCAAGTGCTGGGCTTTCTGACAACTGGGGATTATTTGGGGCATACCAGTCGATCAGAATATACTCTGTCTGCAGAGGCTTTATCTGATTTGAAGGTATGCCGATTTAGACGCGAGGATCTTCAGGGTCTCTTGTCAACATATCCACGCTTTGAAAGGCAGTTTCATCACATGACGGCCGGCCTGCTTGATGACATGCTTGATCTGGTGTTTACGATAGGCCGGAAAAATGCTCTGGAACGTGTTGCGTCATTTCTTGTGTATCAAATGGACAGAAAGTCGGTGTCAGACACCATGCCGGGGTCTATATGGCTGCCAATGACGCGCGCAGACATTGCTGACTTTTTGGGGCTTACACTGGAAACTGTAAGTCGCGCCTTTTCACGCATGAAAAAAAATGGTGTCATTTCGATTGATCATGCTCACACAATCAATATTTTAGACCGCGGTAGGCTAATAGACTTATCCGAAGGTAATGGCTAATTTGCCAGGTGTGCCAAAATGATACATGTCTCATTATGAGACAATCAATTCATAGTAATCATGTGCCATTCTGATACGTTCAGAATGGCATAATTTTTAAGCCGCTGAATTATATAGGTAAAATAACTTGGCACGGCCTCTGCAAATATGAGAGTGCCTTTTACGATTTGTGCCTGAGATCTAAGAGGCGTCTATGTTTCGAGTATGGGGCGGGGCTGTTTGCCTGATAAGTCTCGTCCCTACACTTGGCGGTCAGTGCCTACTGGCCGCCTTTTCTTTTTGTGGATGTTTGACTTAAATCTGAAAATAATGATTATGCTCGAGACGGGGGATGTTAAGGGTTTAGTTGGGTGTCCAAATCATTGATCTATAATAGTCCATTCTGGGTGACGTTTCTGCATTATACAGCACGTCTCTATCTGAAACTTGCTGGTTGGAAAGTTGTTGGCGAAGTACCTAGTGCCAAGAAGTTTGTTGCAATAGCGGCACCCCATACCAGCAACTGGGATTTTCCGGCATTTTTTTCCATTGTTGGTCATTTCCGTTTGTCGGTCAGGTTTTTAGCAAAAGATACTTTATTTAAAGGGGCTGGTGGATGGTTGTTTCCGTGGTTAGGCGGTATTCCAGTCATGCGAGGCTCACGCTCTGCATCAGATTTGGTGACGACTGCTGTGGCGTCTTTCGCTGATGCTGATGAAATGATACTTGCCATTGCGCCAGAGGGGACACGCTCGTCCGTTACAAAATGGAAAACTGGTTTTTACCGGATCGCGGTCGCCGCAGATGTGCCAATATTGTTAGCATATCTGGATTCTTCCACCCGTGAAATCGGGCTGTCGCATCTATTTTATCCTACCGGAGATATGGAGGCAGATATGGCAGAGATTCAGGCGTTTTATGCTGGCAAACGAGGTATTCAACCCAGAAATCAGGAAGACATCTAATCGCGTGTAAAAAGTGCACCTGGATTCAAAATATTATTCGGGTCCAGTGCCTTCTTAATCATCTGCATGGCATGCAGGGATGATGCAGGTTTCAATCGTTTCAATTCCTGTGCCTTCATGGAACCGATGCCGTGTTCTGCAGATATCGACCCGGAAAAGTCTGTAACTCTGTCATGGACGAAACGGTTCATTTCCTCCCAGTTTGCCAAAAAAGCTTGTTTATCCATGGTTGATGGCTGCATGACATTAAAATGAAGGTTCCCGTCTCCTAAGTGACCAAAAGGTATCACACGACTACCTGTCCATCTTTGTTCTATTTCCGGTGCTACAGTTTTAACAAACTCAGGAACTTGGCTTACGGGCACGGAAATATCATGTTTTATACTGCCACCTTCATGTTTTTGCGCTTCGCTCAGGCTTTCCCGTAATTTCCATAATTCCAGACGTTGCTGTTCCGACTGTGCGATAATGCCATCAGCAATTTGGTTGTTACTTATCATATTGGACAGGCAGTCTTCGACCGTCTCTTCCAGTACTGGATCATGTATGCTTGAACCGATCTCAGCCAATATGTACCAGGGAAATTCCTTGCCCGGAAAAGGAGGGAGTGTGGAAGGTATGTGCCTTAGAACCAATTCCAGTCCCGAATGGGGCATAATTTCGAAAACAGATACCCGGTCAGCAGTCACGTCCCTTAACTTTTCCAGTATATTCAGTGCACTGTTAATATCGTCGATGGCAATCCATGTGGTTATCCGGTGGCGTTCCGGTGGATATAGTTTCAACGTTGCTTTGGTGATGATCCCTAATGTGCCTTCGGATCCTGCGAACAAAGAAGACAGCTTATAGCCAGTATTGTCTTTGCGCAGCGGAGACAGGTCTGAATAGATTGTTCCGTCCGCCAGAACAGCTTCTACGCCCATTGTCAGGGCTTGCATGCTGCCGTATCGAATAACATGCACACCACCGGCGTTTGTTGCGATTGTCCCGCCTGCCGTACAGGATCCTTCTGAAGCTAGGGAAAGAGGAAACAATCTGTCGGCGGTTTCTGCTGATTGTTGAATTTCTTTGATTGTGACCCCTGCCTCTACGGTAATGGAGTAATCATTAGGGCATACATCCAGAACTTTATTCATTCTCTGCGTGGATATAAGGACTTCATCCCGATTGGCAAGGCCGGGTAGTCCGGCACCAACCAGGCCTGTATTTCCACCTTGTGGAACAACGGCTACGCCATGCGCATTACAGTAACGAAGGGCATCTGAAAGTTGTTCAGCACTATTTGGCGTTAAAAGTAGTTGTGTGTGACCAAAATATTTATCCCGCCATTCACGCAACAGGGGTGCAATCCTGTCCTGATCCGTGGTCGCACATTCGGGACCAAGAAGGCTGACAAGATGATCAATGTGAGATTTCTCAATCATATTATGCATCCCGGGGCGCCGCTGCGCGCCTTAGCCTGTCGTTAAGGGCTATTCCAATACCTTCGTTTGGGATAGGGGCAACCGTGATCGTTTTATGTCCGGCCAACTGGTCTGCTGTTTTAAGCGTGGAAAACAGATTATGAGCTGCTTCTGCGAGGTCTGCAGTTTCACTTAGGTTCAGAACAGCATCTGCGCACTCTCCGAAACCAATATGAACACTATTGCCGGTTGGTGACTTAACATTGATTTGAACCGCAGCGTTTGGTGCATAGTGGCTTTCTAATTGACCCGGGGCCGAGATTTTCGTGTCCTGACGGTCATGAACGGCTAGCGTGGTCGCCTCTGCAATTTCATCAGCGGTAATAGTGCCTGGACGAAGAAGAGTGATGTGGTCGTCTTCAACGGCAACAATGGTAGATTCAATGCCGACCCGGGTTTGCCCTCCGTCGATAATCAAAGGGATTTTGTCTCCAAGTGTCTCCTCAACGTCTTGGGCTGTCACGGGTGACAATTTTCCGGATGGGTTAGCACTGGGTGCCGCAATAGGTTTATCCAGTGCTGCAATGATGTCTTGTGTGATTGTGTTATCAGGTGAACGGACAGCAAGAGTGGTCAGGCCAGCTGTAACCATGGACGATATGCCTGTATTCTGCCTAAGAGGGAGAACAATCGTTAAAGGGCCTGGCCAGAATCTATCCATCAATTTGAGTGCGGCTGGTGGCGTCTCCACATACCTTGATGCCATTGCTGCGCTGCACACATGACAGATTAGCGGGTTATGTGACGGGCGTCCTTTAACGGAATAGATTAATTTTACGGCCTCTGAATTTGTGGCGTCAGCAGCAAGTCCATAAACAGTTTCAGTTGGAATAACAACGAGTTGACCACCGTCAAGAATGTCAGTTGCATTTTTGATGAGTGATAGATTATCCGAATTTTCCAGATATTTTGTTGTTTTTGCCATGCACAAATTCTATCTTGCCTGAGAAATATGACGAAGGTTCCCAATTGGTAGCTCTTTGTCATCTGTAATTCAATCATTTAGGTATGTTTAGGAGCAACGCCATGTCTGATTATCGCGCGCCTCTCGAAGAAATTCAATTCGCACTGGAAACCTGTGGCGGATTGAATGAATGGGTCAATACACCGGGTTTTGAAGAAGCAGGTGAAGATCTGGTTGCTGCGGTTCTTGATGAAGCTGCCAAACTTGCCAATGAAATAATTGCCCCAACCAATGTTATTGGTGACCTTAAAGGCGCTCATATCGAAGGCGATACAGTTGTTACCCCAGATGAATTTAAGAAGGTTCAGGAAGCTTTTGTTGAAGGAGGTTGGTCAACGCTGGCATATCCAGAGAGCCTGGGCGGGCAAGGGCTGCCTGGTACTTTGGCGTTTGCAATTACGGAAATGGTTACGTCTGCCAATATGGCTTTTAGTCTGCAGCCGCTGCTTACCTCAGGTGCTATCGAGGCAATAATTGCACACGGTTCCAAAGAACAGATCGCTAAATATGTGCCGAACATGGTTTCTGCCAAATGGACTGGTGCCATGAATTTGACCGAACCGGGGGCAGGGTCTGATGTAGGTGCCCTGAAGGCAAAAGCAGAGAAACAGCCAGACGGAAGCTATAAGATTTCGGGGCAGAAAATCTTTATTACGTGGGGCGATCATGATCTGGCTGAAAATATCATTCATCTGGTTCTGGCGCGTCTTCCCGGTGCCCCAGAAGGCACACGCGGTATCTCAATGTTCCTGGTGCCGAAGTTTCATGTGAATGATGACGGTAGTCTTGGTGACCGCAACGATGTTCGTGTTGTCTCCCTAGAACACAAGTTGGGTATTCATGGTAGTCCCACATGTGTCATGGCATTCGGCGAAAACGATAATTGTATCGGCTATATCGTCGGTGAAGAAAACAAGGGTATGCGGAATATGTTCACCATGATGAACCATGCCCGCGTAGGTGTTGGCTTGCAAGGTGTGTCAGTGGCTGAACGTGCATATCAACATGCTGCAGCTTTTGCTCAGGAACGCATTCAATCTGCAGAAATCGGTGCCAAGACCCGCGATGCCGTTGCTATTATCCGCCATCCAGATGTGCGGCGTCTATTGATGACAACCCGTGCAACTGTTGAAGCTGCACGTGCCATCATTTACCGGAATGTTTGGGCATTCGACCGAGCACACCATGCCAGTGACCCAGAAGTGCGCCGCAAAGCACAGGGCGAGGCAGATTTATTGACACCACTATCCAAAGCATATGCGACAGATATCGGCGTTGAAGGTGCATCTTTGGCACTTCAGGTGTTTGGCGGGATGGGCTTCATTGAGGAGACAGGTGCCGCCCAGTTCTACCGCGACAGTCGTATTGCGCCTATTTACGAGGGAACAAATGGTATTCAGGCCCTTGATTTAGCAGGTCGTAAGCTAAACGATGCAGGCGGAGAGCACTGGAAATCCTTAATCGAAGAAATGAAGGAATTTGCTGAGGGCATGGACCGCGGCATGAAAGAATATAAGGATACTTTAGTAGATGCAGTAACGGCGCTTGAAGACGCGGCTACAACACTGTTTGCGAATGGTTTCGAGAATATTGTTGATACCGCCGCGGCGGCAACACCGTATTTGCGTTTATTCTCAACCGTTGTTGGTGCCTATTTGCTTTGTAAGCAGGCAACGGAAGCAGAAAGACGCCTTGCAGCACATGATGGCAATCCTGCTTTCCTGCGTGCAAAAATTACAACTGCCAGATTTTATGTGGAACAAATTCTTCCAACAGCAACTGCGCTACTTGGACCAATCAAAGCAGGCAGTGCAAGCCTGATGGAAATCGATGACATTGATTTCTGCGAGAACAGATAATGGGTAGTCCAGCCCCAGGTAAGAATTCTGAATTGCCATCCGTTACTGATCACCGGTCAGGAAAACCGGTGATCAGAAAAACAGGTGTTCGCGAAATACCGTTTGGTGATGTTCCAGAGACTGGTGCTGTTATCAAAGTCGCAAAGGGAATCTTTTGGGCGCGAATTCCGCTGCCTTGGTCGCTGGATCATATAAATGTGTATTTGATCGAGGAAGAAAACGGCTGGACAGTTATTGATACAGGTTCACAGGGAAAACGGGGATGTGAGGCTTGGGAGTTACTTGAAGAAAATGTCCTGAAAGGCCGTCCAATAACCAGAGTTATCGCGACACACATGCATCCAGACCATCTTGGCCTTGCTGGCTGGTTGGTTGACAAATACGGTGCAGAGTTTTGCATGACACAAGCAGAATATCTGCTCGCACAGGTGCTTTGGCTCGAAAGTGATGGTGAGTTTCCCCAGCACGAGTTGGACTTTTTCTTTTCTGGTGGGGTGGACCGACAGGTAGAGGCTATGATCCGGTCACATGGTACTGGTCATTTCAAACGCGGTGTTCACCGATTGCCACCAGTTTATACCCGTCTGAGAGAGGGTGCTATCCTTTCGATGGGCGGTCGCAGTTGGCAGGTCATTATTGGGAGCGGTCATTCGCCTGAACATGCATGTTTGTACTGTCTGGATGAGCCAATCTTCATTTCAGGGGACCAGGTGCTGCCTGAGATTACATCGAATGTGTCCGTTCACGCACGTGACCCCCATGCCAATCCGCTCGCACAGTGGATTAATACTAAAAACAGGTTGCTTCAAATTCCTGGTGACCCTTTGGTGCTGCCAGCACATGGTCCGGTTTTTAAAGGGTTGCAGAGCAGGGTGTCTGCCGTAATTGAAGGTCACTTCGAAAGACTTGATAAATTGCATAATAGCCTGAAAGAGGAATGGCATACGCCGATTGAAACTTTTAAATATTTGTTCCGCAGAAAAATTACGGGAGTAGATTTTTTTCTGGCACTTGGTGAAGCCCGTGCACATTTAAGCTTGTTGCTTAGTTTGGACCTGGTAGAGAAAAACATCGTTGAGGGTGTAGAGTACTACAGGTCAATTGGCTCGTATGATGAGCCTTCAGCAAGAAAAGCCATTGAGAATTTGCCCGAAGAGAAATTAGTAGAGCTTTCTTTCTAGCTACTTATAAACCGCTTTTGAAGCTGGCAATAGTTGTCTCTACTACTGTTAAACGGGTTAGATTGCCGGAATTAGCCGGAATGGCTTTACTGTTGCTGTAATCCCGTCCTATAAGCAAAAGGAAATTTAGGAGCAGTTTCGACCGACAGGGGACAATATGAACGACAAGTCTAAACCTATTTCTGAGATGAGTTTTGAAGAAGCCATGGCAGCTTTGGAACAGGTTGTGTCTCGACTGGAATCCGGCAATGCTGCACTTGAGGATTCCATAGACTTATATACATATGGAACTGAACTGAAAGCATACTGTGAAACTAAGCTGCGGGATGCACAGGCAAAGATTGAGAAAATTACTGTAGGTGCTGATGGGCAGGCTTCGGGGGCTACCCCGCTTGATGTTGAATAGGGTTTACTATGGGGCATGATCCACTCCTAGAGGCGCTGCAAGCTACTTCAAAAGCCGTTGAAAGGGTTTTAGACCCTTTGTTAGCTGTGCCCGAGGGCAATGAAAAACGTGTGGTTGAAGCGATGCGGTATTCCGTCTTTTCCGGAGGGAAGCGCTTACGCCCGTTTCTTGTTCTTTCCAGTGCGGAACTTTTTGATGTCGCCAGACCCCGTGCATTACGTGTTGCAGCTGCAATAGAATGTGTGCACTGCTACAGCCTTATTCATGATGACTTACCAGCCATGGATGATGACGATTTGCGCCGTGGCAAACCGACCGTTCATAAACAGTTTGATGAAGCAACCGCAATCCTTGCAGGGGATGCCTTGTTAACTCTTGCTTTTGAGATACTGGCTGATCCGGAAACACATAGTGACCCAAAGGTCCGTGTTGAACTTATTTCTGCGCTCGCAAAAGCCTCTGGTCATCAGGGAATGGTTGGGGGTCAAATGCTGGATATTTACGCTGAAAATACAAGTGACTGGGATGAACGTTCCGTTTGTCGTCTTCAGCAAATGAAGACAGGGGCCCTTATTAGTTTTGCAGCTGAAGCGGGTGCAATCATGGGGCATGCCACTGAAAAGGCACGACACTCCTTGCAGGCGTATGCGCGCGGTCTCGGACTCGCCTTCCAAATCGCAGATGATCTTCTGGATGTTGAAGGCAGCGAAGAAGCCGTTGGTAAAGCTGTGGGTAAAGATGCAGATAGCGGTAAGGCAACCTTGGTTAGCCTAATGGGTGTAGAAAGAGCACGCCAACAAGCTGAAATGCTGTCTGATCAGGCAATTGAGCATTTATCCGGATTTGATAATAAAGCATCATTATTGCGTGCTGTTGCACATTTTGCGGTTCATAGGTCGTCATAATGGTGTCGATATTGTCTTGCATGGCTATTTTGTAGGGTCGGTTTATTTTGCACTTTAGTGCATAGGCTGCTAAAGACGCCCGTAAGAAAATACTAGGTTGGAAATACGTCGTGAGCATTCGTCCAGATACACCTCTACTTGATCAAGTCAAAACGCCCGCTGACCTGCGTGCTTTCAAGCGCGGGGATCTTTCTGCATTGGCAGAAGAGCTGCGTCAGGAAATGATCAGTGCTGTCAGTGTGACAGGTGGGCATTTTGGTGCGGGTCTTGGTGTCGTCGAACTTACAGTCGCACTACACTATGTCTTTAACACCCCGCAGGACAAGCTTATCTGGGATGTTGGACATCAGGCGTATCCCCATAAAATCATTACGGGACGCCGTGAAGAAATTCGTACAATTCGGCAACAAGGCGGTTTGTCACCCTTCACCAAACGAAGTGAAAGTGAGTATGACCCGTTTGGAGCAGGGCATTCCTCCACCTCCATTAGTGCGGCGCTTGGTATGGCGGTCGCCAGTAAAATGTCTGACCGGCCTGATAAAGCCATCGCAGTAATTGGTGACGGGGCCATGAGTGCGGGTATGGCTTATGAGGCAATGAATAACGCCGAACAGGCAGGCAACAGATTGGTCGTAATCCTAAATGATAATGATATGTCTATTGCCCCTGCGGTAGGTGCTATGAGCGCCTATCTGGCAAAGATTCTGAGTAGCCATCAATTCCTGAGCTTGCGTGATATTGGCAAAAAGCTAATTTCCAAACTACCACGATCGCTCGCAAATACCGCGCGCCGGGCCGAAGAATATGCTCGCGGCATCGCGACAGGCGGCACATTATTTGACGAGCTCGGTTTTTATTATGTTGGTCCAATTGATGGTCATAACATGGATCATATGCTGCCAATTCTTGAGAATGTTCGTGATGCGCAGGATGGGCCAATTCTTGTACATGTTGTGACAGAGAAAGGCCGCGGCCACCCCTTCGAAGAGCCGCACGGTGAAAAATATCATGCAGTGCCAAAGTTTGATCTGGTCACGAAAGAACGTCAGAAGTCAAAACCTGCTGCACCATCCTACACAGAAGTCTTTGCTGATGAATTGATCAAGCAGGCAGGCAAAGACGAAAAAATTCTTGCCATTACAGCGGCTATGCCGTCAGGCACTGGCTTGGACAAATTTGAAAAAGCATTCCCGGACCGTACGTTTGATGTTGGCATCGCAGAACAGCACGCGGTTACTTTCGCAGCAGGGCTTGCGACCGATGGATACAAGCCGTTTGTCGCGATTTATTCGACCTTTCTGCAGCGGGCATATGACCAAATAGTACATGACGTTGCGATACAGAACCTGCCTGTTAGGTTTGCGATTGACCGTGCAGGTCTTGTTGGTGCGGATGGACCAACCCACGCCGGTAGCTTTGATGTAACCTATTTGGCCAGCTTGCCGAATATGGTGGTTATGGCTGCGGCTGATGAAGCTGACCTGAAGCATATGATCGCTACGGCTGCCAGTATTGATGATAAACCGTCTGCCGTGCGTTACCCGCGCGGGGCTGGCGTTGGTTGTGAATTGCCAGACGAAGGTACAGTTCTGGAAATTGGTAAAGGCCGGATAATTCGCAAGGGGTCAAAGGTTGCTATCTTGTCTCTGGGGGCTCGCTTGCAGGAAGCACTGAAAGCTGCTGACGATCTTGAATCTCGCGGCTTGTCCGTCACTGTCGCTGATGCCCGTTTCGCAAAACCAATAGATGATGCGCTTATCCGAGACCTCGCAGTTAGTCATGATCTTCTTTTATCTATTGAAGAAGGGTCAATAGGTGGCTTTGGTGCGCATGTACTTGATTATCTAGCCGATGACGGCATTCTGGATGGGCCACTGAAGGTGCGGACCCTAAAATTGCCTGATACATTTCAGGATCATGGTAATCCTGATGATATGTATGCAGCTGCTGGGCTGGATGCGGCAGGGATTGTGGCAGCGATCCTGAAAGCGCTTGGAAAGAATGACGTAGGTCAGTCTGCATCTGCCTGATTAGAAGAGGCAGCCATGCCATCAAAGTCAAAGAAAACCCGTGTTGATGTTGCCTTGGTAGACAGAGGGCTTGTCGAAAGCCGAGCCAAGGCGCAGGCCCTTATAATGGCGGGTGTTGTCTTCACAGCAGAAGAGAAAATTCTTAAGTCTGGTCAACAAATCAAGGAAGATCAGCCACTGGAAGTTCGCGGCAAGGATCACCCTTGGGTATCTCGCGGAGGTCTCAAACTTGAAAAGGGGTTAAATCATTTTCAGGTAGACGCTCGTGACAAGATTGTTATTGATGTCGGCGCTTCGACAGGCGGATTTACTGACGTATCTTTGGCTAATGGCGCTGCTAAGGTCTATGCAGTAGATGTCGGGCGTGGGCAACTTGCCTGGAAGCTCCGGGAAGACGCTCGCGTTATTGTCCTTGAGAAAACAAACGCACGATATTTAACGCAGGAAGAAATACCCGATGCCCCTGACTTGATAGTCTGCGATGCCAGCTTCATTTCTCTTCGAACAGTTCTTCCTGCTTCTATGGCACTTGCCAAACCCGGTGCACAAATGATTGCTCTTATCAAGCCACAGTTTGAAGTGGGTAAGGATAATGTGGGCAAAGGCGGTGTAGTGCGTGACCCTGAATTGCACCGGCAGGTTTGTGAAGACATGACAGATTGGCTGAACGCTCTTCCGGATTGGGAAGCCAAGGGCATTACAGAGAGCCCGATCAAAGGCCCGGAAGGTAATGTAGAATTCCTGCTATATGGAGTAAAAGTCAGTGACTGAGACTTACCAACTAACAATCACTGATTTTGGAGCTCAGGGAGATGGTGTCGGTGTGCTAGAGGATGGTACACAGGTATTTGTACCCGGTGCAATGCCCGGTGATGCAGTGACTGTTGATATCCTTGAAAAGCGCAGGAACGGCTGGACAGGCCGGGTGACGTCATTGGACACGCCTGCGCATGATAGGATTGAGCCTAAATGCAGGCATTTTAAGAAGTGTGGTGGCTGTCAACTACAATATATTGGTGATACTTCATACAAAAGCTGGGTTAAAGGCCGCACAGTAGCAGCCCTTGCACATCATGGGTTTCCAGCAAACCTTGTGAAAGACCCGTTTATTAGTTCTCCTGCAACACGGCGTCGAATAGCATTAAAGGCACTAAAAACAGGTAACAAACTTATTCTGGGCTTTGCTTCTAAGCAAAGCCACCAGTTGGTTGATCTGGAAGAATGCCCGGTTACTGAGCCAGTGATCACATCACTGTTCCCACAAATCAAATCTGTCCTTTCAAGGATATTTACTACCCGTATTAATGCGACAGTTCATTTAACAGCGACTGCAACCGGTGTTGATATGCTTGTCGAAGCACCCTATGCGTTGACGTTGGACGACAGGGAACTGCTCGTTACTTTCGCCACAGAAAATGATCTCGCTGCGCTAAATTGGAAGGATGAAGGTTTTCTGGATCCAGTTATTATTCGCCGTGAGCCCACGATGCGGTATTCGGGCGTTTCTGTGCCGTTGCCGCCCGCTTCTTTTATTCAGGCAACTGGATGTGGTGAGAACGCCTTAATTAGTGAAGTCACTGCAGCTTTGGGAAACTCACGGCGCGTGATTGATCTTTTTTGTGGTATCGGAACTTTTACGTTTCCTGCGGCAAAGATCGCTCAGGTGCTTGCCGTTGAGGGGTCTAAGGGTGCGCTTGATGCTTTGAGAAAAGGGGCGAATTATGCGTCTGACATTAAACAAATTGTCACACGACATCGGGACTTATTCCGTCGTCCATTACTGGCAGAGGAACTAGCAGGATTTGATGCGATTATTTTTGACCCGCCCAGGGCAGGGGCAAAAGATCAGGTTGAACAAATAGCAAGAAGCTCGGTTCCTACGGTAGTAGGGGTTTCCTGTAACCCAAATACATTTAGCCGTGATGCGCGAATACTTGCTGATGGAGGATATGAGTTGATCTCTGTTCTACCAGTTGATCAATTTCTGTGGTCGCCGCATGTCGAATTGGTCGGTGTCTTCAAAAAAGAACAGTCTGACACATAATCATCTTATAATCAGATAAGAGGGGACGACTATGCGTCCCCAGCCATGCTACGCAGGAAGCCTTTTGTTTGCTGATCAAGTGACTTCGCAAGTTGATCAAGAGTTTCTGCTGTTTGTAAAAGATTCACCGCTGCTTCTTCGGTTTTTTGTGCAGTGTTGGCAACGCCGTGGATTTCTGACGCTGCTTCATGGGTACTGCGTGACGCATCATCAATATTATGGACGATATCGCGTGTAGTAACGTCCTGTTCCTCAACGGCAGCCGCGATAGTGCCAGAGTTTGCATTGATGCTTTCAATGATAGTGGCAATGCCCTGCGCAGAGGTTACCGCCTCATCGGTTGCATCCTGCATCGCACGGGTTTTTTCCTGAATTTCAATAGCAGCCTGTCCAGATTGATTAGCAAGATTCTTCACTTCGTTCGCTACAACAGCAAACCCTTTACCTGCTTCGCCGGCACGAGCAGCTTCAATGGTTGCATTCAGTGCCAGCAGATTTGTCTGTTCGGAAATTTCAGAAATGAAAGTCAGAACGGATTCAATCTCTTTTGACCGTTCGTTTAAGGTTGCAACACGTTTCGAGATAAGCTGGGTTTCATCAACAGCCTGCGTTGTTATGCTGCGGTTTTGTTCAACCTGTTGTGCAATTTCAGTTATTGAGGCCGATAGTTCAGACGTGGCACCCGCAACAGAGGAGACGCGATCAGAAGCATTTTGCGCTGCGGCTTCGATAGAACCTGCCGCACGATTGCTAGTGTCAGCCATCACTTGCATTTGACGTGCCGCTTCGATCAGTGTTTGAGCCATCTCTGCGACACTATCAACAGAACCCTGTACACTTTGTTCAAACGATGCAGCTAGCTCTTTGCGCATGGTTTCTTCGCGCTGTTTTTGAGCCAGAGCATTCGCTTCTTGTGCTTCGCGAAGTTGGCGTGCTTCTTCTTCTGCAGCCTTTGTTGCTTTCAACGCTTCTTGTGCTTGATGCGCTGCTGTATTCGCTTCTTCCTTGGCCACTGTGGCATCAGACAAGGCGGCAGTAGCTTCGCTATGTGACTTGGCTGATGCGTCAAATGCTTGTTCAATTTGTTTTGTGACCCACATCAGGCCAGCAGCCTCGACAAGAAGTGCAAGTAAGTGAAAACCTGAACGCAGGATTTCGCTTTCGGCAGGCATTGACAGGGTTGGCCATGCAACAAGCGTTGCAACATGATACAGAATAAGAGTGATTGTAGCTGTCAGAATTGTCTGCCAGGAGGCAAAGGCCGCAAGCAGGGCAATGATGGTAAAGAAATACAGGTGGACATCTGCCTGCCATGGATGCCCTTGATATATCCAGACGAGACTGGCAGCGACACCAATCATAATAACGGATAAAGCATAACTCTGGTTTCTGAGAGGGAGCGTTGATTTGGCGATTACTGTGCCAGCAATGGCCAGTAAGGCTATGAAGCCGACAGCCAGCCACATCTGTTCAAATCCGGTGTATAAACCGTGCACTATTCCAGCAGGGATATGTGCCCAAATGAACAGTAGGCACAGTTTTTTAATATTCAGTCTGATTGAATGTAAATCTGCTGATTGGATTTGGTCGTCCATTGCGTCTGATCTCCCGTATTTAGCGGGAATAATCTGACAACTATTAGTTACAGCATTCTTAACAAGGCACAGTATTTGTTAAGTTTTTTGTAAAAATATGCTTAACCGCACTGCGCACGATGCAACAGCATATGATCCGCCAGAACTGCAGCCATCATGGCTTCTGCGACGGGCACTGCCCTGATGCCAACACAGGGGTCATGACGTCCCTTGGTCATAACGTCGACAGGGTTGCCTTGACGGTCAATTGACTTGCGCGGAGTCAGTATTGAACTTGTTGGTTTTATTGCAAATCTGGCCACAATGGGCTGGCCACTGGATATGCCGCCAAGTATACCGCCAGCATTGTTAGATAGAAATTCAGGATTGCCGTCTGTGCCGGGACGCATTTCATCAGCGTTTTTCTCACCGGTCAGTGTGGCTGCAAGCATTCCTGCGCCGATTTCAACACCTTTGGCTGCGTTAATGGACATCAGGGCTGCTGCTAAATCAGAATCCAGCTTTGAATATACAGGCGCGCCCCATCCCGCTGGGACGCCATCGGCTACGACTTCCACAACGGCTCCAATGGAACTCCCACTTTTGCGGATCTGATCAAGCTCAGTTGCCCAAACCTGTGCAGTTTCCGCGTCAGGACAGAAGAAAGGGTTTTGCCGTGTTTCAGCCCAGTCAAAACGGCTATAGTCAATTTTGGTATGTCCCATCTGGACCATGGCTGCCTGGATTGTAATGGTCTGGCCGAGAACCTTGCGTGCAACGGCACCGGCTGCAACACGGGCGGCGGTTTCACGTGCGCTAGAACGGCCACCGCCTCTGTGATCACGTATGCCGTATTTGGCAATATATGTGTAGTCAGCATGGCCGGGGCGATATCTTTCAACGATATCGCCATAGTCTTTGGACCGTTGATCGACGTTTTCGATCATTAGCTGGATTGGTGTTCCCGTTGTCTTGCCCTCAAAAACGCCAGACAGAATTTTTACTTGGTCAGGTTCCTGTCGTTGTGTCGTGTATTTTGATTGGCCAGGTTTGCGTTCGTCCAGATACTTTTGAATGTCCGCTTCCGACAGATCAATACCAGGTGGTACACCATCAAGGGTACAGCCAAGTGCTGGGCCATGGCTTTCCCCCCATGTTGTGAAGCGAAACAGTTTTCCAAAAGTATTATACGACATAAGAGACCAGCTTAAATATTGTTCAGTAAATGATGCATCGATTCTTCATCGGTAGGCATGCAAGTGGTGTTGAAACCGCCATCAACGAAATGTACTTCGCCTGTCACGCCAGATGACAGATCAGAGAGCATATAGAGACCAGCACCAGCAACGTCATCCATGGTGATGTTTCGTTTCAGCGGGGCATTTCTCTCGTTATATTTCAGGAGCATTCTGAAGTCACCAACGCCGCTTGCTGCCAGTGTTTTCATTGGCCCAGCGGAAATGGCATTCACACGAATGTTCTTTTCACCCAAGTCCCGCGCCATATAACGAGTGCTTGCTTCGAGTGCAGCTTTGGCAACCCCCATAACATTGTAGTGGGGTACCACTTTTTCTGCACCGTAGTATGTGAGGGTCAAGAGACTACCGCCATTTTTCATCAGTTTTTCTGCGCGCTGTGCCACGGCAACGAAGCTGTAGGCGGAGATATTCATCGTCATCAGAAAGTTGTCTACAGATGTATCAACAAAGCGGCCCGTCAGTTCACTTTTGTCAGAATACCCAATGGCATGAACAACGAAATCCACTTCGCCCCATGCATCTTCAAGCGTTTTGAATACCCGGTCAATGGACGCCCCGTCTGAAACATCGCATTCCTCTATCATTGTAGAGCCAAGAGATTTAGCCAGCGGACGAACACGTTTTTCCAGAGCGTCACCCTGATATGTGAAGGCCAGTTCAGCGCCCTGTTCGGCGCATTTTTGGGCAATGCCCCAAGCCATTGAGCGGTTGTTAGCAACGCCCATGATAAGACCTTTTTTACCTGCCATTAGCCCAGTCATATTCGTATCCTTCCTGATCGGGTTATGTCCCTTATAGTGGTCGCGCATCCTACACAATCGGACTTATGCGTCAATGCGGACCATGCTTTTAAGTATTTTTACGCTGGTATGCTTTTTGTTTCCACAGATTTTTGTTCCTGCCGGGATTTGGAATAAGCTGCATTCAGTTCAGCGCCAAGCACAAACCCCATGCTTACGACAAAACAAAAAATCTGCGTGATTACAACACCGGCAAGGGATCCGTAGGTTACGTCGTAATTATCTGCATAAGATAAATAAAACGACAGACCTTTGGCCGCGACAAATAATATGGTCAGGGTCAGGAGTGTTCCCGGAAGTCTGCTTGGGTTGTTAACAGATCTTGGTGTAAGGGCGAGAAATATTCCGTACAGTCCAAGTAGAAGGACAGCGGGACTGAGCATGAAGTTTATGTAGTGCCATAAGCCCGAAATGCCGTCTGTCATAGCATCGGGGAAAAGGTTTGTTGCTGCCTTGAATAAAGCCGGTCCTATAATCAGAATAGACATGGCAATAATGATGGTTATGGCGCCGAATATAACGACCGCCAGACTTTCGAGACGTCTGATCCAAATTGCATGGGCATGTTCCCATCCAAAGGCTTTTAGAAGAACGCCCCGAGCACATTCAACACCATTTGCGGCTGTCCATATCGCAAACAGAATGGAGCCTGTCAGTATTTCCGCACCCGTGGATTTGATAATGCCGTTTATTGGCCCCTGCAGGACAGTGCCTACCTCTGGCGGCAATACGCTCATCATGAAGTTTATTGCTTCAATACCGGTTTCTGTTTGGCCAAGTGTTCCGGAAATTGCGACAAGAAAAATTATAAAAGGGAATAGAGAAAGCATCGCCAGAAAAGCCATATTGCCAGCGGCTGTCATGCCGTCATTTACAATAAACTGAACAAAGGCAGTTTTCCAGACGCTGGCATGTCTTCTCAGGCTTTTCATAAGCCTGATTTTTTCCTGATGTCAGCTCCTTGGCGCTTGCCCCAGTCTTTAATCGCCTGTTCCAGGTCAGGATCTCTTTCTGCAGGCAGGGTGACTTTAAGCGTGACGAAGATATTTCCCTGCTTGTCACCTTTTTTAACGCCTTTGCCTTTCAGGCGAAGTCTTTTTCCGGTTGATGAGCCTTTGGGTATGCGGATGGTCAGTCGTCCTCGCGGTGTGGGAATTTCAATATCCCCCCCGAGGACAGCCTCATCAATGCTGATTGGTAAATCCAGCAGTATATCCAGACCATCTCGACGATAGTAGGGGTGGTCAGCGACGTGAATTTCAACAAGTGCATCGCCTTTGTTACCGCCACCAAGACCTGGGCCACCCTGTCCAGATAATCTGATTACCTGACCCTCATGGATGCCTTCTGGAATTTTTATATCAATACTGCGTCCATCATTCAGCGTTAAGCGACGCTTCCCACCTGTGATTGATTCCTCAAAACCAATCGTCATGGAGTAAGTGATGTCTAGGCCTTTGTGGTTCGGAGTACCAGAACGCTGACCGCTGCGTGTATTTCTCTGGGAACCAGCGCCGCCAGTATGACGGAAAAAGTCAGCAAATATGTCTTCAGCATCGCCAAAGTCAAAATCACTAAATCCACGAGCTTGTCCGCCACGCCTTGAAGTATGTGAACGAAACCCTTGTGAGCCAAAACCCTGTGCACCAGCAAACGTCGCACGCTCGTTGCCATTCTCGTCAATTTCACCACGATCATATTTACCGCGTAGTGTCTTGTCGCCAAGGATATGATAGGCCGCAGAAACCTCTTTAAACTTTTCTGCGATCCGGGCGTCATTACGGTTCGTATCTGGATGATACTTCTTCGCAAGTTGCCGATAAGCCTTTTTTACATCGGCTTCAGAGGCAGACTTGGGAACGTCTAAAATGCTGTATAGGTCTCGCATAAAGTTTATTTATACCCTGAACACATCAATTGCTATTGAATTTTCAGTATATAGTGGACTTGCAACAGCATACAATATTGAATGCCTATCAATCCAATTTTTTGTCAAATACAGATAATGAGAGTTTTATGACTGAGAAATTAGTTCCCCACGCAGAGCCCTACACCAGATTTGGCGAGTGGTTGAAAGAAGCAGAGAAAAGTGAGTTAAATGATCCAACCGGCATGGCACTTGCTACTTCCACGTCTGACGGTTTCCCCAGTCTGCGTATGGTCCTAATGAAAGGATATGATGAAAACGGTTTTGTATTTTATACAAATCTTGGTAGCCGAAAGGCTAAGGAATTAATAGAAAACCCGAAAGCATCTATTCTTTTTCACTGGAAATCTCTAAGGCGACAGGTAAGGGCAGAAGGGGTTGTAACACCTGTTACAGAAGCCGAGGCAGATGAGTATTTTCAGCAGCGACCGCGTACTAGCCGTATCGGTGCTTGGGCATCGAAGCAATCGACCCCAATGGCTGAACGATTTGAGTTTGAAGCAAAGATAGCCAAATTCACAGCAGAATTTGGAATTGGCGACATACCGCGCCCGGACTTTTGGTCAGGTTTTAGAATACAGCCCAAACGATTTGAATTCTGGACCGACAAAAAATTTCGACTACATGAAAGACTTCAGTATGATCAAAAGGATGGTGGATGGTCTGTTTCCACTCTCTACCCATAAGAAATGCTCCCGTTTTTAATGACACTTGAACGGGGTGTAGTTATTATTCATACTTGTTAGTCCAGTAAATTACGTTTATTGTGGACTAAGGAATGGGGCCACAATTCGTGGTATCTTGAATCGGGGAAAGATCATGGACGGAATGCAAATGTCAGGTGCGACAGCAAATGAGATTAAGGCGGCACTGGACAAACAACGGACTAGCTATTTGAAGGAAGGCTTTGTCACCTCAGAGGTTCGTAAGGACCGTCTTAAACGCGCTCTGGCAAGCTTGATGGATAACAAGGATGAATTCCTTGATCTTATTAGCGAAGATTTTGGCAACCGATCAAATGATGCCGGCTTTTTTACAGATGTGGGTGCAAGTGTTGGTGCGATTAAGGATGCACTGAAACATGTCGACAAATGGATGAAGCCGTCCAAACGCTCTTTAATGTTTCCGTTGGGGCTTTTAGGTGCAAAGGCTCAGGTGGTTCCGCAGCCCAAGGGTGTTATTGGCCTCATCACGCCGTGGAACTTTCCGCTTACCATGGTGTATGTACCGCTTGCACAAATGTTGGCTGCAGGCAATAGGGTGATCATAAAACCTTCTGAGTGGACGCCTCGCACTTCTGCCTTTTTCAAAGAAGTATTCGCCAAATATTTTGATGAAACCGAAATCACTGTCATGAATGGTGGGGTTGAAACGTCTCAGGCGTTTGCAAGCCAGCCGTGGGATCACCTAATGTTCACCGGGGCGCCAGTGGTCGGCAAACTTATCATGCGTGCAGCCAGTGAAAACCTAGTGCCAGTAACACTTGAGCTTGGCGGTAAAAGTCCTGTTGTTGTTGGACGCAGTGCTGATTTGGCTATGGTCGCAGAAAGAGTAGGGACTTTTAAAACGCTGAATGCAGGTCAAATATGTCTGGCGCCGGACTATCTGAATATTGATGAAGGCCGGCAACACGAATTTGCGGACCAATTCGAAAAACGTGTTAGTCAAATGTACCCAACTCTTTTGGATAACGAACAATATACCTCTATCATTACATCCCGGCACCGGGAGCGTATTGAAGGATATCTGGAAGATGCCCGCGCAAAAGGGGCGGACGTACGGATCATCAATCCCGCGCAAGAGGACTTTAAGGGACAGAATAAAACCAACAAAATACCACCAGCACTAGTCCTGGGTGCCACAGATGATATGAAAATCATGCAGGAGGAAATCTTTGGCCCCATACTTCCAGTTCGCACCTACAAGGCGATTGATGAAGTGATTGATTATGTCAACGATAGAGAACGTCCGCTTGCCCTATATTACTTTGGTGATGATAAGGCTGAAGAAAACCGCGTTCTGACACGTACGACCTCTGGCGGTGTTACTGTGAATGACTGCTTGTATCATGGTGGACATGATAATCTACCGTTTGGCGGTGTCGGTAATAGCGGTATTGGTAAATACCATGGGTACGATGGTTTTCTGGAATTTTCCCATCAAAAATCCATAGTGCGACATTCAAAAATAAATATTTCCAATATTATCGGTGCTGTTCCTCCGTATACTGATAAGCTAAGAAAGACAGTGAACCGCCAACTTTAGAGGAGTGGTCATGACAGGTTTTAGCTTTCAAAGCGTTCCGAAAGTACTTTGTGAAGACGGGGCGTCAGGCAGTATTGCAACCTATGTGCAGATGATAACCGCAGGCAAATCAGTACTGCTGGTTACTGATAAGATGTTGCGCAGTCTGGGTATTCTAAACCCTGCATTAAACAGTCTTGATCAGGCAGGCTACAAGGTCGCGATCTTTGATGATGTTGTGGCTGACCCGCCAGATACAACCGTTTTGGCTGCTGTTGATGTGGCTAAGACAATCAAAGCAGACTGTATCATTGGTTTTGGTGGTGGCAGTTCAATGGATGTGGCCAAGCTGGTAGCTGTTCTTACCAATAGTAATCAACATCTTGGGGATATATACGGCATAGGAAATATCCAAGGGGGCAGGCTACCTTTGATGCAAGTTCCAACGACCTCTGGTACAGGATCAGAAGTTACCCCCATATCAATTGTTACAACTGGTGAAACAACCAAAATGGGCGTGTCAGACCCGGCACTGTACTGTGATCTGGCGCTTCTTGATGCCACCTTAACATTAGGGTTGCCGCGCGCAGCAACAGCAGCAACAGCAATAGATGCCATGGTGCACGCGATTGAAGCCTATACAAGCAAACATAAGAAAAATCCTTTATCTGATGCCTTGGCGGTTAAGGCGCTTCGCATGATTGGCTGCGCGCTTCTTGATGTATGTGAAGACGGTTCAAACCTGAAAGGGCGTCGGGATTTGCTTATTGGGGCTATGCTTGCTGGTAGTGCTTTTGCCAATGCCCCTGTTGCCGCAGTTCATGCTCTTGCCTATCCAATAGGAGGGCATTTTCATGTAGCGCACGGTTTATCGAACTCACTGGTTTTGACACATGTACTGTCTTTCAACATGCCGTCAGCTGAAATATATTATGCGGAGCTTGCACATGAAGTTGGCCTGGAAGCATCCACGCAGGCGGGCAGGGCAGATGCTTTCGCAACATGGCTTGCTGACCTGTCTGCTGCCACAGGTATAGAGCAGCGCCTACGTGATGTTGGAATTAAGGCACAGGATATAGAAATGCTGGCAACTGATGCCATGAATCAGGAACGACTGCTCATCAACAATCCACGTGAAGTTACTCTGGAAGATGCCCGGAGAATATATGAGGCGGCATGGTAATGGTGGAAACAGACACAAGATTATTGTCGGACTATCCGATAATACGTCGCATACCTACCAGATGGATGGACAATGATGCTTACGGGCATGTTAATAACGTCACCTACTACAGTTACTTTGATACTGCTGTTAATGGCTATTTGATAGAAAAGGACGTATTGGACTACTTGCATGGTCAGACCATCGGCCTGGTTGTTGAAACATCCTGCAAGTATATGAAGTCATTAGAATTTCCTGATATTGTTCTTGCCGGTGTTGCAGTGTCGCATATTGGTAATTCCAGTGTACGCTATGAGATCGGTCTTTTCAAAGAGGGCGATACTGATCCGGCTGCCCAAGGTTATTTTATTCATGTTTATGTAGACAAGGCCACACGGAGACCAGTAAATATAGATTCGACCCTTCGGTATGTTCTGGAGGAGATGTCGATTTAAAGGGGAGGTCTTGTGGCTAAGTCAATGGAAGTAAAAGATAAAACCATTATCGTAACAGGTGCTGCAAGCGGTATTGGAAAGGCCCTGGCAGAAAGATTTGCGCAAGAAGGTGCTAAGGCGGTTGCCGTTGTCGATCTTGATATCGCAGGCGCTGAGCTGGTTGCCCAATCGATTGGTGATCAGGCAAAGGCTTTTCAACTAGACGTCACGGATGAGGGTTCAGTGAAGTCAGTAGTAGCCAGAGTAACTGCCTGGGCAGGGCCTGTGGACCTTTATTTCTCCAATGCTGGTATTGCTTTTTCGGATGCTCCTGACTGGACTGCCATTAGCCAAACAAATGAGCAGTGGCAAAAAATTTGGGAAGTTAATGTATTTTCGCACATTTTAGCACTTCGTGCGGTGCTGCCTGATATGATCGAGCGCGGCAATTGTGGTTTTATGATTACTGCGTCCGCCGCAGGTCTTCTAAGTCAGATCGGAGATACGGCATATTCCACCACAAAACATGCGGCCCTTGGCCTGGCTGAAAGCGTGGCTATTACGCACGGTGATGATTTGTACGTTGGTGTTTTATGCCCGCAGGCTGTTGTATCAAAGATGACCGAAGGTGCGGAAGGCAGTAGTGCTGCTCTTGACGGTATTATGCCCGCAGAAGAATTGGCAGAAAAAACAGTTGCGGCAATGAAGGATGGCCAGTTCATGATCCGTCCTCATGCACAGGTGGAAAGTTATTTTCAAAATAAGGCAGCCAATCATGATCGCTGGGTTGGTGGAATGCGCAAGCTACGGCGCAACGTTATGGACGCAACAGGCCGTCCCATATAGTGGAGTATCACAATGTCAGATGAATTAAACAAAACCATCGATGTACGGTCGGGGGAAGAGCTTGATGTTGGCCTTATAGATGATTTGATGAAAAGTCATATTAGCGGCCTTACTGGCGATCCAGAAATTCGCCAGTTTGCCAGTGGGCATTCAAATCTTACGTACGCAATACAGTATGGCAGCAAACGTTTTGTTTTGAGACGCCCACCGTTTGGCACGAAACCAAAGTCCGGGCATTCGATGATCAGAGAATACAAGGTGATGAATGGCCTTAAAGATGCCTTTTCAGCTGTGCCGGACACGTATTTTTATCTAAGTGACGAGGACAGTCCGCTTGGTGCCGAATGTTATGTGATGGAGCTTGTAGATGGGTATAAACCTGAAAAAACAATGCCGCCTTCTCTGCAGTTTTCAGCATCTGATAACCGTACACTTTGTGAGAATTTCTTCTCTAAATTGATTGAACTGCATGCGGTTGATTATAAGGCAGCAGGCCTTGGGGATTTTGGCAAACCTGAAGGCTATGTAGAACGACAGATTACTGGCTGGAACGGACGGTTTGAACGCGCAAGGACCGATGATGTCGAAGACTTTCAGGATGTACGTGACTGGCTGGTGGAAAAAATGCCTGAAACCGAAGTAGGGCATTCGGTTCTGCACGGGGATTACCGACTGGATAATGTTATATTGTGCAAATCTAACCCGCATGAGATAGCAGCTGTATTGGACTGGGAAATTAGTGCGCTTGGGGACCCATTAATGGATCTGGGTAATACACTTGCGTATTGGACACAAAAAGGTGATCCTGAGTTCCTGCTGAACACGACGATGCAGCCTTGTCTGGATGACGGGATGATGACGCGCGAGGAGATTTGTGATTTCTACGCGGAAAAAACAGGCTTGGACCTTAGCAAATTCAGCTATTACCATGTGTATGGTATATTCAGAAATGCGGCTATTCTTCAGCAAATCTATTACCGGTATTATCACGGGCAATCACAGAATAAAGCCTTTGCTGGCTTTGGAGCTTTTGTGAATGTTTTGGGTAATCATGCCCGCGATCTGATCAACAAGTCAGATATTTAATATGAAATGAATCCAATCTGTTATAAGGGGACTTTAAAGTCCCCTTATTCTTGACAAAGCCTGATCAGCGCTTCCTGACTGGTGGAGGCAATATGCTTACCGTCGTGCGTGAATATCCGGCCCCTGGCAAGTCCGCGCCCATTACCAGTCCATTCACCATCAGTTTGGTAGAATACCCAGTCTGTCAAATCAAAATCAGTTTCATGCAGCCAGATGCTGTGATCCAAACTGGCGACATTCTTCAGGCGTTTGTGACGTGGTATTAAGCCGTGCGGACGTAGCGTGCTGGACAGAAATGACATATCTGAAACATAGGCAAGCAAGGCGGCATTTAGTGCTACTGTTTGGTCAGGGGTTTCAATAAGCTTGAACCAGAACCCTGTGGAGCTGCTTTTCGGTTCAGGATTTTCAATGTCCAGATGTTCTAACGCTCTTGTTTCAAAAGGAAAGAAGGACTTTCTGTCAATAGGTGGTCCGTCTTTAGGTCTGAGAAGTTTGTTGAAGTAGATATCGTCATCCAGCAGGTCATCTGGCAGGGCTACCACTGGCATAACAGGTTGGTGAACCAGGCCTTCTTCTTTTATATGAAAGCTGAGAGAAATACTGAATATGGCTTCACCGTTTTGAATGGCATTTACGCGTCTTGTACAGAAACTACGGCCATTTCTAATGGGATCAACATCATATATCAAATCCTGACCAGCAATGCCGGGGCGCAGAAAATAACAATGCAGGGAATGTAGGTAGAAGTGGTCATCAACTGTCTCAGTTGCAGCCAGAATGGCCTGTGCAACCACATGTCCGCCAAAGACGTGACGGTTGGGCCAGTCATTGGGTTGCCCTCGAAATAGATTGGTATCCAGCTTTTCAATAGCCAGTTTGGCAAGGTGATTATATGTATTTGCCATGATGTTATTTTCCTTGCTGGTTGGTTTTATCGGCATTCTGCGATTTGCTGGAATGTCCGCGATAATAAGATCTTACTGCTTCTCTACTGACACCCGCTTCAGACTGCACGGCAGCAGGGATATGTTTTTCCCCAATTTGCAGCCACGCATTGCCGCGAAAACGCTGTACGAGTAACGCTGCCTTGATGGCGTAATCTACGATGATAACACTATATAACAATTCGACTGTGCCGTTGGTGGCTATTACAATAATACCAAGTGCCAAACGGCCAAACAGTATCCCAGCCAGGCTTACGTAAAGAGGATACTTGGTGTCTCCTGCGCCCCGTAGTGCACCGCCAATTGCAAATTCAATCCCCATTAAAGGCTGTATAACCGCCAGAATGATGATGAAAAACTCAGTCAGGTCTCGCACTTCATTGTCAGCGGACAGTAATGCAGCCAGCGGTGTTTTCATAAGAAAGATACCCAGTGCCAGAACCGACATGATGAATATTGCAAGTCGCATTGATTTCCAGCCAGCTGAATAGGCTGCAATATAGTTTTTTGCGCCTAGTGCTTGCCCGGTCAAGGTGCTGCTTGCCGCGCCAATGCCAAGACCGACTACTATGCAAACACTTAGGATCGTTATACCAATTCCGTATGCTGCAAAGGCAGCAGTGCCAAAATCACTAACAATCATTAAAAACACAATAAAGCTGGTCTGGATAATAGCTTGTTCAATCGCTGCAGGCATGCCAATTTTGATAAGCTGCCTAATGTTACGACCGTCTTTGTAGGCACCTGTGGTGAAGTGTAATTTGTATTTCTTGCGCCAGATGAAAAAGAAATACGGTATCAGACTGAATAGATGGCCCACACCGGTGCCGATTGGAATACCGCTTACGCCTAACTCTGGCACCAATATACCGTGCACGGCTGCATAGGAGAAAACTATGCTAAGAACAGTAGTCAGTGCGGTGTATTTCATAGGACGAATGACGTCACCAATTGCTCGGAATGCCGTTGTAATGCTGAGAATAAAAGCAAAGATGCCATTTACAAATGCAAGCGGCCGTATATAGGCAATGGCTTCCTTGGTTGTGTGCGGGTCCAGATTAAAGATGCTGGCGACCCAAGGAGCGGTAAGATACGTCGGAAATGCAAGAAATATTGAAAGATAAAATGTCATCCATAAAGACGCGGACATGGCCGATGAGGCTTCTTTTGCATTTTCTGCACCCCAGGCCCGTGCAACAAGTGCGGTTGTGGCAACGGATAAAGCCATAACAGCCGACATCAAGAGAAAATTAATTCGCCCGCCTGCGACTACTGCAGCACTGATTTCTGGACCGAGCGGGGATACAATCCATAAGTGCGCAAAAGGAACTGCCACCATCAAAATATTACTAATGACGTTGGGGCCAGCCAGTTCCCAGACTGACGCGTAGGTGATTTGAAGATTTTGCGTCTTTGTCATACAGTTTACAAATATTTCCAGTCTGACATGCTGTCAGGTGATGTGCACACGGATGATGAGGCCGTGAAGCATTTCCGTTACACGATCAAAATTATCGAATTCAGGAGCAATATAACTTGAAAATTTCAGATTAAAATACTAAAGAGTCAAAAATGCATACTCTAAGGTCAAATTGATAGATTTGAAATTTGGGTGCCCTTGGGGAAGAGGGTTGCAGAATTATCGTTTTAAAAAGGGATAGTGGGATGAGCGATTTAGATACTTTTAGGCAAGAAACCCGTGCATGGTTGGAGGACAATTGTCCGCAAGCAATGCGCAAGCCAATGAAAGGCGATACGGACTTTTGCTGGGGCGGACGTAATTATGTTTTCCAAAGTGACGATCAGAAAGTATGGCTGGACCGTATGGCTGCCCGTGGATGGACAGTTCCATCATGGCCAAAAGAATATGGTGGTGGCGGATTAAGCAAAGAAGAGGCTAAGATTCTTGCTGCAGAAATGCGTAGGATTGGTGCGCGTCCCCCTTTGCTATCCTTTGGTATCTGGATGCTTGGCCCAGCTCTGTTAGAGTTTGGAACGCATGAGCAGAAGCTGCATTACTTGCCGCCCATTGCGCGGGGGGAAATTCGTTGGTGTCAGGGGTATTCAGAGCCGAATGCAGGGTCTGATCTAGCCAGCCTGGCGACAAAGGGTGAAGATAAGGGCGACCATTTCCTCGTCAATGGCCAAAAAGTCTGGACATCCTATGCAGATCAGGCTGACTGGATATTCTGTCTTGTCAGAACTGAGCCCGAGGCAAGCAAACATGAAGGTATCTCCTTCTTGTTGTTCGATATGGAAACTGAGGGTGTTTCAACAAAGCCTATCAAGTTGATTTCTGGTAATTCACCATTCTGCGAAACATTTTTTGATAATGTTAAAGTGCCAAAAGAGAATATCGTTGGTGAGCGCGGTAAAGGTTGGACGATTGCCAAATATCTGTTGACCCATGAACGGGCCATGATTGGTGATCAGGGTGTTCCAACACCGCTTAATGTGATTGCCAAAGAAAAGCTTGGCCTTGCTGATGGGCAAATGGAAGATAAGGCACTAAGGACAGATGTTGCGCGGCACGAAATTGATGCTGCTGCATTCATGTTCACTATGGAACGTGCAACAGATGAAGCAAAGGCTGGGGCAAGTCTCGGAGCATTTTCTTCAATGCTGAAGTATGCAGGCACAGAAATTAACAAAGACCGTCATGAAATGATCCTGAAGGTAATGGGATCAGATGCATTGGAATGGGAAGGTCAATTCTCCAATAATGGGGAGGTGGCACGTCACTGGTTACGGACCAAGGCCAATTCCATTGAGGGTGGAACATCAGAAGTGATGTTGAACATCATATCCAAGCGCATTCTGAATTTACCGTCATAAGGGGGAGTATTGATCATGGCATTAGTATTGAATGAAGAGCAGCAGCTTCTAAAAGAATCAGCTGATGGATTTTTCGCAGAGAAAGCACCTGTTTCTCAGTTGCGTAAACTGCGTGATGACCGGGATGAGACCGGCTACAGCAAAGAACTATGGTCTGAAATGGCCGAGATGGGTTTTGCAGGTCTTCTTATGTCAGAGGACGAGGGCGGTGTTGATTTTGGTGCCATTGGTGCTGGTATCGTGGCTGAATCTATGGGCAAAAACCTTAGTGCATCGCCGTTTTTTGCAAGTGCGATTGTTGGTGCATCTTTAATTAAGCATGCAGGAAGTACGGCACAGAAAGAAGCCATACTGCCTGCAATAGCATCAGGTGAAGTGATTGTAACACTAGCAGTCGATGAGACCGGACACCACGGGCCTGCATCAACGACGCTGAAAGCAGTTAAATCCAGTGATAGTTACGTGCTTAACGGCATGAAAACGTTCGTACCTGACGCCCATGTCGCAGATAAGATCATTGTCGTAGCGCGAACGGCAGGCGAAAAGGGGGATGCAGAGGGGCTTAGTCTCTTCATCATTGACAAAGGGCAGTCTGGGCTGATCATTGACCAAACTGTTATGGCTGACAGTCGCAACTGGGGTAAGGTTACCTTAGAAGATGTAATTGTTAGCGAGGATGCAGTCCTTGGTACTGTAGGCGAGGCTTTTCCTGTGCTTGACAAGGCCCTTGATGTCGGTCGCTGCGTATTATCTGCTGAACTGTTGGGTATTTCCCAGGAAGTATTGGACCGTACCGTTCAATATTTGCAGGAAAGAAAGCAGTTTGGCACATTGATTGGGACTTTTCAGGGGTTGCAGCACCGCGCAGCTCATCTCTATAGCGAGGTGGAGATTCTCAGGTCTGCTGTTTTGAAAGCGCTGCAGGCCGTGGATGCAGGTACCAACCCGGCATGGTTTGCAAGCCTTGCTAAAGCAAAGGCCTGTAAAGTTGCTGAACTGGCGACGAATGAAGCCATTCAGATGCACGGGGGTATAGGTATGACCGATGAATTTGAAATCGGTTTCTTCATCAAGCGAGCCCGGGCAGTGCAAAATCTGTATGGCGGCTATAACTATCATACAGATCGTTTTGCTTCATTGTCAGGTTACTAAGGAAAGGTAGGCTTATTATGCTGGATGCACTTGACCTACCTGCTATTCCCGAAGGGACACCCTTTGATCAGGTAATGGCGATGATTGTTAAATCATCTCCAATGTTTGAATTGGAGGAGAGAGAAATACGCGGTGCAACTTACACCGCGTTTAAAAATCAACCAAAAAGCATTAGAGACGCCTTGATGATCGTGCTTACCCACGGTGACAAGGACTTTCTGGTTTATGAGGGAGAGCGTTTCTCTTTCAAGCAGGTCGTAGACAAAGCTGCGCGTCTCGCTCAGGTGCTTGTCGATGACATGGGACTAAAAAAAGGGGAACGTGTTGCCCTGTCTATGCGTAATTATCCCGAATGGGTGATCGCTTACATGGCAATTGTCGGTGCTGGGGGTGTGGCCTGTCTGATGAATGCATGGTGGCAGTCAGAAGAGATGGAATGGGCACTGAATGATAGTGATGCAGTACTCCTGATCACTGATGGTTTCAGATTTGAACGTGGTCGTGAAGTCATTGAAAAAATGAAGCTGCCTACCATTCTTGTACGTGACGCTGATGTGCGGCATTCCCTCGTAACGCACTATAATGATGCGCTATTAGACAGCAAAAAGCCGATGACATGGCCGCCTGTTGAATTGGGGCCGGAAGATGTAGCGCATATGCTCTATACCTCAGGGTCAACAGGCTTTCCCAAAGGAGCCTATTCAGACCATCAGGCCGTGATTGGTGTATTGATGACATGGATTTGCCTTGCGATTTATACAAAAATGACCGCAGCAAATCCGGTGCCAGATGACTTTCAGCCCTCGATGCTTGTGGGTGTTCCATTTTTCCATGTAACGGGCTTGTTGCCGATGATGATGGTGTCCGCGATTATCGGCCGCAAACTGGTGATAATGCACAAATGGGATGTCGAACGGGCCTGTCAGCTAATTGAACAGGAAAAAATCAGTTCTATTACTGGTGTGCCAACCATGTCGTATGAATTGGCATCGTCTCCTGTTACAGAAAAATATGACCTTTCTACTTTGACTGATCTTGGGGCAGGCGGTGCCGCACGGCCCGCTGAACATGTCAAAATGATCACGGAAAAGTTCAAGGGATCTCGTCCAGGACTTGGGTACGGCCTGACAGAAACTAACGCACTAGGGTCCGTTATCAGCGGGGATGACTATACCGCGCGCCCCACCAGTACAGGTATGGCGACACCGCCACTGATGAGCTTCAAGATCATAGATCAGGACGGCAACACGCTAAAAACCGGGGAACGAGGCGAGATATGCATCAAAGGAATGGTCAATGTAATCGGCTACTGGAAAAACCCAGAAGCAACAGAGACTGCATTCCGGGATGGCTGGTTCCACACAGGCGATGTGGGGTATCTTGATGATGAAGGGTACCTCTATATTGTTGACCGATTGAAAGACATCATAATTCGTGGTGGCGAGAACGTCAGCACACTTGAAGTCGAAGCCGTTATTCATGCAATCGACGGCGTAGACGATGTAATGGTTTTTGGTCTGCCGGATGAGCGTCTTGGTGAGGTGGTCGGCGCAGTTGTTGTTACCAAATCACTGACGCGTGAACAAATCATAGATGAGGTCAGTAAGCACCTAGCATCGTTTAATGTACCAGAACATATCTGGTTGCAGGAAGACGAGTTGCCGCTAATCGCTTCTGGAAAACTAGACCGGAAAAATATCAAACAAAGTTTTAGAGAGAAATTTGCCGCGTCTTAATCCGCAGCAAGAATTAGGAGAACGGAAACATGTCAATGGACTTGGGATTATCGCCACGTGGTCAGGAACTAAGAGATCGAATCAGAAAATTCATCGACGAAGAAATTGGTGACCTGGATGTTGAATATTATGCTGCGGTTGGTGCTGATGGTGATCGCTGGACGCAGTCCAAGCGCCAGACTGAGATTCTGGAAGGTTTAAAGAAAAAGGCTAAGGAACAGAATTTATGGAATTTTTTCCTGCCAGACTATGACGATGATTTCGGTCTGTCGAACGTAGAATATGCTTACCTTGCCGAAGAGATGGGTAGAAGCCATCTGGCGTCTGAGGTCTTTAACTGTAGTGCGCCTGATACGGGAAATATGGAAGTATTGGCGAGATACGGTACCGAAGCACAGAAGAAAGAATGGTTGGAGCCATTGCTTGCAGGTGAAATTCGCTCTGCCTATTCCATGACTGAACCGGATCATGCTTCTTCTGATGCGACCAATATTTCTATGTCTGCAGTTCTCGAGGGCGATGAGTGGGTTCTAAACGGAGAGAAAATCTGGATTTCAGGCGCTGGTGATGCACGCTGTAAGATACTGATTACCATGGTCAAGACTGACCCGGATGCTTCCCGTCATAGTCAGCACAGCATGATCCTGGTCCCAATGGACACCAAAGGGGTAGAAGTGCTGCGTCCAATGCAGGTTTTTGGCAATGACGATGCACCGCACGGCCACATGCATTTACGCTACACTGATGTTCGCGTTCCAAAAGAAAATCTGATTCTCGGCCGTGGTCGTGGCTTTGAAGTAGCACAGGGGCGTTTGGGACCTGGCCGTATTCACCACTGTATGCGGTCTATTGGTCAGGCAGAAAAAGCATTGGAACTGCTATGTAAACGATCTGTAAGCCGTGAGGCGTTTGGGCGGCCCCTAGCAAAGCTTGGGGCAAACTACGACATAATCGCTGAATGCCGGATCGAAATAGAAATGGCCCGTTTGCTGTGTCTGAAGGCTGCTTATATGATGGACACGATCGGCACACAGGCTGCACAGCCCTATATCTCGCAGATTAAGGTAGTTGCACCGCGTATGAGCCTTAAGGTGATTGATGAAGCTATGCAAATGCACGGCGGTCTGGGGGTTAGTCAGGATACGCCACTTGCGCACATGTACACCGGACAGCGTACGCTTCGTTTTGCCGATGGACCTGATGCAGTGCACCGGATGGTTATCGCCCGGGAAGAGCTGAAGTCTTATCGTTCTAATTTTGTGAAGAAATAATAGAATGGACCAGGTATCGCTTTTTGATATCAGTGGTAAAGTCGCCCTTGTAACCGGGGGCGGCTCTGGCATTGGGGCGATGATCACAGAAACACTGGTCCGTGCCGGATGTAAGGTGTTTATAGCTTCGAGAAAAATAGAAGCATGTGCTAAGACGGCCGCTTCACTCAACGATATTGGGCCGGGAAAAGTTATCCCATTGCAGGCTGACCTGCTGACGGCAGCTGGTACAGAAGCATTAGCAGAGGCCGTCAAAAAGCAAACAGACCGCCTTGATATACTGGTGAATAACTCCGGTATGACATGGGGGGCAAAGTTAGAAGATTTCCCGCGAGATAAGTGGGATCAGGTTCTTACGCTGAATGTAACTGCAGTGGCAGACCTGACACGGTTGCTTTTGCCACTGTTAAAGACGGCCGGCAATAAAGAAGACCCGGCAAGAGTAATCAACATTGGTTCAGTAGTGGGCACGAGGCCTATGTCAAATATGGCGTATAGCTATGCGCCCAGCAAGGCTGCAGTCCACCACCTTACCAAGATGCTTTCCAGTGAACTTGCCAGTCAGAATATTTTGGTCAATGCAATCGCCCCAGGGCCATTTGAAAGCAGAATGATGGCTTTCGTTGCAGAAAATGACGCCCTGAGAAAGCAACAGGAAAGTGCTGTCCCACTCGGGCGGTTCGGCAGGTCAGATGACATTACAGGTATGATGCTATTTTTAACGTCAAAGGCTTCAACCTATGTGACGGGTGCGATTTTGCCCCTTGATGGCGGTATGTCCGCAAATCCGTAAAGATAAGAGAGGATAATACTTATGAAAGCAGTAACAAAGGATCAATTACAGAACTTTGTCGGTAAGGAAACCGGGGTGTCTGAATGGCTGACCATTGATCAGGAACGCATTAATGTTTTTGCCGATGTTACGCTGGATAACCAATTTATCCACGTTGACCCTGAGGCTGCGGCAAAGTCACCATTCGGTACGACAATTGCGCATGGCTTTCTGACACTGTCCTTACTTAGTCATTTTTCTCTTGAGGCATGTGTCGGGATTGAAGGAACCCAAATGGGTGTCAATTACGGCCTGGACAAGGTCCGTTTCCTTGCGCCTGTCAAGGTAGACAGTCGAATTCGTGCCCGTGTGGTATTGAAGGAAGTGACCGAAAAACCTGGTAACCGGTTTTTGATGAAAAATGAATTCACAATTGAGATTGAAGGCGAGGATACTCCGGCATTGATTGCTGAATGGCTATTCCTGGCCTTCGTCGCTTAATTTCTACTCAACGCTTTGGATTTGGAGTTATTTTTATGACTATTCGTTTTGATGATCGTGTGGCTATCGTCACTGGTGCAGGTAACGGCTTGGGACGGGAACATGCCTTGGCGCTTGCTAAACGAGGCGCAAAAGTTGTTGTTAATGATCTTGGTGGTGACGTCAGTGGCGCGGGTGGCTCTGCGACGGCTGCAGAGGCTGTAGTGGCTGAGATTGTAGCTGCGGGTGGTGAGGCAATTGCCAATGGTGCAAACGTCTGCAAAGTCGACGAAGTAGAAGCAATGGTCCAGGCCGCCATGGATAAATGGGGCCGTATTGACATTCTGGTCAACAACGCAGGTATCCTGCGCGATAAAACGTTTACCAAAATGGAACATTCAAACTTCAATATGGTTGTGGATGTGCATTTAACCGGATCCATGAACTGTACAAAGGCTGTTTGGGATATTATGCGCGATCAGGGCTTTGGTCGTATCGTCATGACAACGTCTTCATCCGGACTATATGGTAATTTTGGGCAGGCAAACTACGGTTCAGCCAAAATGGGCGTGGTGGGACTGATGAACACACTTTGCCTTGAAGGTGCTAAATATAACATCAATGTAAACTGTCTTAGCCCATGTGCAGCAACACGCATGACGGAAGGGTTGATGCCACAAGAGGCGCTTGATCTTTTGAAGCCTGAACTTGTGACACCGGCTGTATTATATCTAGTCTCAGATGAAGGACCAAACCGCACAATTCTCGCTGCAGGGGCAGGCCACTTTGCACGTGCAGTAGTTAACGAAACAGAAGGCCTGGCGTTCGCGGAAGGCGAAGCAACAGCAGAAAATATTGCAGCTAATTGGGATGCGATTGCTAATAGCGAACAAAAAGAACTTAAAGCAGGCGGCGAACAAACAATGAAGTTTTTGCAGCATGCTGCTGCCGCCAATGGCGTGAAACTCGGATAACTAAAGAAACATCAGAAGGAGAATGACAATGCGTGAAGCAGTCATCGTATCTACCGCGCGTACACCGATTGGTCGAGCTTACCGTGGTGCTTTTAATGCGACACAGGCACCAACACTTGGTGGTCATGCTATTGAACATGCAGTCAAACGGGCTGGCATAGACGGCGCGGAGGTTGAAGATGTGATTATGGGGTGTGCCTTAACCCAGGGCACCTCTGGCGGTAATATAGGACGTACAGCGGCCTTGCGTGCTGGTTTGCCTGTGACGGTTTCAGGTATGACACTTGATCGTCAATGTTCTAGTGGCATGATGGCGATCGCAACTGCTGCCAAGCAAATTGTTCATGACGGAATGGATGTGGCTATTGGTGCTGGTCTGGATAGCATCTCTCTCGTTCAAAATGACAAAATGAACACGCACATGATGGTCGACAAAAGTCTGGTTGCGATGCACAAGGATATTTATATGCCAATGCTGCAAACGGCAGAGGTGGTTGCAGATCGCTACGGCATTAGTCGCGACGCAATGGATGAATATGGCTATCAGTCCCAAATGCGGACTGCGGCTGCACAGCAAGCAGGCAAGTTTGACGACGAAATCGTGCCTCTGGCTTCCAAAATGGGTGTCATGAACAAAGAAACAGGTGAGATAACCTTCCATGATGTAACGCTTGAAAAAGACGAAGGTAACCGACCAGAGACAACTCTGGAAGGCTTGCAGGGTCTGCGTACGGTTATTGAAGGCGGTACCATCACGGCGGGTAACGCAAGCCAGCTTTCTGATGGTGCGTCTGCATCTGTCTTGATGGAAGCGAAGGTAGCCGAACAGAAAGGGCTAAATCCGCTTGGTATTTACCGAGGTATTGCGGTTGCTGGGTGTGAACCAGACGAAATGGGTATTGGACCAATTTGGGCAGTGCCAAAGCTATTGAAAGCAAACGGCTTGACTATGGATGATATCGGTCTTTGGGAACTAAATGAAGCGTTTGCCGTTCAGGTACTTTACTGCCGTGATAAGCTTGGTATCCCCAATGATCTGCTGAATGTGAATGGTGGTGCTATTTCCGTTGGCCACCCTTACGGTATGTCTGGTGCGCGCATGGTTGGCCATGCCTTGATCGAAGGTAAGCGTCGCGGCGCCAAATATGTTGTCTGCACGATGTGTGTTGGCGGCGGCATGGGTGCTGCTGGCTTGTTCGAAGTCGTTTAATATATCTTTAAGGGGGCCTACGGCCCCTTTTTACCATTAATAGTGTAAAGCGGAATAGGGGACGGCAATGAAAGCTGTATTGTGTACGGAATTAGGGCCTGCTGAAAAGTTGCAGGTGATGGAAATTGATACACCAACACCAGGCAAGGGTGAGGTGCTGATTGATGTAAAGGCAGCTGGGCTTAATTTCCCGGATACTTTGATTATTGAAGGTAAATATCAATTTAAGCCACCACTGCCATTTACGCCGGGCGGGGAAGGTTCAGGTGTTGTAAGTCAAGTGGGTGACGGTGTAGATCACTTAAAAGTAGGCGACAGGGTTATTTTCACAAATAATACGGGTGCCTTTGCAGAGAAAGTAGTCGCAAATGCAGCCGTTTGTATCCCAATTCCTGCGGCGATGAGTTTTGAAGTCGCGGCAGGTTTCACGATAACATATGCAACGACCTATCATGCCCTGAAACAGCGTGCAAATATTCAGCCAGGAGAGACAGTCCTGGTTCTTGGAGCAGCTGGCGGCGTGGGGTTGGCAACGGTGGAGCTCGCTAAGGCCATGGGGGCGCGGGTCATTGCGGCTGCAAGCAGTGATGAGAAGCTTGCAGTGTGCAAGAAGGCAGGTGCTGATGAGCTGATCAATTATTCTACCGATGACCTGAAGGCCCGCATGAAAGAGCTTGGTGGTTGTGATATTGTTTATGATCCAGTGGGTGGGGATTATTCAGAAACGGCGCTTCGTACATTAAAACCAGGTGGCCGTTTGTTAGTAATCGGTTTTGCTGCTGGTGATATCCCAAAAATTCCTATCAACCTGTGTCTTATTAAACAAACATCAATCGTTGGAGTGTTCTGGGGCGCATGGGCAGCAGCACACCCTGCAGAGCAACGTCAGAATATGGAAGCAATGTTTGCAATGCTTGAAAAAGGTACAATTGCGCCTCTGGTCAATGATGTCTTCAGTCTTAACCAAATAAAGGATGCTTATGCCTGTTTGACAGAGCGAAGAGCCAAAGGAAAAGTAATTATTACGCCATAATCGTATTTTATGGACTAGTTAGTCTTGAAAAAGATACAAAGGCCGATATTCTCATATTTCTAATTAGGGATATATGATGTCGGCCTTACGTATTATTGCAGGTAAAAATGCCAAACAGCGGATAGAGGACAGGGGATTAACTCCTGATCTTGTGCGTGCTGTTGTAGGTGCTTCTGGTGGCCCCAAATGGCTGGTACTTCAGGCGCTTGACCGTTTTCTTTTTGGTGCATGGCTTCCAATGGCATCTCAGAAGATTGATTTGGTTGGGTCATCAATTGGTGCGTGGCGCATGGCGCTTGCGGCGCACCCGGAACCTTCCCGAAAGGTTGATGAGTTTATTGATGGTTATCTTTCCTATCGTTCCTCTAATGGGGTAACCGCGGCGGAAATAACCCGGCAATCTTACGAAATACTTGATACCGTTTTCCCTGACGATGATAAGGCTGCCCTTACAAATAACCCCCAAAGAAATTTAAATATAGTAGCTGTAAGGTGCAAAGGCCTAACGGCCAGTAGGATTAAGCTGTTTGAATTCATTGGCCTGCTTTCTTCCGCAGTTTTCAATGCGGTTGATAGAAAAGGGTTAGGTCTGTTTTTTGATCGCGTGGTTTTTCATAGCCATGAACAGCCCATGTTATCAGAACAGTGGCAGGATTATAATAGGGTAGACATAAAACTGGGTGGAGCACTATTGCCACAAGCTTTGATGGCGAGCGGGTCTGTGCCGTTTGTCATTGATCCTGTGGTGAACATCCCGGGTGCACCAGAGGGTGTTTACCGTGACGGTGGCGTGATTGACTACCATTTTGATGTGTCATGGAAAACTGGTGACGGGATTATACTGTATCCTCACTTTTACCCCCACTTAATACCAGGTTGGTTCGATAAGCGTAGAGTTTCACGCCGTGTCCGCGGTGATGTTTGGGATGATATGTTGTTGCTATGTCCGACAGACGATTTTGTTGCATCTCTGCCGTATCAGCAAATTCCAGAACGATCCAATTTCACTGAAATGCCTGACGCAGAAAGGCTGACGTATTGGAAAACAGTTATTAGCGAAAGCAGAAGGCTAGAGGAAGAGTTGGGGAACCTTCTGCAGTCACATGATAAATTAATGGACTGTATTGAAGCAGCGCCATGATCACAACGTAAGGGGAGGTACAGCAATGATCATTAAGGGTGAAGAGTTTACCGATGCGGATATGCTGGCATCTAATGCCGGCAACCTGATCGACATATGTGTTGAACGTAATCCACATATGCCGTGTGTTAGTTGTGTCCTGCCTTCCGGCCACCACCATACTCTGACGTATGCTGAAGTTGGTCGACTGTCAGACGCTATGGCGGTTTTCCTTAGGGAGGAATTGAAGCTTAATACAAATGACGTAATCGCCATACAGTCATTGAATATGCTGGCATATCCTGTTGTTGCATTTGGTGCTTTTAAGGCAGGCATCAAAATAACTAATATCAACCCTTTATACACGCCAGAAGAAACCCAGCATCAGTTGCAGGACAGTAAGGCTAAGATATTGTTTGTGGTAGATTTGTTCGGGGACAAATTAGACTCCGCAATTAAGGATACGGATGTAGAGAAAGTTTTCTCCCTGTCATTGGTTGATTTGTTTCCGACAGTGAAGGCGGGCATTCTAAAGTTTGCAATGAAACGGGTTAAAAAGATTATCCCTGAAGCGTCTGTTGGGTTTCATGGGTCGCTGGCGTCAATTTTAAAAATAGGTAACAAGCACTTATCACGCGGTGTTGATATTCCATCATACCGCAAAGACGTTACGTTGGATGATACACTTATCTATCAGTACACAGGTGGCACCACTGGACGCAGTAAGGGCGCGGAGTTAACCCACAGGAATATTGTTTCGAATATATCGCAAGCCAAGAAAAAAGAAGAGGCACTTGCAGAAGAAACGAATGAGACATTGTTGCTCGTACTTCCACTTTATCATGTTTATGCTCTTGCTGTCGGGATGATCTCTGGCATGTATGCTGGTGGTCATATGGTGCTGGTACCGGTGCCTAGGCCGCTTTCTAATCTTAAGCCAGTTTTCGAGACATTCGATATTACGATCCTGCCGGGCGTTAATACGCTTTTCCTAGGACTTCTGGAAGAAGAATGGTTTAAAGCTAAACCGCCTACGACGCTTAAATATTGCTATTCTGGTGCCGCACCGTTGCAAACTTCCATTGCACAGGAGTGGAGTGCGCTAACTAACTGCAAAATCTTCGAGGGGTATGGTCTTACAGAGAGCACCTGTATGGTGGCGACGATGCCGCTAGATAGAGACCCTAAAATCGGAACTTGTGGCAAAGCGGCCCCGGGTACCGAACTCAAAGTAACTGATGAAGCGGGTAATATCTTGCCAGTTGGGGAAGCAGGGGAGTTGTGGGTTAGAGGGCCACAAGTAATGAAAGGCTATTTAAACCAGCCTGAAGCAACACAGGAAACAATAGTCGACGGGTGGCTTAAAACCGGAGATGTGGCGGTAATTGACGATGAAGGCTATCTGAAAATTGTCGACCGGATTAAAGATATGGTCATTGTGTCGGGATTTAATGTGTACCCAACCGAGGTTGAAGATGCTTTGATGATGAACGCAGCTATCGCTGAAGCCGCCGTCGTGGGTGTATCAGATGATCATACGGGGGAAAAACTTATTGCCTATGTCATTAAGGCTGACCAAAATTTAACAGAACAGGATGTTATTGATCATTGCCGGGAGCACCTGACTGGATATAAGGTACCCAAAGTCGTCGTTATGATCGATGAAATGCCAAAATCACCAGTTGGTAAGGTTCTGCGCCGAGAGTTGCGAGATCAGGCAATCAGGGACTTTGCCTCCTAAGGGAAGGGGGGAATATGGACCTAGGACTAAAAGGCCGCCGTGCACTTGTTACGGGCGGTAGCCGCGGTATCGGATTTGCTACTGTTCGTAAATTGGCCAGTGAGGGAGCTAATGTTCGGTTCTGTGCACGCACACAGTCTGACATTGATAGGGCAGTTGATGCATGCCGTGATCTGCCAGGGCAGGTTACTGGTGGTGCCTGTAATGTCTCAGATAGTGAATCGTTGGCACAATTCATTCTTGAAACCGCCGATATGCTGGATGGTCTTGACATAGTAGTGCCGAATGTTTCGGGTGGTGCGACACCCGGGCAGGCAGGCTGGCAGTCTGCTGTTCAAACTGATTTGATGGGCACGGTTACCACATGCGAAGTGGCGCTGCCGCTTATTGCTGATACTGGCGGGGGTGCGATTACGGTTATTTCCAGTATATCCGGACTGGAGCAAACTGGCGGTGTGTCCGCTTACGGCACAGTCAAGTCTGCACTGATCAGCTATGCTGCACAGTTATCTGAGACCGCTGTCACACAACATGTGCGCGTCAATAGTGTCTCGCCTGGTCCCATTTATATCGAGGACGGCTTTTGGGGGCAGGTTAAAAGGCAAAATCCAGAAATGTACAACGCTGTTGAGGCGCGACACGGTTCGGCACGGCTGGGAACGGCAGATGAAGTGGCAAATGTTGTTGCCTTTCTCTCCAGCGAGGCAGCGTCATGGGTTACCGGTACCAATGTGAAAGTAGACGGCGGCTTTACCAAAGGCATACAATTTTGAATTCGTACAAATAATGGCAGTCTTTTTTGCCAGGAAAATTTACTAAGCATAAATGAGGGGCGATAATGAAAAAATACTTACTGACAACGGCTATTATACTGGCAGGTTTCATACCAACGTCTGCGGATACTGCTACAGAAAATGCGCTAGAGGATCTTTTTGCTAAAGAACGAGCATATTATTATTCTGTCAATCCCGGTACGGCCCCAAAGGGACAGCCACGTCCTGTTGCCGATAGAATGGCCCCTGTAAGTGCCGATTTTCATGCATCGCACAAAGCAAAGTTGCAGGCTCTAAAAGATCAATTGGGTTCAATTGATCGTTCAAAGCTGGAGGAAGAAAGCCAGCTAAACTATGATATGTTTGTATATTACCTGAACTCAGGTTTGATTTTTGAGAATACTCGAAATTGGCGTATGCCGTTTGTCAGTGACGGTGGCTTCCATAGTTACCTCCCCAGAATGGCTTCTATGGTTAGTCTCAAAAGCAAAGAAGACTATGAAGCATATATTGCACGTCTAAATGATATCCCGCGGTATTTTGACGATCATATCGCCAATATGCGCATTGGGATCAAGGACGGCTACACCATGCCAAAAATCGTGCTTGATGGTTTATTGTCTACTTTCTCGGCGCCAATAGTTGAAAAAGCTGAAGATAGTGCATTCTACAAACCATTTATGAACATGTCGAAGTTTCTGTCGGATGCAGAAAAGGAAGCATTAAGGGCAAAAGGCAAAGACGCTGTAATGAACAGTGTGAATGCGGCCTATGTGAAATTGAATACTTTCATGAACGAGGAATACTATCCAGCGGCACGTGAAAGCCTGGGGGCGTCAGAGTGGCCAAATGGTGATGAAATTTATAAAGAGTTTGTGAAATATTACACTACTCTAGACGTTACGCCGGACGAAATACACGAGCTGGGTTTGCAGGAAGTTGCCCGCATCAGGTCTGAAATGGAAGAAATCATCAAGGAGGTTGGCTATGAAGGAACCTTCAAAGAGTTCTTAACCTTTTTGCGGACAGATGAGCAGTTCTACGCCAAGTCTGCAAAAGAACTATTGATGCATGCCAGCTATATCGCCAAGAAAATTGATGGCCGTTTGCCTGCGCTATTTGGTAAAATGCCGCGTCAGCCTTATGGTGTGGAGGCCGTGCCGGACGCTATCGCGCCTAATTACACCACAGGGCGCTATGTTGGTGCACCGCTTACCGCTGACCGTGGGGGTTACTACTGGGTCAACACACACTTCCTGGATAAACGCCCATTGTATGCCTTGCCGGCCTTGACGTTGCATGAGGGGGCACCGGGGCATCATACACAGAATGCACTGTCTAAAGAGCTGGAGAATGTGCCCGAGTTCCGTCTTGGCCTCTATCCTCATGCATTTGGCGAAGGTTGGGGTTTGTACAGTGAAAAACTAGGGCTGGACATGAATATCTATGAGACCCCCTATGAGCAATTTGGACGCCTGACGTATGAGATGTGGCGGGCTTGCAGGCTCGTGATCGATACTGGTATTCATTCAAAGGGCTGGACCAGAAGACAGGCGCAGTTACTGCTAGAGGAAAACTCAGCGCTTTCAACCCACAATATCAGGACAGAAGTTGATCGCTATATTTCCTGGCCGGGTCAGGCTTTGGCCTACAAAATGGGAGAGCTTAAATTGCTCGAACTACGCAAACTTGTCGAGGAAACTTTGGGTGAAAAGTTTGACATCAAAGCGTTTCATGATCGGATAATGTCTGCAGGTGGTGTGCCTTTGACTATCCTTGAAGCCCGTGTTCAATCATGGATCGATGCACAAAAATAGAAAAATATTTCTATAGTAACAATAAAGTGGGTTGTTATTCTATTGTGGCTGCATTATTTCCTGAAATATAGAAAAAGGAATTTAATGTGTCTAAATACGAAAGCACGGCATTGTCCGCAATTGGTAACACCCCACTGATCAAGCTCAAGTATCCGTCTGAGCTTACGGGGTGTGACATTTATGCTAAGGCAGAATATGCAAATCCGGGTGGATCTGTTAAGGACCGTGCCGGCTTAAATATCATTGAGGATGCCGAGGATAAGAAGCTGTTGGAGCCTGGTGGCTTGATCGTTGAAGGGACTGCAGGTAACACAGGTATTGGCTTGACAGTTGTTGCGAATGCCAAAGGTTATAAAACTCTTATTGTGATGCCTGAGACGCAGTCGCAGGAGAAAATTGATACTTTGCGAATTTTAGGCGCAGAACTGAAGCTTGTACCAGCAGCACCTTATTCCAATCCGAATAATTTCCAGCATGTTGCGAAACGACTTGCTGAAGAGCTATCCCAAAAATCAAAACATGGAGTTATTTGGGCGCGTCAGTTTGATAATACCGCGAACAGAGAGGCTCATATCAAAACCACATCCCAAGAAATCTGGAATCAGACAGATGGCAAGGTAGACGCATTTGTGCATGCTGTTGGCACTGGTGGTACGCTTGCAGGTACTGCGATAGGGCTAAAAGAAAAAAATCCTAACATAGTTACAGCGCTTGCTGACCCAATGGGTGCTGCACTTTACAGCTATTATACAACTGGTGAATTGAAGTCTGAAGGTAGTTCAATATCTGAGGGAATTGGCCAATCCAGAATTACCGGAAACCTAGAAGGCGCACCAATCGACGAAGCATTTCAGATTACAGATGAAGTCGCTGTGCAGCTAGCATTTGATCTTCTTCAAAAAGAAGGTTTATGTGTTGGCACATCCAGTGGCGTCAATGTTGCCGGCGCGATCGAGCTCGCCAAAAAAATGGGCCCAGGCAAGACAATTGTAACTACTCTTTGTGATAGTGGTCTTCGTTATCAGTCCAGACTATTTAATCCTGAATTCCTAAGAGATAAAGGGCTTCCTGTACCGTCCTGGCTATAGCAAGGGGGTTATTTCTTTGTTTTGAATTCGGGTGATACTGGTAATTTATTTCGTTTCAATATGGTTCTCAGCGCAAAGCTGGAATGAATACGGGATACACCGGGTAATCGAGTTAACTTGTTGTGGATGCGTTCATAGTCTGTTGCGTCCGCAACGGCTACACGGATCATATAATCCACCTCACCGCTCATCAGATAGCATTCCATCACTTCGTCAACATCTCTGACCTGTCGTTCGAAGTCACCTAATTGGCCTTCTTGTTGACGGTCCAGGGTTACGCTTACAAAAACTGAACCAGGCAATCCTACCTTACTTGGGTTCACATGGGCGCTATACTGTTCAATGACATTATTATCATGCAGTATTTTTACCCGGCGCAAGCAGGCTGACTCGGACAAACCAACGCTGTCTGCTAATTCAACATTTGATATTCTGCCGTTTTCCTGAAGGTGTTCCAGAATCGCATAATCAATGGCATCTAGTCTCAATTTTCGCAGTATCCTTAGTATAATTCTATATTCGCGCAATAATCTGCGAAATTTCTAACTGATTTTGCTACACTTCGCAAGGACACACCACGAGGCATCTGATATTTTTACGGCGATGATTTGAAATGATTACGGTGCAAAGGGAAGGCACCGGAACGAAGGAGATAGATTATGCTAGTGGGCGTTCCAAAGGAAATTAAAAACCGTGAATACCGGGTGGGTTTAACTCCGGCTTCAGCGCGCGAGTTGATCGGCCATGGTCACGATGTGGTTGTAGAAACAGACGCAGGTGCAGCGATCGGATTTACTAATGACATGTATGAAGCAGCGGGCGCAACTATTGCCCCTAATGCAGCTGATGTCTTTGCCCGTGCTGATATGATTGTAAAGGTCAAAGAGCCACAGGCAGTTGAATGTGAAATGCTGCGTGAAGATCAGATTTTATACACCTATCTTCATCTCGCGCCGGATCCAGCACAAACACAAGGCCTTATCAAGTCTGGCTGTATTGCTATCGCTTACGAGACAGTTACTGATAATTATGGTGGTCTGCCACTGTTGGCGCCAATGTCTGAAGTTGCAGGTCGCATGTCAATTCAGGCGGGTGCACACGCCCTTGAAATGAGCCAGGGTGGTCGCGGTGTTCTGCTAGGTGGTGTGCCTGGTACAGCACCGGCAAAAGTAACAATCATTGGAGGCGGTGTCGTTGGTACAAACGCTGCGCACATGGCAGTTGGCCTTGGTGCTGATGTTACTATTCTTGACCGGTCTATACGCCGTATGCAGCAATTGGACGATATTTTCCGTGGCCGTGTGAAGACCGTATATTCAACACAGGATGCAGTTGAAGAGCACGTTCTGGCATCTGACCTTACTGTTGGTGCGGTTCTGATTCCAGGTGCAGCGGCACCGAAACTAGTGTCACGCAATCAGGTATCTGCGATGATGCGCGGTTCTGTACTTGTTGACGTTGCCATCGACCAAGGCGGATGTTTCGAAACATCTAAGGCAACAACGCATGAAAACCCAACATATGTTGTAGACGAAGTGGTTCATTACTGTGTTGCTAACATGCCAGGCGGCGTTGCGCGTACATCTACACTCGCGCTGAACAATGCGACGCTTCCGCATGCGGTTGCAATCGCGAATAAGGGTTGGAAGAAAGCGCTGTCTGATGACAGACACCTGCTGAACGGTCTGAATGTCTACAAAGGCGATATTACATACGAAGCCGTAGCGCGTGATCAGAACCTAGCATACCGTCCTGCAGAAGAAGTAATCGCAAGCTAAGGCAAGATTACTTTAAGTAATTGGCAGTTCCTTAAAAAGAGAGTATATCGGAGACATGGTTAATTTGTCTCCGATACAAGTGTTTGCCCTTGGCGGCACTATTTCAATGGCACCTGGTACTGCTGCCGGTGTTGTTCCATCACTTACGGGTGATGACTTGATCTCGTCTATTCCGGGTATCCATGATATTGCGAACCTCCGCGTGGAAACACTGGCCCGACTGGGAAGCGCCAATATATCGATAGACCACCTACGTACTATTGCCGAATATGCGCAAAACCCCAAATACTACAGGGGCATCGTCGTGGTGCAAGGTACTGATACGATGGAAGAAACTGCGTTTCTCCTGCGCATGATGTATTGCGGGGATATTCCGATTGTCTTTACCGGTGCCATGGTCAATCCGTCTGAACTCGGTGCAGATGGCCCGCAAAATCTTTATAATGCAGTTGTTGCTGCAACAGAGGCATCTGCAGGTGTTTATGTTGCTATGGACGGTGACCTGATGGATGCACTGTATGTGCGAAAAGCCCATACATCAAAAAAATCTGCGTTTATTGCCTCTCACGGGCCCGTTGGGGAAATAGTTGAGGGGAAACTTCATCAATTTTCTGTGCCTGCTGTTATCAGCACAGGGCTAGATCACACCTGCAAATTTGCGAATGTAGCCTTGCAGGCCATAAGCCTTATGGATGATGGAAGGATGTTACAGTCGCTGCCTCAAATGGGGTATGCAGGATTGGTGATCGAATCCTATGGTGCTGGACATGTGTCTGAAGTGTGGCGGGATAAAGTGATATCGCTTGCTACTAAAATACCCGTTGTCTTGGCCAGCCGGGCAGGGCAAGGGCGTGTTTTCAGTCAAACGTATGGATACAAAGGCGCTGAAATCGATCTGCAGTCTAATGGACTGATTTCTGCGGGTGGCCTAGATAGCAGAAAAGCGCGTTTGTTATTAGCGCTGCTGTTAGGTTCTGGTCGGGATGATTGGAAAGAGCAGTTCATAAGAATTGCTCAAACTGTTTAGCATTACACATGATATTACTGTTACATCTTTCCAAACATCCGAAAAGTCTGAAAACATACTACTAAATCTGCAGCTGAATTTGATCCAGACGATCAAACAGATTGCGTAGTAACACTCTTTCATCATCACTAAGATGGTCGAGAATTAAATCTTCATAGCCAACGGCAATCGGTACAATCTCGTTATAAATACTGATACCAGTTTCTGATAACGCCAAAACGGAGCGGCGTTTATCATCTTCTGCAAAGTGACGTTCAATATTACCCTTATCAAGCAATTTACTAACGGCGCGGGACACAGCAACTTTATCCATGGCTGTTTTCTCAGCAACTTCTCCTGCTGAAATGTCCGGAAACTCCCCCAAAACTGCCATAATTCTCCACTCAGGCAAAGACAGGTCAAACCGTTGATTATACTTATCAGCAATAGCCTGAGAAACCCGGTTGGAAAGCACAGAAAGGCGGTACGGCAGGAAATTATGAAGTTTAAGAGGGGAGTCTATTTTTTCTGACATATGTACCGTCACTCTTGAAAAAGGTTTCTAATGTAACTAATATTGAATTAACAAATTAAGCTGGAAGTATTACGAATACTCCTTAACCTGCAATATCTTGCAGCATCTGTAAATCCCGACCGTATATAGGAGACAGTTTTTATGAAATTGGCGAGCTTAAAAGAAGGCCGTGACGGAGCTCTTGTTCTGGTATCTAATGATCTTAAACGAATGACATCTGCACAGGAAATTGCGCCTACACTTCAGGCTGCACTGGATGATTGGAAAAACTGTTTCCCAAAACTACGGGCAAAGGCTGAATCATTAGAGTCAGGGGCTATAGAGGGTGAAGCATTTGATCAAACTGCATGTCATTCACCGCTTCCAAGGGCATATCAGTGGGCAGATGGTAGCGCTTATGTCAATCATGTGGAATTGGTGCGGAAGGCCAGAGGAGCAGAAATGCCAGATAGCTTTTGGACAGACCCTCTTATGTACCAAGGTGGTTCAGATAGTTTTCTGGCACCACATGATCCGATTGTTATGCCTACCGATGAAGGTTGGGGTATAGATTTCGAAGGGGAAGTTGCTGTCATTACTGGGGATGTACCTATGGGGGTATCTGCCGAGGATGCGCTTAAATATATTCGTCTTGTGATGATCGTGAATGATGTGTCACTTCGCGGACTAATCCCTGGCGAGCTTGCCAAAGGCTTTGGTTTCTTTCAGTCTAAACCTTCCAGTGCTTTTTCACCGGTTTGCGTAACGCCTAATGCACTCGGTGATGCATGGCAGAACGGAAAACTGAAGCTACCACTGGTATCATATTATAATGGCGAAAAATTTGGTGAACCAGATGCCGGTATTGATATGACATTTGATTTTGGACAATTGATTGCACATGCTGCGAAGTCTCGTCCTCTCGAAGCAGGTAGTATTATTGGTTCTGGAACTGTTTCTAACAAACTTAATGACGGCCCGGGCCGCCCGATCGCTGATGGCGGAGTAGGCTACAGCTGTATTGCCGAGATCAGAATGATTGAAACAATTGAAACAGGTGCCCCAAAAACGCCCTTTATGTCGTTCGGGGACACCATTAAAATTGAAATGTTTGATGCATCCGGTCAGTCTATCTTTGGCTCAATTGATCAAACAGTACAAAAGAAAGGCTAGACCGTGTCACGCATTCTGTATGGATACTATCGGTCTTCTGCTGCATACCGTGTCAGGATAGCGCTTAACCTGAAAGGGTTAGACTATGAGCATGTTTCAGTTAACCTGAAGCCTGGTGAGGATGGCCAGAAACAAGCAGAGTATGTTGCGCTGAACCCACAGGGCAGGGTCCCTTTCTTTATTGATGGGGATGTAAAAATTGCTCAGTCACCAGCGGTTTTAGAATATCTTGAAGAGGTATATCCGGAAACTCCATTGTTGCCAGAGGCAGCAGCAGATCGGGCCTTTATTCGTCAGATAGTCAATATAATCGCCTGTGATATTCATCCGCTGAATAATCTGTCAGTACTGCAGCGCCTAAAGGGTGACTTTTCTGCTTCTGATCAGGATATTGCTATTTGGTATCATCACTGGATTAAAGAAGGCTTTCAAGCCATTGAAAAATTGTCAAAAAACACATCTGGTGAATTTCTATTTGGTGATGACCCAACATTGGCAGACGTGTACCTACTGCCTCAGATATGGAATGCAGAGCGTTTCAAAACCGCACTGGATGATTTCCCGACTTTGTTATCAATTAGGGATAATGCCAATAAGCTTCAGGCGTTTATTGATGCTGCACCTGAAAATCAGCCAGACACGCCAGCAATATAAAAGTATTTAAACAAATGTTAGGCCCCTGATTAATTCGGGGGCCTTATGCCAATTAAGTGTAACAAACACACTCTAGTATCCCCGCAAACTATTGAAACATGAGTTTGATGAGGGATTAAATGCGCAAGCTATTATCAATTATTTTTATGGGTTTTCTGTCGGTTTCTGTAACTGCGGCAGAGCCAAATCATTCAGATACAGTTATTCTGGTAACGCTGGACGGTATGCGGTGGGAAGAGGTCTTTCGCGGGGCAGATAATGCTTTCTTGCACGATGAGAAGTTTCTGTTCCACAAAGGCGACAAAAATGACCTGCAGCAGAAATATGCAACAGGTACCATGACAGATCGCCGAAAAGCTCTAATGCCTTTCTTTTGGAATGTAGTTGCACAACAAGGACAACTGTATGGCAACCAGGACAAGGGTAGTATTGGATACTATACTAACAAATTTCATTTTTCTTATCCGGGATATAGTGAAATTTTAACAGGTTTTGCGGACCCGCGCATAGACAGTAATGAAAAGGTCCTAAACCCTAATGTAACAGTGCTTGAATGGCTGCATAATAAACCTGAGTACAAGGGTAAAGTCGAGGCATTTACCAGTTGGGATGTCTTCCCGTTTATCATTAATGAAGACCGAAGCGGCATACCTGTAAACGCAGGCTTTGAAGCCTATACAGAAGTTAAGAGCGACCGTGTGGAAGCAATGAATGCGATTCAATCAGAACTGCCACATATATGGCATTCTGTCCGGTATGATGCCCTGACGATGGGTTTTGCGTTAGAAGCAATGAAGGAACGCAAATTACGGTTTGTCTATATCAGTCTTGGTGAAACCGATGATTTTGCACACGGTGGGTTTTATGATCATTATCTGACGTCAGCCAATAGAAATGACCGTTTGATTTCACAATTGTGGGACTTTGTCCAAAATGATGAAAGATATCAGGGCAGGACCACACTGTTACTCACAACTGATCATGGCCGCGGCAATGAAACACTTGAAGACTGGAAACACCACGGAGGAAAGCCAGGCGATGAAGGCATCTGGATTGGAGCCATAGGTCCAAATATCAAACCTCTGGGCGAGATTGAAGGAGGAACACCAGTTAGTCTTCATCAGGTCGCCTCTACAGCTGCAAAAATACTGGGATATGACTATGAAGTGCCCAGCGGATCTGAATTCACTGTAGGTAAACCCATCACAACGATTACAGATGAATAATACCGCACAACACATTTAGATTTTTAAATAAAGAAAGCCGGGATAACCCGGCTTTCCTTGAGTATAACAGTTCTGAGCAGAACTGATTTATTCAGCTTTATTCTGCGGCCTTCAGCTTGGCTTCTTTTGCTGCACTGATAATACGCTCCGCCATTTCATTAGCGATTACACCCGTTGGCCGACCTTCTTTGTCGCTTGCTTCAAAAATACGGGTAAGAGTGTCACCAATACGCAGGACCTTAGTGCGCGTAGCTGCTTCATTCTTTGGCTCTTTGTACACTTCTGTTTCGATTGCTGTGATACCGCCAGCATTGATAACATAATCAGGTGCATAAAGAATGCCGCGCTTGCGAAGTGCTTCATCTTCCACACCTTCAGTTTCAAGCTGATTATTTGCAGCACCCGCAATAATTTTAGCCTGGATTTCAGGCAGGGATTTTGGATTAAGCGTACCACCAAGAGCACACGGCGCATACACATCACAGTCAGCTGCATGAATAGCGTCAGGCGCCACTACAGTTGCCGGACCGTCTGCCAGCACTGCTTCGATGTGTGCATCAACAATATCTGCAATTAAGACCTGAGCGCCAGCTTCACGAAGGTGATTAACAAGCGCATGTCCAACGTGACCAACCCCTTGGACTGCGACCTTGATGCCTGTCAGGTCATTTTGACCTAGTTTATGACGTACAGACGCCTGAATGCCGGTGAATACACCTAGTGCCGTATGTGGTGATGGGTCACCTGTGCCGTGTTCACCACTGTCCAGACCGCAAACATAGGGGGTTGCAGTAGCTGCAGCCTCTAGCATGGGAACTGAGGTGCCGACGTCTTCAGCGGCATAGTAAGCGCCGCCCAGAGTATTTACGGCCCGACCAAATGCCTGCATAAACTCATCAGTTGCCAGCTTTTTCGGATTGCCGATAATAACGGACTTACCGCCACCCAGGCGAAGGCCAGCCATAGCATTTTTATAGCTCATCCCACGTGACAGACGAAGTACGTCATATACCGCGTCCTGCTCACCACGTGTTTGCGCGACATCTGATGGTGCTGATTTGTGTATAGCAGCATAGTCCCAAAACCGTGTGCCGCCTGTGGCCGGACCTAGAGCCGTGGAATGCACCGCAATAATGGCCTTAAGACCAGTTTTAGCATCGCTGAAAAAAGATACATTTTCGTGGTCCATAAAACTACGTGAGTCAAAAACGGGCATGCTGAGTTACTCCAGTTAATTTAATTCTCTTAGGTCGCGGATTGTGCAGGCACATACTCATCAGGTTCATGATCTACCGGCCAGTCTGCAAAAAGTTCAGCTTTCTTTGCTTTAGCCTTCAGAAGATATTCTTTTTTGACAGGTCCAAACCCGCGAATACCCTCTGGTAGATTAGCAATTTCAAAAGCAGTTTCGTGATTGTCCTTTGTCATGCCTTTAAGCATGGCGTCAAGGGTTCGTTCATAGTCGCGTATTAATTTACGTTCCATGACACGCTCTTCATGATAGCCAAACGGGTCAAGGGCAGTTCCTCTTAGACCTTTGAACTTGGACATCACGGAAAAGACCGGCAGTATCCAGGACCCAAATTCGCGTTTCTTGGGGCGCCCGGTTGCTTCGTCTTTGCCAGGAAGAAGTGGTGGTGCGAGATTGAGTGACAGCTTCAGATCACCTTCAAACTGTGCCTTGAGCTTTGCACGAAATTCTGGTGTTGAATAGAGGCGTGCCACTTCATACTCGTCTTTGTAGGACAGTATTTTAGCGTACTGAATTGCCACAGCCTTCGTTACTTTCAGGTCGCTTACACCCAGAGCTTTCTCAGTAGCTCTGACCTTGTCGACCAATGTACGGTATTTTTTGGCTAGTGAAGCATTCTGATAGTCAGTCAGATGTTTCTCTCGGTGCGCGATAATGTCGTCAAGGTCTGTGATCGGTGCAGGCACATCAAGAGTAGACCCTTTCAGCACACCCAAGACAGCATCAATATCATGCGCAGCCATACGGCCCCAATACAGGGTGCGGAGGTTTGTCTCTACTGCAACTTTATTCAGCCGGATCGCTTCTTCTATGCTTTCCAGCTTCAGCGGGATCAACCCCATTTGCCACGTATAGCCAAGCACAAATGTATTAGTTGCAATGGAATCGCCCATTAGTGCAGACGCAAGTTCCTGTGCAGGAATACGGTAACGACGATCTTCGCAGGTTACACCGTCCAACTGTTTTTGGACCGCTTCCTGACGGAAATCAATGTCACGACTTCGGACGAAATCAGCGATAGGGGACAGGTGCGAGTTTATCACGGCACTTGTACGGTCTGGACGGAGAAGGTTCGCAGCATCGGCAGAGGCAGCAACAATACTGTCGCATGCCATCAGAAGGTTTGCACGACCAGTAACAATCCGAGAAGAGCGAAGTTTGTCCTGATCATCTGCCAAGCGTAGATGCGACATAACCGCACCACCTTTTTGCGCAAGGCCGGTGTTATCAAGCGTTGAAAAGGCCTTCCCTTCGAGATGGGCCGCCATGCCCAGGACACCGGATATCGTTAAGACGCCAGTACCGCCAATACCTGTCACCAGAATATTATAGTCACCAAATTCCTTGTCGAAATCAGGAAGGTTTGGGCTCGGCAATTCTGGAAGGTTGAACTCAGCAAGGTCGCCTGTACCAGCTTTTGATTTTCTGGGCGTGCCACCACGTACTGTCACAAAAGATGGGCAGAAGCCTTTAAGGCAGCTAAAGTCTTTGTTACAAGTCGACTGGTTGATGACGCGTTTACGGCCAAGGTCTGTTTCAAGCGGCTCAATGGAGATACAGTTGGACTGTGTTGAACAATCGCCACATCCTTCACAAACTGCATCATTAATGAAAACACGGCGGTCTGGATCATCCATCTTACCCCGTTTGCGACGGCGGCGCTTTTCAGCTGCACATACCTGATCGTAGATGATGGCAGTAACGCCTTCAATTTCTTTTAACTCGTTCTGAATTTTCATCAGAAGTTTGCGGTCATACACCTCAACACCAGCAGGCAACGTAATAGCCGCATAATCAGCAAACCGTTCTGTTAAGATAACAACACGCTTTACTTTTTCTGCTTTTAACTGTGCAGCAATTTCTGGAACGGTAAAGCTACCTTCTGCTTCCTGACCGCCTGTCATTGCTACTGCATCATTATACAGAATTTTGTACGTAATATTGACATTAGAGGCGACAGCTTGCCTGATGGCCAAAGTCCCAGAGTGCGTATAGGTGCCGTCTCCAAGGTTTGCAAACACATGTTTTTCATTGGAAAACGGTGCCTGACCAACCCAGGTTACACCCTCGGCACCCATGTGGGTGAAGGTCTCGTTACCACGATCCATGTTAATTGCCATAATGTGGCAACCAATACCAGCGAGGGCACGGCTACCCTCAGGTACCACAGTAGAAGAATTGTGCGGACAACCAGAGCAGAAGTAAGGCGTGCGTGCGACTTCAGGTTTGTAGCCAGCAAAAGCGCGCTTGCGTTCCGTGAAATAATCAAGCTTCGCCTTAATGTCCGATGATTTATAGAGTTTGGACATTCGGTCGGCGATGACCTGTGCAATTGTACCAACTTCCAGTTCATTTTCTGGGGGAAGGAGCCAGTTGCCAGATTCGTCATGCTTGCCTACAACAGTGGGGCGGACATTTTCTTTCCAGTTGTATAGTTGCCAGCGGAGTTGATGTTCGATCATCTCACGCTTTTCTTCAACAACCAAGACTTCGTCCAGTCCTTCACAGAATTCTCTCACCCCTTGTGGTTCAAGTGGCCAGGGCATACCAACTTTATAAAGACGCAGGCCGATTTCCTTGGCGACATCTTCTGTTATTCCAAGCTCGTAAAGTGCCTGACGAACATCCTGATAAGACTTACCGGTTGTAATGATGCCAAATTTTGGATTAGGGCAGTCCCATACCAGATTGTCAATTTTATTGGCACGGGCAAACGCCATAGCTGCGAAGCCCTTGTACCGCTGCATTCTGGTATCTTTTTCGCGCCAAACATCAGGCCAGCGAATACCCAAACCACCTTCTGGCATTTCAAAGTCTTCAGGCATAATGATTGAACGCTTTTCAACGCCAAGATCAACTGACCCAGCAGTTTCCACTGTTTCTGAGGTACATTTCATGCCAACCCACATGCCGGAAAAGCGGCTCATGGCGATACCAAGCAGACCATATTCAACATATTCATGGACGGAAGCTGGATACAGTTCAGGCATAAAGGCTGCCATGAAGTTATGATCAGACTGATTGGGCAGTGTGGATGATTTTGCGCCGTGATCATCAGCTGCGATCGCCAGGACACCGCCATGCTTGCTGGTGCCGTCAAAGTTTGCATGCTTCAGCGCATCCATTGACCTGTCAATGCCAGGGCCCTTGGAATACCATATCCCAAATACACCATCATACTTACTGTTTTCAGGGTGGATCATCAGTTGCTGAGATCCCCAAACAGCAGTTGCACCAAGGTCTTCATTCAGTCCTGGTTCGAAGACAATATGATTTTCGTCCAGATATTTCTGGGCGCGCATCAACTCCATATCGTATGTGCCAAGAGGTGACCCGCGATACCCTGAGATAAACCCGGCGGTGTTCAGGCCGGCTGCTTCATCGCGCCACCTTTGCACCATTGGTAGTCTGACTAACGCATGAACACCTGTCATGAAGGCTTTACCTTCACGTAGTTCATAGCGGTCTTGTAATGATACCTTGTGGCTCATGATTGTCTCCCATCCACTGAAACAGATTCCCGTGTCGACACTCTGACAGAAAGTATATTATGCCAGAAAGAACACGAAATTGGCTGTCTAAATTGCTAGTACTTGGCAGGAAAATGACAGTGATACTGACAGATTTTTGAAATTTTATTGCTAAATGCACCTTGGGAGGAAATTCCAAGGAAGCCGTCATAGAAAAACGGCATCAAATTCAGTTACCTGTATGATGCCGTTTTAGAGGAATAATTTTTTCTATCGGGTTTCGTTAAAGAGCTCCCGCCCGATTAACATACGCCTGATTTCGGAAGTGCCGGCACCAATCTCGTAGAGCTTGGCATCACGCCACAAACGCCCCGTCGGATATTCGTTGATATAACCGTTCCCACCAAGTGTCTGAATTGCTTCGCCTGCCATCCAGGTAGCTTTCTCTGCGCTGTAGAGAATACAGCCCGCTGCATCTTTGCGCGTTGTCTCACCCCTGTCACAGGCAGCGGCCACGGCATATACATATGCACGGCACGCACCCCATGTTGAATACATGTCAGCAATCTTGCCCTGCATCAGCTGAAACGTACCAATTGGTTTGCCGAATTGTTCACGTTCATGGACATAAGGGATCGTGATATCAAGACACGCACGCATAATCCCAAGTGGGCCGCCAGACAGGACTACACGCTCGAAATCAAGGCCGGACATCAATACGTTTACGCCTTTACCTTCTTCGCCCACGATATTCTCAAAAGGTACGAGACAGTTTTCAAATACCAATTCACAGGTGTTTGATCCGCGCATGCCCAGTTTGTCCAGCTTTTGCGCAGTTGAAAATCCCTCCATGTCTTTTTCAATGAGGAAGGCCGTAATTCCTTTAGCACCTGCATCCATATCAGTTTTGGCGTAAACCAACAGCACATCTGCATCAGGGCCATTGGTGATCCACATTTTATTGCCGTTCAGCAGGAAACCATCATTTCTCTTTTCTGCCTTAAGCCGCATGGATACTACATCTGACCCTGCGCCGGGCTCAGACATTGCAAGCGCACCAACATGTTCACCAGTAATTAACTTGGGAAGATATTTTGCCCGTTGTTCAGGTGATGCATTTTTTGTGATCTGATTGATACAAAGGTTAGAGTGTGCACCGTAGCTAAGACCAACCGATGCTGATGCACGGCTAATTTCTTCCATTGCGACCACGTGCGCCAGATAGCCCATGTTGGCGCCACCAAATTCCTCAGGTGCAGTCATGCCAAGGATGCCAATCTCGCCCATTTTTTGCCATAGGTCATGAGGGAATAGGTTTGTCTCGTCAATTTCAGTAGCCCGTGGAGCAATCTCTGTTTCAGCAAACTTGCGAACAGTATCACGGAGCATTTCAATTTCTTCACTGTGACCGAAGGAAAGATGTGGGAATTCAAGCATAACTATTTTCCTGTTACTGGCAGATTATTCTGACTGTTCATGTACTTCGAGGAGCAGGGAGCCATCACCCACCTGATCACCGGCTTTAAGGTTTAGACCGGCAATGGTGCCGGACCTTGGTGCTGATAATGTTTGTTCCATTTTCATGGCTTCCATCACCAGTAGTGGCTGTCCTGCCTCAACGGCATCTCCGTTACTGACAAGTACCTCCAGAATTTTGCCTGGCATAGGCGCCATCAGGTTACCTGGGCCTTCTGTGGCTTGATCATCGGCGGCGTTCATGCTGTGACGCTTAAGCGTTATTGTCTTGTCAGGTGTGACAACCGTTACTGTATCTGTTTCAACAGCGGTTGTTAGTAATAGGCGTTTGCCACTGTGACGTACCTCCAGTGTATCTAAAGAATGTGAAAGCACAGTGAAAGAGTGACATTCGTCTAATGCTGTAACAGTAATTTCGTTTGCTGAAGCTGAGATATAGCAAGCAACTTCAACGCCATCCCCGTCTTCAAACCGTTCAGTATAGCCGCCGGACATGTTTAACCGGAACGCATCTCCACCACACCATGGATCGTCTGTGAGGTGACTAGTTGGGCGGTTTAGGTGTGTTGCGAGGGCTGCAAAGCCGAATTCCAATGATGTTACAGCAGGCGACGTGAGTAGCTGTTCGCTATTATCTGCAATGAAGCCAGTATGCACATCACCTCGACCAAAGTCTTCATGGCTGATTAGTGCCTTTAGAAAGTCTCTGTTTGAGGTCAAACCGATAAGGCTGGTTTGTTCCAGCAGGCTTTTCATGGCCATCAGGGCTTGTTGACGGTCTGCGCCATAGGAGATCAACTTAGCAACCATGGGATCATAGTGAATGCTTATTGCATCACCTGTTTCAATGCCTGTATCGATGCGCATTGATGATGTGCTTACAGGATGCTTGAATTTCTTAACTGATCCGATAGCTGGCATAAAATCGTTGTAAGGGTCCTCTGCATACAGTCTGACTTCAAAGGCATGCCCTGATACTTGCGCGTCAATCTCTGGCTGGGATTTTGGAAGGTGTTGTCCATCTGCGACCCGTATCTGCCATTCAACCAAGTCTGTGCCTGTAATACATTCAGTTACAGGATGTTCGACCTGAAGCCGCGTGTTCATTTCCATGAAATAGAAACTGTCTTCAGAAAGCTCTTTTGAACCATCAACAATGAATTCTATTGTTCCCGCGCCAGCATACTGGATTGCTTGTGCTGCTCTGACCGCGGCACCCCCCATGGCTTTGCGTACATTTTCAGGCATATTCGGGGCAGGGGCTTCTTCTACCACTTTCTGGTGTCGGCGTTGCAGCGAACAGTCTCTTTCCCATAGATGAACCGCATTGCCGTGACTGTCACCAAAAACCTGAATTTCGATGTGACGGGGGCGCTCGATCAGTTTTTCTACAAGTAACTGACCATTACCGAAGGAATTTTCGCCTTCACGACGAGCGCTATCAATAGCAGCTGCAATGTCTTTACTGTTGTCTACACGGCGCATGCCCTTGCCGCCACCACCCGCAACGGCTTTCAATAGTACAGGATAGCCAATGCGCTCTGCTTCGAGCGTTAGCGTTTCCAAAGATTGGTCATCACCATGATAACCAGGCACAACAGGAACATTGGCTTCAATCATTAGCGCCTTCGCAGCCCCTTTCAGGGCCATGGCTTTCATGCTTTCTGCACTTGGACCGATAAAGCGTATGCCGTTTTCTTTGCAGGCATTTGCAAAATCAGGATTTTCGGACAAAAAGCCGTACCCAGGGTGAATTGCATCAGCACCTGTCTGTTTTGCGGCATCAATGATGCGTGAAGACTGAAGATAACTTTCAGAGGCCGACGCAGGACCAATATGGACAGCCTCATCAGCAAGTCTTACATGGCGGGCTGCGACATCTGCATCAGAATAGACAGCAACTGATTTAATGCCAATCTTCCGGCATGTTTCGATAACACGACAGGCAATTTCACCACGATTAGCAATTAATATTTTTTGAATATTTACAATTGGTTCCATGATGTTTCTCAACTTTTTAATATCCAGTCAGGAGACCGTTTTTCAAAGAAAGCTGCCAAGCCTTCCTGTCCTTCCTGACTTGTTCTGCGTGTTGCTATCTGTTCCGCAGTAAAACTTCTAAGGCCAGCATCAATAGGCTTGCCACTAACTGATAAGACGAGATGTTTAGCATCGGCTATTGCATGTGGCCCGCCAGCTAAAATGTCTTGTAGTATGTTGCTCATGGCTTCTTCTGCGTCGTCCAGTGTCTGATATACTTCATGAACCAAGCCAATGTCTTTGGCGGTAGTTGCATCAAACCTTTCAGCTGTTATGAATAGACGCCGTGCTTGTCGTTCGCCTATTGCAGCGACGACAAAAGGTGAGATGGTCGCCGGTGTTAAGCCCAGACGCACCTCAGATAGGGCAAATTTTGCGCCCTCGACACAAAGCACAATATCAGCACAAGCTGTCAAGCCGACACCGCCCCCCATTGCTGCGCCGTGCACCAAGGCCAGAACGGGTTTTGGACATGTATAGATACTGTTCAGCATGGCAGATAGCTTTTCCGCATCTTCCAAATTTTCGGCGTGAGTAAAGGTAGCGGCATCTTTCATCCACGATAAATCAGCACCTGCGGAGAATGACTTACCATTGCCGGAGAGTATAATTGCACGCACATCATTGTCCGTTCCTAACTGAACAAAAGCTGCGTGCAGTTGCGCAATGAGCTCTGCATTAAAGGCATTATGCACTTCTGGCCTATTAAGCCTGATACGCGCTATCCCTTCTGGGGATTTTGAAATCTCTAACATACGAAATCCCCGCTTACATTCTGAAAATGCCGAATTTCGTCGGCTCTATTGGGGCGTTCATGGTTGCTGATAAAGCAAGGCCAACGACACGCCGCGTGTCAGCTGGATCAATAACGCCATCATCCCAAAGGCGGGCACTGGCATAGTAAGGGTGGCCTTGTTTTTCATACATCTCGAGAATAGGCTTTTTAAAGTCCGTTTCTTCTTCTTCTGACCATTCCTCTCCGCGAAGTTCCATGCCGTCCCGTTTGACAGTAGCAAGAACGTTTGCTGCTTGTTCGCCGCCCATCACGGAAATCCGAGCATTCGGCCACATCCACAAAAACCGTGGTTGATAGGCACGCCCACACATCCCGTAGTTGCCAGCACCATAGCTTCCGCCGATGAGAATGGTGAATTTGGGAACTTTTGCGCAGGCAACGGCTGTGACAAGCTTCGCACCGTCCCGTGCAATGCCGCCGTTCTCATATTTCTTCCCAACCATAAAGCCGTTGATATTTTGCAGGAACAACAGGGGAATGCCGCGCTGCGCACAAAGTTCCACGAAATGTGCACCTTTCAGGGCACTTTCAGAGAATAAGATGCCGTTGTTGGCAACGATGCCAACAGGATGCCCCCAGATATGAGCAAACCCGCATACCAGTGTTTCGCCGTAGAGTTTTTTGAATTCATCAAAGTGGCTGCCATCCACAAGACGAGCGATAATCTCACGCACATCAAAAGGCTGTCTGCTATCCTTGGGTATAATGCCGTAAATTTCATCGGCAGCATACAGCGGTTCCTCTGGTTCTTTCATGGCAAGCTGGTTTGCCTTGGTACGGTTTAGGTTGCTGACGATATGACGCGCGATACCAAGTGCATGTGTATCGTCTTGTGCAAGATGGTCCACAACACCTGAGATACGTGCATGGACATCGCCGCCGCCTAGGTCCTCTGCAGTGACAACCTCGCCTGTTGCAGCCTTCACGAGCGGTGGACCGCCGAGAAAAATCGTACCCTGGTTACGTACAATGATTGTTTCGTCCGCCATGGCTGGAACATAGGCGCCACCAGCAGTACAACTACCCATAACGACAGCAATTTGCGGAATGCCTTTGGCTGACATATTAGCCTGATTATAGAATATTCTGCCAAAGTGGTTCTTGTCAGGGAACACATCATCCTGATTGGGCAGATTTGCACCGCCACTATCCACAAGGTAGATACAGGGAAGGTGATTTTCTTCTGCGATTTCCTGAGCGCGAAGGTGTTTCTTCACAGTCATCGGATAGTATGTGCCACCTTTAACAGTCGCATCATTACAAACGATCATGCATTCAGTACCGCTTACACGTCCAATACCGGTTATGACACCTGCAGCATGGATATCGGCATCATACATGCCAAAAGCCGCTAATTGGGACAGTTCAAGAAATGCGGTGCCAGGGTCAATAAGGCGATTAATGCGCTCTCTGGGTAGCAACTTGCCGCGGCTTAGGTGCTTGGCCCGGGCACGCTCTGGACCGCCCTGGCTTATTTCTGCAACCTTGTCTTTCAAATCGTTAACCTGCGTCTCTAGGTGCTGGTAATTGTCAGAGAAGTCTTCCGCGTTGACTTGAACCTTTGAGTGAATAACGCTCATACTCTGTCCCTGTTCTTACTTCTGATATGTTGTGTAGTGAAATAGAGGTGACAAAATACACCGGGTCTTGCTATAGGTAAAATCGAATTGAGTTATAATGTGAATAGACAGCATCTATGATAGATTTATATTTGATCCGGTATTTCGTGGCAGTCGTTGAAAGCGGTACCTTCACCCGTGCTGCTGAAAAGGCATTTGTTAGTCAGCCTACTTTATCAGCTGGGATTAAGAAGCTGGAAGAGCAAGTAGGAAAACCCCTTTTCGAGCGGTCTAATAAACGTGTTTTTTTAACGGAGGCCGGCACCCGGTTCCTTCCACGTGCTAAGGCGATTCTTCATGAGTGTAATCTTGCAATGCTGGCGGTTAAGGACAGTAAAGGACCTGCCGTTTTAAGACTAGGTTTGCTTCGCACCTTGCCTAATCGCCGTATTGGGGAAATGCTGTCAGAGTTTAGAAGGCTTCAACCAGATTTAGCGTTTGAAATTCAGGATGGTACTGAGCAAGAACTGATGAATAGACTGGAGGACAGGTCGATTGACTTTGCTTTGTCCATTTACCGAGGTGAGAAGGCCGAGACCGCTGTACCGCTGTACTGTGAACCATATCTAATGGTATTGGCAAAAGATCATCCACTTGCTGGACGAAAGCAGCTAGCAGCATCAGACCTGGTGAATGAATATATGATCGTTCGTTCTCGCTGCGAAATACTGAGTGAAACCAGTAGATATTTCACTGACAGAAATATCAGGCCGCGTTTTTCCTGTCGTACCTCAAATGATGCGCGTGCACTTGCTATGGTCGCAGCAGGTCTTGGCGCTACTGTTGTACCTGAAAGCCTGGTTGACGAACGTTTAACAGCCTTGCCTTTAAGTGAATTTCAATATGAACGAACTATTGGGCTGTTCCTGCCAAAATATGAGCAAACAGATGAGCTGGGCCACCTTGGAAGCTTGTTTCAGAATCATGTGATTTCCAGTTGGAAGAAATCCAAAGAAAATCGAAGGACGTAAGAAAGACTAACCGTATATAGTCCATACTTCTCGAAACCATGTTTCACGAAGTTTTTACTTATCCAACTTAGAGTTAACAGTATTTGGAAGGTATAGACTTTGATTTGTGTCTGACTACTAAGGACGCTGGGGCAATAATTATTTAAATAGTCTGGGGACAACACCTTTATGATAAAAGGTAGAATATTTTTAGCAGCCATTCTAATCCTGATTGCTGGCTTCGCTGTTTATTTATTTACGGCAGATTCCAAAGACGCAGCCAGAGGGCAATTTGGTGGCAGAATGGTTACCGTTGAGGTGGCTGACGTAACTTCTCGTGAATTCTCCGATATTGTTGAGGCACTGGGAACCGCAAAAGCGCACGAGTCTGTTACATTGACTTCCCGGGTTTCAGATACTGTCTCGGATGTACTTTTTAATGACGGTCAACATGTCAAGAAAGGCGATATTCTTGTTAAACTGACAAGTTTAGAAGAAGAGGCCCAGGTGCATGAAGCACAGGCAAACTTTGAAGAAGCTGAAAGCCAGTTCAAGCGAATTGAGGATCTTGTAAAAAAAGGTACGGCTTCTACGGCAACTCTTGATGCACAGCAGCGTAAATTAACGGAGGCACGCTCACGGCTTGAGGCGGCTCAGGCACGCTTACAGGACAGAGTGATTGCAGCGCCGTTTGATGGCGTTCTGGGCCTTCGTCAGGTTAGTGAAGGGTCGCTTATCACACAGTCTACCCCGATAACTACAATTGACGAAATCAACCTGATATATCTGGATTTTTCCGTGCCTGAACGTTTCATTGCAACCGTCGGGCAGGGGCAAACAGTAGCGGCGAAAGTTGACGCATATCCAGAACATACATTTGTGGGTGTTGTCACATCCATCGATAGCCGTGTCGATCCAGCAACGCGTACTGTTATTGTCCGCGCAGAGGTTGATAATTCGGATCTTCTGCTCCGCCCGGGCATGCTGATGACTGTACAGGTAACCAGTCGCACGTGGACCGCCCTTTCAGTGCCGGAAGAATCAGTCGTACCAACTGGCGGTAAAATGTATGTTTTCACAGTAAAAGACGGCAAGTCCGAACAGAATGAAGTCAAGTTGGGCCTGAGACGCCCCGGATATGTAGAAGTACTTGAAGGTATTGAAGAAGGGGACCAGGTTGTAACTGCCGGTACACTGAGGTTATCGCGGCCCGGCATGCCTGTACGTATTCTGAACAGGCAAGGTCACTCGCCCAGCCCCGAAGGCGGTGAGCCCACTGGAAGACCAGGAGCAGCATCATGATACTGTCTGATGTCTCTGTTAAACGCCCGGTTTTTGCAACGGTAATCAGTCTTTTGCTTGTTGCATTTGGTGTAATCTCATTTGGGGAATTATCTGTAAGGGAATTGCCTGATGTTGATGCGCCAGTTGTATCGATTAGAACGGTTTATCCGGGGGCTAATGCTGCGGTCATTGAAACGCGAATTACGCAGATCATTGAAAGTTCAATTGCGGGTGTTCCTGGGATTAAGACAATTTCGTCCAACAGCCGTGACGGCAGCAGCTCCATCAATATCGAATTTGAATTGGACCGTAATATTGATGCGGCAGCAAACGATGTACGAGACAGGCTAAGCAGGGTTTTAAATAATCTGCCAGAGGACGTTCTACCGCCGGAAGTTTCCAAGGCCGATGATGATACACGTCCTATACTTTACTATAATATTACCAGCCCAACGATGGATGTTCTGCAATTAACGGATTATGCAGAAAGGAACATTGTCGACAGACTGTCTGTTGTGGACGGCGTTGCAGGTGTTCGTATTGGTGGCAGCAAACGATATGCAATCCGTATACATTTGAACCGTCAGGCAATGGCCGCACGTGGCATTACCGTGTCAGATGTTGAAAATGTCCTGCGAAATGAGAATATTGAACTGCCCGCCGGTAAAATTGAATCCCTCAATCGTGATACTGTTGTCCGGATTAACCGCGAGTATGGTGAGCCTGAATCTTTTGGCTCAATGGTTATCAAAGAGGGTGTTGACGGTGGTTTTGTTCGGTTAGGTGACATTGCTCGCATTGAGCTTGGCTCAGAGCGTGACAAGCGGGAGTTTCGCTCAACTGGAAAGTCAGTAATCAGTATTGGCATTATCAAACAGTCTACCGCAAATACTTTGTCTGTCGCCCAAGGTGCGCATAAAGAGATTGATAAGATACGGGCTACACTGCCTGAAAGTATGCAGCTTCTTGCATCGTATGACAGCAGCGTTTTCATCGATCAAGCGATCAAGGAAGTGTATTTCACACTGATGGTGGCAATGTCGCTGGTTGTTTTGGTTTTGTATCTATTCCTTGGAAACCTTAAAACAGTGATTGTACCAGCGGTTACCGTTCCTGTTTGTATCATTGCCAGCTTCTGGGTGCTATCCTTTGCGGGTGTGACTATCAACCTGATCACTCTTCTCGGTCTTGTGCTTGCAATTGGACTGGTTGTTGATGATGCAATTGTGGTGCTTGAGAATATTTACCGAAGGGTAGAAGAGGGCGAGCCTGGTCTTCTTGCTGCTTACCGGGGTGCACGCCAGGTTGGTTTTGCAGTGATAGCAACAACACTTGTTTTGATTGGGGTGTTCGTACCGATCATGTTCCTTAGCGGAAACATCGGCAGGATGTTTGGCGAGTTAGCGATCACCATGTCAGCTGCTGTAGCATTTTCCAGTTTGATTGCTTTGACGCTAACCCCCATGATGTGTTCTCTCCTTGTAAAACGCAGAAATAAGAAGCCTGCCTTTGCACGCATGTTGGATCGAGCCTTTAATGTTGTACAACAAAAATACTCTGCATTACTGGAGGTTTGTCTCGAGAATAAATTGATTGTGGTGCTTAGTTTTCTTGCGTGTTTTGCAGTTGTAATCGGTCTACAACAAAACATTCCTGATGAATTAGCCCCTGTGGAGGATCGCTCTGCCTTCTTTATGCGAATTCGCGGCCCTGAGGGTGCAAGTTTCGACTATATGAAGAAGGAAATTGCGCAGGTAGAAAAACAGATCATGCCGATCGTGGAAAGCGGCGAGGCTGTGCGCGTTCTTTTGAATGTAGATGCCGGAGGCGGCTTTGGTTTTGTTATCCTTAAACCATGGGATGAGCGTGAACGATCAGCACACGAGATCGTAGCAGAAGTACGTCAACGCCTTAATGCCAATGTAGCTGGATTGCAGGCGATCCCGATCATGACATCTGGTCTGTCACGACGTGGTGGATCCTCTGAGTCTTTCCAATTTGTAATTGGTGCCAATACATATGAAGAACTAGGTCGGTACAGAGACATCATTCTCGAAGAAATTGCCGACTATCCGGGCTTGGTTAACGTTGATGCGGACTATAAGGAAACGCAGCCCCAATATAATATTAAGATCAACCGTGACCGTGCGGCTGACATGGGTGTGTCTATTCAGGCTATTGGTAGGACCTTATCAACGATGATGGGTGGACGGCGAGTTACTACGTTTGTCAATGACGGCGAAGAATATGATGTTATTCTGCAGGCTGAGGAAAGTGACCGCAGACAGCCACTTGATATGCAGAACATCTATGTGGAATCAGGTCGTTCTGGAAAGCTTATACCGCTTACAAACCTGATAACAGTGTCAGAAGAATCTGGGGCTGGTACACTCCGCCGTTTTAACCGGGTAAGGGCACTTACTATATCTGGGAATATTGCTGACGGCTATAATATGGGCGAAGTTCTTCGCTATATGGAAAATACGGTCAGAGATGTAATTCCAGACGCTACCAGTATCGATTATAAAGGCGCGACACGTGAATATGTTGAAGCAGGGAATGATATTTATTTCATTTTCATTTTGGCACTGGTTGTTGTCTTCCTGGTTCTAGCTGCACAGTTTGAAAGCTTTATCCATCCGTTTGTGATTATGCTGACGGTACCACTTGCGCTTATGGGCGGTCTGTTAGGGTTATATATCGCGGGTAGTACCTTGAATATATATAGCCAATTAGGATTGATCATGCTTATCGGTCTGGCTGCGAAAAACGGTATTTTGATTGTAGAGTTTGCCAATCAAATGCGTGATGCGGGTATGTCAGAGCGTGAGGCGCTTATTAATGCTGCAACTAAAAGACTACGCCCAATTTTGATGACGGGCTTGTCAACGGCCATGGGCGCGCTTCCGCTGATGCTGGCCGTGGGCGCAGGTTCAGCAAGCCGCAACACAATCGGCGTAGTCGTCTTTGGCGGTGTACTTGTTGCAACGTTCCTGACACTGTTCATCGTGCCGACATTCTATGACATGCTGGCCAAATATACGCGGTCACCCGGGCATGTTGCTGACGAATTGTCAAAACTAGAAGATGGTGAAAAGTCTGGTGTAGGTGAGCCTGCAGAATAAACGGGTTGTCTTCACCTCTAAATGCAAAAGCCAGGATAGTGATATCCTGGCTTTTTCTTTTCACTGTGAAGGATAGCTTTAAATTAAACAGTTTTAGCTGCTGATACCTTGAAGCCTTTTTGTTCAAGTGCTGTTATCAGCTTATTGGCGTGATCCTTGTCTTTCGCTTCGATAACCAGCTCCATTTCAGTCATCTTCAAGGACACCGCACCAAATTCACGTTGGTGGCGTAATTCAATAACATTCGCACCTACCTGTGCGACAGCGGCTGTAACTTCAGCCAAGGCACCCGGCTGATCCAGCATTTGAATACGAAGGCGGGATAGACGGCCATCACGCGCCATACCGCGCATGATAGCAGACGCAAGTAGCCTGCTGTCGATATTGCCACCAGTCAGGACCATACCGACTTTGTGGCCCTTGAATTTCTCTGGATACTGCATGAGTGCTGCCAGCGAGATAGCGCCTGCACCCTCTACTACGACTTTTTCAATCTCCATCAACAGAACCAGGGCCGCTTCAATACGGGATTCTGGCACAACGAGGATTTCGTCCACTAATTCACGGATAACACTTTGTGTTCGGTTACCAGGATTATTGACGGCAATACCTTCTGCTATGGTTATATTTGATCCGCCGAGCTTGCTACCGTCCATGGCTTCTTTCATGGATGGGAAAGCTTCTGTTTGCACGCCGATAATCCGTATATTGGGATTAAGGTGTTTTGCTATGGTTGCCATACCAGAAATTAAACCGCCACCACCGATAGGAACGATAAGAGTATCCAGGTCTGGTGCATCTTCCAGCATTTCAAGCGCAACAGTGCCTTGGCCTGCCATCACCAGCGGATCATCAAAGGGGTGCAGGAAGACAAGATTTTCTTCCTCTGCGATATCCAGAGCTGCCTGCGTCGCTTCTTCAAGTGTAGCACCTGCTAAAACAACCCTTGCACCCAATTCTTCGGTACCCTTGACCTTATTGAACGGGGTGCCAAGTGGCATCACGATAGTAGCCGGGATGCCTAGGCGTGCAGCATGGTAACTAACGCCCTGCGCATGGTTGCCCGCGCTCATGGCGACAACACCGTTAATTTTTTCAGGATCCAAAGACAGAAGCTTGTTCAAGGCCCCGCGCTCTTTGTAAGCGGCGGTGAACTGAAATATCTCAAACTTCAACCAGCACTCAGCCCCTGTTATATTTGACAGGGTAATAGACTTTGTCATTTGGGTACGATTAATTGCACCCTTAATAGCCTTTTCTGCGGCGATTACGTCTTCGGGCGTGATTGGTAATTTTTTGTCTGTCATAAGGTATTCGTTTCTTTAAGAAGGTACTTAGCTCTGCGACATATTGATGCGCACAACTGCCACAGAGCGTCCCTTATGTAAAGAAACTAGATTTAAAAAGAAATAATATTACGCAGAAAGAAAGCGGCTGATTTCTGCTTTTTCTAATTCTGTATTCATTAATGGAACATGACCTACGCGCGGTACAGTAAGAACTTTCAAATCTGGATGCTCTTTCGCCATTCTCTCAGCTACTTCTGCACTAAGAATATCCGAGTGTTCTCCGCGCAGTACCAGCATGGGCGTTGACTTCAACAGATCCATGTATGGCCATAGGGAAGGGGCTGCTTCTTCGGTTCTGTCATTCATATTGTTTGATATGGCCGGATCATAGGCTGCTACCGGTATGCCGTCTTTTTCGACATAAAGTTTCTTGGTGAACCATTCCCATTCGGCGTCTGTGAAGTCTGGATACACAACGCGGTTTGGTACAACGACAGATTCGATGGCTTCTTCCCAAGTCTGAATATTATTCCATTTGCCTACATAACCCTTGATCCGGGCAACACCTTCATCGGAAAGTTCCATGCCAATATCATTCAGGATAATGCCTTTGAAGAGCCCGGGATTTGTCGCTTGCAAAATCATGGACATCAAACCGCCAAGTGAAGTCCCCAGCGCAAAGATGTTTTCCAGTTTCAGTTCAGCGATAAGCTTTAACATATCTGCCACGTAGGTGGGGGGCAGATAGTTCTCTGGATTTGGGTCCCAATCACTATCACCACGGCCGCGTTGCTCGGTGGCTATTACACGGTAGTTAGGGGAAAGGTAGGATGCAATTTCCGCAAAATCACGCGAGTTACGTGTCAGACCTGGCATACAGAATACGGTCGGCGAGCCCGCAGGAGCATTATTATAGTCCCGATAATGCAATTTAAGGCCATCTGTTGTGGTGAACCAGCCGTCAATATAGTCAGTCATCTAATCTTCTCCGTAACCTCTACGCAGTTCCCGCGTAGTATTCTAGCGCACTTCATCCCCTATAAGATCAAGCACAGATCATGCTTTAATCACATTTCCTTCTTCCTGACTGAGATTGCAGACTGTTGCCCTGACAAGTGAAAAGTCCGTCAGTTAGAAAGGAGAAAATATCATGAAAACAGGGTGATTCAGAATAATGTGAGGGACCAGAAGTCCCCCACAATCATATGTTTAGAACTAGAACTTCACGCCGAAAGAGGCTGTGACAGTTCTTGGTGGGCCATAGAAAGCTGTGATGTTGTTCTCAAGGCCAAGGGTAGGGAAGTTATACCCGGAAGTCTTGTAAAGCTTATCAAACAGATTCTTGCCGTGCAGACCAATTGTGTATTTGTTGTCTTCTGACGTCCATACAATGCTTGCATTGAACAGGCTGTACCCATCCTGATCGATTTCAGGTACCGGCGTCTCAAACTGCACTATCGAGCTTTTGTAAGACCAGTTACCGAGGAAGTTCACAGTACCGTTTTCGATATCCATTGCGTAGTTCAAGCCTACGTAGGATGTGAAGGACGGTGTGTTCTGAATTTCACGCTGATCAGCGATATTCACACCCTCAACCAACCATTCATCAATCTCGGCATCCAGTGCACTCATGGAAGCTCTCATCGTCAGGTTTTCTGTCAGAAGGAAGTCACCTTCGAACTCGATACCTTTGATGGTTGCTTTACCTGCGTTCGTTACTGAACCTACGAAACCATCATTGGTGCCGTCGCCGTCAGAATCGACCGGAATAGAGCCTGGAATCTGCATATCCTTATATTTACTGTGGAATACAGCAATATTTGTACGGATACGACCATCAGCGAATGTAGCTTTCAAGCCTGCTTCGAAGGAGTTCAATGTTTCTGGATCAAAACCATCCACAACCTCTGGCGCGATAAAGTTGGCGCCGCGTGGGTCAAAGCTACCTGCCTTGAAGCCCTGACTGAAACCACCATAAACGGTTACGTCATCGTTGAGTTTGTAGTCCAGAACCACTCTTGGTGAGAAGTCCTTGAATGTTTTGCTGGCTTCGAAGTCAGATGAAGGGCCAAGGCCTATTGCGTTCGGGCTGCCAAATGCAGGCGAATTCTGACCAAGATAGTTTTCACGGAAAACATCAGCATCGCGCTTGTCGTTTGTATAACGACCACCAAATGATAGTGACAGTTTTTCTGTGACTTCGTACGTCATATCACCAAATACAGACCATGCCTTCGTATCGATGAGACCGTATGTGTATGCTGCTAGTTCAGAACCGAATGCTACGCGACCGAGTTGACCAAGGACCACGTCAAATTCGTTTGATGCAGAGGCATCCAGATAGAAAAAGCCAATCAGACCAGTCAGTTTGTCGCCTGTGTAAGCAAGCTGGAATTCCTGGCTGAACTGTTCGTTATCATAGATGCCAGGAGTGTCCATGTCATCAATTGGCAGGCTGTCAAAATCAATCACACCTTTTGAGTAATCTTCACGGTACGCCGTGATAGACTTCAGCGTGACAGACGGGTTAACTTCCCATTCAATCGAAGCATTAACACCTTTCGCTTCAATGTCATTGTCTGTACCAAGGGCAGCTGTTGACGGATGGTTTTGTGCATCTGCATATGTATCAAAGACACTATCCAGAACTGGCAAACCACTTACGGCACCAGGATTAACACGCGTACCAGACTTAGGATTAGATTTGTCTTTTGTATAGTCTGCAGCCAAACGAATGAATAAAGAATCAGATGGCATCAATTCAGCACTGATACGACCGGCAAGAATAGATTTATTATAGTGCTCGTCACCGTTGGTAACATATTCACCAAAACCACCGCGGTTCAGGCTTGCTACAGCACCACCAATACGAAACGTATCTGATACAGGATAAGATGCAGAAACGATTGCATCAATCTGCTCGTAAGTACCCAGATTGCCTTTGACTTTAAGTTCAGGCTCATCCGACAGGCGTTTCGTTACATATTTAATAGCACCACCAACAGCATTTCGGCCATAAAGCGTGCCCTGTGGACCACGTAGTACTTCGATGCGTTCTACGTCATAAACATCAAGCAGGGCAGCTTGCGGACGTGCCATGTAAATATCGTCAACATAGAGCGCAACACCTTGCTCAAAACCTGCAAGTGGATCCTGCTGACCAACACCGCGGATAAATGCTGTCAGAGTGCTGTTAGTCGCACGCGATGCTTCCAGTGTGACACTAGGTGCAGACAGGGCAAGTTCTGTGATATCGGCTGTACCCTGCATTTCCAGATCGGAACCGGAAAAGGCAGTTACAGCAATCGGAACATCTTGTAGAGATTCTGAGCGTCTCCGCGCAGTAACCATTATTTCCTCAAGACCAATTGGAGCATCGGCCGCAGCTTCTTGAGCTGATACAGAGGTAGCAGACGCAATACCAAGTGGCAGCGCCACGCCAGCCATCAGGGCTGACTTTAAAAAAGTAGATGATTTCATATTATATCCTCCCTATAAGACGCCTGCCTCTCCAAACAGACTATCTTTAGTGAAAAGCACTATAAATTCAACAGGCGTTGAATATCAAGAAAATTTCAATGGTTGTTGAAAAATAATTTGTATACATTCAAACTGAATCTTGCGAAATTGGGGACTGAGGCAGGAAATGTATCAGGAAAAAACAATATCAAAGGGACGTCGCAAAGATAAAATACTAGATGCTGCTGAAAAGTTATTTGCAGATCATGGATTTGACGGAGTTACATTGCGACAAATTGCAGATGAGGCCGGTGTTGATCTAGCCCTCGCAAGTTATCATTTTGGCAACAAACTAGGACTGTTTGATGCTGCCCTGACTAGGCGTGCAGAATTCATGAATAAAGTACGCTTGGACGTACTTAACAAATGTATTGAAGAATCTGGGCCCCAAGGACCGGACATTGAAACATTGATGGAAATATCAATCAGGCCGGTTCTTGATCCAGATATGCCACTGACTGATGGTTGGCGAAATTATTTACGATTAGTCGCCTATGTCAATAATTCAGGACAATGGGGCAGGGATGCCATGACCAAATATTTTGAACCTGTTCTTAAGGCATATCTGGAGGCGTGGAAAAGAGCCTTACCAAAAGCAAAAGATGAAGATCTATACTGGTGTTATCATTTCTTTTCCGGGGCACTAACACTGAGCTTTGCACAAACTGGTCGAATTGACCATTATTCAAAAGGGCTGTGTAAATCTACCGACCTACAGGCAGCATGCAAGAGAATGATACCGTTTATGGCTGCTGGCTTTAAAGCATTATGCGACCCCGAAGGTGAAGATCAAACCCAGAATAAATCAATTATGCCGCAGCGCACAAAAATTTATCTTGACTAAATTGTGCGGCGCACATATATTAGCCCTACGTTGTGCAGCGCACAATATAAATGAATTTTGAAAGGCTAATATAATGGCTACGAAAACTGAAACACCTGTATTTGGTTTTGAAGCATTTTCCGACATGTTCAAAGTCCCAGCTTTTGATCTGTCAGCTGTAACCGAGTTCCATAAAAAGAATGTTGAAGCTCTTGCTGAAGCTGGTCGTCTGGCATTTGAAGGTTCCAAGTCTTTGACGCAGAAAAACGTTGAGCTAGCGAAAGAGAATATCGCCGAAGTAAACGAACATGCGACAAAGATGTTTAACGGCAAAGCAAGTGAGCTTGGTTTTGACAAGTCGTTTGAAACTGCTCAGGCTTTCATGCAGAAAAGCGTCAAAGATGCGCGTGTTGTTGCTGATCTTGCTGTTGAATCTAACCAGAAGGTCATTGCGGTTCTACAGGATCGTTATGCTGCTGGCGCAGAGGAAATCAAGGCTGCTACAGCTAAATAGAGATACCTTTTCTCAACATTTCTGACTGGAACTCTTCCCATCTCCCCCTCCCTTTCCTGTCAGAGCATGAGAAAAGTGACCACCAAGGTGGTATGTAATGAAACCGGACCCACTTCTCCCCTGGGGTCCGGTTTCTACTTTTTTACTTCCATTTTGCATTAAAACAGCTAGGTTGCGCCCCATTAACAGCGTAAATCGCCGTCCTTTTTACTTTTGGAGGAAGCCAAATGGCTTTTGAAAATGAGATTGATCGTAGGCGTACATTCGCCATTATCTCGCACCCTGATGCCGGTAAGACTACCCTGACTGAAAAACTGCTTCTATTTGGTGGTGCTATTCAGATGGCTGGCGAGGTCAAGGCGAAAGGTGAACGCCGCCGTGCCAGATCTGACTGGATGAAGGTAGAGCAGGAGCGCGGTATCTCCGTTGCATCTTCAGTCATGACCTTTGATTATGAAGGCCGCACATTCAATCTGCTTGACACGCCAGGTCACGAGGACTTCTCTGAAGACACATACCGTACGTTATCTGCAGTAGACAGTGCAATTATGGTGCTTGATGCCGCCAAGGGTATTGAGACGCAAACACGCAAGCTCTTTGAAGTCTGTCGTCTTCGCGATATGCCGATCACAACGTTCGTCAACAAGATGGATCGTGAAACCAAGGACCCTTTCGACCTTCTTGATGAAATTGAACAAACACTGGCACTGGATGTATCGCCCGTTTCATGGCCAATCGGAATGGGGCGTGATTTCCTTGGTTGTTATGACTTGCTGAAGGATGAACTTAACCTTTTTGACCGGTCAAAAGGGGACACCATAAAGGAGGGTATCAAATGTTCAGGGCTAGACGATCCCAAGCTAGCTGAACTGTTGCCTGATCACGCACTGAATAAACTGCGTGAAGATGTAGATATGGTGCGAGGCCTTTGCCCCGAATTTGATGTGAACGCCTATTTGGAAGGCACCATGACTCCGGTCTTTTTTGGGTCCGCTATCAATAACTTCGGTGTACAGGAAATTCTTAGGGGTATTGGGCAGTTCGCTCCAAAACCGCGGGTTGGCAAAGCGCTTGAGCGCTCGGTTGCCCCTAATGAAGAAAAGATGTCTGCACTTGTCTTTAAAATTCAGGCGAATATGGACCCCAAACACAGGGACCGGATTGCCTTTGTTCGAATTGTATCTGGTCGCTTTAAGAAGGGTGCAAAACTTAAACATGTGCGCAGTGGCAAGATAATGGCTGTTCATAATGCGCAATTATTCCTGGCACAGGACAGGGAGATAGCCGAGGAAGCTTTTGCTGGCGACATCATCGGTATTCCAAACCACGGTAATCTACGTATTGGCGATACGCTGACCGAAGGTGAAACATTGAGATTCACGGGCGTTCCTTCATTTGCGCCAGAAATCCTGCAAAAAGTTCGTGCAGATGATCCGATGAAAGCTAAACACCTGGGCCGTGCGCTTGAGCAATTAGCAGAAGAGGGTGCCGCACGCGTGTTTAAGCCCAATCTGGGTAGCGACTGGGTTGTCGGGGTGGTTGGACCATTGCAGTTTGATGTCTTGTCTGATCGCATCAGGACGGAATATCAAATTCCGTGTAGATTTGAACCTACTACACTGATGACAGCTGAATGGGTTGAAGGTGAACCGAGAGAAGTAAAAGCATTCAGTGACAGCAATAGAGCATCGATGGCAGTAGACCATGCAGGTGCACCAGTCTATCTGGCACGTAATAGCTGGCATCTCGATAGGGCAAAAGATGATTACCCTAGTCTGAAGTTTTTGAAGACGAAGGAAGAAATCTTTTAATTATCATACTGTAGCATAGTTTTAAGCTAACAAAGGGTGGTCTCGCCACCCTTTTTTGTATAAGTTGCCCCGCACTGTTAACCAAAATCTGTATGGGGGTTATATGTTTAAATTTATAAAGGTTTTAGCAGGTTTATTAGTTCTTCTTGTGCTCGTGCTTGTGGTGTCACCTTCAGTGATCAATCCGGTCAAAACTGAACGCGCCAAATCATCTTCCTATGTTGGTGTGTATGCAGAGAATACAGAGCTTAGAAATGCACAGGTGATCAGTCTTAAATCCGGTACCGGACCGGAGGATGTTGCCGTGGATAGCCAGGGTCGTATATACGGCGGCCTGCATGACGGCAGAATAGTCAGGATACTGTCTGACGGCCAGCAAGAAACTTTTGCTGACACGGGTGGCCGGCCACTTGGTTTGCATTTCGACCGGGAAAATAACCTGATCGTCGCGGATGCCTGGAAGGGCCTTCTTTCTATTAATCCGGCGGGCGAGATAACTGTTCTTACCACTGAAGCGAACGGCGTACCTTTTGCCTTTACTGATGACCTCGATATAGCTTCTGACGGCGTCATTTATTTCTCAGACGCCAGTGATGTTTATAATCAGCCCGACTATGCGCTAGACCTTCTTGAAGGTAGGCCACATGGACGTTTGTTATCATACGACCCCAAAACAGAGAAAACGACAGTTCTTTTAGATGATCTGTATTTCGCCAACGGAATAGCAGTTTCAAGTGATGACAGTTTTGTTCTTGTCAATGAGACATGGAAATATCGTGTTACCCGTTATTGGCTAACAGGGGATAAGGCAGGTACGTCAGAAATATTTATAGACGGCCTTCCTGGCTATCCTGACGGTATTTCAGCCAACGAAAAAGATGTCTTTTGGGTCGCTATTGCCTCACCGCCAAACCCGCTTGTGGATAGTCTCGGTGAAAAGCCATTTATTCGTTCACTTTTGGCAAAATTACCTGCTTTCCTGCGCCCAGGAGCCATCCGGCAAGGTACGGTGGTTGGCCTAGACAGGGACGGTAAAGTTCTTACAACACTGCATGACCCCAAGGGCGAGAAAGTCTATATGGTCACTAGCGTTGAGCAGGTCGGCGATAAATTATATTTGGGCAGCCTTGAAGCACCACAAATCGGTATCGTCACGTCCCCTTACTAGCGTGACCGTAACGTCGAACAATGACTTTAACTGATGCCTGGCGGCGGGGATGTTCCAAAACTTTGAACCAGAGAACCTGCCACTAGATTCCAGCCGTCAACCAGTACGAAAAAAATCAATTTAAAGGGCAGGGCGATCATAACAGGTGGTAACATCATCATACCCATGGACATCAAAACTGAAGCGATCACCATGTCCAAAACAAGAAATGGCACATACAATAGAAACCCAATCTCGAATGCCCGACGCAGTTCACTGATCATGAACGCAGGTATAAGTGACGTTAACGGAATTTCATCCAGAGATTCTTCGACCGGTGCCTCTCGCAGCGTCTGAAAAAGCTCAAGGTCTTTTTCCCGAACCTGAGACATCATGAAGGCACGCATTGGAACTATTGAGCGATCATAGGCCTGCTGCTCATCTATTTCTTCATTGATCAGGGGCTGAATACCCGTATCCCAAACCGCAGTCAAAGTAGGGGACATGACGTATCCCGTCAAAAACAACGCCAGTGAGATAAGAACGATGTTTGGCGGTGTCTGCTGTGTACCCAGTGCAGAGCGGAGCAAAGATAAAACAACAATGATGCGCGTAAAACTTGTCATCATTACTAAAATACTGGGTGCCAGTGACAGCACCGTGAGCAGTAGCAGCATCTGCACTACTCTTCCAGTCAGGCTTCCACTTTCGCCCAAATCCAGCGTTAGTGACTGTGCAGCTGCCTCAGGAGCATAAATAAATGTGCAGGCAATTATTGCCGCGGGCAAAAGTCCCAGTAGAAATAAGCAGCGTTCTTTCTTGCTTGGAAGCATTTTAAGTAACATTGTTTTAGTCATTTGATGGGCTGCCCTTTTGCTCACTCTCAGACAAGTCATGCACGGTCATGGAGGGGGCGTCAACAGAATCAAGCAACGATAATCCAGACGGGCTGTTACCAACCAAATAGTCTTTATCGCGCCAGCGCACCACTAGAACACGCGACCGGGCGTCAATCATTTTGCTGTCCAATATCTCTATTTCTCTGTGCTCTTTTTTAATCTGATAGGAGCCTGGAAGCAGCCCGAACTTTTTGACGGCCCATGTGATTATGAAAATCAGACCTAATACAAAGATCAAGGCAGTCAATGCGCCAAGAAATTCAATTAACATATTGAAATAATTCCTTACTATTCAATTTCTTCATTGTCTTTTTTTGCTTTCAGACTTGCATTGGCTTCATATACTTTTTGCAGGATAATGGACACAGCATCAAGAGCCTCTAGAGGGACTGGACTATCGACGTCCAGTTCTTTCAGGATTGATGTTAACTCTGCGTCCTGTCTGACTTTAACACCGTGTTCAAAAGCAAGATCGAGAATTTTTACAGCATTATAGCCCTTGCCCTTGGCAGTAATTTTAGGTGCCCGGGCATCTTCCTCTTTCTTAACTGCCAAGGCAGCTTTTGACATAATCTCTGATTTTTTATCACTTTCCATGCCCCATTGAACTGAACTTGCATCATTTTTGCAAGAGTAAGATTAAGCCCCCAAAAAGAAGGCAATAAATGCCGGGTTATAAAATGGGCTGTAGCTTTAAAAATGTAAGTGGAAGTCGGATTGTCGACTTGGGAAAGGCGAAAAAATGGATTTGAATTCAATTCCTCTAATGTCTGCACTGAAACAGCGGATGTCCTATCTTTCTAAGAATCAGGCGTTGATTTCACAGAACGTCGCGAATGCTGACACTCCTGGCTATCATGCACAGGAAGCTGAAAAGCAGGATTTCTCTTCTCTTATCCAGTCCCTTGAAGGTAAGTCACGTCGTGCAAGCGGTGTTAAGCCATTTGTCATGAAGGCAACACACCCTGCACATCTGGGCGCCCAACAAGGCCAGCAGGAACTTTCCACACGGGATGTTGCTGAATATGAAGAGAATAAAGACGGTAACGCCGTTGTTCTAGAGAACGAAATGATCAAACTTGCCGACAACCAGATGCAGTATGGGTTAGCTGTTAACCTCTACAAAAAGAATCTGGGTCTTATGAAAATTGCAATTGGTAAGGGCGGTCAGGCGTAACGCGCTGACATAAGGAGAAGAACGATGGATTTGCAAAAAGCAATGATGGTTTCAGCAAGTGGACTTCACTCACAGTCTGTCCGCATGCGTATTATTTCAGAAAACCTAGCGAACCAGGACAGTGTTTCCGTGGCCCCTGGTGTTGACCCATACCGCAGAAAGGTAGCAACATTTCAGTCTGAGCTGGATGATGTCATGGGGGTAGAGCTGGTATCGCCCGGGAAGACTGCTTTTGATCAAAGTGATTTCAGCAGAAAATATGACCCAGGCCATCCCGCAGCGGACGAAGACGGGTATATTTTTAAGTCAAATGTGAACGGCCTTGTAGAGATGATGGATATGCGTCAAGCACAAAGATCGTATCAATCTAATCTAAATGCCTTGGAAGGCAGCAGAAAAATGGCTACAATGACTCTGGATCTTCTGCGCTAGGAGAATTAAGAGATGGATATCAAGCAATTAGATGCTGTTAATGCATATGGTCAGGCCAGCAAAAACCTGACAGGAAACGGCGTATCTGGCCGGGACGGTGGTGCGGACGGTTTGTCTTCACAATTCGCAGATATGGTGTCAGACGCTGTCAGTGACATTAAGGCGTCTTCTGCAAATATGGAAGTTACCAGTGCGAAGTCCCTCGTGAACCAAGCTGATATGGTTGATGTCGTGACCGCAGTCTCAAATGCTGAGCTGACTGTTCAAACGGTAGTTGCCGTTCGTGATAAAGTAATATCTGCTTATAATGACATCCTGAAAATGCCAATCTAGGATAGCGCTACTACCAAAACAGGCAGAAATTCTATGACAGGACCAGACGTCCTAGATGTCGCAAAAGAAGCTATTTACGCCCTTCTGTTAATGTCAGGGCCGGTGCTGGGTGTTGCTCTGTTTGTCGGTCTTATTATCGCATTTTTTCAGGCTTTGACTCAAATTCAGGAAATGACCCTGACATTTGTTCCGAAAATCATCGCCGTTTTTGCCGGCCTACTTCTGTTCTTACCCTTTATGGGGAGTATTATGAATGGCCTTATGTTGCGTCTGATGGAACGTATTGTGGCAGGGGGATAGGCCTTGCTGAGTTCAATTTTACCGTCTGAAGCTTTTGCCTTTCTTCTTGTTACCTGTCGCATGGCTGCGATTGTTATGCTCCTTCCTGCACTGGGTGAGCAGTCCGTTCCGCGCCGTATTCGTGTCAGTTTCGGATTTCTTCTTTCCCTTGTTGTCTATTCATCTGTGCGACAGTCATTACCAGAAATGCCTGCGGGGTCGGTTGAACTTGCCGCACTGATTGGTCGTGAAATTGCACTTGGAATTATGATTGCGCTTATGGCACGTTTGATCATGACCGCTGTACATACCGCGGGCACAGTACTTGCCTTTCAGTCTGGCCTTGCCGCAGCGCAGGCATTTGACCCAAACCAGGGTACACAAAGCGCCATCATATCAACGCTTATGACTCTAATGGCTGTAACCCTTATTATGGTGACGAACATCCATCATCTAATGATCATGGGTATGGTCAACAGTTACTATATATTCCCGATCACAGAATCTATTCCGTTTGCGGATTTTGCAGGGATCGCCCAGCACTATGTAGCAACATCCTTCACGCTTGGTATTATGCTGGCTGCGCCCTTCATTGTGTACTCTCTGGTCTATAATCTTGGATTAGGACTTGTCGCACGTATGATGCCACAGTTTCAGGTATTTTTCATTGGTATGCCCGTGAATATCTTTTTGGGCTTTGCGCTATTTATGGTCGTGGTATCAAGTATGATGATGGTTTTTCTTGATCACTTTGAGCAATATTTCTTGCAGATGCTGGGGTAGGGGGCAGACATGGCAGACGAAGACGACTCTCAGAAAACAGAAGAGCCCACGCCCAAAAAGTTGCAGGAAGCTTTGGATAAGGGGCAGGTGCCCACCAGCCAGGAATTCAAAACCTGGGCCATGCTGCTTGTTGCTACGATACTATTGGCGTCTTCCGGTTCCTATATTGCGGAATCGATTGCTGTGCCACTTGGTGGTTTTTTAGCCAATATTCATGATATGAGCGTCGAAGACACAAGTATAGAAAACCCCATGCAAATACTTGTTTGGCAGATTTTCATTGTGATGATGATACCATTTGCCGCCTTTGTTGTTGGTGGAATACTAGGTAACAGAATTCAGCATCCGGCAGTTTTTACCTTTGAAAAAATGAAGCCGAAGATGAATAAAATCTCTCCTCTCGGCGGTTTAAAACGGCTTTTCTCAACGCGGACACTCGTTGAAGGTGCTAAAATCATTGCGAAACTTATCACTGTTCTGGCCGTGCTATTTGCTATTGTCTGGCCGCAGCGCGATATGCTGGACACTATGATGATGGTGCCCCTTACCGATGTGCTTGAAATCATTTTAACGATTGCCATCCAGTTATTCGGTGGTGTTCTTGCGGTCATGACAGTTATTGCAGCGATCGACTTTTCTTACCAAAAGTTCCAGCATCATAAACAACTGAGGATGTCGAAACAGGAAATTAAGGACGAATATAAACAAACAGATGGTGACCCTATGGTCAAAGCGCGTCTGCGGCAAATTAGAAGTGAGCGTTCAAGACAGCGTATGATGGCGGCTGTTCCTGAGGCAGATGTGGTGATCACAAACCCAACACACTACGCGATTGCAGTACAGTATAAGCATTTAGAGATGGAAGTCCCCAAAGTCGTAGCCAAAGGCGTAGATACGGTTGCCCTGAAAATCCGGGAAGTCGCTGAAGAACATAAAATTACTATTGTGGAGAACCCGCCTCTGGCCAGAGCGCTATACGCTACGGTAGAAGTGGATGATGAGATTCCGCCGGATCATTATAAGGCAGTCGCCGAAGTCATTGGTTATGTGATGAAACTTAAGCGCGCTGGACTTCGCTGATTTACTGAATCTGCCGGCTGTTATTTTTCGACTTCTCTCAATACACGACCGTAACCCTCTTTAGTCCTTGCGTTTTCATTGGTGCTCGCGGTAGTTTTTATTGCACACCGGCAGGATTAAGAGGGGCCTCATGGATAGTCGTCTACCTAAAGCCAACATGGCGTTAATGGAAAAAGAAGTTAACATAGCGGGCCTTCGGCTTTTAACACTTGCCCTTGGCGGCGTGCTTGTTGCCATAGGTGGCGGTATATTGTCATTATACTATGTTAGTGGGTCAGCCGGTATTGCATGGTTTAGTGGCGCGCTATTGCTGACAGCTGCCGGGCTGTTTATATCGCTCAGGCAATTTGATATGCCAACAGGGCAAGCACAACTGTCTGACCGTGTGCTCATTGGCTCTCTCATGTCTATGAACAGACGGGCGACTATGATCTCTGATCTAAGTGGTGCGCGTGTGGAAGCAAACGAGGCATTTACCAAACTTCGCCCAAGTCGAATGCGTGCAGGCCTTGTGGACCTTATCCCTGACGAACAATCTGCAAAGGATTTGTCTGAACTAATCTCCGAGGTTCGGCGAAAAGGAGAAGGTGAAAAAGAGTTTCCTTTTCAAGGTGATACCGAGCAAAGCTTTAGAATCACGGGGCGCCGAACAGGTGATTTTATTCTATGGAATGTCAGTATTAATGATGAAGCAGGACGCTTGAAGCGTGAAATTGAGCTAGCCAGAGACTGGGCAGCCCCCCTTTTAAAACAATTAGATGTTGGCTTCGTTCTAGAAGACAAAAACGGGAAAATCCTGTTCGCGAATTCTGTTATCCTCAAATGGCTAGGCAAGGAACATGCAGAAGGTGTGTATCCGCAGTCAATCCGCTATGACGAAGAAACCAGATCGCTGATGACTGCTCGCGGCCAGCGCGTAGAAGCCGAAGTAACACAGTTTCCTGTAATGACCCGTGGAACTAGTGAAAATGCTGGCCAATACCGCTTGTTCACTAAGCCTCAGAGCAAGCCTACTTTGGTGCCTGGCATTGTCACCGCTGAGAATATCATGGGACCACTTGCTGATGCCTCGCCAATCAGTACCGCTGTCTTAACAGATGATATGAAAGTGAAAGAATTTAATCTCGCGTTAGGGCAGCACCCTGCAGGACGTGAGATTGCTATTGGAGATAGCATCTTAAATGTTATCCACCCTGACGATAGAAGCCTGGTAGAAGATGCCATTAAAAATGTGCAAGAAGGGAACGTGGACATTCCACCGGTTGATATCCGGTATAATTGCCAGCCTGAACGACAAGGCCGTGTCGATTTTTCGTCTGTGCTCCTGAACGATGTTTTTAGCACCGTTATGTATCTAACCGATAAAACTCAGGAGAAAAGCCTGGAGCGCCAGTTTGTTCAGGCCCAGAAAATGCAGGCAGTAGGACAGTTGGCAGGTGGTGTAGCACATGATTTTAATAATCTACTGACAGCAATTATCGGCTTTTGTGATTTGTTGCTCGTTCGGCATGACGCAGGGGATCAATCCTTCTCTGACCTTATTCAGATCAAGCAAAATGCAAACCGTGCTGCTAATTTGGTACGTCAGTTATTGGCGTTTTCAAGGCAACAAACACTGCGGCCAAAAGTGTTGATGGTAACAGATGTCATAGCAGAGTTGTCTAACCTACTGAGACGCCTCATCGGGGAAACCATAGAACTCAAAGTCACACATGGCCGTGACTTACTTCCGGTCAAAGTCGATCAGGGGCAGTTGGATCAGGTGATCATTAATCTGGCAGTCAACGCCAGAGATGCAATGCCAGAAGGCGGTAAGCTCGAGATACGGACATCACTTGTACAGTATGATAGTCCTATCCTTTCCAAGTATGAGGCCCTGGACCCCTCACAATATATCATGATCGAAGTTATCGATACAGGACACGGCATTGATCCGGATAATCTCGCGAAAATTTTTGAACCCTTCTTTACTACAAAAGAAGTCGGGCAGGGGACCGGATTGGGTCTTTCAACAGTATACGGTATTGTAAAACAAACTGGAGGGTATGTATTCGTCGAATCCAAGGTCGGCCAAGGTACGACGTTTATGATCTTGCTTAAAGCGCACGAAGCACAGGATGTGATAGAGGCTTCTACTGACCATCAGGAAATATCAGTTCCGATGGATCTAAGCGGAAAAGGCGCTATCCTTCTTGTCGAAGATGAAGATCCTGTCCGGATGTTTGCGGCCCGCGCTTTAACGAACAAAGGATATACCGTTCATGAAGCAGCTTCGGGCGAGAAGGGGTTAGAGATACTCCAGTCCGACGATACAAAAGTTGATCTTCTGATTTCTGACGTGGTCATGCCCAATATGGATGGTCCCACTCTTGTGACAGAGGCTCGAAAACTGAACCCAAATCTACCGGTGATTTTTATCTCAGGTTACGCAGAAGATCTTTTGAGAGATAATCTGGAAGCAGAAGAATTTCATTTCCTGCCAAAGCCGTTCTCACTGAAAGACCTGGCAGAAACTGTTAAAAACATACTGGAAGAACGCTCCTGAGCCTTCCCAATTTCTGACAACTTTTAATGTTTCCTTGGCAAAGAACATAAAAAGAACATTTGCCCTTGATAAAAAGAACAAATGTGATACAAATGATTCATTGAAACCAATGAACGCCTATGGAATAAGGGAGGCTGACTATGGCAATGCCAGAATTACAATTGGTTAAAGGATCATCTATGGATAAGAGTAAGGCGCTGGAAGCGGCTTTGGGACAAATCGACAGGGCGTTTGGCAAAGGATCAGTAATGAAACTGGGCCAACGTGAAAACACTATCGAGATCGAGGCAGTTTCAACTGGTTCCCTTAATTTGGATATTGCTCTTGGTATTGGTGGGTTCCCAAAGGGGCGGATCATTGAAATTTATGGTCCTGAAAGCTCCGGTAAGACAACGCTTGCACTGCATGCTGTTGCTGAATGTCAAAAGGCAGGGGGAATTGCTGCCTTTGTTGATGCCGAACATGCTCTTGATCCGGTATATGCCAGAAAAGTTGGCGTTGACGTCAACGAACTGCTGATCAGTCAGCCTGACACGGGTGAACAGGCACTTGAAATTGCAGACACGCTTGTTCGCTCCGGTGCTGTTGATATTTTGGTCGTAGACAGTGTTGCCGCACTTACACCGCGCGCCGAACTGGAAGGCGAAATGGGGGATAGTCATGTTGGCCTTCAGGCTCGCTTGATGAGCCAAGCACTGCGTAAACTGACCGCCTCTATTAGCAAGTCCAATACAATTGTGATTTTCATCAACCAGATTCGGATGAAAATTGGTGTTATGTATGGCAGCCCGGAGACAACGACTGGCGGTAATGCCTTGAAGTTTTATGCATCGGTCCGCCTTGATATCCGCCGCGTTGGTCAGATTAAAGATAAAGATGATATTGTTGGAAACACAACACGGGTCAAAGTTGTTAAAAACAAAGTTGCACCTCCCTTCAAGCAGGTAGAGTTTGACATCATGTATGGGGAGGGTGTTTCAAAGACAGGAGAGATACTTGATTTGGGTGTTAAGGCCAATGTGGTCGAGAAATCAGGCTCCTGGTACAGTTATTCCAGCCAGCGTATAGGCCAGGGTCGCGAAAATGCAAAACGGTTCCTTCTGGAAAACAGTGATATCGCAAACCAGATTGAAACAGCAATTCGTCAGAATGCAGGCTTGGTGAAGGATGCGATGCTGACAGACCCTACTGTTGAAGAAGAATAACAATAAATAGTCGCAGATATTTAGTTACTAATGATGCAAAAGGACGACACGTGTCGTCCTTTTTCTGTTTTCTATCCTGAATACTGTGCTGCTACTGGACAGAAACCATATGGCCGAGTACAAGAACGTAAAATTGCGTATGTATAATGCGTTCAGACATAAGTTTAATTTAGATTGAGGGTAATCCCATGCAAGGGGCTAATGATATCCGTAAGGCGTTTTTGGACTATTTCGGGAAAAATGGACACGAAATTGTGTCGTCTTCCCCATTGGTTCCAGACAATGACCCAACATTGATGTTTGTAAATGCCGGAATGGTGCCGTTTAAAAACCTGTTTACAGGTACAGAGACACGTGATTACACGCGTGCAACATCTTCACAGAAGTGTGTGCGTGCTGGTGGTAAGCATAATGATCTGGATAATGTTGGCTATACTGCGCGGCACCATACATTCTTTGAAATGCTGGGGAACTTCTCTTTCGGCGATTATTTTAAAGAAGAAGCTATTTCGCATGCATGGAACCTGATCACAGGTGATTTTGGTATAAACCCAGATAAGCTAACGGTAACCGTCTATCATGAAGATGATGTTGCCTTTGATTTTTGGAAAAAGATCGCTGGCTTTTCTGATGACCGTATCATTCGCATTGCGACCAACGATAACTTCTGGTCCATGGGTGACACAGGCCCTTGCGGCCCATGTTCTGAAATTTTCTACGATCATGGCGATCATATTTGGGGTGGCCCTCCTGGCTCCCCTGAAGAAGACGGAGACAGGTTTGTAGAAATCTGGAATTTGGTCTTCATGCAATATGAGCAATTGGCAGGTGGGGAACGTATCGACTTACCAAAACCTAGTATCGACACAGGTATGGGGCTCGAACGTATTGCCGCAGTGTTGCAGGGGACACACGATAACTACGAAATCGACACCTTCAAGCGTATTATTGCGGCGTCCGTTGAGGTGACTGGCGCAGCAGAAACAGAAGCAACACGCGCTTCACACCGTGTCATTGCTGACCATTTGCGGGCTTGCAGCTTTCTGATTGCGGATGGAGTTTTACCGTCTAATGAAGGCCGTGGCTATGTGGTGCGCCGTATCATGCGCCGTGCAATGCGTCATGCGCATCTTCTCGGCGCTAAAGATCTGGTCATGGACAAGCTTACACCAACACTTATTTCTGAGATGGGTCAGGCGTTTCCTGAATTGCCAAGAGCGCAGAAACTGATTGAAGAAACTTTCAGGTTAGAAGAAAGCCGCTTCAGGCAGATGCTCGATAAAGGGCTGCGGTTACTTGATGATGAAGTAAGTAACCTTTCAGGAGATACGCTTCCTGGTGATGTTGCCTTTAAGCTCTATGACACGTACGGCTTCCCGCTTGACTTAACCCAGGATGCCCTGCGTGACAAAAACATGTCAGTGGACGTTGCCGGCTTCAATCAATCGATGGAAGAACAGCGTGCCAAGGCACGTGCAGCCTGGTCTGGCTCTGGTGATACAGCTACAGAAAAAGTATGGTTTGATATCGAAGATGAATTCGGTGCAACTGATTTCCTTGGGTATGCATCAGGTCAATCTGAAGGGGTTATTAACGCGCTAGTAAAAGACGGCAAGCGTGTTGACGTCGCATCAAAAGGGGATGATGTATTAATCGTGACCAATCAAACCCCGTTTTATGGTGAATCTGGTGGCCAAATGGGTGATACGGGCACGATATCCACACAAAATAGTCACGTGGCTGTTCAGGATACCTTGAAAATGGTCGGCAGTCTTCATGTACACCGGTCAACTATTACCGAAGGGCAAGTAAAAGTTGGGGATGCGGTTGATTTGAAAATTAACGCAGACCGGCGTCAAAAATTACGTGCTAATCACTCGGCAACCCATGTCCTTCATGAGGTAATGCGCCGAAATCTAGGCGAGCATATTACACAAAAAGGGTCTTTGGTTGCACCTGACAGACTCCGTTTTGATGTATCACACCCAAAGGCAATTTCCGCGGAAGAACTAAAAATCATTGAACGTGAGGTAAATGCGCTCGTTCGACAAAATGGTGAGGTTTCAACACGCCTTTTGACTTATGATGATGCTATTGACGCTGGTGCTATGGCTTTGTTTGGAGAAAAATACGGCGATGAGGTTCGTGTTGTCTCCATGGGGGGCGACACAGGTTCAAAGAAAAGCGGGTATTCCGTTGAACTATGCGGTGGAACGCATGTTTCTCAACTAGGAGAGATCGGTCTCTTCACTATCGTTTCTGAAAGTGCCGTATCTGCAGGCGTACGCAGGGTAGAAGCCCTTACTGGTGCCGCTGCACATGATCATCTTCTGCAGCAACAAGATTTACTGAAAGAGGCGGCATCTACGCTTAAAACTAAGCCTGAAGATATTCAGGAACGCTTGAGTGCTTTGTTGCAAGAACGCAAAACTCTGGAGCGTGAGTTAACAGATGCCCGCAAAAAGGCAGCCATGGGAGGCAGCACTTCCAGCGGCCCTGCGATCAAGGAAATCAATGGCATAAAATTCATCGGACAGGTCCTGGATGGTGTAAGTCCCAAAGATTTGCGCGGGATTGCCGATGATGCGAAAAAGACCATAGGTTCAGGTGTGGTGGCACTGATCGCGGTGAATGACGGTAAAGCAGGCCTGCTGGTCGGCGTAACCGATGACCTGAAGGATACCGTTAATGCAGTAGACCTTGTTCGCGTCGGTGCAGAGGCTGTTGGCGGCAAAGGTGGTGGTGGTCGCCCGGATATGGCGCAAGCTGGTGGTCCAGACGGCGCCAAAGCCACGGAAGCACTTCTAGCCATCGAAAATGCCATTGCTGCATAGTATCTAAACCACTGTAGAATACTCATCAAAGCTCTGAGGTCCATCCTCGGAGCTTTTTACTTTTCTATATCGCTCATTGCCATTGTGCTTTTAAATACTTACTGTTTCACAAAGAATAACTGCCAAGAAGCATTTCATATGAGCTTACAGCAAGTCGACAAGACCCTTTCTCTGAAAGATATTCGCAGAAAAACCTATGACTTCCTTGAGATGGGTAGTTTTGCCGGCCCTGTTGCAGGCCTCTTTGAGTGGTTCATGGTGTTTCTGATCCTAAGCAATATCGTTGTTGTTGCGCTCGAAAGCGTGCCTCATATATGGGAAGCACATGAGCAAACTTTTTGGTATTTTGAAGTCTTTTCCGTCACTGTTTTCAGCGCTGACTATTTAGTTCGTCTTTGGTCCTGTGTAGAGCGTGAGGCACTTGTCGCTGATCAGAACTGGAAGAGCAGGGTTAAATATATTTTCACGCCGATGGCGATCGTTGACCTCGCTGCAATCCTGCCGTTTTTCCTATGGACGCTCTTTACGGCTGACTTACGTTTTCTTCGTGTGTTCAGGCTTTTACGTTTACTGAAGCTTGTTCGCTACTCGCCTGGTGTTTTATCCCTCGTTCGTGTTGTGTATGCAGAACGCCGTGCATTGGTGGCGGCGCTCATCATTATGGTGGGGCTTTTGTTTTTTTCCGCGTCCCTGATGCATTATATTGAAGGGGAGGCGCAGCCAAACGAGTTTGGAAGCATACCATCCTCACTTTGGTTTTCACTAGCCACTCTGACCACAATTGGATACGGGGATGTCGTGCCGGTAACTACTGCGGGTAAAATAGTGGGCGGTCTGTTTATGATTTTCGGGTTGGCTTTTTACGCAATCCCTATTGGTATCATTGCATCCGGCTTTTCAAATGAAGTTCACCGTAAAGAATTTGTAGTCTCTCGCAGTGTGATTTTGGCAACTGGTCTGTTCCACAAATTACCGCCTACTCAAATGCACGAACTGGGCGTTCGTATGCGAACGATGGAAAGCTCGGTCGGGACAGTTCTGGCCCATAGGCAGGATGAAGCAAATGGTTTGTTTATTCTGATATCAGGACAAGCAACAGCCTATTTTCATCAAAGGTCAATTCCCCTGCAGCCAGGAGACTTTTTCGGGGAAGTAGGATTTTTAAGTGATGCCGGCCGTCAGGCAACTGTAGTGTCCCGGACCAAATGCAAGGTGCTTTGGTTGGAAAGCCCAGACCTGCATCTGTTTTTATCAATGAACGCTGATATTGGTGAACAGCTCATGGAAAGCGCCCGTGTTCGTATTCTGGAAATGGTTGATGGGGGTCACCTTAGCTCTGATGAAAGTCAGGAACTCTTGACTGTGCTGGACGCTAAATTAAGCCGATGATCGGCTGTCCTATTTAATTTTGACCATAAAAAAGGCCCCTAAATGCATAGGGGTCTTTTTGTTTTACTATTTTAAAAAGCTTACATCTTAGCTTTAAGATTTTCATCAATCTTGTCAAAGAATTGACCCGTAGTCATCCAGCTTTGGTTCGGACCAATAAGAAGTGCAAGGTCTTTGGTCATGTTGCCGCTTTCAACAGTCTCAATACAAACCTTCTCGATCAGCTCACCGAACTTTGTAACTTCAGGGGTGCCGTCCATCTTACCGCGGAATTTCAGACCACGGCTCCATGCGAAAATAGAGGCGATCGGGTTAGTTGAAGTCTCTTTACCTTCCTGGTGCTGGCGGTAGTGACGCGTAACCGTACCGTGTGCAGCTTCTGCTTCCACAGTTTTTCCGTCTGGCGTCATCAAAACAGATGTCATCAAGCCAAGCGAACCAAAGCCCTGGGCAACGGTGTCTGACTGAACATCACCGTCATAGTTTTTACAAGCCCAGATAAAGGCACCAGACCATTTCATAGCACATGCAACCATGTCATCAATCAGACGGTGCTCGTACGAAATACCAAGTTCTTTGAACTTTTCTTCAAACTCTGTCTCAAACACTTCCATGAACAGATCTTTGAAACGACCGTCATAGGCTTTCAGGATAGTGTTTTTGGTTGACAGATACACTGGCCATTTACGGTCCAAGCCGTAGTTCATACATGCACGGGCGAAGTCCTTGATGCTTTCATCGAGGTTATACATACCCATAGCAACGCCAGCATCCGGGAAGTCATAGATATCTTTTTCAATAACTTCACCGCCATCTTCTGGCGTGAACTTCATGGTAAGCTTACCCTTACCAGGAACAAGGAAGTCCGTCGCACGATACTGATCACCAAATGCGTGACGGCCAATTACGATCGGCTGTGTCCAACCCGGCACAAGGCGCGGTACGTTTTGCATGATGATTGGCTCACGGAAAACAGTACCGCCCAAAATATTACGGATTGTACCGTTCGGGCTGCGCCACATTTTCTTAAGGCCGAATTCCTCAACGCGCTGCTCATCAGGTGTAATGGTTGCACACTTTACACCGACGCCGTGCTCTTTGATGGCATTTGCTGAATCAATCGTAATCTGATCATTTGTCTCATCACGTTTCTGGATAGACAAATCATAGTACAGCAGTTCCACGTCCAAGTAGGGTTGAATAAGACGCTCACGGATCCATTGCCAGATGATGCGTGTCATTTCATCGCCATCTATTTCGACGATAGGATTTTTGACCTTAATTTTGCTCATTTGTTCCTCAATAGTTGTACCCTGAACAGGTAATGGATGAAAACCGGTCGGTTGGCCGACTCGTTAAGTTGGCCGCACACTATCACCAGTTTTCACGTTATTGAAGGGACAAAAGACAAAAAAGATGTTCTGTTATGGTTACTATAGTCAAAAAAGGTGACTTTTTGTCTTATCGTCTGACCTGGCAAGGCAATCCAGCAGGTCAAATGTCTCTTCTACAGTAGTTGTGACCTTGAATAAGTCTCTAACTGAAGGGTTTGCAAATCCCTTTTCAATTACACTTTCAACCAGTGTTAAGAAAGGTGTCCAGTATTCATCAATATTTAGGATTATAATAGGCTTTGAATGTAAGGACAGCTGGGCCCATGTAATAATCTCAAACGTTTCATCAAGTGTTCCCAGACCACCGGGCAACACTATGAAGGCATCAGATTTATCAAACATAAGCTTTTTGCGTTCATGCATGTTTTCAGTAATAACCGTTTCAGCCAGACCGGACTGGGTTATTTCAACAGCATCCAGATGATCAGGGATAATGCCGTATACGTCCCCACCGCTCGCAGTGACTGCCCTGGCGATGATTCCCATTAAACCAATACTGCCAGCACCGTATACTAAATTTTGCTGACGTTCTCCCATGCCTGAGCCAAGTGCCTTTGCTGCATCGGCATAAACTTCGCTAGTGCCGACGCGAGAACCACAATACACACAAATATTTTTAATCTTTGCAACTGACACAGTGTTTCCTTTTGTTGTTGCCACAGTATTGACAAGTTTTTCGAAAATTATCTTTAATTATACGGGCTGAATGTTAAACAAGTAAGACTGTTTACCCTAAGATGGTGTCCTGATTTGAGAGTACGTAATTTTTTCCTGTTTGAAAGCTTAAAAGCATTTTTGTTGCGGGCTCTTATTGTGTCTGCTTCATTGGCTGTTGTGTCGTGCGGAGACTCATCCTCAGAGCAATCATCAAGTGATACACAAACCACGCAAAGTGACACAGCCAGTTCTGAATCTCCTGCAGATTATGTGAAACCCGCATTTGACCTTGTACGAATATCACGGGGTGGAACGGGGGTTGTCGCTGGAAGGATGGCACCAGGTGCCAAAGTACAGCTACTAGCCAATGGAACAGTTAGAGGCGAAGTCATTGCGGACGAGAACGGCGAGTGGGTTATTATCCTTGAAGAGCCGCTAGCTTCAGGATCTGTTGAATTAAATCTGATTGCAACACTAGATGATAGCGATACGCCTTATGAAGCGGAAGACGTCGTTGTAGTTTCTGTCCCAGAACGCGACGATACACGCTTCATGGAAACTGTTGATAATGGTGTGGTGGCAGTTCTTTCGTCAAAGTCAGGAGAGGGCGGCAGTACCATCTTGCAAAAACCAGGGGCTGCTGCCTTTGCCGAGGTTGGGGAAAGCCTCTTTGTCGACACTATTGATTACGGGGCAGGGAATGCGCCGGTAATTTCTGGTCGGTCACTGCCGCGGGTTGATGTGCGTGTTTACCTTGATGGTCACTTTGTTGGCAGCCACCGGGCAGACGATGAGGGTCGGTGGTCGGTCATAATGGAAGGCCAATCAATTCCAGCAGGTGAGCATACTTTAAGAGTTGATCAAACCATAAGGGAAGGTCAGGTTCAACTTAGGATAGAACAACCCTTTATTACAGGCGAAGCAATTGATGTATCGCTCGCCGAAAGCGGTGTCATCGTACAACCCGGAAATACTCTGTGGCAAATTGCACGCCAACTGTATGGTCGCGGCGTGCGTTACACACTGATATTTAAGGAAAACAGTGAAAAGATCATTGACCCGGACTTAATCTATCCTGGACAGCTTTTCACCTTGCCGAGCAACGAATCTTAACTTCAATTCACATTTCTGCATACTGTATAAGCTATGTAGGTAAATCTGATGGTGACTTCAGGTGTGCTTTTAAGCCGCGTAAGTGCGTCTCAGCTTCTAGCAATATCAAAGTCATCGCGCTGATTAATTCTTTGCCAGACATTTTCTTCTGTGTCGCCGTGACACTGTGAAAATATACCGTACCGTCTCGCTCTATGGAATATGTTCCATCAATGCCGCGATTGGTCGAATAGACTTTTTCTATGGCAAGGGAACGCTGCAACGAATCTTCAATCGTAAAATAAAGTGCCCCAAGCTTTGCGCTCAACCGAACTACACCTGTGCCATCGGGCGCACTTGATGTCACGGCGTGAAACTTTATACCTTCCCAGACAAAATCAAGTTCTTCTATCTGGGAGTCTTGCACAAGCTCTAAATGACTATGTGCCTGTTCTATAGTTTTAGAAAGTTTCATATGACCTCGGGCGAAAACGTTATGAACTGCACTATGGCAACTGAGCTATTAACCAGTCGTTAAAATGTACAGATGTTTTGTGAAAACTCTATCTGAATAATACAACCGTTCTAGTCTAATTAATCTCGTTAATCACAAGCGGGACTTGACGTAGCCTATGGAAAAAGTCAGTGTGTCGAAAAAATTTACCTGCTATAATGCTGGTTTGGTCGAGTTTCGGGATAAAAGAATGAATTCCTTTGATGTTATAAAAACACCTATTCACAAAGAAGGGCATGTTTTCATCGCTCTTTTCTTTGTAATTTCTATAATTATTTGGGCTATTTTCGGCCCTGTTGCGGGAATTTGTGGGTTGATAGTATCAGCCTGGTGTATGTATTTTTTCAGAGACCCTGAGCGCGTTATCCCGGATGATAAAAATATTCTCGTCAGTCCCGCTGACGGTACGGTCTGTGCCATCGTTAAAGCTGTGCCGCCTGCAGAATTAAATATGGGCGATGAAGAACGTATCCGTATATCGATTTTCCTTTCTGTCTTTAATGTACATGTGAATCGTGTACCAGCAAAAGGGACGATAACAGGTTTATCGTACGTGCACGGAAAGTTTCTAGATGCAGCTGCAACTGAGGCTTCTGAAGAAAATGAACGTCAGTTAGTCCGCATGACAACCGAAGACGGGGCTGATATTGCTTTTGCCCAGGTTGCAGGACTGGTTGCACGCCGAATCATTTGCAACCTCAAAGAAGGGCAGGAAGTCGATCGCGGCGATAGATTTGGTCTGATACGTTTTGGTAGTCGGACTGACATTTATCTGGACAAAAGTCAGGAAGCTGCTGTTAAGATAGGTCAATTGATGATCGGCGGCGAAACGGTAATCGCACGTAAATCTGCAAAATAAATTTCTGACATTCAGGTGCCTATTCGATGAGCAACAATAAACGCAAGCCGTTACTTCAAGGGTTTTCTATCCGGACTGTGTTGCCAAATGTGGTAACAATGATGGCCTTTGTTGCCGGTTTGACGGCTATAAAGTATGCTCTTTCTGATAGGTGGGAAATGGCTGTCACTGCGATTATCCTTGCGGGCATTCTGGATGGACTGGATGGTACCGTTGCTCGCCTTTTGAAAAGTACGAGCAAATTCGGCGCGGAACTGGATTCCCTCTCTGATGTAGTAGCATTCGGCGTTGCCCCTGCCGTCATCCTTTATTTGTGGGGGCTTCAGTCTCTTGACCGTATTGGATGGGCCGTTTCTCTCATCTATGCTATCGCAATGGCTTTAAGACTGGCGCGCTTTAATGCCAGAATGGAAGACGAGGATGAACCGCGTAGACGTCTCGGCTTTCTGACAGGTGTACCAGCACCGATGGGGGCAGGGCTGTTACTTGCACCTCTGATGCTGGAATTTATACTGGGCAAAGGGCAGATTTCGAACTTTGGACTGATTGTTTCAGGGTATGCGATATTTATTGCGATTTTAATGGTCTCTACTTTCCCGACCATTAGCATGAAGGCCTTTCGCGTTAAGAAAGACCTGTTTGTACCCTTTATGTTGGTAATCGGTGCAATACTTGCTGGCCTGTTTGCAAAACCATGGATTGTTTTACTTTCCATTGGTGCTTTATATCTTGTGTCTATTCCCCTTAGTCTTGTCTCCTATAAAAAGAGAAAGCAGCAAGTAGACGCAAGACGGTAATTTCATCCCCCCTCCCTTGATTACTTTTTGTTGGCATTTCATTTGCATTCATTACACTTCATGTAGTGAATGCGCCAGAACAGCACCTGAAAGAAGGAAAAGCCAATGATACTTTGGAATTTCAACAAGAAGTTTTTGCTAAAGTCGGCAGTATCTTCCCTGTTATTAATAGGGCTGGCGGGCTGTTCAACCATTCATAAGCTAACGGAACCAGACGATGATCGTCTTTATATTCCTAGCGGTCCTCAACCTGTTGCATATCAACCTGTTCCTTCTGGACAGCAAGGTACCCCTCAAGTCGCTCCAAGCACACAATACCAAGCACCCGCAATACCGGCACAAATGACTAGCCGAGAAGAAAAGAACAAATTTACACAACTAGAAGAGGCTTTACGCGTACTTGGTATAGAAGTCAGAAATACAGCCAATAGGTTAGAGGAAACACGTGCATCCGTCCCAAATTCAGATCAGATGAATGCACAAGGAGCCTCAATTGCACGCCTTCAATCAGCCTTGGAAAACGTAAACATAACGTTGGAAAACTTTGAAGAACGTATTGCAAAATTAGAACAGCATGCTCTTGAAATTGATGCAGCAGAACGCCTGAATGCATCCGCCAAGGCAGATGCAGCTAAACGTGCAGAAATGCGGGCTATTCAAGAGAAATTTTCAATTCATGTTGCATCTTATCGTGCCCGTGCTCAGGCTCAAGCCGGTTGGGATATACTCAGAAATGCACTTTCGCCTATATTAGATGCCAAAAATGCACGCGTGGCAGAAGACAATCAAAGCGGTGTTGGCAGCGTTTTGCGATTGCTGGTTGGCCCTTATGATAGTCTCGATGAAGCTGCGAGAGCGTGCGCCGAGATCAAGAACAGAGCATCTGATCAATATTGTGAAGCAACGCAATATATGGGCAATGCGTTATCTAACAATTGATCAATTTTTGCTGCATGATTCGTCTGTAAGTAAATCTTATCTGCGGCAAATCATAGATGTGTAAAAAGCCATCACACCGTCACTGGAATATCACCAAACAAAAACTGACTTAGTTAAAATAGACTAAAGCCTTTCGATTACACGCAAAAACTGTATCAAAATTGATACACTTTGATTAGAAGTTCTTATTTAATCATTTAATTTCATTGCAGTACTTGACAAGAGGGGGGCTTTTTAATGAAAGTCATTGTGTCTTCTGAAGATATTAATGTGAACTGGGGAGATCGCATTAAATATGGCGCCGCTTCAACGCTGGCTGCCTCATCTTCGGAAGGCCCGAGTATACTCTGGGGGGCTAACTCGGTAATAAGGCGCAGTCTAACGTATTTCGTTGGCTGCGCCTTTTGCTTGATAGCAGTGAAGATGCGCTACCATTGAACTATTTGTGTGTTTTTTCCGATAGTCTTTCAAGAAGGTAAGTATTTCAGAAAACGCTTCCTGAAATGCAGCCAGCCCCAAAGCGCCCAAGCCGATAAATGCTAACAAAATAAAAAGATGATAGATCGTCATGTCTTTTACCTTCCACTATGTTCTTGTAATGTTCTTATTGTAATTAATCGCTTCAGTCAAGAACAAAAAAAGAACATTATGCAGTAAACGATTTCTTGAATTGCCAAGCCTCTATGTCTGATGGTAAGAATAGTATCAAGTGAGCAGGCTATTCCTGCGGTAAAAATAATGAGAATAATATGTCAGTGTTTGAAGGCGAGCTTAAGGAGCAGTCTCCATCTCGACAGAATGACCTTTCTGAAAGAAAGAGACGTTCTGATGAGAACATCATTAAGTCAGAAAAACGATATCCTGCACCTAAAGCTGGTGTGGGACCGGCTCCAATTAAATATCCCGGCAATAAAGCTGTCTACAGTGCCATTGATCTCGGCACCAACAATTGTAGGTTGCTGGTTGCAAAACCCGTAAGGCAGGGTTTCCGTGTTATCGATGCTTACAGTAGAATTGTTCGGTTAGGCGAGGGCATTGCAACGTCCGGTCGTCTTTCCAATGAAGCAATGGACCGTTCTATTGAAGCCCTGAAAGTTTGCGCGGATAAAATAGCACACCGCAATGTCACCTGTATGCGCCATGTCGCAACAGAAGCTTGTCGCATTGCAGACAACTCCGATGAATTTGTTGAGCGTGTCAAAAGTGAAGCCGGCCTGAATATAGACATTATCTCTGCTGCTGAAGAAGCCAGACTTGCTGTGATGGGATGTCAGTCGCTAATTGCCCCTGGCAATAAACATGCACTTGTATTTGATATTGGTGGCGGTAGTACCGAGCTGATTTATGTAAAAGTCTTACCCGGACGCAGAACTGAAATACTGGGCTGGATGTCGATACCCTGGGGTGTTGTAAATTTAACAGAGACATTCCAGTCACACGAATCTACGCTGGATCCTGCTATTTATCACGAAATGATAAACGAAGTTGATCACCATCTGATCGGTTTCGAAACTGCATATAACATCTCAGATGTTGTAAGGCGTAAGCAAATCCAGTTTCTTGGAACGTCAGGAACTGTTACAACACTTGCAAGTCTTCAACTTAAATTACCACGCTATATTCGAAGCCGTGTTGACGGCGCATGGATGGATAGTGAACGTATTAAAGAGTTATCCCGTAAAGTATCACTCATGAGCTATCAAGAGCGTATAGATCAACCCTGTATTGGTAAAGAACGCGCTGATTTGGTCATAGCTGGTTGTGCTATCTTAGAGGCTATCCTCAATCGTTGGCACGTATCAAGCCTACGGGTAGCTGACCGGGGCATACGGGAAGGCATCCTACGAGGTCTTATGCAAGTCGACATGCCACCCAGAACACGACAGTTTCGTGGTTCACGGCAAACAAAAAGGTAGTTTCCATGGCTAAAGGCTGGAATAGACAATCTGAAACACGCAGCAGAACCAGAGGGGCAAAAGTCAAGGTAAAGACCGCCCGTGGACGTAAAAATTCATCTACACGCTGGCTTCAACGTCAACTTAATGACCCGTATGTTGCTGAGGCACAGCGTCTCGGATATCGGTCACGTGCTGCCTTCAAGTTAAAAGAACTTAACGAAAGATTTGGCTTCCTTAAGGGCGCTAATCGTGTTGTTGATTTGGGATGTGCACCAGGTGGCTGGCTACAGGTGCTGATGGAAACTGTCAAACCTAATACTCAAGTTCTCGGCATTGACTTACAGGAAGTAGAGCCAGTACAGGGTGCCAAAATTTGGGTGATGGATTTTTTGTCAGCTGATGCAGAGCAACGTTTAATGAATGAACTTGATGGCCCTGCAGATGTAGTTTTGTCTGATATGGCTAATTCTGCTACGGGACATAAAGAAACAGATCATATTCGCACAATGGCTCTTTGCGAGGCTGCGTTAGATTTTGCACTGAAAGTCCTGGCCAAAGACGGCTCGTTTGTTGCCAAAGTAATCCAGGGTGGATCCGACTCAGAACTGATGAACAGAATGAAGACGCATTTCAAGACTGTGAAACATGCTAAACCGCCATCAAGTCGTCAGGATAGTAAGGAATGGTTTGTCGTGGCGCAGGGATTTAAGGGTCTAAAATCCGAAAACTGATTTTTTTGACCTTTCTCCATAAAACTCATTGTTTTTTCATACAGTCCACGGTATGCAACGGCGAACATCTTGAGCGTGGCACCAGGTGACCCAGGTTTAAATCTTGTTCGTTAGCGGATCCATGCTCCTTGATTCTAGATAGGAATGATAATGGATATTCGCACCGGCCTGACTTTTGATGATGTTCTCCTCGTACCTGCTGCAACTGACTTTATGCCTGCGCAGGTAGACGTAACCACGAAGCTTACCAAAGAAATCACTCTGAATATGCCGCTTTTGTCCGCTGCCATGGACACAGTTACAGAAGCTGGCATGGCCATCGGCATGGCACAGGCAGGCGGTGTTGGCGTTCTTCACCGCAATGTTACAGAGGAAGAGCAGGCGGAGATGGTTCGCCGCGTCAAAAAGTTTGAATCAGGTATGGTCGTTAATCCGGTTACTATGTATCCGGACCAGACACTTGCAGATGCGATGGAGCTGATGACACGGTTCAAGATATCCGGCATTCCTGTTGTTGAACGCGGCACAGACGTAGGCCCACAAAAGCTTGTTGGTATTCTAACCCATAGGGATGTGCGTTTTGCTGATAATATGCAGCAACCCGTTGCAGAGTTGATGACCAAGGAAGTAGTGACTGTTCGAGAGGGCAAAGCATCTGAAGAAGATGCTAAAAGACTATTTCACCAGCATAGAATTGAAAAATTGATCGTCGTTGATGATGCTAACCGCTGCGTGGGCCTGATAACTGTCAAAGACATGGAAAAAGCGGTTGCAAACCCACATGCCTGTAAAGACAGCAAAGGCAGACTGCGTGTTGCGGCGGCTACTACCGTTGGAGATAAAGGTTTTATCCGGGCAGAAGCGCTTGTAGATGCCGAAGTCGACTTGCTGGTACTGGACACTGCACACGGCCATAACTCAACCGTTATTGAACAAGTAAAACGCTTCAAGAAAAACTGGGGCCATGTTCAGTTGGTAGCGGGTAACGTAGCAACTGCAGAAGCAGCCAAAGCACTTATCGACGCTGGTGCTGACTGCATCAAAGTTGGCATTGGACCTGGTTCCATTTGTACTACACGCATCGTTGCCGGTGTTGGCGTACCGCAGCTAACGGCAGTCAATGACGTTGCCAATGAAGCACAGAAACAAGGCATCCCGTGTATTGCAGATGGTGGTCTGCGTACATCGGGTGATATTGCCAAAGCAATCGCTGCGGGTGCCAGTGCCTGTATGGTTGGCTCTCTCCTCGCTGGGACGGAAGAAGCACCGGGCGAGGTCTTCCTGTATCAGGGCAGATCATACAAAGCCTATCGCGGCATGGGTTCAGTTGGCGCAATGGCGCGCGGCTCAGCGGACAGATATTTCCAGGCGGACGTTAAAGACAGCCTGAAGCTTGTTCCAGAGGGTGTAGAAGGGCAGGTACCTTATAAAGGACCAGCCAGTGCTGTTCTGCATCAGCTTGTTGGTGGTCTACGCGCAAGTATGGGATATACAGGTAATTCGACGATCGAAGATATGCGCAAGAACTGTAAGTTTGTACAGATTACAAATAGCGGCCTGACTGAAAGTCATGTTCACGATGTTTCGATCACACGTGAATCTCCAAATTACCCAAGCAAGTAATGACACCTGACGCGCGACTACAGGCAGTCATCGAACTTTTGGATCAAATTCTGGCCGGGGCACAATCAAATGGTGCGCCGGCCGATAAAATAGTGGCATCCTACTTTCGCCAAAGGCGCTATGCGGGATCAAAAGACCGTCGTGCTGTAAATGAAATAGTTTATAAAATTATCCGCGACTTTGAACGTCATCGATACCTGCTGGAAGTAAACCCATCCATGCAAGTAAATGTTTCAGGTCGATCGTTATTGTTAGCGCACTTTATAATCTCAGAAGCGTCTCTGCCACAATTTGATGTGGGTGATACATTTACGCCTGCACCTTGGTCAGCAGAAGAAACCATCTGGTATGAGAATACCAGAGAGCTATATGCTGATTTTGCTGTTCCTGAAGATATAGCTCTCAACGTACCAGAATGGGCAGCAGAGGGCATGCACGCACGCTTTTCAGTAGCCTTTGCCAATGAAGCAAGCGCCCTGAACACCAAAGCCCCGTTATGTCTGCGTGTCAATACCCTTAAAGCAGACATGGAAGATATGTTACCTTGCCTTAATAAAAACGAGGAAGTCTTTGTTAAATCTAATATTTCTGGGCTTTGCATTTCAGCAGATACAGCTATAAATCTGGAAGGATGCAAGCCTTATAAAATAGGTCAGATAGAAGTACAGGATGAAGCTGCACAAATAGCCAGTTTGCTGGTTTATGCAGAAGCTGGTCACCAGATTGTAGATTTGTGCGCTGGAGCAGGCGGAAAAACACTTGCAGTGGCTGCCGATATGAATAATCAGGGTCAAATTTACTGTTTTGATACCCATAAAAGCAGATTGGCTGGGTTATCAAAGCGTGCCAAACGTGCAGGTGTGCACTGTATTCAGCAAAAAGTAATCCCGGAAGATCAACAGACACGTCAACACATGCTTGCGCCTTATACCCAAAAGATGGACCGGGTTATCCTGGATGTGCCGTGCTCTGGGACAGGAACTTGGCGTCGTAGTCCCGACCTTCGTATGCGCTTCGATGGTAAACGCCTTGATGATATATTGGAACTTCAACAACAACTACTTAGGGAAGGCGCTGAACTAGTCAAACCGGGCGGTCGTCTGATTTATATGACATGCTCTCTGCTTCCCTCTGAGAATGAAAAACAGATACACCGATTTACCGAACAGGCAAATTCGAAGTTTAGCCTGATCGATTATCGGGATGTCTGGAATGCAAAACAGCACCTAAAGGTAATGCCACAAACACTTAGCAATATTCCAGAAGCACTCTGTCTAAGTCCAGGAACTCACAATACAGATGGTTTTTTCGTCTGCATACTTGAACGTTCTACCGAAAAATAGCACAGTAGTCACAAGAGTTAGCCTACAATAAGCTATGATCTGTCAAAGCAAGAGGGAAGTATGCGTTTCTTATCTACAGTAATCGTATCTGCGATGTTATCTACAGCAGCAACAACTGCTGTCATCAGCCAACAAACGAGCGAGAAGTACCAATCGATTTCCCAGCATCTAGTTGCCGAAGCCAATGCTGTTCTGGATTCTGAAGCAGCGGAAGCTCGCAGTCTGTATGAACGTGCTTTAACTGCTGACCCATCAAACATTCAGGCAATGATCGGTATAGCCAGAACGTATGAAAAAGTTGGTCGCATTGGTAGCAGCCTAAAATATTACAGGAAAGCACTGGAACTTGATCCAAATGACCGGACAGCACTTACGGAACAGGCTTTGGCTTTCTTGCTAAAAGACATGCCAGAAAAGGCAGACGATAATCGTCTGAAGCTTAGCCAGCTATGTCCTAATGGGTGCGCTGCCTTGGAAAAGACGGAGACAGCAATTGAAGCCTACCGTTTTGATCAAGAAAAAGAAGCTAATGAGACTAAAGAAGCAACAACTTCTGATAACGCTACATAATTTATTCTGGCTACGTCAGGCAAAGCATGACCTTGCATGACGCCAATTAAGATTATAAATCCAGCTTTTCTTTCCATGCAGCAAGATCTGTAAGTGCACGGGCGCTTTTAGCAGGCTTGCGGTCTTTCTTCTTCATACGCCCTTCAATAGGCGGGAATAGACCGAAGTTAACATTCATAGGCTGGAAGGTTTTTGCGTCAGCCCCCCCGGTGATATGATGAATAAGCGCGCCAAAGGCAGTTGTGACTGGTGGGGCGACAGGTATCTGGCCCTTGCGCTCAAGCGCCGTAAACAGTCCAGCCATCAATCCCATTGCTGCACTTTCAACATAGCCTTCGACCCCTGTAATCTGACCCGCGAAACGTAAGCGTGGATCAGCTTTCATCCGCATCAAATCATCTAGCACCAGTGGACTATTGATGAATGTATTGCGGTGCAATCCGCCCAGACGTGCAAAACGCGCGTTTTCCAGGCCTGGTATTTTCTTAAAAATACGGGTCTGTTCTCCGTAAGTCAGCTTAGTCTGGAAACCGACCATATTGTAGAGTGTTCCAAATTTATTGTCTTGACGTAATTGAACAACGGCATAGGACTGCTCGTTAGTGTGAGGACTTTGAAGGCCTACAGGCTTCATAGGACCAAACCGTAAAGTCTCGGGTCCACGCTCTGCCATAACTTCAATGGGCATACAGCCTTCAAAATAAGGGGTATCTTTTTCCCACTGTTTAAAGTCTGCTTTTTCACCGGTGTTCAGATCGTGAATAAATTCTTCATACTGCTCTTTATTCATGGGAAGATTGATATAATCCGCACCGTCCCCTTTATCATAGCGACTTTGATACCAGGCAGTTTCAAAGTCGATGCTGTCTTTGTAGACAATTGGTGCAATCGCATCAAAGAAGGCCAGACCATCTTCGCCACATAACTCAAGAACAGCTTCAGATAAGGCGGGTGACGTCAAAGGACCGGTGGCGACAATAACTTTATCCCACTCTTTCGGTGGTAGCCCATCAATTTCACCACGCTCAATCGTTATTAAGGGATGATTTTCAAGCGTTTCTGTCACTGTCTTGGAAAAATCATCACGGTCAACGGCAAGGGCAGAACCAGCAGGGACCTTGGTCTTTGCTGCAGCATCCATGATTAAGGAGTTCATGCGCCTCATTTCTTCATGCAACAAGCCAACAGCATTATTTTCAGTATCATCCGACCTGAATGAATTTGAACATACAAGTTCGGCCAAACCCTCTGTATGATGAGCATCAGTTTTACGAACAGGGCGCATCTCGTGCAAAATGACAGGCACGCCTGCATTTGCAATCTGCCAAGCCGCTTCTGAGCCTGCAAGGCCACCTCCAATTACGTGTATCGGTTTGTAGGATGTAGTATCTGACATTTTATTGCCCTTTTGCTCTAATTTGGTCCGCTTGTACTCTTAATACGCATCCAAGTTAAGAGAAAAAGGATGCATTTATCGCACGTCTATTTATGCTGCTCCGTATGAACCAAACCGCTGCGCATATACTGGACTTACTGACAGAATGGCCCAATCGCCGGATGGGTAGTTCGGCTGAAGAAGAAGCGCGTGAAGCACTTTCTGCTGAATTAGCGGGCGAGCCTGGCATCTTTATGACAGAAGAAGGCTTCAGAGCCCCTGTCAGTTCGTTACAAACATCTGTGATATTGACATTCCTACAGTGTATCATTCTGCTGTTTGCGCCAGCATATCCTTTTCTGGCAGCTATAACATCCATGATGCTGTTTCTGAGCTGGATGCGAAGTATAGACAATCAAAAAGCCCCCTTTACATGGCTTCTGGGAAGACAATTTACAGCGAATTTAACCGCATCCAAAGGGAAGGGGAGTAATCTTGTTTTGGTTATTTCTAACCTGGAACCAAGACGTATACAGTGGCATCCACATTGGCTAACGAGATTCACGCAGCATCATATGATGATGTTCATCGTTCTACTGGGATTGATGCCGTCACTTGTCTCCTGGTTGTTGTTTATGGATGTGTATATCCCAGCGGTGCTTGTTTGGCTGTTAACTGCCGCTTTACTTATCGTGTTGGGGTACACTGTATATAGTGTAACTGTTGCCAGCAGTGCATCCAAGCAAGCAGATATGAGCATTGCAGGTGCGGTGGCTATCGTCCGCCGTCTGTGGCGCGATATGCCAGATGATACGGAAGTACGTCTACTTATATCAACCGGCCGGTCATCCGGCTTTTTAGGAACCCAGCACTATCTGGATCAACACCGTGAGGAATTTGAGGGGCGATCTGTCTATGTTCTGAACGTTGATATGCTTAAGGGGAATAGCGTTGCTTTCAGTAGGACATACGGGAGCTTATCCCCCGTGCACGAAAATGGCATCATGGTTCAGACTGCATCACTTCTGGCAGGGAACAAGCTCTTCCCCAAGATTCAGGCATGCACAAAACTAGGATACAGTTTTGATAGTATCTGGTTCACAAGGGCAGGTATGACCTCTGTCACCATCACCAGCGGTTACTTGAACGCAAATGCGGCACCTCCGTCAACTTCAGAGGAAAAGCTTGAAACAGTAAGTATCCTCATTGAATATGGAGAGGCCGTCGTTAGGTCGGCCCTTACCTTACAGTCAGCGAAAGAACGTTCTCATGACTGACGTTGAGTGGATATACATAGAATGCGCTATACAGACATATTAACATTTTGGTTTCATGAGTTGACCCCACAAGATTGGTGGACCAAGTCGAAGGACCTTGATGCCCATATCACACGCAGATTTCAGACTATCTATACCCTGGCTGCCAAGGGCGAATGTGGACACTGGCGGTCCAGCATAAAAGGGCGATTGGCAGAAATACTTGTTCTTGATCAGTTTCCTCGTAATATGTTCAGAGATTCGGCAAAAGCTTTTGAAACAGACATAGCCGCATTAATTCTGGCGCAGGAAGCCGTTAAAGATCAGAACTATGGGCTACTCTCTCCCAATGAGAAAATATTCCTGCAGATGCCTTTTATGCACAGCGAAAGCAAAGCCATCCATGAAGAAGCGGTCCGGCTTTTTAGTCAGCCGGGCATGGAAACAAACCTGGATTATGAATATCGCCATAAGGCAATAATTGACAGATTTGGTCGGTATCCACACCGCAATGCTCTACTTGGGCGCAAAAGCACACCGGATGAAATTGAATTCCTGAAAGCGCCCGGCAGCAGTTTTTAATAACCAAAAGTCAGTTATGCCTTGGCCTTTTCCAGTATAGGGACCAAATATCGCCCTGTATAACTTCCTGCAGTTTTAGCGACGTCCTCAGGCGTACCTGTTGCGATGATTTCACCGCCGCCGTCACCGCCCTCAGGTCCCATGTCTATGATCCAGTCAGCGACCTTAATAACCTCAAGGTTATGTTCGATAATAACAACAGTATTGCCCTGATCCACTAATTGCTGGAGCACTTCCATAAGCTTTTTAATGTCTTCAAAGTGCAGCCCTGTTGTTGGCTCATCTAGGATATAAAGAGTTTTACCTGTAGAACGCTTTGACAATTCTTTTGCCAGCTTAACACGCTGCGCCTCACCACCGGATAATGTCGTTGCCTGCTGGCCAATGCGAATATAGCTCAGTCCAACCCTGTCCAGCATCTCAAGCTTGTTACGAATGGCTGGTACGGCTTTAAAAAACTCAACGCCGTCTTCCACTGTCATATCAAGAACGTCAGAGATAGACTTATCTTTAAACCGTATCTCCAAAGTCTCGCGGTTATAGCGTTTACCTTTACACTGATCACACTGAACATAGACATCTGGCAGGAAGTGCATTTCAATTTTAATAACGCCGTCCCCCTTACAGGCTTCGCAGCGCCCACCCTTTACATTAAAGGAAAAACGACCAGGTTTATAACCTCGTGCCTGTGCTTCTGGAAGCCCTGCAAACCAATCACGAATTGGGCCGAAAGCCCCGGTGTATGTTGCCGGGTTCGAGCGCGGTGTACGACCTATTGGACTTTGGTCAATATCAACGATTTTATCAATATGTTCCAGCCCTTCGACTGTGTCATGGTCGCCAGGGATAACCCGGCTACCGTGCAGTGCTTTCATAGAAGCTTTGTACAGCGTCTCAATCGTAAAAGTGGACTTTCCTGACCCTGATACACCGGTAATACATGTCATTGTGCCCAAGGGAATTGCCCCCGTCACGTCCTTAAGGTTATTTGCACGTGCGCCACTGATCGTCAGAAATTTACCCTTGTGACCAGGTCTGCGTTGTTCAGGAATAGGGACGGAACGGACACCAGATAAATATTGCCCTGTCAGACTGTCCGGGGATGCCATAATAACGTCTGGCGTACCTTCGGCAACGATTTGTCCACCGTGCTCCCCGGCGCCAGGGCCCATATCAATTACATAATCGGCGGTCAGAATAGCGTCTTCATCATGCTCAACAACCAGCACAGTATTTCCTAGGTTTCGTAGGTTCTTGAGGGTTTCCAATAATCTGTCGTTATCGCGTTGATGAAGTCCGATCGAAGGTTCATCCAGCACATATAAAACACCCGCCAAACCAGAACCGATTTGAGATGCCAGGCGAATACGCTGACTTTCACCACCAGATAAAGTACCAGAGGATCTGGAAAGGGACAGGTAATCCAAACCGACATTTACAAGGAAACCAAGTCGCTCCTGCAGCTCTTTCAAGATTTTTTCTGCAATTGCATTCTGCTGAGCCGTCAACTTACTGGGCAAATCAACAAACCAGTCATGGGCTTTCTTAACCGATAAATCAGTAATGTTACCGATATTACAGGTGTTGATTTTCACAGCCAGGGCTTCCGGTTTCAAGCGTGCACCATTACAAGTAGAGCAGGTGGTTGACGCCTGATACTTTCCAAGCTCTTCCCGCATCCAGTTGCTATCTGTCTCCCGCCAGCGTCGTTCAATATTATGAATCACGCCCTCAAAAGGTTTATTGACTTCGAACCGTCTTTTCCCGTCCTGATAAATGATGGTTACTGGTTTTGATCCTGTACCCCATAGAAATGCTTTCTGTGCCTCGCTTGGCAAGTCTTTCCAGGGTTTCGTTAGGTCTGCACCGTATTTCTCGGCAACAGCACTTAGGGCCTGGAAATAAAATGGGGAAGGATTTTGTGCCTTATTTGACCAGGGAGCCAATGCCCCTTCTTTAACGGACTTACTATGGTCAGGAACGACAAGTTCAGGGTCAAAATAAAGCTTGTTTCCCAACCCATCACAGTCTGGGCATGCCCCAAAGGGATTGTTAAATGAAAACAGCCTTGGTTCAATTTCTTCGATTGTGAAACCAGACTCAGGGCAGGCAAATTTAGCTGACAGGAGCATTCTATCTGGTGTTTCGTCACCCTTTGCCGCGGTCTCAACTACCACCAAACCGTCTGAGAGCTCGAGGGCTGTTTCAACACTTTCAGCCAAACGCTGTGATAACCCATCTTTCAGGACAAGTCTGTCTACAACCACATCAATGTCATGCTTAAATTTTTTATCAAGGGTAGGGGCTTCATCAATCAGATAGTATTCACCGTCTACCTTGACGCGCTGGAAGCCGCGTTTCTGCAGTTCTTTAAATTCTTTTTTATATTCACCCTTGCGGCCACGAACGATAGGAGCCAGAAGATACAAACGCGACCCGTCTTCCAGGTCAAGAATGCGGTCAACCATTTGGCTCACAGTCTGACTTTCGATAGGAAGTCCAGTGGCAGGAGAATAGGGCACACCAATACGTGCCCATAGTAAGCGCATATAGTCGTATATTTCCGTGACAGTCCCTACTGTTGAACGTGGGTTCTTACTGGTCGTTTTCTGTTCTATTGAAATTGCCGGTGATAGGCCCTCGATATGTTCAACATCCGGTTTCTGCATCAATTCCAGAAACTGGCGCGCATACGCAGAAAGACTTTCAACATATCTGCGCTGTCCTTCTGCATAAATGGTATCAAATGCCAGCGAAGATTTACCACTACCGGAAAGCCCCGTAATAACGATTAGCTTATCACGCGGTATATCCACATTAACTGACTTGAGATTATGCTCTTTTGCGCCGCGAACAGAAATTTCGGTTAACATATGTGACCTTTAATCTAAATACTTTACTGAGTTGAAGTGGACCTGCTTCCCTAGAGAGTCAAGCCTACACTGGCTCTTTAATTATTAGCCTTGACATTAAACTGTGAATGCGAACAAATAAAGAACAATTATTAATTTTCTAAGGAATTTCCTGTGGTCCGTGAAGGTGGTTGTTTGTGCGGAAAAGTCCGCTTTGTTATTGATCTGGAGAATGCAGAAACTAGCAATTGCCATTGTCGCGATTGCCAGAAGTTTCATGGTGCACCTTGTGGTACATATACGTCAGTGAACCGTAATCAGTTTACATGGCTTCAGCGCCCCAAAGGTCAATTCATGGCAAGCCCCAAGGCCACACGAAGGTTCTGCCTAGAATGCGGGACCTCTTTAACGTGGGAAGGGCGTGATTATCCAGAACGCATCAGCATCGCAACATGCACCCTGGATGACATGTCAGACATACACATTTCTTATGAGATATTTACCCGGTCACGTATGAATGACATACCAGCGATAGAATCAGCAGAACAGTTTAAAGAGGAAGGCTAAACCTAGGTAATTACTTACGTTTATATATGCCATTAAACCAAACGTCCCACATATTGGTTTGACGATTATACTGCTCCATAAACTGGCGAACACTACCGTCTTCCAGAAGGGTCCATGTACCGCGGAATTGCTCGGTCTGGTTATTTTGGTAATACCAAATGGTGCCCTCCAGAACCATACTGCCGTCTTTTAACCCTCCATCAAAATCAATAGAGTATGCCCCCGCAGAAATCCATAATTGCCGCCATTTACCGGATTCTGGATTATAAAAATTTAAACTGCGTCCCGTTCCACCAGTCGCACTGGTCCATGTTTCCAGCAGGGCACAGTTATTCTCAATAGATACGATTGTATTTTCACCGGCAACTTTGCCTGTTGATGCATCTGTCACTTCCCAGTCACCAAGCCAGAAATCAAAATCGTGGAATGGCGGTGCATCACAGATATTATCAGCAGTAGCCTGCGCGTGAGTAGGCATAGAAACTACCCCAGCAATTAGTGTGAATATGAATATGAATTTCTTTTTCATCAGTAATCTCCCACCACCAAATCCATCAAAGCACAGAAAACCACACAGACTACATTAGCACAGGTGTGAAAAGCGCGCATATGGGCAAAAAGATTATCCGAGTTTCTGAAAGTTACTCTAGGTTTTTGACGTTCATTTTTGTACAGTCGCGCAAATGTCGTGATTCTTTACGAAGTCTAAAAAATATATTCTAACATCAAGGGGGCACTAATGGCCGGTAGCGTAAACAAAGTTATTCTCGTGGGTAATCTTGGGCGTGACCCAGAAATCCGCACCATGCAAAACGGATCAAAGGTAGTGAACCTGAGCATCGCAACAAGTGAAAGCTGGCGTGACCGCAACACGGGCGAACGTCGTGACAAAACGGAATGGCACCGTGTTGTTATATTCAACGAGAACCTTGCCAAAGTTGCTGAAAACTATCTCCGCAAAGGCTCTAAAGTCTATGTCGAAGGGCAACTTCAGACACGCAAATGGACCGACCAGTCCGGTCAGGAAAAATACTCAACTGAAGTCGTTCTCCAGAATTACCGTGGTGAACTGACCATGCTTGATGGCCGCAACGAAGGCGGTGCAGGCCAGGGTGGCGGCTATGCTGGTGGCGATGACTATGGTCAGAGTTTTGGCGGTGGAAATCAAGGCGGCGGTCAGTCAAATCCTCCAATGGGTGGTGGCGATCTGGACGACGAGATCCCATTCTAAAGACTGTCATCTATTCAACATGCATAAAGGGTCACATCGTGGCCCTTTTTTGTTTGCTCACTTTACATCAGAAAGATGCTCCCCATATCCAATAGACCATCAACAAAGGAACTAATTCTCTATGGTAAAGGTTGGTCTGGCTCTTGGGGGCGGTGCGGGTCTTGGTTGGGCGCACATTGGTATTATTCGTCGTTTTGAAGATGCAGGGATACCCATTGATTATATTGCAGGCACAAGCATTGGATCAATCGTTGGTGCCGCTTACGCAGCCGGTAAGCTAGATGACCTTGAGCAGCTTGCACGTTCATTTACCTTCAAGGAAATGCTCCTGTGGTCGGAAATTGGGTTTAAATCATCAAGTGTTATTGGTGGCAGCAAAATTGAAGCGCAATTTCGAAGTTATTTCGCAGACAGTAAGATAGAAGACCTACAAAAACCGTTCGCAGCAATAGCTGCTGACCTCTATACAGGCGATGAAGTTGTTTTCGACAAAGGGGACGTTGTCACTGCGCTGCAAGCATCATCTGCAGTACCTGGCTTATTACCTGCAATTAAACATGGTGAAAAACTACTTGTAGACGGCGGGGTAGTTAATCCTGTTCCAGTGGATGCCACCCGACGCCTTGGCGCTGACTATGTAATTGCCGTTGATCTTCAAGGGGACTTTCAGGCGCGAGTCGAAAGAATGCATTTACAAAATGGCTCTAAGAAGCGTCCGTCTGCCGTGAAAGTAGCGCGGGCAGGGTTGTTTTTAGCTCTTTCCTCACTGGGCAAGGCGCGCATGAAGCTGGATTTGGCTGACCATATTATCACGCCTGCTATCGGACATATTGAGATCGCGGATTTTACGAAGGCCAATCAATTAATTGAGTTAGGCAAAAAGGCGGCAGATACCGCCCTTCCTGTCATTGAAAAGCACCTTAGCGTAAAAGTTCTCGCTGAATAACGATGCGCTGAATATCAGATGTGCCCTCATAAATCTGACAAACCCTGACATCTCTGTATATTTTTTCAACCGGATATTCGGACAAATACCCATAACCGCCAAGTGTCTGAATGGCGGCTGAGCATATTTCCTCGGCTGCCTCACTTGCATATAGTTTAGCCATGCACGCCTCTTTCAAACAGGGCTGGCCTGCATCTTTAAGGCCTGCTGCATGAAGAACCATTAATTCAGCAGCCTGTAGTTTGGTTGCCATATCAGCCAGACGGAAACCAACTGCCTGATGTTGTATAATGGGTCCACCAAAGGCTTCCCGCTCCTTGGCATATTCAAGGGCATAGTCATAGGCAGCACGCGCCATACCAACTGACTGAGCAGCAATACCAATCCTGCCTGTCTCCAAATTAGCAAGAGCAATACCGTAACCTTTGCCTTCTTCGCCTAACAAGCAGTCATCAGATACAAACATCTCCTCGAAGACTATCTGACAGGTGTCAGAAGATTTCTGGCCTAACTTATGTTCAACGCTTGCAACCCTGAAGCCCGGTGTATCCATAGGAACTACAAAAGCGCTGATACCGCGTTTGCCAGCTTCCGGATCAGTGACAGCAAACAAGATTGCAGTAGAGCCAACTTTACCAGAGGTTATGAACTGCTTAGTGCCGTTTATAACCCAGCCTCCCTCTGCACGGACAGCACGGGTTTTTAACATACCAGCGTCAGACCCCGCTTGCGGTTCGGTCAAACAGAATGCACCGATATGTTCTCCGCGCGCGAGCGGTTTTAAAAACCGTTCTTTCTGAGCATCCGTTCCATTTTGCATGATTGCAGCACCTACAGGCGCATTAGTAACACTCATCAATGTGGATAGGCCACCGTCACCGGCTGCAATTTCAATAAGCGCCAGAGCATATGAGACATAATCTGTCTCAGAACCATCCCACTGTTCTGGGATAGTCATGCCAAACAGGCCAAGTGAACCCATTTCTGCAAGGAAGTCATCTGGAATACAGCCAGCTTTTTCCCAACTGGCAGCATTTGGCAGGATACGGTCCCGCGCAAAGCTACGGGCCATATCCTGAATCATTTGTTGTTCTTCGGTCAATTTCATAACCGACAAGGTATCGTATTATTCTACGAGTTCAAGCGCTATTGCTGTTGCTTCACCACCACCAATACAAAGAGCAGCCAGACCTTTTTTCAGGCCGCGGGTCTTAAGTGCATTAATCAATGTTACACAAATGCGTGCACCAGAGGCACCGATAGGATGGCCAAGCGCACAAGCACCGCCGTTTACATTGACTTTATCCTCATCAAGGCCAAGTTCTTGAATTGCCGCCATAGCAACCACTGCGAACGCTTCGTTAACTTCGAACAGATCAACATCATCCTTTGACCAACCAGCCTTATCCAAGACCTTTTTGATAGCATCAACAGGAGCTGTCGTGAACCACTCCGGAGCCTGTGAGTGAGTTGCGTGGGAGACAATGCGTGCAAGCGGTTTTAAACCCTGCTTTTCGGCTTCTTCTTCCCGCATCATGACCACGGCTGCCGCACCGTCAGAGATTGAGCTGGCGTTTGCTGCAGTGATAGTACCATCTTTTTTAAATGCAGGACGCAGGGACGGTATTTTGTCCAGTCTTGCCTTGCCTGGCTGTTCATCTGTATCAACTACAGTCTCACCGCGGCGGGACGTAATAGTAACCGGGATGATTTCTGCTTTAAAGTCACCTTCAGCGATTGCACGCTGTGCACGTTCAGTGGAACGGATAGCATATGCATCCTGCGCTTCACGTGTGAATTGATAATGCTCTGCACACTTCTCCGCATATACACCCATTGGTTCGCCGCCATAAGCGTCAGTCAGGCCATCATTTGCCATATGATCAATTAATTGTGTATTGCCGTATTTGGTCCCGGTACGACCAGAAGGAAGTAGGTGCGGTGCAATAGACATACTTTCCATACCACCAGCAACAACAATAGAGTTTGTACCTGCTTTGATACTGTCATGTGCCTGCATCATTGCCTGCATACCGCTGCCGCACATTTTGTTGATTGTTACAGCGCCAGTTGCGTCAGGGAGGCCTGCAGAACGCATTGCCTGGCGCGCAGGAGCCTGACCCTGACCGGCAGGAAGGACGCAGCCCATGATAGTTTCATCAACATTATCGGCCGCTACCCCAGACTGCGCAATTGCTCCCTTGATAGCAGTTGCACCAAGTTCTGACGCCTTAACAGCGGACAAGTCACCGAGCAAGCCGCCCATAGGGGTGCGAGCCATACCAACAATAACGATGGAGTCTTTGGACATGAAATTTCTCCTGATACTAGACAATAATTATAATTTTTCGCAGTGCAGCATTTGCGCTAGATTTTCACTTCGCCCGCTATTTGGCAAGGAAAATTTTTGTGAATAATCTATGACTATACTGCGTGATCAGGATTTTGGAGTTTTTACGGGATTATATTTAAGATCACGAGCCTTGATCATATCGCTGGTCAATCTTGATCCATCAGGTGTCCAGCCGGGCGGAGCTAACAAGAACATCAGTTTATTTTTGATGCCTTTTGCATGCCACATATCTTTAAAAATACCTACCCATTCATGCGTGGCTACTTTTAAGGGATTATAGGTCCCCAAATCCTGAACCAATCCATATCTGCAGGGCAGGGATTTGTCTTCTGGTATGAACGTTCCAAACATCTTATCCCAAATAATAAAAATGCCCGCATAATTGGAATCAAGATATTTGGGATTTGTTGCATGATGCACTCGGTGATGGGACGGAGTGTTAAAGACAGCCTCAAACCAGCGAGGCATGCGGTCAATAGCCTCTGTATGAATCCAAAATTGGTATATTAAATTTAAACCGCTTACAAAAAACACAATCGCAGGTTCAAACCCGATTATATAGAGCGGAAAAGCAAGCAAGAATCCAGGCGTTAACGGGCTTGTCCAGGTTTGCCGTAAAGCTGTAGTCAGGTTATAGTGCTGACTGGAATGGTGGATGACGTGTGCCGCCCACATCCAGCGAATTCTATGCCCGAATCTGTGTATCCAGTAATATCGGAAGTCATCAAGCACCAATGCAGCAAGAAATACTGGAATAGTTGCTCCTAAATCAAACAAGCGGAAGTTTTCCCAGACCCAATAAGCTGTCACAATTGTAATACCAGCAAGTGACGCACTGACGATTGTGCTTCCAAGCCCCATCACCATTGACGTGAATGTATCTTTTTTCTCAAAAACGGCACGACCAGTTTTGTAGCCATACGCAATCTCGATAAGAATGCAAAGAATGAACAAAGGGATTGCCCACTCTGTTGGTTTGGGCAGATCAAGTGGCATACTGCCCCCCCTTATTATCGTGGCCGGCCCGCAGCATTTCTTCCAGTCTATCCGGTGCTATGTTGCCAATGGAAAAGCGTACATCTGGGACCACATAGTCATGCACTTTGATTATCAACGCTCCATCAGTAGGTGAGATATCAAACTGAACGGGAATTGTAAGCATTCTGCAAACAATTCTATCAGAGGGCTGAAGGACCAAGCCTACACTCTGTTCATTTTGCAATCGGAGGAGGGCTGTCCGACCTTCATCATCAATAAATATTTCAGCGATCTGTTGATCCGGATAACATCTGAGAAAATTACGACGAACACGTTCCTCTGTTAACTGAAGACGATTGGGGAACAACCATCCAGTCAGATACGCCAAAGCAATAATTGCCAACAGTGAAACAATTTCCAACATTCAGATAGTTGAATTTATATTTTATAGACCGTCAAGTCTAAATAATGATAGAGCGCAAAAAATAAGGGGCTTAAAGCCCCTCACTATGTCTTATTTGTTAGTCCTCATTAGGCAGTGATCCAAGCGGGAATGGCTGATCATCTGTTTTATAGCTGAGATAACTAAATATTTGTCGCAAGTAGGAGCCACAGGTGTTTATCCAGCTTGATAGTTCCTTATGTGGGCCATCCAGTAAGATCGCGACAATGAAGTGAACGAACACAAGTGTAAGGGCAACACCAATTGTTAGCCATGCAATGATACCGTAAAAAACCATCATCAAACCACGCTTGGCAATATAGGACCAATCACGATCCTGAAGATCATTCAGAAAGTCTGCATGACTGGACGAAGCGTCACTTTGTTCAGTTGAAGCTTTCTCATCCGTTTTCTTATCTGAAGACACAGTATCTTCGACGAGTTCAATTACCTCAACATCCTCAATTACAGGCTGATTTGCCTTCTCCGCAGATGCTTTCGTTGCCTTACTGGCAGTAGCAGCCTTGCTGGTGCTTGCTTTTTTTGCAGCCGGCTTTCTGGTAGCTGTCTTGCGGGTAGATGAAGTCTTAGCTGCAGATTTAGGCTTAGACGCCGCTGTCTTTGATGCAGCTTTTTTACGCGCAGGGGCTTTTTTAACTGTTTCTGAAGTTGCTTTATCTTCAGGTTGAGATGATTTGTTGTCCTCGCTCATTTTTGCCTCTTATTATCCTAAACAATTAGACATATGTTGATATCTAGAAGCCTTTATATAGAAAACTTCATATTTTGTATGTAGGAAAGAGTGCAGAAATATCAAGCTAGCGGACTAAATGTCCAATCAGGACTTTATCCAGGGTACATTCCCAGAGTGGAGATCACCGGCATCTTTAGCTGGCAACGGTTTGGAATAATAAAACCCTTGAACAAACTGGAAGTTCATATCCCGTAACATTCCCTGGTGTTCGATATCCTCAATCCCTTCGGCAACAACTTCATGGCCTAGTGAATTCGCTAGCTGGGAAATCATCGTCAAAATCTTGTATAATTCATTACCCTTGCGCAGCTGTGCAATGAAACTTCTGTCGATTTTAATTATGTCGATAGGGAACTGATGTAGATAGTTCAAGGAGGAATAACCGGTACCAAAGTCATCCAGTGCTACTTTAACGCCAAGCTTCCGGATCTCGGTCAACACTTCAGATATCCTGGTAGGGTTGGCCATGATGGCGCTTTCAGTCAGTTCAATCCTGATCATCTCGCCGCGGATACCAAACTCTTCAATCGTCTCCCGAATCATCGCGGCGACGTCATCTCGTGCAAACTGAATACCTGATACATTCACATTTACAGGAACAGCTTTTTCTTCACCGTAAGTGTCAATCCAGCTTCTGATTTGTGAGCAGGCAGTACGCATGGCCCACCTGCCTAAGTCAACAATCACCCCTGTTTCTTCTGCAAGGGGGATAAACTCTGCTGGAGAGACGAAGCCTTTATCTTTGTGAACCCACCGTGTTAAGGCTTCAAAACCTTTAAGCTTCATGGTTTTAAGATCAATAATTGGCTGATAATGAAGCTCTAGATCATCACGTTCTACCGCTCGTCTAAGCTCTGTTTCCAGGTGGAATTGTGACTGCGCACGTCTGTGAGTCTCTCGCTTATAAATCTCTGTCCGCGCTTTACCTGCTGTCTTGGCGCTATGCATTGCAAAATCAGCATCACGAATAAGGTCCTCTGGATGCATGGCGCTGGAAAGGGTCGTCGCAACACCAATAGACACCGATGTGAATACCTCATTCCCGTCCAGATCATACGGCATGCGCATCGCATCGTGAATACGCTCCCCAATCATGCACAGTTCTTCCAGGTCTCTGCATTTAGAAACAAGGACAGCAAATTCATCACCAGAAAGGCGAGCTAATGTATCAGAAGACCGAATGCAGCGGCGCAAGGTTGCTGCCATTGACACAAGAAAACGATCGCCGGCACTGTGGCCAAAGCTTTCATTAATCTGTTGAAACCGGTCAATATTGATAATCAGGACAGCACATCCGATGCCGTCGATTGCTTCTCCTGACTTAAATTCACTTACGGCTTCTTCCAGTTTTGATCTGAATAAAACACGATTAGGTAGGCCAGTGAGAGCATCATGAAAGGCATGATGCAACAAATTCTTTTCCGCCATTTTTTCGGCAGTCTGATCTTCGAGTGTACAGATTACCTGCGTAACCTGTCCTTCATGATCAGACAGGGGAATCAGCTGACTATTGATATGCCTTTCCATCCCGCCGGACAAAATTGACCATTCAAAATATGACGGCATGCTTGAAGAAAATGCCTCAAATACCTGATTTTTAAGGGCGACTGCATCATTAGCGCCCCAAATAGTCTCTATCTGGCACGGCACTTCAAATGTGGAAGGAATGGCGAAAATGTTACGGGCAAAACTATTGATGAAAATAGTCTCCACCAAACCAGTATCGGTTTTACCAATAACCATGACACCGATAGGCAGTTTATCAATTACGGCACTAGTATTTACAATACGTGCGGAAAAACCCTTGCCAGAAGCGTGATCTGAGATATGGGAGATTTTCTTTTCGCGCGAGTCCGTCAACACTCGGCCCCTTTTGACAAATTACCTGATAAAATTGACTGCTGTTTACACTGCAGTACAGCCACCTTGCGTCCACACTAGTAAAGATTTGGTAAAAAGAAAGACTAATTAACACTTATCAAACAAAATTTTTTGATTGCTATGTAAACAGTTAGAAAAAAGGGGAAGGCTAGCCTCCCCCTGAGGATATGCTATCTGCTGGGACGGGTTAGCAAATAGCACATTCATAATCTTTATTTACTAGCTGCACCCGCTGGTAGAACCGCAAGTATCACATTTCATACAGGTGCCATTTCTAACCAGCGTGAAATTACCGCAGTCGCCGCATGCGTCGCCTTCATAGCCCTTCATCCGAGCCTCAACGCGTGCATTTGCTGTTGCTTCTGTTGCGCCGTTCACCATAGCTGAACCTGTAGATATGGATACAGAATCTGTAGTGCCGGTTGCTACAGCAACAGTTTCAAGTTCACTGTCTTTGTCCCTGCTGGTCTGCTTAGACTTTAAAACAACCAGATTATTACCGCGGACATAGCCGGAAGAAGCAAACTTCTGTACGCGCTCCAGTGCTTCTGTGACGTCTTTATCCATTTCTGGCAAACCGTCCTGCTTGTCACCACGGCCCATACTATCATGCATTAGGTCCGCTGGCGTTGCATGCGCAAGATCCTCTCTGCCGAGGTAGGAGATGGCAAGTTCACGGAAGATATAATCAAGAAGAGATGTCGCCATCTTGATCGTGTCATTGCCTTCAACACGGCCAAATGGCTCGAAACGTGTGAATGTGAAGGCGTCGACAAACTCTTCAAGTGGCACACCATATTGAAGCCCAATGGAAATAGCGATGGCAAAGTTGTTCATCAAAGAACGGAATGCTGCACCTTCCTTGTGCATATCAATGAAGATTTCACCGACAGATCCATCATCATACTCACCGGTACGAAGATACACCTTATGACCACCCACGATGGCTTTTTGCGTGTATCCCTTACGGCGTTCAGGCAGGCGACGACGCTGTTTACTTGCCTCTCGTTCAACTTCGACAATACGCTCAACAATTCTCTCTGCTACAACTGTTGCTTTTTCAGTTGATGACTTTTCAGCAATTTCCTCTTCCAGGTCTTCATCCTCAAGGAGTGAACCATTCAGAGGCTGGCTGAGTTTGGAGCCATCCCGGTAAAGAGCGTTAGCTTTCAGGGCCAGTGACCATGAAAGTTCATATGCAGCGGTACAGTCATCAACATCTGCAGAATTCGGCATATTGATTGTCTTGGAAATTGCACCAGAAATAAACGGCTGTGCCGCAGCCATCATATGGATATGACTTTCCCATGACAGGTACCGCGTGCCGATTTTCCCGCAAACATTCGCACAATCAAAAACGGCATAGTGCACTTCTTTAAGATGCGGCGCCTGCTCAAGTGTCATCGCACCACAACAGAATAAATTGGCTTCTTCTATCTCGCTTTTTGAAAAGCCAATCGCAGCTAACAGGTCAAAATTATAATCATTAAGCTGATCATCATTCAGACCCAGCGTCTCTTTGCAGAAATCAGTACCGAGCGTCCACTGATTGAAGACAAATTTGATATCAAAGGCATTCTTTAGCTGGGCTTCTACCGCATCAATTTCTTTGTCGGTAAAGCCTTTCGCCTTTAGTTTGTCGTGATTAACCCCTGGTGCGTTTTTCAGTGTGCAATGCCCGACTGCATACTCTTCGATTTCCTTGATTTGCTCAGTAGTGTAGCCAAGCGTGGTCAATGCCTGAGGTACAATACGGTTGATGATCTTAAAGTAGCCGCCACCTGCGAGTTTTTTAAACTTCACCAAGGCAAAATCAGGCTCAATACCGGTTGTATCACAGTCCATGACCAGACCGATTGTGCCTGTTGGCGCAATCACTGAAACCTGAGCATTGCGGTAGCCGTGTTCTTCACCAAGTGTCAGTGCACGATCCCATGCTTCTGCCGCGGCAACTGCAATATGCGAATCTGTGCAATTCTCAATATCAAGAGGAACTGGGTTTATATGCAGCTTTTCATACCCACTGTCTTGTCCGTACGCTGCACGTCTGTGGTTGCGAATAACACGCAGCATGTGATCGGCATTTTTCTTGTACCCGGGGAAAGCGCCCAACTCACCTGCCATCTCAGCAGATGTAGCGTAGGATTCACCCGTCATCAGTGCTGTGATGGAACCGCACAGAGCACGCCCTTCGTCACTATCATACGACAGCCCCAGGCTCATTAGCAAACCACCAATATTGGCATAACCCAGACCAAGAGTACGGAACTCATAAGATAATTTTGCAATTTCTTTTGATGGAAACTGTGCCATCAGGACAGAAATTTCCAAAACCATTGTCCACAATCTGACTGCATGACGGAAGTCGTCGACTTTAAAGCCGCCATCATCGCCTCTAAATGTCATCAAATTCAGAGATGCCAGATTACAAGCTGTATCATCAAGAAACATATATTCGGAGCAGGGGTTAGAAGCCCGAATTTCACCACTTGCCGGACACGTATGCCAATCATTGATTGTTGTGTGGAACTGGATACCAGGGTCTGCACAGGCCCAGGCAGCGTGGCCCACGTCCTTCCAAAGATCCCTGGCGCTCATTTCACGGGCAACCGTACCGTCTTTTCTGTTGATTAGCTGCCAGTTATCATTCTTTGCCACAGCATTCATGAAGGCATCTGATACACGGATAGAGTTGTTTGAATTTTGACCTGATACAGTCAAATACGCATCCGAATCCCAGTCAGTATTATATGTCTTGAATTCAATCGATGCGTAGCCCTGTTTGGCAAACTGGATGACCCGCTGAATATAGTTTTCCGGGATCATCACTTTCCTTGCTGCAATGATCTCTTTTTTAAGCTCTTTGTTTACCTTGGGGCTATAGGTGTCTTCCCCAAGGTCTGAAGCATTCTGATGCACCGCCTTCATGATTCTATTCAAATGAATTTCATTCAATTTGGAACCAGAGACGAGGGCAGCAACCTTTTGTTCCTCGACGACCTTCCAGTTGATAAATTCCTCAACATCCGGGTGGTCAATATCAACGACAACCATCTTTGCAGCACGGCGTGTAGTACCGCCTGACTTGATTGCACCAGCAGCGCGGTCACCAATTTTCAAGAAGCTCATCAATCCAGAAGACTTGCCACCACCAGAAAGGCCCTCTCCGTCACCGCGAATATTAGAGAAGTTAGAGCCTGTACCAGAACCGTACTTAAACAAGCGGGCTTCTCGGGTCCAAAGATCCATAATGCCACCTTCGTTTACCAGATCATCTGATACGCTCTGGATAAAACATGCATGCGGCTGTGGGTGTTCATAGGAGCTTTTAGACTTAACAAGTTTGCCAGTTTCAAAATCAACATAGTGATGACCTTGCGCCGGACCATCAATACCGTATGCCCAGTGAAGGCCCGTATTGAACCACTGCGGGCTATTTGGCGCAGCCATCTGACACGCTAGCATATAGCGCATTTCATCAAAGAAGGTCCGAGCGTCACTTTCACTATCGAAATAGCCGCCTTTCCAACCCCAATAGGTCCAGGTGCCTGCCAAACGATCAAACACCTGCTTAGCGGATGTTTCTGATCCATATCGCTTGTCTTCCGGTAGGGACAGCAAAGCCTCTTCATCTGCCTCTTTGCGCCATAACCAGCTTGGCACAGTATTTTCTTCTACAACTTTTAATGCCTTCGGCACGCCAGCTTTTCGAAAATATTTTTGTGCAATAATATCCGTCGCCACCTGTGACCAACTTGTTGGCACTTCAACCTCACCCATATGGAAAACTACCGACCCATCAGGGTTTCGAATTTCGCTAACAGCGGTTCTCCATTCCATACCGGAATATGGGCAAGCATCAGTGTTGGTAAAACGACGATCAATACGCATAAGGCGCCCCCGAATAAGTAACGTGTGTCTATAAATTCATTTTTAAAGGAGATAAGGCACGTTAGATCAGACAATAAAGCGGCAGCCCCCGCCGTGATCAACCGAAGTTGACCATTTGCCCAGCACCCAAAACACCAATCCCCCGCCTAACAACACGCCCCCTTTAAGTTATACTATATCTTGTGGTGCGCCCATCAAGCGAACACAACTGTATGTGTGAGGGGCTGCATAGACAAGCCAAAAATGCGTTTGACAAATGGTGAACTGGCCAAGGTTAAGCCACGAATCGTTAGCCTTCAATGAGTCGACCGATGATTTTACATTAAAAAAAATTTACCAGAAAATGACTAGCAAAATCGCGCAATAAATCTGCATCGTTCACACTTAGTTTAAGGGATCAGAGGAACCCATTGTCATACAAAGAAATTCTGCGCTGCTTTCAACACAATCAGTATTCTGGACTGATAACGAGCAAAAAATGCCAAAGGGTTCTTTCCCCGACTCTTATAGTATGCTAAACGATCCGCTAATCGCTTAATCACAATCTGGAATGTAAAGATTATGGCTACTCTTTTAGATAAGATTTTTGGATCCCCAGTTTTCACATGGTGGAATTCTGCCACTTTTGGCACGCGCCTGTTTACCAGCCGCAAAGGTGTAAAAGTTGGCGAGGATAAAGAAGGTAATATCTATTATAAGGAAAAAAATGGTCCGCGCCGCTGGGTAATCTATAAGAACGGCCCTGTGGAGGCTTCCCGCGTACCAGCAGAGTGGCACGGATGGCTTCATTATACTGTGGACGTTCCACCATCTGAACAGCCGCCCGTCGTTAAAGACTGGGAGAAAGATCACCTGCCAAACCTGACAGGTACTATGGCCGCATATGCTCCGGCCGGCAGTAAGCGCATTCAGGGTGATCGCGCAGCAACAACATCAGACTATGAAGCTTGGAAGCCATAATTAGGGCGTATTCCGACTGTAGTTGATGACTACATATCTGATAAACAATGTAAGGGTGGTCTATGTCTGGCAATCTTGTTGAGTCAATAATTGGTGCTGTTGTTTTAGTAGTGGCAGGCTGGTTTTTGGTCTTTGCATATGAACGCACGGACATGGCAGCTGGCGGTGACGGTTACTCTCTTGTCGCCAAATTCGACCGTGTAGACGGCCTGAACATTGGTAGTGACGTTCGCCTTAGCGGCATTAAAGTCGGCACCGTTATTCGGCAGGAACTTGATCCTGCTACTTATCAGGCGGTGGTAACCTTTACCGTACAGGATAAAATCGGTCTTCCAGAAGATACTGCAGCGGCAATCACGTCTGAAGGACTGCTTGGCGGTGCATATCTTAGTCTAATACCAGGCGGGTACGACGAACTACTCGAAGACGGCGATGAAATCTCTGAAACTCAGGATGCTGTCGATCTGGTAGGGCTAATTGGTAAATTCATGTATGGCAGTAATGATGAAAAGCCATCATCCAATTAAAACTGACCTCAGGCATCAGATAACGGGCAAATCCGTTATCTCTGCGCTTTTTACCCCTTTGTTGTTCGCAGCATGCTTTACACTACCACTATATGCGCAACAAACGCAGGGTACTTCTCCGGGTGCTACTGCGATTGAAATTGAAAGCCCAACGATTGTCCTGCGTACGCTGGATAAAGTTACAGCTCGTATCAAAGAAATTGAGCTACGTATAGGCGAAGAGTATTCGCTGGGTTCTCTGACATTAACAGCCAGATATTGCAGAACAACACCGCCGATTGAACCACCTGAGACCTATGCGTACCTTGATATCTACGAGATACAACGCGACGGGTCTGCAAAAGATGTGTTTAGCGGTTGGATGCTTGCATCAAGTCCTGCACTAAATTCGTTTGAACACCCTGTCTATGATGTTTGGGTGCTCAACTGCAAGGCATCTTCACCAGACACAGAATAGCCTTTTTCAGGAAACTCTGCTTCCGCATTTTCAAGCGCTTCTGCCAACCGCCCCTTATAATCAGCACGCTCAACCTGCACAGCGCCAAACTGTTTTAAGTGATCCGTAACAAACTGTGTATCCAGTAAGGTAAAGTTTCCACGCCTCAACAGTGCGACCAAGTGCACAAGCGCAACTTTGCTTGCGTCCCTTTCAGTATGAAACATACTTTCCCCAAAGAAAGCCCCCATTAGCCTAACACCGTATAAGCCCCCTACAAGATTGCCGTCATTCCAACATTCAATACTATGCGCGAAACCGCAACGATGCAGATCAGTATAAAGGCTCTGAATGCGTTCACTGATCCAGGTAGAAGGACGGTCATCATAGGGCGCAGAACAAGCTTCCATAACTTTTGGAAACGCTTGATCTATTGTGACTGTGAATTTGTCTTTTCGAACGATCTTACGCATAGAACGGCTAACTGTGAATATATCCAGTGGTATAATGCCGCGTTCTTCAGGGTCTAGCCAAAACAGAGAAGGGTCCAGGCGGTCTTCCGCCATCGGAAAAATGCCAGAAGCATAGGCATTTAAAAGAATATCGGGGGTAATGACTTCATGTGGCATACCCCCGATTATATTTCATTTTTTTCCTTGTGGCTATCCTTCAGGATTATCAGCTAGGAATTTTTCCAACCAGTGAATATCGTAATCACCAGCCCTGAAATCCTCATTGTCAATCAGCGTCTGGTGAAGAGGTATCGTCGTTGTCACCCCTTCAATTACATATTCTTCAAGCGCACGGCGCAGACGCAGAATGCAGCCTTCTCGCGTATAGCCGGAAACGATAAGTTTACCGATCATGCTATCGTAATAAGGAGGGATATTATAGCCGGTGTACACCGCACTATCACAGCGAACATTCAAACCGCCAGGAACATGGCAATTTGTCACCTTGCCCGGATTTGGCGTGAAATTGAATGGATGTTCGGCATTTATCCGACATTCAATTGCGTGGCCTTTGAATTCTACCCATTCCTGTTTGTAAGCTAATGGGTTACCCGCGGCTACACTAATCTGCTCACGTACGAGATCGATACCAGTAATCATCTCTGTTACAGGGTGTTCAACCTGCAAACGTGTATTCATTTCAATGAAGTAAAATTCACCATTTTCATACAGGAACTCAATTGTACCAGCACCGACATATCCAAAGTCTGCCATTGCCTTTGCAACAATTCCGCCCATCCGTGCCCGTGTCTCAGCATCGATAACGGGTGAGGGCGCTTCCTCCAGAACTTTCTGGTGGCGTCTTTGCAAGGAACAGTCACGTTCACCTAAGTGGATGCAATTACCATGTCGGTCACCAATTATCTGAAATTCAATATGACGTGGTTTACCAAGAAACTTTTCAATATAAACTGCATCATCACCGAAAGCCGCCTTGGCTTCTGTACGGCATGAAGAAAGGGCAGATGAAAGTTCACTTTCAGACCTAACCACTTTCATGCCGCGACCACCACCACCGGCAGCCGCTTTAACAATCACAGGGTAGCCAATTTCCTTACATACCTTAAAAGCTTCATCATCTTCAGTAATGCCACCGTCAGAACCCGGGACAACTGGAATACCAAGCTTTTTAACTGTTTCTTTCGCCATGATCTTATCGCCCATCATGCGAATATGATCAGCGGAAGGACCGATGAAAGTTATACCATGGTCTTCGACTATATCAGCGAATTGTGCATTTTCGGACAGGAAACCGTAGCCAGGGTGAATAGCATCTGCACCAGTGATCTCTGCCGCAGCCAATATGGACGGAATATTGAGATAGCTATCTTTAGACGCAGGCGGTCCAATGCATACAGATTCATCAGCAAGACGAACATGCATTGCCTCACTATCAGCTGTTGAATGAACAGCTACAGTCTTGATGCCCATTTCATGACAAGCACGGTGAATACGCAGAGCAATTTCACCGCGATTAGCTATCAGGACTTTTTCGAACATGCTAATTCCTATTCAATAATGCAGAGAATTTCACCGTATTCGACGGGCTGAGCATCCGAGAAGAATATTTCTTTAACAGTACCGGATTTCGGTGCAGGAATTTGGTTCATCACTTTCATCGCTTCGATGATAAGAATGGTTTCACCTTCCTTGACCTGCTGACCAACCTTGATGAAAGGATCCGCGCCAGGCTGTGCCGCAGTGTATGCAGTTCCTACCATTGGGGCAGAAATTGCACCTGGATGATCTTCCGCCGCAGGGGCAGCCGCAGGAGCCGCAGCTGCAGGGGCAGCTACAGGAGCAGGAGCAGCCTGCATGACAGGTGCGGCCATATGGGCAGGCGGCAGCGAATACGCTACTGGTTCTGCACTCTCACGAGCAACACGGATGCGGAAATCATCTTCTTCAACCTCAATCTCAGAAAGTGTAGATTTGTCCAACAATTCCGCCAGTTCGCGGATTAGTTCTTTATATTCTTTAAGTTTTGACATTCAATGATCCTTATCGATTGATCAATATTGAGCTTGATTAAACGCTGCGCGGCAGCATAGACGTTACTGCCTGAAGTGCAAGCACATAACCATCAGCACCAAAACCACAAATAACACCTACGGCTACATCCGAGATGAAAGAGTGGTGACGGAATTCTTCACGGGCAAAGACATTGGACAGATGCACTTCAACCACGGGTATTTGAATGGCCGCAATTGCATCATGAATAGCAACCGATGTGTGTGTATAGGCCGCTGCATTCAGGATAATAGCATCTGCATTTTCACCGGCAGTCTGTATCCAGGAAACCAGTTCACCTTCGGAATTTGATTGACGCCAGTCAATAGAAGCATCAAGCGCATCTGCTTTTGCGCGCACAAGTGCTTCAATGTCTTGAAGAGTCATTGTTCCGTAGGTTTCAGGCTCACGTGTGCCTAACATATTTAAATTAGGACCATTCAGAACCAAAATGCGCTTTTGAGCAGCATCTGCCATATGTTTCCCCCTGTTCACCTTGCATTCCGTTTATATTTTTACAGTTAAGGTGACTAGATAACTTGATGCACCTTATATAATGCCATATTGAATACATGCAAGACAGCAATGAGACTGTCATCAGGTTATTTAGGGATGTCTTTTGTGATTACCATTACCGTCAATGGCGATGAAAAACGGATTTCTGAAGGTCAGACGATCGCAGACTATATTATTGGTCTGGGGTTTGACCCTACAAAGGTAGCAGTAGAGCGTAACCGCGAAATTGCACCTAAGTCGACATTCAATACACAGGTACTATCCGCAGGGGATACTCTCGAGATTGTTCATTTTATAGGCGGAGGAAACAACGCGTGACCGATACTACAGACACTTGGCAGGTAGGTGACAAGACTTATGGTTCCAGGCTGATCGTTGGAACAGGCAAGTATAAAGATTTCGAAGAAACTGCTGCTGCTGTTGAAGCGTCGGGCGCAGAAATTGTAACTGTGGCGGTTAGACGTGTCAATGTGATGGACCCAAACCAGCCTATGCTGGTCGACTATCTTGATCCGAAAAAAATAACCTATCTGCCGAATACCGCTGGTTGTTTCACGGCAGATGATGCTATCCGCACCCTTCGTCTGGCGCGCGAAGCAGGGGGCTGGGACCTGGTTAAACTTGAGGTTTTAGGCGACCAGAAAACATTATATCCCAACATGGTTGAAACACTGGAAGCTGCAGAAGTCCTTATCAAAGACGGCTTCAAGGTTATGGTTTACTGTTCTGACGACCCAATCATGGCCAAACGTTTGGAAGACCTTGGATGTGTCGCGATTATGCCTCTTGGTGCGCCGATCGGTTCCGGCCTTGGTATTCAAAACCCCGTGCAGCTTCGCCTGATCATTGAACAAACATCTGTGCCTGTTCTCATTGACGCCGGTGTCGGGACAGCATCAGACGCTGCAATTGCAATGGAGCTTGGGTGTGACGGCGTGTTGATGAACACCGCAATTTCAGAAGCAAAAAACCCGGTCCAAATGGCCCGGGCTATGAAGCTGGCGACAGAGGCGGGCAGGGCAGCATATCTTGCAGGCCGTATGCCTAAGAAAAAATACGCTGACCCAAGCTCACCGTTAGCTGGCTTGATTTAATTTTTCTTATTTTCTGCGCGGGCGCGGGCAACGGCCTCTTTCATGCGGTCAAAGCCTGCGGCCCCCAGAACAACATCATTCCCGATGATATAGCCTGGCGTTCCTTCAAAACCAATATCCCGCGCAATCGCCACACTGTTACCCACAGTTTTATCAATCAGTTTATCCGCCATGTCTTTTTTCAGACGCTCAACATCAATACCCTGATCTTCCGCGAGTGAATAGATCATGTCTTCTGTCAGGCTGGTCGGCGTTGACATCATGGCAAAGTGTAATTCACTGAACTTCCCTTGTTTATGGGCTGCAACTGCCGCACGTGCTGCAAGACGTGACACAGGCGTTTGGCCAGGACGGTCCAGAAGGGGTAATTGATGTGGTATCAAACGAATGTTGCCGTCTTCTTTGACCAACCGCATCAGTTCAGGAAAATGACGACGGCAATAGCCACAGCGGTAATCAAAAAACTCTACGATCGTAACATCGCCATTAGGGTTACCAAGCACGGGCAGGGAAGGATCGCTTTCCAGATACCCTCGGTACATATCAATTTTTGGCAGCATGGATGCGACCTGCGACCTCCGCTGAAATTCCTGAATTGCACGAATAACAATTTCAGGGTTTTCTTCAAAAATCTCTATCAATGCTGACCGTATCTTGGCCTTTTCTTGTGGTGTAACAGCTACATCTTCCTGCGCACTAAGAGGACTTAGGGCAATAAGGGAAGAAAACAGAACGCACGAAATACTTCTGAGCATACTTTTCCTATCTGATTTTAGTGAACTACTGCAGCACGGCGTTGACGGCGCTGCTGTTTTAATATTTTGGCTGCTGCCTCTTCGGATACGAATAAAATATCCTGTGCTCGCAACCATTTAGGAGTACCTTCTTTAAACTCTTGCATTGCTTTTCTTGCATGCCCCAATGCGAGATGCGCTGCACCCACCGAATAAAATCGTTCGGCTGTGGCTAGCGCGGCATCGCCGTCCTGTTCAAGCCAACTGTATGCACGTGCTAGATTGAACCACGCAAAACTGTTTGACCGGTCCAGCCTTACAGCGTCTTCCAGAATGGGGACAGCACGCGCCATCCAGTCAAGGTTTTCCTGGCTTACAAGTGCCTGACCGAGGGCAGTCATGATCAGCGGCTCTTGCGGGGCAGTCTGGACGGCTTTTTCAAGCACCGGAAGGGCTTCCTCAACTCTGCCATTTTCAAATAAGATCTGGCCTTTAATTTCATAAAAATAGGCGTTATCTGGCTCTAATGCGATCAAAGCGTCAGCTTCTGCCAATGCCAAGTCCCATTCCAGTGCCTTGTGATAGGCATAAACACGTGCATAACGGGCTGAAATTGACGTATCGGTCAGTGGATATTGTTTCAATGTCCTTGATGGAGGCTGTAGATAGCCGGCAAGCTTCGCTTTTAACCGCAAGAACTTTTCATTCAAGTCAGGCTCCACCGGTTTATCCCAATGTTCACTCTTCTCAAGAATGTCCCGTAAATTCATTATCCGCGTGCTGTTCAACGGGTGGGAGCGCATGTAGGGGTCTTGTCGTACCTGCGCTAAAATCTCTTGGGAACGCAACTTCTCAAAGAAAGAGATCATTCCTTTACCACTGACTCCGATGTCATCCAAATAGGATGCACCTGCTTGGTCAGTTGTGCTTTCCTGTGCACGGGAATACGCAAGAACCTGCCCCTGCGCCATACCCTGACCCGCCATGATAAGGCCCATACCGGCATCACCACCACCTGCGAGAACCGCAGCAGCACCAAGTACCATTGAAACAATACTGGTCATGCCCGCTGTTTGGTATGCATCTCTGGTTCGGGAATAGTGCCGTCCTGCGATGTGACCGGCTTCATGTGCCAATACACCACGCAGTTCACCAACATCATCCGCTGCCATCCAAAGCCCCGAATGAAGATATATTGAGGTTCCACCGGCAGCAAAAGCATTGATACTATTATCGTGAATCAATCCAAGTTGAATACTATTAGGCGCCATATTGGCTGCCCTGAATATGGGATTTGTCAATTCGCGCAAAAACGCTTCTGTTTCGGCATCTCGCAAAATGGATTGCGCTTGCACAGGAATAAACCCTGCAAGCAACAGAGATACTATACATAAAAAATGGCGAACACTAATCAACAACCATATTCTCCCAACATTTATCACACGCTATAACGCTGCTCATGAACGGTCAATGAACATCGGCCTAACTATGTTGTGATAACACGATTAATCGTCAAAAAAATGGCGAGGAGAAAATCCTCGCCATTATTATTATACTGTTTAATTTCCTTACCTATCCAAAGGTTCGGTTCCACCAGCCTTTTTTCTTAGGTGCGTCAGGTGCGTCATCTGTAGATTCTGCTGGCTTCTTAGTGCTCTCTACACTTGCGGAAGCAGGGACAGCGGTATTTTCCTCCGCCGCAACCTTCGATTTGGGTGCTTTCGGGCCAGCTTTTGCCTCAACAGTCTCCGCTTTAGCTTCCGCTGGCTTTGCCTTCTTTGCACGGGGCTTTCTGGCTGGCTTTGGCTTTTCTTCAGCAACTGCTTCCACTGCATCAGCTTTATCAACAGATGTTTCAGCAGCCTCAGCTGTTTTCTTTGGTGCCGCTTTCCTGCGAGTGCGCGGTTTCTTTTCTTCTGTTTTTTCCTCAGGTGAGGCATTTTCAGATGAAGCATCTACAGCATCAGCGTTTGCGGTTTCTGCTTCGTCCTTTTTAACACGACGTCTGCGACGTTTTGGCTTCTCAGCTGTTTCTTCGACAACGGCAGCTTCAGGCGCATCGCTGGACGTTTCAGCCACCACTTTCACTGCTGCAGTATCAGTATCTGATGCTTCAGGTTTTTTTGTTCTGCGACGACGCTTTGGCTTTTCTTCGTTCGCAGGTTCCGCTGTGTCATCGGCCGGAGCAGTCTCAGCTGCCTTTTCATCAGACGCTTTCTCCGCATCATCGGTGGATACAGCAGAATCTTCAGTCGGCTTACGGCGTACACGGCGACGACGCTTCGGTTTGTCGTCAACCGGGGCATCTACGTCTGTTTCCGCTCCAACTCCTTCAGCTACTTGCTTATCGCCTGTATCTTCTGGTGCTGGTGATGATTCAGTTTCTGCAGACTCTTCAGTTACAGTATCATCCTTGCGGCCACGACGACGGCCACCACGACGACCACGACGACGACGGGAACGTCCTTCTTTCTGCTCGCTGGTTTCATCCTGATCCTTGTCAGCCTCAGAATCAGAGACTTCAACATCAGTTTCGTCTGATGATGTTTCGGACGTCTCAGCCTGGTCTTGATTGTCGTCTCTATCGCGTCTGTTGCGGCGACGGCGACGGCGCTTGCGGCGCCCGCGCTCCTCCTGACTATTATTCTCAGAAGAATCAACTGTCTCTTCGACATCGTCTTCTTCAACATCATCAGACACATCAATTATCGTATCAGGCGTTACAACAATATCTGACGCAGCATCATTAGTTACCTGTCCATTTGGTGCCGCTTCACGGGTAATCTCAACACCAGAAAGAGGCACATCCCTGCTTGCCAGTATTTCAATTCTGTAATTGTATGTCTCCTCCAGGCGCACAAGGTCATTACGCTTCTGGTTCAACAAGTAAATGGCAATATCAGGATGTGCACCTACGCGAACGACAGCACTGCGGGCACGGATACCTTCTTCTTCCAGCTGACGGAGCGCCAATAGTGCTACTGATTCAAGTGACCGGACAATGCCAGCACCTTCACATGTTGGACACGTGACAGTACTTGCTTCCAGTAGATTAGGACGCAGCCGCTGACGTGACATTTCCATCAACCCAAAGCTGGAAATTCTACCAACCTGTATCCGAGCACGATCGTTTTTAAGGACTTCTTTCATACGACGCTCGACCGCACGGTTATTTGCACGCTCTTCCATGTCGATAAAGTCAATAACGATCAGGCCAGCCAAATCCCTAAGGCGGAGTTGACGCGCAATTTCCTCAGCAGCCTCAAGGTTAGTGCGAAGGGCCGTTTCTTCAATGCTGTGCTCTTTTGTCGACCTGCCAGAGTTCACATCAATTGAAATCAATGCTTCTGTCGGGTTCATCACAATATAGCCACCAGACTTTAGATGAACTTCTGGTGAATACATATTCTCCAGCTGCGTCTCCACCTGATATCTATGGAACAAAGGAATTCTGCTTTTGTAATGCTGAACTTTCTTTGAATGACTAGGCATCAACAATTTCATAAAGTCTTTGGCAGAACGGTATCCGTTTTCACCCTCGACGAGGATTTCATCAATATCGCGCGTGTACAGGTCACGAATAGTCCGCTTGATCAAATCACCTTCTTCATAAATCAGGGCAGGGGCAATGGACTTTAAAGTCAGTTCACGAATGCCATTCCACAATCGGACCAGGTAATCATAGTCGCGTTTGATCTCGACCTTTGTACGTTGCAAGCCAGCTGTACGAACGATCAATCCCATCTCTGATGGAACATCAAGCGATGAAATAATATTCTTAAGACGTTTACGATCAGAACCGTTGGAAATTTTACGACTAATGCCACCAGCATGTGTAGAGTTCGCCATTAACACACAGTAACGACCCGCAAGCGAAAGATAGGTTGTCAGCGCTGCACCTTTGTTGCCGCGCTCTTCTTTCACGACCTGAATAAGCAGGACCTGACGCTTTTTGATGACTTCCTGAATATTATAGCGGCGTTTCAAAGCACGAAGCGATTGACGACGCAGTGAAGCGTCTTCAAGTTCCTGATCTTTCTCTTCTTCTTCGCTTTCTTTTATCGCAGGCTCATCTGTTCCAGCGTCTTCTGCAATAGATGTGCTGATTTCATCATCAGAAGATGCAGCCTCTGAATCAGTGACATTGTCAGTTTCATCATCAGGAATAAGATCAGATACATCCGTATCTTCTGAATCAGTATCACCAGAAACCTCATCAGGCTCTACTGCTTTGGAACGGCGACGACGGCGATTACGCTGTTTATGATCATCTTCTTCTTCCTCACGTTTCGCACGAGCTTTCGCAGCAGCCATTTCTTCTGCAACAATTGCATCACGGTCCTGTGTAGGAATTTGATAATAGTCAGGATGGATTTCACTAAAAGCCAAAAAGCCGTGGCGATTACCACCGTACTCCACAAACGCGGCCTGTAACGAAGGCTCCACACGTGTGACACGTGCAAGATATATATTACCTTTTAATTGACGGCGTGTGGATGATTCATAGTCAAAGTCCTCAACTCGGCTTCCTTTGACAATCGTAACCCGCGTCTCTTCGTCGTGACGCGCGTCTATTAGCATTCTTGTAGACATACAATTCGTCTCCATTCAGGGAGCCGCGCTTCCTTGCCTCAAATATTTGGCGGGCGCTGGCAAACCTGTGGTTGGGTTTTAAAACAGTGTAATAATAAGGATGGGCGATAGCCGTATGCGCGGGCGTGTGGGACATGGTTATGTCCTGCAGTTCTGTGCCGATTGGCAGAGTGGCTTGATGCCTGTATGCGCGCCAGGTTTGCATTCCGGGTTCTAGTCCATTGGGGACAGTCAAATGATTGTCTCCAATATCTGGCTCCTGATCACTTGGCTGTCAATTGACCGGTCAGAAACCTCCGCACGGTCAAAATTCTTTTCTTACATTATGTGCCGAAGTATTTTAAAATCTACTGCGGTACATTCGACCAATAAATAAAAGTTTTCGTTCCTGCAAGAGAATTTAACTTTCTTTCCTTTATTTCATTCAGGTGATATTAAGTATTTGAAGGGTAAACGGTCCTAACAGTCATGAATAAATAAGTGCTTGGGTTGGGTATACACATGATCAGACGACTCTATCTTGTATTCAGTTTCTTTTGCGTACTGCTCTTATCCTCCATATCGACTAGTGCGTCCGATATTACGGGATTACGGATGGGTGTTCAGGATAATGGCACTCGATTTGTTATTGATCTAAGTGAAACTACCGACCCAAGAGTGTTTTTACTGGAAAACCCTCAGCGTATTGTCATTGATCTGCCTAATGCGAAATGGAATGCTAGAGGCGGTGTTAAAGCGATGGGTGACATTCGGTCCTACCGACACGGCCAATTTACATCTAATATCTACCGTATTGTACTGGATTTGAAACGTCCCGTCATAGTCAGTGACTTGTTTCATTTGCCCGCCAAAGGGCAGTTTGGACCACGCCTTGTTATTGATTTGGAACAGACATCAACAAGCCGTTTTGCCCAGGCAGTCGCTGACACGAAACAGGCACCTCTACGGGCCAGTAATGCCAAACAATTTGCAAAGGCTACGCCGTCTGCCAGCCAACCTAAATCAACACAACCAGCACAACAATCACAGCGCGCCCAAATCCAGCAGTCTGCTAAGCACGTTATTGTGCTTGACCCAGGTCATGGCGGCAAAGACCCTGGCACCATTGGTGTTCTGGGTGTGAATGAAGAAGTAATTGTTCTGAACATGGCGCGGGAGATCAAACGCGAACTGGAAGCGACCGGACGGTATAAAGTGCATCTGACTAGGGACAGAGACATTTATATTCCGCACAGGCAGCGTTATGAAATGGCCCAAAGACTAGAAGCTGACCTCTTTGTGAGCATCCACGCTGATGCGATTGAAAACAAAGACGTGCGTGGTGGGACTGTCTACACGCTAAATGACAAGGCTTCCGATGATGAAGCACGCCGCCTTGCTGCACGTGAGAATAAATCAGACCTGATAGCCGGTGTTGTAATGGCTGAATATGATAATGAGGTTCAAAACATACTCGTGGAGTTAGCACAGCGTGAAACACTGAACCTGTCTGCTCAACTCGCAGAATTTCTTGTCCCGGAAATGCGGCGCGACATTAAAATGCACAAACGTGCGCACCGGTATGCAAGCCTGATGGTTCTCAAGTCACCAACTGTACCTTCTATCCTGGTCGAAACCGGATATTTATCAAACAAAACAGATGCCAAACTTTTGAACACAAAATCTTACCAACGAAAAGTAGGGCAGGCGATGGTAAGAGCGTTTGATAAGTATTTTGGTCAGATGCGCGCCATGGGCAGATAAGCAGATATACTATCAATCAGCCAAAACATTGTCACAATTGCCGAATATATGATACCTAGACTTACCTAAGTATCAGGGATTTAGAATGTCTGACAACGTCAACAAAAACGACGATAAAAACCCAAAGCAGAAAACTACAGTGTCAGAAAAAACAAAAAAGCATTGGTTCAAACGCTTATTCAAAGTCGGACTTATACTGTCTGCTGTCGGTTTAATAGCCGTGACAGGCGTCATTCTGTGGGCGCTTGTCTACTATGGTCGTGATCTTCCTGATTATCGTCAGCTGGCCAGCTATGAACCATCCGTCATGACACGGGTGCATGCCGGTGACGGTAGCCTTCTAAAAGAATATTCAACAGAGCGAAGAATTTTCGTTCCCTACAGCGCTTTTCCAGACAAGCTTATTCATGCTGTCATCTCAGCAGAAGATAAAAACTTCTTCGAACATAGCGGTCTTGATTACCTCGGCATGGTTCGTGGGAACATCCGTAACGTCGGCAATATGCTGACGGGTCGCCCGCTGCAAGGTGGGTCAACCATTACGCAGCAGGTTGCACGAAACTTCCTGCTAACACTGGATCAGCGCCTTGACCGTAAGATTAAAGAGATAATACTTAGCCTCCGCATTGAGCGTACTTTTTCCAAAGAACAGATCATGGAATTGTACCTTAATGAAATCAATTTTGGTCTGGCCTACGGCGTAGCAGCTGCCTCCCTGAAGTATTTTGACAAACCTTTGTCAGAGCTGACATATGCGGAAGCCGCATACCTGGCAGCCGTCCCCAAGGCACCCAACAATTACCATCCTGTTCGCCATAAGGCTCGTGCTACCGCCCGCAGAAACTGGGTTTTGTCACGCATGCATATCCTTGGATACATCTCAGATTCTGACTATCAGACTGCTATTAATGAAGAATTGGTAATGCGGGAGAGAAATAGTGAAGACCGTTTCACCGCAGACTATTTTTCTGAGGAAGTACGGCGCCGCGTGCTGAAAATATATGGTGAGAAAACTCTTTACCAAGGCGGCTTGTCTGTAAGAACTACCCTTGAACCGCGTTTGCAGGAAATTGCAGAAAAACGTCTTCAAGAAGGCTTGATAGCCTATGACCGCCGCCACGGATGGCGTGGCCCCCTAAGCCGCATGCAAATTGATGATGCGTGGCAAGATACATTGAAGTCCAAGAACATAGGACTTGGTGTTGAAAATTGGCGTAAGGCAGTGGTTCATGAAGTGCGCGAACAGGTCGCCGTTATCGGCTTCACTGACGGCACATACGGTGTGATTCCTTTGGAGGAAGTTAAATGGGCCCGTGCGTGGCAGCCGCGTGAAAGACTAGGCCCCAAGATCACAGATATCGCGTCTGTTCTTAATTTGGGTGACATCATTGCCGTTAAGGCCATACAGAATGAGCCACAGATACAGCTTGATAACATCATGACACAGAAAGGGCTGATCTCAGCCAGTCTTCCAGTTTACAGCCTGCAACAAATTCCTGACGTTAATGGTGCGCTGGTCGCACTTGATCCGCATACTGGTCGTGTTTTGGCCATGTCAGGCGGGTTTTCCTATGCGTCCAGCCAATATAACCGCGCAACACAAGCACAGCGTCAGCCGGGTAGTGCCTTTAAACCCTTTGTGTATGTTGCGGCACTGGACAAAGGCTTCACACCTGCCAGCCTCGTTCTGGATGCTCCCTTTGTTATTGACCAGGGCGAGGGGCAAGCCAAATGGAAACCTAAAAACAGCTCGAACAAGTTTTACGGCCCGAGCACACTCAGACTAGGTATTGAGAAATCCCGGAACCTGATGACGGTTCGACTTGCCCAGAATCTGGGCATGAACACGTTGATGTCCTATGCAAAGCGTTTCGGCCTTGAAGACAATATGGAGCCAACACTTGCTGCGTCGTTAGGAGCAGGCGAGGTCACACTCCTCGACCTGACAGCCGCATACGGCATGCTTGTGAATGGCGGCAAAGAAATTCAGCCCGCCCTTATAGACCGTATTCAGGACCGCCGAGGTAAAACAATATATCGCCACGACGATAGAGTTTGTGTGTCCTGCCAGAGGAGCTGGCAAATATCCTCGCAGGAACCAGAAATCCCTGATGACAGAGAACAGGTTGTTGATCCGCATACAGCTTATCAGATGGTATCTATGCTTGAAGGAGTCGTCCAGAACGGCACAGGTCGCAAAATTCGTGCAGTCGGTAAACCCCTTGCTGGCAAGACAGGCACAACAAATGATTCTACCGATGCCTGGTTTGTTGGTTTTTCTGCTGACTTGGCCGTCGGAGTTTATGTTGGTTTCGATCGCCCCAGATCCCTTGGGACATATGAAGAAGGGTCCAGTGTCGCCGTTCCGGTCTTTCGGGATTTCATGAAAGACGCACTCGCCGGTCAACCCGGCATTCCATTCCGGGCACCAAACGGTATTCGTATGGTATGGATCAACGCTGAAAATGGCCAGCCAGCACAAACAAATGATAAATCCGTGATACTTGAAGCCTTTAAACCTGGAACAGAACCACGGTTCGGACAGCTCGCAGTACTTGACGGCGTCGATTCTTTGGGTAAAAGCAAAAGCTCCGTCCGTAAAGGAACTGGCGGAATTTATTAGTCAGGGTGATCACCCACATACTTTTGAAAGGAATATCTATGCGTGCCGAAGCTCAGGCAGCCGTAGACAAACTCAAGCAGTCTTTATCGCTGCTGAGGAGGCATCTTTGACTGGGACCGTGCTACCCTTCGTTTAGAGGAGCTAAATGCGCTGAGTGAAGACCCTACACTATGGGACAACCCTCAGGCTGCACAGAAGCTCATGCGCGAGCGTACAAAACTTGATCAGTCAATTTCCGCAGTACTGGAGATTGAGGAAGACTTGCGTGACACTGTTGAAATTATCGAGCTTGCTGAGCTTGATGACGACACAGAGATGGAAGCTGATGCCCTTGAAAGCCTTCATGCGCTTGCATCAAAAGCAAAAGACGCTGAAATGCAGGCACTGCTTTCTGGTGAAGCTGACGGTAACGATACCTACATCGAAATTCACTCTGGCGCTGGCGGGACCGAATCCCAGGACTGGGCAAGCATGCTACTGCGAATGTATGCACGGTGGGCTGAAAGCAGAGGCTTTAAGGTAGACACTGTACAATATATGCCAGGTGAAGAAGCAGGCATTAAATCTGCGACCATCATTATTAAGGGTGAAGACGCCTACGGATGGGCTAAAACCGAGTCTGGTGTTCATAGGCTGGTTCGCATCTCTCCGTACGATTCTAACGCACGACGGCATACAAGTTTTGCTTCAGTATGGGTTTATCCTGTGATTGATGACTCAATTGAGATTGAAATTAATGACAGTGACCTGAAAGTAGATACATACCGTGCCAGTGGGGCAGGTGGTCAGCACGTCAACACAACTGATAGTGCGGTCAGGATTACCCACGTCCCTACCGGTGTGGTTGTCCAGTGTCAGAACGAACGATCCCAGCATAAAAACCGTGCGGCTGCCATGTCGATGCTAAAAGCACGTCTGTATGAAGAAGAATTGCGCCGTCGTGAAGAAGAAGCAAATATGGTCAATGCCTCAAAAAGTGAGATTGGATGGGGCCACCAAATCAGATCTTATGTGCTGCAACCATATCAAATGGTGAAAGATCTAAGAACTGGTGAGGAATCTTCACAGCCCAACTCAGTTCTTGATGGAGCTCTGGACCCCTTTATGAGGGCTGCACTAGCTGCAAGAGTACACGGCTCTGATACTGTGGTTGAAGATATTGATTAACGGGTATGATGCACAGTTATCAAAAGAAAAAGGGGGCGCATGCCCCCTTATCTATTTGATGATCAGATTATTTATTCTGCCGCGTCAGCTTTCGGCTTCAGGAATGACGGGGCAGCTAACTCATCAGCTGATTTAGGGGCGGGTGCCGCTGACAAATCACTTGAATGAGCAAAACGACCATTTAATTTTGCCCCGGATTCAACGGATAGGTTCTCATGGTATACATCACCGTCTACAGTTGCTGTACTTTCAAGACGAACAGATTTGGAGCGTATTTCACCTTGCACATGCCCTCTGATGGTAACACTTTCTGCTGAAATCAAGCCTTTAACTTTGCCCGTTTCGCCCATCACCAAGCCACCACACGATAAATCGCCGCTGATAGCGCCATCAAGCTGCAACTCACCTGACGTTTTGACATTACCGGTGATTTCAACGTCTGCACCAATGATTGACGGCGTATGGCTGGGCGCTAGGCCGCTGCCAGGGTTACTAAGTGTTCTCTTTTTCATCTTCAATCCCTTGAATCTTCCTGATAGTTTCAGCGGCTTTCAAAACTGGCGTAGGATCAATTACCTTGCCATCAAACCAGACCTCATAGTGTAGGTGGGAGCTAGTAGCTCTACCGCTTTTCCCCATATCACCGATATGCTGGCCCGCTTCCATTTCCTGTCCGCGCTTGACTACTACCTTGCGCATATGGCCATATCGTGTCCTAAAACCATTTCCGTGATCAATTTCCACCATGTTGCCGTAAGGGCCCCATGCACCAGCCTTCACAACCTTGCCAGCCTGAGCTGCCAGAATTTTCGTGCCGGGCCACCCAGCCATATCCAGACCAGAGTGCCGGGCCCAGGTTTTCTTAAATGGGTCTTTACGGCGGCCAAAACGACTGGAAACATAATATTTCTCAGCAGGGACGACCACAGGAAAACTATAAAGAGCCGTCAGTAATTTATCGAGGTTATGACTTTCCTCTATAAGGCTTTGAAATGCTAAATGATCATTATCACGAAAAATAGGTGTAGGGTCACTTTCCGGGATATAGGGGCCACCAACAGCTGCGTCGTCTGTTCCCACACGTGCGATCAATAAATCTGATGAAATCTTTGCAGGTAGTAATAAGTCATCAAGATGTTTCCGGTCCAGGGTAACCTGACGAACCAACTGTTCTGCAAGCAGTTCTTGATCTAAGGCCAGTTTCTCAAGCTTTTCCAACAAAATACGGCGGCGATCTTGTGTTGAGGCCATTTCATCACCTACGTCCTCATCAGAGGCAACGGCTGGGTGACTGCCAAATACTTCCTGCAGAAAAGCTATCGGACGGGATACATCATCTTTGGTATCTGACTTCGAAGGTCCAGAATCTTCATCAGTCTCCTGTTCCACCTTTTCGGAGGGAGCGGCCTCCTCTGAAAGGGACGCTGGCTGTAACAGTGTCGGTGTTCTGACCAACATGTCTTCTAGAATTTTTTGTCGGGTTTCCAGTTCAGCAGCCCGAAACTCAACCTCTTTTTCCAGTGTAGAGAAGTCAGTAGACAGGCTTTCATACTGCGCTGAAATATTCTTAATCGTACGTTGTTTTTCTTCTAAAACAAGGTCACGCGTCAGATATGCGACGCTTGTAATCGAAGCCCAAACCATAAAGATAACAAGCACAGAAGCCGACGCCATCTGAAAATTTGGACTGAACGTAAGGAATCGCACGCGCCCTTCGCTACGAAGAAATAGCTGACGTACAGGGAAATATTTATCACGAAAAGCCGCAAGCCTTGCTGACATATTTTTATTCGTATTCAATTAGTTACCTAATTTTATTAATCTATTATACATGACTAGGATAAGTTCCCCAAAACTATGATCAACCAGCCACACCCCACAGGATTGATGCATTGCACAGATTTTGAACCCTAAGGTCAAGTCTTTAGTTGCCAGAAGCAACTTTAGTTGGATATCCGCAACATCTCTACCAAGGGTTCATAGAAGCTTGGCGGCATGCCGGCTTCATCTCTTGCTGGTTTATTAAAAGGGGGTTTCAATGATCCAGCAAAGTAAGACCTGACTAATTGATGAAAATATTGTTCTTCATCCATTTGTTTTTGACCACAGAGATATTTGAACCATCTGCTACCAGCTTCGACGTGACTTTTTTCTTCTTCGTAAATAACGCCAAGAACTTCCGCCGCTTTATGATCGCCAAATCGTTCAAAGCGTTTTATCATATCAGGTGTAACATCCAGACCCCTTGCTTCCAGTACCATCGGAACTATCGCAAGTCGTGCATCAAGGTCGTGACTGGTTTGTATAGCAGATTCCCACAGACCGTCATGCGCAGGCAAGTCACCATATGATATGCCATGATGTGACAAGCAATCTTCAAGCATCATGAAGTGCCGGGCCTCATCATCCCCAACCAGCAGCCAATCGTCAGTGAAGGCTTTTGGCATGCTACCTCCGAACCGCAGAACTATATCAAATGCAAGATCTATTGCGTTTAATTCTATGTGCGCGACTGCGTGTAACAATGCTTGTTTATTTGCCAGATTCCCACCTTTGCGGCGTTTTGGCATTGCGCCGGGCGCCATTAAAACGGGCCGGGCAGGGCGTGCAGGTCTTTTAGGAGCAGGCACATGGTAGACTGGCTGTAGTGCACCTTCCATCCAAAGACTTTTTACCTGCCTTGCTTTCGATGCTTTCTCCATGGGTGAAGGTTCTGACAGGACAGCAAGACAGGCTTGATCTAATGCTTGGTATATTTCAGTGCTCATTTGCTTTAAGTCTCCTACAGAGACTTAACTGCTTCTAATACTTCCTCAACATGTCCCTTGACTTTGACTTTACGCCAAATCTTTCGAACTGTTCCAGTTTCATCAATCAGAAATGTTGATCTATCAATACCCATGTATTCGCGGCCATAAAGTTTCTTCAAAACCCAGGAACCATAGGCGTCGATCGTCGTACCTTCCTCGTCAGATGCCAGACGCACTTTAAGGTCATTCTTTGCAATGAAATTATCGTGACGTTTAACACTATCTTTGGACATGCCTACCACAACAGCACCGGCTTCCTCAAAGTCCGAAAGTGCTTCTGTAAAGCCAATAGCTTCTGTCGTACACCCAGGCGTGCTATCTTTGGGGTAGAAAAACAGTACAAGTTTTTTGCCCTTATAATCCTCCAGACTGATATCCGTACCGCCATCACCGGGAAGCGTAAAATCTGGTGCAGGCTGTCCAACCTCTAAAGTCATTGAATACTCCTAATTATTTTGATCACTAATCATGCGGGCAGGGGCCGCAATCAATGTTTCATACAAAGTATATATTTCGTTCTGTGTTTCAACCAGCTTGGCAAGCATTTGTTCAAAACTATCCTGTTCAGCTGCCTTGGCAAGAACAGTCTGCAAAGCATCCGCAATGTCTGCTTTACCGTCGTAATATTGTGGCTCCTTATCCCCTAAACATAGCCGCAACACAGACTGAATATTCTGCATAAAGGTATGAGCCTCTTTTAAAAGCGTTGCTCTGTCCTCCGATAAATAGTTGGAACTACTGAGCGCGTTGATCGCTTTATCCAACTCTGGCGCAAACAAGCCTGACGTTTCGGATCCGTTGTTCAAAAGAAGAAACTGAATGATAAATTCTATGTCAACCAAACCACCTCGACAGTGCTTGATGTTAAATGGGTTGCTATCTCCAAATTGAGAAAATAGTTTTTCCCGCATATCAGCAACTGCCACGACAAGCTTATCATCCTCACGCGGGGCGCACAAAACATGTTGAATTGCTTTTTCAAGACTGGGCTGTAATTTTTCTGGCGCCAATATAATCCGGGCACGGGTAAGCGCCATATGCTCCCACGTCCACGCAGATTGCTCGTAATAGTTCTCAAAAGTTTCCAATGTCACAACAAGGGGCCCCTGTGACCCGGATGGACGCAGTCGTGTATCTACTTCATACAGGCGGCCTTCTGTCGTCAATGCTGTAATGGCCGTAATGATATTCTGACCAAGACGAGAAAAATACTGACTGGGCATCAGCGGCTTGTCCCCGTCAGACACCGATGACATGTCTTCTGTATGATACAGAAATACAATATCCAGATCAGAGGTATGTGTCAGTTCCCGACCACCGTATTTACCAAGTGCCAGTATAGCTATTCCACCATCAGGGAAACGGCCGTGACGCCGTGCGAATTCCTTTTCAACATGGGGAACAAGCGTCTGCAAAACAGTATCCGCAACTCTTGTCATGGCTTCCCCTGTCTCCCGCACATTTGCAAGTGCTTCCAGCAAATGCACCCCCGAGCGGAACTTGTAATCAGCTGCAAATCTTCGCACGATATCCAGAACATCCTGATAGTCACTAGCTGCTCTTAGAAGATGATTTAATTCCTTCATTAAGACTTCATACGATTCAATAGGCTCAAAAAAGGACGGTTCCAGCACATTGTCCCACAGCGCCGTATTTTTGCTAAGCGTCTCTGCAAGCGCAGGTGCTAACGCCATTATGCGGGACATTAGTCCAAAAAGACCGGGATTAGCACGAAGCATAGAGAAAAGCTGAACTCCTGCAGGTAGTTTGGATACAAAACCATCAAATCTTGCACAGGCCGCGTGTGGATCAGGTGCAGTAGAAAAAGCCTCAATCAAACCAGGCAGGCACTGAAAAAATAGCCGACGTGCTCGCTCCGTCTTTAACGCCCGGTAACGTCCACGCAACATATTTTCAAGTGAAGAGAAGGCAGCATCTGGATTAGGAAAACCAGCATCTTCCAGCAATTGGAGTATTTGGTCATCATTCAAAATGCCAGAGTCCTGCTCGGACTGCTCAGGCAGCAGACCATCATAAATTGATTGAACACGGGAGCAAACAGACATTAATTCATCACTAAAGGCCTGTGTAGAGCTATAGCCGCAGAAGCTGGCCAGATTTTCCTGTGCTCGCTCATCAACGGGTATAGTGTGTGTTTGTTTGTCCTCCACCATCTGAATGCGGTGTTCGATAGCTCTTAAATATTTATATGCGTTCGTGAGAAACATAAACGCTTCTTGAGTAATAAGCCCCAGATCAGCCAAGACAGAGAGAGCCTCCAACGTGCCCCTGATACGCAGTTCGGGATGCCGCCCGGCATAAAGCAACTGGTTGACCTGCGCGAAGAACTCAATTTCCCTGATACCCCCCTGTCCGAGTTTGACATCAAATCCAGAAAAATGAACTTCCTGTTGATCATAGTGACGATTGATCTGGTTTTTGATGGCAGCAATGTCGCTTAGCCCCGCAAAGTCCATATTTTTACGCCAGACCCAGGGGCGCATAAGCTCCAGAAAAGCCTCACCTGCGGAAACATCTCCCGCTACGGCGCGCGCTTTGATCATGGCAGATCTCTCCCAGTTTGCGGCCAGAGAATGATAATAATGTTCTGCTGCATAGATTGAAATAGCGACAGGTGTTGCTCCAGGATCAGGCCGTAACCGCAGATCAGTACGGAAAACATAGCCGTGCATTGTACGTTGATCCAGTATTTGAACCAGTTCCTGCGTTAGCTTAACGTAACATTCGGGCAAAGACTTGCGGCCAGTATAAGTGGCGACATCAGGGTCAAAAAAGATAATCAGGTCAATGTCAGACGAATAATTTAATTCGAAGGCCCCTAATTTGCCCATGCCCAGAATTATCAGACCACTGTTCCTGGTTAAAGCTGGTGAAACACCCTCAATATCCCCGGCGGGCCATGCAAGTTCTCCCTTTAGCATTCTCGCGTGAAGTAGATGCGCCACAGAAATGTTAATACATGCATCTGCAAATTCACTTAATGCTCTTGTAACTTTCTCAACTGTCCACTGCGAAGTAATATCAGCATAGGCACAGACCAGCGATATGCGCGCTTTCATCTGACGCAGAAAGATCATCAAATCTTCTTTACGCTCGCCCTCTGGCCTTGTGCCCCGGAGGTCAGCCATGACAGTCTGCAAGACATGGTCTGGCCCATGATCTGCAATTGCCGCAAGCACTTCGATATTGCGCGGCAGCAATTCCAGTAGAAACGGACTGTGAGCTGCGATAGCGCGCCAATCTTTGGAAAACTCAGTATCTGGGGCAAATTTTGTATGACCTTTAGCCAATTCTGCCCAAATTTCGTCTGCTTTTTCGCTATACTGATAGGTAATTGATATAGTGTCAGGGTCAGACATAATTAACTCGTGATGAAAATGTTCTTGCCTTGACCCATTAGTAACTGCTTGATAGCACGGTGCAACCGATAAAATGGTATCCGGTAAGGTCCATAGGGCTGACGAGGTATAATAAGTGAAATTAGCCGGAAAATTTTTAAACGCAGTCTTCTGGTGGGCTCTAACAATTTTTCTACTGGCCTTTGGTGCAGTGTCACTTCGGCTTTTATACGCGCCAATTGATTTATCCTTTGCCCAACCTGTCGTTTCTGAGCAGGTATCCAGGCTATTCCCCAATTGGGAGATTGATTATTCAACCTCTGAAATCGGCTGGGACTGGTCTGACCTCAGACCCTGGATACAGGTTAAAGATATCAAACTTACAGACAAAAGGGGTAGGCTGACTATTGACGTCCCTACAGGAAAGCTCGGCCTAGATCGTACTATTCTTGCCGGTGTTGTGTCACCTGCACAGATAAATCTCGATAATGCGGTTGTCGTGATCAAGGATATCGCCGGGCTTTATGCTGTTGATGAAAACGTACCAGCCAGTCCGGGAATGCTCGATGACCTTTTCGCAGACTCAGGCGCCCCGACGCTGGAGATCTTTAAACCACTGACGAATGCATTTTTTCGTGTAAAAAGCAGAATGATCAGACTTACACCTGATCTTGATGCAATTCGGTTCACAAACACCAGGGTCATAATTAAACGCGACGAAGGGTTTGAAGATGCCATCGTCAATGCCCCTAGACTTCTCCTGACAAAAAATGACGTGCAGGATATTACGCTTGATGCGCTTATTGATGCACGCATTGGCGGCGAGCCGATACAAATTTCGACATACGGCGCCACCAGTCTGGAAGACAAAATCCTGAACGTGATTTTCTGGATTCACGACATTAACCTTGCTCACATTCATGAGGCAGCCAACCTGCCTGAAATGGTCAAAATCTTTAACATTCCGGCCTCTTTCGAAATCAACGCATCATTATCCTCCACTGCCGGCTTAACAAAGGCTGACATCAAAGCAGATATCGGCGAAGGTTTCTTAGACGACCCACTGATGTTCCCTGAACTTGCACCAGTTAAATACGCTGCATTGGAAGGCACCTTTGACCCCCAAGCCGAAGTTTTCACCATTGATGAATTCGAGGCATCGACAGGCACCAGGCTTGTTTCAGGCGGCGGCATGCTCTACTGGAGCGATGATATCTCAAAGCCTGGCGTTCAGTTTACTATTGAGACACCAGAGGCCAGTCTTGATGAAATATTGCGCTACTGGCCTGCAAAATATCACCCTGACGGCAGCCAAAGGGGTGGACGTGCCTGGGTGAGCCAAAATATGATCTCAGGAACAGGTCGTAATGCAGTATTTTCATTGAATATTGACCCAAAAGGGCAAGGTGGTTTTGAAGGGGGAAGTAAACTTCGCCTGGATTTCGGCTTTGACGATATTAAGACGAATTATTTGAAGGAAATGACCCCAATTATCAATGCTCAAGGTAGTGGGGTTCTAACTGAACATACTCTGGATATAAAAATCAATACCGCAACCATTGACGGGCTGCCTGTCACCAATAGCCGTGTATTGCTTGAAGATATTGATAAAGGCATAGACGCTACCGGGACCTTCACCATCAATTTAGAAGGGCCCGTGCGGCAGATTTTAAATATTATCGATACTGATCCAGTAAATATCAGCCAGAAAATTGCCCTTGATCTAGACAGGATTGGTGGGAACGCCTCTGTTGAGGCAGAAATTCATGTCCCGCTTCGACCAGACCTTCCGACGGAGGATGTTCTATATACAGTTAGCGCGGACATCGACAATGCTTTTGTAAGAGACATTTTGAACGGTGACGGGATCAGTGACGGTGATTTATCACTTGGCCTAGACCCTGACATTTTGACCATTGGCGGTACTGCCATGTTAAACGGCGTTTCAGTTGATATGCACTGGATTGAAGACTTTAAGACAGGGCGAGATGATCCAGACGCAGATACTACACTTCTGATCACCCATGCCACGGCTTCTGCCGATAGCTTAAAGGCACTACAGATAGATATTACTAAATTTGTAGAAGGACCAGTTACAGGCAACGCTACCTTCACTGGACGGTCCATGAACTTGAAACATGTTGACTTCGCAGGAGAGTCCAGTGGCGCAACATTAAAGATTGAAGAACTCGCTTACCAGCGTCCGTCAGATATGCCTTTTGCTTTTGCCGGGGACGTTAGCTTCGCTGAAACAGGCACTTCGGTTAACACTCTTGCCCTTAGTGGACAGAACCTCTCCGCAACTGGCAACATATTTATTCGTCCCTCAGCCATCGGCGGTGTGACTGGTCAATTACACTTTACGGAACTGAATGACACGAAAAATCTTATCCTTGGTTTTTCTGTTGATAACGATAACAGCGCTGACATTCGTCTTAGGGCAGATGTTTTTGATGCACGTCCTATCCTTACAGATGACCACGAGCAGGAAACAGTGCCACTACAACAGGCTGACAACACTGACGATACTCCTGCAGTGTCGATGACTACAGTCAATCTTGAGGCAAAGAAACTATTACTTCTAAACGATGAAATACTTCAAGCCGTTAAGCTTGAAACTGTTTTCAAAGGTCATGAACCTGACAGCATTGAACTGACTGGCACGCTAGAGAAAAGTCAATCTGCAGTTTCTTTTGCAGTCATCCCTCAAGCAAACACCGTAAATGCACTCACAATCAAAACAGATGATGCCGGAGCGTTTTTGCGCGGCATGGGACTTTTCTCCCACCTCAATGGAGGGTCCATGGAATTTACCGGGGAGACGTCAGGATGGGGCAGTACCCTGTATCTAAAAGGAAAAGGAGGGTCAAAGTCTAACATTCTGGTTCAATCGTCCGATGAGCTTGGTGACAATGTAACCGAAGGCGTAATTCAGGGACTGGACGAATATTTGAAAGGGGATCCCATTAGCCTGACAGAAACCACTATCTCCTTATCATATGACAAGGGGCTGCTTGACTTCGATTCAGTAAAGGCAAACGGTGCATCTTTGGGGATGACGCTTGAGGGTCAAATTCACACTGGGGAAAACAAAGTTAACCTGAACGGTGTGATTGTTCCCGCCTATGGCCTGAATGCACTTTTTGGAAAAATCCCTGTCATCGGCGCAATCTTAACCGGTGGGGCCGGTAAAGGTATCTTCGGATTTTCGTACCGTGTAAAGGGTACAATTGATGATCCTGCCTTCAACGTAAATCCCCTGTCTGGTCTGGCGCCTGGCTTCCTGCGCTTACTTTTCGAGGGTGCAAAAGGCAAAGTATCGAACGTACAGACACCAGAAGAAAAAGAGAAAAAACCTGAAGATCCAGATCAAAACGCCAAAGATACAGAACAGGCACAAAGCAAAGGCGAAGGTGATACAATTCCGTCACACGTTCCTGCATAAAAAAAGCCCCTGAGAAAACCCAGGAGCTTTTATAAACTCAGCATATACTGACTTATGAAGTCTTAACGAGGGCGTGACGCTTCTTACCCGCAGATAATTTGATATGGTCACCATCCAAATCATTGGCAGTAATGGTCGCATCAATATCATCAACTTTTTCATCGTTAATTTTTGCGCCACCTTGCTGAACCAGACGTCTGATTTCACCCTTTGACTTACCCAGACCGGCCTCAAGAAACAAATCTACAATATTGATACCTGCTGACAACGATGTTGCTGCTACTGAAACTGTAGGCAGGTCATCACCTGCGCCCTTGTTGGCGAAGGTTTCAGTGGCAGTTTTCTCTGCATTTATCGCAGCATCACGACCACGGCAAATGGCAGTAGCTTCATTTGCCAGAATGATTTTTGCCTCATTAATTTCAGCACCTTGCAGTGCTTCCAGCCGGCGTACCTCATCCATTGGTAGTGTTGTAAATAACCGTAGGAATCGACCGACATCTGCGTCTTGTGTATTACGCCAGAACTGCCAGTAGTCATAGGCTGGCAAATGATCTTCATTTAGCCAAACAGCACCAGCAGCCGTTTTCCCCATCTTCTTACCGTCTGCAGTCGTGATTAGGGGGGTCGTAATGCCAAATAGCTGCTTCTGGAGTTTCCTGCGGCCCAGCTCAATACCATTAACGATATTACCCCACTGGTCAGAACCACCCATCTGCAGGATACAATTCTCCCGCTGTGCAAGTTCCATGAAGTCATATGCCTGCAGGATCATATAATTGAATTCAAGGAATGTAAGCGGCTGTTCCCGGTCAAGGCGAAGCTTAACGCTATCAAAGGTCAACATCCGATTGATCGTAAACTGTGTCCCAACTTCACGCAGCATAGTGATGTAGTTCAAACCACTGAGCCAGTCATCATTATTGACAACATGCGCGTCTGTTGGTTGATCGCCAAAGGAAAGTACCTTTTCAAAAACCGTGCGAATACCCGCCATATTGTCTGCGATAGCATCGTCAGTCAGCAGTTTACGGCTTTCATCCTTACCTGACGGATCGCCGATACGTGTTGTACCACCACCCAGAAGAACAATAGGGCGATTACCCGTTTTCTGGAGCCAATAAAGCATCATAATTTGTACAAGCCCGCCAACATGTAGTGAACGTGCAGTGCAATCAAATCCTATATATGCTGAAATTGGGCCTTCCGCCATCTTGGCATCCAGACCTTCAAGGTCGGTTGTCTGATGAATGAAGTCGCGTTCAGTCAAAATCTGTAAAAATTCGGATTTAAGTGTAGTCATGATGTTTTGTCCAAAAAGCTAACAAATGTCTTCAAGTGTGCGGTGATGTAGCATAAGCTGGTCCAAAGGCAAAGAAACAATAGCCAATACACAGAGTAGGAGCCTTCAATCTATGTCAACGCTGGGACAGCCGGGACAAATAAAATGCGCAATCGGCTTGATGAGCGGTACATCAATGGACGGTATTGATGCTGCAATGATTTTCACCGACGGTGTATCAGTCGAACGTCTGGGACCATCTATTACAATCGAATACCCGGATGGCCTCAGGGACCGGATTAAACAAGCAATGCAAGTTGCCAGTGCCTGTCTTCAGCCCAAGCAAGATGATCCGCAGATAAAACTGCTGGAACAGGACATAACCGACCTGCACGCTGACGCCGTATTTGAATTGTTATCCGTTACAGGTCAAGACCCAAAATCAGTTGATGTCGTAGGATTTCATGGCCAAACAATCATGCACCGCCCTGATAGAAAATGGACGTGGCAAATCGGTGATGGTGGTCGTCTGGCGGGCCGTGTTGGCATACCCGTTGTTAATGACTTCAGATCCGCAGATATGCGTGCAGGTGGGGAAGGGGCGCCGCTAGTGCCCTTGTATCATGCGGCGCTGCTGACACGGCATCACAAACATAATACTGTTGCCGTGCTGAATATTGGCGGTGTTGCAAACGTTACATGGATAGACTTTTCAAAAGATCAAGATAATCCAGCGATCATGGCGTTTGACACAGGTCCAGGTAATGCAATTTTGGACGACTGGGCGGAAATTCATACAGGTACACCGTGCGATACTGATGGAAACCTGGCCTCCCGCGGCATCATTCACAAAGAAGTTGTCATGGGTCTGATGGCGTCTCCCTATTTTGATGAAACACCCCCAAAGACACTGGACCGCGATGATTTTAACACGCAGCCGGTTCGTGGTTTATCAGCCGAAGACGGGGCCGCGACACTTACCGAAGTAATCGTTGAATCAATGGTTTCAGCACAGAGCCATTTTCCAAAGTCTCCGGAAGCCTGGTATGTATGTGGTGGTGGCCGACACAATGCAACGCTCATGCGGCGTCTGCGGCGTCGTTTTCCCGTTCTGTTAGAGCCCGTCGAGACACTAGGCTGGCGCGGCGATGCCTTGGAAGCAGAGGCTTTTGCTTTTCTTGCAGTACGGTCCGTGCGCGACTTACCACTAACTATTCCTGCAACAACAGGTTGCCAGACCCCGACCACAGGCGGCGTTTTGCATAAGCCAATCGGCCGGCGGCTTAAACGGTAAAGGTTATATAAATAAAAGAGGGGCCATGTGGCCCCTTCTTCATATCAGTCTGTCACAACTCAGCCTAGGGTGTACCCAAACGCTTGTTCAAATATGTATTCACTGACTTCACAAGTAGCTGCAGTTCATTCTCAAAGAAATGATTGGCACCTGAAATTGTGGAATGATCTATCGTGATCTGTTTCTGAATATGAAGCTTTTCAACCAGTTTCTCGATGGAATGCGGTGTGACCAGATCATCATCTTCCGCCTGGACAATTAATCCTGATGACGGACAAGGCGCCAAAAATGAGAAATCATAAAGGTTCGCTGGCGGCGCCACAGAAATGAACCCTTCAATCTCAGGGCGGCGCATCAGAAGCTGCATCGCAATCCAGGCTCCAAAAGAAAATCCCGCTATCCATGTTTTGCTTGAATTGGCATTCATACTCTGAAGCCAATCAAGGGCAGCGGCAGCATCTGAAAGCTCCCCAACTCCATTATCAAATTCGCCCTGACTTCGACCTATGCCGCGAAAATTGAACCGAAGTGTCGCAAAGCCACGATGCGCGAAGATGTGGTAGAGGTAGTATGCAACCTTATTATCCATGTTGCCGCCATACTGCGGATGCTGATGAAGAATTAGGGCAACGGGTGCGCTGTTATCCTTGCCTGGCTGATAACGGCCCTCGAGGCGACCCGCAGGTCCATTGAAAATAATTTCCGGCATATGTTATGTCTTTTTCTCGTTTTCCCGGTCACATAACGGCTGTTCGTGAACTCAGGATTTGATACAGTCCACCTTCTATATCCAATTTAGGGTATAAAGAGCAAGCTTTCTGATTTTACCAAACAACAATATATCAACAAATACAAAGTGATAGCAGAAATAGTTAAACCATGAAAAAGCCTGTATATCTTGACTATAACGCGACAGCACCGATTCGCGAAACTGTGATCACCAGTGTATGCCAGGCAATGTCAGAAGTTGGTAACCCATCTTCTGTCCATGCATTTGGTCGTCGCGCTAAATCTATTGCGGATGAAGGACGGGAAAAAGTAGCAGCACTTGTGGGGGCCCGCGCTCGGGACATCGTCTTTACAGCAAGTGGGACCGAGGCCAATAATGCTGTGCTGCGATCTACCGGTGCTGATCATATTATTATTTCTGCAACAGAGCATGAAAGTGCCGTTGCAGCAGCAAAGGCGAGTGGTAAAGAAGTCTCGGTTTTACCGGTATCTGCTGACGGCATCGTAAATCTGGAAAAGCTTGAGCAATTGCTAGTTGAACACTCAAACCAATCAACACTTGTTTCCGTAATATTTGCCAATAATGAAACCGGCGTTATCCAGCCAATTTCTGAGATTGCGACAGTTGCCATGAAACACGGCGCTCGCGTTCACACCGATGCTGTACAGGCGGCGGGGAAAATCCCACTGGATATGCAGAAGCTAGGTGTTCAGTATATGACACTTTCTGCCCACAAAATTGGCGGACCACAAGGCGTTGGGGCGATTGCCATGCACCCGACAGCACCCCTTGATGCCTTTATTGTCGGGGGCGGACAGGAACTTGGTCGCCGCTCTGGCACAGAAAATGTTGCTGGCATCGCTGGATTTGGAGAAGCCGCAGTCGCTGCGTTTACCCAGCTCAGCCAGATGAATGCGATCGCAACCTATCGTAACAAGCTTGAGACGGCAGTCAGAAGTCTCTGTAATACAGTCATTATTCCAGGCTCCAACACAGAACGTCTTGGCAATACGTCCTGCATCATTATGCCTGGTGTTAAGGGGGAAACCCAAGTTATGCATTTTGACTTAAACGGTGTTTGCATATCAAGCGGCTCTGCATGCTCGTCAGGCAAAGTGAAAAACTCACACGTGCTAACAGCTATGGGGTTTAGCGATGATGAAGCCCAAAACTCAATCCGCATTTCACTTGGCTACAAAACGACTGAGGAAGATGTAGACGCAGCCATTAATGCCTGGGAAAGCCTTTATAATCGAGCAAGCCGGTAATGACTGCAAACGAGACAATTTATCTGGATTATCAGGCGACTACTCCACTGGATGACCGGGTCCTTCAGGTTATGCTTCCGTACCTGACACAAAAATTCGGCAACCCGCATTCATCAACCCATAAATTTGGCTGGGAAGCGGATATCGCCCTCGATATTGCTAGGGAACAAGTTGCAGAGCTTATCGGGGCAGAGCCGAAAGAAATCCTCTTTACCTCTGGTGCAACAGAGTCGAACAATCTCGCCATCAAAGGACTGATGGAAACATGGGCAGCAAAGAAACCGCATCTGATTACAGTTGAGACAGAACACAAATGCGTTCTAGAGTCTGCGCTCGCTACAAAGAAGCTTGGTTGTGACGTTACAATCCTGCCAGTAAACGCAGATGGCTTAATTGATTTAGATGTGTTAGAGGGCGCTATCCGTCCAGACACAGCGCTAGTCAGTATTATGGCAGTGAATAACGAGATCGGCGTTATCCAACCGCTCGAAGACATTGGCAGAATAGTAAAAAAAGCTGGTGCACTTTTTCACTGTGATGCGGCGCAGGCATTCGGGAAAATCCCCCTTGATGTCGACTTGATGCACATTGATCTTCTTAGTATCTCTGGCCACAAAATCTATGGTCCAAAGGGGATAGGGGCTCTTTATAAACGAAATGCGCGCGCAGTTACCCTGACACCGCAGATGAACGGTGGCGGTCAGGAGGCAGGCCTTCGATCCGGAACACAGGCGCCTGCACTTGTAGCTGGCCTTGGTGCTGCTGCCAAACTGGCATCCGAGGATATGCGTCAGGAACACACGCGCCTACAAGGAATGCAGGAACGTTTTATCAAACGTCTTACAAATAACATTACTGACCTCAAGATTAATGGATCTATGGAACATCGTTGGCCAGGGAATCTGAATATCACAATTCCTAAAGTCGACGGCGATTTACTTCTCGCTGATACACGGATGATTGCAGTATCTTCCGGGGCTGCGTGTGCGTCTGCTGTGTCGGGACCATCTTATGTTCTGCAAGCTCTGGGCGTTTCGGAAGAAGACGCCAAATCATCTATACGCATTGGTTTTGGACGATTTACAACAGACGAAGAACTCGACAAAGCTGCGGACTGTATTATCACCGCTGTCAAAGACCAAAAAGAAAGGCGCTGTTTATGACACATGTAACCGTAACCTTCATCAAACATGACAGCGACGAGTTAGTCACAACTACGGCACCAGGGGTTTCTTTACTGCAGTTAGCGCAGGAAGAGGGGCTAGATATCGAAGGCGCATGCGAAGGGAATATGGCATGCTCGACCTGCCATATGATAATTGACCGCGAACATTTCGCACAACTACCAGAAGCCTCTGAGGAAGAAGAAGAGATGCTGGACCTTGCGCCAGGGCTAACATCCACCTCACGTCTGGGATGTCAGGTCATCGTTTCAGAGGATATGGACGGTATGCGCGTTAAACTGCCCAAGGAAAGCCGGAACATGATGGGGTTCTGACCTTGGACTAGCTTAATGCTTAGCTATCATTCAAAGCAAAATCACTCCTGATCTACTCAAACCGTTCTGGCAGATGATCATCTTCAACCAAGTCAGAGAAGCGTGTTACATCCTTCTCAAACGCCAGATGAACTGTACCAACAGGACCGTGACGCTGCTTGCCGATGATGACTTCAGCCTTTCCGTAGAGCGACTCCAGCTCCGCCTGCCATTTAGAATGCTTTTCTAAGTCTGCTTCTGACGGCTGTTCTTTTTCCTTATAATATTCCTCACGGAATACGAACATCACCATATCGGCATCCTGCTCAATCGAGCCTGATTCACGCAAGTCAGATAGCATAGGGCGCTTATTCTCGCGCTGCTCAACGGTACGGCTTAACTGTGAAAGGGCGAGAACGGGAACGTGAAGTTCTTTCGCTAACCCCTTAAGTCCACGTGTAATCTCAGAAATCTCCTGAACCCTGTTTTCACTGCCGCCTTTACTGGAACCACGCAGTAGCTGCAAATAGTCGACAACAATCAAACCAAGGTTATGCTGACGCTTTAAACGTCTGGACCTTGTACGAAGTCCTGCAATTGTTAGTGCAGGCGTATCATCAATGAATAGTGGCGTGTCTTCCAATTCCATTGCCGCGCGGGCGATTGCTTCGAACTGCTCCTGCGTCAGTTTCCCTTGTCGCATATGGTGTGACTGAATAGAATCTGGGCCATTATAATGAAGATTGGCACGATCAGACAAAATACGGGCTGCAAGCTGATCCGCTGACATCTCCAGAGAGAAGAAACACACTACGGCGCCTTTACTGCGCTCTACTTCAAGGCCGGCGTCCCGGTCGTCCGCGTATCTTTTGGCTGCATTAAAGGCAATATTTGCAGCAAGAGCAGTTTTACCCATAGCAGGACGCCCCGCCAAAATCACAAGGTCAGAATTATGCAAGCCACCGATTTTTTCATTTAGTCGGGTCAGGCCTGTGGTAACACCTGCAAGGCTGTCCGGGTCCCTGTAGGCATTTTCAATATTCTCGACAGCCGTTCGTAGCGCCTTCGAGAAGGACTGCGCACCTGATTCAGCTTGTCCCATTTCAGCAAGATCAAAGAGTTGTTTCTCTGCTTCCGATATCTGATCCGCTGCTTCTGCATCAACCTCTGCATCATATGCATCATTGACCATAGTTTCACCGATCTGAATCAATGCTCTTCTCAGCGCCAGATCGTAAATTGTACGTCCATAGTCTTCGGCGTTAATGATAGTCGCCGCGCTTGCTGCCAGCCTGACAAGATACTGTGCGCCGCCCACATCACTTAATGCCTCATCATGATCGAAGAATGGTTTAAGCTTAACAGGGTCTGCGATCTGATTCTTATCCAGTAGTTTCAGGACCGAGTGATAAATTTTACCGTGAACAGGTTCATAAAAATGCTCAGGCTCCAGAAAACCCTGCACTTTCTGCGCAGCCTCATTGTTAACCAGTATTGCGCCCAGAAGTGCTTGTTCTGCCTCCAGGTTATGTGGTGGCTGACGATAACTTAATGTATTGCTGCCTGTGCCACGATCTTCGATGTCATTCGCTGGTTGTGGTTTGGTGCCGTTCATAAAAAATGTTCACCCCAATAGTAAAAATAGTAAGCTGTGCACTGATATACAAAAACGCTGACACTTTTGTCAGGAGTATTTTACTTTTCCCCCGGTATTCTTTCCACAGGTGGATAATTATGGGGATAACTTTTATCAATATACGCTTATTGATAAAAGAAAAAGGCGGCCCACAAGGAGCCGCCTCTTAATTTCAAAGTGTAAGCAGTCTTACTCAGCTGTTTCTTCTTCAGCTTCTTCAGATACTTCCACATCAACTTCTGCTTCTTCTTCGAAGATTTCTTCAGCTGAAACATCCAGCTCATCTTCATCATCAAAAGATGAGGAAACGATCGAACCAGTTTCAAACTGAGTTTGAGCTTCTTCTTCAGAACGAGCAATGTTGATAACAACGGTTGCAGAAACTTCAGGGTGCAGACGAATGATAACATCGTGCAGACCCAGAGTTTTGATAGCGCGGTCCAGAACAATCTGGCTACGGCTAACAGCAACACCAGCTTCTGTAACAGAAGTTGCGATGTCACGGCTGTTAACAGAACCATAAAGCTGCCCAGATTCACCAGCAGAACGGATAAGTACTGATTTCAGACCATCCATTTTTGCAGCTACAGCTTCAGCTTCAGACTTACGCTCAAGGTTTTCAGCTTCGAGACGAGCACGCTCTGCTTCAAAAACAGCTTTGTTTGCTACTGTAGCACGCATAGCTTTGTTTTGTGGCAGCAGGTAGTTACGTGCGAAACCGTCTTTAACAGTGACAGTGTCACCCATCTGACCCAGCTTCTCAACGCGTTCTAGCAGGATAACTTCCATTTTAATTCTCCTCTATGACGCGACTATTGAACCATGAAAGACAGCAGAGCAAGATTACGTGCACGCTTAATAGCACGCGCAAGCTCACGCTGTTTCTTGGCTGATACGGCAGTAATACGGCTTGGGACAATCTTTCCACGCTCAGAAACATATTTCTGAAGCAGCTTGACGTCTTTGTAATCGATTACCTGTGCATTGTCGCCAGAAAACGGGCAAGTTTTACGACGACGGAAAAAAGGACGACGTGCAGACATTATTAAGCCTCCTTACGTGCTGGACGATCACCACGTGGACCACGGCGTTCTTTATCAGCTTTACTACGAAGTACGATAGATGGACCTTCTTCGAGTTCCTCAACGCTTACAGTCATAAAGCGGAGGATATCTTCGTTAAGGCGAACCTGACGCTCCATTTCTGCCAGAGCAGGGTATGGTGTATCAAGATTCAAAAGAACATAATGTCCTTTACGGTTCTTTTTAATTTTGTAGGCAAGAGTCTTCAGACCCCAGTATTCGTTTTTCAGAACCTTCCCACCGTTCTCTTCCAGAACTTTAGTGAGATCGGCTACAATATTTTCCACCTGCGAGGAGCTAATCTCCTGACGCGCGATGAAAACATGCTCATATAAAGCCATGTTTCTCTCCTATGTGCTGATCGCTCACCAGGTCTTTATTTCTGGTGCCTCCAGCTCGCTTCCAATGGCCCTCTATCCACTACCCGAATGGTCTTTTGTGAATCAGGACGCGCTTACATACCGCCAGAAGCCCGCGAACGCAAGGAAAACTCTTATTTTTTAGCTATCAAGATATTTGGCTTGATAAAATTACCTTGGCTATGTCATGAGCGACGCTATATTTTAGCACATATCCAATCACAGCGGAGGGACAGTAATGTCAAGAGCACTCGTATTTCCAGGACAAGGAAGCCAGTATATAGGAATGGGTAAAGACCTGGCTGATGCCTTTGAACCCGCACGTCTGGTTTTTGAGGAAGTCAATGATGCCCTGGGCCAAGAATTATCCAAAATCATGTGGGAAGGCCCTGAAGACGACCTGAAGCTTACAGAGAATACCCAGCCAGCTTTGATGGCGCATTCAATGGCCATCATTCGTACGCTTGAAGCAAACGGTAAAACTGTTACTGACATTGCTTCTCATGTAGCAGGGCATTCACTTGGTGAATATACGGCACTGTGTGCAGCTGGCGCTTTTAGCCTCTCAGACACGGCGCGTCTCCTGAAGCTGCGCGGACAAGCAATGCAGCGCGCTGTACCAGTAGGACAGGGTGCGATGGCAGCAATCCTCGGCATGGAAATGGATCAGGTTTCTAAAATTTGCGAAGAAGCATCTACGCACGGAATCGTCGTTCCGGCAAACGACAACGGTGGCGGGCAGGTTGTTATTTCTGGTGAAACCGCCGCGGTGGAAGCTGCAGCCGAAGCTGCAAAAGGCGCAGGCGCCAAACGTGCACTGCTACTGCCTGTATCTGCCCCTTTCCATTGCCCTCTGATGAAGCCTGCCGCTGCTGAAATGGCTGAGGCTTTCAAGTCGGTAAAGATCAACAGACCAACTGTTCCGGTGGTCGCAAATGTGATTGCTGCACCTATTTCAGAACCTGAAGGAATAGAAAAACTATTGGTAGAGCAGGTAACTGGCTCGGTTCGGTGGAGAGAATCCGTCGCCTCCTTTGCTTATATGGGGATCAGTGCAGTCACCGAAGTAGGGGCTGGCAAAGCCCTAAGCGGCATGATCCGCAGAATCGATCGCAGTCTTGAAATGTCGAACATTCAAGGCCCTGAAGATCTGGAAGCTTTCATTGAGTCTTTATAGGCTGACTGAATAAGAACATTATTAAAGAGGGAAACAATGTTTAATCTAGAAGGTAAGAAAGCACTCATAACAGGTGCTACAGGCGGCATTGGCGCTGCAATTGCGCGGGCACTACACAGTGCCGGAGCAGAAGTCATTATCTCAGGCACACGCGCTGCAAAACTTGAAGAACTGAAAAACGAGTTAGGGGACCGCGTTCATGTGGTACCCGCAAATTTGTCTGAGCGTGAAAGTGTTGATGCTTTAATCAAGGACGCGCAAGCTGTAGCAGGGACCATTGACATTCTTGTTAACAATGCAGGCATTACACGCGACAATCTTGCCATGCGTATGAAAGAAGACGAATGGGACAGCGTTATGCAGGTTAATCTTGAAACTGCATTTCGCCTTAGCAAAGGCCTGATGCGCGGAATGATGAAATCACGCTGGGGCCGGATTGTTAACATTACATCTATTGTTGGTGTTACAGGAAACCCGGGGCAGGCAAATTATGCAGCTAGTAAAGCAGGTATGATTGGTATGTCGAAGTCACTGGCACAGGAAGTAGCAAGCCGCGGCCTAACCGTTAACTGTGTAGCTCCCGGGTTTATTGTCACGCCTATGACAGACGAACTAAACGACGACCAAAAGGCCGCTATCACAACCAATATTCCATCTGGTAAGCTTGGCACACCAGAGGATATTGCAGCCGCAGTATTGTATCTTGCAAGTGATGAAGGTGGCTATGTAACCGGCCAGACACTCCATGTGAACGGCGGTATGGCTATGATTTAAAAGGATATTCTTTGACCCGGATGAGGACTTTTACGTCAAAAGAGCAATAAATCAGTAACATTGACTTCTCAAAGAGAAAAAACTGTGGTACTTGCACCCGGGTGTGACGAATAGCCGGCACGGAATTATTAACCGATACGTTTATTTCCAGGGCATACTTGAAGCCCAAAAAGAAAAAGACGTGAAAATTAAGGATATGAGCAATGAGCGATATCGCCGAAAAGGTGAAGAAAATCGTTGTCGAGCACCTTGGTGTTGACGAAGACAAAGTAACCGAAACTGCAAGCTTTATCGACGACCTTGGCGCTGACAGCCTGGACACAGTTGAGCTGGTTATGGCGTTTGAAGAAGAATTCGGAATCGAAATTCCTGATGACGCAGCTGAGAAAATTCAAACTGTAAAAGACGCAATTGATTTCATCAGCGCGAATTCCTAATTCGGTTAGGAAAATGAATTCTAAAGGCAATAGTCTCCCATACGGGATTGGCTGTTGCCTTTTTTTATGAAGATGGGGTACACAAATCTATAAGCTCTATCAGTAAAGGGATGATCTATGAGACGTGTTGTTGTAACTGGTATGGGTATGGTTTCTCCATTGGCTTCCAGCCTGGACGAAACATGGACCCGACTGATTAACGGTGAATCCGGTGCAGGCCGTATTACAAAATTTGATGCGGAAACTTTTCCTTGCAAAATCGGCTGTGAAGTCACGCTTGGAGACGGCACGAACGGCACCTTCAATCCTGACGACTGGATGCTTCCTAAAGATCAGCGTCGCGTCGATGATTTCATCGTTTATGGTATGGCCGCAGCCACGCAGGCGATCGAAGATGCTGGCTGGACCGACCCTGGCGAGGAAGAAGGTCTTCGTACCGGTGTAATGATCGGCTCCGGGATTGGCGGCCTTCAGTGGATTGCCGATACGGCAGTCACGCTTAAAGAACGCGGCCTTCGCCGTGTAAGCCCACATTTTATTGCGGGTTCTATCATTAACCTCGTATCCGGTAATGTATCCATCAAATACGGATTCCGTGGTCCAAACCATGCTGTTGTAACTGCGTGTGCAACTGGTACACATGCGATTGGTGATGCAGCACGCCTTGTAGCGCTTGATGATGCTGATGTGATGATTGCCGGGGGTGCAGAAGGTACAATCTGTGCTGTAGCCACTGCCGGCTTTGCTCAGGCACGTGCACTGTCTACCAAATATAACGACACACCCGAAAAGGCATCACGCCCATGGGACAAAGACCGTGATGGTTTCGTCATGGGTGAAGGCTCAGGCGTTGTTGTTCTTGAAGAGCTGGAGCACGCAAAAGCACGCGGCGCCAAAATCTATGCGGAAATCATTGGATACGGCATGTCCGGTGATGGGTACCATGTGACGGCACCTGCACCCGACGGCAATGGCGGCTACCGCGCTATGGAAGCTGCTGTTAAGCGTGCTGGCATTAGCACTGCAGACATTGACTATATTAATGCGCACGGTACTTCTACTCCGCTTGGTGATGAGATTGAGTTTGGTGCAGTTAAGCGCCTCCTTGGTGATGCAGCAGGTTCTGTTGCCATGTCCTCTACCAAGTCAGCGATCGGACACTTGCTGGGGGCAGCAGGGGCAGTTGAAGGTATTTTTGCCATCAAATCGATCACCGACAATATAGTTCCGCCGACACTGAACCTCGACAACCCTTCCGATAGCTGCTTTGGAATCAATCTGGTACCTCATACAGCACAGGAAAAGGATGTTAAAATTGCATTGTCCAACAGCTTTGGTTTTGGCGGCACCAACGCCACAATCATCGTTAAGGAATATAATGGCGACTAAAATATAGGCGCATCGCACCTAACAAATACTGGGTGGCAAAAAACATAAAAATCGTCTTCGAAAAAGAAGAGTTGCTGTTAAACTCTTTCAATGATTCGAAGGCGATTTTATTTTTCAGTCCTGCTTGTAGTGGCTCTTCTTTCCCTTGCCTCTGGTTTAGGGTGGGGTGTATGGACTGCGATCAGCCAACAAAAACTGATCAGCGGCAATGAAAGTCGCACCGTATATTTAGCAAAGGGGGACGGCCTGTTACGTCTGGCCTACCAACTGTGGGACCAAAGAGCCACTCGTGCACTGTGGCACACCGTCATAACTTCAGAAGCACTTGGACTGAGCGGTAGACTACAAGCCGGTGAATATAGAATTACACCAGACCAAACGTTAGAAAGCTTTCTAAATAGCATAGTTAAAGGGGAGCGTATTCAGCGACGCCTTGTCGTGCCAGAGGGGTTGTCTTCGAAACAGGTAGCCATTCTTGTTGAAAACAGTTTTGGCATTGAAGTTAGTCGACCTATTACAATTTCAGAAGGTAGTGTCCTACCAGATACCTATTTTTACGAACGCGGAGAGACAGCTGACGCGATCATTAGCAGGATGCAAACAGCGCTTGCATCTGAATTGGAGCGACTGTGGGATCAACGTGCAAATGATTTACCTATCAAGTCAAAGGCAGAAGCAATCATACTCGCTAGTATTGTTGAAAAGGAAACAGCCGTAGCCCGTGAACGTCCTTTGGTCGCCGCAGTCTTTATCAATAGACTAAGACAGGGTATGCGCCTTCAGTCTGACCCGACCATTATCTACGGCATCACACAGGGGCTACCACTTGGACGCGGCATAACCCGATCTGAACTTCGCACTGAAACACCTTACAACACTTACCGAATAAACGGTTTACCTCCGGGTCCTATCGCAAATGCTGGACTGGATTCTATCAAGGCAGTTCTGAACCCACCAGATGTTCCCTACTACTATTTTGTGGCGGACGGCAGTGGGGGCCATGCCTTTGCCAAAACCCTGAAAGAACATAATCGAAACGTGGCAAAATGGCGACAAATTGAGAAAAACTTGTGATATATCCGCAAGGCCGATATCAAGGATAAAACACTCCTGCACAGGACAAGACAATGACAATAAAGAGCATGACGGGCTTTTCCCGTTCATCAAACAGCGGTGCCGGCTTTACCTGGACCATGGAACTGAAAAGCGTCAACAACAAAGGGTTGGATATTCGCACCAAACTGCCGTCCTTTCTTGATGGTTTTGACCTTACGCTGAAAAAACATATTGGGAAAAAGCTCGCACGCGGATCTGTATTTTTCAGCCTGAACTGCCAGCAGGATGGCGGCTCTGAAAAATGTCATGTTGACGAAGATAGACTTAAAACGCTGTTCGACGTCGCTCAGAAATACAAGGATGTCGAAGGTGTGACACCTGCATCGCTGGACGGATTACTTGCTGTCAAAGGCGTGGTTGAAATACTGCAAAAAGATATTACCGACAGTGAGCGTAAAGATCTCGAAACGCTTTTACTTACAGAAGTGGATGCCTGCCTTGATCAGCTTGTTACAGCAAGGGAAGATGAAGGCCAGCGTATGGAAAACGCTTTACGCGATCAGATAAAAACGATTACAGCGCTGACCACCTCGGCAAAAGAGGCTGCACATGACCGTATTCAATCAATGCGGGACCGTTTTGCCAGCCAACTGGAGAAATTAAGCGGCATTGCCCAACCAGTGCCTGAGGAACGTCTGGCGCAGGAAGTAGCCATGCTTGCAGTCAAAGCAGACATTCGGGAAGAAATAGACAGGCTTTATGCCCATATCGAAGAAGCTATCAGCCTGCTCGATTCGGGTAAACCTATCGGCCGCAGACTGGATTTTCTGTGTCAGGAATTTAACCGCGAAGCCAACACTCTTTGTTCAAAAGCGGGGGATGTTAGCTTGACCCGTATTGGGCTAGACCTTAAGACAACCATTGATCAGTTCCGTGAACAGGTCCAGAATATTGAATAATAACAGGGCGATTTATGACTACTAAATCTGTTAGCTCCCGGCGTGGCTTGATGCTCGTCATGTCCTCACCCTCTGGCGCAGGGAAAACTACTTTGTCCCGGCGGTTGCTCGAATCTGACTCTTCTGTCGTGATGTCCGTATCGGCGACAACGCGCGAACCACGCCCTGGTGAAGAAAATGGAAAAGACTATTTCTTTGTTACACATGAACGCTTCAGAGAAATGATCGATCACGGTGAACTCCTTGAACACGCAGTTGTTTTCGAAAACCGGTACGGAACACCCCGCGGTCCCGTTATGCAGGCACTAAACGAAGGCAAAGACGTTCTTTTTGATATCGACTGGCAAGGCACACAACAACTTGCAGAAAGTGCTGGCGATGATTTGGTGCGCGTCTTTATTTTGCCTCCAAGCGTTGCCGAACTGGAAAACCGTTTACGCAAAAGAGCTCAGGACCCGGAAAATGTCGTTCAAAAGCGAATGGCCGAAGCTGAGAGCGAAATCAGTCACTGGGCTGAATATGACTATGTTCTGGTGAATGACGACCTGGAGGATACGTTTGAGCGCTTGCAGGTTATTATCAAAGCGGAACGAGAACGCCGCCGCAGACGTCCGGGTCTATCTGAATTTGTAAGAAAACTTATGGATGAACGGCCCAAAAACAAATAAATAATGATAGCGAACCGCCTGATAAACAGATCAGGCGGTACCGTCCAGTGTTCTTCTGTAAACCTTTGCCAACCTCACAAATTGCTCAACCGACACAGTCTCCGCACGCTGAGTGGGCTCCAGACCAGCTGCTTCGATCAACGATATTGTATCTGGTACCAATCCTTTAAGGCTGGCACGCAGCATCTTACGGCGCTGCATAAAGGCCTTCTCAACAACCTTTTCAAGGTCACCAAGCTTTACATCAGCATCAATCGGCTCTGATGGTCTATAATGTATTACGGCACTTTCTACCTTCGGCGGCGGTGTAAATGCAGCTGCTGGCACTTTCATTGCGATCTTTACTTGTCCCCGCCACTGGGCAAGAACAGACAGCCGTCCATAAGCCTTGGTGCCGGGCTTGGCTACAATTCTCTCGGCAACTTCACGCTGGAACATAAGGGTCAAGGATGTGTACCAAGGCTTCCAGTCAGCCAGTGTTAGCCATTTAATCAACAGTTGCGTGCCCACATTATACGGTAGATTCGATACGATATGGGCTTCCGTCACACCACTTGACTGAGTGTCAGACAGGCCTAGCACCTCTGGTTCATTAATTTGAAGGGCATCTCCTTCAACAACAGTCAAACGGTCACCGAATGCCGTTGAAACATCCGCAAGGGCAGGGAGGCACCGTTTATCCATTTCAACAGATAGCACACGACCAGCATCTTCCATCAAAAGCGCACGGGTTAATCCACCAGGCCCCGGTCCAACTTCATAAACAACCGCTTTTGACAAGTCGCCGGGAATACGGGCAATTCTTCTGGTAAGATTGAGGTCTAACAGAAAGTTCTGACCGAATGACTTCTTTGCCCTTAAATCATATTCTCGAATAACTTCCCTAAGAGGCGGCAATGGGTCATTCATGGGGCTGTGCCTTTGTTCGATTTTGCCATTCTATCTGCCATTCGGATAGCAGCAAGCATGCTATCAGTTCTTGCAATGCCCTTACCGGCGATCGTATGCGCAGTGCCGTGGTCAGGGGAAGTACGAATGATAGGCAACCCGAGAGTTATATTAACACCGCCCCAAAAATCGAGTGTTTTGAGAGGTATTAAAGCCTGATCATGATACATGCAAATGACGGCATCATATGTTGCCCGTGCATCCTCATGAAACAACGTATCTGCCGGGTAGGGGCCTTGGGCATCAATCCCCATATCCTGGAGCTGCCATATCGCAGGGGTGATGTGTGTTGCCTCTTCCATACCCATGGTACCGCCTTCACCTGCGTGTGGATTAAGTGCGGCAATAGCCAGTCTGGGATGGGAAATGCCGAAACGGTCCCGCAGGTCAGCTGCAGTAACAGATGCAGTATGTACAATCTTATCAACAGTTAAATATCTTGGTACGTCCTTGATTGACATATGAACTGTCACAGGGACAACACGTAGCCCCTCTACCGCCAACATCATGACACTGCTATCAGAGGACATGCAACACAAAGACGCGAGATATTCCGTATGTCCCGGTGATGAAAAACCGGCTTCATACAGGACAGCTTTATGTATGGGGGCAGTAACCATACCGCCAGCATCTCCAGATCTGCACAGCGCAACAGCCTGATCAATCGCTTCAATCACAGATTTACCTGAACTTGGTGACGGCGCTCCAAGCGTAAAGCTACCAGATGACGTGGTCTCCATTACGGGTAAAGCCTTATCAAATACACCTAAAGCATCTGATGGCTTTTCAATTTTAATAACAGGGATAACGTCAGGTAGTGCAGATGCCATACCAATATAAAAACAAAAAGGAAGACTGACTTCGTCTCTCTGTTGCCACAGCTTGGCAATTAGTTCAGGACCGACACCTGCCGGTTCCCCCATCGTAATTGCCAGCGGGGCGTTTGACATCTTTAAACTTACCGGTAGTCGATGATCGCATCACGACGCAGGTCACGTAGGTAACGGCGACCCATCATCGAAAGGCGTTGCTGTTCGATTTGACTGTAGATTGCGTCAAAATCCGGTTCCTGAATTTGCGCTTCTTCTCGCTGACAGACAAAGAAAGTGCGCCAGCCATCTTCCAGTTTTACAATCTCACTTGGTTGGCCAATAGGAAGGTCCGTTACATACGCCCGTAACTCAGCATTAAAATCACGCAAACGGATAATTCCGATTTCAGTGTTTTCATCAGCACCTGCCTCTGTTGCATAGCGCTGAACCTGACCACAATTAGTGGAAGATGGATCGAGGGCATTAACATAGCTCTCATACTTTTCTTTGCGGCCGTCCTCAAGAAGCTGTTCACTTGTCAGATATACCTGACGGAGACTTAGACGCGTATCCAGAGGATCAGCGGTAAGGATTCTTCTGCGGTCGCGCAGGGCCAATATCAAATAACCACCCGGCGTACGGATCGCATCAGAGACCTGTCCTACATCAAGATTCTCAATAATAGCGGCATGCTCTTCCGCCATCTCATCCGCTGTAATCCAGCCAAGATCACCGCCGACCGCAGCCGTAGGAGAGGCGGACAACTGCTGGGCTATTTCCGGGAAGGAAGAGCCCGCACGGACCTGAGAAACCAGCTGCTCTGCGGTTGCGGCAACACTTGCTTCCTGATCAGGATTAGAGACCTGTAACACAATCTCAGCCAACCGGTATTCGAACTTACCCTTGTTATCGCGGATACGTTGGATCTGGGCTTCTACTTCTTCGTCAGAAACACTTACAAAAGACCCCATGCGTCCCTGAACAATCTGTGACCAGGCAAATTCAGCTTTCATCTGCATGCTGAGCGTTTCTTTGCTGGAGCCAATCTGCTGCAATGCAGCTTCAAACTGCTCAGGTGTTTGGCCAACACCTTGTGCACGGCGTACAAAGAAACCTTCTACTTCGCTATCAGAAATAGAGAATTCCAGTTCCGCTGCTTCCTGCAACTGTAAGCGTTCATCGATCATTGACCGGATAACCTGCTCACGCACTTTCAGAAATTCTTCTTCTGATCTGATTCCACCAGAAATAGCAACAACCAACCTCAAACGCTGATTAATATCAAAACTAGTGATTGGTTCATCATTCACCAGAACTTCAACACTGTTAAGTGCCTGCTGTGCAGATACACATACTGTTGGTGCAACCAGCAAGCCACTGAAAACTGCAACCGTTCTGAGGTATTTGATGAATGACCCTGTAATTTTCTTAATGCTCACACTTTAGCCTTGTTGTTTTTTCTGGTTACTATCAAATCGACCATCTAGCCTTTTAGACAGTTTCAGTCCTTAGCACTAGCCCAAATTCTTCAATTTTAAACGAAATAATATTGAGGTGCCCGGAACAATGTCCCTGTCACGGGTATAGGTTTCCCTGAATTGCAAACCAATTTCGATACATTCGTCCTTGTAACTTGCACCGATATTATATTCAACACCGTCAAATCCACTCGTCAGATCTTGAATAACTCCACCCGAAAGGTGCCAGTTTTTATAGAAACGATAGCTGCCTGTCGCACGAATTTCTTCTCTGTCAGCGCGGTCTCCGGTTACAAAGTCCGTCAAATCACGATTAAGCTTGAAATAGCCCAAAGTCACAGACCGTTCTTCGTTACCAATGGTTAGGTCAATATCATTACGGCGAACAGCCAGCTTGCTATCATCAAGCCTGTACCTGTGATCTAGGAACAGCCAATCCCGGTATGATACCTGCGTCCGACCAACAATGTCAGAGCTATCGCCGTCTAGACCCGTCCCTGTGAACAAGGCACCATAATCACCGGATACCTGCCAACTTTGTCCAAGCATGACTTCGGTTTGCACATCTTCGCCATCATATTGCCACCGGAAACCATACGTGACACGACTACCGTCTTCATACAGATCATAGCCAGTTGGTCTGTCCAGAGAGAATATATTTCTGTCAGTTAACTCAAAAGACCTGCTGTCTTCATTGATAAACGACTGTGCATTTCTGCGTGTTGGGGCAACGGTGACTTCTACTATTGGCTCAATAGTATGGCTGTTTGTTTCCCCATACTTGACAAGTGGCCAGCTAAAACGACCCGACAGGCGCGCCATAGTCCTGACATCACTTTCAGCGTTACCAACATATGCAGGATCATCAGGATACTCTATATCATCAATATTGTAAGCATCGCTGCGAACGCTGGCATTGACATCAAGAACAACGCCTGCACTGGACACAAAACGTCGTTCCCAACTCGCGGCGGCCGTTACCCTTTGCGTGTCAAGTCCGTCCAGTCGGTGCAATGCAAGCGCATTACCTTCAATGCGCACAACACCACCCAGTGGCCTATAATCAGGTATAAATTCAGCATCAATAAGAGGAAGCGCGAACGCCGTAAGCCCTGTTACATCCTCAAGACGTAACCCCTGAAAGGCAAGAGCACGCGCAGATATGTAGGATGACCCGTAAAATCCTTCAAATTTATAGTCATTAACGAGTGTATCAGCGTCGGAGAAATCATATCGGCGGAGATATGTATCATCAGATGCCCAGTTCAAATCAAATGTTGATCGCCAGGTATCACTATGATTGAAATATCCTTCAGCGGAGATATTTCCTCTGAATTCCTGCCCCCCAGACTTAATGTTATTCTGATCACGTTTGTCAGCGTATGTGATACTGCCGTCGGTTACCAATTGACCATCTGAGAAACGCTGGCGGTACTCGCCCGTCACCACCAGCCCTTCCTGTGTTGTCAGGATTGGAGTAACTGTCATGTCTTTACTCTTAGAGAAAACATGATGGTAAGGTGCGCCCAAAACAAGACCCAGATGTTTATTGGTTTTTATCTCAAACGGCAAAAAGCCCGAAGCTCGATCAACCGTTGGATCAGGGTGAGACAGGGTAGGTGTCCACAAAACAGGCACACCTAAAAACTCCAGAAAGGCATCTTTATAATAGAGGCGACGTTTGTTTTTGTCATGCGTCACCTTAACAGCCTTGATTTGCCAGACAGGCTCGTCATCCGGATCGTCGATACAGACTTTACAAGGACTATAAACAGCGCGTTTTAGAACCGTTTCTGCCTTGTCCTGGTCATACGACCCTTCTGCGGCAGCAACCTGGCCACCGTCTGTCATGACAAAGCGGATGTCCTGCACAAATGCGGATTTCAGATTATCGTTCATCTCCAGCCTAGGTGCCACAATCCGGGAGCCATCCTTTAGTTGTAGTTCAACCGCACCAAGCGCAACCGCCTTACCAGTCTGTTCGTTGTAACGGATTTCGCCTGCCAAAAGCGTAAAACCGTCCCGCTTAAGTACAACTTGCCCCAAAGCACGAACATCACCTGTTTCAGCGTTATAGGTGATTTTATCAGCGCTAAAATCAACGCTGGACTGCAAGCCCAAGACTTCGGCAGATGACACTGCTTGTGCCCCCACAGACGGCGCGCAAAAAATGCCAACTGCAATGGCCGCTGCACAGCCATCAACTACAGACGACAATAAAGTTTTTTTGGCTGTTTTAGTCACGTAACTGCTTATTCCACTGGATAATCGACACCTTGATACCCTCTGCGCTTGTCTGCCGCAATAGATTAGATTGTCCCATTGCAGTAAAAAGTAGGCAATTTAACGGCAGATGCTTGCGTTATCCCTTTCGACAGGGGTATGAAGATGTCAGAACAAGCAATGACGCTATCAATTTTCAAACATTTTATATTGAGGGTACCCAATGAAAGTCACAATTGCATCAGTGAGCATTCCAGAATCCGGCGCAGTCGCCATCTTTGTTGCCAAGGATAATGTGTTATCTGGGGCAGGGGCCTCTCTTGATGAAACTACAAATGGTAGCTTGACCCGCGCTATGAAAAACAGCCGCTTTAATGGCGGCAAAGGTTCGTCACTTGAGATACTGGCACCTGCTGGAACTGAGCTTGATCGCATTCTACTTGTTGGCACTGGTGAACTGTCTGAACTGAAGGAAATTGATCACTTGGAACTTGGAGCGACCGTCGTTGCAAAATTAATCACAAGTGGCAGTACAGAAGTCAGCATTATCGCAGATCTCGAAGAGCTAAATGCCGCTGCAATTGCAGAGGGTGCTCTGCTGCGCTCCTACAGATTCGATAAGTACCGCACAAAAGAGCCTGAAAATAAAAAACCTAGCCTGCAGGACGTTAAAGTCGCTACAGACCAAAAAAATGCCGCTGATGATTTCAAAACTCGAGAAGCTGTAGCATCTGGTGTTTTCTTCACCCGCGACCTAATTACCGAGCCCGCAAACATCCTCTATCCTGAAAGCTTTGCGAACCTCATCCGTGATCTCGGAGGTCTGGGCGTAGAAGTAGAAGTTCTCGGCGAAAAAGAAATGGAAGAACTCGGCATGGGGGCGCTGTTAGGTGTCGGGCAGGGTTCTGCAAGAGAGTCACAGCTAGCAATCATGCGCTGGAATGGGGCCTCTGATCCTGATGCACAGCCTATCGCCTTTGTCGGTAAGGGGGTTACATTTGACACCGGCGGCATATCACTAAAACCTGGGCCAGGTATGGAACAGATGAAGTGGGATATGGGCGGTGCAGGTACAGTAGTAGGCCTTGTCAAGGCGCTCGCTTCCAGGAAAGCCAAGGTAAATGTTGTTGCCATTGTCGGACTTGTGGAAAATATGCCGTCCAGCACAGCACAAAGACCCGGTGATGTAGTTACAAGCATGTCCGGTCAAACAATCGAAGTTCTTAACACCGATGCTGAAGGACGTTTGGTGCTCGCTGATGCGCTTTGGTACTGCCAGGACCGTTACAAGCCTAAGTTTATGATTGATCTGGCAACCCTAACCGGTGCGATGATCATTTCACTGGGCCATGAATATGCAGGGCACTTTACCGATAGCGACGAGCTTTCAAGCGCGCTTTTCTCTGCTGGTGATGCAACAGGCGACAAAACATGGCGGATGCCACTACATGCAAACTATGACAAGCAGATCAATTGCCAGATCGCAGACATGCAAAACATTGGCGGAAAAGGTGCGGGCTCCATCACAGCTGCGCAATTCCTGAAACGTTTCACGAACGATGTGCCTTGGGTTCATATTGACATCGCTGGTACAGTTTGGTCCGACAAAGACCTTCCGCTGAGTGAAAAAGGCGGCACCGGATATGGTGTTCGTCTTCTTGATCGCTTCGTAGCTGATAATTACGAAGAATAAAGCAGGGGCTACTGAGTATGGCGGACATCCGCTTTTATCATCTGCAGAAGCAGCCTTTGGAAGAAGCACTTCCCCGCCTTCTTGAACGTGTTCAAGGGGCGGGCCTGCGTGCGCTGATAAAATGTCCGGACCAGGAAACCATGGACAATCTGAACACTATATTGTGGACATACGATGCAGCCAGTTTCCTCCCACACGATACTGCAAACTGCGCTCATCCAACGGAACAGCAGTTTCTGTTAACTCTTGAAGATGGAAACGACAATAATGCAGAGGTTCTCGTTTTAATAAATGCCGTAGGCAGTGAACACATTCCCAAATATCAGCGCTGTCTATATATGTTTGATGGTCGCAATGACAGCATTGTAGATAAAGCCCGCAGTCATTGGAAATCCTATAAAGAACTTCAAATTGACATGTCATACTGGCAACAGCGAGAGCAGGGCGGCTGGGAACAAAAGGCCTGACGTATCGTTCCAAGAGACAGAAAATTCATGGAAATAATTACACACCCCGTCTTGCCGTACAGGTTGAGCTATCAGCTAGAGGACTTTAACTTTGACATTATACATGCTTTTTTGACAAACGTTTACTGGTCTAAAGGCATTCCCAAAGAAACAGTAATCAAGTCTTTTCACAACTCGATTTCAATTGTGCTCCTCACTGAAAGTAACGAAACAATCGGAGCAGCCCGTATGACAACAGACCGGGCAACCTTCGCGTATCTGGGGGATGTTTTCATCCTTGAGCAGCACAGAGGGCAAAAACTGGCTGAATTCATGGTGGGAACACTCATGCAGCACCCGGACCTACAAGGGCTAAGACGCCTGATGCTGGCAACAAGGGATATGCAGTCTCTTTATAGAAAACTTGGTTTTAACGACCTGAAAAATCCCGATATTCTGATGGAAATAGTAGATTGGGATGTTTACCAAAAAGCTCAGAGCTAAAGAGAAACCTGCGCAAGCCCTCAGACTCTTATTCTGCTGATTGCTGTATGGCTTCATCCAAAGCTGTCTCAGCGTCCAGCCAAATAGCCTCAGCTTCCTCCAGCTCGTTTTTCACTTCTGCAATAGCGGCCTGGAATTTGGCAATCTTCGCAGCGCCTTCAGAAGACATGTCTTCATAAAGCTTGGGGTTTGCCATATTTTTTTCCCCAATTGCCAGTTTCTTTGCAAGCGCCTCCACGCGGGATTCCGCATCAGAAACAGCCTTCCTAAGCGGCGCCAGCTTTGCCCGTGCTTCCGCCTGTTCTTTTCTGTTTACTTTCTGATGGTTTACCTTTTTATCTTTGCCCTGCCTGCGTTCACCTGCACGGTCTGCCAAAAGTTTATCCCGGTAATCCTCCAGATCACCTTCAAACCTTTTCACGTCGCCTTTTTCCACAATCCATAACCTGTCAACACAGGCTTCAACCAGATGCCTGTCGTGACTGATCAAAAGGACTGCACCATCATATTCATTGATGGCGTGAATCAGGGCTTCTCTACTATCTACATCCAGATGGTTTGTTGGCTCATCCATAATTAGCAAATGCGGATTTTCAAAAGTTGACAGCGCAAACATTAATCTTGCTTTTTCGCCACCGGACAAACTTTCGACTGACCGATCCGCTTTGTCAGCGCCAAACCCAAAGGAACCAAGACGCGCTCTTACTTTTGCCTCAATAGCATCAGGCATCAACTTCACCAAATGATCTAACGGTGACTGCTTAGGGGAGAGTTCATCCAACTGGTGCTGTGCAAAATATCCAACCCGGAGCACACGAGACTTTCTTAGCTTACCTTCCATCGGTGCAAGCTTGGTTGCCAGCAACTTGGCGAATGTGGACTTACCGTTACCATTTGCCCCAAGTAGTGCAATCCGGTCATCCATATCAATTCGAAGATCAAGGTTTTTTAGAACAGGGTGCCCAACATCATACCCAACCGATACATTCTCAAGGGCAATTAAAGGGGACGAAAGTGGGTCAGGCTTTGGAAAGTTAAAAGGAATAGTCCCTTCCTCCACCATTGTCGCTATTGGCTTCATTTTTTCCAGAAGCTTGACGCGACTTTGTGCTTGTTTCGCCTTATTGGCCTTTGCACGGAATCTATCCACAAATGCCTGAATACGGCGCCGCTCACTCTCCTGACGTGTTTTCAGCGCCATCTGCCGTTCAATATTTTCACGGCGCATTTTCTCGAACGTATCATAGCCACCCGTATATAGGTTTAGTTTGCCGTTCTCTAGATGGACAATATGGCTAACCGCTTTATTCAGCAAGTCCCTGTCATGGCTCACAATCACAACAGTATAGGGGTATGTCTTGAGAAAATTCTCCAGCCACATCACCCCTTCAAGATCAAGGTAGTTTGTAGGTTCATCAAGCAGCAGCAAATCTGGTTCATTAAACAAAACACATGCAAGCGCAACACGCATACGCCAGCCACCTGAATAACTTTGGCATGGGCGCGCCTGTGCATCTTCATCAAAACCCAAACCTGACAGAATGGTGGCAGCTCTCGCCTCGGCTGTATGGGCGCCTATGTCAGCAAGACGAGTGTGGATTTCTGAAACTCGGTGGGGATCAGTCGCTGTTTCTGCTTCTTTATTCAGCGCAGTCAGTTCTTTGTTTGATTCTAAAACCGTTGCTATCAGACTTTGCGGCCCATCTGGGGCCTCTTGACCAACGTGGCCCACGCGCGCACTTGGTCTAACTTTCACCGCACCGGATTCAGGCGCAATCTCACCAAGGATGAGCTTCAACAGTGTTGATTTCCCAACACCATTTCGCCCGACAAAACCAACCTTATGACCAGCCGGAATCCCAACGGTTGCGCGGTCCAGAAGAACACGGTCACCAATTCTATAAACCAAGTCTGTAACATGTAACATGGCAGTCCAGTATCATAGAGGTATGCGCTCTGCAACGAAGGGCTTGGATTTTAGTGCTAATAAAGTTATAAGGCGCCCGAATCATTAACCCGCCAGCTAAGTGTTAGAGGGCGACAGAATACTAAAGGAAAGTCCAAAATGGCTATTCAACGTACATTTTCTATCATCAAGCCTGACGCAACTAAGCGTAACCTGACTGGCGCTATCAACGCTAAATTCGAAGAAGCTGGTCTGCGCATCGTTGCTCAGAAACGTATTCGCATGACAACTGCACAGGCAGAAACTTTCTACGCTGTTCACTCTGAGCGTCCTTTCTTCGGTGAACTGGTTGAGTTCATGACGTCTGAGCCAGTAGTTGTTCAGGTTCTTGAAGGCGAAGACGCAATCGCGAAAAACCGCGAAGTTATGGGTGCAACTAACCCAGCAGAAGCTGCAGAAGGTACAATCCGTAAAGAGTTTGCTCTATCAATCGGTGAAAACTCTGTTCACGGTTCTGATGCTCCTGAAACTGCAGCGATTGAAATTGCTCAGTTCTTTGCAGGCAACGAAATCGTCGGTTAATTCTAACCGTCACCTAAAAGAAAAGCCCCGGAACTTTCCGGGGCTTTTTTTATTGATATGCAGGGTAATCAGGGGACGGGACTAATCATCCCACCCGGCGGTATATCGGCTTCCTTGATAACGACCTTGTGCCCGGAAACCCTTACTTTGCCTTCCGCGATCAATCGTACGGCTGCTGGATACATCTGATGTTCAAAGGTCAATGTTCTGGCAGCAAGGCTTTCAGGGGTATCTACGGGCAGAATTGGTATGGCTGCCTGCATTATAATGGGACCATTATCCATCTCTGGCCTGACAAAATGAATGGTGCATCCGGCAAAACGCACACCGTCTTCAAGCGCCCTGGCATGTGTATGCAGCCCCTTATAGGCCGGCAATAAACTTGGGTGAATGTTGATCATTCTGTCACGCCATTTATTTACAAAATCAGCATTTAGAATGCGCATAAAACCAGCAAGACAAACAAGTTGTACACCATGTTCCATCAGGCATTCTTGCAGTGCCGCTTCAAACTTCTCGCGAATTTCATACTCTGTGTGGTCAATCACCGCTACAGGGATACCGGCCTTTTTAGCGCGTTCAATGCCACCCGCATTCGGCCGATTACAAATGACAACATTGATTTCTGCGGGATAATCACCCTGTGCCGCCGCGTCAATCAACGCCTGCAAATTAGTTCCGGATCCAGAAATTAGAACACCGAGTTTCAGCTTCCGCATGATTCTGCTTATCCTTCGATCTCAGTAACTGCAGACCATGCCTCGGAAGAGCCCCAAGAACCAGCGGGACCATGTACCAAACAGGTGGGTTTGCCATCAGCAGTCTTCACCGAGCCGATAACACGGGCATCTTCACCTTCAGCGCGAAGAATTTCCAAGGCAGCTTCAGCATGTTCTGCGGCAACGACAACGACCATACCCATACCGCAGTTGAAAGTCCGGGCCATTTCCCTGGTGGCAATATTGCCTTCGTTCTGCAACCAACTGAATACAGGCGGCAGATCCCATGCAGATATATCGATAACCGCCTGTGTATTCAGCGGCAAAACACGCGGCATGTTTTCCAGAAAACCACCGCCTGTGATGTGTGACAGGGCTTTAACGTAGCCTGCACGGATAGCTTTCAGGCAGCTTTTGACGTAGATTTTCGTTGGTGCCAGCAGTGCTGCACCAAGCGTTTTAGTGTCATCGAAAGGCGCAGTTTCTGAGTAGCTGTAACCCTTATCCGTTACAATTCTACGAACCAGTGAATACCCATTAGAGTGAATACCGCTGGATGCCAGGCCAATCAGTACATCACCGGAAGAAACAGTGGATCCATTAATCATTGTACCGCGTTCAGCAGCACCTACGCTAAAGCCAGCCAGGTCATAATCATTGCCAGCATACATTCCGGGCATTTCTGCTGTTTCGCCACCGATCAAAACACTGCCAGACTGTCTGCAGCCCTCAGCAATGCCAGATACAACACTTGCCATCTGGTCAACATTCAACTCGCCGGTCGCCATATAGTCTAGAAACAGCAGCGGCTCTGCGCCCTGAACGACCAAGTCGTTTACGCACATGGCAACCAAGTCTATGCCAACCGTGTCGTGCATATCTGCATCCAAAGCCACTTTTAATTTGGTGCCAACACCATCAGTAGCGGCAACCAGAATAGGGTCTTTAAATCCAGCAGCTTTCAAGTCGAACAAGCCGCCAAAGCCGCCAAGGTCTGCGTCTGAGCCAGGGCGTTTGGTACTGGCAGCCATTGGCTTAATTCGGTCAACAAGAGCTTCACCAGCATCAATATCTACGCCAGCATCTTTATATGTATAGGATTTTGAATCGGTCACGGGGATACCTGTCACAATCATTGAAGTTCTTATAGAAATGCCATATTTCTATTTTAAACACGTCTTATGTACTAATCCATATAGGGATTGTATAAAAGAATCACTTATAAAATTTATTGGCGTTATAGTCGGGCCCTGCACATTTTGAAAGCTCTTATGTTTCATTTCCTACGTTTAGACTTTTTGCGGAAACTATCCTTTCTGGCCAGTGTACTTGCAGCTTCCCTTTTTGCCTGTGTTACTATAGCACCTATTGCACAGGCGCAGGCTGTTAACACCAGCCTCGACACCTTGTTCACCGTCAGAAACCTGCAACTGGACGAAACAGCCAGTTCGGCTTTTCAGGCGAGAAGTGCTGCCATTGAAAAAGCAGAATCAGAAGCATTTGACATATTGCTTTCCAAGATTATCCGTCAAAGTGACAAGGACAAACTCCCCCCACTTTCTCGGCGTGAAAAACAAACGTTGATGGTTGGTATCGACTTTCTGGATGAAAAAACATCCAGTCGCAGATATCTGGCAACTGTGAATATAAGGTTCGAACCTGCTTTGGTAAGTGAACTTCTTGACACCTATAACATTCCACATATTTTGGAAGCTGGTGGTCGATTGATGATACTTCATGCCCATACCCGCGGCGTAAAAAATATCTTGTGGGAGGACGATACCACCCTTGAAAAAGCGCGAGCGGCCGTTGACTGGTCAAACCGAATCCGGCAACCCATTCTTCTTGAAAGTTCCCATAATGCTCGCATGAATTTTCCTTTCAAGGCGGTCTCTAGCATTGATCATAGAACTATCGCGTCGCGCTTACGAAACTTTAACATGCCCTCGGCTCTGCTTATCTCCAGCAGCATCACCCGCGACTATAAAAGTGTTACCTCAAGACTTACTTATAAATATGGTACGACACGGGCAGGGGGTATCACAGAAGACCATATTCAAGTACCTGGCGTAACTTTGGAAAGCGAAGAGACTGCGCTTATCAAAATGTATAGAAATATCCTGGACGACATAGACGAACGCTGGAAAGCACAATTACTAGTCGACACAGATATCACAGGCAGCATAACACTGATTATTGCGACCCCGGCTTTGAAAGACTTCATAAACCTTACGGATAGAATTGCGGGCATATCCCTGATAACAAAACACCAAGTTGTCTCAGTGAAAGTCCCCGTCAGCATTCTGGAAATCGAGTATAAAGGGACTGAAAGTCAATTAGAACTGGCTCTGGGCTATGCAGGACTGGAACTTGTAAATACTGTGGACGGCAAGATGCTCCAGCTAGCGAACCAATAAATTTATTTAATATTAGGCAATGGGGGATTACCTAAGATGACGGCAACACCATTCTGGACAGCACCTCGAATATGGACAGCAGTTATATTGACTGCAACTGCATTATTCTTTTATTTAACCAAAGGGATACTGCTTCCCTTTCTCGCAGGTTTGGCCGTAGCCTATTTTCTTGATCCTGTTGCTGACAAGCTCGAAGAAAAAGGCGTTTCAAGATCAATTGCAACCGTTCTCGTTCTGCTGTTTTTCTTCCTGATTATCGTTGGTGTATTTCTGGCCATGTGGCCTATAATCCAATCACAGATCGCAGGTGCAATCATCGCTATTCCTAAAGCACTGGCTGCCATACGGCCGTGGTTTACAGAAACAGCAACTGCATTTGCGGAACGTTTTAACCTGACGTTGGAAACGGATATTGACCAAATACTGTCCCAGTATTCCGGCACTCTGCTTGACCGGGCCAAGGACGCAACCGGGAGCATACTGCGCGGCGGTCTTGCCTTCTTCAGTCTTTTGTCGCTTCTCATTATCTCGCCTGTCGTTGCCTTTTATATGTTGCGTGATTGGGACTTGATGGTAGCCAAGGCCAATAGTTGGCTACCCCCAAAGAATGCAGGCATTATCCGGGAACAACTCAAATTGGTGGACGAGGTTCTTGCCGGTTTCGTTCGCGGCCAGGTTCTGGTTAGCCTTGCTATGGGTACACTCTATGCCATTGGCTGGTCACTGGTCGGTCTAGATTTCGGTTTGCTACTTGGCGTTCTAGCCGGTGTATTAGCCTTTGTTCCTTTTGTAGGATCGCTGTTCGCGGTGTTCATTGCCCTCTTAATTGGCTTGGGACAGTGGGGGGCAGACCCGCTTCAACTGGGACTTGTTCTTGGGGTTTTTGGTATTGTTCAGGTTATTGAAAGTGCCTTTTTGACACCCAAGTTTGTTGGTGAACGTATCGGCCTGCATCCAGTATGGGTTTTATTTTCCGTGTTTGCAGGCGGAGAGCTAATGGGCTTTGTTGGTGTTCTTTTGGCTCTGCCCGCGGCGGCTGCTATTGCAGTTCTTGTCAGGTTTGTTATAGACCGCTATCTGGAACATCACGAAATTGGTAACTTTGGCCTTCCGGCCGCAGACAGTATAGAAGGCACAGAGAAAAATAATGCAGAACATGCCGCCGAAAATCAGCCAGCTTCCCCTGAAGCTAATTCATAGCGAAAGCTATGACCTCGCTGACTTTTTCATTGCAGACTGCAACCGTATGGCTGTCGAAAATATAATGGCATGGCCGAACTGGCCAAGCCATGCTGCTGCGCTTGTTGGCCCAGCCGCCAGTGGTAAGAGCCACCTGGCTGCTGTTTGGCTAAGCCGGACAGGTGGCAAGGTTATTCAGATGGGCAACGATATTTCGCAAATATCAAAAGAGGAATGCATCCTTCTTGATTTATCGCCCTTTCAACAGGAACAAAAACCATTAGATGAGACATGGTTATTCCATCTTTTCAACTGGGTTAAGGAGACAGGTGGCTTTCTTCTTATCCTGAGCCGCTATCCCATGAATCATCTTACCATATCCTTACCAGATTTGTCGTCCAGACTGGCGACTGTATCCACCTACACAATGGACGAACCAGATGATGGTACACTGACTGCTGTTCTGTTTAAAATGTTTTCAGACAAGCAGTTACAGGTTGATCTTCCAGTTATTAACTATATCCTATCTAGGACAGAACGTTCTTTTCAGGCACTGAAAGAAATGGTAGCTGCGCTTGACCAGATTGCCCTGGCGAAAAAGCAAAAAATAAGCATACCTTTAGTTCGCGAATATATTGCCTCACCGGCGTATTCTGCCAGTCAGGACGTATAACAGGGCTAACACTCTATTAAGGTTCTGTCCTGTAACGTTATTGTCACAAAAGTCTGTTTGATTGTGCTGATCAATAATTGGTCATATACTATCTCTTAATAAACAGGATAAGAGCATGGACGGGAATAAGGTAAAACCGCAGATTTCACGTGAAAAGATTCGTGAAAAAATCAACAATTTACGCGGTGCAGATAAATACCTGAACCGTGAACTTAGCTGGTTGCAATTTAATATCCGTGTACTTGAAGAGGCTAGAAACTCTAACCACCCGCTACTGGAACGACTGCGTTTCCTGTCAATTTCGGGCAATAACCTTGATGAATTTTACATGGTGCGCGTCGCCGGTTTGAAGGGCCAGTCCTATATGGACGTGTCAGTGCGCTCTGATGATGGTCTGTCTCCAGCCGAGCAGCTCGTTCGCATCAATGAAACCACAGACAAACTGATGGTGCATCAGCAGGAAATTTGGGCCGAGCTGATTAAGGAAATGCGCGAGAATGGGATCATTCTTCTGAACCCAAAAGAAATCACCCCTGAGGAATTTTCCTGGGTAGAGAATTATTTCCTTGAATCTGTTCTACCGGTACTAACACCAATCGCTGTTGACCCCGCGCATCCATTCCCCTTCATCCAGAATCAGGGCTTTACCATGGTTCTGTCGCTGACACGCAATACTGACAATCATGATATGGTTGCTTTGTTGCCTGTCCCGCATCAGGTGCAGCGTTTCATCCGTTTGCCAAAATCTGATACATCAGAAGTACGATTTATTGCGATCGAGCGTATTCTGGAGATGTTCCTGAACCAACTTTTCCCAGGATATACGATTAACGGCACCGGCGTGTTTCGTGTCATTCGCGATAGTGACATGGAAATTGAAGAAGAAGCAGAGGATCTTGTTCGTGTCTTTGAAAGTGCGCTCAAACGGCGCAGAAAAGGCCGTGTCATTCGCCTGAAGATGAATGTAGACATGCCAGAAAGACTACGAAATCTCGTCATATCGCGAATGGATGCGGATGAAGAATCAGTAATCCTCGTTGACGGCATTCTTGGTATTAATGAAACAAGTCAGCTTATCGTGGATGATTTTCCAGATTTGATTTTCACCCCATATAACGCCCGTTTCCCGGAACGGGTTCGTGATTTTGGTGGTGATATTTTCAAGGCCATCAAGTCCAAAGACTTTGTCGTTCATCACCCTTACGAATCCTTCGATGTTGTCCACCAGTTTCTAGTGCAGGCGGCAAATGATCCTGATGTAGTCGCTATCAAACAAACATTATACAGGGCAGGGTCACAGTCCCAGATCATCCGCGCACTTATCGAAGCCGCAGAAAATGGAAAATCCGTTACCGCCGTCGTTGAACTGAAAGCCCGCTTTGATGAAGCTCAGAACATCAAATGGGCAAGGGACCTGGAACGTGCGGGAGTGCACGTAGTGTACGGTGTCATCAACTTGAAAACACATGCAAAAGTTTCGATGGTAGTGCGCCGCGAAGAAGGGCAATTGCATACGTATATGCACTTTGGCACAGGAAACTATCACCCTATCACGGCCAAAGTATATACAGACTTGTCCTTTTTCACCGACGACAAGGCCTTGTCGCGCGATGCTAACCGCATGTTCAATTATCTGACCGGATATGTAGAGCCCATAGGCGTCGAAAAACTATCGCTGTCACCGTTTAACCTGCGGTCACACCTTATTGATCTGATTGAACGGGAAATTCAATACGCACGTGAAGGAAAACCAGCTGCTATTTGGGTTAAATTAAACTCCCTTCTAGATCCTGAAATTATCGACAAACTGTATGAAGCGTCACAAAACGGTGTTCAAATAGATTTGGTCGTGCGCGGTATTTGTACGCTGCGCCCGGGGATAAAGGGGCTAAGTTCCAACATTCGCGTACGCTCCATTGTCGGCAGGTTCCTAGAACATGCCCGCATCTGCTGCTTTGGCAACGGAAGTGGACTACCGTCAACATCTGCACAAATTTTTATATCTTCTGCTGACTGGATGCCGCGCAATTTTGATCGTCGCGTTGAAACGCTGGTCCCTATAGAAAACCAGACTGTCCATAATCAGATCATGGGGCAAGTTATGGCCGCGAATCTAATGGACAATCAGCAAACCTGGACGATGGACTGTGACGGCAACTACAGTCGGGTTACACTTACCGAAGGCATAGCTCCCTTCAGTGCCCATCATTATTTCATGACCAATCCTTCAATGTCCGGAATGGGTACAGCATTGAAAGGAGAGGAAGTTTCACCAATCTATGACCACGGGAAAACTGTCATTGAGTAAAAATCCGAACAATTATGTTGGCGTAATCGACATTGGCTCTAACTCCGTTCGCCTAGTTGTTTTTTCCGGCTTTCACAGAGTGCCGGAAATCATTTTCAACGAAAAAACACTTTGCGGTCTTGGCGCTGATGTTGGCACTACTGGCAATATGGGCAAAGCTTCCATGAAACTTGCTATGTCTACGCTGAAACGTTTCAAGGCACTATGTCATCAGATGGAAGTTAAAGAAGTCTATGCCCTTGCAACAGCAGCGCTGCGAGACGCAAAAAACGGCCCAGCTTTCAAAAAGAAAGTTGAGCAGGAATGTGGTCTGCCAATAGAAATTATTTCCGGCGAAGCAGAGGGTAGACTTTCTGCTCTCGGCGTCATATCTGGCGAGCCAACGGCCACTGGCATTGTCGGCGACCTTGGGGGCGGCTCTCTGGAACTGGTGCGTGTGGCAGAAGGGCAGGTTCACGAAAAAATCAGCCTGCCTATTGGTCCATTGCGGTTAACCGCCAAACATGGAAGAAGCACAAGAATCCTCAAAAAAGAACTGCGGTCCATTTTTTCTGCAATTGATTGGCTGCAGGAAAATGGTGGCAACAACCTCTATCTCGTGGGTGGTGCATGGCGAAACATTTCAAAGCTGATGATGCGGGAACGTGCAGCACCTTTGCCTATCCTTCACGGCTTTGAAACAAGCCAGAAAGAAATGTCGGATTATTGCCGCCGCATTAGTGGTGTACGGCCCGAGGACCTCCCGTTTGGACAAATGCTGTCCGCGCGCCGGAGGGATGTATTACCAATGGCTGCTTTGATCTTGAAAGAATTGATTTCCATTACAAAGCCAAAGTCTGTCATTTTGTCATCCTACGGCCTTCGTGAGGGATTTTTATTTGATCACTTAAGCAAACCCAAGAAGAAATTGGACCCATTTTTATATACTTGCCGGGAATTGGCAGAGGAACGTTGCAGGTTTGTAGAACACGCAGATCTTCTTTTTGACTGGACAAGACCAATATTTGAAACCCACAAGGTTAAAAACATCAAACGTCAACACAGGCTTCATACAGCTATTTGTCTCCTCGCAGACATTGCATGGCGGGGACACCCTGACTTCAGAGCTGAACGAGCAGTAGAGACAATTCTGCACGGTAACTTTTTCGGAGTTAGTCACGCAGACCGGTCTTATATCGGAGTGGCGTTAAATGATGTCTACGGTGCGCCCATTGATCAACAACTCATCGCGAAAGTACTGCCTCTATTGACCGTCGGCGATATGCAGGAAGCGCGGATGATGGGGGCAGCAATCAGATTGGCACAGCGCTTATCGGGCGGGGCGAAGGTCGCGCTGGAGGCAAGTTCACTCATTGTAACCAAATCAAAATTAATCTTGAAAATATCAACGGCTCAACGAGACATTGCCAATGAAGTCGTAGAAAAACGCCTTAGCAACCTGGCTCAACTCATTGGCAGAAAACCATTAATTCAAGTTGGATCAGTCAGCCTCGCGCACATGGAAGAATATAGCTAGCTCATAAGATCTATAGGCACAAACCTTCAGATCTTATGGGGCTTATTCATCGTCCATCAGTTCAACGACCTCGATGTCACCGTTGTTGGCTGTCAGGGCAAGGGTTCCCTGGATAAGCTTTTGGGCATCGTCCCCAAAAATAGTTTTGCGCCAGCCCTGCATGATTTTACTGTCTGCAGATGGTTGAGCCGCAAGTGCCTCTAGCTCTTGCGAGTTGGCAATCATGCGCGGCGCAACATTCGTCTCCTGACTTTTTATTTTCAGAAGGACTTTCAATAGATCAGCCATTGGCGGGGTAGCCGGACGTGGTTTAGTCCGTTCAATTTTTGGCAAATCATCATCCGGAATTGCCATACCTTCCTCAATTGCGGCAAGAAGCGATTTACCCGCACGTGATCTGCTGAAACCAGAAGGAAGACCGCGTACACGCTCAAGGCCAGTTTCGTCCTTTGGTGGATGCGCACAAACCTCGAGGATTGTTTCATCTTTGGCAATACGATTTCGGGGCAGGTCACGGCGAATTGCCTCTTTTTCCCGCCAAGCTGCAACCTTTGTAAGAAGCCCAAGGAAGCGCGGCTTGTTTGTGCGCACTTTCAGACGCTTCCAGGCATCATCAGGCTCCGTGACATAAAGAGTTGGGTCCTGGAGGTACTTAGTTTCCTCGGCAACCCATTCTGTCCGTCCTGTTTTCTCAAGCTCTGATTTCAGCTTCATGTAGATTTTGCGAAGGTGCGTCACATCACCGAGCGCATAATTATACTGAGCTTCTGACAGGGGACGTTTAGACCAGTCTGTGTACCGTGCCGTTTTATCCAATTGCGCACGTGCAATCTTGTTTACCAGTGTCTCATAGCCAACCGAGTCGCCAAATCCACAAACCATCGCGGCTATTTGAGTATCGAAAATAGGCTCGGGCAGGGCACCGTCCATAAGATTATAAAAAATCTCGATATCCTGCCTGCACGCATGAAAGACTTTCAGAACACCTGTATTCTTCATCAGGTCAAAAAATGCAGTCAGGTCAATGTCCTCTGCCAGAGGATCAATAGCGTGGGCCCCTTCATCATCTGCCACCTGAATAAGACATAATTTCGAGTAATATGTATTGTCGCGTAAAAACTCGGTATCGACTGTTACATATTCCGCTTTAGATAGACGCTCACACAAGCTATTCAGGGCATCAGTAGAAGTAATCGGCATTAAACCATTCCAAAATTTTTATTTTGCCAAACACGGCAGCAAAGCTGTAATAAGTGCTTCTAATACACAGGAAAAGGTCATTCGTCACGCTTTCTATGAATTCTTTCGCCTCAATGCTTGACATTCATAGTGTTTCGTGCGCTTTTCCGGCGAAATTGTATCTTAAACAAAGGGGCAGATAGCACCATGCACGCGTATCGTTCGCATACATGTAACGACCTTCGTAAAGAAAACGTAGGTGACACTGTAAAACTTTCAGGCTGGGTTCACCGGAAGCGAGATCATGGCGGTGTCCTGTTTATCGACCTGAGAGATAATTACGGCTTTACGCAGCTCGTTCTGGATACTGATAGTAAGGCATTCGATACTGCCGAGGCGCTACGCTCTGAAAGCGTTATTACAATTGACGGACGTGTCAAAGCACGCTCCGACGAGACTGTAAACAAAGACCTGCCAACAGGTGACATTGAAGTCTTTGTGGACGCTATTGAAATTCAAAGCGCCGCGCAGGAACTTCCTTTGCCGGTATTTGGCGAAACGGAATATCCGGAAGATATCCGACTTAAGTACCGCTTCCTTGATCTGCGCCGCGATCGTTTGCACAAGAACATATTGCTACGTAGTAATGTTATCGCGTCCCTGCGTCGCCGCATGATTGATCAGGGCTTTACCGAGTTTCAGACACCTATCCTGACTGCTTCCAGCCCGGAAGGTGCCCGTGACTTCCTGGTACCTGCACGGCAACACCCTGGGAAGTTCTATGCGCTTCCACAGGCACCGCAGCAGTTTAAACAGCTCATCATGGTTTCTGGCTTCGACCGCTACTTCCAGATCGCCCCTTGTTTCCGCGATGAAGATGCGCGTGCCGACCGTAGCCCAGGCGAATTCTACCAGTTGGATATGGAAATGAGCTTCGTTACGCAGGAAGACGTATTCAACGCCATTGAACCTGTTATTGCCGGCGTTTTCCGCGAGTTTTCAGATAAGAAGATTGACGGTGGCGCTTTCCCGCGGATTCCATTTGCTGAATCCATGATGAAATACGGGAATGACAAGCCTGACCTGCGTAACCCGTTGATCATTCAGGACGTCACTGAACATTTCCGCGGCTCTGGCTTTGGTATCTTTGCCAGCATGATTGAAAACGGCGCTGTTGTCCGTGCAATTCCTGCGCCTGGTGCAGGTGCAAAATCTCGTAAGTTCTTCGACGGCACTAACGACTGGGCCAAGAAGGAAGGATTTGCAGGTCTTGGCTATATTAAAATCACTGATGGTGAAGCTGGTGGTCCGATTGCCAAGAATCTCGGTGAAGAGCGCACACAGGCAATTATTGATCAACTTGGCCTAGGCGATAACGACGGTGTTTTCTTTGCTTGTGATAAAGAAGCAGGCGCAGCCAAGCTTGCAGGCGTTGCCCGTACAAAAGTTGGTGAAGACCTGGGTCTTATTCCGGATGATGAGTTTAAGTTCTGTTGGATTGTTGACTATCCAATGTTCGAATACGACGAAGACAATAAGAAGATTGACTTCTCTCATAACCCATTCTCTATGCCACAAGGCGGTATGGAAGCGCTGGAAAACGAAGACCCTCTTAGCATCCTAGCATACCAATATGACATCGTTTGTAACGGCATTGAACTGTCTTCCGGTGCCATTCGTAACCACCGCCCAGATATCATGATCAAAGCCTTTGGTATCGCCGGATATTCGGAAGAAGTGGTAGAAGAAGAGTTCGGCGGCATGCTGAACGCCTTTAAATATGGCGCCCCTCCACACGGTGGTATCGCACCAGGCGTTGACCGTATTGTAATGCTGCTGGCAAATGAACCAAATATCCGCGAAGTCATCCTGTTCCCGATGAACCAGCGGGCAGAAGATTTGATGATGCAGGCGCCTTCTGAAGTGTCGCCTAAGCAACTACGCGAGTTGCACATCAGAACCGTTGAGCCACCTAAAAAGGATGGCGAATAATCAACAAGAGGCCTAGACACGTCTGGGCCTTTTTTGCATTCAGACTATACAAGATGATAGAGGCACAGAATGAGCGATAATATTCTCATCATTGATTTCGGCTCTCAGGTTACACAGCTAATTGCCCGTCGTGTGCGGGAAGCTGGCGTATACTGTGAAGTTGTTCCGTTCAACAAAGCAGACGAAATTCTAGACGACTTTGCACCCAAAGGGGTTATTCTGTCCGGCGGCCCCGCGTCAGTAACCCATGCCGACACACCGCGTGCGCCAGAGCGTTTGTTTACCATGGGTATTCCAGTAATGGGAATATGCTATGGCCAACAAACAATGGTTCAACAACTTGGCGGTAGCGTTACAACATCTGACCATCAGGAATTTGGTCGCGCCTTCGTAGATATCAAAGCAGACTGCGCCCTGTTCAACAATGTGTGGGCTGTTGGTGACCGCGAACAAGTATGGATGAGCCACGGCGATCACGTAGATGCACTGCCTTCAGGCTTTACAACAGTGGCAACCAGCGAAGGTGCACCGTTTGCAGTTATAGCCAACGATGAAAAGCAGTTCTACGGCGTACAGTTCCACCCAGAAGTAGTGCATACACCGCACGGCGCAAAACTTCTTGAAAACTTTGTTCTGCAAATCTGTCAGTGTTCTGGCGACTGGACGATGGCCAGCTTCAAAGAAACTAAAATTCAGGAAATCCGCGATCAGGTCGGCGATAAGAAAGTAATCTGCGGCTTGTCCGGCGGTGTGGACAGTTCTGTTGTAGCAGTCCTGCTGCATGAGGCAATTGGTGACCAACTTACCTGTGTATATGTAGATCACGGTTTGATGCGCCAAGGTGAAAGCGAGCAAGTTGTCAGCCTGTTCCGTGAGCATTATCACATTAATCTGGTGCACAAAGATGCCTCTGACCTATTCCTGGGCGAGCTTGCAGGCGTCACTGATCCAGAAGTAAAGCGTAAAACCATCGGAAAACTGTTCATTGACGTGTTTGAGGAAGAAGCCCGCAAAGTTGGCGGTGCAGACTTCCTTGCCCAAGGGACGCTCTATCCTGATGTTATCGAATCTGTATCCTTCACTGGAGGCCCCAGCGTTACGATCAAGTCACACCATAATGTTGGTGGTCTGCCTGACCGTATGAACATGGCGCTTGTTGAGCCGCTCAGAGAATTATTCAAGGATGAAGTACGAGCCTTGGGCCGTGAACTTGGCCTTCCGGAAGTCTTCGTGGGAAGACACCCATTCCCTGGTCCTGGTCTGGCAATTCGCATTCCCGGCGATATTACGCGTGAAAAAGCCGATATTCTTCGCAAAGCTGACGCCATTTATCTTGAAGAAATTCGCAATGCGGGTTTATACGACACTATTTGGCAAGCTTTTGCCGTTCTTTTGCCCGTTAAAACGGTTGGCGTGATGGGTGACGGCCGTACCTATGATCATGTTTGTGCTTTGCGCGCGGTTACATCAACAGACGGTATGACTGCTGACTATTATCCGTTCCCGCACGACTTCCTTGGGCGTACAGCGACCCGCATTATCAATGAGGTTCGCGGCATTAATCGCGTCGTGTATGATGTGACCAGCAAGCCTCCTGGAACGATTGAGTGGGAATAAAAGCTCTAGAAACCGGCCGGACAGTTTCGGTCGGTTTTTTTGTGTCTTTTCTGATTTTCTTCGTCACTTTTCCTGGCACTCAGAATATCGCAGCGCAGCAATCTACTTTGACGCATGCGTTGATTCCTACTATACGATTGCAAGAAATTCAGATTTTATATGATTCTGCTATATTGCAAACGAAAGGGTATTCACGATGTCAACATCACCAAAGTCTGACAGCGTAAAGCTTTCTCCCATGATACGGCGTCGAACTGCCAAGGACATAAGTGCACGAAAAGGTGGGGAACCTATTGTTTCCTTAACGGCCTATATTACGCCTATGGCAGCTCGCCTGGACGAATATTGCGATTTCATTTTGGTCGGGGACAGCGTTGGTATGGTCCTTTACGGCATGGACAGCACACTAGGCGTAACGCTGGACATGATGATCACGCACGGCAGGGCAGTAATGCGAGGTGCCAAGCGTGCACTTGTCGTAATTGACATGCCTTTTGGCTCGTATGAAGAGTCCAAGGAAGTTGCCTTTCACAATGCAGCGCGTCTTTTAAGTGAAACCGGTGCCGGAGCTGTCAAACTAGAAGGCGGAAAAGAAATGGCTGAAACTGTGAAGTTTCTGGTTGATCGCGGTATTCCGGTTCTGGGTCATGTTGGTTTAATGCCACAAAGTGTTAATACATACGGCGGCTACGGTGCACACGGCAGAACCGAAGAAGAATGGCAGCCCATCATAGACGACGCAAAAGCAATTGCAGAAGCAGGGGCATTCGCCACGGTTCTCGAAGGCGTTGCCGAGCCACTTGCCCAAGCCGTCACTGAGGCTGTTTCAAACCCAATCATTGGTATCGGAGCATCGAACAAATGTGACGGGCAAATTCTGGTGACCGAAGACATGTTGGGACTTTTCTCGTTTAACCCGAAATTCGTGAAACGATATGCTGAAATTGCTGTAGACATCAATGAAGCTGTCGCCAACTATGCTAAAGATGTCCGGTCCAGAGAATTCCCTGCAGAAGAGCATACGTACAAGATGAAAAAATAGCGGAATTCAAGCATATTTCAGACTGTCCCAAAATGACCACAATCAGTTGTTTGCTTATTGCGTTCGCTTTGGTTATGGTAGCCGAAATTTAACGAATCTATTCAACATTAATAAGAACAAAAATCACTGCGATGGCAGTCTATTTTTAGGAGTATAGCGTGTCGGATCAGAATCCCGATCTTGCCTTACAGGAAGTTGACGAAGAACTACGCCGCGAAAGGCTGAATTCTCTATGGACAGCATACGGCAAATATATCATTGCCATTGCAATTGGTATCATTATTACCGTTGCTGCACGGGAAATCTATTCCAGCTATCGCGCAGGTGTTGAAGAAGCAAACAGTGCCGCATTCAATGAAGCTATTGAGGCTGCAAAATTTGGTGATTCTATCGACGTTTGGGAAAAAGCACTTCCAAACATGAAAGAAGGTTATGCTGCGCTCGCATCTTTGCGCCTGGCAGCAGCATATCTGGAAGACAGTCGCCCGGAAAAAGCGATTGAAACCTATGACGCACTTGCCAATAGCACTGATCGTGATGAAGCGCTAAAAGGCTTCGCTGCTTTCAACGCTGCGATTTTGGTGTCTACTGTACGCGGTGATGATGCTGATGCTCGGTCGCGTTTTTCTATCTTGGCGGTAAAAGGGCGTCCTTGGTATTTCTCAGCGCAGGAACAGCTAGCATTCCTCGACATCAAAGCTGGCGATGACCAAGCCGCAATGGATAAATTCAGTATTCTTGCTGACGATCCACAAACCCCGCAGACTATTCGCTCTCGTGCTGTACAGATGCGTGATTATCTGGATCTGAAACTGTTCAATGCGGAAACTTCAGACGCCGCAGCAGAAGACGTTCCTGCGCCTGCCGAAGAAAATAGCGGAGAGACGTCATGACATTGATACGCCAGGTGCGCCCCGCGCTTACTCTCGTGGCGGCCGCTAGCATGCTGTCTGCCTGTAGTTTTTTTGATGGACCCAGCAAGCCTAAAAACGCCTATGACGATGAGGGCAGGGAACGTATATCAATTCTGACCACGACCCAGTATCTGGATGCCGACAACGCGATTGCCGGAATACCTGTGGCAGTGCCTGCGCCGTTTTTAAACAAAAACTGGGCACAGGCAGGCGCAAACGCCAGTCACGCTGCACAGCACCTAAGCCTTGATGATAACCTTTCACAGGTTTGGCGCGTAAGTGTTGGTAGTGGTGACCGCGATTATGAACGCATCATCTCAAGCCCTGTTGCGGCAGACGGCAAGGTATTTGCTGTGGACGTTGAAGGCACTGTTTCTGCCTTTACGCTTGAAACTGGACGTAGTCTTTGGTCAACAGAATTGGCGCCGACAAATGGTGACCGATCTGATTTGGGTTACGGCGGTGGTGCCTCTTATGCAAACGGCAATGTATACGCAACATCCGGATACGGTTTTGCAGTTGCGCTCGATGCAGACACTGGTCGTGAAATGTGGCGGTATGCCGCAGGCGTTCCACTGCGTGGAGCCCCCACAATTGCAGAAGGCAAAGTTTTTGTCACCACCCATGACAACCTGATTGTTGCCCTTGATGAGCAGTCCGGTGAGCTATTGTGGGAACATGTTGGCATCGCAGAGACCGCTGGCATGCTCGGCGCAGCAAGCCCGGCCTATGAAAATGGCGCGCTGGTTCATGCTCTGTCTTCAGGAGAACTGATTGCACTGCGTGCAGCAAACGGTAGAGTTCTATGGCAAGACGCGTTGACCAGTTCACAGCGACTTACACCTCTGGCAACTCTTGCTGATATTGATGCGTTTCCTGTGATTGATAGCGGCAAGGTTTATGCGGTTAGTCATGGCGGCCGGATGGTTGCCATTGACATGCGTAGCGGCGAACGCTCCTGGGAAGCTGATATCGCAGGTGTTAACACTCCTTGGATTGCAGGTAACTTCGCTTTTCTTGCAACAATTGATAGCCAGGTCGTATCTATGACGCTGGGTGACGGCAGAATCAGATGGGTAACTCAGCTGCAACGCTTTCTTAATCAGGAAAAACGCCGTGACCTTATCAAATGGAACGGCCCTGTGCTAGCCGGTGACCGTCTTGTTCTTACCAGCTCCCACGGCTATGTTGTAACATTGTCACCTTACACCGGTGAAGTTTTAAGCGGCACAAAAATGCCGTCAGGGTCAACAACTTCTCCAATCGTTGTGGACAATACCCTGATTGTTCTGACAAATAATGGAGACCTAGTAGCTTATCGCTAGGTCTTTACGGATTAAAAAAATGACATTCACACTCGCAATCGTCGGCCGCCCTAACGTCGGTAAATCGACATTGTTCAACCGTCTTGCTGGCAAGCGTCTCGCAATTGTCGACGATACACCGGGGGTTACCCGTGACCGCCGAGAAGCGATGGGCAATATCTCTGACCTTGAATTCCGCCTTATTGATACTGCAGGTCTAGAAGAAGGCGCACCGGGTACGCTATCTGACAGAATGCGCAAGCAAACTGAGGCGGCGATTGAAGACGCTGATGTTACACTCATGCTTTATGATGCCCGAGTAGGCGTCACCACCATGGATGAGCATTTCGGAGCCATGCTGCGCAGGGCAAAGAAGCCCGTTATACTTTGCGCCAACAAATGCGAAGGCCGGGCAGTTCAAGAAGGTGTTTTTGAAGCATACACCCTTGGACTGGGTGATCCTGTACCGCTGTCTGCCGAGCACGGCGAAGGCCTTGCAGATTTATATCAGTTCATTGTCTCCGCGCTGAAAGAGATCGGTATCGACCCTTACGCGCATGAAGAAGAAGAGTACGGCAAAGGCCAAAGCCGCAATGAAGACACAGGGCCCGAAGAAGGTGACCTGAACTATGAATTCGTCGATGAAGAAGGTCAAAATGACGATGAAAGACCCTTAAGGCTAGCGATTGTAGGCCGCCCAAATGCAGGCAAATCAACTTTGATTAACGCCTTGGTTGGTGAAGACAGACTGATCACTGGCCCAGAAGCAGGCCTGACCCGAGACAGTATCGCGGTAGACTGGGAATGGGAAGGTATGCCCGTTCGTCTTTTTGATACGGCAGGGCTGCGGAGACAGGCACGGATTACCGAAAAGCTTGAGAAGATGTCTGTTGCAGACACTATGCGTGCGGTTCAGTTCGCAGAAGTTGTTTGCCTGATGCTGGACGGAGAACTTGGCATCGAAAAGCAGGACCTTAAAATCGCAGAAAAGGTCGTCAAAGAAGGTCGTGCACTTGTCATTATCCTGAACAAATGGGATGCAGTTAAGGACCGCCTGGATACACAGCGACAGCTTAAAGATGCCCTGACCAAAAGTTTGCCCCAGCTTAAAGGGGTTCAGATTGTCACTGTATCTGCCTTGATGGATAAAGGTCTGGACAGAATAATGCCTGCCGTTGAAGAGGCTTATTCCATGTGGAATGCCCGCATTCCTACATCGCCCTTCAACAAATGGCTTTCTGATACGCTTGAAAAGCATCCAGCTCCTAGCGTGGCTGGTCGCAGGATTAAGATACGGTACGGCGCCCAAATCAAGACGCGGCCACCGACCTTCTCGCTGTTTTGTAACATGCCAGATGATCTACCTGATAGTTATGTCAGGTATCTTGAAAATGAACTGCGTAGAGACTTTAACCTACCGGGTGTTCCATTACGGTTCTATACACGGAAAGGTTCTAACCCCTATGAAGGCAGACGTCGCCAGAACCGCGACAGCAAAAGGGGCAAAAGGTACGGAAAAGGTTCGAAATAATCAGCATATTTTTTGACACCGCACACGATTAAATTATAGTCAGTCACATGAAAATTTGGCTGGCTATATTTTTTTCGGTCCTGTCTCTTACTAGCGTAAGAGCAGACGGCATCACATTCGCAACCGACTGGAAAGCTCAGGCAGAGCATGGTGGGTTTTATCAGGCTCTTGCAAATGGGTATTATCAGGCCGAAGGTCTTAAGGTTACCATCCGTCCGGGAGGGCCGGGAAGCGACAATCCAAGGCTTTTAGCGGCCGGGGCACTGGATATCGCCATAGCGTCCAATAGTTTTCAACCGATAAATATGCTGAGTGCAGGTGTTGATGTTAAAGTGGTCATGGCTTCTTTTCAAAAAGACCCGCAAATATTGATGTTACATCCTGATGATCCTGCTGATAGTTTTGACCAATTACAGGGACGTCCCATTTTCATCTCTGATGCTGCTATTGCTGCCTTTTGGCCCTGGATGAAATCCAAATTTGGGTATAAGGATCAACAAATCCGGAAATATACCTACTCACTGGCGCCGTGGCTTGTAAATAAAGGGACTGTGCAGGAGGGCTATGTCTCTTCTGAACCATTCAGTGCCAGACAGGCCGGCATTACCCCAAAAGTCCTATTATTCGCCGATGCTGGTTACCCAGGATACTCGGGCATGGTAATGGTAAACAATTCCTACTTGAAAGATAACAGGCAGACAGTGACGGCTTTTGTTCGCGCGTCAATAAAAGGATGGATTGACTATTTATATGGGGACCCGGCACCTGCCAATAAACTCATCCTGCATGACAACCCCGAGATGACACCTGAATTATTGTCCTTTGCAATCAATGAAATTCGGTCACGAGGCATTGCAGGTGATAAAGAGACGCTGGGCAGCATGTCTGTCACGCGGTGGGAGACTTTTTATAAAGAAATGTCCAATCTCGGTGCAGTAGAGAAGGGCGTCAACGTCAATAACCTGTTAGTGCCGGATTTAGTCCCTGGGTTGATACATGACTAATCAAAGCATTACCCTGAAAGACCTTTCCTTTGCCTACGACGACATACATCCGATCTTAACGGGTCTTTCATGGGATATTCAAAAAGGACACATATATAGTCTTCTCGGGAAAAGTGGTTGCGGGAAGTCAACGCTGCTAAGGCTGATTGCAGGACTTGAAACCCCAGACAAGGGAAGTGTGGATATTCAGACTAACACTCCGCCTGCTTTTGTTTTCCAGGAACCAGCGTTACTGCCTTGGGCGTCTGTCTACCATAACATCAAGCTTCCTGTGTCTCTTGGTGCAGCATCTGCATCCACAGCAGAGATTGAGAGCTATATCTCTTTATTAGGTCTCGATGGACTTGAGGACCGATACCCGGCTCAACTTTCCGGAGGACAGAAAATGCGCGTCTCCATAGCACGCGCCTTAACGCAAAAAGCCGAGATATTATTGCTAGATGAACCATTTGCAGCGCTTGATGAGCCTTTGCGCTTTGAACTAAATGATCTGCTTCTATCGCTGCAGGACAGGCTAAAAATGACAGTTATCTTTGTCACACATAGTGTTTATGAAGCCGCATACCTTGCAGACGCCGCAGTTGTGTTGAACATGGGCAAGTTGCAGAGCATACTGCCACTGGACCATAATCGATCCTTGCCGTCTTCTAAACAGCGATCATCCCATCAGTTTGCAGATAATGCGGCACGCATCTTTCGTGCACTGGAGGAAGCATGATTATGCGTAAAGCACTCGCCCTACCTTTAGTGTCGATACTATCCCTAATTATACTTTGGGAACTATCTGTTGACTATTTTGACGTCCCTAAATTTTTATTACCCGCACCTAGCCTTATTCTTTGCGCACTTATAGATAACCAGGAACTTTTTTTGCAGTCCACTATCAACACATTGACGATTACTATATCAGCGCTTCTGGCTGCATTATTCAGCGGTATATTTCTGGCGCTCTGCTTTTCGCTTAGCAGGACATTTGAAGCGGCCTTTTATCCCCTAGCAGTTATCCTGCAGGTAACGCCTATCGTCGCAGTGGCCCCGCTAGTGCTGATTTGGGTGGGTATTGATAACGTCAATCGTGCCCTGATCATTATTGCATGGCTTGCTGCATTTTTCCCAATTCTAAGCAATATGTCAGCGGGTTTAAAGTCAGTGGACCGGACACTGAATGATCTGTTTAAACTCTACGGCGCCAGTAACTGGCAACGGTTTCACTTACTGCTGTGGCCAACAGCCATGCCGTATTTACTGGCAAGCCTGAAGGTAAGCGGAGGCCTAGCTCTCATTGGAACCGTTGTAGCAGAGTTTGTCGCTGGCTCTGGGGGCGCGCAAGGACTTGCATGGCGTATACTCGAGGCTGGAAACCGCCTTCAAACTGAAAAAATGTTCGCTGGCCTGCTGTTACTGGCTATCATCGGCATGATTATATTTTATGCCTTCTCACTACTTGAGTACCGCTTGTTGAAATACAGAAGATAACACTTGTCCAGCGGTACCTTTCGGGCTAGCAAGGTCCTATGAAAAGTCTGATTGAAACTACTGATCCTAATAAAAGAGCCATAGGTATATGGCTTCTTTTTGTTGCATTTTCCGTTTTCGCAATGGTCGTTGTAGGAGGGGCTACCCGTCTTACTGAATCTGGCCTTTCGATGGTTAATTGGAACCCTGTCACAGGCGCCATTCCTCCCATTACGCAGGAAGAATGGATGGAAGAATTCAATGATTATCGGACAAGCCCTGAGTATAAGATCAAAAATGCGGGAATGTCGCTCGAAGAATTTAAAGGCATTTTCTATTGGGAATGGGGACACAGGTTGCTGGGTCGTCTGATAGGCGTATTTTTTCTTGTTCCCTTTCTATACTTTCTTTGGCGCAAAAAAGTACCAGAAGGATTAACACCACGACTGTTTGGCCTGTTTATCCTTGGAGGCCTTCAGGGAGGCCTGGGATGGTATATGGTCAAATCAGGCTTAGTGAACGAACCAAACGTCAGTCATTTTCGTCTGACGGCACATCTGTCCCTAGCTTTAATAATTTTCTCTGCATTGCTATGGACAGCCTTATCGCTGGTTCGAGAAAGCTATGAAACTGTTTCTGACCGCTTCAGAAAACTCACAATATTCACCCTCTTTATTCTGTCGCTGCAGATTATTCTTGGAGGGTTTGTTGCCGGACTGAAGGCTGGTTACATAATGAACACATGGCCATTGATGGAGGGTCAGTTTGTTCCTGACGTCCTATTTGCCATGGATCCTTGGTGGTCTAATCTGGTTTCAAACGCTGTCACACTACAGTTTAATCATAGAATGGGCGCATATTTGCTGTTCGTGCTGGCAGGGCTAATCTGGTACATGGCGAGATCAGAAAGCAGGGCGGTCCAATCCGCCGCTAATATGCTCTTCGCGGTTATCATCTTACAAATAATCATCGGTGTTATCATGTTACTAATGCATATCCCTGTCAGTTGGGGCACTTTCCATCAGGGTGGCGGTGTTGTAGTTATTGGTGCACTGTTAAATCTAATTCATAAAACAAGGGGGCAAGGGTGACTTCAACCGATATTGTGACACTGTATGTAATGGCAGAGAATGAAGATGCTGCGGTCCATATTTCGACTGCGCTTGTACGTGGTAAATTGATTGCCTGTGCCAATGTGCAGCCCGGAACACGGTCTATTTATGAAGCAAACGGCCTTATCTCTTTAGAGAATGAAGTCAAAGTAATCATGAAAACAACGAAGGAAAAAGCACCAGCAGCTATAGAAGAGATCAAAAACCTTCATAGCTATCAGGTGCCTTGCATCACCGTATTGCCTGTTATTGATGGCAATCCTGAGTATTTTGAATGGGTCAGAAATCAGGTAGCGGACTAGCAAATAAGTGCTTCAATCATATCATCATTGAAGCCAAAGATTATATAAAGCTGCGCCGTCATCACCATTTTGACCAACATGTTGGGTATCGCCCTGTTTGATAAGTGCACGTCCACTCCCTTTAATGTCCCAAAGGGTGCCTTTTAGGAAAACAGTCATACCATACTCGGCTATCTTTGTGTGGTCCGGTTGGGTCAAGGTATACGTCTGCCAGGCTTCCCCTTCGCTGATACGGCCCACATCCGCTTTCCAGCCATCAAAGGCAGGCTGATCATCCCGATAGCCTTGCCACGGCATCTCCCAGCTTTGATCAGAGAGAAAGGCTGGAACAATAATAATATCCGGGCTGGCAGACTTTACCGCACCGTATGTGTCGGCAAACCAGCTATCGGCACATATCAAAACAGCAAAGTTAATCTCGCTTGCAGAAAATGTCGGTAAATAGTCGGCTACACCTCGCCGGATCAGGCCCACTTCATCCGTGACAGGGTGAACTTTTCTAATAGCATCAACCATCGGCTTTCCGTCGGGACCAAAGACAAAGCCTGCATTAAATAAAGGGCCGTGGCCATAGGACAATGTCCGGTCAAACACGCCGGGCGTCATCAGGATAGAAGACCCTGCCACCAACGTTATCTGATACTTTTTCGCCAATTCCCCGAAGATATCATATTGCATTTTCGCCATTTCAGAAGAACGTGATCGGAATAACGCTGCTTCAACCTTTTTATCTTCCTGGTCAAAAATTATCAGATTTTTTAATATCTGCAGGGGATGCCACGCAGCGATATAACTTGAAGCAGACGTTAGGGTTGAAGCGTTATAAACACGGCTTTTCTGATCTGACGCGACAAGCCAGGTGCCAATATGCTCAGGCAGGACTACAATCGTGTTTTTCTGAAACCAGCCTTCTTTCTTTGCGCGCCGGAAATACAAATCCAGCTTTGTCTGAAAACGCTCTGCAGTCGCGTAATCGAGAGGCTCCATAAAGGGTTCAATGCCAACGACGTTTCGCGCCGAGGGGGTACCATATGATTCAATATGCTGAATATAGTCCTTTGGCGGCTGATCCAAATCAGGGGCGAAACCTGGCCATAAAAAATAGCTATAGACCGCTACGCAAAGGAGAAAGGCCCCCAAAAGGACCTTTCCCAATAGTAGTAAACTTTTGCGCAAAAACCGCATTAATCGTCGGCAACTTTGATTACTTGCTTACCGAAATTTTTACCCGACAGCATATCAAGGAATCCTTGCGGAGCATTCTCGATACCCTCAACCATGCTTTCTTTATAAGAGATTTTACCGTCTTTCAGCCATTCAGCACAAACCCCAAGCCACTCCTTGCAAGCATCCGGATAATAGCTAACAATAAAACCTTCCATTCTGATTGCCTTGCCGATCATCTGTGTCATATTTCTAGGAGCCGTTGAGACCTCACTAGCACTTTTGGCATTATAGTCAGCAATCATGCCGCAGACTGCAATCCGTCCGAACATATTCATGTTGTTCAAAACGGCTTCAAGCATAGGACCGCCAACGTTTTCAAAATATACATCGATGCCTTTTGGATTAGCCTCTGCAAGGGCTTTATTCAGGTTATCGGCAGTTTTATAGTTAAAGGCCGCGTCAAACCCCAATTCCTTCAAATAGGCTACCTTGGCATCATCACCCGCTGACCCCGAAACATGGCACCCCATATTTTTTGCGATCTGGCCAACCACCTGACCAACAGCACCAGATGCCGCAGAAACATAAACATTCTGACCCTTCTTCAGGCCCGCAACAGCCGTCAAACCAACCCATGCAGTCTGTCCAGGCATACCTAAAATTCCAAGATAATATGAGAGAGGAGCAAGAGAAGGATCGACTTTGATAAAGCCCCCGCCATCTGTGACCATATATTCGGCCCAATTGCCCATGCCTACAACATAGTCACCTTCGGTAAATTTGTCAGAATTGCTTTTTTCGACCTTGGCAACAATACCGCCCTGCATTGGTTTGCCCAGTTCAAAGGGAGGCACATAACTTTTCGTATCATTCATACGACCCCGCATATAGGGGTCTACAGACAAATACAGTATCTTTAACAGTATCTCGCCGTCACCAGGGGTCGGAACAGTGGAATACTTCACTTCAAAGTCGCTCATCTCTGGCCATCCTTTTGGCCTTTTGATCTGACATACTTCAATATTGGACATAATCATAAACTCCCTTAAATAAATTAATCGTTTCCATTACTTCATTTATTTCGACCATACACACAAATGTCAACTGTCATAGCACTAGAAATGCATGTTTGCGGATGGGGTATTTAATTACCTCTTTTTTATCATTCTGATTTTATTGTATTTTTCGGGAATAAGGTCATTTTTTAGTGATTGACTTCTGTTGAAAGATACATATATTCGCGCCATTGATTCAGTGGGTAAACCACATGACTGTAACGCCGGATTGTTCCGGACATTATAAAACAAGGCGTATTGCAATGAAAACTTATTCTGCAAAACCGTCAGAGATCGAAAAAAAATGGCTCGTAGTCGATGCTGAAGACCTGGTACTTGGTCGTATGGCGCAGGCGATTGCTGTTGTTCTCCGCGGAAAGCACAAGCCAACTTACACACCACACATGGACTGTGGTGACAATGTAGTTGTTATCAATGCTGACAAAGTAAAGCTGACTGGTAAAAAACGTTCCGACAAGATTTACTACCGTCACACTGGCCACCCAGGTGGTATCAAGTCACAAACTGCTGGCGAAATCCTTGATGGTCGTTTCCCAGAGCGTGTTGTAGAAAAAGCCGTTCAGCGCATGATCCCGTCTGGCCCACTTGGTCGTCAGCAGATGCGCAACCTGCATGTATATGCTGGTAGCGAACACCCACACGTAGCGCAGAAGCCAGAAGTTCTGGATGTTGCTGCAATGAACCCGAAGAATAAGAGGTAAGGATCATGGCAGACCTTCAAGACCTTAAAGAAATCACTGGTGAAGCTGCTGTTGAGGCTGCTGGTGCAACTGAAGAGCGTAAGCCAGTCGTAGACGCGCAAGGCCGCACATACGCAACTGGTAAACGTAAAGACGCTGTAGCTCGCGTATGGATCAAGCCAGGTACTGGCAAGATCACTGTAAACGACCGTGACCAGGAAGTATATTTTGCACGTCCTACACTGCGCCTGATCGTTGATCAGCCTTTCCAGGTTTCAGACCGCGTTGGCCAGTACGATGTTATTGCAACTGTTAAAGGTGGTGGCCTGTCTGGTCAGGCTGGTGCAGTCAAGCACGGTATTTCTGTTGCACTTCAGCGTGCAGAGCCTGAGCTCCGCGCAGCTCTGAAGACTGCTGGCTTCCTGACACGCGATAGCCGTGTTGTTGAACGTAAGAAATACGGTAAAGCAAAAGCTCGTCGCTCGTTCCAGTTCTCCAAGCGTTAATCGCAAACAGAACTACAAAATTTATGGGGGAGGGTCGCTATTATGGCGACCCTCCCTCTGTTGTTTTTATATCAATTTATTTTTACGAATACTGCTTCCATTATTTTTCAAGGAATGCAGTGTAAATGCTGGTACTTTGTTATGGTCCCTCCGCTATTAAAGTCTGTGGCTACTACCCTGAAAAACAAGATTTCAGGATTTAAACTATCCTATGACGTTAATGAACGTCGCAGCTCGCTCCTACCTGCTGAAAGAAACCTGCTTCACATTATGGACAGTATGAAAGCGCCAAAAAGCGACCGGATTGCAAACAGCGCATTTTCACCACAGCCACTGCAAGCACTGTTACCGTTTATTTCCAAAATTCAGGTAGCTTATACGAGTGAAGGAAAAACCAAAGATTTCATCAGCAAGGTCTCTGGCAGTAAAATCACAATCATGTACGGCGAGTTAACTGGCAGCAGTTTGAGCAACATGAATGACAATACATTCACCCGGCGAAGCAGGCGCTTGCTGGATGCAACCGTAGAGGCACAGAAACCTGTTTTAGCGACGTCCAGGGAGCATTCAACATCATTGCCACTATCAGGAATAAGATGCCTGGCTGTACCGCTGTTTGACACTTCGCTCACGACGGTTACGCATATCGTACTACTGATCACACCTGGCAGCATTCAAATGCATTCACCTTAGATAGCATTCTCTTTATGTATAGGGCCATAATAGATCGGATTAGGGCCTATTCTGCTATCTACTTGTACTGATGCATTAAACTACTTATACCTTTTGTTGCAAATTGTTGAACGATACTAGGCGAATATCCTTCAACAAAATTCCAAAGCACAAAGGGGAAGACAGTGTTTAAAAAAGTACTAATTTTAGCAGCTATGCTTATGACATCTGCCACCATTTCAGCGGATGACAAAGCGTCAGTATATTTCATTGGCATCAAAGACGGCGATACCGTTCCTTCAACATTCACAGTCAGGTTTGGTTTAAACGGCATGGGCGTTGCACCTGCCGGCGTTGAGCAGGACAATACTGGCCATCACCACTTACTGATAAATACAGAGATGCCAGATCTGTCTGAGCCAATTCCGATGGATGATAATCATCGACATTTTGGTGGTGGTCAAACGGAGGTCACAATAACCCTTCCAGAAGGGAAACACACACTCCAGTTACTGCTGGGTAATGCATTCCATACCCCCCATGCACAGCCAGTGTATTCTGATCGCATCACTATCACTGTCAAAGATTAGTTATGCCACATATTATCATTGAATATAGCGCTGATATCGAGAAGTCGGAATCAGCACAAAAACTGATGCAAACTGCGCATGATGTTGCCATGGAATCTGGTCAATTTGGCGAAGCAGATATCAAAGTGCGTACGTTGCGGTTCGATCAGGCACTGGTTGGCGGCAAACCTGATTCATTTCTGCATGTCACCGTACAATTACTGGACGGCAGGACTGACGACGTCAAGAAGGCGCTGACTATGGCGATGATTGATGGCTATTCACGTTTAAACCTGAAGCTTGGCTGTTTGTCTGCCAATGCACAGGATACGATCAGGGCAGTATATTCCAAAACAACACTGCCATAGAGCGAATTAAATCGAGCGAACAAAATACAAACGTTTGATCAAAGAATGGGGGCAAAACCATGAAAAAACTCTTCATACTACCAGCACTTTTCGGGCTGTCCTGCACGAGTGTTCTGTCATCTGAGGGGCCACAGCCCCCCCTTGAAGTCGAACGTATTCATAAGATGGTCAGCGATGTATCTGCTGACCGAATTGAGAGTGACATCAAAACACTGGTTGGTTTCGGCACCCGCCACACCCTGTCCGAGACGGAATCCAATACCCGAGGTATCGGCGCTGCAAGACGCTGGATTGAAGCCGAATTTAAAAAAATAGCAGAAACCTGTGTCGCTGATGTAGATGTCATCACTGTGTCAGATACTGTTTCCGGACGTCGCATTCCAGAACCGACAGAAGTTGTAAACGTCATTGCAGTACAAAAAGGAATTTTGGACCCTGACCGTGTCATCATGATGTCCGGAGATATTGACAGTAGAGTGTCAGCCCCCCTTAACAGTGTAGATGATAGTCCTGGTGCAAATGATAATGCATCAGGCATGGCCGGCACAATCGAAGCATTACGCGTTCTGTGTCAGACTAAATTCCCTGGCACGATTGTTTACGCAGGATTATCTGGCGAAGAGCAGGGCCTGTTCGGCGGGAAAATTCTTGCAGATTATGCCAAGACGCAGGAGTGGCGCGTAATGGGCGTCCTGAATAATGACATGATAGGAAATATTCAGGGAATTAACGGGGTGATTAATAACACTACTGCCCGTGTCTTTTCTGAAGGCACCCGATTTTTAGAGACAACAGAAGAAGCCAGAATAAGACGATATTCTGGCGGGGAAGTAGACAGCCCCAGCAGAAACCTTGCGCGTCTGATTGACACGATTGCCGACAGATATATCCCAAATCTGGATGTCATGATGATTTACCGTTTGGACCGGTTTGGTCGCGGTGGTCATCACCGTCCGTTTAACGAAGCAGGCTGGCCAGGTGTTCGCATTATGGAAACCAACGAAAATTACAACAGGCAACATCAGGACCTGCGGACAGAAGATGGCATAAAGTTCGGTGATACACTAGACGGTGTTGACTTCAACTATGCTGCGAAACTGACATCCCTGAATGTCGCCACCCTTGCCCAGATAGCAGGATCACCACCATTTCCAGTGAACGTTCAACTAAAGGGTGCCGTCCGTCCTTCGACTACAATCAGTTGGGATATGCCCTGGGAAGAACGTCAGATGTCTAACCTGCGTGGTTTTCGTGTTTATTGGCGACTAACGACTGATGCGAACTGGCGCTATAGTCGATATGTCGACTTGAACCAGCGCTCTGTCACATTGGAAAATATTGTGATCGACAACTACTTCTTTGGCGTAACAGCAGTAGCAAATGATGGATTGGAAACACCTGTCGTATTTCCGGGCCCTATGGGGGCGTTTGAAAGTTTAAAGCCCGATAATGATTAGAAATCATTATCACAAGTCTGTGAGTAGAAGTGACATGCTGGCAAGCAATTCGGTGATATACCGTCCGTAAAGCGTATCTTGTTGGAGTAAAGGCTGGTGATAAATACTGTTCTGCGAACTTTTTGGATTTTGCTTTGCGCCTCGTTAGTTACCGTGCAAGCGAGTACGGTTGAATATGCCGACACGCATAGTGATATTGAACTAATTGCCGAGGTCAGTAGCGCACAGCCAGGCCAGACCTTTACACTTGCTGTTACATTCACTCCTAAAGAGCATTGGCACACATACTGGAAAAACCCCGGCGATAGCGGGGCCCATCCAATCTATGAATGGCAACCGCAAGACGGAATAACTATTGGGTCCCCTGACTTTCCTGCACCAGAACGACTGCCGGTTGGCCCCTTGATGAATTATGGCTATTCTGGTTCAGCAACTCACTTACTGCCAATAACGATTTCTCCTGACTTCAGTGGCGGTTCAATCGTCCTGTCAGGTGGTATCGAATGGTTGGTCTGTGAAATAGAGTGTGTCCCACAGTATAAAGACGTCAGTCTGGAGATACCCGTCGGTGACGGTGCAGTAGATGTGAGCGTGACTGAAACATTTACACAGGCGCGGGCAGCAATGCCTGATCCATCATACTATGACACGGAACTATCACTGGACGACAGTGGTGTAACGCTAAAGGTAATGATGGCTCCATCAGAAACAGCAACGTTAGTAGATGCCTATTATTTCCCGGCACAGGAAGGGGTTCTATCTTACGCTGCGCCTCAAACACTGACCATTCAGGAAGACGGAACAGTCACTCTTCAGTCCAGTCGCAGCAATGGGTCGCCGCTACCAGACAGTGGCGCCGGTGTTCTAAAACTTTTTTATAGTGACGACACGCAGCAGAGCTTCACCATCGAGCCCAAGTTCACGGCACCAACACTCAATACAGATAATAGTCCGGTCACTTCGTCAACGCCTGCACTGAATGTTCCCGAATTGCCCCTATGGCAAGCACTGATGTTTGCACTGGTGGGCGGATTGATCCTGAACTTGATGCCATGCGTGTTCCCGATCCTTTCCTTGAAGGCATTTGCCTTCATCAAGACAGGTGATCATTCGATTGCAGAGCGCCGTGCCGAGGGCTGGTCCTATACTGCAGGAATCATGATCAGCTTTCTTCTGATTGTTGGCCTATTATTTGTTCTTCGCGCTGCAGGGGCGTCAATTGGATGGGGATTTCAACTGCAGGAACCAGGCTTTGTAGCCTTAATGACACTGATCATGGTGTTAATTTCTGCATCTCTGCTGGGCTTGTTTAATATTCAAACAGGACTAGAAGGCGCGGGGCAGGGGCTAACCAGTCAATCAGGAAACAAAGGGGCATTCTTTACAGGCGTTCTGGCCACACTGGTGGCTACGCCGTGCACAGCCCCTCTGATGGCACCTGCTATAGGCTATGCTCTGACACAACCTTTCTTTGTTGTCATACTTGTCTTTATGGCGATGGCATTTGGTCTTGCGCTCCCGTTCCTGCTTTTAAGTCACAGCAATACGATTGCACAAAAGCTGCCGCGACCAGGCCCATGGATGGAAACAGTTAAGCAAGGCATGGCATTTCCAATGTTGCTGACTGCTGCATGGCTGATTTTTATATTCACCCAGCAATCTGACAGTGCCGCACTATTCATATTACTGGCAGCAATTGTCGGGGTCATATTTGCGGTATGGCTATGGCAACAAGGGCGTTCAAAAGCCCTAAAGGTTATTGCGCTCACAATCGGTATATTCTGTACCGCTGCAATTATATGGCAGCCCCGCAGTACTGAAACAGAAACTGAGTCTACCGACACTCTTTCATACAGCGTAAATAATCTGCAAGACGTGCTGCAGAGCGGTGATGCTGTTTTTGTCTATTTCACTGCTGACTGGTGTATCACCTGTAAAGTCAATGAACAGGTTGCTCTCTTTCGTGACCAGACAATAGACTTGTTTAGGGAAAACAATATTCAACTAATGAAGGGTGACTGGACAAACCGGAATAAAGAGATTGCCGATTTACTGGCAAGTTATGGCCGGGCTGGTGTACCGCTTTATCTTTACTATCCCGCGGGATCAAAAGAACCTGTTATTTTGCCAGAAGTGTTAACAACTGGAATAATTCGCGACACTATTGAAGGAGCAGGCCAATGAAGATACTAAAAATACTAACCGCATCAATCGCTGCACTTTTTATTGTATCAGGTGTGCCGTCATCTGCCAGTGGACCGGTTGTGGGCCAGCCAGCACCTGATTTTACCCTTCAGGACATGACAGGGGAAACTGTCTCCCTTGCGGACTATCGCGGTAAGCCCGTTATTCTTGAATGGACAAACCATCAGTGCCCATACGTTCGCAAACATTATGCAACTGGTAACATGCAAACACTGCAACGCGACCTTACAGAGGACGGGGCAGTGTGGTTGACAATTATCTCATCTGCGCCCGGGAAACAGGGTCATGTCACTTCTGAAGAAGCACAGGAACTAACCACATCACGCGGAGCGTATTCCACGAAGGTTCTCTTTGACCCGACCGGTGTAACCGGCAGGGCATATGAAGCAAAAACAACGCCGCAAATGTTTCTGATCGATATAAATGGCCTTGTTCAATATATGGGTGCAATAGACGATCAGCCATCAACGCGTGTTAGTACGCTTGAAGGTGCTAAAAATTATGTCATGGAAGCATGGACCAGCATGAAGGCTGGTGAGGCTATCTCTGAAACATCAACCAAGCCATATGGATGTTCGATTAAATATCCGGAGACTGAAGGCTTTAAATAAGCGGTATTTAGATCAGCATCGGCCCTATACATATCAGTCGAGAAACATCAAACAAAAGGGATCCATCCAGGTCCCTTTTTTTCTTTATTACCAACTCTTTATTAACACTATTGATTAAAAATCCCCCTAATGTAAAAGTAGGAATAGTAAAAACGGGCTCCAACAGGCAGGCACATAACGTATGTTTTTCATTATCGGTCTTGTAGTAGTGATGATCATGGTCTTCGGCGGCTTTACGCTCGCTGGTGGTAAATTCGACATTATCATCAAGGCTGCACCATATGAATTGATGATGATCTTTGGCGGTGCGATTGGTGCCTTTGTCTCAGGCAACGACGGCGGCATTATCAAAGGTGTCATGGGTGGTCTGGGTAAGGTTTTCAAGGGACCGCAATGGAAACCCGAAGACTATAAAGACTTATTATGTCTTTTATTCCTCTTAACGAAAACCATGAAATCGAAGGGCGTTGTGGCAATTGAAGCCCATATTGAAAACCCTCACGAATCCCGCATTTTCAATCAGTTCCCTAAAATTGAGGGGGACCATCACGTTGTTGAATTCATTTGTGATTATGTCCGGATGATGACAATGAGCTTTGAAGACCCCATGCAGTTTGAAGATGCCATGAATGCTGACCTTGAAAAACATCACAAAGAAGAGCATGAATCACAGCATGCCCTGCAAACTATGGCTGACGGCTTGCCCGCGATTGGTATTGTGGCAGCGGTTCTTGGTATCATTAAGACGATGGCCGCGATTTCCGAGCCAGTTGAAATCCTTGGTGCTATGGTAGGCGGTGCCCTTGTTGGTACGTTCTTGGGTATTTTCCTGGGCTACCTGATCGTAGGACCAATCGCCAACCGACTGAATTTCATTCTTGCACAGGATGGCCACTTTATGAATCTGGTGAAAGTAGTTCTCGTATCGCACCTGCAGGGGAACGCACCGCAGATTTCTGTGGAACTGGGCCGACGTATGTGCCCGTCACCGTGTATGCCAGGGTTTATCGAACTTGAAGAAGCTCTGGCAGAGTTGCCACCTGACGTTTAATCAGCTTTTGCCAAATAACCAAAGCTGGTTATAGGCAATAGGACAGTCAGAATTTCTCTTGTTCACATAACAGACGACCAAGCGTACAATGATCATTGTACGCCCCGCTCATTTAGAATACGGACAGATCATCATGTCAGATAAAAAGCTTCGCATCGGAATTCTTGGCGCCAGTGGGTATACAGGCGCAGACTTAATCAGATTGCTTGTGGCCCACCCTAATGCAGAAATTGTTTTGATGACAGGTGAACGCAAGGCAGGGCTGCCTATTGAGAGCGTTTATCCGCACTTAGGTGGATATGGCTTACCAGACATGATCAGCATTAATGATATTGAATGGCCTGCTGTCGATCTGGACGTTGTTTTTTGTGCCCTTCCGCACGCAACAAGTCAGCAGGTCATCAATGGCCTAATGCATTCGGTACAACATTCCTTGCTGGAAGAACTGGTCGCAGAAGGACAGGATGATCTGGCCAACCAGATCAATACAGAGGTTAAAATCATTGATCTGTCTGCCGATTTCCGCCTGCGAGACACTGAAACCTACGCAAAATGGTATGGTCATGAACATCAGGCCCCGGCATTACAGCCACAAGCCGTCTACGGCTTGCCTGAGATTTATCGAGAACAGATCGAAACTGCAAAACTGGTTGCATGCCCTGGCTGTTACCCGACCGCGGCGCTGCTGGCCCTTATCCCGCCGCTAAGAGCCGGTGTAATATCCCACAAAGACATCATAATTGATGCCAAGTCAGGCGTATCAGGCGCAGGGCGCTCGCTTAAAGAAAGCAACCTTTATGTTGAAGTTGCCGAAGCCATGCATCCATACGGCCTTGGTCACCATAGACATATGCCGGAAATAGAACAGGAATTGTCTGTTGCCTCAGGTGCTGACACTGTTATCAGTTTCACGCCTCACCTTGTCCCCATGAACCGGGGCGAGCTTGAGACAATCTATGTTAAGCTAAACAATGGTCAAACCGTGCAAAGTCTGCGTAGCACGCTTGAACAAACTTATGCCAATTCACCTTTTGTACGTGTACTGGAAGAGGGGATAGCCCCTGCCACACGCATGGTACGCGGCTCCAACCACTGTGTCTTAAACGTATTCCAGGACCGCCAAAGTGACCGAGCCATTATTGTTGCCGCCATTGATAACCTTGTTAAAGGCTCATCCGGCCAGGCAATTCAAAATATGAACCTTATGTTTGGACTACCGGAAACAACTGGCCTGCTGCAGGCTCCAATGTTCCCATAAGGAACCAGCACATTATGCCAGGTAACAAAGCTGATTCTTCTGGGCCCTTAAGGCGCGAAACTGATCTGGGAGGTCTACTGACCCCTTTCGCAGGGAATTGGCCTGTTCTGCATGAGGATACTTTCGCTTTTCACGGAAGCCAGATTGTAGGCAATGTCACAATTGGTAAAGGGTCCAGCGTTTGGCATAACTGCGTACTGCGCGGGGATGTTAACGACATTACCATTGGTGAATATACCAATATTCAGGACGGTACTGTTATTCACGTCAGTACCCGCACCTATCCAACACGCATTGATGATCATGTCCTAGTCGGCCATATGGCTATGTTGCATGGTTGTCATTTAAAAAACTACAGCTTTGTGGGGATTGGTGCGATCGTGATGGATAACTGCACGATTGAAGAAGACGGCATGTTGGCTGCGGGCGCCATGCTAACACCCGGCAAGACCATCGGCAGAGGAGAGCTTTGGGCAGGGCGTCCAGCGAAGTTTCTCCGCATGGTGTCCGAGAAGGAACTTTCGCGCAATCGTCAGATGGGCATGCACTATTACAAACTGGCCCAGCAACATAAAAAGGATTCCCTGGGAATAGAGGTTGAAAAACCCTATCCATAATCCTACATAGAATTTATCAAATTTCGGAAATATACACCGTATATTTCTCTTTTCTCTGCGGTGCTTTCTACCGCTTTATTCACGTTGACTAAGAAGGGTTTTTATTATGTCTTTTTCTTTGCCTGACCTCCCATATGCTGCTGATGCACTCCAGCCACACATTTCAGCTGAAACGCTCGGCTTTCACCACGGCAAACACCACAATGCCTATGTAACAAACCTGAACGGCCTGATTGAAGGTACTGATCTCGCAGACAAGTCACTTGAAGAAATTATGGTAGCTACCGCTGGTGATGCGTCCAAAGCAGGCGTGTTCAATAATGCAGCACAAGTATGGAACCACACATTCTACTGGAACAGCATGGCTCCTAACGGTGGCGGCAAGCCATCCGGTGCTCTTGCTGAAAAGATTGACGCTGATTTCGGCAGCTTTGACGCTTTTGTAGACGCCTTTAAGACAGCAGGTGCAACGCAGTTTGGTTCTGGCTGGGCTTGGTTAGTACTGAAGGACGGCAAACTTGAAGTTACTAAAACTGCTAATGCTGAGTGCCCGCTGACTGACGGTGCTACACCTCTCCTGACAATGGACGTTTGGGAGCATGCTTACTATCTTGATTTCCAGAACCGTCGCCCTGATTACATTGCGACATTCCTTGAAAGTCTGGTGAATTGGGACTTTGCGGCTGCTAATCTCGCAGCTGCTGGCTAGTTTAAGCAAAGACTGAAAATGAAGTAGGGGCTGGAAATATCCAGCCCCTTTTTTGTTACGCTCGCATCTATTGATGATTTAATGCGACATCCCGACCATGCAGTAAAGCATAGGGATGGAAAGCAAAGTGTTTGTCCGGCTAAACAGCATTGCACGGCGTGCGGCTGCTGGTTTGGCATCTGCCTCGGCCTCTACAATACCCAGTGCAATTTTTTGCGATGGCCAGATCACAAACCAAACGTTAAACCACATAATGATCGCAAGCCACATTCCAACACCAATCAAACGTGCTGAGCCGTCAAGTGTTAGCGCTGCGACAAGATATCCAGCATCATGTGCAGTCCACAGACCTGTAATCAATGTCGCCATTGCAGCCCAGCGAAACCAAAATAGGGCCGCAGGAGCAATATGCTTTCCAACGGCTGGTTTCAGCTCATCAGGGATTGACGGCATCGTCGGTATCTGAACGAAGTTAAAATACCAAAGCAAACCAATCCACATCACGCCCGATAGCACATGCAAGTATCTGGCATAAAAGAATGTATAGTCTTTAGTCGCTATACCAAAAGCAACGGCCACAGTTACAACTATGCCTGCAATAACCGTATTACGTAAATTTTCCAGAATGAAACCCATTTGGTAATCCCCCTTTGTTTTAGTACCCGCCCCCGGGTCGCAACAAAGTGTACTATGAAAAATATCGAAACTCAAATTTCTAACAATTTCGGTAAAAATAACGGGCAGGGACAGGTTTCCCTTGATTTCATTATAAAGTGGTCTAAACGTGCGTTCATGGTACATACCGAAATCAAAACTGACTATTGCCAAAATCTGGTTAGAGACGAAGATCCAGACAGATATCTTGCGTGCTTATTCGCACCGTCTTTTGCCCGCGATGATATTTTTGCTCTGTATGCATTTAATCAGGAACTGGCAAAAACCAAGGAAACAACGTCGGAGCCAACCCTGGGGGAAATACGTCTGACCTGGTGGCAGGAAACTCTGGACGGGATTACAGCCGGACATGTGCGTGAACATCCAGTAGCAATTGCTGTATCGAACATACAACGATTACCTAAGATTATACCGCTTCTGAGCCAGATTATAGATGCACGACGCCTGGATATTTATGCTGATGGTCCTGTCGACATGCAGGCACTTATCACCTATGTCCAAAGAACTGGCGGCGATATATTACAAGCTGCTTGTCTACTTGAGAATGAAAAAGCCACGGATAGCGATCTGCAGAACGCGCAGGATATTGGTGCGGCTTTTGCCATGACCGGGCTCATCAGGGCCAGCATCTGGCAAGCAGCAGCAAACACACATTTTCTGCCACAGGACCAGAAGAAGGCAGCTTCACAGTCGTCAGGCGATACACTGACGAATATTTCTCCCATCCTCGATCAGATGCTCTTCAGGTCTAAAAACTGGCTGACTAGTGTTCGTACACGCGCACCAAAAGGCAAGGGGCATATCTTTAGGATAGCGACCATTACACAAAGGTATATCACTGACCTGGAAAAACGCGGCTATGCAGATGTTTCCAAAGCACCGCTTTCGCCAATCACGCCGGGTGTCATCCTAAAGCATATTGGTTTTTCGCTAGTCTCAAAATACTGATTTTTAAATCAGATGAACCCATAGCAATAACAAAAGCCCGCTCTAATGAGCAGGCTAAGGTCAACAATATTAAATTGTAAGTCGTGACCGGGTCGTCTTTTATGCCTGAATATCCACCCGTTCGCCAACACCACTTCCTGTATCGGACGGCTCAATTTCTTTCCGTTCGATTTCAGAATCCTGAGACTCTCTCCGCTCATTAACAGCCGATTCCGAACCGGAACGACCAGCGGACTGAGCAACCTGACCGGCAGCAGACGCTGTACCTTGAATATCCATAGTGCACTCCTTCCATCTACAGAAACATCAGTAGATTCATTCAGCAAGGTGCATAATACACCAAACTACGTTAACAACCTATAAAAATCAGGATCAAATTTTATTTATCTGTACCTATCGGCTTGCTATACAGCTATGAAGAACAGGGTAGGGGCGTGGAAGGGTATTATGAAAATGCACATTCTAAGAATAATCAGCTTGGGGATACTCTGCATTGCAGTCACCGCCTGTACGACAGGCCCGCGCGGCGATCGGAATTCTGTTGTAAGCGGCATGGGTGCAAAACAAGACCCGGAAGGACTGGTAGAGGTTGGCAAGGGTTTTGAACGTGCAGGGGATTATGTTGGCGCATTATCCATGTATCAACAAGCCCTGCAAAAATCCCCCGAAATGATCAAGGCCCAGCTTGGAATTGCCCGTGTCCTTGACAGCGCTGGTCGCGCTGATGAAGCCGCCTCCATCCTACGCCGACTGGAAGGGTTGCACCCAGAAAACAAAGCCATCAAACGACAACTGGCTTTTACTTATGCCAGCATGCGGAGGTTTGATGCTGCGCTCGCCGTTGCAACCAAACTAATAGTCGACGCTGAATACACACCCATCATCCATACTGAAGACGGCATGCCCACTGAAACCGGTGATTTTCTCCTGCTTGATCTTGCTGGAAGACTATCAGAGGTAACCGGCCAGTCCGCAAATGCGAGGGATTTCTATGATAAATCTTTGGCCATAACACCAAGCGCCCTTCAACCCGTGCAGCATTTAGCACTTTCATTCGCGCTCGACGGAAATTTTGACACCGCAGTTGCCATGCTGCAGCCACCGCTTAGATTCCCTCCGACCAAAGAAGACGCCCAGCGCACACTCGCATTGATTTATGGTCTTTCTGACCAGCCCGAAGCTGCGTATGAGATCACTCGCGCTCTTGACGGCATGGAGAAAGCCGCGGAATCTCGCAGCTTCTACATATTGCTGCCTTCGCTACCCAAAGCCATGCAGGCTGAGGCAGTGCTGTTCGGCGGCTTAGAAAAGGACAAGCTGGATCAATATTTTGAAAATGTCTCTTGATCCTAACGGCTACGCCCGGTAATCAGGCGCGAATACTGTCTAGAAACAACGGAAAAAACCTGTGAAAACCTGCCAGAATATGAATGAAGTTCGCGAGGAAATTGATGCCCTTGATCGGGAGATCGTGCCCTTATTGCTCAAGCGTCTTCACTATATCAATGAAGCTGGTCGCATTAAAGCTGACCGCAATACAGTAAGAGACAGTTGGCGTGTTGAAGACGTTGTTTCCAAAGCAATAGCAACAGCACGTAAAGAGCAAGGTAACGAACAATATATCGAAGATATTTATCGTAACCTGATCGAATGGAGCATCAATCATGAATACTCCATTTGGGACAAAGAGCATTCAGACTAAAAACAGTCTACATCAGGATTGCTTCGAGCAGTTTGTGCAAACTGATACTGTGGGATCAAGCTCCAGCCTCTTCACCGCAATATCATCACCACACGTGATACAGTAACCAAATTCTTCTTCTTCCAGTCTTAGTCTGGCTGCCTGAATTTTAACGAGGCTTTGCTTTCTTCTCGCAGCAATGGCCAAATTCATGGCTTGCCCTTGCATAGCATCCATTCTGGACAAACGGCCAACGGAGGTCTGATCAAGTTCTACAGGCTTTCTACTATCCTGGGATGCTTCATCCAGTGACAGAACCTCTTGCTCAAACAAATCCAGTTTATTGGACCAATACTCTTTATCAATGATAAAATCTTTCATACTGTTAGGCTGAAGCAGAAGTAGAGTTTCGTCAACTCTGCTGAAATTAAATCTAATGCGGACGCATCTTAAAGCATGGGGAGCTGTTGTATGGGGGAAATCCTGCTAGCCATTGATCAAGGGACAACAAGTACACGGGTGCTTGCCTTTGATGCGGAACAATTGACGGTGAAGGCTGTTCACCAGATTCCTCTGAAACAGTATTACCCGTCCAACGGCTGGGTGGAACATGATGCCGAAGAAATATGGCAGGCAACAGTTACCTGTCTAAAAACTGTTCTTGAGCAATTGTCTGAGACAACTGACAGCGACACCCCCACGAGCATAGGCATAACCAACCAGCGGGAAACTACTGTTCTGTGGGATAGAAAAACCGGACATCCGGTTCACAAAGCAATTGTTTGGCAGGACAGGCGTACTGCAAGTCACTGTGAAGAATTATCAAAAGACACCAGACTTTTGAAAGCCGTCAAAGAACAAACTGGTTTGCTGCTAGACCCGTATTTTTCTGCAACAAAGATAGCCTGGATACTGGACACTCATCCGGACTTAAGGCAACAGGCTCAGAATGGGGACATTCTCTTTGGAAACATAGAGTCGTATATCTTATACCGCTTAACCCACGGTGGCTCGCACAAAACAGATGCCACCAATGCGTCACGCACCATGCTATGCGACATTCGTCAGGGTACGTGGTCAGAAGACCTGTTGAATGTGTTCGATATACCAAAAACAATGATGCCAGAGATCTGTGACAATACGCATAATTTTGGGTCTATATCCAGCGGACTGCCAGGAGCAGGGTTGCCTATTTACGGAATGGTCGGTGATCAACAAGCTGCCGCAATTGGACAAGCCTGCACACAAAAAGGCAGCATTAAGAGCACCTATGGGACTGGCTGCTTTTTACTGGAAAACACAGGACAACAACTTGTTTACAGCCAAAACCGCTTATTAACTACCATTGCCTATCAGACCGTTGGAATACGGTCGTATGCACTGGAAGGCAGCATTTTTAATGCTGGTACAGTCATCCAGTGGCTGCGTGACGACCTTGGAATATTGAAGTCCGCCAGCGAAAGCGAAACTATTGTCTCTGAGCTGGGTTCTACTGATGGTGTGTATTTTGTTCCAGCCTTCACAGGTATGGGGGCACCGCACTGGGATGCAGACGCCAGAGGTATGATAACTGGCCTCACCCGGGACAGTAAGGCCAGCCATATTATCAGGGCAGGCCTGGAATCTGTCGTTTACCAAACCAATGATCTTATATCAGCCCTGATCAAGGATGGGGCCAGCAAGCCTGGTATTATACGCATAGACGGTGGTATGGCCGCTAATGATTGGTTTGCTCAGTTTCTGGCCAATATCTGCGACGTCAGGGTGGAGGTTCCCCGATCGCTTGAAGCAACTGCCATCGGTGCTGCACTATGCGCAGGAGTAGGCGAAGGGCGCTGGCCAACACTAGCTGATGCTGCAAAAACTGCCACGATGGAAAAGTCCTTCAAACCTGTGATGACTAATGATGAACGCCAAAATTTGTTAAGTGGGTGGCATAAGGCAGTCGCACGCTGTCTTCTGTGACCGGCAGTGTACGAACAAAACTATTGCTCAAAACAGCAGAACAACTCTGGCGGTTAGCGCGTTAACATGATCTGGCCCAGCTATACCATCCACCCAAGATCGCCCACCTGAAAAACTGAACTTTAAATAGTTAGAGGGATACATATTTACCGCCCCCTCCAGAGATGTGATTGACTGCTCCGAAGACATCTCTTCTTTGGCATTAGCATAATCCAAACGTGCTGCCACTTCTAATGGGAAGGGAAGGGACGTTGTGCTGTCCTTCTCTAAATAGGGCTTATTGACTTTGCCTTGTGGTGCCTCCATGCCGCGCTTACCACCCCAAAAGTAGCTCCCCATAACATACCCGCCCATGATAGAACCGGCATCATGATCCAGCACAATACCTTCCGCCACCATTAACAGATGCCCTGTAGATACGGCGACATCAAGTTCGGCCAACCTGTCTGAATGGCTTCTTGTCTCAAGCTCAATAAAATCACCGAATGCACGGGTTTTTGCGCTTGCATCATATTTCAAACCGCTATCGCCATTGCCGTACCATGCACGTTGCCGAAGAGAGCCACTAACCAGAACCAGCAAAGGACTATCAGTGGTATCTAGCCTAAACATGTGGCCTGCACGCGCAATATAGCTTCTAAAGTCCTGTTCACCGTCATCGAACAGTTGGCCAGAGAAAACGCCTACGCTCCAATAATCATTATTAGTTTGATCAGATGCCTGAATACCAATGGACCGACCAATACCAGTAAGTTCATAAAAAGCCGGACGGCTATTGAATATGGTATAAGGACTGCCTGTTGTGCCTGCCATTCCAAAACCGGCTCGCATCTGCCCGATTTCAACTCGTATTGCTTTATCAAACCGCGCTGTGAGCTTTTTAATATCAAACTTGCTGCCCGCAATGTCCCACTGTCCTTGCAACAGAGTATCATCAGTAAGTTTGTAATTTGTTCTTAGACGAAATGTACGAAGTTCTGTTTCACTAACAGAGGCTGTGTCCGTTTTGCCGTATGTGGTGTCAGCAAAAGCAAGAAGCCCAAGGGTCAGGTTATCAAAAACTGATTTGTCCTGCGCCAAAGCCGAACCACATAAAATTCCTGCAAGACAAACCCCGGAACCTACTCGATATAACAGACGTCCCACAAAGCCCCCTCATAACCATTTCCGCCGTTGACCTATAAGGAATCAGCAAAATTCGTCAAGAAAAAACAAAATATGATATATTATTTCATTATCCTGTGCTTGACCGACTTTACAATTAAGTCGTCCGACCTATAGTACACGCTATAGGGAGTTTAGTTCTAAGTTTGGGGATGTCACTTGAAGCCGCAAGTATTGTTTCGCCAGATCCATCATTGGGGATCCATTATTTTTGCTATTCCAGTCGTGATAGTGCTTGTCACAGGAATTTTGCTGCTTCTAAAAAAAGATATTGAATGGATCCAGCCCGCTACAGCCACGGGCATTAACCGTGACGCAATCCCCATGCAGCCAATACATGTCTTATTTGAAAAAGCCAAGACAGTGAAAGAGGCTGGCTTTACTGATTGGGCGTCTCTTGAAAGAGCTGATCTGAAACCCGGCAAGGGATCTGTAAAATTCGTATCTTCCTCAAACTATGAGGTCCAGATTGATACTCACACAGCCGAAATTCTGGCTGTAGAATACAGACGTTCGGACATAATTGAAAAACTTCACGATGGTAGTTGGTTCGCTGATTGGGCAAAATATTGGATATTTTTACCCTCTGGAATCCTGCTTTTTATACTATGGTTGACTGGTATTTATCTATTTTTCCTACCACACTACAAGAAGTGGCAAAAAAGGAAGAAGAAACGCAACGTGTAACTTAAACCTAATAAGGGGGGCTTAAACCATGAAAACTCTATTCCGTACGGCGCTATTGGCGTCGGCAAGCAGTCTGTTGTTAACGGCTGTCAGTGCAAATGTTGTGGCCAAGGATGTGCCAGAAACGCAACTGCAGGCGCTGGAATACCGAAACATTGGACCTTTCAGAGGTGGACGCGCAACAGCCGTTGCCGGCGTACCGGGTAATGTTGAAACATACTATGTTGGCACTGTAGGTGGTCTTATGAAAACCACTAATGCTGGCCAGTCCTGGGATATCATTTCCGACGGTTTCATGAAAACTGCAAGCGTTGGCGCGATTGCCGTTGCTAAAAGCGACCCTAATGTCGTTGTCGTCGGTATGGGGGAAAGCCCATTCCGCGGCGTCGCGTCTGCGCACGGTGACGGGGTATATATCTCGACCGACGCTGGCAAAACGTTCGAACATAAGGGGCTGGAGGATGTCCGCCAGATCTCAACAGTTCACATAGACCCGAACAACCCCGATATTATCTATGTCGCTGCGCAGGGTAGCCCGTGGGCCCCAACCAAAGAACGCGGCATCTATAAATCCACCGATGGTGGCGATACCTGGGAAAAGACACTGTTTGTCGATGAAAATTCCGGGGCGATTGATCTAAGTGTGGACCCACTTAATCCACGCATTTTGTACGCATCCATGTGGGACACTCAGCGCAAACCATGGGAAGTGCGCTCTGGTGGGAAAGGTAGCGGCCTTTGGAAATCTGTAGATTCTGGCGAGACCTGGACAAAACTGGATGGCGGTCTGCCCGAATTCCTTGGTAAAATTGGTATTGTTGCAAGCCCGGTTCAAAAGGACCGTGTTTGGGCAATTGTCGAAGCTAAAGAAAAGCCAGGCCTATACCGCAGTGATGATGGCGGTAAAAACTGGAGACTGATGAATGATGAACGCAAACTATATGCCCGTAGCTGGTACTACATGCATATCTTTGCCGACACACAGGATGCGGACACAGTATATGTCCAAAACTCTGCTTTCTTTAAATCCATCGATGGTGGCAAAACCTTTGATACGCGGATCACAGGCACCCACGGTGACTTCCATGATCTCTGGATTAACCCTGAGAACCCAAGTGTTATGGGCGTTGCTAACGACGGTGGTGGTGCTGTTACCTTTAATGGCGGCCTGACCTGGTCTACACAAATGAACCAGCCAACTGCACAGTTCTACCGGGTAAACGCAGATAATAACTTCTTCTACCGTGTCTATGCTGGTCAACAGGACAACTCTACCGTTGGCATTCTAAGCCGCGGTCCTGATGGCGGCATTGGTGCAGAAGACTTTATTCCAGTTGGCGGCTGTGAGAGTGGCCATGTAGCTTTCGACCCGAACAATCCAAAACTGATCTATGCTGGATGTTATTTGGGGCAAATTGACGAATTCGATATCGACACTAATTCTACCCGTGATGTGCGCGTATACCCGGAACTGGGCTTCGGCGTCTCACCAAGGGATAAAGACAGAAAGTATCGCTTCAACTGGAATGCTCCGATACTTGTATCAAAGCATGACCCTAGTGTGATCTACCATGCAGGCAACCATGTCTTCCGTTCCAATAATCGCGGCAACAGCTGGGATATTCTGGGCAAAGACCTATCGAAAAATGATCCGGAAACTTTAGGTCCTGGCGGTCGTCCAATCACAAATGAAGTATCTGAAAACTACGGTACTATTCTTGCGCTTGCGGAAAGCCATAACAATGCGGACATCCTATGGGCAGGAAGCGACGATGGTTTGGTTCATGTCACCCGTGATGGAGGACAAAACTGGACCGACATCACGCCGAAAGGCGCCGGGGAAGGTATGGTCAATAGTATTGAGCTATCTACATTTGATGAGGACACTGCGTATGTCGTCTTTGCAAAATATAAATACAATGACCATACGCCTCTGATCTATAAGACCACAAACGGCGGCAAGTCCTATAAAAACATTGCTAAAGGACTACCTGATGACGCCTTTGTCCGCGTAGTGCGTGAGGACCCTAATCGTAAAGGCCTTCTGTATGCCGGTACAGAACTTGGCATGTTTATCAGCTTTAATGACGGCGCGGACTGGCAAAAATTCCAACTGAATCTTCCAATTGTGCCAATTACAGACATCAAAGTACACGGCAATGATCTAGTCCTCAGCACGCAAGGCCGAGCTTTCTGGATTATGGATGATATTTCACCACTTCGCGCAATTTCTGCGGATAGCGGCACTTCAGTAGAGTTGCATGCACCGTCTACTGCCTATGATGTTCAGTATTACGGCCGTGCATCAGGGCCACAGGCTGACAATCCACCAAGTGGCGCAGTACTTTACTATACGCTGCCAGAAGACTTTGACAGCGAGAATGAAACCATCACCATCGAGATACTGGAAGGCGACACTGTCGTCAGAAAGCTGGAATCGAAAAAAGAGAAAAAGGCAAAAGGTGGTGGTAGTGGCACCAGCTACAAACTACCTGCAATGTCTGGCCTTAACAAAGCCGTATGGGATCTGAATACGAACCCTGGCGTTGGCATCAAAGGTCAGTGGGGCTTTGGTTGGGGTCGTGACGGCAAAGCGTCCGGCACACGGGTTATACCAGGTGACTATACAGTGCGTTTGACAGTCGGAGAGACTGTGACGACACAGCCACTGACAGTAGAGTTCGACCCACGCCAAGATGTGCCTGCTTCTGCGTGGGCAGAAAAGAAAGCCGTAATGGCAGACATCAAGTCTCTCTACACTGAGATTGTTACATCCATTGATAAGTCTTCTGATCTGTTGAATCAGATCAAAGCCCGGAAAGAACAGCTGAAGGGCGATGATGAGTTAAGTCAGAAAGCTGATGATTTGGAAAAAGCTGTGAAAGCATGGCAGGATAAGCTGTTTAGCTCTGAACGGACTTTCTTCCAGGATGTTCTGAACTATCCTGACAAACTTGTCGCTAAAATTTCCATGTTGACCAGTGTCGTCAACGGCCTGACGCCTCCTGTTACACAGGGAGCAAAAGACCGACTGGCCGATCTGAAAGTACAGTGGAATGAAGCAAAAGCGGAACGTGACCAGTTACTGGTTTCGGAAGTGGATGCCTTTAACCAGATGTTCCGTGATAAATCAGCCGATACACTGGTTGTTAAATCAACAAACTAGAAAATGGGACCAATAATGAAAAATACATTCCTGAAAAACACGATTGTAGCGAGTTTACTTCTAGGTACTACAGCACTGTCTGCTGCAGACAGTGGCCTGTTCGAGGGCATGAAAGGTCGGTCCATTGGACCGGCCACCATGTCGGGCAGGGTTGCCGCAATTGACACGGTCAAAGGCAATCCAAATCATATTTATGTTGGCAGTGCATCTGGTGGGGTTTGGGAATCCCGCGATGCCGGCACAACATGGGCGCCAATCTTTGACAATGAAGATGTGGCATCCATCGGTGCTGTTGCTATCAACCAGTCCAATCCAGACATCATCTGGGTTGGCACGGGTGAGGGCAATGTCCGAAACTCGGTTTCCATCGGAAACGGAATCTATAAGTCACTTGATGGCGGTAAGACATGGCAAAATATGGGATTGAAGGATAGCGAGCATATCAACCGCATCGCGATAGACCCTACAAATCCTGATATTGTTTATGTCGCTGCGATGGGGCACCTTTGGTCAGACGGTGGTGAACGCGGTATCTACAAAACCACTGACGGGGGTAAAACCTGGAACTTGATGCTTGCCGGTGAGAATGATCAGTCCGGTGCGACCGATATTAAAATCGACCCTAAAAACCCTAATAATCTTTATGCTTCAATGTGGCAATTCCGCCGTTATCCAGACTATTTTGAATCTGGCGGACCGGGTTCTGGCCTTCACGTCAGCCATGATGGCGGCGAAACCTGGCGCGAATTGACACAGGAAGACGGACTACCGGAAGGGGACCTTGGACGGTCTGTGTTCACGATTGCACCCTCGGATACAAATACGGTTTACGCCCTGATAGAAGCCAAGAAAAGTGCGATCATCAGAACTGACGACGGTGGCCGTACATGGCGAAAAGTCAATGAAGACAAGGGTGTTGCTAATCGTCCATTTTACTATATGGAACTTCTTGTAGACCCTAACGATAAAGAAACAGTCTACAACATTGCCACAACGCTAAAACGTTCTGACAATGGCGGCAGAAATTTCGAAACAATCGAAAGTGTGAATTGTTGCAGTAACCCAAGAGGACTGCACATTGACCTGCACAGCCTTTGGATTAACCCTGAAAATAGCAACCACCTGATACTTGGTAACGATGGTGGCCTTGGCATCAGCCATGACCGCGGCGAAACATGGCGGTTTGTTGCAAACCTGCCAGTTGGCCAATTCTATCAAGTGAACGTCGATAACGAATTGCCGTATAATATCTATGGTGGCCTGCAGGATAATGGTTCCTTCCGCGGTCCTGCTAACGTTTGGGAAAATGGTGGCATCCGTAATTTCCACTGGCAGGAAATTGGCTTTGGTGACGGCTTTGACGCTTCTCCAGACCCTGAAAATGCTATGGAAGGATACAGCATGAGCCAGGGCGGCGCCCTTAACCGCTGGAACCTGAATACCGGTGAAAGTTTTTCTATCAGACCCAACCCGGATGAAACGGGTACTGAACTACGCTTTAACTGGAACTCTGGCTTTGCGCAGGACCCATTTGATCCAGCAACCATCTACTATGGTAGTCAGTTCCTTCATAAATCCACCGACCGTGGCCGTACATGGCAACAAATCTCCGGGGATCTGACCACGAATAACAAAGAACTGCAGCGTTTCAAAAAGTCAGGCGGCATCACCGCTGACGTAACAGCTGCCGAAAACTGGCAAACGATTACGGCCGTTGCGCCAAGTCCGATAGAGAAGGGCACAATCTGGGTCGGTACAGATGATGGCCGTGTTCATGTAACCCGTGACGGCGGCGAAACATGGAACAGCATTGGTGACAAAGTACGTGGTGAAGCCAAAGGAAGCTGGGTTCCTCATATTGAGCCAAGCCCACATGATGCATCACAGGCCTTCATCGTCTTTGATGATCACCGTCGCGGCAATATGGACCCACATGTTTACCGCATAGATAACTATGGCCGTAAATGGACCAACCTTGCGACCAAAGACGTGTCTGGATATGCCTTATCAATCCAGCAAGATCATGTTGACCCTGATCTCTTGTTCCTGGGCACAGAGTTTGGACTGTTCGTCAGTCGGGATGCGGGCAAAAACTGGATGAAATGGACAGCTGGTGTTCCAACTGTTTCCGTGATGGACCTAGCCATTCAGGAGCGGGAAAATGATCTGGTGCTGGCGACCCACGGTCGAGCCATCATCGTAATTGATGATTACAGCGGCTTACGTAATCTGTCAGATGATGATCTGAGTGCACCTCTGAAGTTACTTTCTGTGACTGACGGCATTATGTATGACCCCAAACAAACGCCTGGCACCCGCTTCGTCGCCAATACTGCCTTCATTGGTGATAATGAGCCTTATGGTGCCATGATCACATTTGTCGCAAACGGTGACACAGTTCCTTTTGCCGATGCGGAAAAGGAAAAAGCGCGTCAAGTTGCCATCCGCGAAGAAGCCCGTAAGGATGAAAAATCCAAAGGCCGGAAAATGGATGTAAAAGGTGAAGAAGGCGTCGTTGCCGACAAAGACACCAAAGAGAAAAGTAAAACCAAACCTGCAAAGGTAAAAGTAGAAATCTCTGACGCTGACGGCAAAGTCATCCGCACCTACACGCGTCCAGTAACCAAAGGTATCAACCGCATCACATGGCGCGGCGAAGAAAACGGCAGCAGCGTTTCGCTGACGCCTCGGAGCGCGGATGCTGATCTGCCGGGTGGTTTTGGTGCGGTACCGGGCACATACACAGTAAAGCTGACCCTTGGGGAAGAAACAGTGTCTGGTCCTGTTACCATTAAACCAGATCCAAGAGTGTCATACTCGCAGGAAGATTTTGTGGAGCGTCATGCTTACCTGAAAGAAGTTTCGGCACTGAGAGATAAAGCAACACAAATGGTCCTTGATATACGGGCAAGTCAAAAAGATCTGAAAGTGATCAAAGGTCTAGCGGACGCCGCAGTCAAAGACGCCAAAGACACAGAAGATGATGTTACGTCAATGAAAGACTTGTCCAAACTTGCGTCTGATGCACTGAAGTCACTGGATAATCTTGAAGAAAGCTTTATCCCCAAAGACCGTAGTGACGGCATTCATTATAATGCTGACAAGATTATGTCGCGTATTAACGGTGCGCTGTATTATGCGGCCAGTCATAACGGCACACCAAGTGATGCTGCCAAAAGGTACAGACAGGAAGCGGAAAAGGCTTTCGAAGAAGTCTCTGCGAAAGTGAAGAAAATGTACGAGGAAGACATTAAGGCGGTTAAGGATGCATTCGCAGCATCTGACCTTGGCTTACTGTCGCAGTCACCTTCTTCCTAACCCAGTCTTTTAGACCTGATAAAAATATAAGGCTGCCAGTATTATACTGGCAGCCTTTGTCGTTTTAGACACTAGAATGCTGATTTTATTCAGCCGCAGTTTCACCAAGGGCAATTGTGCTATCAACATGCTGGCGCCGTGCGTCATGTTCTGCCGCAATACGCATGTCGTCTTCCTGCATGGCTTCAACGTCAACATTTGCATACCCGAGAATGCCCATCTTGGTATAACCATCGACGATTTTATCACCCCACAGGCCAATATCCTTAACAATTGGAACAATGCGGGAGAATAGATGCGTCCGGAACATGGCCATACCCTGACTGTTATCCAGATGATGAACACATTCTTTCATTGGCAGACCAAGATTTTCCCAGACCTCCAGCGCCTGAAAGCGATCACGCATCAAGTAACAGGCCTCCACCAGAAACTCTTCTCGTTCATTTCGTTCGTGTTCCATCAGTTCAGGATAATATTCCCGCAAAGCAAGACGGCCAAATGCAACATGTCGTGCTTCATCCTGCATAACATACGCATTGAGCGCAGCCGCGAGCGGGTTTTCCGCCTGATCACGAATATTACTGAAGGCTGCAAGCGCCAAACCTTCGATAACAACCTGCATACCGAGGTACGTCATATCCCAGCGGCTGTCACAAAGTACCTGATCCAACAATGTTTTCAGCGGTCCGGTAATCGGATATGCCAGCCCTAGTTTCTCAATAAAACGCTTATAAACTTCCACATGACGGGCTTCGTCAATTACCTGTGTGGACGCATAAAACTTGGCCTCACAGTCAGGAACATTTGTAACGATCTTCGCAGAGCATAACAGGGCACCTTGTTCCCCATGAAGAAACTGTGAATTGACCCATGCCTGCTGATGTTGACGGCATAGCTTTTTGTCTTCAACGCTCATTTTCTCATAGAACTCTGCGCCGGCTAAGGGGAATAAATACTCTGGCAACCCCATTGGGTTGCCGTATTCTAGCTCTACATCCCAATCAAGCCTGTGTTCGCCGTCCCACTGCATCGATTTGCCTTTGCTGTAAAGATTCAGCAAATCAGCACGGTCATCGCTGTAATTCCAGTCGAAGATAGCTTCATAGCTTTGGTCAACTTTCCACTGACTGTCTTCCAGAGCTTTCGCATAAAACGGATCAAGTGCCATCTGTACCTCCCTCACATAATGGACTAATGCGTCCAGTATATGCTAATTCCGCGAAAATTACACGCAGAATCGGAATCTTTCAGGAAACAGGAAAGCGCCCCGCAGGGCGCTTTCAAGAACACTCGATTATTTATGGGTGCTTAGAAGCTAAGCTTTTGAGAGCCACGTCCAAATTCTGGATAGGCTTCAAGCCCAAGCTCAGCAAGGTCGGAGCCAATTTCCTCATGCTCTGCCGACAAACGGATGCCTGTCGTAAACTTGAGCGCATACCATGCGATCGCTGAAGTGACTGTGACAAACGCACCAATCGCAAGAATACCAGTTAACTGAACTGTGAAACTTGCATCAGCATTTGTCAGTGGCACGGCAAGCGTTCCCCAGATGCCGCAAATAAGGTGTACAGAAATAGCACCTACTACATCATCAATTTTTAGCTTGTCCAGTAGGGGCACAGCAAAGACGACGAGGATACCGCCAACGCCGCCAATAAGAACCGCGACCAGCGGAGTAGGGGTATCTGGTCCGGCCGTGATGGAAACTAGTCCCGCGAGCGCACCGTTAAGCACCATCGACAGGTCAACCTTCTTGTAGACAAGTTTCGTAAAGAATGCAGCCGCTACAACACCGCCTGCTGCTGCCATATTTGTATTTACGAAAATATTCGAAATGGCGACCGCATCAGGAGCTGACCCCATCGCCAGCTGAGAAGCACCATTGAAACCAAACCATCCAAACCAAAGGATGAATGTACCAAGTGTAGCGAGCGGCAAACTGGAACCCGGCATCGGGCGCACAGAACCATCTTTGCCGTATCTTCCCAAGCGTGGCCCCAGAATAAAGGCTCCAACAAGCGCAGCCCAGCCGCCTACAGAATGCACAAGTGTTGACCCGGCAAAGTCAACGAAACCTTGCTCAGCAAGCCAGCCGCCACCCCACTGCCAGGAACACTGAATAGGGTAGATCAGCCCCGCGAGAATGGCTGTAAAGCCGAGAAAGGGAAATAATTTTATGCGCTCAGCAACCGTGCCTGAGACGATTGACGCAGTAGTCGCAACAAAAACCATTTGGAAGAAGAAGTCAGAACTTGCGGCATAGCCTGCATCGAAGCTGGCACCCTCTGCAGCCAAAGCAGCCCCGTCATCTGCGGCCCATAGACTGAAACTACCGATATATCCACCTGCTTCTACACCGTAAAGAAGGTCATATCCCATAAGTAGAAACATAATACAGGCAACGGCATATAAGGCGACATTCTTAACGCAGATGTCACCAACATTCTTGGACCGGACCAGCCCTGCTTCAAGCATTGCAAACCCTGCTGCCATCCACATCACTAGAAAACCACCAATCAGAAACAGGAGAGTGTTAAATATGTAAACTGACTCGCTGTCCACAGACGCGGCTGCAGGCGATGATAGAAGCAGCAAAGCCACAGTACCCGCGATAGAGGGACGAACAACCCTACACCACCGCTTTAAAAAACTTATTTGTTCACTCATTCTTGCTCTCCTTACAGTGCAGCTTCGTCTGTTTCGCCTGTGCGAATGCGGACAACTTGCCCCAAATCCAGCACAAAGATTTTCCCGTCACCGATTTGACCGGTTTCACTTGCAGTTTTAATGGCATCGACTGCGCGCTCTGCCATATCAGCGGTGACAGCAACTTCAATTTTTACCTTGGGCAAGAAATGAACTTCATATTCTGCGCCGCGGTAAATTTCTTTCTGGCCCTTTTGACGCCCATATCCTTGAACTTCAGAAACTGTCATACCGTTGATGCCCAGGTCACCCAGCGCATCTCTGACAGCATCCAGCCGGTGCGGCTTTATGATTGCTATGAGATATTTCATCATCCCTCCTAAGTGCGAAAATGTGAGATTTCGAAACAGAAACAGCAGAGATCATGCCAAATTAATTTATTGCATTAAATCAGGTGGTTACCTATGTTTGACGCAACAGGGGCTACGGATTATTTGCAAAATATTTGTGCAGTGTTCATTTTTTAATCACATCTGAAGGTGATTATGCCGTTTGCAAAATTCGATGTTGACGACACCAGCCATCCAAGACTTAATCCGCAAAGATTATTCAAAGAAAATGAAAAGGGAGAAAGTGGTGACACTGAACATAGAAAATATTCGCAGGCAGTTTCCCGCACTATCGATAACCGATAACGGCGTTCCCCGTATTTACTTTGATAATCCCGCTGGAACCCAAGTCCCTCAATCAGTGATAGACAGCATGACTAATTGCCTGATCTCGGCTAATGCAAATTTAGGGGGATATTTTAAAACGTCTGTAGCTGCCGACAGGCTGATGGACGAAGCGCACGCTGCAGCGGCAACATTTCTGGGCGCCAAGTCAGCGCGTGAGATTATTTTTGGACAAAACAGCACCAGCCTTACCCTTCATATTTCGCGGTCCATTGCCCGCACCCTATCCGCAGGGGATGAGATCGTCCTGTCCCGTATGGATCATGACTGTAACGTCGCACCCTGGCTGATGATTGCAAAGGACACAGGTGCTACCGTTCGGTGGCTGGAACTGGATACCGACGACTTCACCTTACAAACAGACAGTCTGGAGACGGTAATTAGTGAGAAAACTAAGCTTGTTGCCGTGGGCTACTCAAGCAATGTACTAGGCACCATCAATGACGTCAAAGCTATCACACAACACGCGCATTCCGTTGGAGCTTTGGTATTCATTGATGCAGTTCAGCTTGCGCCGCACCGGCTGATTGATGTCCAGGATTTGGGCTGCGATTTTCTCATTTGCTCACCTTATAAATTTTATGGTCCGCACCAGGGTATACTATGGGGTAAGGAAGAACTCCTCCGTGACCTGATCGCTTACCGGGTGCGGCCAGCAGGCGAGGCGCTACCATCAAAATTTGAAACAGGTACCCTTAGCCACGAATCAATTGCTGGCACCCACGCTGCAATTGACCATATAGCAAACCTATCCGGCCTGGATAGCGTATCCTCCTCGCTACGGGATCGCCTGATTGCCGGCTTTGCTGTCATGGAAGAATACGAAAACGCGATGACACTGCATTTAATTAACGAACTTCAAGAAACAGAAGGCGTGACGGTACTTGGCATCACTAACCCAAACCGCATTGCAGAAAGGGTTCCGACGGTATCCTTTGTTGCTAACTCAATGACTCCACAGGACATCGCAAAACAGCTTGCTGACAAGAATATTTTTGTCTGGAGCGGCCACAATTACGGCATTGAACCGTATCGAGCTCTCAGCAGAGAAGATGAAGGCGGCGTCAGAGTAGGGCTGGCACATTATAACACAGTGGCAGAGATTGACGATTTCATCAAAGCGCTGCGAGATCTACTGGACCAACCCAACAAGAATTAGAATATCTTGCGCGCTCAGATTAGAACTTCTCGCTCCCCTGTCGCGCAAGCCGCAATTATAGTGCATCCAGGTCAACTTCTTAATGGGTGCACAAAATGATAATTTATGGTGACAGCATTTCAGGAAACTGCCTGAAGGTAAAATATGTTTGCGATCTGCTGGCCATTCCCTATAGCTGGCAGGAGACATCAGTCTTAAATGCAGAAACGCGCACCGCAGAAATGCTGGCTAAAAACCCCGCTGGACAAGTGCCGTTCATCAAACTTGATGACGGCAGGCACCTTGCCCAGTCCAATGCCATTATGGTCTACTTGGCCAAAGGGTCTAACCTTATTCCTGATGACCCATACAGCGAAGCCAAAATGAATGAATGGCTTTTCTGGGAGCAATATAGCCACGAACCAAACATAGCCGTCATTCGTTTTCAGCGGCTATACAAGAAAATCCCACCGGATAAGTGTGATCAGGACAAAATACAAAAAGGCTATGCAGCGCTGGATTATATGGAGCAACACCTTGGTGCCCATTGCTGGTTTGTAGGCGATAGCCTGTCACTTGCTGACATTGCACTTTATGCCTACACCCAGTTCGCAGAAGATGCAGGCTTTAACCTTCTGGGCTATCCGCACATCCGACAGTGGCTCAATCGCGTCGCCAGAGATTTATGCGTCGAATAGCACGGCGATTAAACACCACATTACCAAAAGCAAAAAAGCTGCCCTGAAGGAGCAGCTTTTTTAGTGGCGGGCGGACAGGGATTCGAACCCTGGAAGGGCTTGCACCCTTGCCGGTTTTCAAGACCGGTGCATTCAACCACTCTGCCATCCGCCCATAAAAATTTCAGACGCCAAATGTGGTGTGCGAGCGACTTATTAACGAACATAATCGCATTCGTAAAGGCAAAAAATCATCAAACGTAAAATCATTGCAAATTTATGCCTTGAACACTTGCATGACAGGTACCGACTTGCTACAAATTTTCTGACTGGTTTCATACAGAAACTGCAGGATTTAAACCCTGACAATCGTGTAATTCTACCCCGCGTCAAAGGGGTACATAAGGGAAGTATCTCGGGTGAGCGAAAATACACCAGTAGCGCCGGAAGGGCGTGACATCCAGCCGATCACCATTGAAGAGGAAATGAAGAACTCGTATCTTGATTACGCAATGAGCGTAATCGTTTCGCGAGCTCTTCCTGACGTTCGGGACGGCTTAAAGCCTGTACACCGTCGCATCCTCTACGCAATGCACGAAAACGGATATGAATGGAACAAACAGTATCGCAAATCTGCGCGTATTGTCGGTGACGTCATGGGTAAATATCACCCGCACGGCGACAGCGCGATTTATGATGCCTTGGTCCGTATGGCGCAGGATTTCTCCATGCGCGCTCCACTTATCGACGGGCAGGGTAACTTTGGCTCCATGGACGGCGATAATGCCGCTGCGATGCGTTATACTGAAGCACGCATGGACAAAATCTCCAGCGTCCTTTTGGCTGACATTGACAAAGATACAGTAAATTTCCAGCCTAACTATGATGAAAGCGAGCATGAACCTATTGTTCTGCCAGCCAGGTATCCAAACCTTTTGGTAAACGGTGGTGCTGGTATTGCGGTTGGTATGGCGACAAATATACCGCCCCACAATCTGACCGAGGTGATCGACGGCGTCTGCGCCCTGATTGACAATCCAGATATTGATACACTGGGTCTGATGGAGCATATCAAAGGCCCTGACTTCCCAACAGGCGGTACAATCCTAGGTGCGGCTGGCATCAGAGAGGCTTTTGAAACCGGTCGCGGATCAATACGTATTCGCAGTAAAAGCCATATCGAAGAAGTTCGCAAAGACCGGAACGCCATTGTTATCACCGAGGTACCGTATCAGGTTAACAAGGCGTCCATGATTGAAAAAATCGCTGAATGCGTTCAGACTAAGCGCATTGAAGGCATCTCGGATATCCGTGACGAATCTGACCGTGACGGCGTCCGTGTGGTGATTGAACTGAAACGCGATACTGTGCCCGAAGTAGTCCTGAACCAACTCTACAGATTCACGCAGGTTCAAACGAGTTTTGGTATCAACATGCTTGCACTGAATGAAGGCAAGCCGCAGCAGCTTTCACTAAAGCAAGTCTTGCAAGCCTTCATTAAATTCCGCGAAGAAGTCATTACCCGCCGGACAAAGTTCGAGTTGAACAAGGCACGCGAACGCGCGCACATCATGGTAGGTTTGGTAACAGCCGTTGCTAACATCGACGAAGTCGTTGCAACAATCCGAAACGCAAAATCTCCTGCTGATGCAAGAGAAGCGCTTAAAGCACGGCGCTGGGATGCAGCTCAAATCCTGCCGTATCTTGAGTTGATCAATGAAAACAGTGCTGTAAACGATGACGGCACATATCAACTTAGTGATGCACAGATTAAAGCAATCCTGGATCTGCGCCTGCACAGACTGACTGCACTTGGCCAGGACGAGATCGGCAATGAACTTGAAGAACTTGCAATAAAGATCCGTGAATACTTGGAAATTTTACAATCGCGTGTGCGTCTGTACGAAGTGTTACGCATGGAAATCATGGCTGTACGAGAAGAGTTTGGCAACGAACGGCGTACAGTTATTGATATGGATGCTGCAGGCACATTTGATGACGAAGACCTGATCACACGGGAAGATATGGTCGTAACTGTAACGCACACGGGCTATATCAAACGTGTACCACTGACCACATACCGCGCACAGCGTCGTGGCGGCAAAGGTCGCGCAGGCATGCAAACAAAAGATGAGGACTTCCTGTCCACTGTCTTTGTTGCCAATACCCATACACCTGTCTTGTTCTTCTCTAATCTGGGACAGGTTTACAAGATGAAGGTCTGGAAGCTGCCACTTGGTTCACCACAATCAAAGGGCAAAGCTGTCATCAATTTGCTTCCGCTCCAACAAGGTGAAACCATCGCAACGATCCTGCCACTGCCAGAGGACGAAGAAAGCTGGAATGATCTGCATGTTATGTTTGCAACAGCAAAAGGTAATGTGCGCCGTAATCGTCTGTCTGACTTCTCCAACGTTATGGCCAACGGTAAAATTGCAATCCGCTTTGCTGACGATGACGACAAACTTATCGGCGTCGACGTATGTACCGAGGACGACGACATCATACTCGCAGCCAAGGGTGGCCGCGCCATCCGGTTCCGTGCAACAGATGTTCGCTTGTTTGTTGGCCGTACTTCTACCGGTGTACGCGGCATGAAATTTGCCGAAGGGGATGAAGTCGTGTCCATGTGTGTCATCAATGGCTCCAACGCGACGACCGAGGAACGGGATGCTTACCTCAAGGCTGCTCCGTGGAAATCAGACCCATCTGGGGAACCACTGGCGGATGACCGCATGGCCTACATGTCAGAGATTGAGCAGTTCATTCTGACTATTACATCCAATGGCTTTGGTAAGCGTACAAGCAGCCATGAATACCGCATCACAGGCCGTGGCGGGCAGGGCATTTGGAATGTTCCTTCCGATGCGCGCCTGCGGGATCAAATTGGCGGTGTTGTTGCAGCCTTCCCAATTACAGAGGGTGAGCAAGTTATGATGGTCACAGATCAGGGTAAACTGATCCGGACACCGGTTCATGATGTTCGCATCGCATCCAGGAATACAAAAGGTGTCACCCTGTTTAAGGTTTCAGACAAAGAAACAATTGTGTCTGTTGCTAAACTGCAGGAAGACAGTAGTGATGACGACGATAGTGGTGAAGACGTTACCGGTTCTGAAGAGGGCACTGCGGCTACCGAAGCGACCGAAGGCTCAAACGAATAAAGTCAAACGCATTACGTGTTACATTAGGGCGCCTTTGGCGCCCTTTTCTGTGCCAAATTCCCAAGCATATCTGGTCGCCCCCTTACGGGTTCAGAAATAGAAGCAAAATTGCCCCTAAACCCAGAGCTGTTCCAGAGATACGATTAATCAATCGTGTCCCGCCTTTTTTGTATAGCCACGGGCGTGCCTTATGCGCAAAAAATATCCAACAGCTATCACCTATTAAACCCACACATATAAATACGGTTGATAAGGTGATGAGCTGCGGCTGCACGGGACGAGTGGCATCGATAAACTGCGAAAAAAATGCTGCGAAAAACACCACCGCTTTTGGATTAGCGAGCACAGCAATAAAAGCTTTTATGAATGCGGCTTTAAAACTTGGTACCGCAGTTAGTTCTTCTTCAGACGCAGAACTACCATATTTGAAAGACGTCCTGATCATTGACGCAGATAAAAACAAAAGAAAGACAGCGCCAATATAGCGAACCAAATCAAACGCCCAGTGCGGTAATTTCATCATTAAAGGCGCAAGGCCAAATACATATACAGCCAGAAACAGAGAGCCTGTAACGAAGGCACCTAATAGAACTGCCAGACCCTGACGGGCACCATATGTCAGGGTTTCCGACAAAAGAAGGGAAACAATCGGCCCCGGCGTCAATATCAAAGCAAAGGACGCCAAAATGAACATTATCAGTGTGGTTAACTCCACAATCATAGCGTTACCTTCCTTATCACGATATTTTTTAATCTTGTTTTTATCTAAAGTTTCGTGAATGTTGCACTACAACATATTGAATTACAACTCTGAGAAATGGAGTATCTCCATGGCGAAAAGAACAGGCATATACCCTGGCACGTTTGACCCGATCACCAACGGACATCTGGATATTATCAAACGGGGATTGCGCCTTGTGGATAAATTAGTAATCGGAGTTGCAACCAACCCCAGTAAAGACCCTCTTTTTACGCTTGAAGAACGTGTTGAAATGGTTGGTCAGTATATTGACCCTTTGGCAAGTGAAGCTGGCGTAGAATATGAGGTTGTGCAGTTTGACGAACTTTTGATGAAATTCGCTGAACGTATGAACGCTCAGGTGATCATTCGCGGCTTACGTGCTGTGGCTGACTTTGAATATGAATTTCAAATGACCGGTATGAATTACCAGATCAATCCGAATATTGAGACTGTTTTTCTGATGGCCGACCCTAAGTATCAAACCATTGCATCAAGACTGGTAAAAGAGGTTGCGCGGTACGGCGGCGCTATTGAAGCCTTTGTCCCGCCAATGGTTGCGAAAGCAATCGTCGAAAAATATGCTAAATAAGGCATTTTACAACAAACAAAACTAGACCTAAAAAACAATGACGAATATGGTATACGCATGAAAAACTTACTTCTCGTACTACTAACAATGATGGCAGGAATAATGAGCACTGAAACACAGGCAGTTGACTTGGACCTCGAAAACACCCTTTATCTGGAACTTGAAACTGGCCGTGTGACCATTGCCATGCGCCCTGACAAAGCTCCAAAGCATGTTGCACGTATCAAAGAATTGGTTCGTAGCGGCTTTTACGACGGGTTGATTTTCCACCGTGTAATTCCAGGTTTTATGGCACAAGGCGGTGATCCTGACGGTAACGGCACTGGCGGTTCCGGCCAGAATATCGAAGCAGAATTTAGCGACTTACCGCATCTGCGTGGCACTTTATCCATGGCTCGAGCAACAGACCCGAACAGTGCAGACAGTCAGTTTTTTATCTGTCTGAACCGTGTCCCGCATCTGGATGGTGAATATACAGTTTGGGGCAGAGTTATTGGCGGGATGGAGCATGTCGATGCCATTGCAGTAGGCGAACCACCGGCAGAGCCATCCAAAATCGTGAAAATGGTTGTCGCTAAAGACGTTGAGTAAGACCAATATATTTTGAAATGGATTAAGGGGGCACTAAAGCCCCCTTTTTCTTGTCTAAAGCCTGATCATCCAGTAAAAGCCCCGCCATGGATATTGCATTATTTGACTTTGACCTGCCTAATGACCGGATTGCACTGCGCCCCGCGGTGCCGCGTGATAGTGCGCGCATGATGATCGTAAAACCATCGTCTATTGACCATAAAACGGTCCAATGCCTTGGTGAATACCTTCATGATGGAGACGTTCTGGTTTTCAATGATACCCGTGTTATTCCAGGTCGACTTTTTGGCCATCGCGGCGAAGCTAAAATGGAAATCACCCTCCATAAACGACTAGACGAAACTACATGGAACGTTTTTGCGAAACCGGCGAAGAAAGCACGACTGGATGACCTTTTGAATTTCTCCGGTTTACAGGCAAAAGTGATTGCAGTTGGTGATGCAGGCGAACGCACTATAAAATTTCACGTTGCCGCCGATGAGATGACTAACGCGCTTGAAGCCCACGGTGTCATGCCGCTGCCGCCATATATCGCGGCACAGCGGGACATTGATGAGCAAGATAAATCTGATTATCAAACTGTCTATGCAGAAAAAGATGGGGCAGTTGCTGCGCCAACAGCAGGCTTGCACTTCACGCCCGACCTTTTAGATAGTCTGAAGCGTAAAGGTGTTCAAACCGCAGCGGTTACACTGCATGTAGGCGCTGGTACTTTCCTGCCTGTCAAAGTCGACAACACCGAAGATCATAAAATGCATAGCGAATGGGGTGAAATAAGTACCGAGACGGCGGAACTTTTAAATTCTGCCCGGCAAAAAGGCGGAAGAATTATTGCTGTCGGCACCACGTCCCTTCGCATACTTGAAAGTGCCACGCTCGACGATGGTACCGCTATGCCATTCTCTGGTGATACCGATATTTTCATATCGCCGGGATACAGGTTTAAGGCAGTTGACCTTTTGATGACGAACTTCCATCTGCCAAAATCAACACTATTCATGCTCGTTTCTGCCTTTTCAGGGTTAGACACGATGCACACAGCATACAAAACTGCGATTTCCGAGAACTATAGATTTTATTCATACGGTGATAGCAGCCTGTTGTTCCCAAAGGAGCAGACTAATGAAACCTAGATTTGAGTATACTGTCCACGCGACAGACGGCATGGCGCGCACCGGTGTGATTAAAATGAAACGAGGTGAGATACGGACGCCTGCTTTTATGCCTGTCGGGACCGCAGGTACTGTGAAAGCCATGATGCCCGAAAGTGTTCGCAGCACAGGCGCTGACATTCTACTTGGCAATACATATCACCTGATGCTTCGTCCAACGGCAGAACGCATACAAAAGCTGGGCGGTTTGCATAAATTCATGAATTGGGATCGCCCTATACTGACTGATTCCGGCGGATTCCAGGTGATGTCACTGACCGAGCTACGCAAGATCACGGAAGAGGGGGTCACCTTTCAGTCCCATCTGGACGGCAGTAGAATTCTCCTTACGCCTGAGCGGTCTATGGAAATTCAACGCATGCTGGATTCTGATATTGTCATGGCCTTTGACGAATGTACACCTTTCCCAGCGACTGAAGATCAGGCGCGTGAATCTATGGAACTTTCCATGCGCTGGGCACAGCGTTCCAGAAATGGTTTCAATAGCGGCGAGGAACATGCGTCCCGTACCGCGTTATTTGGCATTGTTCAAGGCAGCGTCTACGAAGACCTACGGTTCAAATCAATTGATGCCCTGACTGAGATTGGCTTTGATGGCTACGCTGTTGGCGGTCTGGCAGTTGGAGAAGGGCAGGAAACAATGTTCCGTGTCCTGGACTTTACCATGCCTAGAATGCCGAAAGACACCCCGAGATATTTGATGGGGGTTGGCAAACCCGACGATATTGTCGGCGCAGTAGAGCGCGGGATCGATATGTTCGACTGTGTTATGCCAACACGGTCAGGCCGAACAGGACAGGGCTTCACGCGCCGGGGCGCCATTAATATGAAGAATGCACGCCACAAAGACGACACAAGGCCTATAGACGCGTCCTGCGCATGTCCGGCATGCACTCAGTATAGCCGTGCCTATGTTCACCACCTGATCAAAGCAGGTGAAATCTTAGGCGCTATGTTACTGACGTGGCATAATCTACAATTCTATCAGGATCTGATGGCGAATTTACGGGACGCGATTGCTGCGGGCAAATTGTCAGAATACGCGGCTTCCTTCCGTGCAGAATATGCAAGTGGGGATATTGACCCCCTTTAACGAACGACCACGGGGGTGAAATAGTAAAGCTTCAGGTCCCGCCCCCGACAATGGGACGGTAAGGGCGCTTGCCCATCATCAAGATAAGCCTTCATGTCTTCGACAATGCACGGTTGGGCAGAACTAACAACGTGGCCCACATTGTCATAGACATTGTAGTCAACTTGTGCGGCGCTTGAAAATGCCTCCCGTATCACTGACATTGGAGTTACGGGATCCAGAGCCCCGCCAATGATAAATGCCTTTATCGTATCCAGACCCTCTGGTTTAGCGAATTGTGTCGGCGCTTCTATGCCCAGGCTTTGGCATGCCACTTTTTGGGTCTCAGAGATATATTTCAGGAATGGTCGCAGTGCTGGAAACTGTGCGGCATCCTTCAACAGTGCAGAATACCAATTACTGAGCGGCAGGACACTACACCGCCCACCATGATAGCCTGCAAAAGACACTAGGTTTTGGCTTTCCCTCCCATATCTAAGAAATAACAGCCCCAAACGGTCCTGAAACTGCTCGCGTGAATGCGCAGAGAATATATACGGAAGGCGGTTCGGGTTACGCACTGTCATCAGACTTTGAACCAAACGGCCCGCCACTTGCTCAGAAGAGGGTAAGACATAGCCATCCACAGCGCCCGATTTCACATCAACGACGTCGATTATTGCGTCTGGTTCATACCTATCTGGTGCCAACCAAGTATAAATCTCTTCCTTCAAATTTTGACGCCGGGCAGGGCACAACCAATCTTTTCGGCACCCTTCAGCGAATTCGCCAAACGCCTTATCCAGATGTTGCCCGAAATGAAAATAGGATGGCACCCAGGGTGTATCTGGGGAATCAAAGATAACAGCCGAGATTGCAGCAGCATCTATCTTTTTCAAGGCCCAAAACACATGGAGCCCGAACGATTCCGAGATAATGTCCCATTGCGCGATACCAATGTCCTGCCTAACAGTCTTTATCGCCTGGGCGTGTTTTAAAGGGGAAACATCCTCTAGCCAGTCTTTGGACAAAGTCAGCGCGCTCGCACACGTTACGATATTACTAGCCTCCACATCCGGGCTGAACTTCTGCACTTGTCTCTTGGTTGGTGCAATCCACCCTGTCTGGCCTTCAGGGCAGTCATACCGTGATCGGGATGATACTGCATTAGATACACCAGATATAACGATGACTGGCCTTCTAAGGTGATTGGAAAGCGACTGCAGGCGGTCTTTATGAGGTTCTGGGTACAAACCAGGTCCACCAAGAAGATATAAAACAGGCCGCCCAATCAAATGGGAATTGAACCAGAAAACATCCGTTTGTGTGCTTTCATGAAAACATGAGCCAGAATCAGTTGATACATAAGACCCGGTTAAACAATATTTCACTGAATCGGATTGCGCCTGTGCAGGCGTCATTAACAATGATGCTAAAAATACTGCAGCAGCGGCAATTATATATCTGACCCTGTATTTCATACTATCCAACTATAAAGAATGATCGTTTGACGCGCAATTTTTATGCAAATGTCAAAAAAATGAAATTTCTTGATTCTTTTGCTTGACCCATCAGCGGGATGCCCGTATGTACAGCGCGTTCCCTTTGAGGGCCCGTAGCTCAGCTGGTAGAGCAACTGACTTTTAATCAGTAGGTCACAGGTTCGAACCCTGTCGGGCTCACCAATTAAAACCAAAAGGTTTATAAGGACTTAGCTAAATTAGCTAGGTCCTTTTTTATTTGGTATCACACTATTATAATCGCTACTCAAATCGGACATGGGTATCTCAACGCAATATCAAGCCAGCAGGTCATTTCTGAGCTTGTCTGAGAGGGTAGTCAGGAAAACATACATACGGCACAGGGCAGACTTGAGCAGCATCCGCCCATGATACCACCCTTAGCGGGATGGCAGCCCCATGCAGGCTGTTAACAAGGCGTCTACAGCAAAGTGCAGGCACAAAAAAACCCGACCGTTTAACGGGCCGGGTTTTTTCTTCTCTGTGCCTAAGATTAAGACAGAGCAATCTTTCTTCTACGGCGTGTGGCCGCACCGATCATACCAAAGCCCATGATCATCATTAACCAGGTCGCAGGCTCAGGAACAGCAGATGTCAGAGCATACAGCGACAGGTGAGACATATCAGCTTCATTCCCACCTTTATTGATCAGAGCAAAGTCATAGTTTCCTTGGCCATCATTATACTGGCTTAGGTCAACACCGCCAATTGTACAGTCACCAGTAGTACACCAATTGCTGCTGAAAACCGGACCAGTCGCATCAAAGTCAACGAAAAGGAAAGATGAACCTGCCTTCACAACAAAGGCATTCACTGCGTAATTAGAGCTCCAAGTACCAGAATCACCACCATCATTCAGTGTGAAGTTCAAATCATCATCGGATGAACCGACAATGTTATAACCCTGTACATCCAGCAGCTCACCAAACTCAGGGTTCTGGCTACCACCTTCTTTGTCGTTGCCGAGAAATTCCCAAAAATAAATGCCACTAGCAGTCGCATACTCTTCCGCCTCGATATCCACACCTTCAAAGTTGATGGTAATCGCAGCGTTTGAAACACCCCCAATGCCGATCGCAAGCGCCATACCGGCAATAGCTTTTGTAAAAATGTTCATCATGGTTTCCGTCCTCTTACATTCGGGTTATGACGCTTCCCAATAGCGCACTCCCTATCGAGCAAAATAATAGTTAAGCAGGTAAGTTGTTATGCCTTTACCTAACCGTTAACGAAAGATTAACCTTTAATTAAACTTTTCTCAACCATTACTTAAATTATCACCTGATTTTCACGGAATTCGCTCCAAAATGAAACAGTTTCAGACCTTAGGGCGAGGGAATCACCCTTAAAAGGGGATTAATCGCGTACGCCGACAGTGCGACTCATATAGCTATTAGTCATTTCAATTGCCATATATTCACCATCATTCAGCCCTTGAATATAGTCTAAGGAAAAGGCTAATAGTTTATGTAACTTAATTTCAAAATTCAGGATGATCATGGCAGTTAATTCTTTTGGTATTTTTTCTATCTCAGCGGGGCTCTTATCTGTAATTAGTTTTGGGGCATCAACTGCTGATAACCCTCAGACTTCTTCTAGCCAGAAACCCGTTTCACCGATAGACGGACCACCTGCGGAATCGACTTCGGAGAACACTGCCTCCACCAATACTTCCGCATCTCCCGAGCTAACAGAGGAAGAAATAGCATTTAAATCATGGATTGATGGTGTCTATGCAGAGGGTATTGCCAAAGGCATTTCAGAGGAAACACTCAATAAAGTGCTGCCAACGATTGCCCTGCGCCCAACCGTAATCAAACGAGACCGTAACCAACCGGAAGTCAAACAGACCTATGCGATGTATCTGAAAAGCAGGGTCAGCCCATGGCGAAAAACCAAGGGTAAAGAGATGATGGCAACGCACAAAGAAGACTTATCCGCTGTTTCTGCCTCACTTGGTGTACAGGAACGCTTTATTTCTGCCGTGTGGGGCGTTGAGACAAATTACGGCACCATTCCACTCTCTATTTCCGTTTTTGATGCATTGGCCACATTGGCGTATGATCCACGAAGAGCCAGCCGCTTCAGAAAAGAACTATTTGCCGCACTGGAAATTACGGATCAGGGACTAGCATCATTTGAAAACATGAAAGGGTCATGGGCTGGCGCCATGGGGCAACCGCAATTTATGCCACTCAGCTACCTCCAGTATGCCGTTGATTTTGACAAGGATGGTGACAGAGATATCTGGTCAACAGGTACCGATGTATTTGCCTCTATCGGCAATTATCTGAAAGCGTATGGCTGGCGAAATGACCAAACCTGGGGCAGGCCTGTTTTGTTGCCTAAAGGGTCGGAAAAATCACTTTATGCACCGCAAAGTGAAGGGGTAGACCCTGACCGTTACTGCAAGTCCTATAAATCTCTGGGTGCATGGCGAGACCTGCAGGACTGGCAAAAACTTGGCGTACGGCGCCTGGACGGTACTGATTTGCCAGATCGGTCAATCCCCGCTGCACTGATAGTGGCAGATGAAGGGGATGACAGAGGGTATCTTGTCTACCGTAATTTTTGCTCTATCATGCGTTATAACCCTTCATTTAAGTATGCGCTGTCAGTGGGCTTGTTATCTGACGAAATTGGGAAGCCATAAATATGTATCAACGTATTGTAATTAGTATTCTATGCTTGGTGATCTCAGCCTGTTCAACATTTTCTGGCTCTATGCCGAAGGATGATCATTTGCCTGTAGGCGATCAGGGGGGGCATGAAAAAGTTGGAAACCCCTATAAAGTCGCCGGAAAATGGTATTACCCAAAGGTAGAGCCCGATTATGATGTCGTAGGATTGGCGTCCTGGTACGGCAAAGATTTTCACGGTAAGAAAACCGCCAACGGTGAAACCTATAACATGAATGCATTGACGGCAGCGCATAAAACCCTGCCAATGCCGTCCTATGTCAAGGTTACAAACCTGACGAATGGTCGTTCTATCGTCTTAAGAGTTAATGATCGTGGCCCCTTTGTTGGCGACCGTATCATTGACGTGTCCAGACGCGGCGCCCAGATACTGGGCTTTGACCGGGCAGGGGTAATAAAAGTTCGTGTTCAGGCTTCCGACCAAAATGGCAATGTTCGTGGTGGCAATCGCCCCATACTGGCAGAAAACACACCAATTCCAGACAGCAGGCCAACACCAGACCGGGCGTCTGATGGTGGATATTCGCATTATGTGCAGGTTGGCTCTTTCAGCGACCTTAATAATGCCAAATTACAAGCTGATAAAGTGCGCCGCATTAGTGATGATGTAGAAATAAGTCGTCACGATGGGTATGAAAGAACCTTCTGGCGTGTCCGTGTTGGGCCATATTCAGTTCGCCAATTGGCCGAGAGCGCCCTAGACCGCGTTGTATCCGGCGGTTTTTATGATGCACGCATTTTTTCAGAACCCGTTAATTAATATAGTAAAAGACCGAATAGGGGAAAGACCTGTGGTATCCACAATTTTCAATCGTTATGCGCTAGCTATCTCATCTTTTTTGATTGCGACCGCCATCGCATGGACCAGTGTGCACGCGCAAAGTATGGCAACATCAGCCAAACATGCTTTGTTGCTGGACGCGACCACTGGTGACACCTTGCTTGAAAAAGAAGCAGATGTATCCTTTCCTCCGGCGTCGATGAGTAAGCTAATGACGGTTTATCTTGCTTTTGAGGCCATTAAAGAAGGCCGTCACAAGCTTGATGAACAAGTAATCGTATCCGACGAAGCATGGAGAAACTGGAACAACCGCGGCAGCACCATGTTCCTGCGCGCACGGGACACAGTCACTATTGCCGACCTTCTGCGCGGTATTATTGTCCTTTCTGGAAATGATGCCTGTGTTGTGCTGGCGGAGCATATGGCAGGATCACATGATGTCTTTGTGGAATGGCTAAATGCGAAAGCAACCGATCTGGGCTTCACGGGTAGTTATTTTATGAATGCGAACGGCTGGCCTGCAGAAGGACACGTTATGTCAGCACGGGACCTTGCAAAACTCTCTCTTCTTCTGGCTACTGAATTCCCTGACCTTTATCCAATGTTTGCAGAGCGCGAATATCTCTACAAAGACTTTCACCGTAATAAATATAACAGAAACCCGCTTCTTGGCCTTTTCCCTGGAGCTGATGGCCTAAAGACTGGCCATACGGAAGAATCTGGCTACGGCCTTACAGCGTCTGCCGAACGGGATGGCCGCCGTCTGGTCCTGGTTCTAAGTGGTCTTAACTCTTCACAGGAACGGATGCGTGAAAGCCAGCGCCTGATGCAGTACGGCTTCCTGAACTTTAAATATTATCCACTTCTGCGGGCTGGTGAAACGGTAGATCACGCTGATGTCTGGCTTGGCGATATGCCGACTGTTCCCCTTGTACTTGGCGAAGATCTTGGCTTAACACTCTCGCGCCGTCAGCGTGCTCAGCTTGATGTCAAAGTAGAATATTTAAGCCCCGTGCCTGCGCCTCTAAAGAAGGGCGACCAAGTCGCAGAGCTTGTGATCTCTGCACCAGACAGAAGCGAGACAAGATTGCCACTTCTTGCAGGCAAAAATGTCGGCGATGTTGGCGGGTTTGGTAAGATTACCGCCGCTCTTGAATATTTGATTTTCGGTGCAGCAACCGACTTGTCTACTGATCGGGAATAAAACACCAATGACAGGTACCAGAGGAAAGTTCATCACCTTTGAAGGTGGCGAAGGATCCGGCAAGTCTACACAAATCAAAACCCTGTCCTTATTTCTTAAGGGCAGGGGAATTGATCACATAATCACACGAGAACCAGGCGGGTCTGACGGTGCGGAAGAATTACGGACGCTAATGCTCACGGGTGACACGGACCGCTGGACCGCGATGTCAGAAGCATTGATGGTGACCGCCGGACGCGTCGACCATGTTGAAAAGCTGATAAAACCAGCGCTTGAACAGGGGCAGTGGGTTATCTCTGATCGTTTCTATGACAGCACTAAGGTCTATCAAGGAGTTGCTGGCGGGTTGGGCTTGGAGAATATGGTGAACCTTCAAAAACTAGCTCTTGGTGACTTCACCCCCGATCTGACCCTGATCCTTGATATTGATGTCCAAAAAGGTCTAGCGCGCGCTATTCAACGGGAAGGTGCGAACAATGGCAATGAAGACCGCTTTGAACGCAAAGGGCTAAAATATCATCAGGCATTACGAGAAGCGTATAAAGCAATTGCCATGTCAGAAAGTGACCGCTGCAAATTGGTTGATGCCTCCGGGACCATTGATCAAATTGCTGACGCTATACAACAAGTGATAGAACCTCTTATTGCTGGGGTAGGTGACTAATGGCTGAAACCCTATCTGATAGCTCTGTCATTAATCCTGTTCAGACACAGACACTGATCGGTCACGAAAAAGCGGAACGCCAATTCCTGGATAGTTTCAACAGTGACCGTGTCCATCATGCGTGGCTGATAACAGGGCCCCGTGGAGTTGGTAAAGCAACGCTTGCCTGGCGCATTGCCAAGTTCCTGCTAACACAGGACACAAATGCTACTGCTGATACAGGACTGTTCGGTGAAACACTGGAAACTGATGCCCGCAGCCTTGACACAGACCCAGCCAACCCTATCGTTCAGCGGATTTTGTCGGGCGGACACGGTAACATTCGGCATATTTGCCGCACAGAAAACACATCTACAGGCAAGTTACGTAAAGACATCGTTATTGATGACATCCGTTCACTCATTAGCTTTTTCGGCCAAACAAGTGCCGAGAGTGGTTGGCGGATTGCGATCATAGATGCTGCGGACGAAATGAATGTCAGTGCGTCCAATGCCATATTGAAACTACTCGAAGAGCCCCCAGCGAAATCTATTATTTTAATGTTGGCGCATTCGCCAGGCAAATTGCTGCCAACTATCATAAGCCGGTGCAGACGCCTGCACCTATCTCCGCTGTCATTAAATAGTGTACAGGCAGTGCTGGCAGGGAGATACCCAACTATCAGCAATGAAGACCTGCAGCTACTCTCTCAATTGGCTATCGGTTCGCCGGGAAAAGCCATTACCATCTATGAGGGGGAGGGGCTGGAGCTGTATCATGAGGTGCTTAAACTTTTCCAATCAATGCCGGCCTATAATATAGCTGCCCTGCATGCGTTGGCGGGTAAATTGGGACAAGCAAAAGCAGATGCAAAATATCACCTGTTTTTTGAATTTGCGATTGGTTTTATAGAACGTATTATTCGCTTCAACACTACTCAGGACAAACAATTTTGCTTCACTCAAGGTGAGGAATCACTTTTTCTGCAGCTATTTGCCAATAGTAGGGTTGATCAGTGGATGGACCTGTGGGAAAAGATGATCGAACGTAAAAATCGTGCCGACAGCGTCAATCTGGACCGCAAACAGGTAATCCTGAATTTTGCAGCATCAACAGCCCAGACCGCCAAAGGTATTTAACAGGGCATACTGTCCTGTCCCCGGAAGAGAGTTATATGTCTGACAAGAAGTCTTATTACATTACGACGCCCATTTATTATGTAAATGACGTACCGCATATTGGTCACGCTTATACGACGCTTGCATGCGATGTTTTAGCCCGTTTTAAAAGGCTTGATGGGTATGATGTAATGTTCCTGACCGGAACCGACGAGCACGGTCAAAAGGTTGAAAAATCAGCAGAGAAAGCAGGCGTCGCTCCGCTTGAGTTCTGTGACCGCGTCTCAGCTCGCTTTCAAGACCTTGCGCAGGCAATGAACTTTTCTAACGATCAGTTTATCCGAACGACTGAAGAGCGTCATAAAATTTCGGCGCAGCATCTATGGAACCGTATCAAGGAAAACGGGTTCATTTATGAAGATAACTACGCTGGTTGGTACAGTGTTCGCGATGAAGCATTTTATGGTGAAGATGAGTTAACAGAAGGCGAAGGTGGCTCTAAACTTGCCCCTACTGGTGCCCCCGTTGAATGGGTGGAGGAACCAAGCTATTTCTTCAAGCTGTCTGCTTTTCAGGATAAACTTCTGGAGGTTTACGAAAACCATCCAGACTTCGTCTTGCCTAAATCCCGCCTGAATGAAGTCAAAAGCTTTGTGGCCGGTGGTCTGCAGGACCTGTCAATTTCACGGACAACATTTAACTGGGGTGTGCCTGTTCCGGATGCAGACGGCCATATTATGTATGTATGGATCGACGCGCTGACTAATTACCTGACAGCTGTTGATTACCCGAATGAAAATTCAGAAAAATTCCAAAAGTTCTGGCCCGCGAATGTACATATGGTCGGTAAGGATATTCTCCGTTTCCACGCAGTCTATTGGCCAGCCTTCCTCCTTGCAGCAGATCTGCCATTACCTGACAGAATTTTCGCTCATGGCTGGTGGACAAATGAGGGACAAAAAATCTCCAAGTCACTCGGCAATGTGATCGACCCCTTTGAGTTGATTGACACCTATACGCTGGACAGTGTGCGCTTTTTCCTTCTTCGTGAAGTGCCTTTTGGCAATGATGGCGACTTCTCCAGAACGTCTTTTGTTAATCGCTGCAATTCCGATCTGTCTAACGGCTTCGGAAACTTTGCACAGCGCTCTTTGTCTATGATTTTTAAGAACTGTGACGGCAAAATACCAACACCAGGCGCCTTGTCAGCAGAAGACAAAGCGCTTCTAACCGGTATTGAAGATGTTTTACCGCAAGTACGCGAGCTGATGGATAAGCAGGCCTTCAATAAGGCGTTTGATGCTATCTGGAGCCAAGTAGCAGCCGCAGATGTCTATATTTCTGCGCAGGAGCCATGGAAGCTGCGCAAGACCGACCCTGCACGTATGGAAACAGTGCTCTATGTATGTGCAGAAGCCGTACGCATGCTTGCAATTCTAATGCAGCCCATCATGCCCGAGAGCATAGATAAATTGCTTGGTCAGATGAATATTGATAACCGCGGCTTTGATCAGCTAACAGATGCACACCGCATCAAACCGGGTGCAGATTTGCCGAAACCAGAAGGCGTTTTCCCAAGATTTGAACACGCAACTGACGAGGCATAGGACCATATTATGCAGGAACGCAGGTTTGACTTCATCGTCGATAGCCATTGCCACCTAAACTATAAAGGCTTGGTCGAAGAGCAAGGCGCAGTAATAGACCGCGCACGCCGTGCCGGTGTTGGTTGCATGCTGGCTATTAATACCAAGCTTTCTGAGTATGACGATGTCAGGGCTATCGCCGAAAACAATTCTGATGTGTATGCAACAGTTGGTATTCATCCGCACGAAGCAGAAAACGAACCTGACGTTGCGATTGAAGCATTATTGGAACGGGCTAGCCACTCTAAGACTGTTGGCATTGGCGAAACCGGCCTGGATTATTACTATGATAATGCGCCGCGTGACATGCAGAAGGTTAATTTCCGTAATCACATTGCGGCGGCGCGGACTTCTGGCTTGCCTGTAATTGTCCATACACGTGATGCCGACGATGACTGTATCAACATGCTGCAAGCGGAAATGGCTCAGGGTGAATTCTCTGGATTAATTCACTGCTTCACAGCCTCTCAGCGCCTTGCAGATGCCTGCATTGAAATGGGTATGAGTATTTCCATCTCCGGCATTGCCACTTTTAAAAGTGCAAAAGAACTGCAGGAAACGGTGAAAACAATCCCAATGGACAAGCTGCTCGTTGAAACCGATGCCCCGTTTTTGGCACCTGTGCCCCATCGCGGAAAAACCTGCGAACCTGCGTTTGTCATGGATACAGCGCGATTTGTGGCAGACTTAAAGGGTGTTGAATTTACTGATTTTACCAATATAACTACATCTAATTTCTTTAATCTTTTCAATAAGATTGATGACAGTTTTAAACCAGTTGAATTGGCATGAAGCTAACCATATTAGGATGTGGCACATCAGGCGGCGTTCCCAAAATACCGGAGTATTGGGGGGCATGCGATCCTGCAGAGCCTAAAAATAGACGTCAACGAGCAAGTGTTTTCGTCGAAGAGGGCGATACACACATCCTGATCGACACCAGCCCTGATTTACGTAGTCAAATACTGACAAATAAAATCAACAAGATTGATGCCGTTTTCTATACGCATGAACATGCGGACCACACGCACGGGATAGATGAACTGCGTGGATTTCACCAGGCAACTGGCGCCAAAATACCCATGTTTGCTGACGCCGAAACCATGGCGCTTCTCAAATCAAAATTCGACTATATTTTCAAAGGTGTGCGCGGATATCCATCTGTTGGGACGGGTACCGCGATCAATGGCCCAAAGCAGGTTGGCCAAATCAAAATGATACCCTTTGAACAGGGGCACGGCAGTGGAATTAGCCTAGGCTACAGATTTGGTGACATGGCATACTCGACAGACCTTAACAGAATGCCGGAGACAGCCTTTGAAGCCCTTCAAGGTGTGAAAATATGGGTTGTTGATGCACTTAGGTACGATCCACATCCGACACATTCCCATTTGGCACAAACACTTGAATGGATAGAGCAGGTCAAACCTGACCTGGCCGTCCTGACCCATATGACATGGGATATGGACTACCAGACATTGAAACGCAAACTACCAAGCGGTGTGGTCCCAGCCTATGACGGCATGGTGCTTGAGCTCTAGTGCAGGAGGTAGGTGCCGCTCCAATATCCTTTAAAAACAGAGGAACCTTGTCCGCCGGGCTGATGCAGGCTACACTTACGGCAGCATAGAATATAAAAGGCAGCGTATCCAATGGCACGAAATTCCTGGCAACCGCCTGAATCTGAAACTCTTTTCAAAGAAAAGCCCCGCGGCAACAAAAATCGTCTATGGTTGTTTTGGGCTGGTTTTGCCTTGTTGATAATTGTTTTAAAATCCTATTTTCCAACAGTATCAATCACAACACCAGGCGCGCTATATTCTCTGATCCTCCTATTTATCCTGGGATCAGGGATGAGCTATTACAGCCAAACAAAAGCATCCAAACTGATTATGATGGCTGGTATCTCGTTACTTTTGGTGGCGGGCATATCTGTCGTGTATCTCTACAAAGAGGATGCAAAAGCCCGGTTTATGGCCGCAGCCAGCCCGGGCAATGCCGCCGTCAGTGCTGACGGTAATGATTTGATCATACACAGGTCACTGGATGGCCATTTCTGGATTAATGCAGAGATCAACGGTCGCCCAATTCGTATGATGGTTGACACGGGCGCATCTTATGTTGTGCTTGGCCCTGATGACGCTTACGAAGCTGGTTTTGAAGTTGACATGCTCGATTATTCAGGACAGGCGCAAACAGCCAACGGCATTGTCTTATTCGCCAGAGAAAATGCCGAAAGTATTTCCTTTGGCGGCCTTGAGTTTTACGACACGCCGGTCACCATAACAAAATCTGAAATGCCTGGCTCCCTTATGGGTATGTCATTATTGCAGCGCTTCGCCAGTGTTGAATTAAAAGCGGACCGACTTATTCTGAAACTGAATGACTAAGCTGACAAAATTTGTGCGGTAAACTCAACCGACATTTACATGCAACCCTGATACTTACTTATGGTTCTTTGTCTGTAATCAGTGGAGAGATAGCATGCAGCTTGACAGAAGAAGCTTTATTCAAACAAGCCTACTGGCAAGTGGTGGGTTGCTTTTAAGCCTGTCCGTGCCAGAACTGTCTGGTACAGCGGACGACGCTACTTTAGATTCCTTTCAAGCCAATATCTACCTGCGCTTTAACCCGGACGGTACCATTGTGTACCGCGATACCAAGCCAGAAATGGGGCAGGGAGTATCCACAGGCCTCGCCATGGTTATCTGCGATGAACTTGGCGCAGACTGGGATGAATTTATTATAGATCGCCCGCCTCTTACCTATCATATGGAGATCAGGCACTCTCTTGAATCCTCTGCTGGCAGTAATGGCATGCTGGCAGCCTACATGCCCTTGCGACAGGCGGCGGCCACCCTCCGTCAGCTTTTCATAGAATGTGCCAGCGAATTATGGGGCTGCGCTCCTTCGGACTGTTATGTAAAAACAAGCAAAGTTTATAGACGATCATCCGACGACACTCTTGAGTTTAAAGACCTTTTCAAGTCTGTCGCACAAAGGAAAATGCCAGAGTCTGCAGCCCTGAAAAATGACAGTGATTTTGATTTGATCGGCAAATCACTGCCTATAGTCGAGAACATGGCAATTATCACCGGTGCACAACAGTATGCACTTGATATTGATATGGAAAACATGGTCCATGCTAGCATTGAACGTAGCCCAACCACAGACAGTGTCCCAACACATATTGATGATGCCGCATGCCTTAATATTGAAGGCGTATTGACGACAGTAAAGCTTCCTGCATTTCCGTATAAAACTGATCCAAACAATGCATGGCAGGAAAAATACAGAGGAACGAAAAGCGGTGTGGCCGTCATCGGGCGGACTACATGGCATGCGATCAAGGGCAGGGAAGCCCTTAAAGTTCAGTGGAGTAGCAGTCAGTACCAGGACCATGATGACAATCGGATCAAAAGTGAGATGCTTGCTATCCCGGATGAGAAAATTAGAAATGTGGCAAGTTTCGGCGATACAGCGCGTGAGATACAGAAAGCAGCACCAAACAGACTTTTCCAAAGTCGCTATTATAATCCGTATCAGGAGAATGCCCAATTAGAGCCACTAAATGCGGTCGCAGATTATGACGGCAAAACCTTAACCATCTGGGCCGGCAGCCAGTCGCCAACGCTTGCACTTGCCTATGTCGCTGAGATAACCGGAGTTACAACAGAAAACATTGTTATTCACCCCATGCGGTCTGGCGGTGGTTTTGGCCGTCGCTATTTTTATGACTTCATTGCAGAAGCCGGATTTCTTGCCGTCACACTGAAAAGGCCCGTGAAAGTAACCTGGACAAGAGAGGACTGTATCAAACACAGTCGCTATCATTTGGCTCGGTATGATGAACATACACTCGTTCTGGATGATGCTAATAATCCAGTCGCATGGGATTCCTTAACCCGTAGTGGCTCGAATTATGGATGGCTTGGCCGCAATATCATGCTGGACTATTATGCTGGATGTACGGCACACAGGGCAACACGCCATGCGGAAAGTGAAAGCCTAGTTCTTTATCCCGGTTCATGGCGAAGTGTCGATGCACATCCAGTTGGCCTAGCCAGAGAATGCTTTATTGATGAAGTCGCTGCTGCCATTGGGAAAGACCCTTTACACTTAAGGCAACAGTGGCTGTCACAAAAAGCAATTCAGCATGAAGAAAGAGGGCTGGATGAGCCTGCTTTACAGCGAAGACTTGACCGCCAGGAAAGGCTTCTATCAATCCTTAAATATGCTGAAAAAACAGCAGGATGGAGAAAAAACTTAAACAAAAATCAAGGCAAAGGAATCTCACTAAGCTACTTTTACGGCACCTATGTTTGCCAGATTGCTTATGTTAGCAAACATAACGAAACCATTAACGTTGATAAAATCATCTGTTTCTTTGATTGCGGTAAAGTAGTTAATCCACAATTAGTTACCGCACAGATTGAAGGCAGTATTGTCTGGGCGTTATCAGCTTTGATAAATCCTGCGATCAAGGTTGAAAACGGTATGGTAACACAGTCTAACTTTCATGATTATCCCATTATCAGGATGGATGAAATCCCAGAGATTGAAATCCATTTATTAAACAGCAATCGTGCACCAAATAGAGTTGGAGAAGCAGCGGTACCTGATACAGCACCAGCAATCCTGAATGCGGTCTATAATCTGACAGGCAAGCGACATAAAGAATTGCCCATGACGCTGGGGACTTAACAAAACTAGGGACGTATTAACACTGGCATCAAAAAAAAAGCCACACGACAGGAAGGCCATTACCTAGAGTGAGCATAATAAGGCACCATATCATTTAACACACCATAGAATTTCCCATAATATAAATTATGCGATAAATAACATTTATAAAATGAGAGTAATCAGAATTGGCAAGAGACCCGGAGACAAAATCCTGTAGGGCCGCATCGAGCTGTTTCTTTCACGGAATCATTTATCTTATTCTTTAAAAACTATTTTGATTTTAAGGGCCGCACTTCTCGAAGTGGGTACTGGTTCGCAGTACTAAGCATCAATATTTTGAGTTGGATATTTGCAATATTTGATATTATCATTTTTGGAGGGCAAACTATTGCCCAACAACCTATGGGAAATGTATTCACAATATTAGTATTGCTACCTAGCATTTCTCTCGGGGCTCGACGTTTACATGATATAAATCGTTCAGGCTGGTGGCTACTTTTGTGGTGCACTATCATTGGAATAATCCCCCTCCTTTATTGGGCATGTAAACCGGGGGACAATCAACAAAATGACTATGGTCCTGATTTTGAAGCCGGGAAAGAGACATAATGTTTTGCTGACTTATATAGCGTTTCAAATGCCATTGAATTCAATATCAATAACGTTCATTGAATTCATATAAGCTTCCCTGTGACCTTACACGGTTGGTGGATACCCTATCAGTGTATGAACAATAGACGCCCAATGTTCGGACGGTGCGTAACCCATCACTAATCCTGTTTTTACAATTAGTAGCAACACACCAAACAATGTCGCCTTGTGTAGCTTGCCTATTCTTTTGAAGTCATAAACGACTAGAGCAAGAAAACAGAGAACGATTACCAGAAATCCAACACCAGGCGGTACATCCAGTATCATCGCAGCACGGGATGTTGCTGGCATCAGCATAATTAAGCCCGCGATCAACATAAAGCGTTTATGGAAAAACGGTTTGGGCCTGTGCAGCAGCCCCAGACCGTATGCGAGGAGAAATGCAACAAGATCAGACCAATTGACCATGGCAAATTGTTCAATTGTGTCAAACTCGTCCGGGTAAAAGCCCCTCTCCCAACTGCCGTGCCATGCGAGTAAGCCCGCAAGCATCATGCCCATCACTAAAAAAATGCTGAGTTGGCCCAAAAGGATATGCGCGGCAACCTTGCCCGCGGCAATATGAGAGGCTTGCAGGTAAAATACGATATACCACGTAAGAAATAGCCCCCCATGCACCATCAACATGAATGGCATCGGCTGGGCAAAGTTCTTACCCAAGGCGATAAAAGTCCCAAAACTACCGGCTACAATGACAATTAGTAGACCGGCCATATATTTGAAAAAAGGCTCACCTCTTGATGCAACCATCATATTCCTCCCCTAAATCCCGGTTTAGTGTGCGGGGCAAAGGAAAGATTGTCAATCCAGCGGCTAGAATTCTACAACTCCGATGAAAAATGGCTATCCGACGATATTAGCATCCTACTTTCGGCAACATGAATTTAACAGTTCCTGCACGACCCAGTGGCGATCCGTGGCAATAATATCTGCTCCCTGCTGGAACAGGTTAAGATAGCCATCCGTATTGCCGGACAGTTCAAACTTGCGATCAAGCGCCAATGGACCAAAACCCAGGGTGCCTTGCATAACCAGCATTCCTTCACTGTGAAGACGGTCATACATTACTTTTGCCATTGGTTTCAGGCCAGCCCACGCTACAACGCGGTTCAGCGGTACTCCGCTTCCTTTGACTGCCTTTAATTCATCTGCATTTCGAATACGCACAGACAACATAATGTTTGGCGCAAGCTCATTATATGCTTTGGCTTGTTCCAGATTGTAGGTAATTGCCATGACGGAGTTACCTGCGTCAGCTTTTCTGACGACTTCCATCACAGCAGCAAAATCTGTCTCAGGTTTGATATCCAGATTTAAAATGCCCTTACCTTTAATAACCTTAAGAGCATCAAGAAGTGTCGGGACACGATAATCTGTGACTGCTCCCTCATTATCCTTTAGATATAAAGCTGACACGTCTTCCCAGCTTGCGGCAGATACATCCCCTTCCCCGGTTGTAGTTCGGTCCAGTGTTCTGTCATGCATTAAAATCAATGTGCCATCACGAAGCGTTCTGACGTCCACTTCCATGATAGCTGGACCATAGGTCATGGAGTTTTCAAGCGTCTCAACTGCATTTTCTGGAAAGCCCGGCATGGAACCGCCCCGGTGGGGACTGACAATTGGCTGAAAGCCATTATCATACGACAAATAGTCCGTAAGCAGCTTGCCCTGAAAACCATTTTCAGCGGAAATACCAACAAAGCTGATTGCGCTGACGGCCAAGGCCAGTATCATAGCCGAGAATTTAATTGATAGTCGCATGTTTCCCTCCGACGGTAATTACAGGTTTTGAAGTTACAGCCCCATGAAAAAACAGCAATACGATATTTCCGATCTCCTTGAAATAATGAAAAAACTTCGGGACCCAAATGGCGGCTGCCCCTGGGATCTGGAACAAAATTTTGAGACCATAGCGCCCTATACAATTGAAGAAGCCTACGAGGTAGATGAAGCAATCCGTGCAGGCAACATGGACGAATTAAGAGATGAACTGGGGGACTTATTGTTTCAGGCTGTATTTCATAGCCAAATGGCTACAGAAGAAGGTCATTTCACCTTTAAGGATGTTGTTAACAGTGTTAGCGAAAAAATGATCCGCCGACATCCACACGTATTTGGTGATACCGAGATAGCAAGTGCTGAAGCACAGATTTCAGCGTGGGAAGAACAAAAAGCAAAAGAACGCGCTGCTAAACAAAGTAAGTCGGTTCTTGACGGGGTAAGTATCTCCCTCCCCTCCTTGCTAAGGGCGATAAAACTTCAAAACCGCGCTGCACGGGTGGGCTTTGATTGGCCACAAACCGATCAGGTTCTGGATAAGCTATTGGAAGAATCAAAGGAACTTTTGGACGAGGTGCAACAGGGTGCCTCAAAAGACGCAATCAAAGAAGAAATGGGAGATTTATTGTTTGTTATGGCAAACTTTGCCCGGCATCTGGATGTTGACCCGGAAGAAGCCCTGCGCGCCGCCAATGCCAAGTTTGAGCGCCGTTTCCACGGTATAGAACAAAAACTTCAAGCACAGGGGAAAACACCGATAGATTCTTCACTTGAGGAAATGGATGCCCTGTGGAACGAAGTTAAAAAAGAAGAAAAAGCCAACACATAAAATGACATAGTGAAAGCACAAGGTGACTATTCCATGCGCTTTCACTTTGATTTATTTCCGGAAACGACCCCAGGCAATAGGATCAACCGAAATCGTAAAGGTCATCCCGTCCTCACTTGCGCTTTCATCCAGAATTTTTGTATTGGCACGAATCCAGGCTTGTGTGGCGCCGTCCTCGTAAGGAACCAAAACAGTCTCAATCAAATTCTTTTCACTAAGTAGCCTGTCCAGTTCGGCTATTAAATCATCACAGCCCTCACCAGTTAAACCGCTCAGAAGAATTTTATCCTGATAACGTTCACAGTATGTGGTCAATGCCTCAAACTCTTCAGCGCCTAACAAATCCGCCTTATTCATTGCCTCCAATACCGGTGCAGAATCTTCTGCTCCAATTTCTACGCCAAGTTCGCGCAAAACACCTTCCACATCCTGTTTCTGGATTTCTGTGTCTTCGTGGCTTGCATCGCGGACATGAACAATGACATCTGCTTCCAGCACTTCTTCAAGTGTGGCGCGGAACGCTGCCACAAGCGTGGTCGGCAACTCGGAGATAAATCCAACAGTATCAGACAGAATAATCGTCCTGCCAGACGGTAGGTCAATCCGCCGCATGGTTGGATCCAGAGTGGCAAAAAGCATGTCTTCTGCCAATACCTCAGCATCAGTTACGCGGTTAAAGAGTGTAGACTTACCGGCATTCGTGTAACCAACAAGTGCTACGACAGGATACGGTGCTTTCTGACGTCTTGCCCTGTGCAGCGTCCGCGTCCTTGTGACTTGCTCCAATTGACGACGAATTTTCGTAATCCGGTCCGTGATTATCCGCCGGTCACTCTCAATCTGGGTTTCACCAGGTCCCCCCATAAAGCCAGAACCACCTCTTTGTCGTTCAAGGTGTGTCCAGGAACGTACGAGACGTGATTTCTGGTAAACTAGGTGCGCAAGCTCAACCTGCAACTCCCCTTCTTTGGTATTGGCACGATCACCGAAAATTTCCAAAATAAGAGCAGTCCTGTCGATGACCTTTGCTTTGATACCCCGTTCAAGGTTACGTTGCTGAATTGGTGATAATTCGCAGTCGAAGATAACCAGATCAATCTCTTCTGCTTCCACCTGAAGACGCAGTTCATCGACACGTCCAGGCCCGATAAAAGTTGCGGGCTTAATGCGCCTCAAAGGCGCTAAACTCGCTTCTACAATCTCAACATTGATTGCTTCAGCCAAGCCAACAGCCTCTTCAAGGCGCGCGGACGGTGACCTTGCAGCCGCACTTGCTGCTGAATGATCCTGTTCGAACGGATGTATAACCAGGACACGTTGCCGTTCGACTTTATTCTGTAAATAGCCAAGGCCGTCTGTCGACCAACCACTACCTGATTGATCGCTCATGAACCTTCCCCCTTGAAGGCAAAGTAATATTCAGACAATCAGGCCTCGTTGTCTTTCTCAGGCTCAAAGAGAGAGAGTGGCCCACCTGGCATAATAGTAGAAATCGCATGCTTGTAGACCAGCTGCGAATGTCCATCGCGACGCAATAACACACAAAAGTTATCAAACCAGGTAATTACACCCTGAAGTTTGACGCCGTTCACCAAAAACACCGTAATTGGCAGCTTTGATTTTCTAACAGCGTTTAAGAAGACGTCCTGAAGGTTTTGATTTTTTTCTGACATGGACGGTCCGTGCCCTTTTTTATCAATTTGTTTAACACAATTATTATTTTACAAATGAACAGAAGCAGCCTTTGGAAGACCCCTGCACCATTCAAACGTAATTATATGTCAGAGAATTACAAGTTTGGCTAATATTTTTTTATAGTTATCTCTGCCAAAACGTTCTGGCGAGCAACGCCATGAATACTGACATCTCCACCCTGCCGAATAACATGACGAAAGACAGGATCAAATAATCCAGGTCAGCCAGACCTGAAAATCCAGCAAATGTTGGGTCAATGGACGTCGCCAGCGGGCCGGATAATGTTAGCCCTGTAAATGCGAGCACAATAGCATCCTGAAAATGCATACCGAATACTGCGAAGACTATACAGATAAAGACCATCGCGATCATGAAGCTCCCAAAAAGAAGCCATACAGATTCAATATCCTGTTTTGCCAATCGCACGCCTGACAATTTAATCGGCACAACACCGTGAGGATGTGCAAGCCTGCGTAGCTCACTACGTGCAAGCAAAGTCAAAACCCTAAATCGTAACTGTTTGATACCGCCGCCGGTCCCAGTAACCGTTCCGCCGATAGCCGCAAGAATGAATAAGGAAATTGAAAGAGGCAAGAGAACTCCGTCCAGTTCCAGTGTGTCCGTGACATATCCGGTGGTGGACAGGGCAGATACGGATAAGAACAAAGCGTCCCATGCCCCGTAATCGCTTTCCCCTTTTGGAAGGACCGTCAGACACATACCACCAAGCAGCGCCATAATCATAACCTGTTTGGTTTCTGTCGTCATGAAGCGTACATTTCTGGCCTGCTTTAACTTTGCATAAAAGTAATCCCAGTGCAGCGATGCCATGACCATAAAGATCAAAACAATAATCTGTGGGCCCAGTCCTAGTACCTTATTCCCCATATCATGAGAAATGCCCGTTGTACTGATAGTCCCCATTGCCACAACCAAACTGTTAAAAGGGTCCATCCCGGATACAATAAGTAAAGTCAGGCAAATCAGCGTCACAAGAAAATAGGCCGGGACCAGGGCTCGAACAGTTGAACGCAGACGGGCAGCCCCTGCTCCGCTGTCTCCTAACTGCAACTTGGATTTGTAAGCCTGGAGCCCCCCAGAATTTAGACTGGTCAAAATGGACAATGTCAATGCAACGGATATCAACCCGCCACACCAGGCGATGATTGCGCGCCACAATGATTCCGCATGGGTTGCCGGTTCATCATCCGTATAGGCACTAGCCCCATTTGTTGTCAGCATGGAAATCCCCTCATAAAGGGCAGCAAACGGGCCACGGTCAAAGTGCATAAAATAAAAGGGGAAGGCAACAGCTGTGCCAATGGCTAATCCCGCCAACAACGGCAAGAATATTGACGCGACTTTCACTGGCACCCGGACTGCCGAACGAAATCCCAGGAAAAATCCTCCCCCGATAAATAGTGTCAGAACAATTGAACTACCAAAGGCAGAAGCTGCCTCTGGCTCACCTTCGACAAGCGCTACAAGAAATGGCAGAACTTCAAGTGCGGCCACTCCCAGCAACCAACAACCGAGCAGATAATAAATTCGGTTCTGCCACATGGGCCAAAGGTCCTTTAGAAGATATCTGCGCGTGCGGAAAAGAGCTGTTCAATTTTACGCACAGCTTCGGACATAGCCAGAATGATAACTCTGTCATCTGGCTCCAGAACGGTTTCAGGTAACGGCACTAGTATCTCATCGCCTCGAACTATCAGTCCAAACTTCGCAGAACTGGACAATCGCAATTCCGAAATCTGTTTACCGGCAACCTCAGATGCTTCCATAACTTCTGCTTCAATAATTTCAGCCTGTCCTTCACAGATAGAGTGCAAATCACGAATCCGGCCCCGCCTAACATGGCGGATGATAGAGGAAACAGTCGTCTCCCGCGGGTCAAGGGCAACATCAATACCTAGCGAGCCAACAAGCGATGAGTAAACAGGATTATTCATCAAGGTTATGGCGCGCTGTGCCCCTGCTCGCTTACCCAAGAGTGAAGCAAGAATGTTAACCTCGTCATCATTAGCCACCGCAACAATCGTTTCTGTTTGGGCCATATTGGCTTCGTTCAGGATATCTCTATCCAATGCGTCGCCATTGATAACCACCGTTTTACTCAGATGCTCTGCAAGGCTTTCAGCGCGTTCGCGGCATTCCTCGATAATTTTTAAATTGGAAACAGAGGGCCTGCCTTCCAGTTTTTCAGCCAAGAACAGGCCAACATTCCCTCCACCGATAATCACAATTCGGTGCGCAGCCTGCTCCTCATGACCGAATACCGCCATCGCACGTGCGGTGGTAGATTCTTCCACGGCAATATAAATGGAATCACCCGCCTGCAACTGATCATCACTTCTGGGGACAAAAATCTTTTCTTTACGAACAACCGCTAAAACCGTGGTTTTCAGGTTTGGAAATAATTCAGTCAGCTGTCTAAGTGGTGTGTCAATTACAGGACAGTCATCATCCAGCTCTAGTCCAATGGCGCGAACCCGGCCTTCTGCAAATGGCAACATATTAAAGGCACCCGGAACTTCCAGGCGTCTACACATTGCCTCAGCTACTTCCATCTCTGGTGAGATGATTACATCAATTGGCAAATTTTCCCGAGAGTATAAATCCCGCCACTTATCCCTGAGGTATGCCTGATTTCTAATCCGGGCGACTTTTGTTGGCACCCTGAAAAGAGAATGAGCAATCTGACAGGAAATCATATTCACTTCATCAGAAAGAGTAACCGCTACTAATAGTTCACTATCAACAGCCCCTGCCCGGTCAAGCATCTCCGGATCAGCCGCGTTACCGACAAGCCCCTGAACATCCAGTGACTCGCTAATCTTACGAACCAGCTCAGGTGACTGATCAATCACGGTGACATCATTTTTCTGCGCGGCAAGATGTCTCGCGATATTAAAGCCGACCTGACCAGCACCACAAACAATTACCTTCATGTCTTAGGATCCTTCTTCCTCGGACTTGGTGTTCCCGTTAATACCAAGGGACTTCAGTTTGCGGTGGAGGGCAGAACGCTCCATTCCTATGAACGAAGCTGTCCGCGATATATTACCGCTGAAACGATTGATTTGTAATTTCAGATACTCTCGCTCGAAGGCTTCACGGGCCTCTCTCAGCGGAGTACTCATAATAACATTATCACCACTGTTATGTAGCATATCATTAGAATCACTACTTATTTCCCGTGGCAACTGATCAGCCTTAATCTCTTCGTCGCTGGATTCCCCGCTCATAATAACAATCCGTTCGACAATATTTTTCAACTGTCGAACGTTCCCTGGCCAGGAATAGGATTGCAGGGCTGCAATAGCGTCTTCTGATAGTTTCCGGAGAGGACGGCCCGTAGCCTCTGAAAGTTTGGTCATAAAATGATCAACCAGCTGTGGGATATCTTCACGCCGCTCGGACAGGGCGGGCATGGACAGTGGCACAACATTTAATCGGTGGTACAAGTCCTCTCTGAACTTGCCCTCTTCGACCATCTCCTGCAGATCGCGGGATGTTGCAGAGACAACCCGGACATCAACCCGGACCCCTGTACTGCCACCAACACGCTCAAATGCCTGGTCTGTCAAAACACGTAATATTTTTGCTTGTGTCGGAAGTGGCATGTCAGCCACTTCATCAATGAACAATGTACCCCCGTGCGCCCGTTCAAAAAGACCGGTTTTTACGACACCGCCATTCTGTTCTACGCCGAAAAGCTCCTGCTCCATGCGGTGGGGTTCCATTGAGGCAGCCCCCACAACCATGAAAGGACCATTAGAGCGCAGGGACCGCGCATGTATCAAACGGCCTGCTACTTCCTTGCCCGATCCAGACGGCCCCTGCACCATCACCCTACTATTAGTGGCAGCAACCCTGTCGATAGACTGACGGACAGAATTTATCACAGCAGATCGGCCCGTAAGATCGATTGAGAAAGCGGACCGCTTCTTAAGCTCTTCGTTTTCTCGACGCAGCTTTTCATTTTCGGTGGCACGCTGAATAGTCAACAGCAAATGATCAGCCTCAAAGGGTTTTTCAATGAAGTCATACGCACCCTTTTTAATCGCAGCAACAGCAGTTTCGATATTGCCGTGACCACTGATAACGATCACCGGCAAGTCGCGGTGACGTGATTTAACCAGCTCCAACAGTTCAAGACCATCAAGCTTGCTACCGTGCAACCATATATCAAGCACCATAAGAGACGGCAAACGCGCCTCAATCTCTGCCAGACCACCATCGCTATCCGCGGCTGTTCTGGTATGATATCCTTCGTCTTCCAGAATTCCGGAAATCAGTTCCCGGATATCCTCTTCATCATCGATAATCAGAATGTCTAGGGCCATTCTTTCTTATACTCCCACTTCATTATTCTGCTGCATTCATGTCAGCCTTCTCGCTGTCTTTTTGTGCTTTTTTCACAAGTGCTTTCGCCGAAAGGCTAAACATTGCTCGAGCACCTATCGGGGACCGATCAGTAATTTTGATTGATCCGCTATGTTCTTCAATGATTTTTCTGACTATCGCCAAACCGAGCCCGGTACCCTTGGCACGGGTCGTGACATATGGCTCCATCAGCCTGTCGCGCTGTTCTTGCGGCAGGCCAAGGCCATTATCTTCGATAAGGACATCAACTGTATCATCACTTTGCTGAACGGTGACAGTAATCATGCCAGGCTCAATGGTATCACTGCCTGCCTTACGGTCTCTCATCAGTCGTGCTTCCACAGACTCTGCAGCATTTTTCAACAAATTAGTGACAGCCTGTCCAAGCAAGCGGCCATCACACATCAGCATGTCCACATTATCAGGAAAATTAGTACGGTAGATCACATCACTCCATGCAACGCCCTGCAAAAAGACAGACTGGCGGATGATATCGACAACATCCGTTTCCCGGTAAATTGGCGTTGGCATCCGTGCAAAGGAAGAAAACTCGTCCACCATCCGACGCAAGTCCCCAACCTGCCTGATGATCGTATCAGTACACTGGCCAAAAATTGCTGGATCTGTGACAATTTCCTTACCGTATTTTCGTTTCAACCTTTCGGCTGATAACTGGATAGGCGTAAGCGGATTCTTAATTTCATGCGCGATACGTCTGGCAACATCTGCCCATGCAGCCGTTCTTTGGTCTGCTAGTTGATCCGTTAGATCATCGAAAGTCATAACATACCCACCAATCAGATTACCTTCTGATTGTTCAACGGAAATACGAACCAGCAATGTCCGCATGGCATCGCCAACTTCAAGCTGGATTTGTCGCATGGCAAGAAGCTCATCTGAATCTTCCGCGTCTTTTAACAAATCGCTGAATTCGGGCGCGATAACATCCAGGGTTTGCCCAATCAAATCTTCCTCTGATTTGCCAAGAAGCTGACAAGCCGACTTGTTTGGCAGGAAAACACGCTTGTCTTTCTGTAAACCAATGACACCTGCAGAAACGCCTTCCAACACTTCCTCAAGGAAGCGGCGGCGCTCGTCCAGTTCAAGGTTCGCAGCCAAAAGATCCTTTTGGTGCCTCGTTAGCTGGTCAGTCATACGGTTAAACGCACGGGACAGCATTCCCACTTCGTCGGTTGACGGCAGACTTGGCACACGCGCCCCGTAATCCCCTTGCCCTACGCGCTCCGCTGCATCAACAAGATAGGAAAGCGGCGTCACCAGCCGGGATGAGAACCAAAGCCCTGCCCAGATCGCAGCCAGCAGGATAAGCAATGCGACAACAATAAAGACAACATTGAACTGCAACTGAATATCTGTGCGCTGCCCTTCCATAGTAGCGTAATCAGTAACAGCCGTACGCGTATTCGCCAGATATTCAACTACCTGCGGGTTCAGGTCACGCGATACATAAAGATATGTTGGTTCAAAGAAGGACCGGAGCCTGACCATGGCTATCATTGTATTATCGGCTGTATTGGTTGCGACAACCGATTCTTCTGACTCCACCCTGTTTAGAACATCAATTGGAATGCGGTTTGTTGAAAGCTCCAGCCCCTGACTTGCACGTGCAAGCACCACCATGGCACCAGTTTCAACTTCAGCAACAATGACTTCTGAGAGTAATCGCGTGGTCAGCGCTGAATCGGCGACTTTTTGCAGTGTAATCGAATCCCGTTGTTCCAGCGGGCTAAGGTTATTAAAGGCAAAGGCAATCGCCAGCATGTCCTGCTCAATCGAGGCACGATGTTCTACCATATAGCCCTCGGCGACTTCCAGAGAGTTATTTAGGACAGAACGCACCTTTTCGCTGAACCATGATTGAATACCATATTCAAGAAACAAGGCAGAAAACACCGCCATAATGATCGGCGGAATGATTGCGATGGTAATGAAAACACCTGTGACACGCCTGTGCAGACGGGATCCCGCAGCTCGTGTCCGCTTGTCAAACCATACACGGGCGAACCACCTTCCAATCAGTGCTACCAAGAGAAGCAGAAGGGTAAAGTTTACATACAGCAAGACACCCATGGTTCTGCCTGACGTCACCTCAAAAGGGGCGTCCTTGCGCGACATGGTAATATAGGTGGCAATGGCTGCTACAACAGCCAAGACAACAACCAGCACTTCCAGCTTGTTCACAAGCTTAACATGCCTGGCCCAAAGCATCAGCTTCGCCAGCCGTCTACTCCGTGCCGCCTTACCCGGATACATCAAATCCGGCGACTTGTTTTTTGAGTAGGCACTAATTTTTTGTTCCTGATCTCTTTGCATGATTGCCATGATGCATATTTGTCACATCAGTTCTACAATTATCACACCTAAGCCTGATATTTTTCACTTATTCCGATCAGTAATGCCCAATTCCCTGATTTTTTTGCGCAGTGTATTTCTATTCAGCCCCAAAAGATCAGACGCTTTTACTTGATTGCCCGATGTCACTTCGAGCACTTTTTGAATCAGAGGCCTTTCCATTTCCCGCAGTATACGCTGATACAATCCAGAAGGCGGTAAGCCGTCCTCATGATGGTCAAAGTACTGATCAAGGTGTGCACGGATTGTCTGGGACAAGTTTGCCCCTGAAACCGGCGTCATAATGGATGTTGGCCCACCTGAAAGGTTGGATGTAGAACGATCAAGCTCCTGCTTGATGACGTCACCGGTGATCTCTTCCTCAGCATAAAGGGCACAGACACGCAGTAACATATTCTCAAGCTCGCGAACGTTACCAGGCCAGTCAAAGGCCATCAGTGTCTTTTTAGCACCCTCTGTTAGTGTCTTCTTGGGCAAGCCAGAATCAGTCGCTTTTAAAAGAAAATGATCGGCTAGTAGCGGGATATCATCTTTACGATCGCGAAGCGGAGGAATGTTCAGCGGCACAACATTCAGGCGAAAAAATAAATCTTCACGAAAATCACCACGCCTAACCAAGGTTCGCAAATCCTTATTCGTCGCGGCAACAATCCTGACGTCCGTCTTAATCAGGGCATGGCCACCGACGGTTTGATATTCCCCCTCCTGCAGCACTCGTAACAGTCTGGTTTGCGCCTCCAGCGGCATATCACCGATTTCATCAAGAAAAATGGTTCCGCCCTTCGCCTGACCAAAGCGTCCCAATTTCCTGGTCTCTGCACCGGTGAAGGCACCACGCTCATGGCCGAACAATTCGCTTTCAATCAATTCTTTTGGGATTGCAGCCATATTGACGGCAACAAATGGGTGATCACGTCGTTGGCTATGTTCATGGATTGCACGGGCAACCAGCTCTTTGCCTGTACCACTTTCCCCGGTTATCATAACGGTTAATTCGGTTTGAACGACCCTTGCCATCGCACGGTAAATCTCCTGCATGGCAGCAGACCGGCCAATCAGACGCCCAGTATCCTCAAGCGAGCTTCCGCCCCCCTGGTCTGAGCTAAAGGCCGTTTTTAAGCCTTTTTTGACTGATGTTACCAACGCATCAATATCAAATGGCTTGGGTAGATAATCATAGGCGCCGCGACTGCTTGATGTCATTGCAGTTTTCATTGTATTCTGTGCACTCATAACGATGACCGGCATATCAGGTCGTGCCGTCAGAATTTCTGGCAACACATCAAGACCATTACCGTCAGGCATTATCACATCTGTAATCACCATATCCCCGCGACCTTCTAGCACCAGTCGCTTTAACTCGTAAACATCTTCGGCCTCTATAACCGTCCAGCCTTCCTGCTTCAGGGCTTCACTAACAACAAAGCGAATTGCATCGTCATCATCTGCCACCACAATTGTCGGTTTTAACTTGCTCATTCTTTTAGCCCCTTAGCCATTTCCGCACCCTCATCGGCCAATGCCAGTTGCACTTTAAAAATTGCGCCGCCCCCTGCCCTGTTATCAGCAGTCACAGTGCCTCCCATCTCTGAAACAAACCCTGCGACTAATGCAAGTCCTAGCCCGGACCCCCCCTCCTTGCCGCTGACAAAGGGGTCAAATAAATGGGCGCGCAGGTCTTCAGGTATGCCAGGGCCTCGATCCATGACCGTTATCTCAACAGGAAGGCGCACGCGCTGCCCTTGTGAATTGGTCAACCAGATACCGTGCTTATAACCTGTTGTAATTGTTATTTCTGATTTATTTTCAGATACTTCTGATGCATTCTTAATTAAATTCAAGAAAACCTGAACCAACTGATCAAAGTCCCCATAGACAGGCGGCAAAGAAGGATCAAAGCGTGGAATGATAATATCGTCTTTTGCAAACCCCGCCGTCGCAAGGTTTAAAACATGATCCAAGACTTCGTGAATATTCACCTGGCCATAGTCACCCTGCACACCACTTCCAAAGTCCTCTAATTGTTCAACAAGGGATTTGATGCGGTCAACTTCTTTACAGATAAGTTCAGTCATTTTCAGACTAGCTGTATCCCCACCGCGACCGAGTAGCTGCGCAGCACCTCGAATACCAGACAAAGGATTTTTAATCTCATGTGCCAGCATTGCAGCCAATCCCCGCACGGAACGGGCTGCAGCCTCGACATCATCGCGCTTTTCCAGAAACGCCGTAATGCGCCGCGGCTGGATGGACAGTATCACCTTGCCCGTCGACATATACGGGTTCGCGTGCAAGTCAACCAGCTCAATATCACCAATTACTGGACGACAACGAACATCATAACTATTCAAAGGAATGTCTTCAGCGCGAGACCTGCTTACAAGCTCCAATGCCTTGCCGCCCACACCAGGCAGCAGATCAATAGCCTTGCCCTTCAGGCTCTCTTTACTGCGCTGGAAAATATGCTCTGTCTGGGCGAAAACGTCTTCAATCCGATTATTCGGACTAATCAGAACAACTGCCTGGGTAAGACCATGGAGTATTTCTGATTCAAGGTCGACGAGATCGCCCCCCATGGCTTAGGCCGCCAATTCTTCGCAAAGAGGTAAGTAAAACTCTTTAAGTGCCACTTTCACGTCTGCCGGATCATCCAGATGATTGACATGATTACGGAATTCCGCAGACCCTTTCAGGCCTTTCGTATACCAACCAAGGTGCTTACGCGCCATCCGAACCGCTGTATCCACACCGTAGTGATGCAACATATCTTCATAATGATCCAGAATAGTCTCTAACTGCACCTCAAGCGATGGGTCAGCAATCCGCTCGCCTGAACGCAGGTATTCGATGACCTGCGCCGGGAACCATGGACGACCATATGTGCCGCGGCCAATCATGACGCCGTCTGCGCCTGAATCCGCCAGCGCCTTGTCCACATCCTCAAGTGCATTGATGTCACCATTGACGATTACTGGCAAGTCCACTGCCTTTTTGACACGGCCTACTGCTGCCCAATCAGCATGCCCTTTGTACATCTGATTTCGAGTACGACCATGGACCACAATCATTTTGACACCCGCTTCTTGTGCAATTTTTGCAAGTTCAGGTGCATTAAGGTGCTGGTCGTCCCAGCCAAGGCGCATTTTCAGAGTGACAGGCAATGATACTGCATTGACCGTTGCATGAATAAGGCTGCCAGCATGATCGAGATCTTTCATCAAGGCTGAACCTGCGTGCCCGTTCACAACCTTTTTGACCGGGCACCCCATGTTAATATCAATGATAGCGGCACCGCGGTCTTCATTAAGTCTGGCAGCTTCCGCCATTTTAGAAGCCTCACAACCAGCAAGCTGCACTGACATTGGGAACTCTTCAGCACAATTTGATGACATTTTCTCTGACCGGCGTGTTGCACGGATCATTGCTTCTGATGCAATCATTTCTGAAACAACCAATCCTGCACCAAACCTTTTCACGAGCTTGCGGAACGGCATATCAGTCACGCCAGACATTGGCGCAAGTATAACTGGGTCTTTGATTTCTATCGGACCAATGGTAAGAGCCATAAGAAATACCTTATAATAACTAAAACGACTAAATATTAGCCTGCTTAAAATTTAGGCACCTTATGCCAGAGAAAAAGATGGAAAGCCAGTCAAAGATACCCCAAAACACAATAATTGTTGTTGCTGCTGGACGCGGAAGCCGCGCAGGTGCTGGCATCCCAAAGCAATATCGACACATTGCTGGCAAAGCTCTTATCAGACATACTCTTGAGGCAATTGAAAAGACGGGACACTTCCAGCAAATTATTTGCGTAATACACCCAGACGATCAGACCTTATTTGATCAATCAACAAAAGGCATGCCACCTTACAGCTGCGTATTTGGTGGCAATACGCGTCAGGAAAGCGTTAAGAATGGACTAGAACTAACTGATATAAATAGTGAATATATATTTATACACGATGCTGCGCGTCCCTTCATACCATCAACTCTGACCAGCAATATTTTACAGACACTCCTTAAAGGAGTGAGCGGCGTTATTCCCGCAGTCAAAATTACTGACACCCTGAAGTCTGTTGAAGAAGGCACAATCCAACAAACCATTGATAGAACTCATTTATATGCCGTACAAACACCCCAGGCGTTCCCGGCAACACTATTAAAAGAGGCGCACCAGAGTGCACCGCATATGGACTTTACCGATGATGCCGCAGTTATGGAGGCTGCAGGACATGTTATGCATATATGCGAGGGCAGTCAGAACAATTATAAAATCACCACACAAGACGACTTTAAAAAAGCAGAGCGTGACATGATGACATCACTCAATGACATTCGAATTGGTAGTGGCTATGACGTCCACCGTTTTGAGGCTGGCACCATGGTAACCCTGTGCGGAGTTAAGGTGCCCCATACCCACGCTTTGAAAGGTCATTCCGATGCGGATGTTGCCCTGCATGCCCTAACTGACGCACTTCTGTCATCTATCGCTGATGGTGATATCGGGAGCCACTTCCCCCCTATTGAGCCACGCTGGAAAGGGGAACCGTCTATTACCTTCCTACTGCACGCAAAAGAGCTGATCGCGCAACAGTCAGGCTGTATCGCACATGTTGCAATTACTATTATTTGTGAAAGTCCGAAAATTGGACCTTATAGAGAACAAATGCAGACCTTTATCGCCGAAGCCCTTGAAATCCCTGTAAACCGAGTCAGCATACAAGCAACAACCACAGAAAAGCTCGGCTTCACAGGTCGAAAAGAAGGTATCGCCGCTTCTGCTACTGTCACCGTTCGCCTGCCATAAGGTCAAGTAACAAAGGAAACCTCATGTCAAAGCAAAGCCTGCACACTTGGAAAAACCGTCGCAGTAGCATCTCATACTGGATATCTGTGGGTCTTGGATCTGGGCTATTTCGTCCGGCTCCAGGGACATGGGGTTCCTTCGCAGGACTGCTGCTTGCCGTCCTGTTCATTAAAAACGGCATAACGCTGTTCGGTCTAGGTATTGCGATACTGATCGTCAGCATCCTAGGTAGCGTTGCAATTGATAAAGTAGAGAAGTTGTCCGGTATTCACGATGCACCCGAGATTGTTATTGATGAAATCGCAGGCCAGTGGATAGCCGTTCTACCCATCTTGATGTTTGCCCCCAGTTGGATTGCTTTCGCACTCGCATTCATCCTGTTTCGGCTGTTTGATATAGTAAAACCCTGGCCAATTTCCTGGCTCGACAGCCAAGTGCAAGGCGGGTTCGGTGTTATGGTGGATGATATAGTAGCTGGCATACAGGCTGCATTCATCCTGTATGCCATGTTTTTCTTTCAACTGATATAAGCCTTATTCGACTTTAAGTTTTTCGTTTTTGTCTTTGATTTTTCTGACATATTTATCAAACCAATCCTGATAACGAAGAAACACATCTTTCTGAAAACTTGGGCGACTAATACCGTGATGCTCTCCAGGATAGACAACCAGTTGCGTATCTATGCCGCGACGCTTTAGAACCTGATACATCTGTTCAGAGTTCTGAATGGGCACGTTCCAATCAAGTTGGCCGCCAATAACCAGGGTTGGTGTCGTGACCTTCCCCAGGTCATTGAACATATTGATGCGTTCCCATGCCTCAACATTCTCCCACGGAAGTCCCAGTTCTACTTCCCAGAAGTGCTGATAATGGTCATGGCCATAGTTTGCACGGAGATTTACCTCACTCGCACCTGACACCGCACCAGCGAAACGTTCTGTGTTAGTAATCACATAGTTGGTTAATATGCCGCCATAAGACCAGCCACCTACACCAAGCTTGTCGCCGTCACTAATGCCGGCTTCGACCAAATGGTCTGCAATAGCTTCAACATCCGCAGTGTCCGGCACACCCCAATTAGCGTTCAGGGAATATGTGAAGGCTTCGCCGTACCCCGTAGAGCCGTGCGGATTAGGCATAACGGTGATATATCCCTGTGCCGCATAAAACTGCCCCCAGCTATCAAAGGAGGTATCATGCTGCGCAGTTGGTCCACCATGTAAATGAAAGATGGTCGGGTACGGCTTGGATGCATCATAGTCAGCTGGATAGTATACGAAACTTTCCACCATTTCTCCGTTCCAGCCAGGCACTTTCAAGCGTTCCACTTTGGCAAGTTTCACACCGTCTAACAGCTCTTTATTCAGCGCTGTAATCTGCTTTGTCTTACCTTTTTCAATGATATGAATATTGCCTGGAACATGATGTGAAGACTGAATTGTAGCAATCGTACCCTTTGCGCCAATATCATACCCCCAAAGAGTGTGTTCGGCACTGCTGTGGGATTTTATTTTTCCTGATTTGACATTTACGCTCATCAGCGGTGCAGCACCGCCATCCTCCATCAGGAAGTAAATGTCTTTGCCGTTCTCTGAAAACTCTGGCTGGTAGACAATGCGGTCAAGCTCGGCCGTTAAAATACGGGCATCACCACTGCCGTCAGCACTGGAAACAGCTAGCATATCAGCATCATACCAAAGCTTTTCAGGTTCTGTAGAGGTAACATAAGCGATCATTTTGCCGTCTGGAGACCACACAGGGGAATGATCGTTGCCCTTGTTTTTGGTTACCTGAGTAAGTGGACGATCTTTAAGGCCCTTGTCTGCAGAGACAACCCAAATATCACCATTATTATTGGCATCCGGATCACCATCACGTTTGGAATAAAAAGCAATCTGTGTCCCATCAGGGCTCCAGACTGGATCAGAGTCGTCATAATCTCCAGACGTTATTTGCTCAGGCTTACCTTCTCCATCGAACAAATAGAGATGCGTACGAAGTCTGTCCAGATAGCCAACATAGTCCTGCTTAAACTGCAGGCGGTCAATCACATATGGCTCTGGCGAATCTTTACCTTTTGCCTTTTTGGCCTTTGTATCTTTATCTTTGCCTTCTTCTTCCTTGTCTTCTGGCTTAGGATCTTTAATCGCAAGTAACATACGAGATCCATCAGGTGACCAAGTAAAACCAGAGACGCCCTGTTTAACATCTGTATGCTGCTGGGCTTCGCCGCCTCTTCTATCCAAAAGCCAGACTTGTGATTTCAGATCTTCACCCTCACCACGTGTTCCAATGAAGGCAATTGAACTGCCGTCTGGGTTCCATCGTGGGCTGGAAGCATTAGCATATGCTGCTGTCAGCGGAATATGGTGTTTACCGTCGGTAGAGCTCATCCAGATTTGTGACTTGCCTTCGTCTTTGTCCATATCATTACGACGAACTACATAGGCAACCCAATTTCCATCCGGACTAACCTGAACATCGCTCGGGCGTTTCATAGCCACTAGCAAGTCAGCAGTTATGTGGTCGCTTTTCTCGACCTTTGCTTCATCAGCAGAAGCATCAGCAAATGACACTGTAGAAGTCATTGCCAATGCAACAGTTATTGCAATCATTGATGCTTTCATACAAATAGCCCCCATTACTCAATTATTGAAATAAGACGATAGAGCCTACTCAAAAATTTTTCATTTTACTATCGTAACTTTTGTTATTTGACTAAGCGGATCACACTTGCAAGTTGCTGTGAATTCTGGCTCACTAGTTTCATGTTTGAGCAAGAGATTATCGACCTTTCCAGCACTGTGCTGGACAAAGCCCGCCAGCATGGCCTGATGGTTACCACAGCGGAGTCCTGCACCGGTGGGCTGATCATTGGAAGCCTAACGGAAATTGCAGGATCATCTGATGTGGTTGACCGAGGTTTCATAACCTATTCCAATGCAGCAAAGCAGCAGATGCTGGGTGTATCCGCCGTCAGTATCGACCGTTTTGGTGCAGTGTCGGAAGCAGTTGCCAAGGAAATGGCATATGGTGCTATCTCGAATTCCTTAGCAGATGTCAGCGTGGCAGTCACCGGCGTTGCAGGTCCGGGTGGCGGCAGTATAGATAAACCCGTCGGCACAGTTTGGTTTGGCGCCTGCAAACAGGGCGAACCACCGATTGCTTTTAAAAAGCAATTCGGAGAACATTCAAGATCCCTAATTCGCAAACAAACCGTCATAACGGCTTTGGAAACATTTATAACCTTAATTGACTAAGGCTTCTTAGACCACAGGGTCCCCGTACAGTTCGTAGGCACGTTTCTCAAACGCACCTATCATCTTCTGCGTGGCTTCGGCAAACACTGTACCGATCAGCTTGTCCAGCAGTGCGCTTTTGAATTGAAACCGCACGTCAAAATCTATGACACAGCTTCCGTCTGGCTGTGGGATGAAATGCCAATGATTATATAACTCTTTCATCGGCCCGCGGATATAATCGACATATACCTTGGTCGGCTTATCGGTTGTCACGCGGGATGTAAATCGCTCCTTAAACATCTTAAAGCCAATTATCAGGTCAGCATCAAACTGACCTTCTTTTTGGTTATAGATACGGGCACCCTCACACCACGGCAGGAACTTGGGATACTCCCGCACATCAGAGACAAGATCAAAAAGCTGTTCCGCTGAAAAAGGAAGCGTTCGCTGTTCACTGTACTGCGGCACAGTATACTCCTATTCGGCCGCCTTCAGTGCAGCCAACTTTTGCTCACGTGCTGCCCGAAGTTTTTCAAAGTCTGCACCGGCATGATAACTAGACCGCGTAAGAGGCGTACTGGACACCAAAAGGAAGCCCTTGCCTTTTGCCATACGCTCATACGACTTAAATTCGTCCGGCGTCACATAGCGAACCAATTTTGCATGGCGCGGGGTTGGCTGCAGATATTGTCCGATTGTCATGAAATCAATATCAGCCATACGCATGTCATCCATGATTTGGCTAATTTCCATGCGCTCTTCTCCCAGCCCCACCATAATACCTGACTTGGTAAAAATACTCGGATCAACTTTTTTTACAGTCTCGAGCAGTCTGAGAGAGTGATAGTAGCGTGCACCGGGACGTATCTTCGGATACAGTCGCGGCACGGTCTCCAGATTATGGTTGAAGACGTCTGGCTTCGCTTCGGCAACAGCCTCAATCGCGCCAGGCTTGTTTCGGAAGTCAGGTGTTAGAATTTCAATGGTGGTCGAGGGACTGGTTTCCCGAATGGCCTTGATCACCTTGATAAACTGATCCGCACCGCCATCATCCAGATCATCCCGGTCTACGCTGGTAATAACCACATGGCTTAACCCCATGCTCGCCACAGCATCAGCGGTGTTTTGCGGCTCGTGTGGATCAACATTCAAAGGGCGACCAGTTTTTACATTACAGAAAGCACAAGCACGGGTGCATGTATCACCAAGGATCATAAAGGTCGCATGTTTGTTCTTCCAACATTCACCAATGTTTGGACATGCTGCTTCTTCACATACGGTGAACAAATTCTTACCACGCATCAATTTGCGCGTTTCGTTGTATTCCTTGGAGGTCGGCGCTTTCACCCGAATCCACTTGGGCTTACGCAAATATTCTTTTGTATCTGTCATTATTCAGTCCAACTCTTGGGCAATCCGCCGCAAACACTGATCAGAAAACTTGTCGCGGCTTTACCACGAAGACAGGGCGCATGTCTAGACATACCCCCTGCACCATACTGATACTACAACTTTAGAAATGAATAGCCCGTCCGTATGCGTCCAAAACGCTTTCGTGCATCATTTCAGACAATGTCGGATGCGGGAATACCGTGTGCATCAATTCCGCTTCTGTAGTTTCCAGCGTGCGTCCAACGACATACCCCTGGATCATCTCTGTAACCTCGGCACCGACCATATGAGCACCGAGCAGTTCCCCGGTCTTTTCATCAAAAATGGTCTTAACAAGACCTTCCGGTTCACCTAGGGCAATTGCTTTACCATTACCAACAAACGGGAATCGTCCCACCTTGACCTTGTGCCCTGCAGCTTTGGCTTTTTCTTCTGTCATGCCGACGGAAGCCACCTGCGGACGGCAATAGGTACACCCTGGAATGTTGCCTTTATCCATAGGATGCAGACCTTTAAGCCCCTTGATTTTCTCTACTGCTATCACACCTTCATGAGATGCCTTATGTGCAAGCCAAGGTGCACCGGCAACGTCCCCAATGGCGTGAAAGCCAGCAACGCCTGTAAAGCCCCACTCATCCGTCACGATATGGCCGCGGTCCGTTTTTATGCCAACGCTCTCCAAGCCAATATTCTCAATATTACCCGTTATGCCAATCGCAAGGATAACGCGGTCAAAGCTATCTGAAGTTTTCTTGCCATTTTCGTCAATCGTGGCAACGACTTTCCCGCCTGTGACTTTCAGTTCCGTCACCGAGGATTTTGTCTTCAGCGTCAGCCCCTGCTTTTTAAAGGCTTTTGCTGCAAAATCAGAAATTTCTGCATCTTCGACGGGCAACACGCGGTCCATCATTTCAACAACTGTTACATTTGAACCAAGGTCATTAAAGAAACTGGCAAACTCAATCCCGATGGCCCCGGACCCGATCACCAGAAGCTTGCCTGGTACACAGTCCGGCTGCAAAGCGTGCTTGTATGTCCAAATATGTTTGCCGTCTGCCTTCAGGTGCGGCAATTCACGGGCACGAGCGCCAGTTGCAATAATGACGTCCTTGGCAGCGACCTCTACCGTTTTACCATCAGTTTGTTTGACTGAAATTTTTCCTTTTCCGGTAATGGTAGCTTCGCCCGCAATGTGCGTGACCTTATTTTTTTTAAGCAAATGCCCAATACCGCCAGACAATTGGCCAGCAACACCACGGCTACGCTTAACAATGGCATCAAGATCAAAGTCAACCGTTGGAATCTTAAGGCCGAAATCTTTAGCATTTTTAGCAAGATGCAGCACCTCAGCAGACCTGAGTAAAGCCTTAGTTGGGATACATCCCCAGTTCAGGCAGATACCGCCCAGATGCTCCCGCTCGACACATGCCACCTTCATGCCAAGCTGTGCACCGCGTATAGCAGCAACATATCCGCCTGGTCCGCCACCGATTACTACAAGATCATACGTTTCAGCCATCTTCTAAATCCTTTCGGGTGTATCGACATGTCTGGGGTCATCGACACCACCTGTATGGTCGGTGCTGGCTTTCTCTATCAGCAGCACACTGCATTCCTCTTCTGCGAAGGGTTTGTGTTCAACACCCTTTGGCACGACGATTAAATCGCCCTCCTCAACCCATTCGCTACTATCTCTGTAGTCCATCCGAAAACGACCCTTAAGCACATAAAAAAGCTCGTCCTCCTTATCATGGGCATGGAAAACAAAATCACCTTCGATTTTGGCAAGTTTGATATGATAATCATCCATGTCCGCTATCAGCTTAGGCGTCCACTGCTCTGAAAAGCTTGCCAGCTTTTGTTGCAACTTTACGGGTTTCATTAATCTGCCCTTTACAGCAACATTGTGATAGGGTCTTCGATATAGGCTTTAAAGGCAGCAAGGAACTCTGCCCCAACTGCACCGTCAATCGCGCGGTGATCACACGACAGGGTACAGCTCATCACGGTCGCAGCCGCAACAGCTCCATCCTTTATCACGGCGCGCTGCTCACCTGCACCCACTGCCAGGATCGCCCCTTGCGGTGGGTTAATTACAGCGCCAAACTCTTTGATACCGAACATCCCAAGGTTAGAGATAGAGAAAGTACCGCCGGCATAATCTTCCGGCATTAGTTTTCCGTCACGGGCACGTCCCGCCAAGTCCTTCATATCGGAGGCGATCTGACCTAGGCCTTTACCGCAGGCACCCCGTACAACAGGCGTTACCAGTCCACCTTCAATCGCAACGGCCACTGAAATATCTGCGCGCTCGTACCAGTACATTTTATCGCCAGCATACTGAACGTTCGCCGCTGGTACCTTTTTCAGGGCAAGTGCAGATGCACGTATGATAAAGTCATTTACAGAGACCTTGATGCCGTCACCTTCTGCGCGCGCATTAAGCTCCTTGCGTAGGGCAAGTAACTTATCCAGTTCGCATTCAATGGTTAGATAGAAATGCGGAACAGTTGTTTTAGATTCTGTCAAACGCTTGGCAATGGTTTTGCGCATATTTGACAGCTTCTGCTCAGTGAACGGAATATCGTCATGCGGCCCATATGTTGGGACTGCTACCTGTGACGGCGCTGGTGGTGCTGTCTCTTCTGCGGCTGTGTCTTTTTTACCGGATGCCGAGCTGCTCATGGCTGCTTCAACGTCGCGTTTAATGATACGACCGTGCGGTCCACTGCCACTAATCGATCCGATATCCAGTCCTGCCTGCTCAGCAATGCGTTTGGCAAGAGGAGAAGCCTTGATACGTCCATCAGCAGACGATGCCGAAGGGGCAGGCTTTGCCGCAGCCGGTGCTGGTGCCTCTGCTGTTTCGGCTTTTGGCTCTGACTTGCTTTCCTTAGGTGCCGGTTCAGGAGTATTAGCACCATCTTCCGCAGGCACAGCAATATCTGCTACATCTTCACCGTCCTCAGCAAGAATGGCAATGATCTTACCAACCGGCACGTCATCAGTACCTTCGCCGACAAGAATTTTCGCCACTGTCCCATCGTCGATGCTTTCCACTTCCATCGTTGCCTTGTCGGTTTCGATTTCCGCAATTACATCACCTGAGGAAACTTCATCACCCTCTTTAACCAACCATTTGGCAAGCGTGCCTTTTTCCATTGTTGGCGATAACGCCGGCATAAAAATTTCAATAGCCATATTCTATCCCTACATTTGGTAAGAAGTTCTCAGTCCAAAATTTAAGTCTCAGGTATGTTTGTTTGGCATTGTCAACGCTACAACAATCATCCCTATCATTATCAATACAATCGCACCGTAAATCAGCCCTTCATGACGCGCAAATCTACGCATTGTGGGTGGGGGCTTTCCTCTCCAGTCCGCTATTATCGATGCAGCTCAATAAGCAGTTCCTACAGCCTTTCTTCGCAGTAATCGTTTAGATTTTCTACGACGCATGGCAGGAACCCACTTTTACTTCACGTAACAAACGGCTTTGATCGCTTCGACAATTCGCGCTGACGACACAACAACTGCCTTTTCAAGGTTGTTTGCATATGGCTGTGGCACATCCACGCTGTTCACACGCGTTACAGGGGCGTCTAGCCAGTCAAATGCTTCTTCCATCAAACGCGCTGACACATCAGATGCGACTGAGCACTGCGGCCAGCCCTCTTCTGCCACAACGCAGCGATTGGTTTTCTTCACACTTTCAACCACAGTTTCCATATCAAGCGGGCGAATTGTTCTAAGATCGATGATCTCGACACTAATACCCTCTTTTTCAAGTTCGGCTGCGGCTTTCACACACTCACCAACCGTGATGGAATATGATACCAATGTAACATCGCTGCCTTCGCGGTAAATGCGGGCCTTGCCGATAGGCAAAGTATGATCTGGCAGGTCCGGCACTTCAAAGCTCTCGCCGTACATCAGCTCATTCTCTAGGAACACCACAGGGTTCGGGTCCTGAATAGCTGCCTTCAGAAGGCCTTTACTGTCCGCAGCATCATAAGGTGCAATCACAATCAAGCCAGGAACACTTGCATACCATGCACTGTAATTCTGGCTGTGCTGTGCACCCACGCGTGACGCAGCACCGTTCGGGCCGCGGAACACGATAGGACATTCCACAAGACCGCCCGACATATACCGCGTTTTCGCAGCAGAGTTGATGATGTGATCAATGGCCTGCATGGCAAAATTGAAGGTCATAAACTCAACAACAGGCTTCAACCCTGCCATTGCAGCACCCGCACCGAGGCCAGCAAATCCATGTTCCGTGATTGGGGTATCAATTACACGCTCACTACCGAATTCATCAAGCAAGCCCTGAGTAACTTTGTAAGCACCCTGATATTCAGCAACTTCTTCACCCATGACAAAAACATCAGCGTCTTTGCGCATTTCTTCTGCCATCGCATCGCGGAGAGCTTCGCGTACAGTCAGCTTTACCATTTCGGTACCTTCTGGCACTTCCGGGTCAGATGCCACTGGTGTTGCCGCAGGCACTTGTGAGCCAGACACTTCAGTTTCAGCTGTCTCAGCTTCTGGCTCTGGCTTAGGTGCTTCTGAAACAGATGATGATGCATTTGCAGCAGCTGATACGTCTTCGCCTTCTTCTGCTACGATCGCAATAACCTCGCCGACCGGCACATCGTCTGTGCCTTCTTCAACCAGAATTTTCGCCAAAGTTCCTTCATCAACGGCCTCGACTTCCATAGTCGCTTTGTCTGTTTCAATCTCTGCAATGACATCGCCGGATTCGATGGTATCGCCTTCTTTAACCAGCCATTTTGCGAGAGTGCCTTTTTCCATCGTAGGCGACAGAGCTGGCATTGTAATTTCGATAGTCATGAATTGATACTCCTACGCCAGCACGTCTGTATAAAGTTCGCTCATCGGTGGTTCTGGGCTCTCCTGAGCAAAGGTAGCAGCTTCTGCCACTTCTGCCTTGACCGCCTTGTCGATTGCTTTCAAATCATCTTCAGACATGAAACCACGATCCAGAATCAGTTCTTTAATCTGGTCGATACAGTCCCGCTCAGATTTCATTTTCTGTACTTCTTCTTTCGTGCGGTATTTGGCTGGATCAGACATAGAGTGGCCGCGATATCTGTATGTTTTCATCTCTAAAATGTATGGCCCCTTGCCAGACCGGCAATGTTCCACGGCCTTGTCCATGGCTGCACGAACTGCCAATACATTCATTCCGTCTACCTGTTCACCTGGAATTTTGAAGCTTTCACCACGTTTATAAAGCTCGACTTCAGAGCTTGAACGCAGAACAGAGGTACCCATGGCATACTGGTTATTCTCGATAATGAAGATAACCGGCAACTTCCACAGTTCAGCCATGTTAAAGCTCTCGTAAACCTGACCCTGGTTAGCCGCACCATCACCGAAGTATGTTACAGACACATTATCCGTCTTGCGGTACTTGTTAGCAAAACCAAGACCTGTACCCAGGGACACCTGCGCTCCGACAATCCCGTGACCTCCGTAGAAACCATTTTTCGGATCAAACATATGCATGGACCCGCCTTTGCCTTTTGAGCAACCACCAATACGACCAGTTAGTTCAGCAAGTACAGATTTCGCAGTTGACCCCGCGACCAACATGTGTCCATGCGCTCGGTAGCTTGTGATAACCTTATCACCGTCCTTAAGCGCAGACTGCACACCAACAGCCACAGCTTCCTGTCCAATATACAAGTGACAAAATCCACCAATCAAACCCATCCCGTACATCTGACCGGACTTTTCTTCAAAACGACGAATCAAAAGCATCTGCTCGTAGAATTCTTTCAATTCGGCGTCAGTGGCATCATATAAAGCTGGTTTGGAATTACGGCGACGCGAAGGCTGTGCCTTGCCGCCTGATTTCTTGGATGTCATGAACTGCCTTCCAGATTACCGGAACCGATGGGTTCCATTAACTTGAACTCAGCCCCATAAATACACGGAATTTTAGCAAAAGACAATAGATGTTATCTTACTGTAAATATTACGTTTTTTTGAATTAACTTGTTTTTAGTTAATGCCAGAAGCGTCTACAAATAGAACCAATTCATCAGGGTGCACAAAGCCCAATTTCTCACGCACCTTTTCTTCAAGCATATCAGGATCAATTGAGTCTTCAGAGAGAGCATCAAGACGGCGCTCAATCACATGGCGCTCATGCTCCACGTCCATTGCGACACCTTGCACCTCAACGATACGACGTTCCAGGCGCTTCAACTCGCCCAGACCACTACTACCCTGAAAAGCATGGAAAGCAATATAGACAATAACAAGCACCCACAACACAGCCAAACCCGTGTTTAGGAAAAAAGTGGATATGTTATCGCGACTCATCATGATTCGAATCATTTCATAATCGACTCGGGGATGCAAGTTAAATAGTTATCGTGCTGATATTTTTCGAGCATTATTCTCCCCGCCCTTTAGGCGGGGAGAATATTATCTATTTTCTCTCCTAAGACAGAGAGATACCCCCCAATGCAATTTTATCCCTTAAGGATCGATGTTCCTGCATAAAGTGCAGATGCGCCAAGCATTTCTTCAATACGAATCAATTGGTTATACTTTGCCAACCGGTCTGAGCGCGCCAGAGAGCCAGTTTTGATCTGACCACAATTCAGGGCGACTGCAAGATCTGCAATGGTGCTGTCTTCTGTTTCACCGGAACGGTGTGACATAACGGACGTAAAGCCAGCGCGGTGCGCCATTTCAACGGCCTGAATTGTTTCCGAAAGCGTGCCAATCTGATTGACCTTAACAAGGATAGAATTTGCAACACCAGCTGTGATACCCTCAGCAAGGCGGGCAGGATTTGTTACGAACAAATCATCACCAACAAGCTGGACTTTATCGCCGATCTTGTCCGTCAACAGCTTCCAGCCATCCCAATCATCTTCGGCCATACCGTCTTCGATGGAGTAAATTGGATACTTGCTAACCAGGTCAGCATAATAATCCACAAGACCGGCGCTATCGAGTGTCTTGCCTTCGCCAGACAGGACGTATTTACCATCTTTATAGAATTCAGTGGATGCCGCATCGAGAGCGAGATAAATATCCTCACCCGGCTTATAGCCTGCGCTATCAATTGATTTCATAATGAAGTCAAGGGCATCGACCGTACCGTTCAGATTTGGCGCAAAGCCACCCTCATCTCCGACGGCTGTATTATGACCTGCTGCGTGCAGATTGGATTTCAACTCATGGAAAATCTCTGCACCAATCCGAATTGCGTCAGAACATGATTCAGCATTCACTGGCATAATCATGAATTCCTGAATATCAATTGGATTATCAGCATGCTCACCACCATTGATGATGTTCATCATGGGTACAGGAAGGATATGCGCGCTTGTGCCGCCAACATAACGGTACAGAGGAACAACAAGACTATCCGCACTCGCACGTGCAATCGCAAGCGAGATACCAAGAATAGCATTCGCGCCCAAACGGCTCTTGTTATCAGTTCCGTCCAGGTCACGCATGATCTGGTCGATAGAAAGCTGCTCTTCACTATCAAGACCTACAAGCGCATCAAACAATTCACCGTTCACTGCCTCAACAGCATTCAAGACGCCTTTTCCACGATAGCGTCCACCACCATCGCGGAGTTCAACAGCTTCGTGTGCACCTGTTGATGCACCACTTGGAACAGCAGCACGTCCAAAACCGCCGCATTCCAGAACCACGTCAACTTCAACTGTTGGATTGCCGCGACTATCCAGAATTTCACGACCAATGATATCAATAATAGCGCTCATGAAAGGAATTCCTCTTTTTGTGAGTATAGCTTGAAATATTGGCCCCGTTTTACCCGCAATAAACCGCCTCTGCAAGATTAAAGCCCGCCAGAAAGCGTTAGAGTTATACCCTACCCCGGTATTGCCTATATCGGTGTATATCGACTGGCCTATCTCATCAGGCGCTGCTATGGTCTATTTGTTCATAAAGGGGGACTATCCATGAAGTATTTTGTAAAGACTATTGCAGCATCTGTTATGGCCCTGTCGGTGCCCACATTGACAGCAGATGCAAACGAACAATCCATTCGCGAATATACTAACAAACACCAGCATCACATCATGAAGGACTTTCGTGATTTACTGTCCATGCCGAATGTCAGTTCCAGCGTAGACGATATGATGGTGAATGCAGCCTGGATTACAGACTATATTCATAAGCGCGGCTTCACTTCAGAGATAGTAACAGCCGGACGCGCACCTTATATCATTGCAGAAAAGAAAGTCAGCGGTGCTGACAAAACCGTGCTGATATACGCGCACTTTGATGGGCAACCCGTTGAACCTGCCAACTGGGCGACTGCACCTTTCACCCCTACCTTATTAACTGCAACCATAGAGAACGGTGGGCAAGTCGTCCCGTGGGATCAGGTCGAAGGTGACTTTAATCCAGAATGGCGTATTGCTGCGCGCTCAGCGGGCGATGATAAAGCGCCCGTTATTGCCCTGATGCATGCACTTGATGCGATGGAACAGGCCGGTATTTCGCCAAGCGTAAATATTAAACTAATTCTCGATGGAGAAGAAGAAGCTGGCAGCCCGACACTGAAACAAATTCTGGCCGACCACCGTGACAAGCTGGAAGCCGATCTAATGCTTTTCTGTGATGGCCCGATGCACCAAAGCCGGGACCGCCAGTTGGTGTTTGGCGTACGCGGGTCAATGGCCCTTGATATTACGACATATGGCCCACTCGCACCGCTGCACAGCGGGCATTACGGCAACTGGGCCCCAAACCCGACAGAAAGCCTGATGAAACTGCTGCTGTCCATGAAATCTGAAGACGGCAAAATAACAATAGACGGCTATTCAGATCAGGTCCGCCCCATATCAAATGCTGAACGGGAAGCTCTTTCAAACGTTCCCAATGTTGACACTCAGATGAAACACGCGCTGGCACTGGCTGAAAGTGTTGGCAAAGATATTCGCCTCGAAGAAAGCGTTCTGTCACCGGGCTTTATTATCCGCGGCTTTCAGGCAGGCGGTGTTGGCAAGCAAGGCAGAAATATCATTCAACCTTCGGCGTCCGCATCCATTAACATGCGTCTTGTAGCAGACCAAACACCTGAATTTCTGGTCGAAAAAGTCGAAGACCATGTCCGGGCCCAAGGCTACACAATCGTCCATGAAGAACCTAATGCCGACATCCGGCGCAATCACGCGAAACTGGTCAAACTTGACTGGCGCGCAGGTGCGTACCCTGCTTTCCGCTCAAGACTGGATAGCCCCGAGGCAGTGAAGCTTATCTCTATTCTGGACAATATGGAGGGCAACAAGACAATTCTGGCGCCTAGCCTGGGCGGAAGCTTGCCCATTTATTTGTTTGAACAGGCTTTGGAAAATATGCCTATCATCATCCTGCCGGTTGCAAACCATGACAACAATCAGCACGGCAGAAATGAAAACCTGCGCATTCAAAACCTGTGGGATGCGATCAGCGTATATGCCGCTATTCTGGAACAATATGGGACTGACTAATCACCTTCCAGTAACCTCATCAAGAACAAAGGCCAGCCCTGTGGGGGCTGGCCTTTTGATTTTCTAAACCACTTTTATTTATGAGCGCACTAAACCAATCGGCTTTGTTTCAGTGCCGCCGCAACAAAGCTTGCGAAAAGCGGGTGCGGCGCAAATGGTTTTGATTTCAATTCCGGATGATACTGAACCCCGATGAACCATGGATGATCAGGCAGTTCCATAGTCTCTGGCAACTGACCATCTGGTGACATACCAGAGAAAACAACACCCGCTTTCTCCAGGCGCTCAACGTAACCCACATTCACTTCATACCGGTGACGATGCCGTTCTGATATCTCCAGCTCCCCATAGATTTCAGCAATCTTGGAGCCCTTCTTAAGGTGTGCAGGATACGCACCAAGGCGCATTGTACCGCCAAGGTCTGTTTCTTCTGTACGCTGTTCAACCGTTCCATCATCACGCGTCCACTCGGTGATCAACCCAACAACCGGCTCGATACCGCGCTCTTCAAACTCGGATGAACCAGCGTCTTCAATCCCGGCCAGATGACGTGCTGCTTCAACTGTTGCCATCTGCATACCCAGACAAATACCAAAATAAGGGATCTTCTTCTCACGCGCAAAGCGTGCTGCAGCGATTTTACCTTCGGTACCCCGACGGCCAAAGCCACCCGGCACCAGAATAGCGTGAATACCGTGCAAATGATCAATAGCATCCTCTTTCTCAAAGAGTTCAGCATCAATCCATTTGATATTCACTTTTACCTTGTTAGCAACCCCGCCGTGCACAAGCGCCTCAGTCAGTGACTTATAGGCATCTGGCAGGATCGTGTATTTACCGACAACTGCAATCGTAACCTCGCCTTCCGGGTTTTTAATCCGGTCAACAATATCTTCCCAAATACTCAGGTCTGGCTCTGCTTTATGCGCCAAACCGAATGCTTTCAGAACTTCTACATCCAGACCTTCATTATGATAGGAGATCGGAACTTCATAAATAGTCTTCACATCCAGCGCTGGAATAACCGCAGATTCCGGTACATTACAGAACAAAGACATCTTGCGGCGCTCGCTATCCGGAATGGGATGCTCTGCGCGGCAGACAAGGATGTCTGGCTGGATACCAATAGATCGAAGCTCTTTCACACTGTGCTGTGTGGGCTTCGTCTTTAACTCGCCGGCTGCTGCCAAAAATGGTACCAGTGTTAGGTGGCAGAAGATGGAGTTACCACGCCCCAGCTCAATACTCAGTTGACGGATGGCTTCCATGAAAGGCATTGCCTCAATATCACCTGCGGTACCGCCAATTTCACACAGCATAAAGTCAATGCCGTCCTGCTCCGCCAGCGCGAACTCTTTAATCGCATCTGTTACATGCGGGATAACCTGGACTGTGCCGCCAAGATAATCACCACGGCGTTCCTTGGCGATAATCTGTTGATAAATACGACCCGATGTAATGTTGTCGCTCTGGCGCGAAGACACACCGGTAAAACGCTCATAGTGACCAAGATCCAAGTCTGTCTCAGCACCATCGTCAGTGACATAACATTCACCATGCTGATAGGGGCTCATTGTCCCTGGATCAACATTCAAATAGGGGTCAAGTTTCCGCAGACGTACAGAATAACCCCGCGCCTGTAACAGCGCACCAAGAGAAGCAGACAGTAAGCCCTTACCAAGCGAACTAACCACACCACCAGTAATGAATATATAGCGCGTCATGGAACCTCACTATATCCTAATTTCTTTAAATTTACATTCAGTGACAAGCATAGCATCTTGCCACACCATAGAGAAACGGGAGCCGCTGGCTCCCGTTACTGTCGACCGTTATCTTAATTGTCAGGTATGGTAGGCATCTCTGGCAACTTAGGTCCATCTGATGCTTCCTCAGCCTTTTCAGCTGCCTGCTGTAAGATATCGTTATCAGAGTTACGCTGAGCGGAAATCCAGCCTAGCGCCAGCGAGTTTGCCAAAAAGACAATTGCCAGCCATTTGGTTGTGCGTGTCAACAGATCACCTGCACCACGTGCGGTCATCATACCAGTGGGGCCACCACCAATGCCAAGCGCGCCACCTTCTGACCGTTGCAACAATATGGTCGCAACCAGTGCGATTGCAACAATCAGGTGAATACTTAGAAGTACAGCTTCCATGTGATTTCGTCTCGCAAAATTCTTGGGTCCGGCCAACCTAAATTGATCAGCTCATACAAAGCGCGGTTAATAGACTAAATTACCCACCTTTGCCAAGGAGAATTTAACAGTTTCTGTTATTTTCTGTACGCATCTATGATTCCGTTAAAGTCTGAAGCCTTCAAGCTGGCACCGCCAACAAGCGCACCATTGACATTAGCTGCGCCCATTAACTCGGTCGCATTGGACGGCTTAACTGAGCCACCATATAAGATTTTAACTGCCTTGCCGTCTTCGCCCAAACGCTTAATAAGCGCCTCTCGGATGGCAGTATGCATTTCAGCGACGTCCTGTACTGTTGGCGTGCGCCCTGTTCCAATCGCCCAAACAGGCTCGTAGGCAACAACAACTTTGGCGGAGGTTGCACCTTCTGGCAACGATGCTTCCACCTGCCCGACAACTCTGGACACAGCTTTTCCTGCATCACGCTCTGCCTCGGTTTCACCAACACAGACAATTGCAGTCAGGCCAACCGCAAGCGCTGCTTCTGCCTTTACCTTAACAATCTTACTATTCTCAAAATGATCTGCACGGCGTTCTGAATGACCAACAATTACATATGTGGCGCCTGCATCTTTCAACATTTGCGCTGATATATCCCCTGTGTGGGCACCGCTTACTGCACCATGACAGTCCTGAGCACCGATCGCAACAGCATCAGCCTTAACTGAAGCGGCACCAATCAATGTAAAAGGTGGACAAATCAAAACATCACAATCTGCGGACTTACCTTCCTTTACCAAAGTTTCCAGCGCTTCCAGCTCTGCCAGACTTTCGGTCAGACCATTCATTTTCCAATTACCAGCAACCAATGCAGTTGGGTTCGACATCAGGGCGTCTCCTAAGAAGTTTTATGATTTTCACCGTATGTAGCAAAAGCGTTTGAGAAAGAAAAGATATGTTCCATTCTCTCGGTGATATCATTAGATGGTTGCAGCTTTGCCCAACGATGCTTATATTCGCCGCCAAACGGGGATTCCTTATTGTAGGAAAATTTCCACTGATAAATTTATTTCAAGGACGGGACCGGCACCTATGCTGCTCAAAATTCGCGGTAAACTCGATTCAATTTTTGTAACCATTCTTCTTGGTATTCTGATTGCTGCATTTGCGATCTGGGGCGTCGGCACCGGCGGCGGAGCTGTAGGCGGCAGTAACGTTGCCAAGGTTGGGGATAAAGAAGTATCGGCCCAGCGTTTTGCCACTATGGTGAACAACCAGGCTCAGCAGTATCAGGCCCAGATGGGCGGTCAAATGACCTTGAACCAAATCATTCATGGCTTTGGGCTGATCCAGCAGATACTGCAGCAGCAGACCACAATGGCTGCTTTTGATAATGAAACTTCTAGTCTTGGCATGCGTGCATCAGACTCACACGTAGCGGAAGAGCTTATTAGCATACCCGCGTTTCTACTTCCTGATGGGTCGTTTAGCGAACAAATGCTGGAACAGACCATGCGCTCCACCGGCATGACCAGAAACGAGCTTCTGGAAGAAATCCGTGCCGGCATTGCACGTCAACAGTTGGTCGACAGTCTGACAGCTTATTCCGCCGTGTCAAAAGACATGGTCAACACGTTACAGGTTGTCCAAGGCGAACGTCGCCGCGCCAATATGATTACAATCAAGGCCAGTGAAATCGTCGACATCCCGGAAGCTGACGAAGAAACTCTCCGTAGCTATTACGAAGCCAACAAGTCTAACTACATGACACCTGTGCGTCGCAGTTACCGTTATCTGCTTGTAACGCCGGATCAGTTCGCTGACAAAGTGGAAATCTCTGATGAAGATATCCAAACAGCATATGACAGTAACATAGGTGACTGGCAAAAGCCGGAGCTGCGTAACATCCAGCAGGCAATTTTCCCAACTGCTGAAGAAGCTCAGGCTTTCGCTGACGCGGTGAACGCAGGCGCTGATTATGCGACGGAAGCAGCACAGCGCACAGAATTTACCATTGACGAACTGGATCTTGGCGATAACACCTACGATGACCTGGCTGTAGATTTCGACGCAGCAACAGCTGATGCCGTTTTTGCAGTTGCAGAAGGCACTATTACAGAGCCCCTCGAAACACTAGCAGGGTATGTTGTCTATAAAGTCACCAGTATAACACCTGGCACTGAGCGGTCGCTAGAAGACGTTCGCGATGATGTGGTAACCCTACTTAAGGCAGAAAGATCTGTTGATCTGATGTTTGACTTCATCCCGGAACTGGAAGATGCCCTGGCTGAAGACGGAACGCTTGCTCCAGTTGCAGAGAAACTGTCACTTAATCTTGCGACAGTTTCTGCGGTAGACCGTAATGGTCGCGACGCAAACGGTACACAAGTTATCACTCAGCAGGTTGAAGCAACAATTCATGCAGCTGCTTTTGCAGCAGAAGTGGGGCTGGAGCCAGAGATTACTGACCTAAATCCGGTAGATAATACGCAAGGCATCTATTTGGTAGAAGTAATGAATGAAATGCAGCCCGAGCAGCAGATCTATGAAGATGTATCTGTTGCAGTTCGCCAGGCGTGGGAGCGTGAACAGCGCCAGTTGAAAGCCGGTGAGTTCGCTGATCTCGCGGTTGAACGTTTACGCGCCAACGAAAACCCAGAAGACGTTGCGGCAGATCTGGGCGGTACATCCTTTGACGCGAAGAACGTTACACGTCAACCAGACGGCAACTCTGGTCTGGCCGCAAACATTCGCTCTTTGATCTTCACAATCGGCGAAGGTAAAGTCAGCTCGGAACGCAGTGCAGACGGTGATGGGTATGTTGTTGTTAAAGTCAACGAAATCGTCCCAGGCGATCCTGCGACACAAGCTGCAGCAGTCGCATCACTTCGCCAGCAGTTGATTAATGAACAGACAAACACTGTCTTGTCGCAGTATCAAGCATATCTTCTGGCGCAAAACCGCCCAGAAATTAACAATGCGCTGATCGAACAACTTTTCCCGCGCGACCAGGAATAACTGGTCGCCACCACCTCCGGTGATGGACACAAAGTAACGCCCTGAACTGGACAAAAATTTCGGGCCTGTTTCTGTTTGAACAAGACAGGCCCAGTCGGGGAATTGCGAATGGAAAATCAAATACAGGATGTCCTGACCAACCTTAAAGCTGGCAAGCCATCTGTCCTCTTTCATACACTTGTCGCTGATCTGGATACACCCGTGTCGGCTTACCTGAAGCTGAGCAAAGGTGAACGATACAGCTGCCTTCTGGAATCGGTTGAAGGTGGTGATACGCGCGGCAGATACTCTATCATTGGCTTTAATCCTGATATAATCTGGCGTCTTCAAAACGGTCAGTGCGAGATAAACCGCAATGCAGCGACGACCCCCGACACTTACACTGCAGATCCAGGCAAACCACTGGACCGCTTACGAGCTTTGATTAATGAGAGCCTGATTGATCTACCTCACCCCCTACCGCCTATGGCCGCAGGCGTTTTAGGGTATATGGGGTATGAGATCATTCAGGAAATGGAAGACGTAACACCCTCAAACCCTGACGCGATTGGGTTACCAACATCCATTTTTTTCCGGCCGCAGGTTATGGCGATTTTCGACAGTGTTACCAACCTGATTACACTGGTCACCCCTGTCAGGCCTGGTGCTGGCGCAGCGGAAACTCTGATAGAAGCGGCCCAGAAAAGACTGGAAGAAGCTTTGGACAGAATGGAAGCCCCAGTCCCCCTACTACAGGATGGGCCAATGCAGGAATTCTCCGAGCCCGTTTCAAATACGCCGCAAAGCCGGTATTTTGATATGGTCCGCAAAGCCAAAGACTATATCCTGTCCGGCGATATTTTTCAGGTTGTTCTGTCCCAGCGGTTTAGCATGCCTTTCAATCTTCACCCCTTCGCTTTGTACCGTGCCTTAAGGCGCACAAACCCATCGCCCTTTATGTACCATTTGAATTTTGATGGCTTTTCAATCGTTGGATCAAGTCCTGAAATTTTGGTACGCCTGAGGGATGATGAAGTAACTATCAGACCAATCGCTGGCACAAGAAAACGCGGTACAAGCCCGGAAGAAGACAAGCACCTGGCCGATGATCTTCTATCTGACCCAAAAGAACTTGCGGAACATCTTATGCTGCTTGATTTGGGACGTAATGATGTTGGTAGGGTTGCTGAACCGGGTTCGGTAAAAGTGACTGCACGTAACACGATTGAGCTATATTCCCATGTCATGCACATTGTCTCCAATGTAGTCGGGAAAATTCGCAAGGACAAAGACGCTATTGATGCCCTGTCTGCAGGTTTCCCTGCCGGCACCGTATCAGGCGCACCAAAAGTCCGGGCGATGGAAGTCATAGATGAACTAGAAGTTGACGCACGCGGTCCTTATGCGGGCAGCGTTGGGTATTTCAGCGCGAATGGGTCTATGGACAGCTGTATCGTATTGCGGACTGCGATTGTCAAAGACGGCATGATGCATGTACAAGCAGGGGCCGGCATCGTCGCTGACAGTGACGAAGCGTCAGAACAGGCGGAATGTGAAAACAAAGCCCGGGCGCTGGTTGCTGCTGCACGTGAAGCAATCCGGTTTTCACGTTCAAATCGCGGCTAGACATTGCACAATACGCATTTTTGCCTATCTTCATTTTACTATGATTAACCAAATAGACGTGCACCATGGCCAACAATGCTAATCAACAAGTAGAAATGACGTTTCCGCGGCATGCCGTATTGTTTCATCAAGGGACCGCCAGTCAGGGGGTTCATATCATCCTTGAGGGCGAAGTTGAGATTATCCGAAAGGATGGAGACGTCATGCAAACATTGGCCACCCTATCCAACGGCACCCTTCTCGGGGAGACAAGCGCGCTTGAAGGGTCGGAGCACTCTGTAACAGCCATCGCAACCATGCCGACCAGGGTATTGTTTGTTGAAGCAGAAGCCTTTCGCAAGCAGTTTACTGATCCTCTGGTACATTTTGTTGTAAAAACACTGGCTTCCCGCGTGCGGGCTACTGTGGAAAATGCCGCCCATAAAGTCGTCAATACTATCCAGTCTCCCAAGTCACTGCGATTACGCGGCGACTGCGAGATTACCCATACTCTTTTGAAATCAGATATCACGATTAGCCAATTCCCCTTTCTGGTTGGCAATTCCATCAGAGGCACTGGAACAATAGTTCAGCCAGTTCATGCCTTGTTGCCCCTACCGAACTATCCGTCTTTCAGTGCAGCGCATTTCGAAATAGTCAGGCGCGGCAATGGTTTTGCCGTCAGGGACCTCGGCACAAATGTTGGGGTCTATGTAAACGGTCTGCACATCAAAAAATATCAGGAACCGGCTGTAGCCGAACTTAATCCTGGTGAAAACCGAATTGAAGTACGACCCCAGGGTGACAAAGGCAAAAGCCCGCTAAAATTCAAAGTATTTATGCCTGTCAAAGACTAATCAGAACAGGCCATTAAGCTATCACAAGATTAGCGCGCCTGGTCACTGGATTCTTTTACCTCCGCCAGCGCCTGCCGACGGTTATCCAACATTCTGACAATTTGCGACAAAGGCGCCAACGAGACGGGATTAGTTGCATCCTTGGCAATCCAGTCGGACAATACATCGAGTGTCTGTGGATACGGATGCCCAATTGCAATGGCATAGCCACGCTTAACAGCAATTCTCTCAGCCTTTTTCAACTGAATTAGGATTTTGTTATAATCCCGCTCATTATCCAGAAACACATCGCGGCTGGCAAATGGCACCCCCATGGTTCTTGCAGTCTTCACCCCAACTGAACGTGATGTGGTCACACTATCCAGAAACAGCATATCCCTGTCGCGAAGAGCATTCATGACGGCCATCATACCTGCAGAGTTTTCAGTGAAACTACTGCCCATATGATTGTTCACCCCCACAAACCCCTCAAATCTGGTCAAATTCCAGTTTATGCGTTCAACCAATTCCCTGCCAGTAATCGAACTGCGAAGTGCATTGGGTCCAGGGTCCATAAAACCGCCAGGTTTAGGCTCCATCGGCAAATGCACCATTAATTCGTGCCCTGCTTTTTTCACACGAGATGTTTGTCCTGGAAGGTTCTCTGCATATGGGAGAAACGCCAATGTTAAAGGACCGTCCATCTTTGCAATTCGGTTCGTCGCGATGCCTGAAAGCCCCAGATCATCAATTACTACAACCAGCTTGGGTCTGTCGGTGATAACTTCTGCCGCCGCATATTTCTGCCATTTGGGCTGATCTTCAGCAAAAGGCTCCTGCGTGCTGATACCTTCAATTCTGACACTGGCGTGTCCTGTCTCTTCATTATCTGCAGCCCCCTGTTCGGCGGGAAAAGCAGAAGCAGTTTTACTCTCACCTGACGTATCGGTTTCGTAAGTTACATTCTGTTCCAGTTCATGGCTCTGAGAGGCATCTTCACGCTCCCCCGCGGTGTCTGTTTCATCGACTTGAATATCAGAACCCTCTGAAAGACCCGGGCTTTGTGCATCAGTAGGCATCTCCGCGGTATCAAAGGCTGCAAATTCTTCTGAGGGCGACCCAACGTCAGTCACATTATCGTCCATGGTGATATAGACTAATGCTGCGCCTACGATGAGGACAACGCCTCCGTATAGCCAGGCAAAAGCTTTGAAGGCTTTCGATCTGGGTTTTGAGCGATGAAGCCCCTTGTCACGTCGAGAAGTTGTCTTGCCTTTCGGCAACCCCTTAAAACGCTTTACGCCAGCCTTTTGGCGTAGATGAAAAAGTTTATCTTTTTCGAGGCTCATGTTTTATTCTTGTCCTGCTACCCAGTACTCTGTCCTTCGCCCTTGACAATACGGTGTGTGGCAGCAATATCCAACCTGTAATTGGCCTTGGACAGAATAATGTATATTTTAATCGATAACTACGACAGCTTTACCTACAACTTGTATCATTACTTCGTTGAACTTGGTGCAGATGTAGTCGTGCACAGAAACGACAAAATCACTGTTGATGAAGTTCTCGCACTGAACCCTGAGGGAATCATTATAAGTCCAGGCCCCTGTTCACCCAATGAAGCCGGCATTTGTCTCGACTTAATCGAAGCTGCAAAAGGAAAAATACCAATATTTGGCGTCTGTCTGGGCTTTCAGAGCATGGGACAGGTTTTTGGTGGCAATGTGGTACGGGCACCCTATGTGATGCACGGCAAAGTCAGCAAGATTTCCAATACTGGTTCTGGTGTGTTTGGTGGCCTACCCCCACGCTTTGATGCTACACGGTATCACTCTTTGATAGTGGATCGCGATACCTTGCCCCCCTGCATGGAAATAACCGCAGAAACTGATGATGGTCTCATCATGGGCTTTCAACACAAAGAATATCCTATTCACGGCGTACAGTTTCACCCTGAAAGTATTGCGTCAGAACACGGCCATTCGATGCTGAAAAATTTCATGAATATTTGCGAGGCTCAGGCATGATTGGCATAAGGGACTTACTGGCAAAGCTTGCTGAGGGAGAAACGCTATCCCGCGACGACGCACGGGACGCCTTTGAACAGATTATGTCTGGAACCGCTGACCTTGCGCAAATGGCAGCATTCATCATGGCCCTACGTGTTCGCGGTGAGGTAGTTGATGAGATTGTGGGCGGTGCCGATGTCCTACGGTCAAAGGCAGAACAAATTCACGGCCCTGCAGGCATGATAGATACTTGCGGCACCGGCGGTGATGCACACGGCACGTACAATATTTCTACGGCGGCTGCCTTTGTTGCGGCGACTGGCGGTGTTCCGGTGGCAAAACACGGGAACAGGTCCGTATCATCCAAATCAGGCTCTGCTGATGTGTTGATGGCACTTGGCGCCAACCTTGAACTGGACAAGGCAGCCAACGAACAAAGCCTGAAAGAAAATAACTTTGCCTTTCTGTTCGCACCAGCACACCATAAGGCCATGCGCCATGTGGCGCCTGCACGTGCTTCCCTGAAATTGCGGACGATTTTCAATCTTCTTGGCCCCCTTGCCAACCCAGCACTGGCAAAACGGCAGATATTAGGCGTATTTGACAGGAAGTGGCTGCATCCCATGGCTGAAGTATTGCACAAATTGGGCAGTGAACACGTTTGGGTAGTCCACGGCGCTGACGGCCTGGACGAAATCAGCACAACCAGTGAAACCTATGTTGTTGAGTTGAAAGACGGGGCCATACAAGAATTTGTTATCAAGCCAGAGGATTTCAATATCTCTCGTTCTGATATGGCCAACCTAAAAGGAGGCGATGCAGAAGAAAATGCACAGGCCATCCGCGCTCTTGTCGATAACAAGCCCTCAGCCTACCGCGATATTGTATCCCTGAATGCGGGTGCTGCCCTCTATGTTGGCGGCAAGGCAGCCGATGTTGCTGAAGGCTACAAGCTCGCAGTAAACCTTATTGAGACAGGCGCAGTAAAAGACACTCTAACGAAATGGATTGCCTTTACCCAGCAGCACTCTTCTGAAGGAAAATCATAAATGGCACGCGATATTCTAAAAGAGATTTGCGACAAGAAAAGAGAGTATGTCGCAGCCTGCAAGGCCGCGACCAGCCTGTCTGAATTGGAAGCGAGGGCCAAGGAGCAATCTCCTACGCGCGGCTTTTATAGGGCTTTGGCAGAAAAGAAAGCGGCAGGGCAATATGGCTTTATTTGTGAAATCAAAAAAGCCAGCCCATCAAAGGGTCTGATCAGGCCTGACGACTTTGATCCCCCTACCCTTGCCAAAGCATATGAACGTGGTGGCGCTGCATGTCTGTCAGTGTTGACAGACATCCCTTATTTTCAAGGCCATGACAGTTACCTGACGGCAGCGCGTGACGCTGTTGCGCTGCCCGCACTGCGTAAAGACTTTATGATAGATACCTATCAGGTTACAGAAGCACGCGCACTGGGCGCTGACTGTATATTAATCATAATGGCTGCGCTTGATGACACACTAGCCAAGGAACTTGAAGATGCCGCCAACTCATACGGTATGGATGCGCTGATAGAGGTCCACAATAGGGACGAACTTGACCGTGCCTTGACCATCCTTACGAGCCCAATGATTGGTGTCAATAACCGCAATCTGAAGACCATGGACGTATCCCTGCAAAACACTATTTCCCTTGCAGATCATATCCCTACGGGCAAACTTCTTATTGCGGAATCAGGTTTAAAGACCAAAAATGACTTGCAAACATGCGCAGCAGCAGGAGCTGAAACATTTTTGATCGGGGAAACCTTCATGCGGCAAGCCGATGTCGAGCAAGCAGTGCGCGACCTACAAAAGGGATAATACTATGACACGTCTTAGTCATCTTGATCAAAAAGGCCAGGCACATATGGTTGATGTAGGCGAAAAAGACATCACCAGCAGGCAGGCTGTCGCTGAAAGCACAATTGAGATGAAGTCAGAGACGCTGGATCTTATTCTGTCTAACGCCCTACCCAAAGGCGACGTAATCGCTACCGCACGCATTGCCGGCATAATGGCTGCAAAGAAAACAAGCGATCTTATCCCCATGTGTCATCCCCTGCCTATCACAAGTGCGAAGGTCAAGATTGAGAAAACTTCTGATACCAGCCTTAGGGTGGAAGCGACTGTGAAAGTTACCGGCAAGACCGGCGTGGAAATGGAAGCACTGACCGCCGCGACGGTAGCTGCACTGACGCTATATGACATGGCTAAATCGGCAGACAAAGATATGATCATTACATCCACCAGACTTTTGTTCAAGTCTGGTGGCAAAAGTGGCACATACACTGCAAACTCCCCGTAACGCATGCGGTAATTCTCTATTTTCCAGAGTAAATGTTTAAATGGTTGACAGCCGCCATATATGCGAACTAAAGTAGAACATACTGGAAACATATAGGGATTTCATTATGCTAACAGCCAAGCAGCACCAGTTATTGTTGTTTATTCATAACCGTTTACAACAAACAGGAATCTCACCTTCCTTTGACGAGATGAAAGATGCGCTAGGATTGAAATCCAAATCCGGTGTCCACCGTTTAATTGGCGCACTGGAAGAACGTGGTTTTATTAGGCGAATGGCCAATCGTGCCCGCGCACTTGAGGTTGTTCGTCTTCCTGACACGAACTCAGAAGCAAAACCATCAAATGTCCTGCAAGCAGATTTCGGAACCTCTGCCCCGGAGAGTTCTCCAGCCACATCCGATACAATTGACATACCACTGCACGGCAAAATTGCTGCAGGTACACCAATTGAGGCACTGGAGCATCAGGACAGTTTTCTGAGTGTCCCCCAAACCATGGTAGGCCGTAAAAACTGCTATGCACTCGAAATATCAGGTGACTCCATGATAGAGCTTGGCATTCTGGATGGTGATACAGTTGTAATCGAAAGCTGCGATTCTGCCCGCGACGGAGAGGTTGTTGTCGCCCTGGTTGACCGCGAAGAAGCCACACTTAAAACCCTAAAGCGCCAGGGCAGTCATGTCGCTCTTATCCCTGCCAATCGTGACTATGATACTCAAATTCTGGAACAGAACCGCGTTCAGGTACAGGGTCGCTTGGTGGGGTTAATGCGCACCTACCACTGACACGCATTATTACATTAAAAATTTAAGATAAGGCCATTGTATTTATGGCCTTTTTTTGCATTTGAAATTCTGACTCTACCTCCGTGCGCTTCTATAGGGGGCATGCCAATTTTCTCCCTATTTCTCTGCCGGTGGGCTTGACCACACCTGAAAAAGGTCCTTGCTCTTCTCGTCTATTCCCACCCCCAAAGGACCATGGGTCATTAAATTTTCGATGGCTACATACAGGGTGGAACCTTGGCAATATCGCTGCCACTGTGCTGGTGCAACGACTACCAATTCTGCTTGGCACGCTTGTCGCAAAAAGTCGATATCCTCAGGAAAGGCAACACTGAAATCGCCTGTATCAACGATGCACCCTCGTTCACCACATTGCCGAACAAGCCTTCCTGCTTCTTGATCCGGTGCTATTCCCCAATACTGGCGCCAATTATCGTCTACAAACCCACTTGATCTAAGGCCATATGTTTTATATTCACCTTCTCTGTAGACTGCTACCTGATGCCCCGTTTTTCCAATCATCACAATCGGCTTTGGTGTTTCGAAAGCAACCAATATCCCAGCATACCATAATGCAAGGACAAAGAAGGCCGTTACCAGTCGCGGGACTGTGCAAATCAACAAAAATCCGAGATATGTCACTATACCGTACCAGGCAGGAAGCGACTGTACCGTAACTGCAAAGGTGTCTAGCTGTGCGAAGTCCTGCGCAATCGTCAATATCGACAATAACACCACATCAAGGACATATGCAGCGGGCGCCATCAGACCAAATGGCATCAGAACCAGACAAAGCACACCAAGCGGCATGACGATCATGGTCATCATGGGGACAACGAATAAATTGGCCGCCGCACCGAAGGTAGCTACTTCTTGAAAATGATAAAGTGCTATTGGTCCAATTGCCACCTGTGAAACGGCTGTCGTGATGAGGGACAGAACAAATACTTTCCCTAATTTATGCAGTCGCCCCTTTCTTTGCGGCTCTGTATCCCTCTTAGTCTGCCTCGTGAATTGCTCAAAAAATAAAACCAGACCAATCGTGGCGGCAAAAGACATCTGAAATCCGGCGCTGAACAATGCCTCTGGCCAGATCACCAAAATCACAAAGGCTGCAATACCTATGTTTCGAATCGTCAGTGCTTGCCGGTCCACCAGGACTGCAAACAAAACGATGGATACCATGATAAAGGCACGGATCGTTGAAATCGACATGCCCGAAATGATCAAATAAAAGAGCCCACCTGACCAAGCCAGTATAGCTGCCGCTTTTCGTGGTAAAATATGGTGAGTCAGTATGGTTATTCGCGCCAAAACAATCTCGGCGACCAAAAATAACACACCTGTAACAAGCCCCATATGCAAGCCTGAGATAGCTAGAATATGAGCCAAGCCTGCTTTCCTGATATGGTCACGGTCCTCCGGCAAGATATAATCACGCTTCCCCACAAACAATGCCGCGGCAAGTGGGCCGCCCTGCTCGCTCATTTGACCTAGAAAGCTGTTAGCAATTGACTGCCTTAGCGCTTCAACAGAATGCTTAAAGCTCTCTTTCACCCCGATACGTATAATGTCGGACGTTGCAAAACCCGTGTAATGAACGCCTTCAAACTGCAAAAACTGCCTATAATCAAAGCCATCTGGATAAACTGGCCCTTGCGGCATCTGCAATACGCCGTCAAATACAACAACATCCCCAGCGATCAAGTCTTTCGGGTACCCTGTCCGTACAAGCACAAGAACCGTCATGGGAGTTGGTTCCCCAATAGTCACCTTCAGACGAATGCCGGCACCCCCTCTATGATCGACTTCATCAACAACCCCCGTAAGATTCTTTTGAAAACCTTCTCTTATGTCTAGGTGACTGATGCTTTCATCTCTGAAGTCCGCATGAACGACATAAAGACAAATCCCAGTAAGACAGAGAAAAACAGGGCGTAACTGATAAAATACTGTCTTGGAAGAATATAAGGCCATCGCTGCGACTGAAAGACTGAACCAAAAAAGAACAGCCACAGATATTAGGCCATGAACAACGTATCCAAAGACTATACCCGCCATGAAGCTGAACACCCCAACGGTAAAAAACCAATCACGGTGTAGTTTAACCAGACTTAAAAGCTTCTCATGTCTTTCTGCGATGCGGTGCAACAAGCCCCCCTTTTTGCTACACGCTGAACCCCTTATGTTTCTCCCATAAAATGTAGAAAAAATACATAAAATTCATTTTCTGTTGCACTGCAAATTGTTTTCCTGAGAAACATATGCTACAACCCACCCAAAGGTCCTGGAAAACACGTCAATTCATTTCTGTGGTTTCCATTTTGTAGTAACAATTACAAAGGTTTAGTATCTGAGCATGAAGTCAGACATGCCCAAAGTGGTCACTCGATTTGCCCCGTCTCCTACGGGCTTTCTCCATATTGGCGGCGCACGAACTGCGCTCTACAACTGGTTATTTGCACAGCATCATGGGGGGAAATTCCTCCTTCGCATTGAAGATACTGACAGAAAACGTTCCTCAGACGAAGCAATCGATGCAATTTTGCACGGAATGAAATGGCTCGGTCTTGATTGGGATGGTGAAGCCGTTAGCCAGTTTGCACAAGCAGAGCGGCACCGCGAGGTGGCGTATGCCATGCTGGAAAGTGGTCATGCATACAAGTGCTACGCCACTCCTGAAGAAATTGCCGAACGCAGAGATGCTGCACGCGCAAATGGCACCTCTTTCCGAGGTGATATATGGCGCGACAAAGACACTACTGACGTGGCTGAAGGGACACCCTTTTCAGTGCGCATCAAGATGCCACGCGAAGGTGAAGTAACGATTACCGATCATGTTCAGGGGGACGTTACCGTTCAAAATAGTGAACTGGACGATATGATCCTGCTCCGTTCAGACGGTACGCCAACATACATGTTATCCGTTTGTGTAGATGACCATGATATGGGCGTTACCCACATCATTCGCGGTGATGATCATTTGAACAATGCTTTCCGCCAATATCAGATTTATGAAGCCATGGGCTGGGATGTGCCTGAATTTGCACATATCCCGCTAATTCATGGCCCTGACGGCAAGAAGCTATCCAAACGTCATGGTGCACTCGGGGTTGAAGCATACGAAGAAATGGGCTTTTTGCCTGAGGCACTCAGAAATTACCTGTTACGGCTTGGCTGGAGTCATGGTGACGAAGAAATCATCTCCACCTCTCAGGCGATTGAGTGGTTTACACTTGGAAATGTTGGCCGTTCACCAGCACGGTTTGACTTTGATAAACTAGACAATCTGAACGGGCATTATCTTCGTAATACTGATTCAAAAAGAATATTAGAACTTATTGAAGGGACACTGTCGGACGCAATTGGACATGCTCCAACTGCTGAAGAAAAAGAAAAAGTAATACTATCCATCCCTGCGGTCAGCGAGCGTGCAAAACGCCTGCCTGATATTGTCGATAATGTTTCATGCTTTTGTAACATTCGCCCGCTAGCACTCGACGACAAGGCCGCAAAAACACTTTCTGGTGATGACATCAAGACCATGCTGTCCGGTGTTATTGCCCAACTTGCTGGTCTGTCCGACTGGACGTTGGACACGATCAAGCCTGCCATAATGGAGTTTGCTGAAGCAAACGAGCTAAAATTAGGTAAGGTTATGCAGCCCGTCAGAGCAGCTGTAACCGGAGGAAAGCAAACAGGTGATCTGATAGACACCCTTGTGATCCTCGGCAAAGAGGAGACTCTAAGTCGCCTGGCTGATCAAACTGCTGACTGAAGCCTGCGGCTGCATTCTGTGCGGCCGTGCATGTTAGACAAAAGGAGTAAAGACATGTCAAATGACCCATTTAAGCTTAACGGCGATGATATCAATGTAGATCTTCCCGTTATGGAAGGATCAGTTGGACCAAAAGTCCTTGATATTCGGAAGCTTTACGCACAATCAGATATGTTCACATTTGACCCTGGCTTTACCTCTACGGCGAGCTGTGAATCAAAAATCACATATATTGACGGCGGCAAAGGCGAACTTCTATATCGCGGCTATCCAATTGAACAGTTAGCTGAGCACAGCGACTATATGGAAGTTTGCTATCTCCTTTTGTTTGGTGAGTTACCTACGAAGGAAGAAAAAGAAAAGTTCTCACACGACATCACACACCACACAATGGTGCACGAGCAGCTTCACCGCTTCTTCAGTGGCTTCCGCCGTGATGCACACCCAATGGCCATCATGGTTGGTGTTGTCGGCGCCCTTGCTGCTTTCTACCATGACAGCACAGACATTAATGACCCGCACCAGCGCATGGTCGCAAGCTACCGCCTAATAGCCAAAATCCCGACAATTGCGGCAATGGCATATAAATATTCAGTGGGTCAGCCTTTTGTATATCCAAGCAATGAACTGTCTTACGCGGGTAACTTCCTGAACATGATGTTCTCTGTACCTGCAGAGCCTTACAAAATGAGCCCAACGCTTGAAAAAGCAATGGACCTTATTTTCATTCTGCATGCAGATCACGAGCAGAATGCATCGACATCTACAGTTCGCCTGGCTGGTTCTTCTGGTGCAAACCCATTTGCCTGTATTGCTGCTGGTATCGCTTGTCTTTGGGGGCCTGCCCACGGTGGTGCAAACGAAGCATGCCTGAACATGCTTGAAGAAATTGGTTCTGTAGTTCGTATTCCTGAGTTTGTTGCCCGCGCAAAAGACAAGAATGACCCATTCCGTCTGATGGGCTTTGGTCACCGTGTTTATAAGAACTTTGACCCACGCGCGACTGTTATGCGCGACACCGCCCACAAGGTTCTGAAAGAACTTGGCGTTAATGATCCATTGTTTGATGTTGCAATGGAACTGGAAAAAATCGCCCTTGAAGATCCATACTTCATCGAGAAGAAGCTTTATCCTAACGTTGACTTCTACTCTGGCATTATTCTACGTGCAATGGGCTTCCCGACTGAGATGTTCACCGTTCTATTTGCTCTGGCTCGGACCAGTGGCTGGATCGCACAGTGGAAAGAAATGATCGAGGACCCAACACAGAAAATTGGTCGTCCACGTCAGCTTTATACTGGTGCTACTTCCCGGGATTATGTTCCTGTTGATAAACGCTAATCGCGCTTAAAAATAAAAACATCAAAAGCGGTGCTTATTAAGCACCGCTTTTTTTATGTCTGTTCGTCCGCTTTTGGCAACACAACCCTCAAGTCGCGTCTGACATATAAAGCATACTAAAAAACCCTGCCTCAATAAGGCAGGGTCTTAGATAAGGTGCATTTGAAAGCTGATACTGTTTACTCAGCACCCATCATCGCGGTCAGTTTGGCTTGGGTAACAAGGGTATCCCCCACATATGCCTCTGCATCAAACTTCCAGACAGATCCACCACCGCGTGTGGTTTTAACTTTCATTTGCAGTGTATCGCCAGGCCCCACAACTTTACGGAACTTCGCACCGTCGATACCCATGAAATAGACAGTTTTACCAGCGGCCTCTGTCTGCGATAGCATAGCCATCACACCCGCTGTTTGTGCCATAGCTTCAAGAATCAGAACCCCAGGCATAACTGGCTTGCCAGGGAAGTGCCCCTGAAAAAACTCTTCATTGATCGTGACATTTTTTATCCCGGTTGCACTTTCACCAGGCACAATATCAATCACTTTATCAACAAGCAGGAACGGATACCGATGAGGTAACAGTTCCATGATTTTTTGAATATCGACTTCCATTAGTCTTTCCGTCAACCGCTCAGAAATTCTACTGATTTTCTTCAGCAGTAGCAGGAGTAGCTTTCTCAGGCATCGTCAAAGACACAGCAGGAAGTTCAGCATCCAGTTTCTCGATAAATTCAGTTGTTACATCAAGACCAGCAGCTGAGCCAAGAACCAGACGCTTCAACATGATTACCTGAGCTTTTTTCTCTGACAGGATTGCACGGATAACCGGCTGGCGTGCGCGCTCTACCTGACGCATTGCTTCCTGACGACGTTCGTCAAAGAAATACTCAAGTGCTGCGAGGTTACGCTGTGCTGCAACAGCCTGTGTCTGAAGCTTACGCTTCTCTTCTTCATATTTATCGTTACCGATAATGGACTTTTGCTTTTCTAGTTCACCTAGCTGCTGCTCCAGCTGGCCACCACGTGAAATGAACTGACGAAGCTGAACAATCTGCTCACGGTACTCGCCTGTCTGCAGATTAAAGTCCTTATAGGCAGCTGCTTCCCGCTCTACCCGCTCGTCATCAACGATCAGGATTTGTGCAGCAGCAACAGTACTAAAACCTGCTACCGCAACTGCTATTAGTGCAGTTTTCTTAAGAAGCTTACCAAAATTAAACATTATGTATTTCCCTTGTTACTATTCTTGTCAGACGATCCACTTTGTAGATCATGCCTAGAATGTGGTCCCCACATTAAACTGTAGAGTCTGTGTACGGTCGCCAACCTGTTTTTTCAAGGCTTTTGACAGGTCAATCCGGAACGGTCCGAAAGGAGACTGCCATGAGAAACCGATACCTACAGCCACACGCGGGCTAATGCTGTCACCACCGATACAACCCAGCTCATGTCCAAATTCTGGAAGATCGTCTCCAGCCTCAGCAGCAGCATCCCGCGCCAAAATATACTCAGTTACATCTGCACGATTAAACGTACATTTATTCAGATCATCTACCTTGGCACGCCACAAACTACCAACGTCCACAAAGGCAGATGCATTAATTCCCATCTCCAGCGCAGCATCTCCAATCGGGAAGAATAACTCACCCCGACCGATATAATACGCAGTACCACCAAGGTTCGTGTTGTATGAGTTACCGCCACGCTGACCTACAGCAGCTTCAAGGCTGTTAATCTCGCGAGGGCCTACACCAGATGTGTCAAAACCGCGAAGCCTTGGGCCGCCTACGAAAAACTTATCAGTAAAGCGAACATTCTGGCCAATCCCCTTAATGAAGCCACCTTCACCTCCAACACGGAAGGTCCAGCCATCAAACGGTGTCCAGTAATTGTCAAAGTTCACCCGATTTTTCAGATAGCGTACGTCTCCGCCAACACCTGCAAAATCCTGAGAGAAATAGAAGCTGTGGCCACGTGTCGGACGAATAACAGAATTCAATGTGTTAAAGCCAAGGGTATAACCAAGGATAGATTGCCAGCGCTTACCAAGAGACTCTTCATAATAGCGGCTGGTAAAGTTCAACTTTTCCAATTCATCAACAATACCGTCACCATCAACATCAAAGTCATTCTCGGTGATAACTCCATTGTCATCCAAATCAAAGAAGTTCAAGAATTGATCAATATCTTCCTGAACCCCTGCATCGATCAAGGTTTGGAGCTGTGTCTGCCGCGATGTCAGGTTTTGGACAAACCGATCTTCGACATATCCAGCATCAAATCGGGAATTATCGTGACGGAGTGTATACCGTGTTGAAAGTGTCCAATATTCATTAACAGCCATACCAGCACGGAGTGAGAAACCATAACTGTCTGTTTTAAAGGTACTTATTCTTGAACCTGTACCGAAGTCAAATTGCCTACCATTGGACTGTGTAGCAAAAATGTCAAAGCCCGCTGCAACATTACGGCCACCAAAATATGGCTCTGTAAATCCAAGATCTATCTGCCGCTGAACACCAGACCAACGCAAACCAAGGCGAAGATCCTGCCCTTTACCCATCAAATTTCTTTCACGGATAGAAAAGTCAAAAATAAACTTCTCATAGGAGCTATAACCCGCACCAAGATTAAGTTCGCCGGTTGCCTGCTCCTCAACACTGACATCCAGAACCATCCGGTCGGGCTCAGAGCCCTGAATTCTCTCGACTTCCACATTTCGGAAGAAGTTCAGACGGTTCAGTCGGTTTTCAGAACGCGTTACAAGAGATGAGTTAAAGGCATCCCCTTCTTGCAGACGCATTTCTCTGCGGATAACTTTATCAAGTGTCCGAACATTGCCTTTAATATTAACACGTTCAACATACACACGCGGTGCATCGCTAATGTTAAAAGTAATGTTAATTTTGCGCTCATCACGAGACCGATTAATCTGAGGGCGCACATCAACAAATGCATAGCCGAGAATACCCGCAGCATTTTCCAGTGATTCAATCGTACGTTCGATAGCTTCTGCGTTATAGGTCATGCCATCACGCATTTGCAGGAACGCTCTGAAAAGATTTGCATTCACATCACGAATTTCACTGGTGACGTCAATCTCACCAAATTCGTAGATTTCGCCTTCTTCCACAGTGAAGTTGATGAAAAAGTCTTCCCGGTCTGGCGTCAGTTCAGACACAGCAGAAACAATACGGAAATCTGCATAGCCTTCATTCAGATAAAACTGGCGCAGCACCTGCTGGTCATACGCCAAACGGTCTGGGTCAAAAGTATCGTTGGAGGTAAAAATCTTCCACCAGCGAGACTCTTTCGTCGCCAACACATCACGGAGATCACCGTCACTGTACTTTTTGTTACCAAGGAAGTTAATGCGGCTTACTTTTGTCTTCGGCCCTTCCTGAATCTCAAAAAGCAGATCTACGCGGTTCTGTTCAAGCTGTACCACTTTCGGCTCAATGATAGCTGCAAACCGCCCTTTACGGCGATACAGCTCCATCATGCGCTGTACATCTGCACGAACCTTGGAACGGGTAAAGACCATCCGGGGGCGAAGTCTGACTTCCTCGAACATTTCTTCACGGTCGATTTTCTTGTTACCCTCAAAAACAATCCGGTTAATGATCGGATTCTCAACCACGCGAACAATCAAGACACCTTGTTGTTCATTCAGTTCCACATCAGAAAACAGGCCTGTTGCGAAGAGGTTTTTCAGACTTTGGTCCAATGCTTCACCGTCAAATCTGTCCCCAGCCTTAACCGTAAGATAGGAGGCAATAGTTTCTGGTTCCACCCGTTCATTTCCTGCGACAGAAATCTGGCGGATGATTGGCATTTCAACTGGAGCGGAAGCCACAGGAACATCCTGTGCTACACCCGCCTGAACGCCAGTCAGAAGTAGTGTGGCCGTTACAATCACAGAACGTTGCACAGCCATAAATTCTTTATTAAATCGAAACATTCCAGCCTATATTTTTCTTTTTAAAACTTTTGTGGTGAAAGTGGCCTAGAGCGCCACAGATTGCAAGTCATTCAATGTAACAAACAGCATAAAAATCAACATAAGTGCGAAACCGGCAACAAAACCAGCTTCCTGAGCCTTTTTATTCAAGGGTGATCCCTTAACGGCCTCAATGAGGTAGAACATCAAATGCCCACCATCAAGCACAGGGATTGGCAACAAATTCATTATGCCCAGATTCACAGATATAAGAGCGAGGAACCAAATCAGATTAGTCAGCCCCTGCTCTGCTGCTTCGCCGGTCATTGAGACAATCTTTACAGGCCCGCCCATTTCCTTGACAGAACGAACGCCCATGATCATCTGACCAATCGTAACGAAAATAGATTTTGACATTTCATATGTCTGAACAGTGCCCTTGCCAAGAGATTCAAACAATCCAACATCACGATGTTCAATAGAACGGGTAGACACGCCCAATATGCCGTAGGGGTATTTCGTGCCAAATCTGTCTTCATAAAAATCTTTACCAATAACAACAGGCAAAGACTGCTCTACACCGCCCCGCTCCAACCGAACAGTTAACGCAGCACCTGGGTACATACGAATTTCGCGACCAATGTCAGTAAAATACTCAATTTCACGGTCACCAACCTTCAAAATCCTGTCACCAGGTAAGAGGCCAGCTTTTTCAGCGGCTGAGCCTTCCAGAATTTCCTCAACAACAGGTTCAGAATATGCCATGCCATTGATCAAGTAAAACCCGGCAAAAACCAATGCCGCAGCCAATAGATTAATCGCTGGACCCGCAGCAACCACTAACGCACGCTGATACAATGGTTTAAAATGTAAGCACTGCTGTTTTTCTTCATCAGTTAGATAGTCAAGCCCGTCACCCGCATCAGATGCGCCAGATTTGTCGCCAAAGAATTTCACATACCCACCCAGCGGTAACATGGCAATCTTCCAACGCACACCAGTCTTGGGGGATGTCCAGCCAAACAGTTCCTTGCCGAATCCTACAGAAAAGCTATCCACCTTGATTTTAAAAAGCCGCGCAACACTATAGTGTCCCCATTCGTGAATGAAGACCAGCAGGCTAAACCCGCCAATAAACGCAACGAGTGTAATGAAAAATCCAGGAGCTTCAGTTTCCATGTGTATTCCCTACTAACCTAGGCATTTTCTTCGACTATCAAAGCGGAAGCTATCTTTCTTGCTTCCAAGTCTATTTGTAGCAGATTTTCAATCGAATGTGGCACTTTCATGTCCAAACGGGACAATGTCTTTTCCACTATTGAAGCAATCCCCATAAATCCTATTTTGTCATTCAAAAATGATTCTACGGCAACTTCGTTTGCGGCATTTAAAATTACCGGCGCCGCCCCTCCTGCTTTAAGCGCTTCAAGTGCAAGAGCCAGACACGGAAAAGCTTCCAGATCAGGTTCTCTAAAATCCAGCTGACCAATCTGTGCAAGATTAAGCTTGGGGCTTGGTGATTCCATACGTTGGGGCCATGCCAGCGCATAAGCAATCGGCGTACGCATATCCGGCGAGCCTAACTGCGCCAATACACTGCCATCCCCATACTCCACCATCGAATGAATAACAGATTGCGGATGGACAAGTACCTCAATCTGAGAGACCTCCACCGGGAAAAGGTGGTAGGCTTCAATCACTTCAAGCCCCTTATTCATCATCGTAGCAGAATCGACAGATATCTTGGCGCCCATATCCCAGTTCGGGTGCGCCACTGCCTGTGCCGGCGTTACACTAAGCAGATCTTTCTTAGGCGTATTTAAAAAGGGTCCGCCAGAGGCCGTCAGAATAATCTTGGAAATATGGTCGATCTGATCCGCCTCAAACACCTGAAAAATTGCGTTATGTTCAGAATCGACGGGCAGAAGTGTTGTCCCATGCTTACGGACCTCTTCCATCATTAGGTCACCGGCACACACAAGACATTCCTTGTTTGCTAGCGCAACTGTGTTGCCCTGTCTAACGGCTTCAAGCGTCGGCCTGAGACCTGCTGCACCAACGATTGCAGCCATAACAAGGTCTGCTTCAACCGACGCAGCATCGATAAGGGCTTGCTGTCCTGCTGCCGCCTTCACTGAGGTACCACTTAAAAGTTCCTTAAGCCGACCATAATGATCTTCGTTCCCAATGACGGCTAAATCGATTTGAAACTCTATCGCAAGCGCAGCCAATTCTTCTACTTTGTTTTGAGCAGTTAGAACACGCACTTGAAAGATATCTGGATTACGACGAATTAGATCGATAGTGCTCAGACCAACAGATCCTGTAGCCCCTAAAATACTGATAGTTTTGCAGTTTGTCGCCATGTCAGATAATCGCAAAATAGTCGTAAGCAATCGCCATTGCCGGCGCAGCCAATACAAGGCCATCCACCCGGTCAAGCAGCCCCCCATGCCCAGGAATAATACCGCCGGAGTCCTTCACACCAAAGGCACGCTTGACTGCACTTTCAAGAAGGTCCCCCATCTGGGCAATAGCCGCCACCACCAAGCTTACCAAGCATATAACCGTAATATCACCCCAGTTAATAATGTAGGCAAGGACACCGGACGCAATTGCAGCCAAAAGCATGCCGCCTAGTAATCCTGCCCATGTTTTCTTGGGACTGATTTTCGGAGCAAGCTTGGGGCCACCAATTCCTTTGCCAAAGAAATAGCCTCCGATGTCAGTTGCCCACACAATCAGGAAAGTCCAAAAAAGGTAAATGGCACCATCTTCCACCCCCCGTAACCAGGACAGGGAGATCAGTGGCAGGATGACATACAGTATTCCATTGCCGCCCCAACGAGTAATATGGAGCCCACGTCCCTCAGTTCCGTCATATTCACGAATTGAAAGAATGATCAGCAAAAAGGGAAGAAAAATCACCAGGATCAAATTTGTAATACCATTGGCACCCGACAAAATATGCCCCAGCATCACAGATGCCAGTATGAAGAATATCCCTGATATTCGAAACGGCTTTTCTGGAATGTTAGTGACTTCACACCATTCAAGAAACATAATGACGCCGCCGACTGCTAACAAGCCCGTTAACCAGTACCCACCGGACAGAATGATGAAAATTACCGGCGGCAATAAAACAAGCGCGGCAATAATGCGTTTAAACAGATTGTCAGATAAGCCAAGGGGCATTCTCTTGCTTTCTTTAGTATTAAGGACGCGCGCCGTATCGTCTTTCACGGGTCAGATAGTTTTGAACTGCCTCATGAAAAATCTCTTTGGTAAAATCTGGCCACAGCACATCCAGAAACAGGAACTCTGCGTAAGCAGCCTGCCACAATAGGAAATTTGACAGTCGCTGCTCCCCACTGGTTCTGATGATCAGATCGGGATCAGGTATGCCCTTCGTCTGAAGTGACGAAGACACCAAATCCTCGCTTATGTCTTCAAGGGCAACGTCACCAGATTGTACTTTCGCAGCTATATGCTTTGCAGCTTCGGTGATTTCTTCCCGAGCTCCATAACTCAAAGCGATAACAAGCGTCAGACGCGAATTATCTGCAGTTAGCGCTTCTGCCTGCGCCACCATCTTCTGGATATCTTCAGCCAGGCGCTCCCGGTGCCCTATAACCTTTAACTTAATGCCTTCCTTATGAAGCCTTTTTATCTCTCTACTCAGATAAAAGCGGAGAAGCCCCATAAGATCAGAGACTTCTTCCTGAGGCCTGTTCCAGTTTTCAGAAGAAAAAGCATATAGTGTCAGGTAAGACACTCCAGCCTCGACAGCACCTTCAATTGCCTGTCGAACAGCTTCAGATCCTTTTTTATGGCCCTGACCACGGGATACCTTTTCCCGCACAGCCCAACGGCCATTACCATCCATAATGACGGCAACATGCTGCGGCACAGACTGTGAACTGGAATAAGCAGCCGATGTGGTGTCAGGCACCATACTCAAACCTGCATGATCTCTTGTTCTTTTGCCTCGAGAACCTTATCGATCTCTGCGACGAATTTGTCGGTCAGGCTTTGGACTTCATCAGCGTACATTTTATGTTCATCTTCGCTGATAGCCTTATCTTTTTCCATTTTCTTAAGCGCATCCATGCCGGATTTGCGAACGTTTCTGACCGCGATACGGCCTTGCTCGGCATATTTCGCTGCAACTTTAGTAAGTTCCTGGCGACGCTCTTCGTTTAACTCAGGGATAGGAATGCGGACCAACTGGCCATCCAGCATCGGGTTAAGACCAAGACCAGATGTCCGAATTGCTTTCTCTACAGCACTTGCATTGGCTTTGTCCCAAACTTGAACGGATAGCATTCTTGGCTCAGGAACAGACACAGTACCAACCTGATTAAGAGGCATGGAAGAGCCGTATACATCAACCATAACAGGATCAAGCAGGCTTGTAGTTGCACGCCCGGTGCGCAGACCGGAAAATTCATGTTTCAAGGCATCGACAGCACCAGCCATACGACGTTCAAAATCGTCTAGATCAAACGTATCATCACTCATTTTATGATTCCTCCCCTACGATGGTACAGAGCCCCTCGCCCCGTAAGACATTCATCAGGGCATTCTCTGTATGGATAGAAAAAACTACAATTGGAATATTGTTTTCACGACTTAAAGAAATAGCAGATGCATCCATAACCTTCAGGTCCTGACGCAGCACATCCATATATGATAGTGCATCATAGCGAACGGCATCAGGATGGGTCTTTGGATCAGCATCATAAACGCCGTCAACCTGCGTACCCTTAAGTAGTGCGTTACAGTTCATTTCCGCAGCACGCAAAGCCGCTGCAGTATCAGTTGTGAAGAACGGATTACCCGTGCCCGCTGCAAAGATTACGACACGGCCTTTTTCAAGGTGTCTGATTGCTCTGCGCCGGATGTATGGCTCGCTCACACTTGCCATAGGAATGGCTGAAAGCACACGCGTATCAACGCCGATTTCTTCGAGGGAATTTTGAAGTGCCAACGCATTCATTACCGTTGCTAGCATGCCCATGTGGTCAGCAGTTGCACGGTCCATCCCTTGTGCAGCGCCTTTCATACCGCGGAAAATATTACCGCCACCAACAACAATGCAAACTTCTACACCGCCCAAGATAGCTGCTTTCACTTCAGCAGCAACTCCTGCAACCGTTTCTGGATTAATTCCGTAACTGTCATTACCCATAAGGGCTTCACCCGACAGTTTCAGCAAAACTCTTTTATATTTAGGGTCTTTGGACATCCAGAAACTTCCTCCCTGATATCATAATTCCGGCGCAGCTTAGCCATTTCTGCGAGCAATAGCCAGCCGAACTTTCAGCATTTTCTTTAAGCAATTAAATTTGTCAGTCAAGTGACAGAATTCGGACAGCATTTCAATAAAAAAGGTGCGCGAATATATTCGGGCTCCGCAATTGCCCACAAAAAACCCGGGGCAAACCCCGGGTTTCTATTATTCTTATGTGCTGAGATTTAGGAACCGACAGCGGCAGCAACTTCTGCTGCGAAGTCTTCTTCTTTTTTCTCAAGACCTTCACCCATTTCAAGGCGTACAAAACCTGTCAAAGTGATGTCTGTACCTGCGTCTTTGGCAGCCTTTGCAATAACCTGTTCAACTTTAGAGTCTGGGTCCATTACGAAAGACTGATTCAGAAGAACAACTTCTTCATAGTATTTACGCATGCGGCCTTCGATCATTTTCTCAATGATACTCTCAGGCTTACCGCTTTCACGGGCTTTTTCAATCTGAACCTGACGCTCACGCTCAACAAGTGCTGGGTCAAGCTCTTCAACGTTCAGAGATGCAGGGTTTGTTGCTGCAACATGCATGGCAAGTTGCTTGCCAAGAGCGTTCAGCGCATCCGCATCAGCAGAAGACTTCAGTGCCACGAGAACAGCAATTTTACCCATGCCATCAGCTACAGCGCTGTGGATATAGCTAGCAATAACACCTTCTTCCACTTCGAGCTGTACAGCACGACGAATGTTCATATTCTCGCCGATAGTTGCGATAGCATCCGTGAGTGCTTCTTCAACTTTCTTGGAAGTACCTGGGTATGTTGCAGCTTTGATTGCATCAACGTCAGTACCAACTTCCAGTGCAACAGTAGCAAGGTCAGAAACCAGCTTCTGGAATTGCTCATTACGCGCAACAAAGTCAGTCTCTGAGTTTACTTCGATGATTGCAGCTTTAGAGTCGCCAACTTTGACAGAAACCAGACCTTCAGCAGCTACACGGTCAGACTTCTTCGCAGCAGCAGCAAGGCCTTTAGTGCGAAGCCAATCTACAGCAGCTTCCAAATCACCATCATTTTCAGAGAGGGCTTTTTTACAGTCCATCATGCCTGCGCCAGATTTCTCACGCAGTTCTTTTACGAGTGCGGCAGTAATTTGTGCCATTCTAATTCCCCTTAAATATATCGGGTAGGTAACAGAAGAGATGCCCGTACATAGACGGGCATCGTTACATTTATATTATTCGGCAGGAGCTTCTTCAGCAGGAGCTTCAGCAGCTTCCACTACAGCTTCCTCAACTGGAGCCTCAACAGCACCCAGATCAACACCCTGAGCAGACAGCTCAGCCTGAATGCCATCAAGAACAGCACCAGCGATCAGGTCACAGTAAAGACGAATTGCACGCGTTGCATCATCGTTACCTGGAACAGGGAAATCAACACCGTCTGGCTTTGAGTTAGTGTCAAGAATACCGATTACTGGAATATTCAGGCAATTAGCTTCCTTAATAGCAATCTCGTCGCGGATTGTATCAACCACAACAACCAGATCAGGCAGACCGCCCATGTCCTGAATACCACCCAGCGACAGCTCAAGCTTGTCACGCTGGCGAGTCATCTGAAGAGTTTCTTTCTTCGTCAGACCTGTGTGCTCTGCAGAAAGTTGCTCGTTCAGAGCTTTAAGACGACGAATAGACTGGGAAATAGTCTGCCAGTTAGTCATCATACCACCAAGCCAGCGGTGGTTTACATAATACTGACCACAACGCTTTGCAGCTTCAGCAATGATTGGGGACGCCTGACGCTTCGTACCTACGAACAGAACACGACCACCGCCTGCAACTGTTTCACGAACAGTCTGCAGTGCACGTGTCAGCGCAGGAACTGTCTGAGACAGGTCAAGAATGTGAATTCCATTACGCTCGCCGAAAATGTACGGCGCCATTTTAGGATTCCAACGATGTTTCTGGTGACCAAAGTGCACACCTGCTTCCAGAAGCGCACGCATTTCGACTTGTGGCATAGCCATAACTTTTCTCCTTTACCGGTTTAGCCTCCGCGAGTTTGTTATCACTGTCATAGACAGTTCAAACACCGGTTGGCCGCCTGAAACACCCAGTTAGCCAAGACTCGCGTGTGAAGTCGTCGCCCGTATAAGCGGGAAACCGCAGAAGATCAAGATATTTTTAGCTTTAATCAGACTTTTTGCGAGCGGGGCCTTCAACACGCAGTTCGCGCTGGGTTGCAGTCGTAACACCGTACCCTGCCTCAATCGGCACAGTAACAGTACGTTCCCCATTAACAACATTCAGAGTTGGCATGGTTTTCACCACGTCACTGGTACGTGCAAGTTCCACCGCTTCTTCAACGCTATGGGCCCGTGCAAGCTTGATCAGTGTCAGGCGTGTAGGGAACATCAGCGGCACTTGATCATTCTCCCAATCAGCCAAGGTCTGCTGTGGATTAATCCACTGCAACTCCATTGCTTCATCCCCTTCATGATAGGGCTTTTGTTTCCCTTTAAGAGGACAAAGATAAAAAAGCGTGTCAAACCGCATGGGTAACGGCTCAGGTGTTACCCAGTGCGCGAAAGGGAACATATCATCAATATCAAGTGACCAATTATGGTCGTTCACGATCTCTTTGAAGTCACCATGCAATTTTTCTGTCGGGTTATCTGCTTCTTCCAGATGCCACAGCCCCACTTCTTCGAACATTTCGCGGTGTGCAGCGATCCTGTACATATAATCCTCGGGCAGCTCTTGTGTATTTGAATGTGCAAACCAGAAATCAGGATCACAATCAGCATCGTCCACCTTGCCACCAGGGAACACCAGTGCTCCCGGCGCAAATCGCATTGTCTCTGGCCTGCGCAGCATCAGAACCTCCAAGCCAGGAGCTCCATCACGTACCATCAGAATAGTGGCTGAAGGTAAAGCAGGTGCTATTTTCTTTTGATCAGTCATTATATCTCTTCCACCTCTAGCACACCGCGCTCCGCTGCAATTGCCTGTTTCAAATCCGGTGTCACTTTAAATCTACCTGGAACCCGGACTTCTGCGATGCGTTTATTGTCATGCACAGGTATACGGACTGTGACCCGCCCCTTACCACCAGCCTTGCGCTCCAGTGCAGCACGCATACCGGCGACTGAGTCAGATTTGGCAAGCGTTATGATCAATCCTTTTGACGACTGTGCCGCTACCTGTTCGAGAGATTCCATTGACCGACAGGACAATCGAACCATATCGTCATCCTCACGCTTTCTGATTTGAACGGTAACAACAAGCGGCGCCCCGTCATCAACAAGTGCTCTTGTGAATTCAAGCTCGTTTTCAAAAACCATCAACTCGAACGCATCAGTACGGTCCGAAAGTGTCAGTGCGCCAAATTTACGCCCCGTTTTCTTGGACGTACTCTCCCGGTATCCCAGGATTGCCCCTGCCATTCTAATTTCCTGGCCTATTAACCCTTCGTCTGAAAAGACTTCCCGTGCTGGGACAATCCGTTCTCTCTCAAGAATTGTCTCATACACATCAAGCGGGTGAGCAGACACATAAAAGCCAACAGCTTTTCTTTCATGATCAAGTTTTTCAGTGTCCGTCCATGCCTTCACAACCGGTAAGGAAAGTCTTTCGGTCCTGACACCTGTTTCATCCCCAAACAGGCTGACCTGATTACTTTCCCGTTCCTGCGCAGCCATTTGCGCAGTGCGCATAATAATTTCCGATGCTGCAAATGCCTGTGCACGGTCTGTGACCAGACTGTCAAACGCACCAGCAGCAGCCAGCTTCTCCAATTGACGCTTATTCATCAATTTCGGATCAATACGATCCGCAAAATCAAAGATGTCTTTGAATGGACCGTTTTTCTCCCGTTCAGCGACAACCGATTCCATTGCCTTTTCACCAACCCCCTTAATGGCTGCCAGTGCATAGCGCACACCAAGGTTATGGCGAGGATCGTCATCTTCACAGTATGCTTCAGGGGCTTTTTCTACTGTAAAATACACACCTGATGCATTTATATCCGGCAACAGAAGTGGCACTTCCATGCGCTGCAGTTCCTGCTTGAACGCTGACAATTTATCTGTATTGGACAGATCAAGGGTCATTATTGCGGCCATAAACTCGGCCGGGTAATTCGCTTTCATGAAAGCAGTATGATAAGCAACGAGCGCATAGGCAGCGGCATGGGATTTGTTAAAACCATACTCCGCAAACTTGGCAACAAGATCAAAGATGTAGGATGCTTTTTCTTTTGGAATGCCCCGTTCTTCAGCACCGGAACAAAAACGCGCGCGCTGCTTTTCCATCTCGGCCGCGATCTTTTTACCCATCGCACGACGCAGCAGATCCGCTTCACCAAGGCTGTACCCTGACAGCACCTGGGCAATCTGCATCACCTGCTCCTGATAGATGATAACACCGTACGTTTCGCCCAATATTTCTTCCAACATCTGGTGCGGGTATTCAACCTCTTCTCTGCCGTGCTTACGGTCAACATACGTCGGGATATTCGCCATTGGCCCAGGACGATAGAGTGCCACAATCGCGATAATGTCTTCGAACTTATCAGGTTGCAGTCCCTTTAGGACAGCCCGCATACCAGTACTCTCTAACTGGAAAACACCTGCTGATTCACCTTTTGCCAATAACTCATAAGAAGGACCGTCATCCAGCGGAACCGCGGCGAGGTCAATATCAATCCCCCTGTCCTGTACATAGTGAACCGCCCGATCTAGCACTGTCAGGGTTTTCAAGCCGAGGAAGTCAAACTTCACCAAGCCTGCTTGTTCCACCCACTTCATATTAAACTGGGTCACCGGCATATCTGATTTCGGATCACGATACAGCGGCACAAGTTGATCAAGTGGCCTGTCACCAATTACCACACCCGCAGCATGGGTGGATGAATGCGCATAAAGCCCTTCAAGTTTAAGGGCACGATCAATGACCTGTCGGGTCAGGTCATCGGAATCAATCTCTGACTGAAGCCGCGTTTCGCTTTTAATTGCCTCTGCCAGTGTCATAGCATTGCCTGGATCGTTCGGTATCAGCTTGGAAAGCCTGTCTGTCACAGGATAAGGCTGCTGCATGACGCGGCCACATGCTTTGACAACCGCACGTGCCTGCAGTTTACCAAACGTAATGATCTGCGCCACATGGTCGGCACCGTACTTTTCCTGCACATACTTGATCACGCGTTCCCGTTTGTCCTGACAGAAATCAATATCAAAGTCAGGCATGGAAACCCGTTCTGGATTAAGAAAACGCTCAAAAAGCAGAGAGAACCGGAGTGGATCAAGATCAGTGATTTTCAAGGCCCACGCAACAAGCGAGCCCGCACCCGAGCCCCTGCCCGGCCCAACAGGAATATCATGGTCCTTAGCCCACTGGATAAAGTCGGCAACGATCAGAAAGTAGCCAGGAAAACCCATCTCGTTGATGATGCCAAGCTCATATTCAAGACGCTGCCAGTATTCTTCCTCCCAGCCGTCTTTATTTGTTCGCTCCAGACCTTCTTCATTGACTTTGAAATCAAGCCTTTCATTCAACCCCTTGATCGTCTCATCCCGCAGCATATCGGCCTCGGACAAATCAAGACCCCGCGTAAAATTCGGCAGAAGCGGAGGAATTTTATCAACTTTATAACTACACCGTTTTGCAATTTTAACAGTATTTTCAATAGCCTCTGGAAGGTCCTTAAACAAGACGGCCATTTCTTCAGCACTTTTGAACCTGTAATCGCTGTTTAGTTTGCGCCGGTTAGTTTCCGCCACATATGTGCCATCTGCCATACAAAGCAAGGTATCGTGTGCCTGGTACATATCAGTACTGACAAAATACGGTCTATTGGTCGCGACGATAGGTAGATCGTATTTATAGGCAAAATCCAACAGATCTTCTTCGATTGCTTCTTCGGCCTGTTCCCCGTGCCGTAATAGCTCGACATAGAGCCGTTCCGGGAAATGGCCACTTAGGACCTTCAGACATTCTTCCGCATCATCCTTCTGCCCACCAAGAAGCAAGCTTCCAACAGGTCCCGTCGGGCCGCCTGTAAGACAGATGATACCATCTGACAGACCTTCAAATGCATCAAGCGGGAGCTGCACCCCATACTGTGGATCACTTTCCAAATGTGCACGAGACACCAAACGCAGCAGGTTTTTATAGCCTTGCTCTGACTGTGCCAGCAAAACCAGTTCATCTGCGGGCGGGGGGGCCTTCTTCTGGCCATCCTGTTTTTTGAAAGGATTTTTGACATGAAGCGTAACCCCAATAATGGGCTGAATACCTGCCTCTGCCGCATATGTAGAAAATTCCAACCCAGCAAAAATATTATCGGTATCTGTCATTGCCACAGCAGGCATGTGCAGGCCAACACACTGTTTCACCAGATCTTTTACATGTATCGCGCCTTCAGATAATGAATAGGCAGTGTGAACACGTAGGTGAACAAATTCTGCATGTGCCATACCGCAGGAATCCTGTATTTAAAATGAATCGACAATGATAAGACGCTATAGATTTACTCAATAGCATACAAGAGTTGATTAGAGACTTTCCAGCTTGCCTTCATGCAGACGAAACTGACGGTCCATTTTCATGGCAAGCGATGTGTCGTGCGTTGCTATCAGCGCAGAAACACCCTCACGGCGCACCATATCCAACATCGTCTCAAACACTTGCCCTGCCGTAGATTCATCTAGATTACCGGTTGGCTCATCTGCAAGCAAAATAGCTGGCCGCCCGACAAGCGCACGTGCAATGGCAACGCGCTGTTGCTCCCCGCCAGACAATTTCGCCGGAATATGACTTAACCGGTCTTTCAGCCCCATTTGTGTCAAAATATCTTCGGCCCGTCTTTCTGCATCTTTGTTAGAGCTGCCACTTATACGCAGTGCCAATGCGACATTTTCAAGCGCAGAAAAATCAGGTAACAGATGATGGAACTGATAGACAAACCCGATATCGTTCTGTCGAACCTCTGTTCTTTTTTCTTCTTTCAGCGAAGTGGTATCCTGTCCGGCAATATGAACATGCCCGCTGTCGGCATGATCAAGCAAACCAGCGATCTGCAACAAAGTAGACTTGCCAGCACCGGAAGCCCCGACCAGTGCGACAATCTCCCCTTTCTCGACCGACAAGTCGATGCCGCGCAGTATTTCCAAGCTGTTGTTAGCTTCACGAAATGTCTTTTTCAGATTTTGTACGGAAAGTGCTGGTGCCATTATTCGTACCTCAAGACTTCTACAGGATCCATTTTAGCTGCCCTCCGCGCTGGCACCCACGCCGCTATAAAGGACAGGATCACCGCGATCAAAATTGTAAGCGCCACTTCTTTCCAGACGACGATTGCCTGCAGTGAGGTAATATAACGAATTGACGGATCCCAAAGATTTAGGTTCAGCATCTGTTCAAGTGCATTTTTGATAGCTTCTAGATTAGCTATTACCAGCCACGACAACAGACACCCACCAACAATTCCCATCATTCCGACACTTAAGCCCACAATCACAAAAATTTTCTGGATAGACTTCCGCCGGGCGCCCATGGTCCTGAGAATTGCTATGTCTGCGGCCTTATCCTTCACCAACATGAAAAGACTGGAAGCAATATTGAAAACGGCCACAACAATAATCAGCGTTAAAACAATAAACATTGCCACACGTTCGGTTTGCAGTGCGCCAACCAATGCCTGATTAAAGCTTTTCCAACTCCGCACATACGCCCGCTGCCCAAGTTTACTCTGTATCTGAGGAACGACACTGTCTGCCAACTCTGGGTCCGTTAAAAACACCTCAATATTGGATACCTGGCTTGGCATGCGGAAAAATTCCTGCGCAAGAGGCAAAGACATGCCAATAAAACTTTCATCAAACTGAAAAACGCCAATTTCGACGATGGCGGCAACTGGGTACGCTCTATAACGCAGCGTTGAGCCAAACGGAGTATCAATGGGCTTTGGGCTGATGATCGTCACATCATCACCAACACCAACCCCTAGGCGGCGTGCCAGTTGCACCCCTAATATTAAGCTGTCATAGCTGCTGGTATCCGCAGGGTCACCGTCTATAATCCGTGCAACCGGCATTTCATCAATCGTCAGTACATCCTGAGGCATACCGCGCACAATCGCCCCCCAAGCCTGGTCGCCACTGCGCACCATAACCTGGGATTCTGTGAAAGGCATCTTCCGAACGATAGATGGGTGGTCCTCAATATCCTTGAGTATTTCCTCGTACCCTGAAATTTTACCGCCATAACCCTGAATTAATACATGGCCATGATATCCAAGGATTTTATCCATTAGTTCCGCACGAAATCCATTCATCACGGACATAACAATGATAAGGGCGGAAACACCAAGTGCAATTGCAACGATAGACAAAATTGCCGTCAACGAGATAAAGCCATCCCGCTTTCTGGAAGAAAGGTATCGTTTAGCAACTGCCCATTCGAAACCGCCCATGAAATACCCCTAGGAAAGACGTGCTACGATATCATCGATAGCAACTTCTTCGCGTTCACCAGTGGCACGATTTTTCAATTCAACCATACCAGACTTCAAACCGCGTGGACCAAGGGCAACCTGCCACGGCAACCCGATCAGATCCATATCTGCAAATTTGGCACCTGCGCCTTCTTTGCGGTCATCATACAGGATTTCAACACCCGCGGCCGTGAATTCCTTATACAGACGGTCACATGTTTCTACACACTCATCATTTTTGACATTCAGATTCATCAGACCAACCTTGAACGGCGCAACAGATTCTGGCCAGATTATCCCATTGTCATCATGGCTTGCTTCAATAATACCGCCAATCAAGCGAGAAACTCCAATTCCGTAAGAGCCCATCTGCACGTCAACAATATCACCTTCTGGCCCCTGGACCGACGCGCCCATTGGTTTTGAGTATTTGTCACCAAAGAAGAAGATATGGCCGACTTCAATTCCGCGACCAGTTTGTATGTTCTTCATGTCAACGCCGGGATTTTCGACATCATGCATTTCATCAGTCGCTGCGTAGAGGCTCGTCCACTGATCCACAATAGGCTGCAAGTCACCATCAAACACGTCTTCACCCGGGATTTCGAAAGCATCAAAGCCCTTGTCGAAGAAAACTTCACTTTCACCAGTTTCAGCCAGCACGATAAATTCGTGTGATAGATCACCACCGATCGGCCCTGTATCCGCTTTCATTGGAATTGCACGCAGTCCAAGGCGGGCAAATGTACGCAAGTAGGCAACGAACATTGCATTGTAGGAGTGCACACCCTCCTCTGCTGTCAGGTCAAAGCTGTAATTATCTTTCATCAGAAATTCGCGCCCACGCATAACACCAAAGCGCGGTCTGATCTCATCACGGAATTTCCACTGAATGTGATACAGATTTAGCGGCAAATCACGATAGGAGCGCACTTCACGGCGGAAAATATCCGTGATCAATTCTTCATTGGTTGGACCGTACAGAAGCTCGCGACCATGGCGGTCTTCAATCCGCAGCATTTCCTTACCGTAGTCATCATACCGACCACTCTCCTGCCACAAGTCTGCTGACTGAATAGTTGGCATCAACAGTTCATGCGCCCCGGCCCTGTTCTGTTCTTCGCGAACGATATTTTCGATCTTCTTCAGGACCTTCAGGCCAAGCGGCAACCACGTATAAATGCCGGCTGCTGATTGTCGGATAAGACCAGCACGCAGCATCAAACGATGCGACACAATTTGTGCCTCGGATGGGGTTTCCTTTATGGTCGGTATAAAATAACGACTAAGACGCATGATTTTACTCTCTGCTTTGGTATTTGAATTATCTTGCTTTGTGACGTTATCATAACGATAGCGCAATGGCTTTCTTGGCAAAACCGCAATTTTCTTTATCAAGGCCGCTCATTCCGGCACTCAATAAGATTTCCATGACAATGTCGTTGCATAAATAACACACCTTTTAAAAAGGTTGCCTCTGGAGGGGGGGAAGTTTCCTATTCGGTTTTTGACAGACATAAAAGTTATGCATAAATTTCTTCTTGCGCGGCGTGCTTACCGCTACCGTGGTCCACGCTCAGGGAGATTAGCGCACACATAAAGGGTCAAAGATCCACTGGGACAAAGATCCCATTACCCGATAAATTTCGGGTTTCGTCACAAAAAAGCAAGGCAGCTGCCTTGCTTTTTTTATATTCTACGGTGTTATGAAAGCTTGGGTTGATTAGTCAACATCGCCAAGGGATAGCTGCCCTGCTACTAGCCTTCCAGGGGCTTCGGCGCCATATCCCTGAAACTAATAAAACCCGATGTAACAACCATATAAAATACGAATGTCAGCAGCGCTGTAATAAGTGTTGTCCAAAGAACCTTCTTCAGTAGATTTGGTTTCACCGGTGCGCCAGGGTCTGTGCCTTCAACTGTGTCTTCCGTGCTTTCATGCTGCGACTGAATGCCAATGGGGAGAACAGCAAAAAACACTAGCCACCACATAACCCCAAATACCAATATTATGGTTACAATACCCATTTACACCTGCTCCAATTCCACAAGAGTTCCACAAAAGTCCTTTGGGTGCAGGAACAAGACCGGCTTACCATGAGCACCGATTTTGGGTTCACCATCGCCGAGTATACGTGCCCCATCAGCAATCATCTTGTCCCGTGCTGCCGTGATATCATCAACTTCGTAGCATACATGATGCATGCCGCCAGATGGATTTTTCTCAAGAAACTTGGCAATGGTCGAGCCTTCACCCAGCGGATGCAACAGTTCAATTTTCGTGTTCGGTAAATTGACAAAAACAGTAGTAACCCCATGCTCGGGCAAGTCCAAAGGCTCCGAGACATCCGCGCCAAGAGTACCGCTATAAAGTGCTGCTGCCGCAGTCAAATCTGGCACTACTATTGCCACATGATTTAATCGACCGATCATTTATTCACCTATGCCTGTCTTATATTGATAAATCTTCCCGTCGAGTGATCAAAATATCCACTGACGGATTCTTACCTGTTTCCTGTCTGCAGAAACGCCTGATGGCAATACGGGCGACTTCCTCAACATCTTTATCATTTTGACGTTTCTTGGGGCTCATACGCTCAAGCGCACGCTCGACTGTCTCTAGAACCGTATCATAGAAAATATCCGTATGACCACCTGGCACACCGCGAATACTTAACAGCGGCTCACACAGTGCCTCACCTCTGTCCCCGAAAATAAGGCTTGCGCTTATATGACCATTCACGGCCATCCTGCGACGCTCTATCATCGGCTCACTTCCGATATCTTCAACCAATTTACCGTCAAGTATCAAACGCCCCACGGCCACTTCGTCAATTTTCTTCACACCACTGGTGCTAATTTCGATGATATCTCCGTTTTTAGGGACTATCGTCTTTTTCAGTCCCATCTCCCGCGCAAAGGCAGCATGCCGTATCAGATGCCGTGTTTCGCCGTGAACGGGAATAATGGACGCAGGCCTTACCCAGTCGTACATTTTACGCAGCTCTGCCCGCCCCGGATGCCCCGAAACATGGATAAAGGCGTCTTTCTCCGTGATCACCTCCACGCCTTTGTCAGCAAGCTCATTAAACAGCCTTCCAAGCGTGATTTCGTTACCAGGGATAATCTTTGATGAAAAAATAACTGTATCCCCCGCCGCAAGGTGGAGAAACTTGTGATCATCCCGAGCAATACGTGATATTGCGGCCCTATGCTCGCCCTGACACCCGGTACATGCTATTAATACCCTGTCCCGTGGCAGATGATCTGCATCTTCTTCCGCCATCAGGGGAGGAAAATCTTTCAAATATCCCGTTTCTTTGGCGGCATTATATATTCTGTGCATCGAACGCCCCAGCAGCACCAGATGTCTGCCTGTTGCCTTCGCCAGTTGGCCAATTGTGTCCAGTCTTGCGACGTTTGAAGCAAAGGTCGTGATGACCAAACGCTGTTTCACACCTTTGACAAGCTCCTGCAAGCTCTCACGAACTGCAGCTTCTGAACCAGATTCGCTTTCATTGAAAACATTCGTTGAGTCACCGATCAAACACAGGACACCGTCTTCACCCAATTTTTGCAAAACAGGTGACGGGCATACAGGTCCAATCAAAGGTCTGTCATCAAGCTTCCAGTCTCCCGTATGAAATAATGTACCCTTAGATGTTTTGATCGCTACACCGTGCCCTTCGGCAATGGAGTGTGCCAGCGGCACATATGTTACTTCAAATGGCCCCAGCTTCTGCGGGACAGAGGGTTCCACAACGATCAGGTCTACCTGGTCGAGCAAGCCTGCTTCTTTCAATTTGTCTTTCACTAACTCTGCGGTGAAAGGGGTCGCATACACAGGACAGCGAAATTTCTCCCAAAGGTAGGGGATCGCGCCGATATGATCTTCATGCCCATGTGTCAGAACCAACCCGACAAGAGCATCCTGCTCGTCTTCAATAAAATCTACACGCGGGAAAACCAGATCAATACCCGGCAGATGATCATCCGCAAAAGACATACCGCAATCAACCATCAACCACCGGCCTTTATGGCCATACAGGTTAAGGTTCATTCCAATTTCACCAGAACCACCGAGGGGTAAAAACAGAACCCGGTCGTCATTCTTTTTCATATAGGACATAAAAGGCGTTACCTGTTCCGTTTATAAATTATGTTCAGCCCCTCAAGCGTTAAGTCCCCCGCTACTGTATCTATCGCATTCGTATGATCTGAGAAAATTGGCGCTAACCCACCTGTGGCCATAATCTTCATCTCTGAACCATGTTCGTCTTTCAGACGCTTACTTAGCCCTTCGATCATACTGACATACCCCCAAAATATGCCGTTCTGCATTGCTTCAAGCGTCGTTTTACCTGTGATAGCGGTTCCTTCTGGTGCCGTCACAGCAATTCTGGGGAGCTTCGCAGCCGCCTGGTGCAGCGCATCAAGCGACAAGTTAATGCCCGGGCAGATAACGCCACCCAAATACGCACCGTCTGAACCAATCACATCAAAGGTCGTCGCAGTCCCAAAATCAATCACAGCTAAGGGGCCGCCATACAAAACATCGGCGGCAACGGCATTGACCAAACGGTCGGCACCGACTTCCTGAGGATTTTTAACCTGCACATCAATGCCCAACTTCACATCAGCGGCACCAACCACCAAAGGTTCATGTTTGAAATAATGTCTGCATATCTGTTGCAGTGGCCAGACCATTTGCGGAACCACACTTGCGATAATCGCGCCCTTAACATCATCAACAGTACGGTTATTCAGTTTCATCAAATGGCTGATCCAGACGATATATTCGTCGGCCGTTCTCCGGTCTTGTGTCGAAATACGCCAGCGTTCAACGATTGTATCATTGTCAACGAGTGCAAATACCGTATTGGTGTTCCCGGCATCAATGGTCAGTAACATGTGCTATTTCTCCGTCACTGGGAAAACATCCCCCGCATATAGACGTATTTCTGCCCCCTCGTCCAGTTGAACCTTAAGCCCTCCATCGTCAGCAAGTCCAATCAGTGTTCCAACCTCGGTTCTATCAGACAGACGAAACTCCCTCCGCTCGCCCAGTCCCCAAGCACACCCGGACCATTCCGCAGCAGTTGTGGCAAAGTCATCCACATTCCATGCATTGATACGATCCGTCATGGATGCCGCAAGTTTGGCATGAAAATCTGCCACTGAAACCATGACACCGGTTGCCTCAAATAGATCCGTTGCACCGAATGCTGTTTCTGGATGAAAGGTCAAGTTCACGCCAATTCCAATGATGACATAATCCAGCATTCCTGATTGTTTGACGCTAGATTCAATTAGAATTCCGGTGACTTTCTTCTCGTCCAGAAGTAAGTCGTTCGGCCATTTGCAAGTAACCCGTGCGCTATCTACGCCAAAGGATACTATCGTGTCCCGCACGGCTAAGGCTGTAATATAAGGCAGTGCTGACAAATCAGCAGGTTTCAGTGCAGGACGCCACAACAGACTACTATAGAGATTACCAGTAGCCCCGTCCCAAACATTACCCCTGCGCCCTTTGCCTGCGGTTTGGTGGCCTGCAATAAACCAATCAGGCCCTGCTCTACCCGCAGCTGCCTCTGATGCAGCCAAACAATTGGTGCTATCTGTTTCCTTGATGAAGAAAGCCCCGACACCGGCGGGCATCGAGGCTGTCCAATTTTCAAACTGGTTGTTCATCCGCTTAGTACAAAAGCGATCCTGCAGCCCAGGCAGCAGCAACTGTGAGTGGTGAGATCAGCAAAAAGCTAACCGGTGAGTTCACAATAGCTGTCACGCCAATCACCAAGCTTACTGTGCGGCCCGCACCACCTTCAAACGCAGGAGCAGGATCATCAAAGAACATGATCTTGATAACGCGCAAATAATAGAAGGCACCAACAACGCTTGTCAGCACACCAATTATCGCAAGTGGTACCAGGTCAGCATTAACCGCTGCTTTGAAGACTTCCCATTTACCAAAGAAACCAGCAAGCAGCGGAATACCAGCAAGTGAGAACATGAAAGTCGCAATCGCAAGCGCCATTGGCAGGTTCGTCCGAGACAATCCAGCCAGGTCGTGAATGCTTTCTACCATGCCGTCACCCCGACGCATCGACAGAATCGCACCAAAGGCGCCTAATGTCATGGTCAGGTAAATCGCAACATAGATAAGCAGTGCAGTGATGCCCTCTTGCGTGCCTGCAGCCAGACCAACAAGAGCAAATCCTACATGACCAATAGACGAATAGGCCATCAGGCGTTTGATATTTGTCTGAACAAGCGCCAGGAATGCACCAACAAACATGGAAGCGATTGAGATAAAGATCACGACCTGCTGCCATTCATGTAGCATATCAGGGAAGGCACCAATCATGACGCGAACGAACAGTGCAAGTGCCGCCACCTTCGGTGCGGACGCAAAGAATGCCGTTACAGGCGTCGGCGCCCCCTCATACACATCTGGTGTCCACATGTGGAATGGGACGGCAGATATTTTAAAGGCAAGAGCTGCTATCAGGAAGACCAGACCAACAATCACACCAACTGATGCTTCGCCGCTCGCAAGTGTCTCCGCCAATACATCAAATTCGATACTTCCAGCAAAGCCGTAGATATAACTGATACCGAACAAAAGCATACCAGAGCTAAGTGCACCCAGCACAAAATACTTCAGACCAGCCTCTGTCGAACGGTTACGGTCACGATTGATGGATGCCAGAACATACAGGGCCAAACTTTGCAGCTCCAGGCCAATATAAAGGCTCAGGAAGTTGTTTGCCGAAATCATTGCCATCATGCCCAAGGTCGCTAATACGACAAGGACAGGATACTCAAATTTTGCAACGTTATGTTCCTTTAGGAAGCGTTCAGCCATCAACAAGCTGATACCGGAACCGATAAGCACCAAAATCTTGGTAAAGATAGCAAAGCCATCAGACACAAACATGCCGCCAAATGTTACCTGACGCTCGCCGCCCACTTGCGTGATCAACAAAATAGCGGTCAGTAGGAGCAAAGCAGCGGCAAGGTTCGTCACCAGACGATAAGCCTTATCAGCAGTGCTGAAAACGCCAACCATCAGGAGAGCTAGAGCTCCAACAGCCATTACAATTTCTGGCAGTGCAATACCGAGATTTGGAATTACTTCGTTAAACACCATTTCTCTCCTTAGTGCGCGTCGGCAGAATGGTCATCAGAAGACGCAACAGGTGCGCCCGCCTTGACACTTTGTTTTTGACGCGCAGCTTCTTCCGGGAAGCGCGTTTCAATTAGATTTTCAACACTTGTATGGATCGGGTCCAGAAAGCTCTTGGGATAGATACCCATCCACAGAACAACTGCAATAAGGGGGGCGAAGATCGCCTTTTCACGCCATGACAGGTCAGGCATAGCCTTCACATCGTCTTTGGTTAGATCGCCGAAAATAACCCGGCGAACCAGATACAGCATGTAAGCAGCACCGAGAACCACACCGAACGAGGCACCGAACGCAATCCAGCTATCATACTGGAACGCACCGTTAAGAACCAGGAATTCGCCTACGAAACCACTTGTTCCCGGCAGCCCGACAGATGCCATGGAGAAGATCACAAACGTTACCGCATAAATCTTCATATTAATGGCCAGACCGCCGTATCGTCCAATCTCCCGCGTGTGCAACCGGTCATAGATCACACCAACACATAGGAACAGTGCGCCCGATACCACACCGTGGCTAAGCATCTGGAAGATCGATCCTTCAATACCGTTAGTGTTTAGAACAAAGATACCGATTGTAACAAAGCCCATGTGTGCAACAGAGGAATATGCAATCAGCTTTTTAATGTCTTCCTGCACCAGTGCCACAAGTGATGTGTAAATCACGGCAATGATCGACAGCGCAAATACGAGCCATGCGAAATGCTCTGTTGCTTCAGGGAACATCGGCAAACTGAAGCGGAGGAAACCATATCCACCCATTTTCAGCAAAACACCCGCCAGAATCACAGAACCGCCAGTAGGTGCCTGTACGTGTGCATCTGGAAGCCACGTATGAACCGGCCACATTGGCATTTTGACCGCAAATGAAGCAAAGAATGCAAGCCACAGCCAATTTTGCACATCTGCAGCAAAATCCGTTGTCATCAATACTGGAATGTCAGTAGTGCCTGTTTCAATTACCATCCAAAGGATAGCAACGAGCATCAGGACAGAACCAAGAAGCGTATAAAGGAAGAACTTAAAGCTTGCATAAATCCGGTTCACACCACCCCAAATACCGATCAAAAGATACATTGGGATCAGGCCGCCTTCGAAGAAGACGTAAAAGAGGAAGATATCCAGTGCTGAGAAAACACCAACCATCAGTGTTTCAAGCACGAGGAAAGCTATCATATATTCCTTAACGCGTGTCTGAACACTCTCCCATGATGCAGCAATCACAATCGGCATCAGGAATCCGGTGAGCACGATAAACAGCATGGAAATACCGTCGACGCCCAAATGATACTTAACTGTATCACCGAACCAGCTGTAGCTTTCTACAAACTGGAAGTCAGGATTGGAATTATCAAACCCGATCCACATCAAAATCGTCAGAACAAATGTCACACACGTTGTCAGGAACGCAACGTTACGAATATTACGATTAGCAATCTCCTGATCCTGATGACGGATAAGGAGGATGATCGCAGCACCGACAAGCGGCACCGCCAGCATCATGGATAGAAGATATTCTGAAAGAAAAGTCATGTCTAAAACCCCTATCCCTTAATGACTGCTACCGGTGACCATGAACCAGGTAATCGCGAGCGACAAACCAATGATCATGGCAAAGGCATAATGGTACACGTAACCAGTCTGAAGTTTACGGGCACGGGCTGCAACAAAGGCAATCGCATGTGACACGCCATTCGGGCCAAAGCCATCAATAGTAGCCTCGTCACCCTTCTTCCAGAACACACGACCAAGCCAAAATGCAGGACGGATGAAAATGAAGTTAAACAACTCGTCAAAATACCATTTATTAAGAAGGAAGGCATAAAGGCCGTCCCAGGTTTTTGCCATACGCTCAGGAATGTCAGTAACCTTATAGTACATGACAGTTGCGAAAATGAAGCCAAGCAGCATCACAACAAACGGTGCAGCCTTAACAGCAAACGGTACGTGATGCGCTTCATCCAGAACGTCACCAACAGATGTAACCAGTGCACCATTCCAGAAAGCAAAGCGTCCTTCACCCACAAACATATCTGCGAACACGACACCCGCGAACAGGGCGCCTACTGCCAGAATAACCAGTGGCAAACGCATAATCCACGGCGCTTCATGTGCATGGGATGCAGTATGCTCGTCAGCACGACATTCGCCGTTGAAGAATGTCAGGTGCGCCAGACGCCAGCTGTAGAAACTGGTCATGAATGCGGCAGCGATACCAAGAACAAATGCATACTGAGCACCAAACGCATGGGATGCATAGGCTGCTTCAAGGATCATATCCTTGGAGTAGAAGCCTGCTGTACCTGGGAAACCTGTCAGGGCAATCGTACCAATTGTCATCATGGCAAAGGTAAATGGAATTTTCTTAGCCAGACCACCATAGTTACGCATATCCTGTTCGTGATGCATTGCATGAATGACAGCACCCGATCCAAGGAACAACAAGGCTTTGAAGAAAGCGTGCGTAAACAGGTGGAAGATAGCAGCACCGTAAGCAGATACGCCTAGTGCGAAGAACATATAGCCAAGCTGCGAACAGGTTGAGTAGGCAATAACACGTTTAATGTCATTCTGAACGAGACCAACAGTTGCTGCGAAAAATGCCGTTGTAGCACCAATGATCGTCACCACAGCCAACGCAGTTGGTGACATCTCGAACACTGGGCTGAAACGCGCGACAAGGAAAACACCCGCTGTTACCATTGTTGCCGCGTGAATAAGGGCGGAAACCGGTGTTGGGCCTTCCATTGCATCAGGAAGCCATGTGTGCAGACCAAGCTGCGCTGATTTACCCATGGCACCAACAAACAGCAGGATACAAATCACAGTGATCGCATGGAAATCTGTACCAAGGAAATTGATATAATAGTCAGCATACTGATCAGCGCTTGCAAAAATGTCATCAAACATGACCGAGCCAAAGAGTGCAAATGCGCCGAAAATACCAAGAGAGAAACCAAAATCCCCTACCCGGTTTACAACGAAAGCCTTGATTGCTGCAGCATTCGCGCTTGGCTTCTTATAATAGTAGCCAATCAACAGGTAGGACGCCAGACCAACACCTTCCCAACCAAAGAACATCTGAACGAGGTTGTCGGATGTCACCAGCATCAACATCGCAAAAGTAAAGAGCGACAGATAGCCAAAGAAGCGCGGCTTGCTTGGGTCATCTTCCATGTAACCGAAGGAATACCAGTGCACGAGTGCAGAAACGCTGTTTACAACGACCAGCATCACCACTGTAAGCGTATCAATCTTGAATGCCCAGTCGAAGCTAAGTGCACCAGATGACACCCATTCCAGAACCAGAACAGTATACTGATTACCGCCCAGTGCAACGTCTGCAAATGCCATCCAGGACAAGACGGCAGAGACAGTCACCAACCCCGCAGTAACAAGCTGACTGATACGATCAGAGAACTTTGATCCAAAAAGACCAGCGAACAAAAAGCCAATAAGAGGCAAGAAAACAATAAGCTTATACATCATGGTCGCTTACCCCTTCATCTGGTTGATATCTTCAACCGCGATTGTGCCGCGATTACGGAAGTAAATCACAAGGATTGCCAGTCCAATCGCTGCCTCTGCCGCTGCAACCGTCAATACGAACATGGCAAAGATCTGCCCTACCATGTCATTCAGGTGCGTGGAGAAGGCCACAAGGTTGATGTTGACCGATAGAAGGATCAGTTCCACCGACATAAGAATGATGATGACGTTCTTCCTGTTCAGGAAGATACCGAAAACCCCTACTACAAAAAGGATTGCGGCAACCGTCAGGTAATGTCCTAGCCCGATATCCATGTTGAGCTCTTACCCTTTTTTGCCGGGAGTGAGCGAAACGCCCTCACCCGATTTAACATTAACAAGTTCAAATGCATCTTCTGGACGACGCGATACCTGTGCGCTGATATTCTGACGGCGAACACCTGTGCGCGTACGGTGCGTAAGCACAATTGCGCCAATCATAGCGACCAGAAGCACCAGACCAGCCCCCTGGAAGGCATAGATGTAATCCGTGTACAGAATTTGGCCGATAGCTTCGGTGTTATGCACTTCAGCAACCGAAGGCATCGGCGCTGCGGCATTGCGTGTAATATCCTCGCCAACAACCCAGGCGGAACCAAGTGTCACCAGCTCAGCCAGTAAGATCAGCCCAATGAGCGCACCAATAGGAATATAATCAAGCGCCCCTTCCCGCAGTTCCTCGAAATTGATGTCAAGCATCATCACAACAAACAGGAACAGGACAGCAACTGCGCCAACATAAACAATAACGAGCAGCATCGCGAGGAACTCAGCCCCCATCAGGACAAACAAACCTGCTGCACTGAAAAATGCTAAAATAAGCCAAAGAACCGAATGAACGGGGTTTTTGGCAAAAATAACCAGAAAGCCTGATGCCACTGTAATTGCAGCAAACATATAAAAGGCCAGAGCCGGTAAAATTTCTACTGGAAAGTCCATTTCTATCCTCTCCTGACCTTATCTATAGGGCGCGTCAGCAGCAATATTAGCTGCAATTTCGCGCTCCCACCGCTCACCGTTCGCGAGCAGCTTGTCTTTATCGTAATAAAGTTCTTCACGGGTTTCCGTTGCGAACTCGAAGTTTGGTCCCTCGACAATCGCATCTACCGGGCAGGCTTCCTGACAGAAGCCGCAGTAAATACATTTAACCATGTCGATATCGTACCGTGTTGTGCGGCGAGAGCCATCTTCACGTGGCTCAGCTTCGATTGTAATCGCCTGTGCAGGGCAAATCGCCTCACAAAGCTTACAGGCGATACACCGTTCTTCGCCGTTTGGATAACGACGTAGCGCATGCTCTCCACGAAAACGCGGGCTAAGCGGCCCTTTCTCGTACGGATAGTTGATTGTTGCCTTTGGACGGAAGAAATACTTCGTCGACAACACCATCGCTTTCCAAAACTCAATCAGCAAAAGGGATTTTGCGGCTTGTGCTAATGCGGTCATGTCCTTCTCAGCCCCTTTTTAACTAAACAACGGCACGCCGGCGACCTTCAGGCCGGAGTACAACACAACAAAGAATAGTGACAGTGGCAGGAATACCTTCCAACCAAGGCGCATCAGTTGGTCATAGCGGTAGCGCGGCACAAAAGCCTTCACCATCGCGATGAGCCAGAAACCAAATGCAGTCTTCACCAAGAGCCAAATCCATCCTGGGATAAAGTCAAGGATTGGCAGCGGAGCATCCCATCCACCAAGGAAAAGGATCGCCATCACTGCAGACATCAACAGAATGTTTGCATATTCCCCAAGGAAGAACAGAGCAAACGCCATGGATGAATATTCTACCTGATAGCCTGCAACCAGCTCTGCTTCCGCCTCTGGGAGGTCAAACGGCGGACGGTTCGTCTCAGCCAGTGCAGAAATAAAGAAGATGACATAAACCGGCAGATACGGGATGAAGTGCCAGTTCCAGATACCACCTTCCTGCGCAAGAACAATATCAGTCATATTCAGGGAGCCGACTTTCACAAGCACACAGACCAGCACAAAGCCGATAGAGACTTCATAAGAGACCATCTGCGCTGCAGAACGCAAGCCACCAAGAAATGCATAACGGCTGTTCGACGCCCAGCCTGACATGATGATACCGTATACGCCCAGCGATGAAATCGCCAAGATATATAGTATTCCAACGTTCAGGTCAGCGATTGCAACCCGTGCTTCAAAAGGAATAACAGCCCAGCTGATCAGTGCCAGTGTGAATGTCAGCATTGGCGCAATCAGGAAGATCGCCTTGTTCGCACCTGCCGGAATAATCGTTTCCTTCAGGAACAATTTCAGACCATCGGCAAAAGACTGCAACAGACCAAAGGGACCAACCACGTTCGGACCACGACGCATCTGAACCGCTGCCCAGATTTTACGGTCGAAATATACCGCAAAAGCAACTGCGATCAGAAGTGGCAACACCACGGCAAGAATTGAGAGCACGATGGCTGTCAAATACAGAAACGGCCCTTCAGTGCCAAACAATGAATAAATTGCATCAACCATGGGTGCCTGTTGCCTCCCCAGCAATATCTTCGCGAGCATCCACACACTGTGACATAGTCTCAGATGCGCGGGCGATCGGGTTTGTCAGATAAAAGTTTTCAATCGTTGGTGCGATACCGCCACTTGCAACATCACCTGCTGTGCCAAAATCACCCCATGCCTCTGTAGGCACGGTATCAAGTGTTTTTGCCGCAGGTACAGCCTTCGCAAGTGCGTCCCGTAGCTGCGCAAGCGTATCATATGGAAGCGTATCACCAAGAACATCAGACAAAGCCCGCAGGATTGTCCAGTCTTCACGTGCATCACCTGGCGCAAATACAGCTTTTTCAGTACGCTGTACCCGACCTTCGGTATTGATATACGTGCCAGACTTTTCCGTGTAGGCAGCGGCAGGCAGAATAACATCAGCATTCTGAACACCTTCGTCACCGTGCGTGCCGATATATACAGTGAAAGTCTTCTTAAGGGATGCTGTATCAATTTCGTCGCTGCCAAGAAGGAAGACAGCCTTCAGCTTGTCAGCGGATGCATCATCAAGAATGCTGTCAACACCGCCTTTGGTTACCAGACCAAGGTCCATGGCTCCAACACGGCTAGCAGCGGTGTGCAGCATACCATAACCGTTCCAGCCGTCTTTGACGCAGTATGTATCAGCAATGTCGCGTACAGCTTTCAGAACCGCTGCACCATCTTCACCCGTTAAAGCACCCTGCCCGACGATAATCATTGGACGTTCTGCTTTCTTCAAAGCATCAGCAGCAGCATGTTTGCCAGAGATAATAGCATTTAGAATTGCTTTATCGTCACCAAACTCTTCAACAGCGTATGTCAAATCTTCGGCATTACCAACATTACCGACCTTCAGACCAGACAGAACAGCTTTACGAATGCGCGTATTGATAATTGGTGCTTCCACACGTGGGTTCGTACCAACCAAAAGCAGATAATCAGCGTCTTCAATACCGGAAATACCTGCGTTCAACAGATAGCCAGCACGCACCGCATTATCTATTGCAGCACCATCCTGACGGCCTTCAATACGCTTGGAACCAAGCTTCCCAAGTAGGTCCTTGAACGCCAGCATGGATTCCATGTCAGCCAGATCACCTACGACACCTGCGATTTCCGCACCCTTCATGCCTTTAAGCTTCTTCTTGATAGCAGCAAAGGCATCAGACCAACTCGCTTCTTCAAGCTTGCCGCGTCTGCGAACATATGGACGGTCCAGACGGCGTTTTTTCAAGCCGTCGCAGGCAAATCGTGTTTTGTCAGAAATCCACTCTTCATTCACATCTTCATGCAAACGAGGCAGTACCCGCATAACCGCGGCACCCCGTGCATCAACACGAATGTTTGAGCCAACCGCATCCATAACATCAATGGATTCAGTACCTTTTAATTCCCAGCTTCTGGCTGTGAAGGCATAAGGCTTGTTTGTCAGTGCGCCAACGGGGCAAAGATCAATCACGTTACCAGACATCTCACTATCGAGGATCTTACCCAGATAGGTTGTTACCTCAGTATGTTCACCGCGCCACAGGGAGCCCATATCCGTCACCCCAGCCACTTCTGTCGAGAAGCGTACACAGCGCATACAGTGAATACAGCGCGTCATGGTGGTTGAAATCAACGGCCCCATGTTCTTGTCTTCAACCGCACGCTTGCTTTCTTCATAGCGATTACCGCTTCGTCCAAAAGCAACTGCCTGGTCCTGCAAGTCACACTCACCACCCTGGTCACAAATCGGACAATCCAGTGGGTGGTTAATAAGCAGGAATTCCATAACCCCTTCACGTGCTTTTTTAACACGTTCCGTATTGGTATGGATTACCATGCCTTCGCCTACTGGCATCGCACAGCTTGCGATAGGCTTTGGCGCTTTTTCCATGTCTACCAGACACATGCGGCAGTTACCGGCAATCGATAACCGCTCGTGATAGCAGAAACGTGGAACTTCGACCCCGGCTTCTTCACAAGCCTGCAGGACGGTTATCCCGTTCTCTACTTCAATCTCTTTACCGTCAATGGTTAGCGTGGGCATATATCTCTCCTGACCTCGCCTTACTCTGCCGCTTTGGCGTGATAAGCATCGATACGCGCTTCCACCTCATGGCGGAAATGGCGCATCAGACCCTGAATAGGCCATGCAGCAGCATCACCCAGTGCACAAATAGTGTGACCTTCGATTTGCTTTGTAACATCCAGAAGCATATCGATTTCTTCTTTGTCAGCCTTGCCAACGACAAGACGTTCCATCACGCGCCACATCCAGCCTGTACCTTCACGGCACGGCGTACACTGGCCACATGATTCATGTTTGTAAAACTCGCTAAGACGGGCGATCGCCTTAACAATGTCCGTAGACTTATCCATAACTATAACTGCAGCAGTCCCAAGACCACTTTGAACATCGCGCAGACTATCAAAGTCCATGCGCACTGTGTCGCAAATCTCTTTTGGAAGAACTGGTACAGACGACCCGCCAGGAATAACAGCAAGGAGATTATCCCAGCCACCCCGTACACCGCCAGCATGCTTTTCAATAAGCTCTTTAAGCGGAATACCCATTTCTTCTTCAACGTTACAGGGATTGTTTACATGTCCAGAAATGCAGAAAACCTTTGTACCGGTGTTATTTTCCCGGCCAAGACCTGCAAACCAGCTTGCACCACGACGAAGGATAGTAGGTGCAACTGCGATCGATTCCACATTGTTAACGGTTGTAGGGCAACCCCAGACACCCACATTCGCAGGGAATGGAGGTTTCAGACGAGGCTGGCCTTTTTTGCCTTCAAGGCTTTCGATCAGAGCGGTTTCTTCGCCGCAAATGTATGCGCCGGCACCGCGGTGAACATGCACATCAAAGTCATAGCCAGAGCCACAAGCATTCTTGCCAAGAAAGCCCTTGGCACGCGCCTCTTCAATCGCGGCATTTAAAACTTCTGCTTCCCGGTAGAACTCACCACGAATATAGATATAAGCGGCAACAGCATTCATCGCGAAACCGGCAATCAGGCAGCCTTCGATAAGCTTGTGCGGATCATGACGCATCAGGTCACGGTCTTTACATGTCCCCGGCTCACCTTCATCGGCGTTCACAACCAGGTAGCTTGGACGGCCATCAGATTCTTTGGGCATGAAGGACCATTTCAGACCAGTTGGGAAACCGGCACCACCACGGCCACGCAAGCCGCTTTCCTTCATTTCACTGATAATCCAGTCACGACCTTTAGCCAGCAGCTCTTTTGTACCATCCCAGTCGCCGCGTTTCATCGCAGCATCCAGGTTCCACGGCTCATGACCATACAGGTTGGTAAAAATGCGGTCTTTATCTTGTAGCATGATTACCCTCCTACGCTTTTTCTACAAATTCGGTTAACGACGTCAGTTCACCCAGCGGCGCACTGGTCTGACGGCCATTTTGTGGCCCTGCGACAACGTCTTTACCGTCTTTGATCATATCAAGGATTTCTGTAACGCGCTCTGGCGACAGATCCTCAAAATAATCATCACCAATAGAGACAACCGGCGCATTCACACACGCACCAGCACACTCAACTTCACCAAGCGTAAAGAGACCATCTGCGGTCGTTTCACCCTTCTTGATGCCAAGGTGCGCTTCAATAGCTGCCAAAATCTTATCAGATCCACGAAGCCAGCAAGGCGTCGTGCCGCAAACCTGTACATGGTGTTTGCCAATTGGGCGGTGATTGTACATCGTGTAGAAAGTCGCAACTTCCTGTACGCGAATTGCAGGCATATCAAGATAGTCTGCAATATATTCCATAATTTCGACCGTTACATGCCCACCATTCTGGCGCTGTGCAATATCCAGAAGCGGCATGACAGCAGATTGCTGCCGACCTTCCGGATATTTGGCAATGTGATGCTGTGCAAGGGCTTCATTCTCCTTGGTCCAGCAAAAGCCTTTTTTCTCAGCGGTACTCATCGGTCCACCTCACCAAATACTACATCCATGGCCCCAAGAATTGCTGGCGCATCTGCCAGCATGTGGCCTTTACATAAAAACTCCATTGCCTGAAGGTGAATATATCCCGGTGCACGAATTTTACAGCGGTACGGACGATTAGACCCATCAGACACCAAATGCACACCAAACTCACCTTTCGGCGCTTCCACAGCCGCGTACACTTCACCTTCCGGCACTTTTATGCCCTCGGTGTAAAGTTTGAAGTGGTGGATCAGCGCTTCCATAGATGTTTTCATCTCGGACCGTCGCGGCGGAGCAACCTTATTGTCCAGACTTAGAACCGGACCTTCAGGCATCTCATTCAGGCACTGGCGAATAATCTTCAGAGATTCTTTCATTTCGGCCATACGCAGCATGAACCGGTCATAGCAGTCGCCGTGCTTACCAACGCAGACATTGAAGTCCATCTTGTCATAAACTTCGTAAGGCTGCGAACGGCGCAGATCCCACGGAATACCGGTACTGCGCAGCATCGGACCAGAGAAAGCCCAATCAAGCGCGTCTTCCACAGAAGCAACACCAATATCCACATTACGCTGCTTGAAAATACGGTTATCAATCAGGAGTGTTTCCAGGTCTTGAATTACCTTCGGGAATTCCTCACTCCACTTGAAAATATCTTCTGCAAGACCCGCAGGCAGATCCTGATGGACTCCACCAGGGCGGAAGAATGCAGCGTGTAGGCGCGCACCAGAAATACGCTCGTAGAAAACCATCAGCTTCTCACGCTCTTCAAAGCCCCAAAGAATAGGTGTCAGAGCGCCCACATCCATTGCATGGGCAAGGGTGTTCATCAAATGGTTCAGTACACGACCAATTTCACTGAAAAGTACGCGAACATACTGGCCACGAATTGGCACTTCCGCTTCCATCAGCTTTTCAATCGCCATTACAAAAGCATGCTCCTGATTCATAGGAGCAACATAGTCCAGACGATCAAAATACGGCATTGCCTGCAAATACTGCTTATTTTCAATAAGCTTCTCAGTACCGCGGTGCAGAAGACCAATGTGCGGATCAACCCGCTCCATCACTTCGCCATCCAACTCCAGAACCATACGCAAAACGCCGTGAGCGGCAGGGTGCTGCGGCCCAAAGTTCAGGCTATAGTTTTTAATATCGACTTCAGCCATTCTTCTTTCCCGATTATCCCTTCGTCTCTTCGCCGGCTTTTTCATCACCCGGCAAGACGTATTTTGCTGTTTCCCACGGACTCATGAAATCAAAGTTCCTGAATTCCTGCGTAAGCTCCACTGGCTCATACACAATCCGCTTCTCTTCTTCGCTGTACCGGCACTCAACATACCCAGTCAGCGGGAAATCTTTACGAAGCGGATGACCCTGGAAGCCATAATCTGTCAGAATACGGCGCAGATCAGGATGATCAGCGAAATACACACCGTACATGTCCCAGATTTCGCGCTCACACCATCCCGCAGAAGAAAAGACGCTTGTTGCACTAGGTACCGGCGTTACATCATCCGCCATTACCGTTACCCTGATTCGCATATTCAACTGCAAAGAAAGCATATGATAGACGACATCGAACCGCTTCTCGCGCTGAGGGTAATCTACACCGCTAATATCAACCAGCTGCTTAAACATACAAAGCTGATCATCCCTCAGGAAAGTCAGCACCTTCAAGATATGCTCTGCCCGAGCCAGGACAGTCAGCTCACCATGACGAACAAACGTCTCAACAACCTCTGTATCGAGGCTACTGGCGATATGCTCGGCAAGTTCCTTTAATGGTTCGTCAGTCATGCGCGGACGCGCTCCCTAATTTCCGTGGGCCATGAGCCCTAATGAAAAACTTAATACAACGAAGAAGCACCCGCACCTATCGTACGAGTGTTCCTGTTCTTCTGATTTTACGCTGCAACTGCAGAACACCGTACAGCAATGCCTCAGCCGTTGGCGGGCAGCCTGGAACGTAAATATCCACTGGCACAATGCGGTCACAGCCACGCACAACAGAGTATGAATAGTGGTAGTAACCACCGCCATTTGCACATGACCCCATAGAGATCACATAGCGAGGCTCAGACATTTGGTCGTATACTTTACGCAGAGCTGGCGCCATTTTGTTTGTTAGCGTACCAGCAACGATCATAACGTCACTTTGACGTGGGCTACCACGCGGGGCGAAACCAAAACGTTCCACATCATAACGCGGCATGGATGTATGCATCATCTCCACTGCGCAACATGCGAGACCGAATGTCATCCACCACAAAGAGCCGGTTCGGGCCCAAGTGATTAACTCTTCCATAGAGGTAACCACAAAGCCCTTATCTGCCAGCTCTTCATTCAAGCCAAGAAAGTATCCATCTTCAGATGGATTATTTGGCATCGCAGCAGGCAGTGCATTCTTAGAGGGTTCTACTCCCATTCCAGAGCTCCCTTCTTCCATTCATAGACAAAGCCGACAGTCAGAACGCCAAGGAAGATCATCATAGACCAGAAGCCGTAGACACCAATTTCACCAAGGGACACTGCCCACGGGAAAAGGAATGCTACCTCAAGGTCAAAAATGATGAACAGGATGGCGACAAGATAAAAGCGGACATCAAACTGATTTCTTGATTCTTCAAAAGCGTCAAAGCCACATTCGTACGCTGACAGCTTTTCATCATCAGGAGCCTGTTTTGCAACCAAAACAGCGGCACCGACAAAAATCACAGAAAGGACAATTGCGATCCCTAGAAAGATCAGGATCGGAAGATATTGAACTAATAACGACTCCATGGGAGCCCCTTCTTGTTAATTCGTTAGCCTAAACACAGCGACCTTTTATCCATGTCACACAAAAGTGTAAAGAAGAAATGGTCACTGTTCTCGAATGCGCACACTATAACCACCCTCCCGCTTAAAACAAAGTCAATCGGTCTGATTTTTGTATATTTTTTATAATGTTGAGAACGATTCTTAACTAAACGCTAGTTTTAGGCATAGAGGTGGAAAATAAAAAAACGCGCCTGGTTTCCTGAAAAGGACCTGTGACGCGTTTCTTTGATTTGAAATAGTGGCGCGAGTGACGGGGCTCGAACCCGCGACCCTCGGCGTGACAGGCCGATACTCTAACCAACTGAGCTACACCCGCGCAGCTATTTCAAATATTGCAAGCAAATGGCGCGAGTGACGGGGCTCGAACCCGCGACCCTCGGCGTGACAGGCCGATACTCTAACCAACTGAGCTACACCCGCGCATCGCTTGCGGAGCGTTGTTTAGGCTCTAGGATGGTCGGTGTCAATATTCTTTTTTGCAAAAAAGAGACAGAAAAGACCTTGCTCCCTGTCAAGCGCAGTTTACGGCCCTTTTCCTAGGCAAAAAAGAAAATGGTAAAAATGAGACTGACAACTATTAAGGACACCAAAATACGGCCACTGGTGCCGCTACGCCCCATCATGGCGTCAAAGATGATAATCGGCAAATTTAAAATTGGATGATACGCCCCAAAGATTCGGACCATTGACCAGGCCTTTTCCGGCCCAGAAGCATTCTCATTACTCGTTAAGTCCCGCGGATCTGGTGGTGCCCAGCTTGCTTCAATGACAGTAGGCTTTGGCGCCTGATCTTTGTCACACTTCTCATCCACACTGAACATCCTTTTACTCTTAGTACTGCTTGCCTCAATGTCCCCAGCTTATAGTATAAGCCAGATACTACCGATATCCTCTTAAACAGGACTTATTGATCTGCTTTTATTAAATGGATCTCATCCATTACTATAAGCTCAGGGGTGGAACCATCTTCAGGTATTTTAAGCTCAAACGTCAGCCCTGACGGCAAGAAAAAGCGTGAATCAGAGATTGCATGAAAACGCGAACGCTGGAACAGAACGCTCTCAGCCCATAACATACCGGATTCTGCTGTGATTTCTATCGCTGCCTCATCATCTTCGGCACTGAATTTATACGTTCCAGCAACAGCATCCAGTTGCTCTTTGTTCAGACTTACTACTTCAAATTCCGTGTAAGCATCCTGCTTCCAGCCATAAATATTCCCCAGACCACTTAGTATTTCCGCTATCAGATCATGTCCGGTATCAGCATTAGTCATGACGGCAACACTAGCCCTGCCGTCTGCATAGGTGATCCAGCGAGCAGTAAAACCGACATTACGCCCACTGTGGACAAAGGCAACACCGTCACCATCATTATTCAAACCAAACCCCAGACCATTTTCCTCTGCACTATCGGGGATCATCTCCTGAAGCAGGTTTTGCGATATCAAACCATCTTCATTATTACGCGCCTGTGCAATTTGACTACCAAGGTGGACTAACTCTGACGGCGTCGTCCATAGTCCAGCCGCTGCATATTCCGGGTACAGGTGGTATTCCCCATTCAGTGGCGAAGAATCACGGCCTGTGTGCGCAACTGCATAGTTACCCCCATCATCTGGACGCTCATAACGACTGAGCAGCATCCCGGCAGGATTTAGAATCTTTTCCTGGATGATATGTGTAAAGCTCTCTCCAAAGGTATCTTCCATCAAGAGCTGCATAATAGTGTAGCCGCCGCCAGAATATTTATAAGCCGCACCAGGAAGGTTACGAATAACAACAGGCGCGCTATTGGCAGGGGCAGCACCATTTAGGATCTCGACCGTTGTGGGTATCTCTTCATCAATAGCATATCCCCTGAAACCGTGGACAGTTGCGCCTGATCGGTGGCTCAGTAAGTGACGAAGGGTCACGGGCGACTTTTTGGTAAAGTCATTGTCCACAATCTTCCAATTTTTTAACTGCGCGTTCACTGGTGTATCAAGTTGCAAAGCGCCCTCTTCTACCAGTCTCAAGGCCCCAAGACCTGCGATAGGCTTTGAAATGGATGCGGCCTGAAACAAACTTTCTGTGTCTACTGGCTTACCTGTCGCAGATGACCGGACGCCATACGCCTTTGCCCATGCAAGTTTGCCGTCAATTGCTACAGCAATGCTTACGGCTGGCACTTTATAATGCGCCATCCTGTCTTTCAGGCTCCACAGCACCTCTTCTTGCCCCTTTACCCCGTACTTAGGGCGCAAACCCTGCTCAAGTGCAATGATGGCGGCACTGGGACTTTCTGCACTATCCTCCGCTATCAAAGCGTCAGTCACAGACAAGCCTGGCACAAAAAAAGCCAAGATAAACAAGTTTTTAAAAGTTAATGACATTCCTCGCTCCGATTCTTTAAATGAATTGGAGACACCCTACCGGCGTGAAGAAAAATGTATCAAGAAAAATGCGGTGAATGGAATGGTGGGCGATGACAGGCTCGAACTGCCGACCCTCTCGGTGTAAACGAGATGCTCTACCAACTGAGCTAATCGCCCACGCAAATTCCTGTAATTATTTCCTAACTAAGTTAGAAAATGGTGGGCGATGACAGGCTCGAACTGCCGACCCTCTCGGTGTAAACGAGATGCTCTACCAACTGAGCTAATCGCCCACGAACAACGTGGTGGCGCGCTTGTAAAAAGAATTTCGCCTTGTGTCCAGCCTAAAGTGCACTTTCAGAAAGTTTTTTTTGCCATGGCTAGAAAAAGGAAAAGCGGCCACGGAAAATCCGCGACCGCCAGTCATCAACATAAGCTGATTTTTTTAGCCGTTTACAGCGTCTTTAAGACCCTTACCGGCTTTGAACTTAGGCTGCTTTGACGCTGGGATGTCAATTTCTTCACCAGTACGTGGGTTACGGCCTTTAGTAGCTGCGCGATTTGCAACAGCAAAAGTACCAAAACCAACCAAACGTACTTCACCACCGCCAGCAAGCTCTGCTGCGATAGAATCAAATACTGCGTCTACTGCTTTACCAGCGTCTGCCTTAGAAAGGTCAGCTGAGTCAGCAACCTTTGCAATCAGATCATTTTTGTTCAAGGTATCCCCCTCTGAGTTGATGAGAATGCTTTCGTAATAACGCGAAACACCGCGCCGAATGCATGCGCATCTTAGGACTAGAAAAAACCAATTGTCAAAGCAAAAAACCGCAGAAAACTGCGGTTTGGTGCATTTTTTTTCTTGTAATTTATGTCAAAACATAATTAGGCGGTCAATGAGTCGCGATTCCGCCCTCTTTTTCCGATTTTTCCGAAGAAATATCCGGCATTGCCTCCTCTACCCATTCGATAGGAGTCATCTTCTCTGTCAGAGCATGAAATAGAACTTCATCAACTTCTGATACCGGTACAATCTCAAGACCTTTTTTCACATTATCAGGAATTTCTGCCAGATCTTTTTCGTTGTCTTTCGGAATTAATACTTTCTTGATTCCGCCTCGCAGTGCAGCCAAAAGCTTCTCCTTCAAGCCACCAATTGGCAGCACTCTGCCCCGCAATGTTACTTCACCTGTCATAGCGATATCTTTGCGAACAGGAATACCTGTAAGCGTTGATACGATTGACGTACACATGGCAACACCGGCACTTGGACCATCCTTTGGCGTCGCCCCTTCTGGTACGTGAACGTGGATATCCTTCTTCTCAAACATTGATGGATGAATACCATAATCGACACAGCGCGAATGCACAAAAGACCGGGCTGCATCAATAGACTCTTTCATCACATCGCCCAGTTTACCGGTCTGCTTAATCAGGCCTTTACCGGGAACGGTAACAGCTTCAATAGCGAGTAGCTCACCACCAACCTCGGTCCATGCAAGACCCGTTGTCAGACCGACTTGGTCTGTTTCCTCGACCTCACCGAATCGGTATTTACGAACGCCTGCATATTGACCAAGGTTTCTTGAAGTAACGGCGACTGTTTCGCGGCTGCCTTCAACGATTTCTTTCACTGCTTTACGAATTAGTTTCGCCAGTTCGCGTTCCAGGCTACGAACACCAGCTTCCCGTGTGTAATAGCGAATCAGGTCACGGATGGCGCCATCAGAAATGGACCACTCGTTTTCCTTCAACCCATGATCAGAAATCAATTTTGAAATCAAATGGCGCTTGGAGATTTCCAGTTTTTCATCTTCCGTATAGCCGGACAACTGGATGATTTCCATCCGGTCAAGAAGCGGCCGCGGCATGTTCAGAGAGTTTGCTGTTGTCACAAACATTACATCCGACAGATCGTAATCAACCTCCAGATAATGGTCATTGAACTTATTATTTTGTTCCGGATCTAACACTTCCAGTAGTGCAGACGCTGGATCACCGCGAAAATCCTGCCCCATTTTATCGATTTCATCGAACAGGAAGAGTGGATTCGTCGTTCCTGCTTTCTTCATCGACTGCATTACTTTTCCTGGCATAGAACCGATGTAGGTCCGCCGGTGTCCCCGAATTTCTGCTTCGTCACGAACACCCCCCAGTGAAAAACGAATAAATTCCCGTCCTGTAGCCTTGGCGATAGATTTACCAAGGGACGTCTTACCAACACCCGGAGGGCCAACAAGACACAGAATCGGTCCTTTAAGTTTTTTCGCCCGTTGCTGTACCGCCAAATACTCAATGATACGTTCTTTGACTTTTTCCAGACCGAAATGATCCGTATCCAGGACAAGCTGCGCCTTGGCAATATCTTTCTTAACGCGGCTTTTCTTACCCCACGGCACGCCCAGCATCCAATCAAGATAGTTACGAACAACCGTTGCTTCCGCGGACATTGGGCTCATATTTTTAAGCTTCTTGAGTTCTGCCATAGATTTCTCTTTGGCTTCTTTCGTCAGCTTAGTTTTGGCAATTTTTTCTTCAAGTTCCTGGGTTTCTTCACGGCCTTCATCGCCCTCACCCAGCTCTTTCTGAATGGCCTTCAACTGTTCGTTCAGATAATATTCGCGCTGTGTCTTTTCCATCTGGCGCTTCACGCGGCCACGAATTTTCTTTTCCACCTGCAAGACACCAATCTCACCTTCCATAAAGGCAAAGATACGCTCAAACCGCTCGGTAATGGTGGTAGCTTCAAGAAGCTCCTGCTTGTCCCCAATCTTCAATGCCAAATGAGATGCAATAGTATCCGCAAGCTTTTCCTGATCATCTATCTGGTTGATAGTTGCCACAACCTCTGCAGGGATCTTTTTGTTCAGCTTAACATATTGCTCAAACTGGGAAATCACAGTGCGGCCAAGCGCCTCCAGTTCAGCACTATCGTCTTCGCCCGGCTCAAGAACAGAAACCTGTGCTTCAAAGAAATCTTCCTGACGCACAAAATCCTCAATTCTCGCACGGGTTTGCCCCTCAACCAGAACTTTCACCGTCCCATCAGGAAGCTTTAGCAATTGCAATACCGTAGCAATCGTACCGATTTCATAGACATCTTCTACGGATGGATCGTCTTCTGCCCCATCTTTTTGCGCAACTAACAATATCTGCTTGTCGTTTGCCATCACTTCTTCAAGCGCGAGAACAGATTTATCCCGCCCAACAAACAGCGGTACAATCATGTGCGGGAACACTACAATGTCCCGAAGCGGGAGAACCGGTAATGTCGCTGTGTCAGAAAAGTCAGATACGGAACTAGACATGATAAATATCCTGATATCGATTAAAACTCATAGGGCTTTGCACCCTTAACACTAATTTTAAGCTATGAAAGCAGCAATAGATAGCGATATTGCAGCCGTTTATGGCTTTTGGTGAAGATTTATACACCTTCAGAACAAAAATTGGGGCTGAATAGCGAAATTCAACCCCAATAGAATATATTTTTATGTCTAAAGCTTAGAAATTAGGCAGACTGATCTGCCTCGTCTTTCCGTTCTGCATAAATCTGCAAAGGAGTCGCTTTACCGTTCACCACATCTGCGTTGATTACAATCTCCTCAACGCCTTCCAGGGAAGGAAGGTCAAACATAGTATCAAGCAGCGTATCTTCCATAATAGAACGCAACCCACGTGCACCGGTCTTACGCTCAATCGCCTGTTTAGCGACAGCAAAAAGCGCATCATCGGTGAAAGTAAGGGCCACATCTTCCATTTCGAAAAGCGCCTGATACTGCTTCAGTAGCGCATTTTTTGGAATGGACAGGATCTGAACCAGAGCATCTTCATCCAGATCTTCCAGCGTTGCGATTACAGGCAAACGGCCAACAAATTCTGGAATTAGACCAAACTTCAGCAAATCTTCTGGCTCTGTCTCAAGGAACAATTCACCTGTACCGCGGGTATCAGGGCCAGAAACAGCAGCACCAAAGCCGATTGACTTACCCTGCAGGCGGTTAGAAATGACCTTATCAAGGCCCGCAAATGCGCCACCACAGATAAAGAGAATGTTCGTTGTATCAACTTGTAGAAATTCCTGTTGAGGGTGTTTACGGCCACCTTGTGGCGGTACACTGGCAACAGTACCTTCCATGATCTTCAACAGTGCCTGCTGCACACCTTCACCCGACACATCGCGGGTAATAGACGGGTTATCAGCCTTGCGACTAATCTTATCTACCTCGTCAATATAAACGATGCCGCGCTGTGCACGTTCAACATTATAATCCGCAGACTGCAATAGCTTCAGGATGATGTTCTCTACATCTTCGCCCACATAGCCCGCTTCGGTAAGCGTTGTCGCATCTGCCATAGTAAACGGCACATCCAGAATGCGAGCAAGAGTCTGAGCGAGAAGTGTCTTACCGCACCCGGTAGGACCAACCAGAAGGATATTCGACTTGGACAGCTCCACGTCGTTATTTCCGGCACTAGCGTGGTTAAGACGCTTATAATGGTTGTGTACCGCTACTGACAGCACCTTTTTGGCACCTGCCTGACCGATAACATAATCATTCAAAGTCTGAAGGATTTCCAGCGGTGATGGAACACCACTGCGACTGCCTGATGCAGCTGCTTTACCTTCTTCCTTGATAATATCGTTACACAGCTCGACACATTCATCGCAGATAAAGACCGTAGGTCCTGCGATCAGCTTGCGTACTTCATGCTGGCTTTTGCCACAGAAGGAGCAGTAGAGCGTGTTTTTCGAATCGTTGTTACTCAAATCAGTCACCGTTTTTTCCGGGAAAAGTCCCTTTTAACCAGCTTCATCGTAAACCGTGCATGTTCAGGCTTACAAGAAAAATATAAACAAAATATAACCAGACGTTCCAGAGACGCAAAATCGCCCGCATATTCCGGGCGATAAAGCGCATAATCTAAGCCTTTCTTCAGGCCTGAATTTATTTCTTTTCTTTCTTGCCTTCGTCTTCCCGACTGGTGATTACCTCATCAATCAGACCGAAAGATTTTGCTTCCTCAGCAGACATAAAGTTATCGCGGTCCATTGCCCCTTCGATCGTCTTAAGTTTCTGCCCGGTATGCTTCACATAAATTTCATTCAGGCGCTGACGCATTTTCAAAATTTCTTTTGCCTGGATTTCAATATCAGCAGCCTGCCCCTGCGCCCCACCAGATGGCTGATGGATCATTACACGTGCATTCGGCAGCGCGTAGCGCATTCCTGCTTCACCCGCAGTCAGTAGCAAGGATCCCATTGAACAGGCTTGACCAATACACATAGTCGCTACCTTTGGTCTGATATACTGCATCGTATCATACATTGACAGACCAGATGTCACGACACCGCCCGGAGAATTGATGTAGAAGGAGATATCCTTCTCAGGATTTTCAGCTTCCAGAAACAGCAACTGCGCTACTATCAGGCTTGCAACCTGATCATTCACAGGGCCTGTCAGGAAGATGATCCGCTCTTTCAACAGGCGCGAATAGATATCAAATGACCGCTCGCCCCTAGCCGTCTGCTCAACAACCATTGGCACGAGTGTATTTGCGTAAATATCAAGCATATCAGTCATATGAATTCCCAATCCGTTTCAGTTGCAGGACACCAGATATGGTGACCTATATCCATTTTCCAAGTGGTAAAAGATCATGAAGTAAGAGGCAAGCTTGAAAATCCTATTCGTACGTTAAATACGCCTAATGACCAAAAGCTAGACAGACGAAAAAGGGCTCCGAATGTCGGAGCCCTTAATACCTTACCACAGGTGATACCACCTGAAGCAGTTATTCTATTTTTCAGCTTTTTTAGCAGGAGCCTTTTTCTTGGCTGGTGCCTTTTTAGCTGCCGGCTTCTTCTCAGCTGCTTCTTTTTTTGCAGGAGCCTTTTTAGCCGCTGCTTTCTTAGCCGGGGCTTTTTTCTCGGCTGGCTCTTTCTTAGCTGCAGCTTTCTTAGCCGGAGCTTTTTTCTTAGCTGGCGCTTTTTTCTTAGTCTTTGGATTAGCTTCTTCTTCATCAGCTTCACGAACAGCTTTTTCAAGCTCTTCGCGAGAGACCTTCTTGTCTTTGAGGTCAGCCATTTCCAGAACGAAATCTACAACCTTTTCTTCAAAGATTGGAGCACGCAGCTGTGCACGAGCTTCTTCATTCTCCTGGAAGAATTTGAAGACTTCAGCTTCCTGACCAGGATAACGACGCGCCTCTTCAAAGATACGCTTGTTTACTTCTTCCTGGTTTACCTGAATTTCGTTTTTCACGCCCAGCTCGGAGAGAAGAAGACCAAGGCGAACACGGCGTTCAGCAATGGCACGGAACTCAGCCGCTTCTTCTTTGTCCTCTGGCTCTTCCTGGCCCTCAAAGTCTTCAGGCTTGGCATCACCAGACATGATGCTGTCACGTTTGATCTGCTCCCAAATCTGCTTGAACTCCAGATCAACCATACCCTGCGGTACGTCGAAGGAATATTCATCAGCAAGAACATCAAGGAGAGAACGCTTCAGTTTAGCACGTGTAAGCGTGTTGTTGTCAGCTTCGATCTGACCTTTTAGAGCTTCTTTAAGACCGTCCAGGTCTTCGAGACCCAGACCTTTTGCAAGCTCATCGTCAATTTTTGTTTCAGTCGGACGACGTACTTCTTTCACAGTTACTGTAAACTCAGCCGCTGCACCCGCCAGGTCTGCAGAGTGATACTGCTCAGGGAAAGTAACTTCAACGATCTTCTCGTCGCCAGCCTTTACGCCTACCAGTTGCTCTTCAAAACCTGGAATGAAGGTGTTTGAGCCAAGCTCAAGAGCAAAGTCTTCGCCCTTACCACCATCGAATTCAACACCGTCTTTACGACCAACAAAATCGATAAGAAGCTGGTCGCCTTCAGCAGCTTTTGTAGTCTTCGCAGCCTTCTTGAAAGACTTTTGACCTTCAGCAATACGCTCCAGAGATTTGTTAATCTCTGCTTCTTCAACGTCTGCAACCCAGCGCTCTAGTGATGGCGCTTTAAAGCCTTCAACATCAACATTTGGAAGGATTTCCACTTTCAAAGTGTATTCCAGATCCTTGCCGTCTGCATAATCACCAAGATCAATGTCTGGACGCAAAGCAGGACGGATATCCTTGTCTTCGAAAAGCTTGGCAGACGTTTCCTGAATTGTTTCATTCAGAACCTGACCCATTGCACGATCACCGTGCATCCGCTTCAGAAGCGAAATAGGAGCTTTACCTGGACGGAAGCCTTTAATCTTGGCGTTTTTACGGAAGTCTTCAAGAACAACATTCAAGCGTTCATCAAGTTCACCGGCAGTTACGGTAACTTTAAATTCGCGCTTCAAACCTTCGTTCAGCAGTTCGTCGATCTGCATCGCTCATCCCACTTTCATAATCTCTAATATGTGTGCCCGATCTGCGATTTTGCAGTTCGGGTGTCTGTACCCTACCCTGTGCTTATTTCGGAAAGATGGTGCGGGCGGAGGGACTTGAACCCCCACGTCCGAAGGACACTAGAACCTAAATCTAGCGCGTCTACCAATTTCGCCACGCCCGCAGTTCCATTTTCCGTTCAGCCGTTTGACGATCCTCAAGGGAGTCTGGCTGGGCACAAACAATAGCGGCGCCACATTTGGCACCGCGAGTGATTTGTGATTGTGGGCTTATAACAGGCGCGCGCCGGAGCACAAGCTTTTTTTCACCTGAGGAGACGCTTTTTCCCGAAAGCACCCTATTTTGGCATTTCGCCTACCCCAAATCCGGATGCCGATAAACACACTATGAGCGAGCAATATCGCCGATCACCACGCATTATGGCAGTGACTTGGCAATCGCTGGCAGCAGATCACTGGCGATCAAACCGCGCCCCGCTACCTCCCCGGACTTTCCGTGTAGCCACACTGCATAAGACACAGATTCAAAGAGCGGCAGACCCTGCGCCAGAACTCCGGCTATGATTCCAGCAAGAACATCGCCTGCACCCGCCACAGACAACCATGCCGGTGCGTTGCTGGCAATTGATGCCCTGCCATCTGGCGCGGCAACAATAGTAGACACCCCCTTCAGTACAATGACGCAGTCCGTTTGACGCGCGGCCTGCCTTGCAGCAGACAGACGATCATCCAGTGAAATGTCCGGAAACATTTTCTTAAACTCGCCATCATGTGGCGTCAAAACAATGTCTTGCCCAGAATAATCAGATAGTTGCACCATTTGCCGCGCCAAACTGGTAAGCGCATCCGCATCCAGAACAGTCCTGCGCCTTTCATTTAAAACAGCAAGAATAGTTTCTGTCGTTTTCTCTCCAACACCCAGCCCCGGACCGGCAACAATTGTATTGATACGCTTGTCCGCCATAATACTTAGAAGGCCAAAGCTGCTGTCATAACGCCTGACCATAACATCTGTTAAAGCCGTCGCCTGAATAGAATAGGATTCTGAAGGGCATGCCAGTGTACTCAATCCACACCCTGACCTGAGCGCAGCCAAACTGGCAAGACGTGAAGCGCCCAGCGCGGGCTCCCGCCCACCCAGAACCAGCACGTGTCCGCGGTCATATTTATGAGAGGATGGCCCCGGATGAAAAACCGCCCCTTGCCACAGACTGGCCGTATTCCAATAGGTATTCACTTGAATATCGGCCAGACAGTCCCGCGAAATACCAATATCCACGACATGAATATTGTCTATTCCGCCAGAATAATACCGCCCTGGCGTCAGGATGTGGCCTGGTTTGTAAGAGAAAAAAGTAACAGAAGTATCCGCCTGAATAGCAGTCCCCTGTACCTGCCCCGTCGCACCAGACAGCCCGGAAGGCAAATCAACCGCCAAAACCACGGCAGATCCTTCGTTTACTGCCTCTATGACAGCCGCAATATCTCCTTCAATATCGCGGTCCAGCCCAGCTCCAAACATGGCATCAATCACAAGGTCTGCCGATTTCAGTGCGTTAAGGTCCATCGGTCGTGTCCGGCCAATCCATGGCCGCGCCATAATGGCTGCGTCACCCTTCAACGCCATAATATCGCTGATTGGCATCACTGATACAGTATAGCCCCACTCAGCCAGATATCTGGCCGCGACATAGCCATCACCGCCGTTGTTGCCTGGTCCACACAAAACAATGATAGTACCATCACCGTTATGGGGCATCATTTCAGTAGCTACTTCTGCAACTGATTTACCAGCCCTTTCCATCAGCGTAATACCGGACGTGCCATTTTGCATCGCCCAGGTATCCGCCGCATACATTTGATGCGGTGACAATAGTATATGACTTTCCGGCAAACGCGGATCCAACCCCATAACCAACTCCATCCCTCTCACAGACCTGACGAATCGCTTTAGCATATCAAAAGAATCGATTCGACAAACGCCAAAACTTTACTTTTATTGCAGTTCTTATCTCAGGGAAGCTGATACGGAGTGACGAATCTATTAATTTCAATACGCGATATATGTACGGATATAGAAGACAAAAGACTTGTTATGCTTGGAGAACTTACACCTGAACATTGCATGGACAAGCGACATGAAATCACTGCTAAAATTTCAGAGGCTAAGTTGCTGGACATTTAAGGAAGGCAGGGAAAGTGGGGCGAGTGACCGGAATTGAACCGGCGACTTCCAGAATCACAATCTGGCGCTCTAACCAACTGAGCTACACCCGCCACAACATTTCAAACCAAACGGAGCAATTGCCCGTTGGGTGCGCCTGTTTATGCGCACTGCCCCCCATTCGTCAAGACCTAAGATGCCCGAAAATCGTTTTTTCTGCTCCGTGAGGGACAGTAAAATGCTTCACCAATAGTCACCTGCTTATTTTTTAATCACATTAAAAGTCAGAATACAGACTTTTGCTGTGAGTTTTTCGCATAAAACTGCCGTTTCATCAGCCATTCTAAAACTGGCACAAGCTGTGCAATCTTACACGCGTCCAGAACACCAAAATGAAAACAGGTGTAAAAAGAATGAAAAAAATAGAAGCAATCATCAAGCCGTTCAAATTGGATGAGGTCAAAGAGGCCCTCCATGATGTCGGCATTTCAGGAATTACAGTTACCGAAGCAAAAGGCTTTGGTCGTCAGAAGGGACATACCGAGCTGTATCGCGGTGCAGAATATGTAGTTGATTTTGTGCCAAAGGTAAAAATCGAAGTCGTTGTTTCCGACGCCCAAATGGAACGTGCTGCAGAAGCAATTCGCGATGCCGCACACACTGGCCGCATTGGTGACGGCAAAATATTTATCAGCACCGTTGAAGAAGCAATTCGCATCAGAACCGGTGAAACCGGAGATGACGCGATCTAATTCTGCGGCATCCAAGAATTCAAACCATCCGACGTTTTAAAAGAGGTCCAATATGTCTAAATACGAAAATCTAACCATCGACTCTTTTCTCAAGCTTATCGAAGAGCTGAATGCTGAATGGGTTGACCTTCGCTTCACTGACCCCAAGGGCAAATGGCAACATTTGACAATGGATTCCGAAGTAATCGATGAAGACATGCTCGAAGAAGGTTTCATGTTTGATGGTTCGTCCATCGCTGGCTGGAAGGCAATCAACGAATCAGACATGATCCTTAAACCAGACCTGTCTGCGGTAACAATTGATCCATTCGCAGCAGATGTCACACTGGTTGTTTTCTGCGACATTCTTGAGCCGTCTACCGGCCAGGATTATGCTCGTGACCCACGCTCTACTGCAAAACGCGCTGAAGAATACTTAAAGTTCACTGGCATCGGCGAAACTGCCTATTTTGGCCCGGAACCAGAGTTTTTCATGTTCGATGACGTCCGCTTCAAAGTAGACTACAGCGGCGCCATGTATCAGTTGGACGATATCGAAGGCCCCTACAACACTGCCAAAACGTATGAAGGCGGTAACTTTGCGCACCGTCCACGAGCAAAAGGCGGTTACTTCCCTGTTGCGCCGGTTGACAGCGCCTCTGACATCCGTGGCGACATGGTAAAAGTTATCAAAGAGATGGGTGCTCCTATGGATAAGCACCATCACGAAGTGGCTGCGTCTCAGCACGAGCTCGGCATGACCTTCTCTACGCTTACTAAAACTGCTGATAACGTTCAGGTCTACAAATACGGCGTCCACCAAGTTGCCCACACATACGGTAAAACGGCTACTTTCATGCCAAAACCTGTTGCCGCAGACAACGGGTCAGGCATGCACGTGCACATGTCCATCTGGAAAGACGGCAACCCACTGTTTGCTGGTAATGGCTATGCTGACCTGTCAGAGACTGCACTCTACTACATTGGCGGCATTATCAAACACGCCAAAGCACTGAATGCCTTCACCAACCCGGCGACAAACAGCTACAAACGCCTGACACCTGGCTTTGAAGCACCGGTTCTGCTTGCATATTCAGCACGCAACCGTTCCGCTTCCTGCCGCATTCCATTCGGTGGTGGCCCAAAGTCCAAGCGTGTAGAAGTACGCTTCCCGGATGCAACGGCTAACCCATATCTGGCATTTGCAGCGCTTCTGATGGCTGGCCTTGACGGTATCCAGAACAAAATACACCCGGGCGATGCCATGGACAAAGATTTGTATGCGCTGCCACCAGAAGAACTGGAAGGCATTCCAACAGTTGCCGGCTCACTACGCGAAGCGGTTGAGGCCCTTGATGCTGACCGTGAGTTCCTGACCAAAGGTGGCGTTTTCACCGACGATCAGATCGATGCTTACATTGAACTGAAATGGCAGGAAATTAACCGTTTGGACCTGACGCCACATCCTGTCGAGTTCGATATGTACTACAGCGCATAATACGCTACAAATATACAGTACTTCCAGAGGCCCTGACAAAGGGGCCTCTATTTTTATGGCATTTACGTCCCGTAAAGATATTTCCCTCATTCTGACATCTAGAACTTTTATTTGCTTCATTTTCTTGCCACAAAAGGTAAGTGTATTGAGTTTTTGGGGCCCGTATGACGATTGCGATGACGATGACCAAAACACAATTGACAAAAGAACAACAAGAAATACAGCCTCGTCTGCAGCAAGCAAACATCAATCCTGCGAGCTTTCTGGCAACTGATTACCTTAATCATTACAATGAGATAGTGATGCTGCTGGAGATGGTGCCCGACATGCCTGATATTGCCGAAGATACTTATGAATGGGCGCCTAAAAGTTACCCCCAGCATTTTCTTGATAGTGGTTTTGCGGCCAAGGACCTTGCGGTAGAAGCGTATGAACTGGCTCCGACAAGTATTCGCAAGGCATTTGACATCACGTGCCAGCACCTTGATGACTTTCTTGTTGCGACAGTTTCCGGCTTGAAGACTCTAAATGTGGCAGAGCGTGGTCTGACTGAAAATGCGAGCATGCTGATAAAATCACGCGTGCAACAAGTCCAGGAAGAACTGGCGAAGCTGAATGCAATCATTCATGGGAAAGTGGACGAATTTGTAGATGAAGCTACGTCAAAAACCATTATTGCTGCAAAAGAGTCCACCAACATCAAGGATGATGACAGAGATGCCGCACATACACAGGAAGAAATCGACGCCTTGTTTGACTAAACCTAGCACCATCATAGGGGCACTTTAGGTTCGCCTTACAATTCGGCCAAGATCATTGTGTAGATTTAAACTCGTTAACCTTGACGCACTCCGGTCTCTATATTACCTCCTTTAATTCGATTATTTTTGATCCAAGTTCCGGGGAATACTGCATGAGCGACCTCTTCGAAGTCAGCCAGACCAAATCCGACTACAGCGCGAAAGATATTGAGGTCCTTGAGGGGCTGGAGCCAGTCAGGCAAAGACCCGGTATGTATATCGGCGGTACTGATGACAACGCTCTGCACCATCTTGTTGCTGAAATCCTCGACAACTCCATGGATGAAGCCGTTGCTGGCCATGCCAACCGCATTGAAATGCAGCTAAACGACGATGGATCGCTGACAATCACGGATAATGGTCGCGGTATCCCAACTGACCCACACCCTAAATACCCCGGCAAATCAGCACTGGAAGTCATTCTGACTACGCTTCACTCTGGCGGTAAGTTTAACTCTGATGCATACGCAACATCAGGCGGCCTGCACGGTGTTGGTATATCTGTCGTAAACGCTCTCAGCGAGTGGATGACCGTTGAAGTCGCACGTGACAAGCAACTGAAACAGCAAAAGTTCAGCCGCGGTAAAACCGTCACCGGTCTTGAAGATCTTGGCAGTGTCAATAATCGTCGCGGTACAAAAATTACCTTTCTGCCTGATCATGAGATTTTTGGCGTCAAGGCAAAGCTGAAACCGGCACGGCTTTACAAAATGGCCCGTTCAAAAGCCTATCTGTTTCGCGGTGTGGAAATTCGCTGGCGGTGTGCTGCGGATCTCATTGAGAAAGATGACAAAACACCAGTAGAGGCAACACTGCACTTCCCTGGCGGTCTTGCAGACTATTTAAAAGAGACCGTGAGCAAACGCACCTGCGTTACCGAAGAACCGTTTGCTGGCTTTGCAAAATTTCCAGACGAACAGGGTCAGGTTGAATGGGCACTGGCATGGCCGGAATTTGGGGATGGGTTTTCTAACAGTTACTGTAACACAATCCCTACCCCGCAAGGCGGCACCCATGAGAGCGGTCTGCGCGCTGCCCTGATCAAAGGGCTGAAGGCGTATGGTGAATTGGTCAACAATAAGAAAGCAGCTCAGTTAACAGGCGAAGATATATCCGGCTCTTCCTGCGCGATGCTTTCGGTTTTCATTCGGGACCCACAGTTTCAGGGCCAGACCAAAGACAAACTGTCTACCGCAGAAGCCGCACGCCTGACTGAAAATGCTATCAGGGATGCCTTTGATCACTGGCTGGCGGACCAACCAAACCGTGCAAACAACTTGCTTACATGGGCGTTGGAACGTCTCGAGGAGCGCTTACGCCGTAAGCAGGAGCGCGAAATCAAACGTAAAACGGCTGTTGGGAAACGTAAACTTCGCCTACCGGGCAAACTTACAGATTGCTCCAGTGACAGCTCAGAAGGCACCGAAATTTACATCGTAGAGGGTGATAGTGCGGGCGGATCTGCAAAACAGGCTCGTGACCGGAAAACACAGGCAGTCTTACCTATTCGCGGTAAAATCCTGAATGTTGCTTCTGCAACCCGTGACAAGATCGCCGCAAACCAGGAAGTACGGGATCTTATTCAGGCACTAGGCTGTGGTACGCGAGAAGGCTACGACCGTGAGTCTTTGCGCTACGAAAAAGTTATCATTATGACCGATGCGGACGTAGATGGTGCTCACATCGCCACCCTTCTTATGACTTTTTTCTTCCAGGAAATGCCGCAATTGGTTCTGGATGGAAATCTCTATCTGGCACAGCCTCCGCTGTATCGTTTGGCGAAGGGTGGTAATGTTCATTATGCCAGAGATGACGCCCATAAAGACGAACTGATGGAAACTGAGTTTGCGGGCAAAGGTAAAATCGAAGTCAGCCGCTTTAAAGGTCTGGGCGAAATGCCCCCAGCTCAGCTTAAAGAAACAACCATGGCAATAGAGAATCGGACACTACTGCGTGTTACATTGCCAACTGAATATGCTGAACGTGCCATCACCAATAAACTCGTAGATGATTTAATGGGCAAAAAGCCTGAGCGTCGTTTCGAATTTATTCGGGATAATGCAGACTCTGTAGCAGAATTGGATATCTAGACATTCTCTTTATATCAGCCGATTACAGCCAGTTTTTATTGCTGAAACTGACAAATACCCATCCTGATTGCTTGGGAAAGGCGCGATAAATTTGTCGCACCATAGACACAGGAACCGACAGATGGACTTCGACAGTTGCCATTGTCATTGACATTGGGTGCACAATTCCTATGCTGCGCGCAAATTGTTGATTAAAAATATGGATTGTTAATGGGTTTTGATCTTTTAGGACTGAGCGAAGGAACACTGTCTGCAGTAGCCGAAAGTGGCTATACGGAGCCGACACCCATACAAGCACAAGCCATCCCTCAGGTTTTAATGGGCCGCGATATTCTTGGTATCGCCCAAACGGGTACAGGGAAAACCGCGTCCTTCACTTTGCCCATGATTGACATCCTTTCCGAAGGCCGGGCACGTGCCAGAATGCCGCGCTCCCTGATTTTGGAACCAACGCGTGAACTTGCTGCACAGGTTGCCGAAAGCTTTGAGAAGTATGGCAAAAATCACAAGTTGACTATGGCGCTTCTTATTGGCGGTGTGAACTTTGGTGATCAGGAAAAACTGCTGGACCGCGGTGTAGATGTCCTGATCGCGACACCAGGCCGCCTGTTAGATCACTTCGAGCGTGGAAAACTGCTGATGACCGGTATTGATATTCTGGTTGTCGATGAAGCTGACCGTATGCTGGACATGGGATTTATCCCAGACGTTGAGAAAATTTGTCAGTGTATTCCGAAGAAACACCAGACCCTCTTTTTCTCAGCCACCATGCCTCCTCCGATCGAGCGCCTTACAAAACAATTCCTTGATGACCCCAAAATGATTGAAGTTGCTCGTGCTTCCTCCACGGCCACGACAATCGACCAAAAACTGATCACCGTTGCAGCAAAAGATAAGCGCAAAACTTTGCGTGCGCTGCTGAAATCTGAGAAAGTCAAAAACGGTATCATTTTCTGTAACCGCAAATCTGACGTCAAAGAAGTCTACTCCTCCCTACACCGTCACGGTTTTAGCGTTGGCGAACTGCACGGGGATATGGCGCAGTCAGATAGAATGCGTGTTTTAAGTGGCTTCAAAGAAAATACTATTCAACTCCTTGTTGCCTCTGATGTAGCCGCGCGCGGTCTTGACGTGCCTGATGTATCGCATGTCTTTAACTTTGATGTACCGGGCAATGCAGAAGACTATGTCCACCGTATTGGCAGAACCGGACGAGCGGGGAGAGAAGGAAGTGCCTTCACCATCGTCACGAAAAGCAAGCTGGACCAGAAAAACCTGGCTGATATTGAAAAGCTAACCAACAAAAAAATCCCGCATATTAAAGCACCGGATGTAGTCCCACCAAAACCCAAACTGGCAGCAGATGACTGGCCAAAGGGCAAGGTTATTGGCATGGGGCCTCATATCCCGGCATTTCTGGCAAACCCAGTTAAAATTTAAAGACGCATGCGGTGATATTTCACCGCATTTTTATGCTGATTCCGTAAAGTATTCTCCGCAGCTGATCGCCTGCGCATACAGCCCAACTAAGAGACTGCCATAATGACCATCATTTCAATACCTGAACTGATGATGATTGAAACCCCACGAAAGATACCCTAAGGTCAATAAAAATCTTCATTAGTCAGTACATTGCAATTTGCAAGGGTTGGGAGGGGTGAAATGACAGATTTAAAAACAATAACCTTCGACATCAAAGACGGCCTGGCAACGATAACGCTGAATGTGCCAGACAAGCTCAATGCGCTTAGCCGCGAAATGCTTGAAGAAATGCGTAAAACCCTGAACCAGATTGCGGTAGGAGCGATCGAAGCGCGGGCCCTTCTCATCACGGGACAAGGCAAGGCATTTTCAGCGGGAGCCGATTTATCTGCGGGTAACCTGCAGGATGCAGGGACGGATCTTATGACATCCTATCACCCTTTCCTTCTTGAATTAGCACACCTGAAAATTCCGGTGATCACTGCGGTGAACGGTGTAGCTGCCGGCGCAGGTATGTCCCTGGCGCTATCCGCTGATTTTGTAGTAGCTGCGAGGTCCGCCTATTTTTTGCAGGCATTCGTAAACATTGGGCTCGTACCCGATGCAGGCAGTAGCTACATCCTACCGAGGTTAATTGGAGAAGCACGCGCACGGGAAGTCACAATGCTTGGCGAAAAATTGCCATCTGATAAGGCCGCTGAGTGGGGCATGATCTACAAATGTGTAGAGGATGACGCCCTGATGTCTGAAGCAACCGCGCTTGCGAACAGGTTGGCTAACGGCCCTACCCGCGCCCTTTCCGGGATCAGGCAACTGATAGCAAAGTCATTCAATCAAAGCTTTACAGAACAAATCCAATCCGAGGCTATGATCCAGCGAGATTGTTATTTTTCCAATGATTGCCGCGAAGGTGTAACGGCCTTTCTACAAAAACGAAAAGCAAATTTTACGGGCACATAATCCTGCCCTTTTCTTTCCCTAAAAGAACGGCTATTGATGGTTATCTTTTGGTTAAATAGGGCATTAAAGGTCTCGTGTATAATCCTCTCGCTATTGTTGGCAGCGTCTTTCTAGCAAGTTTGGCAGAAGTCGGTCGTGTCTTTTCATTTGCCGCCCATGCGGTGAGCCATCTGGTTCGTCCGCCCATATACTGGCGCATCATTCTAAAGCAAATGTGGCTGATAGGATATAACAGCCTACCTGTTGTGGGGTTGACAGCACTTTTCACTGGGGCGGCACTTGCACAGCAGATCTATGTTGGTGGCAGCCGCTTTAACGCAGAAAATGTCGTACCCGGGGTTGTTGTTATCGCCATTGTTCGGGAGTTGGGACCTGTTCTTGGCGGCCTGATGGTTGCCGGGCGCGTCTCTAGCGCGATGGCGGCTGAACTTGGCACCATGCGCGTTACTGAACAGATAGACGCGCTTGTAACCCTGTCGACTGACCCTTTCAAATATCTGATTACACCGCGCTTGATGGCGGCAGTGATTACCCTGCCAATGCTGGTATTGATTGCAAATATCATTGGAATCATGGGTGGATATGTTATCGGCACCGAACGGCTGGGACTTAATGCTGGCAACTACCTGCAGGTAACCTACGACTATCTGGAGAAGGCTGACGTTTATTCTTCTCTGGTGAAAGCAGCGGTATTTGGGTTCATCATCGCCTTGATGGGTAGTTATCATGGCTATATCAGCCGCGGCGGCGCACAAGGTGTGGGCAAGGCAACGACAAACGCTGTTGTATCTGCCTTCATTGTCATCTTGCTTGCGAACCTCATTATCACCGTTATCGTGTTTGGAGGTAAAGGATGACCGCTACACCAAAAATTGCCCTGAGTGGTGTCCATAAATCCTTCGGCCCCAAGCATATTCTGCAAGGGCTTGACCTTACGATTGCCAAGGGTTCATCGCTTGTCGTCATTGGCGGATCGGGAACCGGCAAATCTGTGATGCTGAAATGTATTCTGGGGCTTCTCCGCCCTGATAGCGGGTCAATCAAGGTTGATGGACAGGAAGTCACCACCGCTAGTCGCAGTGAACGAAAAAAAATTCTTGAAAAGTTTGGCATGCTCTTTCAGGGCGCTGCGCTTTTTGACAGTCTTCCTGTTTGGGAAAATGTCGCCTTTGGCCTTATTCAGGGCAAAGGCTTGAACAAAAAAGACGCCAAGGAAATCGCTGTTGAAAAACTAAGGCGTGTTGGGCTGCGTCCTGATGTAGCCAATTTGTCGCCAGCTGAACTGTCCGGCGGCATGCAGAAACGTGTTGGTCTGGCGCGGGCAATCGCAGCAGAGCCTGAGATCATCTTCTTTGACGAGCCAACGACCGGTCTTGATCCGATTATGGCTGACGTCATTAATGATCTTATTGTCGAATGCGTGAAAGATCTGGGCGCCACTACATTATCCATTACCCATGACATGGCCAGTGCCCGTAAAATCGCTGATCGTGTCGCTATGCTTTATGAGGGCAAGATTATCTGGGAAGGTAGTAAAGAAACGATTGATACCTCTGGCAACGAATATGTGGATCAATTTATCCATGGCCGCGCACACGGCCCCATTGAAATGCAGATTTTAAAAAGCTAATGGCCAAGGCAAAAACATCCTTTGTTTGTCAAAGTTGCGGATCTGTTTACACGCGGTGGCAGGGCAAATGTGACGACTGTGGCGGTTGGAACACGATAGAACAGGAAGCCGCGGCAGTTTCTGGCGCGCCCAAAGGACTTTCCGCGAAAAAAGGCAGCAATGTAAGACTTGTTGACCTGAATGCGCCAGAGAAAGAAGTGCCGCGGACACTGTGCGGCATGCCCGAATTTGATCGGGCCCTTGGTGGTGGTTTAGTACCCGGCAGTGCAATTCTAGTGGGCGGGGACCCTGGCATTGGTAAATCCACCATTCTTCTGCAGGCGATGGGCAACCTCGCCAAAGCTGGGAAACACTGCATATATTTCTCTGGCGAAGAGGCAACCGCACAGGTTCAGATGCGCGCAAGCAGACTTGGACTGTCAGATGCCCCCCTGAAGCTAGGCGCAGAAAACAGCCTTCGGAATATATTGACTACGCTTGATGAAGGGCCGCCCCCTGATGTTGTTGTGATTGATAGTATTCAGACCATCTTTGCTGACCATATAGATAGTGCCCCCGGTACCGTTAGTCAGGTGCGAGTCTGCGCCCACGAACTGATCGGTTACGCAAAACGACGCGGCACCGTTATGCTGATTGTTGGACATGTTACCAAGGACGGGCAGATCGCAGGCCCCAGGGTTCTGGAACATATGGTTGATACCGTCCTGTATTTCGAAGGGGACCGGGGACACCAATTCCGTATTCTAAGAGCTGTTAAAAACCGTTTTGGTGACACGGGCGAAATTGGTGTGTTCGAAATGACCGGTGAAGGCCTTGCAGAAGTGGCCAACCCGTCTGAATTATTCCTAAGCGACCGCGATACGTTAGAGCCAGGCAGTGCAGTTTTCGCCGGTGTTGAAGGGTCACGTCCAGTACTGGTTGAAATTCAGGCGCTTGTCGCGCAGACAACTGCGGCCAACCCCAGGCGTGCCGTTGTAGGCTGGGATAGTGGACGCCTTGCCATGGTGCTTGCCGTTCTGGATGCACGTGCCGGCCTTGGTCTTTCTGGCTGTGATGTATATCTGAATGTTGCCGGTGGATTAAAAATCTCGGAACCAGCAGCAGACCTTGCCGTTGCAGCCGCCCTGATATCCAGTGTGGCGCAGCGCCCGGTCGCCAATGAATGCATTTTGTTTGGAGAAATAAGCCTATCTGGAGATATCCGCAGTGTCTCCCAAACCGAAGCGCGCTTGAAAGAAGCACAAAAACTTGGTTTTTCTTCTGCCATTATGCCAAAAGGCAAAACACAGGGAAAGTCCGGCATGCGGGAAACAACCGTTGACCGGGTCAGCGACCTTGTCGCCCTGTTCATTGAACCTGATGCGTGACCTGATTGTAAGACTGGAGTATCATACCGATCATGGATGTTAGTAGCTTAACCGCATTTGATATTGCCGTACTGGTCATTATTGGCCTGTCCACCCTCTTTGCCTTTGGCAGAGGTTTCGCAACAGTTGCCCTTAGTTTTGGCGCTTGGGCCGGTGCGTTTGTTGCTTCCATCTTCGGGTTTCAGCTACTAAAGCCTTACGGCAGAGATTTAATAACTCCCCCTGAACTGGCTGACCTTATCACGCTTGTAGTTCTTTTCTTTGTGACTTTGTTTGTACTGAAGCTTCTGGCCGAATGGATCGGCGGGGCGATTAAAGACAGTCAGATCGGATTCCTGGATCGCTCTCTTGGGGCTTTATTTGGTTTGCTACGTGGTATGGTCATTGTCTCGATACTTTATCTCGGATTTGCTAAATTGTACCCAGGACAAGAACAGCCCGAATGGGTGAAGGATGCAAAACTGCGACCACTGGTATCGTGGGGCGCCGAAATGATGGAAGGGCTTGCAGCCGAAGCACTTGGGAAAGACCCGACCGAGGTAGGCAAAGACTATATTGAAAAAGCATCTCAGAGTGTAGAAAGCCAGTTCATCAACGAAAAACTGGAAGAACAAGCTGCAAAATATATGCAGGAACAACGCAATAAGATGGATAAACTGTTTGATGACATTGCCGACGAAGAAGAAAAAAAGAAAAAAGACAATCGGTAAGTCTAAATTAATCAGTTTTTTTCACTATGCATTCATGCCAGTGGAAGGTATATCCATCCTAAGAATTCACGATACGCAGCAAAAAAGAATTTTGCCGCTTACAACATAGACCTCTGACCGGTCCAGAAATGGTAACAAAGTCATGCCCCAAAGCTTCATGCCCAACGGTTCATCCACCCTTACCACTAATCCCTTTGATGACGATAAACTACGCGAAGAATGCGGTGTTTTCGGTATTTTTGGTTCTCCTGACGCTACTGCCCACACGGCACTGGGACTGCATGCCTTGCAGCACCGGGGACAGGAAGCCGCCGGGATTACATCCCTGAATGGACAAGAATTCACAACAAGACGTGTTCTTGGCCAGGTTGCGGACAATTTCACCAGTCAGGAAGTCATCGACTCCCTGCCCGGAAACTCCGCGATTGGTCATGTCCGTTACTCTACGACGGGTGAAACCATCCTTAGAAACTGCCAGCCGCTGTTTGCGGAATTTTCCTCTGGTGGCTTTGCGGTGGCTCATAACGGCAATCTGACAAATGCAGCGCATCTTAAAAAGCAATTGATCAGCCGTGGCTCTATCTTTCAGTCAACATCAGATACGGAAGTGATCCTGCATCTGATCGCCACGAGCCATTTCCGCGGTTTGATGGACCGTTTTGTTGACGCCTTGCGCCAATTGGAAGGTGCTTACTCGCTGGTAACGTTAACTCGTGAAGGGCTTATCGGTGTCAGGGATCCCTTGGGTGTTCGCCCGCTGGTTCTTGGCAAACTTGATAAAGCCTACATCATGTGTTCGGAGACTTGTGCCCTTGATATTATCGGCGCGGAATATGTACGCGATGTAGAACCTGGCGAAGTCGTTATCGTCACTGACGAGGGCATCAAAAGCATCAAGCCGTTCCCGGAAACTAAACCACGGCCCTGTATTTTTGAGCATGTCTATTTCGCACGCCCTGACAGTTTCATGGACAGCCTGAGCGTCTATGACGTCCGCAAACGTATTGGCGCAGAACTAGCCCGTGAAAACACCGTTGATGCAGATCTTGTCATCCCTGTGCCAGATAGCGGTACGCCCGCTGCGATCGGGTTTGCACAGGAAAGTGGCATTCCGTTTGAACTCGGCATTATTCGCAACCACTATGTTGGCCGCACCTTCATTGAACCTTCTGATCAAATTCGTCACTTTGGTGTGAAACTGAAACACAATGCAAACAAGTGGTTTATCGAAGGCAAGAAGATCGTTCTCGTTGATGATTCCATCGTCCGCGGAACAACTTCCCTTAAAATTGTGAACATGATGCGCGAAGCAGGTGCCGCAGAAGTGCATATGCGTATTGCGTCACCACCAACTGCCCATAGCTGCTTCTACGGTGTTGATACGCCTGAACGGAGCAAACTGCTGGCAGGCCGCATGGATGTTGATGCCATGTGCGAATATATCAAGGCAGATAGCCTGTCTTTCCTCTCCATTGACGGTCTTTACCGTGCGGTTAATCACAAAGACGGTCGTAACAATAGTTGCCCTGCGCACTGTGATGCCTGCTTTACGGGTGATTATCCGACCTTCCTGACAGACCAGTCAGAGGAAGAGGAAAAAGCGAACCAGTTAAACCTGATTGCCTCAACAGGATCATAAGAAATATGTCAGATACCTCTACGGACAAGCGCGTTGCGCTCGTGACCGGTGCTTCACGCGGCATAGGCCGTGCTGTTGCACTAGAACTCGCAAAAGCAGGCGTCCATGTTATTGCCGTCGCCCGGACACGTTCACAAAGTGCTCTTGAAGCACTGGACGATGAAATAAACGAATCAGGCGGCAGTTGTACCCTTGTTCCACTTGACCTGAAGGACGGGGATGCTATCGACCGTCTGGGCGGTGCGATCTATGAACGCTGGGGTAAACTCGACATCCTGATCGGTAATGCTGGTGTACTGGGTCCAATGTCGCCACTCGGTCATATTGATCCAAAAGACTGGGCCGAACTGCTTGATGTGAACCTTACGGCAAACTTCCGTTTGATCCGGTCTATGGACCCGCTTTTAAAGCTTGCAGAAAATGCGCGTGCTGTCTTCGTATCATCGGGTGCAGCTGGAAAGCACCGGGCATACTGGGGTGGGTACGCAACAACAAAAGCTGCCCTTGAAGAGTTGGTTTTGACCTATTGCAGTGAGTGCAACATTACAAACATCAAATGTAACATTGTAGATCCGGGCCCGATCCGTACCAAGATGCGTGCGAGCGCCGTACCGGGCGAAGACCCACTCACCCTACCGACACCGGAAGACATCGCGCCACTATTTCTGGAACTGTGCTCACCAGACCAAACCAAACACGGCGAGATTATCAAATTTTATGACTGGGCTAATATTGAACGGTAAGCACCAAGCCCCCTAAACCCACTATGGGTGAAGTGACTTTTAAAGGATCATTTCACCCTTTTCGCACTCTACCAGATCACAGTCTCCTGATTCTCCCTGGCTATACCAATAGACCTGACAAACTACATGCATTTTAGCAGCACACGCATTTAATTGACTTTGTCATATATTTAAGTGTTAATATCACATAGTTACGAAATAAACAGGAATATGTCATGTCAGTAGATACGGAATCCGACATTCAGGTACTTCGCCATTTCAGTAGATTTTACACGCATAAAGTGGGTCTTCTGAAACGTAAGCTTTACGGCACAGAGTATAGTCTATCTGAGGCACGTGTGATCTATGAACTGGCAAACAATACCCACCTGACAGCAAGTGATATTGCCAGCACCCTTGATGTCGACCCCGCCTACATTAGCCGCATGGTAGGGCGTTTTGAGAAAACAGGATTACTTACCCGGATTAAATGCGCTGAAGATGCGCGCCGCACCCTATTGCATCTTACAGATAAAGGGACTTCACTTGCGGAATACCTAGCGGACCTGGCAGGCCGTGAAATGGAGATACTATTAAAACCACTAGGCAGTGAAGAACGGCTGGAACTTAGACAAGCCTTTCAAAAAATTGAAAAACTTCTGTCCCCCAAGGCCGCCACAAAAGCACCCCTTATCATTCGCCAGCACCGAAGTGGTGATTTGGGCTGGGTAGTCGAACGACATGCTACACTATACCGTGCGGAGTTTGGCTACGGTGAGAGTTTTGAAGCACTCGTTACACAAATCGCTGCCGACTTTCTTACGGATCATGACAAGTCGTGTGAACGGTGCTGGATTGCCGAACATGACGGTAAACGTGTTGGCAGCATTATGCTTGTCCGAGAAGATGAAAGAACCAGCCGTATCCGCATTCTACTTGTAGACCCCACTGCCCGCGGTTTGGGGGCTGGGCGCCATCTGGTGCAGGAAGCTATTCATTTTGCCCGAGACTGCGGGTACAGCAAAATCGTTTTATGGACCACAAGCGAACAAACTGCCGCAATTAAACTATATGAAAGTTTCGGATTTGCAGTAGCGACAGATGAACCATCCAAAGAGTTTGGTGGTGATGTTCGAAATATCACCTATCAGATGGAGCTTTAATCAGTTTCACTGGTGATACAGCTTCATCAAGTCTGCGACTGCCCGGGAAACAGTTGTATGACCGGCCACAACCTTATTTTGTGTTTCTGAAAGCGCAGCAGCAATCGTTTCACTGTGATAAAAGTCGTCCAGCAAACGGTCTGCGATTTGGCTTTTCAACCAGGTCAGCCGCTGATTGGTGCGGCGTTCATCCCATTCACCGCTTTCCGTCATTAAACGGCGGTGCAATTCAATCTTTGACCATAAATCATCCAGTCCCTGACCGGTAAGACCCGACACAGGCATGACCGGTGGATGCCAGTTCGGACTTGCGTCCGTCATAATATGCAGAGCTGATTTATACTCCCGCATTGCCTGCTTCAGCTTTTTCTCAAAAACGTCGGCTTTATTCACAGCAATCATGTCTGCAAGCTCTAGAATCCCTTTTTTGATCCCTTGCAGTTCGTCCCCTGCACCGGGCAACATCAAAACCAGGAAAAAGTCCACCATGTCAGAGACCATCGTCTCGGACTGGCCCGTACCCACCGTTTCCACCAGAACAGTATCGTAGCCGGCTGCTTCCAAAATGACTATCGTCTCACGTGTAGCGCGCGCCACCCCACCCAGAACGCCCGATGACGGGCTCGGTCTGATAAAAGCCTGATCATGGGAAGATAACTGCTCCATCCGGGTTTTATCCCCAAGAATAGAGCCGCCCGTACGCCCGGATGACGGATCGACCGCCAAAACAGCGACACGCTGTCCCTTCTCCACCAGCATTAAACCAAGGCTTTCAATAAATGTGGATTTGCCTACCCCCGGCACCCCAGAGATGCCAACGCGGTGCGCATGACCGGAAAAAGGCAATAGCCGGTCTAATAGCTCATGCGCCTTTTCCTGATGCTTTCTTGACCGGCTTTCAATCAGCGTAATCGCACGCCCTATCATGGCACGGTCCCCTGACCGCACCCCTTCAACCAGCATATCGGTGCTGGGCTGTTTATATATTTTCTCAGTAGCCAAGGCGCTCAGACAGCTTTTCAATCAACTCAGCGGCGGAGTCAGCTATGACCGTACCAGGCGGAAAGATTGCTTCTGCGCCTGCTTTATAGAGAGCATCATAATCCTGCGGCGGTATAACCCCACCAGCTACGATCATAATATCTTCCCGTCCAAGCTTGCGCAGTTCATCTTTCAGTGCAGGTATAAGGGTTAAATGCCCTGCGGCAAGTGAAGAGGCACCAATGATATGCACATCATTTTCCACGGCCTGCCGGGCGGCTTCTGCCGGTGTCTGGAATAAGGGGCCAATGTCCACATCAAAACCAAGATCAGCGAAGGCAGAGGCAACAACCTTTTGTCCCCTATCGTGCCCATCCTGCCCCATTTTGGCTATTAGGATACGTGGCCGGCGGCCATCATGTTCTTCAAACTGTTCAACGAGATCACTGATACGTGCCACAGCCTTGCTGTCCTCCCCAACCTCAGACCGGTAAACACCGGACACCGAGCGAATTTCCGCCTTGTGACGACCATACACTTTTTCAAGGGCAGCTGTCATCTCTCCAACTGTTGCACGTGCACGGGCTGCATTTACAGACAACTCCAGCAGATTACCCTTACCACTTTCTGCCGCGGCTGTCAGGGCATCAAGGTGTTGCTGCAGCTCTGCCTCATTACGTTCTGCGCGCAAACGGTTCAGCTTGTCGATCTGCATTTTCCGAACCGCAGAATTATCAACCTTCAGGACATCAATGTCTTCTGCTTCATCCAGACGGTATTTGTTTACACCAACAACAGTCTGGCGCCCGCTATCAATACGCGCCTGTGTTCTTGCAGCGGCATCTTCGATGCGGAGTTTTGGAATACCTGCTTCAATCGCCTTGGCCATACCGCCTTCTGCTTCAACTTCTTCGATGTGGCGCCATGCCTTTGCAGCCAAGTCAGCCGTTAGTTTCTCCACATAATAACTGCCCCCCCACGGATCAATCACACGGGATGTGCCGGTTTCCTGCTGGATGAATAACTGTGTATTCCGTGCAATACGTGCAGAAAAGTCAGTAGGTAATGCCAGCGCCTCATCAAGAGCATTGGTGTGCAGGCTCTGTGTATGACCCTGCGCAGCGGCCATCGCCTCGATACAGGTACGGGTAACGTTGTTGTAAACATCTTGTGCGGTTAGCGACCACCCAGACGTCTGACAGTGCGTCCTGAGCGACAGAGACTTAGGGTTTTTAGCACCAAACTGTTTAACCAGTTTCGCCCACAACATTCGCCCTGCCCGCATTTTGGCGACTTCCATGAAATAATTCATGCCAATCGCCCAGAAAAAGCTTAACCGCGGTGCAAATGTATCCACATCCAGCCCCGCTTCTACACCGGCACGGATATATTCAACACCGTCCGCAAGCGTATAAGCAAGCTCAAGATCAGCCGTCGCACCCGCTTCCTGCATATGATAGCCAGAGATAGAGATACTGTTGAATTTCGGCATCTTTTCAGAAGTATATGCAAAAATATCAGAGATAATCCGCATGGAAGGAGACGGCGGGAAAATATAGGTATTCCGGACCATGAACTCTTTCAAAATATCGTTCTGAATGGTTCCGCTTAATTTCTCCGGGCTAACGCCCTGTTCCTCAGCTGCCAGAATATAGAGCGCCATAACAGGCAACACCGCACCATTCATGGTCATTGACACTGACATCTGGTCAAGTGGAATACCGTCAAAAAGTGTCCGCATATCAAGAATACTATCGATTGCAACACCTGCCATGCCCACATCACCCGTCACGCGCGGATGGTCACTATCGTAGCCTCTGTGTGTTGCCAGATCGAACGCTACCGACAGGCCTTTTTGCCCTGCTGCCAAGTTTCGGCGATAAAAAGCATTGCTGTCTTCTGCCGTAGAAAAACCTGCATACTGGCGAACCGTCCACGGACGGGTTACATACATGGTAGGATACGGCCCCCGAAGGAATGGAGCAATCCCCGGACGTGTGTCCAGAAAATCAAGGTCCGCAATATCATCTGGACCATAATGCGCCTTCACAGGGATGCCCTCTGGCGTCAAAATAGATGTCGATGACGGTGAGGATGTGTTCTGCTGTTGAAGCGGTATATTGGTGAAATCTGGAATATTGCTCATGACATTTCTCCCAGGGCGTCATACGCCCCCTCTATAACATCCAGCAAATTGCAACCCATATAGATGCATTCATCAACGCCGGGAACATCCATTTTACCTGCAAGATACACGCGCTTGCATCCCCCTTTTCTCAGCAGTGACGCAAGGTTTTCTGCCTCTTGTTCATACCGATCATCACTGCCGCAAATTACAGAAATACAAGATTTAATTTCTTTAAATTTTTCTGATAGTTGCGGAACTTCTTTAATGTCAACCACCTGCACGGTTTCAATGCCGCCGGCCTCGAAGAAATTCTTCGCGAAAGTTGCTCGTGCTGTATATTCTGCCACCGGACCAATCGTTGCCAGCACTATAGAAGGCCGCACACCTGACTGCGCAAGTATTTTATCACTTTGCAAACGCAGATGTTCGAAGTCTTCCGCAAGACGGTGGTTACCAAGCGGTGTTACAGACTCTCCGGCGTCTTTTTGTGGATCATTCGCCGCCGGCAGCGCCAAAAGCCCTTTCAGGGAACTTTCATGGATATCTGGAAACTCGGACACACCAGTTATGGGGTCTTTGCGCCGCGCGAGATTTACCTGCCGCTTTTGCCAGGTCTGGGCAGCGCTGCCTTGTAACCTTCCGGCCCTGAGTGACGCCAATATGCCGCCCTCACTTTCAGCTTTCTGAAATGCCTCCCATGCTTTTTCAGACAGTTCCGTTGTTAGAGTTTCAAACGCATATGACCCTGCCGCCGCATCTGCAACATTTGCAAGACCACTTTCTTCCATACAGATGATCTGGATATTGCGGGCAATACGACGGGCAAAATCAGACGGCACCCCAAGCAGAGCATCATGCGGCACGATCGTAAGTGAAGATGCACCACCTATACCAGCGGCCATACTGGAAGCCGTTGCACGCAAGATATTCACCCACGGATCTTTTTTCGTCATCATACGCAGACTGGTCACTGCATTAAGTTCCATCGCCGCATCTGCACAGTTACAAGAATCCGCAACCGTTGCCCACAATCGACGTGCCGCACGCAATTTCGCAATTGTCATATATAAATCTGCATCGACAGACAGGGTAAAAGCCACACTACCAAAGGCTTGCTGAAGTGACATGCCTTCTTTTTCCATGGCACGCAGGTAAGCCACCCCAGTAGAAAGCATCGCCGACAGTTCGAGCACTTCTGTGCCCCCAGCACTGTTATAGGGCTGAACATCGACCATAAAGGCCCTTAATGCCGGGTAGCCTGCATGCACGTCTTTTGCCAGTGCTGCAGCATCCGCAATATCCTTTTCTGCCGTCTGCAGCAAACGCCCTGTTGAAGCAAGTGTTCCCAATGGATCCACGCCCAGGCATCCCGTGGCTACACCGCTGGGAACCTTCCTGTCATTTAGAATTTGAAGATAGCTCCGAGACACATGTTCCCATTCCTCGCCAGGAACAAGAGAAACGCCGCACATATCAAGATACACGCCGTCCAAAGCCCTTTGTAGACTGGCAGCATCCAGTCCTGGCTGGTTTCCAGCGCGCATACGGATAACCGCAGATGTAGCACCCTTTGCCAAATCTTCGAGCAGCTGGTCATTGACCAACACCGGATCATCCGACCAGTGCGGTACACACAAATCCCACGCACCTTCTGGCATTGCACCCTGCGGGGATATCTTTGCCATATCGCGCGTGTAAAGACTTTGAATCGGTACATCATCATAGGTTCTGGAGATCATCGCCTTGTCATAGGATTTACCCTTTAGCGTCTTCTCTACAAGAGCAAGCCACGCATCATGTGATGCAGCTTCAAACTCGCCCGCAAGAACCAATTGGTCATCTGCCATGTGTGAACCTTTCTATTATTTAGATCGAACTTACCAGACGATAGGTGGCCAAAACCAGAAAAAGTCCGAATATCACAGACAATACATTCTTAGGCAGTTTATGGGCAACCATTGCACCAACAGGCGCCATAAGAACTGCCCCGGCACCCACCGCCGCGGCAGACGGAAAATTAACAAAGCCAATCGTTCCAAACGGCAATCCTGAAATACCCAAGCCGCCGATAAGATACCCAAAGCCACCAGCAACACTGATCACAAGCCCAACAAGAGACGCAGTGCCAACCGCGCGGTGTATCTGGACACCATACAGTGTCATATAAGGCACGGAGAAACTACCACCACCAATACCCATTATTGCCGAAATAAACCCGATAAATGCAGGCGGTAAAAATCGAAAGGGGCCGGACGGTAACGCCTTGCCCAGCTTCAAACGGTCAAGGGGCAAAAACATTTTAATCGCAAGCAAAGTCGCGAAAGATGCGAATATATATATCAGCTCTTCAGTTTTAAGAGTTTTAGCAAAGAAACTGCCCAGCACGGTGCCTATTACAATTACAATCCACCAATCTTTGACGATGTCCCAATCAACGCCTCCACGTTTATGGTGCGCCCGGATACTGGAGATATTGGTCACAATAATAATAACTAGCGATGTGGCAATAGCCGTATGCATACGCCATTCGATCGGGACGTCAATTGCCTCAAACACAATGAATAATGCGGGTATGGTAACTATTCCACCACCGATCCCCAGCAAGCCTGCCATGAAACCAGCCAGCAACCCTGCACCAAATAACCCTGCGACAAGCGGCAACAGTTCCATAAAAGGCACCTTTCAAACAACATTGCATTCAAAGCGTCAGCAACAATAGTGCGCCGCAGCAATTACTCAAGTCCAAAATCAATTCAGTCCTGCCACTCGCGCCTACTGTACGTACGTGTAGTTCCGTGATAGCTTCCGGTGATAATCAAGTGATCCTAGTGTGTTATAAGGAATAAGCATGAGTGCATCTGTAGACGAAATTAGAGAATTTTTAGACAAAGTTTTCCCTCTAATGAGAGATCATATGATCGTTGAGGATGCCCAGCCCATGCGGGCAACACTGCGCCAGAAGATTGATCAGTCCTCCTTGCGTCCGGGCGGCACTGTATCTGGGCCAACAATGATGGGACTTGCGGATGCTGCACTCTATATAGCGATTTTCAGTACAATCGGCATAACACCGCTTGCCGTTACCACCAGCCTGAATTTCAACTTCTTGCGTAAGCCCGAGGGCAATAAAGACATTACTGCTAAATGTACACTTATGAAGGTTGGGAAAGCACTGGCTGTTGGTGAAGTCACTATATTTTCTGATGGGGACACAGAACCAGTTGCACACGCAGTTGGCACCTATTCCATCCCCCCAAACAGATAAGCCGGGATCACCCTCATGCCTACGGGCCAAGCCCTACGACAAAAATGAGTATAGCCCCAGCCCGATAAAGTTCGCGATAGTGTAGCCAAGTGTACCGCAAAGAATGGCCGGGGTTATCAAATCACGCCATCCGTTTGCCCCAGCCATAGCCGCAGCCACTGGCGGTCCCAGAACACAAGCATTTGAACCTACCAGCACCTCGGGCAGGTCCAGTTTGAATATGCGGGATAGCACCAACAACACCAAAAGGTGCGTTGCCAGAATTATCACTGCAAAGGCTGCGAGCATAAGTCCACTTTCGACCATTGTTTTAATGTCGACACCCGCACCAATAAGAAAGAAGAACATATACATGACAATCATTCCCAGAGGGAACGCTTCTGTCAGTTGTTCCATTTTCTGATGAAACAAGCTGGCAATCAAAACGATCAACACCGTTGCGATTAATAGCCGGCTTTCATCGTATCCCAACATGCCCGCAATAAGATTACTAAGTGCTACGACTAAAAAGGATAGACCAAGTGCAATCGCTGCCCGCTCTGGCGAGAAGGATTTGGATGGGCCATCAGCAGCATGAATGTCAATGCTGATCGCTGCAGCTTCTTCGGTATCCGGTTTTTTATACTTAAACTGACGAGCAATGAAAGCACTTGAGGGCAAAGCAATAAGCACTGCCAAAAAAGAAACACCTACAACATTGTCAGCGGCCAGACTTGCTGTCAGCAGGCTCGAATCCTGAAAGCCAATCGCTTCTGATACAGCTGCAAAATTCAGGGAACCACCAATATATGTTGCACTAAACACTGCAGCCAACGAAGGTTCAGAGGGGCCTAGAGGCAGCAAATATGCACCGATCAAAGCCCCCAGTGTTGTCCCAAGCGCGCCAAAGAAAAATGCCACAAGAGTTCTGCCGGATTCCGCAAAGATTTTGCGCATGTTGGCGCCAAACAATAATAAAACAATCGCCGTTGGAATGCCGTACGACCAGATCGTGCCGTACGGTTCAGCCGACCGCGGCACAACATTAAAGTTCGCTAAGACCGCACCAACCAGGATAGCTATAATTGGCCCAGACAGTTTCTGACCCAACCCTTTCTTTTCCAGTCTAAACGCAGCGGCGGCAGCCAATAACATAATGGCCCAAAGCATGAAGGAACTGTCCGCAGAAATCAGGGGCATAAAAAAAATAACCTTTCACCGGTCAGGGGTTAGACTTTCAAGTCCTGGGTATAAAATTGCTCATGGGAGAAAACAGCATTGAGAACCCGTTCTTCGGTTTGTCCCAACATGTCCAGGATTGCTTTTTGTGTCAGTGCAGAATCATCCGCACGCATGATGTCAAAAACCGATCGCTGATACTCACTAGAATAAGGAAAACTGCCTTTGATTTTTATATACAGCCAGTAGATACGCATGGCCATATCCTCAAGCTGGCGCACCCAGTCTGACATAAGCGGGTATCCAGAGCCTTCACACATTGCAATATTCATTCGACGATTGGCTTTCAGAATTGCCAAACCAGAAGCTTCGTTCTTCACAGGCAGTAAATCTTCAATCTGAGAATTAAGCGCAATCAATTCTGCATAATCAAGACGTGGGGCGCACAAAGCTATGACATTGGGCAAAAGCATTTTGCGGAGTGCAAAATTCTGTTTTATCTCAATTAATGTAAGGGGCGAGACTTGCGTTACGCGAGGCGAGACATTGATCAAAAATTGCTGCGTCACAAGCCTTTCGATAAGGTTACGGGCAATCGTGCGACTTATTCCGAACGTGTCACTAAGAATATTTTCTGAAACTTTTTGGCTGGGAGCCAGTCTTTGCGTCACGATCGCATCTATAACAATTCTGTATGCTTCATCTGCATCATTAATTACATCACCACTCGACGCCATATATCAGCCTACCTTGTTTTTCATTTGCTACAGTCTAGCGGATTCCCCTCACCATACAAGCATGAATGACCCTATATTGTAAATTAATACAGCCTTATTGTAATTTTAAGCTGTACAAAAGTCATTTCATGTGTAGATTTTCCTGCAAGTATCTCTGTACTATTTATCAGAGCATGCAATTGAAACATCTGTTCGCAATAAGGAACCAATAAAATGACGGCGATTACCCTTACGCCACCGTATCTAATATTCCTTGGTCGGGAAACGCGCGAATCCTATGCCAAGACTGGGGCAGGACTAAACCAGTGGCGTCCAGAGCTGTGCAAAGGTCAAATACGCCTTGAAGGCGGTACAGTTGACCTAGGTTTACCCGAAATGACGCTGGAAGACGCACAAAAGGCCGGCATCAAAACTCTGGTCATTGGAACAGCTGCTGTTGGTGGCAGTATTCCGGATGAATGGGTGGACCTTCTTGTGGAAGCAGCAGAGCGTGGCTTGCATATCGTAGGCGGTGTTCACACACCCCTAAATAACATAGAACGCCTTAAACATGCTGCCACCCTGTCCGGGTCTGAATTGATTGACGTGCGCACGCCTCCTAAGCATCTACCAGTAGGCACAGGCAGGAAAAGAACCGGCAAACGCCTTTTAACCGTTGGTACTGATTGCGCCTTAGGTAAGAAATACACTGCCTTGGCACTTGAACGGGATATGAAAAACGCCGGTATAAACGCAACATTCCGCGCAAGTGGTCAAACCGGCATAATGATTGCTGGCACTGGCTTACCGATTGATTCTGTTGTTGCTGACTTTGTATCCGGTGCTGCAGAACTGCTCTCACCCGACAATACAGACGACCACTGGGATATTATCGAAGGTCAGGGAAGCATCTACCACCCTGGATATGCCAGCGTCAGCATGGGACTATTGATGGGGTCGCAGCCAGATGCATTTGTAGTGTGCACAGAAGCTGGCAGAACTCATATCGAAGGGTGGCCAGATTTTCCACTGCCTACTATTCAGGATGTGATCGACCGGACCATTGACATTGGTAAACAGTTTAATCCTGCCATACACTGTGTTGGCATCAGTGTTAATACCTCTCCACTGCCATCTGCTGAACGACAGCCATACCTTGATCGTTTATCGGCAGAATATGGTCTTCCCTGCGTCGATTCCATTCTGACAGGCACGGACGCCATTGCGAAAAAACTCAAAAAGGAAGGCTAACATGAAAATTACCATTGAAAAGAGAGCTTTCCCACTTGCACAGCCGTTTATCATCACGGGGTACCAGTTTGACGATGTCGATACTGTATGGGTTACATTAGAGGACGGCGGCTTCACCGGACGCGGCGAAGGTGTAGGCATTTATTATGCCGGCGAAAATTCGGACACAATGTACGCGCAACTGGAAGCAATCGTACCAGAGATCGAAAAAGGACTTACCTTTGACAAGGTACAGGCCCTATTGCCCCACGGCGGCGCCCGTAATGCGCTGGATTGCGCGCTATGGGACCTGCAATCTAAAAAGTCCGGAAAGTCTATCTGGCAAATGACCGGTATTACACCTCGGGAAGTGACAACAGTTGCCACCGTCGGCATAGCATCACCAGAAAAAATGGCAGCAGATGCTTTGGCGTTCGCACAGTACCCTAACCTCAAAATCAAACTGAGCGGGGACGACCCCATCCGTCGCATTACTGCTATCCGACAAGCCAGACCAGATGCGAAATTGGTGATTGATGTCAATCAGGGCTGGAATTTTGCTGAACTGCAAGACTATATCCCAGAAATGGCCAAACTTGGGGTTGCCATGATCGAACAACCTCTGCCCCGTGGTATGGATGAAGAACTGGTCGGTTTTACATCACCTGTGCCACTTGGCGGCGACGAAAGCTGCTTGACGCTTGAAGAATATGATCAGTTTGCTGATAGATATGACATCATCAACATCAAGCTTGATAAATGTGGAGGACTAACCGAAGCACTTGCCATCGCGCGCAAAGCACAGGCAGAGAAAAAAGGCCTGATGGTGGGCAATATGACAGGCACATCACTTTCCATGGCGCCTGCCTATGTCATTGCACAATTCTGCGACTTTGTAGACATCGACGGCCCTATACTGCTTAGTCAGGACATTGATAATGCTCTGACGTATAAAGAAGGCGGCATCGTCAGCATCCCTACCCCAGATTTGTGGGGCTAGGCTAAGGCTGATTCATTTCCAATAAATCTTCACAATGCCCCTGACAACAGCGCGGGGGCATTTTTCTTACCGCTTACAAAGATTGACAATAGCGAACAAATATCAGTCAATATAGTCACTTGTACTTGACTGAGGAATTCTTCACACATGCATAACTCACCTTCAGATACCCAGGAAACATCACAACAGAACGAATCCCTACTGAGTATTTGTTCGGAGGTTTCTCCGCTTCTGATCGGCATTATGCTTCTACTGATGGGAGTTGGGCTTCAGGGAACGCTCCTTGGTGTCCGCGCCAACATGGAAGGGTTCACAGTTTTCACGACCGGTATTGTGATGGCCGCCTACTATGTTGGCTTTCTTATTGGTGCAGGTATCGTCCCCGGCTTGATAGGAAGAGTTGGACACGTACGTACCTTTGCGTCCCTCGGCGCAGTGTCTTCTGCAGCCATGCTTTTATACGGCCTGTTTCTAGACCCAATAGCCTGGGCAGGTATTCGTATTGTTGTCGGTTTTTGCTTTTCTGGACTATTCATTGTTGCAGAAAGTTGGCTGAATGACAGAGCGCCGAATACCCTGAGAGGACAGCTTCTGTCTGTCTATGTTGTCGTGCACCTTCTGGGATTGACTATTGGGCAGTATCTACTCGGTGTGTCTGACCCCGAAGGACTTAACCTCTTTATTCTGATTTCTGTTCTGGTCTCCGTTGCCGTTGTGCCCTGTACACTAAGCTCCACGCCTGCCCCCAATGTGGCTGAAATGGTCAAGATGCCAGTACTTTCAATTATTCGTCTATCTCCCCTGGGGGCCTATGTGGTGATCATCAACGGCGTAGTATCTGGCGTTATGTACGGCATGGGGGCGGTTTATGCAGTCGAGATAGGCTTATCAACGCTGAAAATTTCCAGCTTTATAGCCTCTTATGTTCTGGGAGGAACTTTACTTCAATGGCCGCTAGGCTGGCTGTCAGACCGCGTTAATCGCCGCGGTATGATTGTCGTCTTAACCCTTATCAGTATTCTTGCAGCATGCGCAGTTGCATGGGTCAGCCCTTTGAACAAAGGTGCCCTTTTGTTTGCCTCCATATTTATCCTGGGTGGCACATCAATGCCGCTTTATTCTCTGGGTGTTTCACTTGTGAATGACCGTCTGGATCTTGACCAAATGGTAGGGGCAAGCGGTGCCCTTGTGTTCCTGTTTGGCCTTGGTGCTGCGGCTGGTCCGTTTGCCGCCTCCATACTAATGGCCACCTTGGGGACATATGGCCTATTTTATGGTGTTTCCGTCGTGATCTCCTCTGTTCTGATTGTAGCCTTCTGGAGAATTCTGCTGTCCAAGGCACCAAGTGTGGATGTGGAAGATCAACGAAACTATTTCCATATCGCACCGCGTGGCTCAGGCGTAGCACTCGCTGTAACAATGGATGACATTGTACAAGCCGAAGAAGAAAAGCAGGAGCAAGAAGATGATGAGGCTTCTGAAGAACGAAATAATGACCGCTAGACCTTAATCGCGGTGATATTGGAATTGCAGTGCCTCGCTAAATCCATTTCGTCGTCGTACAAACAGAAAAGCCCGGCAACTTTCATTGCCGGGCTTGGGATTTTCTGAAACCTTTTAGGTAGCTTTGGGACTTAATCCCTACCGCTATTATTTACCTTCAAAGTGTTCCTTGATGTAGGCATTCAACAGACGAATGCCGTATGCCCGTGAACCCGGCGATGCCTTGGTCGCGGAAGGCTTATCAGAATATGCGATGCCTGCAATATCCAGATGCACCCAATTCGTTGTATCGCGCACGAAGGTTCCGATAAAGGCAGCACCTGCGCTTGCACCCGGTGCATCAGGACCGGAATTCATAACATCAGCGACATTATTTTCGATCGCTTTGAAATGATTTTCATTCAGGGGCAGATGCCAGACTTCATCACCTGTTTCCTTACCAGCGGCTGTGAACTTCTCAATCAAATCATCATGACGAGAGAAAACAGCAGCGTAATCCGAGCCAAGAGCACGAGATGCAGAGCCTGTCAGAGTTGCCAGATCAACAAGCAGAGGCGGGTTGTATGTTGTGTCACCATAATAAATGCCATCAGCAAGTACCAAACGGCCTTCCGCATCAGTAGAGCGAATTTGAATGGTCTTTCCTGACATTGACGTCACAACATCGCCTGGGCGCTGGGCATTACCACCCGGCATATTTTCTGCAAGTGCTGCTATACCTACAACATTCACTTTTGCACCGCGGCCAGCCAAAGCATGCACAGTCCCCATTGCACTGGCAGCACCGGACATGTCGAATTTCATATTCCACATGTTTGGGGGGTTCTTCATGCTGATACCACCCGTATCAAAAGTGATGCCTTTACCGGCAATAACAACAGGATTGTCACCCTTGTTACCACCCATATATTCAACGATCATCATGCGCGGAGGACGCTTACTGCCACGGCCTACACCGTACAGAGCCCCCATACCAAGCTCTTGCATTTCTTTTTCATCAATGACCTTGATCTTGATATTATCCATGCCTTTGAAGTGCTCAGTCCAGCGTTCTACGAATGACTCTGGATAAATTACGTTGGAAGGCTCATTGGAAATGTCGCGCGTGTACCACATTGCATTGGCAACGGGGTCCAGTTCTGCTTCATACAAGCGTTCAGCCTGATCACTTTGACCTGTCACGATTTCAAGTTCATCCTGACTGCGGTGACGGCTGTCATCAGTGTAATATTTATCGAAATAGTAGCTACCTAATTTGGCGCCAAATGCGATATTGGCAGATGCATCCTCTGAAACATCAAAGATCATGGCTGGTGCAGATTTGAACGCGCTTACTGCTTTCTGAACTGCATTGCCACCGATTTTCTGCCACTGCAGTGCCGATACATCTGCCCCCTTTGCACCAAGACCAACCAACAAAATCTGCTCGTACCCTGCGCCAACCGGTGCCGGTACGACCTTTGTCGTCATCACCTTGCCGTCAAACCCTGATGCAGAAATAGCATGACTTAATCCTTTATTGGATTTGCTGTCGATTGACGCACCATACTGTCCAAGCTCCCCGCCCTCATAGACGCCGATAACAATATTACCGTTTTCCGGAGCCTGATTTGTGAAGTTGACCGCAGTTTGCGCCAAAGCTGTTGCTGAAAGTACCGCAGACATAGCAATACCCGTCAACAATGAAACCGTTTTTTTCATTCTTGTCCTCTGATAATTTGTCGTTAAAAACAAAAGGGATAATGTCCCAAAGAGAAGGATCGCGTCAAGAAAGACTCGACTGATCAGAGGACGATTTTTCTGATTGTCTTCTTACTCTGCATTCGACCTTGAGAGAAATCACTCAGTAGACGTAGGCATTAATTCCTTTATTCGGCCCGACATTTGTAATTTCCGTAGCCCCGCATCCAGCTTTTCTAACAAATACTCAGCATCGGGATGTAAACGGCTAAATGCGACGTAGATATCACTGTGCTGACCATCAAACGCACGTTTAATTATCCCGGTGGTGTTTGACTTTTCCAACTGAATTGCAGCGATAGCATCAAACAAAATAGCCGCATCAATGCGTCCACGCTCTAGCATTAAAATTAAATTTTCCTGCCGGTTCACCCGAATTTTTTGTACGTTAGAATTCTGCAGAATGAAGGGACCATATTCGTAGCCCAGGATCATACCGATCATTTCGCCATTTTGAAGCTGATCATAAGCAGAGACAGTCAGTGGACGATCAACATGATGATAATAAGCGGTTTTGGCACGAAAAAGCTTCTCCCTGCCAAACAAATACTTACTTTCAGTAGATGGCTCCCGTGTCACATTAAATAGACCAACCAGATCGCCCGTCTCGACCAGCCGCAGCAACCGCGCGTAAGGGCCTACCTTAAAAGCCACCTGCACCCCTTCAGCACGGAATGCCTCTTTGACTATTGTATTGGAAATACCTGTTCCGTCAGGATTGGAGAATGGAGACCAGCTATCTTCTGCACCCAGCTCATAGACCATTTGCTCAGATTTGGGCGATGGCACCTCGTCAGACGCACGAACACTATTCGTTAATTGTACAGTCAACAGTACAATCAGTAATATTGCGTACGGTCGCGAATAAATCCCAATTAATGTCACCAGACAGCCTTTGGTACTCAAATCTCATACAATGGTAGCTAAAAAGCACCGTTCACCCTAGAATAATTTGACCTAGATCAACATTAAAAAGCATTTTACTACAGTAATTACTTTAGTAACAACGTTCATATCTTCAATTCTTGTTATATGTTTAGATTCTATAGTATGAAGGGGACGTTACAGGCTGATAGAGTTTCTGTCAGCCAGGGGGAAGGCCAAAATGGACTCGTTTAAAACACTCTATGATCAGGATGCTTTAACGCAGGAAGCGACGCAAGGCTATGCGATCCCGGAGAGTGAACTTGACCAACATCCTGAGTTAAAAACTTTGCATGCTTTATGGTACTCAAAGTCACAAAATGGCTCTATTCCAAGTCGTAAAGACTTCTCCATGACTGACCTAAAGCCGATTTTACAAAACATATTTATTTATGAACTACTCTATGAAGGTGCGGAGATAGTTAACCTTAAAGTGGCCCTAATAGGAACATTCCTGACATTGCAATACGGTGAATTCACCGGCAAAAAGCTATCTGATTATCCTGACACAGACATTGTAAAAAGGGTCTTTGAATTCTCCCGACAGTGTAGTCTGGCACGAAAACCCTTATGCTTTAAGGTAGAGATGTTTTCTGCAGGTCGTCCTTATGTCTCTGCAGAGACTATCTATTGTCCCTTGTCTTCAGACGGCGACAAAGTTGATAAGATTATCGGCTTCTCATCCTTTAAAAACCTTGCCGAAAAGAAAATCATGTAATGAAACCTGCTGCACCCCACCTTAAAGAAGCATGAAAAAAGCAGCCTAATGAATTGTTATTTATATAGTATTTTAGAATCATGAAAAGAAGACCGTTTCCACGTCTGCTCAAGACGCACCCAAGTCTCAGTGGTGCGTAAACGTCGTCTGGAAATTTCACCATCTGCTTCTGTATGCACAGTAATAACCTGCGACACGATTACGACGTTTTCTAAGGGCCTTACAATTTTTCTATCCGTGATATCATATACAAGAACCTTGAGAATACCGTCGGCAAGCTGACGGGATCGTGACCTGTTCCACGCCAACCAATCTTCTACCGGAACAATCCCGCCATCTGAATTCGTATGGAGATAGTCATCTGCAAGAAGGGCCTCTAGCGTTTCAACATCCCCTGCCTTGTAGGCGCTTTGAAACTGATCAACCGCTGCCAATATATCAGACTGCGTTCCCTGTGCAGAAACAGCCGTCACTGCCAAAAAAGTACACCAACATAGAAATACAAGCTTCTTCATGAATATCCTCCCCCTCGCCTGTCTTCATGACGGAATATGCTAGGCAACTATGGCCACGAGAAGGCGCTGACATGCGCCCTTACCCAACTCAACAAACTCGCTATAAATAAAATGTAAAGCAGGCATGACCAAACTATTTAAGCATGCCTGTTTTCTTTCACAGCTCTCACTCTGGGCTAATTTCTGCTTCAAAACTTTCAATCAGTCACAGATATTCATGAAACTCATATCAACCAATCAGGTTGGAACTCATAGGCTCCTAAAGGAGATAACTCAGCTTTCTATGACAATGTCATGTAAGAGAGCAACTATAATGATTTATTACACCACCTTGAATACGCTAGGGTTAAGGTTAGATAACAAACATTTCACTTAAATGAAGGGATATGTGAGATGACTGGCGAAGACAAGCATCCTGATTACTGGACCCCTACATACCTAAAAGCTTGGCGTACTGAATCAATATCTCAATTGGCTAACGTTCGGAAACTAACGCAAAATGAAGCAGCTAATTTGCTCGGCATCAGCCGAAAGCAGTACAACGAACTGGAAAACGGAAAAACAAGAATTGACCGCCGCACCAGTATGGCATGCCTCTATCTTGCGAATATTGCCGAAAACAGCCCGGAATACCTGAGAAAACTGCTATTCAAAGATCAACTATAGACCTTCGCATGCACCCCAATTACCCCTAAAAGAAAATCAAATCAGGGACAGAAAAAGAAAAAGCCCCTGCTAAAGCAGGGGCTTAATTGGTCGGGAAGACAGGATTTGAACCTGCGACCCCTACACCCCCAGTGTAGTGCGCTACCAGGCTGCGCTACTTCCCGACAATCTATTCCGCCTGTGGCAATGGGGGCAACCACAAGCGGAGCGGACTATAGCCGCGGCTACTATGGGGCGCAAGCTGAAACATGCGCGGTTTCTGTTTTTTCTAGCCTTCCCGTGCCACGGTTGCTCTGGCCTGATTAACAGTCCGTGCGGTGTGATGCTGCCTTGCCGGTATTGATAGATACCGGTTTAGCGCGGCAACAACTACCCTCCCCGTCTCCGCACTGACAGACGGCAACAGCCGCTTCACAGCCATAATCGATTTAAGTCGGTGGACACTGTATATATACGCCCCCGCATCCATATCGAACAGAGCCTCTGTGACATGATCTAAATACAGGTCTGCGTCCGCAACCACATAGTCTTCATAAGAAGCGTTCGGATCAATAAAGCTACTGTTACGACCAACAAAGCAGCCGAGTTGTAAATTCAGGGAATGCCACAGCTCGGGTCGTTTTTTCGCATGGATATACCCCGCCTCTGCAAATGTCAGGGCGTGGGTAAAATCAAGAAAACCAATGTTCTGCCCGACAGGATTATCTGTCCGGTGCTGAATTTCCTCTTTAAACCGCAATAACTGCAAAGCAGCCGCGTGAAGAAGTGTCTCCCATACTTGCTGGGGCGGTTCAATAGCCCCTGCGGTGACACGGTGTAGCTCGCGTACACTGTATGTGCTCAATGTCTCAGGGCCAGGAAGTGCCCCAATAGTCTCGGCCTCAGTCGTATGCAAATGAATACGGAAAGATTTAAACTCAGGAATTAAATCTTCCCGCGCTGACAGAACAAAATACCGACTAAGCTGGATCATTAAGTCTTTCTCGGCACCTGCACCCAGCCTATCCACTAACTCACGTGCCTTCTGCAGAAAAATAACCGGATGTCCAAATCCCGCATAATGAGAATAGACAAAGTCCTGAAAGACTGGTTCCAAATCCCGAAACCCAAGCCCTGAGGCCACCGCACCGCGGACCATGCGAACTGCCTTCTGCTGATCCATTTGTTCAAGGGCATCCAGAAACTTTTCTCTATCCCAAGGCATGGTGCCTTCAGGAACCGGAGAAAACGGGGAGAAGCGACAATCCCACGAGAAAATCGCATAAGCTTCCAGTCTGGCATGCAGGGCCTTATCAGGGTAAGCATCAGCGAGGGTCAGCCAATCTGCTAAGCCAGCATGTGCATGACCGAAACCTCTTTCCAGTCGGTCCACTGACCATGCGAGAATATCAAGCGTTGTTCGATTACCATCACCCCCAGCTTTTTCCTGGCGGGCAAGGCCGCGCGCAAGCCGTTCGTAATCATACTCATCGACCGCCTCGCGGATATCTTTGTCAGCCCGCTCCAACTGCTTCTCTACAGGGTCCGGGCTTATATCTACCAGAATATCATCACCCTTGATCAGAACAGGGAACACTTTAACCGCATCCCTGCCCTGCACTGCTTCGCCTGTTTCCAGGTCAAATGTCCAACCGTGCCAATTACAAGCCAACTGGCACTTTTCGTTCAGAGTGCCTTCAATAAGCGGAAAACCTTCATGCGGGCACCTGTTAGATACAGCACGCACCCCCGACTTCGTTTGGAACAAGGCTACCTGAACTCCGTCTATTTTCCGGAGAAGGCGTCCGGTTTTCTGCAGTTCTGTTATGGATGTCGCTTTTGTCCAGATATGTGTCATTGCTGCCGCTCCTCGCTGATTGTTTATTCTGTGACTCGGTTAACACCTCTGAACGTATCCTACCGTATTCAATCCACGCTAAATCCTGACCCATGGGGCTGTCCTTTTTTATAAAGTTATTACTATATTTATTAATATAAGACGCCCTTGAATAAATCAAGTATTTTGTTTATATATTATTCAAGGAGTAATTAACCCAATGACAACACGTGAAAAAATTCTCTTTGAATTAAAAAAATATGGTGTCCAGACATCGCAGCAAATAGCCGAAACCCTGGGAATGACCAATATGGGGGCACGACAACACTTGCTATCGATGGAAGAAGAAGGCGTCGTAGTTTGCTGCCAAATGTCGGCATCAGGGCGCGGTAGACCCAGCAAAGGTTGGGAGCTTACTCAAAAGGCTGACATTTTTTTCCCGGATGCACACAGGGACCTAAGCCTTGATATCCTTGAGGGTGTTAAAACACTGTTTGGGCAAGAAGGCCTGGACAAACTGATTGATCAGCGCAGCGAAACCCAGCGCAAAGTCTATGAGAAAGAATTGTCTCAGGAAACATCATTAGGGGATCGGTTGGATGCCTTATCGACCGTACGGTCAAAAGAGGGCTACATGGCTGAAAAAATTGAAACAGATGACGGGTATCTGTTCATAGAAAACCACTGCCCCATCTGCGAGGCCGCCAAGGTATGTACCGGCCTGTGCAACAAGGAGTTAGAAATATTCAAGTCTTTGTTTCAGGGTATCGCGGACGTTGAACGTACCGAGCATAAAGTCAGTGGCGCGAGACGCTGTGCCTACAAAGTATCCCCTAAATCATAATAAGCAAAAATCACAGTTACTTAGGTCAGTTCTGAACGGATAGAGCGCAATTCTTTCAATAGATCGCTTAACTCTTTTTTCTTTTCCTGTGATGCAGAATCCTGTGACGGAGACTCCTGAGAATACTGACCCGCAACGTCCTGCGCTATACCGTGCTCAGTAACCGAAGGTGCTGGCGCTAAAGTATCTTCGTGACGGCTGCCATAGGTATGCGCTGATTGAACGGTCGGAGATTCCAAAATTTGCTTTTTGCCAACAGCCTCACCCCCCGGGCTGTAATTCGCCTCCATCAGGGACGGCGCAGCCTTGACACCCTGCACTCTCTTCAACGCATCGGCATCCAGCGGTTCATCCAGTGCCTGTGCAATTGTCGCCTTCAAGCCTTGTTCCTTGAACAATTTCTGCACTCCACGGATCGTATACCCCTCTCCGTGCAACAAATGCTTGATCGCCACCAAAAGACGAACATCCTCAGGGCGATAATAGCGCCGGTTACCACCGCGCTTTAAAGGCCTTACCTGACTGAATTTGCTTTCCCAGAAACGAAGGACGTGCTGCGGCAAGTCTAACTGATCCGCAACTTCTGATATGGTGCGGAATGCTTCTCGCGCCTTGCCTGAGCGATCAGTCGCTTGTGTGTCGCTTTGGTCTGACACCCTATTATCCTGCCTAATACTTGAAACTCTGAACGCTCATCCTGATATCAGAAATTGCCAGCCTGCCTGCCGCCAACAAGAGCACTCTAAACCACCAATCACCAAGACATCCTAGTTATTGATACGGTCTTTCATGACTTGGCTTGGACGGAAAACAAGAACCCGGCGTGGGTCGATAGGAACTTCTTCGCCAGTCTTTGGGTTGCGGCCTGTACGACCATTTTTATGGCGAACAAGAAAGCTGCCAAATGAAGAAATTTTTACATTTTCACCATCTACCAGACGATCTGCAATTGTACCCAGAACAGATTCTACCAGCTCTGATGACTCATTACGAGACAAGCCTACAGCTTCGTAAACAGCTTCGGTCAGATCAGCACGCGTAAGCGTTTTGTTGGACATCTTAATTCCCTTCTAAAGAATAGCTGACTTCCTTTGTTAAAATTTATAACAACCGGAAGAAAGAGTCAAACACCAACACTGCATTGCCCTGATATTGCAATGACTTATAGTTTACTTTTTAAGTATGACACTAATTCATAAGGGGAATTAGCTATCGTCCCCACACTCTTGGCCCACCTCGGTAGTTTGTGCCAACTCTTCTGAGATTAGACGAATCAGATCATTTTTAGCCATATCAATCGCCGTGGAGATAGCCGTCGCAAAGCCGTTAGCATTTGCGCCGCCATGACTTTTAACAACCAGTCCATTAAGTCCAAGGAACACACCTCCATTGTGATTGTTGGGGTCCATATGGCTTCTAAGCGACTGCAGACCACGTTTGGCAAACAGGTATCCGATTTTTGTGGAAGTACTGCTGGTAAAGGCACGCGTCAACAGTTCACTCACCAGCCGCGCCGTACCTTCTGCTGTTTTCAAAGCGATGTTTCCGGTGAAGCCGTCTGTTACCACAACGTCTACATCACCTGCACCAATTGCATTACCTTCAACGAAACCGCTAAACTCCAGATGCAGATGCTCTTCCGCCTTCAGTATTTCCGCTGCCTGACGGATATTCTCTTTACCCTTCAGGTCTTCAACACCGACATTCAGGAGACCAACCGTAGGCCTGCTAAGCCCCAGCACGGTCCGGACATATGCGGCCCCCATAATGGCAAACTGCACCAGATTATGAGCGTCGCATTCGATATTCGCGCCCAGATCCAGCATAACACTCTCGCCGCGCAGTGTCGGCATAGGAGAAATCAGCGCAGGGCGCTCAATCCCGGGCATAGTTCTGAGGATAAACTTTGCCAGCGCCATCTGAGCGCCTGTATTCCCGGCGGAAATGGCTACGTGAGCTTTTTTGTCTTTTACCGCCTGAATAGCCAACCCCATTGAAGACTGACGTCCACGGCGCAAGGCCTGCGAAGGTTTATCATCTGCGGAGACAATTTCACTTGTGTGAATAATTTCCACACTGTTTTCAAGGTTAGAGTGCTGCGCAACGAGAGGACCGATAATTGCCTCATCCCCAAAGGCCAAAAACCGAGTGTCAGGGTATAATGTACGCGCCTGAGACATTCCCTCGATCACCACCTTAGGCGCGTTGTCTCCCCCCATTGCGTCTATTGCAATTATTATATTTTTTGACACAAAATCATTCCATTCAAGATAGTAACCCTTTGAGTATACGGGCTAAAATCGGAGTATAATCTTACCTGAGCCTAATTCTCAAGCGTCCCAATTACTGTAAAACATAAAGATTTTACAAAAAGCTTCAAGTTTTGTTATGCAGATTCTTAAGCGCCGCGAATGGGTTAGGCTTACCTTCAGCCTCTTCATTCACTGATAATCCTGCAATATCTGCCGCGCTAATCTCAACGCCCTCTGCCCTTGGATATGGTTCCATTGTTACTGCAAGGGTCTGTACGATCACTTCCCCCAGGTCAACATCATCACCTTCAAGGACATCATATTCCGGTGCATCCGGGTCCATATATGCTTCTTCGGCATCCAGGACTTCGACTTCATTTGCGGGTAACAGCAACAGCGAAAATGGACTATCCACAGTTTCCTGGACAGGATCACCCGTAGCCACACATTCCTGTGTTAACCGGCTCTTGATCTCGCCGCTGATTTCGATTCCCTTGCTGTTCTTCACCGCGGACACAGATGCAGTAGCTTCAAGACTTTCAATATCGACAATTAGCAACCGGTCCTTAATCGCATTCAAATCTTCTGGTTTGGCGGTAATGTGAAAGTTCTCCGGCTTCGAAGTTACCTCAGAAGCACGAATAACTTTTGAAAAACTATATGTATCAGACATCGCTGTGATCCCCTTTATCTATGCTTCTTTGCCAAGTAAATTTTCAACTGATGGCATATCCAGATTTTCCACCAGCAGATCTTCTTTGGTCTTTGATTGTAACCAGCTATCAAGGTTCATCATATAGACAACCATCATGCCAGCGGAATGTTCTTCGGCATCACGGTATAGATTTCTAATCAGAGCGGCTTCGAGTTGTGCCTCTTTGTCCGCTGCGTCCAATGCTTTCCCGTAAGCATCGATCCGTCCAAGCAGCCCGGCTCCAAGTTTCTTGACCTGTTTACCAACCCCCATGTCACCGACACCTATTTCACGAATAGCTCTGTCCATATCTGCAATGATTGCTTCCATCATCATTTGCCGGATATCCTGTGTTTCAGGACCTTCCCTTTCCAGCCTGCGCAGGAACAGAAACATATGCAGCACAATCATATCGAAACGGCCATCCAACGTGTCACATACGTGATACGTCTCATAAAAAACCGCCTCTCTGGATTGCTCAACCAGTCTGGTATATAGGCTGTAGGCTAAAACCTTGTTATGAGATGACTTGAAAAGCCATTTAAACATTCTTTGTCCTTTTATTGCCCAAATTTTCTGTCAGTATCAGCCAAATTGACAAAATAGCATAGAAACATAAAGTATATGCCAATTGAGCCCTTGACCTTTCGTCATTTGGCTGGCTCTATCACTTTCAAAGATTCTATGCAATGAAGAAGACAAATACGGAAGAAAGTTGCGCATGACATTTTTAAGTAAAAAAACCGGAATAACCAAAAAAGCTGGGATCGCTCTCTGCATCGCGTCCACACTTTTGGTAGCCGGATGTGGAAACACCAGAATGGTGCGTGGCTATGTGTTTGACAAAGAACTAGCGGACGCCATTCAGCCCGGTGTTGACAATAGACAGTCTGTGATCGGCACACTTGGTGGCCCTACTATGCGTGCGTCTTTCAACGATAACATCTGGTATTATGTTTCTACCACTGTGCGCGTGCGTCCCGTTTTCTGGCCAGATGCAAAAGAACACCGCGTTCTAGCCATCAGCTTTAATGATAGCGGTATTGTTGATGATGTTCGTAACTATGACATGAATGACAGACGCGTTGTTAATCCTGTGGGCGACAAAACACCTACCCGTGGCCGCGAAATGAATGTGTTCCAGCAAATCTTCATGAATGTTGGTCGCTTTTCTGGTTCTGCGCCTGTTGGTTCCGGCGGTGTCGGTCCAAATGGTGGTGGCCCGAACGGCTAAGCCACCCTACCAGTCAGATACAAAAAGCCCCGGCTGTACCGGGGCTTTTCTCTTTTTGCCATAATTCCAAATTGTGCCCTAGCTATGCGCCAACATCGCCAGTAACAGCAGTGCGACAATATTTGTGATCTTAATCATCGGATTCACTGCCGGGCCTGCCGTGTCCTTATAAGGATCACCAACAGTATCGCCCGTAACCGCTGCCTTATGAGCTTCGGATCCTTTACCTCCGTGGTTGCCATCTTCGATATATTTCTTGGCATTATCCCACGCACCACCACCGGCAGTCATAGACAAAGCAACAAACAGTCCGCCCACAATGACACCTAATAGCAAGGCACCAACGGCTGCAAATGCCTGTCCCTGCCCGGCAATGGCATTGATAATGAAATAAGTCACAATCGGCGCAGCCACTGGTAACAGAGACGGTACAACCATTTCCTTGATTGCCGTTTTGGTCAACATATCAACTGACCGTGCATAATCTGGCTTGGACGTTCCTGCCATAATCCCAGGATCTGCTTTAAACTGTGCCCGTACTTCTTCTACAACTTCACCACCTGCACGGCCTACCGCGGTCATACCAAGTGCACCGAACAAATACGGCAATAAAGCACCCAGCAGCAAACCAACAACTACATACGGGTTAGAAAGCTCGAAATTCACATCCACATCCGGGAAGTAAATATTCAGGTCTGCCGTATAGGCCCCAAAAAGCACAAGCGCCGCAAGCGCTGCCGAGCCAATTGCGTACCCTTTGGTCACCGCTTTTGTTGTGTTACCCACAGCATCTAGCGCGTCTGTCCGGCCACGGACCTCATCGTCCAGACCCGCCATTTCAGCAATGCCACCGGCATTATCTGTCACAGGCCCATATGCATCAAGCGCAACCACCATTCCGGCAAGAGCAAGCATGGCAGTAGCAGCAAAACCAAGCCCCAGAACACCCGCAGTTGAATAGGCGACAATGATGCCAGCACAAATCACAATTGTAGGCAAAGCTGTTGCCTCCATTGAAATGGCTAGCCCCTGGATTACGTTAGTACCGTGACCAGTTTCGGACGCTTTTGCGATCGACCGAACAGGACGAAACTCTGTGCTTGTATAATATTCCGTCAACCAGATTATCAGCCCGGTTACTACAAGGCCAACAATGCCGCATATATACAGCGACATACCTGTGATGGATGAAGACCCGGCAGTATAGACTGTCGCCATATCACCCAGTGCCCACTGCATCGCAAAATACATTGCCCCTGCACTAAGCACAGCCGTAAGGATAAAGCCTTTATACAGGGCCCCCATAATGGAATTATTGCTGCCCAAGCGAACTGCAAATGTACCAATGATAGACGCGATAATACACACACCGCCAATGATCAACGGCAACTGCATAATATCACCAGCACCATTTGCGACAAACAGCGCCGTCAGCACCATAGTAGCGCCGATGGTCACTACATACGTTTCAAAAAGGTCCGCAGCCATCCCCGCACAGTCACCGACATTATCGCCAACATTGTCAGCAATCACAGCCGGATTACGTGGATCATCCTCCGGGATACCCGCTTCGACCTTGCCCACAAGGTCAGCACCAACATCCGCACCTTTGGTGAATATGCCACCACCCAAACGCGCGAAGATAGAAATCAGTGATGCCCCAAAACCCAAGGCAACAAGTGCATCAATTACGGTGCGGTCACTGGATGCAAAACCCAGATGCCCTATAAGTACCGTATAATAGCCAGCAACCGCCAAAAGCGCGAGCCCCGCCACCAGCATGCCTGTTACCGCACCGGATTGAAACGCGATCGTCAACCCAGCCTGCAGGCTTGTACGGGCAGCCTCTGTCGTTCTGACATTAGCCTTAACGCTGATCAGCATACCAATGTAACCAGCAACGCCGGAAAGAACGGCACCAATAACAAATCCAATCGCTGGATACATGCCCAGAGCAACGAAAAGCGCTACTGCAACAACGACACCAACAACAGCAATTGTTTTATATTGTCTGTTTAAATAAGCCTGAGCTCCTTCCTGGATAGCCCCGGCGATTTCTTGCATTTTCTCACTACCTGCACTCGCAGACAGAATTCTTGCACGCGTAACTACGCCATAGACCACGGCCAAGAGACCACAAGCTATGGATACATATAGTACTTCCATGGATTCCCCCTTAAAAGGTATATTTACCTTAACAAGGGCCGGCAACAGCCGTATGTATCGTCTTCATGACAAACTCCGCCCCTGTTACACAGTCGAAATACCTCCCCCAACTAATCCCAATACCGGAGATATACGACCCTTTCACCTTATGAGTGAAAAACCAGTCTGGCAAGTGACTCTTTTTTTGAACCCAAAATACGGCAAGTTTCTATTGCTGCTTGAAACACAGATCAAAAGCACAAGAAAAAAGGTGCCTTGTTCAGAAGACACCCTCAAAAACGTTATTCACAAATCGCAGTAAGACTATCTTGAAATTCGCATAGCCTTGGTAACGGTCAAGTCGTAAATGACCCCCTTGCCTACTACAGCCTCGGCCTTTTCTTTCAAGACTTTTGATGCTTTTTCAAAGTCAAGCTCGGCACCGCTGTCTTCACGCATCAGATTGACAGTACTGATTGTCGCAATAAATTCATGCTTTAAGCGACTTTCCATACTTGTCACCTTGTCAACAGCTGCCGTGCCGTCCACTTCGATAGATAAGTCGACAGTATAATTACCAATGAAAACAGACCGTCCATCCCGTTTGATATAAATAGGGATAAGGACCTCTTTAAACTCTACAACCTGCAGATCTTCAGGCGCCGTAACTTCTGCAACTTCCTGAGTTTCGCTACCATCATCTTCAGGCATTAAAAAGAATACCGCAGCCCCACCGATACCTAGCCCTAATACAAGCCCTACGATCAGAAGCAGTTTGCTACTGCCAGAACTTTCGCCTTTTTCATTTTCTTCGGACACTCTTTAATCCTTGCTCGTTAAAAATGCTGAAATCCACTGCGCGATACCTTAACGGGATTATTATCCAAATCAAGAAGGGTCACCTCTGCCCCGTCAATAATTTCCCCAATGATTGAAACCGCTGCATGGCCGCTTTCAAGTTCAGCTCTATATTGCGCAGGCACTGTGAAAACCAATTCATAATCGTCGCCACCAGACCAGATAAGAGGTCTATACTCTGGCATTGAAGCAAGAACAGCATTTGCATCATCCGAGATTGGCAACGCTGCCTGCCGAACAACTGCGCCGACACCAGATGCCGTACAAATATGCCCCAGGTCAGCCAACAAACCGTCAGAAATATCTGCAGACGCAGTAGCAACCTTCCTGATAATCGGGACCATGTCCTGCCGCGGCACCGGCCGCTGATAGTTTTCAAGCAAATGCTGGTTCGCCGGAATGTTACCCTGCGCTGCCAACAACCCCAATGCGCCGTCTCCAAGCGTGCCTGATACGCATACCAGATCACCAACGCGTGCTGTTGACCGCTGGATCATGCCGCCTTTTGGAACGGTCCCAATCAAGGTTATGGAAAGCATAATTGCATCCGGACTGCGGGTCGTATCCCCCCCTGCGAGCGACAGGCTGTATGTATCCTGCATGTCTGCAAGCCCCTGCGCAAATGCCGCGAACCAGTCATCAGAAACCCCACTGGGCACAGCCAGCCCTAAATAGTAAAGGTAAGGGTCTGCCCCTTTGGCTGCCAAGTCTGAGAGATTCACCGCCAATGCCTTCCGAGCCAAAGTATCGGCGGGGTCGCTTGAGAGAAAATGGACATTCTCGATCAGAATGTCCTTGGTAACAACAAGATCAACTCCCTCGGGCGGGGAAATCAGGGAAGCATCATCAAGCAGCGACAAGCCTTCAAGCCCAGCAAGCGGCCTGAAGTAAGTTTCGATCCGCTTGAACTCACCTGACATGATCTCTTTTCCTTAGGTCCTCACGGACTTGGCGATTTTGTCCAGAACACCATTGACGAAAGAAGCTTCTGACCGTTCGAAAAACGCATGAGCAACGTCGACATATTCATTGATAATGACAGGTGTTGGCACATCTGGACGTGCAACCAGTTCGTAGCTGCCCGCACGTAAAATTGCGCGCACGATTGCTTCAATACGGTCCAAAGACCAATCAGCAGAAAGATTTGGTGTGATCAGGCCATCCAGTTCGTCCCTGCGACCACTAGCGCCTTCGACAACATCGGCAAAAAGTTTCTCGTCAGCGTGAACATAAAGATCACCTTCGATTTCCTGCCCAAGCCGGTGCTTGATATATTCTTCAATCACAAAAACAGGCTTTTGATCGACAAAAAGATCAAGTTGATACAGTGCCTGCACCGCAGCCAGACGTGCTGCGCTTCTGGGGCCGCCTTGTTTTGGTGTTTGGGTCATTAGCTTTTCACTCCAAATTCAGTTTTCAGCTTTGCCATACAAATTGCGGCATTCGCTGCGTCAGCCCCCTTATTCTTCTCGCTACGGTTTGCCCGTGCCCATGCCTGATCAGCATTTTCAACGGTCAAGATTCCATTACCTATAGCGATATTATGCTGAAGTGCCAGATCCTGCAGACCCCGTGCACTTTCCCCACATACATAATCATAGTGTGTCGTCTCACCCCGGATCACACAGCCCAGAGCCGCATACCCATCGTAGGCTACCTTATCGCCGTCGTGTGCAAGCTTGATAGCTGCTGGAATTTCAAGTGCACCCGGCACAGAAATGCGGTCCCACGTACCACCAGATGCTTCAATCGCCTCAATCGCGCCAGCAGCCATTTCGTCTGCCAGATCACCGTAAAACCGTGCTTCAACAATCAATATTTTCATAACAAATATTACTTTCTTTAGGATGCCGGGATGATACGCTGATCAACGATTTCCAGATTATATCCTTCAAGACCAACAATATGGGACGGTGTATTAGACAGCAAAATCATTTTGCGAACGCCTACGTCCCGTAAAATCTGTGCGCCAATACCGTAGTCCTTAAGCGCTGCCTCTTTGGTTTTTGCTTTTGGCTCGGCATTGATTTGTTCTGATGGTCGCTGGACCGTCATGCCTGGGAATAGAACCACCACGCCTTTGCCTTCGTCTTCAACAGCCTTGAAAGCACGCTCCAACTGCCCCGTTCTTGGGCTATCAATGCCGACCAGATCCTCATACGGGTTCAAGGCATGCATCCGGCATAAAGTTGGCTCGTCTGGCTGTATGTCGCCCAATACCATTGTTACCGTCTCCCGACGGTCTGCCGGAGAATTATAGACAAAAACATTCCACTCTTTACCGGATTTACGCCGCATGGTGGTTTCCGCGATGCGTTTGATCAGATTGTCATATTTCAAACGGTACGCGATCAGGTCGCGAATAGTGGCAACCTTCAATCCATGTTCTTTTGCGAACTCTACCAGATCCGGCAACCGGGCCATTGTCCCATCATCATTCATGATCTCGCAGATAACAGCAGACGGGTTTAACCCTGCCAGACGCGAAATATCGACAGATGCTTCTGTATGTCCTGCGCGAACCAATACGCCGCCTTCTTTTGCTGTCAGTGGGAACACGTGTCCAGGAGTAGCAATATCCGCGGCGCCCTTGGAACCATCAATCGCAACTGCAATAGTGCGCGCACGGTCAGCCGCAGAAATACCCGTTGATACACCTTCTCTGGCTTCGATAGAAACGGTGAAAGCGGTCTCATGGCGACTTTGGTTATTACTGCTCATCGGCTCTAAACCCAGTGCAGCGATACGGTCTGCCGTCATTGGCAAACAAATCAGGCCACGACCATACTTAGCCATGAAATTCACAGCCTCTGGTGTCGCCATCTGCGCAGGGATGATCAGATCACCTTCATTTTCCCGATCTTCATCATCAACAAGGATATACATTTTGCCGTTTCTGGCATCCTCGATGACATCTTCAATGGGGGACAGAAAATTATGGGGCATATCTAATCCTTATTATTCAAACGCGATACATACCGGGCCAGAACGTCAATCTCTACGTTGACCTCTGTGCCAGTCTTCATAGTTTTAAAGCTGGTAACATCCTGTGTATGCGGAATCAAATTGATTGAAAAAACAGTGGCGCTGTCTGCGGTATCAACGACTTCGTTAACTGTCAGGGATGCCCCCTCAATCGCAACGCTGCCTTTCTTGGCAATGAACCTTCCAATCGTTTGGGGCACTGATATTTCCATCAGAACAGATCCACCAACGTCATCAAAGGTAACAATTTCACCAACAGTGTCTACATGACCAGTAACGATATGCCCCCCCAGTTCGTCACCAACCTTTAAAGACCTCTCCAGGTTTACGAGTGTGCCTTTTTCCCAATTTTTCAAGGTAGTTACACGAAGTGTTTCATCCGACACATCAGCAGAAAACCAGTCTGTACCCTTATCAACCACCGTCAGGCACACACCTGAACACGCGATAGAGGCACCGATATCTACACCAGCAAGGTCATAAGATGTTTTAATTCTAATATTCAAGTCGCCGCGCTGCTCCAACGCAATGACTTCGCCAACATCTGTAATAATTCCAGTAAACATGGGGTTCAGTTACTCCGACTTCACATAGGATGCAAGTAAATCCATCCCAATTGGCATCTTCGTGATCAAATTATAGTGTGGTGCTGTTTCAAGTACAGTCAAATCAAAGCCCGCGATTGCAGCAATGCCGTCACCGCCCAGTATCTTAGGAGCGATGAAATGCTCAATTCTGTCTACAAAACCTGCGTTCATGAAGCTGGCATGTATTTGCCCGCCCCCTTCCAGGAGAACACGGGTCAATCCATTGTCTGCCAAACACGCAGATACAGCAACAATGTCCCGCGTATCCTCAATAGAAATGAGCCTGACACCGTGACTGATCAGCGCCGTAGCATGATCGGAACCAACATTGGCAGACGTTAGAACCCAAACCGGTACGGTCTGCGCTGATGACACCAGCTTGCTATCAGTAGACAGACGCAGCTTACTATCCAGTACAATACGAACGGGGGAACGGCCTGATAGCCCCGGAAGCCTACAGCTGAGATCAGGGTCATCCTTCAGGGCCGTACGAATACCGATTAATATAGCATCATGGTTCGCCCGCAGCGCATGGCCCATATTTCTGGCCTTCGCGCCGGTAATCCATTTGCTATCACCAGTTTTCGTCGCAATCCGTCCATCCATACTTGTTGCCATTTTCAGCGTGTAAGACGGACGGTTAGCTTCTTTTGCCAGCATGAAACCCAGATTTATGTCACGTGCCTCTTTTGCCAGCAGACCAACATCCACCTGGATGCCAGCCGCCTTCAGCATATCAATACCGCGGCCGTTGACACGCGGATCAGGGTCACCGACAGCAACGACAACTCGTTCAACACCCGCGGCTACCAGAGCCTGCGCACACGGGCCAGTCTGTCCAGTATGCGAACACGGCTCCAGCGTCACATAAGCGGTTGATCCTTTTGCTGCAGAGCCAGCCTGGTCCAGCGCAACGGTCTCAGCATGAGGGCGGCCACCCGGCTTGGTATTACCGCGTCCAACAATAGTTGTTCCTTGCACCAATATACAACCAACCGCCGGATTAGGAGCCACAAGCCCTAAACCGCGACGCGCCAGGCTAAGAGCCTGGCGCATATATTTCACATCAATGTCGGAAAAAAGGGTCAATGACTTTATTCCTCTGAAACCTCTGACATTTTCCCCAAGAAGTTGGCAAAATCTGACGCTTCACGGAAATTACGGTAAACAGACGCATATCGCACGTATGCCACCTGATCCAGCCCGTCTAACCCTTCCATAACCAGGCGTCCGATTACCTCTGAGTCTATCTCGCTCTCACCCATTGATTCAAGCTGACGCACAATACCATTAATCATACGCTCAATACGTTCGGCCTCTACTGGCCTTTTACGGAGAGCAATATCAAGTGAGCGTTCCAACTTGTTTCGATCAAAAGGTACGCGACGACCATTCTTTTTCAGAACAGTCAACTCACGCAGTTGAACCCGCTCAAAAGTTGTAAAACGAGCACCGCATGCTACGCAGAATCTGCGACGTCTGATGGCAGACTTGTCATCCGTTGGCCTGCTGTCTTTTACCTGCGTGTCTTCATTCTGACAAAATGGGCACCGCATTAACTTCCCCTTCGCTCCCCCAAAGATTACCCCGAAAAAATACTATGGCCACCAAGCACCAAAAGCTACTCGGCGGCCATACTCTAGACTGTATTAAAGGTCCGTGTAAATCGGGAAACGCTTACAAAGGTCTTCAACCTTTGCACGCACAGCTGCTTCCACAGCACTGTTATCTTCTGGGTTCGCTGCCAAACCGTCAATCACTTCGGTAATCAAATCGGCAATCTCGATGAACTCTGCTTCACTGAAACCCCGTGTTGTGCCTGCAGGCGTCCCAAGGCGGATACCAGACGTAATGAATGGCTTCTCTGGGTCAAACGGCACGCCGTTTTTGTTACAGGTCATATGTGCACGCTCAAGCGCTTCATCCGCTGCTTTACCCGTAATTTTTTTCGGGCGCAGATCGACCAGAACAACGTGTGTATCAGTGCCGCCAGAGACAATATCAAAACCGTTTTCTTTCAAACGATCCGCGAGAGCAACAGCATTTGCCTTCACCTGCTTCGCATATTCTTTGAATTCTGGCTGCAATGCCTCGCCAAAAGCAACTGCTTTCGCGGCGATAACATGCATCAGTGGACCACCCTGCAAGCCTGGGAATACTGCACTATTTAGCTTCTTGCCCAACTCTTCACTTTTGGACAGGATCATGCCGCCACGCGGACCACGCAGAGTTTTATGTGTGGTTGTTGTCACGACATCAGCAATTTCGACCGGGTTTGGATGTTCCCCACCGGCAACCAGTCCCGCAAAATGCGCCATATCTACGAACAGATACGCACCAACAGCATCTGCAATCTCGCGGAAGCGACCAAAATCAATCTCACGTGGGTATGCAGAGCCGCCAGCAATAATCATTGTTGGCTTATGCTCTTTCGCCAGCGCCTCTACCTGGTCATAGTCAATCAAGGCAGTGTCACGACAAACGCCGTACTGGACAGCATTATACCATTTCCCGGACAGTGCAGGCGGTGCACCGTGTGTCAGGTGTCCACCGGCATCAAGAGACATTCCCATAATTGTGTCGCCAGGCTTGGTCAGCGCAAGCATGACAGCGCCGTTTGCCTGTGCACCGGAATGTGGCTGCACATTCACGTAAGCAGCGCCAAAAAGCTCCTTGGCACGGTCAATCGCCAACTGCTCGGCAACATCAACGTACGCGCACCCCTGATAATAACGACGCCCAGGATATCCTTCTGCATACTTATTCGTAAGCACCGTACCCTGTGCTTCCATCACAGCACGGCTTACAATATTTTCAGATGCGATCAATTCAATCTGCGTTTGCTGACGATTAAGTTCGCTATCAATTGATGATTTAAGTGCAGGATCGGCATCAGCCAGAGTTTTTGTGAAGAAGCCCTCAGGGGTAAAGTTGCTCATCATAGTATCCTTATAAATTTAGCGTAATAAAATACCGGGAAAGAGAAGTGTTAAGACATTTTATCGATGCGGCGCTGGTGCCTGCCACCCTCAAACTCAGTCGATAGAAATGCATCGACACAGTCTTTTGCTGTTTCAATACCAATCAACCTTTCGCCAAGGGCAAGAACGTTTGCGTCATTATGTTGCCGGGACAGACGTGCAGACAAGCCGTCATGACATAGTGCCGCACGCACAGCAGGATTTCGATTGGCAGAAATGGATATCCCTATCCCTGATCCACATACCAAAATCCCGAAATCAGCCTGTTTGTCGGCGATTGCGACGCCCATGGCCTGCCCAAAGTCAGGATAATCCACTGACTCTGAACCATTGGTTCCAAGATCAAGGGTTTCATACCCTTGTTCTTCAACATATGACTTTAAATAGCTTTTTAATTGATACCCTGCATGGTCACTGGCAAGAGCAATAATTTTTGAGTGAGACATTAGGCATTCCTTCTCACGAATTGACTGAAACGCCCCTAAAGAGCGGTCTTGGAGCCTCATAACACAAGTATTTCATGAACCCAAGAACCTATATCCTATTTTACGAAGATATTACGAACCCCATAACTATTATCGATAACCGCAACTACAACGCAGTAACCTTACCCCATATTCCAGGCAGGCATGTTGATTACATACCTGCCCCCAAATACGGCAGAAAGGCAAACACCCTAAAAGACGTCTGTCACCCCGTAATCTTTCAGAGGCGACATGACAAAAAAACTCATTCCGTACCGTTTTTTGAAATTTTAGATAGAATCGATTCAATTCATGTCATTATAGTTAATGCCAAATAAACTAACAATTAGAACCTTGTTTTAATTAATTTTTTTTGACTTAAACTAATTGTTAGTAATTCAAAGACTACTAATAAAATAATTAAGGAGGATGATTTCGATAAATTTAGGCGTGAATACAAATGATTATTAATACCATAAAGTAATTGCCTTTAATTTGTTGAATTGTCAGAACTAAATAACATCTTATTTAAAATAAATTGCGCAAAAATTTGTACAATTCGAATATTACCAACGTGTTGGAGTGTCAATTAATGAGGGAAAACCAAGTAAGCTTGCCCACCTCAGATTCCATTGCAGGAATGGTTACAAAAATAGTTGCAGCCTATGTAAGTAACAATACAGTGGCGACCATTGACCTTCCTGATCTGATCAAAACCGTCCATCAGACTTTGAACACACTGGTCGACACCCATAAAGATAATGCGGCGCCCCAAAAACCCGCCGTACCGATCAAGAAATCATGCTTCGATGACTATATTATCTGTCTGGAGGATGGCAAAAAACTTAAAATGCTGAAACGCTATCTGCGTACGCAGTATGGTATGTCACCAGAAGATTATCGCGCCAAATGGGGCTTACCTGCTGACTACCCCATGGTTGCACCTAATTATGCAGCCAAGCGATCTCAATTCGCGAAGAAAATTGGCTTAGGAAAAAACAAAAACGCCTAATTTAATAGGCGTTTTTTTCTCAGAGAACCCTTAGCCTGCATGATACTTCACAGTTGGTGCTATGCCAGAATTCCTTTACCACCACTTGGAGCGTTCTTCTCAGCGTCTTTTTGAAGCACATAAGCAAGTTTTCGAACTGCCAGGTTCTCCAGTTCCTTTTTGGACGCCTTAGGGTCCCCAACAATACTGACTTCCCTGCCCGTCACCGTGCATACCGCTGTAACCTTAACAGCGTTGCCGATTGTGATAAATTCAATAATAACATCTTGTGGGGTTGAAGCCATGTCTGCCCCCTAGGCAGCTTTCCGAACCAAGTTCAGGCGTTCCCAAATATCGCAAAGAGAGCGCACCAGATCATCCATCACATTGTCATCATGCAGCGGACCAGGAGTAAATCGCAAACGTTCTGTCCCTTTTGGCACGGTTGGGTAGTTAATTGGCTGCACATAAATCCCGAATTCATTCAGCAGGATATCCGAAACTTCCTTACACAGTACTGGATCACCAATGAAGACAGGGACAATATGACTTTCACTGTCCATTACCGGCAAATTCGCTTCTTTGAAACGCTTTTTAAGCTGTGCAGCACGTTCCTGATGCTTCTCACGCTCTGCTGAGGATCCTTTCAAGTGTTTTACACTTGCATATGCACCAGCTGCCAGCACAGGGCTAAGAGCTGTTGTAAAGATAAAACCGGATGCATAGCTGCGTACAACATCTACCAACATTTTGGATGACGCAATGTAGCCACCCATAACGCCAAATGCCTTACCAAGCGTACCTTCAATAATGGTCAAACGGTCAGCAAGACCATCCCGGTCAGATACACCGCCACCACGAGGACCATACAGCCCAACCGCGTGCACCTCGTCCAAATACGTCATGGCACCGTATTTATCGGCAAGATCACAGATCTTCTCAATTGGTGCGATATCACCATCCATTGAATAGACAGATTCGAACGCAATCAGCTTCGGCGCGAGAGGGTCAGCAGCCATAAGCAATTCTTCAAGATGGTCCAAATCATTGTGGCGGAAAATATGCCGTTCAGCACCACTGTTACGAATCCCCTGAATCATAGAGGCATGATTAAGCTCGTCTGAAAATATCACGCAACCTGGCAGCAGTTTAGCCACTGTTGAAAGCGTCGCTTCGTTAGAGATATACCCGGAAGTAAAGAGAAGCGCTGCTTCCTTACCGTGCAGGTCAGCCAGTTCGTTTTCAAGGAGCACGTGATAGTGGTTCGTACCAGCAATATTTCTGGTCCCTCCAGCGCCAGCACCCGTTTCATCCAGCGCAGTGTGCATGGCTTCAAGAACCTTTGGGTGCTGTCCCATTCCCAAATAGTCATTAGAACACCAAACAGTGATCGAACGAGCATTGTCGCCCGCGTCATGGCGTGTCGCCCGCGGAAAATCTCCGCGGTGACGGGTAATGTCTGCAAAAACGCGATACCGCCCTTCGTCACGAATGGCTTTTATTGCGTCTGAAAATATCTTTTCATAATCCATAGTCTTGTGTTTCCCGCGCCTGACGCATCCGGTACTATTTCATGTCATAATACTGACAGAAAACTCTTTACGCAATCATAACGAAAAGGTCCAGCTATCATTTTGCAGCATTTTGTCGCAGGAAAACATATAGGACTTTGATCTATATCAGTCAGCACATTTATGATGTGCCTACGAATTCACTACAGGCCAAAATGAATTTTGTCTGACCAGAACCGTTCCAGATTACGGAGATTGCGGCGCAACAACTTCAGGTCCTCAGCTGTCATCAATTGATCTTCCATCAATTCTTTCAGGTGCTGTTTATATAAACTATCAACCAGTTCGCGCACTTCATACCCGGAATCTGTCAGACTGATGCGCACAGCACGGCGATCATAATCTGATCGTTCATGGCGAAGGTATCCCATTTCTACCAGCTTCTTCAGATTATAGGAAACGTTCGAGCCCTGATAGTATCCACGGCTTTTCAGCTCCCCTGCTGTCATCTCGTTTTCGCCAATGTTATAGATCAGCAGTGCCTGAACAGGGTTAAGGTCCTCGCGGCCAATCCTCTCCAGGTGATTTTTAATAACATCAAGAAGACGACGGTGCAGGCGCTCCATCAGTGACAAAATATCCAGATACAGAAATTTTGGGTCATTAAAATCATATTCGTTCATGCTATATTCTCTTCATTAACTTGATGCTTCGACATTTTTGACAATTTTTATATCTATTTAACATAAGTACTAACGGATTATTAAACTTAAAATTCTAACAAAATCGTAAACGAGCTTGTATTTGATCCATCAAAATACAATAACCAGACCACGGACGATATAGTAAAATACAGTAAGGCCAACAATTATGACGCACTTTCCTGCAACTCGCTTAAGACGCCCTCGCGCTTCAGACTGGTCAAGACGCATGGTCAGAGAGACCGCTCTTACGTGTGATGATCTGATTTGGCCGATTTTTGTAAAAGAAGGCACTAGCATCACCGAACCCGTGAAATCCATGCCCGGTGTAAATCGCCTCAGTATTGATAAAGCGGTAGACGCTGCAAAAGAAGCGGCAGACCTAGGCATTCCGTGCATCGCGCTTTTCCCCAATACGCCTGATACACTGCGAAGTGAACATGGTGACGAAGCGCTGAACCGGGATAATCTTATCAACAATGCCATGCGGGCCATCAAAGACGCGGTACCGTCTATTGGCCTGCTTGCTGATGTCGCACTTGATCCCTACACAAGCCACGGACAGGATGGCCTGGTACAGGACGGCAAAGTCTTGAACGATGAAACAGTTGGCATACTTGTGCAGCAGTCTGTTCTACAGGCCGAGGCAGGCGCAGATATCATTGCCCCAAGCGACATGATGGACGGCAGAATTGGCGCCATACGCACAGAATTGGATAAGGCAGGCTTTAGCCATGTTCAAATTATGGCATATAGCGCCAAATATGCCTCTGCCTTCTATGGCCCTTTCCGGGATGCAGTTGGCAGTACGGGCGTGCTGAAAGGTGACAAAAAGACCTATCAGATGGACCCTGCCAACCGACTGGAAGCAATCCGCGAGGTAGAACAGGATATTGCCGAAGGGGCAGACAGTGTAATGATTAAGCCCGGCATGCCTTATCTGGACATTATTCGGGAAGTAAAAGACACATTCGGCGTTCCGACATTTGCCTATCAGGTATCTGGAGAGTATGCGATGTTGCTAGCCGCCGCACAAAATGGCTGGTTGGCAGAAGATGCCGTCGTTCTGGAATCGCTACTGGCATTCAAACGTGCGGGTGCTGATGGAATTTTGACCTATTTCGCACCAAAGGTTGCGCGCCTTCTAAACGGGTAAATGCCCTACAACCATTCACCACCGCCAGCGGAACAGCTGGCGACGGCGTGAACTATGTATCAGAGCTGTCTGGCGCATCCGGACGCGCAAGTGATTTGATAATACCGCGCCACGTCTGCACCTGCTGGTGTGATGGGGCCGCACTTTGAATAAGATTACGCAGTGTACGTCTTTGGGTATCCCGGCGATCTTCAGACTTGAAATACCCCTTGGCCGCTAACTCCCGCTCCATATGCTGCATCAAACCGATCAGTTGATCCTTACTAGCAACACCGTCTTCATAAGCGGGCTGAACATCAGGTGTTTCATCCCGGCACTGATCAAACTCATAGGCACATAGGATAACTGCCTGCGCCAGGTTCAGACTTCCAAAATCCTTATTAACCGGAACAGTTAGAATAGTATCGGCACAGACAACATCATCATTCGTGAGCCCAGATCTCTCCGGGCCAAACAGAATTGCAGGCCGTGTGCCGGCAGCAATTGCGGCATGCATCCGCTTGCCAGCTTCACGCGGGGTTACGACCGGTTTTGCCATGCCGCGTTCACGCACAGTGGAAGCAAACACATGTGTGCAGTCAGCTACAGCCTCTTCGACGGTAGCAAATACTTGCGCCTGATCCAGCACAATATCAGCACCCGATGCACTTGGACCCGCATCTGGATTTGGCCAACCGTCACGCGGCGCGACCAAACGCATATCTGTCAGACCAAAATTCAGCATGGCACGCGCAGCTTTACCGATGTTTTCACCAAGCTGGGGCCGAACCAAAATTATCGCGGGTTGATGTGTCATCTCTTATGCCTTGCGCCATCCGGTGGCACCTGCACCGTCTTCAAGAACAATACCCTTCTCTGTCAACAGATCACGGATCCGGTCAGATTCAGCAAAATTCTTTTCAGCGCGTGCCTGATTTCTAGCTGCGATCAGCTCCTCGATTTCCTCGACGGTAATTCCATCCGGCGCATCACCTTTAAACCATTCATCCGTGGATGATTGCAACAAGCCCATAAACTGGGCTGCGGCTTTCAGCTCAGCCGCCGTAGCAACATCTGCCAGCGCATCAATCTCAGACAGCGCTTTCGGTGTATTCAGATCATCACTCAGTGCGTCAACAACAGCTGCCGGGACCGTGTCCGCAGCCTCAACTCCGTCGGTTAATCTGTACCATTTATCAAGACGGCGTTTTTGTTCGCGCACAGTCGACAGGCTGAAATCAACAGGCTGTCTATAGTGTGCTGTCAAGAGGCTAAGACGCAGTGCTTCGCCATTTTCACCACTTGCGATCAAATCATGGACCGTATGAAAGTTGCCAAGTGATTTAGACATTTTCTCGCCATCAACTGTCAGATACCCATTATGCATCCAGTAATTGACAAAGGTTTCGCCGTGAGCACATTCACTTTGTGCGATTTCATTTTCGTGGTGCGGGAATATCAAATCCTGCCCGCCGGCATGAATATCAATCGTCGTTCCCATATGCTTTTCGATCATGCAGGAACATTCAAGATGCCAGCCCGGACGCCCTCTGCCCCACGGGCTAGCCCAACCCGGCTGGTCTTCAGTCGATGGTTTCCACAGAACAAAGTCAGCAGGATCACGCTTATAAGGCGCGACCTCAACCCGTGACCCAGCTACCAACTCATCCCGGCTATGACGCGACAGACGCCCATAATTTTCCATGCTTGGCACATGGAACATCACATGACCTTCTGCTTCGTAGGCATGCCCTTTTTCAATCAAGGCCTGCATCATCTTGATCATTTGCGGCAAATGCTCAGTCGCACGTGGTGTAAGCGTTGGGTCAAGCGCATTAAGCGCCTTCATATCCGCGATGTAGGCTTTTTCATACCGTTTGGAGATCGTCTTGATGCCCACGCCTTCATCCGCAGCGCGCAGCATGATTTTATCATCAATATCGGTAAAGTTACGGGCATAGGTAACATGGTCCGTCCCGTACACATGCCGCAGCAGCCTGAATAACATGTCAAACACAACAACCGGACGTGCATTACCAATATGCGCATAGTCATATACGGTCGGCCCACAAACATACAGCCGCACATTCTTCGGATCTATTGGCGTGAATGTCTGTTTCTCCCGCGCCAGGGTATTGTAGATCCTGATAGGTGTCATGCCGCTTCGCCAGTCAATCGTTTCAGGACTTTCTCCCGCCCGATCAGGGGCAAAATAGATGCCATATCAGGACCAGCTGCCTGCCCGGTCAAGGCAAGTCGTAGCGGCATAAACAGCCCCTTACCTTTCACGCCGGTTTTATCCTTGATCGCTGCGGTCCACACACCCCAGTCCAGATCGCCATCTGGCAGCAGTTCTGCACAAACTGCCATATGATCAGCATCTTCAATAACCGGCGTTACAGGACCATTGATGATCTTGGTCCATTCCGTCACATCGGAGAGCTTCTTCAGGTTTGGACGCACTGTGTTCCAGAATGCTTCATCAACACCGTCCAATCGGTCTTTGACGGCTTCGAATGGAGTGTCGTGCAAAATCTTCGCATTAAGGATGTCTAGATCAGCTGCATCCAGTTTGGCAGTACCACGGCTGAATTTCCCAAAATCAAAACCTTCTATCAGTGGCTCAGGCGTTACAAATGCCTCGACCGGCTCACTGGTTCCCACACGCGCCATCAACGAGACAACAGCCATTGGCTCAAGCCCTGCTTCATCGCGGTATTCACCAATAGACATAGCGCCGTGACGTTTGGACAAGCCTTCACCGCCCTTGCCAGTCATCAAGGCGAAGTGCGCCATCTCTGGTGCCTTGCCGCCAACAGCTTCAAATATCTGCACCTGCACGGCCGAGTTGGTCACATGGTCTTCACCGCGCACAATATGTGTAATGCCGTAATCCACATCATCCACAACACTTGGCAGTGTGTACAGAAAACTTCCGTCACCGCGGATCAGAATTGGATCACTTAAAGAAGCCATATCAATGGATACTTCGCCCCGGATCAAGTCAGTCCATGTAACCGTTTCTGGCGTATCCAGTTTAAACCGCCAGTGCGGTTTGCGCCCCTCTGCTTCATAGGCTGCAATATGCTCCGCTGTCAGTTTCAGACCTTCACGGTCATACACCGGCGGCATGCCGCGACCCAGCTGGATTTTTCGCTTCATATCCAGTTCGTCGGCGGTCTCATAGCAGGGATAAAGACGTCCCTCAGCCTTCAGCTTTTCGACGACTTCATTGTACCGATCAAAACGGCTGCTTTGGGAAAAGGTTTCATCCCAATTCAATCCAAGCCACTGCAGGTCAGCACGAATGGCATCTTCATTCTCCTGCGTGGATCTGTCGAAATCTGTATCATCAATACGTAGAACAAACGTACCGCCTTGCTGACGCGCGAACAGCCAGTTGACGAGCGCAGCCCGAATATTTCCAAGATGAAGTTTCCCCGTAGGAGACGGAGCAAAACGAACCTTAACAGACATGTTCAATTCCTGACTTATCGACTTTGGACTTTCATCCGGTTTATTTGCGGGCGCTGCGGAAACCATTCGTAATGGGATACCGACGATCACGTCCAAAATTCTTCTTTGTAATTTTCACACCGGGTGGTGCCTGGCGTCTTTTATATTCGGCGATGTACAGCAGGTGCTCGATCCTTGCAACAACAGATGCATCATACCCGCGTGAAATCACCTCGGACACCGACATTTCCTGATCAACCAGACAGTGCAGCATATCATCCAGATCAGGGTACGGTGGCAGGCTATCTTCATCCTTTTGGTCTTCCCGAAGTTCGGCTGTCGGTGGTTTATCAATAATATTGACAGGGATCACCTCACCAGAAGGGCCAAGACCACCGGCGGGAACATTTTCATTCCGCCAGCGCGATAGGGCAAAGACATCCATCTTATAGACGTCCTTAAGGGGATTATAACCGCCACACATATCGCCGTAGAGTGTCGCATAGCCAACCGACATTTCGGATTTATTACCCGTGGTCAGCACCATGTGGCCAAATTTATTAGACAGAGCCATCAAAGTTACAGCCCGTAAGCGCGACTGGATATTCTCTTCTGTCGTATCGGGTGTGCAGCCTTCAAAGCTGTCTGCCAGCATACTATCCAGTGCATCCACACCAGCCTTGATTGGAATAACCTGATAGTTAACGCCGAGCGCCTTTGCACAGGCTTCCGCGTCCCCCAGACTTTCACCCGATGTATATTTGGACGGCATCATAACGCAGTGCACCTTATCAGCACCCAGCGCATCCACAGCAACCGCCGCCGATAAAGCACTATCAATACCACCTGACAGACCAATCAGAACACCAGGAAACTTGTTTTTGCGCACATAATCGCGAACCCCCGTCACCATCGCCTGATAAATCGACAGCATGCGGTCTTCGTCAGGATCAATTTCACTGCCAACAGGCGCACCGCCCAGGACCTCTACCAGAACGCCGTATTCCTGCCAGCGTTTCATCTGCATGGTTATCGCACCGTCCCCGGCCATGGCAAAGCTGGCCCCGTCGAAGACAAGTTCATCCTGACCGCCAAGCTGATTACAAAACAGCAGCGGCAAGCCTGTTTCGTGCACTCTTTTTTGTGCCTGATGCCGTCTTTCTGCTTCCTTACCTTCGTCATAAGGGCTGCAGGTTGGTACAAGAAGTATCTCTGCTCCCAATTCAGTCAAGGTTCTGGCGCAGTCATCAAACCACATGTCTTCGCAGATCAATACACCCAGCTTTACGCCCCGAAACTCCATCGGATGGGGGCGCCCACCGCTTGCAAAGACGCGTATTTCATCAAACACACCATAGTTCGGCAAATGACTTTTCAGGGTTACATCCTGTATTTTACCGTCGGCCAACAGAATTGCGGCGTTATACAGTATGCCATTTTGAAGCCACGGGCTCCCCACCAGCAATCCCGGACTGCCCTCCCCAGTGGTGAGTGTCGCCAGTTCCTCAACAGCCGCGATGGCTGACCGCTGAAAGAACGGCTTTAAAATCAAATCTTCAGGGGGATAACCGACAACGGACAGTTCTGGTGTCAGAACAAGATCTGCCCCTAAGTTTACCGCTTCGCCGTAGGCACCGCGTATCAGGGCGACATTATGCTCGATCGCCCCGACAGTTGGATTCAATTGCGCCATATAAATACTAAGGTTTTCCATGCCTCGCTTTTTACAGCGACTTTCACTGCATTCCAAGTATTTAACGGGCAGTTCAGTAAATATCTGCTATGCAGCTACTGTCTGACCGAGGGCTTCACGTTCTTCCTTCAGAGCTTCTGCCACCAGAAACGCCAATTCAATTGACTGGCTGGCGTTCAGACGCGGATCACAGTGCGTATGATAGCGGCTTGCTAATCCTTCTTCGGTAATAGCAACCGCACCGCCCGTGCATTCGGTTACATTTTGACCCGTCAATTCCAGATGGATACCACCGGCGTACGTACCTTCTGCACGGTGGCAGGCAAATACATTCTTTACTTCCTGAATAACACGGTCGAACGGGCGTGTCTTAAAACCACTGGAAGCCTTGATGGTGTTACCGTGCATTGGATCACACGACCAGATAACCTTTTTGCCTTCACGCTTTACAGCCTGCAATAACGCGGGCAGATGCTTTTCAACATTATCCGCACCAAAACGAGTGATCAGTGTCAGGCGACCTGCCTCATTCGTCGGATTCAAAAGATCAATCAAACGAAGCAGATCATCAGGGTCAGTCGTGGGGCCAACCTTGGAAGCAATCGGATTGGAAATACCGCGCATAAATTCCAGATGCGCACCGTCCAGCTGTCGCGTACGGTCGCCGACCCACAGCATATGTGCCGATGTATCGTACCAGTCACCGCTCGTGCTATCTACCCGGGTCAAAGCTTGCTCGTAACCAAGCAATAGTGCCTCATGTGACGTGTAGAAGTCAGTGCCCTGCAACTGGCGCACGTCATTCGGGTTCACACCACACGCTTCCATGAAACTAAGTGCCTTACCGATATCTTCGGCAAGTGCAGCGTATTTTTCGCCCGCCCCGCTTGCCTGCACGAAATCCAGGTTCCATTTATGCACAGACATCAGGTTTGCATACCCGCCCTGTGCAAATGCCCGCAGCAGATTCAGCGTCGCAGCCGCCTGCGAATATGCACGCAGCATCCGTTCTGGGTCAGGAATGCGGCTGCCTTCGTTAAATTCGATGTTATTGATGATATCACCGCGGTAACTTGGCAGTTCAACACCGTCTACAGTTTCCGTGTCAGCAGAGCGCGGCTTCGCGAACTGACCGGCCAGACGACCAACTTTAACAACCGGGCAGCTAGCAGCAAAGGTCAATACAACAGCCATCTGCAGGAGAACCCGGAAGGTATCCCGGATATTATTTGGATGAAACTCTGCAAAGCTTTCCGCACAGTCACCGCCCTGCAGCAGGAAACCGCGGCCCTCGGCGACTTCAGCCAACTGACTTTTCAGACGACGCGCCTCTCCTGCAAAGACAAGAGGGGGATAACTGGCTAACTGCTTTTCTACATCCTGCAATTTCTCCTGATCCGGATACTCAGGCACCTGAATGACAGGGCGTGATTTCCAACTTTCCGGGGTCCAGTTACTCATCGTAATATCCTTTGGTCCAACCTACAAATTCTTCATCAAAATGCCGTATTATAAAATTTCGTATTTTATACATGGCACGCAAGATTTTTATGCACTATAGATCATGAGCAAGCCATAGAAGCAAGGCGAAAATGTGCCTGATTGCGCCATTTTTACCAATTTATTGTGCATTGCACGCCAAGATTTTCTTAAGCACGAAAGTTACAAATGAAACCGCATCAATTTCCCGTAAATTCCATTTTATTTGACCTGGACGGAACGCTTGTGGACACTGCCCCGGATCTGCACCGAGCAACCAACCATGTCATGCAAGAAATTGGGCGGCCAGCCATCGACATTGATGACGTCCGGCACATGGTTGGCCAAGGTGCGAAGAAACTTATGGAACTTGGCCTGGAAGCAACCGGCGGCATGAACGGTCACGACCTGGATACCTTGCTGCCAATCTTCCTTGAATATTATGCTGACAATTTAGCAATTGATAGCCAGTTATATCCTGACACTATCGGGATGCTGGAAACCCTTACGGGCAAAGGCATCAAACTGGCAGTTTGCACCAACAAGCCAGCGTATCTGGCTATACCGCTGCTGGAAGCATTAGGGATTGCAGATTTTTTCCCGGTCATCACCGGCGGAGACACGTTCCCGTTCCGCAAGCCAGACCCACGACACCTCCTGGAAACGCAGAAAAAACTGGCCTGTGATGGCCCCAGCCTGATGGTGGGTGACAGTATAAATGATATTGCAGCCGCCAATAATGCACAGTGGCCATCAGTCGCCGTTTCTTTTGGCTATACAGATATTCCCGCGGCGGAGCTTGGCGCAAGTGTGACGATTGATAGCCTGATCACGCTGCCAGATTTAATCTGCAAAGCCTAGTCAGGCTAAAAGTACCGCCAAAAACTGTACTATAATTTTGCGGGGACGCTTTGCAGGTCAGTGGCCGCGCCAAGTACACCCGCAGCCACAGCAATTGCACATCCAGGGCCAGCGCCCAGTGCATCTGACAGTAATGGCGGCAATCCGACCTTCTGCAGAATAAACGTTGTGCCATCTAGGGGCTGCGCCGCAAACTTGCAGTGCGCAATACTTGTTGGATCAAGGGACCACAATATAGTTGCAGCGGCCAGCGCACCAATACCTTCCAGCACCAAGGGAATACGGCGACTACGAGCAGCAATGATGCCGCCAACAATAGCCGCGATTTCCCGTCCGGCAAAAGCCTGCAGTAAGTTGAGGCTGTCGTCATCCGCATGCCCGTCATAGGCAGCAATAAGATCTTCTGTACGACTACGCAGGGTATCATCAAGCCCCGGAATGTCCGATGGCTGGATATCAAGCGTCAAGCATATAAGCGCAAGCGCATTGGCTTCATTGCCAAACGCAAGATCAGACAGGCCAAGCAGGTCGGCATCAACGGCTGCTGCTTCCATTCCAAACGCAACTGCTGCCATACAGTCTTGTTCTGACCAGTCTGGGGACGCAGGGTTGACAGTAAACGGCATCGTCGGGGCCATTTCCAAGACGCGAAGCCCAATACCGCGCTGAACACACAGATAATTGACAGGCGCCCTGCCCTTTGATGCCGCCCCAATATAATTGGTTATGACCTCAGGTTCCGCACCACCGACATAGCTGCTTGCAATCAGGCAAATATGCGTTTCCGCCAGATTTGGCTGTGATTTCCCCTGCCACTCTCCTAACCAGAACAAATAATCGGTCAGAGCACCCGATAAATTTTTACCGTCAAGTGCCGGACGAATCTTTTTAATGGCGCAACTGTCCGGTGCCGGTAACTGTTTAATCAAACCTCGGAGATCATCAAAAGGAGAGTTCATTATTTAATCCTGTAATAAAACAAAAGCGCGGCACAAGCAGCACCACGCTTCAAATAGCTAGTACGTCAAGAAGGCTTACATGCCGTACTCGTCTACACCACTAGACAGCAAACGGGCAAGCCCGAGAACTTTTTTCCGTACCCGAGGGTCCGCAATCCGGTAGTATGCTTCAACAAGTTCCTGAGTTTCCTGACGCTCGAAAGCATCACCTTCAAGACCTTCAGGCATTGGATTATACCCAGGAAGCCGCGTTTCAGCACCTTCAAAAAAATAAGCGACAGGAACACCAAGAGCACTGGACATACGGAAAAGACGACTAGAGCCTATCCGGTTAGAACCTCTTTCGTATTTTTGAACCTGCTGAAATGTTACACCCAGTTCCTTGCCGAGTTGTGTCTGAGACAAACCGAGCATTTTACGGCGGGCTCTCACACGACTGCCAACATGGACATCTATTGGATCAGGAGTTTTATTCATATGCTTTCTTTCCATTTAAAACAGGTACAACAGTCACATAATTAAGCTTATGAGTGTACCGTATTATTAAGAAATAGGGCACTTATAGGTAGAGTCAAATGCGGAATATTATTTTTCCTTGTGTGCATACTCAAAGTAGCCCTTAAATTAACCCCCAAATTGTCTGAATTTACCAGAGACGTTCTGCTCTACGTAAGGTAAATCAATTAAACGTCTCGGTTTTAGAAAACACTTTCTACTTTCACGTAGCAAGCGATTTGGCTACCAGTTCCCCAACATCATCACTAATGTGTTTGGCATTTAAAATGGCATCCAATGATGTCTTCATAAGCTTTTGACGGTGTGGGTCAAGCTTTTTCCACCTTCCAAGGGGTGCGACAAGTCGCGCTGCCACCTGTGGGTTGACTTTATCCACCTTTACTATTATTTCCGCGAGAAAATTATACCCACGGCCATCATTTGCATGAAAATGCCGTTGATTTTGACCCGCAAACACCATCACCAAAGACCGCATACGATTTGGATTCGTCAGTGAAAAGTCCGGATGGTCTATCAAGTTTACGATATTTTCAAGAGCATCATCCCGACGTGACATAGCCTGTGCCATGAACCATTTATCGATAACAAGATCCTCGCCTTTCCACTGATGATAGAAATTAGCGAGTATTTCATTTCGGCACTGGAACTCACTACTGGCAATCACAGACAGTGCTGCAAATTGGTCTGTCATGTTGGTTGCATTATTATAATGCTCACAGCATACGTCTTCTCCACTCGACGTCTGCTTTATAAAACCGAGAAGTGTATTAGATAGACGCCGCAACCCTTTACTATTCTTGTCAAGGCTGTATTGCGCTTGATTTTCAAGCATTTCGCGACACTTTTTATATCTTTCGAGCACTATGTCCCTATGTGCATCAGCGACCTGGGAAATGAACTGCGTTCGGGCCAGATAGATTTCCTCTGGCTTGATAACATCCATATACTGTCCAAGGTCATTTTCACTGGGCAGTAGTATCAATTCTGCAATGAAGGCCGGGTCTGCACTCTCGTCAGCAAGCACAGTACCAAACGCATCAAGTACATCCTTATCCACCGTTTCCTGCGCCTTGCCATCTTTATAGCTATCAACCAGTCGCAAGATTTCCACACGTAACAGATCCTGCGTAATATCCCAGCGCGCAAACGGGTCGCGATCATGGCTCATCAAGAAAAGCTTCTCTTCTTTGCTTAGATCATGCTTCAAATGGACAGGGGCGGTAAAAGTGCGCAATAAACTTGGAACACTTCCCGTTGGAACATCTTTAAAACGGAAAGTCTCTGTGCTGTTACTAATCTCCAACAGGCAGCCATCTTCCTGCCAGACACCATTGCTGCACGCAGGCTCCAAAGGCTCACCGTTTGGCCCGATCCAGCCCATTAAGAACGGCAAATGATTTGGCTCTTTCTCTGGCTGCCCTGGGGTTGGCGGACATGATTGATGCACGGTTAAAAGGATGTCGCCACCATCCCGTTCACGGGTGACCGTCAGCGTTGGGGTTCCTGCCTGTGAATACCATAGCTTAAACTGGTCCAGGTTTTTGCCACTTGAATCCTGCATCGCAGCAGCAAAGTCATCACACGTCACCGCCTGTCCATCATGACGGTTGAAATATAGTTCCATTCCCTTACGGAAAGCCTGTGCGCCGATCAACCGGTGCATCATCCGAATGACCTCAGCACCCTTGTTATATACAGTCGCCGTATAGAAATTATTGATTTCTACATAGTGATCAGGCCGAACGGAATGCGCGAGTGGCCCTGCATCTTCTGGAAACTGTGCTGCCCGAAGTAAGCGCACATCATCAATACGTTTCAAGGCACGAGAACCGAGATCACTTGAGAATTCCTGATCGCGGAAAACGGTCAACCCTTCTTTCAGACTAAGCTGGAACCAATCCCGGCAGGTAACGCGGTTACCAGTCCAGTTATGAAAATACTCGTGGCCAATCACGCCTTCCACATGGTCAAAATCAGCATCGGTCGCCGTCTCCGGGCTTGCTAAAACATACTTGGTGTTAAAAACATTCAGGCCCTTATTCTCCATAGCGCCCATATTAAAATCGCCAACGGCTAAAATATTATAAACATCCAGGTCATATTCGAGGCCGAATACATCCTCATCCCATTTCATAGAGGCCTTAAGCGCGGCCATCGCATGATGACACTTCTCAAGATCTGCCTCGGCGGCATATATATTCAAATCGACGCGTTTGCCGGATTTGGTCTTGTATGTGTCTGAAAGAACACCCAGATTGCCTGCCACGACTGCGAACAAATAACTTGGCTTGGGGTATGGGTCATACCATTCAGCGAAGTGTCTGCCTTCTGGCAGGTCCCCTGTCTTGCCGGGGTTTCCGTTTGATAGCAGGATTGGATACCGTGCTTTATCAGCTTCAATACGCACTGTGTAGACTGCCATAACGTCTGGACGGTCAGGGAAATAGGTGATGTGGCGAAAACCTTCTGCTTCACACTGGGTACAAAAGTTGCCGCCAGACTTATACAAACCTTCGAGGCGAGTATTGTCGGCAGGATACAGTTCCGTTTGTATAGTCAGTGTAAAAACATCCGGCACAGATTTTACTGTCAGCGTTTCCTCGGTTACAACATACGCATCTTCACCAAGCAAATGCCCATCAAGATTGACAGACAGCAGTTTCATAAACTCGCCGCCATTTAGCACCAGGTTAGACTGGCCACTATCCATCCGTTTATAAGTTACACGGGATGTTACAATCGCCGTATCCTCATCAAGATCGAACAACAAGTCTACAGTTTCAGCCATAAAAGCCGGCGACGTATAGTCTTTCAGGAAAATTTCCTGTTTAACTCCGGAAGTATTCAGTCCTGCATCCACGGTAAAACCCCTTACTTATGTCCGTTTGCGACGATTTTTTTCTTCGGGCAATGCGTAATCCAACGGCAATGCAGTCGTGTACTTTATGCGTTCCATCGCGAAAGAGGAGCTAACATCCGTAAGTTTGACCGACCGGATCAATTCTTTGTAAAAAGTATCGTACGCAGCCATATCCGGCACGACGACCCGCATCAAATAATCAATATCCCCGCTCATGCGGTAAAGCTCTACCACTTCCGGGAAGGAGGACACGATTTTTGCAAACTCATCAAGCCAATCAAAATTATGCTGGTTCGTTTTAACCGCCACGAAAACATCAAGGGAAACATTGATATGCTCCCTGTTAACCAGTGCAACCCTCTTGGTAATGTAGCCTTCTTGCTCCAGTATCTGAATGCGTCGCCAGCACGGCGTGGTCGAAAGCCCCACCCTTTCCGCGATTTCAGAAGTGCTAAGCGTGGCATCTTCCTGCAGTAAACCAAGAATTTTTTGGTCAATTTTATCCATTTCACCCATACCCTTAGAATAAATTTCTATATTCCTGTCTTGTGCACCTTAGCAAGGTTTGGGCAGGATGGAAGGAAATTTGCAGGAACTTATACTGAATTCATGGGTGACATGGTTCACTTGGCTCCTCACCTTTGACCCTATCTACTTTCTTGATCTAAAGAAATGATCAACTGACAGCTTACCTGGTCCCATCATCACCAACGGAAGAAGTACAGCTGCCCAAACAGCATGTTCCATAAAAGAAGCAGGATACACATAAAATTGAATAACCGCTGTCATACCAAGCAGCCCCAATGCGCTCAGACGCGTCAGCAATCCAATTAGAAGCATAAGCGGCAGTAATGTTTCCATATAAATTGCTAGCTGTGCCATCAATTGCGGCAATGAATACCCCCAGATTTCACCCGCGAAGCCGTAATCATCTTCAAATAGATATAAGGCGATATCTGACGGCGTGAAATAGCCAGACGCAGCATCAACCTTGGTCCTTCCGGACTGGTAAAACACCTGCCCAATCCAAACCCGAAAAAACAACAGACCATAATCCTGAAACGACAGTACGCTCTCCAGCTTTTGGCACGACTTCTCCATTAGTATTCTCATACTATTCATTGGTTCTTCCTTTATTAAACGTGTGCAGCAGACGATATGCCTGCCAGTTTTCTTAACTTGGCACAGGCCTGAGCAACCCGATCGCTTTCAGCTGATCGACGGCTTCGTCATTTCCGGCCTTATTGTCAGCCCCGGACTTCAAATCCCTGTAAGCTGTCAATGCCTCTCCTTCCAAAGAGAAAAGCCGTACTTCACCGCCCTGTTTTACGACGACAGCAATTTGGCCGCCTGCATCTATATGCACTGCCTCTGGGGGCAGTTGACCCGTACCGACCATCCACAGGGAAAGAACTGGAAACTTACTTTCGATGACGGATGCGTCAAAATTCAGGTGCCACTGAATTTGCTCAGGCAGCGCCTGTTCCTCCGCTGCAGTAACTTCAGAATAAAAAGCCTGTGTCTCAGCTGAGTTTTGAACGGAAAATACTGCCCATTCAAGCCTGGCCACATCCGCGAGATATTGAAGGTGGGCCAGTTCTTCATACCCATCAATAAAGTGCCCCAAACAGTCCCCATATTCATTCAAACAGGAAGATTTAGGCGGTACAGACTTGATATATTCGCCCAACAGCCCGCGCATAAAGACCTCGCCAACAAAGGCCTGCATAACCGGAAAGATAGAGATAAGCGCATCCGTTAGACTTTGACGGTATGTATTCTGGTGAATTTGCAACCTTGCTTTCGGTGAGATTGACCCGACCGACACAATCTCTTCAAGCAGTGCAGATGGGGCATGGCCGGAAAGTATTGTATCTTTCATTGCGCTTTGTATGTCTGCAAGCGATGTCATTGGAATACCGCCTGTCCGTGTGCTTGACTATCTACTACGGGACGCTCAGAAGTATTCTGCATCAACGTCTGCGCTTTTTGTGCTTCGCTGACCAGTGTTGAAAGGGGCGGAATATTCGTATCCCACTCAATCAGTGTCGGACGTGCGCCCACCTGACGTATCAAAGCAGCATAAAGCGACCAAACTGCCCTGTCGACATGGCTACCATGGTCATCAATTCTAATCTCTGTCCCATCAACATCTTTAAGCAGGTGGCCCGCAAGGTGAATTTCTCCGATCAAGTCGGCTGGAATCTGACTGATATAGTCCAAGGCCTTTGCATAGCCTGTTTCGGCGCTTTTTGCCTCTTGCTCACCAGACATGTTGCAAGCAGATACATACACATTATTGACATCCAACAGCAAACGACAGCCAGTATTCTCTGCCAGCCGGATCAGAAATTCCGGTTCAGGTATTGTCGTGCCTTCAAAAGCCAGATAGCTGGACGGATTTTCCACTAGTAGCGGTCTTGATATTGCATCCTGCACACAGGCCACATTATCTGAGACGATACGCAGGCTCTCTTCATTCAGTGGCAGCGGTAACAGGTCATTGAGATATGTCCCGTCAGACACGGACCAGGCTAAATGCTCCGAAACCAGCGCAGGGTTATAGTCATCTACTAATGCCTTAAACCGATGTAGATGATTTCGATCAATGCCTTCCGCTGAACCCAGCGACAGCCCAACACCGTGGATGGACAAGGCATACTGGCTAGTAATCTTTTCTAGGAAAGAACGATGTGGCCCACCGAAAACCATATGGTTTTCAGCGTGTACTTCAAAAAATGATAATGGCGGCAAAGAGTTCAGAACATCATGATAATGCTGTGCCTTTAATCCAATACCAACAGGCGCCATATGACCAAAAAGTCCACCCATTGTATTCTTGTCAGACAGAGCGTTCATACTCATACATCCTTCGCCGCCTAATCTAGATTTAGCGTTACGCTTTGCCAGGCTTCAGCTTGCCGCCCGCAATACGCTCGCAGTACCCTGCTGGCATATAAATCCACTCTTCAGGATGTGCGTCAGTTTTTGCCTGACCCGCACAGCTATGAGTAGACGTACCGCAGTCGTTCATGCCTTTCGCAACAACGCCGTAGCACTTTTCTTTTTTCATTTTTTCATCAGCTGCAGAAGCGTTACCTGCAATTGCAGTAGCAGCAAACGCAACAACACCAGTTGTTACAACAGCCTTTTTTGTCAAAGAGTTAAACTTCATCAGACAGTTCCCTTTTTGCTTTCAGAGTTTCTTTTTACACAGCGATATGAATGAATCTTTCTCGCTGGGTAATGTATTGTTGCGCAACCAATCGAAAAAATAAAATCATAAAACTGTCACGAGATAGTGAGCCCAGCCATCAACGACAGGCAAGTACCCCACAAGTCGCAGAAAACAGGCATATTTATAGAGTATGGTCACGCAGAAAAATGTTGGCCGTACTTCAGGAAGGGGCCAGATTCAAAAGACTAACATACCTGAAACACAGAATTGTGAGCCAATAAATCAACTTTAAGAAGCTTAATGAACCAGTATTAGTTAGTGGAAAAGTCGCTTCTGTAATCTCGCATGAAGCTTTCCAGCTTGTCGATGCTGGCAATCTGTCCGGCAATCGCGCCTAATTCTCGCCCTGTTAAAATCTGATCGCTGGTTAACAGGTCAAATGCATTGGCAAATTCGCCATCTCGCATTTGGTTCCGGTATGTCTCCCGTATCTGAATTAAACCGGCACGGTCTTCTTCAAATGTCATCGCAATCGCAAGTCTTAGAAGATAAAGCCGCTGCAGTGGATTCAGAACACTTGCTTCATCCGTACCAGACAAAAGCTTTCTATTCGCCCGGATAACTGCGGCATAATCTTTGCTGCCCCAATATATATCCGCGCGCATCGCGTCGGCATCCGCACTCAGGTCCGGCTCCAACAGCACTTCAGCTTCTTCAAACCGGTCCATTTCCATCAAGGCACGGGCTTCAACACGATTTCTTTCCGCCAGAATATCAGCAGGTAGCTGTGGCTCTCTGGTTGCACGCATAATTTCCAGTGCAAGCTCGGGGCGTTCATCCAAAATATAAAGCTTGGCCAGGTTTGCCGCAATCTGCGCCCTTGCTGCACCTTCTGTCCGTTCCTGCACCTGATAAAGCAAGAGATCAGCAGCACGGTCCAGCAGGTCAACAGCCACAAGCCTGTCTGCCAACCGCCGTATCATCATGTCCCCGTCTGTACCAAGCGGTGTTAACTCACGGAACTTGTAAAATAGGCTAATGGCGGTGATTGGCTCAATTACTTCTGCTTCGCCGTCCAGATACAGTCGCCGGAACACTTCCACCATACGGGTCGACATACGTCTTTCCCGGGCAGCCGCAGGATAGTAGGAGACCCCAAGCTTCAGGGTTGTCAAACCACTTTCGTAATCCCCTTCAGCAAAATACAAACCGGCAAGGTCATCAAGAATATCTACTTCAAAATTGCCGCCGCGCCATGCATACCGAAGGCGCTCTAACGCTTCTATCGCCGTTGGGACATCAATTTCGTTGGCTTCTAACTGTTTTTTCAACAGTTCATAGCGCGCGCGTGCGGATAGCTCTCTAACAGGACTACTGACCAAATCCTGGAACTGTGCATCTGCTATTAAGCCGTCCCCGCGCAGTCGGGCAATACGGGCAGAATGGTAAACCGCCTCAGATGCCTGTTCCTCATTCAAAACAAGCCCATTCAACAACATCAGCTCACGATCAGCCAGTTCAAGCGCATTTTCAGCAATAGCCGCACGAATGGCAGCTAACTGCATCTCAGCTTTTTCTCTGTCCTCATAGGGGCCAATCACATCCTTGCCGCGATTGTAATAGGTTAGTGCATCTGCAAAGTTCCCCTGTGCCTCGGCAACCATGGTACGCCAAAGATCGATGTCAGGCGAAACCAGCAAATCAGGATGGGCAAAGTCTTCCTCAGCGGCGGCATAACGATGCGCCATTGTGTTGGCAACACCCCGCACTGCATTATATTCACCGTTATCTGTTAATGACGGTTCCGCAGCCAACATTCTTTCCAGCACACCAATAGCTTCCTGCGGGCGCCGGTGAGACAGATAGTAACGGGCCAGTTTCCACCGACCATTATTGGCATCGGACCGACCTTCAAGGGACAGTTCATATAACAGTCGCGCCTTGATCTTGCGATATTCATTCGTTTCACCAAGACGCCAGGCGTCAAAATCAATCAAACGGGTGAACCCACTGCCAGATTGGTTACTATTTTCTGCTGCAAGCAAAGAAGGGTCCAGATTAGAAATGGAAACACCCTCATTAAATACTTCAACCCTGACCCCGTCACTCAGAGGCAGTATCACCAGGCCCTGCGAGCTCTCATGCAGGTCTGCCAAAGCATATCTGTATGTTTCTGCAAGTCCACGCCCTTCTGCCCGAAGCGGCATCACGACCATTAAATCTCCAATCAGTGGATCTTCAATCTCAATCGCGCGGCCAGCGGTTGTCAGTGGGACAAAAACCTGCTGTCCCTCGGTTCTTTCAATCCGCTTGATAGGTTGCAGTGGGAAACGTGGCTCTGCGACTGTGTCTTGTAACGTCAAAACCCATGCCCCCTGACGCCGCTCAAAAACCGTGTTCACGTCCCGCGAAACCGTCATCCGCAAAATAGTTGCATCTGGGTGCGGCACTGTATCTACGGAACGAACCATGGTCTGCAGCAATGCTTGATTATCTGACAGACCTTGCGGACTGAAGCTGCGGGGCTGGTCGAAGACAACCCAAACCTGATTATTTCTCGTAAAGGCAGCCGCCCCCACCGTGTCCTGCCACGGAAATGTCATCTGAATGCGCCCTGCCGCCCCTGACAAAAGAACATCAAGGGGCTCTTCATCACTAACATCCCCCAAAGGAACGGGTGGCAGCGCCAAAGGTGTATCTTGTTCTGGTGTTGACGATGATAGATCGTCTGCTGTGTCACCACCAGTGCCAGCAGGCTGAACACCAGACGACACTTCTTCCTGATCAGACGGTGGATTACTTATGTTACTACCTGTTGACGTGCTTGGCACAGATGGTGAACTGTCAGACACAATAGATGAACCATCTGCCATCATATCCACCACAATCGACAAGCCTGACCGGAAGTGACGCGGTGCCCCGTCAGGGACTACATCGAAGCGTACCACAGTCTGCCTGTCAGCAGAAACAACACTGGGGTTACGCATGTCGCGCATCGGGTCTGTTGGAAGTGTGCCGAACTGCGGTGTAAAGTCAGCATCGAACGTAACCGCAAGAACGGAACCGTTTTTTGACACCTGATAGGAGACTTCCCGATTAAAATCGAAAACAACGCGGGAGAAGGTTGGATGCTCTGCATAGCGCACGGTAATCTGCTCTTGCGCTGATACACCAGCCCCCTTGCCCACAAGCAATACCATCATCACACATGCCATAAACAGCATCTGAAATGGTCGCGCCGCTGGCGGGAAATTTCCTGTTGTCTTCCTAAAAAATGTCATACAAATCTTTTTTATAGCCTTTATTGGCAATTACAATATCTGTTCGTTCCGCCAGTTGATACCGTTCCGACAAATCAAGTGAGTCAGAAAGCTCACTAAACCGTGAATCTGCGTATGCTAAAACTGTCATAGGTCCCATGTAGCCACCTGAAGAAATCATGCCCGCAATAACCCTGCTACGGGACATTGAAAGCTCCCAGTTAGACAGATACTGCCCATTATCAATAGGTGCCCGATTTGTGTGCCCCGAGATGTAAATCCGGTTATTCACACGTGCAAGAATGCCCGCAAGCTCTTTCAAGGCAGTTTCCGTTTCCTGTTTGATTGTCGCTGACTTGTCTTCAAAAATAATCTCGGCTGGCACGGACAATATGAGACGGTCCCCCCGGTGAGAAAGAGTTAAACCCTCAAGCCCTTCAACGCTGGCCAATCCCTGCTGCATAAGACTTTCCAGATAACGCAGGTTCAGCACCTGCGCCGAAAATGCCTGATCACTGGCCGTATCATGAGGTGTTTCGCTAATTGCTATATTTTCAGGATTAAATTGCCGGGTCATTGTTTTAACGACGGCTTCCCAATTGGACATCTGCACACTGTTCATTGAAAAAAGCAAAACGAAAAACGTCAACATCAAAGACAGCAGATCTGCAAAGATCAACATCCAGCCATTACCCGTTTTAGAATCGCCAATATGGGGTTTACGTTTTTCCATTATCGGCCACCACTACTGGTAGGTACTGACCGCACCAAAATAGTAAGTGTACCGGTTTCCACTGGTGCAAATCCGGTAGAAAACGCCCCCAAAGGCAACCCTTTATCTGCCAACATGCGGGCCAGCGCACCTGCACGGCGAATTGACAATTCCTGTCCAGCATCCAGCCCCGAGCTAATACGCCCTGTACCGGAAGCAAACATGAAAACCATTTCCTGCTGGGTTCCCTTGTCGATACGCTTAATTGTTTCTATGAGTGAATCGAGGAACGGATGCTTGTCGGTTCGTACTGTCAAACTACCCCGAACATAGAAAAAGCTCTCCGGAATAGTAAATTCCATCACATCACCGCCCTCGGAAGTATAACGACCTGGAATGGAAAACTCCGTCATGAACAAACCGTTTATGTCTGTCAGGACCGTATCAGTTGGGCCGGGAAGCTCTTCTTCTGCCAGAAAGTCAAAATTTTCAGCCATGGGAACCGCAGGATTTCGAAAAGTCGCTGAGACGCTATCCATCACGGCTTCGGCACGTGAAGTTGCCTGATTAGACATGGCATTCAGGATTACGAAAAAAGCCAGCAGCAACAGATACAGGGAAACGAACAGTCCAAGTGACGAGTCTGCCCCAAATAACTTACGTGTCTGATTTTCTTCATGAATCATTGGCGAATACCCAGATATCAGGTTTCACGTCAATCAAAACTGGCTAGCAAGGCGTCAATATCGTCCTGAGAATTACCTTCACCTTCTAACTGTGGCCCATGCAGAAGGTCTTCTTCATGCACAGCAACGCCTTGATCATCTTTTTCAATATCATCAGGGTTTTCTGGGATATAGGTGTCCCCGATCGCATCAGCCAGCGCGTTAAGTCGTTCTTCCATATGGTTAAGCGTTGACGTAATTTTGGTAACACGCTGCCCTGTCAAATCCTGAAAGCTGGATGCTTCAAAAAGGTGCGTTGATATATCCGCGAGCCGGTCGGCTGTCTTTTCATCTGTTTCCATCGACAGTTCAGTACAGGCTTCGGCCATATCCATAATAACTGTGGCGGCGCCTTCGGTCGACTGAACAATCGCATCAAGTTGATCATGTGCATCGGGTATATGAAAGCCCGACATTGCTTTTGGCTGCATAGAGATCAGTTCATTTTTCGCAGCACCGATATAGTCCAGCAACTCTCGCAACTCTTTTGCAACTTCATGCATCGCAGTTTCTGCGCTGCCTTCTACCAGACTACCTACAACATCGGAGATCTCATCAACGGGCACCTGATCGCCTCTGCTTTCCCGCAGAGCTGCAGCCCTATCCTCGAGAGTAACCATCGCTGCCTGCTTCGTCATGTTTCTTACTCCAACGTCGGATGCTTCTCATCCTGAATTTCCTAACTTATCAGCCAGTGGCGACCTTAGTCATCACTTTCCACATCATCAATTTTGGGCGGCTGTGCCACTGTTGCCAGTTCCGTGGTTAATTTCTGCGCGGCTACTGGAGACATTTTTGACATCAGATCCGCAACCTTTGCCGGTTTCATCATAGAAACCAGATCAACCTGAATATCAAGGTCCAGAGCTTCAAAGCGCGGGGCCGCGTCTTTTGCTTTCATCTTCTCATAGACGGCGACAATTGACCGAAGTTGTTCTTTCTCACGCTCGTCGAAAACGCCCAAATGCTCTTTGATTTTGCTTTCCAGTGCACTTAGCTGACTGATCTTGTCATTGATGCGCTTTTCCGTCCCTGCAAGTAACTGTTCCTGCATATCAAGCTGGACAGCCCGCTGGTCCAATTCTTCCCTGCGCTTTCTTAGCTGGGTAATCAGTTCCATTTCCTCTGACGTTGGGACACCGATCATCAGCGGCTGGGTTGGGCCACTTAATGGATCGGACAAGCCCCCATCAGCTGTTTCCTGATCAGCCGTATCTGCTGTGGCGGTGCCGTCCGCTGTCTGCTCAGCTGCTTCCTGATCTTCCGCAGCTTGTGCTTCCGCAGCAATAGCGCGTGCCGCTACCAGTTCCTCATAGCCTGTGACCAATGACACGGCATGTAACGCAAGCGCAAGAAACGCAACCCCAATCACAATCGGGAATAACCTGAAGTTTCTTTTCACCATTTCAGCCATCTGTCTATCCTCGTTTGGCTCGTCGCACTGCCTGCTACTCTTGTGTCCTAAGACTTCCTACCGCGCCTCTCGCAGCGCTTCTAACAGGGCACGCTGCTCTGCATTTCTTTCCGGATCTGTCTCGTCCTCATCAAGTATATCATTGGAAACAGAACCTATCTTTGCACCCGCACGTCCGGGCCCTGTCAGCCCCTGTTCGATACGGTCGGCCAGATTGTTTCCTGCCTCAATGATTACAGCCATTTCATCAGCAAGTGCACGACCTTTGATCATCTGAGTTTTCAGAGTATCTTCAATGTCGGTTGAAGAAGTCTTAAGATACGTCACACTTTTTTGTGCTTCAGAGATTGCAATATTCAGATTGTCCACGAGTGCCTTCAACTCGGCTTGTCCTTCGCGGATGGTCATCATTCTTCTGTAAACCAGAATACAGGCAACAATTGCCGCCAGCAGAAGGACGACTAAAATCCCGTCAATTACCAATATTGCCATATCATTCATATACTATGCTCTTGCCTAGCTTTGTACGGTGCCTTACCCAGCACCAGCCATAGCCTGGTCCTCTTCATTTTCTATCAGACGCTCTGCCTTGCGCCTAATTTGCACCGCCACCTTGTTACCTGACCGCCCAATAGGACCACTCAACATGGGAATTTCACCACATTTCAACACAACTTCATCCGTGGGTGTCTTATTGAAAGTGATGGTCTGGCCGACCTCAAGGTTCATAATGTCTTTCAGCGACATGGTCGTTTCGTCCATGATAGCTGTTAATTCAACATCCGCGCTCCATAGCTCTGTCGCCAAATGGGTTTCCCAAATGCTGTCGCGACCAAATTTTTCCCCCATGAAACGCTGCAACAGCAGTTCACGGATAGGTTCCAGCGTGGAATAAGGGAACAATACCTCAAGACGTCCACCACGATCTTCCATATCAACACGCAATTTGATCAAAACTGCTGCGTTAGGTGGCCGCGCGATTGTGGCGAACCTTGGGTTGGTCTCAAGCCTGTCAAATGTAAAGTTTACGGGACTTAAAGGTTCGAACGCGCCGCACATGTCTTTCATAACGACAGAGATCATCCGCTCGACCAGTGTCTGCTCAATCGTTGTATATGGTCGGCCTTCGATACGCATTGCGGCGGTACCGCGGCGCCCACCTAAAAGCACGTCCACGATCGAATAAATCAGACTACTGTCGATGGTCATCAAACCGTAGTTATCCCATTCCTCTGCCCGGAAAACAGCTAACATCGCAGGTAACGGAATAGAGTTCAGATAATCACCAAACCTGACCGAGGTGATATTATCCAGGGAAACCTCGATATTATCGGAAGTGAAATTACGAAGAGACGTCGACATCATCCGGACCATACGGTCAAAGATGATATCCATCATTGGCAATCGTTCGTATGAGACAAGCGCACTGTTAATCAGAGCATGGATGCCGGTCGTCTCGCCGTCAGCCATGTCGCCGTCAAAGCCTAGTAGACTATCAATCTCATTCTGATCAAGAACGCGGCCAGGCACACCTTCTTCTTCGGCTTCGCCTTCATCGCCACCGCCGGCCATAGCTTCCCATTCGGCGGCCATGGCATCCTGATCATCGCCACCACCATCACCACCGGCCATAGCCTCCCATTCGGCGGCCATTGCTTCTTCGTCTATTTCTTCATCATCTGCCATAGAACAACTCTGGTTTTACCCTGCTATTGTATATTACCCTTTGTCCGCATGCAAAGGATAGACCATTCTATCCCTGAATTAGAAATTCCTGGAACAGAACATCTTTAACCCTGCTGGGTGCAACCGACTGATTGATGCGCATAAGCAACTCTTCCTTCAACCGGAACAACCCGGATGATCCGTCCAGGTCATCAGGGCGCAGCTCGCGCATGTAGGTGTTTAATTCATCAAGAATACGCGGCAATTTGGCCTCAATATCTGCTCGGTAACTTTCCCGGTCTACTTCAAGAACGATCTTCGCCCGAAGGAAGCTACTACCCTCCCCGCCGGTATTAAGATTATAGACCTGCTCATCCAATTCGATGAACAACAGAGCCAACTCTTCCGGGGGCAAGTCCTGCTCTAATTGCTCGCCGGCCTGTGATGCAGCTGCATCCTCAGCCATCTGGTCAAGCGTAGCATCTACACCCGCAACTTGTTGCTCAGGCTCTTCCTCACCACCAGAAAACATGGAGATAACACCAACAAGAGCCAAGAGGACAACAATTGCAGCGCCTGCAATCATTAAAATGACTTTACCACTGAATTTCTTTTTCTCTAACCCTTCGGTCAGATCGTCGTCGCCCAGAACGTCGTCTTCAGTATCCGCCATGGAAGATATCGCCTTCTATCTATGCCTAATAGTTCCAATCATCCCTTATAATATTTTAATGGGCCAGATTGAAAGATTTATTATTAATTCTCTACAGTTAACAAGGAATGAAGCTAGGCAAAAGATTTATCTTTTCCTTGTGTGACATTTTTTCCGGCCCTTGAACCAATGTGGACATTTCTTCACTGCAATTGTTGCCCTTGCCCCTTATGCAGGTCGTATAAATCACACTATCTAACTGATTTTAAAAGAAAATTAAAGTTGGCACGCTTTATGCTGATTACAGGCCAACGAGCTGGAAAACCAGCCACTGCGAAAATCTGCAGGAGATATAAAATGGATACCGCACTGTTTGTCGGGTTGGCTCATAAAACTGCGCTCAGAAGGCGCATGGACGTTACAGCGAACAATATCGCGAATATGTCCACAACCGCATTTAAAAAAGAACGCGTTGCGTTCAAAGAATATCTGATGGATGTTTCCGGTTCTGCCGGAGCAGCTGGTGACAAGATTTCCTTCGTACAGGATTATGCTGTCGTTCGAAACTTGGACCAGGGCCAAATGGTCCCAACTAGTAATCCTCTCGACATTTATATCAATGGTCGGGGTTATCTGACTGCGGAAGGCCGCGGCGGAGAAACACTCTATACCCGTAATGGCCGCCTGAAGATCGATGAAGAAAACTATTTGTCGCTCTACACTGGCGAACGCATTCTGGATGAAACCGGTCAGGCAATACAAATTCCTGATCAGGACAAGGAAATCCACATTGCAGCCGACGGAACCCTGACCACAGACCAAGGACAGATTGCCAAATTGGGCGTTGCTACCTTCCAAAACGAAGGACAAATGAAACGTCAGGGCAACTCTCTCTATTCTTCAGACGAAAATCCCCTGCCCCCAGAGACAGCATATGATGTCAAACTGGAACAACGGGCTCTGGAAAGCTCAAACGTCAATGCCGTTGAAAGCATGGTCGAAATGATCGACGTGCTGCGCTCGTACCAGCGGGCGGTCAAACAAGGCAAAGAATATGAAGATATGCGTCAAAATTCGCTCGATCGGCTAGCGCGCGTTCAATAAACCGCTGCGCCTGATTGATGCACCCAGATGATTGAAAGGACTTACCAATGAAATCGCTTAGTACAGCCGCTACAGGAATGCTTGCTCAACAAATGAATGTTGAGGTCATTTCAAACAACATCGCCAACATGAACACAACTGGTTACAAACGTCGCCGGGCAGAGTTTCAGGATCTTCTGTATCAGAATGTTGAGCGTGTGGGCGCCAACTCCTCTGATGCGGGCACTACTGTGCCAAGCGGCATCCAGATTGGTCTGGGTGTCCGTGCAGCCGGTGTATACCGGATTGGTGAACAGGGCAGCCTGACCAATACAGGAAACCCTTATGATCTGGCCATTAACGGCAAGGGCTTCTTTCGGGTACAGCTACCGGACGGGCAGGATGCCTACACACGGGCTGGTTCCTTCCAGATTGACCAAAACGGCCAGCTGGTAACGCCGCAGGGATACATCATCCAACCGACAATCAATATTCCGCAGGATGCCAGAGATGTGTCCATCAATAGTCAGGGCGAAATCTCGGTCAAGCTTGATGGTCAGGTACAACCATCCATCATTGGTCAGTTGGATCTTGCAATCTTCCCTAACGAAGGTGGACTGGAAGCAATTGGTAACAACCTTCTGATTGAAAGCCAGGCGTCTGGCCCCGCAAACGTATCCCCGCCCGGTCAGCCAGGGTTCGGTGTCATTACGCAAGGCTTCCTTGAAGCATCCAACGTCAATGCTGTTGCCGAAATCACCAGCATGATCACGGCACAGCGTGCTTATGAACTGAACTCAAAGGTTATTCAGACATCTGATGAAATGCTGAATGCTGCGAACAGCATGCGCTAACGGTAGCATCTTGAACTGGAGGACATAAAATGACCACCACGACCCCAAAAACCAGAATGGTAAAATCGCTCCTGGCATCCCTGTGTCTTATTTCAGGCGGTATGGACGGAACAGCCTTTGCCGCAGTTCTGAAGAACCAGATTGAGGTCACTCAGGACACAGTGCGCCTAAGCGACATATTTGACGGTGAAGACATCACGCAGGATATCGTGATCATGGCAGCGCCAGCACCAGGACAGGACACACAAATTTCTGCCTACGAGCTGGAAAGTCTTGCCCTGAAAAACGGTGTTAACTGGGAACGTCCAAGCCTTTTGAAAAAAGTGCGTATCGCACGGGCTGGCAACCGTCTGTCACAAAACACCTTGCAGGATATGGTTGAAGATGCAGCACATGCGAACGGCCTTTATGACAAGCTGAATGTCCGTCTGTTTGGCTCGCAGAAAGACTTGTTTCTGCCTGTTGATTTGAACCCGGCGTCTTTGGCATTTGAAGAATTCACCCTTAGCCCAAACAAGGACCGCTTTACGGCTATTTTGCATGTGCCAACTTCGGCCGGTGCCTACGACCGTATCACACTGACCGGTGCGTTAGAGCAAATCAGACAAATCCCTGTGCTGGCAAGTGGCATTATGCCCGGCCATGTAATTTCAGAGGCTGATATCCTTTGGGAAAGCTTCCCCATACGGCGTCTAACCCGCAATACGGTTCAGTCGATGGATGAATTGATAGGCATGACGCTTCGCCGCCCTATTCGTTCTGGCAACATGATCAGAACAACTGATGTTCAGCGCCCGGAACTAGTAAAAAAAGGCAGTGCCGTTCAGGTAATTCTTTCTCAGGGGTCTATGCAACTCAGCTCCGTAGGCAAGGCGCTTGAAAGCGGCGGCAAAGGTGAAATGATCCGCATTATGAACCTTTCATCCAAGAAGACGATTGAAGCCCGGATTATAGCAGCTGACCGCGTTGAAATTGTCACAACAAATATATTTGCGATGAACTGATTAGTCGCCGGGGATACAAAACCCAAGGCACCAGACACAGAGCAACTGGAGATACAAAATGGTTTCGAAAACAGTGAAAAATATAGGTACCGTCCTATCACTTTCCATGCTCGCAGCATGTAGCAACCTTGACCGGATCGGTGAGATCGGCAAAAAGCCGGAAATCACACCAATCCAGAATGTTAATGCACCGGAACAGCAACGCTCCATCGGTGTACCGATACCGTCCCGCGACATGAATTCAACTGGTTCTAATAGCTTGTGGCGAACAGGTGCCCGTGCCTTCTTCAAAGATCAGCGCGCTGGCCGTATTGGCGACATTGTAACAGTTCAAATCAATATTTCTGACCAGGCACAGATCGGAAACACAACTGCTCGTAGCCGCAGCACATCCGAAGATGCCGGACTTGATAATTTCTTCGGTCTTGAGCAAGCTATTCCAAATCTATACACCAGCGGCGGTGCCGCAGCCACAGGCTCAGATGCGACTGTTCGCAATGCGTTTGATCCAAGTAGCATGGTGGGATTTGGCTCCACAAACAATTATGAAGGTACCGGCACTGTTGATCGCAGTGAAAGCATCAGCATGACCGTTGCCGCCATCGTAACTGATGTTCTTCCGAACGGTAATCTGGTCATCCAGGGCCGCCAGGAAGTACGCGTGAACTATGAACGCAGAGACCTGCTTGTAGCAGGCGTAATTCGCCCTGAGGATATCTCCAGCGGCAACACGATTTCTCATAGCCAAATAGCTGAACTCCGCCTTGATTACGGCGGAAAAGGACAGTTAACGGATGTTCAGCAACCGCGGTATGGAACCCAGTTGTACGACATCATCTTTCCCTTTTAATCGAAACAAAGGAGGTTAAGCACTAGTTACACTTACCGAATTAAAGCCAACTTATATCTGCAAACAGTATGCAGTGGCCGGCCCACAATGTGGTCGGCCCTTTTTTTATCGAGCTACTAAAAAGCTCAATCCTGGCTGCAGCGCTAGTGGAACGGATTTCGCCCCGTCATAGGGCCTTAAGAATATAGGCTTCCGTTACTGAAATCTGCCACCCTGAAAGATTGACAATATCATCATGCTCAAAGTCGCTTTTTATGAATGTGGCAAGTGCATGTAAAAACTCTGCATCTGTGTGTTTTTGAAGACGTTCCAGCCGGTCTACAGACGCAGAAAATGACGGACCTTCTTCCAAACCTTGAACAGTGGCACAAATGGCATCATCGGCACAGTGACCAAACAGCCTTTGCAGACGACGATCCAGTGTCTCCCCCGCATCAACCGCAGACACTGTATGACCGATTGCCTCTGGCACAAGCACAAGACAGCCCGCCGCCACGAAGGCACCCAGTAGCCTGCGTCTGGAAAATTCAGGCACGGTAGGTGATATATGTTCTGAATTTGTCATCATTCATTTCTTTCCACCAAGTTGCGCTTTCAGGTAATGTGCCAACCGAACGGTCAGTGCAACCAAATTCATCGTTGGATTAACCTTACCAAAAGTCGGGAATACGGAACTGCCCGCAACAAACAAGTTGCTGATACCGAACACCTTGGCATTACTGTCGACAACGCCCTGTTTCTCGGTTGCAGCCATGCGTGTTGTACCCATATGATGATACCCGCCAGTTGTATTGGCAGGCCATCCATCAAAGTCCTGGTCCCATTCCATTTTTAAGCGCCCAAAGCCCGCCTTACCGACCAGCTTTCCAAGCAGTTTCTGGCTTTCAATAATAGTCCGGTAATCAAGTTCTGTTAACTGCCAGTCAAGCTCAACGCGCGGCATTCCCAACCTGTCCTTATCCCTTCCCAAAAGAACACGACTATCCCTGTTGGGCTCTGGCTCCAGCTTGTTCATAATAACATACAGGCCTTTCTGATCCGTATCAGACTTGGAACCAAGGAAGGAAATTACATCATCAATATCCATTAGTGCCTTACCCAGATCGGAGAAAAAGTGATCCGGCCATTCCCCTTTGGATAAATTATCTTTCAAACGCTTTGCCGCACTTACACCTTCTGCCGACACGGACATATTTGGTGCCTTATGGAAAGAGAACCCAAAATTAAGAAGCTTTTTATCCCGCTGCACTGATGGGCTTAAGTCCAGGCTATAACGGGTTTCATGACGATGCTCTGCGGTTAAATTAAAGAAATGCGAATGGTCGCTTGTCAGTATATAACCGGTATGCGCCTCCACATGGTCGGCAAAATACCGCCCTACAAGGTCATGTGTATTTCCCAAGCCCTGATGATGCGTCTTATTAGAGGTCAGAAGCAGTCTGGCATTTTCCACGCCGCCTGCCGCAAGAACAACCTTTTTCGGTTTGATCGTGCAGTTATGCCCACCCAGGGTAGTCACAGCAACACTGTCCACTGTGTCGGGCGACCGCACTGTTCCAATATCCGTTACATTCGCGTGCAACAGCACCTTGATATTGTCGGCACTTTCCAGATCTGCTCTGTATCTCTCGCCCATCAGGGTCGGCGGAGAAAACCGAAAAAGTCCCAGATCAAAAGCCTCTTCAAACTCAGCGAGTTCTTTCTTGTCTCTGTCATAATCCCTACCGACCAGGGGAGCTTCAGACTTCAAAGCCTGATGTGCATCATAATCGTAGCTGGGGATTTCAAGGATTTCACTTGCCCGTCCAAGATGAGCAGAAAATTCAGAAAAACTAATGGGCCATCCGCTATCAGTCACCCAGTCACGTGACTCAAAATCGATAGGCTCTAGCGGGCGTGACCATCCACCCCAATGGTTAGAGGTACCGCCAAAAAATCGCAACCGCGCTAGGTCGAGTTCAAAATAAGGAATGCCGACGTCTTTCCCTCTATATAAATCCTGTGTTTCTTCTTCATAGTCAAAACCACCAGATTCCAGAAGAATGACATTTACCCCAGCCCCAATCATTTCCAGTGCCAGAGCAATTCCCGCAACACCGCCCCCGATAATACATACATCGCAGGCAAGCTCTTCCCCTGCTGGTATTGAACGAAGATCAATAATCACTGGCATACCCCCTTTATTCTCTAGCCGCAGAATACACGAGCAATCAGTATGGTAAACCAATAGTTACCAATGAGCCCACAAATTATGCATGCGCCAAGGAGCCCGACCTTTAGAGATTACGTCTGGCCAACTCTAGCACATCCAAGAAAAAAGGCTGCCAAAAGCAGCCTTCTGGTGCTCCTTATAAGGGTCGGAGCTATCTAATAAATACTTGAATTAGTCGTCGCGATGTATTTTCTCTGCGCGTTCATGTGCTTCCTGTGCCTCAATCGACATGGTAGCAATCGGACGAGCATCCAAACGGCGCAAACTAATTGGGTCACCCGTTACTTCGCAGTATCCGTACTCCCCCTCTGCGATACGGCGCAGTGCGCTATCAATTTTGGAAACAAGCTTGCGCTGACGATCTCTCGTCCGCAATTCAACAGACCAATCTGTTTCAGAAGATGCACGATCAGCAATATCTGGTTCGCGCAGATTGTCTTCCTGCAGATTCTGTAATGTTTCAGCTGATTCCCTTAGAATGTCGTCCTTCCAGGCCAGTAATTTTTGGCGAAAATACTCAAGCTGAACTGGATTCATGAACTCTTCTTCAACGCTTGGAACATATCCTTCCGGCACATGAACCTTTTCTTGAAGTTTTACTGCTGACATGGTCACTCCCTAAAACTTTCTCGATCTAAATGCGTACATCCCCCGTGAGAGTGGTGGATATATACTGGTTTATCCAGTGTTTCACAAGCGTTAAAAAAGGATGAATAACATTTTGATGAATATAGAATGAGCGTGTTTAACAAGCCCTTGAAATCAATAGCCTAACTTGGCTAGCTCGACTTCTGCGCGGAGTTCTATTTCTGCAAGAATTTCGTTCAGGACAGGATCATTTGTCTTATTTTGCTGCCCTCTGGCAGTACGGGCAAGGGTTTCAAGATTCTGAACAGGAATCGCCCCTAAAAGAAGACCTCGGCGTATATCTTCCAGCACATCAAGCATCTCATCCGCACGTGCCAACCCCTTTGATCGCCCCTCCGTCGCGGTTGGAGCTTCTTGCAAGCCAATAAGGGCGCCAACAGTAGTAAGCGGAGACGCACCAGAGATACCTGCGCTGGTGTGCACTTCTTCCGTGCTATTTAGCGCAGAGGCAAAAGCCCCACCATCCGCAGCTGGTTTCTTTTTGCTTTTGTCAACTGACTTAGGCTGAATTCTATTTGGTCCAGAAATTTTCATACTCTTACATTATTCCCTCTTTACCGTATCAGCAAGCAAAAGGATTCATATCGGCAATAACTGCCTGCACCTATGATACCACCTCTTACACCTGTATCAATATCTCAAACAGATCAACATGTTATCAAAAAAACATGGTTGGCACACAATTCGCATACCCTACTTCGAATATTTGTGTCACCGGCAAAAATGAACCAGCCGGTTGATGATGCCAATGAGGATATGAACCATGCAGAATGCACTATTAGCAATTTCGAAGAAACTTTGGTCAGTTGTGGCGATCAGTATTGCCGCAACAATTATCCTGTCCACGCCCTCGGCTGCGAACTCCCGCATTAAGGATCTCGTCAACATTGAAGGCATTCGAGAAAACCAGTTGATTGGGTATGGGTTAGTTGTCGGTCTGAACGGTACAGGCGACACCTTAAGAAACGCACCTTTCACGGATCAAAGCCTTAAGGCTATGTTGGAACGACTAGGCATCAACGCAAAAGACACTGAAATGAAACCAGAAAACACGGCAGCTGTTCTCGTAACCGCATCCCTGCCCGCGTTTGCCCGTGCAGGCACAAAAATTGATGTCAATGTCTCATCCATGGGCGATGCCGGTGACCTTAAAGGCGGTACACTCCTCGCAACGCCCCTGATGGGTTTTGACGGAGAAGTCTATGCTGTGGCACAAGGCGGCGTAGCAGTTGCAGGATTTAGTGCGCAGGGCGAAGCCGCGAATATTGTGCAAGGTGTGCCTACGAATGGCCGCATTGCCAATGGCGGTATCATTGAGAAAGAGATCGATTTTGAGCTCTCTGACTTAACAAGCATCAAGCTGTCACTCCATAATCCGGATCTGACCACTGCCAAACGCGTTGAAGATGCCATTAATGGTTATCTTGGCACATCTATGGCACGCGCCATTGATCCATCCACCATTCAGCTTGATCGTCCCCTTGGCTATGAACTTCCCATGGTGAATATCCTTACGGAAATTGAACAGCTATTAGTTCGCCCCGACAATAAAGCCCAGGTCGTTATAGACGAAAGAACCGGCATCATTGTTATGGGATCCGAGGTTCGGATCAGCCCTGTTGCCATCGCACAAGGGAACTTGACAATCAGAATTACAGAAACACCCGTGGTATCACAGCCAAATGCCTTCTCCGAGGGAGGAGAAACAGTTGTTGTGCCCAGAACTCAGGCGGGCGTTGAAAATGATGACGACCGGCGCCTGTCAGTCCTGCCAGAGGCAGTATCCCTGCAGGAATTGGTCAATGGTCTAAACTCTCTAGGCATCGGCCCACGCGACATGATTTCCATTTTACAGGCAATCAAGGCGGCCGGCGCGATGCAAGCAGAAATCAAGGTAATGTAACCATGCAAACGATGATGGTAAACATAGCCTCGGATCAGGCAAGAAGCGCCCAGGCAACAGCCGGACAGGCGGCCCTGCTTGGCAAAGCAAAGGGCGCTGACAAAGATGCCCTGCGTGAAGCGGCCGTTGATTTTGAAGCAGTATTCATCTCTCAGTTACTATCCCCCATGTTTGAAACCGTCGGCACTGATGAATTGATGGGCGGCGGTCAGGCTGAGGGCATTTTTCGGTCAATGATGGTGGATAGTGTCAGTAAAGAAGTCGCCCGAAATGGCGGCATTGGACTGGCTGACAATATTTACGCAGAGCTTTTAAAGTTTCAGGAGGCATAAATGATGCAGACTTCACAGACTTCAGGCAATGCTGGCATTGATCAGACACAAACCATGTCTGCGCTAAATGGTCACGGCGCGAAGCTGGCGTCCCTTACTCGTCAATTAAAAGACCTGATAGACCGTGAAACGCAGTATTTAAAAGACCACCAGACAGATGAAGCACAGCGCCTGCACGGCGACAAACATCGCCTGATGGCCGAATATAGAGATACACTTAACAAAGTCCGTGTGAACGAAAAGCAATTGGGGCCGGAAGATTCCCCCGCTCGCAAAGCATTGAAGAAGATAACTGATGAATTTCGGGAAAGCCTTCGTGATCATGCCCGCGTAATTTTACGCCTAAAAGCCGTAACGGAAGGCATTGTTAAAACAGTAGGGGAAGAAGTCTCCCGCAAAAACCGTCCCGTGGTTGGGTACGGTGCAAATGCAGCGTTTAGAAAACCTGCCCATGCACGCCCCACCTCAATCAGCCTGAACAAAGTTATCTGATGGATGGCGTGACAAGACCCAATTCTGGATTATTCCTTCTGAAAAACGACACAATTCCTGCACACCATTTCCAGGCATCTCTGAAAACAACCAGCACCCCAAATGTGCAAAAAGTCTTCATCAATACATTATTTGGCATCATGAATGCCAAAGCCTCTATTCCCCTTCCACAACATACACCGCAGACCGTGTCCACATCAGCTGTACCAGTCCATTCTGTGACAAATATCGCCCTGGTTCCAATCTACAGGCATGCCCCCTGCCTGCTCCAGGAAAATACTACCAATACACGACGAGAAGACCCTAGGCGGAAAAAACGCAAATCCCATCCATCACGCCACAACCCAAGTGGTGCCAAGATCGTTTCCTCCTGACTTTGGCGTATTGACACATTTGCCGTCACCAATCGGCGAACTGTGCCGGGCATATATTTCCCTTAGAGGCACAAAGAACCCAAAAAGCCAGTAGGTAAAAACTAGCACTAACAGGTGGCACACATCCATACACTTATATTTTATTATATATTTCAATAGGTTATTGAGTTTTAAAAACTGGCACACCTATTGCTTATATCAGGGCAAGCCGCTTGCGGTAGTGAAAAAATATTATGGAAAGGGGAAGAAAAGTGTCCTTCTCAATTAACGTAAATGAAAGTGCTTTAAACGCACTCCGTCAGCTAAGTGGCACCAATCGGGAGCTTGCTGAAACACAGACACATATTAATACAGGTCTGAAGATTTCTTCTGCTAAAGACAACGCAGCAGTCTTCTCCATCGCGCAAAAGTTGCGTGCTGACTTGCGCGGCTTCAATGCTGTTAAGCAGTCTCTTGACCGTGGTATCTCAACAACAGAAGTTGCCCTGGCTGGTGCGGAAGCAATCTCTGACCTTCTTATCGAGATGAAAGAAAAAGCTGTTGCAGCCGCTGATGCCGGCCTAGATGCCAACAGCCGAAATTATCTGAACCAGGACTTTGTGGCCCTGCGTGACCAGATCAATGTAATTATTACGAACTCAGAATTTAATGGTACCAATCTGATTGATGGCGGTACCGACCTGGTGGAAGCGATCACCAGTGCAGATGCAACTGAACTTCTGACTGTTGCGCATGAGAACCTGACCCTTGGTGGCGGTAACGTTCTGATCTCTGCGACACAGACAATTGGTACCCAGACCCTTGCGGCTGCCACAGTTGTCAATATTGACGATTCAATCGATAACTTGAACGCTGTTCTGACACGTCTCGGTGCAGGCGCCAAAGGCCTGGAACAGAACCGGATCTTCGCAGAAACACTGGCAGACGTTATCGAGGTTGGTATCGGTAATCTGGTGGATGCTGATATGGCCAAGGAAAGCGCCAACCTTCAGGCCCTGCAGGTTAAACAGCAGCTTGGCATTCAGGCACTGAGTATCGCGAACCAGTCGCCTCAGTCGATCCTGAGCCTATTCCAGGGCTAAAATCCGTAATATTTTCCAGCTACTCAGGTAGTGTAAAAGGTCGAGCCGTGAGGTTCGGCCTTTTATCTATATGCAGGGTACCACATGGGTATGATTTGCTTAGCCCGTAAACATCAAATCAGGCTGATGCAACACCCAATATGTCGCATAATGACATACAAACATGCCGGACATCATCGTCTGTCATTTTAGGAAAGATCGGCAAACTTAAGCATCTTTCATAATAATGGGCCACACCCGGCAAATCCTGCACACCGTACCGAGCTTTATAATAAGGCTGCAAATGGACGGGAATATAATGAACCTGCGTTCCAACCTGATACCGGTCTCTTAGGGCTGTCATCACCCCTGCCCTGTCCAGTCCTATCCTGCCAAAATCAATCAAAACGGGATACAAATGCCAGGCGCTTTCACCTGCCCAACGTTTGACGGGTTGCATGATGTCAGCTGGAACAGCCTTGAATGATGTATCATAGATGGCGGCTATTTCCCGACGGCGGGCAACGAACCTATCCAGCTTTTTCAACTGTGACCGGCCAAGCGCGCACTGAATATCCGTCGCACGGTAATTATAGCCCAGCTCCTGCATTTCATAATACCAGGGATTAGAACCGGATTCGGCACTGACTGCCATGTCTGTATTTGTAAAACTATCTGGATCCCTTGTCATGCCGTGTGACCGTAAACGCCGTAATCTGTCCGCCAGTGCTGCATCATTCAGCGTGATAACACCACCTTCCCCCATCGCGATGGACTTTACCGGATGCAGGGAAAAACATCCCATATCTTCCAAATGGCCATCACCTGGCTTCCCGCCTTCAGCATACTCCGCACCCAAGGCATGGCAGCAATCAGAGATAACCAACAGATTATGCCTGCGCGCAATAGCCGATAGGGATTCCATATCGCAGGTTTGCCCATTCAAATGCACCGGCAGAACGGCACGCACCCTACTGCCCCCCCGCTGAATAGCATCGGTTAAAGTCTCTGGCGTCATCAGACCAGTGTTATTGTCAACATCGGCAAAAACAACCTCTGCCCCGACCATACGCACCACATTTGCGGTAGAAAGAAAAGTTACAGAAGGAACGACAGCGACATCACCTGGCCCCAACCCCGCAGCCAAAACTGCTAAATGGAGTGCTGCAGTACCATTTGACACAACAACTGCCTCTTTACTTCCCACCTTTGCAGCGAACTCTGCTTCAAAAAAGTCAGCTTCCGGCCCAGATGTCAGTAAAGCACCAGACCGCATCAGGGTTGACACGGCCTCAATATCATCTTCTTCGATAGTGTGTTGCCCGTATGGAAGAAATAAACAGTGGGCCATGGTTTTACCTACTCTTCAATATGCAAGTCTTCCAGAATTGCCCGCAGTTTTTCGACTGATAGCCAGTCATCATTCAGGTCACTGGAATATTGAAACCCTTCCTCAACAAGCGGATAATCACTGGACACAAGTTCACGTCTGCCCCAGAAACTCCACTCCGGCTCAATGACATAGCGGTCAGGCATATTCACTGTATGCCGCGCATTATCTTCAGTAATCATGATTTCATGCAGCTTTTCACCGGGCCGAATCCCAATGATTTTGGTCTTGCTGCCGGGTGCCATTGCCTCAACCAGATCTGTGATACGCATAGACGGAATTTTGGGAACAAATATTTCGCCGCCCTGCATTGTATTAAGACAAGACATGGTAAAGGCGACCGCCTGATCAAGCGTGATCCAAAACCTGGTCATCCGCGGATCAGTAACAGGTATTTCCGTTGCGCCCTCTTTCAGGAGTTTGCGAAAGAAGGGAATAACACTTCCCCTGGAGCCAAGAACATTACCGTACCGCACAACCGAAAAACGTGTATCTGTGCCCGACCCCAATGAGTTCGCAGCCACAAATATCTTATCCGAGGCAAGCTTGGTGGCCCCGTACAAATTAATAGGGTTCACAGCCTTGTCAGTTGATAAAGCAACCACCCTTTTGACATCTGTCCGTATTGCGGCTTGTACGATATTCTCCGCACCAACTATATTCGTGCGGACACATTCAAACGGATTATATTCTGCCAGTGGTACTTGTTTCTGGGCAGCAGCATGAATGACCACATCCACCCCGCGAAACGCCATCACCAACCGGTCTGGGTCACGCACATCACCAATAAAGAAGCGTACCTTGTTACGCTCGTCCTGCGATAATTCCTGCTGGACCAAATAATGATTATATTCACCGCGGGCGAACAGAATAATTCTTGCAGGATTATGATGGTCCAATAGATGTCGCATCAGTGTCTTCCCGAAAGAACCGGTCCCGCCGGTAATCAGGATTGATTTTCCGTTTAAATCCATTGGCCCACCTCGTTATCACGGCCTGACACACTTGCCAGTTGGTCAACAATAGCACCCGCAACTAAATAATCAAAGAAAATCTAGGCAAGACAATATGTTAGCACAAAGCCCAAAACACCCTAACTCTGATAGAGAGATATGGTATATTCCAACACCGGATCAGGATAGCTATCAAGCACCCCCAAATGTTCGCGACCTGACGTTTCATCTGTTTCCTGCAGGCTAAGAAACCCGCGTAGAAAAAAAGAACCCCTGACCGGTATAGATTCTATCATGCCAACACTTGCAGCACACGTACGGTGCATCTGCAGGACAACGCCCTTATCCAAATCCCCTATCTTCAGCATTCCATCGGTCATTGGAATTGCACCAGATGCAGACACCAAACGAGAAACAGGCCGCGCATGCGACACAGGCTTGATTGTCCCTTCGTTCACAAGGGAACAAAATTGCGGATGCTGACCACCTGCTCCAGACTCAAAATGCAAACCGGCTACTTTAAAAATTTCTGGGTTTAGCGTCACAAAACCCGCATGCACCACCCCTTCTGGCAACGTCAGGGAGCTAAATTCATATCGGACCGTTACTGTATGCTGGCCCAGATCAATCGCTACATACTTGGTGTATGCAGGTTCGCCCTGATCAAACATACAGCGTATCAGTATTCGCTGTGCTTCCTTGTCATACCGGAAAGAATATCCGGCCTTGGCAAGGTCGGTAATTTTTGCTCCATTTGTGGGCTCCACAACCAAATGCCCACTATAGAAATCTGCTCCCAAAGATATATCGTCGAAATATCCATGCCCCAACGTACCGATAATTGCTGTATCACCTGGCGCAATCCCAGGCGTTGTGGCTTCCCCAAATCCCATTGCCTGTATTGCACATCCCCGTGCAAGGTTGAAGGTGACAAACCCTTTGGTCGACTGGATAGTCACAAACCGGCGATCATGACAAATAGAAACATCCCTACCAGTACCCGTAGTGACCAAAAAGTCTTCAAGCTGCAGCCATTCACCGGGCAAATCCATATCTGATGCCTTGTGGCACAAGGGGATATTGAGTTGCTGCAGATACTCAGGCAGCTTGCGCCAACGGCATTCCGTAATATGGGTCCTGTAATCGCTCGCCCATAAAAGACAAAGTGCCCGCCAGTCTATGTCACTGGCATCACCGCGCGCCCTCAGCCCCTCATACGCACGCCAACAAAGTGTATTTAACTTTAGATCGTCTCTGCCCGTTACTGCCCAGCGCAGTATATTATATTTACGCTGTTTTTTAACGAGCACAGGTGCCTCTGCTGTCTCGGGCGATAGCGGGATGCCATCTGGCACATATGCCCGCAATATTTCTCCTGGCAACTGCAAAGATACTTCTGGAAGCTGCTTCATAGCCTCAAGCACCAAAGAGATGCGTTCCCATTCACTTAATACGGCATCCAGCTCAGCCTCTGTCCCAAACCTGCCCGGCCTGTAATCAAAAACTTCTGCATCGCTGGTATAAAGTGGTAACGCCTGCACGCCGCGCGCTATCTGACCAGTGATAAATTCACTGTATTCTTCAAGTGACAATTCACCGTGGGCAAAACGTTGGAATTTTTGAAAAGTCATGGCATCTGACCACAAAACAGGCATTGTCTGCCCGCCTTCCCCGCAGATCAGTTGCGGCGTATTTTTCAAATCCAGACTCCAGTCAGGATTATAACTTGCAGCATCTGCCCAATCGAGCATCAATGCTTCATAGCCAGCATTCTTGTAGATAGGAACCAGACCCGGCGTGTAGGCCTGCTCGTTCACCAGAGCCACCAGTGGCTTTACCCCCAACAGGTCCTGATATATCGCGGCTCCCAACTTCAAATTCCAGGCAGTTACTTCTGGCGGCACTAACGGCCCTATAATCTGCGCCAATCCGCTGCCGATCAGCTCTGCCTTGCCTTCAGACAGCAGGTGTCGAAATGTTTCTACCCACGCCGGGTCAATTTTCTGGATTTCTTCAAGCGTATAGCCGGTCAGTTCAATACCGACCGGGTAGCCCGCTTCACATAAATGCAGAAGTGGCCAATAACACCGTTTTATCACAGTTTGTCTGTCTTCTTCCCGTATAGAAGAAAACGCCAAATTCAGATGAAAAACTGTGTAAGCAGAAGTAATTATCAAAGCTTGCTGTACCTATTGCCTGAGGAAGGAGCTATTCAATCACAAAACGTACCCGCGATATTGCATCAATAGCGTTCTGAGTTGCCTGATCATATGTATCCCCCTTCAGCATCACTGTCCCTGCTCTGGCACCGTGATGGGTTATGGCAGGCTGAATATCCCCCACCTTTGGATATATCGCATAATAATACATATTTGGATCAGCGTCCAAAGTCTCCACACCCTCAATAGCAGTGATGCGTCCTGGCTTTGGAAAGAAAAACCGCAATCCCAAATGCCGTTGATGTTTTTGTTGCAGCGATGACTTTTTGACAGGTATTCCAAGCGCAAAATCAATGACAGCTCCGACCAGGTCAATGCCGTACGCATAGGGTATATGGTGTGTAGCCATATAATTGCCTGACAGTCTGCCAGCAAGCTCGATAATGGAAGGGGTATGGCCGTCTCGCAGAACAATATCCGCCTTGACAGAACCCGTATTGATCCCAAGCGATAGCGCACCAGCTTCAATAACTGCGCGAATTTCCTCTAGCATCGCATCATCATACTTGGACGGGGTCGTACCGCCGTCCTCTACGATATACGGCCTGGTATCTTCAAGATTGTCATAATTTCTATCCGCATAGGCAACGGCAACATACTCGCCGTCAACAAACATCCCCTCAACTGACAACTGCGGACCTGGTACAAACTCTTCCAGAATTAAGACACTATTATCAGAATACTCCGCCGCATGGTCAAATGCCCATGCCAGATCCATAGTCTGGTCAACCAGCAATACACCCTTTGCACCGCGCCCATCAGATGGCTTCAGAATAAAATCCCCAGTCAGGGTTGCGGCAATTTCCTTTAATTGATCAAGCGATGTGATTTCAAAACTACTCGGCGTATCCACACCCGCACTTTCGAAACATTTTTTCATGACAACCTTGTTGGTCAGGTTTTTCACTGCCATTGGGTCTACACCTGGCAACCCAAGCATTTCAGCAACTTTGGCTACTGTGTAGGGTACATCATTGGCAATTGTCATAACACCATCAATGGGATGGTCCATGGCAAAGGCTTTGACCTTTTCACATGTGTCATTAACATCCCGGGTGCTGGCTAAAATCTGATAATCAGCAAAGGCAAGCGCCGGCGCTTCCGGGTTCATATCAGTACCAACGACCGTCAAACCGCGCTCACGTGCCTGCTCGTACGCCTTGATCTGCTCCAGCCCTGCACCAATAATAAGAAGTGTTTTTTTGTCCATATTTTGTCCCAAATGCCCCGGCCTACCTGTATCCTGCAACCGCGCTTAACTGATTAAAAATATAAGCCGCCATTAACATTGATAGTCTGGGCTGTAATATAGGATGAAGTATCACTAGCCAGGAAAACCGCGGTATTCGCAATTTCTTCCATAGTGGCAAAACGCTTCAGCAGAACCTGTTCAGCCGCCGCTTTGACCGCAGGACTGTTCATTGCAGACGCCGCCATCTCAGATTCCACAAGTCCGGCAGCAAGTGTATTACACCGCACATTATCTGTTGCCAGAAACCGTGCAATAACCTGACCAAGTGAAATCAGTCCCGCCTTGCTAGCAGCATAGTGTGCTGTGCGGGGCCCACCATATTGCCCTGAAACCGATCCAATATTAATGACACTGCCAGCGTTTGATGACCTTAGAAGCGAGAGCGCTGCCTGCGTCACTATAAAAGGCCCTTTCAGGTTTACTGCCAGAATTTCGTCCCAGTCTTCGTCCGTAATTTGGTCAAAATCTGTAGGGTTATTTATCCCCGCATTGTTCACAAGAACATCCAGGCGCCCAAAATCTGTATCAATATTTTTCAATAACGCAGCAACCGCTATCCGATCACGCACATCTGCACAAACAGCCCGAGCAAGATCAAGCCCTAGCTCGTCACAAAGCGAATGCGCTGCCTTCTGATTGGTCGCATAGGTAAAATAAACCTCGGCCCCGGCACGCACATAGGCAGTGACAATAGCACGTCCGATCCCCCTGCTGCCGCCAGTGACCAGACAAATCTTGCCTGTTAGATCATTGGTAGTGACTGCCATTGACTATTCCTTATTCAGTTAACTCGCGACATGCTTTAATGATTGCTTCGCTGTCTATTCCAAAAAGAGCCGGTAATTCATCGTGTTCGCCTGACTTACCAAAGGTATCCCGCACACCAACAAACCGCATGGGCGCAGGAGAATGTTCTGCAAGACACTCAGCAACAGCACCACCCAGACCACCAAGGATATTGTGATCCTCGGCTGTGACGATACCTGCAGTTTCCTGTGCCGCAGACACTACCTCTTGCTGGTCAATTGGTTTAATCGTGGAGACATTGACAACGCGCACGTCTATCCCATCCTTTGCCAAAACATCGGCTGCGGCAAGTGCACGGGCGACCATGACACCCGTTGCAAAGACAGAGACACTCCGACCGTCTCTGATACGGTGCGCGCGTCCAATTTCAAAACGGTGCGACGCATCATAAACCACTGGGGTCGGGCTACGCCCAATACGCATATAAACTGGTCCCTCATGGTCCAAAATAGCCTGAAATGCCAGCATAAACTCGTTGGCGTCTGCGGGGCTGATAACTGTCACCCCCGGAATAGCCCGCATTGTTGCCAGGTCTTCCAGCATCTGTGCTGTTGCGCCATCAGGACCAACATCAAGCCCGATATGGGAACAACATAGTTTTACATTTCTTCCAGCATATGCAACGGCGGTCCTGAACTGTTCATGCGCACGCATACATCCAAATGCAGCAAAGGTAGACACGACCGGGATTAACCCCGTATCAGCAACACCCGCACTGGCGGCCATCATATTTTGTTCTGCAATTCCAAACTGCATTACGCGGTCAGGGTGACTGTTCACCAATGGTTTTGCGCCCGTACCACCCGCAACATCAGCATCAAGGAGAACCCAGTCAGCGCGCTGGTCTGCCATATATGATAAAATTCGCCCGAAAGCATCGCGTACAGAAACCTCATCACCCGGCGTCCAAAAGTCCAGAGAAGTCATCTAATTAACTCCCAATTCTATCAGTGATGCATGCAGTTCCTCATCGGTCATTGTGACACTGCCATGCCACCGAAGAACATTTTCCATAAAGGAAACGCCTTTTCCTTTGACTGTATCAGCAACAATGAAGGTTGGCTTATCAGTGCATGACCGCGCGGTCGCCAACGCCTCCTGAATATCCTCAATAGAGTGACCGTCAATGGACAGTACCTGCCAGCCAAATTCTTGTACTTTTGCGGCGACATCGCCCATATTCATCTGGTCTGCAACGGATGCATCCCCCTGAAGCTTATTCGCATCGTAAAGTGCAGTCAGCGAGCTAACTTTATGATGACCGGCAGCCATAATAGCTTCCCAGGTATTACCTTCCTGCATATCGCCGTCCCCTAAAAGAACAAAGGTACGGAAGTCCATATTTTGAAACCTTCCCCCCAGTGCCATGCCCAGTCCCTGACTTAGCCCCATACCGAGCGAACCAGAAGGTGCGTCAACCCCCGGAATACGAACATCGGGATGACCTTCCATCCGGCTGTCTATCTTTCTTAGCGTCAAGGCTTCTTCTTCAGCAAAATATCCCTTCATCCCGAGCGCGATATAATACGCAGGACATGCGTGCCCTTTGGACAAAATAAATCTGTCTCGACCAAGCCAGTTTGGTTGATCAGGCCGCACATTCATTTCATCAAAATAGAGCACAGCAAGCATCTCTGCGATAGACAAGCAGCCCCCGGGATGGCCCGACCGTGCATTATAAATCGCCTGAATAGATCCGGAACGTATCCGGTTAGCGATTGCATTTAAATCATTTAGGTTCATAACCCGCTTGCACCTTATTATTTTTCCCTGTGGGCAACAAACACCCCAGTCGACTTTAAAACTTCTAATACCCTTTGACCATGTCTTTCAAAAGACCTTTGAAAGACAAACAGCCTACATATCAAGATAGGCTGATAAAAAGTTCTTCAAAACTTCTACCGACCCTATGTCCAGCTTCTGCATTACCTCGGAAAGATACAGTCTTTGCTCATAAGATTCTGCCAAAGAGACAGCTGCCTGAATAGTTTCTTCCCTCGAATGTGACAACACGCAGGCAGCAACATCAGCCAGGTCTCTTAACTCGTCGCTCCCTTTCAGTTCTTCAGGAATGAGGGCAACAGTTGGCACACGTGCTTTTATTGCCTCAAACAAAGTAACACCGTGCACACAAAGAAACACATCATACTCGGATAATTTAAGGGATAGTTGAGCATCAAACCCTTTTATGTGCAATCGGTTACCCATCGCACCCGATACGTCGGTAGTTTGAAATAAGTCCCTGGAAAAAACATCAATATCTATGCTTTGGGGCAAGGCCTTATCCAACCCTTCTGCCCAAAACTCTGCCAAGCGTCTGTCTGCCCCGCCGGCAAAAACACCTATGCGTTTTGTGTGTCGGGAAATATGATTGCGCACTGGCATGTCAGGTATAAGATAGCTTTCCCAACCAGAAAGCAAAGCGTCGCCATATCGCGCTCTGGTTTCTTCGTCAACATAATGACACGGGATTATTGCTGCATCGCAGTCAAAATACCTTGCAGTATGATCAATACCGACAACCGTGCAGCCTGCGCTTTTAATATCTTCAACCATTTGCCGCATTTCAGGGGTGTTAGTCTTAACATCCATAATGCAAAGGTCAGCAGAGACATCCTTCAGGCTTTCAAAAGACGGTACAAAAGCATGTGGTACAAGGTTCAGTTTTTCGCTGTGGAATGCGTCACCGACAACTGACACATGCACCCCGGCTGAAAAAGTATCCTGCAGGAAATTTGCAAGCATCATACATCTGGACAAATGTCCAAGCCCAACAGTCCCGCCTGCCTCAGTGATCAACCATACTTTTTTGGACCTGTCCGTGACCGTCTTTTGCCTTACACCGTCATTGATACGGCGAAGGTCAGGGTCTTGCTGAATCTGCTTAATTACCCAAGGTAGTGATACAATGGTTTTCTGCCTGTTTTCACCATACCAGTTCTTATAGAGAGCCTTCATAAAACGATAATCAGACGGAGTGTCGACAGATATCCTGTGATCAATCGAATAGAATACTGGATCACCTTTTACCGAACAGACTTCTGCATCAGGCAATTTTTTGAAATGATGATAGACGGAGCCAACATGCTCCCGCTCAAAATCACTTTGAGACAGTCCCATCATTTCATTCCAAAACGACCGTCTATAAACATCAAAACCTTCATGGATGTACTTCTTGCCGGCGGGTAGCGGTGCAAGCTGCGCCAGGTCTGCGGTGCCACTTGCATCAAGGGCCTCAACAAGCATATCAATAGTATCCGGGTCAACTAGCGGGCTATCGCCACAGATATATACGACAATTTTAGCATCCGTTAGGTTTACCGCTGCATCAACACGGTCCATCAGGTCATTCACATCACCATCAAAGGCAAGCGTTTCAACCCCGTATCCCGCGCCCCAATTCACAAGCGGCTGATTATAATCATCACTTGTTGTTGCCAGAATAATCTGATCCAGTGAACGGCATGTACGCAGACGGTCAACAAGGCGCGCTATAAGAGGCTTGCCCGCCAAATCCAGAAGATGTTTACCCGGTAACCGACTTGAGTTCAGGCGTGCCCCGATGATTGCTACTGCTTTTGTCGCCATTCATCACGCACTTTCAATGTTGGACGCAGCCCATCTGTTGGGTCTGCACGCCAGGGCCGGTCATCAATTTCAGCGGCGGTAGGCTCTTTGATACCTGTACCGTCTGCGCCTTTGATTCTGCGTCTACCAGCTATGACCTCAGCCATTTCCTGCGGCAACCAGCAGTGCCCGGCGGAATATTCCGCCCCTTGCTCATCAAGATCCAGATGAAACTCGATCACATCCGCGCTGTACCGGTCAATTGCTCGGTTCACGACATATGGATCACGGGTGTGATCTGACCAGCCAACTTTCGAACCAATAACATCACGAATTGTTTGAATAGCCTTTAGATTACAGCTGGCTGGAGGGGTAGGATAGCCTGACACGCAGTGCAACACTGTCAGTTCCTGACCGCCAGCCTTCTTGAATACCGAGACTGCATGTTCAATCTCCGGCATCGTTGCCATGCCTGTTGACAAGACCAGTGGCTTCCCCGTTTTTGCACAGGCCTGTATCAGTTCATCCCACAAAAGCTCATACGAAGCGATTTTATAGAAATCCACATAAGGTGCCAGCTCCTTCACAGCCTTTAAGTAAAACGGCGTACAGGCGAATTGAATACCTACCTCATCACACTTGGCCTTCAAGTCAGGTAGGAAGCTTACCGGCAGCTCCCATTCTTTTCTAGATTGGTGGTCCGGGCTTTTGGCCAGAATTTCCGGGGCAAAAAGATCATCCACTTTAAACAATTGGAATTTGACGGCATCACATCCAATGTCACTTGCTGCTTTGATAAATTCAAAGCATCTATCAAGATCGGAAGCATGGTTGGAAGAAACCTCTGCGATGAAAAATGGATCAGTCATTGGCAAGCTTCTTGTCTCTGAAATCAACTAGTGCCTTACTTACTTCCTCTACCGTGTCATCCCAGGGGCCGTACGGAGACTGTTTATCAAACAAATGACCTTTACTATAAATTGAAGGCGCATCGGACTTAGACCCAAACAACCACCAAACCGTTCCGGGTGTCATCCACCAAACAGGTACTCCCGCTGCCGCAGCCATCAGCTGTGGTGAAGAGGTTGGCCCAAGCACAAGGTCCAAGCTTGACATCAACGCAATATTGCCTTCCAGGTCATGCTTGACATTAAAGTCATCCCAGTGATGTATTGTCACGCCTAACTGCTCTTGGGCCAACCTGATGTCTTCATCATAATTGGAATATTGTAAGTTAAAGAACTTTACCCCTGACACACTAAGAATTGGTGCCATTTGTTGCAGGGTAAGATACGCTCCTTTCGACCGACCTTGCGTTAAGCCTGACGCCCAGGAAATCCCTACTTTCAACCCTTCGCCCACAGAGGATACGCGTTTTTCCCACATTTGCTTCAACATTGGGTCTGGCTTAAACATGGGAACTGGCATTCCCTTAACATCAGCAGACGTTTTCCACAGATATTTCGGCAGGGACGCCAGAGGTACCGCGTAATCTACATGCTCCTCACCCCGATTAATTTTGGATTGCAGTTCTTTATAGGTACGATATGTATATCCATGGGCTGTTCCGTCATGGGCTGGATAGACATCCGTTTCAGGAAAACTACGCTCTAAAAGCGTTTTCAGTCGTATGTCGCAAGTTAGAATAACTTTTTTTGCCCTAGCAATAATCTCCTTATAAACACTGGCAAAGAGTATTTCATCCCCAAGCCCCTGTTCATTCATGATCAGAAGTGTTTTTCCTTCAAGGTTTTCGCCCTCCCACCTTGGAAATTTATTAGCATAAATGACATTCTGACCTTGCTTCCTACGGGAGTTATGTCTGGCCTCATAGAGATTGAAACCTTCCTCCAGATCACCTTTTTGTAATAATCGATACGCCAGAGCTATTTTTGGTTCTGTAAATTCCGGATCAACCTCAAGAGCGCGTCTGAGAACCTTAATGCATTGTTCTGGATCCTCTAACACATTAGCAATATTGCTAAGGAACATGGCGTTATCAGGCTCCAGCTTGAGAGCCTCTTCATAAAATACGATGGACGCCTCTTCTCCATCCCGCTCCTTCACAACCGTTGCAAGTGCGTTCCAAAGAATAGCTTCTTGCGGGAATTGAGGCAGTACCTGTTGCGCCAAAGCCACCGCCTCATCCAGCTGCCCGATTTCCTTCATACATGTTATTAAATTGACGTACGCTGAAACAAGGGTTGGCTCAAACTGCAATACTACACGCCAGAGCTTGGCCCCGATGTCATACATACCCATCTCAATGGCTAATGACCCCATGATTTGGCAAATGGTACTATTGGGTTCATGGATCGACAAAAGATGTTCAATAACACTCAGCGCTTTATCTCGCACACCCAGCTTGCCGAGCGCATAAGCCAGAACCATCAAAACTTCCAAATTATCCGGTGCATATTTCCAAGCGGCATTCATGGCCTTCACTACTTCGGCCCAGTTACCCTCTTGCTGGTGCTTTTTCGCCTCACGGACCATCTTTCGCACCTTGGCCGGCATACGCTCACCCGACCTGAGGTGCTTGTCCATAAATTTATCATCTGAAAAATCAACGCTTCCCATTGATGGAGTCTTTTTCTTTCGCACACTTTCCCCCTTTAACTGAGAAGCTTGTAATTTTGTCATCCATGCCGACCCTATTCAGGATAACGGCAATATCTATATCCAAGCAAATTATAGACCAAAAACAGTTATCTATTGAATGTGAATAAAAATAAAGTGACAATATTTCCAGTATTTAGCTAAGGTAACACTTTATTTAGACAAACTTCGGATAATATATAGCACAGGATCAAGGGGAGAGCAGAATGGCCTTAAAGCTTTCATTAAAGCCAGAAGAAAAGCTGGTCATCAATGGCGCGGTTATTGCAAATGGGGATAAGCGGACAACTTTGGTTGTTCAAAACAAGGCATCAATACTGCGTGAAAAGGATATAATGCAGGAGCAAGAGGTGACAACACCTGCGCGACATGTCTATTTCCCGATCATGCTGATGTATATGGATGAAAAGAATTATAGCCAGTATTATGATGCCTTTGTACTAAGAATGACAGAATTTATGGGGGCCATTGGCGCTCCCGAAGTATTGAATATGTGCGTACAAATCAGCCAGGACGTAATGGCGAGAAATTATTATAAAGCCCTTATGAACTGTAAAAAGCTGATCGCATACGAAGCAGAAGTTATGAACGGCAGTCAATAACTGCCAAGCGTTCCCAGGAGAATTTTTGGATGTCCTACAAGGCCTACCAGAAGACACAGCAGCAGAATGAAGACCCGCGTCAGACAGAATACCGTCTTTTCGCACAGGTTACCAAGGCGCTGATGGATGCGGGGGAAAATCCAAAGAATATTACCCAGTTGGCAGATGCTCTGGACTGGAACCGGCGCATGTGGTCCACATTCTCCACAGACTGCGGGATGGAAGGCAATGGCCTCCCTCCCCAGCTGCGGGCATCTATTGTCTCTTTATCTATATGGGTATCCAAGCATTCCAGCCTTGTGATGCGGGGTGAAGAAAGTATTCAGGACCTTATCAATATTAACAAAACCATCATGGAAGGTCTTGCCATGCAGCCAGCTGCACCGCAGCCTGCACCTCCTACTGATTACACCCCTACAGATTCTTCAATCTGACCTTGCTCAACTGGTCTCACCAACACGAAAACAGAAAAACGGCACACCACGGCCAATGAAAGCGAACCGTTTTCAGATCGTATTCGCACGAACCTATACTCCTCGATAGACTTGGTGCAGCTTTAATGGACTTGAAGCAGCTTTTGCATGTATCCGCTACTCGGCAATTTCTGCACAGACAGGCAATATTTACCCATTTCCACCGGCAACATATGCCCAGTACGGAAATTTTTTCCGCCTAAATGCAGCATGACCAAAATGATGAATTTTGAACCAGCACCTAATATTATCATTTAATATCAATAATTTATAAAAATTACACTATCCATATTTACAAATTGGCATGCTTGATGCAAAGTAGGTGTCGAAGCAAAAAGCTTCACCGAGCAAAATGCTCAACATAGTTTAGAATGAAACGTATATCTCAGAAGGAGATCTCAAAATGGCTTTTTCAGTCAACACAAATGCTGGCGCACTCGTCGCACTTCAGAACCTCAATAAAACTAATTCTATGCTGGAAATGACTCAGTCTCGTATTAACACGGGCCTGAAAGTTGCTAGCTCCAAAGATAATGCTGCTACTTTTGCAATCGCGCAAAAACTTCGCAGCCAGGTATCTGGTTTGGGTGCAGTGCAAGGCTCACTTGACCGTTCGATCTCTGCACTTGATGTGGGTATTGCTGCTGCAGAAGCAGTATCTGACCTGCTGATCGAAATGAAGGGCAAGGCCGTTTCAGCAGCAGACGCCGGCCTAGATGCAGACAGCCGCACTTCTCTGAACGAAGATTATCTGCAACTACGCGATCAAATTGACTCGATCGTTACAAACGCTGAATTCAACGGCATTAACGCTGTGAACACTGGCGGTACTGATATTGTTGCGATCACAAGTGAAGATGCAGGAAACACAATCACTGTCGCTGCTCAGGACGTATCCCTATCCGGCCTTGCTCTTGATACATCTACTATTGGCGCAAATGCTACAGCTGGCGCAAATGCTGTGGCTGCCATCGACGCAGCGATTGATGACGTTAATACTGCTCTCTCAGAAATGGGCGCAGGTTCTAAGCGTCTGTCACTGCAAAAGGGCTTCATCACCAAGCTGTCTGATGCCATCGAAGTTGGTATCGGTAACCTGGTTGACGCTGATCTCGCAAAAGAATCTGCTAACTTGCAGTCCTTGCAGGTGAAACAGCAGCTGGGCCTTCAGGCTCTCAGCATCGCGAACCAGGCTCCAAGTACAGTATTGTCACTGTTCAGATAAGATCATACACATACTTAACAGAGCTTTACGGGCCCTTCGGGGCCCTTTTTCTATTCCCCCAACTGCCCCAACCATAAGATCAAAATCGGTGCGTGTAATGCAGTCACATTCAAAACTAGCCATAGCCTTCACAATCACACACCGAGGCAGAACCCAAAAAACCCACCCCCTACTACGGCAAATATTGCCCACCCCTAGCCGTTGATAGGCATTTTTTTCCTGTTACGTGGTATATATTGCCCTATGCGAAGGCAATAATTTAGTTAAATTTTTAAATATTATTCAATTTTTTTGTTTTAATTCATTAACTTAACTTATTTGGTTGTATTTTTTGAATTGGCCCAATATTTGCAATACAATAATCGAGACAAAAAGTCTCAAGGGCAAAAGGCCCTTATAAAAACTCCAAAAAGGAGAAAGCAAAATGGCTTTTTCGGTAAATACTAATGCTGGTGCACTGGTTGCACTTCAGAACCTCAACAAAACCAACTCCATGCTGGAAACTACACAGTCTCGTATTAACACGGGTCTGAAAGTTGCAAGCTCCAAAGATAATGCTGCTACTTTTGCAATTGCGCAGAAGCTTCGCAGTCAGGTATCTGGCCTAGGTGCCGTTCAAAGCTCGCTTGATCGCTCTTTGTCTTCACTCGACGTAGGTATTGCTGCTGCGGAAGCAGTATCTGACCTGCTGATCGAAATGAAGGGTAAAGCAGTGGCAGCAGCTGACGATGGTCTGGATGCAGACAGCCGCACTTCTCTGAATGAAGATTTTCTGCAGCTTCGCGATCAGATTGACTCTATCGTTACTAACGCTGAATTCAACGGCATTAATGTTGTGAACACTGGTGGTACTGACGTTGTAGCAATTACAAGTGAAGATGCAGGCAATACAATCACTGTGGCTGCTCAGGACGTTTCCCTGTCTGGCCTTGCTCTTGATACATCTACCATCGGTGCAAATGCTACAGCTGCTTCTAACGCGGTGGCTGCCATCGACTCAGCGATTGATGACGTTAATACTGCTCTCTCAGAAATGGGTGCAGGTTCTAAGCGTCTGTCACTGCAAAAGAGCTTCATCACCAAGCTGTCTGATGCCATCGAAGTTGGTATCGGTAACCTGGTTGACGCTGATCTCGCAAAAGAATCTGCTAACTTGCAGTCCCTGCAGGTGAAACAGCAGCTGGGCCTTCAGGCTCTCAGCATCGCGAACCAGGCTCCAAGTACAGTTCTCGGCCTCTTCCGTTAAGAGTAATCCCTAATGGGTAAGCTGGAAACGGCTTACCCATCTTAGAAGCAGAAGGACCAAGAACATGTGGGAGACTAGTGTCTGGAGATAAGATGATGGCTGATATAGGAAACACCGTTGGTGGGGCCCAGGTTGTCAATCTGAAAGCCACCAGCAATAAACAACAACCCCAAGGCGTAGAGCGTTTTTCGCCACCCGAGAGGCAAGGACCAATTGCACAGGCTCAGTCAGTGCAGGCCGAAATTACCGCTCGAAATGACGAGGCAGCGAAAAATCGTGATCCGCTTGAGGCCGCGGCAGAAAAAATTCAGGAATTTATTCCTGAAGGTAGAATTGCCCCCAATACGCGCCTTCGTATTGATCAGGACGATTCTGGTATGTTTGTCTACCAAAGCGTAGATAAAGATTCTGGAGAGGTCTTGAACCAATTCCCAAGTAAAGAAATTCTGGAATTTCTTGCGTATTACCGGGATGCGGAAGGCATCGTTGTAGACGACGAAGTATAACGACACTGTTGTTGTAGCTGAGTAAACATGACCACTGCAAACAGCGCAGTGTCGTTATAACCCTTTTACCTTGCCCATTACCTATGGTGGCGCAGGGCTTTTTGCGTTGTGACAGGCATGACGAACATACTCACAGGTCAAATATTTGACCATTAAGACGGTAAAAGGATTGATTATCCGGTCAGTTGCTACTAATTTGCTGACAAGATCAGATCCACCCCAGAGTTTTCGGAGGCATGAACATGAAATTTACCGGCACAGATTCCTACGTAGCTACTGAAGACCTGAAGGTTGCGGTAAACGCTGCAGCGACACTGAAACGGCCTTTACTTATTAAAGGAGAGCCAGGAACGGGAAAAACAGTGCTGGCAAATGAAGTAGCACAGTCCTTCGGCACCGACCTGATTGAATGGCATATTAAATCCACGACGAAGGCCCAGCAGGGACTATATGAATATGATGCTGTATCCAGATTGCGGGATAGCCAGCTTGGGGATGAAAAAGTCAAAGATATCCGCAATTATATTAAACGCGGTAAACTGTGGGAAGCCTTCACACACGGCAATACCCCTGTCCTGTTGATTGACGAAATTGACAAGGCTGACATTGAGTTTCCGAACGACCTCCTTCTCGAGCTGGATCGCATGGAATTCCATGTCTATGAAACAGGTGAAACTGTCAAAGCCCAGCATCGTCCGATTGTGATTATCACATCCAATAATGAAAAAGAGTTACCTGATGCCTTCCTGCGGCGCTGCTTCTTTCATTATATCAAGTTCCCGGACAAGGATACCATGCGGGATATTATCGAAGTGCACTATCCTGGCATTCAACAAGCACTTGTTCGCGAAGCACTGAATATTTTCTATGATATTCGCGAAGTGCCAGGCATGAAGAAAAAACCTTCTACAAGCGAACTCCTGGATTGGCTGAAGCTCTTAATGGCTGAAGACCTCCCGGTAGATGTTCTGAAGTCTTCAGACCCAAACAAACTTATTCCGCCGCTTCATGGGGCTCTTTTGAAAAACGAACAGGATGTTCACCTTTTTGAACGGCTTGCCTTCATGAACAAGCGCAAGCAAGGATAGGAAACCGCTTCCATGTTCATCAACTTCTTTTATGAACTGAAGGAAGGGGGCCTGCCCATCACGATCAAGGAGTATCTAACACTCCTTGAAGCGTTAGAGGCTGGCTGTGCCAGCTATAATGTTGATGACTTTTACTATCTGGCCCGGTCTGTTTTTGTAAAAGATGAAAAAAACCTGGATAAGTTTGACCGTATTTTTGCCCATGTTTTCAAAGGCATTGAATTTATCGGCGATGATGAAACGGCCAACATCCCTGACGAATGGCTTAAGAAACTTGCAGAACTTTATCTCTCTGAAGAAGAGATGGAAAAAATAAAGTCGCTGGGTTCCTGGGATGAAATTATGGAGACCCTGAAAAAGCGCCTTGAAGAACAGGAAGGCCGACACCAGGGCGGTAACAAATGGATCGGAACCGCCGGCAGAAGTCCCTTCGGCGCATACGGTTACAACCCAGAGGGCGTTCGTATCGGCCAGAAAGAAGGACGACACGGTCGAGCCATCAAGGTTTGGGACAAACGGGAATTTAAAAACCTGGATGATTCTGTGGAACTCGGCACCCGGAACATTAAAGTTGCTCTCAGGAAACTAAGACAGTTCGCCCGTGAAGGAGAAGCTTCCGAGTTGGACCTTGATGAAACAATCCGGTCAACAGCGCATCAGGGGTATCTGAACATCAAAATGGTTCCAGAACGTCATAATGCTGTGAAACTATTACTATTCTTTGATGTTGGCGGCTCTATGGACCCTCACATTAAAGTGTGTGAAGAATTATTCTCCGCCGCGAGGACAGAATTTAAACATCTGGAATTTTTCTATTTCCACAACTGCCTATATGAACGCGTCTGGAAGGATAATGCTCGTCGGTTCAATGATTTCATACCGACCATGGACCTTCTGCATACCTACCCACATGACTATAAGGTCATCATAGTAGGTGATGCATCGATGAGCCCCTATGAGATCACCTACCCCGGCGGATCGGTCGAGCACTGGAATGAAGAATCTGGTGAAGTCTGGATGCGGCGTCTGACTGATGTTTATTCAAAAGCAATTTGGCTAAACCCCATCCCGGATGGACACTGGGATTACAGCCAATCTATCCAAATCATGAAAACTCTGATGGAAGACCGCATGTATCCACTGACATTAAGCGGTATTGACGATGCTATGAAAGAATTACGCCGCTAATCGGCCAATCGGCACAAAAAAGGGGACTTCCGCGGAAACCCCCTCCAACAAATTCAGATATTGAACCTAACCAACGATTATTCTTCGCCCATCAAAGTGATGCTTGCAACCATCGGAGCACCTGCATTCGCAAGCTGACGGCTTGTTACACGACCTTCACGGCGTAAAATTCGCTCTTCCTGCGCGGACCCAGCAATTGCATAATTCATCTGCACTGAAAAAGTCAGCTTTTCCCCATCATAGTCAGCAGGCAATGCAGGAAAGTCCACTTTCTTCAGAGACTTACGAGCAGTAGAGTTAATCATAGGGCTACTTGCCATACGAACTGGCTTGATTGCTTCGATATCACCGTTACGGCTGACCGTTACCTGAAACAGGGGGGAGCCTTCTGCATTTTTGCGAACGGCCAGTGCAGGATACTTCATTTCAGCAGTCAGGTGCTTACCTGCCTTTTGTGCCCAGTGGTTAAGATCCCCGCCATCGCTACCGGCATGCGCAATGCCGCTGAAACCTGCAACAACTGCTGCTGCAGCCAAAGTTTTTGTAATAGCTGTGTATGACATTATTGTTCTCCTCGCATATGTCTTTAATGCTGTCATTGTTGTAAATCGCTCTTAACGGCGATGACTGAATGCTAACCATAGATACACTTGGATCGCACGCTATATGCGCTGAAATGATTGAAGATTGCGATTTCCTGCTAAACCCCTAGATCTAAAGTCATACATCTGGCGCGCAAACATAAGGATCAATGAATAAATTGTCATATTTCCTTCACATAGATAGTTATGATAAACAGTACATTAAAAGAGTGATCTGCAGGGTCAATATGGTTGTAAATACTGCCGCAGAGCGTCTATTTGGAATTGATACTAAATTCGGGGAAACACTAGTGAAATCTTTACTTAAAACGGTTGCAGCAATTGCGCTGATCACACCAATTGCCACGTCTGCAGACTTTGACACAGGTACAACCGAAAGCTGGACAAAAGCCGGTCAAGACGCAATCAAAGAACGCCTTGCAGACAAGCCCAACACAAAACGCGCTAAGAATGTCATTCTGTTTGTTGGTGACGGCATGGGGATTTCAACCTTGACGGCCGCCCGTATTCTTGAGGGGCAGTTAGCAGGCCAGCCAGGTGAAGAAAATTTCCTGAGTTTTGAAAAGTTTCCACACACAGCACTTGTGAAAACCTACAATGTGGATTCGCAGGTGGCAGACTCAGCTGGCACGGCAAGTGCACTAAACACTGGGGTTAAAACCCGTATTGGTGTGATTAACACGGCACCGACACACATGCAGGCAACCTGTGACAATATCGCGGACAATCTTGTAACACCGCTTGCCTACAAAGCAGAGGCAGCTGGTATGGCAACAGGTATTGTATCAACTGCACGCCTGACGCACGCAACACCCGCAGCCGTATATGCACACTCCCCTCTTCGCGAGTGGGAAACAGACGCTGACATGCCGACAAAGGCAATTGAAGCAGGCTGTCGGGATATTGGCCAGCAGATTATCGACAAAATTGGTGGTGACGGCCTTGAAGTTGCCCTTGGCGGAGGCCGTCGCAGCTTTAAACCAGTTTCTGAAGGCGGCAAGCGAAAAGACGGGCGTGACCTGACAAAAGAATGGGTAAGCACTTTCAACAACGCCGCCTACATCGAAACGGCGGCAGAGCTGAAGTCTGTTGAAGCTGACCACCTTCTTGGCCTGTTTTCTTCCAGTCACATGAGCTTTGAAGCCCAGCGTGACGGCACAGAAGAACCAACTCTGACAGAGATGACTGAAGCAGCGATCAAAGCACTTTCCAAGGATGAAGACGGTTACTATCTGATGGTAGAAGCAGGTAGAGTGGACCACGGTCATCACGGTGGAAGCGCCTATCTGGCTCTCCATGATGCAGTTGAGCTGTCACGTGCTGTTAAACGTACGCTTGAGCTTGTTGATACAGAAGAAACACTTATTCTGGTTACAGCCGACCACAGCCATGTCTTTACTATGGCAGGGTACCCGGTCAGAGGAAACCCGATCTTCGGCCTGGTCAACAGCCTTAACCGGGACGAAAATGGTGAAATAAAGCAAGAACTTACTCTCGCCAAGGACGGCAAGCCTTACACAACTCTGGGCTACCATAACGGTTCAGGCGCAGTAAAAGGCGAACGCCCACACCTGACGGCAGAAGAAGTAGCCAAGCCAGATTTTAAGCAGCAAGCACTTGTGCCAACGAGAAGTGAAACGCATGGCGGTGAAGATGTTGGACTATTTGCGATTGGTCCTTGGTCTCATCTCGCGAAAGGCACCATGGAACAGAATGTGGTCTACCATATTATGCACCATGCGCTTGATCTCGATAACAGGAACAAGTAAAGGCGCATAATGCCTACCTTCTTCCTATGGTAAGATATTAACTAAAAAAAAGCCGGGATTACCCCCGGCTTTTTGCTTTTCTGGTCCAATAATACATACAGATTACATACATAATCTGCTGCTTCAGATCATTCTGGCTTCTTGAATTTCATGACAAATCTATCCGTTTTGCCGCGAATAGATGCATCAAACATCGAGATCGTCAGTGGATCATCCGGATTGCGCAAAACATCACTTTCATCAACTAAAACAAACCCGTGCCCGGTCATAATCGTGATGACTTTCCCCGCATCAATTCTGTGCAATTGATTTGCTGTCAGTTCGAGCGGCGCACCTGTCTTGGCCGAATGGTCGATAATACCAACGACACCGCCCGGCTTCAGTCCTTTGAACAGTTCTGAAAGCAACCGGTCTGCATCAATTTCGGGCCAGTTTTCGCTATGATAATACAAGTCATGAAAGGTCAGTGTCATCATGACAAAATCCAGGCTGTCCGGGGCTAAGTGTATATCATCAGCCTCGGCGATCAATGACTGCACATTGGCAAGTCTGCCGTTCTCGTAGCGGGTCTTCAGGTCATTCTTGGCAAAGGAGAGATAGGCGGCATTATTATGCGCTGTAACCTTCCCGTTTGGGCCGACGATGCGGGAAAGCAATTCAGTATAGTATCCGCCGCCTGAAAACAGGTCCAGAATAGTCTGCCCTTCCTCTACGCCAAAAAATGACAAAACCTCTGATGGCTTACGGTCTGCATCCCGTGCGCGATCTGTGTCCGGACGTTCCGCCGACGAAATAGCCTGTTCAATGGTCTGTGCGTCTTCTGCAAACAAGGGCATAACTGAAGGCACAGATAGGGCGCCAGCACTTGCCATCAAACCAGCGATGATCAGTCTTTTACCAAGCATGTTTCATATCCTTCTATGAAGAAAGTACACCAAAGAAAATTATGTGTCGTATTTGGCGATTGCTTCATTCAGCGTTCTTGTCAGTGTTGCGCCAACCTCACCGCCATCACCACTAACCCGGCCACGGATGACGGCCTTCATGGCATCAATATGGGCCTTCACTACCTCAATCATATTATCCGTGATACCAGACTTGGTTGTTGTAAAGTCATACAGCGAGTCTGAGAACGCAGTAATAAGAGGATAACCAAAGGTACCCCCCTGCCCTTTCATATCATGGGCAATATGATTGATTTCCTCAAAAAAGTCCTTCCGGTTTTCGGGGGTATCAACACAGCGGCCATGTTGCTCCTGCAGTTTCGCAATCAAACCAGAAACCCAGTCAGGATAGTCTTCTGACATTTTCTCAAGCGCCTGTGACGCGGCCTCAAGTGCCTCAACACTGATAGAAGCTCCGCCCGCAGACAGGCCTGCCGTTTTATCCCGCAGCCGGTTTTTAAAACGGTAAAAACGAACGATAACTGGTGCGTTGCTTTTTTTAGCCACGGATAATCTCCACGCCTTCGCTTTTGTCTGTCAAAACGCGCCGTTCAGGGCCTTTGGGTTCCAATTTCTGACGACGACGGTCTGGCCCGAAATAGTCTTTGGTATGCACAAACTGACGTGGGCGTTCAATGATTGAAACAAGCTTGTCGGCAATGTTTTTGATCGTGAAGGGTTTCGCCAGAATTTCTGTTACGCCCATCTCGCGCGCCATTGTAACCCTCTCTGGCTCTGTATAACTGGTAATCATGACAAAGGGTACAAAACGATCTGGGCTGTCCTTATGGCGGCGCACCCACCGCAGGAACATCATGCCGTCAACTGGCGACATATCCCAGTTGGAAACAATGATATCAATCTGCTGAATACCCACTTTCATGGGTTCTTCTTTAACCCGTTTCAGGAAATTAATGGCATCGCCACCGTGTTCAACGGCTATTACCTGCCCTACACCCAAAACTTTCAACGAATTCACAAGCAAAGAACGAATGAACGGACTGTCTTCCGCCAAAAGTACATTCACCCTATCGAAATCATAATCGCTCATACAGGTCCCTTTTAATTCCCATGTTACTGTTACATGTCAGGGATTAAATCACAAAAACTTTTACGTGCTTTTCCGTATTTAAACGGAAGAAATCTGCCGCTGCCTTCATCCAAGAATAGCAGCGACACCTTAACTTCACCGGAACTTATTATTACGCGGGAAGCCCATTGGCGGTAATCGCCCTGCATTGCCGCGCTTGCCTGTCCACGGTGCCAACTCGGTTTCCGTGCGCCAGCGATCCCCACTGCCGCCCATTGGCCACGTCAACCCATCTTCGCGGGTGAACATCAACACATCGGACAAACCGCCGTCTTTATAGCGCTGCAGTTGCACCCCTTGACCACGGTTCATCGTTGGCAATTCGTCCTGCGCAAACACCAGCAATTTTCGGTTATCCCCAATCACGGCAACACTATCGCCAGTGACCGGCAAACAGTGTGAGGCAACAGCTTCGCCCGGCAGATTCAGCAATTGCTTACCACTTTTTGTCATGGCGACTGCATTATCTGCCTCTGCCATAAAGCCTTTACCAATAGAACTGGCTACAAAGAGTTTGCTGCCCGGCAGATAAGGCATCAAAGCAACGATCTCGTCGTTAGCATCCATATCCACCATCAAACGCACAGGTTCACCGTTACCGCGTCCCCCTGGCAGCTTGTCGGCACCAAGGGTGTAGATCCGCCCGACAGAGGAAAATAAAAAGATTTTGTCAGTCGTCTGCGCATGGAAGCGGAACCGTTCACTGTCCCCTTCTTTATACTTCAGCTCTTCCTCTGGCTTTACATGGCCTTTAAGTGCTCTGATCCACCCGCGTTTTGAACAAACAACGGTGATTGGCTCTTTTTCGATCATGGCTTCAAGTGGCACAACTTCAGCAATCGGCGCATCCCCAAAAGTTGTTCTGCGTTTGCCCAGGTTAGTATCCGGGCCAAACAGGCGCTTCATCTCAGCAAGTCTGTCGCCGACAGAAAGCCACTGTAGGTCACTGCTATCAAGAAGTGCGAGGATTTGGCCACGCTCGTCTTCCAGTTCGGAATGTTCGCGGCGTATTTCCAGTTCTTCCAGTTTCCGCAGCGCGCGCAACCGCATGTTCAAAATGGCTTCAACCTGCACTTCCGTCAGCTTGAATTTTTCCATCATCACGGCTTTTGCATCATCCTCTTCCCGGATAATTCTGATCACCTCATCCAGATTCAGATAAGCAATCAAATATCCAGCAAGGATTTCCAGCCTGCGTTCAATCTTAGCCAGCTTAAATTTACTGCGACGCACCAGAACATCAATCTGATGATCAAGGAAACTATCCAGCATTTCCTTCAGTGACAGCACACGCGGTTTACCGTCCAGGGCGATCACATTCAAATTCATGGAAAAACGGGATTCGAGATCCGTAAGTTTAAAGAGACTTTCCATCAACATGTTCGGATCAACAGTACGGTTCTTAGGCTCCAGCACAATACGCATTATGTCCGTAGATTCGTCGCGGACATCCGCCAAAATAGGCAGCTTTTTATCTGATACCAGATCTGCAATTCGTTCGATAAGCTTGGACTTTTGCACCTGATAGGGAATTTCCGTAATCACGATATTATAAAGACCACGGGGCAATTCTTCTTTTTCCCAGCGCGCCCGCATGCGGAAGCTGCCTCTACCCGTCTCATATGACTGGAGAATGCTTTCCCGCGATTCCACCACATGGCCACCCGTCGGGAAGTCTGGCCCCGGGATACGGTCCAGTAGATCTTTAACCGTTACCTCAACAGACGGCTTTCGCCTTGCTTCGATCAGAAGCTGCATACCGTCAACAAGTTCGCCAAGATTATGGGGCGGGATGCTGGTCGCCATACCAACGGCAATCCCTGTCGCACCGTTCGCCATCAGGTTCGGGAACGGCCCCGGGAATACGATAGGTTCTTCATCTTCCCCGTCATATGTCTCGCGGAAGTCGACCGAGTCTTCTTCCAGACCATCCATCAGAATAGCGCCGACTTCGGTCATTCTTGCCTCGGTATAACGCATGGCGGCCGCGTTATCGCCGTCGATGTTGCCGAAGTTGCCCTGACCATCAATCAGTGGATAGCGAACCGCAAAATCCTGTGCCAGTCGCACCAATGCATCATAAACCGACTGATCACCATGGGGGTGATACTTACCGATCACATCGCCTACAACACGCGCACATTTCTTGTATCCAGACTTAGGGTCCAGTTTCAGAAGACGCATCGCATAGAGAAGCCGCCTGTGAACAGGTTTCAGACCATCACGCACATCCGGAAGCGAACGAGACATAATGGTAGACAAAGCATAGGACAGGTACCGATCGCTCAAAGCATTCGCGAAGGGCGCCTCAATGATTTTATCAGAAATATCAGATTGCATAGACATGACAGGACTATAGCAAGGCTATTTCAAAAAACTACAAGATGTTGTGCTTAATCCACAGATTTTTTTGCCATTGATACAAGCTTCGACAAAAGCCTCTCTCTGGCTTGTGGTGGTGTTCTATGTCGGACCTGCCAAACCTGACGTTCCAGAAAATATCCGGTCAGATTCAATCCTTCTATTGCCGCCCGTGTCCCGACTTCCTCCACAACCGGCCCCATTAGAAAGGATGGCAATGTCAGTAATTTATCGTGATAGGGACGCCCCGCGGCACGACTTACTGCCCGTGCTGATTTTGGTGAGACATACACAAGGTCTTCATCACTACCGGTGGCCGCGCACTCAGACAAATCCAGACCGTACCCAAGATCGCTCAATATTCCCATTTCAAGCCGGACAAGTGCGGCGGCCCAGCCGGCCGGATCAACATCTGAGCGCTCGACATATTCTATCATGGCTTTAAGGCTGTCATACACTGCGGGATGGTTTTCACGTTCAGGCAGGCTAGCAGACACTACACTGACCATCGCGCTAAGTGTCATCAGCCGCAGACCATCCCCCATAATCAACCCCAGTGGGCTTCGATCCAGCTCGACGGTAAACCGCCCCAGGTTTTCTTCAATGCGTGATCGCCATTTTAGTGTCAGGAAATTGCCGGCCTGCAAAACAGGACCAAGGCGCTTTCCGCTCCCGCCTTTGACAAAGCCTCGGTGCCGACCGTTTTCACGGCTCATCACTTCCAAAAGTGCGTCGGTTTCCCCGAATTTGGAAGACGATAAGACTATGCCGTCACCTTGCCATTCCATGGAGGGTGTTTTCCTTAATCGACGAAATCAAGCCCCATGTCCTGATAGACGGTGCGGTCTTCTGCCCATCGCTCGGTCACACGTACATGCAGGAAAAGATGCACCCTGCGTTCAAGCAGTTCTTCCAGTTCCTCGCGGGCCATCTGACCTAACTGTTTCAGCATCGCACCACCTTTACCGATGACGATACCTTTTTGCGTATCGCGCTGGACATGAATAACCTGTTCAATCCGAACAGAGCCATCCTTCTGGTCGGTCCACTTTTCAGTCTCTACAGTTGTGGCATACGGCAATTCATCATGCAGCCGCAGATACACTTTTTCCCGCGTCACCTCTGCTGCGATCAGGCGCATTGTCATATCTGACACCTGATCTTCGGGGTACATATAAGGGCCCTCTGGTGCACGTGACGCCAGAAACGCTTTCAGGTCTTCCACGCCGTCCCCGTTCAGGGCGGAAATCATAAAAGTATCTGTGAATACGCCTGTTTCATTCAGGGTCTGCGCAAGAGCAAGCAGGCTATCCCGCTTTACCTGATCGATTTTATTGATGCACAATACTACTTTTTGCCCCGCATCTTTCAGGCTGCCAACGATGCTTTCCACTTCGTCATTGAACCCTTTACGGGCATCAATCAGCAGTACGACCTGCTCGGCGTCTTCTGCCCCCTTCCAGGCGGCTCCTACCATCGCACGATCCAACCGTCTTTTCGGCTTAAAAATACCCGGCGTATCAATGAAAACCAACTGCGTTTCATCATGCATGGCAATGCCGGTAATGCGTGTTCTTGTTGTTTGTACTTTGTGGGTAACAATCGCGACTTTCATGCCGACAAGATTATTCAGGAGTGTTGATTTCCCAGCGTTTGGGGCACCAATCAGTGCAACAAATCCACATTTCATTTTGATTGTCCTTTTGTGGCCAGCTTTTGCAACAACATGTCTGCAGCAGCTTGCTCTGCTATTCTTTTTGACGTTCCCTGCCCTTCGGCTTCACCGTGTCCTTCGACAGTAACACTTATTGTGAATATGGGACTATGATCCGGTCCTTTTCGGCCCGTTTGCTTATACGTAGGCAAAGCCAGACCGCGACCTTGCGCAAATTCCTGCAGTCGGGTTTTAAAATCCTTGGCAGTTGCTTCTTCTTCCCCGACGCGGCTTTCCCAATGTTTTTTGATAAACGCACGCGCTACTTCAAGGCCACCATCCAGATACATAGCGCCAATCACGGCCTCGCACACATCAGCCTGCACCGCATCTTTGGTGTGTGCGCCTTCCTTGCGCGCACCTGGAGTCATCTTGATCACATCAACAAGGCCCAACTCGCGCGCGACCTCTGCCAGTGTCTCTTTGCGCACCAGGGCAATGAAACGGCGATTTAACTGGCCTTCTGCCTCTGCCGGGAACTTTTCAAAAAGCCATGTGGAAATCACCAGACCCAAAACACGGTCTCCAAGAAATTCCAGCCGCTGGTAGTTCTCCCGACCTGACAAGGACGGATGACTTAATGCCTCGGACAACAGCGCTTCATTCTTGAAGCTATATCCAATCAAATCTTGCCCTGACGATTTTTTACGCACCAAGCGATCATTCGACGTGGCTTGCCTAGGTGCTTTTTTCAAACGAGATGACTTTGAGGAATTAGCTGCCATTAAGACTGCCCACTACGTGCTGCATCCATCGCTGCACGCATTTTCTGAATTGCGTTTTCAAGGCCAACAAAAATTGCTTCCCCAATAAGAAAATGTCCAATATTCAGCTCTTGCAACTGGGGAATTGATGCAATAGGTCCCACTGTATCAAAACTAAGACCATGCCCTGCATGCATTTCTAGGCCGATAGAACTACCATACGCAGAGGCCTCCACAATCCGGGCCAGCTCCGCCTCGCGTTCCTCTCCGTCCAGATCACAGTAAGCGCCCGTATGTAATTCTGTTACTGGCGCGCCTAGTGCCACTGCTGCTTCCAACTGTTCCTTCGCAGGATCAATAAATAGACTGACACGACACCCCGCACCCGAAAGGGCTTTGACGTACGGCTCCAACCGGTCAAATTGTCCGGCAACGTCCAGACCGCCCTCTGTTGTAAGCTCTTCTCTTTTTTCAGGCACCAGACAACAGGCATGCGGTTTATGACGCAGTGCTATTTCCAGCATTTCCTCCGTCGCCGCCATCTCTAGATTCAGGGGAACAGTTAACCGTTGGCTTAACAAATCAATATCCTGATCAGAAATATGACGCCGGTCTTCCCGAAGGTGGGCTGTAATACCGTCTGCGCCCGCTTTTTCAGCCATCAACGCGGCCCTAAGCGGATCAGGATGCGCGATACCGCGCGCATTTCTGATAGTAGCGACATGGTCGATATTTACGCCAAGTCTAAGAAAGGATGTATCAGGTGTCATTCTCGTCCTCGCCAACCAGATAATCAGGCTTTTTCCGCCGTACACGATTGGCATGGTAGCCTGTCAGCAGAATTTTAAAAGCAAAATAAAATACGATCCATGCGACCACCACTGACGGTATGGAGCCGACAAGAAGCGGCATAAAGGCAGGCCAAATGGACGCCAGATACCCAAGAGGGTCCTGACTGATATTCGCCCAGACAAACTCGGGCATTTCTGCGACCATATCTTCGCCTAAAATAGCCGCGCCAATCGTGGCATTCAGGGCAAACATCAAAGGGAAGGTCCACGGATTTCCAACAAAGGTACCGATCGCCGATGCGAACAGATTACCCCGCAAAATCCAGGCAACCAGAAAACCCATCAAAAAGTGGAACCCTATAAAAGGCGTGAAGGATACGGCCGCCCCGGAGGCAATCCCTGCCGCAATAGAGTGCGGTGTCCCGGGTAGACGTGCCACACGGAACCAGACATAGCGCGCAGCACGGGACCAGCCACGTCTGGGCCAGACCCAGGTTATGACTTTATCAGTAAGCCGCTGTTTATCCCGTCGCCTGAACAGCATTTATTTTTTTAACCCTCTGCTTCCCGGCTTAATTGCTGGAATATCTTTCAGATGATCAGGAACATTGTCCGGGTCAAATGTTGGTGCATCAATTGTTGCAAGCGCAGTTATTGGGGCACCAACTTCGGCGCGGCCACCGCTGCGGTTAATCAGGCACCCGGCAGCAACAACCTTGCCGCCTTTTTCTTCAATCGCTTCGATGCATTCCCGGGACGACAGACCTGTAGTGATGATATCTTCCATCATCAGCACCTTTGCACCCTCAGGGATTTCAAACCCCCGGCGCAATTCAAGCTTGCCGTCTACCCGTTCAGTAAAGATGCCAGGGACACCAAGCTGACGCGCTACTTCCCATCCAACGATCACACCGCCCATAGCAGGGCTTACGACCATATCAATTTCAACATCCGTTGCCTTCAGCTTTTCAATGAAAGCCGCGACAAGGCGGCTCGCAACGTCAGGTTCTTTCAAAACTAGCGCGCACTGACAGTAAACAGAACTGTGTTTGCCAGATGACAGTTTAAAATGGCCCTCGAGCAGCGCACCGCACTCTCTGAATTCCTGTAAAACATCTTCCGTATTCATGGATCGGCCTTTCGGTAATTATTCGTAACATGGCGGATAAATGGCATTCATGGTCTGGTCAAGCCTAAAGCGCCCAATCTTTGCTTGGCGATTTAGGAGACCGTGTAGCGGTCACCGCTGCTGACCACACGGTTAACGCGGAGACTGCGCAGAATATCGGTCAGGTGCCGCACGTCGCGTACTTCCACATCAAGATGCATGACATAAAATTCCGGATCGCGTTCGCGAATATCCACATTCGATAAATTGCCACCGCTTTTGGCGATAACAGAGGCAATGTTCGCAAGCGCACCCCGTTCGTTCACCACCTCTAAACGCAGTTCAGCGGTATAGAAACCTTTGTCCTCACGGCTATCATTCCAGCCCAGGTCTGACCACAGACTGTCGTCCTGATCATAGGCATCAAGTTTCGGGCAAGAAATGACATGGATATCAATCCCCTGCCCCGGTGTCCGAATACCGACAATACGATCACCCCGAACCGGGTGGCAGCAATCGCTGAAATGCACCTTGATATTATCAGAAAGACCAACGATCGGCAGGACGGAATGCTCGTTACTCTCCCAGTCCTTATAAACCTGCGGCAATGCTTTACTGCGGGCATCCTCGGTGAAGCCCGGATACGCCGCGCGCAACACATCTTCTTCTGCCAGTCTGCCTTCTCCGACAGCAATGTACAGATGGGCTGCATCTTCCATCTTCAGGATTTTTGCAGCGTCTTCCATGCCGCGCTCTGAATAATCCAGACCATTTCTGCGACATGCTTTTTCAATCAATGTATGGCCAAGCTCTCTGAAATCGCGCAACTGTTCGTGCCTGATATGGCGTCTGATTGCCGATCGGGCCTTACCCGTGACAACAAATGTCTCCCAACGCGGAGACGGCGACTGTCCTTTGGATGTCAGGATTTCTACCTGATCACCATTTTCCAGATAGTGGCGCAGAGGCACCATACGGCCATTCACCTTGGCGCCAACACAGTGGTCCCCGACCTCGGTATGCACGGCATAGGCAAAATCAACAGGTGTAGACCCCCGCGGCATCGGAATAAGCTCGCCTTTTGGCGTAAAGCAGAAAACTTTCTCCTGGAACATTTCCAGCTTGGTATGCTCAAGAAATTCTTCCGCATCTGATGTATGGTCGAGAATTTCCAGCAATTCCCGAACCCAGCGGTATTGGGATCCCTCTTTATTGTCGCTATCTGTTTTATATTGCCAGTGCGCAGCAACCCCGTATTCAGCCTCTTCATGCATACGGCGTGTTCTGATCTGGATTTCCAAACGCCTGTTATGTGGACCAATCACCGTAGTGTGCAAACTACGATAAAAATTCCGTTTCGGTGTGGAAATATAATCCTTGAAACGACCAGGAACCATTGGGAATTTCTGATGGACGATCCCCAGAACATGATAACAGGTAGCGATGTCAGGCACGATAATCCGAAAGGCCATCACATCTGATAACTGTTCGAACGTGATATTCTGACGTTCCATTTTCCGCCAGATGGAATATGGACGCTTAATCCGCCCTGATATCTCGCAATCAATTTTCTTGTCTTTGAGAAGGCTTTTCAGCGCTTCAACCATTTCCATTTCAAGATACGGGTTTTGCTCAATCAAATAATGCAGGCGCGCCGTGATTGACTCCATCGCCTCAATATCCAGATGCTCAAACGCCAGATGCTCCAATTCATCCTTCAGCTCATGCATTCCAAGTCGTTCAGCAAGCGGCGCATAGATCTCAAGTGTTTCGAGCGAAATCCTGCGTCTTTTGTCTTCCTTTTTAATATGCCCAAGCGTCCGCATATTGTGCATACGGTCGGCAAGCTTCACCAAAAGAACCCGAATATCATTGGACATTGCCAAAAGGAATTTACGGAAATTTTCCGCCTGGCGTTCACTTTCCGTCTGCAATTCAATCTTGGAGAGCTTCGTCACACCGTCCACTAGTTCGGCAATCTTGGGGCCAAACAGTTCTTCAATCTCACTTATTGTAGCAACTGTATCTTCGACAACATCATGCAACAGGGCAGTTGCGATTGTGTCGCCGTCCAGTTTCATATCCGTCAGAATACCCGCGACTTCGAGCGGATGAGAAAAATACGGATCACCGGACGCACGTGTCTGTGAACCGTGCGCCTTCATGGCAAACACGTAGGCCCGGTTTAGAAGAGACTCATCTACTTCGGGCTCATATTTCCGGACTTTTTCAACTAACTCATACTGACGGATCACAGATATCTACCTTCGACCTGGGGAAATTTGGAATATGTTACAATATATAGAGCAGGATTAGACAATAAAAAACCCGGTAAAAACCGGGTTTCTCAAAAAATCTGGTCGCCAGTATCAGGAACCTAGCTATCGGCAGATGTTTCGTCCATGCCTGCCATCAGAATGTCCATATCCACTTCTTCCGGCTCATCAGATTCAACAACCTGACGCAGGCTGTGAATAACGGATTCGCGCAGATCGTCTGGCTGAATTTTTTCATCAGCGATTTCACGAAGGGCAACGACAGCATTTTTGTCGTTATCACGCTCGACCTCAAGCGGTGCACCTGCAGAAATCTGACGCGCACGCTGCGCAGCAACAAGTACCAGTTCAAAACGGTTGGTGACTTTATCAACGCAATCTTCGACGGTAACGCGAGCCATGTAATCTCTCCAAATATCGTTCACCCCGGGGCGCATGTGATGCGCGACTGATACGGGGCATATCATTCAAGCGTGCGCTTATACAAAGAGTATGCCTTTATGTAAAGCATAGAATAACACTATTTTTCAAGGAAATCCTGTGGGTCGCAAAGCTTTTGAAGTGTTTCATCATTTCCCGTTTCGAGTAAACTATCAAGAAGCGCTGATACAGACTGGCCCAGCACCGGATGGATATAGGCCGGTGCAATATCGGTCAGAGGCACCAGCACAAAAGCCCTCTTGTGCATACGGGGGTGTGGCACGGTTACTTCTGGTGGGGCATAGGACGGATCAGTGTGCTCCGCAGCCGCCTTCCAGGCGGTGTCATCCGGCAGAATAGCATCCCCGTAAAAGATAATGTCTATATCGAGCGTGCGTGCACTCCAGCGCTCCTCCCTTTCCCTTCCAAGCCTTTCTTCAAGCGCATGAAGGGCCGCCATCAGGGATTGCGGAGATTTGGCCGTTCGCCCCAACAGCGCAAGATTCAGAAAGTCAGGCTGCCCCGTAGGCGGTACCGGTGACGTCTGATACAATGAGGAAACCTGATCAATTTCGACGCCGAACTCTGGTAATGCGGACACAGCTTTTTGTAGTGTTGTTATACAGTTACCAAACGGACCCGGCAGATTTCCACCTAGCGCCAACACAACCATTGTTTGAATCACTCTTTTATATTTCCCAAAATCAGTCTGTTTACTTTTGAAACAATCTTGCTCTATGATCAAACTATATACAAGAACTCGCGTTATTTATTCTTATAAATTAAGGACTGGAATTATTTATGATTTTCTATCCCGCAGAGCGCATGGCGCTTTTTATTGATGGCGCAAATCTCTACGCCACTGCCCGTTCCCTGGACATGGAAATTGATTATAAAGCAGTCAGATCTTTCTTTGCGAATAAAGGCATTCTCGTTAGAGCATTTTATTACACCGCTATTCTGGAAGATCAGGAATATTCCCCCCTTCGTCCACTGATTGATTGGCTTGACTATAACGGCTTCACGCTGGTGACAAAACCTGTCAAAGAATTCACTGACGAACATGGCCGCCGCAAGATCAAGGGCAATATGGATATCGAGATCGCCGTTGATATGCTGAATATCTCTGACCAGATTGATCATGCAGTGCTATTTTCAGGTGACGGGGATTTCCGCCGTCTTCTTGAGGCCGTGCAGCGCCGCGGCGTCCGCGTAACTGTCGTCAGTTCAAACCGCACGCAGCCGTCCATGATTGCCGACGAGCTTCGCCGTCAGGCCGATCAATTCATTGACCTGCGGGATCTGGAAGAACTAACCAACCCGAAAAAGTCTGGTTCTGATACTGTGCCAACCGATAGTGGATTTGAAGACCAGATTAATGTCTAAAGACTATTATCCGCCCGAAGCCGATAGGGACTGTCTTTTATGTCCCCGGTTGGTGGAGTTCCGCCGTGAGAACCAGCAAAAGTTCCCGGACTTTTTCAATGGTGCGGTTCCAAGTTATGGACCGGCTGGTGGGGACACAGCGGTAGAATTTCTTATAATCGGATTGGCACCGGGGCTTAAAGGCGCCAACTGGTCCGGCCGGCCCTTTACTGGCGACTATGCCGGTGATCTTCTTTACGATGTCCTTCTAGAGGCAGGATTAGCGTCAGGAACGTATGATCGTCACCCTGATGACGGCATGGAACTGCGCAAAACCATGATTACCAACGCTGTTCGGTGCGTCCCACCACAAAACAAGCCGATCGGCGCAGAGATCAACACCTGCCGCCCGTTTCTGGTTTCACGGATTGAAAGTCTGAAAAACCTGAAAGTAATGATGTGTCTGGGCAAAATTTCCCATGACAGCACGATCAAAACGCTCGGTTTGAAATTAAAAGACTATCCCTTTGGGCACGGTGCTATCCATTCACTTCCTGACGGCAAGACCCTTATCGATAGCTATCATTGCAGCCGCTATAATGTGAACACCAACCGCCTGACCAGAGACATGTTTATGGATGTGGTAAAGACCTGCCGTACTTATCTGTAACGATTGGCGATGGAAATGTCATGCCTGTCAGGCAGTCAGCGCGTGGGTATATAGACTGTCAAAACAAAGGGGGGCGCAATCGCCCCCCCTGATTTTTAGACCATAGTGTCCATCAACCTAGAATTCAAAACGAACCCCGGTCTGGAATGTGCGCGGCTTGCCAGGGCGTAGACCATATGGCCGACGTGATACCGCATATTCCTTATCAAAAAGGTTATCTACCGCAGCAAACAGAGAAATCGCATCAGTCATGCGGTAGGTAACCGCTGCATCAACGAGGAACCGGCCTTCAATTTTCTCGTTCAAAGGAATTGCCCCCTGCCCTGCATCGGTTCTGGATTTAGAAACATAATTGACGGATGTATTGAAGCTGATAGCATCATTTGTAAGCCCAGCATTCAACGTCAACTGATGACGCGGCAAATACGGCATATGATCACCTTCATGCACATCACCCCAGAAGCTGTTTTCGAAGCTTGTATCAAACTCAGCATCCGTAAATGTATAAGAAAGGGATAGCGGCATTGCCCAGCCATGCGCGACATCTGCTGTGTATCCCGCTACAAGCTCAAGCCCCTGAATGGTAGCAGCACCACCATTGAACTGATCCCCAATATCACCGCCAATACAGCCGGTTGCATTGGTACATGTTCCCAAAATGTTAGAATAATCAGAATAGAAAGCCATTGCCTCGGCATAAAAGCCTTGTGCATCATAAATGACACCCGCTTCAACATTCAGACTTTTCTCTTCTTTGGCATCAGCGCTACCAGGGCCAGGCGGGTTAAACCCTTTGTAGATACCGCCCGTCAGGGTCAATGTGTCATCCATCTTGTAGCTAACGCCAAGACCAGGAATAAGGGTATTCACCTCTGTTGTTTCTTTGCGTGACGGATCAGCCAACCGGCTCGGATCATCAGATGCCCAATCGGACCGGTCAAGATCAATTGACTCGTACCGCACGCCGGGAACGATTGTCCAGTTACCAACTTTAATAGTGTCTTCCACCATAAATGCCCAGGCTTTTGCATAAACCTTGCGGTTTCCTGCTTCGCCCGGCTGTTCAGCACCAACAAAATTCAGACCGCCTGAAACCATGGCAAAGCTTTCACGGTACTGAAGTCTGCTTTCGCTATCCTCATGGTACCGGACAGAAAATTCCAGATCATGGCTGACATCGCCCGCGGTGAACGGTACGGCTACCAAAGACTGCACACCACGGCTTTTGTAGGCACGGGCATTGTGCTTCAGGCGTATCACGTCATCTCCGCTATCTACCTCGCCCTTCAGGACGGACAGTGCATATGAATACGTATCAGGATCAGCCAGTACCGATGCCGTAGACAGACGATTACCGTCAATAATCAGATCATCCAGCTTGAACCAGTCTCGTTCAAAAGTGTTTTCATAGGCAGATGTAATAACCTCGATCTCATCAATTTTCAGATGATGTGTCAGGCTGATTTGCTCATGCTTGGTATCCATGAAGTCGAGCGCACTTGCTGCGTACCGCTGATAAGGATTAGTGGCAAAGTCATCGTCCGTTAGGCCAAGATACGTCTCATGGCTGTCGTTCAGAGTTTTACCGAGTTTAATCTCCAGCGACTGATAGATATCTGCATCTTCGTCAGTGTTGATGCGAAACTTACCCATATAGTCTTCAATATCAAAGCCTGTATCTTCGCCGCCTGGGAGAGTTTTAAAGCCGTCATTTTCAGATTTGAAAACCTCAACAACGCCGCCAAAATTCTCAGTAGAGGTACCAGCCGCCCCGTGCACTGTAAACAGGCTGTCGCTACCGATCTGCGTGTCGACAAAACCAGATGTTTCATCAGGAATTGACCGGCTGACCAGGTTAACGGCACCGCCTACACTGCGTGGTCCGAATTTAACTGCGGCAGAGCCTTTGCGCACTTCCACCGCCTGCATTCGAGCTGCTGTCGGAAAATAATAAGCTGAAGGTGCTGCGTAAGGTGCCGGCGCGATTAGAATACCATCTTCCATCAAGGTAATCTTTGAGGACCGCTCTACCCCGGTGCCACGAAGGCCGATATTCGGTCGCAGACCGTATCCATCTTCCTGCTGCAGATTGACACCAGGAACGCGCCGCAGAATACGGGTAATATCCTGATATTTGAATTCCTGAAGGTCTTCTTCGTTCAACCGAGTTGCCGAGCCAGGGATCGAGCTTCTGTCTGAACGCTCACCAACAACCTGAATTCTTTCAATGTCTGAAGAAAATTCAATATAGGCATCAGCGTCTGCTGCGGAGACTGTCTGTGCAACAGTGAGAGGAGCTGCGGCCAAAAGCGCACAAATTGCGGTAAATGATCTGGTAGTGTGATACATACTGCACCTTACTTAATAATTATTATTAATTACAATAAGGGCGATGTAGCACTCAAAATTCGTTATTGCAAGTCATTCTTAGTTTTATTTGCAAAACAAAAAAAGACGCGAAAATCATCTGTTTTCTCGCGCCTTACGATCATTAACTATATGAAAGTGTTATATTTATTCTTTTGGAATTCTAGTCGCCTGCCAGGCAACCGCTTTCCAGACACCATCGCGTTTCAAAAAAGTACCTGTATTGTAATACGTATCGATAGTGATTCCGTTCTCGGTACCCGTTGTCGCAACTAACTTAAACGCAACCACGGCCGTAGTGTCGTAAACCCTGATATCAACATCTTCTGCGCTGTAGGACGGGTCGTGGCGTGTCTCACCAGTATCTTCTGCCGCTTCCTCGGCTTCCCGGTCTCTGACACTTTGCAGGATTGCTTGCTTCGTTGTTCTGTTTCCGCGAGAACCCGTATAAACAAGGTCTTCCGCCCAAAACCGATCATGATTTTCATAAATCGCATCGGCAGGCATGCTTAGAAACTGGTCTAAAAGCTGCTTTAATTCAGCCTGATCGTCAGATGCACTGGCAGGCACGGTAAACAAAACTGCAAAGCAAACAGCCAGCGACAATAAAAATGATGTTGGTTTGATCATAACTTCCCCTATTCCATAACGTACTAAGAGTATGCCTTACCGTGCCGGGGGTCACAAGCATAACTATGCGGCAGTCAGCACGCTATCAGGCAAAGTCTTTCATCAGCCGTGATTTCTGACGTTGCCAGTCCCGCTGTTTCTGATCTTCACGCTTATCATGATGCTTCTTACCTTTGCCTAAGCCCAGCATTACTTTTGCCCGGCCCTGGTCATTGAAGAAAATCCGGAGCGGTACAAGCGTCATCCCGTCTCGTTGCACGGCACCACCGACTCTGTTGATTTCACGACGATGCATCAGGAGTTTTCGTGGACGACGCGGCTGGTGATTGAATCTGTTGCCGTATAACAGCTCGGGGATATAGGCGTTCACAAGCCACGCTTCACCATCTTTCACTTCGGCGTATGCTTCTGTGATATTGGCCTGCCCTGTCCGCAGGGACTTAACCTCTGTGCCGGTCAGGACAATGCCAGCCTCATACTCATCTTCGATAGCATAAAGATGACGCGCCTTACGGTTATCCGCCGCAATACGTGCGCCGAATGCTGACTTTTTATTCTTGTTTTTATTTTTTCCCGCCATAACCGCCAGTAAAACAGATAATTCGCTCTACGATTAAAATGATACAGTATCTAGCGACAATTCCGCCAGAACATTTCTGATGCGTGTACGCCCTGCCTCTGTCAGCGGCACCAATGGGCGTCTGACATAATCATTGCCAATGCCAAGACAAGACAAAGCAAACTTTGCCGGAGCAGGACTGGGTTCAATAAACATAGCGTGGTGCAGCGCAATCAGTTTGTCCTGATACCCAAGGGCTACGTCATACTGACCGTTCATGCATGCTTCCTGAAACTTACTGCATAGCGCAGGCGCGACATTCGCGGTCACAGAGATTGCGCCGTGTCCACCCATTGCCATGAACCCAAGTGTTGTAGGGTCATCCCCAGAAAGCTGGATAAAATCTTCGCCGACAAGTGTCCGCTGATCAGACACACGCGACAGATCGCCTGTTGCATCCTTCACACCGACGATGCGCGGCAATTCAAATAAACGCGCCATGGTCTCAACCGTCATATCCACAATGGACCGTCCCGGAATATTATAGATATAAATCGGGAGATTCGTTTCGTCATGAATAGCCTTAAAGTGCTGATACAGCCCTTCCTGAGACGGCTTATTATAATAAGGCGTTACCACCAGGGCAGCGGTCACACCTGCACGCTCGGCATGCTGTGTCAGGGTAATTGCTTCCCGTGTCGAGTTTGACCCGGTTCCCGCCATAACAGGAACTCGTCCATCAGCAGCTTCTACACACAGATCAACAACCAAATGGTGTTCTTCGTGGCTTAAAGTCGGAGACTCACCCGTTGTTCCAACCGGCACCAACCCATGCGAGCCCTGTTTGACCTGCCAATCAACAAACTTCTGGTACAGGTCTTTATCAACCTCCCCCTGAGCGTCAAATGGTGTGATCAGTGCTGGAATAGAGCCTTTAAACATTACGAAGTTCCACTGTAATTCGGTTGATGAAGAAAACCACTGCCCGGCAAAACGACCGGAGCGACTGTGCATTTTCAGGTGAGCTTGCATATACTGCTTAAAAACTTTTGTAAAGCAAAGCGAACCAGCTTCCCAGCCACACAAAAGTTACAAGCACCATTCTTACTGACCGTTTGTGCCCACAAGATGTTCAAAACAAAAACACCTGCGACAGGCGAAGATATTTCAAAAAAATCGGGCACCAGTATGGCACCCGACTGTATTCTTTATTCTTTGAACTATTAATAAAAACTCAGGCTGTACCGCGTTTGTAAAAACACTACTTGGTATCACCACCCGCCTTCATAGTATTTTTGTTGTGCTGTCGTGTATGCCGCATAGTAGCGTGAGCACTGCGAGCTTCCTCTACTGTGACAGCACCGTCCTGATCAGCATCCATGCGCGAGAACATGCGTTCATGACGGCTTGAAAACTCTTCAAGAGAAACGCGCTCATCTCCGTCCTTGTCCATCTTGCCAATGAAGGACATTCGGCTCCGACGCTGTTCTGGGTGGGCGCCTTCCCTGCCGCCCTTACGCTCTTTTCTCATTTTTTCAAAATGCTCTTCAGGGTTCTCCACCCCATTTTCTTCCAACTTTTTAAGTATTTTAGCCTTGCGCTCAGCCTTATGTTCCATCCTGCGTGCTTTCCGCTCCTCAGAAACCGGCATTTGCTCAGGCAGTTCCTCTAAGACCAGGTACCCGTCTTCATTGGCATCAAAAGCCGTAAACCTGTCCCGGGAACCACTTAGGAACTCGTCATGCGTAATACGGCCATCACTGTCAGCATCAAACTTCTCAAACAAATGTTCAGGACTACGTCCCGACTTGTCGTGTTCCTGCGCTGAAAGTGGTTGATACGCTGCTGCAACTGCTAACGTTACAAACCATACTATTTTATTATTTCTCGCCATCTTTTATCTCCTTTTGAACTGTAAACAGCCTAAACGCAGGAATAATGTACGCTCCCTGCATTATTAATTACGCTGCAAGGACACTCCTTCCTTTCAAAAGACAAAAGAAAACTTTCAAATATGGTTGATATAAAGCACCAAAGTATAGTTAAAATGAAAATTGGGGTCGGTGAAAGAACTGTGAGTATAAAAGTCCAATGTCCAAATCCTTCCTATTGGTGTCTGCATTGGCGTTTGTGGTAACGGCTTTTACAGTCCTTTTCGCGAGCGCAAACCCAGTATTTCTAGGCTTCGGCATCATTACTGCAATCATTGGAGGAGTTTTCGCAGGGCGTATCTGGCAATCTGTTGTATCTTCACAAAAGACGGATATCATTACCATTGATGACATGGAAAACGCCGTAATAATTTCCACTCAGGACGGTACAATCCTCGACTTGAATGTGGTTGCTCGCCAAAAATTTGCCCCAAACGGTATCGCTGCACCTACAATCGCAGAATTATTCACACCCCTATATAAGGAAGGAGAGCCGTCCCAGCGCGCGCAGGAAACCGTAGAAGCTGTAAACGGTGTACCTGACATTTCCTATTCCGATATTATTCACCTGATTGACGGCACAGTGATGAAGCGTTTCACCCACCCAATTCGCGATGGTCAAGCCCGTATCTGGAAACTGCATGACATCACCCATCAGGATGAGGCGTCTCAGGATCAGTTGCTTGGCAATGCCCTCTTGGAAAAATACGCTGCGGAAACAGCCGAAATGGCAGAGCAGCTCTATTTGACGAAAAACGAACTTGAACAGCAACGGGACAAACTGAACCTGCTGGCTAACACAGATATGCTGACCGGGTTGAACAATAGACGTCGTTACCTGGAATTATCATCAAACCTGGATGCAGAAGCCCGTAAAAATACATGGATTTTAATGCTTGATCTGGACCATTTCAAACGTGTCAATGACACTTATGGACATGCAATGGGCGATACCGTTATTCGAACTTTTGCTGAAATTATCACCAATGCAGTAGGAACAAACGGTTTTGCTGGCAGACTGGGCGGTGAAGAATTTGCCATCACCATACCAGATACCACAATGGAAAATGCCCAGGATGTTGCATCCTTCATTCACCTAGAAACGCAGCGTCATCTTATTGAAACTAAAGTCGAAAACATCCAATTTACCTGTAGTATTGGCATTGCACGGATGATCTCCCCTGAAGAAACGATCGAGCCAGCACTAGAGCGTGCTGACAAAGCTTTGTACGCCGCGAAAGAAGCGGGCCGCAATCAGATCAAAATATTTACATCAGAAGAATAAAGCTTCATTTTATCACGAATAAAAAACAATTGATCGCACTGTAGCTTGCACCAACAAAGGATTGCGTTTAGTTTCCCCGGTATATTCAAGGAGTATTATGGTGCAGAAAATAACAATAAAGACATTACTGCGTACAGGATCTGTACTGGCTGGCATTTCTTTCGGCCTGTCAACGAGTGTGTATGCTGACCAAAGCGACCCACTTATCCTTGCACAAACAAATGCAAAAATTGCTGGTGCCGCCCGTTTTTGCGAATATGAAGAAGACTTGATAGAAGAGTATATCATCAAAACTGAAGCACGCCTGGCGTATTTATCCAAAGACACCTATGAAAAAGTTCTGACAAAGATTGAATTTAAAAACCAGCTAGATGCTGCCAGTGGTAAAGAACCATCTGGAGGGTGTGCGCAGTTTGAAAAAACATTCATGTCTGCACTCAGAACGCTGGACTAATCCACATGGTATTTATGAAAAGTTTCTCTGCCCCTGCCCGGCTGGACGACCTCCGTCCTGTGACCATTCGTAGTGCACTAATGGCAACTGCACTAGTCAGTTTACTTGTGCCCTCATTTGGCCTGCAGGCGATTGAAACTACTTCCCCGGCGTTGATCCTCAAGAAAGCAGCAACGGATACAGATGGTTCTAAGCCTGCCAAGGACAAACCAACAGCTGATGAGCCCGCAACTGACGACCCAAAATCAGATGATGAGCCTGATAAGCAACCAGAACCCAAACAGGAAAAACCGGAAGACCCTGAGAACCCTCCACCCAGCCCGACTGAAGATCCTATTGCAGAACCCGCCACTGAGAATGATGACGAGGCCGCTGACGACAAGAAGCTTGAGGACAAAGCGAAAGATGACGACAGTGACGAGGATGAGGCTTCAAAAAAAGTTAAACGCAAGGGTCGCTCTATTAGTGACATCATCGAAGGCGACTATTTCAAAGACGGTCTTTTCAAAGTCTACCGTGATCCAGACTCTGGCGTCATGCGGATGGAGATTCAAGAAGACCAGCTTGATAAAGAATTTATCTATTTCTCGCATATCAGCGATGGGGTTATAGACGGCGGACACTTCCGCGGACAATACCGCCGCCCAAAAGTTTTGAAATTCAGAAAATACTTTGATCGTCTGGAGCTGGTGGAAGTAAACACCAACTTCTATTTTGATCCAGATAACCCGCTATCCAACGCAAAAGACGCGAATATTTCTGAATCCGTTCTATCAAGCGCACGCATAGAAGCAGAATCTAACCCGGAAAAAGAAGAAAAAGCCTTTTTGATCCGTGCTGACATTTTGTTTTTAAGTGAAGATCTGGATCAACTACGTACACCGCCCCTGCCCGGCCCAAATGCCAGCACATCTTTCAGGCTGGGAAAACTAAACCGGGCAAAGTCACGCATAACCAAGGTAACCACATACCCAGAAAACCTGATGGTGAATGTGGACTATGTCTATTCCAATCCCACACCTTATGCCCGCGGTGGTGCCGAAGTAACCGACGCACGTAATGTTACCGTCAGCGTTCAGCACCTTATGATGGAGATGCCAGACACTGATTATACGCCGCGGTTTGATGATCCGCGTGTAGGATATTTCCTTGTTTACACCAATGACATGACCAGTACTGATGTCACACCGTACCGGGACATGATACAGCGCTGGGACCTGCGTAAAAAATTCCCAGAACAACCTCTTTCAGAGCCTGTGGAACCAATTGTCTGGTGGATTGAAAACACCACGCCTTTGGAAATACGCCCGATTATCAAAGCAGCAGCAGAGACATGGAACAAAGCCTTTGAAAAGGCCGGTTTCCAGAATGTCTTGGAAGTTAAAATACAGCCTGATGATGCAAAGTGGGATGCTGATGATGTGCGCTATAATGTCATTCGCTGGACATCAAGCCCCACGCCGCTATTTGGTGGTTATGGCCCGCGCTTTGTTAATCCCCGCACCGGCCAGATTTTGGGCGCCGACATTATGCTGGAATATATATTCCTGACCAATCGGCTGCAATATGACCGTATCTATGATACCGCGGCCTTCACGACTGCGCCTCAGATGGACCTGGGCGGTCATCAAACCAATGTCACAAGACCATCAGATCAAACGGCTGCTATAGAGGGCAGCAGAGACACCGCGGCCCCCGCAGGTAACCGGGTGGGTACATTTGCAGCCCACCTTCAGGAGCATGAAAAATCCTGTGGGTTAGCCCAGCATTTGCACCTAAACACCATACTTGGAAAGGCGCTTGCCGCGTCAAAAGGCTTAAGTGACGCCGAAAATGACACCTTGATCAAAGAGTCGATCTATTATCTGGTTCTTCATGAGCTGGGGCACACATTTGGCCTGAACCATAACATGAAAAGCAGTTACAGCCTTCCTTATGATCTGGCGCACCAACCAGATCTGCAAGGTGATGCTCTGACAGGTTCTGTTATGGATTATCCGGCGATAAACTTTGCGCCAGAGGGCAAATCGCAAGCCCATTATTATACCGTGAAACCCGGCGAATATGACGAATGGGCAATCACATTTGGGTATGCGCCGGAAATGGACGACCCGCAGACGCGCGAAGCCCATTTGGCAAAGTCTGCTGACCCGCGCCTTGCCTTTGGTAATGATGCCGATGATATGCGGGTTCCCGGAAAAGGCATCGATCCCCGCATTAACGTTGGGGATTTAACTGACCAGCCAATCACTTATGCAACTGATCGTCTGGTAATGAATAAAAAAGCCATCGACAACCTGCTGCATAAATTCTCCAAGCCCGGAGAAAGCTACCAGGAAATGCGGAATGCCATGGGCGTTCTTCTGGGCGACATCTCAAATCAAGGGCACATTCTGTCCCGTTATATTGGCGGTATCTACGTCGACAGGGCTGTCAATGGACAGTCTGGAGCAGTGGACCCCTATATTCCCGTCGAAGCGGCAAGACAGCAGGAAGCAATGAAGGCCCTTCGGACCCATATTTTTGCCCCTGATGCTTTTGAATTTGACCCCAAGCTCCTGCGGCATATTGCAATCCAGCGCAGAGGGTTTGCCCATTTCCTGATGACCGAAGACCCCAAATACCATGCGGTTATCAATAATATTCAGGCTGGCATATTGGACCATATCCTTCATCCCCTGACATTATTACGTATTACGGATACTGGTCTGTACGGCAATGAATATAGCCTGCATGCAGTCATGGGGGATTTAACAGACGCAATCTTTGAAGATGATGCACGCGGTCAGGTCAATACATACCGACAGGAACTGCAAATCCACTATATCTACAGACTGATCAGTATTTTAAAAGCACCGTTTGGCTATGATTTTATTGCAAGATCAATTGCACTGCAAAATCTGAATGACATCAGAAAAAGCATGGCACGATGGCGCGGCAATGCTGAAACACGCGCCCACCGTGAACATATCAGCTTCCTGATTGATCAGGCGCTGGATGATAGCCAGTAAACAGCACGTACCTTATGAACACATAGTACTTACATGTGAAAAGTCACTGGGCCGGCATTTCCGGCCCATTTTTGTTTTACCCGTTATACATGACAGAATGTCCTACCGAACATAGCTGGCGCCGTTAATATCAATTGTGGTACCGGTTGCATGGTTAACGTTCCCGGACATCAACATGGCCACCATATTACCAACATCGGACGGTGGTGCAGCTTCCCCCATCGGGATTTCATCCAGCATCCATTCATTCCCCGGCTCATAGGCAACTGCTGCCATATCAGTTTTCACCCAGCCCGGTGCGATTATAAATCCGTAAATGCCGTCACGGGCATAGCCCCTGGCAATAGACCGCATCAGGGACACCACGGCCCCTTTTGACGCCGCGTAATGCATATAATCAATCCCGTCACCGCGAAATGCAGCACGACTGGCAATAGAAACGATATGTCCGCCGCCCCGCGGCTTAAAATGGCAAATGGCATATTTGCACAAGTCTGCGACTGACTGGATATTCACCATCATAGTGGTGTGCCAACTGGCGTGCCAGTCTTCGTCACTGCCACTTACATATGCCTCAGGCATTACGCCCGCATTATTAACAAGACCATCAACATGTCCATTGAAGGCAACTGCCTGCTCCCACAGCTGGTGTGCTGCGCCCATCTGCGATAAATCGGCCTGTACCGGCAGAACACGCTTGCTTCCGTAGTCCGTCACCAGACTATCCAAGTTCCCAGGCGCCGACGCATAACTGCCAACAACACATGCTCCGCTCTCTAGCAGAATTTTGGCCGTCGCCGCACCAATTCCGCGGGATGCACCCGTTACAAGATAAGTTTTCCCTGAAAGATCAAACATATAGAGCCCCTCCGTACATTCTAAAAGTCACTGAAGGCCATATATATCCAGGGGCTGGGGTTTAATGCAAGGGCGCTGATGTCGACACATCTATGTCGGCACCAAAATTCACGTCCTGCAAACCACTGCAAAGCAGGTAAATTCTATCAGGCTATTAAAGATTATATGAGAACCAGAAGGCATCACACCAAAAGCAGCTTAGTGTGTCATCAACCATTCACGTGCCTGACGCTGGGCTTCCGCGATATCACGGTGCTGCATATCAAGGGCAAGTTCCTTGCGGTCAACTTTCGCCCGGCGCACCCCGCGGATGGCAGCCAGATTGAACCATTTATGTGCCTGAATATAATCTTTCGGAACACCTTGTCCCGTTGAATAGAGCAACCCCAAGTCATACAGTGCTTCTGCCTGCCCGCTTTCGGCTGAGTGCAAGCGTTCCATCACGTACTGGTATAATTGTTTATCTTTCTGCCCCATGATCTTTCTCGGCATTTAAATGGTTTCAGATACGCTCCCCAACATTTGTTCACTGTCTACCGCGACCTTGTTTTCCAGCGCGGCCTTTACGACTGTACCAAAAATACCGAAAAACCAGAAGCACATTATGGCCGATGTGGTATCATTTTTTGCGGTTCATGCACCGTTCAGGTTTCCCTGCCATAATTATGCCTGCATGAATCGCTACTTGCGGTATATAGGATATTGATTTTGCTTATTATAAGGACACAAAGACGATGAATGGGTCAAAACTCCGGTATCTGGCGCTGGTACCTGCTCTCTTGCTCGTAGGTGCCTGCACATCGCAAAGCTTGTCACCGGGACACTATGATTCGCGGTCAGTTGGACGTGTCCAAAGCGTCGAACGCGGCGTTATTGAAAGTTATCGCTGGGTAGAAATTGACGGCAAACGCGGCGTTGGCTCCCTTGCAGGCGCAGGTATTGGTGCCGCCGCAGGCTCTACCGTAGGTGATAATGCGGTTGGTGTCATCGGTGCCATTGGCGGCGCGCTTATTGGTAGCGCCATTGGCGACAGCATTGACAAAAAGAACGCCAAAACAAGCGGTTTTGAATATCTGATCCGGACGGAAAAAGGTGATTTGGTTACCATTGTTCAGGCTGACGCAGTCCCCCTTGGGAACAACGCCCCGGTCATGATTTATTATGGGGACCGTGCCCGTGTTGTTTTGGACGAATCCCGGATTGTTTATGAACACGAAAAAAATCCGGATGAGTTCTATAGTCAATAATCCCTATTGCAGAATTCAATGTGATGCCTATGTCTAGATAATGAAGCAAGGCATCACAGTATGACACCCCCTACCTCCTACGCATCTGATATTGCGATGAAGGAAATGCAGCTGCGCCGGTATAAACGCTACGCACTGTCACTTCTTTTGCTTATGGCTGCAACCTTCATTGGTATGCACTATGTCCCGGAGAAAGGTCCAATCCTGTCCCTGATTATGTCAGCATCAGAAGCCGGCATTGTAGGCGGGCTTGCTGACTGGTTTGCCGTCACTGCGCTTTTCAGGCATCCAATGGGTATTCCCATTCCCCATACCGCCTTGATCCCGAATAACAAGGACAGGATAGGCAATAGCATCGGCACATTCATTGAACAGCATTTCCTAAACCCCGAAGAAGTTGTCACCCGGCTTAACAAAGCCAACATCGCAGGCCGTGTTGGTGCCTGGCTATCAAAACCGGAAAATGCTGATTTGATAAGCCAATATATTCTGGCTGCGACCCCTCATATGGTCCGGTCCCTGAATGATGATGAAATTCGCCAAACGGTCACCCGAGTCGCAAAAACAGAACTGCAAAACCTGAAAGTAGCCCCCTTCCTTGGCGATATTTTAAGTGTTCTTTTAAAGCATGAGCAACAAAAGGACTTGTTCAGCAAAGCCGTTGGATATGTCAGACAGGCTTTGGTTGATCACAGATACCGCATAATCGAAATTGTGGAGAAGAAAAGCTACTGGTGGGTGCCTGCGAGCGTCGATAAAAAAGTCGCGGAAGCAATCCTCGAAGGGGCATTGGAATTTGTTGATGATCTACAGAACGAAGACTCGGAGGCCTATCAAAAATTCGATCAGGCCGTTGCAGATTTAATATATAAATTACAAACGTCTGACAGTTTCAAAGCCCAGATTGAAACCTTCAAGGAAAAGGTCATAGAAGACGAAAGCGCCAGTTTGCTGTTAGGACAAATCTGGGACCGGCTCAGAGATCACATTATTTCGCAAACTGAAATGCCTTCTGATACGCTCAGATCTACAATTGCTTCGGGTATCGCCGGGTTCGGTCAGAAGATGCAGCACGACCCGGAACTAGAAGCTCGTATCAATGAACGGCTGGAGGCGCTCGTACTTCAAGTGGCAGTCCCCTGGCGTCGACAAATTGGCGCTTTTATCGCTGATGTTGTGCGCGGCTGGGACGCGAAAACCATAACCAACCGCATTGAACTAACTGTTGGTCGTGATCTACAATATGTCAGAATAAATGGAACACTTGTTGGTGCCCTTGTCGGTGCAATTGTTCACTGCGTCAGTACCTATCTCCTGCCCTAAAATCAGCAACAAATACGTATAATTTGTGCGGCGCAGCAATTTATTGCGGCGCATCAATTTTCGTGGTAAAATCCAGCTATCATCAACCCTGTGTCGAGTTACTTTATACCGGGAGCAACCAATGACAGCCACTAAGACAACAGCACCTAAACCTGAAAAAGCCGCCGCTTCAAAAACACTGAAACCAGAAGCAGCAGAGACAGTCGATCTGTCAAAAGAAGCCACCCTATCAGCGGCACCTAAAAGTAAAACAACAGAAGAAAAATCAGCCCCCGCGGTGAAGGCAAAGGCCGTAAAGAAGTCTGCTACCAAGAAGAAAAGCGGTGCTAAAAAACCAGACACAGCCGCCGTTTCACCGAAGAGTAAAGATGCAGATGCATCAGATTTTATCACTGCCTGTAGTGCTAGCTTACTTGACTATTCCGCAGCCAGTGTTGACCAATATTTTCAGGCAGTCGCAAAAATGGCTGCAGCCACGTCACCGGCAGATGTGTTTTCCATCCAAGCAGATTACGCCAGAAATAGTTTTCAAGCTGCAGTGACTGAAATTGACAAACTCTCCAAAGTATCTGGGCTGCCTATCCAAGATAGCATCAAGCCGTACGAGACTTTCTGGAAAGAAACTGCAGGATTACTTGAAACGCTGGTTCCTCGCACCTAAAGCGGGTGGTTACACTTTCAGTATCACTGAATGATTAAAGGACGGCGCTTACGCCGTCCTTTTTCTTTGGTAGCCATAGATTTAATTCAATCACGAACCTTGGTGAGCCACTCGGAACATTCATAGTCACCGTTTTTGTATCTATATTTGATACAGGTCCGTGTTGTGCTGTCGTACTCTTTATCCTTATCTGCATGATCCCGGCCATACTCATCCCGGTAATCATCGTACCAGTCACCGTCTCGGCGGTCATAATCAGACCCACGGTATCTGCCGTCGTGACGGTCTTTGTCTTTGGTTAGTTCATTACCAATCGTAGCACCGAGAACCGAACCGATCACAATGCCCGCTGTGTTGTTGCGGCCGCCGTCAATTTCGGCCCCTATAACACCGCCCAGAATTCCGCCGGCAATGGTACCGACAACATTACCGCCGCTTGAGTGCCTACTAGAACCGCCATAATAGCTGTTATAGTGGTAGCTTGTACCGTGCGAATGATAACGGTAGGGGTCATAATTATAACCGTAGTAGTAAGGCGAGATATTCACATACACATTGGACTTTTTCCGGTGGTGATAATGTTTGTTACGCTTGTGACCATTATAATAATAGTCCCTGTAACTGCCATGATCCCGATACTTATTCCGGTCATACCGGCCGCGTCCATCACGGTGTCCATCTCGATTGTTAACATGAGTCACATTTTTATTGATGTTCTTGTTAACGATCACGATTTTGTTCTGGTCTTTGCCGCGACCATTGCCATTACGAACTTTGCCACCGCCATTACGCTCATAGTGTTTCTCTGCACGCGGTTTGTCGCGGTATTTTTTCCGCTCATGTTTATCCCGGCCATTATCTGCAAACGCAGCGCCTGCCGGAATAATAAACGATGCTATCGCAATAATACTTAAAGTTCGTTTCAGCATTGGTGCCTCCTTCTAACTTACGGAATCACCCTACCAAGAACAATCTGAACGCTACCTGAACGCATTGTTTAGGTTTAGATACATCAAAAACTGGTGTATGAACCAGGAACACTCCCAGGTAAAAGGCATGACATCACTATGACGACCGAAGACGCACAAGCGATAGCTCTGCAAGCCATCATCTTTATAGTATCAGAGGACGACTTGCAGGAACGGTTTGTTGCCCTGTCTGGTCTGGACGGTGACGCCATAAAAGCCCGGCTGACAGACAATGATTTTCTGGTCGGCGTGCTGGATTTTCTGATAAACTTTGAACCGGACCTGATTGCATGTGCCGAGCATCTGGACACCAGCCCGGAGACATTGACATCAGCATGGCGTGCCCTGGGCGGCGGTCAGGGACAAGAGTGGTAACCTAGGCCGGTAGGTGGAATGTAATGGATATCAACAACTTCAAAACTCAGTTTTCCCCCACCCGTCCGCTATTACTGGTGGATGCGGATGAAGTATTGCTGAAGTTTGTTGAACGTCTGGATGTGTTTCTGGCTGATCAGGGTTACACGCTGACGATGACCAGCTTTCGACTGGCTGGTAACATTCGCCATACTGCGACACAGGAAGTAGCGGCGCCAGAAACGGTCAAAAACCTTATTGGCAACTTCTTTGATACCTGTGTTGGCGATATGGCAGCGGTTGACCATGCCGCCCACTGTCTGAGCAACCTGTCTGAACTGTATCAGATTGCCATTCTTTCTAATGTCCCCGCACACTGCAGACAGCGACGGGCGAAAAATCTTGCCGATCTGGGCATGGATTACCCCGTACTGGCTAACGCTGGCGGAAAAGGCCCTGCAGTAGCAGATCTTCTTTCCTGGTCAGATAACGGTGTTGTCTTTATTGATGACCTGCCCCCACAACATGCATCCGTGGCCCAGCACGCGCCAGACTGCCACCGGATCCATACGGTTGCCGACAAGAACCTTGCCGCCCTGATCGGGCGGGCAGAACATGCACATGTTCGCATTGATAATTGGCCTGACATTGAAAAACACCTTCTGCACTGGACGGTCAGTGATGCATGATCCGTCCACGCATAAGGACAATGAGCAGATGGAGAAGCTTTCCCCTGCTGTATGCCGAGAGTGCTTTCACAGCTTTACTGGCACAGGAAAATGTCCCAAATGCCGGCGTCCCAGAACCATTTGCCACCCGGAATTGTTTGACCTAGGCATTGCCCATATTGACTGTGACAGCTTTTACGCATCCATAGAAAAACGGGACAATCCTGCGCTTCGAGATAAGCCCGTGATAATAGGGCACGGCAAACGCGGGGTGGTATCAACAGCGTGTTATCTTGCGCGGATGAGCGGTGTCAGGTCTGCCATGCCGATCTATAAAGCGCGTGCACTTTGTCCCGACGCGGTATTCATTCCGCCCCGCATGGCCAAATATGCCGAAGTAGGCAGAGATATTCGGGCCATGATGCAGGACATGACGCCCCTTGTCGAACCCCTGTCAATTGACGAAGCTTTTCTGGATATGACAGGAACGGAACGACTGCACGGCGCCCCGCCCGCAGTTACACTGGCGCGGTTTGCCGAAACAATCCAGGAAGAAATCGGTGTCAGCGTGTCAATTGGCCTGTCCCATAATAAGTTTCTGGCAAAACTGGCATCGGACATGAACAAGCCAAGAGGCTTCACCGTTATCGGTAAGGCTGAAACAACAAATCTCCTGGCTGGCCTTCCTATCAGCCGGATTTACGGTGTCGGCACCAAAATGGCGAGAACACTTGAAAAAGATGGCCTGACTGAAATCAGCCAGCTTCAAACCATGGACCAGCGGCAACTGGTTAACCGGTACGGCGAGACGGGCCTGCGGCTTTTCAGACTTGCACGCGGCATTGATACCCGCCCGGTTACTGCAAGCAATGAAACAAAGAGTGTGTCAGCAGAACGTACCCTTGAAAAAGATATTGCCGACTATCCTGGCCTGGAAAAACTTCTCTATAGTTCTTCTGAGCGTGTGTCAGCAGACCTGAAGAAAAAGGAACTGGCCGGGGTGACCATTACGCTGAAGATGAAAAACAGATACCACAAAATTATAACACGTTCCCGCACGCTGGATGCCCCGACACAGTTAGCGCATGTCATATTTGAAACAGGTCAGAGCTTGTTGCGCCCGCTGGTTGACGGCACGCCCTACCGACTATTGGGGATCGGGGTTAGTAACTTCCGCCCCTTGTCTGAAGCAGACATGCCCGACCTGATTGAGCCTATCCGGTCAAAACGGACGCAGGCGGAAAAAGCAATGGATGCCCTGAAAGAGAGATTTGGTGCACAAGCAATAGGCAAAGGGCGCTCCCTGCACTAGGCAATTGCTGCCACAGTCTTGGTAAATCGGCTATTAATCATTCCAATCAAGAATTTTATCACTTATTTTCAGTCAGTTAAACAGCCACACTCTGGCACATTGATTGCACTGCAATTCGTCAAGAATATCATGATGGAGTAGCCGTATGATCAACAATAGTGCCCTAACCCTTAACAGCGGACAGGAAATCAATCCGTATGTTAGCCGCCTTGCATCCCGGTTAATGCAAACAGCCGCCGACGCTGATGTAAAGTTTGACAGCATGGGCTGGCAACTGATTACAGAGGTTCTGAGCTTTGCCGCCAGCGCCGAGCAGCGCATGGCAGAGCAGCAGCACCGCATTTCGTATCTGGAACAAATCTCGGTTACTGATGAATTGACTGGTATTTTAAACCGGCGCGGGCTGATGCTGGAACTGGGGAGAATTCTGTCCTACTCCGCCAGGCATAGGGAAGAAGGTGTTGTTGGCTTCATTGATATGGACGGTTTTAAAGACATCAATGACACCCATGGCCATCAGGCAGGGGACGCGGTTCTGCGGCACACTGCAACCATATTAAAGTCCAGAACCCGTTCAAGTGATGTCATTGCACGCATCGCCGGTGATGAATTTTGTATTATTCTGACACGCTGCGATGAACAGCAAGGCTATGCAAGGCTCCGTAAATTACAGACTGTCATTAACACATCTGTTTTGGAATATGGCGACATAATCATCCCGCTTAATTGCTCCATCGGTGTGCAGTCCTTCAACGGTGCAACCGACCCGGAACGTTTAATTTCGGAAGCCGACCAAGCCATGTATATGGACAAAAAAGCCCGTAAAACGGCTGTTGCTTAGGCATGAACCGCCCAGCACTGCCCAATACCACCAGGGTGCATTTCTAATGTAAATTCCTGGCTGTATTTCCTCAATGCCGTCCGGGCGAGCCTGCGTTCGTATTAAAACGCACCTGAAGCGAATGATAGCTGTCGAATTTCGGCAGCTATTTTATTTGGTATACGGACCGGCTTTTGATATCAAATACCAAATCATTTTTGTGGGAGCATTTTAATGAGTATTGAACAACGCCTTACTGAACTGGGGATCACCTTACCTGAACCAGCGGCGCCAGTGGCAAATTATCTGCCATATATCGTAAGCGGCAACCTGATTAGCATCTCTGGTCAAATTCCCATGGGCCCTAACGGTATTGAATTCCAGGGTAAAGTCGGCAGTGACTATAATATTGATTTTGCACAGCGCGCTGCACGCCTGTGTGGTATCAATCTGATTGCACAAATGAAAGCTGCCTGTGATGGTGATCTGGAACGTGTTGTTCGGGTTGTGAAACTGGGTGGTTTTGTAAACTGTACAGACGGTTTTGGTGATCAGCCGAAGGTTATCAATGCGGCAAGCGATCTGATGGTTGATGTATTTGGCGACAAAGGCCGCCACAGCAGATCCGCGGTTGGCACTAACGGTTTGCCCCTGAATGTTCCTGTGGAAATTGATGCACTGGTTGAAATTACACCGAAATAATGGCAGCCCGCAAACAAACAAGACATATACCGTGGCTGGGTAATCTGGATATTGCCCACCGCGGCTTGTTTGACCGCACAGAGGGCCGCGAAGAAAACACCTTGTCTGCTATTACCTATGCGGCAGACAAGGGATATGCGGTCGAGTTTGATGTTGTATTAACCCGCGACGAAACGGTTATCGTCTTTCATGACGCGACGCTTGACCGGCTTACAGACGGCAAAGGACGTGTGGATACCGTTGATTTTGCTGACCTTGCGCACACACCGACTAAACTGAACGGCGAACCTATTCCGTGCCTGGCAGATGTTCTGAGTGCTGTTGCTGGTCGGGTGCCCATTTATCTGGAAATCAAATCAGCCAGAAAATATGATCCGACACGCCTGTGTAGGGAAGTCTATCGCCTGCTGGCAGACTATAAGGGTGATGTCTGCATCATGTCTTTTGATCCGCGTGCGGTACGCTGGTTTCGCAAAAATGCACCAGAAATTGTTCGCGGCCTGGTTATCGAAGATAAAACCCTGCAGAAAACATCATCCCGGCTTATGCTCCGGTATGCCATAAGACGCAACACACCAGATTTCTTGTCCGTCGATATTTCAAGCCTGCCACACCCCTATTATACGAGATGGCGGAAGACAGGAAAAAAATTGATCACCTGGACTGTTCGCACCAAAGAACAGGAAGTCCTTGGTCGCCAGCACACAGATGCACTGACTTTTGAAAAGCCAGCCGTACTCTCGTAAGGTAAGTAAACCCATGGACCTTATTGCAGAATTTCATCCCGGCATTGAAAAGATTGACCGTGACGCATGGGATACCTGTGCTGCTGGTCGTTCTCCCTTCACCAGATATGATTTTCTTGCTGCCTTGGAACAGTCCGGCTGTGTCTCGGAACAGACAGGCTGGATTCCCCACCATTTGACTATCAGCCTGCAGAATAGCTCGCCAGCAGAGAATGCCGAACAGCCCCCAACACTTCTCGCCGTTTGTCCCTTGTATGTAAAACTGCATTCAGCAGGCGAATATGTCTTCGATCAGGGATGGGCGGACGCGTATGAGCGCGCTGGTGGTCGCTATTATCCCAAACTTCTGTCGGCTATTCCGTTTACGCCTGTTACCTCTTGCAAGATATTGATCAGTCCAGCGACTGGCGAAGAAAGTGCGGTCACCATTCGCACTACTGCCATGCGCGCAATTTTAGAACGATGTGACAGCCTGTCTTTTTCCAGTGCACATTTTAATTTTTTGCGTCCAGAAGACATTCAGGCAGCAAAAAACAACGACCTGTTGCTACGACAAGACCAACAGTTTCACTGGTTCAATAAAGGTTACGAAACATTCGGCGACTTTCTGGCAACGCTGACATCCAGAAAAAGAAAACAAATCCGTAAGGAACGCCAAACGGTGCTGGACAGCGATATTGAAATCAGGGCCATAGAGGGCAAGGGTGTATCCGAGGCTGACCTTGATGCCTTTTTCCAGTTTTATTTGGATACCGGCGCACGGAAATGGGGGCATCCATACCTTAACCGTAAGTTTTTCTCATGTATCAGGCAGACAATGCCAGACGACATGCTTTTGTTTCTCTGTTACCGCAACGACCGGCCCATTGCCGGGGCTTTAAACTTCATAGGGCCTGATACCCTGTATGGGCGCTATTGGGGCTGTATCGAAGATCATCCCTGCCTGCATTTTGAAACCTGTTATTATCAGGCGATTGACTATGCCATCACGCACAAATTATCGACCGTGGAGGCAGGAGCCCAAGGCCCACACAAAATCGCACGTGGCTATGAACCTTCCCGGACAATAAGCGCCCACTATATTCGTGATGAGCGATTCCGGGCCGCCGTGGATGATTTTCTGAAGCGTGAAGGCCACCAGATTGACTATGAAGCTGAATATCTAAGCAAGCATTTACCCTTCAAAAAATCAGACACATGATGGGCAGCCTGCCCGTTATCTGATCCTTTGCTGTAGCTAAGAAAAAAGAGGCCTCTGACAAGAGGCCTCTAAGGTAAAGGGAAGTAGAAGTTTGGAAACTTCAGGGAAAACAGTCGTCAAACTGCTTTAAGGAGTGCGTAAATCTCGTCCTTCAAACGCATACGAGCTTTGCGCAAATCTTCTTCATTGAATTGGGAGACATGATCTTCCCCAATTTCAATGCGGTGAATTTCGCGGTTTACATCATGGTATTCATCAGCAAGCTTTTTGAAGTGATTGTCATTCACTTTCAGATCATGCAGACGGTCAGCAAACTCAGGAAACTCATCCCGTAATTCATGGGGTGTATGTGTGCTCATCAGTATCTCCTCCTATTCTGTTCAGGGAGATAATAGCCAAAGCAAGGGATCAGATTTTGACCGGGATCAATATCAGGTGCGACAAAATGACAAACGCCGAAACAGTTACCCTGCTCCGGCGTTATCTTGGTCAAATTTCGATCTGACAGCCTGTGATTCCCTTCGGTAAAGAAGGGGAGTAATAAACACTATTCATCCATTGAAAGTTCCAGAATTTCACCTGCTTTAGTATCTTCGATCTTTTCAACATTCTTCAATGCCCGGAGCATAGCCCGTTTGCGCACATCCAGTTTATCAACATGGTTTTTCGCGGCTTCCAGATTCTTGGCCATTGCATTGATCTGGCTACCAAAGTTTTCAAATTCGTTTTTAACAGCGCCCAATATCTCCCAAACTTCGTTGGCGCGTTCCTGCAGTACAACCTGACGGAATCCCATACGAAACGTGGATAATAGCACCTGAAAGTTCGTAGGACCGGCAATAGTGACGCGGTAATCGCGCTGCAATTCCTCGAACACACCAGGTTGGCGTAATACTTCTGCATAGAGCCCTTCTGTCGGCAGGAATAAGATTGCCCAGTCAGTTGTATGCGGCGGATTGATATATTTGCTGCTGATATCCTTGGCGAACCCCTTTACCGACCGGATCAGCGATTTTGACGCCGCATCAACCCCCTGTACATCACCGATTTCTACCGCACCAAGCAGTCTTTCATAATCCTCGGTAGGGAATTTGGCATCAACGGGTAGAAAGACATCTTTCTCAGTGCCAGGCACACGAATACCAAACTCTACCCGGGCGTTGCCAGAGACATGACCACAATCATAGTTGGCAACATACTGGTCAGCCGTCAGCATATCGGCAATCAACAGGTTCAGCTGCGTTTCCCCAAACGTACCACGGGACTTAACATTGGTCAGAACACGTTTCAAATCGCCGACACCGGTTGCCAACGTCTGCATCTCTCCCAAACCGCGCTGTACGGCCTCCAGTCGTTCTGACACGGTTTTAAAGCTTTCGCTGATCCGCTTCTCCAGCGTTGTCTGCAATTTCTCGTCAACCGTCTGGCGCATCTCATCAAGTTTCTTGCTGTTTTCTTCGCGAATTTCCCGCATTTTTTCATCGAGTTTGTCACGAAACTGCTGCTGATCTGCTGCGTGCTCCTTACCAAGTTTCCTGACAGTTTCTGCCAGCATAGTAAGTGCTTCGTTCGTTTCCTGCCTATTAAGCTGAAACTCATGCCGGATGGCCTGCTCCCGCTTATCCAGATTTTCCGCAAGCGTAATCATGCGCGTATCAAGGCGGACAAAATTCTGGGTCGTATCTTCAGCCTGCAGACGTTCCTGTGTAATCTTCTGACGCTTCAAAACCTGAAACAGCAGAAAAATTACCAATGAAAACAGCACGAGAAAGGCAAGATAGAAAAGCTCGATAGAAACGTCTGTCACGGTTTCCCCCATAAGAACAAAAGTGATACATATATCCTTACCCCTTCTGGCGCGACAGGTAAACCTTGATTACAAAATGGCGCAGGATTATGGTGCCCGAAATTCAGGAGCAACCCATGTCAACCATACCTTACTTTGATGCATCTTACCTTAGACAGACTGCAGACTCTGCGTTATCCAGCGACATGTTAGACGCCTACGAGCGTGACGGAACACTGGTTCTGGAGAATGCTTTCTCTGAGGACACCTGTAACGCACTTATGGCCCATATGGGGACATTGGTCGCCAACTTTGACACGAACAGTCACCGCACGGTCTTTCAGTCAACCGAGGATGATAAAAACCTTTATGACTATTTTATCGAGTCAGGAAGCGACATCAGATTCTTCTTTGAAGACGGCGCGCTTGATAGTGAAGGCAACCTGACCTGTTCCGCTGACACCGCTCTTAATAAGGTTGGACACGCTCTCCATGATATGGATCCCGAGTTTCGCGCCTTCTCACGCAGTGATGTATTCCGCAAAATAGCAGACGGGCTAGGGTTTACTGACCCTAAGCTTCTGCAGTCCATGTATATTTTCAAGCAACCGCGCATTGGCGGCGAGGTAGTATGCCATCAGGACAGCAGTTATATTCGGTCAACGCCGCATACATGTGTGGGTCTGTGGGTCGCGCTTGAAGACGCAACGCTCGAAAACGGCTGTTTGTGGGGTATTCCGGGCGCCCATAAGGGTGACGGCCCAAAATCAATATTCCGCCGTACAGGTAACGGGCTTGAGACAGAGACCGTCATCCTTGATGACACGCCGTTTGAAGAAGATAAAAAGCAACCGCTTGAGGTAAAAAAAGGGACTGTTGTGGTTCTACACGGTCAGTTCCCGCACCTGTCGGGTGCTAACACCTCTGATCAATCCAGACACGCCTATGCCCTGCATCTGTATGATGGGTCCGCGGTATATGACAGTGATAACTGGCTACAGCGTCCATCCGACCTCCCAATCACTGGTTTTTAATATATTTCAATACTTTATATAGGTATATTAAAGTAAAGCAGCAGGAAATTCCTGCTGCTTGTTTTGTATTCGAAATCAAATGATGCAGGCAATTATCCCTGCGGCAAGGCTGCTTCGATCGCAGCTTTCAACTCGTCTGACTGAGGCTTTACTTTACTAGCGAAGTAGCCAAGTGGCTTGCCTTCGGGTGAAATCAGATATTTATGAAAATTCCACTGTGGACGGGATTCTTCCCCCAAGGTAGCCGCCAGATAATTATAAAACTCTGATGTATCATCGGCCTTCTTCACAACCATTTTTTTCGTCATCGGGAAATCAACCTGGAAATTCATCGTGCAGAATTTTTTGATATTCTCTTCTGAGCCAGGCTCCTGGTCACCAAAATCATTGGCTGGAACACCAAGCACGACAAGTCCTTTATCCTTATACTCACTCCAAAGCGCCTGAAGCCCCTCATACTGCGGCGTATATCCGCAAAAAGATGCTGTGTTCACAACCAGCACAGCTTTGCCCTTGAATTGGCTGAATGGCATTTCCGTCCGGTCAATGGACGTCAGAACGAAATCATGCGCAGACTTTTCCTCTGCTGCCACAGCGGGCACCACTGAAAAGCTAATGGCTATCATTAGAATTAGTTTTTTAAACATGCTTTAACTTCCCTTGATGAGACATATATTAGGATACGTTACCACATAATAATCGGATGTAAAATTCTGACGACCTATGACAAGAATGTGATGTCGTCGCCCTAGCCCACAAAGGATATTCAATGAGCGTGAGTACAGATAGTCTTTTCCAGCCCTTTTCCCTAGGCCCGCTGGAGCTGCCCAACCGCGTTGTTATGGCTCCAATGACAAGAACCTATTCGCCTGGAAATGTTCCCAATGATTTGAATGTAGAATACTACCGCAAGCGCGCTGCTGGCGGTGTTGGCCTTATCATCACGGAAGGCACCTGCGTGGGCCACGCGGCCGCCAATGGGTATCCAAACGTTCCATTCTTTTACGGCGAAAAACCACTCGCTGGCTGGAAAAAAGTCGTTGATGCCGTCCACGCAGAAGGCGGTAAGATATTTCCGCAACTATGGCACGTAGGGTCTGTGCGCAGGGCGGGAACCGAACCAGACCCAGACGTCCCCGGCCACGGCCCATCAGGACTGGTCATGCCGGGTAAAAAGCGCTGTCACGAAATGACAGAAGACGACATTCAGGATGTTATCAAGGCCTTTGCTCAAGCGGCAAAAGATGCCATGGATATTGGGTGTGACGGTGTGGAAATTCACGGCGCACACGGGTATCTGATAGACCAGTTTTTCTGGGAAGGTCTGAATGAACGATCCGACCACTGGGGCGGCTCTATCGAAAAACGCGCCAATTTTGCAGTGGAAATTATCAAGGCAGTACGTGCGGCCACCGCGCCAGATTTCCCAATCTGCCTGCGCTTTTCTCAGTGGAAGCAACAAGACTATAGTATTAAATTAGCAAATAATCCTGAAGAGTTAGAAAGATTTCTTAAACCGCTTTCTGATGCCGGGGTTGATATTTTCCACTGTTCAACACGCCGTTTCTGGGAACCAGAATTCGAAGGATCAGACCTGAACCTGGCTGGATGGACAAAAAAGATCACCGGCAAGCCTGTTATCACCGTAGGCAGTGTGGGGCTGGACCGCGCGTTCAGTGAACCCGGCCAAGTTGAATTCCTTGAAGGTAAAATCGCAAAGCTTGATACGCTGATCGAAAGACTTGAAAAAGATGAATTTGATCTGGTCGCAGTTGGTCGCGCCCTGATCGCCAACCCTGACTGGGCAAAACAGGTTAGAGAAAGTGCTTTTGATGATCTTGCTGCCTACGTGCCAGAGATGCTGAAAGAACTCGTCTAGTACACACTCAGACCATCGCTATCAAGCCAGTCCCACGCATGCGGGGCTGGCTTTTTGCTGCTTTGACAGGGACAAAAGCCTAAAGGCAGGCAAACCATGCATAGATAAGACCCATAAACCAATCTAAAATAGCCGTAATTGGCGGTCGCTCGGGTTTTGTGGCGGTATAAACTGCGTGCAGTCCAGATCATGCCCCTCAGACATATTGACCCCGACACGGCGTGCACTATTGAAAAAACGCTGGCGCATCAGGTCGGCTTCAATACCCTTGCCTTTCATACGGTGCCCAAACCGCGGATCGTTAGCCCGCCCACCCCGCATGGCATAAAGCCTGCGCAGTATGCGTGTGCGCCGTTCGGCGAAATTAACGGACAACCACTCACTGAATAAATCTTTCACCTCCAGGGGTAGTCGCAGAAGGATATAACCGGCCTCTGTCGCCCCTGCCCGCGCTATCGCCTGTAATATGTTTTCAAGCTCATGATCATTCAGTGCAGGTATCACAGGCGCCACAAGCGCTCCTACCGGAATATTTTTTTCTGCCAGTTGCCGGATTGTATCTAAGCGCCGCTGCGGTGAACTAGCACGTGGTTCCATCGTACGTGCCAGCTTTCTATCGAGCGTAGTTACAGACAAGGCCACTTTCACCAGATTAAGACGCGCCAATTCCTGCAAGAGATCAAGATCACGCAGGATCAAACTTGATTTGGTGACGATGGTAACCGGGTGACGAACTTCCAAGAGAACTTCAAGTATCTTTCTTGTGATACCCAACTGCTTTTCTATCGGCTGATAAGGGTCCGTGTTGGTACCCATTGCAATAGGTGCCACCTTATACCCCTTACGGGACAGGTCGGCACGCAACACCTCTGCTGCATTCTCCTTGAAAAACAGTTTACTTTCAAAATCCAGTCCTGCCGAAAGCCCCATATAAGTATGGCTTGGACGGGCGAAACAGTAGACACACCCATGTTCGCAGCCCCGGTACGGGTTAACGGATCTGTCAAAGGGTACGTCCGGTGACTGATTTTTCGTAAGAACCTGTTTTGGCAACTCTTGATACAGCTGAGTTTTTAGCTGGACTGCGCCTTGTTCAGCAGTCGCCGGCCCCGTCCAGCCGTCATTAAAGACACCGCGCTTCTCTGCCTCGAACCGGCCCGACATATTCGAAACCGCCCCCCGGCCCTTATAGGCCGCTGGATTATGAAACGCCCCCGTCTCAGGATGGGCTGATATGTCTACTGTATGTCTCATGCTCCATGAAATACCATAAGAACAAAACAAGAACAAGCAGTAAAGTTCACTCACTAGATTTTAGATCTGCGCAATGGCTGTTCCAATCCCTATGCAGTTAGTACCATATCGGAACTAGTCTGGGTTTTGCATTTGTGGTAATGTGTCGCTCCTCACAAGGAAGGGTAAGATCATGAAATATTTATCTACCAAAGCGGCAGTGTTGGCTGTCGCCTGTTCTGTGTTATTTACCGGGCAATCGCTCGCTGAAGAAACTACTGAAGTTAAAATAGCCCGCGCCATGTCCGCGGCACCGGCCCGAATATCACAAAACGCCACGATCATTGATGTGGACGGCACGTTACTGCGCGAGGGGACAAACGGCTGGACCTGCATTCCGGGCGTCGGGCTTATACCCGGCGATAAACACCCCATGTGTAATGATGCCGTTTGGATGGCCTGGATGGAAGCCGCCCAAAAGGGCGTGCCTTTCACCACCGATACCATTGGTTACAGCTATATGCTGGGCGGTGATGCGTATGTCAGCAATGCAAACCCGGCATCCACAGACCCAAACGATGGCACCACATGGGTACAGGAAGGTCCTCACCTGATGATACTTCTCCCCGGCACCGCCATAGGGGCTGACCATCCTGATGAACCCGATGTCGGCCCTTATACTATGTGGAAGAATACTGGCATGGTTCACATCATGGTACCGGTTGGGGAACGCATCAAATAAATCACGGATGCTGTGAATAGCTATTGAACCAAGTGGCCAATAGCCTTACATAAGCGACGCGGGCTCTGCGCTGTGCGTGTGGCAACGATACCCCTGGGGCTATAAACACCTCTAGGGAGCTGTCCCTGGTTTGAACCGTGGTTCTTATCATTACGGCGCCCACCTGATTATTCAGGTTCCGGAGGGTTTCAAAGATCCGTACGGCAGAGGCGGTACCCGCACCCTTTAAACCTGTCAAAAGGTTGCCTGATGCAGTCAAAAGATGAATTACGGCAAACGGCGCAAAGGCTGCGCGGCGGTGCCCATACCATGTACGGTATCAAAGCCGCAGAACAGGCAAAAGATGTTGCCATGGGCCTTATAGGCGGCATGGACAAGTCGACAATTATCGCACTCTATCACCCTATCGGCACAGAAATGGACCCAAGGTTCCTTGGCCGCACACTTGAAAACGTTGGTTTCAGAACGGCCCTGCCAGTTGTAGAAGGCAAGGACACCCCACTGCAATTCAGGTTATGGGCAGAAGGTGACCCATTGGACAAAGGCCCCATGGGCACCGTGCACCCCTCGTCGGACGCACCGGCTGTCGACCCGGACGTATTAATCATTCCACTCCTTGCATTTGATACAGATTGTTACCGCCTTGGCTGGGGCGGTGGATATTATGACAGAACCCTGGCAGAGCGTTTCAGCGGCATCAAAGCATTTGGCATGGCCTATGCGGCACAATTTGTAGAAGAACTACCGCGAGAAAAGCATGACTGGCCCCTGCACGGGGTCATCACAGAAGAAGGGCTGGTCTTGCCCAGAAAGTCCTGACGACTACCGCATCCAGACACGGCAGCACCAGACCAGCAATATTTTCGTACGCTGATAGTTCACAATCACAAAAACAGGCTTTCCAACGCGAGTTGAACACTATACACAGAAGCCATGCGAATATTATTTCTTGGTGACCTAATGGGCCGAAGCGGACGTAGCGCCGTTATTGATGCCCTTCCTGATCTTCGGAGTCGGATGAAACTCGACTTCGTCATTGTCAACGGCGAGAACGCTGCAAGCGGGTTTGGCATTACCGGCAAAATCACCGGACAGGTTATACAGGCTGGCGCTGATGTTATTTCCGGCGGCAACCACACATTTGACCAAAAAGAAATTCTGGAACCCATCAACAGCGACAACAGAATATTGCGCCCGATTAACTACCCAGAAGGCACACCTGGTCGCGGGTATGCCGTTTATGACGCACCGCGCGGAAAAAAGATATTGGTCATTAACGCTATGGGCCGCGTGTTCATGAACCCGATGGAATGCCCATTCCGCGCAGTTGATAAAGTTCTGAAAAGCCACCGCATGGGGCACACTGTTGCGGCCGTTATCGTTGACTTTCACGGTGAGGCAACTTCGGAAAAAATGGCCATGGGGCATTATCTGGACGGCAGGGTTAGCCTGGTTGTCGGCACACACAGCCACGTTCCAACCGCTGACTGTCAAATCCTTGACGGCGGCACAGCCTACCAGACTGATGCCGGAATGTGCGGCGACTATAACAGTGTAATCGGCATGGAAAAGGAAGAACCAATCAGGCGGTTCCTGACCAAAATGAACCGGGAACGCTACACCCCTGCGAGTGGGCAGGCCACCATTTGTGGCACCTTTATCGAAACAGACGACAGGACAGGTCTTGCCACACGTATTGAACCCCTGCGGATGGGGCCACGCCTGATGGAACATATCCCAGCCTAGGTAAAGCGTACCCTGAATGCCGTAGTGGCCTGCTAAGGGGCAGATTTTTCCATGCGAAACAACGGAACGGAGACAGTGCCTACTGTCTCTGGCTCTTCGCTGATAACCACATACCCCCTTGCCTTATAGAGCGGTAGTCCCGAAATCGTGGACATCAGGGAGAAACTTTTAAACCCTTTCTTCAGCGCCGCCGCCTCGCAGTGATCAATGATCATACTGCCAATGCCGCACCGCGTATATGAAGGGTCCGTATACATTGCCCGGATACGGGCTGGCTCAGATGCAGGATCCAGAAAACGGGCATTCCTGCCACTTGTATGGTCGCCGCCATAAAGGGTCGCACGGTTCGACCACCCGCCACTGCCGACAATCCTGTCCCCGTCAAGAACCTTGAAATACGTTCCGTCAGCAATCAGCTGCGTATCCAGTCCCATCACGGCTTTGGAGGCCTCAACCTGTGCTGGATCAAGTAAATCAGCTAAAAGCACATCAATCGCAACTGCCATCAATGCTTTCAGTTCTTGAATGTCATGCTTGGTTGCTAACTGGCATACAAAAGCAGGGTTGGCGGTCATAAAAACCGTCCGACAACCTCTTTGTAGGATCGGCTGACTTTCAACTCTTTGCCGCAGCTAAGTGTCAGAAAACACTCACCATTAGAATGAGGTCTGACTTCCAGAACCTTATCCAGATTGATAATTGTCGACCTGTGGATCCGCTGAAAGGTTTTGGGGTCGAGCCGTTTAATCATGATTTTCATGGTTTCGCGCAGGATATGGGTTTTATCGCCGACATGAATACACATGTAATCGCCCGCCGCATCGATATAATCGACATCTGAAACATTGACGATGGTGATATGCCCCCTGTCCTTGATACGCAAATGGGGGTCAAAGCGTGACTCCGACGTCTCGGTCGGCTTCTCCAGAATTGCTGTTAGTGCCTCGGCAGGTGCATCGTCCATACCTTCGATCAGTTCCACAAGACGGGCATTCTGTTCAATGGCGATGCGCTGGCTCAGGCTTTCCCGTACACGTTCAATCGCAGTCGCCAGCCGCTCATCTTCCACCGGCTTTAAAAGGTAATCCAAAGCATGTGCCTGAAAGGCATCCAGCGCATATTCATCATAGGCTGTTACAAAAATAACCAGCGGTATTTCTGCTTCTCCCACCAGCGACCGTACCACGGCAAACCCATCAAAGCCTGGCATTTGAATATCAAGAAATACCAGATCAGGCTTCAGGTCTTTGATCTTCTTAACAGCATCTCTGCCATTAGAGCATGTGTCGATGATTTCAATATCATCATAGCTTTCAAGTCTGATTTTCAAGCCGCGAATTGCCAGCGGTTCATCATCAATTAGGAGTGTTCTGATTTTTCTCATTCTTCCCTGCCGTTTCTGCGGAGGTTTTCCTCGCTTGTCTTTTTAAAATGTGGGTATCAACCACGGTATGTCAATGGATGGTGCCATACTTCACAGAATTCTCAAAGCCTATGGTTCTCTGTGTTCTCGCTCGCACGGGATTTCAATGGTGATACCAAGCCCGGAAGGACTGAGATTGACAACGTGGAAAGCGTGGTCAGATCCGTAAATTTGCATCAGTCTTTCTTTTGTGTTGGCAATCCCGACACCCGACCCGGATTTGGTCTTGATATTTTCCGGGTCCTGAAGCCCAGGGCCATTATCTTTTAGCGTTATCGTCAGATACCGCCCGTTCACAGATGCCTTAACCGATAATTTACCACCATCAATGGACGGGGCAATTGCGTATTTGATCGCATTTTCGATAAGCGGCTGCAAAAGAAGACTGGGGATCAGCGATGATTTAGCGTTTTCATCAATGTCATAATCAATCTGCAATCGATCCTGAAAGCGCACCCGTTCGATATCCAGATATAGGCCCAGCGCATATAACTCCTGCTCCAGACTGATGCGCTGCGTTGGCTGGTTTACCAGAGTGTACCGCAGAAAGCTTGATAGCTTGGTCAGCATCTGATTGGCATCTTTGACCTCGCGCTCCAACACAAGGGTAGAGATTGCATTAAGGGTATTGAACAAAAAGTGGGGATTTAACTGATACCGCAGCATTTTCAGCTGTGCCTGGTGGGCCATTGCCGTTGCCTTCAGCAATTGTTTTTGTTGTTGCTGATATCCTTCATAAAAATGATAGCCAAAATAGATGGCTGACCAGGCAAAAAGCACGGTTGAATCGAACATGGCATTGCCGAAACGGGCAAACCCCTGCGCCGGCTGCCACCCAAAGAAAGGCGCGATAAAGGTCTCAATCGTGGAGAACAGCAACCCCATACCAGCGGAAATAAACAGCGCTGTGAATAAGACCAGAATGATCTGGCGGTCCCGAACCAAGCGGTATAACTGGCGCATAACGAGGGAAAGCGACAGACCAACAACTGCCGACAACAGGATAAACTGTATGTAAACAGACAGTTCGAAGCCAACTGTCATACCGTGAAACACACGGACCAGACAATATCCTAGCCAGCCGAACGCCTGGAAAGTCCAAAATGTACGATTGCGGTTGCCAAAGAAGCCGCTGAGCATGGAATCATCCCCGTCAAAATCACTGTCAACCAGAAGCGGGCTCCCCATACGACTAAGGGGAGCCACCAACTCTTCTTCGGACGGCGCATTATGTACAGGGATTTCCTGATCGCCAACCATATTTTCGACTTTTTCCAGAACCTGCAAGACTATTAGTCTCCAGTGGCCCGCGCAGCGTCCGCAACAGAAACTGCACCGGTCTCGCCTTTCAGCTCAACAGACTGGCCTGGGCGGAGGCGCTCACCACCACGAACAATCACTCTGTCACCGTTTTCAATCCCACCCAGCACGGCTACACGATTGCCGCTTGCTGCGCCGGTTGTAACTCTAAGACGCTCTGCTTTACTTTCTGCATCCACGCGGAAAACATAGGTACCGTCAGTCCGCAACACCAGCGCATCACGAGGTACCGCAATCACTTCTTCCGGGGCGCTTTTTGGCAATCCAACCTGCAGCGCAGAACCAACAGCATACCGCTTGCCAGCAGGCACATTCACCCGAATTTCCATGGCACGGCTCAAACCGTCACCGACCGGCACAATGGCGCGAATACGTGTGTCGGTGAAGACGTTATTATCCTGCACCATAACATTTTGGCCATCATTCAACGTCGCAGAAAGATTAACCGGCGCCCGTGCACTGATTTCCAGATGCTCTGTATCCACCAGACGCACAATCTGCCGGCCCGGGGCAGAATATTCCCCTGCCTGCGCCAACCTTTCGACAACGCGGCCGGGGAAAGGTGCCCGAACCTTGGTACGGGCCAAATCAACTTCCGACTGTTTAACAGCAATCCGTGCCTGTGCCAGTTCCTGTTCTGTCATAACAAGGGTACTGCGTGCTTCCTCGACACGGCTAACCGGCGTGTGGCTGGTCTCTGCCAGTTCTTCAAACCGTTTCAGATCTGCTTTCAAATACTCTATACGGGCCTCGAGCCGCTTGACCTGGGCCTCGTTACGTCCCTTCGTTAACAGGATTGAACTGTCATCAATGGTGGCGATGACATCCCCTTCCTTTAGCTGCGTCCCTTCCGGTGCCACCCAGATTACGCGCCCAGCGATTTCTGCAGCAACACGGCTGTCATTCTTGCTGATTACGGTACCTGGAACATATACCTGCGGCGCCATATTCTCTTTTGAAGCCGTGGATACTTCAACCAGTGCAGACGGCTGCCCGCCGCCCTGCTGTGCAGAGACAGGCGACAGAGTGCCCATCACCGCACTACAGCCAAGAGCAAAGACAAGCCCTTTGATATACTTCTGCTTTTTAGTTGTTGTCACTGAATGAATAGTCATTTTTTTCCTCGCATTCCATACAGTTAATACTGATATTGTTGTTATTCAGCAGGCTTTAACCGTGCCTGGCGGTTCTGGAACAGTCCCAGAATTTTTCCAAAGTCCAATTGCATCAAGGCAGGCAACATCAACAGCGTGAACAACGTAGACATTGCCATGCCCCCAACGATCGTAGCAGCCATACCGCGATAAATATCGCTACCAGCACCGGGGAAGATAACCAGTGGCAACATCCCCATGATTGATGTCAGTGTGCTCATGAAAATTGGACGTACACGCAGGGCAATCGCGCGTTCGACCGCCTCCTTACGAGACAGGCCGTCCGCTTCCCCCTGACGGGTTTTAGCAACCAGCAGAATGGCGTTATTGACCACAAGCCCCAACAGGATGATGAAACCAATCATCGTCAAGAGGTCAAGCGGTGCAAAACTAATCTGATTGAGAAGATTAAGCGCCAGCACACCGCCCACCGTTGCAAGCGGGATCGTCACCACAACAGTCAGTGCATCCCGCAAAGACCGGAACAGTGCCGCCAGGATCAAAAACAGTAAGCCAAGCGCCAGCACAAAGTTCGTAGCAAGCGATGAAACAGCCCGGTCGAGCGCATCGGCACTACCACCATAGGTGATGGTTGCACCAGCGGGCAGCTGTGCCTTGATCTGTGGTTCAACCTTTTCTCTCAAAATGGTGACCATATCTTCAAGCGGCATGCCGTCAGGCTGATTAATATTGAAGGTTACAGTCCGGCGGCGGTTCACACGCTGAATGAAGGTTGGCCCAACACCACGTTCAATAGTCACCAGATCACCCAGTGGCACCGTACCTCCACGCGGCGTTGCGAGCGGAATATTCTGTAAGATTTCCGGTGCAGCCCAATCATCAGCCTTAAGGATCATATCAACGCGCTTGTCACCGTCAAAATGTTCCCCGAGCCAAAGACCATCACCAAGCGCCCGCACAATCTGGGCTACGTCGTTACGGGAGTATCCGACTTCAGCCAGACGGCGGTCATTCGGGATAATCTTCAGCTCAGGAGAAATAACATTGGGGTCGGGATTAGGCTGCGCCTGCGCACCAGGAATTGCCTCGGAGATCATACGCATCGTTTGCATGGTAACATCCCGAAGCGCCCCAATGTCTTTAGAATGGATATTTAACTGGACAGAACCATTGCCGCCAAAACCACCAAACAGGTTCCCTTGTTGCGCAAAGAAGAATACATCAGGGAAGCCAGACAGTATTTCTTCACGGACAATAGTTTCCATTTCCTTGATGCGGCTTTGGTCGTTAATCCGTACACCCAGATTACCTGCCTGCCCATTTGGGAAGGTAATCACATAATAGTTTCTGAGCGACGGCTCCTTCTCTCCGCTCATATAGGGTGCCAGTCGTTCATTGATGACCGAGATAATTTCTTCATCAACTGTCTCAATATTCGACCCGGACGGGAACATAATGAAGGCATCAACTGCATCCCGCTTCACGGGCGGCAGATAGTTCAGGTTTGGCAGCATATACCAGCTCAGACCGACCGCAGCTGTAGCCAGGCCCGCCACCACTGCGCCTTGACGCAGCGGTGTCCGTGTTATCTTCATAATTAAGGTAGACAGTCTGGTTGCGTGCCCGCCACTTGACGGGTTTTGCGGTAACTTTCTTAACCATGTGCGGGCAAGAACAGGCAACACCGTCACGGCCGCGATCAGGGACATACCCACGCCGATTGCGATGGTCAGTGCAAGATCGGCAAAGAGCTGTCCTTCAACGTCCTCAAGAAACAGGATAGGCACAAAAATAGCGATCGTTGTTGCCGTGGACGCCAACAATGCGCCCCACACCTCACGCGCACCAAGAAGTGCGGCAATCTCCATCTTTTCGCCCTTCTCCCGCATGCGTACAATATTTTCCAGAACCACAATGGCGGCATCCAGTACCATCCCGGTAGCAAATGCCAGTCCGGCCAGCGAGATCACATTCACGGTTCGGCCAAAAACACCCAAGACGACAACAGTTGTCAACAGACAGACGGGTATCATGAGGGCAATCAAAAGAGTTGCACGGATTTGTCTCAGGAAGAGCCAAAGCACCCCAACCGCCAGCAACACACCAATAACAAGATTGCTGCCAAGAAGGTTAATCGCACGGGTAATGAAAACGGACGGATCAAATGATTTTTCAATGGCGATGCCTTGCTCTGCAAGAATGCCAGCATTCATCTCGTCCAGTTCATCAGTGAGGCGCTGGATAGTAGACAGTACATTGGCCCCAGATTCGCGCACTACACGCATGCCAATCGCAGGGTTACCGTTCTGATACACAACTTGGTTATTTGGTGCAGACCCAACAGAGACAGTTGCAATATCCCCCAAATATACAGGACTACCATTCCGCCAGTCTAATACCAGTGCTTCCAGTTCGCCCGGCTCATACTTGCCTTGAAAGTTCAGCAAATACCGGCGACGGCCTACTTCAAGGTACCCACCGGAGCTATCTACCGTCCTGCCAACACTGCGAACAATGCTGGAAATATCAATACCCAGTTCCGAAGCACGTACGGGATCAAAAGAAATTTGCAGTTGATCACCCTGTCCTGCACCTGCTTCAATAGAAATATCGGCAATACCATCAATCGCCGTCAGTCGCGGTACGACATTATCCTCGATAAAAGAAACATACTCGTCCTGTGCAAGAACGCTGTCTTCCCGGAATTGAGTAAACAGGTAAATCAATGTTTCGCCGGTCGGGTTACCACCATTCATCAATATTTGTGGTCTGTCCGCATCGGCAGGTAGAGGTGGCAACCGGTTCAGACGACTGATGACCTCCATCAGCGTCCTGTCCATATCAGCGCCGAGCGAGAATTCCAGCGATACATAGCCAAAGGAAGGATTGGAGAAAGTTCTAATCTCTTCAAGGCCCGGCAAGCCCAGCATAACTTCTTCGATTGGTTCAATAATCTCTGATTCTATCTCTGACGGACTTGCCGCCCGCCAGAATGTCTGCACACCTAGCTGAGGCCGCTCTATCTCCGGGAACAACTGCACCGGTAGACGTGTCAGCATCATTATGCCAAGAATTATCACCATGGCCGTTAAGACGAAAACAGCCGCCGGATTCTTCAAGCTTTTTTCAGTCAAATTCATCACAATACCCTCGCTTTGGTCTTTTGCTTTTTTTTCTTTATGACCTCGGCAGACATCAAAGGGTATGCGCTTGCGATAAAATGCTTTGGCTATGCGGCGAAGTGTGACTTGCTGCCTTAAAAGGGAAAATGGCGCTAACCTTAGGTTTAGAATAGCGAAAGAAAGGGGCTTCGACGTATATCTTCCGATAGATAGGATCAGTTTGCAGACGGTTCATGCTTACGATTCTCATCTGCATTTCACTCACCTACAGAAATATTTCTGCCTTATAGTTCTTGTAGAGATATGCAAAAATAGACTTTATGATGTTTTCACTGACTGTATCCAACAATATTATAGTAATTACTTTAATAGTGTTGCGATATTGCACATACCGTTATAACTCTTCATTAAGTAATAATGGGTAGGGTAAATACTAATCAGGCATGAGAATGATTTGATGCATTTCAATCTCATCCAGCATGATACGACATAAGGAATTTAAGTGCGTACTCGAATATTGGCTTTGTTTGCCCTTTGTTTGTTATCCTTTGATCTTTCATATGCAGTCGCAGATGAAACAAAAAAGTCGTTTGTTCTGGGTCGGGTCAGTGTCTATCCCGATGAAGAAATGTCACGCCTGGAAAGTCTTTCTATTTATCTGAAACAAAACCTACCTAATGCTGAAAACATGCATTTTGAACAGGTAATTGTCTCTTCACTGGAAGAAATGATTGAACTTTTAAAAAAAGGCGAAGTCGATCTGGTCTCGGAAACACCCTTTGCTGCAATGGAATTACAGTTGGCTACGGGCGCTGAGATACTCTTGCGGGAACGCAAATACGGCATGAAAGAATACGATAGCCTTCTCATTGCGAATAGTAATCTGGATATCAAAAGCCTGGATGACTTCAAAGGCCAGCTATTGGCACTCGAGGACCCCGGCTCAACCTCAGGTTTCTGGCTCCCCGTTTCCGTCTTTGTAAATGCTGGAATACCTGTGAGAGAAGTCGAAAGTACTACTGCTCCAATCGGGAAGGACGAAGTGGGCTATATTTTTGCTGGCGACAGCGAAAATGTGACGCAGTGGATCGCGAGCGGCATAGCTGCAGGCGGCGGTGTCAGTGAATATGATTTGAACACACCCAACCGCACACCACTGATTGTCAGGTCCAAACTGCGGGTGGTCACAAGAAGTCAAAGTGTCTTAAGGTCCCTCGTTCTTGTACCAGCTGGAATGCCCCCTGAGCTTAAAGAGAGTATAAAAACTCTTCTGTCTGAAATGCATGACAAAAATAATGGCTGGGAGACAATGCGTTCGTACAACCGGGTGCGCCGTTTCGACCCTATTGACGCAGAAATGAGTGTTAAACTGAAAGAACTTGAAGGCCTTTATAAAACCGTTAAAGCGGTTATTCAGTAAAGACAATAACATAGAAAAGCCCTGACTGATCATATGTTCAAACAGGGCTTGGATTTCTACTGTGCAGTGAAGAAGATTACTTATCTTTATCTTTTGGTATGCGCTTCATTTCTTCAAACTTGCCCAGACCACAACTACCCCATTCACGGCCAAAGCTATCAAGCACCGTTATGATATCCAGACTGCAAAGCTGGTTCAAAGAAGTTTTAAAGGAAAAGCGCTCTTCAAACACAAGGCGTGGACATCTGTTATCCATCTTATTCATATAACCGCGTCCACCAGGTGCCTCAAAAAAGATCGTCTTTTCGTCAATCACCGTTTGTGAGCGCAAGCCACGAAGCGGGATACAGGACTTTTCCTTGCCAGTGTATTCGTACTTTTCCAGGATATTTGCCAACCGCTTTTCAGCTTTGGTCATCTCTTTATCTTCATCAAGTGCAACGCTGCCAAAAGAGATAGTCAAAGCAACAAGAGCAGCGAATGGCCGTATGACTTTCAGCATTTTTCTTCCTATTCCTAGCTAATTAATTTCAATCTGGTACGCAATATACCAAATATAAACTGAACCGAAGCTGAACGATTAATCATGCCGTAAAAGCCTCTTTGGCCTGCGCCATCCGCCCGCGCAAATGCACTTCCAGGCCGGACAAGGCTAATTGTTCTGCCGGACCAGCCTCCCTGACACCACCGTCAAACGCCAGGCCGTGCACACAGGCGATCTGTTTAAGATATTGTATGAATGCCTCTGCCCTGCTTTCGAACAAGCCCGGGAACTTGCCCAAATGAATGTTATGGTTCTCACAGGCGCTTTTATAAACAGACGCTAAATGCGGAATCAAATTATCCCCAATTGTTTCAAGTCCAACACAAAAGGCAAAAAACGGCGGTATTGTATCGTTAGCAGGCTCAAGCTGGTCGCTTTGCTGGCAACTGGCTACATTTTCCAGTTCCATCACCATTTCTTCGAGCGTTTTATCCAGATGCCTTGCTATGCGGGTCGCAATATCACATTCCTCAGCCGTCAACTCTGCGCAGAGAATATTCACTTCCGCAGCAGCATCCCTATACTTCATAAAATCAAGAATGTTGATTTGTTCGCTCATAAATATAGTATTTCCAAGTTTACAGACAGACCATACGCAATACTGCAATCAAGTTAAAGGAAATATCATAATATGATTGATCTTGCTCTCGTTGTCGCTCAGGCTTTGGTACCTGCCCTTCTGATTTTGTGGTGCATCAGCATCCTGACGGGCAAAGTAAGTTTTATTGATTCCTTCTGGGGCGCCGGTTTTGCGCTTATCGCGGCTACATGTTTGCTTCATTTCGGCAACATTGGTGCCATTAGCCTAGTCACCGCTGGCCTGACGATTGTTTGGGGCATGCGACTGGCACTTTATCTTCTCAAAAGGTTTCTCCACGAAGGGGAAGACAAACGCTATATCCGAATGACCAAGGGCAAGGAGGGTTTGAGCCGGCACTTCTTTACGCTGTTTATGGTTTTTGGGTTTCAGGGCGCCTTAATGTTCATTATCTCGGCCCCTGTTATGTATGCCTTCCTGAAAGCAGATCAGTCACTGACACTATTATCCTATGTGGGCATTGCGCTCTGGTGCGCGGGGATCTTCTTCGAATGGGTTGGAGACTACCAATTAGCCGCCTTTAAAAAAAATCCGGATAATGCAGGGAAGGTTCTAAATACTGGGCTATGGGCCTGGACGCGTCACCCAAATTATTTTGGCGATTTCTGTGTTTGGTGGGGGCTTTGGATGATCTCGCACCATCCCGTCACCATCGTAGCCCCTATCATTATGAGTATTTTACTTATGAAAGTATCGGGCACCCCGTTGCTTGAGAAATCCCTTAAATACTCAAGACCTGGCTATGATGATTACATAAGAAATACGAGTGAATTCTTTCCACGGCCCCCAAAAGGTACCTAATTAGAATGAAAATGCTCAGCAAAAGATTCCCGATACAGTAGAATTACTACAATATAGTGGGAATTTGAAATCTTGACTTTACTACTCATATTTGCAATATATTGCCGCAATTGGGGTCCAGACTAACCAAATCAACCTTTTCAACAAGGTATCTGGGACAGAATATTACTATGGAGATTCCATACGTTTGTTCGGGCCCTATCTGGGGGAGTAAAGTCAGTGTCGCCGAACAAACAAGCGCCTGAAAATATCTTTGAGATAATTCGCGGGGTATATAATACCTTACCCCGCGTGGCTGGTTCCATACTGCCCCACAAACGAGATTTAAATCCTGCCGCCATTAAGAGTTGTCTGCCGTACATTTTACTGGCTGAGCATATCGGCGGAGGTGACCTTCGGTACAGGCTTGCCGGAACCCATACCACAGAAATTGTTGGCCATGAAATAACCGGCAAAACCTTTAATGATCTGGGTTTCACCAATCAAACGATTAAAAAGCATAAGTGCTCTTTGTTTGAAAAAATGTTCCGACATCCCTGCGGCCTTTATTCAAAGCGACGCTTGCCACATGATAACGGGACAACATGGGAATACCATGCCCTGTACCTGCCCATGCATCACGATGCAAAAGATCCAGATATGGCACTGATTGCAACCAAACTGGTTGCTGTTGATCATGATGAAAACTTGTCTCTGGTCGGGAAGTTTCGCTTTTATGATGTTGAGCTTATTGAAACCGACTTTATTGACCTGGGTGCAGGCACGCCAGACGATATGCCCTATACCCATTCTATGGTTCCTGCTGAATAGCTAATAGCTTTCACTGACTGATCACTCTAGTAAAACTGAAAGCTGTATAACGGCATCCCCCTTTTAAACACATATTTTAAAAAAGCGGCCCGAAAGCCGCTTTAAAAGGTTTAAGAGATACGCCTAGAGCGCCTTGACAATCTCTTCTGTCATCTTCTTTGCATCTGAGAACAGCATCATGGTGTTATCACGGAAGAATAGTTCATTCTCCACACCTGCATAACCGCTTCCAAGAGACCTTTTAATGAAGAGAACAGTTTTGGCTTTCTCAACGTCCAAAACAGGCATCCCAAAGATCGGGCTTTGCGGATCGGTCTTAGCAGACGGATTGGTCACATCGTTCGCACCAATGACAAAAGCAACGTCAGCCTGAGAGAATTCACTATTGATATCTTCAAGCTCAAATACTTCATCATACGGCACGTTTGCCTCTGCCAAGAGCACGTTCATATGCCCCGGCATCCTGCCGGCCACAGGGTGAATAGCATATTTCACGTCCACGCCTTCTTCTTTCAGAAGATCGCACATTTCCTTCAGAGCATGCTGCGCCTGAGCAACGGCCATACCGTACCCAGGAACAATAATGACCTTGCCTGCATTCTTCATGATAAAGGCAGCATCCTCGGCTGAGCCTTGCTTTACAGGGCGTGTCTCCACCTGACCACCAGCAGAAGCAGCAGCAGAATCGCCGCCAAAACCACCAAGGATCACAGAGATAAAGCTACGGTTCATGCCTTTACACATAATATAAGACAGAATAGCACCCGAAGACCCAACGAGCGCACCGGTCACGATCAATGCAGTATTGCCAAGCGTAAACCCAATGCCTGCAGCAGCCCAACCTGAGTAACTGTTTAGCATCGAGACAACCACCGGCATATCTGCGCCGCCGATCGGTATGATCAACAGGAAGCCAATGATGAAACTTAGACCAATGATGTACCACATCAAATCACCACCGCCCGAGGCAGCACCATCAGACATAGAGAAGGCACCGATTAATCCAATGATCGCAAGCCCCATCAAGGCATTGAGTACATGACGGCCCGGCAATAGGATCGGCGCACCCGACATATTGCCGTTCAGTTTGGCAAAGGCAATGATAGAGCCAGAGAAGGTGATTGCACCAATCGCCGCACCCAGCGACATTTCCACGCGGCTAGCTGCGTATATCTGTCCCATCTTGTTGGCGATACCAAACGATACCGGGTCCAGAAACGCACTAGCGGCAACCAGCACAGCGGCAAGCCCCACAAGACTGTGAAAAGCAGCTACTAACTGCGGCATAGCTGTCATGGCGATTTTTCTGGCAATGATATAGCCAATCAGGCCACCCACTATCAGCGCCCCAATGATCCAATCATAGGAAACAACTTCCGGGTTCAGTACAGTGGTCACTACGGCGATCACCATACCAACCATGCCAAAAATATTACCCTTACGGCTTGTCTCCGGTGAAGATAGTCCGCGCAGGGAAAGGATGAAAAGTACCGCAGCAACCAGATAGGCAACCGAGGTCAGGTCGGCTTGAAATTGTGTCATATCCTTACCTCCCTACTTTTCTTTTTTCTTGTACATGGCAAGCATGCGCGACGTTACTGCAAACCCGCCAAAGATATTCACAGCTGCGAGCGCAATAGCCACCGCACCCAGAATTTTAGACAAGTTCATCCCGTCAGGACCCGCAGCGATCAGAGCACCAACGATAATGACACTTGAAATAGCGTTGGTCACACTCATGAGCGGTGTATGCAGCGCAGGCGTTACCGACCACACAACATAATATCCGACAAAGATCGCAAGTACGAAAACCGAGAATTGCTGGATAAATGGATTTACAACGATTTCTGTAGCTAATTCAGTCATTGCCCTATTCCTCCTTCAGCCGTGGATGGACAATGGCCCCATCCTTTGTCACCAATGATTCAGCAATAATTTCGTCTTCATAATCAATCTCAAGCTTGCCGTCTTTGACATGCGGGGTGATGAAGTGGACAAGATTGCGTGCAAAGAGCGCAGATGCATCCGCCGCCAACCGTGATGGTACGTTTCTGTATCCAACGATCGTGACGCCGTGTACCTCTACCACCTCTCCTGGTTTGGACAGTTCGCAGTTGCCACCATTTTCAACAGCCAGGTCAACAATCACACTGCCAGGTTTCATGGATTTGACCATGTCTTCGGTAATCAGAACCGGGGCCGCACGTCCGGGGATCAAGGCAGTGGTAATCGCAATATCCTGTTTGGCCAGGGTTGATGCGATAAGGGCCGCCTGTTTGGCTTTATAGTCATCGCTCATTTCCTTGGCGTAACCGCCTGCAGTTTCGGCCTCGGCCGTTTCTTCGTCTTCAACCATAACAAAGGTACCGCCCAGACTTTCAACCTGCTCTTTGGCAGCAGGGCGAACATCTGTTGCCGAAACAATAGCCCCAAGGCGCTTTGCCGTTGCAATTGCCTGCAACCCCGCAACCCCGGCCCCCATCACCATCACTCTGGCAGGTGGAACAGTTCCCGCGGCAGTCATCATCATTGGAAAGGCACGGCCAAAATGGCTGGCACCGTCCAGAACCGCTTTATAGCCAGCAAGGTTCGACTGACTGGACAGAATATCCATGGACTGTGCGCGCGTAATACGCGGAACAAATTCCATGGCGTATGCTTCCAGCCCGGCATCAGCATATGCCTGTAACCTGTCTTTCTCTAAATACGGGTTCAGCGCAGATAATTGCACTGCCCCCTTCTTTGCTGATTTCACATCAGCAGCGTCGAGCCCCTGAACGGAAAAAATAACATCTGCATCTTTTAAAGTAGATTTAAGATCGGAACCAATCGTCGCTCCAACCTCTTCATACTGGGCATCTGGAATACTAGCCCCAGCCCCAGCCCCTGTTTCCACACAGACATTAAAGCCCAGTGAAATCAGCTTTTTAACTGAGTCGGGTGAAGACGATACACGGTGTTCCGCTTCGCGTCTTTCCCTGATAACAGCAAGCTTCATGCTTTATCTCCCAAAAAAATTTATTTCATTTTTCTGGTTGGCTGACCCACACCAATCCAGTAGGTGCGTGTCTCATTTTGAGACATTCTTGTTATATTCCAAAGTGTTAATCAAAAACGGCAGCAACTCAAGCTTTAACGCGAAAATTAGAACAATTTTATGTGATTTTTTGCACAATTTTACCTTTACCATTTCATTAACCATTGTATCGAAATGATACATCCATGACGCCCGAATCAGGCAAGAAATCGGCACTCATGGAGAGAGCAAATGGCTAAGAAAAGAGTATTGATAGTTGAAGACGAACTTACGCAAATGCGTATGCTCGAATCTGTGGTCAGCAAAGCTGACTTCGACTATGAAACTGCAGCTACGGGACTACAGGCAGTTAACCGTCTACGGGAAAAAGGCAAAAAACCGTTCGACGTAATCCTGCTGGATTTAGTTATGCCGGAGATGGACGGCATTGAGGTTCTGGACGAAATTCGCCCGGAAATGCCAAATCTGCCAGTGGTGATGCTGACTGCACACTCTTCTGTCCGTACCGTGGTTGATGCCATGAAAGCCGGCGCCAATGACTTTATTGTAAAGCCTGCAAGCGCAGAACGCATTCGCTCAGCACTCCAGGCTGCTATTCGGACTGCCGGTCTTGTGGGGGAGATCGCCCCTGTGCAGGAAAAACTGGGCAAATCCGGCTTTAAAGGACTGATTGGCAATAGTAAGCCCATGCGCGACAGCATCCGTCTTGCCATGAAAGCTGCCGCATCGAAAATCCCTGTTCTGGTTGAAGGGGAATCCGGTGTTGGTAAAGAAGTTTTTGCACAAGCAATCCATAATGCCAGTGACCGCGCCAACAAACCGTTTGTAGCCGTTAACTGTGGTGCCATTCCGGAAAACCTGGTTGAAAGTATCTTATTCGGTCACGAAAAAGGCGCCTTCACAGGTGCGACCGAGAAACGTATCGGAAAATTTCAGGAAGCTGACGGCGGCACCCTATTCCTTGATGAGGTTGGTGAACTGCCGCTTGATGTGCAGGTGAAATTGCTGCGCGCCATTCAGGAACGCGAAATTGACCCTGTCGGCGGCAAGGAAAGCATCAAGGTTAATATTCGCATTATTTCTGCGACCAACAGAAACCTTCAGGAACGTGTTGAAGAAGGCGCCTTCCGCGAAGACCTGTTGTATCGTCTGAATGTGTTCCCAATCCTGCTGCCCGGCTTGCGTGACCGTAAGGAAGATATTCCTGCACTGACACAGCATTTTCTGGAGCAGATTGCAGCGATGGAAGGACAGCCCGTTGCAAGCATTTCCCCTGACGCACAGTTCCTGTTGAACAACTATTGTTGGCCTGGCAATGTCAGACAGCTCCAGAACGCCATTTTCCGGGCTATCATTCTGTCAGACGGTCAAGAACTGTCGATTAAGGATTTCCCGCACATCTCGCTTGCAGAAAATGAGGGGACTGACACAGTATCGCCATCAAGCAATTCCAATGTGGTTGCACTGAATGCTGCGGCACTCTCAAAGGCGACATGCCCTTCACTGCTTCTTGAGAATGAAGAAGGCGATATTAGATCCCTGGAAGAGCTTGAAGCCGAAATCATCGCTGCCGCACTGCATAAATATCAGGGTCGTATGTCAGAAGTTGCTCGCAAGCTTGGCATCGGACGGTCTACGCTTTACAGGAAAGTAGAGCATTATAATCTGCAGGAAGCAGCCCAGTAAAAAGTTTCACTGTGCTGCTCTGAAAAGAGGTGCACAGTGATTGGTGTTTTCGATAGTGGCAGTGGTGGCATTACAATTCTGCAGGCTTTGCGCAGTTCAATGCCCGATCAGGACTTTCTGTATCTGGGCGACCATGCCAACGCCCCTTATGGCCACCGCAGCAATCAGCAAATAGTTGATCTGACGATAAAGGGGGTCGACCGGCTTATGGCTGCGGGCTGCACCCTTGTTATTCTTGCCTGCAATACGGCCGCGGCGGTTGCCCTGCGACACATTCAGCAGACGTGGCTACCACATACCTACCCAAACAACCGGGTTCTTGGTGTCCTTGTCCCAATGGTCGAGGCTGTAACCGGGGTCCCCTGGCACCATATTCCGCATGCAGCAGAGGACACAGCAAAGCAGACAGGAAAATCAATTCTCTTGTTTGCCACGCGAAAAACCATTGAAAGCCGTGCCTACCATGATGAAGTGGAGAAGCGTGCTCCGGGTATCTCTCTGCTGGATAAGCCCTGCCCCGGCCTTGTGGACGCAATCGAAGGGGGCGCTGGCGCAAGCCCAATCGCGGGACTAATAGCAGGGTATGTTGCAGAAGCGCTGACTATGTGCGAAAGGCCAGATGCTGTCATTCTTGGCTGCACGCACTTCCCGCTGGCAGCCCAGCATTTCATCACCAATCTTCCCGAAAACACGCCGGTATTTTCCCAGCCCGATATCGTTGCACAGTCCCTGAAGGATTATCTAGAACGCCATAAAGGCCTGGTCATCAAGGGCGACGGAGATATGACCTTGCTTACAACAGGCGACCCTGCAAGCGTGAACAGGTTGTCCGCCTTTTTACCAGACGGCTTCCGTAACTTTAAAGGGGCCATATAGGCCCCTTTGGAATGCTCTTATATGCGTATGGGCTGAAACTACTCAGCAGCCTCATACTTCAGGACGGGCTTGCGCGCTGCTTGTGTTTCGTCAAGGCGTCCCATCGGCGCAAAATACGGTGCACCAGAGAAACGCGCAACATTGCCAGACTTGGCTTCTTCCACCAGACCGCGCATGGAGCGAATAAACTGATCCAGATTGTTTTTAGATTCTGATTCAGTTGGTTCGATTAACATGGCACCGTGCACAACAAGCGGGAAGTACATAGTCATTGGGTGATACCCTTCGTCGATCATTGCCTTGGCAAAATCAAGGGTAGTAACGCCCGTATCCTTCAGGAACCGATCATCAAACAAGGCTTCGTGCATGCATGGCCCTTCGTATGACGCCGTCATGACATCTTGAAGACTTGCCAAAATATAGTTCGCGCTCAGAACAGCATCTTCTGATGCCTGTTTCAGCCCGTCACTACCGTGGCTCATCATATAACTTAGAGCACGTACATACATGCCCATCTGACCGTGGAACGCTACAAGACGGCCCATACTAGGGTCTTTATCGTCTGCATGCTCTTTCAGCGTCAGACCATCCGCAGTTTTCACCACATACGGCAACGGCACATAGTCTTTGAGCGCATCAGAGAAAACAACGGGACCAGAACCCGGCCCACCCCCGCCGTGCGGCGTAGAGAATGTCTTATGTAGGTTAAGGTGCATCGCATCAACACCAAGGTCACCAGGGCGAGCCTTACCAACAATTGCGTTAAAGTTTGCACCGTCACAGTAGAAGAAGGCGCCTGCTGCATGCACTGCATCAGCGATTTCGCGGACTTCGTCTTCAAACAACCCACATGTATTTGGGTTGGTTACCATCACGGCGGCAACTGTATCATCCAGTGACTGTTTCAGCGCCTCAATGTCCACACGGCCATTGTCTTTTGCTGGAATAGACTTCACCTTATAGCCACAGAAGGCAGCAGTGGCAGGGTTTGTACCGTGGGCACTTTCAGGGCAAAGAATAACTTCCCGCGCATCACCGCGTGCTTCAAGCGCAGCACGAATTGCCATCACACCGCACAATTCACCGTGCGCCCCTGCTTTCGGGGACAAAGCAACCGCAGGCGTACCAGTCAACTCCAGTATCCAGTGTGACAATGTTTCCATCAGTTCCAGCGCCCCCTGAACCGTAGAGATCGGCTGTAACGGATGAATGTCACCAAAACCCGGCAAACGTGCCATTTTTTCATTCAGGCGCGGGTTATGTTTCATGGTGCAGGACCCCAGAGGGAATGGCCCCATATCAATACCGTAATTTTTCCGGCTTAGACGCGTGTAATGACGCACAACATCCGGCTCAGGCAAACCCGGGCATCCAATCTTGCTGTCACGGCCAAGACCCGCGATTTCCAGATCAAAATCACCTACTTCCTCAACATCAACGCCCGTTGTGTCTTCCCGGTCCATTTCAAAAATCAGTGGCTCAGCCAAACGCAAACCGCGGTGACCTGAGAAGCTTTCAAATGCAGTTGACTGACCATCTGTCTCGACAGCTGCAGTTGGACGACCTTGTGTATTCATGCTCATGACAACACCTCCTTAAGACCGGTAGCCAGTGCAGCAATATCATCTTCAAGCACTGTTTCCGTTGCCGCAATAATCAAGAGATCATCCATTCCCGCACCGGGATAGAGACGTGACGCTGGCACACCTGCCAGAATATCTTTATCTGCGAGCTTTTCGACGATGTCTGCTGCGTTACCCGGCAGGCGAACAGTGATTTCGTTAAAGTAGGCACTGTTTAGCACCTCAACACCTGAGATCGCAGACAGGGCCAATTTCACGTCCTGTGCACGCTTATGGTTCACACGGGCTACCTGACGCAGACCCTTTTCACCAAGGAGGCTCATATGTACCGTAAAGGCCAGCGCACACAGGCCGGAGTTTGTACAAATGTTAGACGTCGCCTTTTCACGGCGGATATGCTGTTCACGTGTGGAAAGCGTCAACACGAAACCGCGGTCGCCGTTGCTGTCTACGGTTTCACCACACAGGCGACCCGGCATCTGACGAACATACTTCTGATTGGTCGCAAACAGGCCAAGGTACGGACCACCAAACATGAGGCCGTTACCAATACTCTGCCCTTCCCCAACAACAATATCTGCACCCATCTCACCCGGACTTTTGATCATCCCAAGCGACATGACCTCTGTCACTGCCACGATCAGCAGAGCTTTGTGCGCATGCGCTTTCTCTGCAACCGGCGTCAGGTCCAGAACATGACCAAACACACCCGGGTTCTGGACGACAACACAGCTGGTTTCATCGTCAATGGCATCAATCAGTGCATCAAGCTCGGCCTGCGGGTTTGCTGGCTGCGCTTGCTGCGTAACCACAACATCTTCAGTGTACTGGGTCATCGTTTCAACAACGCGAGCATAATGAGCATGCAGGCTGCCACACAGGATCGCCTTCTTCTTCCGCGTTACCCGGCGTGCCATCAATACAGCTTCACCGCAAGCAGTAGACCCGTCATACATGCTGGCATTGGCGACATCCATGCCTGTCAGCGCCGCAACCTGCGTCTGGAATTCAAAAATCGCCTGCAAAGTACCTTGCGCTATCTCCGGCTGGTACGGTGTGTAAGCGGTCAGGAACTCACCACGCTGGATGATATGATCAACAGTTGCGGGCACATGGTGCTTGTAGGCACCAGCCCCAACAAAGAACGGAACAGATCCGGCAGCCGTATTGCGCGCTGCCATTTTTGACAAGGCACGTTCAACAGCCATTTCAGACATATGTCGCGGCAAATCAATTTCCGGATTAAGATCTGCAGCAGGTACATCCTTAAACAGGTCATCAATGGATGACACGCCGATCTTTTTTAACATCTCAGACCGGTCGTCACCGGTCAGCGGTAGATAGCGCATGGATTGCACTCCTTGGGGGATTGGGTTTTAAACCTTAAAGACCTTCGATGAATGACTTGTAAGCGTCTTCACCCATAAGATCGTCAAGCTCGCCAGCATCAGAAAGCTTCACCTTAAAGAACCAACCGTCAGTTGTCGGTGCAGAGTTCACAAGCGCAGGCTCACCTTCCAGAGCTTCGTTGATTTCCGTTACTTCACCGGACACAGCAGCATATACTTCACTTGCAGCTTTCACGGATTCGACAACAGACACCTCATCACCCTTGGCAAAAGTCGCGCCTACTTCTGGAAGTTCGACAAAAACAATGTCGCCCAGTGCATTTTGTGCATAGTCTGTAATACCGATTGTTGCAGTATCGCCGTCCACAGAAACCCACTCATGGTCTTCGCTATATTTAATCATGGAAAAGCCTCCCTCTATTTGTTGGCTGTTTTGCGGACATACCGCTGTTCGATAAATGGGGTTTTCGCAACCTTGGCAGGATGCCCTTTACCCCGGATCATTAATTGAATGTCTGTGCCGATATCTGCAAAGGCAGCCGGTACATAGCCCATCGCAACCGGACCACCAACTGTTGGGCCGAACCCGCCGGATGTAACCGTACCGATCTCATTGCCGTCCATATCTGCGATCGGCGTTCCTTCTCGCGCAGGGGCACGCCCAGAAGGGATGATACCAACACGGACAGTTTCTGCGCCTTCTGCCAGTTCCTTCAGAATGCGGTCTCTGCCGACAAAGTCACCGTCTTCGCGACGTTTCTTGCCGAGAGCAAATGTCACCTTCGCCGCAACAGGACTGATGTTACCGTCAAAGTCATGGCCTGACAGACATAATCCAGCTTCCAGTCTCAGGCTATCACGCGCACCAAGACCAATCCACTCTACGTCCTCATGTTCAAGGAGTTTGGCAGCAAATTCCGCTACCTCATCAGCGGGGACTGAGATTTCATAGCCATCTTCGCCTGTATAACCAGAACGGGATACCCAGCAAACAACACCGCCAAGGGTGACCATCGTTGCTTCCATAAACCCTAGATCGACGACCTCAGGTGCAATAGATGCCAAAACGGCTTCTGCCTTTGGACCCTGCAGTGCGATCAGTGCACGATCATCCAGAGGCTCCAGCGTAACCTGACCAGCAAGCTTCTCTTCAATGATGGCATAATCTTTATCTTTGAACGCCGCGTTCACCACAACATACAGCATGCCGTCTGGCTCAAAGGTGCGCGTGACCATCAGGTCGTCTTCAATGCCACCTTCATCATTCAGTAAGAGCGTGTAGCGCATCTTACCTGGCTTCAGTACTGCGAGCGCGCCTGGCATGATTTTCTCAAGCGCTTTTGCGGGATCAACATCACCGATACCGCGGATATAGGCCTGCCCCATGTGCGATACATCAAACAATCCGGCTTTTTCACGAGTATGTATATGCTCTTTCATAATACCAAGAGGGTACTGCACTGGCATCGCGTAGCCAGCGAATGGTACCATTTTGCCACCAGCGGCAACATGCAGATCATATAGCGGTGTTTTCAGTAATGTTTCTTCAGTCATGGTCAGGCTCTCCGCGCACAAATGGGCACCGACACAAAGTCGGCATAAACCCCCTCTGTCATAAAACCTGAGAGATTGACCATAGTTGGTGCATAAACAGTACACTAACGCAGGCTTACCCCGTCGGTGAGGTCAGGTTACCCTGCCCTGCTTTCCAGAGTGTCGCGTACCGTGCGGTCCTCGATGCCTGAGAGTTTCCGGGGTGGTTGCTCCTTCGGCGCTGACGAAACAGATGTCAGTCTCTCCCGCGCGGTGCTGCAGTTTTTCGCAAAAAACAGCATGACTTTATCCTGCCGTAGCAGGACGGTGCGATCATATGGCCAAGTCCTAAAGAGTCAACACAGAATGTTGCACTGGCCACTAGTTTTTAGTGCACAGGGAAACCTGATGTTTTTTGGGTAAAACTCTACAGAGACGCCTAGCGCTCCATATTGTAGACAACCTCATCCGGCGTTAGCTGGAAACCTACCAGAACTTCATAGTTATAGCGCCGGGCCTGCTCAATAGACGGGATAACACTTTCAAAGGCCTGAGAGACAACGGCACGGCCATTGCTGTCAAAGCGCAGTGTAGCTGTCTCGATAGTTTTGGTGATAATCTGTGTCGTGTCTTTCATCACAATGACAAAATACTCAACATTGACAGAATCACCGCTAAGAGCATCGCCTGCGGTTGCACCAATCTGGAAAGTCATGTTTGACCGGACGGAATCACCTTCTGTGCAGCTTAGATTCACATTCATAATAGAGGCTGTAAAAGCAACATCTGATGGCTGGCGCCCTTCACCCGAAAATCTGGTCAACGTGCCAGTATCTCCGACAACCGCAACTGCAGGACATCTGGATACAATAACCTCCAACGGGTTTTTATTACAGGCCGCAACCAACAGAGATAGAAGCGCAAGAACCGCAAAACGAGCAAACATCAAATACTTTCCATTCGACTTGATAAGGTTTTCCGTTCCCCTGCTATCCAGCAAATGCGGCACAACAAGGGCAAACATCGCGGCGATCATAGGTAGATGCCTGTAAAAGAGCAAGTCCAGATATAGACACGGTGTTTTTTACTCTATTCGGTCGATCATACCTTGACCGTTCGCCTTACCCCAGCTAGCTAAAAGAAGACATGAGGAGAGTTATAAAATGACCGCACCCAACACCCCGTCTATGGAGATACTGCTGGCAGGCCCGCGTGGCTTCTGTGCTGGTGTCGACCGGGCCATCAAGATTGTTGAGCTGGCAATCAAAAAATTTGGCGCACCGGTATATGTCCGTCATGAAATCGTGCATAACCGATTTGTCGTAGAGGGGCTGGAACACAAGGGTGCGATCTTTGTAGACCGCCTTGACGAAGTACCGGATGATAAGCCAGTCGTCTTTTCTGCCCACGGCGTACCAAAAGCCGTGCCTGCAAAGGCAGAGGCACGCAATATGATCTATGTTGATGCAACCTGCCCCCTTGTATCCAAGGTGCACCGCGGTGTGGAACGGCACTTTGAAACCGGACGGCATATTCTGATGATCGGCCATGCCGGCCACCCGGAAGTGATCGGCACAATGGGACAGGTACCAGAAGGTGCGGTGACACTGATCGAAACGGTTGAGGATGCAGAAACCTTTCAGCCCGATGACCCTGATAATCTGGCTTTTGTAACACAGACAACTTTATCAGTGGATGATACGACAGATATAATCGACGCACTGAAAAAACGGTTCCCGGCGATCACCGTTCCGAAAAAAGAAGACATCTGTTACGCAACAACCAATAGACAAACATCCGTGAAAGCCGTCGCAGCACGCGCAGACCGCGTTATTGTTATTGGCGCTCCAAACTCGTCTAACAGCCGCCGTTTGGTGGAAGTCAGCGAGAAAATGGGCTGTTCCGCCCGACTGGTACAGCGTGCACGCGACCTGGACTGGGACTGGATTGCTGGTGCCTCCAAGGTTGGTATCACCGCTGGCGCCAGCGCGCCTGAGGTTTTGGTTGAAGAAGTGATAGACGCACTTAAAGAACACTATAACGCGTCCGTGCATCTGGTAACCACCGCAGAAGAAGACGTCACTTTTAAGGTTCCAAAATTGTTGCAGGATATTGCCTAATGGCTGTTTACACACAGGTAGATGATAGCACGCTTGCTGCGTTTCTTAGCGACTATACTGTTGGCGCGCCCATTAGTTTCAAAGGGATTGCTGAAGGCGTTTCCAATTCCAACTTCCTGCTGGAAACAGATCAGTCCCGGTTCATTTTAACTCTCTACGAGAAAATAAATGACCCGGAAGACTTGCCCTATTTTCTTTCATTAATGGAGCATCTGGCAAACAAGGGACTGCCCTCTGCCCTGCCGATCAGTGACCGTAACGGTCAATTCCTGAAGGAAATCAAAGGAAAGCCAGCCTGCCTGATCTCCTTTCTAACGGGCGTAAGTATTGATGCAATTGGGCAGAACCACTGTGCCTCGGTCGGTCAGGCACTGGCCAAGATGCATCTGGCAACACAGGATTTTTCCGGCGTTCGAGAAAATGATCTGTCCGTATCCGGGTGGCGCACATTGGTTGAAAAAACCCGTGACCGGGCCGACGAAGTTATGCCGGGTCTGTCTGATATAATCGTTTCAGAGATTGAGTTTTTAGAAGAAAACTGGCCCACTGACCTGCCAAAGGGAACTGTACATGCCGACTTGTTCCCCGATAATGTTCTCTTTATGGGGACGGAGATCAGTGGCCTCATCGACTTCTATTTCTCCTGTACTGATTTCATGGCCTATGATCTTGCTGTCTGCATGAATGCATGGTGCTTTGACCAGCAACATCATTTTGATCCAGCGCTCGCAAAACGCCTGATGGAAATGTACGATATCGTCAGACCCCTGACACCGGCCGAGCTTGAAGCCATGCCTATTCTGTGTCGCGGGGCTTCCATGCGGTTTCTTCTCATGCGTCTGTACGACTGGTTAAACCCTGTCGAAGGGGCAGCCGTAAACCTGAAAGATCCGCTCGAATATCTTGTGAAACTTCAATTCCACCAAGCAATACAGGACACCGCAGAATATGTCGTCTAGTAACGGTGAAAGCGTTGGTAGTGCCCGCATTGTAGATATTTACACGGACGGTGCCTGCTCGGGCAATCCGGGTCCGGGTGGTTGGGGGGCCCTGCTGCTGTATGGTAATCACGAGAAAGAAATCACCGGCGGTGAGCCTGACACGACAAATAACCGTATGGAACTTACCGCCGCGATAGAGGCCTTAAATCTGCTGACACGGCCATGTCACATACGCTTGCACACGGACAGCACCTATGTGATGGACGGCATCAACAAATGGATTGACGGCTGGAAGAAACGGGGCTGGAAAACAGCCAACAAAAAGCCGGTTAAAAATGCTGATCTTTGGCAAAAGCTGGATGAAGCCATTCACCGCCACAAGATCACCTGGGTGTGGGTCAAGGGGCATTCTGGCAACCCCGGGAACGAGCGGGCTGATGCTCTCGCCAATCAGGGAATGGCCCCTTATAAACCCTAATGGTTTAAAGCAACCAAATAGCATCAGATCAGACCCTGCATACAGAAAAGGCCCCGCATACAGAAAAGGCGCAGCAATCAGCCGCGCCTTTCTTTTTATTTCAGATATTGTACCGACTATCTATCGCCAGCGAATGTCCGGCCAAAGAAGTCACCTTCATTCCAGCGCGGTGTCTCGTCATTGTTTGCAATACCGTTCAGGATCAACCAGTTAATATAGGCAAACTTGGCCGCAGCATTATAGTCAATGCCCTGCCCTACCTCATCCTGTGGTGAATGGTACGTCTTGGTCAGGAACTCCATAAAGAGTTTACCGCCATCCTTGCCGTCAGGCGTTTTTCCAAATCCCGTCATCAGGAAAATGCTGGGGATACCCTGTTTTACATACGGGTAATGATCTGACCGGGTAAAAATACCTTCCTGCGGGATTGGATCCGGGCTCAGCATAACATTCGCCTTGGCAACGGCTTCTGCCGCAATCGGGCCAAGTGTTGAACGGTCTGCACCAAAGCCAACCACATCAACGAAATCATACAACAGCACAGGCATATCCAGATTTACGTCTGCAACCAGGCGCGATCTATCAATCGTTGGATAATGGGCAAAATAATCTGCGCCCAATAGTCCGCGCTCTTCCCCTGTGACAACTGCAAACAAGACAGACCGACGCGGGCGGATACCTGTTTCCTGGAATGTCCGGGCAACTTCCATCAGAACAGAAACACCGGTTGCATTATCCATCGCACCGTTATTGATCTTGTCTTCACCCTTTGCAGTCGTAGACACACCGATATGATCAAGGTGCGCGCTCAGGACCACCACTTCATTTTTCAGAACCGGGTCACTGCCTTCAAGAAGCGCGATCACATTCGGGGATGTAAACTCAGGGTCCTGAATGCTGACACGCGTCATAGACGCCTGCGCTTTCAGTGGAAAACTGGAAGACTTTCCTTCGGCTGCTTCTGCCAGCACTTGCTCCAATGACTTTTCAGCACCTTCAAATAGTGTCGCAGCTACTTCATGGCTGATTTGTGCGGATGCTTTTGTTGGGCTGCTTGAGGATGCGCCTGAGCGGTCAAGCCAATCATATGACTTTCGCCCTAAATACCGTTCCAGCTTACTAAAGCTGAAAGATTTTTCATCAGCCAGCGTATTCAGAACAATACGGCCAACGGCACCGCGCTCTGCAAATACTTTTGCCTTGGTTGAGCCAGAGCCGTGATGTGCACGTATCTCAGTATGGAATGACTGCGGCGCATCAGAAAGATACACAACAATCTTACCCTGCAGATCAACACCAGCCAGGTCATCATGCCCTAGGTCAGGTGCATGCACACCAAACCCAACGAATACCAGATCACCCTGTGCGGTGCCGGTCCCGTTCTTGACACTGCCAGACATATAAAAGTCTTTTCCCAGTGCAAGGTCTGTTGTCTGACCATTTACGGTTACAGACATGGTGGATTCTTCCATATTCAACCGCGCGGTTCGAAAAGGAACTTCCTGCATATAGGTGCCATTATCGCCTGCTGGAGCAATCCCTAGCCGGGTAAACTCTGCGGCAACATAATTCGCTGCAATTCGGTGTCCTTCGCTGCCAGTTTCGCGTCCCCGAAGTAGGTCATCTGCGATAAAGGCTACATCTGCCTTGATGCGGTCTGGGTTGAACGTCAGCTGGCTAATCTCTGCTGGTCGTTCCAGGGTGGAAGCACATGCCCCAAGCACCATCGTCAAACCAATAGCCATCCCCTTCATCAGGGGCGATGAATACGTCACGTTTTGTCTCCTCGCGTGTTTTAGTTTCTTTTTAAACTTTATGGAGTGCCTAAATCAAAAGTCAACAAGATCGGCGTATTCAAGCGCCATTCAGAGCGAAAATTAATACCAAAAGGATGAAAACGCTCAATCAGGGTGCAGACTTCAACGCTTCGACCACTGCCCAAAGACGGTCCTGCCCCCACGTCACCAACGGGCCAACCCGAAAGGTAGGCACACCCCAACTTCCAAGAGATAACATTTCCTGACGATTTGCCTCTGCCCGTGCGCGCCATAGATCATCGTCCATGGTATTCGAAATCCAGCTTTGATCTTCGCCGACTTCCCGCAGGGCATACGCCAGACCCTTATCTGTCGTGCCGTCGACCCCTTCGGCCCAAACTGCCTGCATGAAAGAAAGGAAGAATGGCAGACCGCGTCCTTCTTCCATCAGACGAAAACCAACCGCCATAGCACGCTCCGTTGCCAGCCCAAGTGGATCAACCGCAAACCCGAACGGAATATTCTCTATCCGTGCCTCTCGCGCAGCATCCTGCAAGATATACCAGCGTTTTGCAGCAGGTACAGGCAAGCCGCGCATAACCATCGGCAAGACGGGCTTAAGCCTTAGTGTTATAGAGGTTTTCTCTGCCAGTTCAGCTGCCTGATGCAGTGCAATATAGCTGTAGGGGCTACGAATGGAAAAATACATTTCCACCGTTCTGCCCGCGATTGACCGATCCAGCTCGTCAAGCTGGTAACGCCACAAACGTGCCAGCTCGAAATGGACTTCTCCGTCCCCTGCACCAAGGCTATTCAGGCGTCGTTCCAGATGATCCAAACGGTCCAGCCCTACATAAAATTCCCCGCCATAGAAGACTGATCCACTTGTATAGTGTCCAAGCTGTCTTAAAAGCGCTTCATTCGCACGAATTTTGGTGTCGTCCATGTCCGCCACCGCACAGCTGTTGCGAATACGCGGAATATCCTGCCGCCAGACAGCGGCGCCAAGATCAGCAGCCATTGCAAAAAAATCAGGATGGCTTTCCTGCGCTGCCAAATGCATGGACGCCATGCCAACACCAAGCCGGTCCGGCACACGCGCGCCATCAGGAAAACCAAGACCGTACAAATGCGCCAGTCTGGATGCATCCAGTATGGAATAGGCTTCATACCGCTGGGGATCGGGATACATGTTGGCGGGAAGGCGCTCTATAACCTTTGGGATGATATCAATATCAAACCGCTCCTGCAGCATAGGGAGCGACTGCACCATCAATTGACAGTATGGGTCATCAACACGGTGAAAATAGACAAGCTGGTGCCGTTTGCGGGATACTCTGCGTCCTGCCTCGGTCAGAAACCGACGTGTACTGAGAAGTGATTCACTCGTCAACAGCCGGGCGGCTGATGCTCTCAGGAATGTCTTCACGGTCATAAAATCAGCCTTTGCGGGCCACCTTCAGCACGGAGCCCTGGATATCAATTACCTCTACCAAGTCACCGACTTCTGCGTCTTCGCCTTCTGCCAGCCACTGGCTATCCCCCACCTTTACCTTGCCGCGACCGTTGTGTATAGCCTGAATAACTTCGTAGGTTTTTCCAACGTGTTTTCTGCCGCGCACATTGACAGTCTCGGAGGCTTCTGGCCATGCATCCTTTCCGTAAAAATACCGGTTCGCCAGGATAATGGCAATAACAGCCAGAATAGAGAAAATCACAAACTGGATTTCGATCCCCAAGGTAGGCAACAACAAATTCACAACAGCCGTCAGTATTGCCGCAATGCCTAGCCATAACAGATACACGCCCGGCAATATCATTTCGCCGGCCAGTAACACCAAGCCGCTAGCCAGCCAAAGCCACAAGGTATTTTCCGTCATCCAGGATAATATTTCCTGCATTGTCTTATTCCTTCGTTGACGGCACCGACCCTTTGGATGCCTTGGCTTTTCCATCCTCATTCAAGGAGGAAAACAACTCACTGATACCGCCGATCGAGCCAATCAGACTTGAAGCCTCCAGTGGCATGAAGATTGTTTTCTGATTAGGGGATACCGCAAATTTTTCGACCGCTTCCACATATTTCTGGGCAATAAAATAATTGATGGCTTGCTGATTTCCGCTCGCAATCGCTTCGGAAACCATCTGAGTTGCACGGGCTTCTGCCTCGGCCTCCCTTTCGCGCGCTTCTGCATCTTTAAAGGCGGCTTCTCTGCGGCCCTCTGCTTCCAGAATTGCAGCGCGCTTGGAGCCTTCTGCTTCCAGAATTTCAGATTCACGGGCGCCTTCCGCCACCAGAATGGTTGCCCGTTTGTCGCGTTCGGCCTTCATTTGACGCGCCATAGCATCCACAATATCAAGAGGCGGGGTAATATCCTTAATCTCAATACGGGTTATTTTCACGCCCCACGGCTGGGTTGCTTCATCCACCACATTCATCAAACGGGCATTAATATCATCCCGTTTGGACAAGAGTTCGTCCAGGTCCATAGATCCCATAACTGTCCGGATATTTGTCATGGTAAGGTTCAAAATGGCCACTTCCAGATTACTGACCTCATACGAGGCCTGGGCAGCATCCAGCACCTGAAAGAAAACTACCCCGTCCGCTGCAACCATTGCATTGTCACGGGTAATGACTTCCTGGGTCGGGATATCCAGCACTTGCTCCATCATGTTGATACGGCGGCCAATCCTGTCAATAAACGGGATGATTACGCGCAAACCGGGGCTGATGGTCTCTGTATATCGACCCAGTCTTTCAATAGTAAACTCGTACCCCTGCTGCACAACGACAACAGAAGAAAAAACAAGAATAATGATCAGCACAACAAGCAGTACTGAAACCATAGTTGAAATTTCGATCATGGCCCCCTCCAGAGTAGCGAATAGACTTCAGTTTGCCGCTGTTAGACACTCTTAGCAAGCGGAAAGAAAAAGGCAGGGAAAACCCTGCCTTCGTTCGTAGTGATTAGTAGCTTGCAAGATCTAAACGAGACCAAGCATATGTTCCGCACTGGAAACATGGAACGCGCCGGGATCTTCGACACAAAGCTCTGTCACCGTGCCGTCTTCCACAACCATCGCAAAACGCTGGGAACGTTTCCCCATTCCAAAACCCATACCGTCCAGTTCAAGCCCCAATGCGCGGGCAAAATCACCGTTGCCGTCAGCAAGCATCGTGACCTTGTCATCTGCACTGCTGGATTTACCCCAAGCATTCATCACAAAAACATCATTAACTGAAACACAGGCAATTTCATCAACACCTTTGGCCTTAAATCCATCGACAGAGTCGATATAACCGGGCAAGTGGCGTGCACTGCAGGTTGGGGTAAATGCACCAGGCACAGCAAAAAGTACAATTTTTCGCCCCTTGAAATACTCGTCCGTTGAAACCGGTGCCGGGCCATCAGCCGTCATCACGGTCAAGGTAGAAGAAGGAACTTTGTCGCCTTTAGAAATTGCCATTGAAAATCTCCTTAAATGGTCTGCTGCTAATGTTAGTTCATCTTGCAGTGAAAACAAGGAACAAGACCCTGTAAAAACAGAATTTTCTGACCAAGGCGATAATACACCCGGCAAATCTGCTGCCGCCAGAGAGAGACAAAGAAACGATAAGCGTTGATCAGTTAACCGTTACCGTGCGGTCAATTGCAGTCCCGTGGCCATCAACTACCGTCAGGCGCACCTGCTTGCCGCGCAAATCCTCTGGTCTGTTTCCGGACATGACCATCACAACCATACGGACGGCATTCCCAGACCCAAGCAGCTTCTTCTTTGGACTGGAAAATTGAAACATACCTTCGGCTTCTGCCATAATGTCAGCGTTGGCAAGCCTCTGGTCGGACTGTAGCTCAACAATCAAACGTTGGCGCCCTACTGGTCCGACAACTTTTGTGGACGTAACCGTCAGGCCTGTATCCGTGCTCTCATCCTTTGTCGGCACCTTGGCAAGCCAGGGCGACAGTCGGATCATGGCGACAGGATCAGGATTTTGATCGGAAGATATGTCGTAAGAAGCCCGGAAAGGGATGCAAATCTCTTTACACACCATAAAGTCAGCATCGAAAGATACCGCATCTTCAGCCGCCCTGAACGGCAGCATAACATGATGGCCATACCCGTATGTCTCCATACCAAATAGCTCAAAACGCTCTGGCACGGGGAAATCAATGTCAATCTCACCAGCTTCAGAAGTTGCACCAGACGGTGTAAACAGACGCACTGGTAACCCAGCCTCGCCCGGCGAACGCCAGTAAGTTTTCCAGCCGTCTTCAAGGTCTGCTTCCCATGCGAAAAGGCGCCGACCATCGTCGCTTATTTCTGCCGTTGCGACCAGGCGTGTCTTAAGCGCTTCACCATGGGCCTGCCACGTGGAAGCAACAGGGTCATCAGCAACCGCACTCCCCAGTGATACAACGCCTGCGAAAACCAAGGCTTGCAGGCTATGTTTTGATACGTTGATAATTGACTGAATACCGCTCGGCACACTTTTACTCCTTATAATCGCTTGACCATAACAAACACAAAACCTGATATCCATAAACGAACGATCACAAAGCCGTTAAACAGCAATAGTCTCGCTACTCGCTGGTACACCTCTCAGGCACCTCAGATATGGGCAATTCAGGCGACGTCCGGCTAAGCGAACACCAGATAAGTTTGCATGCGCAGGCAGGTCATAGTAGACTTTTACCTTAAATGAAATGAGGTAGTATGAGTAAATCCAGCTTTTTAAACGGTAAATTATTATTGGCTATGCCCACAATGACGGACCCACGGTTCGAGCATAGTGTTATTTATGTCTGCTCTCATGACGAAAGTGGCGCCATGGGCATTGTCCTTAATCAGGGTTTTGAAAATCTGGAGTTTGCTGACCTTCTTGACCAGCTTGATATTGAAGTCACGGATACCGTGGAAGATACTACCATTCACTGCGGTGGTCCGCTTGAACCGGGGCGCGGTTTTGTCCTGCACTCTGCCGACTATGTTCAGGAAACGACCATGGTGGTCAGCGAAACCCTTGCTCTGACCGCTACTATTGACGTCCTGAAAGCTATTGCCGAAGGGCATGGCCCCCAACATCACCTTTTAGCACTTGGGTATGCAGGATGGGGGGGAGGCCAACTGGAAGCAGAGATAACACAGAATTCGTGGCTGACTTCTGACGCAGATGAAGAAATTATCTTCTATACCGAAATGGACCTGAAATGGTCGCGGGCCATGGCGCGTCTGGGTATTGATATCAGCATGTTATCGTCCGAGGCAGGCCACGCCTAGGCCTGCTTCTTCTCACAACAACTACCCTATCTACACTTGGGGCCTGTCTGTCGAAGCGGCGGCATGTATAGTTCCTGCCAGAGACCCCGATCAGGATTACTCATTGTTTGGTGCTGCCGGTTACAGAGCAGCATCCTTGATCTCTTTCCCGCCAATGGCTGCAAAGGCGGTCTTCTTTTGCTCGATGATCGAAGACGCCAGCTGTAACACGTCCTCCTCACCAACTGCTTCGACTTTTTCCTGCATCTCCTCGACCGGAATAATACGGTCAAAGATCAGAAGCTGACGGCCAAGCTGTTCCATCCGGGATGTTGTGGCCTCCAGCGCCATCATCAACCCTGCCTTAAGCTGTGCTTTGGCCATATCAATCTCACCTGCGCGCAGGCCTGTTGCCAGTGCTTCCATCTCGCCGCGGATCACCGGGGTAAGCTTCTCTGCACTTTCGGGACCAGTGCCCGCATATATACCAAACATACCGGTATCGAAATGCGAACTGGCGAAACTGTAAACACTGTAGGCCAGGCCGCGTTTCTCCCGCACTTCCTGGAACAGGCGCGACGACATACCACCGCCCAGAATAGTGGAATAGACCTGCATTGGATAATAACTATCGTCATCGAACGAACAGCCATTCCAGCCGTAAGTCAAATGAATCTGGTCAAGCTTGCGGCGCTTCAAATGGCGGCCGCCAGTGAACTTGGCGCGGTCAGTCTGAACAGGCTTGCCCGTCGGGATAGAGGTAAAATACTCCTGCACCAGACGCACCATTTCGTTATGGTCCAGCGCACCAACCGCCGAAATGACAATATTGCCGCTGGTATAATTATTCTGCAGATACTGGTGCAAATCAGCAGAGGTAAAAGCCTCTACATTCTCCTCTGTCCCCAGAATACTTCTGCCCAGTGGCTGCCCTTTAAAGGCAGTAGCCTGCAAGTTATCGAACACAATGTCATCAGGTGTGTCATTGGTTTGGCCGATCTCCTGCAGAATAACGTCTTTTTCACGCTCCAGCTCTTTTTCATCAAAACGGCTATATTGCAAAATATCAGACAGTATATCCATCGCAAGCGGCAGGTCGTCTTTCAGAACCCGCGCATAATAAAGCGTGTTATCCCGCGTGGTATAGGCGTTCAAATGCCCGCCAACGGCTTCAATCTCATAGGCAATGTCTGTCGCTGACCGTTTTTCCGTCCCTTTGAACAACATATGTTCAAGACAGTGCGTAATACCGTTCAGGCTTTCCGTTTCATCGCGTGAGCCAACACCAACCCAAACGCCCAAAGAGACCGTCTGAACTGTCTTGCGTTTTTCACTGACTACTCTGATGCCGTTCGACAGCTTTGTTATTCTAACTCTCAATTTATGACCCTGCCTTCACACGGGACATAAGAGTTTCCAAATCATTCGGGAGTGTTTCCATGCGTTCTTCACGCTCCATCAAATCTGCCATATGTTCAGGCAGTGCAGGTACATGACCGATGGCTTTTTCAACAGCCGCACCAAACTTTACAGGGTGTGCCGTCGCCAAAGTAATCACTGGGGATGTCGAAGATGCAAGGCATTCTTGTGCAGCCTTAACACCAACCGCTGTATGCGGATCTGCACTATACCCTGTGCGAGCGTATAAATCCTGCATAACAGACAGTGTGGTCGCGTCATCAACCTGATGCGCAAGGAAAAGTGCCCTTGCCTTCTCCAACTCCGCTGCATCCAGTTTGAACTGGCCTTCTGCGGCAAAGCCGTCCATGTAGGACTGCACCTTGCTACCATCACGGCCTGTCAGGTCAAAAACCAGTCTTTCAAAGTTACTGGAAACCTGAATATCCATGCTTGGCGACAGGGTCGCATTGACCGACCCGCTGGCATACGTACCTGTTTGCAAAGTCTTCGCCAGAATATCATTACTGTTTGTCGCAACGACAAGCTTGTCGATAGGCAGCCCCATAGCCCGTGCGATATAACCGGCGAAAATATCACCAAAGTTACCCGTTGGCACACTATAGGATACAGAACGGTCTGGCGCACCGAGGCTTACCGCACTGGTGAAGTAATAAACAACCTGCGCCATCACCCGCGCCCAGTTGATCGAATTCACAGCAGTCAAATTCACGCTGTCGCGAAATTCATGATTGTTAAAGGCCGCTTTTACCAGTGCCTGACAATCATCGAACGTGCCCTCAACTGCGATATTGACCACATTAGGTTCGATCACTGTTGTCATCTGTCGGCGCTGCACATCAGACACACGGTCTTTTGGGTGGAGCATGAAAATTTTAACATTGTCGCGCCCGCGCGTTGCTTCGATCGCAGCAGACCCAGTATCCCCGGACGTTGCACCAAGAATAGTAAGCGACCTGTCGCGACGCGCAGAAAACACATCGAAGAAACGCCCCAGAAGCTGCAGCGCAAAATCCTTGAAAGCCAGAGTTGGGCCGTGGAACAGTTCAAGTATCCAGTCATTCGCACCCGTCTGAACAAGTGGTGCAACAGCAGGATGTCTGAACGCAGTGCCGTACGTTTCATCCAGCATGGATTTCAGTTCCGCATCTGTCAGACAGTCACCAATAAATGGCTTGATCACCTGAAACGCAATATCACTGTATGACTTTCCGCGCATGCTACGAATTTCATCCGCAGTCAGTGTCGGAATGCTTTCCGGGACATAAAGCCCACCATCACGCGCCAATCCAGTCAGGGTCACCCCTTCGAAATCAAGAACTTCTGCCTGTCCACGAGTTGAAATATATTTCACGGAAACTTACTCAGCTTTGTAGGTTAAAATTACGGCGATAGTGATAGGGTGCAGTGATACAAAAAGCAAGGCATTGCCTTGGAAACGCGAAGAAAAAGCATTTTCCGCCCGCTTTATTTCTGCGTCTTGCGGGCACGACTAAAGCCCATAATCAGATACACGGCGATCAGTGAACCGGCAATACCATACCATGTGAAGGCGTATTGTAGATGATTATTGGGAATTTCAACCACGACCTGCCCCCCGACAAGAGAGCCAGCTGTCCCCGGCATTGGATCAAGCATCACCCGGAAATTATAATATTCTTCTGCACCCAGCCCCAGAACAGCAGCGATATCGTCAATATTCGCCACATACAGGCTTTTGGTCGCAACATTATTTTCCAGCGTCATCATACCGGGTTTGGCCCCCTGACGCAAAACGCCGGAGAAAGTTTTCTCCGCACCAACGGCGACTGGCAGCTCTACCTTGTCAGTTGCAGCCCAGCCAAAATTCACAAGAACAATTTGACCAGTGGCATCCTGAATGGCCGCATAATGATGGTAGCCGCCGTCACCGTCCAGGTTGGTACCAAAAACAGGGGCCGAGTCGGCGCTTATGAGCGACCCCTCAAATGTTACGCGCCGATAATCATAAATAGCGGGATTTTCATCCCGTGATGGCAGACTGGTCGGCTCGGCCGATAATCCTGTTTCGATGGTTTTAAGAAAGGCCGTCTTGGGCCCGACTTTCATAGCCTGCCATGTGCCAAGGGACAGCAGAATGATAAGACAGATACTAACCGTAACGGTCAAACCAGTACCCGGTGCAAATCGTGCCAATTGATGTGCCTGCTGGTTGTCAGTCATCGTCAGACTTGCTTTCCTCTAACACACCTTCATGGGCGTCATGATGATATTGCAGGGCTACAAGCGTCGCCTTGAACACCCGCAGCATCCAGATAGCCAGTCCAAAGATAAAAACTGGCCAGATCAGCATATGCACCCATGTGGGCGGCGCAATCTTAACTTCAACGATAATAGCGGCGATTGTTGTCAGCGCGCCGAGTATCAGGATAACAAAAACAATTGCACCGTCGCCCGGATCGGCATCAGACAAATCGAACCCACACGTATCACATGTTGGCTTAATATCCAGAAGGCGACCATACAGTGGCCCTGTCCCGCATTTGGGACAGCGGCATTTAAATCCGGCCTGATAAGGAGACACCGACCCAAAGCCCTGCTCTGGATCGGTGTTATTTTCTGTATTCATTTTGTCAGAAGTCAAAACGATTAACCGTAGATGATGTAGACGCCCAGGAACAGGAACAGCCATACAACATCAACGAAGTGCCAGTACCAAGCAGCAGCTTCGAAACCGAAGTGATGGTCTGGCTTGAAATGACCTTTGTAAAGACGGCCCAGGCAAACAGCCAGGAAGATCGTACCAACAAGAACGTGGAAACCGTGGAAACCAGTCGCCATGAAGAAGGTCGCGCCGTAGATGTTGCCAGAGAAAGCAAAGCTTGCGTGCATGTACTCGTAAACCTGAACACAGGTAAACAGTGCACCCAAAAGAACAGTACACCACAGTGCCTTCTTCGTGCCTTCACGGTTGCCTTCAACGATTGCATGGTGCGCCCATGTTACAGTCGTACCGGACAGCAGCAGGATCAGTGTGTTCATGAATGGCAGGTGCCATGGATCAAATGTCTCAACACCAACTGGTGGCCATGCAGCCTCTGTATTGTACATCTCGAATACCTGGAATGCGTCGGCAAAGTGATGTTTTGGGAACATAGCAGCATCAAAGAATGCCCAGAACCACGCAACGAAGAACATGACTTCTGATGCAATGAACAGAATCATACCGTACCGCAAACCAATCTGAACAACAGGTGTATGATCGCCTTTATGTTCGCCTTCTACGATGACGTCTTTCCACCAAGCGAAGAATGTATAAAGCAGCAACATGAAGCCTAAACCAAGGCTCCAGAAGCCAAACGTACCGCCAGCAACACCGAAAAGCTCTGCTTCCGGCTTCATGGCAAATACTGCTCCAAACGTTACCAGGAACGCTGCAAGCGAACCTACCGCTGGCCATGGACTGGGGTCCACTAGGTGGTAATCGTGATTAACGTCGCCCGCCATAAATTTTCTCCTACCTAACGCCACCCCTGGGTGGCTTCCCTATTGTATTATACTTGTTGATTAACGATTTTCTGCCATATCTTCGTTGTCACGAACGAAGAAAGTGTAGGACAGAGTGATCTCGCCAACCTCGTTTAAGTTAACATCCTGATCAATTTCAGGATCAATATAGTAGACGACCGGCATCAAAACCTTCTCGCCCGGTTTTAGAACTTGCTCCGTGAAGCAAAAACAATCGATTTTGGTAAAGTACCCGCCCGCCTTATGTGGCGCGACATTATAGGTCGCCGTACCGGTAATAATTTTATCCGTCGGGTTATAAGCCTCATAGTAGGCAATACCCTGTTCGCCTACCTTCAGCATCTGTGTGTTTTGTGCTGGCTTAAATTCCCAAGGCATATCCTTGTGCACGCTCGCGTTAAAGCGCACCCGCATGTCACGGTCAATCACCTCAGCCGACAGCGTATCAGCTTGCTGTGTCGTACCGCCGTAGCCCGTTACCTTGCAAAACAGATCATAAAGCGGGACTGCTGCATATGACATGCCGACCATCCCCACAACAACGCCAAAGACGATGCCTGCGACCTTTTTGTTTTTGTCATATGTAGGCTGCTGAACTTCTTGTGTCATGGTGCCAAACTCTTGATCTTAAAATAGCTAACAACGGCAACAATTATAACGAAAGCAAATAGTGCCAGGCCAAGTGCCCGGTTCTTTTTGCGGGTTTGTTCTGTTACCTCATGCTGTCCTTGTGGTTGTTGTTCGTCTGACATGACTATCCTCCAAGAACAAGACGCTCGACCGCCAGTGTCGCAAACGTCAGGAACAGATATAAAATGGAATATTTAAAGAGCGCCCGGTCTGCATTCGCTTTTTGTACATAAACAGCAAATGCGCCCTTCAGGAACAGAAGGTTCAGCACAACCGCAACAGCACCGTAAACAGGTCCCGCAAAACCAAGGAAGTACGGTGCGATACCGAACGGCGCCAGAACAATACTATAGATAAGTATCTGTTTGCGCGTTTCAGCCTTGCCAGCGACAAGCGGTAGCATCGGGATACCGACTTTTTTATAGTCTTCCGAGATAAAGAGCGACAGCGCCCAAAAGTGCGGCGGTGTCCAGAAAAAGATAATCGCAAACAGAACAAGCGATTCAATCGTCACACTGTCAGTTACAGCAGCCCAGCCAATAACCGGCGGGAAGGCACCAGCAGCACCACCGATCACAATATTCTGTGCGGTTCTGCGCTTCAGCCAAATGGTGTAAATGACAGCATAGAAGAAAATAGTCAGGGCAAGGAGTGCTGCAGCAGTCACGTTCGCGACCAACCCAAGAAGGGCGACGCTAAAGACAGACAGGGTAATGCCAAAACCCAAGGCCTGTTGTGGGCTGACCTTGCCTGCGGGAATCGGGCGCTTTGCTGTACGCGCCATGATCATGTCAATGTCGGCATCGTACCACATATTCAGCGCACCAGAGGCACCAGCCCCAACAGCAATAAGGAATACTGACACAAAAGCCAGTACAGGATGCATATTTCCAGGGGCTGCAATCAGACCCACAAGCGCAGTGAATATCACCAAAGACATCACGCGCGGCTTCAAAAGGGCAATGAAGTCCTTTGCTTCTGAAGCATAGACAGGAACCTCCTGCCCGCAGGCAGAAGGTATTTGTGCTTCATTCATATTATTGACCGTATCAGTCAAAATGAATTCCTTTATTACTCTGAACCGAAGGCCGGTATTACTTGATACGTGGCAGTTCAGAGAACTGGTGTGCTGGCGGAGGAGACGTCAATGTCCACTCAAGTGTAGTAGCGCCTTCACCCCACTGGTTTTCACCCAGTGTCTTCTTGCGAAGCAGCGTGATTGCCATCACTACGATGAACAGCAGAACGCCTACAGCCGTAACCTTGTAGCCAAGTGTAGAGACCCAGTTCCAGTGTGCATATGCATCTGGATAGTCAACATACCGGCGTGGCATACCCTGCAGACCCAGAAAGTGCTGCGGGAAGAAGATCAGGTTCACACCGACGAAGGTAATCCAGAACTGGATGTGCGCCAGGAAGTTTGGATATTCTTTACCGGACATTTTACCAACCCAGTAGTAAAGGCCAGCAAAAATCGCAAACACAGCACCAAGCGACAGAACATAGTGGAAGTGCGCTACCACATAATATGTATCATGCAGAACAATATCAGCACCCGCATTCGACAGCACAACACCCGTTACACCACCCACTGTAAACAGCAGGATAAAGGCGATTGAGTATAGCATCGGCACTGTAAAGCGGATGGAACCACCCCACATTGTCGCGAGCCAGCTGAAGATTTTCACGCCAGTTGGAACCGCAATAACCATTGTCGCAGAAACAAAGTATGCTTTGGTATCAACATCCAGACCCACAGTATACATGTGGTGTGCCCATACGATAAAGCCGATACCGCCAATCGCAGCCATCGCATATGCCATCCCGAGGTAGCCGAAGATAGGCTTGCGGGAGAAGGTAGATACGATGTGCGACACGATACCAAATGCAGGCAGGATCATGATGTACACTTCAGGGTGACCGAAGAACCAGAACAGGTGCTGATACAGGATCGGATCGCCACCACCAGCAGGATCGAAGAATGCCGTACCGAAGTTACGGTCAGTCAAGAGCATAGTGATCGCACCAGCCAGTACAGGCAGGGACAGAACCAGCAGGAATGCTGTGATCAGAACCGACCAGGCAAACAGAGGCATCTTGTGCATCGTCATGCCAGGCGCACGCATGTTAAAGATAGTCGTGATATAGTTGATCGCACCCATGATAGAGGACGCACCCGCTACGTGCAGCGAGAAGATCGCCAGATCCATGGAAGGACCGGTGTGACCAGACGTAGAAAGCGGCGCGTACGCTGTCCAGCCACCGCCGAAACCAGCCATACCGCCAGTGCCTTCAACAACTGTTGACAGCAGAAGCAGCGCGAAAGACGCAGGCATCAACCAGAATGAAACGTTATTCATCCGCGGGAATGCCATATCAGGAGCACCGATCATCAGCGGCACGAAATAGTTACCAAAACCACCAATCAGAGCCGGCATAACCATGAAGAATACCATGATCAGACCATGACCGGTTGTCAGAACATTAAACATGTGACGTGCCTGATCTTCAGACATGCCAAGAAATTCAGGCAGAAACTGTACGCCAGGCTCGGCCAGTTCCATACGCATCAGACCGGACATACCAAAGCCGATCATGCCTGCGAAGAAGGCGAACCACAGATACATGACGCCAATGTCTTTATGGTTGGTCGAGAAAAGCCATCTTTTCCAACCGGTTGGATTTGCGTGAGCCACGATAATAATCCTTTCCCTAAGGTATCTTAACGACCAAATGCAGTAGTTGCGCCAGCGTCAGCAAATTCTGCTTTCGCGCGCTCTACCCATTTAGCGAATTCTTCTTTGCTAACCACCTCAACAGCGATTGGCATGTAAGCATGATCTTTACCGCAAAGCTCAGAACACTGACCGTAGTATGTACCGACTTCGTCAACTTTGAACCATGTCTCGTTCAAACGACCAGGCACCGCATCAAGCTTCACACCAAATGCAGGAATGGTCCAGGAGTGGATCACGTCAGATGCAGTCAGCTGGATCTTAACCGCAGTATCAACTGGAACAACCAGACGTGTGTCCGTATCCAGAAGACGTGCATTCAGCTTTGCTTCACGACCCAGAAATGCAGAAAGGTCAGCTTCGTAGCCCGCACGCTCTTCAGCGTTTTTGAACGCGCTGTCAGGTACGATAACTGATGTAAATTCGATACCGTCATGATCAGGATAGTTATATGTCCAGTTCCACTGGTTACCCGTTACGCGAACGGCGAACTCTGTCTCTGGAACTACGTCCTGATAATACAGCAGTGGAATAGACTGGAAGCCGATCACAACAAGGATCAAAATCGGTGTACCAGTCCAAAGGATTTCAAGGAAGGTGTTGTGGCTTGTCTTGGACGGATCTTTGTTAACTTTCTCGTTGAACCGAATCACGATGATTAACATCAGCGCGAATACAAACAGTGTGATGACTGTAATGATCCACATCAGGTCCATATTAAAAGACGCAACTTTTTCCGCCTGTTCACTCGCCGCTTCCTGCAGCCAAAGCCCCTTTTCAACAGGAGCGCCAATGCGCCCCTCAGCCGCAGCAGTCGCAGCAAAACTGAACACAGCTGCAGCCGCAGCCATAAATCCAGCAGTAAGCCTTTTGACGATCATAATTCTGCTTTCCCTTTACTTATATATATCTACCTCAGGCCCTAGCCGCCCTAGAGGTATCACCGGAAACATGATTTTGAACACAATTCCGAACATTAATGCCGCACGTTATACCAGAGGAAGCCGCAGGCTCAAGCCCATCAAGGCATGAAAAGTCATTTTTCTGCCATAAAATCCCAAAAAAAATCACCTTGCGGCGGATTTCCAGCTTTCCAACCAAGTTTAACCATTGTTTAGACGGCATCTCTGCGACCTATTGACGCACCTTGAATGCCAGCACAGAACCTACTATAGACCTATTCAGACGTAATACTCATTGATATTTACAAATAACGTCAGCCCTTTTGGCTGTTACAGCCACATCAATTTCAGGAGACATCCATGTCAGAGTCAGCCGTACCTCTTAATTTTTTCTTTGAAAACAGTAGCTTGGAAGAAAGTAAGACATGCGAAATTGTTGATTCAGCTTTGAACGACATGGATGATGGTGAACTTTATCTACAATCCAGTGAAAGCGAATCCTTTTCATTCGATGATGGACGACTGAAATCTGCCTCGTTTGATTCGACGCAAGGCTTCGGTCTACGGTCCGTTGTTGGCGAATCTACAGGCTATGCGCACTCGAATGAATTATCGGAAGAAGCCCTGAAAAGAGCTGTGAACACAGTGGGCGCAGTGCGCACCGGAAAATCAGGCACTCAGGACCTCTCCCCGGCCCGCACAAACAGGCAGCTATATTCTGACGCCAACCCCATGACTGGCATTGACTTCTCTGAGAAAGTAGCACTTTTGGAAAAAATTGACCAATATGCCCGCGATAAAGACAGCCGGGTTGTTCAGGTCAGTGCCTCTCTATTATCCAATTATGATATTGTTGAAATTATCCGTGCCGGAGGCCACCGCGTTCGTGATGTACGCCCCCTTGTTCGCCTGAATGTTTCCGTGGTGATGTCAGACGGCACCCGAACAGAGGCAGGTTTTGATGGGGCTGGTGGCCGCGTGCCCTATGATTTTCTATTCGATGAAAATCAATGGAGAAAACAAACCGACGAAGCTCTGCGCCAAGCTGAAGTCAATCTGGCCAGCACCGATGCACCAGCAGGCGAAATGACCGTTGTTTTAGGGCCTGGGTGGCCGGGCGTCCTTCTGCATGAAGCTGTGGGCCACGGCCTTGAAGGTGACTTCAACCGCAAGAAAACATCTGCCTTTGCCGGCCTTTTAGGCGAGCGTGTGGCAGCAGACGGTGTCACCGTTGTTGACGACGGCACCCTTGAAGGACGCCGGGGTTCATTGTCCGTTGACGATGAAGGCACACCGACTGAGCGCACCGTCCTGATCGAAAACGGCATCCTGAAAGGCTATATGCAAGACAGATTGAATGCCCGCCTTATGGGAACGTCTGCGACAGGCAATGGCCGTCGTCAAAGCTATGCCCATGCACCTATGCCGCGCATGACGAACACCTTTATGTTGGCTGGCGACAAAGATCCTGCCGAGATCATTGCATCTGTAGATGACGGCCTGTATGCCGTGAACTTCGGTGGCGGTCAGGTTGACATAACATCCGGCAAGTTTGTCTTTAGCTGCACAGAAGCGTACCGCATCCGCAAAGGCAAGATCGTAGAGCCGGTCAAAGGGGCAACCCTTATCGGCAACGGGCCTGATGTTTTGACGCGCGTTTCCATGATTGGCAATGATCTGAAACTGGATAACGGTGTCGGTATTTGCGGCAAAGGCGGCCAAACAGTACCGGCCGGAGTTGGCCAGCCAACCATGCGTATTGACGGCCTGACTGTCGGCGGCACTGCAGGATAATTCTCGCCATTTAGTAGATATTAACACTTTTAAACAAGAGTGTGCTCATGTTTACTTTCAGGAAATATTTCGCCGGGGCATTTGCCCTTGGCGCACTCTGCATGGGCATGTTCTCTGTACAGGCGCAAAATGTGCCTGATGCAGACACGCCCAGAGAACACAGTAAGCTACTGATTCCCATGTATGATTATCCGCCCATGCAATATTTTCGGGATGGGAATTTCTACGGTGAATATGTCGAAAGACTGCGCGCAATCTTGGCCAAAGCTGATGTTGATCCGGTATGGGCGAACATACCCATGACAGCCGAATCCGAGATGTTGGATGATGGGGTACGTCCACTTTGCACAACAGGCCGGGTATTTACCCAAGAACGTGCCAAAACATGGCAATATGTCCCCTATCTGTTTGATACATACACGGAAACAGTTTTAGTAATATCAAAATCTGCTAAGAGCCGTTTTGCTGATCATAAGTCAATCACGTCTATCATTCAGGACCAGACACTGCGTGGCGTTTTTGTCCGGAAAAACTTCTACGGACAGGAAATTAACAAAGCGATCGATATGAACCTGCCCTGGATTTCGCCTGATGCCCCCTCTTCCCGGCATGCGGCCATGATGATTGCCGCCGGTCGGGCTGACTACACTCGAATTACGTCAGGCATGTGGGAGAATCTAAAAACCGAAGAACCGGCTGCCGAACACCTGGAGGCCATGCGGTTGCAGAATGATGATACTATTCTGCATATTTTGATTGCATGCAGTTCCGCTGTGCCTGGCTCTACAATTGAAAGAATATCAGACGCCATGAAGGCGCTTGGCTACCAACACTACCCCGAAGCGGACCAGTCCCGTTAGCTGCTGCGCGATTACTCAGATGTAAAGACCTTCTGTCAGTAATGCACCCTTATGTTGCACACAAAAAAAGGGGCCCTTTCGAGCCCCCCTGATAGTATCTGGCTTTAAACAACAATGCCTAGTCGATGATCGCTGCTTCTGTTGCCTGTTTGACATCATCCATCGTAACATCTGGCGCCAGTTCAACAACTTTGATACCGCCTTCGACCACATCAAACACACCAAGATTAGTGACAATACGGTCAACACAGGCCTGCCCAGTCAGTGGCAGTGTGCATTCTTTCAGTAGCTTACTTTCGCCAGCCTTGTTTGTGTGATCCATAATCACCACAACGCGCTGTACGCCAGCGACAAGATCCATGGCACCGCCCATGCCTTTGACCATTTTGCCGGGGATCATCCAGTTAGCAATGTCACCATTTTCAGCCACTTCCATCGCCCCGAGGATGGACAAGTTGATATGACCGCCACGGATCATGCCAAAACTGTCAGCCGAAGAAAAATAACTGGATGTTGGCAATTCTGTGATTGTCTGCTTACCGGCATTAATCAGGTCTGCATCAACCTCATCCTCATAAGGGAAAGGCCCCATGCCCAGCATGCCATTTTCAGACTGCAGGGTTACATGCATCCCTTCAGGGATATAATTTGCCACAAGTGTGGGAATACCAATTCCCAGATTAACGTAAAAACCGTCCTGCAGTTCCTGTGCTGCCCGCGCAGCCATTTGATTACGATCCCAGGCCATGATTACTCTCCTCTGCTGCGGGTGGTACGCTGTTCGATACGTTTTTCATGGTCGCCTTTAATGACGCGCTGCACGAAAATACCCGGCGTATGAATATGATCAGGGTCAAGGCTGCCAGCTGGCACAATCTCTTCAACTTCTGCGACTGTTACTTTGCCTGCTGTTGCCATCATTGGGTTAAAGTTACGCGCAGTCTTACGGTAGATCAGGTTGCCTTCTGTGTCGGCTTTCCATGCTTTGATAATGGACACATCAGCAAAAAGACCTGTTTCCATAATATAGGTTTCGCCATCAAATTCTTTATGCTCTTTGCCATCTGCGATGACTGTACCAACGCCTGTCTTGGTATAGAAACCCGGAATACCCGCACCGCCCGCGCGAATACGTTCCGCCAATGTTCCTTGTGGATTGAACTCAAGCTCAAGCTCACCCTCTAAGAACTGACGTTCAAATTCCTTGTTTTCCCCAACATAGGAAGAATACATTTTTTTAATTTGTTTCGCGTCCAGAAGGATACCCAGACCAAATCCGTCAACACCGCAGTTGTTGGAGACAATAGAAATATCTTTTGTTCCTTTGCGGTGTACTGCTGCAATAAGGTTTTCAGGAATACCACACAGGCCGAAACCACCTGCCATCATCATCATTCCATCGAATAACAACCCATCAAGGGCCGCATCCGCAGTATCAAAGATTTTATTCACCTTAGCCTCCAGTCTTGCTGACCCAAACTAGGGGGAGCAGGTCAGCCTGTTAGTACCGTTCAAAACGCACCTGAATATCGCGTTATCTGTTTATGAAAACAGTCGAAAAATTGATACCGTAGATGGTGCTTCTTTTCCTAATAGATAATTCAAATACTATCTATTGAGTGACCGTATAGTGCAATATTGTATTTTTTTCAACAAGCGATGAATTTTTGCGTTGTCCATAGCTAATACCTATGGGTTATCGATTTTCATAACCAAACACAAAAAAACCTTCATCGCTTTACATATGTAAAGATTGCGGGTCATCCTTGACAGGAAAACTAGATTCTCTGCCCTGCCTTCATACGGCAAGACAACGAACTACCGCGCCCTCGCACCTGCATTCTGAATGACCCTTCGTACGGGCAGGAAATGGCTGCCTTGAAAGCCAACGCCCATGACACCATATCTTACTGTAATAAAAGACAGGCAGAATCAGAAAACTGAATTGCCATAAAAGACGACAGCGACACGGGAGACACAAGCATGACACGGTTTTTATGCCAGTTTTTTGGCATCATCTTTCTGATATTATCAATTCCACTCTTACTGACACCGATTCCGTTTGGTCTGCTGTTTCTTTTAATCAGCTTGCTATTACTGATCCCTACATCGACCCGTACTGTCAGAGTACTTCGGTATCTTCGCAGAAAGTCAAAACTTTTTGATACGTTGATGCATCAGGCGACCAGCAAGGCGCCCTCCACGTATCGCAGGATTTTACGGCGCACTGAAACTGACTATCTGCGCCCCCACTGAACAACCGTCCTCGGTGTTCACTGCGCATAAAAAAGCCCCGCTCTCGACGGGGCTTTTGGAAGTATACTTTATGATGCGGATATGTCCGCGATGCCGGATCAGCTATAGAGATTAGATATTCTCTGGGCTACCAGCAGCTTTGTATGCCTGGACACCTTCTTCGATCAGGGATGCTGCTTTTTCTTTGGATTCCCATCCCTTGATATCTACCCACTTGCCTTCTTCAAGGTCTTTATAATGTGCGAAGAAGTGTGAAACACGCTCAAGGAAAAGCTTTGGCATCTCAGAATAATCGCTGACACTTGTGTACCATGGGTTCAGTTTATCCACTGGAACCATAAGCAGTTTTTCATCCATGCCTGCTTCATCTTCCATTACCAGAACGCCAATCGGACGACACCGGACAACAGCCCCTGGCATGATCGGCGTCTGATTCGCGATCAGGACATCAACAGGGTCACCATCATCAGCAAGTGTGTGTGGGATAAAGCCGTAGTTACACGGGTAACGCATGCTTGTATGCATGATCCGGTCGACGAAAAGCGCACCAGAATCTTTATCCATTTCATACTTGATTGGTTCTGTACCGACCGGCACTTCAACAATTACATTTACATCCCAGGGAGCATTTTCGCCGACGGGAATTTTAGATATATCCATTATCAGGATTCCTTGACCTTAAAAGCATTACAAAAGCCCCAACAGTCTACAGGAAGGATGGTACCAGCTTATCAACAACGATGGATAAGAAGACAATCCATCCAAAATGGATGTTAGAGCGAAAAATCTCTAGGCAAATACCCGGTGAAGAAATATCCACGCGCCGTATCTGCATGCCCATGTGCAGCGCAGCAAAAGCGCAGCCGGTGTAATAGATTTCACCCAGATTTGCAAGGGCTCCAACGAATAAAAGTGCCACCAGAAACAAGCCGTAGAAAACCATCAACCCTGCCTGCGTCTTGTCACCAAGCGCAAGCGCCGAAGACTTGACCCCAATCATCAGGTCATCGTCGGTATCCTGATGTGCATAAATAGTGTCGTATCCAAGGGTCCAGAATATCCCGCCAACATACAACACTATCGGTGCAAGGGTCAGCTCGCCAGTAACCGCGGCATAGCCAACCAGTGCGCCCCAGTTAAATGTCAGGCCAAGCCATGCCTGTGGCCAATATGTGATGCGCTTCATGAAAGGATATGCTGCCACCAGCAACAGTGAGGCCAGACCAACACCAATGGCAAACATGCCAAGGTTCAACAACACCAGAAGGCCGATCAAACACTGGAATACAAGAAATCCCCATGCAGCCTTCACGCTGACTTCACCCGCTGGGATTGGTCTTGATCTGGTTCGTTCAACCTGTCCGTCAAAGTCCCGGTCGATGATATCATTATAGGTACAGCCGGCTCCTCGCATAGCTAGCGACCCAACCGCAAACAACAGCAAGAGGAGTAGAGAAGGAAAACTCCCCTCCTCAGTCGCCAGCGCAACTGACCACCAGCATGGCCACAATAATAGCCATGTGCCAACGGGGCGATCCATTCGAGCCAGCTTCAGATACGGCCGCAGGACAAGCGGGGCATTTCTATATACCCAACTACCTTCAACCGCATCAGCGGTTACCGTTACCTGCTTTTTGTTCCATGTAAACATGAACCGGGTCTACTAAACTACCGTGAGCCATGCAAGCACAGCTTGACAGCTTATGGAACTTGGTGAAGATGAGGCCATGAAAAACACACGGTCCTATAAATATACTCGCCTTTATCTCACTGTTCCTTTATCGCAGGGAACAGTGATTGAACTGGATAAGGAGCAATCCCATTATCTTGCCAACGTTATGCGCCAAAAACTGGGCGCATCGCTCTTGGTTTTTAATGGCAAAGACGGTGAGTGGCTGGCCGAAATTTCTGATCTTCAAAAGCGTTCAGTATCACTGAAGGTCAAATCCCAAACCAAGCCTCAGACACCAGAACCGGATCTCTGGCTTGCTTTTGCCCCGATTAAAAAAGCACGTCTTGATTTCATCGCGCAAAAGGCTACGGAACTGGGCGTGTCCCACTTGATACCGACCATGACCAATCGCACGATTGTGGACCGCGTAAAATCGGAGCGTCTGGACGCAAATGCGGCAGAGGCATCTGAGCAAAGTGAACGTCTGACAGTGCCAACAATTGCAGACCCCATCAAACTAAGTAAGCTGCTGGATGACTGGCCTGAAGACAGAATGATCATGTTTTGCGATGAAGACCTAAGCGGCAAACCAGCAATCATTGCCTTGCAGGAAACCCTGCCCGATCACGCAGGTAAACCCTGGGCCCTGCTAATCGGCCCTGAAGGCGGCTTTGACGACAACGAACGGGACAGAATTCAAAAACATCCTAACACTGTAACGGTAAGCCTAGGCCCCCGTGTTCTGCGTGCCGACACAGCTGCACTCGCAGCCATAAGCTTATGGCAAGCCGTTCTGGGTGACTGGTCCTAGATATCAACAGTCTAAATGTTACCAATCTTACCCAGACCCTTTTCAGGAAATCCGTAAGCATGCCTAAATCCAGTATAAATATTTTCTAACTACAAGGAATAGAATGGTTTTCCTGAAAATCGTCATTCAGCCCGTAATTTTAGAAACAATTTTCACCTTAAAGGAAGTATATTATACCAATATTCAAACACTAATTAGGAATTTGGTTCAATATTATGCCCGATGGTAGTTCACATAACCTAACCATAGATTCTCAAAAGCCCACGACTAGCATTGACCAGCTGGCGACTATCACATCCTGGCTTACGAACCATCTCCCAACGCAAGATCATCGCGCGTCTGTTGCCGATGCTTTGAAAGTAGCAATCCCCGGTCTTGACATTGATGCGCTGTGTACTGAACCAGTGAATGAAAACGGTTATAGCCGAAATGTACTCTATACGGACCCTAATGGCCGTTTCTCCATCTTGGGCCTAAAATGGTACCCGGGTGCAGAAACCCCTATACACGGCCACAACGCCTGGGGATGCGTCGGGGTTCTGTCTGGCACAGTACAGTGCGAAACCTATGATTATTGCTGTGATTCCAAATCTGTGCATTCCACCGGGCTGGTAACCGGCACGCCCGGCGTAGTGGCGACGGTCAATCCAAATCCAGAGGGTATTCATCGTATTTTCAACGATAGTGACACGCCAGCCACCACACTGCATATTTACGGCCTTGATCTGGCACAAGAAGACCAGTCCGTAAACGTCTGGTATTAGGCCAGCTATCTTTATAGATTAGATTTACTCAATTCAACTAAGCGTGAGAAACGCTTTTGATTACTTGATCGACTTGCCTTGAGAGCGTAAGAGAGATTTCAGTGTATTCCTAAATACATACTGTTTTGGCTCTCAGGGAAAGAGTATATGTCCGACAATTCCATCCTTATCGAGAACAAGGGTCAACTTGTTGATCATCTGGCTTCGGGTGTACGCCCGGACCGGTCCACATGGAAAATCGGGGCAGAGCATGAAAAATTTGTGTTCCACCTGTCTGATCATGCACCGCTGTCTTATGAAGGCACGGACAAACTGCCTGGCATTAAAGATGTGTTGCTGGCTTTCACCGACAAGGGATGGGAACCTGTTCTGGAAAATGGCAATATCATTGCTGCAACCCGTGACGGTGCGTCTCTGTCTCTGGAACCCGGCGGGCAGTTTGAACTATCGGGCGCAGCTCTTTCTACTATTCACAACACCTGTGATGAAACCAGCCTGCATCTGAAAGAAGCCCGTGAAGTTGGCCAAGAACTCAATATAGGATTTTTAGGGCTGGGGTTTCACCCTGACCTGGAACGCAGTCAGGTGCCTGTGATGCCGAAGGCCCGCTACGGTATCATGCGTGCTTACATGCCCAAGGTTGGCAGCCTTGGGCTTGATATGATGCTTCGCACCTGTACCGTTCAGGTCAATATTGATACCGAGTCTGAGATAGACATGATCGAAAAGTTCAGGATCGGTCTGGCCTTACAGCCGCTCGCAACTGCCTTGTTCGCTAACTCGCCTTTCACGGAAGGAAAGTTAAACGGCTTTAAAAGCCGCAGAAGCCATGTCTGGACCGATACTGATCCTGACCGGTGTGGCATGCTGCCTTTCGTCTTTGAAGACGGTATGGGATTTGAGCGCTATGTTGATCATGTGCTGGATGTACCCATGTATTTTGTTCGCAGGAATGGACAATATATTGACGCAAGTGGTCAGTCATTCAGGGACTTTATGGCTGGTAAACTGCCAGCCCTACCAGGCGAACTGCCGACGATGGAAGATTGGGAAGATCATCTGACCACCCTATTCCCCGAAGTACGGCTGAAGAAATATATGGAAATGCGCGGTGCCGACGGTGGACCCTGGGCACGTCTGTGCGCCCTCCCTGCCTTCTGGGTTGGCCTTCTGTATGACAAAGATGCCCAGTCTGCTGCGTGGGACCTGGTTAAAAACTGGACAGTGCCGGACATGGAGCGTATGCGCCTCGAAGCCCCTAAATTGGGACTAGAAGCTACCTGGCAAGGCAGTAAAACATTCAAAGACCTGGCAGCAGAAGCCCTCAAGATTGCTGATCAAGGATTGAAAGCCCGGGCGAAGCTTTCGTCTAGTGGGGAAACAGAGCAAGGCTTCCTGACCGCCCTTTGGGAAAGTGCAGAAAGCGGCCTAACACCTGCCGACCTTCTGATCGAAAAGTACCGAGAAACAGGCTCTACAGAGTTTCTGTACTCAGATTATAAATACTAAGGCACAATCTAAAAAGCCACAGGGGTAAATCTCTGTGGCTTTCAAGAAATATACTGATAAGCAGGCTCAATCAAAGCCAGCGTAGCCAGTTTAAAAACCATAATAGAAATATGGTGAACCCTGATAGGGTAAGCCCCCAAAGTAACCCAACAGGCATTGAAGAAAACCTTGACCGTTTCCGACGGTAATAGGCGTCACACTGCAGACAATGCATCCATTCCCCTGCCTCGCTGGCATCATACCGAATGCCGGGGATAAGGGACGGTATTTCGCCAACAAAGGGATGCACATGACTTGATCCGCATGTTCTGCAAAAAGCGTCTTCCTCCGGCGCTACAGGATCAGATGACGGCGTATTATGCAATGTAACAACATTAGCCAAAACCGTTTGTGCAATGTGACGGTCTTTCAACCGCACCAGCAAATCGGTCGCAACTCCGTACTGCAGCGTCCCCATATTCTCGTTGGATAAAAAGGCCGAGATTTCGTTACTTTCAAGCAAGCCCTTCAGCAAGTGTGCATCATGTGATGACAGATTACTACGAACAATCACAAGCTCTTCTGGGTCTGCTGCCATCACTGTTACCTTTTCGTGTCACTTTACTGGCAGTGGGGAGCAAACTGACTTGCCTGCGCCCGCATTCATTATGAACCAGTATATAGCCATACAAGACGAATCCACATCACCAATAGCGCAATTGAGCTAATGAAGAATACTGAAAATCTGTGCACAACTTTGTTATACGTGCACTGAATAAAGCTATGCAGTACTCGAAAGGCAACAAAAACCCACGCAAGGGCTACCAAACTGTCATCAACCAAACCCGCTACCGTAGCAACCAAACAAACTGCATAAAACAGGATCGGTACCTCTGCCAGGTTTTTAAAGTTATCCGATGGAAATCTGGTTGCGTCTGGCAGCGAGTCCATAACCCCAGGTTTATTAGGGTTTCCAGGAACGAGACCTTTTTTCATAAACAAAGGGAGCCTCTTTGTAAAAAGAAACAAAAAAACCGCAAATGTCAGCCCAATCTGCGCCAGCATGGGGCCCACAAGGCCCGTATCAACCGTTATAGAGTTTAGCATTAACCTTCTCCCTCAGAGCCTTAATCAGGCTATTTCTATTAGTTTCGTCTAATCCAAAAGACCTGTATCAAGCCCATCAATACTGATTTTATTTTTTTGCTGACGATATTCGACCATACCGTCTTCGCCCTTACTCTCTGAAAATTTGACAAGTGTCTGGCGCGTCTCAACCAAGTCCATGACGGGTACCGCAAATCCACAACTGTCCTGAGTGCTGTCTACCTTGATCACAATTATCTGACGTGTTCCCGCATAAGACGGAAACAGAGCCAGTAGGCTTTCAAACTCGTCCTGTCCCCGCTGCACCGCACGCCCATGGCCGTATAACCGTAAAATCAAAGGATTTCTGTCATAGCTATTAAACATCAGGGTAATGCGCCCGTCATGTTTTAGGTGCGCTGCGGTTTCATTACCGCTTCCTGATAAGTCCAGATAAGCACATTCATTCTTGTTGAGAACCCGAAAACTATCCATACCCTTTGGACTAAGGTTTATCCGGCCCTCTTTGCAGGCCGTAGCAGTGAAAAACATAGGCTGACGCGTGATAAATTCTGCCTGTTTTTCGGTAATATGATCATAAAAAGTCGCCACCGGATAATCTCCTTTTGGTGAATTCAGATTGTTAGCATAAAATTAAACAAACATGACATTCACTGTTCTATAAAAGCTATTCATTTTTGTACGGCTATATTCAAGGATTATTCTATGGCCTTTACCATTCGCCCTTATTCCAGTCTTGACTGGGAGTTTGTCAAACGCATCAATCAGGAAGGTATAGAGACCGGACATGCAACTTTCGATGCACAGCCGAAAGAGCGATCTGTCTGGGAAAATGATAGTTACGACTGGAGCCAGTTTGTTGCCGTCTCAGACACAGGAGAGGTTTGTGGCTGGGTATGCATGTGGCCAACAAGTGACCGGTGCTGCTACAGTGGGATTGCAGAAATCAGCATTTATATTAGCAAAAGTGCTCGCGGTCAGGGCGTTGGCAAAGCCCTGATCAACGAAGCAGTAAAAGCTTCAGAAGAAAATGGCTTCTGGACTATTGTTGCCGGCGTATTCCCCGAAAACACAGCATCCGTCAAACTACATCACGCGTGCGGATTTCGTACCGTTGGTGTTCGGGAAAAAATGGGATTAATGGCCTATGGTCCCTTAAAAAATGTCTGGCGGGACAACCTGTTACTGGAACGGCGCAGTAAAACAGTTGGTGTTGGCACCTAAATTTTTATGGACTATATTACCATCCGTTAACTTCCTTGGTCTAGCGTATAGGCTTGATGTGCCTGCGGGGGTTACACAACAGGCATTCACCGATTAATCTACAGAGGCAAACCTGATGATTTCATACGAACCACTTGGTCCCAGCTCCATTGAAGCAACCGGTCTTGATCCAGTTCTATTGCAGCAACTGGTTGTTAAAGGAATGTTTGTTGAAAATTTAGAGACCACCAACCAATTAACAGAAGAAATAAAACTGCCCTCGAAAATCATTGGCGATATTCTTCAGGACCTGATTACCAAACAGTATATTGAAGCAGCCGGCATGTCTGGTGCAACAGGTGCCAGCGGTGGTTTTGGAAACCTACGCTATACGTTGACCAGGAGCGGCAAATCCTTCGCATCAGAGGCTCTCACACAAAGTCAATATTTTGGCCCTGCTCCGGTTCCGCTTGCCACATTCCAGGCGCAAGTACGCGCGCAGGCGATCGGAGATGAGCGCGTGGCTCCGGAAGACATTGACGAATCTTTCTCTGACATTGTCGTGCCTGATGAATTTAAAAAACGCTTGGGCCCTGCTGTCAACTCAGGCATGAGTATCCTGATTTATGGCCCTGCGGGTAATGGTAAAACCACCGTTGCTGAAAAAGTGGCCAAAATATACGAATCCCATGTCTATATCCCCTACGCAATTGAAGTGAACGGTGCGATCATCAAGGTCTACGACCCCTCTGTGCATGAGGCCATGGCGCATGACTGGGACGGTATTGAACGCCGCGCGGTGATCCGGTCCCGTAAGGATGAAAGATTTGTTGCCTGTAAACGCCCCGTGATCATCACTGGTGGTGAGCTGAACATGGAAATGCTTGATTTGAAATTCAATGAAATCAGCAAATTCTATGAAGCCCCCCTGCATATCAAGGCGCTGAATGGCACCTTCATAATTGATGACTTTGGCCGCCAGATGGTTAGCCCGGAAGAACTGCTGAACCGCTGGATTGTACCGCTACAAAGCCGGGTTGACTATCTGAAACTACACAGTGGAAAATCTTTCCAGATACCGTTTGATGAACTTGTTATCTTTTCAACCAACCTTTCGCCTGATGATTTGATGGACCCGGCATTTCTGCGCCGTATTCCCTACAAGCTAGAGACCAAAGACCCATCCCCTGAAGCTTTCAGAGCAATCTTCGACTATGTTGCCTCTAAAGAAGGGTTAGATCTGACTGACGAGATTTTCGATTATACTGTCTCCCAGATTACAGAAGTCGCTGGGAAACCGCTGGCAGCATATCAGCCGAAGTTTATTGTCGACCAGATCAAAGCCGCCTGCAAATATGAAGGCGAAATGCTATCTTTTTCCAAGCGCTATGTAGAAGACGCGCTCAGGAACCTGTACGTACAGGATAGTAGTTATGTCGGACAGGTTGGTATGAGCTAAGGGTAGCCGCTCAGAAGTACTTGAACATTAACGTTTATCCCCGTAGTCTTTTCAAAATTCTATGGGGATATTTTTATGTTTAAAGTTACTTCGTTATCTACCGCACTCGTTGTGCTACTAACCGCATGCACGCCATCAGAACCGCCTGCCCCAACCTTTCCTGGGCAGGAATGGGAAGCCATCAGCGATCCTGCTATTCTTGGCTTCAGCAGGCCTGAACTTGCGGACCTTGATGCCCATCTGAAAACACTGAACACACAAAGTCTGCATGTCAGTGTTGATGGTAGATCCGTCTATACATACGGAGATGTCACCGAGGTTGGCTATATTGCCAGTGTTCGAAAAAGTATTCTCGCGATTATGTACGGTAAGTATGTCAAAGACGGAACAATTAATCTGGAAAGTACCCTTGCTGAGCTTGGAATTGATGACGTTGGCGGATTACTCGAGATTGAAAAAAAGGCCACCGTTCGCGACCTGATCAGTGCACGATCGGGCATTTATCATCCTGCGGCGAATGGCGGTGATAGCATAGCAGACGCACCAGAACGCGGTTCAAAAGAACCCGGCACCTACTTCCTTTATAACAATTGGGATTTCAATGCATCTGGCACCATTTTCGAACAATCCACCGGCAAAGGCATTTTTGAGGATTTAAACACACAGATTGCTCTGCCCCTGGGCTTTCAGGACTTCACCCTTGCTGATCATGAAAAGTCAGGCGATCCGGAAAAGTCACAGCACCTTGCCTATCACATGCACCTGTCAGCCAGGGACCTTGCCCGGTTTGGGCACTTGATGCTGATGGAGGGACGCTGGGATGACAAACAACTGATACCGGCAGACTGGGTTGCTGAATCTGTATCCTCTATCACACCTAATGAGGAAATGAACCCGCTGCCCACCCGGGAAACAGGGCTGGAATACGGCTATATGTGGTGGGTTTTCGATGATGACACCAGCCCGGATGGTTTTAAAGGCGCCTATGCCGGCAGGGGCCATTTTGGCCAGTATATTGCTGTCTTCCCCGAACTGGGCATGGTCATCAGCCATAAAACCAAGGCAATACCGTATAAAACCCCTGAAGAGTATGAACAGGTACGCGTCACGTGGGACGCATTCATGAGCATAGTAGATAAACTCGTCGCGGCGCGCTTAACGGACTAGAAACTCACAGCGTCGCAGCAGCAACAAACAAGGACCCTTTCATATGGCGAACCTTAAACCTCTGATGCGGCGCTTTATTAAAGTAGCTGCAATTTTTCTAATCTCATCGTTGCCAGTATCGGCGGACGACTATGCAAAGCTGCAGGAACTGTTCCAGGAATGGCGTAGTTTTGAAGTCCCCCCGCAGTTTGAAGGTGCACCGGACTACCGGGCAGAGACATTCGATCGGCGCCACAAAGAACTGCAAACATATATTAACAAACTGAACAATCTGGACACATCAGACTGGACTACTGAACAGCGTGTAGACTGGCACATCTTACGAGCTGAATTAAGCGGCTATGATTTTAACCACAGAGTTTTGAAACCCTGGGCACGCGACCCGGCATTTTATAAATCGGTCTGGACATATAAAAGCGATGTCCCAGCGCACGAAGGCCCCAGTCACCATGCCCTGACAGAGCTTTGGACATATAACTTTCCTCTTTCAAAATCTGAAGAAGACCGGTTAATCAGTGACCTTAAGGTCATCCCCCCCCTATATGCACAAGCCAAACAAAATTTGGTCGGCAATGCACGGGAGTTATGGATCGCTGGCATCCGGGATATTGACACACAGGCATCAGTGCTGAATGGTCTGCGGCAAGACATTGAAACCACTGCGTCTCCCCCCCTGATGACCGCACTGAATGCAGCGATAGATGCTACGACCGACCTGGCAGACTGGTTACGGTCACAAGCAGATAGCAAAACCGGCCCGTCAGGCATAGGCAAAGATAACTACACCTGGTATCAGCAGAATGTGCACTTGGTCCCCCTTACGTGGGAAGATGAATTTCGGCTTCTAAAGCGGGAACTGGACCGTGCATGGTCATCCTTGAAGCTGGAAGAACACCGCAATCGTCACCTGCCTGCATTACAGCCCGCTGCGAATGCAGAGGAATACAATAAACTGGCACAAGATGCCGCGAATACCCTTCTGACCTTCCTTGACAAGGGAGAAGTGGTAACGGTTGAAGAGTATTTCCGTCCTGCGCTTGAAGCGCATCTTGGGGAATATGTCCCGGCTGAAACCAGAAACTTCTTCTATATCGGTTCGCACCTCGACCCTCTGCCATTATTCTCGCATTTTTATCACTGGTTTGAACTGGCCAGAATGGACCATGACCCCCACCCTAATCCAATGCGGCGTGGTCCGATGCTTTATAACATTTTTGACAGTCGGAACGAAGGCACAGCAACCGCAGTCGAAGAAATTTTCATGCATGCAGGTCTGTATGACAACAACCCCAGAAGTCGGGAAATTGTCTGGATTATGCTGGCCCAGCGCGCTGCACGCGGCCTTGGATCGCTTTATGCGCATGCCAATGAAATGACCATGGAAGATGCTGGTAAAATCCACATGGACTGGACACCACGTGGCTGGATGAAAACAGAAAAAGAGCTATTGATATTTGAACAACATCTCTATCTGCGGCAACCAGGATACGGCACAAGCTACATTACAGGCAAATATTTGCTGGAACGCGCAATGGCAGATTATGCAAAGCAGTGTGAAGAACAGGGAAAACCGTTTGTGCTGCGTGACTTCTTTGACGAACTGAATGCCATTGGCGGCATTCCAATTGCTTTGGGTAGATGGCAAATGACCGGCAAAGATAATGAAATCCAAATGATGATGCAGGCACGCTAATACCTATAACACTACACAACCAATCATAGAAAAAGCCACCGACCATCTGGTCGGTGGCTTTTCAATTCTCTAGAAACGAATTGATTACTTACGGTAATCAAGTGGTGGCTTACGGTCACCCAGCAGAGCTTCATAAACAAAGTCGTCACCAACTTTTTCTTTATGCTCCGCTTTTGCTGCTGCACGCAGTTCAGGGTTTGTGAATAGCTCCTGTGCAATCAGTGCCATGGACTTGGCCGCGTTGTCAGTGCCCTTATACCCAATGGACATTCCGCTTGCCGCAACTGCCTGCCAGCTGTGAGCTGGTGTGCCAGGCACCCATGTAGCAGTTGAAATACCAACAGTTGGGACAGCGATAGAAACATCACCCACATCAGTTGAACCGAACGTACTTGTTAGGCGGTATGGCTGTTGCTGGCTTTCACTACCCAAGGAAAGGTTAGGTGCGTTCAGCGTCTTGTAGATCGCCTCGGCAAACTCCTGCTCTTCTTTCGTATAGGTTACGCCGCCAACCTGACGCATCTTCGCATCAGCCATTTTTTGCAGTGCTTCGTTCACTACTACAGGGTGGTTTCCGTGAATGATTTCCCACTCAACTTCTGTGCCAGTACCTGTTGCTGCGCCGCGTGCAGCATTTTCAACACGCTCCCAGATGTTCTTAACTTCAAGAGACTTTGGATGACGCACATAGTAGAATACTTCGGCAGCATCCGGCACGACGTTTGGTGCAAAACCACCCTTTGTGATGACATAGTGAATACGCGTTTCCTGCGGAACGTGTTCACGCATCATATTCACCATATTATTCATCGCTTCAACGCCGTCCAGTGCAGAACGTGCTTTTTCTGGCGCACCGGCTGCGTGTGCCGAAACACCTTTAAAGCGGAACTTTGCAGAACGGTTTGCAAGCGTAGTTGCTGCTGCTGCGGAGTTTGCGCTGCTGGCATGCCAATGGATTGCAAAGTCTACATCTTTCAACAGACCTTCACGAACCATGTAAACTTTACCACTGCCACCTTCTTCGGCAGGCGTACCATACAGGCGAATTGTGCCTTTCTGGCCAGAAGACGCGAGCCACTTTTTCACAGCAATTGCTGCTTCGACGGACCCCGCACCAAACAGGTTATGACCACATGCCTGACCGGCACCTTTACCTTCGATTGGCTGACGGTGTGGTACAGCGTCCTGGTTTATACCAGGCAGTGCATCCATTTCGGCCAGAATACCGATAACAGGACCGCCAGAGCCGTAACTTGCAACAAACGCAGTTGGAATGCCAGCAACGCCAGCTTCAACCTTGAAACCTTCTGCCTTCAGGATATCCTGCATCAACTTCGTGCTTTTATTTTCCTGATACCCTACTTCAGCATAGTCCCACAGCTTGCTTGCCAGGTTTTCAATGCGGTCATAGCTACCATCCATATGATCCAGTACATCATCACTGAATGCAGGCGATGACAGAAGAACACCTGCCAGCGCGGTTGCTTTTAAAATTTTTGATTTAATTGTCATAAATATATTCCCCTTTACTCTGAATTCTTGTGCAGCCAATCAAGGGCAAGTGAGCTAAGCGCCTTCACCCCGGATGGCAGTGCATCATCGTTAACATAAAAATACGGTGAATGGTTTGGTGCCATATCAGCCCGTGTTGCGTTTGCTTTGGATACGCCCAGACCAAAGAACAGACCTGGTATTTTTTGCTGGAAGAATGAAAAATCTTCCGCGCCCATCACAGGCTTGACCACATAGGCTTTTCCGCCCGCAGACGAACGATCAAGTATTGGTGCCATGTCAGCAGTCAACGCCGGATCATTTACGGTAACAGGATACCCTTTAGTGATCACGACCTCGGCTTCTGCACCATAACTTTCTGCAATTTTCTCGGCAGTACGCTTAATCCGCATATGGATATCATCCCGCATCGCCATATCAAATGTACGGATGGTTCCAGTCATGGTTACATCTTCTGGAATAATATTGCCGCGATTACCACCGTTGATGGATCCAACCGTCACTACGGCCGGCGCCGTTGAAATATCCACCTGACGACTAACGATCGTCTGCAGACCGTTTACCACCTGCGCAGATACCGCGATTGGATCAACACCGCCCCACGGCATGGAACCATGGGTCTGCACACCTTTGATTTTGATATAGAGACTGTCAGCCGCGGCGAGGAAGCCTTCCGGCTTATAACTAATCACACCAGGAGGGCCAGGAAACACATGAAGCCCGAAGATTGCTTTCGGTGCATCTGCGCCGTCCAGAACACCTTCCTTGATCATAAGTTCGGCACCCCCTTCTTCCCCTTCAGGCGCGCCTTCTTCGGCAGGCTGGAAGAAGAATTTCACTGTACCGGGTATCTCATCACGCATACCAGCGAGCACTTCGGCAACGCCAAGCAGGATTGAAATATGAGCATCATGACCACAGGCGTGCATCACACCGGTTTCAACGCCCTGCCACATGGTTGTAACTTTGCTGGCAAAGGGTAGCCCGGTTTTTTCTTGTACAGGCAGGCCGTCTATATCAGCCCTAAGCGCGACAACGGAACCGGGTTTACCGCCCTTCAGTGTCCCGACGATGCCAGTATGCGCGACACCTGTCTCTACCTCTATTCCCAATGATTTCAGATGTTCTGCAATTTTCGCAGATGTCTTAAACTCCCGGTTCCCAAGCTCCGGGTTAGCATGAAAATGATGCCGTAGCTCAACTACTGTTGGCATGACCTGTTTGGTTGCTGCATCGACTTTATCTTGCCAGGCATCAGAAGCGGACACCGCTCCGTAAGAAATCGCTGTCAAGGATGCCCCGAAAGCGAGAGCACGAAGAAACTGCATAAAAATCCCCTTAACCGTAATAAACATAAGATTGGTTGCGAGCAGACTAGACCTACTGCTTGTGTATTCGCAAGGCAATCTACCCCACTTTTGCACATTTTAATGCGCGACATTAGCTGATTTTTCAAGTTATCCTGTTATAAAATACGGTTATGAACCTCAAATTCCTTCGATTTTTTTGGAATACCCCCAGTACAGAATTAAACTAATCTCAGTAAACGCTGACGCAACGCCATAAACGAATTTCCTGTCGAAATAACGTTCTATTATGTATATCTTACAATAAGTTGTGTTCTTCTCTTCACGGGCACGACTCGACCACAAAGGGCGGATGATGCATCAATTTACGAAAGATAACAGACTGGCGCTCAGTTTTATTGGCCTCACTTTCCTGATCGGGCTCATTGGCGCTCTTTTACTTCCGCCAAACACCCCCCTACCTGTTCACTGGAACTTTTCTGGTGAGATAGACATGTTCGCCACCACCCCGGGCGCGTTATTTATCATGCCGGGATTAGGTCTGTTAATCAGCGGTATCATTGGTGCTGCCGCCTTGATCGCCCGCACTTCCGAAACCAGGGATCAATCGAAAAATGCGATTAAGAAAATCCTGACGCCGATAATGGCCTTACTGCTTTTCCTTCAGGTTTTGCTGATTTCACAAGCTATGGGACATAGTCTGTTTGGATTGAAAACCATCCTAATGGGTGTGGCTTTAATGCTCCTGTTCGTGGGTAATATGCTGGTTAACTTACCCCTAAATCATGTGATGGGCATTCGCCTGCCATGGACAGTAAATAATGATAAAAACTGGCAAAAAACACATACCTTTGCAAGGGCTGTCTTCACAGTTACGGCTCTAATCCTGATCATTACCATTCCTTTGGTACCTGAGAGTATTGCTATACGCTTTACGCTCTTTGCCTGTCTTCTGGCTGGTATTTCCCCTGCAATATACAGTTGGCGCATTCACAAAACACCTCTGGGCAAATAATCGAATTTATCGATTACTGAGGTTAAGTAACTCCATTGGATTAAAGGGTACGCGTTTGGCATAGTCTGAGGCGTTGAAACGAAACACCCAACAACAGGGAGAGCAAACTATGACTATGCAGAACACAGCAGTAATTAATCCCCTTAAAACCGTACTTGCGGAATCTGTGCAACTGTATGTTCTGACGCAGAATGTGCATTGGAATGTAACCGGCCCCCTGTTTCAGCCCGTGCACTTGCTGACCGAAGGGCAGTATACAGAATTAGCACCTGCCATTGACGAGATTGCCGAACGCATCAGAACGCTTGGTGCTAAAGCGCCCGGCAATATGCAAGCTTACATGTCGCTTGGCTCTATAGAAGACTGCTCAGAGGACGCATCGGCCAGAGATATGATCAAAAGCCTGGTTGCAGGACAAAACACCCTGATTGGTCATCTGAATGATGCCCTGAATGCCGCAGCAGACGCCAATGACGAAGTAACGCAGGGTCTCCTGACAGACCGGCTTGCTGTACACGAAAAAAGTGTCTGGATGCTTAAAGCGATGCTGGAAGACTAAGGTACGGTATCTACAACCTGTCCCGGAGCACAAAGTAAAACGCCGCAAGTGCAATTGTATTTTGTACAACACATTCAGGCAGTGGCAACCGCCACCCTTTGTATCTGGAGAACAAATCAAACATCCTGTCGCCCGCCACAATTGCGCTGGCGACAGCGGTTCCCAAGAGCGTCCCTGTATTTACACCGTGACCAGTATAGCCACACGCATACCAAACATGGTCAGACACCTGCCCTGCAAGGGGTGTCTGTGCGAGAGGAACCCCCAAACGCCCCCCCCATTCATGGCTGATCTCAACATCTGCTAATTGCGGCCAGACCCGCAGCATTCTGGGGCGCAGTTCTTTTTTAATTGAGGCGGGTTTACGGCCAGAATAATTCACACGTCCACCGAATATCACCCTGTTATCGGCAGAGACACGGAAATAGTCACACACGGTATCCATATTACACAGGGCATAACTCCCCTTATGCAGCGTTGCCCGAAGATCATCCGAAACAGGATCTGTTGCAATTATATAGCTACCGGACGCCATTGCCTGCCCCTGCAGCCCCAACATTGGCAAAACATTGAAAACATTTGCAGCTACGACCAACTGCCCGGCCTCTACTGAACCTGTTGACGTCTTTATCGTGACTGATGAAGGACCTTCTGAGAACGCACTCACCTCAGTGTGCTCAAAAATTTGGCCTCCGAGTTCCCTGACAACGCGTGCCAATTCCTGACACAGTTTCAAGGGATGTAGATGTGCATCGCTGTGACTAAGCAGGCCTGCTTTAAATTCCGAGGAACCGGTTTCCTCTTGCACCCTGTCAGCGTCTACATACGACCATCCGCGATCCGGATATGCCTCTGATAAAAATTGATACTGTTTATATAGTGCCTTTTGCTGGCGCGCTGTTTTAGCCAACTCCATCCAGCCACCGACAAAATCACACTGGATGTCATACTTTTTAATCCGTTGACGCAGCAAGTCATGACCAGCCCAGATACAAGCATCATCCCATAATGGATCTTTTGCAAACCGCTCCTGCCCAGGAAAGCCCCGGATCAGCTGCCCCCCATTTCGTCCAGAAGCGCCCCATCCTACTCTGTTCTTCTCCAACACAACTACATGTTTGCCTGCTTCAAGAAGTGTAATAGCTGCCATCAACCCTGTAATACCCGCACCAATCACACAGACATCCGTATCAGCATTACCTTCAAGAGCAGTATAGCCAGCAATAGCTAAAGCCGTTTCAGCATAAAGACTTTTAGGATATTCTGCCCCCATGGCCCTCTCCCCGTATCAACCTGCTTCCCGATAAACAGGTATTGAAATTTCTGTGACCATTTGTATCACCCCCTTGCTGTCCTCATTTTTCCATGCTAAGAGCATCTTAAGTTGCGAATAATTCGCAAGAACATCTTGAGAGTAAAACCATGGCTGATGACATCAAGACTGCGGTAACTATTCCACTGGGTCAACTCCCTCGTGGCCAAAAAGCGATTGTTGCTGCACTTTTGGAAACAGATGAAAATCTGGATACTGCACTGCGCGAACTTGGTTTCGCTGAAGGGCTGGACGTATCTGTTCTTCACGAAAGCCCGTTTGGGCGTGACCCAATTGCAATCGGCATTGGCCCAATGACAGTTGCGCTTAGACGTAAAGAAGCGAATATTGTAATGGTGACACCTGTATGAACCACCCTGTTAAAGTAGCTGTAGTAGGTAACCCTAACTGCGGAAAATCCGCTCTTTTTAACAGTTTAACGGGACTTCGACAAAAAGTTGCCAACTATCCCGGTGCCACAGTTGAACGCCGAAGCGGATCTCTTCTTGGAATGTCAACGGTCGAACTTCTTGACCTACCAGGTACATACTCTCTGACACCAAGAAGCCCGGATGAAGAGATTACCCGTGCAACCTTGATGGGAGAGCTTGAAGCAGAAGACCTGCCTCGCGCTATTCTATGTGTCGTTGATGCGACAAACCTGTCTCAACATTTACGGTTCGTGCTGGAATTAAAAGACCTTGGGTTCCCCATGGTTCTTGCACTTAACATGACCGATCTGGCAGTCAGAGAAAAAATCAATATCGATCGCCTGAAACTGGAACAAATTCTGGGTATTCCGGTTGTTGAAACAGTTGCTGTCCGCAAAAAAGGCCTGGACGAGATAAGGGAAAAGCTCCTTGAAGCTGTTAAGCTACCCAAGCTAGACGCAAAAGAACCCGAAGATGTTCGTTCCCGCCAGAACAGGGCGCGTGATATTAAAAATGAAGTCACGTTAAGTGAAGGTATCGGCCACAAAGCGACCCGCGTTCTGGATACAGTCTTCCTGAATATGTTTGTTGGTCCACTAATCCTTTTCGGTCTTCTTTTCCTCATATTCCAGGCAGTTTTCTCTTGGGCAGAAGCCCCCATGGATATGATTGATGGTTTCTTCGGCTCGCTGCAGGATATGATCGCAGAAAACATGTCAGACGGTTTGCTGGCAAGTTTTCTATCAGATGGCCTGATCGCCGGTGTTGGCAGCGTCATTATATTCCTGCCACAAATCTTGATCCTCTTCGCCTTCATTCTAGTACTGGAATCAAGTGGTTATATGGTACGGGCCGCTTTCCTGATGGACCGTATCATGTCCCGTGTAGGCCTAAATGGCAGGGCATTCATTCCGCTTATTTCCAGCTTTGCCTGTGCCATTCCCGGGATCATGTCTGCCCGTGCGATTGCCGACCCTAGTGACCGGCTGACGACTATTTTGATTGCACCACTGATGACCTGCTCTGCACGACTACCGGTTTATACATTGATCATTGCTGCCTTCATTCCGAACACCACTATTTTCGGTGGGACCATCGGTTTGCAGGGCTTTGTCATGTTTATTCTGTATCTTGCCGGCATTCTATCTGCCCTGATTATTGCCTTTGTGTTGAAAAGAAGTCTGACCAAAAGCACCCCGCCCACCTTTATGATGGAGCTACCGAAATATCAGGTTCCTAACTGGCGGTATGTTGGAATTGGACTGTATGAACGGTCACGCATCTTCTTGCGCCGCGCAGGTACCATGATTATGGGTGCCATGGTGATTTTATGGGTACTGTCTACATTCCCGGCCCCACCAGCAGATGCAACAGAACCAGCCATCGTTTACTCTATGGTAGGCATCATTGGCGGATGGCTTGAACCAATCTTTGCGCCAATCGGCTTTAACTGGGAAATATCCATAGCATTGCTGCCGGGTATGGCTGCGCGTGAAATCGCTGTTGCTGCACTTGGAACGGTTTACTCCCTGCAGGGAAGTGAAGATGTGGTGGCGGGTAGTCTTGTATCTATGCTAAACGGTGCCTGGTCATTACCAACTGCCCTATCCTTCCTCGCATGGTTTATTTTTGCGCCACAGTGCCTTTCTACAATCGCTGTCGTACGCAGGGAAACAAATAGTCGCAAATGGACAGCCTTCATGGTCGCATACTTGTTTGGGCTTGCCTATTTGAGCAGTTTCCTTACTTATCACATAGCAAGTGCTATATTATAACCATTGAGGGCAACTTAACGCTTGCCCTCGCCCCCCTCTTTGGTTTAGCCAAGATAACCGACGTTATTTTAAGCCATTATTGAGGGGGACACATTCATGAAAAAGTTATTAGCCGCAGTTTCTTTTGTAGCTATTGCAGCCTGCAGCCAGCAGGCCGAAGAAAAGCCAGCAGATAATCCTGCTCCTGCAACAGTATCCAATGCAGAAGTCGCGAAGGAAATCGCGCAGTCAACTATCATTGTTGATGGCCACATTGACGTGCCGTACCGCCTGGCAGACGGCTGGGAAGATGTTAGCAAGGCAACTGAAACTGGCGACTTTGATTACCCTCGCGCCGTAGCGGGTGGTCTGAATGCACCTTTTATGTCGATCTATACCCCAGCTAAATTTGACGGCACAGAAGAAGCAAAAAAACACGCTGATGAGATGATCAATATTGTAGAAAAGATCGTCGAAAGCGCACCGGATAAATACCGTATCACCAGATCAGTTGCAGAAGTTGAACAAGCCTTTGCAGACGGTGTGATTGCTTTGCCGCTTGGCATGGAAAACGGCTCTCCTATCATGGGTAAGCTCGAAAATATTGACTATTTCTACGAGCGCGGCATCCGCTACATCACCCTGACACACGGTAAAGCCAACCATATTTCCGACAGTAGCTATGACGAAACACGCAAATGGAACGGCTTGTCTGAGTTTGGCGTCCAGGCGATTGAGCGAATGAACCAAGTGGGCATCATGGTTGATATCAGTCATGTCAGTGACGAAGCATTCTGGGCTGCGCTGAAAGCAACCAAAGTACCACCGATCGCTTCGCACTCCTCTGCTCGCCACTTTACACCTGGGTTTGAGCGAAACATGAATGATGACATGATCAAGGCGCTTGCAGAAGCTGGCGGTGTTATCATGATCAACTATGGTTCTAGCTTCCTTACTGAAGAAGCCAATACATACCGCCCTAAAATGGCCAAGGCATATGAAGATCATATCGCTGCAAACAATCTGACCGACACACCTGAGCTTAAACAAGAGTTCATGAAAGCATACGCTGAGACATCCCCATATCCTTATGCAGACTTGTCTGATGTGCTGGATCATATCGATCATGCGGTTAAATTGGGCGGCATTGATGCAGTTGGACTTGGTTCTGACTATGACGGGGTGGGTGACAGTCTGCCAACAGGCCTTAAAGACGTAACAAGCTATCCAACACTCGTTGAAGGTCTTCTTGATCGTGGTTACAGCGAAGAGGACATCAAGAAAATTCTGTCTGGCAACCTGTTCCGTGTTTGGCGTCAGGTTGAAGAGTATGCTGCTGCAAACTAAGACTGACTATAGAATTTAGAAACATCGCCCTGACCGGCTTTATCTGGTCAGGGCTTTTTTTACACCGTCTCATGTCTGCTTTTTACTTGCCAACCGGCGAATTGCATCTAGTCTTGTAATTGGGAAGTTTATGGGAAGGTTATATGACGGATATACGTAACGAGTCTACTCCTGAAGGCACAGCTCCTTCAGGCGGCGCATCACAAAGGCAAATTAAAGTTGCACTTTTTATTCTGACTATTGTGTACGCTTTCAATTTCATTGACCGTCAAATACTGGTCATCATGCAAGAAGCCATCAAAGTTGACCTTGGATTATCAGATACCCAGCTTGGTATCCTTAGTGGTTTCTCCTTTGCGATTTTCTACGTCACTGCGGGCCTACCCATCGCCCGATATGCTGACCGTGCTAACAGACGTAATATCGTCGCAACTGCCCTAGCTGTCTGGAGTAGCATGACCGCCATTTCAGGACTTGTTCAGAACTATTGGCAGCTTGTCCTAGCCCGTATCGGGGTGGGCATCGGAGAAGCCGGCGGCAGCCCCCCATCACATTCAATGATTTCAGACATGTATCCCCCGGAAAAACGGGCAACAGCCTTGGCCATCTATTCCTCGGGCCTCTACCTTGGAGTTTTACTGGGATATCTGATCGGTGGATATTTCAGTGATGTCTATGGCTGGAGAATGACCTTTTTCCTGGTAGGTATTCCTGGCGTATTACTGGCCATCGTTGTGCGCTTTGCTATCAAGGAACCTATCCGTGGTCAATTTGACGAGGGCGTAGCACTGAAGGAAAGGCCATCCTTCCTTCAAACACTGAAATTCCTGATGACCCTAAAATCTTTCCCCTATTTTGCCTTTGGCTGCGCTATGTCCGCATTTGTCAGCTACGGCGTGGGTAACTTCATGCCTTCCTTCATGATACGCTACCATGGATTTTCGCCTACGGAAGTAGGCTTCATTCTGTCCGCAACAAACGGGCTGGCCGGCATGATTGGAACATTTCTGGGCGGCTGGGCTGCTGACCGACTGTCGAAATATGATGTGCGGTGGTATATGTGGTTCCCGGCTATAACCGGTGGTCTGGCAATACCTGTTGGCGTCTTTGCCTATAATACAGATAACAGCACGCTGATGATTGCGCTGGCGTTTTTCCAGTTGGTCTTGTCTGCAACATACTTGGCGCCTGCAATTGCCATGTCGCACAGACTGTCTGGCCCAGTCATGCGCGCCATGGCATCCGCAGTTTTATTCTTCATACTAAACTTGATCGGCCTTGGGCTTGGACCCGTCGTAGTCGGCGCCCTTAGCGATATCATTCGCGAAATCACCGGCAACGAAAGCCTACGAGAAGCCCTGACAATCACTGTTATGATTGCGTTGGTGAAGGTCTTTCTATTTTACAAGGCCGGTAAAAACCTTAATGCGGACCTGGAGGCTGGTCAAAAATAGCTCCAGGCGCGCATGCGTGTGGCGGGTTGGTTCTTGAAGGCAAAGTAAGACAGAACACCATAATCTGAACCATCCGGTTTTGATATTGGCACAGACACCTGCTCCCAGCTGATGGAACCAACTGAAGTCTTGCATGTGTTTGTAACCGGTAGCATAGTCCTGTTGCGAACACATTTACGGTCTGCAAACACTGTCGAATACAAGTCTGTAAAACGCTGCTTCATATCCTCCTGATTTAAACGGATTTGCGCTAAATATTTGCCGGTCAGCTCAACACCAAAAATACTGGTCAACCGTGAACCCCAGAAGCTACAACGGAAGTCTTCAAACTCTTTATCCCACGCGAACAGAAGAATGCGATCCGAATAAGAGATCATTCCCCGTCGCTGCATTTCACGAACAGTCAAATACTCACCAGCCTTGTGTTTTTCAAGGTCAGAGACAAACCGTTTTAATTCTGGATGATCAACTGTGTCAGGACCATCAAATTCAAAAAACATACTCAAAACTACTCCATTAAAACTGTATACACAGTAAAGATGAAGAAGTTTCACATCAAATGAATAGATACTTAATTCGGCATTAATTATATAGTTGACTATAAAAAAACAAAATTTTATTGCAGTGCAGAATGACCAACTTCCAATGGTGCGATGTTCAGATGCCTGGCAACCGTTTGCCCTATATCTGCAAATGATTCGCGAACGCCAATTGACCCCCCTGCAATACCAGGCCCAAACGCGATAAAGGGAATATGTTCCCGTGTATGATCACTCCCTGGCCACGTAGGATCACACCCGTGGTCCGCCGTCAGAATAACCAAGTCTCCAGCCTGAAGCTTCGCCTGCAGTTCCGGAAGCCGTGCGTCAAATTCTTCAAGTGCGTTGGCATAACCTGGCACATCACGGCGATGACCAAACGACTGATCAAAATCCACAAAATTTGTAAAAATCAACGCCCCGTCTGGCGCCGTGTCTGCTGCATGCAAGGTTTCGTCAAACAGCGCCATATTGCCAGTTGCTTTAATTTTTTGCGTCAACCCCTGATGGGCAAAAATATCAGCAATTTTCCCGATAGAAATAACCTCACGTCCGGCATCTTTCAACATATCCAAAAGGGTCTTCGATGGCGGCGGTGTTGCCAGATCGCGACGATTGCCCGTCCTTTCAAAGACACCATTTTGCCCTACAAACGGACGGGCAATTACCCGTCCAATATTATAGGCATCAACCAATTCCCGCGCTACGTCGCACACATGATACAAGCGCTCCAACCCAAAGGTTTCTTCGTGTGCTGCTATCTGAAACACGCTATCAGCGGACGTATAGACAATAGGCTTGCCTGTTTCGATATGTTCATCGCCTAATTCTTCCAAAATAACAGTTCCAGAGGCGTGCTTATTGCCAAGCACCCCCGGCAAATCACACCTCTCAATCAGAGCATTCAAGAGATCTTCTGGGAAACTTGGCGGCGTAGTCGGAAAATATCCCCAGTCAAATAGTACCGGCACACCAGCAATTTCCCAGTGACCTGACGGTGTATCTTTCCCTTTGGACAGTTCCTTACAAACGCCGTACAGCCCTTCTGTTTCCAGTGGAGAGACAATACCAGCCGGTGCATGTCCCGTTGCCAGTTCTGATGCCTTTCCCAGGCCAAGCGTGACCATATTGGGAATGTTAAGGGGGCCGCTGGCGGGGCGTTTCTCACTTTCGCCACCATCAGCACACCACCTTGCAATACTGCCAAATGTGTCTGCACCAACATCACCAAAATCAGCCGCGTCAGGGGTTGCCCCCAGACCAAAACTATCAAGCACCAGTATAAAGGCCCTAGCCATTGCTATCTCCTTCAATAATTTCCCGGACCGATGCAGGCGGCTCAACCGGTGTGTCCTCAACCGCAATAAAGGACAGAAGTTTATCCCGGCAATGCTCTGCCATATCTTCTGTTTTGGCGTAGATTGTACACAATCTATCCCCTTTACCAACCTTACAGCCACGGTTAACGAGATGATCAATACCAACAGAATGATCAACCGAATCTTCAGGTCGGGTTCTGCCACCGCCCATTGCAACAATCAACATGCCTATATCGCGCGTCTGCATCGCAGTGATGTAGCCGTCATGTGGTGCCAGAACCTCCATGCGAACGGGCGCCAGCTTTAAATATCTATCAGGGTTTTCCATCAAGTCAGATGGACCATCCAAAGCATGCACCATTTGCGCAAACTTATCAGCAGCACGACCAGAGAACAGACACTCCCTTGCCATTTTATAGCCTTCTGTGCGGTTTTTTACTATACTGCCAAGGGCCAACATTTCTGCAGCAAGGACAAGTGTGATCTCAAGCAATTGACCATCCGCCTTATCAGGAGATACTAAAAATTCTACCGCTTCCAGTACTTCAATTGCGTTTCCTGCTGTGCGGCCAAGAACTTCATTCATATCTGTAATGATGGCTGTTGTCTTCAACCCTGCTGCCGACGCAACATTCACAATCGACCTGGAAAGTTTCCTCGCGTTATCCATCGACTGCATAAACGCGCCGTTACCGACCTTAACATCCATTACTAGGCCGTTTAAACCTGCTGCAAGTTTCTTGGACAGAATTGACGCGGTGATCAGCGGAACGGATTCAACAGTACCGGTTACATCACGCACGCTATATACGCGGCGATCTGCTGGCGCCAATTCACTGGTCTGACCAATAATGGCCGTGCCGACCATTTTCACACAGGTCTCGAATGCCTCGATCGAAGGGGTTGTCTTATAGCCAGGTATGCTCTCGAGCTTATCGAGTGTACCGCCAGTATGGCCAAGGCCGCGCCCGGAGATCATAGGCACGAAGGCGCCGCATGCCGCCACAATCGGTGCCAGCATCAGGCTTACTTTATCTCCGACACCACCGGTGGAATGTTTATCAACAATAGGAGCACCCGGCTCCAAACCAATGCGTGTCCAGTCGATAACACGACCAGAATTCGTCATGGCTCGGGTCAGGGTTGCTCCCTCCTCCGGTGTCATACCGTTCAGGAACACAGCCATGGTAAATGCCGCGATTTGTGCATCAACTACATCCCCGGATGTAATACCCGCCACAAATGCCTCCAACTCTTTCGCCGTTAGTGCATTTCCGTCCCTTTTACGGGCTATAATTTCCTGTGGAAGATAGTCGAGCATAAAGTCCCCTTATATTAATACTTCGTGCAGCATAGGCGAAAAATATAGCGCTGAAAAGCGATCAAAAGATGACAAATCGCCTTCCTGACGGTATATGGTGCCTAACTCTGAAATTACCAATCAAAGGATTCATCTTTTATGACTGTCCAGAAAAACTATGTGACAGCTCAGGATCTTCTTGCCGATAGTTTTGAGCTTGGCTTGAAAATCCTGAAAAGCGACTTCAAGCCAAAATTTATTGTTGGTGTTTGGCGCGGCGGCACCCCAACAGGGATCGCAGTACAGGAAATTCTGGATTACTACGGCGTTGATACCGATCATATCGCGATCCGTACTTCAAGTTATATCGGCATGGAGCAACAAAAAGAAGTTAAGGTTCACGGCCTTGAATATATCATCAACAATATTAATGCAGAAGACAGCCTTCTGATTGTGGATGATGTCTTTGACAGTGGCCGGTCAATCGAAGCGATTGTACGTGAGCTGAAAGCAAAATGTCGCCGAAACACACCGGAAGTCATCAAAATCGCAACGGTTTATTACAAGCCAGCGAGAAATGCGACCAACCTTGTGCCTGACTTTTATTGTCACGAGACAGATGACTGGTTAGTCTTCCCGCACGAACTGAAAGACTTATCACGGGCCGAAATTAAAGAGCATAAAGGCCTCGACCTGCCAGAACTTGATTTATAGGAGATGATATGAGCACGGACGCTACACTAAACGCTACCTATGAAGAAGTGATGGACTGCGCCGCTTTCATCAAAGCTAATTATGCGGGTGAAATGCCCAAAGTCGCTCTGGTTCTAGGCTCAGGTCTTAATCAGATGGCAGATGAACTGACTGACGCTGTTCGGTTTCCCTACCATGGCTTACCAAACTTCCCGACCCCAACAGTGGAAGGCCATTCGGGTGTTCTACACCTCGGCAAGCTTGGCGGCACGCCTGTCGCCTTCCTTCAGGGGCGTGTTCACGGCTATGAAGGACAAAGCGAACAAAAGCTTGCATTCGCCACCCGCGTTATGTGGGCAATCGGCATTGAAACGCTCATTCTTACAAATGCTGCAGGCAGCCTGAACCCTGAGGCAGGTCCGGGAAATCTTATGCTGATTACAGACCATATCAACAATATGGGCCTGAACCCACTTGTTGGCCCCAATGATGATCGGTTTGGTCCTCGCTTCAAGGACATGACCTATTGCTGGGACCCAAAACATAACGATACGTTGCGTGCTTGTGCCAAGGGCCTGGACATCAACCTGTTCGAGGGTGTGTATGTCGGCATGCGCGGCCCAAACTTTGAAACTCCTGCAGAAATTAAGATGTGGCAAACCCTTGGCGGGGGTGCTGTTGGCATGTCCACAATTCCGGAAGCCTTAGCGGGGCATCATTGCGGTCTTAGGATTTGCGGCATTTCCACAATGACAAATTACGGCGCAGGCATTATGCCCGAAGAGTTGAACCATGAAGAAGTTATGGAGTTTGGCGCCATCGCAGCCGTCAATCTGGCTAAACTATTAACTGCCTTTATCAACAAAGTCGGTTAATACCCCCACCTGTTTTTCAACCATCCCGCAGTAGATACAGACATGTTTCTACTGCGTTAACATGTTTGCAACATATTCCCCGATAGCCAGGCTAGACGTCAGGCCAGGACTGTCAATGCCGTAAAGGTTAACCAGTCCTTTTATTCCGTGCACTTGTTCCCCGTTGATAACAAAATCCAGATACCCGTCTTCCGGCTTCCCAATTTTAGGTCGAATACCTGTGTAGCCTTTATGCAGGCGACTTTCATCCAAACCAGGATAATATGCTTTGATTGACCGGACAAATTCATCACGCCGGCTGTCATCAAAATGATAATCCACACCCTCGATCCATCTGGCATCGGGGCCGAATTTACACTGTCCTCCCATATCGACGGAGACATGAATACCAAGTCCGAGCCCCGTTGCGATAGGGTAGATCAACCGGGAGAACGGCGCCTTACCCGACAGCACATAATAATGTCCAATTGCATAGTAAGGCGTAGGCACATGATCTGGACTTAGCCCCTTGGTCTTTCTGGCAACATCTGGGGCGTAAAGACCTGCACAATTTACAACTGTTTTGGCAGCGAGCTTCAAGTCATCCACCTGCACAATCAAATCGCCGCTACCCGCTCGTTGGTGTGAAACATCGAGCCCCGTGACACGGCTTTCCAACGCAACAACGCCGCCCCGGTTGGTCAGGTCCCCCTCAAGGGCCAGCATGTATGCATGACTGTCAACTATTCCGGTAGACGGCGACCACAATCCTTTCTTGCAGAAGACTTCAGGTTCCAAGGTACGAACCTCCTCTGGCGTCATAAGGCGCAGGTCGTCAACACCGTTCATCTGTCCTTGTCTGATATAGTCTTCAAGCTTGGGGATTTGCGCATCGGTCGTTGCCGTCACAATCTTGCCGCAGCGATTATAGGCTATGCCGCGACTATCACAGTATTCGTACAACAGTTCTTTACCCCGAACACACAGCTTGGCTTTCAGCGTGTCTGTTCCGTAATAAAACCCTGCATGAATTACTTCCGAATTGCGGCTACTGGTTTGTGTACCAATCGCATCTTCTGCTTCCAGCACAATAACTTCACGGCCAGCTTCAGCCAGATGCTTGGCAACGGCCAGACCAACAGCCCCTGCGCCTATTACCAATGCATCTGCCTGTTCCATCGACTTGCCCTGTGATTAGTTTGCGTCCCCGTAAGGAACCCAGATATTCTTGACCTCTACCGACTTTTCCAAAATGCGGCGACTGGCTAACAAAGGATCACTGAACCAGTCATAGGCCTTGCCACCCGAAAGCCAGGTACGCTTCATATTATCTGCAGCTGCAATCTCAATTTCTGCAGACTGCTCCAGGCCGCCGAAGTACCACAGACCATCAACGCCGTAATGTTTGGCAAGCGGAACGTTCAAACTATCCCGGCGCGCGGTAATGATATTGAGCACACCAGCAGGCAAATCAGATGTCTCTAAAATCTGATAAAAGTCAGTTGCCAACAATGGATAGCGCGCAGACGGGACAACAACAGCTCTGTTCCCCACGGCAATTGCGTGTGCAGCCAGCGTTACCATCGCTAGCAGTGGCGCTTCGTCCGGACATATAATACCAATAACTCCAAGCGGTTCATGCATTGCAATCGCCACGCCGCGAATAGGCGGTTCATGCACACGTCCTTCAAATTTATCAGCGAAGGCCGCTGCATCAAACAACCGGCGAATAGAGGCTTCTACCTCTTGCTCAGCTGCCTTTTTGCTTGCACCCGTCAAACTGATAAGGCGTGCCGTAAATTCATCCGCCCGTACACTAAGATTTTCAGCAATATAATATAGTATCTGCGCCCGCAGATGGCTTGTCTGACCTGCCCAACCAGCGGCAGCGGTTGCTGCCTCAACAGCATTTCTGATGTCTTTGTAATTGCCGTCACCGACCAGACCGGCTTCATGCCCCTTATGGTCATGAACAACCAGGCTGTCACCGCCATCAGGCCGGGCCTGCTTGCCACCAATATATAGTTTTGCTGTGGTATCAACGGCGGGCAGACCGGTCTGCTTCGGCGCACTGCCCGGCCGCGGTGCAGGCACTGCAATTGGCTTATAGTCCGCACGCTTTGAAGCGTCTTTTGGCTTCAGGTACGCCAACATGCCTTCCGCGCCGCCTTCACGCCCGAAACCGCTTTCACGGCGACCACCAAATCCAACCGCGGCATCAAACATGTTTGTGCCATTAACCCAAACAACACCGGCCATAAGTGCGGGGGCAACTTCAAGCGTACGGGAAATATTTTCTGACCAAATAGTCGCTGCCAGGCCGTACCGTGTGTTATTGGCAAGCTCGACGGCTTCTTTCTGCGTTCTGAACGTCATAACAGTCAAAACAGGACCGAAGATTTCCTCCCGGACCAGTAAGCTGTCGCTGCCGACATCTGTCACGATGGTCGGCGGATAGAAGATACCCTCTTCCGGCAAACTACAGGGTGCGTGCCAGACAGTTGCCCCTTCTTTCTTGCCGTCCGCGATCAATGCTTCAATCGTATCTTTTTGGACCTGGTCAACGACAGCGCCCATATCGATACATTTATCAAGACTATGCCCAACTCTTAATGTGGACATGCGGGCTTTAACTTTGGTCAGGAACTTATCGGCGATCCCTTCCTGCACCAACAGACGAGAACCAGCACAGCAAACCTGCCCCTGATTAAACCAGATGGCGTCAACCAGTCCCTCGACCGCACCATCAAGGTCTGCATCCTCAAAAACAATGTAAGGCGACTTACCGCCTAGCTCCAGCGTCAGTGCTTTACCTGAACCAGCAATCTGGCGTCGGATGGTTTTACCAACCTCGGTAGACCCTGTGAAAGCAACCTTGTCCACGTCCCCGGCAACCAGACTGGCACCGGTTTCGCCCGCACCAGTCACAATATTGACAACACCGTCTGGCAGGCCTGCTTCCACACACAGTTCAGCAAACATCAGTGCCGTAAGCGACGTATATTCCGCCGGTTTCAGGACAACTGTATTGCCTGCCGCCAGCGCCGGTGCAATTTTCCACGCCAACATTAATAGTGGGAAATTCCACGGAATAACCTGCCCTGCGACGCCCAGTGCCTGGTGGTCAGGAAACTCAGCTTCCAGAAGTTGTGCCCATCCGGCATGGTGGTAAAAATGACGGGCGACAAGCGGGATATCAATATCCCGGCTTTCGCGGATTGGCTTGCCGTTATCAAGGCTTTCCAAAACCGCTAATATTCTGCTGTGTTTCTGTACAAGTCGTGCAACAGCGTACAGATACCGCGCCCGGCCGTGTCCGCCCAGTTTCTCCCACGCGGGTTGTGCTTTGCGTGCTGCTTGTATTGCGCTATTCACATCATCCGCAGAAGCTGATGCAATGTCTGCCAGCTTTTCACCAGTTGCGGGTGCATAGGTTGGGAAGGAACTTTCAGCGTCCGTCCATTTACCACCGATAAACAGGCCAAAGGCACGTCCATGCCCATCAAGCCATGCATCAACATTACTGCGACTTTCCATCGCTGGACCATATTCCATAGTTTCGAGTTTTTCTTTCACTGTCATTGGAACCGCCCCTATCCTAGTGCGTGTCTGTATGCGGCCGAGTAGCCACCAAATGCATGATATTCAAGTTGTCTCTCCAGATCACCAAGCAAACTTGATGCCCCGAAGCGGAATAACTCAGGCTCCAACCATTCCCGGCCAAGTTCTTCTTTCATCAACACAAGGTACAAGACAGCGTCCTTGGCGGTTTTGATCCCGCCAGCGGGCTTATAACCGACTTTGATGCCCGTCATATCCAGATAGTCCCGTATCTGGCGGATCATGGTAAGCGATACGGGTAATGTTGCATTCACACCTTCCATCCCCGTCGACGTCTTAATGAAATCCGACCCCGCCATCATGGACACCATGGACGCTTTGGCAATCTGTGTAAGGCTTGCCAGCTGTCCAGTTGCTAGAATGGTTTTCATGTGGGCTTCGCCGCAAACATCCTTAAAGGCACGCACTTCATCATACAGCGCCTGCCAGTTGCCCAGAAGCGCATGTTCACGGGTGATAACAATATCAATCTCAGTAGCACCGTCTGCAACAGAGCGCCGCACTTCCTCGAGCCGTGTTTCCATTGGCGCCAGACCAGCCGGAAAGCCAGTTGAAACTGCTGCCACCGGGATTGCTGACCCTTGCAGGGTTGAAACTGCAACCTTAACCATGGGGTGATACACACATACAGCCCCTGTCGTCAGCGACAAATCGCCTACTCCAAGCGCCTCCATAATATCATGCCGGACCGGGTTACGGGCCTTTCGGCACATGCGCTGTACTTTTCCCGGAGTATCGTCCCCGGAGAGGGTGGTCAGGTCGATGCAGCTTATCGCCTTTAACATAAAGGCTAACTGCGCATCTTTCTTTACCGCACGGCGACCACCGAGGGAGGCAATTCGTCTCTCTGTCGCGCTTTTATTGACGCGAATTCCTTCCAGAACCGCCGGATCAAATGGGATCCCGTCGTTCACATAGGCATTTGTTGACATGTGCTAAGTACGTCCTGTTCGCAAATATCGTTATCGAATAGTGAAATCTTTACTTATGACTCTGTGGCATCTTTGGGGCCTGTCAGATGCAGTGCCAGTAGCATTATGCCTGCAATAACATATCCTGCAGCTAATCTAAATGGCAAGATTTCCACGCCACCTAAATCAGGCATATTCCAAGGTAAATACATACCAGAATCCGGCGAGACGGAGTGGATAACCCCGAACAGTGTCAAAATAGCGGCAGAAAAGGCCGTCACGCCCGCCCGGACTAAACGCCTGTCAATAATCCATACCATAAAGGCACCCCAGACAAGGCTGACAAGCACATAGCCATTCGCCATAGCACCCAATAATGCGTAATTCGCCAGCCAATCGCTACTGAGCGTGGATGTAACACTTGCTTCCAGCTTGCTGTATAGCTCGGTTACTTTGGAGTATGCATAATTCAGAATACCCGGCGCCACAGCAAACAAGAAGGCCGGGGCATGCCGCACATCACTGCCAGTGAACGCAAGGCGCACAATATCGCTGGCAACAACAACCAATATTGGTTTCAACACGGCTGTTGGGATCATCAGAGACGCGAAGGCAATCACACCAAGGAAACCACCCACCGTGATAATACCAGCAGCACCCAGCGCATAGTTGGTCTGTGCGCCCATACGTTTGTAGGTTGGATGACCAAAATACGGCGTGGTCTGCACTACACCACCACACACAGCCGAGATAACCGTTGTCAGGCTATCAAGGCGCACAACAAGTGCAGGGTCATACTCATCACCGACAATTTTAGCGCCAGCAACTACGTTTACGCTGCTTGCAGCAATTAAAAGCGCAAAGGGAATAACAATCCCGAGATAATTGGTAGACTCGCCAAGGAGAACACCAAACCCAGCTAGCGTAAAGGTTGGCAGAGCAGGCACCAGATCAGGCGTTTCTGTCACCACATATCCGTTACCAACACCGGCAAACGCAAGAACATAATAGAGCACAGTTCCGGCCAAAATAGCCAATACCGCGCCCGGCAGGTTAAACGGCAAACGGTGTCCGGAGATAAGCGCAAAGGCCATAACAATAAGAGAGACAATCCCTACCTCTGGCAGGACCAAAACACCCAGAAGCGCTTCGGCGCCAAGCCAGACAATCGCAATACCCGCCATTGACCCAATCAGAGCTGTTTGCGGCAATTCCTGCTGCATAGCCCGGCCAAAGAAAGAAAAAATACCCTTGAAAATCGCCATCCAGAGAGCACAGGCCATCCCCAGATGCCATGCCTTTTCAGCAGCAGCGATTTCACCAAGCGTCTCCAGGTTCGCGAGATAGACAGGGCCCAGAATAAAGAACACCATGCCAAAAATAGTCGGTAAATCCAGCCCCATGGGAATACTGGTAATAGATGTATTGCCTGTCCGTGCTGCGGACCGCTTGGCAACCCAGACCATGATAAGATTACCAAACAAGATACCAACGATTGCACCGGGAATAATCTTACCAAACATCACTTCAGAAGGAAAACCAAAGGCCCCGATCATGATGCCGGAAAGCACGAATAGATTGACTACACAATCCAGAAAAAACGCAAACCCTGCGTTAACATCCGCCATCAATTGCGACGATGGCTTTACACCACCGCCGAGTACAGTCTCGGAATTCGACATATAGGTCCCCTGGTCCACTTTGAGATCTTGTATTCAGATTCGCTGACAGTAGCACCATGTTATTTATCTGACCAGTAGCTTATGACGCCCTCTGAATATCCTTGGTAGCGCGCTTGTAAAAAAGCTTTTGCCACAGTTTCGGGAACCAGCGCGACATGCGGTCAAGCGCACGCGCATCAGGCCCAATCAGGATTTTATACTCGCCCTTTCGAACGCCATTCATAATCGTCTCGGCCGCCTTCGCTGGCGTTGTAATTGCCTGCGGTTTGAAATTTTCCTGAACATCATCTGTGCTGACCTTGCCAGACAGATTTTGTTTTTGTCTGCCATTGACGACAATATTGGTATCAATGCCGCCGGGATGCACAGAATGCACCTGTACACCGGTACCAATCAATTCATAATACAGACTTTCATTAAATCCCTTCACTGCATGTTTGGCCGCACAGTAGGCAGACTGTGACGGCACGCCAACCAGCCCAAAAACACTGGAAATATTAACAATATGCCCCGTTTTCCGTGCCAGCATATCATCCAGAAATGCTTTGGTACCGTGGACCACACCCCAAAAATTAATATCCATCAGCCAGTGATAATCTTCATAACTTCCAGTATGGACCATGTCGCTGAGAGACACGCCCGCATTATTAAACACAATATCAATATCGCCGATTGTCTCCACGGCACGTTTCGCATGATCCTCAAAGGCGGCCCGGTCAGAAACATCAAGGACGCCGATCTGAACATTCACCTGTCGGTCCTGTAAGTCTTTTTGCACATCTTTCAAACCTGCTTCATTCACATCCGTCAGATAGAGCGCAACACCGCTATTCGCCAAATTTTCTGCTAATGCGCGCCCTATTCCCGAGGCCGCACCTGTAATAAATGCTGTCTTGATCATTGTCCGTATTGTCCCCCTTTTTTGCCCATACAGGGCTGATAATCCATTACCCACCGTGACATCCCATATTCAGATATCAGAGCTTGCCAGCACCACTATGCCCAGTGTGTCCGGTAAAAAGCACCAATGCCTTTGATTGCTTTCCTGCCTTCCGGGATGATGTTCGAAGCCATCTGCCAGACATGGTGCATATTTTTCCATATCTGCAGTTCATGAGCCACCCCCGCAGATTTCAATTGATCAGCCAGACGCGTACTATCACTGAGCAGTATTTCAGTTGATCCGACCTGCATCAACACAGGTGACATGCCCTTTTGATCCGCAAACAAAGGGCTGCAGCGCGGATCATTCCGTTCCATGGTTCGGCCGTGATATGCATCCCCTCCGATACCCAGGCCACGTGGATCAAGCATCACCTCCTTGTCCGCATTAAAAACAGCACTTTCGCCGCTGCCAGACATGTCCAGCCACGGCGACAACAGTGCAATTGAAGCGGGCATATCAGCACCTTTATCTTTGACTGCATGCGCTAAAGCATACGCCAGATTCCCACCTGCGCTGTCGCCACCCAGCGCAACATGCTGACTACCACCCACCTGATCGCAGACATAAGCATAGGCTGCCAATGCCTCATTCACCTGCACAGGATACTTGCTTTCCGGCGCCAAGGAATAATCCAACAGGAAAACCCGCGCATTGGCGGCAATGGATAATCTCCATGCCAGATACCGGTAGACTTTTGGGCTACCCCAGACATAACCACCGCCATGACAATAAAAAACGACCTTGGACCGATCTACCCCTGGCTCATGTACCCATTCTCCCCGGATACCATTTTCATCCACCGAAATGATTTCAGTCTTCTCCGGTGGCTGCGGCATCAACGCCTCACCGGCCGTTAGTGTGTCCCGAAACTGCAGTACCAGTTCATCAGGATTTACATCATCCGGTATTGGACCTTTATCAGCTCCTGACCTGAAAGCTTTCTTGATTTTTTGCCGCACTAGCCACGCACGAATTGACATACACTCCCCCTATTTTGCCCTATTTTGTCTGAAACTCCATTTTCCGTACTGATCAGTACAGAAATTCGACAATTCAGATATAAACGCAGCCAGTCCTGCTTGACAAGGCCTGCTGTAAATGACTGTAATGTATTCCATTAATGTAAATTACAAATCGGAAACTCTCATGTCACGACATGCACTTTGCCGCGGACTATCCGCACTGTCCATTACCAGTATGGTTATGCTTGCTGCCTGTTCTGAACAACCTATGGAACCAGATTTCTCAGATGAATTCAGCATCCCACCCTATCTGCTCGAGCACTGGAAATTATCTGAAGAAAAGGTCACAAAAGTAAGCGGTGCACCCGTCTGGCAATTTGCCAATGTCAATGGGGGAATTCCCAACGTGTCTATAATCGAGGGGGAGACTGGCCTGATTGTCGTTGATACCAATATCAGTATTGAAGATGGCCGACGCGCGCTTGAACTTATCCGCGAACAAACAAGTAAACCTGTGTTGGCCGTGATTTACACACATCATCATATTGACCATGTTGGCGGTGCCAGCAACTTTGTTTCCATTGAAGACGCAGCGAATGGGTCAGTTCCGGTTATAGCAGGGAAAAGCTTTCTGCGGGAAATGCAGGACGAAAACGGTGTTACGGCGCAAATTATGGGCATTCGTGCCTTATATATGTACGGCAATCTTCTAGACCCAGAAACTGACGGCAGAGACTTTCAGGTCGGTATCGGCGGCAAAGTGCGCCCCGGTAAAAATGGCTATGTTGAACCCAACACTTTTGTAGACGGCAAACTGGAAATGACCATTGACGGTATTGATGTGATCCTGTTTGAAACCGGTGGCGAAGCGGCGTCCCATATCGCTGTCTATCTGCCTAAATATCGGGCTATTTTATCAGGCGACGAAATTCAGGGACCCACATTTCCAAACCTGCACAGTCTGCGCGGCACCAAACCACGCGATGCTGAAAAATGGGTCACGGCGATTGACCGGATGCGCGATTACAGCCCTGAATATTTAATTCCCAGCCACGGGCCGGTTGTCGAAGGCGCTACAGAGATTGAAACCATTTTACGCACATACCGTGATGCTATTCAGTGGACGCATGACCAGTCCGTTCGTCTGATGAATGCCGGCTACACAGGCGAAGAAATCGCCAATATACTGACCGAAGTGCCGGAGCATCTATCCATCACCCCTTGGACACGCGAGGTATACGGCACAGTCAGACACAGCGTTCGCAGCTACTTCACCCATTATATCAGTTGGTGGGACGGTGACCCGACAACCCTCGCCCCGACACCACCCCCACTGAAGGCCGAGCGAACAATTGCATTGATGGGCGGGCGGACCAAAGTCCAATCTGAGGCACAAAAGGTTCTTGAGGCAGGTGACCCTCAGTGGGCGGCCGAATTGGCCACCCTCCTGATTGTCACAGATAACACTGATCAGTCGGCCAAAAATATCAAGGCACGGGCCCTGCGACAGCTTGGATATAAAACTCTAAATACAAATTGGCGCGGGTTTTATCTGACCGGGGCACGTGAACTTGAAGGACTGATCGATAGCGAAGCCATTCAGGCAAGGTTCCGCAAAAATCTGTCTACCGAAGCCATCGCGACCGACCGCCTGCTATCACTGATGCGCTATAGGTTGGTGCCGGAAAAAGCAGAGTTGAAACATATCAAAGTCGGCTTCCGCTTTCCTGATACCAATGAAGCCTACACACTGGAGCTGCGAAATCAAATTCTGATTATCCACCCAGGCGTGGAAGACGATGTGGATAGCAGCTTAACACTGGACCGTGCGCTCTATGACCGGATGGTACGACAGGAAATCAGTTTGGCTGAGGAATTGCTGTCCGGCAGCATTACAATAACAGGCAGCAAATTAGCCGTACTGGACTTTTTCAGCAGTTTTGATCTGGAAATCCACCCAATAAACCTAGTAGTAAGATAGGACAAGTGAAGGTAATTTAAACATATAAAACAATAAATTACCTTACACTATTCATGTAATATACACGCGCTGCGCAAACCAGAACAGTCCAACACCTACAAGGGCAGCGCATGTTAATCCTTCGATCAAACGTGGTCGCCATAACGGCACCGACAACAAGAGTTTGCCAACTACCGCAGCTCCAATGATGAAGATAAGCTGCCCAATCTCGACACCCACATTAAAGGAAAACAGTGCCAGCAGCCTGTCTTCTTCAGGTAGCCCAATGTCAGACAACACACCCACAAACCCAAACCCGTGGATCAGTCCAAACCCAAGTGTCAGCACAGGCAGGATTTTATACCCATCTTTTTCCGTGCGGAAGGCAAAACTCCACAGGGCAAAACTAACCAAAAACAAACCAGCCCATACGGTATAAGGCAGCATAGACTGAAGCAATAAATCAGCTGCAAACAGGAAACAAAATGCTAGTACCAGCCCCAGCAACACACGCGCCTGATCCCTGCTTTCCCGCAGGCCGTATTCAGTGGCCGTCAGTGCGATGGTAAAGGCGATCAGTGGTTCTACAATTGACGGATCGGACGATATCCAGCCAGTAGATCCCAGTGCGAGTGTCAGACTGTGCCCTACCGTGAAACCGGTAACGCACCAAAACACCGGCCCCAGCCCCCGAACCACAAGTAAAAGCGCCAACAAAAAGGCCAAATGATCATACCCTTCAAGGATATGCAGTGCCCCAAGTTTCATATAGGTTAACCAGGCTGGATCAGACGATGCTGTGCTCCATTCAAACTCGCTAGCATTACTTGTCAGCAAGACCTCGGCCTTCTCGTTATCAAGGTTTTGCTGCCTGACAAGATGAATATGAGAAGGGTACGCATCAATGAGCCCACTAAGCGACGCAGATATTGAGCCACCATTGGAACACAGAACGCCAAAAGACAGAATGTAGTCTTCTGCGCTTCCCTGCCCTAAACCCTTAGCGCGGAGCGTACACTGGCCACCCGCATTTTCAACCTGCCACGCCGACTGCACAAAAGCCTGTATTTTTTTTGAATCCGGTTCTGTCTTTGCTGCAGGAATAAAATTCTCAACATCATCAATGGAGATAAACCATGCCACATCATAAGCACCGCTATCATCTCCTTTGGAAATCCACTGTGAAGAGGACCGACCAATAGAATGAGCACTTGAGGGAAGTGCAAACAGCGCAACCATCAAGAAGGCAACGACACCCCTGATCATGATACCGGCTCTCCCGCCTCATCGGCACTTTGTGTTCGCACGATATCAGCTCTGTCCTGAAGCCACTGAATATATTTCTTTAGTGCGGCTTCTTCTCGCTCACGCTCCAACTCGTGGCGAACAAGGTCGAAAACTTCTTCAAGACTGCGTTCACGTCCCTGTGTAATGTCGGTGACGTTGATAATCGCATACATCTCGCCTATCTGATACGGGCCGCTTATGCCAGGCTCAGCCAATAATTCCATGATATGCGCCAGATCTTCCCCAACATATCTTTTCAAGGATGGAACCGCGATTGGACGATCTGGCACTGGAAATGCTGATTTAGTGGCACTTTCCTGAATTTCTGTGAAATTGGCGCCATTTTCGACCGCTGCCATGGCCGTGTCACGAGCATCCTCATCGAGAAAGTAAGCAACATCAAAACTAATCGTTGGCGCAAGATTAAAATTAGATTGGTGAAGATCATAGTACGCCTGAATTTCTGAGACTGTAACAGCCGATGGTGTCCCCTCCTTAACCTCAGACGTTAAAATCAGATCTGTCAGTGCCTCAATAGCTGCAGCACGGACACGATCATCACTGCTGTACAGTCCAAGCTCATCAGCCCTCTGAACCATAAGCTGTTCATTGATCAATTGATCACGCAGACGTTCAAGGTCTGTGTCTGTTACAGTTTCGCCAGACGTCGCGGCAAACTCGGTCAGTATCTTATCAAGATCAGCCTGGAAGACAGGTACGCCATTAACCACAGCAACGTGCAGGGCTGGGTCAAACTGGGCGCCTGTCCTTTCAATTGTGCTCTCTGCATCCATGGTTGTGTGACTACCAAATATCGCCAAACCAATGCCCACCACAGCAGCTGTCATCATTAAGCCATCAAAATTCTTCATGTATCACATCCATATTCTAGCGTGGGCACAAGGCATTTAGCCCTGTACAGAGTCATTTTTTGCGATTATTTGACTTGAAACTCACATGCTTAACCGCTTTAATGTTTTCCATTAAGGCAATTGTCGTGCAAAGTTCCGCCGGCAAACCCTAACGAGGTCAAAACTGTATGACAAGAGATGCTGTTCAAAATAAACGCTCTGAGAGCACGCGAATTTTATTTATGCGCGCGATTGAGAAACTTGCGGCAGAAAAAGGGCTGGCAAATGTCACAACCAAGGAAATTTTGGATGAGGCAGGCCAGAAAAACCAATCTGCCTTGCAGTATCATTTTGGGAACAAGAATGAATTGTTCAGAGCTGTCATCAAGCGGCGTACTCTCCAACTGGAAGAATACCGTCTTAACCTGATTAACCAGTGGGGCGACACCTTCACAGATGAAAATGCTATCGATATATTAATTATTCCGCTTGTGGAGCTATCGACAAAAACCGTGTCCGGTCATAATTATGTTGCCTTTCTCGCACAGGCAATGACGCAGCCCAAATTTGAAGTAACACAAATGATCGAAAGGTATGACATTCCCGGTCTGGGCAAGTCGGTTGATCATTTGAGAAACTCCATTCGCGAAAAGAACCCGGATATATCCGAGGAATTGATCGATTATAAAATCGCATCGATCTTTGATACCGTTATGCTTTCCGTAAGACGGTTTAGTCAGGCTAAAAAACTTGACCTGAAGAAAAGCCAGGTGATTGACCAGCTTCGGTCGATATGTCTTGCTATACTGAATAGTAAATAACGCCACAGATTTCATTTCTGATTTTGGCTGGACACAAGGTCCCCAACCTGCAATTAATGGTTTCAATTATTTTGAAACTGCTAAACGGGGACCCTTTGTGACACAGGCATTTGATTTTCTTGTTGATAAAAACAATATCGAAACATTTGAAGTTCATCCAGCGCTGGTGGATCAAACACATACGCTTCAAGACGGTGAAATCCTCTTCAAAGTTCAGTCTTTCGCCTTTACTGCAAATAACATTACCTATGCAGCATTTGGTAACAGCCACCTGAAATATTGGGACTTTTTCCCAGCTTCAGATAACTGGGGACGAATCCCTGTTTGGGGGTTTGCTGATGTGGTTGCCTCAAAGGTCGGTGGTATCAGTGTCGGTGAACGCTTTTATGGCTACTACCCCATGTCCAGTTATCTGGTGGTCCAACCCGCAAAAGTCTCGGCTGCAGGGTTTATGGACGCTGCCAACCACCGAAGCCATCTAAGCCCTATCTATAATTATTATATGCGGTCTTCGTCTGACCCTGCCTACAGTCCTGACCTGGAAAATCTACAAAGCCTCTTCAGGCCGCTGTTCATGACAAGTTTTCTGATTGAAGACTTCTTGCAAGATAATGACTATTTCGGTGCTGACTGCATTATCCTGTCATCTGCCTCCAGCAAGACTGCCCTTGGCGCCGCTTTTCAGATCTACCATAACAGAGCGAATGGCAGCCCCCGTGTTATTGGACTGACCTCTGCTTCAAATATAGATTTTGTGCATTCTCTTGGCTGCTATGATCAGGTTCTTTCCTATGATGATATAGCGCAACTGGATGCGGCACAAAAAGCGGTATTTGTGGACATGGCTGGCAGCGGTCAGATACGGGCAAAAATCCACAACCATTTTGGAAACAATCTAACATACAGCTGCTCCGTCGGGGCTTCACACTGGGATACTGACCGCAGCGTAGATAATCTGCCAGGCCCCGCGCCCACATTATTCTTCGCACCAGCACAGGCACAAAAACGCACCCAGGAATGGGGACAAGACAAATTCATGAAGGTCTCGGGCGCGGCCTGGGCACGCTTTATTAAAGATGCAACCTCATGGATTGAAATTGAGGAATGCTCAGGAACAGACAAACTGTCAACGCTTTACAAAGACATGATTGCTGGTTCCATCAACCCGAAGGTTGGACATATATTCAAGCCATAAGCCTGACTGTCTAAAAGCGGGTTATTTTAAACGGGGTAAGGTCTATTGCAGGTTTTTCCCCGTCTATCATTTCGCCCATCAACCTTGCCGTCGCCGCGGACTGTGTCAATCCAAGGTGTTGATGGCCAAACGCAAAATAGAGCCCCTTCGACCGCTGGCATTTATCTATGACAGGCAGCGAGTCTGGCAACGTTGGGCGGTACCCCATCCACCGTGTCTGGCCTGATGCTGATAATTCAGGAAACAGTGCCCGCGCCTGCAACATCAGATCGTCTGCCAGTGCATCCCGTTGAGGCAACTCTAAGCCACCGAACTCCACACGCCCCGCCAAGCGAAGCCCCCCTGTCATACTTGTCAGGATGAACTTTCTGTCATTGGAAATCACAGGCCCCTGCAAGGATAAGGAAGGTTGCTCCAACATTAAATGGTAGCCGCGCTCTGTCTCAAGCGGCACACGGTACCCAGCAGATCGGCAAAGTTTTTTACTCCATGCTCCGGCGCATACCAGAATGTTATCAGCTTTAGCAATTGTGCCGTCTTCAAATCTGACCAGACCGTCCTCAACAGTGACAACATTGCGCTGCTCGTAAGAACCGCCGCGCGCCATAAATATATCGAAGACACCTCTTGTTAAATCATAGGGGTCAGACACCGAGGCTGTGGCACTGTAATATACACCTGCCTTGACCTTCGGTGATATTCCCGGCAAGCGGTCTTGCAATTCAGATTGGGTCAACAGCTCACACGGAATATTATTCGCCTGAAGCTTCTCAATATAAGAAGGCAAGCTTCGTGCGTTTGAAGGGTTTTCATATGTTTCGATACCACCTGTGCGGCGGATCATATGACTTTGACCAGTATCAGCTGCCATATCAAGCCAAGCCGGCAGAGCAATTGCATTAAGCGAGGTAAGGCCCATCTGTCCTCTTGCAACCTGATGCGGCCGAGCTGACCAGAGAAACTTAACAAGCCACGGAAAGATTTTCGGCAAATATCGCCAACGCAAGGTCAGGGGTCCATTCTGCGCAAACAAAAGCCGTGGTACGCTCAGCAGCGTTGACGGCGTAGCGAGAGGGTCCACCAGCTCTGTCGCTATATGTCCAGCATTACCCTTAGAGGTCATCATGCCTGGACCAACTCGGTCAATCAGTTTTACATCATAACCGCGCTTCTGCAGCTCAAAAGCAGACGTAACTCCAACAACACCAGCCCCAACGATAATGACTGACCCTTTAGACTTGCTCATATAACATTCTCAATCTTCGACAGCTTCTTTGGCATGATTGCCTGATATCACTACTTAACGGCAAATACGGGAACTTCTGTATCATATTTCCATCTGCCAAAAACACACAAAATGCCGATACTCAATCGCTCTTATCACTTGATACACCATCAGAACGCTCAAAAAAAAATCAGAACAAGCTACTGAAATATTTAGGTAATAAGAGGAATTTCTCACTGGCGGTTAATTTTCTCTTGAAAATAATATATTATATATTATCTACTCTTGCCAGTGGAAAATCGTAATCACCTACCGCCTGTTTTTTATAGTTTTCTGTCATAAATCAGATACTATTTTCTGTGCGGCGTGACAGATATGGAAGAGGAATACCAATGATTGACTGGCAAGGCGTTTACCCTGCAACGACGACACAGTTTAATGATGACGAGTCATTAAATATCGAAGAAACCCAGCGCGTAATTGATATGCTGATCAAAGACGGTGTCGACGGCATCATCGCATTAGGCACTGTTGGTGAAAACTGCTCCCTACGAGCAGAAGAAAAGCGTGACGTGATTGCGGCAGTCAAGGAAGTTGCCAATGGCCGCGTTCCTGTAATTTCAGGCGTTTCACAGTTCACCACAGCCGAGGCCTGTGAGTATGCGCGTGACGCAGAAAAAATCGGCATTGATGGCCTGATGGTATTGCCCGCGATGGTGTATAAATCAGACCGCCGTGAAACACTTGCCCATTATAAGGCAGTTGCGCAAGCGTCAGACTTGCCTGTGATGGTTTATAACAACCCCGTCACGTACGGCATCGACATCACAATCGATATGTTCGAAGAACTGCAAGGCCTTGCCAATATTGTTGCTGTAAAAGAATCAACTGCTGACACGCGCCGCGTCACAGAAATGTTCAATGCCTTTGGTGACCGCTTCACCGTTTTCACCGGGGTGGACGACATTGCCCTTGAAAGTATCTTGATGGGTTGTACCGGCTGGATCTCCGGCCTGACCAATGCTTTCCCGCAGGAATCAGTCGCCCTTTTCAAGCTGGCACGCGCTGGCCGAATTCAGGAAGCCGTTGAAATTTACCGCTGGTTTATGCCTCTTCTACGCCTGGATACCATTCCAACGCTCGTACAGTGCATCAAGCTTGCAGAACAGGTGATGGGGCGCGGTTCTGAGATGGTCCGTGCACCACGTTTGCCGTTGGTCGGTGAGGAGCGCAAGCGTGTCATCGGTATTGTGGAGCATGCGGCGGCAAACCGCCCAACACTACCAACCGACATCTAGGAGTAGAATTTATGGCCCGGACTGAGTTCACCTGCATTGATGCCCATACTTGCGGCAACCCGGTTCGGGTCATAAAAACAGGCGTCCCTGACCTTGTCGGCACAACAATGAGCCACAAACGACAAGACTTCCTAAAACATCATGACTGGATCAGAAAAGCCTTGATGTTCGAACCTCGCGGACACGACATGATGTCCGGGTCAGTTATCTATCCCCCTATCAGTCCTGATGCCGATGCAGCCATATTGTTTGTCGAAACAAGTGGTTGCCTGCCAATGTGCGGACACGGCCTGATTGGTACAGTCACGGTTGGCATTGAAGAAGGGCTGATCCGTCCAAAAACACCGGGAGTGTTAATTTTGGATGTCCCCGCGGGGAAAGTTCGAATAAAATATTTTACAGACGGGGATAAAGTTACCTCTGTCCGTATATACAACATCGCGTCTTATCTGGCGGTCAGAGATGCCGTGATTTCTGTGCCTGGCATGGGCGAGATCACTATAGATGTTTCATACGGCGGAAATTATTATGCTGTGGTCGATCCACAGAAAAACTATGCTGGCCTGGAGCATTATACACCCGGTGAAATTCTTCGCCTGTCACTTCTTGTTCGTCAGGCTGCACAAGAAACTATTACCGTCAGCCATCCGGACGACCCAACTGTTTGCGGTGTTAGTCACGTCTTATGGACTGGCACCCCCACAGACGGCGCTGACGGCAGAAATGCTGTATTCTACGGCGATAAGGCCATTGACCGCAGCCCGTGCGGCACCGGCACCAGCGCCCGCATGGCACAATTAGTTGCGCGCGGCAAACTGGATATTGGTGACCAATACATCCACGAAAGCATTATCCACAGCCGTTTCATTGGCAGGGTTGAAGCCTCAGCCAAGGTTGGCAGTTTCGACGCGATCATGCCCAGCATAGAAGGCAGTGCATGGATAACAGGCTATAACCGCATTATTGTGGATGACGCGCACCCATATCCTGAAGGGTTTCAGCTCGTATAGGGTGGCACCTTTTCCACCTGATCCCTTATTGCAAACAAAGAACCGCAGATATTTTCAGCCTGCGGCATTAAAATGCATGGATTCCGGCACTTTTTGTATCAAAATCCGAACTCAGTCATTGAATTTTCATCATTAGCAACTATGGTGCGCCCTTCTTTGCCCCACGCTGAATCTATATCGGGGCTGCATTCTGAATGCGACATAACACGCACCAAGAAGGAAATTCAATGCATACCGCTCCAGATCTACCGATCACGGAACCCAAAACAACGGGACTTGTAGGAAGATACAGAACCGAACTGCTTTCTGGCCTTACAGTCGCTCTCGCCCTGGTACCAGAAGCCGTCGCCTTCGCCTTTGTCGCGCAAGTGCATCCGCTGGTGGGGCTATATGCTGCCTTTATTGTCGGCTTGATTACTGCTGCATTTGGCGGTCGTCCGGGCATGATATCCGGCGCAACTGGCGCCCTTGCTGTCGTGATGGTTTCCCTGGTCGTAACCCACGGGGTCCAATATCTTTTTGCCACTGTAGTCCTGATGGGCATTCTGCAGATACTTGCCGGCATATTCCGGCTGGGGAAATTTATCCGTATGGTCCCCCATCCTGTTATGCTTGGTTTTGTCAACGGTCTGGCCATTGTTATTTTCCTTGCCCAGCTTGGACAGTTTAAAACAGCGAATGCGGCAGGGGAACTCGCCTGGATGACAGGTACCCCCCTGTTCTTGATGCTGGGACTTGTTGTGCTGACTATGGCAATTATCTGGGCGGCACCGCGTCTGATTAAAAGCGTACCAGCCCCCCTTTTGGGTATCTTGATAGTTTCCATCCTTGTAATCGGGTTCAATATTGATGTGCCCAGAGTTGGTGATCTCGCTTCTATTAAAGGTAGCCTCCCAACTTTCAGCATTCCTTCTGTTCCGTTCACACTGGAAACACTTTGGATCATTCTGCCATATAGTGTCATCCTGGCTGCCATCGGCCTGATTGAGTCCTTACTGACCCTTAATCTTGTTGCTGAAATGCTGGAGAGCCACGGCAAAACAAGCAAGGAATGTCTGGCACAAGGGGCCTCAAACGTTGTGACTGGATTTTTTGGCGGCATGGGTGGTTGCGCTATGATTGGTCAAAGTATGATCAATGTGAAATCTGGTGGCCGTACGCGTGTTTCAGGCATTGCTGCAGCCTTATTCCTACTTGTCTTCATCCTTTGGGGATCGCCCCTGATCGAGCAAATTCCGCTGGCGGCTCTGGTTGGCGTTATGTTCATGGTTGTAATTGGCACATTTGCTTGGTCCAGCTTAACCATCCTACACAAAGTCCCAAGTCATGACGCTTTTGTAATCATTCTGGTAACTGCCGTGACGGTAGCAAGTGATCTTGCGGTAGCTGTTGTAGTCGGAGTTATCGTCTCTGCACTGGTTTTCGCATGGCGTGCGGCCAAACGGATTGACGTAGAAACAGAGATCAATACCGAAGGCACAAAGATTTACCGCCTGTCCGGCCCCCTCTTCTTCGGGAGCATTGCCAATTTTCAGGAAATGTTTAGCCCCAAAGATGACCCTGAAGATGTCGTGATCGATTTCATCAACAGTCGGGTCTGGGACCATTCGGGTCTACAGGCTATTGATACGCTTGCCGAACGCTACAGTCGCCGTAACAAAAAACTGCACTTGCGGCACCTTAGCGCTGACTGTAAACGCCTGCTCGACAAAGCGGGCAGTATGGTTGAACAGATCGAAGCAGAAGATCCTGATTACGGTATTGCGGTCGATTACGGTGACAAGTTCGACAAAGAATAGCTGTCACCTGTCTGACAGATCCTCAAACAACAAAAGGCCCCTTATCAGGGCCTTTTTCTTTATACAGTCGCGTCACATAAAATACATATGACGCGCTTACGCAGATGCGATATATTCTTTCAGTGCCTCTGCTTCCTGTTCTGTTTCATGCAGACGTTCGTTGACTACATCACCGATCGTTACCATGCCAACCAACTTACCGCCCTCAACAATGGGGACATGGCGGATGCGCCGCTCAGTCATCATCTCCATCAACTGACGGACAGTGGTGGTGGTTGCACAGGTCGTTACACTTTTTGTCATCAAAGTGGAAACATCGTCCTTTAAAACGTCACCACCCCGTATAGCTAACCCCCGCACAACATCGCGTTCAGAGATTATACCAGCAATTTTATCCCCATCCATGATGGGAATTGCACCAATCCTTCTTTCACCAAGGATTTTAGCCACATCAGACACAGTACACCCCACCTGCAAAGAGATGACCTCATCCCCTTTGGTTTTTAAAATATGGCTGACAGTCATAAACAACTCCCTTTTTTCCTATAAATAGCAAATAGAACATGGCTTTCAGTGTCCACAGAGCAGGTCGTCTTGATCTTGTACTAACGTCTTTTTCCCTTAAATCTTGCTTCCTTGCTCACCTATCACTGGAAAATACCTCCAATATTGTCAGATTTTCACCATCCCCATGCGACAGTATGCCTCTTTTTCCTATCTTTGGCAAAAAGACTGTGACTATAGAGATGGAATTGCTTAGTTTTTAGTCGCTTTCGAGAGGAGACCGCTATGTATAAAACAATTTTCACCGCAGCAATTTTATGTCTGATCCTGATCGGCGTGGGTTTTTGGGCGTTGGATGTTTATGAAACCACCAAGGAAGTAGAAGTAACCGGACACGGAAAGTTTGCTATGGGACTGGGCGTCGTCTTCACCTCGCTGATAGGTTTTGTCTTGATGGGGCTGCTTTTCTTCTCAAACCGTCGCGGGCATGATAAAGACGTGCACAGCTTTTCTATTGATGAAGAAAACGAGAAATACTAAATCAACACCGTATGTGTACCCTAATAAAAGGCAGTCAGTAATTCATGTCTGAACTTCAGGAATTTTTCGCGCTGGTAAAGGACGTCTGGCAAAATGGCGTCTATGGATATGACATTGGCGAAATTCTCATCGCTATTATCATATTCCTGGGCTTTATTATCTTTCGTCGTGTCTTTACCTATATTGTTATCAACCGCGTTAAAGGCTGGGCAAGCAGAACAAAAACTGATGTAGATGATGCTATCATCGACGCAGTAGAGGCCCCAATTAACTTCATTCCCATTGTCATGGGGATATTTTTTGGGACCAGTTACCTGACATTGGATGCTGCTGGCGATCAGTTTGTCGCAAATATAAATCGGTCGCTTATTGTCTTTACAATTTTCTGGGGACTGGTTCGTGCGTCTTCACCGGTAAGTGAACTGCTTGAAAAGGCAGACAGCTTTTTAACGGGTGCAATGATCACTTGGCTTTCAAAAGCCATTCGCATTGCTTTTGTCCTGCTCGGTGCAGCGACAATCCTGGAGATATGGGGCATCGAGGTTGGACCGCTAATTGCCGGCTTTGGCCTTTTTGGCGTCGCTGTTGCACTGGGTGCACAGGATCTCTTTAAAAACCTGATTGCTGGCTTGTTCGTCATTGGCGAAAAGCGTTTCCACGCAGGCGACTGGATTCTGGTCGAAGGGATTGTCGAAGGGACCGTAGAGCATATTGGCTTTCGCACCACCACCATCATTCGTTTTGATAAATCACCGGTGTATGTCCCAAACGCAAAACTGTCAGACAATGCAGTCACAAACTTTTCACGCATGTCCATGCGCCGCATCAAATGGGTGATCGGTCTGCGCTATGACAGCACAGCTGCTATGTTACAAACTGTCCGGGACGGCATCGAAACGTATCTGACCGACAACCCCAAATATGCCCAACCCAGTGATACCTCCACCTTTGTCAGAATTGATAGTTTTGGTTCAAGTTCCATTAATATTCTCTTGTACTGTTTCACCAAAACAACCGATTGGCTGGAATGGCTTGCAATCAAGGAAGAGCTTCTGCTGGAGATCAAAAAAATCGTTGAAGATGCAGGAACAGACTTTGCATTCCCAAGTCAGTCACTATATCTGGAAGCTATTCCCGGAGGAATGGACCCGGCGCCAATACCGGGTAACAGTCCAACCATGCTGGAGACAAAAGAATGAGAGACGACGTAATAATTCGCACCACACCAATGCCGTCTGACCTGAATGTAAATGGTAATATCTTTGGTGGTTGGGTTCTGAGCCAAATGGATATTGCTGGTGGTGTGGTCGCTGCCCGTATCGCAGACGGTGCCGTTGCAACCGTTGCAATCGAAGGCATGAAATTCCACGCACCGATCCTGCCTGGCGATTTAATCAGTGTCTACGCGCACGCGGAAAAAATAGGCCGTACATCTATCACTGTGGCAATCGAGGTAGTAGCCGAAGCGCGTACCCGTGGTGCCGACGAAATCAAGGTAACTGAGGGCAAATATATTTTTGTTGCCGTCGACAAAGATGGCCGCCCGCGTCCTGTGCCCAGTTCACAGAAAACAGTTTCAATCTAACCTGGCTGAATAGGGTCCAAGATAACAGCTGCCAAGCCTGAGGGTAAGGCAGCTTCTTCTTTTGCTATATCAGGACGCATTATTACTGATAATGCCCGTACGCTCCAACTCGGCTGTGCAATATCTAGCAATTGTATCCAACAGTTGACGATTGTTTGCGTCCACTTCATTCCGCGACAGCTGCATCGTCAAATTTAGATATGTTTCCATATCCAGTCTTTTTTCAAACTCTTTTACCGTACAATCACTTAGCGCCTCGCACACGGCTTCACCAAAAGCCGGTACGCAGTCCTTCATGATACGCTGCTTGTCTACTGCCAACAGATCTTGCGGAATATTCTGTGCTGCCACCGGCACCGAGCCTGAAATAATAATGCCTACAGCAGCCAAAAGGTTTAAATTTTTCAACACGTTCACAGTCCTTTGATCAATTTGATGCATTTTGCCTCTCGACAATAGTCAAAAGCAACCACATATTCTTCCAAACATTAGTAAACTGGAAAAAGGACAGTAAAATGGCGACTGCTACTTTTGGCGCTGGATGCTTTTGGGGCGTCGAAGAATTATACCGCACAACAGATGGTGTAACTTCAACCTCTGTCGGATATATGGGCGGCACAGTTGATAACCCAACCTACGAACAGGTCTGCACCGACACAACGGGACACGCCGAAGTCGTCCACATAGAATATGATCCAGACGTCATAGAATACGGCAAACTTGTTGATATTTTCTTCGACAACCATAACCCGACAGAACTGAACCGTCAGGGACCAGACACAGGCACACAGTATAGAACCGTTGTTTTCTATCATGATATGGAACAAAAAGACGTCGCACAGCAGAAGAAAGAGGAAGTCATCGCGTCTGGTCGTTTCAAACGTGATGTCGTGACACAGATTGTTCCGGCTGAACCCTTCTGGCCGGCAGAAGAATATCATCAGCAGTATTTGAAAAAGCGCGGCATGACCAGTTGCCACATCTAAATGAAATCAAGTTACTTCAAATAAAAAGGGGCCCAAGACGGCCCCTTTTCTATGAGCATACTATTATGCGCAGCTGCGACAGGTACCGTGCAATTCCACAGTTTGGGACGATATTTTAAACTGCGCACGCTTCGCTGCCAGCTCAATTTCCCGGGTCATCTGCTCTGATGTTACCTCTTCAATACCGGAGCAGGAATCACAGATTAAAAACTGACTGACATGGCTTTTGCCTGGGTGCGGGCAACCAACATAGGCATTCAGGGACTGGATTTTATGGACGAAGCCTTCTTCCATCAAAAAGTCCAGCGCACGATAAACGGTTGGCGGCTTGGCTGACCCGCCTTCAGCTGCCAATTGATCAAGTAAATCATAGGCTTTTACAGCTTTATGCCCCTGCCAAACCATTTGTAAAACCTGACGCCGCAACTTGGTAAACCGTGTTCCGCGTTCTGTACAAATGCGCTCTGCTTCATCAAGAGCATCCTGAATACATGCGTTATGATCATGACTTTCGTGCACGAGTAATTCCCCTAATTTTCGACAATCCTATCGACTTTACTCCCTCGGGTAAACAGTGAATTCTGAAAGTCTCATATCCCCTGAAATGACTATTGTTTGAAAAAAATAATCTTATGCGAGATTTCATCAAACACCAAGGTCACGCCCCCTGAACAAGCTATTGCCTTGACGGCATCAATGGTGTTTTATACCTTAACAAAAGGTAAATATGCCACGGTTTGCGGGGAAGAATCGAGTCGACTTTAATTGCTGTAGGCAAGCAGAAAAGAGACGTTCAGATATGGAAACCAAGTTCGACGCCCTGGCTACTTTCGAGAACATTACCCATACCGGTGATACCAAACAACCGCAGGAACTACAGGATGCAATCATCAAAAATCTGACCGCGATTTTTGATCCACTTCCGTTTGGCTATATTATCCATCATTCTTCTGGCATCAAGTTCGCGAACAAAGCAGCCTGTGACATTCTTGAAGTCGATAAAGACAGCATCCTGGACACCTATTTCATGAAATATGTGACCTCTAATGCGCAAGCGGATGTCAAAGCACTCTTTCTGCAGGCCTTCAAATCTGGTGCAAATAACGAATTGCGCGAGATCAGGATCCCCCAAAAGGACGCAGAATCCAGAATTGTTGATGTTACAATTGCCCGCTTGCCTTGGGACGGCAAAGGCACACCGCTTGTACAGTTAATACTGGAAGACAATACGGAACACCTGCGTAAAGAAGCGCAGTTGGTTCAACTGTCCTCCCTTGATCCGCTTACCGGCGCGCAAAACCGCAGAAGTTTTACTGAGTATTATGAACGTGTCTTCAACCTCTTTAAAGGCGATAGTTTTGGACTGATTTTGTTTGACCTCGATCACTTCAAGAAAGTCAATGACACATACGGCCATGAAGGCGGTGACATGGCCCTGCAAATAACTGTCGTATGCACAGAAGCCATTCTGGCCCGCAAAACCGTAGAATTAAAACGCGATCAACAACGCCCTATGCTTGCACGGGTCGGCGGAGAAGAGTTTGCAATCTTCATTCCCCATGCAGACTTGCCAGAAACACTTGAAATAGCAGAGTCGGTAAGGGAAGCAATCGCAGAGCAGGAAATCATAACACAGTCAGATACTTTTCAAATCGCGGCGAGCATGGGAGTTGCCAGTGCAACGTTTGATAAGCCGCGTCTGGACGAAGTAATGCGCCGTGCAGATGCTGCCCTATATGCTGCGAAAGAAGGTGGCCGAAATCAGGTTGTTGCCGCACAAGACGACCATGCTGCCCCTCCTGAAGCCCAGCGTATCGCCCGGGCGGCTGACCGTCCCAAACTAACCGGAACATAAGTTGATACTGGGTGGTTAATGCTTGGTCACTGATTTTACTATTTGATCTGATGGGGAGCAAAAAGACCTGCTTCGTACCGCATGAACAGCCTTTAGGCGAGACCACTGCCCTTGGGGGCAAGTGTAACCTGCCGATGTGTGGCAACAGAGAGTATCAAGCCATATGCTATCAGCCATGTTAGCATCGCAGACCCGCCCCAGGAAACCATCGGTAGTGGCACGCCAACCACTGGCATAAGTCCCATAACCATCGCAACATTGATCAACACATATAAAAACAGCGTGATTGAAAGGCCGCTCGCCAGCAAGCGACCAAACTGACTGCGTGTACCAATACCGATTAACAAACCGTACAGTAATACAATTGTATATAAACTAAGCAGTATAACAGCGCCTATCAGGCCAAATTCTTCTGCCAAAACCGTGAAAATAAAATCCGTTTTCATTTCAGGCAAAAAGTTCAGCTGACTTTGCGTTCCTTGTAAAAACCCTTTTCCAGTCATGCCCCCGGACCCAAGCGCAATTTTTGACTGCGTTATCTGATACCCTGCACCCAAAGGGTCAGATTCTGGGTTCAGGAATGTTAAAACGCGGTTCTTTTGATAGTCGTGCAGAAACTGCCATCCGATCGGGATCGCAGCCGCAACGACCACACCGGCACTTACAAACAGCCAGGCAGGCAGACCAGCCAAAAACAAAACAGCTGCACCGCCCGCAACAATCATAAGAGATGTCCCAAGATCTGGCTGGCGTACCACCAGAATCATCGGAACAATCAGAAGAACTGCGGGAAAGACCAAGCTAACCAGACGCCTGCTTTGATAAAAGTCACGACCATGGAAATATCTGGCCAGTGCCAGAACCACCGCGATTTTCATTAACTCGGACGGCTGGATACGCATAAATCCAATATCAAGCCAGCGTTGCCCGCCCATACCGACTGCGCCAATCACTTCAACAGCCAGCAACATGGCCACGCCGACAACCCATGCAGGATACGCAAGTGCCATCCAGATACGAATATCCGTCACAGCAATCATCAACATCAGGCAAACGCCCATCGCCAACCTGACAGACTGCGCAGCTGCCCATGGTTCCCAACTTCCACCAGCGACAGAATAAAGCATCACAAGCCCCGCACCGGCAATGGCAATATTTGTCAAAACAATAAACCAGTTCAAGCCAATAAATTTCTGGAAGATGTTCCGGTCAACCCGGCGAACGCTTAAAGATTTCTGCACCATGTTACACCTGCTCGCCTTCGCTTAAAGCTGCTGGCTTTCTATTCAGAATCTCCAGAGCTTTATCCATCAGGTCACGACCGATAGGTGCGGCCACCTTGGCGCCTCCGCCCCCATGCTGCACTAAAACTGCAACTGCAAACTTAGGGTCTTCGACCGGTGCATATCCGACAAACAGCGCATGATCACGTGCATTCCACGGCAAATCTTCATTATCCAGTACCCCAGTTGTCCGCCGTTCTTCCAGTGTAATACGCCGCACCTGGGCTGTACCAGTTTTTCCTGCCTGCTTTGGCATGTCTTTGGCACGCCTATAGTCGTGGGCAGACCCTCTCAGCTCCATAACCTTTTCCATGCCGCGACGCGCAGACCGCATATGCAAGGGGTTTACATCCATTGACCGGAAGTCAGACCGTATGCCCCTGTCTTCTGCAGGCAGTTCCCCTACTCCCAACAACTGTCGTGTCAGACGCGGCATGATCTCTCTGCCACTGGCAATACGGCTTGTCATCACTGCTAATTGTAGCGGTGTGGCCAAAAAGGCGCCTTGCCCAATCGACACATTGAGTGTTTCCCCTAAATACCAGGGCTGGTTCATAACGGCACGTTTCCAGCGCCGGTCTGGCACCAGACCTGACCGTACCCCTTCCAAATCAATATCAAATGCCTGCCCCAGGCCAAAACGGCGGGCCATATCAGCCAGGTCATCAATATCCATCTGTTCTGCAATTTTGTAGAAATAGACATCGCAGCTCTGGCCGATAGCGTCCAACAAGTCCAGTTTGCCGTGTCCACCCCTGCGCCAGCAGTGAAATATCTGTTTGCCCAGCCCATGGCGGCCATTACAGAAAAACTCTGTCTCTGGCGTGATTATTCCTTTTTCAAGGGCGGCCAGTGCAACCACCATTTTAATAGTAGATCCCGGTGGATAGACCCCTGCAAGTGACTTGTTCAATAGCGGTTTACGCGGATCTGACAGAAGCGCATTCCAGTTCTCTACGCTCATGCCTTGTGTGAATGCATTGGGATCAAAAGTCGGCGCAGATGCGAGCGCATGTATCTCCCCTGTTTCCACAGACATTACAACCGCACCTGCAGAAGCCTCGCCCAGACGTTCCGTTGCATATTCCTGCAGTTCCAGATCAATCGTCAGCGCAACATTACCGCCGGCCTCACTTCGCTCCCTACCCGGAAGCTCCCGAATTTCACGACCTACGGAATTCACTTCAACGCGTCTTGTCCCCGCCATGCCGCGCAGATGATCCTCAAAACGGCGCTCCAGTCCCTCCCGACCGACTTTAAACCCAGGCAATTGATAGAGAGGATTTAAAGAAACATCATCCTCGCCAGGCGACGCAACATACCCAACTAGATGAGAGACACTTTTCCCGGCCGGGTAATCACGGGTAACGCCAGCGTCTGGCAAAATACCCGGCAAATCATGCATTTCTGCGTTTATTCTGGAAAAGCTCGACCAATTCAAATTCTGCTTTAACGTGACAGGAACAAATTTGCGCTGTCGTTTGATCTGACGTTCAATGCGAACAATCTGCTTTTCTTCCAGATCAATAATGCCGCTGATCTCTTTCAGCGTTGCCGAAAGGTCTGAGGTTTGTTCAGGGATAAGAAAAACCCGGAAGTCTTTCTTGTTGGTTGCAAGCCTGCGCCCTTTTCTGTCGAGTATCTCACCGCGTTCCGGCGCAATAAGACGCAGACTGATCCGGTTTTTATCGGCCCGCAACTTATATTTGTCGCCTTCCTTGATAGATAAATAATATAGCCGTCCACCAAGAATAGACATACATACAGCCTGCACACCTCCGACAATGAAGGCACGGCGCGAAAACATATGATATCGAAGTCCTTCGCGGGTTACCATGGAAGCTTACAAAAACGCCTTTCTAAAACGACCCAGCAGCAAGGCTACCGGAGCATATGCAAATAGTGTCACCAACCACTGTGTCAGATGCGGCACCACGGGCCACATTTCTCGGTTGATCATAGACATTAATGCCCAGGACATAGTGTATAATACCACGGTCAAAAGCCCAAATGTCCCCCACTGGAAAACTGCACTTTTTCCTCTGTAATGCTTTAACTGATTCAGAACAAAAAATCTGGTTAAGACCAGCATTGCCATATTCATACCCAGCGGCACATCCAACCATAAGTCCAGCATAAAGCCCACAAAGGCACAGGCACCGTACGGCAATAGCAAGGGCCTGTAGGACATATAGTAGAACACTGAAATCAGCACTAAATGTGGCATGGTCACATTTGCTGCCCCCGTCCCGATCGGCAGCAACATAATTATTGCCATCAGCAGGGTGATCAGCAGCGGTATAAAGCCCGGCAGTCCAAACCGCGTCATATTGGGGCGAAGGTTTTTCATGACCCTGTCTCACCTTCTGGCTGCGCAGGCGCTGCCGTCTGTTCATCAGGGCGAACAGCCTCCGGTGGCAACGTCTGATAATCCAGAACCCGAAGAAAATCGAGACGCGTCATAAGGGCCGTAGTTTCAACAAATATCTGACCATCAACAACCGAATGCACTGTTCCAACAGGGATATTCGCCGGAAATGCACCACCGTGACCAGAGGTAAACAGTTGCTCCCCTACTGCTGGGATCTTATCTTCATTCATAAAGGTCAATTTCAGCAGTTGGCTGTTCTGGCCTTCGATGATTGCCAATATGCCAGAGCCATCAATACGGACAGGGACCCGGCTATTCAAATCAGTGATCAGCAATACCCGGCTAGACATATAGCCAACATCAAGCACACGTCCCACAAGGCCCTCTTCATTCACAACAGGCGCATTGCGGCGGATAGTGTCTTTTGACCCCGCATTGATGAGTATGCTGCGCTCAAAAGCACCGCCACCAACACCGACAACACGCGCAGTTGCAAGCGCCGGAATATGAGAAACTGGCACCTTCAACATCCGGCGCAGGCTTTCATTTTCCCGCGCTAATTGCTGTGCAGACGCCCGCCATAATTTCAGGCTTTCATTCTCTTCCCGAAGGCTTTGGTTCTCCAGAAAGACATCGGATACGCCGGCCAGACGCTCAAATAGCTTCTGACTGGCATCAATAGGCTTTTCAAGAAGGATCAATACCGGAAGGACAATATCATTGGCATAGGCACGTATTACCCGCGGCGCACCAGCTCCAAAAGCTTCCAGTGTCATAAGAGTGGCGGACAGCGCGATATAGAAATAGAAGACAAGACGTCCCTTACCCCCGACACGCTGCATCGCCCCTATAGGGGTTCGCGCAGTTCTCGAACTGATTTCCTGCATAACCGCCCCTGCTCTACCAAATGGTCAGCCCTGGTTTCAGTCAACCCTGTTAATGTCTAGTAGCTTTCGTGCAAAACCAGACGGTACTGTGGATCTTCAAGTGCTTTGCCTGTTCCCAGGGCAACACATGTCAGCGACTCCTCTGCAACAGACACAGGCAACCCTGTTGCCCGCCTGATTGCAGTATCCAGATCCTGCAAGAGCGCACCACCACCGGTCATGATAATACCCCGGTCCACAATATCGGCAGCAAGTTCAGGTGCCGTTTGCTCAAGCGCTACCTTAACACCTTCGATAATCTGAGACACAGTTTCGCTTAAAGCTTCCGCTACATGGGACTGATTAATTTCAATCTCTTTAGGAACGCCATTGACGAGATCACGACCCTTGATCGTAATACTTTCACCCACACCGCCATCAGGTACAATTGCGATACCGATTTCTTTTTTGATACGTTCAGCAGTCGCCTCACCAATCAGAAGATTGTGGTTACGGCGGATATAGGCGATGATCGCCTCGTCCATTTTGTCACCACCCACGCGAACAGACGTAGCGTAGACAATGCCACTAAGCGAGAGAACCGCTACTTCGGTCGTACCACCACCGATATCAACTACCATAGAGCCTTGCGGCTCCAGCACAGGCAAGCCAGCACCAATGGCGGCTGCCATAGGCTCATCAATCAGATACACCTTTCTTGCCCCGGCCTGCTCTGCAGAATCCTGAATTGCCTTGCGTTCAACAGGTGTTGATCCAGACGGTACACAAATCACCACCTGCGGGCTTGCAAATGATCTATTGTGTACTTTCTGGATGAAATGCTTGATCATCTGCTCTGCAACTAGGAAATCTGCAATTACACCGTCCTGAAGCGGACGGATTGCCTGAATACCACTTGGGGTCCGACCCAGCATTAGCTTTGCCTCGTCCCCAACGGCAATAACCCTGTCACGGCCGTGTTCACTTTTGATCGCAACAACAGAAGGTTCATTCAGAACAATGCCGCGGCCCTTAACATAAACAAGTGTGTTGGCCGTACCTAGGTCAATGGCCATATCAGACGAAAACATCCCAAGTAGTCTGGATAGCATGTAGTGCCTCTCATTTTTTCAATAAATAACGTCCCCATCGGCCCATTCCGGGACCAAGACTCTTTTTGGTTATGGGACACTTATGAGCCTTAGACAAGAGATTGCTCACAGGAAAGAGGCGATAAAGTGATCTTTTTTGCAAAAAGACACGAATTGGCAAAAATAGGCTGACTTTGACTTCCCTAAACGGGTCAAAATTGACCAAATTCCAGATCAACATTCTTTATATATGAAAGAATCACTTTTTTGCTTGCCGCCCCTCGCCAGGGCACGCACACAACAGTACATGAAAAACGTCGCCGCCACCGAAAGTGAGACAGCGACGCAACATAGTCTAATGACCCTATGCGGTCAGTGCTTCTGGTGCAGTTTTCTCCCGCTTAACCAAAAGTTTGTTAACAGCAGAAATATAGGCACGGGCGGCGGCTGTGACCGTGTCTTCATGTGCCCCCTGACCGTTAACAGTCCTGCCGTTTTCTTCCAGTCTGACTGTACATTCCGCTTGGGCATCGGTGCCTTGGGTCACTGCATGAACCTGGAACAATTGCAGATGCGGCTCCATCCCGGTAACAGTTTTAATGGCATTGAATGCAGCATCAACTGGACCAGAGCCATACACAACAACAGACTTGTCATCCCCGGCATCAGAAATGGTAATGTCGGAAACAGCCTTCCCGTCAGAGGATGAATATGTGTTAACCCGTACCAACTGGAACCGATTGGATGCAGTCGCTACCTCGTCATCCACAAGTGCGATGATATCCTCGTCATAGATATTTTTCTTACGGTCACCCAATTCTTTAAAGCGGCGGAAGCAATCGTGGAATGCATTGTCGCCCAACTGGTACCCCAGTTCTTTAAGCTTATCTGCGAACGCATGACGACCAGAGTGTTTGCCCATAACAAGAGTTGTTTTGGTAACGCCCACACTTTCAGGTGTCATAATTTCGTAGGTTTCCGCGTTTTTCAGCATACCGTCCTGATGGATACCGCTTTCATGGGCAAAAGCATTGGCGCCAACAATCGACTTGTTATTCTGTACACTGAACCCTGTAACCGTTGATACAAGACGGCTTGCGCGCATAATTTCTTTGGTTTCAATTCCGGTATGATACGGCAATACATCACCCCGGGTTTTAATCGCCATAACGATTTCTTCCATCGCGGCATTGCCTGCTCGCTCACCAATACCGTTGATCGTACATTCAACCTGCCGCGCACCGCCAGCAATCCCCGCCAGCGAGTTTGCAACGGCAAGGCCCAGATCATTGTGGCAATGTGTCGAGAAAATTGCCTTGTCTGCGTCTGGAACCCGTGCAATCACCGAACGGAACATCTCTGCATATTCGTCTGGCGTTGCATAGCCAACAGTATCAGGCAGATTAATCGTGGTGGCACCGGCACGAATTGCTGTCTCTACCGCCTTGCAAAGAAAGTCGATTTCTGTTCGGGTCGCATCTTCTGCGGACCATTCCACATTAGGGATCAGATTTCGTGCATGGCTGACAGATTTATGGATTGCCTCAATCACCTCATCGGGCTGCATCTGCAGTTTATATTCCATATGAAGCGGGCTGGTGGCAATGAAAGTATGGATGCGGCCGTTCGCAGCACCCTTTAATGCCTCAGCGGCGCGGTCAATATCACCGAGGGCGGCCCGAGCCAGCGAACAAATACTTGAATTCTGTATCTGTTTGGCAATTGCCTGCACACACTCAAAATCACCGTTGGATGCAATGGCAAAACCGGCCTCAATCACATCAACATGCATCGCTTCCAGAACCTCGGCTATGCGCAGCTTTTCCTCAAGCGTCATAGAAGCGCCCGGAGACTGCTCCCCATCGCGTAATGTAGTATCAAATATATAGACTCTGTCGGCATCAGATTGCGACATCTTCTTCATCCTTAGTAAATGTAAATAAATAGATTTTTTGTTACGGCTATACCCTTAAGCACCAGAACCCAGCCGTCCGTAGCCGTGTGCTTAAGGGCCTATAAGTCGGCCAGCACCTAGAAGGAGTAGAGACGCAAGTAGACCAGTGGATAGTAGAAGATACAAGCGTGCCTGCGCTTCCGCTTTTGCGGCGCGACTAATGGCAATAGCCTTGGCTTTGTTACGCTTGGTGTTCACTTTCACCATCCCTTCGAAATCAATTTTGTAATGGTTATCCAGAAGCCCCCTACTTGGCAAGCCCTATGTGCAGCTTTTTCATGATTTTTCACCTAATGTTTGCAGAAGGAGGAACAAAAGTTTACGGTTTTCATCTTCAATAGTAAAAATTCTATGAGTAAGGGGGGACTTCACCACTATGAAACCATTATCTAAATTACTGGCTGGCGCCTGTTTGCTGGCGTCGATGCAAGCATTCGCAGACGACGCAAAAACTGACATCCAACCACTGACCGGCTTGAAAGCCGAAGCTGCCAGCAGAATTGATAACATGCGCAAGGACACGCAGGTCATCATCGATAAACTTTTTTCATTCTCTGAACTCGGTTTTCAGGAGTTTGAGACCCAAAAATATCTAACTGCCCTGCTGCAGGAAAAAGGATTTACCATAGAAACCGGCGTATCCGGCATGCCGTCTGCATGGTGGGCCACATGGTCAAACGGCGAAGGCCCTGTGATCGCTTTGGGTTCTGACGTTGACGGTATCCCTAAGTCCTCGCAAAAACCAGGAGTGGCGTGGAAAGAGCCACTCATAGAAGGTGCACCAGGTCACGGGGAAGGACACAATTCCGGACAGGCGGTGAATATTGTAGCGGCCATTGCGGTCAAAGAACTGATGGAACGCGAAAACATCAAAGGCACGCTGGTGATCTGGCCAGGCATTGCAGAAGAGCTTGTAGCAGCAAAAGCATACTTTGCCCGTGATGGCCGGTTTAAGGATGTGAACGCGGCGATCTTCACCCACGTATCAAGCAATATGGCCGTTGCGTGGGGTCCAACGCGCGGCACTGGACTTGTATCTGTCGAATATACCTTTGACGGCATAGCCGCACACGGTGCAGGCGACCCGTGGAAGGGCCGCAGTGCACTTGATGCGGTAGAACTGATGAATGTCGCATGGAACTTCCGCCGCGAACATCTTCATCCGCTCCAGCGGTCCCACTATGTGATCGTAGATGGGGGTGACCAGCCAAACGTAGTCCCGTCAAAAGCATCTGTTTGGTATTTCATCAGGGAAATCACCGCCAAAAATATCCGCGAAAACTTTAATACATTGCAGCGGATCGCAGAAGGCGCGGCCATGATGACAGACACTACCATGTCCCGCCGGATCATTGGTGCCGCATGGCCCCGTCATTTCAACAAGCCCATCGCACTTGCAATGGCTGAAAACATCAAATCTGTCGGCCTGCCGAAATGGACAGAAGATGACCAGAAATACGCTGTCGCATTGCAGGAATTAATGCAGGCAGAAGAAAAAGACGGATTGGCAACCGAAGTACGCGGCATTATGGAGCCACCTGAAAAGCCTGTCAGTGGCGGGTCTGATGACATTGGCGATGTATCCTGGAGTGTGCCAACTGTAACACTGCGGTTCCCGTCCAACGTTAAAGGTCTGCAAGGCCACCACTGGTCCAGCGCCATGGCCATGGCAACTCCGATAGCCCACAAGGGGGCAACGGCTGGATCAAAGGTTGTTGCAGCAACGGTTATTGACATGCTGACAAAGCCTGACCTTTTGGACGAAGCATGGACATACTTTAAGGACGAGCAACTTAAAGACATAACCTATGAGCCGTTTATTTCTGCAACTGACAAGCCCGCGATTGAGAAGAACGAAGCAATTATGGCGCTGTATAAAGAGCAGTTAAAGAAATTCTATTATGACGAAACCAAGTATGACAGCTACCTGGAACAGCTTGGTGTAGACTATCCTGCCCTGAAAAAACCGGAATAGTTTCTTAAAGACTTAACCAGCCTGCGTATTCCCGTAGGCTGGTCATACCCCGCATATAGCTCACACTGTACCACTTGAGAAAAGCAAACATTGCGCTTTTCGCTTCAAGGCTTATATAAACATCACAAAGTCTGGCCCTTGCGCACCTAGCTTGTGCATATAGCAGCCAGCAGACCGCTTATATGCCGAAGGAGCCCTTATGACTACTCGCTTCACCTTACCTTACTGGTATGATCTGCACACCCACTTCAGACAGGATGCAACATTGCAGGCAACTGTAAAGGCGCACGTAGAGATGGGGTGTATGGGGGCGCTTGCGATGCCAAACACCAAGCCACCTGTCGGCAAAGTATTCGCGTCAGAAAAAGTAGCAGACTATATAAGTGTTGAAGAATACAGGGATGAAATCCTAAAGGCAGCGGACGGTGCATTCGAGGAGGTAATCGTCCCCCTTTACATCACCCGCGACACAACCTCTGAAATGATTGAATCAGGCGCCAAGGCCGGCGTGCTGAAAGCCTGTAAATACTATCCACCCCACGGCACAACCGGCGCAGACTTTGGCGCACCATTTGATATGTTCATCCAAAATGGTGTTTTCAAAGCCATGGAAGAAACCGGCGTTACGCTGTGTATCCACGGGGAAGAACACGGCCTGGACGGGGACAGATATTTTGACCGCGCTGAAAATGCAGAAGAAATATTTTACCGTGAACAAATGCCGCGTCTGCTGGAACATTTCCCACGATTGCGTTTCGTTGGCGAGCACCTGACGACCAAAGTCGGGGCTGATTTTATCCTGGATGCGCCTGATCACGTAAAGGCCACAGTAACGCCCCAGCACCTGATCTACACAGTTGGAGATCTGGTGAAAGGACTTAAATACCATTTGTATTGTTTGCCGCTGGTGAAGTTCGCAGAAGACCGTCAGGCACTGCGTGATGCCGTTACATCGGACAGGAATACGAAGTTTTTCGCTGGCACAGATAGCGCACCCCACACACAGAAAACAACGCCTTGTGGCTGCGCCGCTGGTTGTTATACCGGCGGCATTGCCCCTCAACTATATGCACAAGCCTTTGAAATGTGTGGGCTGGACCTTGCTACCACTGGTGCGCAGGAACGCTTTAAACGCTTCCTGTGCGATATTGGTCAAGGGTATTATAATCTGCCGGCACCTACCAAGGAATTCACCTTGGAAAAACAGCCAGAAACACTTTCAAACCTGCAGATTGACGGACAAACCATTGTGCCGTTACCGCTTGGTATGGAAACTGATCTGCCCTGGCGTATTGCTGCACTGTAAACAACGAAAAGTGCACGACCACAAAAAGGAACGTGCACGTTTTTACGGCGAATTATTTGGGGCGGGCTTCAAGGACCGCCTCGACTTCGCGGCGATCACTTCCTTCATACCTAACCTTAATACCACGCCTGCGATCAGGACCGTAATAATCTGAGGTGCGGACAAACACCCGCGGATGTTCCAAGTTAAGCTGGATATGCTTCATAATCGTATTAGCCGATACCGGCTTAACCACAATGGCATCCACACCGGCGTTCAACATTTCGAAAAAAATATTTTCTTTGGGTCGGGAACACATTCCGACAAGAATGGCACCAGCGCTTGGGTTTTCCTCGGAAGTGCGCATGGCACGGGCAAACTCGCGGCCCCCGATGGGCTCCATGCCCCAATCTGCAATTACCACATCATATTTATGGCTTTTCAGATGCTCTAGCGCCTTTTTAGGATCATGATCAATAGTAATGTTTGTAATACCAAACGCCTGCAATTGCGAGGAATAAAGCCTGGACAAATGAAAGTCCGTATCTGCAATCATGACCTGCAAAAACTCGACTGCTTTATTATTGATGACTTTTTTACTAGAAAACACGAAATTATCCTGAAACTTTATTTACTTTATAAACATACATGTACACTGACACCGATAGTGTCAAATAAAGATATAAAAAAGTGGCCAAATGCATTGGCCACATGAATAGTTTAAGTGCTTGTAAGGTCTACAGTCTAGTTTTTAGACTTGTCTACAAGTTGGTCCTTTTGCATCCACGGCATCATACCGCGCAGGCGCGCGCCAACTTCTTCAATTGGGTGCTCACCCTCAATCTGACGGTGTGCTTTCAGTTCCGGGTTGCCGGCAGCGTTATCAAGCATAAAGTCTTTCACGAAACGGCCTTCCTGAATGTCCTTCAGAACAGCTTTCATCTCTGCTTTCGTCTCATCAGTGATAATGCGTGGACCAGTTTTATAGTCACCATATTCCGCCGTGTTAGAGATCGAATACCGCATGTTAGAGATACCATTCTGATAAATCAGATCCACAATCAATTTTGTTTCGTGCAGACACTCGAAGTAAGCCATTTCTGGCGCGTATCCGGCTTCTACCAATGTTTCAAATCCAGCCTGAATAAGCTTGGAAATACCGCCACACAGAACGGCCTGCTCACCAAACAGGTCAGTTTCGCATTCTTCGCGGAAGTTTGTTTCAATCACGCCGGAACGACCGCCACCAATTGCAGATGCATATGACAGAGCCAGGTCATGTGCACGGCCAGATACATCCTGATGAACAGCAATCAAGCACGGTACGCCTGCGCCAATCTGATACTGGTTACGAACAGTGTGACCCGGGCCTTTTGGTGCAACCATTGCAACATCAATGTCTGAGCGTGGCTCGATCAAGCCAAAGTGAATATTCAGGCCGTGAGCGAACAGAATAGTTGCGCCCTCTTTCAGATTAGCATGCAGATCATTCTTGTAGATTGCTGCCTGATGCTCATCTGGCGCCAGGATCATCACAACATCAGCAACTTTTGCAGCTTCGGCCGCGGTCAGGCATTTAAACCCAGCTGCTTCAGCTTTCGCACGTGTTGCAGAATCTTCACGCAGAGCGACGATAACTTCCTTAACACCGCTGTCTTTCAGGTTACATGCGTGCGCATGGCCCTGGCTACCGTAACCAACGATAGCAACCGACTTGTCCTTAATGAGATTAATATCAGCATCATTATCAAAATATACACGCATGGTCATTTCCTTAGTATTTTCGGGTGCATATACCACCCGCCGTGTTTTCATAGGGTATAAAGTATATTAAATGTTACAGGCCAGTAGCACCGCGCGACAGAGCAACAGCCCCGGTACGCGCAACTTCTACAAGACCCAAATCTTTCATCAATTCGATAAAGGCGTCAATTTTACCCGCCTGCCCTGTCAATTCGAAGACAAAGCTACAGCTGGTGCTGTCGACAACCCGAGCCCGAAAAACATCTGCAAGCCGAAGCGCTTCCACTCGTTTTTCGCCTTCACCGGCAACCTTGATCAGTGCAATATCGCGGCTTACATGAGGCCCCTCGATGGTCAGGTCAGCCACTTTGGACACTGATACAATCCGATCCAATTGAGCTTTAATCTGCTCAATAATCATCCGGGTACCAGACGTCACAATCGTGATACGGGACCGCTGGCTCTCACTGTCAACTTCCGCCACGGTCAGGCTCTCAATATTATAGCCGCGGCCGGAAAACAGACCGATAACTCGCGCAAGCACCCCTGCTTCGTTATCCACAATCAGACTAATGGTATGATGTTCAATAGTTCCTGTTTCATTCATGGAACCACATCCTCTTCTTACATCGTATAGTTAGTTGAATTTCTTCTTATTCTTTTCGGAAGGCCTGGCATATGGCACCAAACCCTCCTGAATACTGGCTTTCCTGATCAGACCATCGCGATGACGGAATCATCCTTTGGTTCAATCTCATCGCTGGACAGAATAATCTCGGTATGCTTAGCCCCTGCTGCAAACATCGGGAAGCAATTCTCGAGTTTAGCAACGCAGCAATCAACGACAACAGGACCAGGAGTTTCAACCATTTTTCTGATGGTGTCATCCAGTTCATCAGGATGACTAACCCGAAGCCCCGTGCAACCATATGCCTCTGCCAGTTTCACAAAATCAGGCAAACTATCCGAATAGCTATGCGAATAGCGACCATCATAGTTCAGATCCTGCCACTGGCGCACCATGCCCATATATTCATTGTTCATAATGAAGATTTTGACATTGGCGTTATGCTGAACGGCTGTCGATAATTCCTGGATATTCATCTGGATAGACGCATCACCGGCAATACAGATGACCAAACGGTCTGGGTCGGCAATCTGTGCACCGACTGCGGCAGGGAAGCCGTATCCCATGGTTCCCAAGCCACCAGACGTAAGCCAGCGATTTGGTTTATCAAACCCGTAGAACTGGGCAGCCCACATCTGGTGCTGACCAACTTCTGTACTGACCACAGGGTCCAGATGTTTTGTTAATTCATACAGTCGCTCTAGAGACTTCTGCGGCATGATAACATCGTCCTGATCTTTATAGGACAGACATTTACGATCCCGCCACCGTTCTATCTGGTTCCACCACGGCGTCAGGTCTGGCTGTGTTTTGCTGCCATTCTGGGCATCCCATTCAGCCAGCAGCTGTTTCAAAATCACACCTGCATCCCCGACAATAGGCAAATCCACATGTACATTTTTATTGATAGAGGAAAGGTCAATATCAATATGGATTTTGAACGAACCCGGTGAAAACTGTTCAATATTACCTGTTACACGATCATCAAACCGCGCGCCCACGCATACCATAACATCACAGTCATGCATTGCGTGGTTTGCTTCCCAGGTGCCGTGCATGCCCAGCATACCCAGAAACTGTTTATCTGATGCCGGGTAAGCACCAAGCCCCATCAGGGTATTCGTAACAGGCGCGTTGGTTTTCTTAGCCAGATCATAAAGACTTTTAGATGCCTCTGGCCCCGCATTGATAACACCGCCTCCTGTATAGAGGATCGGACGTTTTGCTTTGCGAAGCCGTTCGATGGCCACTTTAATAGCAGCATCCTCACCAACAGTCTGTGGGTGATAGGTTCTGTGCTCGGCCTCATTAGGGCGGATATATTCTGCTTTTTCAACCTGAACATCTTTTGGCAGGTCAATAACAACCGGTCCCGGGCGACCATTTTCAGCAACCCAGAAGGCTTCATAAATAATCTTCGGTAGTTTCGCCGTTTCTTTCACCAGGTAGCTGTGCTTGGTGCATGGACGTGTAATACCCACGGTATCAGCTTCCTGGAAGGCATCATTACCAATCAGTGCGCGGGCAACCTGCCCTGTCAAACAAATCAAAGGAATACTATCAAGCATGGCGTCCGTCAGCCCGGTCACGGCATTTGTTGCCCCAGGACCACTTGTCACAAGCACAACGCCAGGCTTGCCAGTTGTTCTCGCGTACCCCTCTGCTGCATGGGTTGCGCCCTGTTCGTGACGCACTAGAATGTGGCGGATTTTATTCTGCTTGAACAGCTCATCATAAATCGGCAGGACTGCGCCCCCCGGATAGCCAAAGATCGTATCTACCCCAAGCTCAGTCAGAGCCCGCACAATCATTTGTGCTCCGGATAAGATTTCACCTTTCTGCGTCGTCGAAGCATCGGTCGCAGCAGAGTCTGCGCTTGTGCTTTCTGATATTGTTGCCGTCATCGAACCAATTCCAAATACATAAATAAACATGTCCGCTGCCGAAACAGCGGCTTAAAATAGCACCCCAATTTCATATTAATTGGGGGCGCTCAAAGGGCGCCCCCGGGGGGTGGGTCTCGTCACATTGAGTTCTGATATGAATATTATCAAAACCCGGTTGTTGGCACCTGGGCTGGCTTGGTACCAACAAGCTAAGAATATTTTACAATAATTGCTCAGTCAATGTCTTTTTTAGTAATTTCATGCAATATTTCACAATATTTTGTTTCCATTTGTTGCGCGTCCACGCGATTCCAGTGAGAAAACTGGTTTCGGAACCATGTCAATTGACGTTTGGCAAATCGCCGTGTTTGCATTTTGCTATTTTCAATTGCATCCTCCAGGGACGAGTCGCCTTTCAGATACTCGATCAACGTGGGGACACCCAGTGCTTTCATAGACGGCAAATCAGCGGGCAGATCCCGCTCCAGAAAGGCCCGAACTTCTTCAAGCCCCCCTTCCTGCATCATTAAATCAAATCTAAGATCACAGCGCGCATATAACAAATCTCTAGGCCATGACAGCACGAGCTTCATAACATCCCCTTTTTGGTCCAATTCCCCCATAGGACCCGGCTTATGATTTTTATGAAACTCGCTTAGAGGCGTACCTGTAGCACGGTACACTTCAACCGCACGGCATATGCGCTGACTGTCTGCACTGGCCAATCGTGCTGCCGTGGCGGGATCACACTCAGATAATTCTGCATGTAAATGGCCAGGCCCATGTAAGGCGCATTCATCGCGCACTTGCTGCCTGACTGCCGCTGGTATTGGCGGTATTTCTGCAAGGCCGTCCACAAGAACTTTAAAATACATACCAGTGCCGCCTACCACAATTGGCATAACACCGTCGGCCCATGCTGATTCAATTTCGGCTACAGCATCTCTGCACCATTCAGCCGCCGAGTAGGCATCTCCACCATCAACCGTGCCGTACAAACGGTGCGGCACCTCTGCTTCTTCTTCCTTTGAAGGCCGTGCACTGATGACCCGCAAATCCTTATAAATCTGCATACTATCAGCGTTAATAATAACGCCACCTATGTCATTTGCCAGCCGTAGCGCAAGAGAAGACTTGCCGCTAGCGGTTGGACCTGCGATAAGAATAACCCGCGTCACGTGTGGCCTCTCTATATAATAGTTACGGATTATCTTTTATGTCTCTTGTTTTGACCCTGATCGTCAACCCCCTTGAAACCGAAATCAATCCCATCATTGATCATATCCGCAACCTGTTTAAGCATGATGGAATGTCCGTCACTGATGTCAAGTCTCTGTCCGATGGGGAAGCAGTAGACATTTATTTCTCTGGCTACGACCTTAGTATGGCCCGGCAGATGATCAACGCAGCTCTTGTAATGTTCACTGTCGACTATGCAGTTCAGCCAGTTAAAAGCCGAAAGAAAAAACTTTTTCTTGCGGATATGGACTCTACCATGATCACGGTTGAGTGTATCGACGAACTTGCTGACTTTGCAAACATCAGGTCCGAGGTTGAGAGCATCACCGAAGCTGCCATGCGCGGAGAGCTGGATTTCAGCCAATCCCTAACCCGGCGTGTCTCGCTCCTGAAAGGGCTTGAAGAAGACATGCTGCAGCGCTGCTTTGATGAACGTGTTGAATTAATGCCTGGTGGCCGCACTGTAATCCAGACGATGCGTAAACACGGTGCCTATACTGCCCTTGTCTCAGGTGGTTTTACATTCTTTAGCGGTCGTGTTGCCGATGCGCTTGGATTTCACCAGCACACATCCAACACACTTGGGCTGATCGACGGCAAGCTGACAGGAACCGTTATCCCGCCCATTTGCGATGCCAACACTAAACTGGAAACATTACGCCAACTAAAACGTGATCACCATTTGCACTATGATGATGTGCTGGCCGTTGGCGACGGTGCTAACGACCTTCCTATGATCAAAGAAGCTGGCCTCGGTGTTGCCTATCATGCAAAACCTGTCGTCTCCGCCGTTGCAGATGCCTCTATCCATCACAGCGACCTTACAGCACTTCTGTTCATGCAGGGCTACCACCGGGATGAATTTAGCCTGGCTTAGTTCTTAGGACTGGTTACAGGACCAAGACGACCCACTTCCCGAAGTATGTTCCAGATACGAAAAAACCGCCCTCGAAGGGGCGGTTTCTTTATTCTATGTATGGAAGATTACTCTTCGCTTTCTTCCTGGATACGTAGTGGCAGATGCACTGTGTTTCCGCGGTAATGAACCAACAGAAGCGCATTTTCACGTCCTGCTTCCCGCGCTTCATCCAAGGCGGAAACAACATCTGACGCATCGGTAACCTGTGTGCTGTTCACACGCATGATAACGGTGCCAGACCGGATACCTGCACGGCCAGCCGCACTTGAACGGCTAACACGAACAACAACCACGCCTTCAACATCATCCGCGATATTGAAACGGCGACGCACATCACTGTTCATTGACATCAATTCCATGCCTTCGACCATATCGCGCTCACCAGTTTGACTGCGACGCTCACGGCCTTCACGAATAGCTTCGTCACGGTTCAATTCTTCTGACATCTCACCTGTCGTCACAGGAATAGTCATTCGTTCGCCATCACGGATCAGCACAACATCAACCGGTTTCCCAATTTTTGTAAGCGCAACCACCCGCGACAATGACCGTGAACTGTCAACCGGCTTACCGTCCCAGGAAATGATGATATCGCCAATACGAATACCTGCATCCTCTGCCGGGCCGCCTTCTGCAACGGTTGTCACAATCGCACCTTCGACGTTTTCAAGGCCCTGACTTTCAGCAACTTCTTCGGTAACTGCCTGGATTGTAACACCCAGCAGGCCACGGCGTACGCGACCAAACTCGCGGAGTTCCGAGATATAAAGCTGTGCATCATGGCTAGGAATGGCAAAACCAATACCAACGTTACCGCCAGACGGAGAGAAGATCAGCGTATTCACGCCGATGACATCACCGTCCATATTGAACATAGGACCACCAGAGTTACCACGGTTAATCGGCGCGTCTGTTTGCAGATAGTCAATATAGGCGCCACCGTCCGCATTACGGTTTCTGCCAGACAGAATACCCGCGGACACAGACCCGCCAAGACCAAACGGATTACCAATGGTCAATACCCAATCGCCAACGCGGGACTTATCGCTATCGCCGAACGATACATAGGGGAATTTTTTATCCGACTTGATTTTCAGCAGGGCAAGATCAGTCCGGGAATCGCGGCCAATCAGTTCTGCTTCAAATTCTCTTTCGTCAAAAAGAGTGACTGTAATTTCATCTGCTTCAGCAACCACATGGTTATTTGTAACCACATACCCTTCGGCATCAATGATAAAGCCAGACCCTAAAGACCGTGCCTGTCTTGGCTCGGCTTCTTCCTGACGATCACGGAACTCATCGAACCAATCGCCAAATGGCATTCCTTCAGGCAAACGGGGAGATCTGTTGTTTGAAGGGGTTACTGTCGTCACTGTCGAAATATTCACAACAGCAGGGGAGAGTTTTTCAACCAAATCAGCAAAGCTGTCTGGCGCTCCTCTGGCTGCGACGGGATTGTGCGAAGCAATTAAGGCACTTACCGCCACAGTTACCACCATCGCTGCACGCACAAATGATAGCGCAGCAAGGCGTTCCCTGAATGCTTTCGTATGTAGTGAATTCACGCACTTACTCCTGTTCTTGTTTATTAGATTACAATTTCCGGCATTAAAAACCGGCAAGTTCAATAAGGACACGATTGGACGTTACTGAACCAACCATATAATGGCAACACCAATTGCGGCAATGGTCAAGCCCGTCACCCGGAGGTTTGCGGCAGATTGTTCCAAGGCTGCGACAAGCAGCCTCTTCATACCATCTGGAAAAAGCGCATAGGCCGCGCCTTCTATAAAGAAAGCGAGGCCTATGGCAGTCACTATAAGTTCAAATGACATGTGAGAGTCTATTTTTTCTCATTAGAGAAATATTTGAAAAACTCACTGTCGGGCGACAACACCAAACGGGTATCGCTTTTACCAAGGGCTTTACGATACGCCTGCATGGTGCGGTAAAATTCAAAGAACTCTTCATCTTTACCAAATGCTTCACCAAAAATACGTACGGCTTCACCGTCACCCTCACCACGAATAATCGAAGATTGCTTTTCAGCCTCCGCAAGCAGGATCGTACGTTCTTTCTCTGCTTCTGCACGGATTCTGGTGGCAGCTCCCTGACCTTCAGAGCGCTTTTGTGTCGCCTCGCGGTTACGCTCAGAACGCATACGGTCAAAGATAGACTGGCTGTTCTGCATTGGCAGATCAACACGTTTCAGACGTACATCAACCACCTCAAGACCAAAGGCACTTGCCTGGGCATTCGTGATTTCTGCAATCTGCTGCATCAGGTTACGGCGTTCGCCAGAGACGATATCCTGCATTGGACGCTTTGCCAGCACTTCCCGAACAGATGCTTCCATCACCTTCTCCAGAAGGCCCATGGCACGATATTCTGTGCGCGCCGCGGTGTACGTCTTCAGCGGATCCACAATGCGGAAACGGGCAAAGCTATCCACCACAATACGGCGCTGATCACTTGCAAGCATTTCCTGCGGGCGAATATCCAGACTTAAAATGCGTTTATCCAGATACGTAACTTGCTCTAGAAACGGTGTTTTAAAGTGCAGACCAGGTTCGACTACGGTTGCCTTTGGCTCACCAAACTGAACAACAATAGCCTGTTCACGCTCATTCACCGTGAAAACTGATGCCAAACCAAAAATCACAACGACCGCTACAATGGTCACAAGGGCAATAAGAGGCTTTTTCATTATTCTTCTCCCTCGCTTTTCTTCTTGGTCAACTGATCCAGTGGCAGATACGGCACAACGCCAGAGCCTGCATCACCGTCGATTACGATTTTATCCATACCCGCCAGAATTTCTTCCATTGTTTCCAGATACAGACGTTTTCTAGTAACATCCTTGGCAGCAACATACTGTTCATATACCGACAGGAAGCGTGCCGATTCACCAGTGGCACGTGCAACAACTTCAGCCTTGTAAGCCTCTGCCTGATTGACCAACTGCTGTGCGCGACCTTTCGCTTCAGGAATAATCCGATTTCTATACTGCTCTGCTTCGTTCATCAGACGTTGCTGGTCTGCTTCTGCACGCTGCACATCAAGGAAAGCATCCTTCACTTCGTCCGGTGCTTCTGACTCGATAATCTGTACACGCAGAACAGTGATACCGGATTCGTAGGTATCAAGGATATTTTGCATTTCAAGAAGGGCATCAGACTGCAACGTACCCCGTGCAGTTGTAATAATTGGTGTAATGCGTTCTTTACCTACCAGTTCCCGCATAACACTCTCTGCTACTGACTTGACGGTCTGCTGAGGGTCAGCAAGATTGAACAAATAATTCCCGAGGTCAGCAATACGCCACACAACGTTGAAACGAACGTCAACAATATTTTCATCGCTTGTCAGCATCAAACTTTCAGAACGATTACTAGCACCGCGAACACCTATTTCGATAGTTTGTTCGTCGGTCACGCCGCGAACTTCAACCGTCTCGATAGGGTACGGAAGATGCCAATGAAGTCCTGGGGCCGTTGAATCAACATACTTGCCAAAACGCATTACAACGCCCTGTTCGTTTGTTTCCACACGATACAAGCCGCTTGCTAACCATAGAGCGATCATCACAAGGACAATCAGGACCACACCGCCGGCACCGCCCGGCATCGCACTTTTCAGTTGGTCCTGGCCTTTCTTAATAAAATCATCAAACTGTGGCGGTTCATTGCGACCACCAGAGCCACCGCCACCCCATGGGTTAGGCCGGTCGCCGTTGCCGCCATTGTTTTGCCAAGGCATGTATTTTCTCTCCCCTTAGGCTTCTTATCTAAACTCACAAAAGTGAAACTGGACTGTTATTCTTATACGCTATATATGGTAGCGGCATCGCATCCGCAATGTTACTCGCGTAAAATTCCGCATTTCAGGATCAATTTTTCATGACTATGCCAACAAAACAAGACATACGGTCTGCCTTAAGTAAACTTATACTGGTAGACACAGGGAAAAGGCTTGACCTTTTAGACAGCGTCAGCCGTATCATTATTGACGAAGGTTCCGTTGGTATCGTTCTGGACTTCCATGACAACAAGCCTGATAACCCAAATTTCATCAGAGAAGCCGCTGAGAAAGCGGTCGCCAAACTAGAAGGCGTCAAACAGGTTAACGTTGTTCTGACGGCCACACGTGCCCCCGGCGCAGAACCTTCAAAACCGACAAGAGAAAGCCGGGCACCGGATGCTGGCGGCCCGCCAAAACCACCAAGCCCTAGCCCTATTCCAGGCGTAAAGCATGTAATTGCCGTTGCCAGTGGTAAAGGCGGCGTCGGCAAATCAACCACGTCTATTAACATAGCACTTGCACTGCAGGAAAAGGGACTTTCTGTTGGCATTTTGGACGCTGACATATTCGGCCCCAGCCTACCGACACTATTGGGTACAAAAGAAAAACCGGCAATCAACAACGGTGTGATTGAGCCGGTAAAAAGCCATAACCTGAAAGCAATGTCGATTGGCTTTCTCGTCGACACTGATCAGCCTGTTGTCTGGCGCGGACCACGTGTTATGGGCGCTACCCAGCAAATGCTGCGTGATGTAGCATGGCGTCCCCTTGATATTCTTGTTGTGGACATGCCCCCTGGAACCGGTGATGTTCAGCTAACTATGGTACAACAAGTCCCCTTGAGCGGCGCTGTGATTGTTTCTACACCACAGGATTTATCCTTGATAGATGCCCGCAAGGGTCTAGCAATGTTCCAAAAGGTGGGTGTTCCAATCCTTGGGATTGTGGAGAATATGAGCACATTCCACTGCCCTAACTGTGGACATGAAAGTCATATATTTGGCCATGGCGGTGCGAAGGAAACGGCTGAGGAACTCTCTGTTCCATTTCTGGGCGGCATACCGCTGGACCCTGATGTGAGGGCACGGTCAGACGCAGGAACACCAGTAGTTACATCTGCGCCTAACACCGAAGCTGCAAAGGCATATAAAGATATTGCTGCCAGCATCCAGAAAACGTTGAAGTTAAAGAAGAAATTATTCAACTTCTAGGGCACAGACAAAATAAAGGGCGACTTTCATGTCGCCCCAATCCAGCAAGCTGCACATCAGATTGCAAAAACCCCACTAATTACGTTTATAGACTACAAAACTATAAGCCGGGCGACCATCTTCCGCATCATGACTGTCACGAGAAACTTCCTGCCACTCTGGCCAGTCAACTATTGGGAAATAAGCGTCACCTTCTACCGCAATATCCACTTCGGTTATATACATTTTGTCAACATACTGCAGGGCGTGATTATATATTTCCGCGCCCCCGATAATAAAGGCATCTGCCTGCCCAACGTGATCCCTGGCATCTGACAGTGCATGAAATACTGTCACACCGTCGGCTTTCCAATTCGCCTGCCGGGTGATTACTATATTTTCCCTTCCTGGCAAGGGCCTGCCAATACTGTCATAGGTTTTGCGCCCCATAATAATGGCAGCACCCATTGTGACTTTCTTGAAGTATTTTAAATCTTCCGGCAAGTGCCACGGCAAATCATTTTCCTTACCTATGACCCGGTTTTTGTCCATCGCTACAATAAGTGATAATGCCATGAATTCTCTCTGCTCTTAAAACTATGATACGTGAAATCAGCTTCATGGGTTGTGTCAGAAACATTGGCCAAAGCCAAGTATGAATCATCCCGCTATAGCTAAAACGCAAACTGTTCCCTATTTGGAAATAGGCAGTAAACCCTAAATCAGGATGTCATTGGGGTCATCCCCGAAGTCTGCCGCTTCTTCAAGCGGCAACGTAACCCAGATTTTTGTGCCTTTACCCTCAACGCTTTCTATTGAAATGTTACCCCCCATCAACACTGCCAGTTCTTTACAAATTGCCAGACCAAGGCCGACACCGCCGTGTGAGCGGGTGAGAGTATTGTCAACCTGGGTAAACCGATCAAACAATCCATCTATCTGATCTTCGGGGATACCAATACCTGTATCCTCTACCCCCATATACCAAAAACGCCTTCCACTTTGGTTCAGGGCTGATCGCATATACATTCTGACTTCGCCATCTTTAGTAAACTTCACAGCATTAGAAACAAGATTGATCAAGATCTGCCGCAATCGTAACATATCGCCCATTATCAAGTCCGGCAGAGCATCATCAAACTCCATGACCAGATTAATATTTTTAACCTGTTCGTTCAGAGAAAAAATGGTGTAAACTCGGTCTAGTACCGACCTGATATCCACAGGCTTCGATGCAATAGAGATTTTCCCTGATTCCAGCTTGGCCAAATCCAGGATATCATTGATTAAGCCCAGAAGATGCTCCCCGCTGACATTAATATCCCGGGCGTAATCAACATACCGTTCGTCCCCGATATCCCCAAGAGACTGATCAATGATGATCTGGGAAAACCCCAGAATTGCATTCAAAGGTGTACGCAATTCATGACTGATAGTCGCCAGAAACTCGGATTTGGTTTTATTTGCAGACTCGGCTGACCGACGAGCTTCTTCAAGATCATTATTCAAATGTTGCAACAACTTGTAATGCTCTTCAAGTTCCAGGTGCGCATCTGTCAAGGCACTTGTGCGGCGTTCGACAACCTCCATCACTTTTCTGGCGCGTCCCGCACTTGTCCAAAGAAGGCTGATAATCAGGCTACTGATAATTATACATACCAGCGTAACCCAGAAAACAGGTTCAAGGTTTGGCTTGAAGCCCTCCTTTGAATAGAAAGTAAACTCCCATCTGGTTGTTGTAAAATCCATAGCTTCTGTAAGTGTGTAGAAGCTCTCATCCTCTCGTGCATCAAAACTCGCAGTTGCCTTGCCGTCTATAACACCAAGCCTATCTGTCAACACCTCCCCATTACTCAACACTTTAATCTGTGTATTAATTGCTAACCACGCCGGGTTATTAAAAACGTGATTCACGAAATACTGGGGACTGAGGAACTGATAGATAACTACAGATTTGCCGTGCAAGTCAGCAATAGGTGTCTTATAAAGTAGCACGCGTTCTCCACCTGTGAAGGCAAGCAGATCAGGTGGTAAAATTGTAACATCAGAGCCAGATTGAGAAAAGTCCGCTTTCAATCCGGTTATCAGACTTTCCCGGATAGGCGTATTGAGAAGGCGCGTCGCTTCATCACGCGTTTTAGCCCAAGTATATATTGGTCGCACTGGATCACTGCCAAGCCCCTCCTCTGTCTCGGGCATTCCATCTCCTTGGGCGATAACGATAATTGCCAAACGCTGATCATTTAAAGAATTATTAGCCTCAACATACTGGAAAAATCTTTCCTGTGTTAAACTTCGGTCCGCCTTAATCAGGGCCACAATATTATTTGTCTCTGACAAGGCATTTAAAAGACGGCTTTCAATGCCAGCAAATAGTAGCGACGCAGCGGAAGTAAAGTCAGACCGTGCTTCACGATCACTGTTTTTGTACGTCTGGAAAGATGCGAACACTGTTATGATCAGACCGCCAACAACCACCACAGATAATTGCAACAACAAGCGTATCTTTGGCTTTGTAAGCTTAAAAACTCCGACCATACGTTCCCCAATCCACTTTTAAATGACAGGCTTGTAAGAGGCATATCACCGTACTAATAACAGTAGTCCCGCCAATGAAAAGGTGCGCTGAATTCTAAACTCATGACCTACACAGCAACAGGCGCCCTGATAGCTGCATGCGACTCGTATCCATCAATGACTATATCATCATAGGTAAATGCAAATAAGTCATTAACATCAGGGTTTAGGCGTAATTTTGGTAGCGGCAGAGGCTCTCTCAACAACTGGGTATCAGCTTGCTCCAAATGATTACTGTACAAGTGAGCATCCCCAAATGTGTGCACAAAGTCCCCTACCTCTAGCCCGGAAACCTGCGCCACCATGTGCGTTAAGAGTGCATAGGAAGCAATATTGAAAGGCACACCAAGGAAAACGTCTGCGCTTCTTTGGTAGAGCTGGCAGGAAAGCTTTCCATCAGCGACATAAAATTGGAACAGACAGTGACAAGGCGGCAATGCCATCTGGTCAACATCAGCAACATTCCAGGCAGAAACAATCAATCTACGACTGTCAGGTGACTTTTGAATCATCTCCAGAAGGTTTTTAATCTGGTCAACTGTTCTGCCGTCAGGTGTTGGCCAACTGCGCCACTGATGACCATAAACGGGACCCAGATCACCCTTGTCGTCTGCCCATTCATCCCATATCGATACCCCGTTGTCTTTCAGGTATTTGATATTGGTATCACCGGCAATAAACCATAGTAGTTCATGAACAATGGACCGGAGGTGGAGCTTTTTAGTCGTAACCAATGGAAAACCATCGGCCAGGTTAAAGCGCATCTGATAACCGAACACACTGTATGTACCTGTGCCTGTACGGTCTGGTCTGAAAACACCTTCATTTCGTATGTGACCCAACAAATCCAGATACTGTTTCATGCGACTTTTCACTTTCTACATATTCCTGCCTGCAGAAAGTTATACATGGTCCAAAAATCAAGTCATCCGAAAATTTTCAGCGCCTACCCTGTCGCCTTTATCAGTAAGCACCGTGCATATGCACATCCAGCGCATTATGCTGCTTCAGACTGGACATGGCAGACAATTCCTGTGCCCTGCTTCCAGTACGTACCCATAATAAGTATCCGCCAAGCTTCTCTTCATGGTGTCTGCGGTTCTGAATACTTCTGTATAGCCGTGCGGCTACCATACCGCCAAGGCCAATTCCAATAAGACCCATGGCAAGTGTCATGGCAGCGATCTGCATTATCTGAAAACCGTAGGATACTGAAATCACCATGCCCGCCAGTAAAAGAACATATGTGGGCACCAGCAGGGAAATCATCATCCCACTCATTTGGCTATCAGGATCCGTATAGGCTTCTCTAGGCACTTCCGGATCATCTTCCAATTCCCGTACGCTTTTAACTGCATGGCCAATGGCAGTTTCAACAATTTCAGGATGTTTTGGACGGGACATGGCGGCGGTGGCAAAACCGTGACATTCCAAATCATCAACGGCCTGCTGCATATCTTCCATCGTGGTAAAAACAGCAACAGCTTCCCGAAGATTCTCATGGGGACGTTCAGGGGTTTCCCAGTCCCAGTGCTTCACTTCATTCATTGGTCGCTCTCCTTAGAATTAAGGTAGGACCCACCCACACACACTATGCCATAAAATACATGAAAATAATAGCAGCAGATACTTGGCCAGCTAAATATGATCCCGGAAAAACATCTGCACAAAAACCCTTTAAATTTCCGTCCACACTGCCTATATAAAGGGTGCTGGGCAACCAGCTATGGCGATAAACGGCGCATTAAGTAGGTAGAGCGGACCCGGGGGCAGTACCCGGCGCCTCCACCACCAGCAGTCAAAAAACGCAGGGGCATGCCTGCTTACTCTACTCTGACTGTTGCTGATGGGGGCGAACCAGGATCGACGCATATTGAACGGTGTAAGCCTTTCGCTCAGGATGGTACCGCTGTGATGGACCAAACTTTATAAATGCAAACGACAATGACGTCGAGTTCGCTGTTGCTGCGTAAGCAGTCATAGAGAACACATTTATTAAATCCCTGGGTATTGACATATCCAGGTGGGGGTTGGCCCACCTAGCAACAGAACGGGCCACTTTCTCTTTTAATTTCAATGCCCTCTGCCGTTCCCGTTACTTTTTTTGCATTTCCCTGCATTTTAACCTTCACGCCTGCTCTTAGGTTGACTATAACGAGCAAAGGAATAAACGACACCGGATATGACGGATGACTGACGTCCATATAGATTATGACGCGAAGGTACAGCAGGCTCTTAGGCAGGTTGTCAGGAATGTACTTTTGGAAACAGAAAAAGATGGCCTGAAAGGCGATCATCATTTCTACATTGCTTTCAAAAGTCAGGCTCCAGGTGTTGAACTTCCAGCCCATTTACTGAGCAGATTCCCGGAAGAGATGACAATCGTCATTCAGCATAAATTCTGGGGACTGAAGATTCATGAAGACCGCTTTGAAATCGGCCTGTCTTTCAATCAAAAGCCTGAGCATTTGGTCATTCCATTTGACAGTGTGGTTGGATTTGTAGACCCAAGCGTCCAGTTCGCCCTGCAGTTTCATGACGATGAAGGCGAAGAGCCTATTACGGAAATGATGGAAGCAAACGTTGACTTTGCTGACAGCGGCACTGTCCAATTCGAAGATGATGACGATATGGACGACATGAATGATGACACTGATCCAGACGATTCTGGCGATAAGGGTGACACAAATAATGTCGTCACACTGGATGCATTCCGAAAAAAATAAATCCTCTGCCAAGGAATAGCGCCCGCCAAAGCTCCCAGGCTTGCATCCCTTAATGTCCTCTGCATAGACAGTGTGGTGCATCCCTGTACCAACAGCTACTAGGTAGATTAATGTGCACTGTATGCTTTGCAGTGCGGAAATGCGTCTTCACGGACAACGGCGCGACAGTCGCAGCAAAATATTGTGTTGTTCGAACAAAAATGGGGCCAGAACAGCAGTTCTGACCCCATCATTACTGTAGCTATTCGGCAATTTTAAAAGCTGACTTTCACTGAGAAACGAATGTCACGACCCGCAGAAGGTAACAAGTCCTTCAACTGGCTGGTGTGGTGCCGAATTTCTTCATTGGTCACGTTCCGTGCCTGCAGAATAAAGTCAACCGGCGTTGTGCCAACCATATGATGATATGCGGCCGTCAGATCCAGACGCTCATACCCATCTGTTGGAAGCTCATTTTCAGATAGACGATCCTGTTTGTCCGCAACTTCAAGTTCCGCGCCAAAATCAAACTTTCCGTACTTTACATCGACACCAATACGCGCACTAAGTGGCGGAATCCGCGGAAGCGGCATATCTGATACTGTGTCTGTTGCCTTCACATAATCAACCGAACCGGACAGCAGAACTTCGGTCTGTCCTTCGTGGTATGCAACCACATTTGCCTCAAGTTCAAATCCTTTAAAGCGTGCATCCGTCTGCGTATATTGCAGGACAGGTAGCTCGTCCATTTCTTCGCCGGTGAAAGACTGCGCAATGAAATCATCATAATTTACCAGATAGAAGTTTGCGCCCAAATTTACATGTTCGCGAGAATATTTGATGGTCAGCTCACCACCTTTTGCCACTTCTTCCTTCAAGCCCACATCACCGAGCTCAAAGCTGCTGGTTGCCAGATGAGGCCCTTCGGACAAAAGTTCTTCAGCATTAGGCGCGCGTTCCGTGCGGTACACATTCACACCAAGCATCCATCCATCTGCAGGCTTCCACGCTGCACCACCAGAAAAGCTTATTCCTGTATAATTCTTGTCGAAATTACGCTGATCACTGGTGATAGACTGGCGTTCGATACGGCCACCAGCTTCCAATAGCACATCGCCCATTTCATATTCTTCAACGATAAACAGGCCCGTTTGTTTGGTCACACTGGCAGGTGTAAAGGCTTCATCACCGATAGCTTCAAAATCACGCTTGCGGTGTTGCATGCCGAACGCACCCGACATTCCTCCAACTGGTGCGTGCACCATATGCAAACGCGCTTCATATCCCTCATTCAGGAATAAGGTTCCCACCTCATCGCCTTCCAGTTCTTTATGCTCATAGTCTGCATAACCTGCGCGCAATCTTACTTCTTCAATAAAGCTATCAAAATGCCAGCCACCCATCGCATCTATTCGTGTCTGCTTCAGGTCAATGCGCACTGGCTCTTCACCGTGCTCATCATGATCATCTTCTTCATGATCAACGTCATCATGGTCATCGTCTTCTTGCGCATGAGAATGCCCAGGCACGCCATAGTCGCTTGCTTTGGTTGTCACTGATACACCAAAAAAGTCACGGTCCTTAACCCAGCTAAGACCTACTGTACCGCTTTTCTTCGTGACAGCAGTATTCTCTGCCTTTCCGCCATGGTCGTCATCATGATCATCATCATGGTCATCATGATCGTCGTGATCATCATCGTGGTCATCGTGATCGTCATCTGCGTGTAGATATTCAGATTCAGCCTCGCCCGGTATCTTCATGTCATCTGCGTCCAGAATAAACCCGTCTGCATGCAGAACCAGCGTGTCATTTAGCTGCAAGTCAAATTTGCCCGACACCATTAGTTCATCAGCCGCTGTACCAAATGACCCACGAAGATCTCCGGATAGCTGGCTTTCCGGTAATTTGTCTGGAATCCGCCCATCAATGATATTCACGACACCGCCGACTGCATTATTACCATACAAGAGGGTCGCTGGTCCGCGCAGCACCTCAATCCGCTTGGCAGTTCCAAGTGCGCCGGATACATCGTGGTCAGGACTAGTAGACGAAGCATCAATGGTACCGATGCCGCCGACAAGAATTCTGATACGGTCGCCGCCAAGCCCCCGAACAATTGGTCGGCTCGCCCCTGGGCCAAAGGCAGTCTGGGACACGCCTGGCAATCTATCCAAAGTCTCACCCAGCGACGGCCCCATAACGCGCTCTAGCGACTCGTTCGCCAGCACATTAGTACCCTGTAACAGGTCAAATTCCCTTGACTGGATCAAACGTCCAGTAACCACAACTTCTTCCAGATGCTCTTCAGGGTGCTCATCAGACTGCTGCGCGGTAACCGCGGAAGACAACGACAAGGCGCATAAACCGGCAGAGGATAATAATGCTACTTTAAACGACATAAACAAAGCCTCATAAAATGTAATGAAATATAGTAACATTTTATAAGTGGCATTTCAGAGCTTTGTCAAATGGAATATTTCAGCCTAGGAATATTGCCGTTAAAGCACCCTTTATTGCCTATTTCGCATTTGGTTCCGACGGCACAGCGAATACGTCAAGATCAGCCGCAGATACAACAGGGCCATTATAGCCCGCTGCCCGAATTTCTTTGATCAGGTCTTCGTCAGTCGCCCCCCAGTATAACTGATGATATAGCACCAGTAATTTAGGCTTCACCCTGTTTGCAATGGCTGCAAGCTCATGCGTTGATGTATGAAACTGTGAATGGTAATTTTGCCAAACAGGCGGGCGGGTCTTAAATGTTTCTGCAGAATACACCTCATGCGCCAGAATATCTGCCCCCATTGCAGCCTTTTCCAACGTGTCTGATGGGCCTGTATCACCGGAAATGACGATGGTTTTATCTCCGGCTGTGAATTTATAGCCAAAAGCCGCGTCAAACGACCCGTGATCAATCTGTATAGCTTCTACCTGAATATTTTGATCCGTGAACACATAGCCGCCGGCTATCTCTGTAGTGATGTGCTTATACCCCGTCTCATTTGCAGGCTCAGCGCCGTTCAACCGCATAGAAACATCAACTGCATACGCCTTCGAGATATGGTCAGCCATTGCTGCCAGTCCCGGTGGACCAAATAAATTGATAGGCTTCTCTCGCTCCAGCACCCATGGGGTGAAAATCAGATCAGACAGCCCAACAGTATGATCTGAATGCAGATGGGTGATAAAAGCCATAGACAGGCTTGGCATCTCCAGGCCGGCGGCTGATGCCCTCCGGACCACACCTGGTCCGGCATCAATCAAATAGGGTTGACCATTTGCGACGACGGCCAATGCTGGCCCGGATCTGTCAGGGTCTGCATTTGGGTTTCCGGTTCCCAGTATAACCAGTTTCATATCACTGGCTGATGCCGTCAAACTAACTGAGGTAATCAGAACAAACAGTGCTGTTAATTGCTTTATCATTCTGCCGTCTCCTTCAAAATCAGACCCTTTTCCATCACAAAGGCAGGGTTCCTTAATCTGTCCAAAGTCAGGTCTTCTTCTGCTTTGACTGCAATAACGGTTGCTTCATTGCCCTCGGCGATCAAGCTGGATGCCCGAAACAATTCATCATTCAGGGATAACGTCAAAATAGTACCCTGTGTTGTCACAAGTGGGGCCCCTGTACTGTGCAGACTTACATCCTGAGTGATAGAAGGCAGAACGACATACCCCGACAGGTCAATCTTTTTTGCTGCCCGTGTGACATAGATTTCATCTTCATGCTCAATTGCAATGATACGGTCATTCTTAATCATGATGACTTGATTCTGCGATATTTTGGCAGCCTTCGCATCATACAGATACCCTGCATATATGGCTTTGAACACCTCTTCTGCGCTGACAGACGTCGCCCCTGTCAGCACCATTACGGCAACCATTATTAACCTGATCATACCGCCCCCTTTTATGCCTTATCCCTCAGCTTGCAGTCGCTCCTTGATCAAACTTGTTGCATTGTTATAAATATGTCCAGTCATAATACCCAATAAAGGAAACAGGCATGAGCAGGATAGCCCTACCCCGAATTTTAGAAATAGGCGGCGGCAGCATTGATCGCTTGCCGAATGTGCTCGCCTCTCTTGGGCTGTCAAAGCCTCTGCTGGTGACCGATCCTTTCATGGTGACACAGCCTGGCTGTGACCGTGTTCTGGAGAATTTACCATCGGGAACGCCTGTGTATTCTGACACAGTTACAGACCCGACAAGCGATATTATTGAAATCGGGACTACAATCCTTCAGGAGGGAAACTTCGATTCTATCGTCGCTTTTGGCGGAGGGTCCAGCATGGACACGGCAAAGGCAATGTCTATCGTTGCTGCAAATGGTGGCCATATTCGGGACTATAAGGCCCCAAACCCTATCCCCAAAGCTGGCTTACCGGTTATTGCCGTGCCTACCACTGCGGGCACGGGGTCTGAGGCTACGATGGTCACAGTGGTCACCGATACTGCATCAGATGAGAAAATGATGATCAAAGGGCTCCCTGCCCTGCCGCTTGCTGCTATTGTTGATTTTGAATTCACCTATACGGTCCCTTTCAGAACCACGGCGGACACAGGCATTGACAGCCTGTGCCATGCGATCGAAGCCTACACCAGCAAGCTTGCCAGCCCTTTCACAGACAGCTTCGCCCTAAGCGCCATGAAACGGATCAGCGCGCACCTGAAAACCGCCTGCTATGAGCCTCTGGATCCAATCGCACGGTCCCAGATGATGTTAGCTGCAACGGAGGCAGGGATCGCATTCTCCAACGCATCAGTCACCCTGACACACGGCATGAGCCGCCCGATAGGCGCGCATTTTCACGTCCCACACGGCCTGTCAAATGCCATGCTGCTACCAGCTGTTACGAAGTTCAGTATCGACAATGCCCAAGAGAGATTTGCAGACTGTGCACGCGCTATGGACTTAACCCAAACCAACTGTAATGACGAAGCCTGCGATATACTGGTCCGCACATTGATTGATCAAAACACAGAGCTGAAGGTACCTACCCCAAAAGCATATGGCATTGATGAAGAAAAATATCATGCTGCCATCCCATTGATGGCGCAGCAGGCTATCGCATCGGGCTCACCCGGTAATAATCCGCGCGTCCCATCCGCGTCAGAAATAGAGGAGCTTTACAAGGAAATATGGGACTAAAGTATAAATGTGAATTGACCTTTGATTGATTAGACCTATCCTAAATTTGGGGTATCACACATGATCATAGTTGCAAAAAACAAACAAAAAACTGCACGATCATGAACCAGAAAAGGGAAGAAAATGTTTAGGAAACGCACAAATCACTCACTTTACGCCCTTGCGATCGGGGGTATGTTACTAGGAACACCACTATCCGCTACTGCCCAGGAAAATCTTGTTCCAGAACCCTTTCGCGGCGCTACTGCCGATAGCAATTTCACATTATCCTATGATGATGTTGATATGGTGCTTAACCAGGTTGTCCTGGAGACAGGACGATCCAGTCGTGAGACAAGCGGCAGAGAATATGCGACAACGGGCACCCGCATCCTACGTTCCGCTAGTGGCAAATACAGACTTGAAGGCAACCGAGTAGACTTTTTCGCATTTAAAAATCCTGAAAATTTCGAAATCCTGCAAAAAGTTCGGCGCAGTTTGGAGGCTGTACCCTCGGAGCTTCCTCTCCATCATTTATCTGAAAAAGAGCAACTAGCCTACTGGTTAAACCTATATAACATCACCATGATTGAACAGATTTCTAAGGTCTTTCCAGAATCGAGCCTGAAGAAATTCTATGACGGTACTGACGGTAACTCAGAAATATGGGATGAAAAAGTTTTGAATGTTGCAGGTGTGCCTTTGTCTTTAAATGACATTCACCACAAAATCCTGATCCCGAAATATGAAAATCCGCTCATTCTATACGGCCTATTTCAGGGCATTGTAGGCGGACCCAACATCAGAGGCGAAGCTTACACAGGACGCCGCGTATGGCATCAATTATCTGAAAACGCAAAAGAGTTCATCAATTCAAATCGTGGCACCCAACGACGGGATGACAGGGTATTCCGCGTATCAACATATTATGAAGCCAATCGGGAACTGTTTCCAGAGTTTGACGAGGATATGAGAGAACATCTTTTGCAATATATTTCACCAGCACTGGAACGTAAGGTTAGGAGTTCTTCTCGTATGTCGCCTAACATTCAGTCTTGGTATATCGCTGACCTGCAGGGCGGCAACCGCACACAATCTTCCAGAACCATGGGCCATGCGGCTCTGCTTGGTGCCATCGAGGGCGGACCATCCGGTACGTTCTCAGCAGATGGCACGGGCGGTGCAGGACACCTTGCGTCTGAGTGGGTTGGTAAGTTTTCCGATTCAAGCCTAATGAACCTTCGCTTCCCGGTCCATGTCCTTGAGTATGTAAAGAAACTACGGGAACGTAACCGTCACGACAGACAAGGGAACGTTATTATGGAAGAAATTGACAATTCTTCCGACACCACAGAAAACAACCAATAATCTAGAGGGGTATTATGAGCAGAGTAAGTAGTCTTCACACTATTATGGGTGTACTTTTTTCCGCAGTTTCTACAGTGGGACTGCAGGCAGATGATCCTGCAAAATTTAACGCGATAGATGTCTTTGAACTTGAATATGCGTCAAGTCCTCAGGTCTCTCCTGACGGAAAGCAAATTCTCTATTCTCGTCGCTCCAATGATATTATGACGGATAGCACTCGCTCTAACCTTTGGATCATTAATCGGGACGGTACAGACCACCGTCCCGTTCTCAGCGGCACCGACAATTACCGAAATGCTGTCTGGTCTCCATCCGGTGACAGAATTGCATATGTCGCCAGCACCAGTGGCGGATCACAAATCCATGTGCGCTACATGGATACGGGTCAAACTGCCCTTGTAACCAATGTGCGGAAATCACCGGGTTCGCTTACATGGTCACCAGATGGGAAGACAATCGCCTTTACCATGAGCGTTGATAACAAAAAAGCGACTGGCGCGAAACTGCCCCCAAAGCCAAAAGGGGCCAAATGGGCACCTCCGGTAAAAGTTATTGATAAAGCACGGTATCACCGAGACGGCCGCGGCATCATCGATCCTGCTTTCACCCATATCTTCACCGTCCCTGCAACGGGCGGTACAGCCCGCCAGATAACCAGTGGTGACTTTAATCATTACGGCTCTCTAAGCTGGACTGCAGACAGCAAAACAATCTATTTCGCTGCTGATCGTCACCCGGACTGGGAATACCGTGTCTATGAAAGTGATATTTACGCCGTATCCACAGATACAGGTGAACTTACGCAGATCACAGACGAGCCTGGTTCTGAACGGGCACCCGTTCTGTCACCTTCGGGAAAAAAGCTGGCATACATAAAGTCTAACGCTGGCAGACAGGCATACCGCATAGACAGGCTTTTCGTTGCAGACAGCGACGGTGGGAATGCCAAAGGACTAACAGAGGAACTGGACCGTAAGGTTCGCAATGCCCAGTGGGACAAGGACAAGGGCCTCTATTTCCAGTATATCGACCGCGCCAATGTAAAAGTTGCTTACACAAATCTAAGCGGCAACCACCGCATTGTGCTAGAGGGACTTGGCGGTACTTCTCTTGGTCGCCCATATTCCAGTGGTGATTATGACGTTAAAAATGGAACGGTTGCCTTCACCCTAGGCAAGGCAGACCGACCAGCCGACCTAGCCGTGCACTATAGCGGTAGGGTCAAACAGGTTACCGAACTAAACGAAGACCTGCTTGGTTACAAAACTCTGGGTAAAACCCATGAGTTGGTTTACCAATCCTCTTTCGACGGGGAAGAAATTCAAGGATGGTATGTTACACCACCGAATTATGATCCGACTAAAGCCTACCCAGTGATTCTTGAAATCCATGGCGGCCCTCACCTGTCCTACGGCCCGAATTTTACCGCAGAAATTCAGCGTATGGCAGCAGAGGGCTATGTAGTCTTCTTTGCCAATCACCGCGGCAGTGCCTCTTATGGTGAACGTTTCGCACGTCTGCTTGAATATAAATATTCCTCCAAGGAAGACTTTGCTGATCATATGTCCGGGCTCGACAAACTAATTGAAATGGGCGTTGTCGACGGCAGTCAGATGTATATTACGGGCGGCTCTGCTGGCGGCATTGCTTCCGCCTATGCCATTGGCCTTACCGACCGTTTCCGGGCAGCAGTAGTAGCAAAGCCTGTTATCAACTGGCTTTCCAAGCCTCTGACAGCCGATAGCTACTTATCTCAAATCCCGAACCAGTTTAAGAAACTCCCATGGGAAGACCCTATGGAATATTGGGAACGGTCGCCTCTATCGCTTGTTGGAAATGTTGTCACGCCAACGATGCTGATTACCGGGGAAGAAGATCGCCGCACGCCGATTTCAGAGACGGAGCAATTCTACCAGGCACTGAAGCTACGCCGCATCGATACTGTAATGGTACGTGTTCCTGGCTCGCCACACGGAATTGCTGGCAAGCCTTCCCGTCTGATTGCCAAGGTCGAAAACATGCTTGGCTGGTTCGCCAAATACGCACCTAAAAACGACTAATTGCATTTTAGCTTAATCAATAGCGGCTACAAACTGGTGGCCGCTTTTTTTATGCCTAGTACACTTTACTGGCACGCTTCTAAACACAGCACCCAACGCCATTTCTTCCTTATTTTTATCCCACTTTCCAAAGCTCCTGACATGCGTTCAGGGACTAAGTGTAATATATTTTTTACTTTTAGTTCTTGAATTATTACATTATGTAATATATTTCTTACATACATAACGGCACAAAAAATAAAAAAGCCCGAGTTACAGCAGCAAAAGGATACCTCTATGACTTTCTCCAAGCGTGAAAAAAGCATCTATATCGAACTGATTGTCGATATCATTGCAGCCGGATTTTATTTCTCATTTCTGTTCTCTCTCAGCACACCAATTGATAATCCGCTCGAGGCATTGGGCGGTACACTTCTCAAAATCACTGTTGCCAGTATTATTGCAACCATCATTCTGCATACCTTCATCATCGGCGCTGATCCTGTCGAAGCTGAAGACGAGCGGGATAAAGCAATAAAACATCGTTCAACGCAACTTGGCTATTATGCGCTCTTTACTCTGAATGTGATTATCATTGGATCAATCTTCATTGATACCTTTCTGGAAATTCCCGGATCACAGCCTCGTTTTGTCGCACTGGACACCCCCTTCATGATTGCTAATGCAATCGTATTTGCCCTAATCGCAGCTGGTTTGGTGAAAGGCGTTTCACAGTTGGTCTTATACCGCAGAGGGTTTTAGGGATGAGCAAAATGCCAAAACTAAAGATTGATAATTCAATCAGGGCACTTCGGTTCGAGGCCGGAGAGATGACGCAAGCGGAACTGGCAAACCGGGTAGGCGTTACCCGGCAAACCATCATTGCACTTGAACAGGGAAAATACTCTCCGTCACTAGAACTTGCCTTCAGGGTGGCACAAGCATTCGGCAAAGAAATCGGGGACGTTTTTAGCTGCTCTGTGTAGCTGCCAGTATAAAGTTTTCCATAGCGGACTGAATGACGGGTTTAACATTTTGCGCACGGGCGGCATCATACTCAAATGGCGGTTTTTCAGACATATAGGTTCGCTGACTAAGCTCAAGCTGAATTGCATGGACACCCTTTTCCGGATCGCCATACGTGCGGGTGATATAGCCCCCTTTAAAGCGTTCATTTTGAACCATGCTATAGGAATTTGATGCACGACTAAAAGCACCCACAACCGCGGCCAACAGATCAACTGCGCAGGACTGACCACTATTGGTTCCCAGATTAATGTCCGGCAATTGGCCTTCAAAAAATCGTGGGACTTCGGACCGGATGGAATGCGCATCCCACAACAGCGCGTATCCATATTTCCCCTTGATCCGAGCGAGCTGTTCTTTCAAGGCGGTGTGATAAGGGTGCCAATATGCCTCTGTTCGCTTTGCTATCTCGGCATCATCGGGCTCACTCCCTTTGCGATAAAGTGGCATATGATCAAAAGTAGACGTTGGGCATAGCTCTGTCACACTTTGACCTGGATACAAGCTAACCCCCGACGGATCACGGTTCAAATCGATAACATAGCGGCTGTAATTCGCCTGCAAAACCGTTGCACCAATCTTTGGAAGGAAATCATACAACTGCTGCAGATGCCAGTCTGTATCAGCCAGTATCTGTGCCGCGGGTGCCATCTGATCCCCAACCGGTCCCAGCTCCAATCCAGAATGCGGCATGGAGACTAATAGCGGACTGTCTCCATGCACCAGAGTGTAAATATCTTTTATAATGGTTCGCTCCCAAAGGTTGTTGACGGCAGAATCTCCTCAACAAACATAGTCAGTTCACCAGATTCAACAAGGGTGCGGATGGCTTTGATATCAGGTGCAAACAGCCGGTCCTTGTCAAAGGGTGGTACAAGCGCCCGAATGCGGCCTTGCACCTGCTCGAGCACATCGGTTGTGCGTAACGGACGGTGGAAGTGAATGCCCTGTGCCGCCGCCAGTAACTCAATGGCAATAACAGCAGCACCGTTACCCGCCATTTCAAGCAGACGGCGCCCGGCAAAGGTCGCCATAGATACATGGTCTTCCTGCCCCGCACTGGTAGGAATACTGTCCACACTTGCAGGGTGTGCCAGGGTTTTATTTTCGCTAACCAGGGCCGCAGCCGTGACCTGCGCGATCATAAAACCACTGTTCAACCCGCCTTGTTCCACCAAAAATGCTGGTAAGCCTGACAGTTTTGGATCAACCAGCAGGCTGATACGCCGCTCGGAAATGCTGTCAATTTCTGCAATTGCGAGGGCAAGCATATCAGCTGCCATGGCAACAGGTTCAGCATGAAAATTCCCACCCGACAGAATGTCTCCCGCATCAGAAAAGATCAGCGGGTTATCCGTCACTGCATTTGCTTCTGTCAGCAACACATCGGCTGACTGGCGCATAACCGTTAAGGCAGCGCCCATGACCTGCGGCTGACAGCGCAGGCTGTATGGATCCTGTACCTTCTCACAGTTCACATGGGACTGCTGAATTTCTGAATCTGACAATAGATCACGGTACATCGCAGCAATATCAATCTGCCCTGTCTGGCGGCGCACTTTATGGATACGGGCATCAAAAGGAACCCTGCTGCCTTTCATTGCCTCAACCGACATTGCACCGGCCAGAACGGCACCTGCGAACAGATTTTCCGCCTCAAACAACCCTGCAAGCGCGAAGGCCGTTGATACCTGTGTGCCATTCAATAAGGCCAGCCCTTCTTTGGCCTCCAATGCAAGTGGCTCGATCCCTGCAATCTTCAACCCTTCAGCAGCCGTCAGGGTTTTACCGTCATACGTAACATCCCCAACCCCCAGCAGCACAGCAGACATGTGGGCAAGCGGTGCCAGATCACCTGACGCCCCTACTGATCCTTTTGATGGAACAACGGGATACACCTCGGCATTCAAAAGCGCGATCAAATTTGAAATCACAATGGGCCTGACGCCAGAGAAACCTTGTGCCAGACTGGCTGCTTTCATCGCCAGAATTAGGCGTACAACTGGCTCGCTGATTGGGTCCCCTGTCCCTGCTGCGTGGCTTAACACCAGATTTTCCTGCAACAGTTTCACATCCTCAGACGGGATACGCGTCTGCGCCATCAGGCCAAAGCCAGTATTGATGCCGTAGGCCGTATCCCCCCGCTCGATCAGGTCCGTTACCGTCTTACGGGATTGTTCCACGGCACCAAGATATTCGTCCACTAACTCCAGGGTGACAGGGCTGCTATAAATATGGCGCAGGTCTTTCAGGCTGAATGTACCGGCCTTTCGCAGCATATGCATTTTACTCATGTCCGTGCCCCCTTGTTCAGCATAGGCAGGTTCAGCCCTTTTTCTGCAGCACAATCCCGTGCGATGTCATACCCAGCATCTGCATGGCGCATGACGCCAGTGGCAGGATCATTCCACAGAACACGACCAATGCGCTTGTCCGCAGCCTCTGACCCATCACACAAAATCACCACGCCGGAATGCTGGCTATACCCCATGCCAACGCCGCCACCATGATGCAGGCTAACCCAGGTTGCACCGGATGCCGTATTCAGCAACGCATTCAGAAGCGGCCAGTCAGATACTGCATCAGATCCGTCCATCATGCTTTCTGTTTCTCGGTTGGGGCTGGCAACGCTGCCGCTGTCCAAATGATCGCGTCCAATGACAACCGGCGCAGACAATTCGCCATTTCTGACCATTTCATTGAATGCAAGCCCCAGACGGTGACGGTCTCCAAGACCCACCCAGCAAATCCGTGCAGGCAGCCCCTGAAAACTGATGCGGTCACGTGCCATATCAAGCCAGCGGTGCAGGTGCGTATTATCAGGCAGTAGCTCTTTCACCTTCTGATCTGTTTTATAAATATCCTCCGGATCACCGGACAGTGCTGCCCAGCGGAACGGCCCGACGCCCCTGCAAAAAAGTGGACGCACATACGCTGGTACAAACCCTGGAAAATCAAAAGCATTTTCCACACCTTCATCAAAAGCCATCTGACGAATATTATTGCCGTAATCTACGGTCGGCACGCCCATCGCGTGATACGCAAGCATTGCCTGAACATGAACAGCCATCGACTTTTTAGCCGCCTTTGCGACCTCGTCTTTATGTGTCTCGCGCTTACTGAACCAGTCTTCAACCGTCCAGCCGATCGGCAGATATCCATTAACCGGATCATGTGCTGATGTCTGATCTGTCAATGCATCAGGCCTGATCCCTGCCTCGATCATTTTAGGCATCAGTTCAGCCACGTTCCCAAGCACACCAACAGAAATTGTTTTGCCTTCACTGTGGGCCTGATCAATCAGGGTAACCGCTTCTTCTACCGTGTCAGCACGCGTATCCAGATATCTGGTGCGCAGTCTGAAATCTATCGACTTTTCCTGACATTCGATTGCCAGACAGCTAAACCCGGCCATAGTGGCAGCAAGTGGCTGCGCACCGCCCATTCCGCCAAGACCAGCAGTTAGAATCCATTTGCTTTTTGGATCGCCTCCGAAATGTTGGCGTCCCATTTCTACAAATGTCTCGTAAGTTCCCTGCACAATCCCCTGACTACCGATATAAATCCATGAACCAGCAGTCATCTGGCCGTACATCATCAGCCCTTTTTTATCCAGTTCATTGAAATGCTCCCAATTTGCCCACGCTGGTACCAAATTACTGTTAGCAATCAGAACACGCGGGGCATCACTGTGGGTGCGAAAGATGCCAACGGGCTTGCCAGACTGAACAAGCAGCGTTTCATCTTCTTCCATGGACTGCAGGCTGGAAACGATCTTGTCGTAACATTCCCAATTTCGTGCAGCTCGCCCAATACCACCATATACCACTAATTCTTCAGGGTTTTCGGCCACATCAGGGTCCAGATTGTTCATGAGCATGCGCATCGGGGCTTCGAGCGCCCAGCTTTTACAGGATAATTCTGTGCCGTGCGGAGATCTGATATCAGGACGATTTTTCATTCTTATATTCCTTGGATGTCTTCAAAATTATATTGTATTTCTGCCAACTGTTCAGCAGACATTACCCACGGGGTCCCACCGGCCCCGCCTGATTAAATTTGGTTGTCAGTTCATACCTGTCACCGGGATAAAGAAGGCGTGCAACACTGGCTACCCGGTCGCCGGTCCATGTTTTCCGGTTGATTTCCAAACAGGGTGTCATTGCTGAAATATCCAGTCGCTGACTATCCTGACTGGACGGAAGCACGGCACGGACAACATGCTCTGCGGTCAAAAGCGGCGCCGTTGCCAATAGATATTCTGTTGTCGTTATTGTACTGAAATCCTGCAGTGTAAAATCGGGGGCAATGTCCGGGTTAACCATCCGCTCTTCCAGCTCGAACGGTATCCCATCAGCGAAATGCAGGATATGTGCGATAAAAACAGGATGTGTTTCCTCCAGCCCCATTTCCAACGCGAGTTCGCCACCTTCACGCACTGTACCACGCTGCAGAACCTTCGCTGACCAGACATGGCCACGGCTGGCAAGTTCATCCCGTATGCTGACAATGTCACTTGCCTGCCCCCGCATTCGGCTTTCAGAAACAAACGACCCAAGCCCCGCACGGCGTGTGATAAAACCGCCTTCTACCAGCTCTCTCAGTGCCCTGTTAACTGTCATGCGGGAAACACCCAGCGTTTTCACAAGGTCGTTCTCACTTGGCAGTTGGTCGCCCGGCGCGTAAACACCTTCAGTAATTTCCCCCAGGATGAAATTCTTCACCTGCTCATACCTTGGCATTGGTTCATGCATCCTCACTCTCCAACATTCTGATGATTTCCTGAACCGCAGCCCGGTAATCGGATATGATCGCTTCTTCCTTCGCGTGGCGACCGTTCTCAACCACCCAGTTCCCACCAATCATGACATGGCGTATAGGGTTTGGTTGCCCGGCAAAAACAAGCGCATCAAATATCTGCCCGTAACGAACCCCTGCGTAGGCCATGTCTGTGTCATCCAGTACCAGCAGGTCAGCACGCTTGCCAACTTCCAGCGCGCCGCAAGGCTGACCAAGAGACTGAGCGCCGTTGATAGCGGATTCCCGCCATAAATATTCGCCGACATGACCACTATGCCTGCCGACGAGAATCGTCCGCTGCCTTCGCGTAAGCCGCTGGGAATATTCCAGAAGACGCAGTTCTTCGCGCGGGTCAACGCTGATATGACTGTCAGACCCAATGGCCATGCGGCCACCACGACGGGAAAACTGGGACGCTGGGAATATACCGTCCCCCAGATTAGCCTCTGTTGTCGGACACACACCAACAACTGCGCCGCTTTCCGCGATTGCGGTAATTTCAGCATCGTTTAAATGTGTGGCATGAATTAACGTCCAGTCTTCATCCACAGGTACATGATCAAAAAGCAACTCCACTGGCCGTTTTCCGGTAAAGGCAACAGCTGCTTCAACCTCGGCTGTCTGTTCTGCAATATGAACGTGGCACGGAATAGATGCAGGTAGCTTTTCAAGCATGCCGGCAATATCTGCGGCGTCCACAGCCCGCAGGGAATGAAACGCAACGCCCAAACGGTTGTTACCGTCCACTCGGCCTTTTAAAATATGCCAAAAACGTATGAAGTCTTCTGCGGAATGAACAAATGCCTGCTGCCCTTCTTCAGCCGCCTTTTTTCCAAACCCGGCATACTGATAAAATACAGGCAAATGTGTAACGGCGATACCGACTTCAGATGCAGCCTTCAGGATCGCCATAGACATATCAAGTGACTGATCCATATGCGCATTATGAAGATAATGAAACTCGCCAACACCGCTGTAGCCGGCCTTGACCATTTCCAGATACAGGCCCTTGGCAATGGCGTTCAAACGATCAGGTGTTAGCTGTGCTGCAATGCCGTACATTGCCTTTCGCCAGCTCCAAAAGTCCTCGGATGCAGATTTTTTATATTCTGTCAGCCCAACAGCTGCACGCTGGAAAGCATGCGAATGAACATTTTGCATCGCAGGAATGGCTGGCCCCAACACCACATCACTCGCACCGAAACTGACATCGCAGTCAATCGACGTTATATGCCCATGCGCATCGGTGACCAAGCGGACATTCGTCAGCCAGTCAGACCCACTATAGAGAGAAGAAAAATTAAATATCGCCATCCGCTCATTCCTACTTGTATATACAAGTGTGTACAAGTTGACATTCACTGTCAATACATCATACTATATTTCTAATTTAGCCAGGAAAGAGCACCTAGCCATGAAGACGAAAAAGCCAACATTTGACACCCTTTACATAAATGTTCGCATTGCCAGTATGCGTGCGGGGGGACCTGATTATGGCTTGATTGAAGATGGCGTTATGGGGGTCACTGATGGCCGACTCAGCTTTGTAGGCAGCAGAGCTGATTATATAGAAACACACGGGAATGCGCCTATGGATGCGCACGCAGAAGGCACCGTGCATGATTGCGGCGGCAAACTGGCCCTGCCCGGATTTATTGATTGCCATACCCACCTGATATTCGGCGGTAACCGTGCACGTGAATTTGAAATGCGATTATCCGGCAAATCCTATGAGGAGATTGCCCGGGCTGGTGGCGGGATCATGTCGACAGTGACAGCCACACGCGAAGCTACACAAGAAGACCTGGTTAAGACCGCCCTGCCCCGACTGAAAGCCATGACATCAATGGGTGTCACAACTGTGGAAATAAAGTCTGGTTACGGCTTAACACTGGATGATGAACTTAAAATGCTACGGGCCGCCATTCAGCTTGAAAGCATGACAGGCATCACAGTGTTGACAACTCTGCTAGCCGCCCATGCAATTCCGCCAGAATTTAAAGATAACGCCGATGGATACATCGACTATATCTGCGCCGAAATCCTTCCCGCAGCACTGAAAGACGATCTGATAGACGCAGTGGATGCATTCTGCGAAAACATTGCCTTCTCGCCTGAGCAGGTGCGCCGCTTGTTTGCCTTTTCCAAGGCAGAGGGGCTAGATTTGAAACTTCATGCGGAACAGCTGTCCGATCAGGGCGGAACTGAATTAGCCGCTGAATTTGGCGCCCTTTCGGCAGATCATCTGGAATATCTATCCGAACGCGGGGTCGAGGCTATGGCCGGTGCAGGGATGACAGCCGTCTTATTACCAGGTGCCTTTTACACACTGAAAGAAACCAAACTACCGCCAATATCAGCCCTGCGCGCAGCCAAAGTCCCCATGGCGCTTGCAACTGACTTTAACCCAGGGTCAAGCCCGGTCCAGAACATTCAGTTGATTGCAAATATGGGATGCCTCCTGTTTGGTTTAACACCAGAGGAGGCCATACAGGGCATCACCCTTCATGCAGCAAAGGCACTGGGCATAGATGCGGCAAAGGGTAGCCTTGAAGTCGGGAAAGATGCGGACTTCTGTCTATTTGATGCAGCCCATCCAGCAGAATTGATCTACTGGACAGGCGGGATCCCCCCTACAGATGTTATCATTCAGGGAAAAACACTGGCCCTGTAACCCAGTTTTTAATCCGCCAATTTATAGGTAATAGTCGTTACCAGTCTGATTTTCTTGTGGATTTCAGTGTTGGCATTCAACTCAGATGTATTGATCAAAGGCAATATCTGCACCACACCTTGGTTGGCATATAAAATTGTCTCCAGTTCACTGCCGGAATCGGTCGCAAATTTTTGCGCAGACTCCCGTGCGGCACGTGTTGCCTCTGCAACCATATCTGGCTTGATGTCATTCAGCCCCTGGAAAACATAGGTTGGCTGATTATACCCGTTCAATACCACGCCCTTTTCCGGCAAGTCTGCAATCTTCTGGCTGACGGCGCGCACCAGTTCCACATCGGTACTTTGCAGCAACAACGTCTGGGTAAGGGTAAAACGGGTTGCCTTGTTATCCTTATTGAAATATCCGTCGGAAACCCGGTCCTGAATATGGTAGGAATTAACAGTCAGACCCGATGGGTCCAGACCATTTTCCTGCAGAAAGCTCTTGATTGAAGCCGTGTCTGCCTTCAGCTTTTCTTTCGCATCTGCGAGAGTGTCATGCGAAGCACGGTGACTGATTTTCCATACTGCCACATCGGCCGTTACCTCACGCTCGGCCAGTCCTTTCACCGTTACCTGCCTGTCCTTGGCAAAAGCCTCATAAATGCCACCACCGACGAAATATCCGGACCCAACCATGCCTAACCCAAAAACAATCAGGGCACCGATACCTACTGCTGAAAGCTGTTTCATATTTACCTCTCTAATACTCATCACCATGAACATCCACCCATACCATTACCGGGGAGAAAGGCGACTTTCAGCCTAAAACAAGGCTGTTTCATGACTTGCCGATGTTTCCTTCTGGACCGGGAGAAATCCTTCACCTATAAACCGGTTATGGCTTATGACAGTTTAAGAGATTTTATTGATCTATTAGAGCGCGAGGGCAAGCTTGTCCGCGTGTCTCACCCTGTTTCCACTGACCTTGAAATGACGGAAATCCAAACCCGTGTGATTGAGGAAGGCGGCCCTGCAATTTTATTTGAAAATGTCATCCGGGAAGATGGTACGAAATCAGACATGCCCGTGCTGGTCAATCTGTTCGGCACCACTGATCGTGTCGCAATGGGAATGAGCAGAAAAGTAGAAGAACTGCGCGAAGTCGGTGAAACACTTGCGTTTCTGCGTCAACCGGAACCACCGCGCGGTGTGAAAGATGTGGTGGACATGCTCCCGCTTGCCAAACAAGTTTTGGCAATGCGGCCCAAATCGGTCAAAAAAGGCCCCGTCCATGAAATCGTTCTGACAGGCGATGATATTGATCTGGACAAACTTCCAATCCAGACCTGCTGGCCGGGTGAACCCGCCCCCCTGATCACATGGCCGTTAATTGTTACAAAAGGCCCCTCGGATGACAGGGAGGATGTCTACAATCTGGGCATCTACCGCATGCAGAAGGTCAGTAAGAACCAAACGCTGATGCGCTGGTTGAAACACCGCGGCGGCGCCCAACAGTATGACCGCTGGAAAAAACAAAAAGCAGAACCTGTGCCAGCGGCAGCCGTTATTGGCGCAGACCCCGGCACAATTCTGGCGGCAGTTACGCCCGTGCCTGACACCTTAAGCGAATATCAATTCGCCGGGCTACTGCGCGGCAAAAAAGTCCCGCTGGTGGACTGTAAAACCGTCCCCTTGCAAGTGCCGGCAACGGCTGAAATCATCCTTGAAGGATATGTCAGCCTTGATGACTACCGCGATGAAGGTCCATACGGCGATCACACAGGCTACTATAATAGTGTCGAGAAATTCCCGGTATTCACAGTCACCGCCATTACAATGCGCAAAGATCCGATCTATCTATCCACCTACACTGGGCGCCCACCGGATGAGCCCAGCGTCCTTGGTGAAGCCCTGAACGAAGTCTTCATTCCGCTTCTGCAACAACAGTTCCCCGAAATTGTTGATTTCTGGCTGCCACCAGAAGGTTGCAGTTACCGCGTTGCAGTTGTTTCCATGAAGAAGGCATACGCAGGCCACGCGAAACGCGTCATGCTGGGTGTTTGGTCATTCCTGCGCCAGTTTGTTTACACCAAATTTGTGATAGTTGTTGATGATGACATCAATGCCCGTGACTGGAAAGACGTAATCTGGGCGATGTCAACCCGCATGGACCCAGTGCGAGATATTGTCACCGTTGAAAATACGCCGATTGACTATCTGGACTTTGCCTCCCCAGTATCGGGGCTTGGCGGCAAATTGGGACTGGACGCCACCAACAAAATGGACGGCGAAACCGACCGGGAGTGGGGCGAAGAAATTCGAATGGACGACAAGGTTGTGGACCGCGTTGATGCTATTTGGTCTGAACTTGGTATTCCTGGTAGCGGTAAGGATATCTGGCGCGATTAATCCCGCGCCAGCAATTCTACCCCTTTGTGGGATCACGGTCCAGACCGTCGGACAGTCCCCTCCGTCTAGCTTCAGCCGTACAGCTCTTTCACGGCAAGGGCAGCGGCATCAATCGCACCGTTGACGTAGGCATAGGCCGCGGCATCGGAGTTTGCGATTGCAATGTTGCCAACTGTTTGACGGCCAAGAACATGGGGGCCCTTATCTTCACCGCCTTTCGAGCCGTGATATGGCCCGAACGATGGGTCGTCATACAATTCGTTATATTCATATGCATAGCCGTGGGGCCAGCGGTTGACCGTAATGTCGGCGACATCCCGATCAAAATCAAAACCATACTGGCCAAGCGCGCCTGTAAGAAAGTCGCGGATTGCTTCTTCATAGTCCGCAAACGTCAGACCATACATTTCATATCTGCCACCGCGGTGCTGTTCCTTTGGTGTCAGGCCGGGCACATTCGGGATATGCACCAAATGCAAAAGCGCTGGCTCTTCGGGACTTTCAGGATATAAATATCCCCCCATAGACACAGGGAAATCAAGTGTCGCACGGTAGATAATACCCTCAGGTGCATAAATTTCCTGAATGCCTGCTGTCGCCCATGGTTTCCAGTTCCTTACAGCGACATTGATATAACACAGCGGGATCTTCTCTACTTCCTGCAAGGCCTCTTTCTGCGTGTCGGGCATATCTGACATGATGTGCGGCAAAATATGATTATAGCACGCCATAATCGCCTTGGTCGCAACCACCCGTTCTACCTTTCCGTCACGCACGTAGGTTATCTCAGCACCATTTTTTGTATTACTGGCATTAACAACCGTAGAATTTAACCTGATCCGCGTGGGGTTTGATACCCGGTCCAGACGATCATAATGAACCTGCGTCTTTACAACAGTTTCCATTGTATTCCTGTCCAGGGCATCCGGCACCAAGCGTGCGACCAACAGTCGTGCAATTCCAGCATTGCCATCAGGGAAATGGAATATATAGGGATCTTCGCCTGTATAGGGGTCAGGAACTGTTGCTGGATCAAGCCCCAGTCCATATGTCTCTGGCCTCCAGAGACGCACAGCCTCCAAGCCAGACAAGGCATCCCAGCCAAAACCCCAATATCCTTTTTCTTCATCCCGGATTAGATCACAAAAGTCATCAGACACACCGGCATATTTCTTTAAACAGTCCAAATAAGCGGTTGACCGGAGATAGGAAATTTTATCTTCCCGGGTCATATCAGATAGCCAGTCTGCATTATCCACCCAAAGGCTATAAGCAGCCTCTTTATCAGACTGACTAAGAGGCAGGCTCGCAATAACTTTAATCAGTTCAGCTTTTTCTTCCTCGGTTTCCCATGTCCACATGCCGCGCGTGGACCGTCGGTGCAGTGTTCCTGTTGCGGGTAAAAAGGTGGCGGATCCCAATTTGTTTCTGGCAAAGAAAGACCTGTCATAATATCGGTAAAACTTTTCTGTATCTATCCCGATATCCGTTAGAACGCCCATGGCTTCATCGCTGTAACTGGACGGTGTATCGATTGACTGACTGCCGCCGTAACCAATCAGGGTTTTCCCATCTACCTTAAATTCATTGCGTTTGGCATGCCCGCCAAAATCATCGTGGTTATCCAGAATGAGTATTTTCGCCTTTTCCCCCAACTTTTTTCTAGCCAGATGCGCCGCAGATAAACCGCTAATTCCCCCACCAACAATGACCAGATCATACGGATCATCAATTATCTTTTTGGGGCGATCATATTGCTTGCCTTCCCATGAAATCGCATGTGCTACCTCAAAGCTGCCAACATGATTTCCGCGCAAGCCCGTTTTTGCCGGTGGATACGTCCAGACACCGTCAGCGCTGACGAGACCCTGTGCTACCGCATCAAGGGGTGACATACCAAGCGCAACACCGGTCAATGCAACGCCTGATAGAAAGTCACGACGGTTAATGTTGGATTTCTGACTGCACTTCTTTGTCATTGAAGGCCCCTTCCCATACTTTAAATACCATTCGGTCAGGTTGTATTTTTATTCCCCAAAACCTCAGTAGCAAACTATTTTTCCGAATGCACTTGCAAAGGTAAGTATCGTTCGGCAAGCTACCCGGAATTTTCTTATCATAAGGGGGCTTATATGAAAATCCATTCATTTTTAAAGGCTGGTGTAGCTGCAATAACGCTGCTGAGCGCTACGCACAGTGCAGCAAATGCTGACGTTGTAAAACCAGGTGATGAAGCACTGGTCAGTATTGAGAAGATGGGCCTGCAACTACCAAGAGTGGCCAGTCCACTGGATCCTGCAGTTTCCCAAGGACCGTTCAAGCGCATGGTCATCCGCGGTGCAACACTGATAGACGGGACAGGTGCACCGCCAGTTGGCCCTGTGGATATCGTGGTTGAAGGCAACCGGATCAAACAGATTGCCGTTGTTGGAAACCCCGGTGTTGCCATTAACGAAAGCCGTAGACCAGCCAAAGGCGACTATGAAATTGATGCGCACGGTAAGTATATTCTACCCGGCTTTGTCGATACTCACAGCCATATGGGAAGCCCGGGCTGGGGCCTGACAGGCAAGGAAATGCCGCCAATGGACTATGTCCTTAAACTATGGCTTTCACACGGCATTACAACAACCCGCGAAGTTGGGTGCGGCTTAGGTGCTGACTATACGATCAAAGAAAAAGCCCGAGCTGCGAAAAATGAAATCGCTTCTCCGCGAATTCTTGCACACTGCTTCTTCCCGTCAGAAATGGAAACAGCTGAAGAAGCTCGCGCCTGGGCCAGAGGCCTGAAAAAGCGCGGAGCTGACGGCATCAAGTTTGGCGGTGGCAAGCCTGAAGTATTAGAAGCTGCAATTGACGAAGCCCAAAAAATTGGTCTGAAGACAGCTTTCCACCATGCCCAGATTTCTGTGACACGTGTGAACGTCCTCGACAGCGCCCGCTGGGGCCTTGATAGCATGGAACATTGGTATGGCCTGCCGGAAGCCCTGTTTGATGATCGTCAGGTGCAGGACTATCCGGTTGATTATAACTATATGAATGAACAGGACCGTTTTGGCCAGGCTGGTCGACTTTGGAAACAGGCAGCCAAACCGGGGTCGGAAAAATGGAATGCCGTGATGGACGAGCTCCTTGCGCTTGACTTCACACTAAGCCCTACATTGACGATCTATGAAGCAAACCGGGACGTTATGCGCGCTGTCAGAAATGACTATCATGACGAATATACTTTGCCTTCTATCTCCCGGTTCTTCCAACCCAACCGTGTGCTGCACGGCTCGTATCATTTTGACTGGACGACCCAGGACGAAATCGAGTGGAAGAACAATTACAAACTATGGATGGCATTCCTTAATGAATATAAAAACCGCGGCGGCCGTGTAACGACCGGTTCTGACAGCGGCTTTATCTTCAACCTGTTCGGGTTTGGCTATGTCCGGGAACTGGAACTGCTGCAGGAAGCCGGCTTCCACCCATTTGAAGTTGTCAAAGCAGCAACACTGAACGGTGCCGAGCTTGTTGGTCTTGAAAAAGAGATTGGCAGTGTTGAGCCGGGTAAAATCGCCGATCTGGTTATCGTTGATGAAAACCCTGCCCGTAACTTCAAGGTTTTATACGGCAATGGCCACATGAAGCTGAATGATGAAACTAACAAGGTAGAACGTGTTGGCGGCGTTCGCTACACTATCAAAGACGGTATTGTACATGATGCAGTCCTGCTTCGTGAAGAAATCAAACAGATTGTGCGCGACGCAAAAGCAGAGGAAGCCAAAAACGCCGACTAACCTGATGTCGGATTAAAAACAGAGAAAGAACATGCCCAGAATTATTCGCGCCGTTGTTGGAGTAATCACCGTGATTTTCCTGACGGTGTCGGCAGCCGCAAGCCAACGGCCACTGACACTTCCTGATATTATGGAATTCAGGGAAATCAAGTCAGTTGCCCTATCCAGAGATGGACGGTTTGCAGCCTATAGCGCCCAACCGGACAGGGGCGAAATTTCCGGGCATGTTCACAATCTTTCAACGGGCGCCAAATTCAGCATCAAAGAAGGCACGAAACCTGTCTTTTCGAACGACGGCAAATGGGTATTATTCATCCGTGCGGTCAGCCTGCTAGACATAGAAACCACGCCGAAGAAAGACCGCGCCAAGCTTAAAGCCGGTGCCGTTCTTATAAACACAGAAACAGGCGACACCCAGTCATTCGACCGCGTTAAATCAAGTGGCTTTAGCGGCGACAGCCGTTTCGCGGCCCTCCTCTTTGAGCCTGCAGAAAAAAATAAAGATGCCGAAGAGGGAGATACTCTAAAGGAAGAAGCAGAAACGCCTGCGTTTGAAGCATCACCCCCCCTCAAGAAGACAGAGACAGAGGCAGAGACAGAGACAGAGCTAGAAGCCGGAAAAAGTGGCTCACCTAAGCATTTCCTGAAAACGAAGGACATTGGCACGCGGCTGCAAATCATCAATCTTGAAACCATGGAGGTTACGACCATTGATGGTGTGCAACAATTCGCTTTCTCAGAAGAAGGCTACGGCCTTGCAATTAGTCTAATTCTGGGCGCAAAACAGGAAAACAGTCTGGTAAGTCATAATCTGCAATCCGGTGACACTGTCATACTGGACAAAACTGTACTAGCCTCATATCCCCACTTTAGCTGGGACAAAAACGGACGCAGGCTAGCCTTTTTGAAAGGTAGCTATGAAACAGCTCAGGAAAGCCGCCAGCACGAGCTTTTTGTGCACAACACGGGTTCTGAAAAGGCACAAAAAGTCCCTTGGGAAAATGAAAACTGGTATCTTAGTCACGATAATGACCTGACGTGGTCAGAAGATGACGACCGTCTGTTTTTTGGCAAGAAAAAGCTTCAAGAAACTGTGTCTAGGGACATGCCCAAAATCAGCAGCTATGATGATCTGCGCAACACCGACAGACTACAACAAGACCGAAAATTACAGGTCTGGCATGGAGATGATCCGCGCATCAAACCGCACGAAAAGCAATCCTACAACAAAGACCAGCAAAAAACCTTTCTGAGTGTATATCACAGACGGTCTGGTGCAGTGGTTCACCTTGCGGACGAGACTGTCCCCGATATCATCACCACAGACAATACCAAGGCCGTGCTAGCAGCCAGCAACCTGCCTTACCAGAAAGAAATGACATGGGAAGGCTTCTTCCGGGACTTATATCACGTTGACCTGAAGACAGGGAAACAGCAGCTTTTTGCTTCAAAGGTTTCCAGCAACAGTCCCGTAAGCCTGTCTGACAGTGGCAGATATGTTGCCTACTACCATAAGGGCGATTACTGGTTATTTGACGCCCGATCTGGACAGACACAAAATCTGACTGCTGGTATAACGCATGAAGCCGGTATATCATTTTCCAATGAACTGCATGATTATCCGTCTGCCCCACCCGGCTACGGTATTGCTGGATGGCTAAAAAAAGACGTCGGGGTTCTGCTCTATGACCGATATGACATCTGGAAAATCTCCCCAAAAGGAAATGCGGTAAATATCACCGGAGGCACCGGGCGTGCCAACACCACGGCCTATAGAATTATGAACACGGACCCTGACAGGAAAGACCGCATTCCAAACGGTGATCTTCTTATTCATGCGTACCACGACCAGTTAAAATATCACGGCTTCTACCAGTTGGACCAGAGCACACAAGCCATGACCAAACTGATGGAAGGCCCAAAAAAATACAGCTTTGTTGCCAAGGCAAAAAATGCGGCTGTTTATCTATATACCCGCGAAGATTTGAATGAATTTCCTGACATGTGGCTGTCTCGTTCCACCGAAGACACCCTTATGCCAGAAGGCACAAAACTGACAGACATTAACCCGCAGATTAAAGACTTCCTGTGGGGATCAACTGAACTGGTGGAATGGCGATCAACAAAAGGCAAACCCCTTCAAGGAGTATTGATCAAGCCCGCCAATTTCGAAGCCGGGAAACGATACCCTGTCCTCGTATATTATTACCGTTACTTCAGCCAGCGTCTGTATGAATTTAACCAAATGAGGGTCAATCACAGGCCCAATTTCCCTTACTATACCAGTAATGGATACGCGGTATTTCTACCTGACATCAAGTTCGATATTGGCACGCCAGGTGCCTCTGCGACGGCAGCCTTGGTTCCCGGTGTAGAAAAGCTGATTGATATGGGTATCGCAGACCCGGATGCCATCGGCCTTCACGGCCATAGCTGGTCTGGTTATCAAACCGCCTTCGCTATCACCCAAACCGACATTTTCAAAGCGGCGGTTGCGGGAGCGCCGGTTGCCAATATGACGAGCGCGTATGCTGGTATCAGACTGGGATCTGGTCTGGCGCGACCATTCCAGTATGAGAAAACCCAAAGCCGGATTGGCGCAAGTCTGTATGAAAAACCGCAGCTATATATAGAAAACTCCCCGATCTTCTTTGCCGACAGAATCAACACGCCGCTTCTCATGCAATTTGGTGATGTCGACGATGCCGTTCCGTGGCAGCAGGGGATCGAAATGTACATTGCCATGCGGAGACTGGGAAAACCCGTGATCATGCTACAGTATGAAGGGGAACCGCACCACCTGAAACACTATCCAAACAAGGTGGATTATACCATTAAGATGAAACAGTTTTTTGATCATCACTTACGCGGCATGCCTGCACCTGAATGGATGACAAATGGGGAACCCTATACGGAGAAATAGACCAGCGTACAGTTGGTCATTCTCAAGCCGGCTAGTAGCCAATTGTCCAGGGTGTTCCTGCGTAAACCAAAGAACTATTCCATTGGCAGGGTATTTATCGCTATGATCTGCAAAAATATGACGCTGGTCGGGGGACTGGCTTTTAACCCAAGGGGAGTGGGACAATGCTGGCAAATTATATTTTAACTGCCTGGCGGACAATTATCCGCAACAAGATGTTTTCCTTTATCAATATTTTTGGTCTGGCTGTTGGCTTTGCTGCCTGCATATTGATCTTTCTTTTCGTATTCTCGGAACTCAGATACGATAAATGGGTACCCGATGCTGAGAGGGTCTTCCGTGTCGAAAGCACCTATGTCCTGTCAGGCAGAGGGCCACTGCCAGGAGCAGCTGTACCTGCCCGTGTCGCCCCTGGCATCACCAACGACTTCCGGGATCATATTGATGCCAGTGCCCGGTTAATCCCCCAACAACAAACAGTAAAAAAAGAAGAACAACTGTTCGCCGAAACCATTGGCTACATTGACCAGGACTTTTATCAGATTTTTCCGCTGACCTTTTCACGGGGAAATGCCCAGACCGCCACCAAAGACAGCCTGTCCATTGCTATCAGCGAAAGCATGGCCCTGAAATATTTTGGTGACCGCAATCCGATCGGCGAAGTCCTGACAATTTTGGGCTGGAGCAGCCAGCGCGACTATCAGGTGTCTGCTGTTTTTGCTGACATACCAGACGAAAGCCACCTGATCGGTGACATGTTCGTTCCCCTTGACGAGGAAATGATCGAAAATGCGACACCGGGGCTGACTACCAACTGGTTTTTCCCCAGCACGTTTACTTATGTAAAGCTGAAAAGCCCTGCCAGTGTAGCAGCACTTGAAGCTGGTTTCCCTGCGTTTTCTGATCGGAACGACGTGGTTCCAAAGGTGCCCAGCTATGCAAATACAAAACCGCGGGATTATTTTCAGCTAAGTCTGATTAACGTGCAGGATATCCATCTGGACAACCGCGTTCCCAATGACATGAAGCCACATGGCAGCATGTTCACTGTTTATGCCTTCACAAGCATTGCGGTTCTGCTGTTACTGATTGCAGGGATCAACTTTATCAATTTATCAACTGCGCGGTCGCTGAAACGCTCGAAAGAGGTTGCACTTAGAAAAACACTTGGGGCAAAACGTCGTCAACTGATCACACAATTTATGATGGAAGCCGGGCTGATTGTTGGTTTTTCATCCCTGATTGCAGTGATGCTGGTTGAATTGCTGCTGCCTTTTTATAATGACCTTCTGAACCTGTCGCTTAGCACCGCTCCCCTGTTTTCCCCAATTGGGCTGATAATCTTCCTGCTATTTGTATCGGTTGTAGCCATCACATCCGGCGCATACCCTGCCTTTTTTGTCAGCCGGGCCCGTCCGGGTGAAGTGCTCCATTCCAATAAGTCCGGCAGTGACGGCAGCGGCTTGCTGCGGTCCGGGCTTGTTACCTTTCAGTTCGCCATCAGTATCGGCCTGATTATCGCTACTACGGTTCTCTACTCTCAGACAAGCTATGTGACGGGGCTTGATTTGGGTTATGACACCGAAGACATTGGCGTGCTCAACCTTCCTCTTACCGAAGATCCGCATGCTGATGCAGTTTCCTTAAAGACTGAGTTAGAGCGCTTGCCCGGCGTACGGTCTGCTACCGTCTCTGGCGGTATTCCAACCAATGCAGCCTTTGCCTCGTTTGCAGTCTTTTCCGATGCGATTGATAGCACAGACTCTACAAGCATGCCCTTTATTGCTGCCGGGTATGATTATTTTGAAACCTACAGTATTCGCCCGATTGCCGGGCGGACGTTCAGTGAAGAATACGGCACAGATTATCTGCCCGTGGGCCGCGGTGAAACTGGCAGCTTCACAGGCACTGTTATCCTGAATGAAAGTGCCGTTGGGCGTGTTGGGTACAATTCTCCATCAGAAGCAATAGGCAAAGTGCTGCGTATATCACAGCCAGATAATCTAAATAATGAGATGACAATTGTCGGTGTGATCCCTGACGTCCATTTCGGCGATGCACGCCTGCCGACCCAGCCAATGATCTTTTATTATCTGCCCACATTCGTTGGCACCGTCAGCTTTAAGGTCGAACCTGGCCAAATACAGACCGTACAAACAGCAGCGTCTGATATCTGGCAACGGCTCTTCCCGGACGCTCCGATGAACCTCCAGTTTATCGAGGATATTCAGGGCGCTCAATATGATGCGGACCGCAGACAGGGGTCTTTGTTGACTGCCTTTTCCATCCTGACCGTACTGGTCGCCAGCATTGGCTTGTATGGTCTTGCTGCCTTCATGGCGACACGGCGTACCAAGGAAGTAGGCATTCGCAAGGTGCTCGGTGCCACCAACATGAACATCATATCACTGTTCATATGGGCCATGCTGAAACCTATTCTCGTTGCAAATCTGGTTGCATGGCCGGTTGCCTGGTACTTTATGAATGACTGGCTATCCCAGTTTACATACCGAATTGATATGTCTTTGTTACCGTTTTTGCTGGCAACCGTGCTGGTTTCCCTGTTTGGCATACTAACGGTCGCAGGCAGAACCTATTCAACGGCCCGCGCCCACCCGGCAGACGCCCTTAGGTTTGAATAAGCCACACTTACCACTAAAAAGAGGCAGCTACAGAGCTGCCTCACATTATATGCCCTGTAGAATCTTATTTAGAGGATCATCCCTTACAAAAGGTCCATGATCGCTTGCCTGATTTGCTCTGGCCTGTCGGATGGTGCGAACCTTTTCACCACATTGCCTTCACGGTCACACAGGAATTTTGTAAAGTTCCATTTGATGCGTTTGGACCCCAGAATGCCGGGTTTTTCAGCCTTCAAATGCTTGAATATCGGGTCTGCATCATCCCCGTTTACATCAACCTTGGCCATCATCGGAAAGCTTACGCCGTAATTCAGCTGACAAAACTCTCCAATCTCTTCGTTGGAGCCGGGGTCCTGACTACCAAACTGGTTACAGGGAAAACCAAGGATAACCAGCCCTTTTTCCTGCAGGTCTTTATACAGATTTTCCAGTCCTGCAAACTGCGGTGTAAATCCACATTTTGATGCGGTATTCACAATCAAAACCACATGCCCCTTATAGTCAGAAAGCGCCTTGTCTTTCCCTTGCAGGGTTTTGCAGCTAAAATCAAATATGCTGGTCATACTATCCTCTCCCAATGCCTTTGCCGTGCCGTGTAGGCTTTCTACGCCTCATCTTCCGTGTCGGATGCTTTCAGCAATAGAAACAGAGACGTTTTCTCCATCTCCAACCACATCCATAACTTCATCATGGCAACCATCAAGGCACAAAAAAGCGCGACAAACCCTGACTTAATCGCTGTCAGAGGGTCACTCGTTTGCCAAAACTCAATTGCCGCAACAAAAAATATCGCCGTGAAAGACAGGGTAAACATCATCACCAGCCAAAGCCAGCGCCCCAAAGGGCCCTTCATCGTTATCCACAGCAAAGGAAACAAACCCGGCTGGTCCTTCTTCGGTAATCGGGGGTCCTTGATGTCTGTCATTTCACGCGCCTCCCAAGGGTTTTATGCGTCCACTATTCTTGCAGTCTACGCTTCTATCCACGGGGTAGCAAGGCAGGGACGATATTCACAAAATACCCAATATCCCCAAATGAAATAAATGAAATACTGTTAGGACTTTAACCAGGTTTGCAACGCATCCATATCCTTGGCTGCAAATCCTGTGCGGAATACGCCGTCTTTCTCCCAAACCGGACGCTTGATAAGTGCATCGTTGGCGACAAGTAGACTGGCAACCTGATCCGTCTCTACAGCGGCTTTTTGCTCATCCGTCAGCTTGCGCCATGTTGTGCCGCGTTTATTGACAAGCGTATCCGCCCCAACACCTGCAAGCATGCGTTCTACAAGCGCCAGATCAAGACCATCCTTGCGAAAATCATGATAATTATAGGCAGTTCCCTCAGCATCCAACCACTTCAATGCCTTTTTCACCGTATCGCAGTTCTTAATTCCGAATATTGTAAGTGACATACCAATAAATACCTTAAAGCTGATGATAATTAATGTGCACACTATGTGAATAATGCTTCCACTTTCAACCTGATATCACGTGGTCACTGGATAAACTTACCATAATTATGGATTGATATAAGGAATCCAACTGGTGGCGAAAAACCCAACGACAGCCCCGATCAAAACCGCGACAATTATCATCTCAACTCCTGCGCCTCTGGATATAGCAACACTTCCGCCGAATACTGCACCAAACAGAGCGCAAGTGAACGGCCTTTTTTTCCATTTCTCAGGGTTAAAATACGGCAGGGCGGCAAGGGTAATGAACAGTCCAAGCGATAATCCCATAATAGGCGATGCACCACGATGCATGAACGACCATGTAAACAGGCCGCCAATAACAAAGAGAATGATCAGACCTCCCCAATCGAAAGAAGCCTTGATTGGGTTTGCCGCTTTGGCAGACCGTCTTGCCTTTTGACGCTTCTTCTTATTCTTAGTCATCATTTGGGCTGCGCTGACTAGCCTTCTTAAAGGCATAGAAACACCAAACCAAAGCTTTAACCGTTCAAACCAAACCAGCGAAGCCTCATGCGGTGCAAAAGCTCTTTCGATATCTGGCTTACATCTGCATCCGCTATCACCGCATCAATATTGCACTGAGGGCAAAGGGCTGTCGGCTGATGGGGCTCATTTTCTTCAACCCACCGCTCTACCTCACTGGCAGGAAAAACAGCTTCGCAGTGGAAGCATGCCGCAACATGGCTCTTTTCAATTGATGTCTTGTTGCCAAAAGAGGTGGAGTGCACCTGTTTCAGATAGGAGTTCGGGTACAGCTTGTCCCACACCTTCTCCATATCAGCTTCAGAGGAGATATGTCGCGTAAACCGGGTCTTAAGCGAGCCAAAGATCGTGAGTGCCATCACCATTGTCATATTACCGACAAGCTCACCGCCAATTGTCGATAGAATTCTGGCGGTCAAGCCCGCTCCTTCACTAAGAAACCAGCCCGCTAGCGCACCAAGTATCCCAAAAGAAAAGAGCGAAACAACCAGGGTTATTTTGGCAGTATCCGACATTTTGGAACCACGATGCACTCGATTGAACAACCCCGCGAATACTTCAAAATCAAGCGCACCCTCTGGCGAACGATAAAACTCGCCATGAAATGCTTCGTCAACTTTCTCCAAAATCCTGTTGTAATGTTCAGCGGCAAATTTGTTTCCAGCCTCACTCAAGTCTTCATTGGTCAGCCTGCCATCGCAGTATTTGAAGAGAAAATCTGTACCCGTCATTTGGCCTAGCACCACGGCACGCACGTCTTCCATGGCCTTGGGGTCGTCAAGATAACGATCACCAATCCAGCCGCGCCGGAAACACCATTTCAGGAAAAGACCAATATGAACACCGCCATATTCAATCGGTGAACTGGAAGGAAACCCTTCACCGCCGTAATGCAAACTGGCATCATCATACTTCATCAATTCCCCCTGAACGAAGACCACTGAATTTGTATCTTAACGGCAGAATAATGCAACCAAAACTTAACTGGCTCCGTCTCTTTATCGTTGGATTGTGTAATTGCAAATTACTGGCAGGATGATTGCTTGCTTCCACCCCACAGCCTTTAGCTATGGGTGACATCTGGCTCCGTAAAGCTTCATTCTTCTTTCAGCTCTACTGTTGCCGATGTCTTTGTGACTTGTTTGATTATTTTTGTTTCTATTAGTCACAGACATCACTCTGCAAGGATCGAAACACCTTACAAAGTGGATTGGTATTAACTCAGTTTTGCAATCTGTTCTGAGAATGGAACCACTTCCGGTAAGGGGCCTTATTCTTAAGGCCACCACGCGTGCGCCTATAAACGAAATGCCAATTGTTCCGAAATCCGGCGTTTGGTAGCGTTTCAAGGGATGTACAGTATCTACTGTACCAAAAGTAGGGATGCTCAGTGGCTTGATCGCACAAACACAAGGGAGGTCAGTCAAGCGTAACCCCGGGGGGATATACATGAAAACTATGATAGTTAACGGCAATACCAGCCAGTTCAGCGGTGACGAGGAAATGCCTCTTTTGTGGTTCCTCCGAGAAGATCTGGCGCTTAAAGGTACAAAATACGGCTGCGGCATCGGGCAATGCGGTGCATGCACCGTTCACATAGACGGAACGGCTACCCGGTCTTGCTCTATCCAGATGAGCGACGTCCCTGACGGTGCTTCCATCACCACCATTGAAGGACTTGCAAATACCGACGGTAGCTTACACCCGCTTCAGCAAGCCTGGATCGACGAAGACGTTCCTCAGTGCGGCTATTGCCAGGCCGGGCAGTTGATGGCACTTAGCGCGCTCCTTAAACGCATCCCCTCGCCCACGGATGAAGATATAGACCAACATCACGATAACCTGTGTCGATGTGGCAGTTATTTCCGTATGCGCAAGGCTATTCACAAAGCCGCAGCTGTGATGAACGGTACCGCGCTTTCAGAAGGAGGCGACAATGCAAACAACAAGGCGTGATGCGCTCAAAATATTTGGCATGGGCGGTGCCCTGGTTGTCATTGCGCCGTCCTTATTGGCCAATAACGCTGCTGAAACCAGTGCAGAGGCCCTGTTCGGGGGTATGCTGGGTCCCTTCGTGAAAATTAATGCGGACAATAGCGTCATTATCGGTGCCCCGATCGCAGATATGGGTACAGGGGTTGAAACGTCAGTTCCGATGTTGGTTGCAGAAGAACTGGATGCGGACTGGAATACCGTCACCGTCCACCGCATGACCTATACCCCGGTCAAAAATGCTGAGGGGCAGATGTATGAATTATATGCCACCACAGGAACCGGCGGCAGTGGCTCCATGCGCCGCAGCTGGCAAATCATGCGGGAATGCGGGGCCTACGCACGCCACCTTATCGTGCGCGCAGCAGCGGCGGAACACGGCGTCGCTAAAAACCAAATTAAAACGCATGCTGGCAACATCCTGCTGGACGGCAAGAGCTACCCGTATGCAGACTTTGTTGACGCGGCCCTCAAGCTCCCGAATGATGATCTGTATCTTGAGGACCTCTCCCGCGGCGACACTATTCGCAAGATCAGCATGCGCGGTACTGCTATTCCGCTTAAGAACCCTAAAGACTTTTCCCTGATTGGCACTGGTAAAGGGCAGAAGAACGCCCGCGAAATTGTTACCGGTGCAGAAGTCTACGGCATTGATATGGATATCGAAGGACAACAATTTGCGGTTCTTGCCAGATGTCCGCATGTGGGTGGAGATGTCGCCAGTTTCGATGACACTGAGACACGCAAAGTAACGGGTGTAACGGATGTGCGCAAAATTGCTGCACTGAACACCTATGAGACTACAGACAAACCAAACCGGCCGGGGGTTGCTGTTATTGCCAAAAGCCTTTGGGCTGCACTGAAAGGCCGCGAAAAACTTATTGTTCAGTGGAACAAAGGCCCCAACACGCATATGAATTCTGCGTGGCTGATTTCAAATGCAGACCGGCAATTCACCGAAAGTGAGCCAGCTGCCTCGTTTGAAAAAGGTGACTTTGACACTGCTATCAGTGACGCCAAAGCCATCGTGGAGACAACCTATACTTTCCCCTACTTTGGTCACTTTAACATGGAGCCAATGAATGCCGCGGCCCACTGGACAGAGGACCGGTGTCTTCTACGCCTGTCGCATCAGTCTCCAAGCACGGCGGTTTCCGAAGTTGCTGCCTTTACCGGCCTTCCGATGGACAAAGTAACAGTTGAGCACGGACGGATCGGTTGTGGCCTTGGGCGAAAATGGTCATGGGACAATGTGATGGAAGCCGTGCACCTATCCCGTGAGGTAGGCACCCCAATCAAAGTGTTCTGGACCCGCGAAGATGATGCACAAAATGACTTCCTGAACCCGCACGCCGTCGTCAGAATGCAAGCCGCGCTGGATCAAAGTGGAAACCTGAGCGCTTGGGGTGGGACTTTCGTTTGCCAGTGGGGGGTACGCCTGCGCGGCTTGCCAGTCCCGCTGATTGAAAACGTAAAGGTCCAGGCTATATCGTCTGACAGCCGGATACCTGTTGGCGCATGGCGCGGTCCGGGGCACTGTATTGCTGGTATGGTCGTGGAAGGCATGCTGAACCAGTTAGCCGCGGCAAATGATGAAGACCCGCTGGACTTCCGTCTGCGGACACTAGGAGAGGACCAAGAGCTAACAATTCAAGACTGGATGCCCTTTACCAACGCTGATGAACGCTTCACAAGCACCAAGAAAACGAAAGATGTTCTGAAAAAAGCCGCTGAAATGGCAGGCTGGGGGCAAACGGACCTACCAGCAGGATGGGGGCGTGCGATTGCAAGCCACATGACCTTCGGCGGATATGCTGCATTTGTCGTCGATGTATCCATGAAAGATGGCTGGCCAACTGTGGAACGTGTCTTCGGCGCCATCGACTGTGGGCAAGTTATCAACCGAACGGGCGCACTGGCGCAAATTGAAAGCGGTATTCATGATGCCCTGTCCACCATTCTCCATCAGGGGGTGGATATAGAGGAAGGCGCCACGCAAAGCGTAAACTTTGACCAAAATCGCCTGCTGCGTATTGACGAAGCGCCGAAGCATATTCAGATCGAGTTCATTGAAAGTGGCGGCGAACCCTGGGGCCTTGGTGAAATTGCTTTACCTGCTGCGATCCCGGCGATTGTGGGCGCGATCGAAAATGCAACAGGGGCACAAATCACCTCATTGCCGCTTGGGGACCAAGCCAAAGTATAAAAATACGCATGGCAGCTTTTGCCTGGGGTCATTAATCTGGTCACGCTTCCTCCCGGTCGGGAGGAAGCAAACCTGACAAGCTAAATACGCGGTAGCCACATGCCCATTGTAGCACTGAAAATACCGGCAGCCATTAGCAAACTAAGGGCGAATATGCCCGTGGCAGTAAAAAGCTTCTGAGCCGCTGTTCCCCGAGCCTGAGCACGCAGATATATCTCCAGGAAAAATAGGGGCAATACATAAACCGCTGTGAATAGTACCGTCAAAAATGGTCCTGAGAAAGTAGCTGGATCAAAACCCACGGGCCGGCCATGTATCATGAGCCATGCCATTAAGCCTACTCTGAACATCCAAACACCACTGACCGCAACAAAAAGCCGTAAGGCCCATTCGCGGTGTTTCGCGAACTTTTTCACACGCGCGTATTTAAACGCCATAACCGCGCATGTGACAATGATCACGCCGTTAAGCATCAAGGTCACCTGCCCAAAAAAGTCACCTGCTACTTTGTCATACCGAGTCAGTATCATGTAGGCACCGCTTAGACTCATAATCATTGCAGTAAGTATATACAGCCTGCCATTCCAGCGGTGCAGCGCAGGCAGTTTACTACGGATCATCGGTATTAATTGCAGGAGCCCACCTACGGTAATAATGGCGGCAAATATAACATGGGCAACAACAGATATATTGCCCCCTACATCACCTTCAATATAGCCAGCAGGCATGACCTTGTTGAATCTCTCAATATCCCACAGTGCCACTGCCTTATAATAGAACGCAATGATATAGTAGGAGAAAATCAATTGCCCGCCAAGCACGGTCATGAACCAGAATTTCGCTGAATTTTCTATCGCTTTTCTGGCAAATACGGGACTAACGAAGCCCGCTGCTACTTTAGTTCGAGATGTCATGATATTCCTCTTTATCGCTTTTTGGTCTTTTTTTATTTATTGGGTATAGTGTTAGTATCTGTGGTTCATGGTCAGTGTTTGTACCGACGGCAGTGCCGCACTTCGGCGACAATGGCACTAACGCTGATCCATACAGATCACGCATAGATATGTTTTATTGAAAGATATTTCTTGCCGAATTTGAAATTCGGCCAGACCTTTTTATTTTTTATGTAAAAAAAGGTCATAACGGAAAATGACAGGTCTGGGATCTGGTCCACTGTATAAGAAGTGAATAGGTAAAAATGATAAGTCTGTTTACATTACAAGCCCTGCTACTGGCTCTCAGTATTCTCTTGATTCTTGCTCAAATGAAATTCATCCGTTCCAGCAAGGCACATCTTCTGTTTGCAATATTCTGTGCGTCCATTGCCTTTCTCATGGTGAAACAACTTTCAGCAACTATTATCACGCCGTTCCATTACCTGATCGGCATTGGCGCCAGTGCTACATGCAATGCTTTCTGGCTCCTCAGTCGGGTTTTATTCCGGCGTCGGAATGCTCTGGAGATACAGCATATCGCGGTTGCCCTCGCCATTGCCCTGATGGTTGCACTTAATCAGGGGTATCACTTCCTGCAGGGAATTGAATTCATCTCGCCGTCACCGGATAATTTTGTCAGCTATATGCTGGGGGAATTTACACTACTGCTTTCGTCTTGCATCCTCGCTCTAACCTTCTGGGAAGGTGTTCGCAATTTCAAGAAAGATACAGCGGAAGGAAAAGGGCAGAGGATCTTTTTCCTCTTGGTTTTCAGCAGCGCTCTGATAGGTAGCAAGATCGCAGAAGGACTAACCGCAAGCTCCCCACAAACACTCGAGTTTTGCATTGCCGCTATTATCGTTTTTGTCATGATCAATACCCAGATACTTCTTGTCTGGAAATATTCCGCGAACAGATTTTTCAGTCGCTTTTATCCGGCAGCAAACATGCCACCTACCATGCCACCAAACACATTGGAACAATCAGAAGGCCCCTTTGTAGAGGTACAATCTTTATCTCCCCTTGCTCGGCAAATCCACGATCTGCTAATCGGAGAATCTCTGTTTCTTCAGGAAAACCTAAAGGTCTGCGACATTGCCCAGAAACTGGGATGTTCAGAACATGCGATCAGCCACGCCATTCGAAACGACTTAGGTGCCAATAATTTCAACCAATTTATCAATCAGCTACGGATCAGCTACTCGCAAAAATTACTTGCGGACCCAAACAACAAAAGAAAATCCATTTTAACCATCAGTTTCGACAGTGGCTTCGCCTCCATTGGGCCATTCACCAGAGCTTTCAAAGCACTGACAGGTATGACACCGAGCGAATATCGTAACGCGCAATCAGGAAATAATTCTGGTCAAAATGCCTAATACAGATTCTAGCCCCTAAAGGTTTTTGTCTGATTGAAATGCCTGCATCACGTAGCGTCCTGACCGACCAAAAGCGCAGTTCTGTCGACTAATTCTGTGATTTATGATACCTTCCCTCATGAAATCAGCGTCAAGGGGGGCGGCTTATGTCTGTTCTATCAAAGGTCATTTCATTTCTTCTGATCGGGACTTTTCTTACGGCCTGCGGCCAATCCGCGGCACCACCTGAAAGCGACGAACCAGTAAAGTCGGAAAATATTCTGGAAATTACCGCCAAAAACATGCGGTTTGAGGGCCCTGCAACCATTAAATCCGGCTGGACCACTATGCGCCTGAAAAACAGTGACAATATGCTACATTTCGCACTGGTGGCAAAATTGCCAGACGGTATCACAGCTATGGATTACTCGGATGACCTGGGGAGTGTTTTTCAGGCTGGGTATGACGCCATGATGCAGGGTGAAAACACTGGTGCCGCTGAAATTTTCGCAACGATCCCAGCATGGTTCCAAGACCTGACATACCACGGCGGGCCCGGATTTACCGCAGGCGGCTTAACCACAGAGGCCACCATGTATCTGGAACCTGGAAATTATATCATCGAATGTTACATAAAATCCAACGGCGTTTTCCATTCTGCCAGCTATGAGAAAGGTGAACTGGCGATGCTGCTGCCCCTAACCGTATTGGCAGAAGAAGGCGGCATGGCAGAACCCGAAGCAAATGCAATTTTCACCATTGACGCCAAGGGATTCCATCTGTCAGCAGGGAGCCTGCAAGCAGGCGTTAACAGCATCAAAGTAAACTTTCAAACCCAAATCCGGTACCCATCAGCCAGCGGACAGGATATCCATTTCTTTAAGATCGACAGCCCCGAAGATAAGTCAACTGCTGTTTCCTATATGGACTGGCAGCAAAAGGAGGGGTTAGAAACGCCAGCCCCCCTACATTTTGTTGGTGGCATTAATGACGTGATGCCTGCGGGTTCTAGCGCCTACTTCACACTAACGCTGGAACCAGGCACATACGGCGCCATCGCAGAGGTACCAGATGCCGATAAAAAAGGCATGCTGCTGGAATTTACCATCACTCCGTAAATGATGGATGGATGGTATTCAGCCATGCCTTGAGTATCGGTACAAGGTCATACCGTCCGCCGGTCGCAACATTCGTGAAATTGTGATCACCGAAAGGCAAAACATGGATGGTGTGGTTGCTGCTAATTTGACAGTGTTTGACTGAATGTAAGTATCCTGACTATGCCAGACCATATCAGTAGCCGTCACACTGAAACCAAGCAGCAAATGACTAAAACAGCAAACTAGCAGTTGAACATATAGTCTCATGTCTCAAGTACTTTCGATAATAACGCACGGTATGCAGCTGGGCGCATTTCAAAGACCCTTTCAAAAGCCCGGGAGAAACTGTCTACTGAAGAAAATCCGGACTGTGCCGCAACAGTCTTCAGGCTAATATCCGGGGACAATAATGACTGGCGCGCAAGATCAAGGCGAATACGTTCGACATATCGGGCCGGTGACAACCCGGTCAGCTTCTTACATCGCCGTATCAATGTCCGTTCCGACAGGCCTGCTATTTCTGCCAGTTCAGTAACACTTGCTGCGTCTGCCGGATGATCCAGCACCCAGTTTAATATCTTTTCAATTTCTTTGTTCTGCGCAGTCTGCAGCGATAATGGTGCGGAAAACTGCGCCTGATTGCCGGGCCGGCGCACATATAGATTTAAATGTCGGGCAACCTGCCCCGCAGCCATGTCACCATAAAGACGCGATAACAAGACCAGCGTCATATCAATACCAGCCGTGACACCGCCTGATGACCAGTATTTACCATCGTGCAAATACAGGGACACGCCGTCCACAGCCACTTTTGGATACCGCTTTCTAAAGTCTTCCTCAAAATCCCAATGTATGCCAGACGCCTTATTGTCGAGAAGGCCGAGTTCAGCCAAAATATAGGCCCCTGTGCACACAGTTGCGACCAAGGTGGCGTTGTTACATAAATCAACCAGCCTCCTGCGGTCTGCTGCTGATAAATCCAGCTGCCTGCACCCAGCCCCGCCGGGGAAAAAGACGATGTCAAATTGATCACCTTCCGCCACGAGTCTGTCTGCTTTCAGGGTTAAACCACATTCAGTCGTCACCATCTGATCGGTTACAGAAAGGGTAGTCAGTTTGAAAGCGCACCCCGCAACATCATTCCCCATGGCCAGCACTGAACGTGGGCCAGTTAAATCGAGTGCTTCAAAATTATCAAAAAGGACAAAGGCAACAGAAACGTCTCTGCCGTCAGCTTTAGGAAGTAAATGGGTCATTCGGGGCCTTTCATCGCATAATGCTGGATGATAGCCCTGCAACGCCATGGCGTAAATGTCATTAATACGACATTTTACGCCATGGTTATAGTTTTACTCTGGCTTGTACGGCTTCATTGCTTTGGCAACTCTGGGCAGGTCTTCCGCATCCTTTAAATAACGCGGCTCCAGCCTCTTCTGTGACCGCTGCTCATAGGCATAGGCATAGGACAAAATCGCAGCATCCGTCATATATCCCCCGATAAAAGACAGACCAACAGAAAGTCCAGTAACCTCCCCCATCGGAACAGTGGCGTGTGGATAGCCTGCCCGTGCAGCATGAGACCCATACCCTGGCCAAGCGGGCCATACATCACCGTTCGCCGGATCAACACGCGGCACCACAACACCGGACGGTGCAACCAATACATCCACATCATAGGTAGCCAGTAACAGATCAAGGCCGTTGTCCTGTGTGGTTTCCCGAACTAAATCTACTGCGGCTTTATAGTCAGCACTGTCAACATCCGCCATCTCCTCAGATGACAACAATATACTTTGATCAAATAAAGCAAGCTCCACATCCGCATGTTCCAGATTAAAAGCAATCAAATCCGCAAGCGTTCGTACCCGTACCTGCGCCGGATCGGTGGATGCCAGATATTTATTTAAACCATCCTTAAATTCATATTTCAGCAGGTCATATGCCTTGGCACCAAACCCGTCTGGTACAGAAGGCCGGTCTGTGATTTCAACCAATATGCCACCAGCGGCTTCGATATCCGCCAGTGCCTCATTAAATCTGGCAATAACCGGATGATAGGCCCCTTCCGCAAACCGGAGAACTCCAACCCGCACCCCTTTCAGTGCCTCTGGGGACAATCGGGTCGTATAATCCACGTCCGGTGTGGTTGTTGCCATGGCATTCATCATCATGGCTGCGCCCATCACGGTTTTGGTCATCGGACCTGCGGTGTCCTGCGTCGCGGATATGGGTATGATATGGTCTTGCGGTATTACCCCAACCGTTGGTTTGAAGCCGACAATGCCGCTTGCATTTGAAGGACAAATGATAGAACCGTTCGTTTCCGTGCCGACCGTTCCCGCTGCCAGGGAGGCAGCAGCAGCTGCACCTGAGCCAGAACTTGATCCACAGGGGTTTCTGTCCAGCATGTGCGGGTTTCGCACTTGACCGCCAAGCGCGGACCAACCGGACATGGAATCAACGGACCTGAAATTTGCCCACTGACTTAAATTCGTCTTGCCCAGTATGATTGCCCCTGCATCACGCAGTCCCTTAACAAGCGGGCTGTCACGGCCAGTCATATTGTCTTTCAGGGCCAATGCCCCGGCCGTGGTCGGCATAGGATCTTTCGCTTCAATATTGTCTTTCAGCAAGACCGGAACACCGTGGAGCGGACCTACAATCTCGCCTGCGGCCATTTTCGCATCCAGGGCTTTGGCCTGTGCTACTGCGTCAGGATTTAAGGTCAACACTGACTGCAGGGTAGGCCCAGACCTGTCCACAGCTTCAATTCGGTCCATATAGAGCTGAACCAATTCTGCTGAAGTGACTTCTCCTGCTTGAACGGCACTGGCAATTTCCGGTAGGGATTTCGACAAAATCCCCCGAGGCTGATAGCCTACGATTGAATCAGAGGACGTGTCATCACTTGTCACTCCCTCTGTTGGTGTTGTTGGTGTGGCCTCTGAACATGCAACCACCGTCAGCATCAACGCTGATAATACGATCCCTCTTTTTCCTGTTAGTCCCATTAGCCCCCTCCTATGCTGCTTTCAAATGTTGAAAGCCTATTTGCGACTGCACACATGCAGTTCTGCTACCCAATTGACATTATTAGAATTGTCGCCACAAGTCAGGATCTGTTTGCTCCAACTCACCAGCAAGATATGCATCTACAATTCGATCATTATAAAAATCATATATCAAGCGAAGGTGCGAAGGATGCCAGTCTTTAGAACGCCAAAGCCGTCCTGATGTACGGTGGTGTTTTTTTTGAAGTATCTTTTTCTCTGAATATACTTGCAGAAGCTTTGGTAGCTCTGTTGCAAGTCCCTGAACTGCCCGACAAGCTAAATCATGAATGCCGTCACCTTTTACTAACGGCGCTGCATTTTGATGCACGACATCGCCTTGATCCAACTCCATAGTCAAATCATGCACAGTCATTCCTGTCATTTGTGGTGCCAAAAAATAACTTGGCCAAAAATGAGTTATTGCCCCTCTATACCAAGGTGAAAGACCGCCGTGGATGTTCCATTTTTCGCCATGCACGACTGAAAGGGTCTCCTCCGATAGCATATGTACGCCGTAGCTTAGCAGAATATCGGGGTTGATAGATTGAAGAAAGCTTCCGACAGCCTCACCGTTCAAGTCCTCTTTCGTGACATGCAGGGTTTTCACTCGCGGTAAGTCACTGGAAGAGAAAAAGCGTGTCTCTGCATCCTTGCGCTTCTGAAAATGATGAATGAAAAGTTTTTCAAGATCACTGCTCAACCCCTGTGGCGGAAGGGGCATGTGTTCTTCCCGTTGCTCCACAATAAGGCCAGCAAGCGCCCCCGTCTCGGCCAAGGCTCTGGCCATCATGGCATGCCTGGGATGGGACCCCGTTATAAAGGCTATTTTCATAACTTGGGTAACTCACAGTGATAAGCAATCATGCCAGCTTCCTCTAACCTCTCAACCTCTGCTATCAAATCATCAATTTGGCAGTCAGCTGCCTCTGCAATTTCAAAAAGATCGGTTTTTCCATCAGCCATATTTAAAAGTTTTAAACGCCTGTTCAGTTCAGTACGCCCGTCAACTCTTGTATCGTCTGATTTTTCCCGGGATGAGGCGTTGTTCATATTAGGGTACAGTCCCCGCTTACCTAATTGCGGCTCCCCAAAGGGTAATAAATTAACAGGGCAGTCGGCGACCTCGCCATAAAGCAACAGACTTTCAATCGTATCAACGCTTTTCACAAGCTGATCAATTGACATAAATTCCTTTGTATCCAGTGAGTTATGATACCCATCATATTCGCCATAAACCGTACGTGCAATTTGCCCAACGGGCAACTGAATGCCCGGAGCACCATACTGTCTTTCGTCAGACCCTCCTAGCGGACAAAACGGTGTTGCGATAACCTGCTCAGGCAGCCTTAACTGCTTATATTGTTTTTTCGACAACATTTTATCAAAGATATTATCGCCATTACGACTTGCCTTATACCGCAATTTATCCGTTGGTCCGCCAAGACATGTCAGCACCAACCCAGCATGCAAATTATCTTTCAACTGCGCTCCATACCTTGATAGAAAGCACAGTGCTCCAATCGTCTCAGGATTAAGCAAAAACCTGTAACTATACCGACGACGGGGCCACTTCTTAATACGGTTGTAAAGTGCCAACAGCACTAATGGGCCTGATAACTCATTATTTGCAAGTGACGGATGACACAGATAACTGGAAAGCAATATTTCCTTAGAGGCCTGGCCCTCAAGCAAGGTATGCGCGAACGGAACACCTCCCTCTTTGAACGAAGCATCAATACTGACTTCATAGGTCCCGGGTGCAAGCTTCTCACGATCTTCATGCTTCAGGCAAAAACCCCATGTACGCTGATAATAACTGGTAACATAGGGAACTGCAGTCGGTAGCGACGGAAGACTGTGCAAATGCGGCTGCAACTGCTCAAGCGAAAATCTACCCTTGATGCCCTCAGAATAATTCAGAACATGAAGGTTGTTAACGTCAGTATCACAAATGACAGTGCCGCATGGAGCCGTGAGCATTGCCCTTTTGCAGTGCCATTCCAACGGAACTTCCCAATCAAAAACCTTGGCCCCAGAGGGCACTAGCTCCCTCTGTAGAGGCATGAATTTTTCAAAAAAGTCCAAGGAACGCTCAAGACCCGGACCTGTAATCGAGCGCAAAATAGGAAATAAGTGATCAAATGCCTTATCTAATAATAAATACTCTTCATCACGATCTACAGAATTTAACATAATCAGCGCTCATACTCTTCTCTTTGACTAGAAAACTATAACGTGATCTTAGTGAGTGCAATTTAAATACCATAGTAATTACTATCAATTAAGACAGACTAGGCATCACACTGTGAAAAACAGACCAAGAAAGACTAGTCTTCAATATGGGCGATTTCGCGAATGGTCAGATCTTCTGATACTTCAGCCGGTGCAGGCGGATCGATATGGATCAGTATCTCTGCGTCCGGAAACACTTCGCTCAGCGCGGCCTCCGCTTCGTCCGCAATCAGGTGACCCGCATGCACGGTAATAGTACCGTCTACTTCCAAATGCATCTGGATAAATTTATCACGGCCAGATGTGCGTGTTTTCAGATCATGCACCCCCAGAACGCCATTCCCTTCCATGACGATATTGAAAATCTGCTCCCGTTCCTCATCAGAAAACTCCCGGTCCATCAGCATATGAATGGCAGGAACAACAATATCGTAAGCACCGTACAGAATATATGCTGCAATCATCAGTCCGATGATACCGTCGGCAAGCATATAGCCGGCACCGGCCAGAAAAGCCGCGAGGATTACACCGGCATTCAGCAATAAATCACCCTTATAGTGAAGGTGGTCCCCAGATACTGCCAGTGACTTGGTGTGTCGGATCACATAACTTTGGAACAAGATCAAAAGCAGTGTTAACCCGATGGACACCGCAGAGACAACCATCACCAAATTAGTGGCACTAACCGGTTCTGGTGACCAGATACGGCCAATACTTTCCAGTGCCAGGTACGCTGCTGAGCCAGACATAATAGATGCCTGGAACAAACCGGCCAGAGCCTCGGCCTTACCGTGACCAAATCGGTGGTCCTCATCAGGTGGCAGCAACGCTAACTTAATGGCATAAAGCGTAACTAGAGACGCAGCCAAATCGAGCGTGCTGTCAGCAAGTGACCCCCACATAGCAACAGAGCCAGAGAGCCACCAAGCCACACCCTTTATAGAGATCAGGATAACGGCCACCATAACTGATGCCCGGGATGCCCACCGCATTAAACTGTCTTGTCTATCACGCGTCATAACACTGTATTCCTGCTTATCGCCGGTAAAAAATAGAGAGCTCTTTCGGAATGTCAATCGAACATCCAGAAAGAAAAAACGCCGGGAACAGTCCCGGCGTTTCCAACTATATAGCAGAGCAATCCAAACTCTGAAACGCCAACACCTACTAGTGTAGTTTAGCGCCTGTTTCTTTGATCGACTTGTCAATCAGTGCTGTACCAGCTTTGCCCTTGAGAGCGTCGCCAAGCACAGTAGAAGCTGCTTCAACAGCAACAGCAACAGCCGCTGCCTGCACTTCTTTGACTGCATGTGCTTCAGCCTGCGCAATTTTCTCAGACGCCATACGTGTACGACGTTTGATCATTGCGTCAATATCAGCCTTCGCCTGATCTGCAAGAATTTTTGCGTCTTCATTCGCCTGCGCAACCATGTCAGCGGCTTCTTTTTCCGCATCACGCTGTTTACGCTGGAAATCGATTAAAAGCTGTTCTGTTTCTTCGCGAAGAGAACGTGCTTCTTCGATCTGCTTGCGGATAGCGTTAGAACGCTCATCCAGCATGGCACCAATAGTCTTGTGCGCTTTCGCGTACACTACACCACCAATGAAAACCACAAAGGAGCCAGCAACCCAAAATGTTGGATCAAGGTAAAATGCTTCACCTGCCGCCATGTTATGCTCCCTTCGCAGAGTTTAAGGCGTTCTCAACAGCTTTGTTGATATCTGCGTCCGACGCATCAACACCTGCCAGCTTTTCAGCCAAATCACGTGTGATGTCTTTTGCCATATCACCAAGCCCTTCAAGAGCCTTGTCTTTTGCAGCTCTGATCGCAGCTTCTGCGTTTGCAGCTTCTGCATTCAGCTTTGCATCGAGTTCAGACTGGGCTTTGGCCATGTCCTTCTGGATTTGCGCCTTGGCTTCCGCCATTACAGCCTGCGCCTCGGCACGGGCAGTAGCAAGAGATGCTTCATAAGCAGCTTTAGTTTCATCAGCGTCACGACGCTGTGTCTCAGCCTTATCAAGATCACCTGCAATGCGCTCTTCGCGCTCCTCAAGAACCTTGGTTACACGTGGAAGTGCGACCTTGGATACAATAACAAGGAGAACGATGAAGGATAGAAACAGCCATACGATCTGTTCTTCAAATGTTGTGAAGTCAAGCTGCGGCAAACCGCCAGCCTCTTTATTCGCAACTTCTGTAGTAGCTGTAGTAGCCATGTCCTGTCTCTCTTATCTGGCACCCAGGGTCAGAAAACCTGGCCCCATCAGTACCCGTTACATTCTGAATAAGGAGCCCGCATGCGCAGGCTCCAGACGTTCGAAACTTAAAGTACGAACAGGATCAGGAATGCGATAACGAGAGCGAACAGAGCAACCGCCTCTGTCAGGGCAAAGCCCAGAAGCAGGTTACCGAATACTTTTGGTGCAGCAGATGGGTTACGCAGTGCACCGTTCAGGTAGCTACCGAAGATGTTACCCAGACCAATACCAACACCAGCCAGAGCGATAGTTGCGATACCAGCACCAATTGCTTTTGCAGCTTCGAGTTCCATTTTGAATTCCTTTTGTTTCTAAATAGTCAAGTTATTACGTAGTTAAGTTCAAACCGTATCTTAGTGCGAAGGATGCATCGCATCGTTCAGGTAGATACAGGAAAGAATGGCGAATACATAGGCCTGTAGGAAAGCTACGAGGATTTCCAGACCAGTCATGAAGATGTTAAAGGCAAATGGCAATACTGCGCCAAAATATCCTGCAACACCGATGCTCCCGAGGCTGATTACAAAGCCTGCGAAAATTTTCATCATCAAGTGACCAGCGAGCATGTTTGCAAACAAACGAACGCTCAGGCTGATTGGACGGATCAGATAACTGATGATTTCGATCACCACGATCAAAGGCAGCAGCCAGCCAGGCGCGCCAGATGGTGCGAAAAGTTTCAGATATCCAAGACCATGCTTGAAGAAACCAATAAGCGTCACACCGACAAAGACAGTTGCCGCCAGGGCAAAGGTCACAACGATATGGCTTGTTACGGTAAAGCTGTATGGAACCATGCCAAGAAGGTTACAGCCAAGGATGAACATGAACAAAGTGAAGATGAAAGGAAAATATTGCTTCCCTTCTTTACCGACATTTTCTTTGACCATATTGGCGACAAATTCGTACGCCATTTCAACCATTGTCTGCCACCGGCCAGGAACCAGGGCGCTTTTGCGCATACCACCAGTCAGGAAAAGCGTAACCAAAGTTACAACAATAACCATCATCAGCGAGCTATTGGTGAAGGATGCATCAACCCCTGCGATATGAAATTCCGCGAGAGGTTTAATTTCGAACTGCTCAAGAGGACTATGTGCCACGACTATCGTCTCTTTCTCGGCTATGGCTTGCTTCGTACCTCACCCCACTTGGTTCGGATTAGAGCGTACTAGGCTTGCCTTTTAAAAACTCATTTATCTTTGGATTTGTATTCTGCTTCCAGCAAGACTTGCATGCGTTTGGATTCACGAACAACATTTCTGATCCCTGCCCCGAAACCGAGAAACAACATCAGAATCAGAAACAACGGCTTAGTTCCTAACCAGTCATCCAGTGTATTGCCGATTAACAAACCGACAAGAACACCGGCAACCAGCTCTATCCCTAACCTCCAGGCTATTCCAACCGGTGATGGTGCATCTTCCTGCACATCCTCGGTTACCTGGCTGCGGGCCTTTTTAAGCCGATCGTCCAGAGATTTCAGATTTGGCTCTTGATCAGTCATAGCCTTACTCCGTCATCCCTAGTTCGCAACCCAAAAGCAGCGTATCTCAATCATAGACACAGAATCACTGCCAAAGGCACGCGCAACATAGTGTTGAGGGCAAGGGATGTCAAGAACAGGATTCCCCCCGTTTTATACTTTCAAAAAGGAGCGCATACACACCAGTACTTAATATTCAAAGAGGGCACCTTAACATACTGTAAAGGTATGACTTTTTGGAATTGAGCACAACTGGAAACTTAGTGACAATAAGCCGAGACATCGCCCTCAAATCGTCTTATACATTCCCCATACGACGGTCGCACATCGATATGGCAGTTTTATAGCCGTATGCCAGTTTCTTTTTCAGGGCTGCCCGAGGTTTCATAAACTCATAGCTATCATGTTCTTCAGATAGCATAACTTCATAGTGCTTGGCATTATGCTTCAAATCAGCCTCATAGACGATCACATAGCGGTCGCCAACATGCGGGTGTGCTTTGACCCAACTGGCAACATACCGAAACTTCTTCGCTTTCAGGCCAGTTTCTTCCAACACTTCGCGCTTCAGAGCCTTACGGATTTTCTCACCGTCATCAACTTTGCCGCCCGGCAAATCCCAAAGACCTGATGTTTTGCGCATCACCAGTACTTTGCCATCCCGTGTAACCAGAATTGCCTTCGCCGAAACTGGCAAACGTCTAGGGATTCGCATAGCTTCGAAAATTCTACGCCACTGCAAAAGCATTAAAGAAGACCCTTGGATTTGAAACTTGTATGACCATACCTGCCGACTATTACATGGTCATGAACCATTATGTCCAGTTTTTTACACGCCTCTGCAACTTCACGTGTCATGGCAATGTCAGCCTTAGACGGTGACGGGTCGCCTGAAGGGTGATTATGCACCAAAATCAATGCACTGGCATGAAGTTCCAGTGCTCTCCGTACAATCTCTCGCGGATATACCGGCGTGTGGTCCACCGTACCCTCGCCCAGCTTTTCATCAGCCAATATGGTATTTTTGCGGTCCAGAAACAAAACCCTAAACTGTTCCCGCTTTTCATGGACAAGGCGCGTTCGAACATAATCCAGGAGAGCCTTCCAGTTGGACACAACGGGTCTGTCCATCATTTCTGACTTTGCAAGCAGGACAGCAGCAGCCTGCACTGTCTTGATCGCACCAATTGCTGCGTCGCCTAAGCCGTCCATTTTTCTAAGAGCCGTGACATCAGCAGTTAAGACACCGCCAAGACTACCAAATGCCTGAATCAACTGTTTCGCCAGTGGCTTTACATCACGCCTTGGAATGGCTGTAAACAACAGCATTTCCAGAACTTCATAGTCTGCAACGCTATCCAGACCACCTTTTAAAAATCGGTTACGGAGCCGCTGCCGGTGCCCCGCTCCGTGTGATACCGCATTCTTTTTATTATCGATCGCCGTTCCCCCCAAATGACAAACAATAAGCTATAAGTTAAAGAGAATATGGTGGGCAGTCCCAGCCTTTTGGTGACTTGGTGAAAACCTCTACCCCGTCCTCGGTAACGCCCATAGTATGTTCAAACTGCATGGAAAGCGACTTATCACGCGTAACCGCCGTCCAGTCGTCTGCCAGAACCTTAGTTCCCGCTTTGCCTGCGTTAATCATAGGTTCGATAGTGAAAAACATTCCCGGCTTCAGCTCTGGCCCTGTGCCTGCTTTACCAAAATGCATGACGGAAGGTTCATCGTGGAACATCTGGCCAATACCGTGGCCGCAAAAGTCACGAACTACGGAAAACCTGTTAGCTTCTGCATGTTCCTGAATTGCTGCACCAATATCCCCCAAATGCGCCCCAGGCTTCACAGCCTCGATCCCCTTCCAGAGACATTCAAAAGTGTTGTCGCAAAGACGCTGCGCCAATATCTTTGGCTTGCCAACGAAAAACATACGTGACGTGTCGCCGTACCAGCCGTCTAGGATAACCGTCACATCAATGTTCAGGCTATCCCCTTCTTTCAGCTTTTTAGGCCCGGGAATACCGTGGCAGACGACATGATTGATCGACGTACAAATCGACTTGGGAAACCCTTTATAGTTAAGGGGTGCCGCAATCGCCCCGTGATCCGTTATGAAGTCATGACACAACCGGTCCAGTTCCTCGGTTGTGATACCCGCACGTACATGCGGTGTAATATAGTCGAGCGTTTCTGCTGCCAGTCTGCCGGCCTTGCGCATGCCTTCGAAGGCTTCTTTACCATGCAATTTAATGGCGCCAGTGCGGGTTTTGGGTGCTTCAGATGCGTCAATATAGGTCATGCTGTCCTAGGTTCTTTTCTTAGTTCTGTTACAAATTAATCTTTACCGCTGTATCCACGGATATTTCTGTCTCGTCAAGTTTGCACTTATAACACAGTAACTCCACACCTGCCTCATTTGCAGCCTTCAATGCCTCGGCATACGCTGGATCAATATCGCGAGCCACGGTGAAAATTTCACAGTCTGGGCGCTGCACCAGATAGACCATTACGGCTCTGTGGCCCGCGGCTACCATATCTATGAGTTCCAGCAAATGTTTTGTGCCGCGTGCGGTTACAGCATCAGGAAACCGGGCTTCTTCCCCAACCTTAAGCGTAACATTCTTCACTTCCACATAAATAGACTGTGCACCCTCAAGCAACAAATCAATTCTGCTGTTCTGGCCGTATTTGACTTCTCGCCGCAGTGTTTCAAAGTCGGTCAGCTCTGGAATTTTTCCGGCAAGAATAGCTTCTTCCACAATATGGTTCGGCCTACTGGTGTTAATACCCACCTTGACACCATCCGCCTCAACCATTTCCCAGCGCCAATCCAGTTTGGCTTTGGGATTGGTATTGGGGGATAGCCATACCGTACTACCCGGCTCCTTTAATCCCATCATGGAGCCAGAATTCGCACAGTGCGCCGTAATGATAGATCCATCAGCTAATTGGATGTCCGCCAAAAATCTCTTATACCGTTTAATTAAGATACCTTTTGTAAGTTTGCCTTCGAACTTCATACCCAATCCCGTTTAACAATCACCGTATAGCCAGCGCGCATTTTTATAGGGTTTTGCGCTATTTTTCCCTCTAAATGGGCATAGTCGTTGCCAGATTACAACAGTCAGCACCGTCAATGTTGCACTTTCTTGACAAGAAGGACGAGATTCACTTCGAAAATTCTAATTTCCTGCTATGACTCACGCCAATTCTTGAGGAGCACAGAATGCTCACGGATTATTTGTATTTTCAATGTCGGAGAAACGCCATGACTACCACTTTGCGGAAAAGCGCGATGATGCTTGCTGCTGGTACTTCCTTTGCTGCCCTATCAACTGGTGCTTTTGCACAAGCTGACTCTGTAACTCTGGAAGAAATCGTTGTAACTGCACAAAAACGTGAACAGAGCCTGCAGGACGTTCCAATCTCTGTAACAACCATGCGCGGTGAGAAGTATGATAACTTTGCTGCTGGTGGCGGCGATATTCGCCTGCTTGCTGCTCGCATCCCGGGTTTGAACGCAGAATCCTCTAACGGCCGTGTAGCACCACGTTTCTACATTCGCGGACTCGGTAACACAGATTTTGATCTTGCTGCCTCTCAGCCTGTATCCATCATTATGGATGAAGTTGTGATGGAGCGCGTTGTCCTCAAATCATTCCCGCTGTTTGACGTTGAGCGTATCGAAGTTCTTCGTGGCCCACAGGGAACACTGTTCGGTCGTAACACACCAGCAGGTATCGTTAAGTTTGACAGCGTTAAGCCTGGCGATGAAGTTGAAGGATACTTGAAAGCATCCTACGGCAGCCGCGGCACCCGCAGCATTCGCACTGCTGCTACCCTGCCTGTAAGCGACACTTTCTCTGTCCGTGTATCCGGCCTGTATGCTGGTCGCGACGACTGGATCGACAATGGCTACACTGGTCAGGATGATGCCATGGGCGGTTTTGAAGATGTTGCTGGTCGTGTTATTGCGCGCTTCAGCCCGAATGAAAACTTTGAAGCCCTTCTGAACGTACATGCTCGTACACTTGACGGAACGGCAACTATTTTCCGTGCCAACGTATTGACCACAGGCAGCAACGAACTGAACGACAATTATGATCGTGACACTGTTTATTTTGATGAAGGCGACAACAACCCACAGGAATATGACAACTTTGGTGCCAATCTGAAGCTGACTTATGACATGGATACCGTTTCCCTGACATCTATCACTGCGTTTGAACAGGCAGATGGTCGCAGTCTTGGCGATATTGATGGCGGTTACGGTGCTGTTTACCTGCCGGAAATGGGCCCAGGTGTGATCCCGTTCAACAGCCAGACACAAGACAGTGTTGACGACCTGGATCAGTTCACTCAGGAATTCCGTCTTGCAAGCAACACGGATGAAGCGCTGCAGTGGCAGGCTGGTTTCTACTATTTCAAAGATGACCTGACTGTTTCGACTAATCCTTTCTTCACGTCACCATCTACAGTGACCCATGAAAACGAGGCATGGTCTTTGTTTGGACAAGTATCTTATGATACCTCTGACGCAACAACAGTAACTGTTGGCGTGCGCTACACAGATGACCAAAAAGACCTGGATGCTGTAAACGCGGTCGGTGTTATTTTCACAGAAGAAGCATCCGCAGACCGCCTGAGCTGGGACATTGCAGTAAATCATATCGTTGATGATAACCTGTCTGTGTACACGCGTTTGGCACAGGGCTTCCGTGCACCATCTATTCAGGGCCGTGACATTGCATTCTTTGCTGCACCATCTGTCGCTAAGGAAGAAGTTATCACGTCTGGTGAAGTTGGTTTCAAATCCACTCTGAACGACAACCGTGTACGTCTGAACGGTTCTGTCTACTATTGGCAGATGAAAGATCAGCAACTTACCGCTGTTGGTGGTACCAACAACCTTATCCAACTGGTCAATGCTGACAAAACAGTTGGTTACGGCTTCGAGACTGACCTTGAGTGGCTTGCAAGTGAGAACCTGTCGTTCACAGCTGGCATCAGCTACAATAAAACCAAGCTGAAGGACGATACACTTGCTGTTGGCACATGCGGTAGCGGCATGTGTACAGTTGTGAACAGTCTGAATGCTGACGGCTTTGCCCTGGTTGACGGCAATGCACTGCCACAGGCGCCGCTATGGCTCGTAAACTTTACAGCAACATACACATACCCTGTTTCTGACAGCAGTGACTTCTTCTTCACAACCGATTGGTTCCTCGAAGGCAAAAAGAACCTGTTCCTGTATGAAACACGTGAATATTACACCAACGGTGATTTCGAAGGTGGCGTTCGCATGGGTCTGACGTTCAACGACGGTCAGTATGAAGTTGCAGTCTTTGGTCGTAACATCACCAACGAAAGCAACCTTAAAGGCGGTATCGACTTCAACAACAATACTGCTTTTGTTAACGAACCACGCACATGGGGCCTTGCTCTTAGCGCGAAGTTCTAAGATTACTGAAATCATACCAGATTAAACCATTATCCCCGGAGTACTCTCTCCGGGGATTTTTCTTGCCTAATTTGTGACTTGACCCAGCCAGCCCTCCTTCCCAGAATGATCCATGGATAAGGGAGGCATTTCATGAAACGAAAATCAGCAAAAGACTTTCACCCCGACCTGCTGGAAATATTTGACGGCTACGTCCACGGCATTATCAGCAAACGGGACTTTTTACGACAGGCAGGAAAATTTGCTGTCGGCGGGATGACTGCAGCGGCCCTTCTTGGGGAACTCGCACCAAATTATGCACTGGCAGAACAGGTCCCGGAGGATGACCCCGACATTTCTACTGACTGGATAAGCTACAATTCACCAGACGGCCACGGCGATATCAAAGGATATTTATGCAGACCTGCAGACGCGGCAGCCAGCACCAAGTTACCAGCCATTCTGGTTATTCACGAAAATCGCGGTCTGAATCCTTATATTCAGGACGTGGCGCGCCGCTGTGCAAAAGCTGGCTTTATGGCACTTGCTCCTGATGGCTTATCACCTCTTGGCGGCTACCCCGGCACAGACGATGAAGGCAGAACCATGCAGCGGTCCATGGATAGCACCAAATTGATGGAAGATTTTTTTGCCGCCTACGAACATCTGGTCGCACGGGATGATTGCACGGGCAAGGTTGGTGCTGTCGGATTTTGTTACGGCGGAGGCGTTTGTAATGCATTGGCCGTTGCTTACCCCGAGCTAGCTGCCTCCGTACCCTTTTATGGCCGCCATGCCCAGGCAGAGGATGTACCAGCGATACAAGCGCCGCTAATGATACACCTTGGCGCACTGGACAAGCGTATCAATGACGGCTGGCCCGCGTATGAAGCAGCACTGAAAGCAAATGATAAAGACTATGTTATGTATATGTACGAAGGCGCCAATCACGGGTTTCATAACGACACGACCCCCCGCTATGACCCAGACGCGGCAGAACTCGCATGGCAAAGAACGCTGTCATTTTTTCAGGAGAAATTGACCTAGACGGTCATACCCGGGCGCTACCTCAGCGGTAACGCCCGGGTATCAGTTACCTTGGATTAACCACCCACCAGCTTAATGCTGTGACATGCATCAACTGGTAGTGCGACACCACTGATAAAGCTTGCGCCGTCTGCAGCCAGCATCAGGAAAGGTGCCTCCAGTTCAGACAGTTTCCCTGCACGGCGTGCCGGCGTAGACCGCAGCATTTTTTGACCATTGTCGCTCGAAAGAAATTCTTCATTGATCTCTGTCACGAAATATCCGGGACATATCGCATTCACGCGCACACCAAAACGCCCAAGTTCCAGCGCCATTGCCTTAGTTAAATGAACGACACCAGCCTTACTGGTTGCATAGGTGGTTTGCTGCGGGGATACACCCAGCCCAAGGATAGAAGCCGTATTAATGATAGAACCACCAACACCGGCGTCAGCCATACGCTTGGCCGCTGTTTGGGCAACACGCCATACCCCTTTCAGATTGGTGTTCATCGTGCGGTCCCAGTCTTCTTCGGTATCTTCCAGCGCCCATTTTGGGATAGCCATACCTGCGTTGTTACCAACAACTGTCACCGTACCCAGTGCAGCCTCCACCGTATCAAAGCATGCTGTCACACTGTCGCCGTCAGTTACATCAAGTTTCACGGCAATGACTTTTTGGCCCGTTTCAGCAGCAATATCGGCAGCCGTTTTTTCGATCTTGTCCAAACGGCGGGCAGCCAGTGCAACATCAGCCCCTGCCCGCGCAGCAGCCCGTGCAAGTTGCTCCCCAATGCCGGAAGAAGCGCCAGTTATCAAAACCACTTTACCAGTCAGACTGAAATGTTCGTTTAAAATGTTACTCATAAACTCTTTCCTTGTTATCTAGACTGATCAAACGCGGCAAAACTGCTGCCTTCTTCTGCCAGACGTTTCAACAGTGGTGAAATTTTCCAGTTGTCAGGATCAATTGAGGCAAACTCCTGCAGGCGGGCATATACTTTGTCCAGTCCAACAGCATCCGCATAATGCATAGGACCACCGCGGTAGCGCGGGAAGCCATATCCGTAAACATAAACGACATCAATATCGCTGGCACGTAGTGCGATGCCTTCATCCAGAATATGCGCCCCTTCATTAATCAGGGCATAGATACTGCGCTCTACAATTTCCTCAGCAGAAATTGATGTACGCTCAAGTCCCAGCTTGGCTGACTCTTCAAGGATAATGGCCTCAACCTCAGGGGACGGCACAGGTGCACGACTGCCCTCGGCATAATCATAAATACCTTTGCCAACCTTCAACCCTTTACGGTCGCCTTCGACCAGGCGGTCAAGCCAGTCAGTCGCACGTGTATCGAAACTATTCCGGTCCATGCTCTGACGGTTAAAGTAGCCGATATCCAGCCCCGCCATATCCGCCATCGTGAGTGGCCCCATAGGCATACCAAAGTCAAAAATAGCCTTGTCCACATCCTGCGGCATAGCCCCTTTCATGACATTCAGATTTGCTTCACGACCATAACCAGACAGCATCCGGTTCCCGATGAAGCCGTGGCATACGCCCGCAACAACGCCGACTTTGCCAATCTTCTTCGCCATATCAAGACATGTAGCCAAAACATCATCCGCAGTTTCCTTACCACGCACAATTTCAAGCAGCTTCATAACATTCGCTGGCGAGAAGAAATGCAGACCCAGCACATCGGACGGGCGGGACGTATAGGCCGCGATTGCATCCACATCCAGATAAGACGTATTGGAGGCCATGATAGCACCCGGCTTCAGAACTTCATCCAACTTCTTGAAGACCTGCTCCTTGATCTCCATCTTCTCGAAAACTGCCTCGATCACCAGATCACAATCAGCCAGATCCTCATAATTGGTTGTACCTGACAGATACTTAACCCTTTCAGCCACATCATCAGCCGTTAGGCGGCTTGAGCGCTCCCAGTTCTTACGGCAAACACCCAGACCACGATCCAGTGCTTCCTGATTAAGTTCCAAAACAGTAACCGGAATACCAACATTGGCAAAATTCATGGCGATACCACCGCCCATAGTGCCAGCCCCGATAATGCCAACTTTTTTGATATCACGGCGTTTGGTTTCTTTTGTAATGCCCGGTACACGCGCGACCTGCCGCTCCGCAAAGAACAGATGTCGCATTGCAGCAGCTTCAGGGTTCTGCATACATTCAGTGAAATACTGGCGTTCTTTCTTCAAGCCTTCGACCAGTGGCAGCGAAACTGCAGCTTCTACGCAGCGGATACACTGTTCGGGCGCAAAGAACCCGCGAGTTTTACGGGCGATTGATTTGCGGAAATTCGCAAAGAAAGCCTCATCATATTTGGCTCCGTCCAGCTCAATGTCCCCTGTGGGGCGCGGACCAGATGCCACCACCTCTTTCGCATAGGCAACGGCATCAGCCTTCAGATCATCACCAGCAAGACGGTCAACCACTCCCCACGCGGCTGCTTCTTTCATTTTCACATGGCGGCCAGAAAGGATAGCGTCCAGTGCATTTTCCACGCCGGCCAGACGCGGCAGGCGCTGAGTACCACCGGCACCCGGCAGAATACCCAAATGAACTTCAGGCAGCCCAACTTTTGCTGACGGGTCTGCAATCCGGTAATGACATCCAAGAGCGATTTCCAATCCTCCGCCGAGCGCAGTACCATGAATAGCTGCTACAAGCGGTTTCGGGAATGTCTCCAGCGCCATCACCACATCTGGCAAATGTGGTTCCTGTGGCGGTTTGCCAAATTCTGTAATGTCAGCACCTGCATGAAAGGTCCGGCCTTCACAGCGAACAACAACTGCCTTGATTGCATCATCGGACCGGATAGCATCCAGATGATCAATATAGCCCTTGCGAACAGCATGAGACAAAGCATTAACCGGCGGATAATCACAGGACAATACTGCAATTTCGCCAATATCTTCTCTTGTAATTGGTGACATTTTTTCTTCCTTACTCTTTCATCGCTACTTTATTAAACAGAAAAGGCCTGAATGCCCGTGATGGCCCGCCCCAAGATCAACGCATGCACGTCATGGGTGCCTTCATATGTATTCACTGCCTCTAAATTCATAATGTGCCGGATCACGTGATATTCGTCTGATACCCCGTTGCCGCCGTGCATGTCCCGCGCTATTCGCGCTATCTCAAGCGCCTTGCCGCAATTATTTCTTTTAATAATCGACACCATCTCCGGGGCAAAATTATCTGCGTCAATTAACCTTCCTACCCTCAGGGCAGCTTGTAGGCCAAGGGCGATATCCGTTTGCATATTCGCGAGCTTTACCTGCACCAGCTGGGTTGCTGCGAGGGGGCGCCCGAACTGCTTTCGGTCTAGCGTATATTGCCGTGCAGCATGCATGCAGTATTCAGCGGCACCCATCACGCCCCAGGCAATACCGTACCGTGCACGGTTCAGACACCCAAAGGGCGCACCTGGTCCTTCGCCGTTGGGCAGCAGATTCTCGTCAGGGACGAAAACATTATCCATAACAATTTCGCCTGTGATCGACGCCCGCAGGCTGAACTTACCCTCTATTTTTGGTGTTGTAAGTCCATCCATGCCGCGTTCTAGAACAAAGCCGCGAATAGCACCTCCGTGCGCGTCCGATTTTGCCCATACAAGCATCACATCGGCCACAGGACTATTGGTGATCCACATTTTCGCACCAGTCAGGCTATATCCGCCATCAACCTTTTTCGCCCGTGTAATCATGCCGCCGACATCGGACCCATGATCAGGCTCCGTCAGGCCAAAACACCCAATCCATTCACCGGTCGCCATTCTAGGCAGATATTTACGACGCTGCGCTTCGGAACCGTATGCATAGATCGGGAACATAACCAGAGAGCTCTGGACAGACATCATGGACCGGTAGCCAGCATCAACCCGGTCAATCTCCCGCGATATCAAACCGTAGGAAACATAATTCATACCGGCACAGCCATACTCTTCTGGCAAGGTCGAGCCAAGCAGGCCCATTTCGCCCATTTCTCTGAATATGGAAGGATCAAAGGTCTCGTGACGGTTGGCTTCAAGAATACGCGGCATCAACCGGTCCTGCGCATAGGCATGGACGGTGTCACGGATTAATCTTTCGTCTTCATGAAGCTGCTGATCCAGATTGAAGGGGTCATCCCACGCAAACGGAACCAGACCTTTTTTATAATTCATAGCCATTTTCCGTTCCTTTCCTCCCGCATCAACATAAGAAGCGGGCAAACCCTAGCCAGCATTAGCAATCGGGGCAAGTCCCAAGGAACAGAAAAATTAATGGCACCTTGAATTCAAGGTGCCACGAATACCCGCCAAAGCGGGGTGTTTATAAAATATACTGTAACGGTCCAGCTATAAAGTTAGCCTCGAACCTCATCCAGAAATTCATCTGACTGTGTCCGCAATTCAGTTAATTCTCTCTCGAGTTCCCTAACCGCTGCTTCGATAACTTCTGATGAATTCAGGATGGCATCTGCCTTATTACTCACCTCGGAAATACGCTGGGAAACTTCCATTGTACCTTGGGACGCTTCCTGAATATTGCGGCTTATTTCAAGAGTGGCATGCGTCTGCTCAGTGGTCGAAGCAGAAATTGTCTCCGAAATTGAATATAGATCATGCACCACTTCGGCAATTTCCCGAACAGCCTCGACCGAAGAAGTCGTGGAATTCTGAATATCCCCAACCTGTTCATCAATCTCGCTGGTTGCAACCGATGTCTGGTTGGCTAGTGACTTTACCTCATTTGCTACAACAGCAAAGCCGCGTCCTGCTTCACCAGCCCTGGCCGCTTCAATAGTCGCATTCAGCGCCAGCAAATTCGTTTGCTCCGCAATGTCCTTGATGAGTGTCACAACCTGCCCGATGGATTCTGATGCTGTCTGCAAACGTCCCAACACTTCACCCGCAGATGATGCTTCGCTGGACGCGCTATCTGTCCGCTCTGAAGCATTTTGAACCTGCCGGGAGATTTCTTCAAAGGAAGCCTGTAATTCTTCTGCTGCGGACGCAACTGTCTGAACATTAACGGTCGCCTGTTCAGAGGCTGCAGCAACCGCCGCTGCCATCTCCTGTGTCGTTGTCGCATCTGCCCGTAACTGGTTTGATGTTTCCTGCAATCTATCAGCGGATCCACGCACCTCAGCAATGATCTTAAGGATTGACTGTTCAAAACGCCCTGCGATTTCTTCGCGGCGGGTCGTCGCCTCATCCTGACGTTTCTTCATCGTCTTGCTGGCTGTATTAATAACTTCGGCACCTTGCCGAAAAGCTCCCAGCATACCCTGCCTGAGGAAACGACGATTATAGTCACCTCCCACCGCTGCACTCAGAGCCGCCGAGCTCTCGCGAATTGAGGCATCACACATATCAAGAAGCCGATTAACATCGCCGAGCATCTCGGCATGTTCTTCACCGTGAGCGTCCCAGTCCAAAACACGTGCCTCAAGATCGCCGACAGCTGCACGCTTCATCACCTCAGAAACGGTGGCAAATACTTGTTCAGTTTCTGCGGCTTTTTTATGAACGGCTTCCAGTTCTGCACGCAGGCGATTGTTTTCCGCTACTAACTCTTTACTTTTATTAAACACGGCTACTGTTCCTTATCGCCCAGAAAAACTCATCATACGACTGACCTGCGTCAGCCAACATCTCCTCAAGCAGCTTGGTCGCAGCATCCATACCGTCTCTTGGGCTTGAATGGCGTTTCTCTTCAGCCAACAACTGCGTGTAAACATTTTGTATCGCAGAGATTTCACCCTCTGTTGGACGACGTCGGTTCGAATGATATCCAACAATTTGACCGTCCACGATTGTAGGAGTGACATGGGCTAATACCCAATAATGATTACCTGACATGGCCATGTTAAGGACAAAGGCAAAAATCTCCTTACCTGCCTGAATTCTTTCCCACAATAGCTTGAATATACTGCGCGGCATATCCGGATGCCGGATAAGATTATGCGGCTGGCCTAAAACATCTTGTGTCGAAAGTTCCGACAACCGACAAAACACATCATTGGCATATGTGATCTTGCCCTGCAAATCGGTTTTCGTAACGATAATTTCTGAAGCGCCGAATTCGTTGGCGATACCTGTTGGTATTACTGTGTTTCTAGCCATATAAAACTTTCCAAAAAAAGAAACTCGTTTACCCACAAGCAAGAGCAAGATGGAAAGAAACGAATTACTCAAAACATAGTGCACTCTTTTGGTGCACTCTTTTCAGGGGTTATGTCTTGTATTCCCTAAGAATACGTAAACAATTCGTGATTTCAACCGTTTGTGAGGCAAAAAATATAACTGCTATATCAGCGAGTTACTACAACTCCGGGAGAGATATTACCTTAACTTTCTCCATATTAGAAATATATCGACTGAAACCAGGAAAAATTTCGGCCAAATCCCTTATAACGAGTTTATATCCTATTTTCGCAAGGCTTTTACCGCAGCCATAATTCCGGCTGTATAAGGCGACTCAGCGCCGGGCTGACCATTATGCATCTGTGCTTCTGTCGCCAGAGCAAGCTCTTTACCCAGCTCGACCCCATACTGATCAAAACTATTGATCTGCCATAATACTCCCTGAACATAGACCTTATGCTCATACAGAGCGATAAGCATTCCCAGATAATACGGTGTTAGCTGGGGAAACAGAATGGTATTTGACGGCTTGTTGCCAGGAAAGACTTGATGCGGTGCCAGCCTTTGAATTGTCGCTTCATCACGGCCTTCTGCCTTTAGCTTGCTGACTGTTTCATCATACGTACGACCGACTGCAAGCGCTTCTGTCTGCGCCAAACAGTTCGCCAGCAAAGAAGCATGCTGCCCTTCATCTGCGTTAGTGGGCTTTGCCGCTATCAAAAAATCAGCCGGTACACAGTTGGTTCCCTGATGCAGCCACTGGAAAAAGGCATGCTGACCATTTGAACCCGGCTGCCCCCAGATCAAGGGACCAGTATCCATTTCAACGACAGAACCATCCCGCGTTATTCTTTTACCGTTACTTTCCATATCAAGCTGCTGCATGTAGGCAGCGAACCGTCGCATACGTTGGTCATACGGAAAAATCGCGGTGGACAGGAAGCCAAGCACATCCCGGTTCCAGACCCCCATAAGCGCAAGCATAACCGGAATATTATCCCGGAAGTCAGCTTCCAGAAAATGCTTGTCCATGCTATGCGCGCCAGCCAGAAAAGCTTTGAAATTATCTGCTCCAAGAGCGATCGCAACCGACAAACCAACACTGGACCAAACGGAGTATCTACCCCCGACCCACTCCTGAAAGCCAAATATTCTTGTTTCATCAATACCGAATTCCTGCACCTTGGGCAGGTTTGTGGAAATCGCAACAAAATGATCCCGAACAGCGCTGTCACCAAGCGACGCAGTCAGCCACTTCATTGCTGCGCGTGCGTTTGTCATTGTCTCCAGTGTCGTAAATGACTTGCTGACCACAAGAAACAATGTTGTTTCAGGATCAAGACCCAACAATGTATCCGCAATATGAGAGCCATCAATATTGGAAACAAAGTGACAGCGTGGCCCTGAATGATGGGGAGAAAGCGCGATGGTGACCATCTCTGGCCCCAGGTCAGAGCCACCAATACCGATATTCACCACGTCGGTATATGCTTTACCGGTTGAGCCGCATACATTCCCAGCCCTTACTTCTTCTGCAAAATCCAGCATTTGCTGCCGGTTTCGTAAAACATCCTCAGAAACATCGGACGGTTCGTCCGATCTTAGGGCAACATGGCGTGCTGCCCTTCCTTCTGTGAAATTAATGGTATCCCCGCGAAACATGGCCCGGCGGGCTTCATCAAGATCAGAGGCTTTGGCAAGTCCAAGCAAAGAATCAATTGACGTTTCATCAATTCTGTTCTTGGAAAAATCAAATAACAAACCGTCATGTGACAAAGAATATTTTTCAAAACGGTTTGGTTCTTTAGCGAACATGTCTTTCAGTACTAGACTATCTACTCCCTTACTCAGCGCACGCAGCCTTAACCAGGCCTCTTTTAAATTGCTGCTCATTTCCCCACCTTAAACCAAATAAATAAGTCCGGATATTGTCACATTAAAAAGTGACATCTTTAAAAATTAAAACAATATTTGCTCCCTGCTTTGTATTAAGCATCAATTATGCTTAATTGCCACAATAATGTTTCACAGGGGTCCGAATACAAATGATAACGCATACCGACATAAAATCAGCTTATGACAGAATTAAGACCTCTGGCACGGTCCGTAAATCACCGCTTGAATATAGTTCCTATCTCTCAAACCTGACTGGGGCTGAGGTCTATTTAAAATGTGACCATCTCCAGCCAACCGGTTCCTTTAAGGTACGCGGTGCAACCAATAAACTTCTGATGCTGTCTAACGAGGATAAAGCCCGCGGTGTTGTCACAGCCTCCAGCGGCAACCACGGTATGGCAACGGCTCTTGGAGCATCTAAACTGGGCATTCAGGCTACGATTTATGTTCCGGAAAATGCTTCAGGCACAAAATTAGACGGCATAAAAGCCATGGGCGCCACGGTTATCAAGGTTCCGGGAGACTGCCTACTGGCCGAGAAAACGGCTCGTGACGTCGCCAGGGAAACTCAGAAACCCTATATTTCCCCCTATAATGACGAAGATGTCATCATGGGTCAGGGGACAGTCGGCGTGGAAATTCATGATGACTGCCCTGATGTCAGTGCAGTCTTTGCCTCGGTTGGTGGGGGTGGCCTGATTGGCGGCACTGGCCTCTACCTGAAGGGCATAGGGAGCAACACTGAAATTATCGGTGCATGGCCAGAAGTCGCGCAGTCCATGAATCTTTGCCTTGAAAAAGGTGAGATTTATGAACCCACGGAACAGGAAACATTATCAGATGGCACCGCCGGCGGTGTGGAAGAAGGCGCACTGACTTTCCCTATTTGCCAAACCGTCCTTGATAAACGCCTGACGGTCACAGAAGATGAAATCCGACATGCTATGCGCCTGATAGCAGATAAAGAACGCTGGATGATAGAAGGTGCAGCAGGCGTCGCAGTTGCTGCCTTTTTAAAAACCGCCACCCAATTTCAAGGCAAGAAAGTCGCGATCATTTTATGTGGGCGTAATATTACCCTGGAGAAATTCCTATCTGCCGTTAGCTAACCCTGCTGGCCTGACTACACCTATGAGGTAATGGTCAGACCTGACCGACTTGCATACCATCGAAATGCTATAGCACATGGGAAGAGTGCAATAGCATATAGGGGGAGTAAGTCTGGATGCAATCCGTTGATAAGGCGGTGAAGCTGACATACGGCATGGGCCAGTTTGCCTGGGCAGCCAAAGATGTCTGCTTTCATTATTTTCTATTCTTTTTTTATGCTCAATATACTGATTTGCCGCCGTCTATGGCTGGGCTTGCCGCTCTTCTGGCCCTGATCGCAGACGGCATATCTGATCCGCTGGTTGGTCAAATATCTGATAACTTTAAATCGGGACGCTGGGGACGTCGGCATCCCTTTATGATAGCGGCAACCATACCTTTTGCAGCCTCCCTGGCAGCTATTTTTAATCCCCCCGCATTTCTGGATGCCACGGGGCTTTTTATCTGGTTCCTGTCGCTTGCTATAATCGTCAGAACATTTCTAACACTGTTCACCGTGCCGCATATGGCACTTGGTGCAGAACTTAGCACCGATTACCACGAACGGACGACCATCGCGACATACCGCAATGTCCTTGGCTATACGGGTGGTTTGCTTATTCAGGTATTTGCCTGGTTCCTCCTGATCCCTATGGCCAAGACAGCTGGGAACGAGGCAGCGGGCTATATATTTGTCGGCTATTTCTCTGCGTTGATTGCCATGGTTGGTATGATTATCGCGATTATCGGCACGCGGAAGAAAATTCAGGATTTGCCCATCACATCCCCCGATCAACAAAGCCGGCCCTGGTATTATGCGTTCAAGGATATTCTGGTCGTTCTGAAAATCCCATCCGGCCGGATTTTAATGCTAACTGTTTTCATCATTGTCACACAGGCAGGCGTTGCCAATACCATGCTTATTCATATTAATAAGTATTTTTACGGCTTTAACGATCAACAGATGGGCATTTTCATGCTGGTTGTTTTCCTGGCACTTCTGCCCTCTGCTGCACTAGCATCCCGGTCGTCTCACCGTTTTGGCAAACGACGTGCTACCTTGACCTTGATCCTTCTGGAAGCATGTATTCTTCCGATTTTACCCCTTTCCCATTATTATGGTCTGACACCCGCATCAGGATCTGGGGCGCTGCTTTTTCTCGTTTGCTGCTACGTTGTTTTCCACCAAACCATATTCATTGGCAGGATACATCTGACCCAGGGGATGTTGCCGGATGTTATTGATGAAGGATACTTAAAGACGGGCAGACGCCTTGAAGGCATCTTTAATTCGGCGCAGATGCTTGTCCAGAAAATCACCTTTGGTCTGGGAACCTTCCTGGCTGGTCTGGCGATCGAATATGCAAACATCAAGGATGTTTCATCCATCGATCAGATGACCCCGGTTATGACTGAACGGCTTGCACTTGTTTACGGCCCTGGCCTTGCTATATTTGCTCTAACTGCCGCACTGGTATTCAGCCGGTATCCTTTAACCCGGAAAAGACATGCAGAAATAAGAGAGCAATTGCGTATCCGCGAAACCATGGCAGAGAGTGCCGCTGAATAAACCTATGTCTGGGCAGCGTTAAACATCCAGGCTCTTCAAGTCTTTTAGCGCTGCTTCCAATCGCCCGGTTATAGACCTTAAGTCTCTGGAACCGCTTTCTTCTTTATAGAGCGGCATTTGCCCCCCGGACAGACAGGCCGATTTTACCTGCGCCACAACAAATTCCGTCACACCGTCATAGTCTGTGCGTTCGGGATGCAGCATCATGGTTCGCGCAGTATATTCCAGTGTCCCGTAGAATAAATCGCGGACTTGCCACAGACTGGCATCTGCTGCGACATCGCCCCTGTCCTGGCCACGCCGAAATAGGTCATCAAAGATAGCAACGTAGTTACGCCGGTAATCGCGCTCCATTTGCTCTTCCGCTTCTGCGCCTGTTGCCCAAAGTCGGGTCCCCAGCATCAGCAAAGACCAATCCGCAATAACTGCCCTAAGATGGAAGGTTGTCAGCGCTTCAAGTTTGTCAAATGTTTCAGTTTGCCCTTCGACAGCCTCCCGCGCACCAACGGTTAGTTGTTCCCAGTGATCCGCTACCACCGCCTGCAGGATTGCACGCTTGTTTTTAAAATATAAATACAGGGTTCCCTCTGCAACACAGGCTCGCTTGGCAATCTCTGCAACCCGTGTGCCTGCCTCCCCCTTTTCCAGAAACAGGGCTCGGGCTGCACTGATCACAGCAGTTTCCTTTGCATCCAGTCGTTCACGTCTGGTTTGCGGTCGCGTTGCATTCATGCCCTTTATAATCCCATTTGCCGGACAGCCAGATCGCGCATAATCTCTTCTGATCCGCCGCCGATGGCCATAACCTTTACTTCTCTGTATATCCGTTCGACTCTATTGCCGCGCAGATACCCAGCGCCGCCGAGGATCTGCATAGCCTCGCTGGCGCAGAACTCAAGTGCTTTTGTCGCAAAGAACTTTGCCTTGGACACTTCTGCGACAGGCATTTCCCCCTCATTCGCCAACCAGCATATCTGATTTAAATAGGCTTCCGTAGCATCAATCTTTGCCGACATATCCGCAATCTTGTGCCTGATTACCTGATGCTTGATCAAAGGTTTTCCAAAAGTATGCCGTTCCTGCGCCCATGCGATAGAGTCCTCCAGACACGCCTTCATCATACCGACACTGCCCGCAACCATGCCAAGGCGTTCATAATTAAAGTTATTCATAATAGCGATGAAACCGAAATTTTCCTGACCGAGCATGTTGCGCGCAGGCACGCGTACATCATCGAAATACAGGGTCGCTGTGTCTGATGCCCACCACCCCATTTTTCTGTCAATCAGGGTACGGGAAAAACCCGGCATATCAGCTTCAACAAAGAAGAGGGAAATACCAGTAAGCCCCTCGCCTCCTGTGCGTGCGCCGACAACAAAATACTCTGATTTCATCCCACCAGTAATGAAAGTCTTGGAACCGTTAATGACCCAGTCGTCCCCATCTTTACGGGCAACCGTTTTCATATTGGCAACGTCTGACCCGCCGCCAGGTTCTGTGATCCCCAAACTGGATCCCTTGCGCCCGGTCACAATATCTTCGAGCACTCTATCCTTGATCTCATCCGGGGCAAATTTTTCAATTGGGCCAATGGAAATGCTACGACCACCGGTAGCCGCAGGGATGCCGGTAGCGCCGCACTTATAGAATTCCTCGCTGAAAGCCGCCCGCATGAAGCAGTCATCAAAACCAAGACCACCATATTTTTCATCAACACCAAAACCAAATGCACCCAGCGCCCCTAATTTGGCATGTAATTCCCAGGGCACTTCCCCTGCTTCGTCCCAGTCGTCTGCATACGGCGTGATCTCCGTTTCCACAAATCTGCGCACTGTCTCCCGGAAGGCTTTGCGCTCCTCGGTTTCAAACGGATTTCTCATATGCTTTCCCCTTGATTTAAAATATTACTCACTTATTATGAGTTTTACTCATTATGACAAAATTCAAGCTGATGTCGAGAGCTTTATGCTGCGCATATCCGGAAACCGCGCAGTTTTGACGGGAAGGGAACATATATTATGGGACAGAAATCAGACACCAAACGCATACGCATTGGTGGTGCCAGCGGCTACTGGGGAGACTCTTCTCTTTCCACCCCCCAACTTCTGAAGGATGGCACGCTGGACTATATCGTTTATGATTATCTGGCAGAAATCACCATGTCGATAATCGCCCGCGCTAAGGCCAAAAATCCTGACGAAGGCTATGCCAAGGATTTTGTTGATCTGGTGCTGAAACACAATCTACGGGAAATCGCTCGTCAAAATGTCAAAATAATTTCCAATGCTGGCGGCATGAATCCGGAAGCCTGTGCCGCGGCTATACGTACGTTATGCACTGCTCTCGACCTTGATCTTAAAGTAGCGGTTGTCACCGGCGATGATTTAACACCGCAAGCGTCTGACATTCTGGCACTGGGCTATACTGAAATGTTCACAAACGATGATCTGCCAGCACCTGAAACCATCGCCAGCATGAATGCATATCTTGGTGCCTTCCCAATTGCCAAAGCACTCGCAGGCGGTGCCGATATTGTTATCACGGGACGCTGCGTGGATAGCGCCGTTACCCTTGGTGCCTGCATCCATGAATTTGGCTGGTCCGCCGAAGATTATGATGCACTCGCAGGGGGCAGCCTTGCCGGACACATCCTTGAATGCGGGCCGCAGGCAACTGGCGGCAACTATACTGACTGGGAAGACGTGGCAGATAGCATGGACACCATTGGCTACCCTATCGCTGAAATTGCTCCAGACGGCTCCTTTATTACTACAAAACCTGCAGATACCGGCGGGACCGTCACCGTCGGCACGGTTTCAGAGCAGATGCTATACGAAATTGGTGACCCACAAGCTTATATCCTGCCGGATGTGATTTGTGATTTCTCTGGCGTATCTGTGTGCCAACTCGCGGCAGACCAAGTAGAAGTAAAGGGCGCCAAGGGGACCGCACCAACGGATACCTATAAAGTCTGCCTAACAGCCCTTGACGGGTACCGCGGCGGCACAATGATGACCTTTTACGGCATTGATGCTGCTAAAAAAGCAGAAGCATTTGCAACCGCCACCTTTAAGCGCGCACGCGCCTTGCTGCGCCGACTGAATGCTGCAGATTATACCGAAACCAGCGTAGAGATACTTGGCGCAGATAGTCAGTTTGGTAGCACGCCTGCAAACTCCGCAGCAAAAGAAGTAGTGCTGAAGGTTGCTGCCAAGCACCCTGACCCCATGGGTATATCCGTCCTGATTAAAGAACTGTCCGGACTGGGACTGGCGACACCCCCCGGTCTTTGTGGTTTTGTCGGCAGCAGGCCCAAGCCAATGCCCGTCATGAAACTCTATTCCTTCCTGATCCCCAAAAATACAGTCCACATAGAGATCAAAGCTGCCGCCGGCACCAAACCACATGCAGACGTCCCAGGCAGCAGCTTTTCGCCAAATCAACTCTGTCGCCCTGCCCCCCCAAGCACAGCGGAAACCGAAAATATGGTCACAGTTCCCCTGATTAAGCTTGCATGGGGACGTTCCGGCGACAAAGGCAACAAGGCGAATGTCGGCATAATTGCGCGTAGACCTGAGTATCTGCCCTATATCTGGCAAGCACTGACCAAAGAAAAGGTTGCAAGTGTTTTTGCTCATTTCCTTGAAAACTCAGCGCCTGAAAGTGTTGAGAAGTTCCTGTTGCCCGGCAGCAACTCCATGAACTTTCTAATGGATAATGTTCTTGGTGGCGGCGGCGTTGCCAGCCTGCGTAACGACCCCCAAGGCAAAGGCTATGCACAAATCCTGCTGGCGACCCCTATCCCTGTTCCACATGATCTTCTGGAGACACTCTAATGGCTGTATTTTCGTCAACCATCCGCACGGACTCTCCCAGCTTTCAGGAAAACCGTCAGGATATGCTGGCGCTGATTGATAAGCTGAACGAGCTTAACAAGCGTGCGCCTGAAAAGTCAGAAAGCAGAAAACCAACCTTCGACAAACGGGGGCAGTTAACGCCGCGGGCCCGGCTTGCACGCCTTCTGGACCCGGGCATGCCTTTTCTGCAGATCGGCAATATTGCCGGGTACATGGTCGACACCAAGAAAGAAGAAAAATCCATTGCTGGATCAACAATCTTTTCCGGTATTGGTTTCATCAGCGGCGTGCGCTGCGTCATTGTTGTTGATGATAGTGGCATTCAAGCAGGTGCCATGACGGAGGCTGGTGGCTACCGCTTGCGCCGTGCTGAAGAAATCGCTCTTAAACAAAAAATGCCTTTCATTCATCTGGTGGAAAGCGCAGGCGGTGATCTTCTGAATTATACTGTCGAAGGATTTTTGATTGGTGGCAGCTTGTTCGCCAATCTGGCTCGCCTCAGCAAAGCCGGTATTCCGGTTATTAGCGTTCTGCACGGATCATCCACCGCAGGCGGTGCTTATATGCCGGGCCTGTCAGACTATGTGATCGCGGTCAAAGGGCGCGGAAAAGCTTTTCTGGCTGGCCCGCCTCTCCTGAAGGCAGCGACAGGTGAAATCGCAACGGATGAAGAATTGGGCGGTGCTGAAATGCATGCGACCATCAGCGGCCTTGCGGAATATCTTGTTGATGATGACGCAGAAGCCATGATTGTCGCACGGGAAGTCGTGGACCGTTTAGGCTGGAATGAAAGCGCACCGTCCCTTCCTTCACAGTCGTACGAAGAACCGCTCTATGACCCGGATGAAATTGCGGGTGTCGTTCCAATTGACTACCGTAAACCCTACGAAGCACGGGAAGTAATCGCGCGCATTGTTGACGGTTCGGACTTTACTGACTTCAAGCCCGGATACGGCGTATCCACCGTTTGCGTGCAGGCATCTGTATATGGCCAGAAGTGTGCCATTGTTGCCAATAATGGCCCTATTGACCCGGACGGTGCCACCAAAACGGCACAGTTCCTTCAACTGATGGATCAGGCAGGCACCCCGGTTGTGTTTCTGCAAAACACCACAGGATATCTGGTCGGCAAACAGTATGAACAAGCGGGTATGATCAAACACGGCTCCAAGATGATACAGGCCGTGACGAACATCAGTGTACCACGCATTACTTTCATGATTGGCGCAAGTTTTGGTGCCGGTAATTACGGCATGTGTGGCCGGGGCTACGACCCTGACTTCGTCTATAGCTGGCCCAATGCCATGACCGGTGTGATGGGCGGCGATCAGGCGGCTACTGTTATGTCAATTGTTGCCAAGGGACAGGCTGCAGCGCGCGGTGTTCCCGTTGATGAAGAAGCTCTGAAAAATCAGGAAGCATATCTGAAGCATGTCTTCGACAGTCAGGCGGGGGCCTTCTACACATCAGGTCATATGCTGGATGACGGTATGATTGACCCCCGCGACACGCGGCGCACCCTTGGGCTTCTTCTTGCAACAGTCCGCGAAGGCTGGTCACGCGACGTGCGTGAAAACAGCTTCGGCATTGCCCGGATGTAAGGAGGGATACAAAGTGACAAACCTACCCAAAACTAAAAAGCTCGATCTGGACCTTGCCGGTGGCTGGCTCACAATTTGGCTGAATTCACCAGAAAACAGGAATGCCCTGTCCGCAGAAATGTCTGCAGAGCTAGTTACTGTTTTTGATGCGGTCCGTAATGATCGAAGCATTCGCGGTATCACACTGCGCGGACGAAACGGCCTATTCTGCGCAGGGGGCGATCTGAAAGGGATGAAATCCACCGCCAACCAAGATGCCAGCGCAACCGAGCGCCGCATGGCCGCCGTCGCCCTCAGCCAACAGGGGGGAGAGCTTTTTAAAAGCTTAAACACATTGCCGCAGGTAGTTATCGTTCTTGTTGAAGGTGCAGCGATGGCAGGCGGGCTGGGCCTTGTGTGCTGTGCTGATGTCATTGCCGTTACCCATGACGCCCGTTTTGCCTTAACCGAAACCAAGCTTGGCATCACCCCAGCACAAATCGCCCCCTATATTGTGCAGCGGTTCGGCCAGCCTACGGCCAGACGTTTGATGTTAACAGGTGCACAGTTCCGCGGATCAGACGCCCTGACCCTAGGGCTGGCAGATCATGTCGCCGATAACGCCGCCGGGCTTGACGCCTATGAAACGACAATTCGTCAACAGGTTCTGGCCTGCGCACCCGGCGCCACCGCAGTTACAAAGAAAATTGTTCTTGCAGCACCCCACCTGAAGGCAACATCAATGATCAGTTTTGCAGCCGAAAAATTCGCAGACTGCATGCTGTCGGACGAGGCACAGGAAGGCTTATCGGCCTTTATTGAGAAACGAAACCCAAACTGGGCAACAGGCGGAGAAAAAGCATGACCAAAACACCGAGAGCATTTTCCAGCCTATTGGTTGCGAACCGGGGCGAAATCGCGGTGCGTATAATCAAATCTGCAAAAGATAACGGCTTTCGCACAGTTGCAGTATATTCCTCAGCAGACACAAATGCACCCCATGTAAAACTGGCAGATGATGCTGTGCAAATCGGCGACGCACCAGTCGGGGAAAGCTATCTATGTCCTGATAAAATCATTGCGGCGGCGAAGGCGACAGGCGCGGAAGCCGTACACCCCGGCTACGGTTTCCTGTCCGAGAATGCAGACTTTGCAAAAGCATGCGAAGATGCTGGCTTGATATTCGTTGGCCCCTCAGCCGACAGTATTGACCTGATGGGGGACAAAGCACGGGCAAAACGCCATATGATCAAGTCTGGTGTTCCCTGCGTCCCCGGGTATGAAGAGGAAGACCAAAGCGACACAACCTTACTCGCTGCTGCTAAAAAGATTGGTTACCCACTCATGGTGAAGGCTGCTGCTGGCGGCGGTGGCCGAGGTATGCGTCTCGTAGAGAATGCCGATGACCTGCCGGGCGCCCTGTCTCAGGCCAGGTCAGAGGCTGAAAATGCCTTTGGCAGTGGTACTCTGATCCTTGAAAAAGCCATCATCAACCCCCGGCATGTTGAAATACAGGTTTTCGGCGACACCCAGGGGAACATCATACATCTTTTTGAACGCGATTGTTCGGTACAGCGCCGCCACCAGAAAATTATTGAAGAAGCGCCCTGCCCCGTTATGACCGATGACCTGCGGCAAAAAATGGGCAGCGCAGCCGTAGCCGCCGCCAAAAGCGTGAATTATGTTGGCGCGGGTACTGTCGAGTTTCTGCTGGACGATGACGGCAATTTCTATTTCCTTGAAATGAATACCCGACTGCAAGTGGAACACCCGGTTACGGAACTGATCACTGGCTTAGATCTTGTTGCCATGCAACTACGTATCGCCAGTGGTTTACCCCTGGATATTGAGCAATCCGACATCCCAATGCACGGTCATGCGATCGAAGTACGGCTTTATGCAGAAGAGGCCGCAAATGACTTTCTGCCAGCTACCGGCACCATCAGCTTATGGCACCCAGCCTCTGGCCCTGGCGTGCGTGTCGACGCAGGGATTGCGACCGGGTACGATGTATCACCCTTTTACGACCCGATGGTTGCCAAGGTTATGGCCCATGGAGAAACACGTGAAATTGCGCGCCAGCGCCTTATAAAGGCACTGAACGAAACTGCACTTTTTGGTGTCCCAAACAACCGGGATTTTCTTATTGATGCCCTTGGGAAAGAGGCTTTCGTCAGTGGTCGTGCTACCACGGCATTTATCGCGCAGGAATACGGCAATTCCATTAGCAAACCCACACCGCTGTCAGAACATTATGCCGCAGCAGCCGTTCTACAATTTCAGGCAGCACGAAAGAAAGCGCAAGCATCAGCCACAGCAATGCCCGACGATCTTTTGAACTGGACCAATGCTGCGCCGATAGCCACTCCTTTCCAGTATGAAAACGAGGAAGGCCCAGTGGATGTTACCCTGACACCTTCAGGTGATAACACCTACAAGGCAGATGTAAACGGTACTGAGATATGTCTTACTGTTGAAGATACGTCTGCCCCGTGGGCAAAGATCAAGATTGCCGAAAGACATGTCATACTTCTGTATCAAATACTGCCAGCGGGACAGATTGCCATAAGCATGCATGGCGCTTCGTTCATGTTGACTGATCTGACCCAGGTTATCAAAAACAAAGACACGGCAGGTGGTGACGGAATGGTCTGCAGTGCTATGCACGGTCTATTACTGGAGGTCTGCGTTGAAAGCGGACAGCATGTCAAAGCAGGTGACACACTGGCGGTGGTCGAGGCTATGAAAATGCAGCATGAGATCAAGGCGAGCAGTGACGGAACCGTCGAAGCTGTCACCGGCGTTGCCGGTAAACAAATCGCAGCTGGTGAGCTGATCCTGCAAATCACCACGCCAGATTAATGTCTTACATTATTTTGTTGCAGTTGTCGCCGCACTTGATATGGTCATGCAGATTTTGACCCCCGAGTATGCGGTGAAACCTGTATTAGTATCCTGACGAACCGGAGTATATTTTATGATATCACAGGCAGAAGATTTCCGCGCAGAAAGCATGAGGCTATATACCCTTTTGAAAGGCCAGCCAGAAACAATCCTTTCCACGCCTACCCTTTTTAAAGGCTGGACAATCAATGACATCCTGCAGCATCTGCATTTTTGGAACCATGCTGCGTACCTGTCCAGTGAAGATGAAGCAGCCTTTATGCAGGTAATGGGTGAGTTACTGCAGGGCGGCATGTCCATGCGTGCCTTTGAAGATAAAACACTCGGCGGTCTATCAGGCACTGCACTCCTTGAAGCATGGCATGACAGTTTCATGCAACTAGCAGATCTGTTTGCGGCCCTTGACCCAAAGAAACGGTTAAAGTGGGCAGGCCCAGATATGAGCGCCCTGTCTTCCATCACCGCCAGACTGATGGAAACATGGGCCCACGGTCAGGCTGTGTATGATGTTCTTGGCGTTGAGCGCGAAGACCAGGACTATATTCGAAACATTGCCCATCTGGGTATCAACACATTTGGCTGGACGTACAAGGTCAACGGCAAGCAAATCCCTTCTGAGCGCCCATACGTCTGCCTGACCGCACCGTCAGGCACACTATGGGAATGGGGAGACCCATCACAGTCGGATAAAATTTCCGGACCTGCGACCGATTTCTGTCAGGTTGTGACACAGACCCGCAACATTGAGGACACAGCCTTATCAACAGTAGGCGACATAGCTACCGAATGGATGCAAATCGCCCAGTGCTTTGCTGGCCCGCCAGAGACACCACCGGCTGTCGGCGCACGCCACATCAACAAAATACGAAACTGACATAAGCTACCAAACGAAGGACGTATCATGGCACCTACATTTGACAATTTATTTTCCATAAAAGGCAAAACTGCGCTTGTAACCGGCGGTTCACGCGGGATCGGCGAAATGATTGCAGCGGGCTTTCTGGCGAAAGGTGCCAAAGTTTACATCAGTTCCCGCAAAGCCGATGCATGCGAAGCCACAGCAAAGCGGTTATCAGAAGCATACGGCGGAGAGTGTATTGCACTACCATCCGACCTTTCCACCCTGCCCGGCATACAGAAAGTCGCTGACGAACTGCTCAGCCGGGAAGAAAAACTTGATATTCTGGTTAATAACGCAGGGGCATCCTGGGGCGCGCCAATTGATGAATTCCCGGAAGTCGGCTGGGATAAAGTTATGGATACCAACGTCAAAGGTATCTTTTTCCTGACGCAAAAACTCCTTCCCCTTCTTCGCGCTTCTGGCACAGCAGACGATCCGGCACGCGTGATCAACATCGGCTCCATTGACGGCCTGAAGTCTTCTATGTTTGAAGTCTTTTCTTACGGCGCATCAAAAGCAGCCGTGCACCATCTGACACGTTTCCTGGCTGCCCGCCTGACGAAAGAGAAAATCAACTGTAACGCTATTGCCCCAGGCCCCTATCCTACATGGATGCTGTCCACAGGTGTCGGGTTCGGCGGGGAAACAGAGGGTGTAGACTGGGACGCTATAGGCAAAAGCAGCCCCAGCGGCCGCGTTGGTGCCCCGGAAGATATTGCAGGGCTTGCAATCTTCCTGTCGTCAAGGGCTGGTTCCTATATTGTCGGGCAGGTTATTGCGAGCGACGGCGGTATTGTCGGCACCAGCTAAAAAATCCCAGACCGCTTAGACAATCATTTGACCAAAGAAATGGGCCGCCCCCTGAAGGGACGGCCCTTTTATCTATCATGTTTGCAGAAGTAACCCTGTGCGGGCCATCTTACTCTTTATTCCTGCAAGGCTGCAGACTTGATCGTCTCGATAAAGTCCTGCGTCGTTGATCGGATTTGATCAGAAGACACCTTCAGATCCTGCGAAGAATGTGAGACATTCTCTGCGACTTCTCCGTTCGAACGGGCTGCCTCTGCCACAGAACTGATACTTGCGCTTACTTCCTGTGTGTTAGCTGCTGCATGTGAGATACTCCGGGAGATTTCCTGTGTTGCCGCACGCTGCTCTTCTACTGCAGATGCAATCGCTGCAGCCATTTCAGTAACCTCAATCGTTACAGTTTCAATTTCAGACATTGCCTTGGATACAGAGCTTGTCTGATTTTGAACCGCTTCAATCTGTGACCGAATTTCACCAGTTGCCTTCGCAGTCTGATTTGCAAGGCTTTTAACCTCACCCGCAACGACGGCAAACCCGCGACCCGCATCACCAGCACGTGCTGCCTCAATCGTGGCGTTCAATGCCAAGAGGTTCGTCTGTTCCGCGATATCACTAATCAAATTCATGATATTGCCAATCTGGGTTGTTGCATCTTCTAGGGCAGACATATCAGCACGGGTACGAGATACCATTTCAGATGCTTCGTTTGTCCGCTTGGAAGACCGGTCAATCTGCTGTGCAATTTCCTGCACACTATTGTCCATTTCCTCGCTGGCACTGGCAACAGACTGCACGTTTCCGTTTGACTCGTCCGCAGCGCGCACAACATTGCCTGCTTCCTGGGTCGTAAGAGCAGACGCAGATGTCAGTTGCTGGGATGCATCGCTAAGCATATCAACAATGTCTGCAACCTTTGCAAAGTCCGCTTTAGAACTTTCGTCAAAGTTGGTAATCAACTCTACAATAAGCTTTTCTTTTTCTTCACGGCGCTTCATGGCTTCGGCCTGACGTTCCGCTTCGATACGGCGCTCTTCTGCTTCGCGTTGACGCTCCGCCTCAAGACGTGCACGCTCCTGCTCTTCCTGCTCTTTCGCTCTTTCAGCAAGACGTTGACGTTCAATTCCATTTTCCTTGAACACCTCGACCGCACGTGCCATGTCGCCGACTTCGTCCCCGGCATCCGTGGATGGTACAGTCCGCGTCAGGTCACCATCGGCAATACTGGTCATTGCATCTGTCATTTTCCGAATAGGACGAACAACAAATCTAACCATCACCAGCCCGGCAATTACCGAGATCGCGATACCGGCAATCAGGGCAACTGTCATCATGACTGTCATACTGGTCAGCGCATTATCAACATCACTTGCAGCCGTTGAGAAACGTAGATCAATGGCATCATTGATCTTCTTCACATCTTTATTTATTTCAGCAAACAGATCACTTGGTTCACCGGACACTTCCATCGCTTTACTCTGGTTCAGTGTCACATAGTTTCTTGCCAGACGAAGCTGCACATCAGCGTACTGAGAGCGCCAGGCTTGCATATTGCTTTCCAGCGATACAAGGTCCTGATAAACGGCTTCACCGGGTTCCAACTTAGACTTCAGGGTCTTGATCGCCCTGTCGTATTGGTCGCCGCCTTCCTGGTATTCCTGCAAGGCTGTACGGTCTGCCGTTACGAGCAAATAGAGCACTGCATTATGCTGTCTTGTCAGGCCTTCACTGGCTTCATGCAGAGCGTCTTTGATTTCATTGACCTCTGTCACTTCTTTGTTGGCATCACTAACACGGCTTGTCTCAAACGCAGACATGACATTCATGATAATCAAAACAGCGACAATCAACCCAAGCGACAAGCCCAACTTGACGAACAAAGGAGCATTTTTCAAAAATTTCATCATGGGTTATCTCCCCTTCCGCCGAAGGAGTTCGGTCAGATTCACTTCAAATGTCGCATGGCCAATGGGTGTATTGGTTTCTTCGACGATCGTCAGATTGACCTGTACCCGTACTGTATTGGTGTCATCGTGTTTTTCTGCCTCGTCCACGAACACAGCATCCGGCCCAGCACCGAAAGACTTTTGAAATTTTGCTTCATCACCCTGCCAAAAATCAGAGGTAATGGCACTTTGACCAACATTCAGACCGTTCTGATCGGTAATAAAAATTTCCGTAAACAAGCCAAGGGATTCTGCCTGAATTTGCGTCAGGTAGGTCGATGCAGGGCTATTCAGTGCTGCCGCAATCAAAGGCTGGTCAGACTGACCACGCTCTGTGATCCACTGATTGTCCAGTGCATTAATTTCTGACTGGCCAAGCTGGCCATATTTACGGTTCTGCGCCTTCACGGAAATCTGCACGACGGGATGCTGCAGATATCCACGAATAGTGTTGATAAGAGTCTCGTCAACTAGATCTGTCGACTGACCGAAAGCCGGCACCGTCAAACAAGCGCCAAGCGCAAGAGAGAAGATGCCTTTACTGGCCTTATTCATAATATTCATACTACACCTTTTGGAGTATCAAAACGTGGTAAGGACTGAAGGGGTAAGCCGCCCTCACCACGACATTTCATTACGTACTCTTACCAGTCGATATTGAAGCGAACGCCAACAATATCTGCTTTGTTTGTAAAGCCACCCGCATCATCAAGCGAAGTATGGCCATACTGAAGAATCGTGCGCAGATAACGGTTCATGTACCAGCTCAAGCTAAGGATATAGCTGTCCTGTTCACCACCGAAGGCACCATTGTCAGTCAGGTCCAGATGCTCCATCCGACCAGACAGCATCCAAAGTCCCATCCCGCCTTTATCAACTGGGGAAGACACTTTTGGACGACCCCAAATGCCTTTCTTCAAATCAAGTGGACGGTCTTCGCCTGTCAGGATGTAACCAAGCTCGACGTAGCCACCCTCAAACGTTGCGCTGCGCGAAACGGCAACCGCGTCATCTGCCTTCAGCCAGGCATATTCAGCCGTACCGAAGAAACCATTTCCGCTATAGGCAAACTCGGCTCCAACCGTGGTGTCTTTTTCCTGTCCCGCGAAGGAGGCCATTGTACCAGACTGGTTAGACGTTGCTTTCGCCTTGTAGGAGAGAGAGCCGCTGTCATTCATATCCCGGAAACGACCAGAAATACCAAGAAGATACGTACCAGCATCAAGCTTTTGGCCCCATGTTGCACGGGCAGCAAGTGTCAGAGATTCATCCGTGTTGGAACTGAATTTATTGGTTCCCTGAAATGCGCCGGCCGTAAAGCTCCAGTTATCACCATTCGTAGCAGCTTTGACACCCATGCCGCGACCAAACCCAAACGCATCCTTAAAGGAAGCGCGTTCCATTACTGTTGTTTGGCTGATTGCTGTATTCCATTCCAGCGAGTTAGGTATTTTGCTTTGACCAACAGTATAAGACCAGTCGCCTCTGTTAAATTGCAGATACGCATCTTTAACACTTGTAGCATTGCTACCAAAGTCTGCTTCGAATTTATATTTGATATCCTTGGTTACATTGCCGTCAACGCCAAACCAGGCCGCACGCATTTTTGTACCGCTGTAATCAAAAGTACCTTGTTTGTCATCGCCCATGCTCCAATCCATGAACAAACGTCCACGAATATTGAACTGACCGCTTTTATCTGCACTGACAAGTGTCGGCGCAGGATCAGAAGACGCGAATTCAACCGCCTTTGGCGAGCCTTCACGTTTTTCTACGACTTTAACTTCGCTACCTGCGGTCAAAAGACGATTAACAAGTGCTTCCAGTTCCGCAACCCGCCCTTTGAGAGTGGTCACTTCCTGTTTAAGCGAGTCGTCAGACTGTGCAAAAGAACCTGATGTTAGAGTTATAGCCCCGGCCAACGCCAGTCCAATGATACGGTATGATGAATGTGGCAATGAATTAATCCTTACAAATAAGCCCCAAAAACTGAGGCTTCTTGTAAAGATTATTTATTACCACCTGGTAAATTGATGGATATATTTGTATATACTAAACCTTAAAGACGACCCAAAATATTTCAGAAGTTGTATAAGCATAAAAAAACACTTATACCGAAGATCATACACGCTACATTACCGTTTTTCGTACCAGTTTTTTGTTGAATTTACGATTTTCACAACACTCAGCATCACCGGTACTTCTATCAAAACACCTACTACTGTTGCAAGTGCTGCCCCAGAAGAGAATCCAAACAGGCTGATGGCCGCAGCGACTGCGAGTTCGAAAAAATTACTGGCCCCAATCAGTGCAGAGGGTGCTGCAACGCAGTGCGCCTCCCCGGCGGCACGGTTCAGCAAATATGCAAGACCAGAATTAAAATAGACCTGTATCAGGATCGGGACTGCGAGAAAGGCGATGATTGTTGGCTGTGCAATAATCTGTTCCCCCTGAAATCCGAACAAGAGCACCAGTGTTGTCAACAGTGCGACCAACGATGCCGGCTGTATCTTCTGCAGTAGGGCGGATATGCCATCTTCCCCTGCTTTGGCAAGAACATACCGACGGACCATCTGTGCAATAATAACTGGCACAACGATATAAAGTCCAACTGACAACAGAAGTGTTTCCCACGGAACCGTTATGGCCGACAATCCCAACAGAAGCCCGACAAGCGGTGCAAACGCAAACACCATAATCACATCGTTAAGTGCAACCTGACTAAGGGTAAAATGCGGTTCACCGTCTGATAGATTACTCCAGACAAACACCATAGCGGTGCAGGGTGCTGCCGCCAGCAGGATCAATCCTGCGATATAAGAGGTGATTTGATCTGCAGGCAGATACGGTTCAAACAAATAGCCGATGAAAAGCCACCCCAGAAATGCCATGGAAAAAGGCTTCACAGCCCAATTAATAAACAAGGTAATACCAATACCGCGCCAGTGATGCCGAACCTTGTCAAGAGACGCAAAATCAATCTTGACCAGCATTGGAATGATCATCAGCCAGATCAAAAGGGCAACAGGCAGATTAACCTGCGCGACCTCTACGGACCCAAGTGCCTGAAATATTGCCGGAAATAAGTGCCCCAGTCCAATACCGACGATGATACATAGACCAACCCATATGGTCAGATACCGTTCAAAAACATTCATGGCAGGCTTCTGGTCCGACTTTGTTTCAACACTATCCGGTACACTTTGGTTCATAACACATACTCATCCAGTGAAATATTATCAGGCTAAAATCAGTGGGGGCCTTAACAGCAGGCACTTTTACCTTGCCCGCCTTGCGGGTCCGGCGTAACGCAGCAAGCCGAAGATTCGCCCTCTACTGTCAAACGATCATCACTACCGTAAACCGGGCTTTCACCGACCGTCAAAAATGTTTCCCAGGACAAACCATCAGGGTCAACGATCCAGTTTTTACGAGACTGGGCGTAACAGCAAGTGGTCTCCCCCTCTTCAATCATCGGCCTGTCTGCTGCCTTTAATCGGCTGTAAACCTCAGTCAATTCATCATCCGTTTCAACCTGAATACCAAGATGATCCAGCCCTGCCTTCGCGCCGCGTGAGGTAATAGCAAAATTTACACGCGGGTCATCCAGCATCCATTTCGCATAATCCTCTTTCACGACGGTTGGCACTGTCGCAAACAGTGTTTTATAAAAGGCGATAGACGCCTCCAGGTTCTCAACAGAAATATTCACATGTAGTCTTTTCATCATACGTCTCCTGTTATTCTGCTTCGCAGCAATCTGATGCCAGTACATTGTCTAGCAGGGGGCCGCACACCTCCGGCGTTCCCTGGCAGCAATCTTCAACAAGAAACCCCAGAAGTGCCCGTGTGCCACCATAATCCGCACTGTATATGATTGAACGCCCTTCCCGCCTTGAAGTCACAAGCCCCGCTGACGCCAGAATCGACAAATGGCTGGACATAGTGTTGTGTGGCGTCCCCAAGGCGTTCGCAATTTCCCCCGCAGGCATACCGTTCTGTCCCGCACGAATTAACATGCGAAAAACATGCAGTCTGGTTTCCTGCGATAATGCACCGAATGAGCGTGTTGCTGTATTAATATCCATATGTCTAGAATTATAGACATATTAAATGCATGTCAAGCGTGAATCCTGTCAGAGAGAGCCGTATCATAGCTTAACAAGCCTTTTTAGCCCCATGAGAATGAGCGAAAAGAGTGCACCATACTAACGACTGCATGAAACGAAAATCGCCAAATCAGTGTCCCTGCGACCCGTACCCAAGAGGCAAGCATCAGGGGAATAAGGTACAAAGCTATATGCGTTACCTAGAGTCGTTTGGTTTTCATATCAATATGGATACGCTTCATGCAGCTATATAACTGTGCAATATGCAAAGGCTTGGACAGGAATTCATAAAAACCCAGTTTTTCCGTTTTCTCACGCGTTGTCGCGCTAACATTAGCCGTAAGCGCAACAACAGGTATCTGCGAAATCTCTTTATCGCTAATTTGTCGTTTCTTAAATGCCAATCCATCAAAATCTGGCAGGTTAATATCCAAAAGGATCATATCCGGCTTTTGATCAATCGCCACTTTCATGCCCTCTGCTCCCGTTACCGCCATCAACAGATCAACCCCCGTTTCCCTGTGCAGCACACTTTGGATTAAAGCGCGGTTTGACGGATTGTCCTCGACATACAGGACTTTCATACCCTTGAAGGCAGAGAAATCATAGATCGCATGATCTTCTGCATCCAACTGCCATTTCGTCAATTGCGATGGTTTAACATGCGGTTTTTCCAGAAGTGTTGGTTGATCAAACCAGAAAGTACTGCCAACACCGATTTCACTCTCCACGCCAATTCTACCACCGATAAGGTCAATTAGTCTTTTACACAGACTAAGGCCAATGCCTGTACCTTCAATATTACTAGCCTCTGCCCCGATACGGTTAAACGGTTCCCAAAGGTCGTGCATACGGCTCTGAGGAATACCGCGCCCGGTATCCTTGACGTAAATACGCAGATATCCTTCTTCTAATATTTTCGTGGTAATGGTCACCGAGCCATCATCCCGATTATATTTGATAGCATTAGACAATATGTTAATCAGAATCTGCTTAAACCGCAGATAGTCTGTGACGATGATAGGAAGGTCATCATCACTTTCCTGATACCTGATCTGAATACCGTTTCGTGATGCAAGAGAAGACACCATGGAAATGCAGTCTTCTATAACAGCTGCGGGACGCACATTCTCAATCGACAGCGACAGTTCACCGGCATCAATCTTACTCAGTTCCAGCACTTCATTAATCAAATCGAGAAGATGGCTGCCGCTTTTATAAATTTCTGACACAAAAGATCTTTGATCCGCTGTCATTTCCTTTGGCTCATTTCGCAGAATTTGCGAAAATCCAAGAATAGCATTCAGCGGGGTACGAAGTTCATGGCTCATGGATGCCAGGAACGTGGATTTGGCCTTGTTAGAAGCAATTGCCTCTTCTTTGGCGATTTCCAACCTGCGCCTGACTTCCCTTTCCTCAGAAATGTCCTGAAAGGTGATTACTGAGCCAATAATCTTATCACCTTGTGTCAGCGGTGTGCATGTGTACCAGACAGGGATTGAATACCCATCTTTATGCCAAAATACTTCTTCTCGTATAGTGAAACTTCTTCCTTCTTTAAAGGACCGATGAATATAGCAGTCATCCTTGGCGTAATAATTGCCGTCTGGATAGCTGTGATGGATAAGCAAGTGCAGGGGCTTTCCTATCATATCTTCCGGTTCATACCCGAGAAGCTTACAAGCCATGGGATTGATAAAGGTCGTCAGCCCTTGCGCGTCTACACCGTAAACCCCCTCCCCGGCACTATCCAGAATTTGCTGCATCAGTTCGCGCCGATGGACCAACTCCATCGCATCCCGGGACATACGCTCCCGCATCCGTATGCTGATGATCAACGTGACAATCAGAACAATTATGCTGATCGCGGCAAAAACATTCATGAAAAAGGAAGACGTCTGCAGGGAAGCAAAGGCTTCTTGTTTATTCATCTCCGTTGCTAAGCCAACCCCGTACCTGTCATTCCATTTCCAAACCCCAACAACATCTGTGCCTTTATAGTTGCGGTACCCTTCAAGGTTTTGGCCATCATTACCATTCAGAACATTACTGGCCATCAGCGTCAGCGCAGGCTGAGAGAGCACATTATCGCCATCCTTCACAGCGGGTTGCTGGACAAGTATATTCAGACTGGATGAGATATTCCGGTCCAACAAGCCTGCACGCACCAAATCATCCTTGAAACGGCTTTCACTGACCATACGCCCCGAAGAATCAACCGCATATGTTTCTCCCGTCAGCCCAATCCGTCCGCCTTGAAATAACGCAGCATAGCTGCCGGCAGGGTTTAGCCTGACGGTGAAAACTGCGATAATATCACCATTATTTCGGTAAACTGGTGTCATGGCGAACAGCGTGGGCTCTTTCCACTCCCGGCGCCCATCATAACTTAGTTTTAAATCGCTGATAAGCGGGTGCGTTACAAGCGCTGTGCCGTTCATAACCCGCTCGAAAGCGGACTTGTCTTGCTGAAACACAAGATTGGGAGTGCCGACATTAAAATCGCGAAAGGATGCTAAACTGGTGCCGTCGGGCGCGATAACAAAATACCCTTGATACCCACCGTCCGTCAGAAATCCGCGCAACAGTGCTCTTAATTCTTCCTGACCGGGATCAGCCAGCAAGGTATCCTGTAAAGGTTGCTGCGTTAGAAGTTTTTCGACTGCATTCAGAAAACGCGGGTCTTCTGGCCAGAATTGAATGGCCGCTACCTGCTGTCTTTCCCATGCCTGCAAACTTGCTTCTGTGTTTGACAAAACGCTATTCAGCGTTTTGGAAACATCATTCTTTGCCATTGTCTCCAGGCGCGTTTGCAGTGCCCAAACACTTGCAGCAATCGCCAGGATAGCTGCAAAAAAAATTGATAACGTAAACTTTGATATGGGCAAACGCGCTGCCATACATCCCCCAATGTGCAAAAAGGGTTTAACCGAAACAAGTTAGTATGTTTGAAAACAGCATAAGCGATAATCAGAGAAAATGCATTTAAAACATACCTATAATAAAATTAGGACACTGATGTAAAAAGTCAAAATAAGCAAAAATTCTCTCACAGCACTATCTTTGCAGCTGGTCTACTTAGTTTCACTTTTGCTTATACCCTGATCTGATTAATCATTATTTTACGCTTTTACCTAAAAATACCCGTACCAATATTTCGAGATATCTTATCGTTTGGGGAACACTGACCACCAACGGGGCCATACTCAAAAGCTATGCGCAATTTTGTAAAGATCGTTTGTTTCATATTAATGGCCGTGACATCCCTAACGGTCAGTCATGCACAGACTATTAAAGAAACAGACAAGAATGAGCAACTCAGCCTGGTCACCTTGTCTTTTCCTGGCTTGTTTAACGAAGATGGCGGCGGGTACTATGATACCTACCTTCAGCGAATTGCAGCCCTGGAAGGATTTCAACTAACCATCAAAGTTCTGCCCAGCATGCGGGTTACAAAGGACTACACCTCTAGAAAAAGCGACTGTATTTTTCCGTCGAACCTGATAACGATCTCATCCGACACGATACAAACAGATGCATTTAATTATGCACGGTCCTATCTGGCAAATTTTAAACCATCGTCAAGAAACCTGTCTCTGCAAGACATGCAGGAAACAACAATTTCTATTCGCACGGGGCTGGATTATGGCGCCCTAACAACAATGCCCAACCTGACTTTCCTAAAAGTTTCGAGCGAAATTCAAAGCCTGCGCCTACTGCGCGCAAAACGGGTACAATACGCGGCCGTTTACTTCCCGGATGTCATGCTTGAAGCGCCACTGATTGCATCCCGGCTTTACTATAATGCCCAAGAACCGCTCACATCTATTGATGAACGTTTGGTATGCTGGAAAAGCGATAAAAACGATCGCCTACTTCAAAGCATCAATTACGCAATCAAGACACTCTCTGAATCAGGGGAAGACAAAATTTTATTGGGAGCTTCATACTTAAGTAAATTGAAGTAGCGTATTGGAGTAGCAAGACATCAGGACACTCTGCGGCACGCACCTGCATCAAGAGACAGGCAACTACTCTGTCAGGCACCGAAGTGCCGGCATTGAATAGTTGCCCTAATTTTTTAAGCGTCGTCCGGCATCACATGTAATGCACAAACCTTATTGCCTGCAGGGTCGCGCAAGTAGGCAAGATACAGGCTTTTAACTGGGGAAGAACGCACACCTGGCGGATCTTCAATCGCAGTTCCCCCATTCTCGAGGCCTGCTTTATGCCATGCATCAATCAGGTCGGTTGTTTCTGCGCCGAACCCGATTGTACTGCCGTTCCCGCAGGATGCTGGCTCGCCATCAATCGGCACACTAAGGCAGAAAATTCCTGACTTTTCATAATAAAAACAACGCCCTTTTTCATCGATAACACCTGGCTTATAGCCAAGCACACCCAATGTGGCATCGTAGAATTTTTTAGATTCGGCGATATCATTCGCCCCTAACATAACATGACTAAACATAATGGCTCCTTTCAAATTGGCTTGTCACCGCACCCTTATAGAGCACAGTGACACCCAATGCATAACTAGTACCGCCAATCTTTGATGGTGACCAGTTTTAAGAATGAATAGCTGCCATTTCCCTTTATTCATTTTAGAATATGACAGCTTAGAATATGACGACGACCTTTAAGAAAGGGCTCATACGCAACAATGGAGCTAGAATAAGTTTTTCACGTCCGAGGCAAAGGTCGGAAACGCATAGAAATCGTTCTTCAAGCTGCTTGCTGGCACTTCATAACGCATGGCGAAGGCAAACATATGAATAAGCTCCTCGGCCCGATGCCCTACAAGATGCGCGCCTAGTATCTGATCCGTATTGACGTCCCTGATTACTTTTGCGTAGGCAACTGTTTCAGCATAGGACTTGCCAGAGAACCATCCCGTCATATCATTGATGGTCACACTAACATTCAGGCCCTTTTCAGTTGCTGCTGCTTCTGTCAGCCCGACACTTGCCAAGGCAGGCACGGTATAAACCGCAGATGGCAAAACACGGTAATCGGCTTCCTGGCTAATACCCGCCACAATATTTTCACCAACCAGACGGCCTTCATAGGTAGCAACTGGCGATAATTGGGGCGTACCGACAAGCGCATCACCACACACCCAAATGGCAGGGTTTGTTGTCGAACGCATACTTTTGTCAACACTGATTGCAACGCCGTCAAATTCTACACCAGCCGCATCCAGATCAAGACCTTCCACATTTGCGATACGCCCTGCTCCGTTGACGACACTGTCGCAGTCGACCATCTTCTCATACCCGTCGACAGTGAAAACCACTTGGCGGCGGCCCTTGGTTTCAGTGATTTCGCTAATCTGAACACCCGTGTACACGGTAATACCAAGCCGTTTGCTCTCTTCAAGCAGTGCGTCGACCGCACCTTCATCCAACTGGGGTAATAGACGCGGCATGACCTCAAGGATAGTGACTTTAACCCCTGCTCTTGCGAAAATGTGGCTGAATTCCATGGCAATAACACCACCACCTACAAAAACCATATCCTTCGGCAACGTCTCGTCAGAAAGTAAATCGTCCGACGTCAACATCAAGTCAGCCCCTGGAATAGGAAGCGGTCTTGGGCGCGATCCTGTGGCGATGACAATATGCTCGCCTTCAAGGACTTCATCGTTTACTTCGACTTGATTACGCCCAACAAACCGGCCACTGCCACGGTAAACATCACCACGCTTTTCAGCGACGCCTGCCATCGCATCTGGGATAAAATCAATCATGGCCTTTTCACGCTGGATCAGTTTTTTCCAATCCAGAACAGGCTTACTTACTTCAATCGCATGATGGTGCGCCAAATCAATTTCGTGCAGTGTATGCGCTGCAGCGACCAACACTTTTTTAGGCGTGCACCCGCGGTTTGGACATGTACCTCCAAAGTCTTCCCGTTCAATAAAGGCTATCGTTTTGCCTGCTTCCGAGGCCACTGCAGAAACGCCGAAACCGGCATTACCACCGCCAATGATAATTACATCATATTTTTTAGTCATTTTAATCTCCGTGGATATGCCTTGCGGGCATTAGAAATATCGCATCTTCCCGCAGGGCAATAATTGGCTAAGTGTGATAGTCAGCGCGCTGAGAAGCTTTTGCCTGACAGCTTAAAGACCTAGATCCGTCAAACCGGGGTGATCATCAGGGCGGCGAGAGCCTGACCAGCGGAATTTTCTATCCTCTTCCTGAATAGGCAGGTCATTAATGCTGGCAAGACGCCACCGCATCAGGCCATCTGTATCAAATTCCCAGTTCTCATTTCCGTAGGATCTGAACCATTGACCATCGCTGTCCTGCCACTCGTAAGCAAAACGAACAGCAATTCTATTGTCTGAAAAGGCCCAGATTTCTTTAATCAGCCTGTATTCATTTTCGCGGTCCCATTTCCTTGTGAGGAACGATTCAATTTCCTCGCGACCTTGCAGAAAATCCGACCTGTTTCTCCAGCGGCTGTCCAGACTGTATGCCATCGCGACCTTGGCCGGGTCCTGCGAATTCCATGCATCTTCCGCAGCTCGAACTTTCTGAACTGCTGTTTCATAACTAAAAGGGGGCAAAGGGGGTCGTGACATAGTGTGGTACTCCATTTCATTACAACATTAGAAGACTCCGGTCACCTGGGGCTGGACTTCAGGCGACCGGAGGATTTGCACCATCTAGGGGGAGGCAATGGTGCAAATTTGGTTCGATTATTTACGGGCAGCTTTTTTCATTGCTGCTACTGTCGCATCAGTTTCAGCAACATGGCTTGCGATCATACGGAAATTGATTTTCGCAGCTTCATAGCCGTCATATCCAGGAACCTGCGCAGCGGCAGTTGCATCAGTGACGACCATCACTTCAAACCCTTCTTCAACAAGAGCCCGCATGTGTGATTCCGTGCATAGATTTGCAGACATGCCAGACAGGATTACTTTATCAATACCCTGTTTGCGCAATTGCAGAACCAGATCATTTGATTCAGGGCCAAAGACCTTGTGCGGACTTGTAACGACTGTTTTATCGTCGTTGATGTATTTTTTATACTGCGGCAGCCAGTCTGCACCAGAGCCTTCAAATCCTTCAGTTGACAGAGGACTCTTACGGTCAAACATGCCGATCTTGTGCATCAGGTGTTCAAGCGCGCCTTCAAACTTCCATGCATGATCATGCGGGTAGTAATAATGCGGTGAAACAAATACAGGCATGTCCGTCATTTTTGCTGTTGAAAACAGATCATCAATGTTTTGAACGGTGCCGTTTTCCTGCACGTTTTTACCAACCACACCCCAGGTAACACCATCAGGACTTAGAAAGTCATTTTGCGGATCGGTCACAACCAGTGCTGTTCTTCCTGGCACGATGTCAAACCCCATATCTGGCAGGCCACTGTCATCCGCAAACGCAGAGGACGTGCCAATGGATACAGCGAGTGCCGCCGCAGACGACAGCGCCAGCGTTACTGTGCGGGCAAAAGTGCGTGAAAATTGTTTTTTCATAGTTTCTTCCTTCTTGAGTGATTTTGGCTGCGACACAAACCTAGCAACCAAGAGTTAACTGATCGGTACTTGTGAAATGCTATATGTACCGATCTGTACACCATGTCAACACACAAAAAGAACCTCACGAAAATCTCACATATATTTGAATAAAAGAAAAAATAGATCACTAAATTACATTTGACTGAAAATTCTCATTAGTATATGTACAGATCAGTACTCTTCAAGTTTCCAATCACTTCACCCGTAAGGGAGTAAACGTATGTATGATGTGACTATCCCTTTACAGGGCACAGCAGAAAGCCCGTCAGCCCAAGCCAGTGCGACCTATATTCAGGATTTATTTGTTCAGACGCGCGCCCGCAGCGAAGCACTTGCCGCACCCTTGTCTCCTGAGGACATGATGATCCAGTCAATGGAGGACGCCAGCCCAACAAAATGGCATTTGGGTCACACAAGTTGGTTTTTCGAAGAGTTTATTCTGCGCCCTTACTGTACTGACTATCGCTCACTAAACGACCAATACAGATTATTGTTCAATTCATATTATGTGCAGGCTGGATTTAGGCATATACGGTCCAAAAGAGGATTATTATCAAGGCCTGACAGTGCCGCGATCCTTGGCTACCGACGCCACGTAACCTTTCATGTCCTGAAACTTCTTCATAGCAACAGTAGCAACAGAGCCGATATTCTGAAGCTGGTTGAATTGGGGTGCCATCACGAAATGCAGCATCAGGAACTGATGCTTACCGACATATTACACGGCCTTTCCTATAGCCCATTACTACCGAGCTACCACGAAAAGAAGCTGCCAAAGGCTAGTACAAAAAAATCGTCCCCCATACACTTTACTGAATTCAGTGGCGGATTAACCGAGACCGGACATGACGCCTCTGATTTTCACTTTGATTGCGAAGCTCCACGCCACAAAGAATATTTACCCCCCTTCGCCCTGGGCGTACGTCCTGTCACCAACGCAGAATGGATCGCGTTCATAGAAGATGGTGGTTATGAGAAAGAAACTTTGTGGCTGTCAGACGGTTGGGCTTACAAACAGAAAGAAGGATGGACAGCGCCCTTATATTGGTGGAAAGACGGGGCGTCCTGGAACAGCTTCACCCTCACGGGGGTAAGGCCAGTCGATCCAAACGCACCCGTCAGCCATATCAGTTATTATGAAGCCGATGCCTATGCACGTTGGGCCGGCGCGCGTCTTCCAACCGAAGCAGAGCACGAAACCGCCTTTAGAAACCATCCAATCGACGGAAATTTTGCGGATTCAGAATTGTATATTCCGTCACGTGGCCCCGCCATCTGGGGGGACGTCTGGGAATGGACCCAAAGCCCCTATACCCCCTATCCCGGATATCAACCCGTTGAAGGGACAATTGGGGAATACAACGGGAAATTTATGGTCAATCAATTCGTTCTTCGCGGCGGATCATGCCTGACACCTCGTGCACAAATGCGCCCCACATACCGTAATTTTTTCCATCCCCATCAGCGCTGGCAAATGACCGGTTTAAGACTGGCAAAGGACCTCTAAAATGAACGAACTTGTAACCATCAATACGGAGTTACTGATTTCTGCGGCCCACGACCTATCCGCCTCCGTTAAAACACTGAACAGCAAATGGTTTTATGATACGGAAGGAAGCGAGCTTTTCGAAGCAATAACGGAGCTGGACGAATATTATCAATCACGCACAGAACGTTCGATCCTGGAAAATCATACCTGCGCACTGTCTCGCCATATAGCCCCACAATCGGCCCTTATTGAGCTGGGAAGCGGTGCGAGCGTTAAGACCCGCATCCTTCTCGATGCCCTTAAAAATGTAACGCAGTATCTACCCGTAGATATTGCCGCAGACTTTCTTAGACAAACAGCTCAGTCGCTTCACAGTGACTATCCCGGCGTTGATATCCACCCGATTGTCGCAGATTTCACTGTACCGTTTCCCCTGCCTTCTATTATTGAAGATACGCCTAAAACGGCCTTCTTCCCGGGCTCAACCATCGGCAACCTGTCCAATACAGCAGCAGCAAGTCTGTTGCAGAGAGTGCGTTCATGGCGGAATATTCAATCATTCTTCATTGGCATTGATCTTATCAAAAGTACCGATATCCTGTTGCCTGCATATGATGATGCGCAGGGTGTAACGGCGCAGTTTAACCTGAATATTCTAAGACGCCTGAACAAAGAGACAGGCGCCGATTTCGATCTATCCTCTTTCCAGCACAAAGCCCGGTGGAATAAGGAAAGAAGCAGAATAGAAATGCACCTTGTCAGCACAGTCGAACAAACCGCCAACATAGGCGGATACCGTGTCAACTTTTCACGCGGAGAAAGCATACATACCGAAAACTGCCGCAAATACAGTTATGAGAGCTTCTCACAGATAGCAGAGAATACCGGCTGGCAAATCAGTGACTTTCTGACCGATTCCGACAGTCTTTTCGCGGTCGTAGTTCTAACACCCCAATAACACGACGCATCACTGGGCAGTACAATTACTGTACCTGTTTTTCCTGTGCTAGTCTGGCATACAGGGCGAGCGTGGCATCTGAGAAGGTTGCCTGATCAGTGCCAAGCATTTCTACGGCACGGTTATAGGCGCTAAAAAGCGTGAACGGGTTCATCGTCGCTTCTATCAGAGCTGGCCGCATACCCGCGCTGTCAATCGTGCGAGTCATGTACCAACCAAGTGAATGCCCCCAAAGCGGCAGTGCTTTTTGCAGCTCCGCAAACTCAATCTCTCTGCCTGTTCTGACGGCCTCACCAATCATCTGGTCTAGTAGCTTCAGATTAGCATCCGCATCTTGCATTGATGCCTTAAACCAGTCTTTCAAATCTTCACTGAATGGAGACGAATCCAGAAGCAGAAACTCTTTATCAATCAGGTTTGCCACGCCTTCTTTCTGAATGTGATACAAAACGCGCTCAAATGGATTTTGCTGGTCTAAAGGTCGGCCTTGCAGACCCTTGTCGTACAAATAGTGATGCAGCTCATGCGCGGCCAGCCTGTTTGGCGCCACCGCATCAAACAAAAACGCAAGGTAAGCATCAAGGACGACCCCTTGCCCGGATGCGAAAGCATTCTGGCCAAACAACCCATAAACAAAGGTAATCGGCGGCAAGCCATTTTGACTTTCCGGCAAATACTGCTGGGCCAGATTTATACTTGCCTCCACGACTTTATTTCCCGGTAATGCCTGCTGGTATCCCGCAAGCCATGACAAGTCAGCGGCGGACGCTCTTAGGTGCAGCACTTCATGCTTTTCAGAGGCCGCAAGTCCATCAACCAGAGGGATGTACTCCGGGTGAAAAGCATGGAGATATCGCTGCTTCAACTGCGCCTGCGAGAGACCGGAAATAGAGAATACAAGCTGATATGCTTCATGGCTGAAAAATACGCCCCAGTCTTCTTCCGCAGGATTGTCCCCCGCCCGCAAGCGCTCACTCATATCGATACCGGCAACAACAGCATCAAAGTCATAGTTTTCATTAGTATAGGACGCTGGCATCGCAACTGTTTGAAATGACAGTATAACGCCCGCAAGAAGTATGCTTACTAGTTTCATTTTCGTGCTTCCCACCCCCTACCTATAATGGAAATATGGCCAATAAATACCCGCCAGAAAAAGTACGACAATAGTACTTTTATTGCGTGAAAAGCATCAATTTCGCCTTTAGAAACAAAGGAGTAAATATCAGAATAATGAGCGTGCCAAAACTGGCTAAACAACGAACAACAGACATATAACCCCCCAATAGAAACTGTGGTTTAATGCTACTGTTCACATTGATATTATGCAACCATAATGAAAAGCACCTTACATACTACACACTCTTTTCTTTTCTTCTCAAAAAAGAGACTGCGGTCATATTGCCTTAATACGACCTTTTATTTATGGCTTTTGATATGCTGCAGCTGCGATTAGCGTATTGCCAGTTCATTTACCCAGGGAGCCTACGATGTCAGAGACCACGCCCTCTACCAGCTTCGCGCACATAAGGCGCTATATCTTTCTGGGTCTTTTTACCCTGATCCCAATATGGCTAACGCTACTACTAACTGCCGCGATCCTTGATTTCATCAACGATATGGCAGCGCCTGTGCTTAACTGGCTAACAGCGGGTATCGAGCCAGACGAGAGCCTATACCGTATTGCCAATGCACCGGCCTTCAGAACCACCGTTTCCCTTTGCATCCTTCTGCTGGGGCTATATACAGTTGGTTTACTGGCCTCACGGTGGCTGGGGCAAAAGCTTCTGGGACTTCTGGACGCTATTGTGAAACGAGTTCCAATCGTAAATACAATCTACAAAACCCTGAAACGCCTGACAGAGGCGATGCAGTCCAATAGCGATGACTTCGAACGGGTTGTGCTGATTGAATTTCCGTCCAAAAGCATGAAAACCGTTGGACTGGTGACGAAAACATTCAAAGACACCAACACGGGCAGAGAGCTTGCTGCGGTCTACGTGCCCACAACACCTAACCCGACATCAGGCTATCTGGAAATTGTGCCCGTCGAAAATCTGGTTCCAACAAACTGGAAAATTGATGAGGCAATGTCCTTTATCATTTCAGGTGGTGCTGACGTACCGGGTACTATCCAGTATGATAACCCCACTTCCGAAGAAAACGGGAAGCAGACTAGACGACCATAAGACTTTGACCGATGCAGCGTATAGCCTATTTAACATTCTTCATTGTAACAGCGTTTATAGAGAGCGCTGCGGGCACGGTGCTGGCCAATGACTGTACCAGTGGTTGGCGTCTTGGCTACAGCCTGGACATACGTGACTTGCCAGAAAACACAGTATCGCTGCTACAATCTACCTCCTCCCTGCAGGAGCGGAACGGAAATTGTTTTCGCTCTCTCTCACGCCTTAGTAGCCTGATTGACCAGGATAAGGAACGCCTGGAACGCGTGCTGCGCAGTGAAGGTTACTATAGTGCCTTAATGGATAGCCGCATCCAGCGCGGGACAAGACGCGTGGATGTAACCTTGCTTATTTCTGCAGGACCCGTATTCACCATTGGTGACATCAACTTGATTACAGACGGCAGTATCGCGCCGTCACTGCAATCCAAATTGCAGCAACTGCTATCTGCAACCCTTTCGGGAAATAGCCCCGTTCAAGCCTTAAAGATTATCGGCGCGGAACAGGCACTGATTACACTATTACATGAAAATGGATACCCTTACGCCGACGCACTGGAACGGGATGTTATTATTGATCATGCATCACGCTCTGCCTCGGTTAACTTTAAGCTCAGGACCGGTCCAATCGTCCTGGCAGGACAAGTAAATTTCCAGGGACTGGTCAGAACGCAGGAACAATACCTTCAAAGGCTGGTGCCGTGGCAAAAGGGCGACATTCTGTTCAGGTCACATCTGATCACTTTCCAGCGCCGCTTGCAGGATACGGGGCTTTTCAGCCTGACGACCGTTGATTTAGGACCCGAGCCAAGCGCAGGACAACCGTCGAGTATTATTGTAACCGTCGAAGAAGTACCACATCGCCGCATCGAGGTTGGCGCAGGATATTCAACCGGCGAAGGTTTTGAAACAGAATTTGGCTGGCAAAACAAAAACCTGAATGGACGGGGACAGATACTGTCCGCCTATGCAAAAGTGGGAGAAAGCGAACAGTCGCTGGAAGGTAATTGGACTCTGCCGCACTTTCGCAAGTACGATCAAACGCTATTGCTGGACGGTAAGATAGGCCGGGAAGTCAGGCCCGCTTACGAAGCACGGTTTGCAGAAACCTATATTGGTCTGGAACGTAAATTCAACAAACGGATCAAAGCTTCCTTGGGTGCCGCGACCAAAACCACCGTTAACCAACAGGAAACGCTCGAAGACACTTTCTTCCTCGCGGGGCTGCCTCTCGGTTTTGCCTACGACAGCAGTGACAATCTTTTTGATCCATCTATGGGAACGCGCCTGACCCTGCGTGTTCAACCAACCATGTCTGTCATTGATGACAGATATTTTTTCCTGATCAATGAACTGAAAGCAACACACTACTGGAAACCGGCCGATGATAGCTGGCTGACGGTAGCTGCACGGGCGCGTCTGGGAAATATTGTTGGCCCAAATCTGGACAGACTACCCATCAGCGAGAGGTTTTTTGCCGGTGGTGGAGGATCTGTTCGCGGCTTTTCCTACCAACGCCTGGGGGACATTAGTGACAGTGGCACTCCACTTGGTGGTCGGTCAGTCGCAGAAGTTGCCCTTGAAGCCCGAACCCGGGTAAGCGAGCGCTTTGGGCTGGTCGGTTTTGTTGACGCCGGTAATGTCTATGCGGAACAATATCCTAAATTCAGCAATATCAGATGGGGCGTTGGTGTCGGTGTTCGCTATTTTACCGACTTTGCCCCAATTCGCCTGGATATAGCTACCCCGCTGAACCGCCGCGACGGTGAAAATAAAATCGCACTATATATCAGCATTGGACAAAGCTTTTGAGTAACCCGGAACATATCAAAAGCAAAATAACTGTCCGTGTGCTGAAATTTGCAGCCGGCATGATCATCAGCATGGTCGCATTGCTGATTGCAGCGTTTGTATGGATTGATAGCAATGCAGGGCATGCATGGCTGGCGCATCAGATTTCCGTTCAGTCTGACCAGCGCGGTCTGGACGTCACAGTGGAGAGCATTTCTGGCAGCGTATTTGACACAGTCGCCCTTAAAAACCTTACAGTCCGCGACAAAGAGGGGCAATGGCTGGACGCAAAACGGCTGGACGTGTCCTGGCGTCCCATAAAATTGGTATCTGGCAGGGTCGCACTTACATCCATCACCGTGTCCGAATTTACTATGACCCGCTTGCCCCATTTAGACGCAGTGGAGCCAAATACCACAGACCAGTCCGGTCACTTTCTATCCGATATTGCCGTTCAACTGGACCGGCTTGATGTTGACGCAACCATTCTGGACCAATCGGTCGCCATTGTTGGCGACAATCTGTATCTTGGGAATGACAAAGTCGGTGGCACACTTGCCGTCGCTACGCAAGAACAGGGCGACACGCTCACCGTCACTGTTGCAGACGAAAATGGTGCCTTTGTTGTCGATACCAATGTCACAGCACGTCCCGACGGCCTGATCACCGGCCTCCTTCAAACAAGTGTTGTACGCCCGGTCACCCTGAAGCTTCTTACCACGCTTAACCCTGACCCAAATGACATCTTGTCGAGCGCGCAGTACAGCCTGGCGGTTGAGGAAATCACCCTACCCGACCTTTCTATAGCGGGCTTTACCGCGGAGGGCACGACCAGCATCGGTGACAGCACCCTGAACGGCAGTGCAGCCATCATTATAGGCTCCGTTCAGGCAGGCGCTGAGAATTTTGACCGCATCAAAGCGCAAACACGCTTCACACTTCAGAAATCCGATTGGCACATATATGTGGACCAACTGGATGCTGATATCCTGACTGCCAGCAATCTTGCTCTGACAGGCAGCGACACGACAGTACAGTCAGCACAGGGCACACTTGACGTAGCAGGTATTCTTTCACGCTATGCCGGTGATAGTCAGCCTGTAGTATCAGCGACCTCCCTCCCAATACAGGTTCACGCCGCTAAAAATGCACCCTCGGATGGATATGACTTCACTGTCAAGGGACAGGCGGAAGGCTTGCAAATTGATCAAGCAGGCCTTGCCGCGATCATCGGGCATAGTCCTGTAGTTGATATTTCCGGCAGGTTCAATGCCTGCTGCAGTCTCGTTATCAATAGCAGCATCCTAAAAGCACAGAAAGCCACCCTGACCCTTCATGGCGAAACATCCCTGGATAAAGGCAACCTCCTCGTTGACAGCCAGATAAAAGGTGCCGCCCAACTATCGCTCGCCGCGGATGCCCTCCAGAGCCTGCAGGGTGCGCAGCTAAGTAGTGCCCTTATTCTGGACGCTGATCTTTCTGGCACCTTCGGGGCCCCGGAGGTGTATTTCCAGTCACAGCCGATTTCTGTCTCTGGCTACGGTATTGATCTAACCAACACCGCTGTCGCCCTTCGTTTAAGGCCCGGCACTGGTGACACACGCGCTGCCGGCGAAATCGCACTTGGGGGGGCGTCCCGCTGGGGCGACTTTATGCTTGAAAGCCCTGTCCGATTTGCTAATGGCCGTATAGGTGTTCCCGCAGTCAAGATTACAACCCCCATAGCGACCGGCACAGGGCGTGCAAGCTGGACAGATACGGACGGCATACAAAGCACACTGGATCTTGCGCTCACCCCCCTAGAGAATGACTTCGTGCAAGTGAAAGGCAGTGGGTCTTTATCCGCATCAGTAGATCAGACACCTGATAAGTCGATTTCCTTGAAAGCAGAGGTAATAGGCAATGACATTACATTGACACGGGCTGGGGGTTTTCCAATCAAGCTGGACAGCCTGAACGGCACGGCACATTGGAACGGTCAGGACCTGACAACCGATGTAACTCTGAATGCACTGACCTATGGCGCTAAATCCCTCTCCCACGTCACCATTCAGGGGAATACTGCCCAGTCAGCCCCCTTCAAAGCATCAGCTAAAGGTATTTGGGCACATGACTTTGCCGTTGAAGTACAATTCGCACCGGATGATCAGGGCGGCATCCTTAAAGGGTTTGGCAGCTTTGCTGGGGAGCCATTTGAAATCCGAGACCCGATCACAATCGCGCTACAAAGCGGCATAGAAATCAGCGCACCAAACTTCACATTTTCAACTGGCACTGTGTCCGCAGACCTGTCATGGGCAAATGAAAAACTAAGGACAGCACACATGGAAGTAAAAGACCTTCCAATGTCCACCGCGTATCTTTTGGGGCTGGCCCACATTGAAAAAGGGACGCTTGATGCAACCCTTGTGCTGGCGAACACCGAAACGGACACGCTGACCGGGTCATTAAATCTGGGCCTACGCGGTATAGAATTTCCGGTCACTAATCCACTGTTTGTACGCCCCAGCGTCAGTGGGGAACTTCAGGCAAACCTAAATGCAGACGGGCTTACCATATCCGGGAACATCCTGACAGACGACACGCCTGCCGGGTCGCTGGACGCGCACATTCCACTTTCTTTATCGCCCTCTCTGACTGCATATAAGATCAGTCCTGACATACCGCTGAGGACTGATTTCAAATGGGACGGCGCCATCGCGCCTTTGTGGTCCTTTGTCGCCGTGCCTGGCCATACTGTCTTTGGGCAACTTCAAGGGGCGCTTACGGTGTCCGGCCCGCTTAATGCACTTAAGTATGACGCTTCACTTTCCCTTGAAGAGGGTCACTATGAATACACCCCGCTTAATCTGGTGGTTGCGATTGAAGCCCTGACACTGACCGGATCGGAAAATGCCATCGCCCTGCGCGAGCTTAAAGCCACCGACGGCGAAGGCGGTCTAATGACGGGCCAGGGTGAATTCAGCCTGCACAAGGGCATTGCCCTACCAGGGCATCTGCGTCTGACGCTGCAAGATTTTCATCTAGCACGGCTGGAAACAATTGACGGTTTCGCTGATGCGGATATCACCTACAGCAGGAATGCCGCCGGTAACGCGCTTGACGGCAGCATCACAGTCAACCGCGCGACCTTCCAGATGCCAAAACAGTTGCCTGTCTCTGTCGTTGATCTGGAAGTGGAGGAAATCAACTTACCAATTTCGAAAAGTGCATCTGATACTGATATTTTTAACGCCTTTGACAAAAAGCGACAAACCACCCTTGATCTGGCCATTACCATTCCGCGGCGTCTGTATCTTAATGGTCGCGGGTTGCAAAGTGAATGGCGCGGCGCCTTGTCCCTGGGCGGCACGACGAACGATCCACGGCTCTTGGGACAATTATCGTTGGAGCAAGGACAATTCGCCTTTGGCAGCAAGAGCTTTGACCTGACCGAGGGGCGTGTCACATTCGCTGGCCAAAAAGGGTTCGACCCGTCCCTGCTCTTGTCAGCCAAATATCAGGACCGAAATATTATGGCGAACCTGTCCATCGCCGGACAGGCCTCCGCACCCCGGTATACGCTTAGTTCATCACCCTCCCTGCCAGAGGATGAAATCGTTGCGAGAGTGTTACTCGGGCGATCTGTATCTGAATTATCAGCACTGCAATTGGCAGAACTGGCATCCGCACTGAACGGCTTGCGTGGGGGCGGCTTTGACGGGCTGGGTAAAGTGCGGCGGCTGATTGGGCTTGACACTTTCTCTATCTCAGACAGTCAAACCGGGGATGGTCATGCGCTGATTACAGGCGGTAAATATCTGCACGACAATGTGTATCTGGAAGTCGAAACAACACCAGCCAGCAGTGAAACTGCCACCCGGCTAAAAATAAATCTTACCAAACGGCTGCTACTGCAAACCGAAATGGGCCCGCGGCAGGATAACAGCCTGTATTTAAAATGGTTCTGGGATTATTAGATCTTCTGCTTCTGCTCCCCAAAAATGCCAACATTCATCCGATAATTCCTGTCTTTTCCAATCGATATTGACCAGACAGCAGAACAATTATAGAACACCTCCATATTTACTTGAAAGAATACAATTATGACGATGTTTCGCGCAGCATTGGTGCTTGGACTTTTATCTGCCGTAGGCCCATTTGCGATTGATATGTACCTTCCGGCAATGCCCGCGATTGCAGAAGACCTGCGGGTAGACGCCGCCGCAGTACAATTAACGCTGACTGTTTATTTTATCTTATTTGGAATTGCTCAACTTTTCTATGGCCCTTGGGCTGATCAGGTTGGTCGGAAAATTCCCATATATTTTGGCGTTGGTATTTTTAGTGTCGCCTCTATCGGATGCGCATGGGCTCCGACGCTTGATTGGCTCGTGGCATTTCGTGCACTCCAGGGTATCGGCGGCGCGGTACCCATGGTTGCCGCTATAACCCTTTGCGCGCTCCTGTCGCTGATTATTTCAATTCCGACCCTGCGTGCCTTGCAGCCCGCCAGCAATAAACCTGCCTAAGACAGATTTAATATATCTTCAGTCAGGGAATAGTCATCAATGCTGTCGTGCAGTCTAATATTCAGCTATTAGCTACGTTATAAGTGTCTAGTCTATTAGATAGATACGACATTTGCTGAATAGCAATAGACGAAGAAACCGCCATCACAGGCGGTTTCTGTCTTTTCAACATGTGCAAAAGGCACCTGCCTTATTCCGCAAATGCCTTCTTTGCTTAGGTCTTCAGGCGGCTTTTTCGCCTGCCATGGCATGCACATCGGCCGCCCCTAGTCGCTGCCCGCCGATGGCCCAGTCACCTTGCTCCACTTCCATGACCCGAACCCATGTTACAGGCCGCATGGCTTCCCCTTCAACGGCAATCATGGCTTCTGTAACATTGCTGATCAATTCGTGTTTCTGCTCATCCGAAAAAACACCTTTGATAACGTCTATTGTAACGAGTGGCATTGTAGATCTCCTTTATGAATAATATTTGCCAGTTCCGATGATCAAAAGATATCAGCCACAATGCCCCCATGCTTGACATTGGCATGAAGAAGTGTGATTTTTTATGTATTTTATGGGGATAGGGGGCACGTTTGAACGAAGTGCGCCGTAAAACATACTGTTTTGACCGCTTTGAAGTAGACCTGACCCGGTTTGAACTGCGACAGGACGGCGAACGCGCCCATATAGAACCTCAGGTTCTGTCCCTTCTTATTTTGCTGCTGGAAAACCGCGATAAAATGGTCACCAAGGATGAGGTGATTGACGAAGTCTGGGATGGCCGCATTGTTTCAGAAACGGCCGTCGCAAGCAGACTGAAGGCCGCACGCAAAGCCATTGGCGATAATGGCAAGGACCAATTGCTGATCAAAACCATTCACGGCAGAGGGTTTCGCTTCATCGGTGAGGTTACGGAAAAACTCACATCTCCACCGCAAACGCTTACCTCCCCCACCGCAGTATCAATGCCGATACCCGATCAGTCCTTCATGCCAGCCCCTATCCAGAACTGGGATGAAGGCGGCAGACCATCCATCGCAGTCTTACCATTCGTCTACACCGGCGAGCCACACCCCCACCAGGTTATTGCAGACGCCCTGCCCGCCGATATTATTATGGATTTATCCCGGCTGCACTGGCTGTTCGTGATTGCCCGTGGATCAAGTTTCCGTTTTCGCGGCGCTGATACCGACCCCCAAACAATCGGCACTGCCCTGAAAGTCAGATACTGCCTGATGGGTACAATTGAAGTGTCCTCTCAGACTGTCCATATCGGAGTCAGCCTGGTTGACACAAATACCAGTGAAACAGTCTGGTCAGATAAATATACCGGTGCCCTGTCAGAGCTGCAGCAAATGCGGCCAGATATAGAAGCCAGCATTGTCTCCAGCCTTGAACAGCGCATTCCTCAGCACGAGGTCAAACTTGCCAGAAGCAAACCCGCTACTGAACTGGATGCCTGGGCCAGCTTTCATCTGGGTTTTGATCATATGTACCGTTTCACGCGGGAAGACAATGCGGTCGCTGCGGAGCTTTTCCAACACTCCTTGAAACTTGATCCCTATTTCACCCGGTCGCTCGCCGGGCTGTCTTTCACCCATTTTCAAAAAGCCTTCCTTCGTCTTGCACCAGATACACAGGCGGAACTGGATGCAGCACGTACCCTGGCCCATCAGGCACTGGACAGTGACAGACTGGATCCATTTGCCCATTTCAGTGTGGGGCGCAGCTGCTGGCTAGATGGGGAACTGCAGGACGCGGTGCAGTGGTTCGACAGTGCAACCGCTCTCAGCCCCAGTTTTGCACAAGGGCGCTATAATCGTGGGCTTGTAAACGTTATGGCGGGCAAACCCGTGGAAGCAGATACCGACCTTGCTGTGGCCCTGTCACTTAGCCCCCTTGACCCACTTGCCTATGCTATGGTGTCCAGCAGGTCTCTGGTGCAACTGCAATTGAATGAGTATGAGCAGGCGGCTCATTTCGCAGAAAAGGCGGCGCGCATGCCAGGGGCGCATAGGCATATTGAACTCATTGCCGCTCTAACCGCCCACCTTGTCGGCCGCTCAGACGATGCACAGCGGTGGATTTCAAAAGCCAGGCAAAGCGATCCTGACCTGAATGCCGTCACTTTCTTTCAGGCATTCCCTTTTGCACAGACCAAGTCCCGTGAACTGATTGAACGCACCTTAAAGGATATGGGGCTTTAATTAGACTGGTACGCCCTGAGTATGGGGTACATTCGGACAGCACAGGCAACCAGACCATCCCACAAATTATCGGGGATGGCCGGCCACTGTAATAATGGTATGCATCGGCTGGAAATGTATAACCGCTGCACTGAAAACTATTAGAAGGAGTAGTTGATACCAAGACGCAGGGCATTGTGGTCCAGGTAGTTTTTATTGACAAAACCACCAACAACATCTGGATTTGGCGTGAACTTGACATCGCTTGTAATGCGGTACTCCCCAATAAGGGAGATTTTGTCCGTCATCTGAAGTTCCGCACCAAAACCGTAAGTGAAAGCAGTTTCAGTTTCAGATAGTTCCTGCATTGGTGGGGCGAACGTGTAGCCTGTGTCATTATCAAAATCGAGTGCCGTGATACCCGCAAGCGCATAAAGCGCGAATTTTTCAGTAATGTCATAGCCCAGACGCAGGTCGGCACCATAGGTGGCATCCAGCTCCACAGTGCTCCGAAGCATCCCGTTCAGGCTTTCGGTAGTCGCGTTTTCAAAGGAATAAAAACCCTCAAGCGCAACAAAAACATCGTTTGTAACGTGCGTTTTGTACCCAACACCAAGACGCAGGCCAACATCGGTTTTGTCTACATTGCTGCTGATGCTTGGCGAGTCTGCCGAACCCGTATTACGGTTAATGGAATGTCCCAGTTCGGTTGCAGTGATACTGCCTGACACATAAAAGCCATCGTCCGCCGCAGACGTCTGAGAAAGGGCCACAACAGAGGAGGAGATAGCGAGAGTTACTGCCGCTTTTTGGAAAATATTTCTGATCATTATAAGAGTTTCCTTTGGAAATTTTTTGGTTGTTTAAAACACGCCAAACCTATGGAAATCTTTGGTAAACTGCTAATCACATAGAGGTAAAATATCGCGAGCAATTTCTCACAAATGCTTGAAGAAACTTTACTTTTTTTGCTGGTCGCGAATGCGTGCATCCTGATTATGGCAGTACAGCAGGCTAGCAGTATGACCGGATCAGCGATTGCCACAGAGGGGCCGTGAGTAACTTGTTAGTAAAGAAAGGGGAAAGGGGAAAGTGGTATGTTGCAGACAGCCGTCGCCACATCCGTGCGCACCAAAATACGGGCAGCCGCAAGAGTGACACCGCACCCACATAGACCCTGTGGTTCCTCTATACCCAGTGGGCGCACCAAAAGCTCACCGCAGAACTGGATACGATTGACCTGCGAGCCGCTTACCCTGAGCTAAATGGCACGCCATAACCCGAGCGAACGCACCAGACAGCGCGCCGTAGTGAGCGAGATAAAAAAGGCTCCCTGCGGTAAGCAGAGAGCCATATGACCGATCAGTGGTTTTCAATAATTAACTTAATCCTCTGGCAAAGACCTACTCAATTCAGAATACACCCCTTTTTGTGGAGAGTAACTATGTACCATGTCCTTTGATCTATCAAAAAACATAAACAGGTCATCGTCATTTTCATAAGCATCCAAATCAGATTCGAGCCTAATTGAGATATTGTTATCAAACATAAATTGTGAAGATTGATCTGCTACATCCACATCTATATCGATTAACTTTGAACCAACCAAACCATTTAAAACATCTTCATAAAGACGGTCATCGGTTTCATCACAATCCAAAACTCTCTTATCGTCCTGATAAATCTCCCAATCACTGAGATAAACCCAAAGCAAAAAAGCTGCTCTGAGGGCTGTAGCCCCCCTTTCAGAACGGGAAACTACAAAATCTATTAAAAGAAAGCTCCCCACTCCCCTTTTTGCCTCAATCACTTCTAAGCCTAAAGGAAAGGGAACATTGCATATAGCCTTTATCGAACTCATTTATTTTTGTCCTCTGCAATATCCTTAATTTCATTATAAGGCTTATTCTGGCCGGTTATTTCCTCGTGTTCCTCTCGCTTGCATATCTCCACCTTTAGCGTCCTGTGACCGCTGCTTCTCTTGAGCACGACGTTCCTTAGCCTTTAACTTCTTACAGTTATGAACAAGAACATTCAGTTCACCGACAAAGTAAGTATGGAAGTCCGCTACAGTTAAGTTATAGGTACCGTCTGTTCTGCTAGTATTCCGTACTGCCGTAATTGTGAGAACATTCTGCTTGGCATCCTGCACCTGCTGTTTGGTGCGATCACCCTCTCCCGCTTTCTTGTCATAATGTACTTTTCGACGCCCGTCTTTACCTTTAGCTTTCTCGACTTGCTTGGCTTTCCATTTGGCGTAATCCTCAGAAGCAGGTTCTACATAGTCTGGATCACCATGTTTCTCTTCATTTCTTTTTTTCTTCATTCGGCTTAATCGGCTCATCATCAAAACATACTTTGGAGCGCACTGTCCACATGGAACGTCGCCCTCACCTGCGGGGTCGAGGCCCCATGAAACGCCAGCGAGGTACGGCGGGACAAAGCGTCATAGCTGAAAGTCAGAGCAACGTGCGATATCAACAAGCCTCAGTTATCAAAGCTATGTCAATCGCAGCATCAACCAAGCAATAAATGAGGCTAATAAGGCGTACATATAAATTGATGCAATTTCGACCCAAACTGAAACATCACCAAGAATATCTACATATTTTGCAAGGAGAAACACGGTAGATATGAATGATCCAGTAAGAATACCTGATAATAAGTAGATCAAAATACCGGGATTGAATGCTTGTACTAACCACCGCAAGAGTGGTAAAAACAGCGTCAAATACAGTGTCGTGATCAGTATATATAAAACTAATGGACTAGGGAAAATCCAAAATCCTAGCATGTTCCATTTTGAAGCAGTGCTCCAAATCAATATTGTAAGTATTGCTCCATGCAAGGCGCTTGCAAAGACACTTGAAAACACTCCACTGAAAGAAGGTCGTTGTCTATTTTTCATCATGAGTTTCCATGGCTCCCAAGAATTAACAACCATTTCCAGAAGAAGTAATCGCCGCCCCAGACGCAGCAATACCACCTGCAGCGTTTATCTTCGAATTAGTTCTCGACGCAGCATTAATAACAGCCGCTTCTGAACCATTGTATTTGTTTAACATCTGTTGATAGGAATAGTTTCGTGGATGGGGTCTTCCCAAACCACTGAATCTTCCTTTCAGGAAATTACGGAAATTAACAGCTTGCTGACCACTCATGCCCGTATAGCCTTAGAGGTTTGGCGGTTCGTTTTACTCTCGCGCCTCCTTCACTTCATGCGGGTTTTATTGTCCTCATAGCCGATCGGGTCGGCTTGTTTGGACCCTCCAAGAGAGGCATGATAGTAGCGCGCCCAGTGGTAGTAAAGACACAATCTAATATCGCTCTAAGTGCTGCAGGTAATAAAACTTCCTTAGCCTCTCAAACAACAAAACCCTTCCTGTGTAGACTGGAAGGGTCTGATGGATTTGCTAAGCAAATCAAGTTGGTTGCGGGAGCATGCATTACTCTTGTTTTACCCAGGTAATGCAGTGGGATAAATGCACACAATGAATATGCTGCCATACTTTTTAGTCAGTTCGGGACTTATAGAAAAATGAGTGTCGAATAAAAATCTCAAACCTTTGACGCAGCCCCTGCGCCTGATGCCTCAGAATAACGCTTCAGTGAAGACAATTGCATTCACACTGAAAACCTGCATATTCATTTCAATACGAATATTAAGAACTGAAATAAATTTGACCTGAAATCATCTCCAGTTTTCAGCACCCAGAGGGAGAGTTTTGTGAATCAAGTAAAAAACCCACTGGAAGACAAGTTGCGGTGGGGTGTCTTACCGCCGGTCTTTTTCCCTTCTGCTATTTTGGTCATGCTGATCGTCACGGGCGTAATTTTTAACCCTGAAACCTCAGATAGTTTCTTCTCAGCGCTTAACGTCTGGGTGACTACCCGGTTCGGCTGGTTTTATTCCCTGAGTGTAGTTATCTTCATGGTGGTTTGCCTTACCATTGCGCTTTCGCAGTTTGGTAATATTCGACTGGGCGCTGACCACGAAAAACCACAATTCAGCTTCCTGAGCTGGGTAGCCATGCTGTTTTCAGCAGGCATGGGCATTGGTCTGTTATTCTTTTCAGTTGGTGAACCTGTAACCCATTATTCCAAACCGCCCCTACCGCAAGATACACATTACGAGCTGGCACAACAGGCAATGGATGTAACTTTCCTGCATTGGGGCCTGCACGGCTGGGCAGTCTATGCAATCATTGGACTTTGCCTTGCCTATTTTGGTTTCCGCCATAATCTGCCACTGACTATCAGATCTGCCCTTTACCCCATTATTGGCGACCGCATCTATGGCCCGATTGGCCATATAGTGGATATTTTCGCCGTGCTGGGTACACTCTTTGGTGTGGCTACCTCGCTTGGCTTTGGTGTCAGTCAGATTAACTCAGGCATGAACTTTCTCTTCGGAGTTCCGGTATCAGACCTGGTGAAAATGGGGCTGATCGCAGCGATTACAGCCATGGCTACTGCCTCTGTTGTTTCAGGCCTGGACAAAGGCATCAGACGCCTTTCGGAACTAAACTTAATTCTGGCCGTATGCCTGCTGGCGTTCGTTGTCGTACTAGGCCCAACACTGGTTATTTTTTCCAGCTTCGCAGAAAATTTGGGCAACTATGCAAGTGTCATCATTGATCGCGGCTTAATGGTTGGCGCCTATGCAGAGGACGATACATGGATCAACAATTGGACCATATTTTACTGGGGATGGTGGATTAGCTGGTCGCCATTTGTGGGTATGTTCATTGCCCGCATCTCTCGGGGGCGTACTATTCGCGAATTTATTCTGGGCGTTCTGATTGTGCCGACCCTGCTTGTCTTCTTCTGGATGACCAGCTTTGGCAACACTGCGCTTGATATGATAGCGGGCGGTTACACTGAACTTCCTGCACTGGTTAAAGACAATATGCCAGTAGCGCTATTTGTCTTCCTTGATCAGTTACCCCTATCCTTTATTACATCCTTTTTTGCGATGACGCTCGTGATTACCTTTTTTGTCACGTCCTCTGATAGTGGATCCCTCGTTATCGACATCATTACTGCAGGCGGGAATATTCATGCCCCTAAATGGCAGCGGATATTCTGGGCCATAGCCGAGGGGCTTGTTGGCGCAACCTTACTCGCCGCGGGCGGACTTGGCGCGCTGCAAGCAGCAACAGTTGCAACCGCCCTGCCCTTCACTGTGGTCATTCTTTTTTCAATTGGCGGCTTGCTGCGCGGACTGTCGATGGAATACCGTAAAGCACAGGGCGCAGAGGCCGCGGCTGACATTGTTGGCGGGGGCGTGAATATGCCGTGGAAACTCCGGCTGCACTCAATTCTCGCCCACCCATCAAAAGCGAAAGTCGAAGACTTTATCACCAGAATTGCACGTCCAGCCTTGCATGATGTAATGCGGGAAATAGAGGCGCAGGACACTTCTGCCGAAGCCTTCCTCGCAGACGACAGTGCCGATCTAATAATCACCCATCAGGGTGAGCCGTCCTTCCGGCTCGCCATTAAGCCGGTTCCTCACAAAGCACCGGTTTTCGCCATGGCGACTGCGACGGGTAACGATAGTGGAGCTGACGAGCAATACTACCGAGCCGAGGTGTTCCTGAGCGATGGTGGGCAGAACTATGACATATACGGCTACAGCCACGAGCAGGTTATTCACGAAGTGCTAAATCATTATAACCGACATATGCACTATCTGAACCTTTCCAGAGCCCATCCAAGTCACCTGGAGAAGGAATAGTTTGAATTCAAAGCATCCCTCATCTATGAATAGAGTGCAGAATAGAAATTTTAAATGTACTCAAAAGAAAAAATCAGGGAAAAAAGATGCCACTGAAAAGAAAGCTATCGGAAACGCGCTTTAATCTTTTATCGTCTGTTGCAACCACGACATTTGCAATCACAGCCATTACCGCACCTAGCATGGCTGCCCCGGCAGAGGGTGGGCTTGAAGAAATTGTCGTTACGGCAACAAAGCGTTCAGCAAGCATGCAGGATGTACCTGTTGCAGTAACAGCCATGTCTGAAACAACAATCGACCAAATGAATGTGGATGTCTTCACAGACTATTTGATGCAACTACCCGGTGTATCATCCGGTGGCGCAGGCCCGGGACAAGGAACAATCTACATTCGCGGCATGGCGTCGACGACACCAAACCTGACTACTGCAGGCGTTGCTGGCCTTGCACCTAATGTTGCCCTGTATCTGGATGAACAGCCCGTGACCCAGGTTGGCCGAAACCTTGATGTTTATGCAGCTGACCTTAACCGGATTGAAGTTCTGCCTGGGTCTCAGGGGACTTTATTCGGTGCCAGTTCGCAGGCGGGAACAATTCGCCTGATAACCAACAAGCCGAACCTGAACGAATTTTCAGGCCGGGTTAGTGGCGGCATCTCTTTCACTGAAGGTGGTGAAATGAGCGAAAAAATCGAAGCAATGATCAACTATCCGATCATTGAAGATAAATTTGCCGTTCGCGGGGTAATGTTTGTTGATAACCAAGGCGGCTATATCGACAATGTAGCAGGCACCAGATCTGCTTCTGAAAGTGCGCGCTTCGCGGGCAGCGTAATGCGCCCTAATGGGACCATGACGTCTCCGGGCTTTCAGGCTGGCTCTGATCTGTCTGGTGTAAACTTCCTTGAGGCACGCAACGAAGCTCTTGTTGAGAAAGATTTCAATGATGCGTCTTATACAGGCTTCCGCGTCAGCGCCCTTTATGACGTTAATGAAGACTGGACGGTGGATGTCATGCATATGCGCCAACGCATCGACACAGACGGCGTCTTCTTCATTGATCCTGAGCTTGATGACAGTGATGACCTGTCCGTACAGCGGTTTTCCCCCGACGAAACAGAGGATGAGTTTGATAATACAGCTCTGACTTTGACAGGGAAAATTGGTGCCCTCGAAATGGTATATGCCGGTGCATATCTGAACCGCGATACCGACCAGATTGTTGACTATACAGATTATATGTTTGTGGGTCAGTATCTGCCTTATTATATCTGTGATGCGGCTGTGACATACCCGGGCGACGCTGCGCCATCCGGCACATGTCAGGCGCCAAACCTATATGTCGCCAGCGAAACAGAAACCGAGGTATGGACGCATGAGCTCCGGTTCACCACCCCCGAAGAGCACCCCTTGCGGGCAACTTTCGGCGGGTTCTATAGCGATCAGACTTTGGTGGAACGTAATGACTTTACATATCCCGGTTCCACAAACGTGATCGGATATACGCCTGATCAGATCGGCTTCCCACAGAATGGTGCCTTGCCTGGTTCCTCAGTCAGTGACCCTTCTGTCAGACCGCCGGGTGTTATTTTCTTCAATGACATTACCCGGACGGACAAACAAAAGGGCTTGTTCGGCGAATTGACATACGATGTGACAGAGGCATTATCTTTAACGTTTGGTGCACGGTGGCACGATGTTGATGTGCGCCTGAAAGGGAGTGCCAACTCTTCCTTCTTCAACCTTTTCTACGGATATGATGCCGATTTCTTCGGAACTAACCTTGATGAACAGTTTGACGGTACACAGGTAATCAACGGCGTCGAGGTCCCTAAAGGGGCTGAAGCAAAAGGCTGGGTTTTCAAGGGAAATGTCTCCTATCAACCTAATGACGATACTCTTGTTTATTTCACCTATTCAGAAGGTTTCCGCCCAGGATTGCCTAACCGTCCAGCTGGTGCTGGTGGCGGGGCTGTACCGGCTGTTGTACGCACGGATGAAGTCACAAATTATGAATTCGGCTGGAAACTTGATCTGTTTGATAACAGTGTCCGGTTCAACGGCTCAGCATTCCTTATCGACGTAAAAGATCTGCAAACCACGATTTTTGACCCGACAGTCACCAACCTCTTCTTCTCGGATAATGCTGCGAACGCAGAAATCAAAGGTATAGAGGGCGATATCACCTGGGCACCAGCGTCTGTACCAGGGTTGACCGTATCTGGTGCGTTTTCCATTCTCGACACAGAGATCAAAGAGCTTGTCGGCGCGTCTGTTGCCATTGCCGGCCCGGGCGAAGATCTATCATACGCCCCAAGCTTCCAGGGTAACCTCCGCGCACGGTATGAATGGGACTGGAAATCAGACTGGATCGCACACGTTCAGCCTTCTCTGGCATACTCTGCATCCAGTTACAGTGATATTGTCCTGATCAACCGCGCCAAACAGGACAGCTACGTCATGATGGGGCTTGCCGTTGGTGTTACAAACTCCAAATATAGCTTTGAGATTTTTGGAGAGAATTTGACCGACGAACGCGCTCAGCTGAATAATAACCTAGTCTTCGATAGGGAACGGATTGCAATCAATCGTCCAAGGACGATCGGTGTCCGGTTCGGCGTGGACTTCTAACGACTTTCAAGTAAGCTTAGCAAAAGGCGCTGCTGTTAGTGGCGCCTTTTTAGTGAACAAGGACAATATGATGGCGTCATCCCCAGATAAAGACACCTTGCAGGAAGGCATCGTATCAGCCCAGAAAGCACTGATGGCCGGTGACTTGGTTAGATCTGAAGAATATATCAAGCATGTCTTAAAGGCTGCCCCTGACACTCCGGACGCACTTTATATCCTCGCCGTTTTAAAACGCTTCCAAAAAGACTTCAACGCATCAGAGCAAACTCTTAAACATCTGCTTACCCTTGCGCCGGATTTCGCCCGTGCATATCAGGAATTAGGGCATTTATATCGTGATCAGGGCCGGAAAAGTGACGCAATTAACGCATACAGGCAAGCAACATTCACCAACCCGGCACTCGTCCCCAGCTGGAAAGAGTTGATCACCCTTCTGAAAGGCATTCAAAACACGGAAGAAGCAGCCCAGGCAAAATTGCAGATGGACCGCATCACCACCCTGCCCAAGGAATTATTGGCCACCACTAATTACCTGTATGAAGGGAAAATCAATAAGGCTGAGAAATATTGCCGCGCTTACCTTCGCAAGCACCCTGAAGATACCGAAGGAATGCGATTACTCGCAGAAATTGCCAATCGCTACGGTATACTGGATGAAGCTGACTTTCTGCTTGCCTCTGCTCTCGACTTTGACCCCGGTAATACACAAGTCCGGTTAGACTATATCCAGATACTTCGCAAACGCCAAAAGTTCTCCGAAGCTGTCAATCAGGCAAAGTATTTGTCTGAAAAACACCCCGACAACCCGGTTTTCCTGTCTCATCTTGCTATTCAGACCATGCAAACCGGCGATTATGAACAGGCTCTTGCTCTGTTTGATCATATCCTGAAAATACTGCCCAATGATGTTGCCACACATACTTCACGCGGGCATGCGCTAAAAACCCTGGGCCGACAGGAAGACGCGGTGGAAGCATATCACCGTGCAATCACATACGGCCCCGCACACGGTGATGCCTGGTACGGATTGGCGAACCTGAAGACGTACCGTTTTACAGCCGACGAAATATCTGCGATGGAAACAGCGCTCGCATCAGGCATGATGCCTGCTGCCAGTCGTATTCAACTGCATTTCGCGCTTGGCAAAGCCTATGAAGATGCGAAAGGTTTTGACGCAGCCTTCAAGCATTATGATCGGGGTAATTCGCTGAAACGGGCACAAAGCCGCTATGATCCCGACCAGATGCAGGCAGAATTTGATGCGCAGAAAACCTCCTGCGACCAAGCCTTGTTTGCTGCACATAAGAACAATGGCTGTCCTGCACCAGACCCGATTTTCATAGTTGGTCTGCCCCGCGCAGGCTCCACCCTGCTGGAACAAATTCTTGCAAGCCACAGTCAGGTTGACGGCACGATGGAATTACCGAATATCCTCACGCTTGCGCATTCCCTGCGCAGCAGACTGCCACTGGATCACCCGGACGGCTATCCAGCCAGACTAAAATCTCTTTCATCTGACGATCTAAAAGCGTTCGGTGAAACCTATCTGGCAGAAACACAGCAGCACCGCCACGGCGCGCCTTTCTTCACCGATAAAATGCCAAATAACTTTCGCCATATTGGCCTGATCAAACTGATCCTGCCGAATGCCAGGATCATTGATGCGCGGCGTAACCCAATGGACTGCTGCTTTAGCGGGTATAAACAATTGTTTGCCGAAGGGCAGGAATTCACCTACTGCCTGGAAAGTATCGGCCGCTACTATCGCGGCTATGTCGACCTGATGGACCACTGGGACAAGATACTGCCCGGCGAAATACTACGTGTCCAGCACGAAGATGTAATCATGGATCTGGAGACCCAGGTACGCCGTATCCTTGATTTCTGCGGCCTGCCGTTTGAACAGGCCTGTGTGGACTTCCACCAGACCAAGCGTGCGGTCAAAACCGCCAGCTCTGAACAGGTACGCCAGAAAATTAACACCAAGGGCATGGATAAATGGAAGCCGTTCGAACAACAGCTTTCGCCGCTGAAGGCAGCTCTTGGTTATCTGGGAACAGAATAAGAGTTGAAGAAGCTAGCTGGCACAGCTTTGCATCCCTGGCCGTTAGTCAGGGGCTAAGCCTACCGATGATCGGAAAACTCCTGGGGCATTCGCAGGTTCAGACAACAGCGCGATATGCTCACCTGCAGGACACGGCCTTACAGCAGGCGAGCATTATGATTGGCTCAGCTATTGCCACTAAGGGGCCATGAGCAACTTGTTAGTAAAGCAGCAGCGCTGCGGTTCGGTGGGTAGGAAGATTGATGGCAAGACGGGGCTCAGATCACCCCACCACGCGAGGGCAAAAAACAAGGCTCCCAATCAACCTTGGGAGCCTCGCGAAGTATGAGCGGGAATATCAACCATTATTCAAGGACTTCAGAGTAATCAAAAAACTCAATCAGAGAGACGGCAACTAACTCTATATCTGCTTCCCGATAGGTACCGTCCTTATTCTCAGAATCATGCGGCACACGAACAATTGCGCTTCCTTGTTCATCATCTGATACTTTCAAGAAATAGGGGTCACCTGAACCTTCGAGACATTTCAGCAGAGGTAAATAACCTAGACCTACCACAGAGCGCCCCGGATAACATTTAAGCGCTTCCTCACATATTTCTTCCGCCGTCATCCACTGCATCTCTCCTCCCATACCGGAGGCATCAGCGTCTTCGTCTAATGAAAACTCTACGCCAATTACATTGTGCCTCTTCAGCGCCGCTATCAACCATGCGGGTAAAAGAGTATTAGGCAAAAGTGATTGTAATAACCGTTCATCTTGGTGGGACAGACAGACACCAGATAGCTGCGAACTTATTTGCTCAAGCTTTTCCATCATATTCATCGTTCTGACCATACCTTTGATAGAGGACTATTTTCTTTGGTAAAATACGACCAACCAGGTCGCACTTCAATACTCAGTCACGTAAACTCCTGGCCACGAACATAGAGGCTTGCCATAACGCCTGAGCAAAAGCTTATCGCGAAGGCGAAGCATGTCTCAGCTCTGTGTATACTCTATAAGTAACTGAATCTTATGCATACGACCAATAATGTAGACACCCCTGCTCACAGGGCGCTTACACCCCTAACATCCTGAATCTAATGAATGAAAATCATGTACATCCGTGCACCGGGTGTGTTCCAAAATTACGCGTATACATTACGCACATGAGCACCCAACAAGGGCGGCAATAAAATGGCCCCTGGCAAAAACCGGGGGCCAATTCTATTATTTTGTAAGCTTTGCCTCATCAATGAGAAAGCGTCTATACCGATATATCAGATAGCCTGAATAAGTTGCCATCGACAGAATTGGTACAGATGCCCAGAGAACACTGAACCTCAGAAGATAATGAAGCAAGGCAACTCCGATCAAACTCGCGATAACCAGCACCGCAATTGCATAAATAAGGCGCGAATACGCTTTGATCGCTCCCCCTAACATTTCTCCTCCAAAGAACAAGCTGCTTTCTGTTGTGCATCCTAGATCGCTCCCGCATTAGCAGCAACAACTGCTTGAGTCTGAGCAATGGTCGTCTGAGCTTGACCACGGACACCCGTAACAACAACCCCCGAAGCCTCTGGAATAGTTGCCTGCACCACTTTCACGATGGCTCCTTCAGCAGCCCCGCCAACACCGCCAGTGACCGCGCCGATAGTTGCGGCTTCAACAACCTCGCCAACGTCAAAACCATTTCCGGTAATCGCCTGATTGGTTTGCAAGCCAGTTTCAGCAACCGCCGACGCTGTCGCACCTGCCGTGGCACCTTGACCAACTTTCTGGGCGACACTTACTGTACGCGCCGAACTCAACGCACGTGCGCCTTTCAGCGCAAGGTTTCCAACACGTGCGCCGACACCAACACCCAGGGGCCCGCTACCAGCAGCTATTCCAACCCGGGCAATAGCCTCACCCACTCCGACATCGCCTTCGGTAGCGATTATAGCAACTTCAATACCCGCATTTACTATTGTCCCAATAGCATTGAGAAGGATTTTACCCGTAGGATCGGTATTATTGACGGGATCATTTCGTGTATAGCCATAGAGGTTTGGCGGTTCGTTTTACTCTCGCGCCTCCTTCACATTGTTGCGGGTTTTATTGTCCTCATAGCCGATCGGGTCGGTTTGTAAGAACCGTCCAAGGGAGGCATGATAGTAGCGCGCCCTCTAGTAGTAAAGCCACAATTACTGATCAACGTCATGCCAAAGTGCAGCCCCCACAAAAGCGACACTGCGCCCACATGGACCCTATGGTTCCACTATACCCAGCGGGCCCACAGAAAGCTCACTGTCGAACTGGATACGATTGACCTGCGAGCTGCTTACCCTATGCTAAACAGCACGTCATAACCCGAGCGAACTCGCCCCAAATAGCACCGTAATAAGCGATGGGCAGGCAGAACACTGCGCTCAGGTGTGTCATGAAGATTAATGGCAAAATGAGGCTCAGATAATGGCCTCACACCGGACACTAAAAAGGCTCCCGATCCATACCAGGAGCCTTGCGGTAAGTGAGTGATCAAGTAATGTGTCCTCGGAATTCCTTTTACTCTGACATCATCGTCTCTGAGGATGTAGCAACACAGAACATTCTGATATTCGGCTTATTGTGTTCGAACTTTACGGAAAAGACACCTCCTACGCCACCCTGAGGAACAATGCTAATTGAACCTATGTCAATATTTTTCTTAAGAAGTTCGACCTGATCATCACTAAGCTCATTCCACCAAACATCTCCGTTATGCAAAAAGGTTGAAATTGCCGATCCAAGCGACACTGCCTCACACTGAGAAATAAAAGTACCCCCCTCCACATCTATATATGATGTAAACAATGTATTCGGCTGATACTCCTCATTTACTGATTTCACAGGTGAAGGATTTAGAAAAATACTTACAACGATCAACTCATCATTAATTGTTGTTGAATAACACCAAGCATTTTTTAAACCCTCCAAGGCGACTATTGCTGTAGCAAACATTTCGTCCCCATAAAAGTGTCGCCGATCTGATACATCCAAACCTAAACTTGTCCAATCTCCTTTCTGAACCCAATCATTAACTGCTGCCGATAACGAAGTAGACCGTATTTGGGAAACACTCAAGCATGCCATACTAGACGCAGACTCAGGGGATTTTTCCGCAATTATTGTAAAGCATTTTCCCACGTTTTCCTTCACGCTACTTCTTATCCTTCATGCTATGATTTTCACTGATTTCGTTAACTTTATTAGTCTCATGCTTCACTTCGGCTTCAGCCTTTTTCAGGGCTTTCTTATCCTCCTTGGTTTTATTTGGTTTGGCTTTAAGCTGATCTCGTCTTTTCGTAGCATCATCTAATCTCGCTTGGGCTGCGGCGACACGATCATCGTTCCTTTTTTGCCCGTTTTTTCCGCCATTCGTAGACTTCTTACCACAGTTGTGAACCAGGACGTTGAACTCGCCAACAAAGTAGGTATGGAAATCTGCAACGGTTAGATTGTAAGTGCCATCTTTCCGTTCTGTATTACGAACTGAAGTGACCACCAGCACGCGCTGCTCGTCGTCTTCAACCCGCATTCCAAAAGCTAGTTCGTCGGTACGTTTCCAACCCTGACCATCGACCCACCAAGGATGCTCATCGATTGTCTCAAACGTCTCGGTTTCGCCCGCTTCATTCTGAACTGTCAGTTCCCAGATCACGAAGTGCAGCGCAGTGTAGACGCGCAGAGCGCAGCGACACCGTCAAACCGTCTCCCTCAAGGAGGCATGATTGTAGCGCGCCCAGTGGTGGTAAAGACACAATCTATTATTGCCCTAAGTGCTGCAGGCCATAAAACTTCCTTAGCCTCTCAAACGACAAAACCCTTCCAGCATGCGCTGGAAGGGTCTGAGGATTTGGCAAAGCAAATCAAGTTGGTTGCGGGAGTAGGATTTACCGTTGCGGGCTCTTCGCGCTCCTCACGTTGCCGTTGACCGAACCTTGTACGGTTCAAAGCTTCTAACACAGCGCATATAAGTAAAAAGCGCCCCGTTAGGGACGCTTTTTACTTATTGGTTGCGGGAGTAGGATTAGTCTCGCCACTCCGTGTCTCGTCAGCTTCGCAAAGAACCTTTGGTAAAACAAGGCTTTGGCCTGTTTTACGAGGTGTAAAATCCTATCTTCCAGTAACAAAGTTAAAGGGCCGGGCCCCGTATGGGGTCCGACCCTTTAAATTGGTTGCGGGAGTAGGATTTACCGTTGCGGGCGCTTCGCGCTCCTCACGTTGCCGTTGGCCGAACCTTGTACGGTTCAAAGCTTCTAACACAGCGCATATAAGTAAAAAGCGCCCCGTTAGGGACGCTTTTTACTTATTGGTTGCGGGAGTAGGATTTGAACCTACGACCTTCAGGTTATGAGGTAGTTTTATATCCTTACGTCTAGTTACGCTATCTTCCCATAAATATACTTATACTACTGTTTTAATTGACTTTATATTAATACCTCTTTACCTCTCATTACGCACAAGGTCGCTGCTATTCGCCCCCTTATGCTCCCCTATTGTTCCCTTGCGAGGTTTTATGAAGCTTACAAAACGTGTGATTGACGCCCTGGAGATCAAAGACAAGAAGTATGTCGCCTGGGATGATGAAGTATCTAAGTTTGGGTGTGTTGTGTACCCCACTGGCAAAAAGACATTCATGATTCAGTATCGGGACAAAGACGGCAGAACAAGGAAGTATACCCTTGGCCCATTTGGAACCCTAACCGTCGATCAGGCCCGCAACATGGCACGGGAAAAGCTGGTAGACGTACTGAAAGGTGGCAACCCTGCCCTTGATAAAAGAGCAGAAGCCCTTGCGCCTACGGTTGAAGAATTTTGCGACACCTTTATGGACGACTATGCCAGGAAAAAGGTCAAAGACAGCACGCTGAAAGAATATCAGCGCTGTGTTGATAAATTCATCAAGCCCGAGCTTGGCAAACGCAAGCTGAAAGATATAACAAAGGCTGATATCCTTAAACTGCATGAAAAACATGGGGGTATTCCTTACCAGGCTAACCGCACACGCGGCGTTCTTTCCAAAATGTTTAACTATGCCGAAGATCTGGAACTTAGACCCGACAACAGCAATCCGGTATTGAAAGTCAAACCCTACCCTGAGAAGAAGCGGGATCGGTATCTATCACCGGAAGAACTGAAAGCACTAGGGAAGGCGCTGAAGTCATGTGAAGAGACGGGAACCGAAAGCCCCTATATGATTGCAGCTATTAAGCTTCTTATCCTGACAGGATGCCGTCTTGGTGAAATCCAGACCCTGAAGTGGGACTATATACGCGGCAATGCCTTCTTCCTGCCTGACAGCAAAACAGGCGCTAAAAAGGTCTATGTAGGCCAGCCCGCCTTAGAAGTGTTAGCGGGCATAGAGCGCCTAGAGGGCAACCCTTACGTGATATGCGGCGCCAAAGAAGGCCAGTATTTGACGGACTTTCAAAAGCCGTGGCGGCGCATACGGAAAAAGGCAGGCTTGGACAAAGTACGCATTCACGATTTGCGCCATACCTATGCATCTGTGGCTGTAAACAGCAAAGAAAGCCTACAAATGACAGGGAAACTTCTTGGCCACAGCAACACAGCAACGACTGAACGCTATGCCCACCTTGCAGATGACCCTGCGCATCAAGCAGCGGATAGAGTATCGGGGCTGATTGGGGAAGCGATGGGTTAACGATTAGTTTTTGCATCCATTTTTATCACAGGTAATACGCTCATGCGAATTTACCCAATGGTCAGGGTTTTTTCTGGTATCAAAACCACAACCAGTCATTCCTCCCTTTGTACCCTTATGCACTTCTCTTGTAGGTGTATGCTTTACAGCCATGCTTCTCTCCCATAATAGCTCAATATCTCATTAAGAGCAATAATACTACCATAGATAATTAGATAGTACTAGACAGAACTATTTGCACCAATCAGGTGTCTTCCTCGCCTTAAATGGATTGAGATCAAGGTGGTAAGATCTTTGATTTTCAGAAAAGAAGCATCAGATAAAGTCTTCTGGCCATAGGTAATCGAAAAATGAAAAACTAACTGCTCAAGACGAACAAGACTGCCTATCTATTTCCAACACTTTCCGTTTTGGTTTTTAACTATTTTGAATTGCTTGAATGCTGGCCGAACTTTAAATGTTTTTACACCTGATTTAAGGTCACCTAAAACATCATCTAGCTGGTTCCTTGTCACCTTGCTTTTACAACCGACAATTACTTCCTTTAGCACCATATTATCTTCAAAATCCGTAAAATAGTGCTTTTCACCTTGAAGACGCTGATCTAAATTCACAAATGCTCGCCACTCTCTCTCATAAGACCAATGTGAATATTTAGTGCAAAGACATTTCCGGAACTCTCTCACAAGCAAGTTTTGTTGATCTTCTGGGTAATCATCAAAGTTCGTTAAGTTAAGAATTTGATCATATGGAAAAACCACTCTATGGTCCTGGTAATTTACTTTCATCAATGTGTGATCGGGCACATCAAACCCCAAACAAATTCCTTTATGCTTATCTGCGTAATGACTCCAAATTACTGGATTATCCCATCCTTCACTAAAGCAAATAAGACCGTTTTCTTGCGCAACCTGCTCGATTGTTTCTTTAAACTTCGTTCGAGTATATTTGTCGCTCATATCGAAGGCCAGCAAATCAAAGGGGTCGTTCAAGTCTAACATGTTTGATATTTTAAGCCTTCGTTCCTCGATAGACTTTAAACCATAATCTGCATCTAAAAATCTGTATAATCGCATGTAACCCCCGTTTTATTGTGTGCCTACGGCTTTATCCACTCCCCATTGCGTCACCCTAAACCGAAAAGAAGCAAATATAAACAACACTCCTTTGCATCAAACCTCCAGACTGCTAGAGCTAAAAGCCTGTAGCAATCAGAGACTTGGGGGATACTACGATGG
>NZ_BNCI01000003.1 GCF_014656395.1 Kordiimonas sediminis
GCCTTCTTCCTTGGTCAGGATGTAAGTCTCGGCAGTGAACTTCGTGTGCGGCTTGATCGAACCAACGTGTGCCAGAACCTGACCACGCTCGATATCGTCACGTGCAACACCACGCAGCAGTGCACCGATGTTATCGCCTGCTTCACCCTGATCCAGGAGCTTGCGGAACATCTCAACACCAGTAACCGTAGTCTTGGTAGTGTCTTTGATACCAACGATCTCGATCTCTTCACCAACCTTAACGATACCACGCTCAACACGGCCAGTCGCAACTGTACCACGACCAGAGATGGAGAATACGTCCTCAACAGGCATCAGGAAGGCACCATCAACAGCACGCTCTGGCTGTGGAATGTACTCGTCAACAGCAGCCATCAGCTCAAGAATCTTCTCTTTACCAATGTTGTCGTCACGGCCTTCAAGGGCTGCAAGCGCAGAACCCGCGATGATCGGAATATCGTCACCTGGGAAATCATACTCTGACAGAAGCTCGCGGATTTCCATCTCAACAAGCTCAAGAAGCTCTTCGTCGTCAACCTGGTCAACTTTGTTCAGGAATACAACAAGGGCTGGAACACCAACCTGACGTGCAAGCAGGATGTGCTCACGTGTCTGTGGCATTGGGCCATCAGCTGCGTTCACAACCAGAATAGCACCGTCCATCTGTGCAGCACCCGTGATCATGTTCTTCACATAGTCAGCGTGACCTGGGCAGTCAACGTGCGCATAGTGACGTGCGTCTGTCTCATACTCAATGTGAGCCGTAGAGATCGTGATACCACGCTCACGCTCCTCTGGAGCCTTGTCAATGTTCGCAAAATCTACTGCAGCGCTACCCTGTGCGTCTGCAAGTACCTTAGAAATCGCAGCTGTAAGTGTTGTCTTACCATGGTCAACGTGACCAATCGTGCCAACGTTACAGTGCGGCTTATTACGCTCAAACTTTTCTTTAGCCATTTTCTTTCTACCTTTTATCGGCCCTCGGCTTTCCCGAGGGTGCCTTAGATTTGGTTCATGCTTTAGTGTTTTTATTAACCAGCAAGCTGTTCTTTAACTTCTTCAGCTACATTTGCTGGTACTGCATCATAATGATCAAACTGCATAGTGAACTGCGCACGACCCTGCGTGAATGAGCGAAGCTCGTTCACATAGCCGAACATGTTCGCTAGAGGAACCATTGCATTGACCACTGTTGCCGGACCACGGGTCTCTGACCCCTGGATCTGACCACGACGCTTATTCAAGTCACCGATCACGTCACCCATGTACTCGTCAGGAGTAACAACTTCGACTTTCATGATTGGTTCAAGAATTTTAATGCCCGCTTTTGCTGCTGCATCACGCATAGCACCGCGACCTGCGATCTCGAACGCCAGAACACTGGAGTCAACATCGTGGTACGCGCCATCGATCAGGCGGACGCTGAAATCGAGGATTGGGAACCCGATAAGTGCACCGGATTCTGCTATATCCTTGATGCCTTTTTCAACACCAGGAATATATTCTTTAGGAATGTTACCACCCTTAATTTCGTCGATGAATTCGAAGCCAGAGCCACGCTCACCAGGTGTAACAACCATTTTAACACGACCAAACTGACCAGAACCACCAGACTGTTTCTTGTGAGTATAGTCAATTTCGACTTGTTTCGCAAAGCTCTCACGGTAAGCAACCTGTGGCTGACCTACGTTACACTCTACTTTAAATTCACGCTTCATACGATCAACAATAATATCGAGGTGCAGTTCGCCCATACCTGAAATTACTGTCTGACCTGATTCTTCATCACTCTGAACGCGGAAAGATGGATCTTCTGCAGCCAAACGGTTCAGTGCAATACCCATTTTCTCCTGGTCAGCCTTTGTTTTAGGCTCAACCGCGATAGAGATAACCGGATCAGGAAATTCCATACGCTCAAGGATAACCTGGCTGTTGTTAGCACACAGAGTATCACCAGTAGTGGTGCTCTTCAGGCCAGCAAGCGCCACGATATCACCCGCACGAGCTTCCTTGAGGTCCTCACGGTTGTTGGAGTGCATTTCCAGCATCCGGCCAACCTTTTCTTTACGCTGCTTCACAGAGTTCATAACCTGCGTACCAGTTTCAAGAACACCGGAATAAATACGGCAGAATGTCAGCGTACCAACAAACGGGTCGTTCATTACTTTAAATGCAAGCGCAGAGAACGGCTCGTCATCAGATGACTTACGCATGATCTCTTTGTCTGTATCAGCTGCATCAACACCGCGAATTGCTTCAACGTCAGTTGGCGCAGGCATGAAATCAACAACAGCATCAAGAAGCGGCTGAACACCTTTGTTCTTGAACGCAGTACCGTTCAGTACCGGTACAAAATCGCCAGCAATTGTACCCTTACGGATAGCAGCTCTCAACTCGTCTTCGGAAATTTCCTCACCTTCGAGGTACTTTTCCATCAGAGCTTCGTCAGCCTCAACAGCCAACTCGATCAGCTCCATACGAGCGATCTCAACAGCTTCCTGCAGCTCTGGACGAATGTCCACATACTCGTATGACGCACCAAGATCTTCACCCTTCCAAAGAACTTCTTTGTTCTTCAGAAGATCCACAAGACCTTCGTAGTCAGATTCCGCACCGATCGGCAACTGCAAAACAAGAGCATTTGCGCCAAGACGATCTTTGATCATCCCCACACAACGCTCAAAGTTCGCGCCCATACGGTCCATTTTGTTAACAAAACACATGCGTGGTACGCCGTATTTGTCTGCCTGGCGCCAAACAGTCTCAGACTGAGGCTCAACACCAGCAACAGAGTCAAATACAGCTACAGCACCATCAAGAACACGAAGGCTACGCTCTACTTCAATTGTGAAGTCAACGTGACCTGGCGTGTCAATGATGTTAATGCGGTGGTCATTCCAGAAACAAGTAGTTGCAGCGGAAGTAATTGTAATACCCCGCTCCTGCTCTTGCTCCATCCAGTCCATAGTCGCGCCGCCATCGTGAACTTCACCGATTTTGTGGCTACGGCCTGTGTAATATAGAATACGTTCAGTAGTCGTTGTTTTACCAGCATCAATGTGTGCCATGATGCCGATGTTACGATAACGATCAAGTGGCGTTCTGCGTGCCATGGATCCGGTTCCTTAAATCTCTGATTACCAACGATAGTGTGAGAATGCTTTGTTCGCTTCAGCCATCTTGTGCGTATCTTCACGCTTCTTGACGGCAGCACCACGGTTATTAACGGCATCCAGAAGCTCTCCAGACAGGCGCTCAACCATTGTGTTTTCATTGCGCTTGCGCGCAGCAGCGATCAACCAACGAATAGCAAGAGCCTGCGCACGCTCTGAACGTACTTCTACAGGCACCTGGTAGGTAGCACCACCAACACGGCGGGAACGAACCTCAATCGCAGGCTTAACATTATCCAGTGCTTCATGGAAAAGTGCGAGCGGCTCAGACTTGGCGCGCGCCTCCATCTGATCAAACGCACCATATACGATACGCTCTGCTACAGACTTCTTACCATCCAGCATCAGGCTGTTCATGAATTTAGTCAGGACGATATCACCAAACTTTGGATCCGGGAGTACCTGACGTTTTTCTGCGCTATGACGACGTGACATGCGTAATTCCTTTCAAACTTACTTAGGACGCTTCGTGCCGTACTTGGAACGACTCTGGCGACGATCAGCAACGCCCTGAGTATCCAAAACACCACGCAGAATGTGATAACGAACACCAGGCAAATCTTTTACACGACCACCACGGATCAGGACAACAGAGTGCTCCTGAAGGTTATGGCCCTCACCTGGGATGTATGAAGTCACTTCAAAGCCGTTAGACAAACGAACACGCGCAACTTTACGCAGTGCCGAGTTAGGCTTCTTAGGAGTAGTAGTATAAACGCGGGTACAAACACCCCGTTTCTGTGGGCAAGCCTCAAGGGCTGGCACCATATTACGTACCGGTTTTGCTTTACGCGGCTTCCGGATCAGCTGGTTAATGGTAGGCATATTTTTTCCTTGCCGTTTTTCTCTTCCACCATCATGCGAACAGCCCTTTTTCATGCGCTTTATTGCATCAAAAAACGCCTGCACCAGAAAACCTATTAGGTTCCGGCGAGGCTGCTCACAAGTCAAAATGTTCTTTCAAGGCCAGAAAACCCCAGCGTTTGGCCTGTTTTGGCCACCACCTGAGCTCCGGCGTGCGCGCTTACTACCGCCAATTTGGCTCTACGTCAAGGACAAAAGCTAGTGCGAAAGATTATGTTAAAAAACGGCGAGTACAGAAAATAATTCCGTGTGGAGGAAGGCGTTTTTTGCACACACGGCCCCAAATGCCACTTTTTATTCTTCACTCAGCTAGCTTTGAGCCGACTCCATCACCGATCACTGCATTTGACCTTAGAACAGGATAGACATACCATCCAAGTCAGAGACCGACAAGCCCTCCAGCCTGATTGACTGATCAACAGTGATATCCAGCAGTAAATCACCGCCACTTTCTGACGCAAGAAGCTTCAGGGCCGTAAGGTCCGTGATATCAAGCTCGGATATATCAAGTGTATCATCGCTGTCCTTAAAGTCCGTGATAACATCATGACCGTTTCCAGTCGCAAAGGCAAAGGTATCAGAACCTGCCCCGCCGGTAAGCGTGTCATCCCCGGGGCTACCCCACAGGGTATCATTACCCGCCCCGCCGTCGGTAGCATCATCCCCACTACCATTATACAGAAGGTCACTACCATTACCGCCCGACAGATCATCACCCCCGCCGCCACCAAACAGGACATCATCACCATCCTGACCGCTGAGGGTATCATTTGCCTCGCCTTTGCCGCCATACAGTACGTCATTACCCGCACCCGCCCGGATGCCGTCACCGTCTAAGCCACCGCCAAGGGTATCGCTTCCCGCAGCCCCAAAAATCAGGTCAGAGCCTGTTCCCGCCCAGATAATATCCGCGGTGGTGTCAGACTGGCTGTCCCGGTCACCACCCCACAGGGTGTCGGCATCGTCGCCGCCCAGCAGCGTATCACGACCCGTGCCACCTGAAATGGCGTCCCTGCCTATACCGCCACCAATTTTGTCATTACCCGCATCGCCGTAGAAGGTATCACCGTCATCATCGTTTTTACCGGCCCAGATTTTATCATCACCTTCATCACCGCGGATGGTGTCCGAACCCCGGTTACCAAACAACAGGTCATCATCTTCGCCACCATTAAGATCATCATTCCCATCATCGCCAAACAGCCTGTCCTGACCCTCTCCACCAAGGATGGTATCATTATCAGCACCGCCCCAAACGGTATCTGCACCACCCGCCGCATCAACCTTGTCGCGACCAGGTCCCGCATTAATGAAGAGTCCGTCATCCGTATCATTATAGTTGTCGGCACTGGCCGATAGTACTGTCGTACCTTCAAGTGCATAGGGATTTTCATTGAAAAAGAAGTCCAGAAGATCAAATACGGAGACATTTTCAATCGCTATGCTCATTTCGCGCAAAACATACCCTTCTGCCAGAATAAACACAGTATTAGGCCCATCCTGAAATAGGGTGCCTGGCAACCGTTCAAAATGAATAGAATCTATACCAACTTCAAAGTCTTTGATGATGTCGTTGCCAGAGTAAAAGTCTGTAATAGAGAACACATCTGCACCATCACCACCATAAAGAATATCGTCCCCATCTTCCCTACCTGACCATAGCGTATCATCGCCCGCGCCGCCCATCAAAGTGGTCGGGTCCGGCTGAGCAGGAGACGTCCCTGAACGTAGATAATCATTTCCTGCCCCACCGTCTAATAGACTTCCTCCAAAAACATTGGAAATACCTTGTAATGTATCATTACCAGCATCTCCCATTAATTGACCTGCACCCCGCAAGTAATCATCACCGAAGCCACCATAAAGTAAAGATTCTCCCAAATCAGCAATGATTACATCATCACCGCCTTTACCATATAGCTCGTTATCTCCCCCTCTCCCGTAGATAGCCTCAGATGCGGCTGAGCCGTTTATAACATCACCGGCCTGATAAGCCGTAAGCACAATTGTCTTATCTGCCTCAGAAATCACTCTTAAACTGCCGCCTTCACCACCGCCAACCAGAGCTACATAGCCAGAGTCCAAGACCGCATAGTCATCAGTTTGATCAAACCCCAAGTAAGACACCTCTGACAAATTTCCCTGTGCTGATAATGTTTGGGAATAGGTGCCGTAATTGAACCATGTAAAGGTCGCCACATCACCGTCGATATTTACACCCGCCCAGTAAGTCCCCCCTGTGGTAGCGCCATCTAATTGATATACCGGGGATACTGGCGCACCTGACGGCGAGAAAATCTGCGCTTTATAATCAAAACGATAGTCATTTGAAGTGCTCGTTTGCCAAGAAACCAATAATCTTCCGTCGGAATATGTCGCAACATCAACACCGAAAACAGATTTATCATCCTCAAGCTCAATCACTGTTTTCGACTGAACGGTATTGATATCTTTAGACAGTGTATATATTTCAACAGTACCACCCGACCGCATTGATATTTGCAGCAGACCTTGGTCATTGTCTACAAACTGCTTTTGGTAACCATACCCAATTTTCACCGCATTCATCAATTGCCCATCACTGTCATAGTGAAATAGGTAACTAGACCCTTCCAGTATATACACATCTCCCTGACTGCCAGGCATCAAGTTTTGAAAAGGTATCCCGGAGCCAACGTCTAACATCTTGTCAACAGTGAGAGTTGTCTCTACACCCCCCTCCTTGCTTAGAAATATCCCCTTTAGAGTAGAGAGCTCATCCTGCGGATCAAATTCATCATATGTAACGTATATCTTGCCTGTTGATAGCTCCGCTAATTCCAGACCATTGCTATGACCGAGAGTTTCCGCATAAACGACTTTAGAGGTAAGCGGAACTCCGTTTTGAGAGAAAATTGTCCAACAATTGAATATTGGGAGTCCTCATACGCATTCCACGCCACAAATAAACTGCCATCAGTCAGCAAAAGTACTTTTGCCAAGTCAACACGAGCGTCCTCATCAAGCACAACCGAAACCATCTCAACCCCCAGAATAAAAAAATAAACTTGGGGCATAAAACAAGAAGGGCCTGCAATATGCAAGCCCTTCCGCAATCTATTCGTGTTTTCTATCGCCTTGGCGTTAGGGGGTTACCCTTATGCTTCAGCACCGTCTGCTGCATCCGCGGCATCAGATGTTGCTGCCGCAAACTCTGCTTCGGCCGTAGACATCGTGTTTGCCTCTGCATCAATCGCAGACTGCGCAATGGCATCACGCTTTTGCGCTTCGTGACGAAGAAGGTTCATCTTGGCACCCGTACCCGCAGGGATCAGGCGACCAACGATAACATTCTCTTTCAAGCCAACCAGCTTGTCCTTCTTACCAGCAACCGCTGCTTCGGTCAGGACACGAGTAGTCTCCTGGAATGACGCGGCAGAGATAAAGCTACGTGTCTGCAGGCTTGCCTTGGTAATACCCAGAAGAACTGGATCTCCCTTCGCTGGCAAGCGGCCTTCGCGCTCTGCTTTCTCGTTCACTTCATTGAACTCTTCACGGTCTACCTGTTCACCAGGCAGGAAGGTTGTATCGCCACTTGCTGTGATTTCAACTTTTTGCAGCATCTGGCGAACAATCACTTCGATGTGCTTATCATTGATCTTCACACCCTGCAGACGGTAAACGTCCTGAACTTCCTGAACCAGATAGTTCGCAAGAGCTTCAACACCAAGAACCTGCAGAATATCGTGTGGTGCCGGGTTACCGTCGATCAGATATTCACCCTTCTGGATGAAGTCACCTTCACCAACAGCAATATGCTTGCCCTTTGGTACCAGATATTCAACCGGCTCACCTTCACCGTCTTTCGGACGAATGGAGATACGGCGCTTGTTCTTATAGTCACGACCAAACTCAACAATACCGTCGATATCAGCGATGATCGCATGGTCTTTCGGACGACGTGCTTCAAACAGTTCCGCAACGCGTGGCAGACCACCGGTAATATCCTTGGTTTTCGCTGCTTCGCGCGGGATACGTGCGATAACGTCACCTGCGGCAACCTTGTGACCATCTTCAACAGACAGAATGGCATCTACTGACAGGAAGTACCGTGCTTCTGTACCGTTTGCCAATTCGATCACTTCGTCACTATCATCACGCAGTGTCAGGCGCGGACGAAGGTCAGAACCTTTTGGTGCGCTGCGCCAGTCGGTCACAACCTTGGAGGCAATACCCGTTGCTTCGTCAATGATCTCTCTTACAGAGGTACCTTCGATCAAGTCAACGTAGCGAACCGTACCACTTTTCTCTGTGATAACAGGGATAGTGTATGCATCCCACTCGGCCAGCTTTTCGCCTTTAACAACCTTGTCGCCATCGTCTTTGAACAGGTGCGAACCGTATGCAAGGCGGTGTTTAGCACGCTCACGACCATCATCATCAACAACAACCACTTCAAGGTTACGGCTCATAACGACTTTACGGTCTTTACTGTCAACCACGATGTTCCGGTTCACGATACGAACAGTACCATCAGCAGAGGATTCCACTGTAGATTCTGCATTTACCGTCGCCGTACCACCGATGTGGAAGGTACGCATTGTCAGCTGTGTACCAGGCTCACCAATAGACTGTGCAGCGATAACACCGACAGCTTCACCCATGTTCACAGGTGTACCACGTGCCAGATCACGACCGTAACACTTGCCACATGCACCGCCTTTTGTCTCACATGTCAGAACCGAACGGATCTTAACTTCTGAAACACCAGCGGTTTCAATGGCGTCAGCCTTGACTTCGTCAAGCAACTCACCAGCTTCGAACAGAATTTCACCAGACATCGGCGCCTTAACATCTACTGCAAGACAACGACCCAGAATACGCTCTGACAGTGGAACAAGTGTATCCCCACCTTCAGAAACCTCTGTAACTGTAATACCTTTCTCGGTTCCGCAATCTTCTTCGATGATTACGCAGTCCTGAGAAACGTCAACCAAACGACGGGTCAGATAACCAGAGTTCGCAGTCTTGAGTGCTGTATCAGCAAGACCCTTACGAGCACCGTGAGATGAGTTAAAGTACTCAAGAACCGACAGACCCTCTTTAAAGTTAGAGATAATCGGTGTTTCAATGATCTCGCCAGACGGTTTCGCCATCAGACCACGCATACCAGCAAGCTGCTTCATCTGTGCCGCACTACCCCGTGCACCGGAGTGTGCCATCATGAAGATAGAGTTGATATCTTCCTGACGTCCGTTTTCATCAACTTTGACTGTCGAAATGTCTTTCATCATCGCGTCGGCGACTTTGTCAGTACACTGAGCCCAGATATCTACAACTTTGTTGTATTTCTCACCCTGTGTAATCAGACCGTCCTGATACTGCTCTTCAAACTCTTTCACCATGGCACGGGTTTCTTCAACCAGTACTTCCTTGGCTTCTGGAATGATCATATCATCTTTACCGAAGGAAATACCGGCGTTACATGCACGCTGGAAACCTTCGACCATGATACCGTCCGCGAACAATACAGTGCGTTTCTGGCCACAGTGACGATATACTACGTCGATAACCTCAGTGATCTCACGCTTGGTAAGCTGACGGTTGATCAGGCTGAAAGGCACTTTCGGGTGCCGCGGCAGGTGACGGGACAGCAACATACGGCCCGCAGTCGTTTCAACACGCTCCACAACCTTGTTTCCATCAGCATCAACACCGTGATACCGCGCTATGATCTTGGAGTTCAGCGAGATAACCTTGCTGTCGAGTGCGAACTGGATTTCCTCCAGGCTGGTGAATGCTTTGCCTTCACCAATATCGCCTTCGCGCATGCTGGTCATATAGTAAATACCGAGAACCATATCCTGAGACGGCACAATAATCGGCTTACCGTTTGCCGGGCTCAGAATGTTGTTCGTAGACATCATCAGAACACGTGCTTCAAGCTGTGCTTCGATCGACAGCGGCACGTGAACCGCCATCTGGTCACCATCAAAGTCAGCGTTAAAGGCAGTACAAACAAGTGGGTGCAGCTGAATTGCTTTACCTTCGATCAGTACTGGTTCAAATGCCTGAATACCAAGACGGTGAAGCGTAGGCGCACGGTTCAACATCACAGGATGTTCACGGATAACTTCATCCAGAATATCCCAAACTTCGCGGCGTTCTTTTTCTACAAGCTTTTTCGCGGCCTTAATAGTTGTCGCGATACCCTTTTTATCAAGGCGGCTGTAGATGAACGGCTTGAACAGTTCAAGCGCCATTTTCTTTGGCAGACCACACTGGTGCAGTTTAAGTTCCGGACCTGTCACAATTACAGAACGACCGGAATAGTCAACACGCTTACCAAGAAGGTTCTGACGGAAACGACCCTGCTTACCCTTCAGCATGTCGCTGAGAGACTTCAGAGGACGCTTGTTCGCACCAGTGATCGTACGACCACGGCGACCGTTATCAAACAGGGCATCCACAGATTCCTGCAGCATCCGTTTTTCGTTACGAATGATAATATCCGGAGCACGCAGCTCGATCAGACGCTTCAAACGGTTGTTACGGTTGATAACACGGCGGTAAAGATCGTTCAGATCAGACGTCGCAAAACGACCACCATCAAGCGGTACAAGCGGGCGCAGCTCTGGTGGAATAACCGGCACAACAGTCAGGATCATCCACTCAGGACGGTTTCCGGACTCTAGGAATGCCTCAATAACCTTCAGACGCTTAACAATCTTCTTTGGCTTCAGCTCAGATTTTGTCTCAGCCAGTTCCTTCAGAAGCTTTTCGCGCTCATCTTCCAGGTCAACAAGCTCCAGCAGTTTGCGGATAGCTTCCGCACCAATGCTTGCTGTGAAGCTATCTTCACCGTATTCATCCTGAGCACGGAAGAAATCTTCTTCAGACAGAAGCTGCATCTGCTTCAGAGGTGTCAGACCAGGCTCGATCACAACATAGTATTCGAAATACAAGACGCGCTCGAGATCCTTCAACGTCATATCAAGCAAAAGGCCGATACGGGACGGCAAGGATTTCAGGAACCAGATGTGTGCAACAGGCGCAGCAAGGTCAATATGGCCCATACGCTCACGACGCACCTTCGACAAAGTAACTTCAACACCACATTTTTCACAAATGATGCCGCGATACTTCATTCGCTTATATTTACCGCAAAGACACTCATAGTCTTTTACCGGACCAAAAATACGCGCACAGAACAAGCCGTCTTTCTCAGGCTTGAACGTACGGTAGTTGATTGTCTCCGGCTTTTTGATTTCACCAAAAGACCAAGAGCGAATGCGCTCTGGTGAGGCCAGGGAAATCTGGATTTGATCGAACGTGTCAGGCTTTTGGCCTGGGTTGAAGTATTTCATCACTTCCTGGTTCATGTCCGTCGTCTCTTTCGTCTGCGGCGGGTCAAAACTCTTATGACCTTTCGCCTTTCAAAATCTTGGCTGTTTGTGCCCAACATCGCAAAACAGCATGAAAGCAGGTCGGGGCCTGACCCCGACCGTTCGCTTTATTAGTCAGTGCCTGTAATCAGTTCCACATTCAGACCCAGTGACCGCATTTCCTTCACAAGTACGTTGAAGGACTCTGGAATACCGGATTCGAATGTATCATCACCCTTAACGATCGCTTCGTACACTTTCGTACGACCCTGTACGTCATCGGACTTCACTGTCAGCATTTCCTGAAGCGTATAGGCTGCACCATATGCCTGCAGTGCCCACACTTCCATCTCACCGAAGCGCTGACCACCAAACTGGGCTTTACCGCCAAGAGGCTGCTGGGTCACAAGACTGTATGGTCCAATAGAACGCGCGTGAATCTTGTCATCAACAAGGTGATGCAGTTTCAACATGTAAATGTAACCAACTGTTACTTTACGGTCGAACTTCTCACCCGTACGTCCATCATACAGATCAACCTGACCAGACCGGTCCAAACCTGCTTCTTCAAGCAGGTCACAGATATCGGCCTCAACCGCACCATCAAATACCGGGGTGCCCATTGGAACACCGTTTGTCAGGTTGCCCGCAAGTTCGATAATCTGATTATCGTCCAACTCAGAAACATCAGACTCATACTGATCGTCGCCGTAAACATTCTTGAACTTGTCGCGCAGGGCATCAAGATCACCTGTACCATGACGGTAGGCTTCCAGCATGCCGTCGATCTGACGACCAAGACCACGAGACGCCCAGCCAAGGTGTGTTTCAAGAATCTGACCCACGTTCATTCGTGATGGAACACCCAGAGGGTTCAGAACCACGTCTACTGGCGTACCATCTTCAAGGTGTGGCATATCTTCCACTGGCATGATGCGAGAAATAACACCCTTGTTACCGTGACGACCAGCCATCTTATCACCAGGCTGTAGCTTACGCTTAACAGCAACGAAGACTTTAACCATCTTGAGAACGCCAGGCAGAAGCTCGTCACCCCGCTGCAGCTTTTCAATCTTCTCATCGAAACGACGCTGCAAGCTTGCACGGCTTTCTTCAAACTGACCACGCAGACCTTCGATATGCTCCATAGTGCTATCGCAGTCTACCGCAATATCCCACCAGTGAATGCGCGGCATTGACGCCAGGCCTTCTTCAGTGACGACAGTGCCCTTCTTCATATCGCGCGTACCGCTTGTAACGGTCTTCCCGATAAGAACAGGCTCTAGACGACCGTAGATGTTACGCTCAAGAATAGCGCGTTCGTCTTCACGGTCTTTTGTCAGACGGTCGATTTCTTCCCGTTCGATAGTCAGAGCACGCTCGTCCTTGTCAACGCCGTGACGGTTAAAGACACGAACCTCAACTACTGTACCCGCAACACCTGGTGGCAAGCGCATAGAAGTATCACGCACATCAGAGGCTTTTTCACCAAAGATCGCCCGCAGAAGTTTTTCTTCCGGCGTCATTGGGCTTTCGCCTTTTGGTGTGATCTTACCTACAAGAATATCCCCAGGATGAACTTCGGCACCGATATAAACAATACCTGCTTCATCAAGGTTCTTCAGACCCTCTTCACCAACGTTTGGAATATCACGAGTGATATCTTCTGGTCCCAGTTTCGTATCACGCGCCATCACTTCGAATTCTTCGATGTGGATGGATGTGAAGACATCTTCTTTCACAATCCGCTCGGAAATCAGGATCGAATCCTCGAAGTTATAACCATTCCAAGGCATAAACGCGACAAGTGCGTTACGACCAAGCGCCAGTTCACCCAGATCAGTAGACGGACCATCACAGATGATGTCGCCTTTGGCAACCACATCGCCCACTTTTACGATTGGACGCTGGTTAATACAGGTGTTCTGGTTAGAACGCTGGAATTTCTGCAACGTGTAGATGTCGACGCCGGACTTGGACGCATCTTTTTCCTCTGTTGCACGAACAACGATACGGGTCGCATCAACCTGCTCGACAACACCGGAACGTTTCGCTGCAATCGCTGCTCCACTATCAGCTGCCACCACTTTTTCCATACCAGTACCAACGAATGGTGCTTCGGCACGAACAAGCGGAACAGCCTGACGCTGCATGTTTGATCCCATAAGTGCGCGGTTCGCGTCATCGTTCTCAAGGAACGGAATAAGCGATGCCGCAACGGATACAAGCTGCTTTGGAGATACGTCCATCAGGTCAATATTGTCTGGCGTAGACATAATGAATTCACCAGCCTCACGACAAGACACAAGATCGTTCTCAAATGTACCGTCCTCACGCAGGTTGGCATTCGCCTGTGCAACGGTGTATTTACCTTCTTCCATAGCGGACAGGTAAACAACCTCAGACGTTACAACACCATCAACAACGCGGCGGTATGGGCTTTCGATAAAGCCATACTTGTTCACCTGTGCATATGTTGCAAGCGAGTTGATCAGACCAATGTTTGGTCCTTCCGGCGTTTCAATAGGACAAATACGACCATAATGCGTTGGGTGTACGTCACGAACCTCAAAGCCAGCACGCTCACGCGTAAGACCGCCTGGTCCAAGCGCTGACATACGACGCTTGTGCGTAATTTCACTAAGTGGGTTAGTCTGATCCATGAACTGCGAAAGCTGCGAAGAGCCAAAGAATTCACGAACAGACGCAACAACAGGTTTCGCATTGATCAGATCGTGCGGCATAACTGTGTCGATATCCACAGAAGACATACGCTCACGAATAGCGCGCTCCATACGCAGAAGACCGATACGGTACTGATTTTCCATCAGTTCACCAACACTACGAACACGGCGGTTGCCCAGGTGATCAATATCATCCACTTCACCGCGACCGTCTTTCAACTCTACGAGCGTCTTTACAGTCTGGAGGATATCTTCACGGCGCAGAACACCAACAGTGTCTTCACACTCAACGTTCAGACGCATGTTCATTTTTACGCGACCAACGTCAGACAGGTCATACCGTTCTTCATCAAAGAACAAACCATAGAACAGCGCATCGGCTGTTTCCTTGGTTGGTGGCTCACCAGGACGCATGACTTTATAGATCTCAGCCAGAGCACTATCCTGACACTCAACCTTATCGGCTTTCAGCGTGTTACGGATGTAGCTACCGACATTGATATTATCGATATCAAGAACCTTGATCGCATCAAAACCAGCTGCGGACAGAGCTTCCAAGTGGTCACCTGTGATCTCGTCACCAGCTTCGATATAAATCGCGCCTGTTTTCTCGTTGATCATGTCTTCGGCTGCATAACGACCGATTACCAGCTCCTCAGGAGCCAGAATGCCGTCTACACCGTCAGACTGAAGTTTCTTTGCAAGACGCGGGGTAATTTTCTTGCCCGCTTCGACCACAACTTCGCCGCTATCCGCATTCACCAGATCAAAGTCTGGTTTCTTACCGCGCCATGCTTCGGCATTGAACGGAATGCGCCAGCCACCGGCAGAACGTGTGTATTCCACAATATTATAGAAATACTGCAGAATATCTTCATCATTCATGCCCAGTGCGTACAGAAGAGACGTCGCAGGCAGTTTCCGACGACGGTCAATACGAACGTTAACAATATCCTTGGCATCAAATTCGAAATCGAGCCAGCTACCACGGTAAGGAATTACACGAGCTGCAAAGAGGAACTTGCCTGAACTGTGTGTCTTACCACGGTCATGGTCAAAGAAAACGCCAGGAGAACGGTGCATCTGGGAAACGATAACACGCTCGGTACCGTTGATTACAAAAGTACCGTTGTCAGTCATCATAGGCAGATCGCCCATGTAGACGTCCTGTTCCTTAATATCCAGAACGGACTTTGCTTCTGTCTCCGGGTCTACCTCAAAAACGATAAGGCGCAAAGTAACGCGAAGCGGCGCTGCGTATGTTATATCGCGCTGCTGACATTCTTCTACGTCGAACTTAGGCTCTTCGATTTCGTACCGAACATACTCCAGAGAAGCAGTGTTCGCAAAATCCTGTATTGGGAAAACAGACTTGAGGACTTTTTCAAGACCAGAATTCAGTCTTTCTTCCTCAGTTGCACCCATTTTGAAAAATTGATCATAGGAATGACGTTGAACCTCAATAAGGTTAGGCATCTGTGATACTTCAGAGATGCTGCCAAAGTCCTTCCGAACTCGCTTACGACCGGTGAAAGAAGTCGCCATGCTTCGCCCTCGTCTTCTAGTAATTCGACCAGCATAGGCAAGAAAAACGCCCACTTTGGCCATCTGTATAGAGTTTAGCGCCAGCTATAGTAGCCTAAACTCCTGAAAATCCAAGCAAAATGGAGTAACACACAGTCATCCCCATTTTCTCAGGTAGTAGTTTTTCGGTCCCTCTACCCTAAGGACGCCGAAAGGCCGGGAGTGGAATCACTCCCGACCTAAGGTACATTGAACCCAAGAAATTACTTGAGTTCGACTTTCGCACCAGCTTCTTCGAGCTTCTTCTTGAGCTCTTCAGCTTCGTCCTTGCTAACAGCTTCTTTAACTGTCTTAGGAGCGCCTTCAACGAGGTCTTTCGCTTCTTTCAGACCGAGGCCTGTGATAGCGCGAACTTCTTTAATCACGTTGATTTTCTTCGCACCAGCATCAGCCAGAACAACGTCGAATTCGTCTTTTTCTTCAGCGGCAGCTTCACCTGCACCACCAGCTACTGCAGCAACAGCAACTGGAGCAGCAGCAGATACGCCCCATTTGTCTTCAAGAAGTTTAGACAGTTCAGCAGCTTCCAGAACAGTCAGTGCAGACAGTTCTTCTACGAGCTTGTCGAGATCAGCCATGTTATTGACTCCAAAAGTAAAGGATCACTTGATCCGTGTTTGCATAAAAAAGTTTCAAATCAGGCGGCCTTAGCCACACTGTAGTTGTTTAGGCTGCGTCTTGATTGCCATAAGCACCGAAGACACGGGCCAATTGACCCGCAGGAGCATTGGTAACCGCCGCGATCTTCTGAGCAGGCGCCTGCAGGAGACCCACAAGCTTGCCGCGAAGTTCGTCGAGGGACGGCAGGGATGCAAGTGCTTTAACGCCGTTCACATCAAGAACGGTGCTACCCATACCACCACCAAGGATACGAAGCTTTTCGTTTCCTTTTGCAAAGTCGTTCAAGACTTTGGCGGCAGCAACAGGATCACTTGCGTAACCAACAGCCGTTGGACCTGTAAACAGATCCGCAATGCCTTCGTATTCTGTGCCTTTAAGCGCAAGACGAGTCAGCCGGTTTTTAGTAACCTTGAAACTGGCATCCACTTCACGCATACGTGAACGCAAATCAGTAATCTCAGCAACGCTCAGACCGTCATAGTGAACTACAACGACAGAAGCAGCTTCAGAGAATACATCATGCATGGAAGCAATCAGTTCCTGCTTTTCGGTTCTTTCCACTTTCTCGTCTCCGAATTAGAAAGTTTTTTCAGCCATAAAAAAACCTTCGGTTAATGAGCCGTACACTCAAATACAGAAATCTGTACAGAGTGACTGCACTCCCCTGTCCAGGGGTCGGATACTGGACCCGGTTCGCAGGAAGGATGCATCCTACCTTTTGGAAACCGCGGCATACTCCCGAAAGAATATGTTCCATTCCCCGTCTCATGCTGGCCATATAGAACCGCGTTTGGTTCAGTTTAAACTATGAAGGTCAGATACTAGCAACACACTTCACAGCACCAACAGTCTTGGACAGTTACGCCGTCTACCGCCAAAACATCCGGAGGCAGACAAATGCGCCGGACAAGCCGGCGCAAAACTTTTTATTCGCTAATTTCTGCGACGTCGATCTTCAGACCAGGGCCCATAGTAGATGACATTGCAATACGGCGAACATACGTTCCCTTGGCACCTGATGGCTTTGCTTTAACAACAGCACCAATGAATGCCTTTGCGTTTTCAATAAGCTTGTCAGAGCCGAAGCTAACTTTACCGATACCACCGTGAATGATACCCGCTTTTTCAACGCGGAACTCTACCTGGCCAGCCTTAGCTGCTTCTACAGCGCCTTTAACGTCCATAGTAACAGTACCCAGCTTCGGGTTAGGCATCAGACCTTTTGGACCAAGAATTTTACCGATGCGGCCAACGACAGCCATCATGTCAGGAGTAGCGATACAACGATCAAAATCGATTTCGCCTTTCTGAATAGATTCCATCAAATCTTCCGCACCAACAACATCAGCACCAGCTTCCTTCGCTTCGTCAGCCTTAGGGCCGCGAGCGAATACAGCAACGCGCATTGTCTTACCAGTACCATGCGGCAGAGAAACGACACCACGAACCATCTGGTCTGCGTGACGTGGGTCAACACCAAGGTTCATGGAAACTTCAACAGTCTCGTCAAACTTAACTGCAGAACGTGCCTTCAATTCATTTACCGCTTCTTCAACCGTGAAGAGCTTTTCAAAATCAAGACCTTCAACAGCTTTTTGCATTCTTTTTGCTACACGTGCCATTGGATTAACCCTCCACCTTGAGGCCCATGGAACGGGCAGAACCTTCGATGATGCGCATTGCACCTTCGATATCATTTGCATTCAGGTCAGCCATCTTGGCTTCCGCGATTTCTTTAACCTGAGCCTGTGTAACAGTCGCAGCAACAGCACGGCCAGGCGTAGAACCACCAGACTTGATGTTAGCTGCCTGCTTAAGCAGGTATGACGCAGGAGCAGTCTTAGTTTCAAACGTAAAAGACTTATCCGCATAGATCGTTAAAGTAGTCGGGATAGGCATGCCCGGAGTCATTTTCTGTGTCTTTGCGTTGAACGCCTTACAGAACTCCATGATATTCACACCGCGCTGACCCAGAGCAGGTCCGATTGGTGGGGATGGGTTCGCCTGACCAGCTGGAACCTGAAGCTTCAGGTATCCACTAATTTTTTTAGCCATTACACTTTCCTTTCACACTATCCACCCACAATCCGGGTGGTTTCAAAGGTGCGTGGTGCGATCAATGGCGGATCTACCACGCTGTTACCTGCTGAATTATCAGCAAATTTCTAAACGGCCTTCTCGACCTGCGTATACTCAAGCTCAACCGGCGTAGCACGACCAAAGATCGATACAGACACTTTCAAGCGAGCACGGTCTTCGTCAACCTCTTCAACTGTACCGTTGAAGCTGGAGAACGGCCCATCAATAACCTTAACGTCCTCACCAACCTCATACACAACATTCGGACGCGGACGCTCAACACCTTCCTCAACCTGATTGAGGATACGTGCAGCTTCTGCATCAGAGATTGGCGCAGGACGACCCTGCTGACCAAGAAAGCCTGTTACCTTCGCATGGCTATTAACCAGATGATACGTGTCATCCGTCAGAACCATCTTGATAAGCACATAACCAGGGAAGAATTTCTTCTCTGACGTTACTTTCTTGCCTTTTTTAACTTCCACGACTTCTTCTGTAGGAACGATGACTTCATCAACAAGAGCCTGAAGCCCCTGGATTTCAGTCTGCTCCTTAATAGCAGCCGCAACTTTATTCTCAAAACCGGAATAAGCGTGAATAATATACCAGCGCGATTTGCTCACTAACTTATCCTCCAAGACCTAGAATGAACTGCACGCCAGCGTTCAACAAAAAGTCAACGCCGAGAAAGAATATCGCCATAAAAGCAACCATGATGAAAACCATAACAGACGTTACGGACGTCTCTTTAGGAGTAGGCCATGTTACTTTACGGCCTTCCTGACGTACCTGCCTGACGAAATCACCTGGGCTGGTTTTAGCCATGCTTTCTAGTCCTTTTATTCATTTCACTTCAAAAGCCGATGTCACAAAGGTGTGCATCAGCTTAAATTCTCGCCTGTTTATTTTCAAAATGGAAGCAGGCACTTCCGCGGTACGCATATGTGCACACTCATTTTAGAGAGTGGCAGGGGCGGAGAGACTCGAACTCCCGACACCCGGTTTTGGAGACCGGTGCTCTACCAACTGAGCTACGCCCCTATACCGTTCTTTCCGCCAAATTCAGACACTTACTTTGCGGCAAATGCCTCAAACCCGTGCTACATTTGGCAAGCGGAACTTTGCGTTACCAAGGGGTGCGGTTTACAGCCGACCACCCGTCCTTGCAAGTACTTTTTTCAAATCTTTTCAAAATAGTTGCCATCTTCAAGAAGATAGCCAGATTTATTGCAAAAGCACCTGACGCAACAACGGGCCGGCAATACCGACCCGTCATTAAATTAAGCAATAGCTTATTCGATGATTTTTGCTACGACGCCGGCGCCGACAGTACGGCCGCCTTCGCGGATTGCAAAACGCAGACCTTCGTCCATCGCGATTGGCGCGATCAGATTAACTGTCAGGTTCACGTTATCACCAGGCATAACCATCTCAGTGCCTTCTGGCAGCTCAACGTTACCAGTCACGTCAGTTGTACGGAAGTAGAACTGTGGACGGTAGTTCGCGAAGAATGGTGTATGACGGCCGCCTTCTTCCTTGGTCAGGATGTAAGTCTCGGCAGTGAACTTCGTGTGCGGCTTGATCGAACCAACGTGTGCCAGAACCTGACCACGCTCGATATCGTCACGTGCAACACCACGCAGCAGTGCACC
>NZ_BNCI01000004.1 GCF_014656395.1 Kordiimonas sediminis
ATGCTTTCGAGTGTTTATCTCTGGATATGGAGGATTTCTCAAGTGATTTAAGAGCATTTGGTGGATGCCTTGGCGTATGGAGGCGATGAAAGACGTGACAGGCTGCGATAAGCTGTGGTGAGGTGCCAGTAACCTTTGACCCGCAGATTTCTGAATGGGGAAACCCACCCTTCGGGGTATCGTTAACTGAATACATAGGTTAACGAGGCGAACCCGGCGAACTGAAACATCTAAGTAGCCGGAGGAAAAGACATCAACAGAGATTCCCCTAGTAGTGGCGAGCGAACGGGGACCAGGCCAGTGCCTATTCTATTCTAACTGGAACCTTCTGGAAAGTAGGACCGTAGTGGGTGATAGTCCCGTACAGGTGTTGAATAGTTTAGGACTTGAGTAGGGCGGAACACGTGAAATTCTGTCTGAACATGGGAGGACCACCTTCCAAGCCTAAATACTACCATACGACCGATAGTGCACCAGTACCGTGAGGGAAAGGTGAAAAGTACCCCGATGAGGGGAGTGAAATAGAACCTGAAACCGAATGCTTACAAGCAGTCGGAGCATCCTTGTGATGTGACGGCGTACCTTTTGTATAATGGGTCAGTGAGTTAGTCTATCTAGCAAGCCTAAGCCGTTAGGTGTAAGCGCAGCGAAAGCGAGTCTGAATAGGGCGACTGAGTTAGATGGATTAGACCCGAAACCCGGTGATCTAGTTATGGGCAGGTTGAAGGTGCGGTAACACGCACTGGAGGACCGAACCCACGCACGTTGAAAAGTGCGGGGATGACCTGTGACTAGGGGTGAAAGGCCAATCAAACCGGGAGATAGCTGGTTCTCCGCGAAAACTATTTAGGTAGTGCCTCAGGTATTACCTTCGGGGGTAGAGCACTGGATGGATGCGGGGGGCGCGAGCCTTACCAATTCTAACCAAACTCCGAATACCGAAGAGTAGAGCCTGGGAGACAGACTGCGGGTGCTAAGGTCCGTAGTCGAGAGGGAAACAGCCCTGACCGCCAACTAAGGTCCCTAAATCATATCTAAGTGGGAAAGCATGTGAGACGGCCATAACAACCAGGATGTTGGCTTAGAAGCAGCCATCATTTAAAGAAAGCGTAACAGCTCACTGGTCTAAATAAGCTGTCTTGCGGCGAAGATGTACCGGGGCTAAAGATATGTACCGAAGTTGCGGATTTGATCTTATGATCAAGTGGTAGCGGAGCGTTCCGTAAGCCGCTGAAGGTGTGGCGTGAGCCATGCTGGAGGTATCGGAAGCGAGAATGCTGACATGAGTAGCGATAAAGAGTGTGAGAGACACTCTCGCCGAAAGTCCAAGGGTTCCTGCGTAAAGCTAATCTGCGCAGGGTTAGTCGGCCCCTAAGGCGAGGCAGAAATGCGTAGTCGATGGGAATGAGGTTAATATTCCTCAACCTGGTGGGATGTGACGAATTCCGGTAGTTGTACTTCCTTATTGGATTGGAGGTGCAGCGTAGGAGTTCCAGGAAATAGCCCCACCATATAGACCGTACCCTAAACCGACACAGGTGGACAGGTAGAGCATACCAAGGCGCTTGAGAGAACTATGCTGAAGGAACTCGGCAAATTGCCTCCGTAACTTCGGGAGAAGGAGGCCCACCATCGAGGCAACTCTTTGGTGGGGGCACAAAAGAGGGGGTGGCGACTGTTTACTAAAAACACAGGGCTCTGCGAAGTCGCAAGACGACGTATAGGGTCTGACGCCTGCCCGGTGCCGGAAGGTTAAGAGGAGTGGTGAGAGCCGCGAATTGAAGCCCCGGTAAACGGCGGCCGTAACTATAACGGTCCTAAGGTAGCGAAATTCCTTGTCGGGTAAGTTCCGACCTGCACGAATGGCGTAACGACTTCCCCACTGTCTCCAGCATAGACTCAGCGAAATTGAATTCTCCGTGAAGATGCGGAGTACCCGCGGTTAGACGGAAAGACCCCGTGCACCTTTACTACAGCTTCAGAGTGGTATTAGGGACAACATGTGTAGCATAGGTGGGAGGCTTTGAAACCGGGACGCCAGTTCCGGTGGAGCCTAAGGTGAAATACCACCCTTGTTGTTCCTGATACCTAACCACGTCCCGTGAAACCGGGACTGGGACCCTCTGTGGCGGGTAGTTTGACTGGGGCGGTCGCCTCCCAAATGGTAACGGAGGCGCGCGAAGGTAGGCTCAGAACGGTCGGAAATCGTTCGACGAGTGCAATGGCATAAGCCTGCCTGACTGCGAGACTGACAGGTCGAGCAGATACGAAAGTAGGTCATAGTGATCCGGTGGTTCTGTGTGGAAGGGCCATCGCTCAACGGATAAAAGGTACGCCGGGGATAACAGGCTGATACTGCCCAAGAGCTCATATCGACGGCAGTGTTTGGCACCTCGATGTCGGCTCATCACATCCTGGGGCTGGAGCAGGTCCCAAGGGTTTGGCTGTTCGCCAATTAAAGTGGTACGTGAGCTGGGTTTAGAACGTCGTGAGACAGTTCGGTCCCTATCTGCCGTGGGCGCAAGAGACTTGAGAGGAGCTGCCCCTAGTACGAGAGGACCGGGGTGGACGTACCTCTGGTGGACCTGTTGTGGCGCCAGCCGCATTGCAGGGTAGCTATGTACGGACGGGATAACCGCTGAAAGCATCTAAGCGGGAAACCCCCCTCAAGATTAGGTCTCTCTGAGAGCCGTGGAAGACCACCACGTTGATAGGTCAGGTGTGGAAGCGCAGTAATGTGTGAAGCTAACTGATACTAATTGCTCGATAGGCTTGAGAAGCCTCCATAGACAGAGATAAATACTCGGTCTGAAAATCATCTCAGACATGCATACAAACAGCAAGTGACACTCTTGTGTCGATCTGGTGGTTATAGCAAGATTGTCCCACCCGGTCCCATCTCGAACCCGGAAGTGAAAGGTCTTCGCGCCGATGGTACTTCGGCTTAAGCCGCGGAAGAGTAGGTCGCCGCCAGATCTACACAAGAGTGTCAAATAACTTTCTTCACAGTCTCAAAGACACACAAACCGCCTAAAGGGCGGTTTTATCGTCTTTAATAGACTGATACTACGCGGGACCAAGCAGCCCGCCGCTTTGAGGGCTCAGCCCGAAAAGACACGCCGCACAGCAGCCACAGGCTGCCGGCAAAATCGCTACCGGGATAACCCCGGATACATACTTGACGCGGGATGGAGCAGCCCGCCGCTTTAAGGGTTCAGCCCGAAAAGTACGCCGCACAGCAGCCACAGGCTGCCGGCAAAATCGCTACCGGGCGCCATAACCCCGGATACATACTTGACGCGGGATGGAGCAGCCCGGTAGCTCGTCAGGCTCATAACCTGAAGGTCGTAGGTTCAAATCCTACTCCCGCAACCAATAAGTAAAAAGCGTCCCTAACGGGGCGCTTTTTACTTATATGCGCTGTGTTAGAAGCTTTGAACCGTACAAGGTTCGGCC
>NZ_BNCI01000005.1 GCF_014656395.1 Kordiimonas sediminis
GATACGGGAAAACAAGCCAGAGCGGATAAGTGTTCGGGACTTGCAGCGTACAAGTGGCCTGTCTGCGCTTGGCAATGCCGAAAGCATCACAGATACCTGTCTGGAGCTTATGGGCCACGCCTGGCTACATCCAGCTTTTACACGGCAGGGGGAAAGTCACGGCAGAGCCGCTAAAGCATTCACAGTTAACCCGGCTGTGTTCATACAGTCCTGACAATAATGACATTAGTGACATTAGCCCCCAAATTCCGACCTAATGTCACTAATGTCACAAATGTCGGAGGCCCTTCGCCTACCATTTCTTACTAATTTCCAAGAATGCCAGTATTGGCGATATCAAAGCAGCAAATACTAAGATTAAATATACTGCAAGTTTAACACCTTCAGCTGAAAGACCTTGATCATAAAAACCCAACACAAAGAAGCAAGGTAGCATTGCCAAGTTTAAGGCCAGTGTTTTCGGCATCTTCTCTTGAAGTTTCTTTTTCAACTCTAGCGCACTCTCCATCTATTAGAAGCCTGAACTCAAATTCACCAAAGTTCGCGAATTTTGTAGTTTTGCCTCTTTCTCTACCCGGCTGTGCTCATATAGCCCTGACAAAAATGACATTAGTGACATTAGGTCGGAATTTGGGGGCTAATGTCACTAATGTCAGAAATGTCATTTGAATATTATGCATTTAAGCTGCGTTAGATTTCAGCTCCTCAATAATTCTTTCCAACACAGTTACAAAATTTTTGTTGGAGGTTTCTTGATTGAACGAGACTGTATGCTTTGCCACATTTGTCTTTAGCCCTTGTAACATACCTATAGTCTCATTATGAAATTCCATACGATCCCTAAGTATAAGCCTTTGATTATCCTTAAAGAAATCTGAAAATGCGTCACATTGATACCTATCTTTAATGAATTCCGTAAGAGTTTTTATGAAGTTACCAAAATCATTATTCTCTACAGCACAATTATATAAATAATAGACGCTGGTTTTAACATACTTATGATGTCTCAATAAATCAGGCCTTCTGCTCTTCGCGGTAAGATTTACGCCTTTAAGGTTCTCTTTTATAGAAAATACATACGCTTCTCTTTCTTTAGCATAAGAGTAGGACTTGTAAGACAGTGCGCGCTTACATAATAGCTGCGCTTTTTTGGCACAGAAATCTGCTTTTTCAGAAAGTCTGTAACCTTTACCTTCAATCACTCTGTCACAAATTGTCTGACAATATTCATTCGCATCTTCATTTAGTTCCTCGAAATTTAGCCATTCCCAAAAAAGCCCAATACTGATCTTGTTAATATTCGAAGCTTTTTCCAGACAACTACGCACTAATTGAAGGTCAGGTTTCTGTTGAGACATCGCCACTTTACCCTGCAACGCTAAGAAATCAGGGTGTTCAAGTACTTTCGCATCATAACTCTCGCTGAATACGACTGAACTAGCTATATCCTCTTCTCCGTTGGAAAGTAAGTACTTCACTCGGTGAACAAGTTTTTCAATTTCTGGCAATCTTGGTAACTGCCCTCCTTTTGTATTCTGAATACGCTGTTTGATCCTAGAATACATTGGTAATTGCTGACATTTTTTTGAGACGTAATGACTGGCAACAGTATTCAGCGCATACAACGTTTCATCCTCGTTTGAATGATGATGAGACAAAAATATTTCATTCACTTCGCCAATAATGCTAGAAATTTCATTCTCATCTAGCATTAACGTAACCTGTAGCTCTGTGAATGACACTGGTCGTTCCCATAGGTAAAGCGCAGCAAGAAGATTTTTCGAGTTTTGAAATTCTAAAAAATTGTATTCTCGGTCATACATATAAACGAGAGCTTCTTGCCCAGCCGGTAACTCTTCAAATGCTCTTATTGCATCGCGATAACTTGGAAACCTTCTTCTCAGACCAACAATTACTTCTATTATTAATGGACGCCCAGAAGCGAGTTCATGTATGCTTTGCGTGTAGTCATCGTCTGGGCGAGGCACCTTAAAGTATTCACATGATTTGTGGAGAAAATCATAATATTCTTCCCCTAATGTAAATCCAGGGACTTCTATAGCGTTTCCACGAGAATGACTTGGCAGATTTCGTTGTGTATAGAGTACCTTACAAAAAGATCTCGAGAGATAAATAGCTTGTTCAAGCCCGTCTAAACCCGTATCAACTCCTGCAGTGATTAATGTATCGATATCATCAATTATTAACAGAATATTGGCTACAGAAAAAACTTTCTCGAGTAATTCTAATAATACGTCAATATCCGCATGCTGGTATTTATCTTCTTCAATGAGATTAGAACATATTAGAATTGCTTCATATAATGATTTTGCGTCATCAAAATCATTAGAATTGGATACTATTTTATTTGACCCTGTATCCAATGATTTTTTTTTGGCACTTAACCAAATAACCTGATCAAGCTTATCACCTTTTTTTGAAGTTATATTCTTGGCATTTTCTACTATGAGAGAGGCAAATTCATAAGCTAGCGTTGACTTCCCGGAACCGCCTGAACCATGCAAAAACTTCTTCACTGTTCGATCTACAAATAGCCATTCCCAGAGATCGCCTAACAGCTCAATTCTTCCCACAAAACTTGGTAAAGTAGACGGGCTAGGCGGAAGACTTGCATCTTCTATTCCTGTATACTCATCAACATGTTGCGTTGAATAAGTTCTTTCCGAGAAAATAAAAGGCAGGTTCCGACTATTAATTTCACGAACTTCATGATTAGGTCTGTACCAGTAAATTCCAGCTTTGTAAGTACCAAAGTCCTTATTAGCAACAACAGGCTTCATCCCCGCCAGCCTTTTAGGAACTAGTAACAGATCTATAGTTGCACCTTGTCCATCTTCTTGCTTTTTGTAAAAACACTCCACTCTCGAGCTAAGCCGATCTGCCAGAACAGCGTTGAAGCTTTCAATATTGATGATAACCTTATTATGCCCGCCAGTGCGTAAGGTGTCATGGACACCAAAGACTATTACACCTCCGTGTGTGTTATGCAGAGCGCAAATAAGTCTAAGAATTCCTCCAAAATAGTCGTCCGAGCGGCTAAACGGAAAGTCTGCCTTATAATCAAAAAACAGACACTCCTCCTCTACAAAAATACCATTTTCATCTGTTAATTGATCAATAATCTGACCGAATATATCGTCATACATGCAGTCTTCCAAGCAATTCGCGAGCCAATTTCGATCAAGCATATACCCTCCCCCCCAAAAAAATTATCGTAATTCTAAAGCAAGCAATTATAATCTTTTAGTAGATTTACGCAACTGAGCTGGAAGCTCCCCCCATGCTCCCTTGATTGACTTACAAATCCTGATCACGCAAGCAAAAAGCCAGTTAACACGTTGTGTTAACTGGCTTTTTGATGGTTGCGGGAGTAGGATTT
>NZ_BNCI01000006.1 GCF_014656395.1 Kordiimonas sediminis
ACGGGGCGCTTTTTACTTATATGCGCTGTGTTAGAAGCTTTGAACCGTACAAGGTTCGGCCAACGGCAACGTGAGGAGCGCGAAGCGCCCGCAACGGTAAATCCTACTCCCGCAACCAATTTAAAGCCAGTTAACACAACGTGTTAGCTGGCTTTTCCTGTTTGCACTCGAAGAATTCGAGCCTGCCAGGGGAGCATAAGGGGAGCTTGGGTTGCAACGTATTAATCTTAATAGATCAGGACAGTCAGCCTATTAGAAGATCGTTCTTGGCAGGAGAGTATTAGTAAGTATAGTGATGTCAGTTGGGTAGCAGGAAAGAAGTGCTAGTGTACTTTTTAAAGTGCGAAAGCGAAACAATAGATGGGGGTAGGGTGTGAAGTGTTTCTTGTCACATAGTAGTTTAGATAAAAATCATTATGTCTCCAAAGTTGCGGAAAAATTATCTCCAAATATCGAATATGATGAAATGACCTTTGAAGAAGGCAAAGGAAATTTTGAAGAGATCATTAATGCACTGAATAGGTCAGATATCTTCGTGCTTTTTCTGTCAGAAAATTCGCTAAGCTCTGAATGGGTTGCAAGAGAGATCTCAGAAGCTAAATTGCGATTAGAAAATGGCGCACTGAAAAGAATTTTCCCAATTGTGATAGATAGAGCTATCACCTATCAAGATGAGAGAATTCCTGAATGGATCAGGGAGAACTATAACTTGCGTCCAATTACCAAGCCAACATTAGCGGCGAAACGCATTAAAGAAAGAATGATTGAGGCGTCATGGAATTCTCACCCGATGCTAAAGAAGCGTGACCAAATCTTTGTAGGAAGAAATAAATATATAGATGATTTCGAGCAGAGAATTGATGACTTTTCAAAAGCACCTCCCTTGGTGGTATTTACATCCGGATTGCGAGAAATAGGCAGAAAAAGCTTGTTACGACGCGCACTTGCAAAGGCTAATGTTACGCGAGAAACATATGAACCAATTAGAATAGACCTCAATAGAGACGACAACATAGAAGGGTTTATCTTAAAATTAAGTGACCTAAATTTATCTGATGATATAGACACATCAAATCTTCTATCTAGAACCACTGCTGACAAAGAGACACTATGTGCAAAGTTAATTGACGATATAATTTGTAGCCATGAAATACTTCTTATTGATGATCATTACTGCATAGTACGATACGACCGAGATATTGCGCCGTGGTTTATGAATACTATTGAGAAAGTGGAACATAAACAAATTGGATTGTGTGTGGCCACCTCAGCAAAAGCAGCAAAATATAAGTACATACGGGATGACCGTTTGTACTTTATTGAGCTGCCAGAGCTTCAGCAGGCAGAAAGAGCAGGGCTTTTTAAGCGTTATTGTCAATACTTAGATGTTGAACTAACCAATCAGGTGTATGAAAATTTCATTCCGTTATTAAAGGGCTTCCCGGAACAAGTCACCTATGCTGCTACTCTCATAAAAGAATTAGGAGTTCGAGGAGCATTTCAGCGATCACATGAAATTGTGTCTTTTTCAACTTACAAAGCAAGCATTTTCCTGAGGCAGTATGAAGATGAAGAACCGGTGCTCGCCTTTCTTAGGTTTCTCGCTTCATTTGAATTTGTTTCCCTGGATTTCACCCAGCAAATTGCAGAAGAAATAAATCTCCCATTAACTGATTATATTGACCGATTTGTAGCAGATAGCGTTTGCGAGCCGATTGGCGGGTCTGGTCAATACTTTCGCATCAATGAAGTAATTAGAGATGCTGTTGTGAGAGATCGTACTCACATGACTTCAGAGTATCACTCTGCACTACATAAATTCGTGAAACACTTTGCACGAAACTACTCTACAGAAGAGTTTGATGTTTCAGAATACCATATTGCCGTAAAACAGGCACTCGTGATGCATGTGAATCTGCCTGAGAGTATGATGATCCCGGCACATTTCCTGCAGTCTATGAGAGATCTATACTTTGAAAAGTCATATAAGGAAGTTGTACAACTTGCAGATCGAGTAATGCAGAATTCAAATTATTATGATGAGCATACTCGTCAAGATATCTTATATTACCTTTGTCAGTCTTTGGCACGATTAAAAGATCCACGATTTACATCTGAAGTACAAAAGATTTCAGGACCGGAACATGATTTTCTTTTTGGGTTTTATTATAGACAGAAACGCAGATATGATGACGCATTAGTCCGGTATAGAAGAGCTATGAACCACGTCCGCACCGAACAGCGTGCGCGGAGAGAAGTGGTTTTTATTCTGGTATCAATTGAGGACTACGAGCAAGGCCTTTCTTTAGCAGAAGAAAACTATTTGAGATATCCTTCTAACCCGTTTATAGCTCAAGCATATTTCCAATGTTTGTTGTATGCACCAGGTCAAGAGCAAAAACAGGAGAAACTACATAAAATACTTGAATCGCTTGAGAAAGTCGGCGGAGCAAGAGGCAAAGAAATTCATTCTAGTTTAGCTGCAATTTATGAGCACAAGTTTGGGGACAAACAGCAAGCATATAGAAATATTGATGAAGCAATAAGAGAGTATAGTGACGTAGCTTACCCTGTGTTGACTAAACTTGATATGGCGGTTCAGGATATGAACCGTAACCTAATTTCTGAAAGTCTTAGCATGCTTTCTAATGCGGGGGCAACAAGTGGGCACACCACTATAAAGGCAAAGGCGCAAGCATTGCTAGCCGCTTTTGATGGGGATCAGGGTGAAGCGAACCGTATTGTAGAAAATGAATTGAGTGATTTAAGCAGCAATGCCAAAGAGAGACTTATACGTAGAATCAGAAGTATAATATAAGAATTGAGACACCTGTATTAATTGTGACTGATTATATTTTGCAGTTTTGTTGGCTCTAATCATCGACAGAAGGTTGGGTCCAGCTAACAGTAAACTAAATTAAAAATAGTACAGTTAGCCTTGTGACTCTTTTGACTGATCTGGTGATGACATTTCTGACATTAGTGACATTAGGGCCATTAGGTATGGCTAATGTCACTAATGTCATTATTGTCAGGGCTATATGAACACAGCCGGGTTGACTGTGAATGCTTTAGCGGCTCTGCCGTGACTTTCCCCCCGCCGTGTAAAAGCTGGCTGCAGCCAGGCGTGGCCCATAAGCTCCAGACAGGTATCTGTGATGCTTTCGGCATTGCCAAGCGCAGACAGGCCACTTGTACGCTGCAAGTCCCGAACACTTATCCGCTCTGGCTTGTTTTCCCGTATC
>NZ_BNCI01000007.1 GCF_014656395.1 Kordiimonas sediminis
CCTGGATTGAAGGCCGGATTGTCGCCAATACTTCTGAGATTGTCGGGGAGCCTGCCAATGATGCATAGACCTGATATCTTTGCCGATACCCGTTCCAGACTGCACCCGAAACTGGAACTACTCGTCCCCAGCCTCTTGCCGCAAGGCAGACGTCAGGGGATGGAATGGATTGCCCTTAACCCGACCCGGACAGACAGAAAACTAGGCTCGTTCAGGATTAATCTCAAATCCGGGGCCTGGGCAGACTTTGCTACCGGTGATAGTGGCGGTGACCTGGTGAGCCTGGCAAGCTATCTATACGGCCTACCCCCACTGGAAGCCGTTAAACTGGTCCGCAGAATGGCAGGAGTTGCGAATGACTGATACTCTACCCGTAACCCATCCGAGCCTGGGCTTGCCAGACAAGATCTATCCCTACAGAGACGGGAGCGGCATGATATGCGCCGCGTCCTACCGGTTTGACAACAAAGACGGTAAAACCGTGCGTCCCTACTGCACCAAACAGCAAGACTGGAAAAGCCCCATAGTGCCAATCCTCTATGACCTAGAGGCCCTGGCATCCAGACCTGACGAGCCTGTAATAGTAGTTGAAGGCGAGAAATGCGCCGATGCCCTGGCCGGGTTTGGTTATCTCGCTACCACCAGCATGGGCGGCTCGAACGCAGCCCATAAAACCGACTGGTCACCGCTGAGGGGCAGGGAAGTAATCCTGTGGCCTGACAATGACACTCCGGGGGAGAAATACGCTGACAGTATATGTACTATCTTACATACAGTAGGGGCGACCGTGCGGCGTATTTCCCTACGTAATGTAACATATGTTACGTTAGGGTTAGCATCCTACATACGTAAGTATGCAAACGACCCTATGTATAGCTATACTGAAGGTCAGCCTACCTATACTTGCCTGGCAGATACCTGCCCCCAGGGCTGGGATGCTGCGGACGCGATTGCAGCGGGCTGGACTAAGGAGACACTTTCCAAACTCCTGGAGCACGCAGAGACGATTGTTCCACCTGCTTCAAACACCCAGACGATGAAATTACCGCATACGGCCACGGAACGCGTCGACCGTGTCGGGCTGGCTTCAAACGATAATTGGCCTAAGCCTGATATGTCTATTCTTGAGACAAAAGCCCCTAAACCATCCCTGCCCCTCAATGTCTTTCATCCGCGTATTACAGACTGGATTAGCAAAGCCGCTGAAGGATGTAGTGCGCCGCCTGAGTATGTGGCTGGCTCCCTTCTCTCGGCATGTGCGACCCTGATTGGTAACAGCCGCAAGGCAAGCCCCTGGGCTGGCTGGTCAGAGCCATCTATCCTGTGGCTTGCATTGGTTGGTGACCCGTCAAGCGGGAAAAGCCCCGCTATGGAGCCTGTGCTTGACCTCTTGCGCACACTCGAAGCTGATATGGTCCCTATCTATGAGGAAGCGCTGCGTGCTTACGAGACAGACAAGCAAGAAGCCGCCCTAATTCGCCAAAACTGGGAAAAGGATATCAAGACCGCTCAGGCAGAAGGCGGCGGTGTTCCCATGATGCCGCAAGCAGCCGTTGAACCACGCCCACCGGAACGGCAACGCCTGACAATGGGGGATGCAACATCAGAGGCGCTGTGCCTCGCTATGCAGGGCAACCCCAAGGGCTTTTTAAACGTCCGTGACGAGCTTACCGGGCTGTTTGCTAACCTTGACCGCTATGCAGGCTCCAAGGGCGGTGACAGGGCGTTATATCTGGAAGCCTACGGCGGCAAGTCCTTTACCCAGGACCGGGTAAAGAATGGCGAGCCATTGAAGATTGATCACCTCTCGCTGTCTATGCTTGGCGGTATGCAACCCGACAAGATTGAAAGCCTCTTGATGAAAGGCGATGATGACGGTCTAAGCGCACGTATCCTCTATATCCATCCAGACAAGGTTGAACGCCGCCGACCGCGCAGCGTGGCAGACCGGGACTATATGCTTGGTGTCTTCCGGCGCCTACACGCCTTAACGCTCGACAAACAAACAGACGGCCAGAACACGCCGCGCATTGTTCCTTTCAGCACTGAGGCTGCTGATATCTTCGATGCCTGGTGGCACAACAACGGCAAGCATGACCATACGGGCCGCTTTGGTGGCTGGCTAGGGAAAACCCCTGGCATGGTCATACGGCTAGCACTGGTCCTTGAATATGTATCCTGGGCGGCGGATGCAACTGCACCTGAGCCGTATGAGATCAGCGACCAGTCAGTGAGAAATGCACTTACCCTTATGGATGACTATTTCATCCCGATGGCAAAGCATATCTACCATGTTGACGACCAGCAAAAAACTAACCCGAAGGTAAGACTACTGGCCAAATGGATACGGGAAAACAAGCCAGAGCGGATAAGTGTTCGGGACTTGCAGCGTACAAGTGGCCTGTCTGCGCTTGGCAATGCCGAAAGCATCACAGATACCTGTCTGGAGCTTATGGGCCACGCCTGGCT
>NZ_BNCI01000009.1 GCF_014656395.1 Kordiimonas sediminis
GACGAGTAGTTCCAGTTTCGGGTGCAGTCTGGAACGGGTATCGGCAAAGATATCAGGTCTATGCATCATTGGCAGGCTCCCCGACAATCTCAGAAGTATTGGCGACAATCCGGCCTTCAATCCAGGTATTGATATCTTCTATCCGGTAACGGACGGACCGGCCCGATATTTTGACGAAGCGCGGGCCGCCGCCGCGTAAGCGCCAGCCCTGCAGGGTGCGAATGCTTTGGTTAAGGTATGCAGCGGCTTGCCGCTCGTTTAGTAAAGGCGCTGCCACTGCAGCGGTAGTTGAGTGTGACATAATATGACTCTTAGTTATGTGTTGCGACGCAGTAGTACGTCGTGACGTCATTAAATACTCAGGTCGGATATATGTCATTCGAAGCTACTGAGATTAATAGGGGGGTAAATACCCCCCTATTAATCTCAGTGAATTTACTTGCTTATAAGTTTGCGCATTTTGGATGCGATAGCGGTTGCTGGGATGTCAGGGGTAATAACTGCACACACGTCACGACAAAACAGAAAGGCGTCGGTGATGCCTTCGCCTTCATGTTCGTCATAAGTAAATTTACGCCCAAGAGTATCTTCCCAATAAGATTTGAGGTTTAAGATTAATGTTTCAACACTGACAAGGATTGTCCGGCCTTTACTAATGGTAGGCTTGTATCTCGCCGCTTCTTCAGCATATTGGGCCAGTGATGCGGGTGATTTAATTGTTGTAGAGAAAGCTTCATCCCTCATGTATCCGCCGAAGCCAGGTAAGGGTTTGGTTCGTTCAATTCTCACGTAAGCACTATAAAGGCGGGATGCTGAAACCTCATCAAGACTGTCAAGAGCTGTAGCAAGTTTTGAGGCTAATTTATGGACTTGTTTCAGCGTTGTTT
>NZ_BNCI01000010.1 GCF_014656395.1 Kordiimonas sediminis
AAACAACGCTGAAACAAGTCCATAAATTAGCCTCAAAACTTGCTACAGCTCTTGACAGTCTTGATGAGGTTTCAGCATCCCGCCTTTATAGTGCTTACGTGAGAATTGAACGAACCAAACCCTTACATGGCTTCGGCGGATACATGAGGGATGAAGCTTTCGCTACAACAATTCAATCACCCGCATCACTGGCCCAATATGCTGAGGAAGCGGCGAGATACAAGCCTGCCATTAATAAAGGCCGGACAACCCTTGTCAGTGTTGAAACATTAATCTTAAACCTCAAATCTTATTGGGAAGATACTCTTGAGCGTAAATTTACTTATGACGAACATGAAGGCGAAGGCATCACCGACGCCTTTCTGTTTTGTCGTGACGTGTGTGCAATTATTACCCCTGACATCCCAGCAACCGCTATCGCATCCAAAATGCGCAAACTTATAAGCAAGTAAATTCACTGAGATTAATAGGGGGGTATTTACCCCCCTATTAATCTCAGTAGCTTCGAATGACATATATCCGACCTGAGTATTTAATGACGTCACGACGTACTACTGCGTCGCAACACATAACTAAGAGTCATATTATGTCACACTCAACTACCGCTGCAGTGGCAGCGCCTTTACTAAACGAGCGGCAAGCCGCTGCATACCTTAACCAAAGCGTTCGCACCCTGCAGGGCTGGCGCTTACGCGGCGGCGGCCCGCGCTTCGTCAAAATATCGGGCCGGTCCGTCCGTTACCGGATAGAAGATATCAATGCCTGGATTGAAGGCCGGATTGTCGCCAATACTTCTGAGATTGTCGGGGAGCCTGCCAATGATGCATAGACCTGATATCTTTGCCGATACCCGTTCCAGACTGCACCCGAAACTGGAACTACTCGTC
>NZ_BNCI01000011.1 GCF_014656395.1 Kordiimonas sediminis
GCACCTCACCACAGCTTATCGCAGCCTGTCACGTCTTTCATCGCCTCCATACGCCAAGGCATCCACCAAATGCTCTTAAATCACTTGAGAAATCCTCCATATCCAGAGATAAACACTCGAAAGCATTCATCTCATACCCCTGCGTTCTCGGCGTAACTCTACGGAACTGAGTTACAAACACAGAGCGATATGAAAAATCATTTTTATCAGCATGCAATTGAAATAGGTTTTAAAACCTATCCCATTTTGGGTGATGCATATAAGACAAGTCTTACACACATCATCACAAACATATAATCGTCTTAAACACGGAATTTGGGGGTCCGCGTAAAATCCAGAAGAACAAGTTCTTCAACCGATTATACGTGCAAGTATAACTTTCTTCACAATTTCAAAGATCAAATCCGCCGGGCAAGCCCTTTGGAATTCTATTTCCCTTTTTTGACACCCTGCAGCACCCTGCTGCAGGCTTAGAGACAGTCTCGAGGAACGCACCAGCTATGCTGATGGTGGGCCGAGGTGGACTTGAACCACCGACCTCACGCTTATCAGGCGTGCGCTCTAACCACCTGAGCTACCGGCCCTCACCAAACTCGAACCAACGGTAGTGATGGTGGAGCCTAGCGGGATCGAACCGCTGACCTCCTGAATGCAAATCAGGCGCTCTCCCAGCTGAGCTAAGGCCCCGTTCTATAACAAGGTCATCACTCGAAGTTCAACCGGCGTACAG
>NZ_BNCI01000012.1 GCF_014656395.1 Kordiimonas sediminis
GCACCTCACCACAGCTTATCGCAGCCTGTCACGTCTTTCATCGCCTCCATACGCCAAGGCATCCACCAAATGCTCTTAAATCACTTGAGAAATCCTCCATATCCAGAGATAAACACTCGAAAGCATCCATCTCATACCCCTGCGTTCTCGGCGTAACTCTACGGAACTGAGTTACAAACACAGAGCGATATGAAAAATCATTTTTATCAGCATGCAATTGAAATAGGTTTTAAAACCTATCCCATTTTGGGTGATGCATATAAGACAAGTCTTACACACATCATCACAAACATATAATCGTCTTAAACACGGAATTTGGGGGTCCGCGTAAAATCCAGAAGAACAAGTTCTTCAACCGATTATACGTGCAAGTATAACTTTCTTCACAATTTCAAAGATCAAATCCGCCAGGCAAGCCCTTTGGAATTCTATTTCCCTTTTTGACACCCTGCAGCACCCTGCTGCAGGCTTAGAGACAGTCTCGAGGAACGCACCAGCTATGCTGATGGTGGGCCGAGGTGGACTTGAACCACCGACCTCACGCTTATCAGGCGTGCGCTCTAACCACCTGAGCTACCGGCCCTCACCAAACTCGAACCAACAGTAGTGATGGTGGAGCCTAGCGGGATCGAACCGCTGACCTCCTGAATGCAAATCAGGCGCTCTCCCAGCTGAGCTAAGGCCCCGTTCTATAACAAGGTCATCACTCGAAGTTCAACCGGCGTACAG